>CAWHRF010000001.1:0-10501 GCA_963831725.1 uncultured Solirubrobacterales bacterium
GTGGCGCGACTACGTAGTAGGAATACGCGGTCTGAGTTGCGACCGGCATCGGACTCACCAGTGTTCCGTCGGCGAGGTAATCAGCCACGAGGCTGAATCGCCCGAGAGACACACCTATGCCCCGCACAGCCGCCTCGATCGACAGGTCGGCGTTGCTGAAGCTTTGACCGCTCAAGTGGGGGGCAGAGAGCCCGCCGAGCTGTTTCAGCCAGCTTCGCCAGCCGGACTGGCTATCGTCCCTCTCCGCGGCAATGTCATGCACCAACGGCATTGCGAGCAGCTCATCAATGGTGTTGGGTCGCCCGTGCTCCGCGAGAAACGCCGGGCTGCACACCGGCAGCACCCGATCTCTCATGAGAAGAGACACTGAGTGGCGCGGATAGCGGCCGCGTCCGAAGCGGACCGCCAGGTCGACGTCCTGGCTCCGCAGATCGAGCAGTTGCGCGTCCGCGATCACCTGCACTTCGATCTCGGTATACAGGTCGAGGAACCGCGGCAGCCGCGGCGTCAGCCATCGCGACGCAACCGAAGACAGCGCCGTGACGCGCAATCGCTGTCTGCCCTCGTGCTCGCTGAACCCCGCAATGATGCGGGCGATCTCTGCGAGTGACTGGTCCATGTGGTTTGCCAACGCCTGACCGACAGGCGTCAGCTCGAGACGCCGGGTCAAACGCGTGAACAGAGCAACACCCAGCTCCGCCTCGAGTGATTTGACGCGATGACTGACCGCGCTCTGGGTGCGATGAAGCTCTGCCGCTGCCGTGGTGAAATTCAGATGGCGCGCGGCCACGGCGAATACCTGAAGCGAATCGAGGGGTGGAAGGCGGGGCATGGTCGGCATCCTGCCACAGGCGTATGACGTTCCGTGGCCAGCATCTCGCGGCCTGCGACGCCATGAGCCTGGTTCATGGGCGCCCCGACGGATACTCGTTTGTCACGGAGATCGCAAGTCCGTATCCATGCGCACCTCGCTCGCTACTGTCTGCATGGAGGTTTGGGCAATGGAAGCTCTCGGACTCATCTTTGTCGCAACGACCCTGCTCTTCCTGGTGGCGCACGCTGCCGAATCAATTCGCCCCGCGCACGCCGGTCGGCCGGCGTGGCGCCCGTGAGCATGGGTCAGCGTTTGGCTCTGGACTCATTCAGGGCCACGGCGGCGCGAAGCAGAGTCTTCAACGCCTGCTCGTCTATCTTCTCGCCCTCGTGGAAATCGATGGCGCGCCTGGTGTTGCCGTCAAGACTGGAGTTGAACAGGCGCGAAGGATCCTTCAGAGCCGCCCCTTTGGCGAAGGTCATCTTCACGACGCTCTTGTAAGTTTCGCCGGTGCAGATCAATCCGTCGTGCGACCACACCGGAACCCCTCGCCACTTCCACTCCTCGACGACTTCGGGATCGGCTTGTTTGACCAGCGCGCGGAGCCGGCTGAGCGTCCTGCCGCGCCAGTCGCCGAGCTCCTCGATTCTCGCGTCTATCAGCCGGGAAGCAGACTGGCTTTTCTGCGGCGATCGGCTGTCCTTCTTCATGCCCGCCAGTATCGCAAATCCGCACTCACCCATGCGAGAGAGAGAAGTGCCTGTCGGGAGGTCCCTCCGATGCTCCCCTGTTGAAGCATGGGCGGAGTGGGGGATTCCCCCCACAATCTCCGCACGGCGCCCCGCTCCAGGACGGACGCTGACTACACGACGCAATTCTGCTTAGGGGAGGATCCCATGCGCTATATCCATCTTCTTGCCGCCGTCATCATCGCCGGGGCACTGAGTGGCTGCGGCCGCAACGAGGCGGCCGAATCCGCGAAGGCCGCGCCCCTGCCGGAGGTCACGGTCGCGAACGCGATCGCGCGCAAGGTCACTGACTTCGACGAGCTCACGGGACGGTTCGAGGCCGTGAACCGCGTCGAGATCCGCCCGCGCGTCTCCGGCTACATCTCCTCGGTCAACTTCAGGGACGGGGTGGAAGTGAACCAGGGCGACGTGCTGTTCGTCATCGACCCGCGTCCCTACGAGGCCGAGCGCGACAAGGCGCGGGCCCAGCTCGCGCAGGCGCGCGCCCAGCTGGTGCTCGCCACGTCCGAGCGCGAGCGCGCGACCAAGCTGCTGGCCCAGCACGCCCTCTCCCGCGAGGAATTCGACACCCGCAGCGCCGGGGACGAAGAGGCACAGGCCAACGTGGAAGCCGCCCAGGCGGCGCTCGATGCCGCGGCGCTCAACCTGAGCTTCACGCGGGTCACCGCCCCGATCTCGGGGCGCATCAGCCGCGCTCTCATCACCAGCGGTAACTTCGTCTCGAGCGGGCAGACGCTGCTCACCACGCTGGTGTCGCTCGATCCCATCTATGTGAGCTTCGATGACGACGAGCAGGCGTATCTCAAGTACCGCAAGAACGCGCTCGCGGGCCACGACGGCCACCCGGGCGACGGCCATGCCGCCCCGCAGGAAGCCGCCAACCCAGTCGAAGTCGGTCTCGCCGACGAGCAGGACTTCCCGCACAAGGGCGTCATGGTGTTCGTCGACAACGCGCTGGATGCTACCAGCGGCACGATCCGCAGCCGCGCGCTGCTCGACAATCACGAGCGACTCTTCACCCCTGGACTGTTCGCGCGCGTGAAGCTCCTGGGCAATAGTCAGCACGAGGCGGTGCTCGTCAATGACAGCGCGATCGGCACCGATCAGAGCGTGCGCTATGTGCTGGTCGTCGGCGCGGGCAACAAGGTCGAGTACCGGCCCGTGAAGCTGGGTCCCATCGTCGACGGACTCCGGGAGGTCGAGGCGGGACTCGCGCCCGGCGAGCAGGTCGTGGTCGACGGCCTGCAGCGGGTGCGCCCGGGTGCCGAGGTCGCCCCGCACCTGGTCGCCATGGGCAAGCATCCGGAAACCGAGGATCAGGCGCTGTTGGCGCGCAGTGCCTCGCCGCGCGCGGCCCACGAAGAGGCGCATCCGTGAGGCTCTCGCACTTCTTCATCGAGCGGCCGATCTTCGCCGGGGTGATCTCGGCGTTCATCACCATTGCCGGGCTCATCGCGCTCTTCAAGCTGCCGATCAGCGAGTATCCGGAGGTCGTGCCTCCGCAGGTCGTCGTGCACGCCTCCTACCCCGGCGCGAACCCCAAGGTGATCGCGAGCACGGTGGCGGCCCCGCTCGAGCAGGCGATCGTCGGCGTCGAGGACATGCTCTACATGTCCTCGACCTCCACCATGGACGGGACGATGACCCTCACGGTGACCTTCCGCACCGGCGCCGACATCGACCGCGCCCAGGTGCAGGTGCAGAACCGGGTCGCGCAGGCCCTGCCGCGCCTGCCGGAGGAAGTGCGCAACCTCGGCGTCGACACCGTCAAGGCCTCTTCCAATCTCACGCTGGTCGTGAATCTCACCTCCCCCGACAAGCGCTACGACTCGCTCTACCTGCGCAACTACGCGGTGCTCAACATCAAGGACGTGCTGGCGCGGCTGCCCGGAATGGGCGACGTGCAGGTGTTCGGTGGCGGCGACTACTCGATGCGCGTGTGGCTCGACCCGCAGAAGCTCGCCGCGCGCAATCTCACCGCCGATGACGTCGTGAACGCGATCCGCGAGCAGAACGTGCAGGTCGCGGCGGGCCAGCTCGGTGCCCCGCCCGCGAGCGACGCGGAGTTCCAGATCGCGCTCAACGCCGCCGGCCGCCTCACCGACGAGCAGCAGTTCCGCGACATCGTCGTCAAGACCGGCGACGACGGCCAGATCGTGCGCTTAGGGGACGTGGCGCGCGTCGAGCTCGGCGCGCAGGCCTACGGCATCCGCAGCTTCCTCGACAACAAGCCCTCGATCGCGATCCCGGTGTTCCAGTCCCCGGGTGCCAACGCGCTCGAGCTCTCGACCAACGTCCGAAAGACCATGGAGGAGCTCAAGAAGAGCTTCCCGCAGGGCATGGACTACGGGATCCTCTACGACCCGACGCAGTTCGTGCGCGAGTCGATCTCGGCGGTGCTGCACACGCTGCTGGAGGCGGTGGCGCTCGTCGTGCTGGTGGTGATCCTCTTCCTGCAGACCTGGCGCGCCTCGCTCATTCCGCTCATCGCCGTGCCCGTGTCCGTGATCGGCACCTTCGCCGTGCTGCTCGCCTTCGGGTTCTCGATCAACACGCTGTCGCTGTTCGGGCTGGTACTGGCGATCGGCATCGTGGTCGACGATGCGATCGTGGTGGTCGAGAATGTCGAGCGCCACATCGCCGAAGGCCTGGCCCCGCGCGAAGCCACCAAGGTCGCGATGGGCGAGGTGAGCCGCCCGATCATCGCCATCACGCTGGTGCTGTGCGCGGTGTTCGGCCCGGTAGCCTTCGTGAGCGGCCTCACCGGGGAGTTCTACCGCCAGTTCGCCCTCACCATCGCGATCTCGACGGTCATCTCGGCGTTCAACTCGCTGACCCTGTCCCCGGCGCTAGCGGCGGTGCTCCTCAAGCCCCATGACGCGAAGCCCGACGTGCTCTCGCGCCTGATGAGCGCGCTCCTCGGACGCTTCTTCAAACGCTTCAACCGCGGCTTCGCGCGCGCGGGTGACGGCTATTCGCGCGCGCTCACCCTCACCATGCGCCACGGCGGCATCGCGCTCGCCATCTACCTGGGGCTGATCGGCCTCACCTGGGTCGGCTTCAGCCACGTCCCGGCCGGCTTCATCCCCGAGCAGGACAAGCAGTACCTCGTGGCGATAGCGCAGCTGCCGCCCGCGGCCTCGCTCGATCGCACCGAGGCGGTCACGCGCCGCATCGCCGAGATCGCCCTCAAAGAGCCCGACGTCACCCACGCGGTCGAGTTCGCCGGCATGTCGGTCAACGGCTTCACTCAGAGCTCGAGCTCGGGGCTCATCTTCCTGCCGCTCGATGACTTTGACCGGCGCACCTCGGGTGCGCTGTCGGCACCTGCCATCGCGGCGGCGCTGAATGCCAAGCTCGCCTCCATCCAGGACGCGTTCGTCCTCGTGGTGACGCCGCCGCCGGTGATCGGTCTCGGCACCCTCGGGGGCTTCAAGCTCGAGGTCGAGGACCGCGGCGATGCCGGCCCCGAAGCGCTGTTCGGCGCGCTCTCGGCCGCGCTCGGCAAGGCCAACCAGAACCCGGCGATCGGCGGCGCCTTCAGCACCTACCAGATCAACGTGCCGCAGCTCAACATCGACGTGGATCGCGTCAAGGTGAAGCGCGAGAACCTCAGGCTCTCCGACGTGTTCGATACGCTGCAGGTGTATCTCGGCTCGCTCTACGTTAACGACTTCAACCGCTTCGGCCGTACCTACCAGGTCGTCGCCCAGGCGGACGCCCCGTTCCGCTCGCAGCTCGACAACATCCTGCCGCTCAAGACCCGTAACGCCAACGGCGAAATGGTGCCGCTCGCCTCGGTCGTCAACGTCTCGCACTCCTTCGGACCGGACGTCGTGCAGCGCTACAACGCCTACGGCGCGGCCGACATCAACGGCGGCCCCGCGCCCGGCTTCAGCTCCGGGCAGGCGCAGACGGCGATGTCGAAGATCCTCGACGAAACGCTTCCCCGCGGCATGTCCTACGAGTGGACCGACCTCGCCTACCAGCAGCTGATCTCGGGCAGCACGGCCTCGCTCGTGTTCCCCTTGTGCGTGCTGTTCGTGTTCCTGGTGCTCGCCGCGCAATACGAGAGCCTGAGCCTGCCCTTCGCGATCGTGCTCATCGTGCCGATGTGCCTGCTGCCCGCCATCAGCGGCGTGCTGCTGACCCACGGCGACAACAACATCTTCATGCAGATCGGCTTGCTCGTGCTGGTAGGCCTCGCCTGCAAGAACGCGATCCTGATCGTCGAGTTCGCCAAGCACCTGCAGGAGGACCGCGGCCACGATGCCAGGACCGCGGTACTCGAGGCCGCGCACCTGCGGCTGCGCCCGATCCTCATGACCTCGATGGCCTTCATCATGGGCGTGGTGCCGCTGATCCTCGCCAGCGGCGCGGGAGCGGAGGTCCGCCACGCGCTCGGCATTACAGTGTTTTCCGGAATGCTGGGCGTCACGTGCTTCGGTCTGCTGCTGACGCCCGTGTTCTACGTGCTGGTGCGGCGTGCCGCGGCACGGCAGGTCAGCTCCGGAGCCGCGTGGCCCTCAGAGTCCTCCAGGCTGCCGCAGCTCGCTGCCCCGAAGAGCGCCCATGAGTAAGGTAACGGTGAGTCGGGTAACCGTGCGACGCGGCGCCGGCGCCCGGCACTCGGTGCCCGCGGCGGTCTTGATGCTTGTGACCGCGCTGGCGGGCTGCGCCGTGGGGCCCGAGTACGTGAAGCCGGCGACGCCCGTAGCCACGAAGTTCACTGGCACCGCGATCGGACCGTATTCGGGCGATGAGGCGCAGGTGAAGTTCTGGACGCAGTTCGCCGATCCGACACTCAACCGCCTGGTCGATGACGCGCTCAGCGAGAATCACGACCTGCGCATCGCCTTGGGTCACCTCATCGAAGCGCGCGCCGAGCGCCGCCAGGCGCAGTTCGATCTCGCGCCGACGGTCACCGCCTCAGGCGGCTACACCCACGAGCGTTTTTCGCAGGTGGAGAGTCCGACCGGCGAGGCGGCCGAGTTCCGCTATTACGACGCCGGATTCGATGCCTACTGGGAGCTCGACTTCTTCGGCCGCGTGCGCCGCGGTGTCCAGGCCGAGACTGCGCAGCTTGAGGGCGCACAGGCGAGCTTGCGCGATGCTCAGGTGTCGGTCACCGCAGAGGTCGCCCGCACTTACTTCGAGCTGCGCGGTGAACAGACGGAGCTCGCGGTCACGCGGCGCAACGTCGAGAATCAGCGTCAGACCCTCGAGCTCACCGAGGCACAGCTCGGCGCCGGGCGCGGCACCGAGCTCGACACCTCGCGCGCCCAGGCGCAGCTCAGCGCCACGCTCGCGACCGTGGGGCCCCTCGAGGCGTCGGTCGCGCGCTCCATCCACCGGCTCGCGGTGCTCACCGGGCGCCAGCCTAACGCGCTGGATGAACAGCTCGCGCCCTCGCGCGATCTCCCGGATCTCCCCCAGATCACCGCCGTGGGTGACCCCGCAGGGCTGCTGCGCCGCCGCCCCGACATCCGCGTGGCCGAGCGCGATCTCGCCGCATCCACCGCACTCGTCGGCGTGGCGATGGGCGACCTCTTCCCCAGGGTGACCTTCACCGGCAGCTTCAGCTACTCGGCTCCGGGCTCACTCGGCGACGCGGCGAGTCGCGGTTACGTCGTGGGCCCCGGGATCTCCTGGGCGGCGTTCGACCTCGGGCGCGTAGAGGCTCGCATCGCCGGCAGTCGTGCCCGCACCGACGTCGCCCTCGCCGCCTACGAGCAAACCGTGTTGCGTGCGCTCGAGGAGACCGAGGACGCCCTGGTCACCCACGCGCGCACGCAGGAGAGCCTCAAGGACGCGACCGATGCCGCGGTCGCGAGCCGTACCGCCGCACAGATCGCTCGCACCCGCTACGAGGGTGGCCTGGTGGACTTTCTCGCCGTGCTCGACGCCGAACGCACCCAACTCGACGCGGAGGATCACCTGGCGCAGTCACGCACTGACGCGGCGACCAGTCTCATCGCGGTCTACAAGGCCTTGGGTGGAGGTTGGGAGACGGCACCGCTGCCGCGCTACGTGCGCGCGGCGGGGGGATGAAAGCTCGTTCGAGGAGGTCAGAGCCAAGGATGGACGGGTCATCTGTTGACGTGACAATCGATGCATCCAACCGGCTGGCGCCTCGGATCCCGAGAGTCGCGATCATCGGGCCGGGCCTCGTGGGGGCGACGACGGCCTACGCGCTGCTGATGTCGGGGGTGGCCGGTGAAATCGTCCTGATCGGCAGGGACAGGGACCGTGTCGAGGGACACGTGAAGGACCTGAGCGACGCCGCCCTGTATTCGCGTCCGACACGCATCGTCGCGGGTGACTTCGGCCACTGCGCGACCGCAGACGTGATCATCGTCGCGGTGGGCGTTGCGCAGCATAGATTCGCGGGATCCCGACTCGACGATCTCAAGAGCAGCGCCGAGATGGTCAAGCATGTCATGACCGATATCACCCGGCAGGTGCCGACCGGAGTCGTGGTGATCGCCACCCATCCGGTCGAGGTGCTGACGTACGCCGCCTGGAAGTGGTCCGGGCTGCCCGCAGGCCGGGTGATCGGCTCAGGCACCATTCTCGATTCGTCCCGCCAGGCGCTGCGACGAATCGTCGACAGCGCCCGTCGCGGAAGCCAGGACATCATGCAGGCCAAGGGGGCCACGAGCTACGGAATCAGCGCCGCGCTGACTCGAATCGCGATAGCCATCCTGCGTGACGAACGCGCGGCGCTGACGGTGTCGACGGTGATTCCAGAGGCCATGGGCCTTGGGCAAGTGAGCCTGTCGGTTCCCGCCATCATCGGCCGGGAGGGAGTCCAGCGCGTGCTCCCCATTCGGTTGAGCGACGAGGAGGATCGCGCGTTGAGGCGATCGGCACACATCCTCGAGCGCCATATCGCGACCCTGGATCTTTCGGCCGAAGGCAGCATCCCGGCAAACCATTCGCGGGCGAGCTCAAGCGGCAGCTCTGCCAACAACAGCTCGTGGACGTGAGGGCGCCTCGCCTCCATCCACTTCTCGCCGGAAGAATTGCCGGTCTCTTCGCACTGCGGTCGGCAAACGGCCGAGGACGCGACGAAACGTCCGATTCATGTGACTCTGATCGCAGAAACCCGCCTCAATAGCGATCGCGCATAGCGGCTGCTCGGATTCGCGCAACAGTCGGGCGGCGCGTTCGACGCGAAACCGCGCCGCCACCTCTTGAAGTCCCTCGCCGATCAAGCTTCGATAGGCAGGCCCGATCCAGGCGGGACTCCTTCCCACCTCGCGCGCCAGCTCGGCGATGCGTCGACCGGGATCTGCCCGTAGACGGGTGGTCACGCTGTTGATCCAGGTGTTGATAGGCCGTGCAGGTTCGAGACGCGCAAGGCTGAGCAGGCGCCGAATGGAGTTCCGCAGCTCTGCTTCCGAGAATCCGGCGTCGCACTGCACAGCGACCGAGCGAGCGAGGGCGCCACAGGTTCCGCCCACGCGGGTCAAGACCGCCTGCGGCGGTAACGCTGACGCTCCGAGCCATGCGGGATCGAACTCGATCTCAATCTGTTCAAAGCCCGTCTCACCCGCGACGTTGCGATGGCCTGGTATCCGCCCATGACATATAGCGAAATCATGGGCCAGTCGTGGGCATGCTCGGCAACCACGGCCCGGCTCGGATCGAGGACCCGACGCACGCGGACGCCTCTGAAGTCAAGCAGCACGGACATTTCAGCCTTCATATGATCCATCAGCGGGCCGCCTCGTCAAGGTGTCGATAGGCTTGAATCCGTCCAAGACACCCGAGCGAACGTTTCAGTACCTTTCGCTACCATGAAAATGCCGACTGCATGACTCTACCCTCTATGCAACCACCCGTTCGGACTCTTCTTAATGTCGCACAACTCGTGATCTGCACGGGACTCTCAATCCTTGCGCCAACGTTGGTCTTCGCTGTACCCCCGAGCGACTGTCGGATCGGAAGCTTTCTGCTCGACGATGGGTCGGACATCGATATTGCTCCCTCCGAGGGCGACACGCTTCGTTGGCGCAGGTTTGACGGGACGACGGGCGCCCTGCACCCTCGAGAGGACGGTATCTGGGTTAGCACGCGCGGCTGGACCAAAACCGCAGACGGTGTGCTCGTGTCGTTCCCAAAGTGCGATGTCTTACGGTTTGGCCAAGTGTCCGGCACGCGACGCCAGTTCGACGTACGCGACGTCACGTTCGAGAGCCACGACACGACTCTTGCCGGCAGGCTCGTGATGCCGCCTGGCGGTCACAAGGTAACGGTCGTCGTGTTGATTCACGGATCCGAGCAGGACTCGGCCCTCAACGACTACTCGCTGCAGAGGATGCTGCCCGCACAGGGAATTGGAGCCTTCGTTTACGATAAGCGTGGAACCGGCAGTTCCGGCGGCAAGTACACTCAGGATTTCTCGCTGCTCGCTGACGATGCTGTCGCTGCAGTAATGACGGCCAGGTCGCTCGCGGGCTCCCGGCTTGGAAGGATCGGATTCCAGGCTGGCAGCGAGGGGGGCTGGGTCGCGCCCCTCGCAGCCTCGAGAACGCCCGTCGATTTCGCGATCATCTGCTTTGGACTGGCCGTCAACGTAATTGATGAGGATCAGGAATCAGTCGACCTGCAATTGAGTGAAAGAGGCTACTCGCGCAGCGAGATCCGCGATGCGCTCGAAGTGGCGCGGGCGGCAGAGAACGTGTTCGCGAGCGGCTTTTCAGGCGGCTATGCGCAGCTCGACCGCCTTCGGTCGCGCTACTCCAAGTCACGCTGGTATGCAGATCTGCGCGGCGATTACACCTGGGCAATCCTGCCGAGATCGGAGGCCGAACTGCGCGCGATGGCACCGGACTACGACTGGCACACGCCGTTTAACTACGATCCCATGCCGGTGTTGCGCTCTCTGCGCACGCCCCAGCTATGGATCTTGGGCGGCGAGGATCTCGAAGCG
>CAWHRF010000002.1:0-502930 GCA_963831725.1 uncultured Solirubrobacterales bacterium
TTCAGTAGCGCATCGTTTGGGCACTCGTCTCGTGGAGTGCCAAAATCGGCCATAATCGCCCCCCAATCCGGCGACCACGCTGTGCTCAGCGTTTGCCCGCGACCTCGCAACAGCTCCTGCAAAACGGCATCCTTCAGCCTCGGGCGCCGCTCCAGACCGGTCGCATCGCACCCAGGAGGTCGCCGGTTCGAGTCCGGTTAGCTCCATTTCGTCCGCTTGCGGGGCGGCTCGCACGAGGGGCTCAGCCGATCGGCGCCAGCAAGTTGCCCGGCGCGATGCTCGAGCAGTTCTGCGGTGCCGGCAGCCCGTCGAAACGTGCGGCAAGCCAGGCGTCGGCTTCGGGCAGCCATACCGCCGCGCTCGGAACGTGACTGAGATGCTCGTATTCCTCGTACTGCACGGGCACGCCGCGGCTGCAGTACTCGCGCGCAAGGCTGCGCACGTCGCCCGCGATCATCACGCCGTCGCCGGGACCGATGCCTTCCTTGTTGCCCGCGGTTCCTTCGAGTTCGCCACCGTTACCCTGGCCGATGAACATCGGCATGCTGGGCGTGCCGCGACTACCCATGATCAACTGATTGGCCACTTCGACATAGACGGGCACGCTTTCGGGTGTCGGGTATTCGGGCTTCGCCATCTGCGTCCAGGTGAGCCCCGGGTACTCGCCGAGCACGGTCTCGATCGAGGCGTGCTGGAGCTTGTTGTAGAGCACCAGCCCGTATTCGTTCAAGTATGGCGTGAGGTTGACGTGGAAGGCTCGCGAGATTCCGATCACCCCCATCGGAATCACGCCGGCCCACACGGCGCTGCCTTCGACGTAGCGCAGGTTGTGTGCGGGATCGACGAGCACGCCGCCCATCGCCGCGCCAACGATGCGCGAGCTGATTTCGGGTGCATAGGAAGACGCGAGCTCGGCGGCCCAGCCGGTCGCGATCGCGCCACCGGAATAGCCGATCAAACCGATCTTCGTTGCTCCCGCCGCTCCACTGGCGGGCGAGGCGAGCACCGCACGCAGCGAGTCGAGCGTGTTCATCCCATACTCCGGGCCCGCCGAGAAATCTGCCGCCTCACCCTCGGTATCGGGCACGACGACGGTCTCCCCCGCGAGCAGCGCGGGCACGATCAAGCCTGACTCTGCAGTCGGGATCAGACCGCCCAGCGTGACCCCGCCGGAGATGGCGTAGGAAGGCTCGTCTTCGGGATTGAGCGAGTCATAGAAGGACTGGTAGGAGACGATCGTGGGAGCGCCGAGGCGCAATGACGGCTGCAGCACCGAGGTCACGTTGACCGTCGGCGCTCCCGTCTCACCCGTCGATCTATAGAGCAGTTGCACCGCTTTGATCGGCAGCGGCACGCCCGCCACATGGTAGGAGAGCATCCGTGTCTTCAGCACAGTGCCTGGCGCGATGTTCGCCAGAGGCGTGGAGCCTTCGTAGGAGTAGAAGGGATCCTCCTCGGGCGGCACAGCCGCACCAGCCGCCGGCACCATCAGCGCCATGAAGATTACGAGCAGACCGATCGTGAGAATGCCCTTTCCCAATCTCATCCGTGGCCTGCTCACAAGACGCATCAGATCCGCCACTACCCAGCTGACGCGAGCGTAATCGCTGCCCGCCTTGCATGTCACAAACGGAGGATGCTACTCGTATATACCTCTAGATGCCCATCGAATCGAGCGATGAGGAGTTGCTGGCCGGCGCAGGCGCCGAGGAGTTTGGGCTCCTGTACGAGCGCCGCTATCGGCTGATCCGGGGATATCTGCGCCGGCAACTCGGGCCCCGTCCCGAGCTCGTGCTCGATCTCGTTGCGGAGACGTTCGCGTGCGCACTGGAGCGCCGCGAGAAGTTCGATCCGCAGCGGGGCTCGGCCGTCGGCTGGCTGATGGGGATCGCCCGCCATCTGCTGATCGACACCGTCCGTCGCAGTCGCGTTGCCGACGAGTCGCGTCGGCGTCTGGGGATGGAGCGCATCCTCCTCGAGGACGCGCAGCTCGAGCTGATCGAGCGCGAAAGCGAATCGGACCTGCAACACGCACTCTGGGAGCTGCCGGTCGAGCAGCGCCAGGCAGTCGAAGGACGAGTCCTCCAGCAGGAGTCATACACATCGATTGCAATGCGAATCGGACAGTCCGAGCAGGTGACTCGCAAGCGCGTGTCGCGCGGCCTGGCTGCTCTAAGGCAAAGCATCAAGGAGAACGCATGACGACAGATCCATACATGCTCCTGGGCGAGGCGCTGTCCGCCGCAGCACACAGGCAGGAGACCGACCGCCGCACGAGATGGAGCGTGCACTCGTGGCTGTCACACCGCCTGGGAGCGGCCGTGGTGGCTCTGGCGCTCGTGCTGGGCGGCGGGGCGATCGCTGTGGCCGCGACGGGCCTTTTGAGCGGCAGTCCGGTGCCCGAGGTGGGGGCCAAGCCGACCCCCGATGTCGGCAACGGTGTACCTGCACCCGGCGGCTCGCACCTGCTGTCGCTGCGGGTGACCGATCCCGAAGGCGGCCCACCATGGGGGATGCGGGTCGTGCACACCACGCGCGGGTCGACGTGCGTGCAGATGGGCCGCGTGCAAGACGGCCGGCTCGGCCAGCTCGGGATCGACGGCGCGTATCACGACGACGGCCGGTTTCATCCGCTCTCTCCGGACATTCTTCCAATCGACGACGGCTACGCAAATATCAGTTGCATCCTGCCTGGGCAGACGCTGATGAGCAGATCCCCCACCCAGGATCGCAGTGCGGAATGGATGGTGGGACCCCGTAGGCTCAAGCCGACAGCGCAAGATCTGCGGTCGATCTCATACGGGCTGCTCGGTCCGCACGCTGTGAGCATCGCCTACCGCACGCCCAAGGGCACGCAGACCCGCCCTGTGAGCCCTGGGAGCGGCGCCTACATGATCGTTGAGCCTGTCAGCCTGCCCATACACAGGATCGGAATCGGGGGGGACCTGATTGGGTGGGTCTCCGGGCACGAGGTGAGCCCCGACATCCCCGACCTCGAACGCTTCAGCGAGCTGAGAACGGTCACCTATCGCTTCGGCTCGGTTGTGTGCGCCATCGGCAGTCTGCCGCGAGGGATCAAACGCTGTGCCGCGCCGCCGCCGCCATCCCAAAGCGACCGCGAACCGACTCGCAGCTTGCACGAGCCGGTGCGCGTCACCGCGGTGCCACAGTCACACAAGAGCTGCAATGCCGAGTTCCTGCTCGACCCCTGCTACCGGGCCAAAGTGGAATTCAAGGCCCCCTACGCGGTGACGAGCGCGGCCGGCGAATATGAGATCGAAGTCACATCGACCTGCCACAATGCCCGCCCCAACGGGTGGGCAGTCATCAACAACATCAAACGGGGCGAGGAGGTGCGCACGCTCTCGCTCGGATATTTCAACTGCGTGTCCATCGACGAATTCGAGGTCCGCTATATCAACCTAGATCTGGGAGGACCCTCGGCGCAGGCCCCGCACAAATCGGTGATCGTCGGCACCGGCACACTCGGAGGAGCCTCCAACCAACATCACAGGTGAGACAGCCGATGCTCGACAGACGTTCTCACAGGTGCCTGGGGACGAAGGTTCGGTCTCCCGAGACATCGGTCCACCCTCTCCTGCAACCACACATCCGAGCTGCCCAGCCCAAACGCAAATCAGGCATCCTCGGCGCTGCCCACGTCGATCACCGCACTGCCCTCGAAGCGACCCGCTCGCAGATCCTCAAGCGCACGCCCGGCATCCTCCAGCGCGTAGCGGTGAACATCGGTGCGCACCGGCACACGTGGCGCCAGCGCCAGAAACTCGCGAGCGTCCCGACGGGTGAGATTCGCGACCGAGCACACGGCGCGCTCGCCCCACAGGATCTCGTAGGGAAAGCTCGGGATGTCTGACATGTGAATCCCCGCGCACACCACCGTTCCTCCCTTTGCCAGCACGCGCAGCGCCTGTGGCACGAGCTCGCCGGCGGAGGCGAACACGATTGCCGCGTCCAGCTGCTCGGGCGGTGTCGCAAGCGAGTCCCCGGCCCACTCGGCGCCGAGCTCCCGAGCAAACGCTTGCGTCGCCTGGTCTCCGGGACGCGTGAAGGCGAACACCCGCCGTCCTTCAAAGCGGGCGACCTGGGCGATGATGTGAGCCGAGGATCCGAACCCATACAAACCAAGCCGCTCGGCCTCGCCGGTCATCCCCAGCGCCCGGTAGCCGATCAGCCCAGCGCACAAGAGCGGCGCGGCCTGCACGTCTGAGAAGCCGCCGGGCAGCTCAAAGCAGAAGCGCTCGTCGGCGAGCGCATACTCGGCAAAGCCCCCGTCGATGTCGCGGCCGGTGAAGCGCGCCAGCTCGCACAGGTTCTCGCGGCCACTGAGACAGTAGCGACAGCGTCCGCAGGTCCAGCCAAGCCACGGGATCCCCACGCGCGTGCCAGGCCCCAACGGCTCGCTCGGGATCTCCAACTCCGCACGACGCGCCGGGCTCGCAGCAGGCTGGGAGCCGCGCAGCGGCCCACCGGCGTCGGGATGCTCACCACGCACGACGACAGTCCCAACAATTTGATGGCCCGGGACGATTGGCGGATGTGGAATCTCGACCTCTCCGTCGAGCAGGTGCAGGTCGGTGCGACACACCCCGCATGCGTGCACCTTCACGAGAATCTCGCCCGGACCCGGATCTGGCCGGCGCAGCTCGGCGAGGCGCAGCACACCTGGACGCTCGATCTGTATCGCCCGCATCGGCAGATCATCCCACCAGTCCTATAGTGAGCGGAGTTCGTGTAGCAGCTTGCAACGATGCTTGGCCGGACGATCGGGGTGAGACAAAACAGATGAACAATCGACGGGCTGGGCTCCTGCTGAGCGGACTGGCACTCGTCGCGTCGGCGCTCGCCGGCTGCGGAAAATCCTCCGGTGGCGCTTCCACCGCGTCCACCTCCCAGCCGTCGAGCTCCTCCGCACAAGCCACCTCCACCCAACAGCCCGGCGCCTCCCGATCGCCCGGCGCCCTACCCTCCAGCCCGCCAAATGTCGTCGTCGCACCGGCGAGCCCCACCTCGCTGCTGGTCAGCGGCACCGCCGGCGGCGTCACGGCGACGCTGCACGCGAGCACGCATACACCGAAGGTGAACCGCCCGTGGCCACTTCACTTCACGGTCACCCACAACGGCGCGCCGGTGAAAGCCACCGTCGAGTACGAGTACCTGTTTGGCGGACAGGTGGTGGCCCATCGCTCTCACTACATCTTCACCGGCCATTTCTCAGACGTGTTCCGCTGGCCCTCCACGGCTGTCGGCTACCCGCTCACCTTCCGTGCGGCGATCGCCTCGAAAGGCGCCACGATCAACCTCGACTATCCAGTGCGAGTCACTGGATGACCCACCCGGCGGGTGCGTCGGTGCTCGTCGAAGGAGCCGGTAAGAGCTTCGGGCGCGTCACCGCGCTGCGCGAGGTGTCCTTGAGGGCGCAGCCGGGCGAGGCGGTCGCGATCGCGGGACGCTCGGGGTCGGGCAAGAGCACGCTGCTGAGCCTGATCGGGGGCCTCGAGCAACCCGACCGCGGCCGGGTGCTGATCGACGGGCAGGAGATCTGGCGCGAGCGCCATCCCGCTCATGCGCGCCGCGAGCTGGTCGGTTTCGTCTTCCAGCGCCATCTGCTGCTCGGCACGCTCTCAGCACGCGCGAACGTGGAAGTGCCTTTGATCGGCGCCGGCGTACGTCGCCGCGAGCGCCACACCCGAGCGCTGGAGCTGCTGGGGGAGGTCGGGCTCGCCGACCGTGCCGATCACCTCCCCCACGAGCTCTCCGGGGGAGAGCGCCAGCGGGTCGCGGCGGCGCGGGCGCTCGCCAACCGTCCGCGCCTGCTGCTCGCCGACGAGCCCACGGGAGCGCTCGACTCGCAAACCTCCGAGCGCGTGCTCGACCTGCTGTTCCGCCTGCGCGACGCGCTCGGGATGACGATGATCGTGGTCAGCTACGACCGTGCCGTCGGGGCGCGCGCGGACCGCACCGTCAACCTGATCGACGGCCGGACCCGAGCATCGGACGAGCCGGCGCTCTGCGCGCCCTGAGTGGAGTGGCAGGCGCGTGCTCGCGATCATCGGTGTGAATCTGCTGCGAAGCCGGGCTCGCACGATCTTCACCGCCGGGGGCATCGCTGTCGGTGTGGCCACGATCGTCGCGTTGCTGTCCTTCACCCAGGGGTTGCGCGACACCGCCGATGAATTCATCCACCTCGGCGGCTCGGAGCTTGGGATCTTCCAGGCCAACGTGTCAGACCCCACCGCCTCGATCCTGCCCGCCTCGCTGGTGGGACAGATAGCCGCGCGTCCCGACGTCGCGCGCGCCACGCCGCTGCTGTTGATGGTCGAAGCCGTCAAGTCCGATCCCGCCGCGGTCGTGTTCGGCGCCAACCCGGCCGGCTTCTTCACCCGCAACCTGGTGCTCGTCGCCGGTGGGTCGCCACGCGCAGGTGCACAGGAAATCCTGATCGGCGATCGCCTCGCCGAACAGCTGCACCTGGCTCCGGGCGGCATCCTGCGCCTCAGCGACCGTGCTTTCAGGGTTGCCGGCGTCTATCGCTCCGGCGTGCTGTTCGAGGACTCAGGGGCGGTACTCGCAATCGATCAGGCCCGCGCGCTCAGCGGGCGCACCGGTGAGGAGACCGACGTGGTCGTGCAACTGGCGCCCGGCGCGCGCGCCTCGACCGCCGGCGCGGCGATCGAACACAGCTTCCCCGGCACGCAGGCGATCGGCGATCCCCAGCAGGCGCTGCGGGCCGGCGCCAACGGCACGCTCATATCGAACGCGATCCTCGTGATCGTCGTGATCGCGCTGATCGTCGGCGCGATCAGCGTCGCCAACACGATGGCGATGTCGATCATGGAGCGCCAGGGCGAGCTTGCGCTGCTCAGCACCGTAGGATGGTCGCCCGTGCGGGTGGCATCGCTCATCTTTGGCGAAGGGATCGCCGTCAGCATGCTCGGCGCCGCGTTCGGCCTCTTGATCGGGGTGATCGGCGGCGGTCTGCTCGTGCACGCGCTCGGTGTGAGTGCCTACGTTTCGCCTTCGGTGACTGCGTGGGGCCTGGGACGCGCATTGCTTGTCGGTGTTGCAATCGGCGTGCTCGGCGGGATCTATCCCGCCTGGCGAGTCACGCGCATGACGCCGTTGAAGGCGCTGGCCGGAACCTGAGGGCGGCGGAGCTCAATCCGGCAGCCTCGGGCCGGTTGGCACTCGTCCCGTTGCTAGCCTGCGGCGGCGTGAACGCTTCGCCCGCAGCCACTATGGAGAGCCGCTCGCGGTCTCCCCGCCGCCGGCGCTCGCTGCTCGCGGCGGGCGTGCTGCTGGTGCTCGTAGCGCTCGCGGCCGGAGCGGGGGCGAGCTGGTATTTCTCCTCCAAGGTCGTGCAGCCCGAACATCCGCCCTGGCCCACCAACGCCACCGTGGTTGCACTTTCGCCCGGCAAGGTCATCCTCTCGCGCTCGAAGGACACACTGCGCCCTGGCATCTACGGCCTGCAATGGCCCGCTGGATACGCGATCGCCGAAGGAGTGCTGGGCAGCAACGCCAACACCGTCACGCGGCGGCTGACAGCGCTCGCCGGTCACCTCGCCCCGGGGACGAAAGTTGGTCTGGACTCCAACGTCTATCGGGGCAACCCCACGCAGTCGTTGGGACTCCCCTACGCCAACGTGAAGGTCCCCGACGAACTGGGCGCGATGCCCGCTTGGCTGATCCCCGGGCACTCGCGCACCTGGGCGATCGTGGTGCACGGCATCAACGGGAGCCGCGAAGACGACCTGCGGATCGCGCCGGCGCTACACGCCGCCGGGCTGCCCAGCCTGCTGATCGCATACCGCGAGGACGCAGGCGCACCTCCGAGCCCCGACGGCCATCACCACATGGGCCTCACCGAGTGGCTCGACCTGCAGGCCGCCGCGCGCTACGCGCTGTCGCACGGTGCACAGCGTCTGGTGCTCGTCGGCTACTCGATGGGCGGTGCGATCGTCTCGCAGTTCATGGAGCGCTCCTCGCTTGCGCCGCGTGTCGCCGCGCTGATCCTCGACGCGCCGGCGCTCGACTGGAAGGCGATCCTCTCCTTCAACGCCAAAGAGATGGGCCTACCCTCGTTCCTCGCCGACCCGGTCGAGTGGGCGATCGACCTGCGCATCAAACCCAACTGGGGCAGCCTCGACGCGCTCGATCACCCCGGCGACTTCCACTTGCCGATCCTGCTGTTCCACGGCCTCGACGACGAAGTGGTGCCGATCGCAAGCAGCGACGCGTTCGCCAAGGAGCTTCCGGGCTGGGTCACCTACTACCGCGTGCCCGCTGCCGGGCACGTCGAGTCCTGGAACGTCGATCCGGCGTTATATGAACGGCGAGTCAAAGCGTTCTTGAGTCGCATTGGCCCTGCGGACGGGCGAGCACACCCTTAACGTTGAGGCGCGGCGGCACTGCGTCGCGCCGTGACGAGCACGGCGAGCGTGCTCGCCCGGATCGGCCGGCCCAAGCGCTCCTGCAGAGCACGATTCTCGTTTACGAGCGCGTCGTGCTGCTCGGGTGAGAGCTGTGCCCAGAATGACATCGTGCCGAGCAGGGCGCTCAGCTCGTCGGCGGTGTGCTCGATCGGGGTTGGCACGGTTGCGAGCTGTAGGTCCTCGAAGAGATCGGCTGCGTAGTCGCGTCCTATGTCATGGCTCCCCAGCCAGCTCCAGGCCTCAGCGACGTTCCCACGGCGCTCCTGCACGCCGGCAATCGTGCAATCGAGGTCGCGGTAGGTGGGCCAGGTCGCGGCGATCTCCGGCACATGCCTGCGCAGCGCCGACAGCAGAGCCTCCTGATCGTCGACGCTGCGCTGCTCCTGAAGGCCGAAGTACTGGATCAGTGCGAGCGTCCCGCCCGGAGCGAGCGCGTCGGCGATCTTCCGCCAGCTCAGATCGGGGTCAACCCAGTGGATCGCGGACGCCGAGAACACCGCCGCGTAGCTCTCGCGGGGCAGCTGCACGTCCTCGAGCCGCGCGTGGACGAGCTCCACATCGCCCGCGTCTTTTAGGTTCTCCTCGGCGACACGGATCAGCTGGTCTCCCGGCTCGAGTGCGGTCACACGCAGCCCTCGCGCGAGCAGGCCGCGCGTCAGCTGGCCAGTTCCACACCCGATCTCGAGCACCCGGTCGCCTGCCCCGATACCTGCCACCTCGCACGCTTGATCGACGAGCGCATCGGGGTAGGCGGGGCGGTTGCGGTCGTACTCGACCGCAATCTCGTTGAAGACCTTGCCGTAGCTCCGTGCGAGCGTCCCGTCGGGCATGGGCGAAACGTACACACTCGCCTGGATGGGCGATGGCGAGAGCCGACTTGAACCGCCGATACCCGCGGATGCCGGGGGGTTTGGGCCGACGAGAGGGTCCGTCGGCCCAAACGAAGCGTGTCCGAGCTTATGCCCGACGAACACGACCGTCCCGCGAATGGTCGCGGGTTTAGTGACATAGCGGGGGCGGGATTGATACCCAATCCTGCGACCGTTGATCGCCCGCGAACAGGGACCACAGCCGACAGAGTCGAGAAGTCGTGCCGCACGAGCGACCGCCAGAAAGCTGACGCCGCCCCAGACCGAAGATCGGCTCCTCACCCCGCCTGCCGGTAGCGGATGTGCGTGGCGAGCGGAGAGTGGAGCACCTCGACCGGCTCGAACCCGAGGGACTCGACTCCGTCGAACAGCCGCTCGCCTGACCCGAACAGGACGGGGACCACGTCGAGCGTGAGTTCGTCGATCACTGCAACGGCGAGCGCCTGACGGACGGTCGAGGCGCCGCCCGCGATGTCGATGCCATCCTCGCCGGCCGTCTCACGCGCCTGCGCGTAGGCGGCCTCAAAGCCCTGGGTGACGAAGTGAAAGCTCGTGCCGCCCTCCATCTCGATCGGCTCACGGGCGTGGTGGGTGAGCACAAAGACCGGCGCGTGGTAGGGCGGCTCGGAACCCCACCATCCATCCCAGTCCTCATCCCACTCGCCGCGGATCGGCCCGAACATGTTGCGGCCCATGACGTAGGCCCCGCGCGGTCGCATGAGCCAGCCCTCTGCCGTCGCGTCGGCGTCGTTCGCGCGCTCGTCGCCGAGGTGCCAGCTGTGGACCTCCCTGCCGCGCTTCCCCAGCGGATTCTCCCGGCTCTGATCCGGCCCGGCGACGAAGCCGTCGAGCGAGATCGACATGTGGCAGGTGGTGTCCGGCATCGGCGTCCTCCTAGTAATTGCGATGTGCAAGCGTCGGCACGGTACCGGGCCAAGCGGCCCGCCGGGCACCACGCGAGGCCCTCGGGAGCCCTGATCCGGCGATGGCGAGAGCGGACTTGAACCGCCGACACCTCGATTTTCAGTGGTGAGGGAACCTTCCCGACTAGCCACGATGAGGCTAGCAAAAAGTGGCCGGTTTGCAGCCGTTTCGCGTCTGTGCCGCGCCAATCAGACCGTCGACCTTTGGGCCGAGATATCCGCCGATACCCGCAGATTCCTGTCCGTTTGTGCCGCGGGGCTGGGGTCGGCGGCACAAACCGTCCTCGGTCATCGCGGGCGCCTGTAGCGCACGGATGATTACGTGCGAGTCGACTCACCGGGGCTGCTGAGGCCACCCGAGCGCATCGAATACGGCGAGCGGGTCGAGGTAATCCCTCCAACGAGCCACCTTGCGTCCCCCGATCGTCAGCACCGAGATGTAGCGGTTGGCATAGGTTGCGCCGGTCGCGACAACGCTGCCTTCTGAGGCGTACTCGAGCACGATCACCCCGCGTTCTCTGTCGTGGTAGACGGCCAGGTCGAAGCATCGATCCAGCGTCAGCAGGGTTCCGTAAGGCCGGTAGAGGTCTGCGACTGCATCGCGTCCAACGACACGACGTGGATAGCCGGGCACGGTGATGACGTAGTCGACCACGATGTCCTCGGCCAGCATGTCGAAGAAGTCGGCGCCATCCACCATCCCGGTAAGCGCCTCCTCGACGATCCTGAAGAACGGGCGCAGCGCCAGGAAGTCGTCATGGTCGGTGAGCCTGCTCACAAAGTGGAGCCTATTCGCGACGTGCTCTGTTACGGCTTCCCATGCTGTTCGACGCCGAGCGCAGGTAGGCGTATGCGGCGTCGAGCGCGATGCGGAGCTGCTGTGGGTCGCGTCGAGCCTGTGTGAGGACGAGCCCGCCCTGGATGGCCGCGAGGGTCGCTGTCGCGAGACGGGCCGGGTCCGCGCTGCGCCGGAGCTTGCCGTTCGCCTGCATCTGTCGAAGTCCCTCCCGCAGTGGCGCCTCCCAGCGGTCAAAGCCGGCGGCGAGCTCGGTGCGGGCTTGTTCGTCTGTCTCGACGAGCTCGCCGGCGAGGCTGCCGATCGGGCATCCCCCGATTGCGTGACGGTCGACCTGCAGCTGGACGAGGTCGTCGAACCAGGCGGCGATCGCGGCCCAGGAGGAGAGGTTTGTCAGTCGGGGCTGGGCGCCGAGGACCTGCTCGACGGTGCGGTCGATGACGGCGTGGACGAGGTCGCCCTTGTCGGCGAAGTAGTGGTAGAGCTGGCCCTTGCTGACGTTCGCGGCAGCACGGACGTCATCGAGGGTGGTGCCTGCGACGCCGTGCTCGAAGACAAGCTCAGTGGCCGCGTCGAGCACGCGATCTCGCGTAGCGCGGCCCTTGTCGGTACGGGGTTTGGCAACGGCCATACCTAGAGGATAGCTCAATTTGGACCGGTAGGTCCATTCTTCTGCTATGCTCCCTATCGAATGGACTACAGGGTCCAAAATCCACTTTGACCGACAGGAGGAACAGATGACCGTTCAGGGCAAGACAGTGCTCGTAACCGGCGGCACCTCGGGGATCGGCGAGGCCGTCGCCCGCGCCTACGCCGCCGAGGGCGCGGATGTGGTGATCACCGGGCGCAGCGAGGACCGGGGCCGGCACATCGCCGACTCGCTGACAAAGGACGGGGCGCGCGTGCGCTTCATCCGTGCCGACCTCAAGAACTTCGACGACGTCCAGCGCCTGGCCAACGAGGTCGACCGCGTCGACGTGCTCGTCAACAATGCCGGCAGGGGCGCCACCGGGCCCACGCACGAGACCGACAGCGATCAGTTCGATTCGACGTATGCGCTGAACGTCAAGGCGCCGTTCTTTCTCACTGGCGCGTTCGCGCCTCGCATGGCGGCCAACGGCGGTGGCGCGATCGTCAACGTCTCGACGATGGTCGCCAGCTTCGGGATGCCGGGGATGGCGCTCTACGGCTCGGCAAAGGCTGCGCTCGAGTTGCTCACGAAGGCGTGGGCAGCCGAATACGGACCCGAGGGCGTGCGGGTCAACGCCGTTGCCCCCGGCCCGACCAGGACGCCCGGTACCGCGCGGATGGGCGAGAGACTGGACCAGCTCGCGAGCACGCTTCCACTCGGTCGGCCCGCCACCGCGGAGGAGATCGCGAACGCCGTGCTGTTCCTCGGCTCCGACGAGGCCTCCTACGTCAACGGCGCGGTCGTAGCGGTCGACGGCGGCCGGACCGCCGTATAGGCGAAAGGAGCAGGTGATGTCCACCACCCCTGACTGCCCCGAAGTCATCGGTAGTCAGTATGGACGCTTGAGGCTGGTCTTCGTGCGTCGGTACGGAGGTCCGGCTCATCGGCCGGTCATGTTCCGGTGAGCTGGGCGTGCGTAGGGCGTCGTCGTCGCAGTCGACCGAGCGCACTCAGACAACGACGGCCCAATGAGGAGCCACGAGCCGGCGTGGCGTGGAGTTACGCTTCGAGAGGTCCGGGAAGGCGAGGCAGGCCGTCGTCGGGAATTGACTCCCAAACGGCGGCGCTGGCAACATGCAGGCGACCCATCGGCCGTACCCCGGGGTCGCCATCGAAGGATCCCATGCGAACGTTGATGAACTCCGGGCTCTCCGGATGCTGTCCGAACAGCGCTGAGCCGCAGGTGCCGCAGAACGCCTTGTCGGCTCCGTCACCTGCGTTCCAGCGCCGGACGTGATCCTCGCCACTGACGATTCGAAAAGTCCCAGAGTTGGCGATCGCCGAAGGCGAGGCGGCGGTGCCCGTTCGTCGTTGACAGCGAGTGCAGTGGCAGTATCCGGCGCGGAGCGGCGTCTCGGTGAGCTCAAAGCGCACCGCGCCACAGTTACAGCCGCCGGTTAGAGGCAGAGACGACTCAGGCACAGAGCCGATCATAGCGCCATCGAACTGCAGGTTCCGAGGTCGAAGGCCACCACCCGGGCGGGCGAACTGGAGTTGCAGCCGTTGCATGTTCCAGGCCAGACCCACTCCGCGGTACCAGTGCCTTCGGCCTGAGGGGATCCCCACATTGCCCAATGCATCTGGTACACGACGCTGGTCCCGTCGCCACCAAGGGCGACCGTCGACGGCTTGACAGAGCCAAGGCCCGTGACGTGTTCCTGGGTAGCCCCGAGGACGGGAGAGCCCCCTCGTCAGGCTGATGCATGGTTAGCTTGCCCACAAGCAGCCAGGACGATCGTCGAGGCGCAGCTCAGCAGGACAAATGCGGATCGAAGCCCCTGTCTGGATTCCATCGGTCGGGATCTTATGGCATCGGTATAGGGCACGCTCACGGGCCGTTGAGCCACCTCTAACCGAATCTAAAAACTCTAAAAACCTCTAAAAGGGAGTGGGTATGATGGTCGGATAAGCAACCCATTCCACGCGAGCTTCGGGGTCAGCCCACCGCTGCTCGTCGGCCGCGACGAACTGCTCGATGACTTCGCCGAGGCACTTGAAGATGGCCCCGGAGCGGCGGGCCGCGCGACGCTCTACACCGGCGATCGCGGCGCCGGCAAGACGTGCAGCACACCTTCCGCGAGAATCGGGAGCTGGCGTTCGCCGGTGCTGGCCTAGCTGCCAACGTCAGCGACGTCGTCAACGACGACGTTCTCACCTTCCTGCGCCGAGCCGAACGGCACACCCTGGGCTCGGTGGCGCGCGCCGACGTTGAACGCGCGCTGCGCGAACCGATCCGGGCAGCCGGCCGCAGCATCGGCGAGGAGGCCCTGCAGATCATGGTCGACGGAGCCCGCGGCTACCCCTTCCTCCTGCAGCTAGTCGGCACCCAAGTTTGGCGGGTGAACCCGAGCGCACCGGAGATCGCGGCCGCCGATGCCACCCAAGGGGTCGCCCGAGCGCGGCGCAGGCTCGGTGCGCTCATCCACGAGCCGGCGCTCAGCGCCGCCTCAGACATCGACAAGTCATTCCTGCTCGCGATGGCCCAGGACGACGGCCCATCCAGGATGGCCGACATCCAGCAGCGCCTCGGCGCCGACGTGAACTATGCCAGCCAGTACCGCCTACGACTGATCGCAGCCGAGCTGATCCACCCCACCCGCCACGGGTACGTCGACTTCGCGCTGCCCTACCTCCGCGAGTACCTCCGCCAGCACTCAGCCATCGACGCCTGATCGGCGCCGTGAGGCTTTCTCGCCCAGCCCGCTGACGCTTTCAATCCTGCGACTGCACAACCCCTCGATGAGCCCCGTCCGACCGGCCATAAGCGTTTATCGAGATCGCGTAAACCCTGTAAAACTTCGTACAACTCGATATGAGCCGGGGCATCGCAGTCTGGTTCTCGTTGCCCCCCGCCACGCACAGAGCTTGACATCAGCAGTAAACGATCATCTGTCCTCTTTTGCTTTAGAGCTTGTGTGCTCATGTCGGGACACTCGAACAGCTCAAAACTCGTTCTCAGGGCATCACGATTCCAACTGATGTTGTCTTTGATTCGAGGCTCGCCCATAAGTTCGGTTCTCCATGTCGATACCGCATAGATAAGCCATTTGCCGCCCAGACACGCCCCTCGTAAGGCTTCTCGAGACGGCCGATTGGGCCCGGAACAGGGCCTATTGTCAAGGGTTTGTGCCGAGGTTTGTGCCGCGACGACCAAACGTGGGCGGCCGAGATAGCGATCACTATCTCAAAAACATGCCCATTTGCAGCGCCTTCTTGATGGCGAGACCCGGACTCGAACCGGGGACACCTCGATTTTCAGGCGTACCGAGATACACCCCAAAATCTGCCCATTTGCAGGGCTTTTGTGCCGTCCAACTCCGCCACAATACCGTTTTTTTCCGGTGGTTTACCGGGGGTTTTGGACCACGGATGGGGGTCGTGGTCCAAAACTCCGAGGCCCATTCTACCCCCTGCGCGGCGGCAGCGAGACTTCACCGTGGGTCGGCGGTCTGGGGGCCGCTGCCGGCGCGGCTACCCGACTAGAAACCACTACCACCGCCTACACAGTTAGACGGACACCCTCGACCTTGAATCTGATGCTACGTCATCGTCTACGGGGCTCCGCGATGAGTCTCCGCCATCGGCATCGCTGGGTCACACCGCTTCTTCGCTCGATTACGAGCGAGCCAGCAGTGATCCGAGCATGTCAAAGGCCGTCAGTCTAGCCGGGTTCGGGTCCGATTTGCTCGATGAACGCGGCGAGTGCTTCTACTTGTTGTGGGTGGCTGGCTAGGTGTAGGTGCTTGATTGCTTTGAGCATCGTTGTGGGGTCGTATCCCTTGAGCTGGTTGTGGCCGGGGTTTAGCAGCGCTTCTCTGAGGAAGTGTTCATCAACGAGCACACGGTGCCCGTCTCTGAGTGTGATGCGGTGTCCAGCGAAGCTCGCAAAGCTCGGGGCGAGTTTGCGTCCCGCAGCGGATAGGTGGCACGCGGAGCAGCCGTAGGAGACGATCAGGCGGGCGCCTTGTTCGATGAGCTGCTGTTGGTGGGTGAACGGTTCAGAGACATATGAGGGTTCGGTCGAGGCGAGCGACCCTTGGCTGCTCGTTTGCGCGCTCGTGCCACAGCCGGTGAGCGGAAGTAGGATCGCGGTCGCGATCAGCACTCCTGCGACTTGCCATGAGCGGGCCACCGGCCGCTTGCTTTGCATGAGTCTCGGCATGGCCTGGCTTATCTGAGTGAGTCGATGAACGCGACGAGCGCCCGGACTTCGGTCGGTTTGTTCTTCAAGTCGAGCGTTTCGATTGCTTGGGCCATCACCTCGGCTGGGTAGCCCTGGACGGTTAGTGCGTTGGGTTCGGTGATGTGCTTGGTGAGGTAGACGTCATCGGCCGTGATTGTCCTGCCGTTGCTCAGCTTGACTTGGCTGCCGGCAAGCCCCTTCCATGATGGTCCGGTCAGGCGTGTGCCGCTCAGTGAATGGCAGCCTGCGCAGCCGTCCGTCTGGTAAAGCGCTCTGCCACGCGCCACGAGCGAGCCACCTGTACGTGCGGTGGCTGGGGTGCTGCTCGGCGCTTGGTGGGTGGTGCTGCCGCACCCGCTGGTGAGTAGTGAGAGCCCTGCGGTAGCGAGCAGCAGCACGATCCCGACTCGTAGCGACCGTTGGCCGCCGAGTCGCGTCGCTGTCGGGCTTACGTTGGAGAGCGTGGTGTTTGTGGTCATTGGAGTAGCGTCCTGAAGTCGTAGGCGAGGTCGTTTGGTGAGACGGGTGCTCCGGCGTTTATCTCTGCTTGGCGTTGGCCTTGGCGGTTGACTAGCCATATCGCGGCGGTGTGCGAGCTGTTCGGGTCGCCGGGTATCTGTGGTGCGACGAAGTAGGCATCCCATGTGGGCTTGAGTCGTTGTTCGCTGCCGATGAGGTAGTGGAAGTTGGTCGGCTCATGGTGGATTTTCAGCCATTCGCGCACGGCTGCCCTTGTGTCTCCATGTGGGTCCACGGAGACGGCGACGACGCTTACCTTGTGGCTGTCGGGTCCGAGCTGCGCGAGAGCGGTCTGTAGCTCCTCGCCGATGAGAGGGCACACGTCGGGACAGGAGGTGTAGAGGAACGTGATCGCGTAGGGTTTCCCAAGCAGACTGCGGGTGTCAAAGACGCCTCCTCGGGCGTCCGCGAGCCGTATCTCCGGTGCCGGCGAATCGGTCAGCCCGGCGGGCAGGACCGTCGCGTCGCGCAGGCCAGGAGCGTGCTTGAGGGACGGCTGAGATTTTTGCGAGAGCGCGAGGACGGCGGAGATTGCCAGGGTGACGAGTGCGATCAGCGTGAGCACGAGCGGGTTTGGACGGTGCCGATTCATGTGCCGACCGCCGATAGCAACCAGAGGCCGAAGCTCGTGAAAGCGACCATTACCGCGAGCATCCAATACTGCGAGCGAACGGCATCCTCGACGTTGCTGTAGGTAGCGAGTGCCTTGTCGTGTGCGAGCGCGAGTCCGCCGACGTGACCGGCGAGCAGGGCGGCTACCTGGACGTACCAGATCGCTGCGTAGGAGATGATCTTGTAGTTGATCTGCGAGCCGGCTGTCCCGAGAAGGTTTGCGCCGTTGCCGAGCGGGTCTGAGATGAGGTAGGCCATCGCCTGTCCCTGCCAGATCACAAACGAGAAATAGTGCGCAAGGACGTAGGCAAACCCGATCGGTACGAGCGTGTGAGCGAAGCCACGGGTCAGCCACTCCGTGCTGTAGCGGGTGCTGACGGCACGCAGACCTTTTATACCGAGGCGGTAGATGCCAGCGACGAGCGCGATGCACGACAGAAGTCCGAATGTGAATACAAGCTCGATCGCCGGGTTCTGGTGCATCCCAAGGTTCCCGAGGGCTTCCACGAGAGTCCCGGCGAGTTCCTTCCAGTAGCCCCCATTGCTGAGCCCGTCAAACGTAGTCGTCCCGATTACCGTGCAGATCACCGCGACGGTCCCAGCCTGCATCGGCAGGCCAGTGACCCCGCTCAAGGGCCGCCTGAGATAGACGACGCCCCGACGGTACTCGACTACAGACAGGCGCGATAGAAGGTTGAAGTAGACAGCGAACCCGTCCCCGCGCGATCCCCACTCCTCGACCCCGAACAGCATCATCCCGACGACCATCGCCACGAAATAGCCCGCCGAGAGCGCCGCAAGGGTGGACGGGACATCTCGGTAGAGATAGACCAGCTCAAGCCACCCGAAGCCGATGAGACCAGCAACAGCGGGCCATACCCCAAGCCACGAGGGGTAGCGCAGGACGGGCCGGGTGAACGCCTTGGGCGTGATCCGCCGCGCGATCCAATAGAGCGCACGGGCACAGGATCGCCACGGGCTGAATACACGGAAGATGTCGCCGAACAGCACACTCAACAGCGGGAGACCGACCCAGAAGACGACGTAGATGAACGTGACCGAGAAGTTCGCGTTCGCTATCTGAGCACCCGCGAAGCCGCTGTAGAGCACCAGCGCGAACAGCGCCAGCCCGATCAGGTTCAGCAGCGGCTCAAGGCGCACCGGCAAAGCGAAAGCACGTCGGAACCGCTCCTGCTGTAGCTGTGGTGTCCTCCACAGTGAGGAGAGTGCGACGAACGAGACGACGAGCACGATCGCTGCTGCCCAACTGAATAGCCACACCGGGATCGGCAGGTCTGCCTTCCCGACGATCCCGTGCGCCAACGCGGCCTGCGGGAAAAGAACGCTTGAGCTCAGCAGACCCGCGACGCTCAGCAAACAGCGTCTAAACCTCCGCGCGACGCGGGATGACGACCCGCACCCACTGACCACATAGGACCGCCGGGTTCGTGGGTGCGGGATCGACATTCCGGTACGTCGGCTCGCCTGGCTACACAGTGCTCTTGCGACGCGAGGCCGCAAGCGCGCCGAGACCCACGATCAGGCCGAGCGCGCCGAGGATCAGCGCGGTGATGCCAAGGCCCTTGCTCGCGCCGCTACTCGCTGACTTCACGACAGCAGGTGCCGGTGCGGACGTGGATGAGCTTCCTGCCGTTTGTCCCGCTGTCGGGCCTGCCTCGTCGCCCGCGATGTCTTGGATCACGCCGCCCTTGGCCGTGACGTTGATCCGCGGTGAGGGATGTTCGGCTTCAAGCGACGGTGATATCCAGTGGACGACCTGTCCGTTGCTGTAGGTCTGGACGGTCCTGAATTCAAGGGCCTTGCCGGTCGCGTTATCAGGGATCGCCAGTGAGAGCGGGAACTGGATGAACTGGCCGTTGTTGACCTTCCCGAGCGGGCCGGTCCACGTCCACACGATCTGAGAGACCTCTGTGTCGATCGTTTCGCCGTCTTCTTTGATCGGGGTCGCCAGCTTCGTTTCGATGACCTTCGTTGACCAGCCGGGGACGTTTTCGTAGTCCACTCCCGTGAAGCCCTGCGGGAACAGCACATCGACCTTCTTGATGTAGGCGCCTTCCTGCTCGCCAGGCACGCGCACGTCGAGCGTCGC
Organism: uncultured Solirubrobacterales bacterium; assembly: GCA_963831725.1. Taxonomy (GTDB): domain Bacteria; phylum Actinomycetota; class Thermoleophilia; order Solirubrobacterales; family Solirubrobacteraceae; genus Palsa-744. The sequence continues at coordinate 19,157 of CAWHRF010000002.1, forward strand.
AAACGCGCCCGCAGGGATCGTGTTGGGATGCAGACTGATATGTGCCTGCGCGCTAGCAGGGACAAGTAGTGCTCCTGCCGTGAGCAGCAGGGCGAACTTCTTGGATTTCATGCTTGATGTACCTCCTGAGTAAGTGCCTGAAAAGAAACTGGACTAACCAAGACTCAGGGGTGGTGCGCGCCCTGCGAGCGCCGACGCAAGCAAGCTGCCGCCCCGAGGCATGTGCGCCAAGGCGAGGCGGGGCACCGTGAACGTCGGGGTGCCGTGCCGTCGCTCGGTGCGGCGCGAGAGCGCCACGAGCAGCCGCTCGCCCGGATAGTGCCCGAGCCATAGCAGCACGAACACGAACAAGGCGGGGGCGAGGTAGCCAAGCCCGAGCGTCAAACCCGGGACGTGTGCCAACGATACGCCTACAAACACCATGACGCCGACGATCAGCGCAATGTTCAGATGCCTGCGATTCGGCGCGCTCATCCGATCGGCACCTTCACCGTGCGACTGAACTGTTCAAATTCGGAGATACGGTCGATGATTTCGATATCCCATGTACCACCCGGGCTCAGCACCGCCGAGTTCAGGACGTAATGCCCCGGCCCCGCCACGATCGGCTTGAGTACCAACGGCCCGATCCCCTTAGAAGGCAGCTTGGCGGTGGCTGTGAGTTCCTTGGTCGCGGTGAACTGGGCGCCGGTCTTGGCGTTGATGAGGTAGAGATGGATCGTGTTCAGCCCGACCTTCGCGGGTTCGACGGTCATCTCGAGCTCCGCCGAGCCGATCGAGGTGTTCACGGAGAACGGCCCCGTCGCGGCGTCGATCGGCGGTGTATAGCTGATCAGCGCGGCAGTCACGCCGAACACGCACAGCATCAGCGCGAACTCGCCGCGCATCGTGCGGCGAGCCAACGCCCCGATCCCACCGGGCGACTGCCCGTCGCCCACCAAGCGTTCAAGTGCCGGGATGACACGTTCGCGGTTGATGAAGCCGAACCCGATCAGGCAGGCCAGAAGCACGACCTTGACGATGATTAGCGCACCGTAAGTCGTGTGCAACAGCCCGTGAATGCTGCGCACGTCGATGTACGCCTGGATCACACCCGTCACAGCAATCACGACCACCGCACCCAACGCGATCGGCGAGAACCGCACGAGCGTCGCAAGCAGCAGTCGGCTACGCTCACCGCCCTCGAGCTGGCGAGTCGCACCAGGCAGCGCGAGCAGCAGGCAGGCGATACCTCCGACCCACACGCTGCCCGAGAGGACGTGCAGCGCGTCGGAGGGGAAGAACACGCCGACTGGGCTCTCGATGCTCGCATGGCCCGCCAGTGCCGGGGTGATCACCAGATACAGAGCGCCGATCCCGAGTAGAGCGAGGATCACGCCCGGCGGACGAGGAGTTAGTTCCACGGTGTCGGCGTCCGGCGAACCAGCTCGCAATTTCGGGATCACGTCTCTACCCATAGCCCTCGCCACTACCAATATGGCGCCGAGCAATAGCCAGTCGATCGCGCGCAGACCCCACACCTTGCCGAATCGGCTTTCCAGTGTGTTTTCGATGATCGAGCTTTTCAACGAAGTCCACAGCGACACTCCCGCCGCGCTCGCACCCTGCAACAACACCCCAAGCACGCTCACGACCACGCCGAGCACGATCGCTACCGCGAACAGCCTGCCCAGCCGCGAAGCGAACACACGCGACGCCGAAGACCAGCGCTCCTCAGAGCCCGCGACCGCCGAAAGGCCCGGCATCCACGCGAAGAACAGAAAGACCAGGCCACCCACCATCAGCGCGAGCGTCAGGTAGTTCAGTCCACGCACTACGCCGAAGGCAACCTTGGTGACTGTGCCGCTCTCGTTCTTACCGATCAGCCCGGCTACTGTCACCTTCGAGGAAGCGCTTGGATGGCCGATGCTGAACACAAGCCCGCCGTAGACGATGTGCGTATCGGCAGAGATCACCCGATAGGTGCCCGTATAGGTACCGTCGGGTAGGCCAGATTTGAGCCCTACGCCCATCCAGTGCTCGTTACCGTTGGGATGCGAGACGTTCAGGTCATCAACCTCATCGCCCTGCGCGTTATAGACCCGCACAGCGCCGAGCGTCCCGCCGACGTCCTGGTTGAACTCGAAGATCACCTCTTTGGGCTGGACCTTGATCGTCGAGCCCGACACTGGCGAGGTGCCAAGCAACTGCGCGTGCGCCCATGCCGACGGAGCGCTCCCGAGCAGAGCGGCCACAGCGAGCACGAGCACGAGTGAGCCTCTGAAACGCCGACGCCGATGCGGGTTTGGAAGTGCCTTGTTGTCTTGGTTGCTCATGGGATTCACCACGCCTCCCGTGCAGACCGGTCAGGCCCGTCAGTCGTCCCGTGATGTGCCAGCTTGCCCGTCGCTGGGTCAGTGCCGGGCGGCCCGCCCGCATGCCTGCGCCTGCGCACAACGAACGCGAACGCGAGTCCCGCGAGCACGATCAAGACCAGCGCGACGATCGCGGCGAGCGGGGTTTTGGTGCCTTCCTCGGGCACCCAAAACAACTGACCATCTACGGTCCCCGAGGTTGCTCCGACCTTGATCGGCACCTGCCAGTTGAAAATCTTGGTGCGCTTGCCCTCGTTCTTCACCTCGGGAGGCACTACCGGGGACATCCAATGGATGCGGTGGTCATGCCATTCGAGTTGGCCGGTGCGATCTATCACCGTCCAGTCGGGTGTCGCGGTCGGTGACGCCGAGGACGGCACGTTCACATCGCCGTAGAAGTTCTGATTCAAGTAGTAGGCAGGCGAGTGGGTGTTGACTTCCACCGTCCCGTTGGCCAGCACACGCGCGTAGGGTTCGCCCTGGTATCCGTAGACCGTCACCGTCTTGCCCGTGTGATTGGTCAGTACCAGGCGGTCGGCGAACTCCAACACTTCGAGGTTCAGGCCGGGGACGTTCGGCGCGATGGTGGTGATGTTCGAGCGGTAGTTGTAGTTGCTGCCCTGATCGTTGATCGGGTTGCCGCTCTCCTTCACGGGAGTCGGCGTGTTGCTCTGTGCTTGCGCCACGGCCCACGGCCCCAACAGCAGGGCGCTGAGCGTGGCAACGATAAGACGACGGGACATTGAAAGGCTCCTCGCATACGTGCCTATATGGGCTAACCGAGAGCCCTGCCACAACGAACAGACGCACGTCCATTCGACTCGCGTCAGGGGTCCTCCAGGGACGAGCAGCCAACGCCCCGACTCGGGCGCGAAAGGGTCTAGCTCGCCGAGAGCTGGGACGGCGGCGGGCGCACAGCTAGCGAGGAGCCCATTAGGCGACCTCCGCGCACAGCCAACAGCACCATGCGGCGACGCGGGGCCACACAAGACCGCGGGCGCGGCCACCGCGTCGGCTCCACACGCCGTAGCGCGAGCAGAACACGCTCACCCGGATAACGCCGCGCCAGCAGCGGTATCGCCAAGGCAATTACCGGCGAGAGACAGAGCAGAGCGTGAAGCACTGGAGAGCAACCCTACTCCAGCAAGAGCACTCCCGGCGGCAGCGCTTGAACCTTCGCGAGCCGCGTCTCCTTCAGGCGGTGGCGGCGAGAGCCGCACAGGCAGCGTCTTCATCTGGTTGGCGAACGCCGATTCGAGGTATGTCGGGGTATCGAGGATCTCAATCTCGGGAAAGCGGGCGAGGGTCTCCTCAAAGAGGATCCGCAGCTCCAGACGCGCGAGCGCGGTACCGAGGCAGTAGTGCCGGCCGCCGGCACCGAACGCCTGGTGCTCGGGGTTGCGCCTGACGTCGAAGCGCTCGGCATCCTCGAAGCGGGACTCGTCGCGGTTGGAGGACGGGTACCACATCACGAGCTTCTCCCCCTCGCGGATGCTCTGGCCGTGCAGCTCGGTGTCGCGAGTGGCGGTGCGGGCGAAGTGAGCGAACGCGGGAAACATGCGCAGCGACTCCTCGACCACGCCCGGTATCAGCGACGGGTCCTTCACGACCTCACGCAGCTGGTCGCGGCTTTCCATCAGCGCACGCATCCCGCTGCAATACGTCGCCTTGGTGCTGTCATTACCGGCCGCCATCAACAGCAGGAACCCCATCACGATCTCGTGATCCTCAAGTCGCTCGCCGTCGAGCTCCGCGTGCACCAGCACGCTCGTCAGATCCTCAGTCGGCGCGGCGCGACGTTCGGCGATCAGCCGCCCGCAACGCTCGAACACTTCGGGCACCTCTTTCTCCATCACGCTGCCGGCGCCATCCGGCGTGGCATCCGGGTCACCGGCACCGACGATCGCGTTCATCAGCCTCGCCCACACCGCATCATCCTCGGGGGTCAGGCCCATGAAGCTGCCGATCACACGCGCCACCACAGGCTGGGCGACATCGTTGACGAGATCGCAGCTCTCCCGACCGGCGAGCCGGTCGAGCACCTCGGTGGCGATCGCGCGAATCGCGTGTTCGGAGATCGGCGGCTTCACGGCCGCCAAGAACGCCGGGCTGTCGCTGGAGATGCAGCAGGCGATGTTCATCGGGATGGACCCGCCCAAGCACGACCGAGGTTCAGGCTATCCGCGGCTTGCTGGCGAATGCGCCGATCGTGGTGGGCCAGCCTCTGATTCGCCCGGCCGGGCTGGTGCCGGCACGCAGGCGCTCGGCGAGCGTGTCGATGTCGACCTCCTCCTCGGTGGCGATCCCGGCGTCAAGGATCGCTGGCAGGAGGCTGCGAGTGAAATCGACTGTGTGGCTGATCGCGTCCTCGCCGAGGACTACCGCGAACTCGGTCTCCAGGCCAGGGATGGGCTCAGGCCGGCTTGGGCGAAGGTCTCGAGCAGACGCAGGCCCATGTTCGGCTGTGTCCCGAGCCTGCCGAACGCCTCGTAGATCCACTTGTTGACCTGTTCAGACGCGGGAGTCGGCGGCCAGTCCGCGAAGGCCCTCTCCGGCACCGCTGAGCCGATCGGCATATTGGCCTCGGCGAACGCGACCACACCGCCGGGGCGGACATGCCGCGCGGCGCTTCTGACCGCCTCTGCGGGGTCTGCCTGGTACATGAGCACGAACCGCCCGACCAAAGCGTCGAACGGCCCGCCGTCGATCTCTACCTCGCGGAAATCGCCGCATACAAACTCGACGTTGCCGAGCCCGGATTTGGCGGCCCGTCGGCGAGCGCTCGCGAGGGCCTGCTCGTCACGCTCGACCCCGACCACCGAGCCCTCCGCGCCCACCAGCTCGGACACGAGGAAGCTGACATCGCCCGGCCCGCAGCCGACGTCCAGGACTCGCATTCCCGACTCGATTCCCGCGCGCTGGAGCAGGCGGCGCGTGAAAGGCTGGTGAAGCTCGGATTGGCGGCTGAGTCGGTCGTGCTCGTCCTCCGCAGAGGAGCTGAGCGCGTACCCAGGGTCTGCTGTAGCTGGGGCGTCGTGAGCGTCAGCCGAAGTCATCGCGATGCCCTCGTCCTACTCCGCCGCCTCGGCCGCTGCCGCGAGCCCTCGCCTGCAGTGCTCCATCAGCACGTCGTAGTCCTCGACCTTTGAGATCTCGAAATATTCAACGTCGGTGACGACCTCGAGGTTGTGGCCAGGCGCCCAATAGTAGGTCTCACCGGCCGTGTAGTCACGGGCGCCGTCGGCGCTGTTTACCCGAATGGTGCCGGAGACGATGTAACCCCAATGCGCGCATTGGCATCGATCGTCGGGCATCCCCGCAAACAGTTCGTCGGTCTTCCCACCAGCTTGCATTCTGATGAGGCACATAGCGAGACCGTCGAAGTTCTTCCGCTTGATTGTTGCTTCGGGCGCCTCCAGGTCGGTCGGGAGATCGTCCCACGCCAAGCCATCTGCCATGTCCCGCTCCTCCTCGCTGATTTGCTGTTCGACCTACTGATCGTGGTGACTGCGGTGCTTCCCTTTCGGCGGGGACTCTATCCCGGCTTCGACGGTCGCTGGGGAAGGTAGCGCGGCGATACGCGGGTCATTAGCTACGGGATCAGATCGTTGACTACTTGCGCCGCGGGACGGATCTCCGAGATTCGAGTCACGTTCGCGCCCGCGTACAGCGGCCCCGAGTCCAGAAGGCTTGGCGGCCCGTCGTCCAGTGCCATCACCGGGCCGAGGAAGGGGAACGATGGTCTCTGGCACGCGAGCGCGCGATCCTGCAGCGCTTCCGGCACGCGCATGACCAGCGGCGCGGTAAGCCTGTGGGCGGACCTGATCCAGCCAGGCCCGCGAGGATCGGAGCCGAGCCACCGGCGGGTCGCGGCGTTCGGCACCACCCGCTGTGGCGCCTCAGCCCACCCGAGCCCGAACAGCTCGGTCAGCACGGTGCGGTCGGCTTGTAGGCAGCGCAGCTTGTAATCGGGGTGCGCGCGGCTCTCCTCGGTGAGCAGGAAGCGCGTGCCCAGGACGGCAGCGACCGCTCCGGCATCGAGCACCTGCCCCACACCTTCCCGGTCAACGATCCCTCCGGCCGCCAACACCGGGACCTTCACCGCAGCTCGCACGCACTCGATCAAGTCGAGCAGCGGCGTCGTGCCTCGGACGTGCCCGCCAGCCTCGACGCCCTGGGCTATCACCGCATCGGCGCCCGCCGCCTCAGCGGCTCTCGCCTCCTGAACCGAGCCGCACTGATGGACCCAGGTGCCACCCGCAAGCCGACGCGGCTCTCCCCAAAAGGTGACGATCACATCCGCGTCCGCCGCTGCCTGCACATCGCCAGGGCGAAGCAGCGGCAGCACGAGGTTGACCGCGATCGGTTGGCCGGTGAGCTTCCGCGCGACGGTCAGCTCCTGCGCGATCCGTCCGCGGGCGCCGCCGATCGTTCCGAGCCCGCCGGCCTCCGACACAGCGGCGGCGAGCTCATGCCGAGCGACAGCCCCCATCCCGGCCTGAACGATCGGCAACTGCAAATCACGGAAGTCGACCACTGTGGACATCCGCGCGGAGCCTACAGCCGAGAGGCTCGTCGTGATCGAGCCGGCGGTGGATTCACGAGCTGAGGGTCTCAGATCCTTGGTTGCCATGACACGATCGCGCTGAATGACGTCGCGGTCCTATCGCAGACGCTTGCAAGAGCGTCGCGATAGGGCTTGCTCGTCGTGCGATTGCCCTGGGGGCTGTAGTCCATTGAGGTTCTCTCCCTTTGGTGGGTGGTAGCTGTAGGCGTACACGCCTAACTGGACTCCCACGGAAGGGCAACCCCTGCGGTGACGGCCTTCCGCAGGGCTTGTCCACTACGCGCCGGTGACTGCGCCTGCCGTTTGGCTGCTGCGTTGGGTAAGGCGCACACGCAGACCCTTGGGGATGGTCACGAAGTTGTAGTACTCGCTCACGGGGCCGGCGGTGCTGTCGAGTTCTATGTGGAAGTTGCGGGCGATCATCGCCAGCGCGCTCTTTGCCTCCAAGAACGCGAGGTTACGTCCTGGGCAGAAGCGGGGGCCGGCGCCGAAGGTCAAGACCTTTGGTGCGCTCGACTCATCGCTGTGCAGCAGGCGGTCGGGGTCAAACCCGTCGCCCAGGTTGGGGTAGCGCAGTAGCATCAGTAGCTGGGTTCCGGCGGGTATGTGGGTGTCGCAGATCGTTGTGTCCGCCAGGGGTTCGGCGGTTATGAGCGGGGTCACGCCCTTCACTCGCAGCGACTCGCGCAGCACCGCGTCGGTGTAGTCGAGTTCCCCGATGACCTCGTAGTCGTTGGGGAACGGGTCCTCGCCCAGCGCCTCGCTCGCCTCAGCCGCGAGCTGCGCCTGGACATCGGGGTGGGTCGCCAACAGCCAGATCGTCCAGCCGAGCGTGTGCGCGGTGGTGTCCTCCCCGGCGAACAGCAGGATCAGGGTGTTGCCGATGATTTCGCTGTCGGTGAAGGTGCCGTCGTTTTCCTGGGCTGAGATCATGCTCTCCAAGAAGTTCTCGGGTTCCTCGCGCAGCTCGGGTCGCTCTCGCATCCTCAGCCTGGCCTGCTCGATGAACTGCTCCGTCGCCCGGTGCAGCTCTGCCAGCGAGCGATCGAGCGCCCGGTCGGCGGGCAGCTTGATTCGCCGCCAGTACGGAAACGGGGCGGCGATACGCCGGACGAGCATCCCGAAAGCCCGCTGGATGTGCTCCTGCAGCTCCCCTTCACGGCGCTCCAGCGTGTTCAGGTCGTGCCCGAACGCGAGCGCGGAGGTGACATCCAGGCTGTAGGAGGTGAACTCCTGGCCGATCTCGAGCACCCGGCCCTCCTGGGCCGCCTCGGACAGCCGGCGGTGCAGACGTTCGGTGCTCGTGCGGATCACCTCGTAGTAGCGGTGCAGGTGGTTGGTGTTGAGCGCCGTGATGACTAGCCTGCGCTGGCGCTTCCACTGCTCGCCCTCTGCGGTGAACACTCCCGAGAGGCCCATCTCATCGAAGACGACCTGCTGCTCTGACCAGCGGCGGAAACCCTCGGGACGCTCCCGCAGGATCATGTTTACCGCGTCGGCGTCTGAGATGCCGACGATGCGCCGCCGGCCGATATCGACACGCAAGATCGGTCCATACCGATCCGCCCATCGTTCGCAGACCGTGTGTAGGCGGGAGGCGCGCGCTAGCTGGTGCGCGTTGCCGAGCAGCGGGAGGCCCGGAGGCCCCGGAAGCTCATCGATAGTACGCGCCATCGGCCGTCTACCTCCGCCTTTGCTTGGACTCGCCGCCGGGCATGGCGGCACGCGAGAGCCGACTGTAGCGGAAATCCCCGTAGCCGAAACGCTGCTGAGCCTGAGCCTTAACCGAACATCAACGCCAAGCGGAGCGCGGGTTGACGCCGGATGCGCCGCCCCGTTAGCTGCCGAGTTGGCCCGCCGTAGCCGTAGGGCGACCGCTAATTCGCGGGCGGACACGATCAGCTCGCGGACAACCGTGCGGTCTCCGCCTTCACGACGTGGCGAAGTCGTTGTATCGCGTCGCTAGCTGCGTGTGGACGTAGATCTCCGCGATGCTTGACCGGACGCCCTGCGTGTCGTCGTCGAACCTCACGAGGGCCGCGAACCCGTAGCCGCCAGGTGGACAGTCCCGTGGGATTCTGATGCCGCGCGGGTGGAATGCCACCGTCTTGCCGGCGACCTGGCGATGGTAGGTCAGGCCCATCGGACCGATCGACGAGTCGAACGTCTCCAGAGCAAGATCGGGGCCTTCGGGCCACGTCGGCACCAGCGGGATCGACGTCGCCAACTCTTCGCCGTAAGGTGGTCCTCGTTCTTCGACCATGCTGGGGAGCACGAGCTGGGGGAAGACAGGCTGACCAGCCTGGACATACCACATGACTTCGAGACGGTTTTCTGCCGGTGGCCCCATAAGAGCGTTGAGCGTTGCCGTCTCATGGACGCTTTCGGCCCCGAGGGGAACCACGGCGGTCGCGGTTCCGTAGCCGATGCGAGCATTGGCCCAGCAGCCCGCAATCCCTGATTCGATCAACGCCGCGGGGTCGCAGTTGTCCTCGCCCAGCGTGGTCGTGGCGAGGCCCATGTTCGCCGGCAGGCGCAGGTCGAAGCTCCTCACCGGCGACGGGGGTTTCGCCGCCTGGCCCCGCGAGGCGTAGTGCGAGCTTGATCGTCGTTCGCTGGCCCGGCGCGTCGGGATCGAACGCGACACGAAGCTTGACCGTCTGCGCCGCGCTTGTGCCAGCCGGCAGGCAGGCACAGGCGGCGAGCACGACCGCGACGCGTCGAGCGAGGCTCATGGTCTTTGGCCGCTCGCGATCTAGTAGCTGACCTCGCCGTGAGCTTTCACGGTCGCGGCGAACGTGTAGCGGTTGATCGTTCCGCTGAACCCGAGCGCTTTGCCGGATGCGTGCCGGTAGGTCCCCGTGCCCCGAGTGACCGTGAACGTGCCGCCGAAGTAGCCAGTGGATTTCTGCACGATGTAGTTGGCCTGCGCTGCCCCGCTGATCGAGCCGCCGTGAGGATAGACCGTGACGAGCGCTGTCACGGATTTCGGGTGGATCGTGAAGGTAGCCCTCACGGGCGCGTTGTACGTGCCGTACGCTCGGCCCTTCTCGCTCAGCGACGATCCTTCTTCGGAGGCCAATTCCAAGCGTGCGCTCTCGACGAGCTCGATTGTCTTGGCTGCCCGCGCCGTTGGCCCGAGCGCCCTCGGAGATGCCTGCGCGGGCACTCCGACAAGCGCACTCAGCACCCCTGCCAGGCAAACGATGCTCAGCGCCCACCGCGCCGCGATCGACCTGTTGCTAGGTCCCATAAGCCTCTCCTTGTCACGATAGCCAGATAGACACGCCAACCAGACCAATGCTGGTCCGGTGCGTCTCTGACGTTCCCTGAATGCCCATTCAAGATTGTGTGCCTCAGCGAGACGAGCCATATACGTCTGTCTCGCCTCCTCACGCCAATCATATCGTTCGGATCTGCGGTGCATTCCCGAACAACGGGCTTTCTGCAACCAGCCGTCGCGGCGTCACGCGAGCGACGGGCCGAGACTCAAGGCTGGCGCTGAGGATGCCGAAAAGAGTGGGGACCCGAAGTCGAACCCTCCGGGTCCCCGCACTACCAGCGCGAGGCAGAACGTCATTGGATGGAACACCTCGCCACCTTGCAACCGTTATCGGACCTGGGCCGCTCCTACCTACATGACGGGGCGGCCCAAGTCGTCCTTCGGCGTGTGAACTGTAAGGGCACCGCGGGCCTCATTGCACAACGTCCCGTCGTGCTGCAACGCCACCTGCAGCTCGTTGTTCGCACCATCCGTGTATGCGAGATAGAAACAGTTAACAATTCGGGTATGTGTGAAGTCCGGCGGCTCGATTCGGATATGTGTGAAGTCTCTCGGGGCGCGCTACGTTCGCGTCGCTCATTCCGCCGACGCCGGGCGCGCTTTGGTAATGCGCTGGCTACGGAATGCCGATCCCACCGCATGGCTTCGGGCTTGCACAGGTGGCTGTTTGCGGGTGTCGACCGCGACCGACTGCTCGACATGGACCGGCGCCTCGCCCCGGCACGCCGTAACGCCCTCGCGGTCCTCGCGGTCGCGTTGCTCCTGGGCTCTCCGTGGCTCGGCCCGTGGACCCTCGCCCCACTGCTCTTGGCAGCAGGCTTGTTCGGTCTCGCGACGCGGCTGGCCGGCAAGTCAACGCGCCCCGAATATTTGATCCTCGGGGCGTGGATCGTGACGGAGGCGATCATCGCCCTCGCCGTTGCGCTCACCGGCGGACCGCGGGTCGCGACGATGGGATGGCTGGCAATCCCGATCGTGACCCTCTTCCGTTTCAGCGAGCGCCTGGCGAAGATCGGCGCGGTGATAGCTCTCACGATGCTCGGCGCCGTTGCGTTCGCGACGGACCCCGGCGCGGTGATTCACGATCCGCCGCTGCTCATCGCACCCGCTGCGACGATCATCGCCATCGCGATGCTGCTAGTTGCGCTCATCCGCTCGGATACCGAGCACCGTACCGAGTGCGTCATAGACGGCCTCACCGGGTTGCTGAACCGCAAGGCGGCGGAAAGTCGCGCAGCGGAACTCGAGCAACAAGCGGCGGTGACCGGCGAGCCGGTCGCCCTCATAGAGATCGACTTCGACCGCTTCAAGCGGATAAACGACGAGCTTGGCCATGCCGCCGGTGACGCCGCGCTCGCCGAAGTGGCCTACCGCTTCCGCAAGCGCGTCCGCGCGTACGACCTCGTGTATAGGCTCAGTGGTGAGGAGTTCCTAATGATCGTGCCGGGAGCCGACCTTGAGGAAGCGACCGTGCTCGCCGAGGATCTGCGGGCGGCCGTTGCCTCCGAGCCTCTGTCCAACGGCCGTCGAGTGACGATAAGCGCCGGCGTGAGCGCGTCCACCCGCGGCGAGACGTTCAGCTACCGCGACGTGCTCCGAGAGGCCGACCTCGCCCTGTACGCCGCGAAGGAGTCCGGGCGCAACCGAGTCTGCCCAGCCGGAACGCAACACCCCGCGAGCAGCCCCACACCACAAGCCGGGCTCGCCGGGGCAGCGGTCGGCGCGTAACACCAGCGATCCCCAGCGAGACCACCCACTAGACAAGCGTTGCGCAGGTGGTCGCGGTACGCGAGCTTTGCCACTCGCGCACCATGACCCGTCCGGCTATGCGACTTGTGCTGCGGGGGTGCTCGTCGCGGTCACCGATCCACCACTTCGCTGGTACATGAGGATGCTCACGATGATCGACCAGACCACGAAGCCGATTAGGGCTGGGAAGCTCGCCGGTGGGATGAGCACAACGATTGCGAGCACGATCGCAACCCAGCCCAGCCACTGCGGGAGCGCCGCGCCGCCAAGGATCGCAAGACCACTGCAGATCGCGAGTATGAACGCGCCGGCAAGGACCGGCAGGAACAGTTCCTGACTGATGAAGTTCAGCGTCTGTGCCGCCTGCGGCGTCAGGTGCTGGAGGTTGTGGGCGATCCCATATTCAAGGCCCGTGCCCGTGAGCGCGCCCGCCGCCATCAGGATGCCACCGGCGAGCACGAGCGCGCCGAGTCCATCAGCCGCACCCGTGCGGCGCAGATAGGAGCGCAGCGCCCCGGCGAACAGGACCAACACGAGGAACGCAAGCGCGAACAGGATGCCGGACGTCTCGACTTCTGAGCGATTCTTCGCGTAATACGCCACTACCTTCGCGACACTCGCGTTCGCTTTCGGTGTTTCTTCACCACTCGTGAAGACCGCGCCGATCACGAGCGCAGCGAACAGCACGCCGGTCAACGGCGCGAAACGACCCAAGCGATCAGACATTCCAAAACCTCCCTCGTGGACTTGGATGAGCTGTGTCGACGCGACTCTACCGCCAGGCACGGATGCTTGTGCGATTCAGCATCAGCGGACCGTGGGGCGACCTGTACCACAGCGCAGGAGCGCCGTCAGCCGAGTTCCTGTCATCAGTTGGGCGCGACGGCTACACGGACGAGCGGCCCGCCGAAGCGGACCGCTCGCTGCGCTGTCGTCGAGGGGGTCGACGCGCAGCGCGTTGTCGATCATCCGTGTCCAGACAACTGGCCTTCGACGCCAAATATACGGGCCGTGCGGATCGACCGATGGCTCCCCAAGTTGGACCGTTTAGGATCATACTCGATGGGACTGCTGGAGTGGGCCGGATTGGGATACGTCGCGCTGCTGGTGCCGGCTACCCTCGTCGCGGCGTCTCTGTGCAAGATCGCGAAGCTATCCGGCCGACACGACGAAGATGACCGCGGGGAGATACGCACCACGGGCGAGACGGCAGAGCGAGACGAGTCGATTGCTAAGCCCGGAGTCCTCCCGCGTGGCGCTGCAGTCCAGCGATAGCCGGGGGGAGCGCAGTCGAGCGCGGCTAGGTGCAGAAGCAGGCTACGGTCGCTGACGCGGGGTCGGCGGGCTTGGTCATCGGGCCGATGTTCTGGTTGTGGGGAGGGTGTAGGCTGGGTCGCCCGTGTGCTCGATTCGAGCGATTCCGGAGCGTCGAACTCTTCCGGGTGCTTTCCAGGCAAGCGCCACACGGGTGCCTGGGCGGGTCGCGCTTAGAACATGCGGGGGCTCGGTCGGCCTGATGTGGTTGAGCACGCGCTCTGCGGCTATCGCCACCGCCCGAGGGAGACCACCGATGCGTACGACGCTGATGGTCGGATTCACACCAACCGGATGAGTAGGAGGAGGGTCTTATGTATGACTACGTGATTGTTGGAGCGGGTTCGGCTGGCTGTGTGTTGGCTGCCCGGCTGAGCGAGGATCCGGATGTCCGGGTGTTGTTGATCGAGGCTGGTCCGCCGGACACGATCGAGAACATTCACGTTCCGGTGGCCTTCTCGCAGTTGCTTCACTCGCAGCTCGATTGGGACTATTCGACCGGGCCGGAGCCGTTCGCCGATCGCCGGCGTATTCACCTGCCGCGCGGCAAGACGCTTGGGGGATCGTCGTCGATCAACTGGATGGTCTACATCCGTGGGCACCGGGCAGACTTCGATGAGTGGCGCGATGGGGGCTGTGAGGGGTGGGGTTATGACGATCTGCTGCCCTATTTCAAGCGTGCCGAGGACAACGAGCGCGGCGCGTCTGAGTACCACGGGGTAGGCGGCCCGCTGGCGGTTTCTGACGGGCGTTCTCGTAACCCGATCGCCGAGGCGTTCCTACGGGCGTGCGACGAGGACGGGCTACGGCGCAAAGAGGACTTCAACGGTGCTGGGCAGGACGGCTTTGGTCGCTATCAGGTCACTCAGCGCGACGGGCGGCGCTGCTCGACGGCCGTGGGTTATCTGCATCCTGCGATGTCCAGGCCGAACCTGACGGTCGAGACGTTTATGCAGGTTCATAGGGTGCTGTTCGAGGATGGCCGCGCGGTTGGTGTATTGGCCGCTCGGTTGGGCGAGACGGGCGAGCCACGCGAGTTTCGAGCGGAGCGCGAAGTGATTCTCTGCGGCGGCGCGTACAACTCGCCGCAACTGCTGATGCTCTCCGGTGTCGGGTCCGCCGAGCTGTTGACCGCGTTGCAGATCCCGGTCGTCGCCGACCTGCCCGCGGTCGGGCAGAACCTCCAAGACCATTCAGGGACCGGGCTGCTCTGGATCCATGACGAGCCTGTGTCGTTGCTGAGCGCATTGAGTGATGAGAACATGGCGATGTTCGCATCAGAGGGCCGGGGGCCGTTGACGTCTAACGGGGTCGAGGCCGGCGGGTTCCTGCGAACCAGTCCTGAGCTGCCGGCACCGGACTTGCAGTTTCACGCGGTCCCGGCGATGCTGCTCGATGAGCCCAATTTCGAGCACGGCTTCACGCTGGCGATCTGTCCGCTGAAGCCCGCCAGCCGGGGAATGCTCACGTTGCGCTCAGGAGACCCCACCCGTCAGCCTTACGTGTTGCACAACTACTACGCGGAGGACTCAGACATGCAGACCATGCTCGAGGGTCTACGCATAGCCGAGGAGATTGGTGCTCAACCGGCGCTCGCCCCCTACACCAGTCGGTTGTGGGACGAGCCCGCTTCGAGCTCGGAGGCAGATAGGCGCGCGTACATACGCCGGCAGACCTACACGTTCTTTCACCCTGTCGGCACCTGCCGCATGGGCTCAGACCCGGATGCCGTGGTGGATACCGATCTGCGGGTCCGTGGTGTGGACGGTCTGCGTGTCGTGGATGCGTCGGTGATGCCGAGCGTCACTCGCGGCAACACGAACGCGCCGACGATCGCGATAGCCGAGCGTGCCGCCGACTTGATCCGTCATGGCGGCTCCAAGCCGGCCGATGCGTCCCAGGCGGCGCAGCTATCGGGAAGGGTGTGAAGGTCATGGCGATGACGGGTGCGCAAGACAGAACAGTCACGGGGCGGGATGCTCGCGAGGGCTCGGCGCCGGACGCCGCCACGTTGTGCGAGGCGTTTCAGATCACGGCCGCCGAGAACGCAGACAGGATCGCGTTGCGTATCCCAGGCGGGAGCATCGAGCTGACCTACGCACAGGCCGCCAAGCGCGTGCAAGACATCGCGACTGGGCTGTATTCCCTGGGTGTGCGCCGGGGGGACACGGTGGGGTTGATGCTGTGCAACCGGCCTGAGTTCAACCTCTGTGACACAGCGGCAATGCACCTGGGGGCAACGCCCTTCTCGATCTATAACACCTGCTCCCCCGAGCAGATCGCCTACCTCTTCTCCAACGCCGCCAACAAGGTCGTGATCACCGAGAGGCAGTTCGTGCAGACGATCCTTGACGCTGACGTTGACTCGCTCGAGCATCTGATCTGTCTGGATGGCGCACCCGACGGCATGTTGTCGTTGGAGGATGTCGAGTTGCGCGACGCTCCTGACTTCGACTTCGTTGCGACCTGGCACGCCGTGACTCCTGAGGATCTCATCACCATCTGTTACACCTCAGGCACCACCGGGCCGCCGAAGGGAGTCGAGCTCACGCATGCAAACGTGCTCGCGGAGTGTCGCGCCGCTGCGGAGGTGATCGAGGTGAACCCTGAAGGTCGGATCGTCTCCTACCTCCCTCATGCGCACATGGCCGATCGCTACTCATCGCATTACACGCCGATGATCTATGGCACCCAGGTGACATTGATCGCCGATCCCAGGGAGGTCATCAGCGCCCTGCCGGAAGTGCGCCCCACCAGCTTTGGCTCGGTGCCAAGAGTCTGGGAGAAGATGAAGGCCGGGCTCGAAGCAGCGATCGCGGCCGATGCGGACGCCGCCCGCAAACAGGCAGTCAGCTGGGCGATCGACATCGGACTGCAGCGCGTGCGCGCAGAGCAAGCCGGCGAGCAGCCCTCCGCGGAGCTGCTCGAGCAGAATGCCCAAGCCGATGAGCTGGTGCTCTGCAAGCTGCGCGAGCGCGTGGGCTTGGACCAGGCGAAGACGCTCTACGCGGGGGCCGCGCCCACCCCGATCGACGTGCTCGAGTTCTTCCACGCGATCGGCCTGCCCATCTGCGAGCTGTGGGGCATGTCTGAGCTGACCTGTGTGGGCACGAGCAACCCAGCGGATCGACCCAAGATCGGCACCGTGGGGACAGCACTGCCAGGTTTGGAGGTGCGTATCGCCGAGGATGGCGAGCTGCTCTGCAGGGGGCCGATCCTGATGCGTGGCTACCGCTCTGACCCGCAGCGAACCGCCGAGGCGATCGACTCCGACGGCTGGCTGCACACGGGTGACATCGCCGAGATCGACTCCGAGGGCTATGTGAAGATCGTCGATCGCAAGAAGGAGCTGATCATCAACGCCGCTGGCAAGAACATGTCTCCGGCCAACATCGAGAGCCAGCTCAAGAGCTCCAGCTCGTTGATCGGCCAGGCGATCGCGATCGGCGACAGGCGCCCCTACAACGTGGCGTTGATCGTGCTCGACCCCGACGGTGCCGGCGCCTGGGCTAACGAGCACGGCCTTTCAGATGCCACACCAGCGACGCTGTGCGAGGACCCGGACGTACGCGCCGAGGTCGCGCAAAGCGTCGAGGAGGCCAACACCCACCTCAGCCGCGTCGAGCAGATCAAGCGCTTTGCGATCCTCCCCTGCGACTGGCTTCCCGGCGGCGATGAGCTGACTCCGACGATGAAGCTCAAGCGCAAGCCGATCGCCGAAAAGTACGCCGCGGAGATCGACGCGCTCTACGCGTGAATAGAGCATCGAGCGAGCCGCCTGGGGTAAGCGCTCGCGCCGTGTCCGCGTACGATTGACGCGTCTCGCTATGTTGGCTCGACGACGACCGAGACAACAACGCGCGTAGGAGACACCGAGCCTTGAGCCTATCAAAGGCACTGCTGTCGATCGTCACGCTTGGAGTGCTGCTGGCTCTGGCGTGCGTTGCCACGGCCGCCACGTCAACGTCTTCGAGCACCAAGGCGCGCTCCGGTGGCCTGACGATCACCTTGACGGCTACACCGGCCCGCATCACGCGCGGTTCGACGGTGCAGCTGCGGCTCACCGCCCGTGAGCCCAGCGCGCGGGGAGCGTTCGGCGACCGGCTCTCCTATGGAGACGGGACCGCTAGCCCGCCGACAGCCGTACCGCAGTTTTGTATCGCGGGCACCCCGCCTCCGGCAAGCCGGACCTGGCGCTTCTCCCACCGTTACCACGCAGCGGGCACCTACCATCTCACAGCGACAGTCTTCGTCAACTGCACCAGCGACCACGCAAAAACCCTCGTCACAGTGCGCGTGAAATAGAGGCCGGCGCCCCCGTCCTATCCCGTCAAGCGATCCGGCGCGGATCGAAGCAAGACGGGTGCCCGCGTAGTATCGCGCCCGGTCTGCCGATGACTTCTCGCTAGCGCTCGCCGACGCGGGTCTTGCCGAGATAGAGGTTCGGCGACGCTCATCGCGTACAGCCTTAGCGATCGTCCGAGCACAAAAGCCTCGTAGAAGCTCGATAGCGTGCAGGCATGAGTTCGCACGCCCCTCCGCTGCCGGCCATCAAGCCCGCCAGCGGGACTCGCTACCGCTTGATCCGTCGCGCCAGGACGCTCTCATTGCTGAGCATTGGGTGGATGACTGTGGAGGCGGGCGTCGCGATCGTCTCTGCCCTGGTTGCCGGGTCGGTCGCGTTGCTCGCCTTCGGCCTGGACTCGCTGATCGAGCTCGTCTCGGCGAGCACGATCCTGTGGCTCTACACCGGCAGCCGCAGCGGCTCGGACGCGGCCGAGCGTCGCGCGCAGCAGCTCATCGCCGTTTGCTTCGGGGTCCTCGCGCTATACGTGACGGTCGATGCGATCAACACGCTCGCGGGCGGATCGCATCCCGAGACGAGCTGGCCGGGAGTGGCGGTGGCAGCCGGGGCGATTCTCGTCATGCCGCTGCTCGCCCGCGCGAAGGGCCGCGTGGCCGTGCAGCTCGGCTCCGCGGCGACCGCGGGCGACGCGGCGCAGTCATGGCTCTGCGCGATCAGCGCCGCCGCGGTGCTCGTGAGCATCCTCGCCAACGCTACTCTCGGTTGGTGGTGGCTTGACCCAATCATCGGGCTTGGGATCGCCGGCCTCGCGGTGCGCGAGGGACACGAGGCATGGGCCGGGAAGGTCTGTGCTGACTGCGCGCCGATCGGCTTGAAGTCACACAGCGTTTGCAGCGATGAGGACTGCTGCTAGATGCCGCTCTGCCGGCTCGCAACGTAAGAAGTTCAGGCAGCCCGAAGATGTGTGGGGGCAGGGTCTACCCACGCGGAGTCCCCACGCATGCGTTGCGGTCCAGCGATAGCCGGTCGCGCACAGAAGTGATCTGCCGTGTCTCACGGGTCTGTCGTTCCGGCCCGGCACCGGGTTGATGTTTCAGCTCATGTGCTCTGAGCTCCCCCGGCGAGCGTGAGCGAGTTGCAGGGCGAGCGGGCCGCCCTCGCTCTCTACGCGCACATCGATGAAAGCTGCCTGGATGAGCATGGCGCGCATTTGCTCGTCGGTGTACAGTGCTCGCCCTCGTCTGCACATACATTTATCGCGGCCTGAATCGCAGCACGGGGATCGCCATTGTCGGTGCCTACCTCCTATTCGCGGGAGTGCTCTTCGTGACTGCAACCTGAGCAGTCCGCTCGGGTCTGCCGCTGGCAAGCCAACGGGAGTACCATCCACGCTAGTCAGTATGGACGCGAGGAGGCTGGCCCTCGCGTGTTGCAGGTTCGCGGGTTAGCTTCAGTGGTGTTAAGGGCCACTTGGGCCAGAGCCGCATACAACCGGAGGACCAGCCATGCCTGACGTTATCTCGACCGCGCCCGCGGATGTGCGTTTGTGGGTCGCCTTGGATGTGCACAAGCTGTCGATCGTCGCCGCGACGTTGCCGCCGTCGGGCGGGCAGCCGGAAGTTGAGCAGATCGAGACCACGCGGGTAGCGATCCGCCGGTTCATCGACCGGCTGGGCGGCCCGGAGGGTCTGGCGGTCTGCTACGAGGCTGGGCCGGGCGGATTTGACCTGCTGCGCGTGCTGGGCGAGCTCGGTGTGGCGTGCGACGTGATCGCTCCGTCGTTGATCCCGGTCCGCGCCGGCGATCGGATCAAGACCGACAGGCGAGACGCGAAGAAGCTCGTCAGGCTCTATCGCGGCGGTCAGCTGTCGTTCGTGGTGCCGCCGTCTCCGGAGACCGAGGGGCTGCGGGATCTGATGCGTTGTCGTGACGATCTACGCTGCGCTCGAACCGCGGCCCGGCACAGGGTCAGCAAGCAGCTTTTGCGCCACGGCCGGATCTATCGCGACGGCAAGTCGCAGTGGACGAAGATGCACCGCGCGTGGATCGCCCGCCAACAGCTCGATGACGTGCTCGCCCAAGCCGCGCTGGAGCAAATGCTTGTGCACCTCGACGGGCTCGACCGCCAACTCGACCAGATCGACCGCACGCTTGAGACCATCGCTCGCGCAGAGCGGTGGGCGCCTACCGTGCAGATCCTCACCCGCTTCCGCGGAATCGCGACCCGCACCGCGCTCGGGCTCATCAGCGAGATCGGTGACTTCCACCGCTTCAGCCATCCCCGCGAGCTGTGCGCCTGGCTTGGGATCGTCCCATCCGAGTACTCCTCTGGCCAGCAGCGCCACCGCGGGCACATCACCAAGACCGGCAACCACCACGCTCGCCGGCTGCTTGTTGAGGCTGCCTGGTCCTACCGGCACCGTCCCCGCCGACCCGACCGTGGGCCCGAACCCGACGCTCGCGCGTGGCAAGCCCAAATCCGGTTGCACCACCGCTACCACCACCTCACGACCGAGCGTGGGAAGCGCTCCACCGTCGCGACCGTCGCGGTCGCCCGCGAGCTCGCCGGGTTCCTCTGGGCCGCCGTCACCGACCAACCCCTCGCCCCGGAGGCCGCAGCCTGACCAACCCTCGATCTGCTGGGGTCGGGCGACCGCCGCGACCCGGAGGACCCTCGATACATCTATGCGACTACCAAGACTCGCGACCCTAGTGCGAGGCAGCTCACGACCGGACACTGTCCTGCGGTCCCGACCCGCGCATCTCAGAGTGACAGTCGTCGTTGCCGCCGCGACGGTCGCCCGACCCCAGCAACCACAACCACCACCATGACCACAACAAGAAATCCCTCACACCCCCTTGACAAACGCGTCCATCTCAGGTGTGCCGGGAAGACTGGTCGGCTGGCTTGTTGCCGACCCCGAAGGGGCTCACGTGGCCGACCCGGATGCAGTTCCGCAGCGCACCGGCAGCGCAGTTCAACGTGCCCGACACGCGCCTGGTTCCCGTGCTCCGGTGCGCGAGCACAAATACGATGACCGGCCCGGCGCCGCCGCGCTCAGGGGTCGGTTTGCTGGCAGGCGGCCGCCGTTCTTGTATGTGTTTGTCGGGATCGGCGCTCGGCTGTGTGCGGGTCGTCTCGACACGCTACTGGCGAGCGGCGCCGATCCGACCAGCAGCCGGCTGCTGGCAAGACGCGCCGCCCAATTGACTAGCCAGCGCTCACGCAGACACCTTGCGGATGCTCTGGATGCTTGTGTCGCTCAAGCGCGTCGGCCAAAGCCCGGGTTCAGCTTGGCGGTTCCCGTCAGTCGGCGTGATGTACTCCTTGTCAAGGTTGAGCTCCGGCGCTTCGCCGAGCACCTGCGCGGTACCGGTGGGGTCTCCGCGCAGAGCTTGGCGCGCGTACGGCGGCTACTGACCGACGGCATGAGCCCGTTGTACGCTGGCCAGCCCGGCCTCGCCGAAGCGGTCGCTGTCGCTGTCGCTGTCGCATGTATGGGCGATCAGCACCAGCGCGCGTAAAAGGGCTGTGAGGCAAGTCGGTTAGTTGCATAGTGCAATAATCGCATTGTGCATCGGATGACTACGGCTGGGAAGATCGTTGAGGGGCCTGTGGATCGCGACGAGCTCGTGGACGCGGTGCTGGGCGCTAGTCGTGCACTAGTGGCGGTCGCCGCGCGTTCGCTGGCGGATCTAGCGGAGGATGTGACGCTGGCGCAGTACCGCGCGCTTGTGGAACTGGCGTCCCGCGGACCGCAGCGCTCGGCCGATTTGGCGAGCGCCCTGGGGGTGGATCGTTCGACGGCCACGCGGATGTGTGACCGCCTTGTGCGTAAGCAGCTCGTGCAGCGGCGGAGGATCAACGCGGATCGCCGCGGAGTGCGCATCTCGCTAACCCCTGCGGGGCGCGCCCTGGTGGAGGAGGTGACCCGTCGTCGCCGCGTCGAGATCGCGCAGATCCTGCGGCGGATGCCGCGCGCCGAGCGGGGCTCGGCGCTTGCGGCGTTGCGGGTCTTCGCCGATGCGGCCGGCGAGGTGCCCGAGCAGGACTGGTCACTGGGCTGGGGCCAGTGAGGAGAGGGCGCGCAGTATCGACGTGGCTCGGCGGTTCGCGGCTGGGGTTGGTCGTGATGGCGCTGCTGGTCGGTGCGGGGGCGGGGTTGGGTGCGGTCGTCTTTCGAGAGCTGGTGTATGCGGTCACGTGGATCGTGACCGGGCACGATCAGTTTGGGCAGCAGGGCCGCGTGGCGAGCCTGCATCTGGCGTGGCTGGGTATCGGCTTCTTCCTTGTGATCCCGGTGCTCGGCGGTCTGCTCTACGGGCCGCTGATCCAGCGCTTCGCTCGCGAGGCGCGCGGCCACGGGGTGCCGGAGGTGATGCTCGCGGTCGCCGAGAACGGCGGGCGGATTCGCCCGCAGGTGACGGTCGTCAAGGCGCTCGCCTCGGCGATCTGCATCGGCACGGGCGGGTCGGTCGGACGTGAGGGGCCGATCGTGCAGATCGGTTCGGCGTTCGCCTCGACGGTCGGCCAGCGGGTGCGCATGTCCGAGCGCAGCCTGCGCATCCTCGTCGCGTGCGGTGCCGCGGGCGGGATCGCGGGCACGTTCAACGCGCCGCTCACGGGCTTGTTCTTCGGGTTTGAGATCGTGCTGCGCGAATTCTCGCTGGACGCGCTGTTCGGTACGGCTCTTTCGGCGGTCACCGCCGATCTGATCAGCCGTGCGTTCTTCGGCTCCGCACCGTTCTTCGCCAGTTTCCCGCACAACATGCTCGCGCCGCCGGACGCCACCTATCTGCTGATCGCCGTGCTCGGGCTCGCCGCGGGCCTGCTCGGCGTGGGCTTCAAGACCGTGCTTTATGGCATGGAGGACTATCTCGATCGCGTGTGGAAGGGTCGCCCGGAGTGGGCGCGCCCCGCGGTGGGCGGTATCGCGCTCGGCGTGTTGCTGCTCGCTCTACCGCAGATGTACGGGGTGGGCTACCCGGTGATGGAAAATATCGTCGCCGGCCATGAAGCGCTCTGGCTGATCGTGATCCTGATGGTCGGCAAGGTGGTCGCCTCGAGCCTCACGCTCTCGATCGGCGGCTCCGGTGGCGTGTTCGCGCCGTCACTGTTCACCGGAGCAGCGGGCGGCATGGCCTTCGGCGTCACTGCCCGTCACATCTTCGGAACCGATATTGGCCCGGCGGCGATGTACGCGGTGATCGCGATGGGTGGCGTGTTCGCAGGCGCCACCCAGGCGCCGCTGACCGCGATCGCGAGCGTCCTCGAGATGACCGGCAACTTCACTCTGACGCTCCCCGTGATGCTCGCCTGCGGGATCGCCGCAGCGGTCTCCAAGCGGCTCACCTACGGGTCGATCTACACCACCAAGCTGCTGCGCCGCGGCATCGACATCGAGCAGCCGAAGGCCACCAGTGCACTCGCGACACTCACCGTCGCTGAGGTGATGCAGCCGGTCACAGACGACGATGGGCGAACTCGTTTGCTCGCGCCGGGGGAGTTCGAGTCAGAGCCGGCTGCTGTCTCGCGCGAGCTGTGGACCGGGCTCGTCGGTACCGTGAGTGCCGTCCGCGACCCGCAGGTGCTCTTCGGCGACGAGGATCTCGAGCACGCGTTGCGCCAGCTCGTGCTCTACAGCCACGACGGGCTACCCGTCCTCTCCCACGACGAGCACACCCTGCAGGGGTGGGTCACGCGCGAGGACGTCATGCGCGCGCTCATAGGACGTGTTCAAGTATCGGCACGCGAGATTGAGCGAGGCGCCGAAGCCGCCGAGTTCGCCGTCAAGGAACCGCACAAGCAAGTCCACGTCCCCAGCACACCGCTGGACGGCTATGAGATCCTCGAGATCACGATCAGCCCCGAGGCGACCGCGTGCGGACGCCTCATCGGCGAGATGCACTGGCCGGCGGGCGCCAGTGTGCTCGCCGCCAGCGAAAACCACAAACTCATCGCGCCACGCGCGGACATCGAGCTGCGCCCCGGCGAGCGACTCGTACTGCTCGCCCCCGTCGCAACCTCACCGGACGATACGCGCCAGGGACCTCTTGTATCGCAGCGCTGAGCCCCCACCGGCCTCCGGTGCCAGGGGCCAGGTTCGAGCCGGTGGACGATCCGTCGTGCTGGGAGGAGCGGCATCGTCGGCTGTCAGGTTCTCCGAGCGAGGCGTGTCTAGGAGGTATGCACATCACGTATCTCATCACTACGATCCTTGCTGCGCTCGCGAACGGCTATGCCGCCTGCTTGGACTTCGTTGGCGCCGAGTCGGTCAAGGTCGTCGCTGGCCGGGTACAGGTCTCCCGACGGTGGATGGTCCCCCTCGGCGGGTTGTTGGCCTCGGGCGCGGTCGGACTCTTGATTGGCTTCGCGGTGCCGGTGCTTGGGACGGCTGCAGCGATCGGCCTCGTCGTGTACTTCATCTGTGCTGTGAGCGCTCACCTACGAGTCCGCGACCGCCAGATCGGCGGAGCCGTGTTCTTCTTGCTCTTGGCGGCGGCGGCGCTGACCGCCAACGTCGGCTACCACAATCACTGGTGAGGATCTGATCACGGGAGCGTGGAGCTGACATGGACGAGCGCGAGTGGCTGACCGAGCGGTTCGAGCAGCACAGACCGCAGCTCCGCGCGGTCGCCTACCGGATGCTCGGGTCGGTCAGCGAATCCGACGATGCCCTGCAGGAGGCATGGCTGCGGATTCGCGACCAGGACCCCGCGACCGTTGAGAACATGCGGGCCTGGCTGACGACGATCGTAGGGCGGGTCTGTCTGAACATGCTGCGCTCACGGAGTACGCGACGCGAGGAGCCCTCGGTGCACGTCCCTGATCCCGTGGTCGACTTTGAGGAGGAGGGCCTAGAACACGAGACGCTTCTGGCCGAGTCCGTAGGTCTGGCGCTGCTGGTGGTGCTCGACGCGCTAACCCCCGCCGAGCGACTCGCGTTTGTGCTGCACGACGTGTTCGGCGTGCCGTTCGCCGACATCGCCACCGCGCTTGAGCGCTCCGAAGCGGCCGCCCAACAGCTAGCCAGCCGCGCCCGCCGACGCGTGCGCAACTCGCCAGAGCCCGACCGTGACCTCGCGCGGCAGAGACGTGTCGTCGATGCGTTCTTCGCGGCCTCGCGCGACGGCGACTTCAGTGCCCTCTTGGAACTGCTCGATCCCGACGTCGAACTGAGGATCGACGGCGGCGTCCTGCGCGCAGATGCCTCGCTCGTGCTGCACGGCGCGGACGCCGTGGCCACGCACACGGCTACCTACTCGAAGCTTTACCCGTTCGTCAGACCAGCGCTGGTGAACGGCGCCGCGGGTGCCGTGGTGGCGCCGCCCGGCCGCGTGTTCTCGGTGATGGCCTGCACGGTCACGAATGGGAAGATCATCCAGATCGATGTTCTTCTCGACCCGGAGCGGCTGGAGCGGCTCGATCTCAGCATCCCGCCGCTCGCGGGCAAACACCGTTGATCCCAAACGACCTTTCCGCGCAAAGCATGGTGCTTGCCATGGGCCGCGGGGATACCCGTTCAGTCTTAGGAGCAGGTCTTGCGGTGGGCTGTGCCGGACGCTACCTCGTTCTCGGCGACGTCACCCTACTCGGCGCTCACCGAACTGCTCAGCGGCGCGGGCGACGCCGACGATACGGTGGGCGTGTACGAGCGTCCGATCACGCTCTCCTCGAACGCCGTCGAGCGCGCAGAGCGCGTCGACGTTGGGGCGCTGCGCCGATCGGATCTAGGCCCAATCAGTGCCCCAAGCCAACTGACCACCCAACCTCTCACGGACCACCAACGCGCGAATCGAGGTAGCAATGAACCACGAACCGAACAAGCTCAGGCCGACAGAAGCCGATGTAACCGACTCAGTGGAGCGTCCCGTCGTGGTCGATCGGGACACGTTTCAAGCCGAGCTCGATGTCCTCCGGGTCCGCGAGAAGGCGCACACTCGCGAGGGCGACGCGATCGCCGCGTCGCGTCGCCGGCTCCCGATGGTCGAGATGGACCCGAGCCTCCCGCTGATCGGTCCGCGCGGCCCGGTGACGTTGCTGGACGCGTTTGAGGGCCGCCGGCAGCTCATCGCCTACTACTTCATGTGGTGGACCGGCCACCCGGCTGCCGAGCAGTGCGAGGGGTGCACGCACTACACGACGCAGGTCGGGGAGCTCTCCTACCTGCATTCGCGCGACGTCACCTACGCGACGTTCTGCCAGGGGCCATACGAGGAGAGCATCCGCTACCGCGACTTCATGGGCTGGGAGATGCCCTGGTATTCCGCCGAAGACTCCCGCGACGCTCTGCTGACCGGGCGCCAGGTCGGCAGGATGCACGTGGTGTGCTATCTGCGCAACGGCAACACGGTGTTCGAGACCTACTGGACCACCCTCCGCGGCGTCGAGGCGATGGACTACAGCTACGGACTGCTCGACCTAACCGTCTACGGCCGGCAGGAGACCTGGGAGGACTCGCCCGCCGGCTGGCCACAGTCGCCCGTGATGTCCCATCTACGCACCAACGGACGTCCCACCGCCCACTGGTCGCGCCTGCACGCCGGACGCTCGGACCACCTTGGCACCAACGGCCCCTGAACCGATCCGCCGAGGCGAATGACAGTTTCGACCGGCTGACGGTCAGGTCAGTCAAGCTCACCGCGCGAGCACGCGTGCCGAGGCGTGTGTCGCGCTGCCAAAGCAGGTCAAAGCGGCCCGCCCTCGGGGCGATCCCGCAAAGGAGTGGCGCAAACTCCCGTCCGAGGTCACGAACGCGGGCATCTGCTTTGCGGGCGGGGGCATACCCCATCATCAGGTGCCCGTTCGGTCTCGCGACGGAGCGCTGATTGTCGTCCAAGGCGGAAGCCTGGGCTGCGTCTGCCGACGCGCTCGCAACTGAGCGAAGGGAGCAGCAGTTCGATCGTCGTTGCAGAGTTCCCGGAAGGCGCGGAGCGGAGCTACCGGGTTCTAGACCTTTGTCGCTTCGGCGACCAGTACCGTGAGCCTCGTGACGACGACACTGTCTGAGATCGCTCCCGACCTGTGGATCACCGAGCAGCCGCTCCGCTATCTCGGCTTCGAGGCAGGCCGGCGGATGGCCGTCATTCGGCTGGCAGACGGGGGATTGCTCATCCACTCTCCGGCCAGGTTGGGCTCCGAGCTGCGCACGGCGCTTGACCAGCTCGGCGAGGTGCGCTTCGTCGTCCCCGCCAGCGAGCTCCACGGCCACCTCTACATGGAGCAGTACCGCGACGCCTACCCGCACGTCAAGCTGTTCGCCGCTCCCGGCCTGGATCGCAAGCGCAAGGACCTGCGCTTCGACGGTCTGCTTTCGGGCGTGCCGGAGCCCGAATGGCGCGGCGAGCTCGATCAGATGGTATTCGAGGGGTGGCGCCGGCTGAACGAGATCGAGTTCTTCCACCCCAAGACGCGCACGCTCATCACGGGCGATTTGTGCTGCAACTTCGGCCTCATGACCCGCCTTGTGGCGCAGGGTCGCATGCGCCGACACCTTAGCCCTCCGACCGAGTGCCGGCTGCTCGGGATTTTTCGCGACCGCAGGGCTGTGCAGCGCTCGCTCGTGCGGATCCTCGAGTGGGACTTCGAGCGAATCCTCCCCGGTCACGGCGAGATCGTCCATACCGGCGGCAAAGACACCTTCGAGAAGGACTTCGCGCGGCTGCTTCGATGAGCGGCGTGGGCTGACCAGAGCCCGTGGCGTACTCTCGCATTTGCGATTTGCGAGCGCGTCGAGTCCCGGCTGTAGACGCCTGCATCCGGTAAAGGAGCGGCCAACCACGAGCGCTATCGGCGCGTTTGGAGGCTCTGCCTGGCCTGAGCACTCGTGATGCTCGCGTCGTTGATCACTGCGGCGTCGAAGCTGGGCGGAACGCTTGAACACGAGGCGGCGTGGCAAGGAGTAAAGGTTTGGCTCACGACCTTCCCGTGGGTGATGACTGGGAGCGCGTTCGGCGCCCGGCGGGGCATGATGAGGCGCGGCGCCAAGCGGCTATCGCGATAGTCCGGTGTCCTCGGGCGCCGTGCTCTCGGCGAGGAGCGCTTCGAGAAGCGCACCCATCCGCTGAAGGATCTCCTTGTGATCGGCCACCTCGTAGCTCGCGGCGAGTTCCACGGGTGCGCGATAGCCGACCTTCGTCTGGCCGCCCGCATCCCACACGAGCATCCGCAGAGGCAGCTCGTAGCCGATCTCCGGGTCGTCCTGCATGAGCGGCGTGCCGACTTGCGGGTCGCCGAAGATGAGCACTTCCTCCTCGGCGAGCTGCAGCCCGGCGTCGCGAGCTCCGCCGCCGTGATCGACCCTTGCGAAGACGGCGATACCACGACGATTCAGCGCGGCGACCAAGCGGTCCATTGTGAGGGCCACGCTGTGGGAGCTATTCGCGGTGGTCAGAGGCATAGCGAACAGGTCGTAGTGTGCCACGGCCTTCGTGGGCGAGCCAGCCCGCGAGGAGGCGAGCGCTTCCGCTTTGCGCGGAGCAAGCTGGCCTCTTCAATGGGGATTGTGGGCGCGGGGCTGCCCACCGGCGATCGTAGACTCGCGGGCGCTGACCTCCGGGGTAAGGTGCATGGATGGACCAGGATCGGGCGGCGGACTTCGTCAGGCGCTTCGCGGAGTTCTGGCGGGCGCCGGCGGTCGAGCATCTCGACACAGTGCTGGCACCCGACGCCCGCCTTTCCGCACCGATGGTCTCGACCACGTACGGGCTGGAGGCGGGTAAGCGCACCTTCGCCGACCTCTTCGAGCTGATCCCCGACATGACCGCCGAGGTCCGCCGCTGGGGCGCCACCTCCGATGGCGTTCTGATCGAGTTCACGGTTCGCGGTACAGCAAGCGGAGCCCCCATCTCGTGGCAGTCGGTCGACCGCTTCGTTCTCAACGAGGACGGACTTGCCACCGAGCGGTTCACCTACTTCGATTCCTTGCCGCTGGTGCTGACTCTGGTGCGAAGTCCCCGAACCTGGCCCGGGTTCACGCGCAGCCGCATCAAACAGCTGCGCCGCTAAGCCTGAGCAAGAATGGGCACGGCATGACTGGCCGGAGGGCGCGTAGACTTCCGCTTCGGGCTACGAGGGAATATCTCACAGCCGCCACATCAGACGCTCGCCTTGGACGGTGGGTGTCCGTCTGCCGAATACGTCGCCGAACTTCCGAGCCAGAGCACTAAGAAGCTGTCTCAAAATGAAGGGTTTGGCTGGTAGCGGCTGGAATTAGTTGTGCGTCAACTCGATTCGGAAGGATGTGGCGCATGGCGGGGCGGCTGGTCAGCGATGAGTTCTGGGATCGGGTGGCGCCGGTGATCCCGAAGGTGGAGCGCCGGTTCCGCCATCCTGGTCGCAAGCGGGTGGATGATCGCTGCTGTTTGGAGGCGATCATGTATGTGCTGAAGACCGGGTGCCAGTGGGCGATGGTTCCGGTGAGTGAGACTGGTTGCAGCGGCAAGACGGCGTGGCGGCGGATGGACGAGTGGGACCGCGCCGGGGTGTGGGACGCGCTTCATGGGTCGCTGCTGGCTGAGCTCAACGCCGGCGATCAGATCGACTGGTCGACCGGTGTGGTGGACGCGAGCACCACCCGCGCGGTTTTTGGGGGGCCTTCACTGGCCCGAACCCCACAGATCGCGCGAAGAAAGGCGTCAAGGACCACACGCTGACCGATGGCAACGGTCTGCCGCTCGCGGTCTCTGTCACCGGCGCTAACCGTCACGACGTCACGCAGCTGATCCCGCTCGTGGACGCGGTCCCGAGCGTGCATGGCAAGGTCGGCCGGCCACGCCGGCGGTTCACGCGTGTGCTGGCCGACCGCGGCTATGACTACGACAAGTACCGACGCCTGCTGCGCTCACGCGATATCCAGCCAGTGATCGCTCGACGCGCCACCGAGAACGGTTCCGGCCTGGGCAAAGAGCGCTGGGTGGTCGAGCGCACCATCTCCCACCTGCACCAGCCCAGACGGCTACGCCAATGCTACGAGCGCAGCGACCGCATGCGACTGGCGTTCCTCAAGCTCCGCGCCTGCCAGCTCTGCTACCTCAAACTCAAATCATTTTGAGACAACGTCTTAATCTCGGCTCTCTCGCCTGGAGCACGACCGAGGCGCACGTCGTCCAAGCAGGTCTGCGTAACCAACTCGAGATGCTCACCGACCTGTTGGCCGAGCAGAGCACCGGGATCCTGATCACTCTTGACGAGATCCACCACAACCAAATCGACGAGCTGCGCGAGCTTGCCACCGTCGTGCAGCACACCTTCCGCGAGAATCGGGAGCTGGCGTTCGCCGGTGCTGGCCTAGCTGCCAACGTCAGCGACGTCGTCAACGACGACGTTCTCACCTTCCTGCGCCGAGCCGAACGGCACACCCTGGGCTCGGTGGCGCGCGCCGACGTTGAACGCGCGCTGCGCGAACCGATCCGGGCAGCCGGCCGCAGCATCGGCGAGGAGGCCCTGCAGATCATGGTCGACGGAGCCCGCGGCTACCCCTTCCTCCTGCAGCTAGTCGGCACCCAAGTTTGGCGGGTGAACCCGAGCGCACCGGAGATCGCGGCCGCCGATGCCACCCAAGGGGTCGCCCGAGCGCGGCGCAGGCTCGGTGCGCTCATCCACGAGCCGGCGCTCAGCGCCGCCTCAGACATCGACAAGTCATTCCTGCTCGCGATGGCCCAGGACGACGGCCCATCCAGGATGGCCGACATCCAGCAGCGCCTCGGCGCCGACGTGAACTATGCCAGCCAGTACCGCCTACGACTGATCGCAGCCGAGCTGATCCACCCCACCCGCCACGGGTACGTCGACTTCGCGCTGCCCTACCTCCGCGAGTACCTCCGCCAGCACTCAGCCATCGACGCCTGATCGGCGCCGTGAGGCTTTCTCGCCCAGCCCGCTGACGCTTTCAATCCTGCGACTGCACAACCCCTCGATGAGCCCCGTCCGACCGGCCATAAGCGTTTATCGAGATCGCGTAAACCCTGTAAAACTTCGTACAACTCGATATGAGCCGGGGCATCGCAGTCTGGTTCTCGTTGCCCCCCGCCACGCACAGAGCTTGACATCAGCAGTAAACGATCATCTGTCCTCTTTTGCTTTAGAGCTTGTGTGCTCATGTCGGGACACTCGAACAGCTCAAAACTCGTTCTCAGGGCATCACGATTCCAACTGATGTTGTCTTTGATTCGAGGCTCGCCCATAAGTTCGGTTCTCCATGTCGATACCGCATAGATAAGCCATTTGCCGCCCAGACACGCCCCTCGTAAGGCTTCTCGAGACGGCCGATTGGGCCCGGAACAGGGCCTATTGTCAAGGGTTTGTGCCGAGGTTTGTGCCGCGACGACCAAACGTGGGCGGCCGAGATAGCGATCACTATCTCAAAAACATGCCCATTTGCAGCGCCTTCTTGATGGCGAGACCCGGACTCGAACCGGGGACACCTCGATTTTCAGTCGAGTGCTCTACCAGCTGAGCTATCTCGCCGCGATCCCCGATCCTACCTTCTCGGCGGGGGTTGAGCCACAGCGGCAGCGACGGCTCGCGGCGACCGGTCATCAGCGCGCGGCGCCCTCGAATTCCTCCACCAGCGCGGCAAACGTGCGCCGCAGCCCCTCGCCGATCTCAACCGTGGCCCGCCACCCAAGCTCTGCAGCCGCAAGGCTCGTGTCGAGACAGCTGCGCTGTAGCTCCCCCGGCCGCAGCTCCGCAAGCTCCGGCTCGATCTCCGACCCGGCGGCGACCCTCAGCACGCTCCACAGCGTCGCCACATCGGTCTCCACGCCGGTGGCGATGTTGAACGTGCCGCGAGTGCCGTTGGCGGCGATCAGCGCGGAGACGACGTCGCCGACATAGACATAGTCGCGCGTGGGCTTACCGTGGCCGAACATCCGCGGCGTCCTGCCCGTGTGGAGATGCTCGGAGAAGATCGCGACCACGCCGGCCTCCCCGTGGGGGCTTTGGCGCGGACCGTAGACGTTGCCCAGGCGACACACGGCGTGGGGCACGCCGGAGGACAGCGACCACGTGTTTACATAGGCCTCGGCGGCCCACTTAGAGGCGCCGTAGGGAGCCAGTGGCGCGGGAATGCGCTGCTCGTTCGTGGGCAATGGCGCCTCATCGCCGTACAGCGCCCCGCCGGTCGAGGTGAACGACACGGGCGCGCCGAGCTTGGTAGCGGCGTCCACGACGTTGAGCGTGCCGAGCACGTTGACGGCGCAGTCGCGGCCGGGGTCGGCGACCGACGCGGTGACCGACGCTTGCGCGGCGAGGTGGAACACCGCGGTCGGCTGCACCTGCTCGAACACCCGGTCGAGCGCGTCGCGATCCACGATGTCGAGCTCGCACAGTTGCGCACCGGCGGGCACCTTGGCGGCGCTGCCGGAGGAGAGGTCGTCGACGACGGTTACCTCGTGGCCCGCGGCGAGCAGCGCGTCGGCGAGGTGCGAGCCGATGAACCCGGCGCCGCCGGTGACGATCGAGCGCGATGGCATTCGCGGAAGACTATCCGCGAGCGAGCAGGTAGCGATTCATCGTGGCCATCACCCGGCGTGTGATCGCGCTCGCGCGCTGTGCGGCATCGGCGTCGATCTCCCCGCTCTCGTGCAACTCCTCGATGCGTTGCATCGCGGGAGCGACCACCTTGTCCTGGAGTGTGGGTGGGTCGATCCCGTCCTCCAGGGCCGAGGCGATCGCCTCCTCGGCGAGCTCCGCGTCGCCGAGGCGCATCGCGTCGGTGTACATCTCCAGAGCGCCGGCGATCAGCGAGCGCGGGTCCGAGCGCTCGCGCGTGCGGGCGTCGGCGCCGGTGCTGTCGAGCACCTCCATAAACGCTTGCAGCAGGACCGGGTCGAAATGACGGTCTGACTGCTCGAGCATCATCTCCACAGCCTTCTCGACGGGGAAGGCGTCGCGGTAGACACGGTGGCTGGTGAGCGCGTCGAACACGTCGGCAATCGCCACGATGCGACCCTCGATCGGGATGTTCTCTCGTTCCAGGCCGCGCGGGTAGCCGCCGCCGTCCCAGCGCTCGTGGTGGCTGAGCGCGATCGCGGCGCCCATGTCGAGGATCGAGGAGGAGGAGCCGCGCAGCAGCCGGTGTCCCTCCTCGGCGTGAGTCTCGACGATCGCGCGCTCCTCGGGTGTGAGGGAGCCGGGCTTCAGGAGAATGGCGTCGGGGATCGCGACCTTGCCGACGTCGTGCAGTGGCGCGGCGTGGCTGATGCGACGGCAGAACTCGCCGCTCATGCCGATCGCCTCGGCCAGCAGCGTGGAGAAGCGTCCGATGCGCTCGATGTGGGCGCCGGTGTCCTCGTCGCGAAACTCGACCGCCATCGACAGGCGGCGGACCGTCTCGGCTTGGGCGATCTCCAGCTCTGAGAGCGCGCGGCGGAGGTCGTCGTTGCGGTCGTCCACCTCGCTTTGCAGCGCGCGGCGGCGGTCGTCTCCGAGCAGCCATCCGCCGATGCCCGCGACGAGTGCGAGCACCACCGCGCCGATCGCGCTCAGCACAACGCCGCCCACCGCGATCGCGGCTATCGCTGCGACTGCGGGAAGCGCCAGTAGCGGCGCCTTGCCTCGCGAGGGTCCGCGCGTGGACCGCTGTCCCTCGGGCGCCACGGGCTTGGGGGCGGGACCGTCAGGGCGCGTGTGCTCGCCGCCGCCAGTACCGGCGCCGCCGAGCAGCGCTCTCAGTTTGCGCGGCTGGACCCCTCGTTCCGCGTCCGCCGGAGAGCTCCGGTCGGGCGTGGCGAGGCCGTGCGTGAGCGCCACCCTGCTGGGGGTGGTCCGTTGAAAGCCAACCTTTGTGACTTCACGCACGAAAAGCACTCCGTTCTTACGGCTACTCGTCTATTCGACCGTATTCGCCTTCCGCTTGAGCCACCGAAGACGAGCTACGCGAACCGCGTCGCATCTTGGGCTCTGGAAGTCATGCTCGACGATTCCGCAGTGCCTGCGCTACCCCGTGCGTGGCGATCGAAACATGACTTGCGTCACACGGCGAGCGCGACGTACTTGGTCTCCAGGTACTCGCCGATACCCTCAAAGCCGCCCTCGCGTCCGAAACCCGACTGCTTGACGCCGCCGAACGGGGCGGCAGGGTTGGAGACGATCCCCTGGTTGACGCCGATCATCCCGGCCTCGATCGCCTCCGATACCCGTAGCGTGCGAGCGAGGTCGCGCGTGTACACGTAGGCAACCAGCCCATACTCGGTCGCGTTGGCGGCGCTCACCGCCTGCTCCTCGGTCGAGAACGAGCTGATGGGCGCGACGGGCCCGAACACCTCCTCGCGGAGGATGCGCGCGTCGGTGGGCACAGCCGCGAGCACGGTCGGCTCGAAGAAGTAGCCGGGGCCGGGCATCCGCGCGCCGCCGGTGAGCAGCTGGGCGCCGTCGGCGACGGCGTCCTCGACGAGGTCGGCGACGATCCCGCGCTGACGGTCGTCGATCAGCGGGCCGATGTCCACGCCCGGCTCGGTGCCGCGACCGATCTTCAATGTGCTCATGCGCTGCGCCATCCGCTGGGCGAACTCCTCGGCGACCGACTCGTGCACGTGGAAGCGGTTGGCCGCGGTGCACGCCTCGCCGACGTTGCGCAGCTTCGCGACGAGCGCGCCCTCCACGGCGGCGTCGAGGTCGGCGTCCTCGAACACGATGAACGGGGCGTTGCCGCCCAGCTCCATCGACACGCGCAGGACCTGCTCGGCCGACTGGGCGATCAGCGTGCGACCGACCTCGGTGGAGCCGGTGAACGACAGCTTGCGTGTGCGCGGGTCGCGCAGCAGCGGCTCGATCACCGCGCCGGAGCGACGGGCGGTGATCACGTTGAGCACCCCCGGCGGCAGGCCGGCCTCCTGCAGCACACCGGCGAGCGCGAGCATCGACAGTGGCGTCTGCTGGGCGGGCTTGACGACCATCGTGCAGCCGGCGGCGAGCGCGGGGGCGATCTTGCGGGTGCCCATCGCGGTGGGGAAGTTCCACGGCGTGACGAACACGCACGGCCCGACGGGCTGGCGCATCGTGAGGATCCGCCCGACCCCGGTCGTGTTGGTCATGTAGCGCCCGTGGATGCGCACGGCCTCCTCGGAGAACCAGCGCAGGAACTCGGCGGCGTAGACGATCTCCGCGCGCGATTCGCCGAGCGCCTTGCCCATCTCCAGGGTCATCACGAGCGCCAGCTCATCCGCGCGTTGCAGCAGCAGCTCGTACGCCCGACGCAATATCTCCCCGCGCTCGCGCGGGGCGGTGGCGGCCCACGCGGCCTGCGCGTCGGCTGCCGCACCCAGCGCCGCGAGCGCGTCCTCGGGCGTCGCGTCGGCCACCTCGATCAGCGACTCGCCGGTGCTGGGATCCTCGACCGCGAGCGTGCCGCCACCGGAGGCGGCGCGCCACTGTCCGCCGATGTGCAGTCCGCTGGGGAGCCGCTCCAGGACCGCTCGCTCGCTTGCGCCCGACGGGCTATTGGCGCCAGTCATCGTGCGGCGCTCAAGCAAACGTGGGGTCTGTCCGAACCAGAGCTCATGCAATTCCTGTTGACGGCTCGTCGTTTCGAGATCGTGATCGGCTGACCGGGTAGGCAATTCCGAGCACGGATGCTCCTCACGAGATCAACTTATCAGCGCTTGCACGCCCTGTTCGGGAGCGTGTCGGTTGTGGCGATGGCGGCGATCGCGCTGGCATGCTCGCCCGTGGGGGCGCGGGCAGTCATCGCGCACGCGAAGACGCTCGTTATCGACGGCGCCGGCGACGGCCATGGTGTGGGGATGAGCCAGGACGGAGCGCTGGGGTTTGCCGAACACGGCTGGAGCTACGCGGCGATCCTCGGGCACTATTACACCGGCACCGCGCTCGGACAGGCGCAGCCGAACACGATCGTGAAGGTGCTGGTCGGCTCGAAGGTGAAGGACGTGCCGCTGGAAGAATATGTGCGCGGGGTGGTGGCGGCCGAGATGCCCTCCAGCTGGCCGCTGGCGGCGCTGGAGGCGCAGGCGGTGGCGAGCCGCACGTACGCGATCGCCTCCGATGCGGGCGGCTCGAAGTTCGACGTGTATGCCGACGATCGCTCGCAGGTGTATCGCGGCAAGGCGGCGGAAACCTCGCGTTCGAACGCGGCGGTGGCCGCCACCGCCGGGCAGATCGTCACCTATGGCGGACAACCAGCGATCACGTACTTCTTTGCGAGCTCCGGCGGGCACACCGAAAGCGTGCAATACGGATTCCCCGGAGCGTCGCCGCAGCCGTGGCTGGTCGGCGTCGGCGACCCCTACGACGAGGGACCGTTGCACCGCTGGACGGTGCAGATGAGCTTTGCCTCGGCGGCGGCACGGCTGAGTGGACTGGTGGACGGCTCGTTCGAGGGGATCGAGGTGCTCGAGCGTGGCAGCTCTCCGCGGATCGTGCAGGCGGATGTGCTGGGGTCTGGGGGACACACGCTCGTGAGCGGCCCGCAGCTCGAGGAACGCCTCGGCCTGTATTCCAACTGGGCCTACTTCAGTGTGAAGAGCACAAAGGGAGTGCAACCCGAGCCGGATGCGAGCGGCCCGGCCGTGCCTGCACCGCCGCCCACGCCGACTCCCGTGGGCGGGGCTGGCGGTGCGTCGCCGACGCCCGTTGCCCAACCGGCGCGCGTGAGCGGCACGGGCGGAGTGAGCGCGCGTTAGCCACCCGACGCCGCGACAGCGCCGGTTCCCAGCCGCCGAGCGCGAGGACCGCGCAGAGCTTGCCGTGACGCCTTACCCTGACTGGAGATGGACGGGCCACTGCTGATCGCCGACGTGCCGTGGCTGCTGTATCGCGCGTATTTCTCGCTGCCGAAATCGATCAAGGGCGCGGATGGGCGGCCGGTGAACGCGCTGCTGGGCACGGTGAACGCGCTGCTGGCGGCAATCGAAGCGGACCCGCCGCGCGCGGTGGTCGCGTGCTTTGGGGCCGAGCAGGCGCGCTATCGCGTGGAGGCCTATCCCCCCTATCACGCCCACCGCGACCCGATGCCCGCCGAGCTGGCCGAGCAGTGGGAGCGCGCCCCCGCGCTGCTCGCAAGCTTCGGTTGGACGATCGCAAACGCCGACGAACTGGAGGCCGACGACGCGATGGGATCGTATGCGCGCGTCGAGGCGCAAGCGGGAGGGCGTGCCTTGCTGCTGACCGCGGATCGCGATCTCTACCAGGCGGTCGGCGAGCACGTGGCTGTGTTGGATTTGGGGAGGGGAGGGGCGTGCGTAGCGCTGGGACCGGAGCAGGTGACGGAGCGTTATGGCATCGCGCCGGAACAGGTGCCCGACTTCATCGCGTTGCGGGGCGACCCGTCCGACGGGTTGCCGGGAGCGCCGGGGATCGGAGCGAAGACGGCGGCACAGCTGCTTCAGAGCTACGGAACGCTCGAGGCGCTACTGGAGCAGGCCGATCGGCAGAGCGCGGATACGCCGAGTGGCGCGAGCGCAAGCGGCGAGAGCACGCTGCGCCCGCGAGTCGCGGGCACACTGAATGAGAACGCCGAGCTGCTGCGCACGTTCAAGCACGTGGCGACGCTCGTGGAGATCGAAGTGAAGCGCCCGCCCGACAGACCGACCGATTTCGCGGGCGGCGCGGCGGCGGCGAGGGAGATCGGGATGAAGCGCCTGGCCGAGCGCCTTCAATCTATGGCGTGAACTTCACCGTGATCACGTCGCCGTCGCGCATCGCGTAGTCGCGACCCTCCAGGCGCAGCGTGCCGCGGTCGCGCGCGCCGGAGTAGCCGGCGGCGTCAACCAGCTCGCGCCAGCCGACCACCTCAGCCCGCACGAAGCCCTTCTGGATGTCGGAGTGGATCTGCCCGGCGGCGTGCCAGGCGGTGAGCCCGTCGCGCAGGTGCCAGGACTGGGCCGGCTTGGCCTCCCCGGCTGTGAAGAACGCGATCAGGTGCAGCAGGGAGAAGGCTCCGCGCACGATCCGCTGCAGGCTCGATTCGCTGACGCCGAGCTCGGCTCTCATCAGTGCGGCTTCCTCCTCCTCGAGCTCGGCCAGCTCGGACTCGATGCGCGAGCTGACGGCCACCACGCCCGCGCCCTGTGCAGCGGCGTGATCGGCCACGGCCGGAGGCACCTCCTCCGAGCCCTCGTCCACGTTGACGACGAACAGCACGGGCTTGGCGGTGAGCGCGCCCAGGTCGCGCAGCGCGTGCTGGGCGTCCTCGGGCGGGGCCACAGAGCGCGCAGGACGGCCCGCTTGCAGCTCGCCGATGACCTCGCGCAGCCATGCCTCCTCGGCGATCGCCACGCGGTCTCCGCCCTTGGCCTGCTTGGCGACGCGATCGACGCGCCGTTCGGCCTGCTCGAGGTCGGCGAGCACCAGCTCGGTCTCGATCGTCTCGATGTCGGCGAGCGGATCGACGCGACCCTCGGGGTGGATCACGTTCTCGTCGGTGTGCGCGCGCACGACGTGCACGATGGCGTGGGTCTCGCGGATGTTGGCCAGAAAACGATTGCCGAGCCCCTCGCCTTTGTGGGCGCCGGCGACGAGACCGGCGATGTCGTGGAAGTCGATCGTGTCCCACACGATCTCCGAAGCTCCCACGGTCTGTGACACCTCCACGAGCCGCTCGTCGAGCACGGGCACGACCGCCACGTTGGGCTCGATCGTGGTGAAGGGATAGTTGGCCGCCTCCACGCCCGCCTTGGTGAGCGCGTTGAACAGCGAGGACTTGCCGGCGTTGGGCAGCCCCACGATGCCGATCCGTGTGCTCATACGAAGGTCACGATCTGCCTAAGACGGACGGGGCGCCGTCGTCGGCCACCTAGGCGCTGAAACCGACGCCGCGGTCGCTGTCCTCGGAGCGGACATACACGACCTGCCCGAGGTCGAGCCGCACGGGCCCTTCCTCGGTTTCGAGCTCGTGCCAGCCGCCGGCTCCGAGCGCGCGGTGAAGCGTCTCCAGCTGCTCGTCGGTGACGCGCAGCGCGAGCACCTGGCCGCCTTGAAAGCCGACGCTCACACGTCTGTGACTCTTGGGCATCAGTGGACCTCCACGGGTTGCACCAGCTCGGTGAGCACTCGCTCGGTGCCTTTCGGCTCCAGGAACGCGACGAGCGCTCCGCGAATGCCCACACGTGGGCGCTTGTCGATAAGGGGCTGTCCCGCCTCTTGCAGGGCGGCCAGGGTGGCCTCGATGTCGGACACCTGATAGGCCACATGGTGCAGGCCCGGGCCGCGCTTGGCCAGGAACTTGCCCACGGGGGTGTCGGGGCCGAGCGGGGCGAGCAGCTCGATGTGGTTCTCGCCGACGTCCAGCAGCACCGCCTCGACGCCCTGCTCCTCGACGATCTCGCGGTGGGCCACCGCCATCTGGAAGGAGTCGCGGTACAGCGCGAGCGAGGCGTCGATCTCCTCGACGGCCACGCCGATGTGGTCGATGCGGTTGAACATCACTGGCGTCAGTGTATTGGCGACGCGCTGGTCTCGCGCGGCGACGGTGAGCGGCACGGACGGCGGGCGCGGCTACTCGCTCGCGGAAGGCGCGGGGTCGAGCGCGCTCGCAGCTGCCACCACACGCAAACCGACGCCCGGCCGGCGTTCCAGGCGCGGCACGCCTGCCATGATCCGCTCGATTGCATCGCGGTCGAGCACCTCGTTTTCCAGCAGCTCGTTTGCGAGCGCGTCCAGCTGCGGGCGGTGCGCGAGAATCATCCGGCGCGCGGCCCTGCGGGCCTCGTCGATCAGCTCGCGGCGCTCCTCGTCGCGCAAGCGCAGCGTGGTCTCCGACAAGCGCACGTCGCCGTCGGGCGAGCGACCCACGCCGGCGCTGCCCATCGCGTAGTCGTGGACCATCGAGTGGGAGATGTCCGCCACGCGCTTGAGGTCGTCCGAGGCGCCGGTGGTGATCGCGCCGAACACGATCTGCTCGGCCACGCGCCCGCCGAGCAGCACCGTCATGTAGTCCAGCAGCTCCTCGCGCGTCTTCAGATAGCGGTCCTCGGCGGGCAGGTTGAGCGTGTAGCCGAGTGCGCGCCCGCGCGGCACGATCGAGATGCGGTGCACGCGGTCGACCGAGGGCAGCAGCTCCCCACACAGCGCGTGGCCCGCCTCATGGTGGGCCACGACCCGCTTCTCGTGGGCGTTGAGGACCCGGTGGGATTGCACCCCCGCGATCACGCGCTCCAGCGCGCTGTCGAAGTCGCGGCCGGTGATCGTGCTTGCGTTGCGCCGCGCCGCGAAGATCGCGGCCTCGTTGCAGATGTTCGCGAGATCCGCTCCCGTCAGCCCGCTGGTTTGCTGAGCGACGAGACCGAGGTCCACGTCCTCCAGCGGCTTGTTGCGGGTGTGCACGCCGAGCACGCCCGTCCGACCCTTCACGTCGGGCGGGGTCACGAAGATCTGGCGGTCGAAGCGTCCCGGGCGCAGCAGCGCGGGGTCGAGCTTCTCCAAGAGGTTCGACGCGGCGATCACGACCAGCCGTCCGCTGGTGGCAAAGCCGTCCATCTCGACCAGCAGCTGGTTGAGCGTCTGGTCCTTCTCCCCGGAGAAGTCCGCGCCGCGCCGTCCGCCGACGGCGTCGAGCTCGTCGATGAAGATGATCGCCGGCTCGTGCTTGCGCGCGATCGCGAACAGCCGTCTGATGCGGGCCGCGCCCAGCCCCGCGAACATCTCCACGAACGCGGCCGCCGACTGGGCGAAGAACTGGGCGCCGGACTCGTGCGCGACGGCCTTCGCGAGCAGTGTCTTGCCGGTGCCGGGCGGTCCGTGCAGGAGGATGCCCTTGGGCACCTTCGCGCCGAGCTTCTCGAACTGTTTGGGGTCGCGCAGGAACTCGACGATCTCCTGCAGCTCCGCCTTGGCCTCGTCGACGCCGGCGATGTCCTTCCAGGCCACCGACTGGCTGGAGGATGGCTTGATCTGCTGCGGCTTGACCCGCGGCATCACTTTCAGCATGCGGATCATCACGAAGATGATCACTGCGAAGAACAGGATCATCACGACGCTGGACCACTGGTAGGACCAGTTCTGGATGTCCGTCACGAGGGATGTAGCTAGCGTCACCGTCCTTGGCTCCACACCAACATTATGCACGACCC
This sequence comes from uncultured Solirubrobacterales bacterium, assembly GCA_963831725.1. Lineage (GTDB taxonomy): Bacteria > Actinomycetota > Thermoleophilia > Solirubrobacterales > Solirubrobacteraceae > Palsa-744. Next base: position 59,758 of record CAWHRF010000002.1, read on the forward strand.
GCCGCATCGGGCGCGGCACGATCGAATCGATCCCGCAAACGCCGCGCCCCTCGCGCCTGGACGCACCTGCCCGCAGGCGCGCCGGCAAGTCAACCGGCGGGTCAGGGTGAGAGCACGCGCACGGCGATGTCTCGATAGAACTCGCACGCGTAGGCCAGGTCGCGCACGTCGATGCGCTCGTCGGCTGCGTGCATCAGCGCCTGGGTCTCCAGCAGCGACTGGTGGCGCTGGGGGAAGAAACCATAGGCCACGCACTCGGGGAAGGCGGCGCGGAAGCGGTGCGAGTCGGTGAAGCCCGGCATGACCGTCGGCACCGCCTTTGCGCCCGGATCGTGGATGGCAACCCACTCCTCGATCGTGTCCATCAGGGGCGAGTCGATCGAAGATCGATTGCCGCTCACTTGCTCGGTGAAATCGATGCGCAGCGCGCCGCTCGCACCCGCGCTGTTCGACCCGTCGAACTCGATCGCCAGACCGTCTATCCCACCGAGCACCTGCTCGATCGCCCTCCTGGCATCCTGCTCGCCCAGGCCCGGGGGCACACGGCAATCCACGCGCAGCTCGGCGCTCGAGGGAATCACGTTGATCTTCTCCGACGCCGAGATCCTGGTGGGCGCGAACGTCACACCGAACATCGGCTCGAACATCCTCAGCAGCCGCTGGTCCTGCTCGCCCATGCGCACCAGCGCGCCCGCCAGATCGCGCTCGTCCTCGCCCACCCCGCACAGGAACGCGAGCGGCTCGGCGGTCGGCGTGAGCTCTGCCTGGCGCGAGGCGAAGCGCTCGAGCACGGGCGCCATCTTCAAGAGCGCGTTTTCGCCCAGCTTCGGCATCGACGCGTGCGCGGCCGCACCGGCGGTCGTGACAGTGAAGCGAAACACGCCCTTCTCGGCGCAGCACACCCCGTAGTAGCGCCGGCCGTCAAGCTCGAAATGAGGTCCCCCACCCTCGTTGAGCAGCATGTCGCAACGCACCTTCTCCGGATGGTTCTCGCACAGCCACTTCGAACCCAGCTCGCCGCCGGTCTCCTCGTCCACGACAACCACGACCAACAGCTCGCCGCGCGCGGGACGCCATCCTTCGCCTGCGAGCCCCGCCACGGCCGCGACCTCGGCGGCGACCTGGGACTTCATGTCGAGCGAGCCGCGCCCCCACATGAAGCCATCGGCAATCTCGCCCGACCAAGGGTCGTGCGTCCACTCGCTCGCATCCGCTAGCACCGTGTCGACATGGCCGAGATAGCAGAGCGTCGGCCCGCCCTGCTCGCGAGCGGTCGAATCTGTGCGAGTCGAAGCGCCGGCGCTCAAGCGCGCCACGAGATTCGGCCGCTCGGGGCTCGCACCAAGCAGCTCGCACCGAAAGCCGACGTCGGTGAGGACCTGGCGCAGGTGCTCGATCGCGGCGCGCTCGTTGCCGGGCGGGTTGACCGTGTCGAGACGGATCAGGCGCTGAAGGAGCCTTGCTGCCTGGTCTCCCGGTCCATCCATCCCGAGGATCGTACGCCACTGGGCAAGCGCGGGCACGCAGCCAACAGCGTCTGCGTGTAGGGGTGGGTTGGGTGCTCGAGCAGCTCGCGCGCCTCGCCCAGCTCGACGATCTTCCCCGCATACATCACAGCGATCCGGTCGGCCACCGCTTCGACGGTGGTGAGGTCGTGGGAGACCAGCACATAGCTACAGCCGAGCTGCGCCTGCAGCTCGGCGAGCAGCTCGATCACGCCGCGACGGATCGACGCGTCCAGCGAGGACACCGGCTCGTCGAGCAACACCAGGCGCGGCTCGCCCGCAAGCGCCCGTGCGATTCCGACACGCTGGCGCTGTCCGCCCGAGAGCTCGTGGGGGTAGCGCGTCGCCTGCGACGCGCTCAGGCCGACGCGCTCCAGCAGCTCGCCCGACTGAACGCGCGCGTCGCCTGGCGCCAGCCCGCGTGCGTGCAGCGCCAGCTCGAGCGTCGCGCCCACCCGTCGGCGCGGGTTCAAGGATGCCTGCGGGTCCTGAAAGACCATCCCGAGCTCCCTGCGAAGCGACACGAGCTCGCCGCGACGCGCCTGTGCGAGATCGTGGCCCCGCAGGCGGATCGCGCCGCTCGTGGGCTCGACCAGCCGCGCGATCGAGCGCAGCAGCGTCGTCTTCCCACAGCCAGACTCCCCGACGATCGCGAGCGTCTCGCCGGCGCCCACGTCGAGCGTCACACCGTCGAGCGCCTGCACCCGGGCGGCGCGGCGGGCGCGGCGGGCCGGGAGACGGTACTCGACGTGCAGGTCCTCGATTTCGAGCAGCCCAGCTGCCTGGCCCCCGCAATCGGGGGTCCCTCGATCGGAGGGGTCCGCTTCGGGGTGCGGCTCCCCCCGCGCGGGCCGTGGGCGGTGGGCGGTGGGCGGCACGAGCGCACGCAGCAGCTCGCGCGTGTAGGGGTGCTTGGGCTCATACAGGATCTCCTCGGCGCCGCCCTGCTCGACGATGTTGCCTGCCTGCATCACCGCGATCCGGTCGGCGATGTCGGCCACCACCGCGAAGTCGTGGGTGATCAGCACGATGCTGAGCTGCTCCTGCTCGCGCAGCTGCTTGAGCTGCTCGAGAATCTGCGCCTGCACCGTCACGTCGAGCGCGGTCGTCGGCTCGTCGGCCAGCAGCACTTTTGCGCCCAGCGACAGCGCCATCGCGATCATCACGCGCTGGCGCATGCCACCCGAGAGCTCGTGCGGGTAGGCGCGCACACGCTCGCGCGCCTTCGGTATCCCCACGCGCTCCATCAGCTCACCGGCGTGCGCGAGCGCCTGCGCCTTTGACACGAGCGGCTTGTGCGCGCGAATCTGCTCTGCGATCTGATCGCCCACACGGTGCACGGGGTTCAGCGAGGATTGCGGGTCCTGGAAGATCATCGCCATGCGCGCGCCCCTGATCCGCCGCAACTGGGACTCGGAGGCGCCGATCAGCTCCTGGTCCTCGAGTCGGGCGCTGCCGGCGATTGTCGCGCTCGGCCCGCGCGTGAGCCCCATCAAGGTCATCGCGCACACCGACTTGCCCGAGCCGGACTCTCCCACGATCGCCAGGACCTCCGCGGGGCGCAGCTCGAAGGACACCCCCGCGACCGCGTGCACGTCGCCTTCGCGTGTGGCGAAGGACACGCTGAGCTCGCGCACGTCGAGCAACCTCTGCGCTTCGGTGTGCGCCCGGCCGTCACCGGTCGATACGTCGCCCGCACGGGTTACGGGCTCGTGGACCAGTCGATGCATGTGCGGACGCCCAGGATCGCCGCCGCCGACGGTCACGACAGCCTCACCCGGGGGTCGAGCACGGCGTAGGCGAGGTCCACGAGCGCGCTGAGCACGACCACCGCGCACGCCACCAGCATCGTGATCACCATCACCGGGGGCACGTCGAGGCGGCCGATCGACTGCGCCGCGTACTCGCCCACGCCGCCGAGGTTGAACACCGACTCTACGAGGATCGCCCCGCCGCCAATCACCCACGCGAAATCCAGGCCCCACAGCGTGACGATTCCCATCAGCGAGTTGCGCAGCACGTGGTGGATCAGCACGCGACGCTCCGATAGTCCCTTCGCGCGCGCGGTGCGCACGTAGTCCTCGCCCATCACGTCGAGCACGTTTGCGCGCAGCACGCGCGAGTACACGCCGATCGAGACGATCGACAGCGCGATCCACGGCATCAGCATGTGCGTGAACCAGCCCCACGGATCGCTCGTCAGCGGCACGTAGCCTTCAAGCGGCAGCAGGTGCCACTCATAGCCAAGCCAGTAGAGCATGATCGCGCCGAGGAAGAACACGGGCATCGAGATGCCCGTGAGGGCAAGCACCGTCAGCACGCGGTCGAGCAGACGCCCGGCGTAGACCGCGCTGAGCAGCCCGAACAGCACGCCCAGCACCAGCCAGATCACGCCCGCCCCGATGGCGAGCGAGATCGTCGGCGGCAGGTCCCTGACGATTTCCTGCTCGACGTTGACCTGCTGGGTGTAGGAGATCACGCTGCCGTCGAGCACCTTCTCCATCGTCTTTGCGTACTGCACGTAGATCGGCTTTTCAAAGCCCCACTGCTTGCTGATGTCGTGCACGTCCTGCGGGCTCGCCAGGCGTCCGGCCATCCGCAGCGCCGGGTTGCCGTCGGGGATCGCCTGGAAGATCAGGAACGTGAGCACCGTGATCGCGAACAGCACGGCGACGAGCGACGCGACGCGACGCGCGACGAACAGGGCCATCTAGGATCGCCTCCGTGGCGCCGCGAGCAGCGACGGCGCATGTCGTGGCGCAGGGCGGGCCATCACAACCGTCCCCGCACGGCGCTCTTGGGGTCGAGCGCGTCGCGCACCGCGTCGGCGCACACGTTCACCGAGAGCACGGTGAGCACGAGCATGATCCCGGGCACGAGCACGAGGTGGATCGCCCCGGGGATCAGGCGGATGCCATCGGCGAGCATCGTGCCCCACGAAGGATTGGGCGCCTGCACACCGGCGCCCAGATACGAAAGCGCCGCCTCCAGCAGGATCGCGTTGGCGATCACCAGGGGGACGAACACGAGGATCGTGGAGGCGAGGTTCGGGAGGATCTCGCTCGTCATGATTCGCAGCGGCGACAGTCCCTGCACACGGGCGGCGTCGACGAACTCGCGCTCGCGCAACGACAGCGCCTGTGCGCGCAGTGGCTTGGCGACATAGGGGAAGCACACGACGCCGATCACAAACGCGGGCAGCAGCAGCGAGCCGCTGTGCAGGGTGAACAGGCCGAGATCCAGCCCGCCGACCGCGAGCGCCACCCCGAGTGCGACGCCCAGCAATACAGCGGGGTAGGCCCACACAAGGTCGAACAGGCGCGAGAGCACACCGTCGGTGAGACCGCGCGAATAGCCCGCGAGCGTGCCGAGGGCGATTGCGAGCAGCATCGTGATCAGCGTGGCGATCGCCGCGATCTCGAGCGAATTGCGCCCCCCGTACAGCAGCCTCACCGCCACATCGCGGCCGTTGGAGTCGGCGCCGAGGAAGAACCGCGCTTTCCAGGTCGGCCCGATCGGCACGCCCTGAGGGGAGACGACATCGAGGAGTTTGCCGCCGACGCTCACGGTTTCGGTGATGTGGTTGTCGTCGGGGCCCGTGTGGGCGATGTCTTTCGCGTACACCGGCGCGAGCAGGCACAACACGACGATCGCCACGAACAGCGCCCCGAACGCAAACGCCACGCGACTGCGCAGAAGGGTCCTCATACCTACTCATCGCCACCGTCGCGGGCGCGACTTTAGCGGCGGTGGCGCGGTCCCTATTTCAGTTCGAGCGAGCTCCAGTCGTTGCCGTACACCGGATGGAAGATCGCCGCCTTGAAATTGATGCGGCTGGAGAGGAACTTGGGCGCCTCGTCGTAGCCGAACACCGCGAGATAGGCCTGCTTGGCGGTGTATTCGTCAAGCGCCTGCCAGCGAGGAACCACCGAGCCCAGTTGCGAGGAGGGCACGGGCCCGAGCGCCGCCAGTTCGCTTTGGATGCGCGGGTCGTTGACCTGACTGAGGTTGTGGTTTTCCTGTGGCAGGATCGACTTCGCGTCGAGCAGCTGGTAGAAGTCGAGCGGGTTGGGGAAGTCCTGGCTGTAGGACAGCCATCCGGTCTGGGCTTTGGTTGAGAGGTTGCCGACCGTCTCGTAGTACTGCGCGTCGGCGACGATCTTCTCGGTCGCTTTGAATCCGATTTCGTTGAGCATGCTCGTGTAGTAGTCGACGAATTCCTTGTGCGGCGCGCGCGAGCCGCCCCACACGGTCACGGGCGTGCCCTGCAGGCCCGCCTGGCGCACCAGTTCCTTCGCCTTTGCGATGTTGGGCTGGGCGCTCGGCTCGCCATAGGGGCAGGATCCCGAGGGATGGCCGGGCATCCCCGCCGGCAGGAAGAAGCAGGCGGGGTCGAGCATCCCGCTGTCCAGGCGCTCGAGCGCCTGGCGGTTGAGCGCGTAGTTGACGGCCTCGCGGGCGAGCGGATTGTCGAACGGCGCTTCTTTGACGTTCAGGAAGAAGTACTCGCCGGAGACGGTCGGCTCCTTCGCGAACCGTGCTTTGGCCTGGCTTTCGACTTGTGAGAGCAGCGTCGGCGGGATCGTGTCGTTGTAGTCGAACACGTCGGCGCTGTCGTCGAGCACCTGCTCGGCCTCGGTCTGGTTGTTGGAGACGATCTTCACATCCACGTTCATGTGCCCAGCGGGGATTCCGGGGATCGCATCCTTGGACCAGTTGGGGTTGCGCACCATCTCATAGGACTTGTTGGGGACGACGCTCTCGATCTCATATGGCCCGACGCCGGGGGGCGGTTCGTTTGAGAGGCTCCTCATCGGCGTGGTGCCAGGCACCAGTCCGGCCGCCGGGAAGGCGAGCACGTTCAGGAACGGTCCGTAGGGCGCCACCAGCTCGATCGTGATCGCGCCGGTCGCATCGTCGGTGTGGATACCCGAGATCGAGGAGGCCTTGCCGGCGTCGAACGCTTCGCCGCCGACGATGTTTTCGGTGAGAAAGCTCTTGTTTGTCCAGCCCAGCTTGATCGCGCGCTCGATCGCGTGGGTGAAGTCCGATGCCTTCACCGGCGTGCCGTTCGAGTAGACGAGTCCCTTGCGCAGGGTGAACGTGTAGGTCCTGCCGCCGTTGGTGACGGTCGGGAGGGTCTGAGCGAGGCCCGGGATCAGCTTCGTGCCGGCTTCGCCTTCGGCGTGCGCGTAGGTGACCAGGCCGGTGTAGGCGATCCATGTGGCCTCGTAGGACTGCGTGCTGGCTCCCAGTCCCGGGTCAAGCGAATCGGGCGGCGTGCCCATCAGCACGGTCGCCGTGCCGCCGCTTGTCGAGGAGCTTCCGCATGCAGCGAGACCCACGACCGCGACGAGCGCGAGTGAGATCGCCATCAACGTCTTCAGTGCCCTGTGCGACTGCCTATATCCCGTCATGGGATGCTTGCCCCCCGTCATGGTGGGTGTCCCCCTCCGCCGCTACCCGGCGAGTCTCGTAATGTGTGCCACTAGGTACATGGTTCGACAATCCTCCTCGGCACCCTTTCGCGAAACTTGAAGCATTCCGATGAGCCTGGACGTGATCGACACAGCTGAACAGGACTCGCGCACGGCTTCCGCGCTTGATCCCGCGACCGGCGAGCCGCTGGGCAGCGTGCCCACGATCGCCCCCTCCGACGTCTCTGAGGTGGTCGCGCAGGTCGCGAAGGTGCAGCCGCTGTGGGCGCTGTTGCGCGTCGCGGATCGCGCTCGCTACATGCGCCGCATGGCGCAGTCGATCGTCGACGAGTTCGACGATCTGCGCGAGGCGATCGCGCGCGAGCAGGGGCGCCCGCGCACCGAGGTCGCGGCGCTGGAGCTGCTGGCGGCGATCGACGCGCTGAAGTGGGTCGCGGCGGACGGGGCGAGCGTGCTCGGGGGACGGCGCGTGGGGGTGCACCGCTCGCTGTTCGTGACAAAGCGCGCGCGCATCGCATATGAGCCATATGGGGTGGTCGGGGTGATCGGGGCGGGCAGCGCCCCGTTCGCGCAACCGCTCGGACAGATAGCGGGCGCGCTCTTGGCCGGCAACGGCGTCGTCTTCAAGCCTGCCGCGCGCGCGTGCCTTGCGGGCGAGCGGATCGCGCGCGTGCTCGCGCGCGCAGGACTGCCGGAGGGCCTGGTGCGGGTCGTGCACGGCGGCGCCGAGGTGGGCTTGGAGCTGGCAAGCGCGCCGGTGGACAAGCTGTTGTTCACGGGCTCGCCGGCGACCGGGCGAGCGGTCGCGCGCGAATGCGTCTCCCACGAGCAGGAGGTGACCGTCGAGCTGGGCGGCAAGGACGCGATGCTGGTGCTCTCGGACGCCCACGTCGCCCGAGCGGCATCCGGCGCCCTGTGGGCAGGCTGCGCCGGCGCGGGACAGGCGCGCGGCGCGGTCGAGCGCATCTACGCGGCCCCGGAGGTCGCCGAGCGGCTCGTGCAGCGGCTCGTGGCGGGGGCGCGGGCAATGACCGTCGGCGACCCGAGCGACCCGAGCGTGCAGATCGGCCCGCTGGCTTCCGAGCGGCGCCTCGCACATGTGCGTGAGCTGGTGCAGGACGCCGTCGCGCAGGGGGCGACACTGCATTGCGGTGGGCCGGTCCAAGCAAGCGAGCTCGTGGGCTTCGACAACGTGAGCGGGATGCGACACGAGCGAGCGGCGGCGGAGGGCGGAGGGCTCCAAACGGGCACAGGCGGCGGCGAAGCGGCGCGCGTCGGCGCCTTCTACGCGCCCGCGGTGCTCACGGGCGTGACCCACGAGATGCGTCTGATGCGCGAGCCGATCGGCGGTCCCGTGCTGGCGGTGATGACGGTGGGCTCGGTGTCGGAGGCGATCGCGCTTGCCAACGACAGCCCCTACGGCCTCGGCGCTTCGGTGTGGACGGCAGACCGCTACCGCGGCCTGCGGATCGCACGCGAGCTGGACGCGGGGATGGTGTGGCTCAACGACCACTTGCCGAGCCCCGCGGTCTCGCGCGGCCCGTGGGGCGCCGCCGCCGGCAGCGGCCTCGGCAAGACGCTCGGCGAGGCCGGCCTGCGCGCGTGTGCGCAAGAGAAGCTGATCACCTGGGACCCGTCGGGCACCCGCGGGTTGTGGTGGGGGCCGTATGACGAGCTGAGCGCACGCGCGGTGCAAACCGCCGCACGCCTGCGCTCAACGCGCGAGTCGGACCGCGAGCGCGCTTGGCGCGAGGGCGGATTGGCGCTCGCACGCGTGGGCCTGCGAGCGCTGGGGCGCCGGTGACGTCTGTAGTGGTATTAACTTTTTCCTCGATTCACGATAGTGACTACATATAGTCGTCATCATGGTGAATTGCAGAATTTTTGTATACAACCCTCCGTCCTCGCACCGGCTTTTCAAGAGAAGATGGACGCAAACACCTAACCTGTAGCCATGCCCGCCCAGGCCTATGCAGGCAAGCAGTGCGTCTGCCAACTGCGCAAGGGAATCTGCGACCAGAGTTGCGTCGCGGACATGCTCTCCACGCCGTTCTACATCGCCTGCCTGAAGCTGAGCGGCCGCCGCTGCGTGGTGGTCGGCGGCGGGGAGATCGGCCTGGAGAAGGTCGAGGGGCTGCTGGCGTGCGACGGCGAGGTCACGCTGATCGCACCCGAGGCCGAGCCGGCGCTGGCCCAGTACGCGGCCGAGGGCTCGATCCGCTGGGAGCACCGCGCCTACGCCGGACCCGCGGACCTGGAGGGTGTGTTCATGGCAATCGCAGCCACGAACGACACCGACGTGAACATCGCCGTGTACGAGGATGCCGAGCGGCGCGCGATGCTCGTCAACGTGGTGGACGTGCCGCCGCTGTGCAACTTCATCCTGCCCGCAATCGTGCGCACCGGCCCGCTGGCGATTGCGATCTCCACAGCAGGGGCCTCGCCGGCGCTTGCCAAGCGCATCAAGCGCGAGATCTCAGAGCAGTTCGGCGAGCCCTACGCGCAACTGGCCGTCCTGCTCAACGAGGTGCGCGGCTGGGCCAAGGGCACACTGCCCACCTACCAGGACCGCAAGGCGTTCTTTGAGGGGATCGTCAACGGCGATCCCGATCCGGTCGCGTTGCTGCGCGAAGCGGAGGCCAACAGCGCGGCGCATGGCGACGGCATCGCGGACGAGCAAGGACCCCATGACGGGGCACAGGCGGTACGCGAGCTGATCGCACGAGCCCAGAGCGAGCAAGAGCAGCGCCTCGCCACAGTTTGAGCTTGCGCGTGGGCGACCTCGGAGTCCAGACGGCGGGCACAGCGGTCGTCGAGGACACAGCGGTGGCGGTGAAGCTCGACGGGCTGACGCGCAACTACGGCGAACGCACGGCGCTGGAGGACGTGACGCTGACCCTCCCCACGGGAGCGACGCTGGTCGTGTTCGGCCCCAACGGCGCCGGCAAGACAACATTGCTGCGCGTGCTGGCGACGCTGCTGCGCCCGCACTCCGGCCGGGTGACGGTGCTCGACACGAAGCTGCCCGACGACGCCTGGCGGGTGCGCGGACGCGTCGGCCTGCTCGGCCACGAGCCGCTTCTATACAGGGAGCTGAGCGCGCGCGAGAACCTGCGCTACCACGCCCGCCTGCACGGCGTGGATGACGAGCGCGTGGAGGAGCGTTTGGCCGCCGTAGCGATGAGCACCCGCGCGGAGGAGCCGGTGAGAACGCTCTCGCGCGGGATGGTGCAGCGCGTGGCCGTGGCACGGGCGACGCTGCACGACCCCGAGCTGCTGCTGCTGGACGAGCCCTACGCCAACCTCGACCCTGCGGCAATCGAGCTGGTGGAGCCGCTGATCGGCGTTGGATCGGATCCCACCCACCCACGCACAAGGGTCGTCTCAAGCCACGATCCGAGCAGGAGCCTGGCCGAAGCCGACGTGGTGCTCGGCCTGCGCGGCGGGCGCGCAGCGCTGCTGGCGGACGCCGCAAGCGTGGACCCGAGCACGGTAGCGGCGCTCTATCGATAGGACACCCGGGCAAATCTGAAGCGGAGATTCGCGATTGCACGGATAACGAGCCGCGGTGGGGCTCGTCGCCACACAGTAGGAACCTGGTGCTACCATGCTTGGCGTGCCTGCTCAGAAGCTCTCGATCGCCTTGGAGGAGCCCGTTGCGGTCGCCGCGAAGCGTGCCGCTCAGCGTCGCGGGATCAGCCTGTCGGCCTGGCTGAACGAGGCGTCGCGCAGCGCTTTGACGGTCGAGGACGGCCTGATCGCGGTCGCCGAATGGGAAGCTGAGCACGGGCCGCTCCTCGCGGAGGACCTGGCCGCCGCCTCAGCGGCCCTCGACGCGGCAGGGATCGGGCGCGAGCGTCATCGCGCGGCGTGAGCGGCGTCACCTACGACGCCGGGGCATTGATCGCGGCCGAGCGCAACTCGAAGTCCGTGTGGTCGCTGCACCGCGAGCTGCTCGAGCGAGGTCTGCATCCGACGCTGCCCACGGTCGTGCTGGCCCAGGCGTGGCGAGGCGGACCGCAGGCACAGCTCTCGCGCCTGTTGCGCGGATGCCGTGTCGAGCCACTGACTGAGCCTCAAGCCCGCTCGGCCGGAGCGGCGCTCGCCGCAAGCGACGCGCACGACGCGATCGACGCCGTCGTCGTTGTGACCGCGCTCGCCCGCGACGATCTGATCGTCACAAGCGACCCCGACGATCTGAAGCGCATCGCCACAGCGATCGGCGGCACACTCACTCTGTACGTAGTCTGAGATGGTGCCGGTGAGCAAGCTCAAAAAGCCAATAAATTCGGGGAAGACATCGCCGCATGCGGCGATGTCCCCGACCGTACATGTACGGTCGGGCCGACCGGCACATGTGCCGGTCGGAACAGCAAAAGTGGTACGCGCCCTGCTGCACAAGGAGCTGCTTGTCGAGCTGCGCACCCTGGAGTCCGTTCCGGGCATGTCGCTGTTCGCGGTGACCACGTTCGTGGTGTTCCATTTCGCGCTGAACCAGAACACAGTGAGCGGGCAGGAGGCCGCCGGGATCCTGTGGGTGACGTTGCTGTTCGCGGCGATGCTCGGCATCAACCGCCTGTTCGTCGCCGACGCCGATCAGGGCGGCTTCGACGGCTTTCTGATCGCGCCGGTGGACCGTACCGCCCTGCTGCTCGCCAAGGCGATCGCGCTGCTGGCCTATCTGCTCGTGCTGGAGCTGGTGGCCGTGCCCGCCTTCGGGCTGCTCTTGCTCGCCGCGCCGCTCGGTCAGGCCTTGCCGGGACTGCTCGCGCCGCTTGCGCTCGGCGATCTCGGCGTGGCGGCCATCGGCACGCTGGTTGCCGCCTTGGCGGTGCGCACCCGCGCGCGCGACCTTTTGGGGCCGCTGCTGGCGCTGCCCCTACTGGTGCCCGTGGTGATCGGCTGCGCGCGCGCGACCGCGCCGCTGTTTGCGCTCACGCACGCGGGCAATCCCCCACTGCGCTGGCTGGGCACGCTCGCGCTCTATGATCTTGTGTTCGGCCTCATCGCCTACGCCGTGTTCGACTTCCTCCTGGAGGATTAAGGCCCACCAGCCCGGCCCACCCGCCCGACGGACCCCACGCCCACCATGCGCAGCCCCTCACTCCGCGCCCTCTCGATTGCCACCGTGCTCGCGTTCTGCGTGTCGCTCAGCCTGGTGTTCTTCTACGCGCCGATCGAAGCCGAAGAAGGCTTCCTGCAGAAGATCTTCTACCTGCACGTGCCGCTCGCGATCGTCACGTTGTGCGGGTTCGTGATCGGCGGCCTGATGGCAATCGCGCACCTGCGCACGCGCGACGCGCGCTGGGATCTGCGCTCCTACGTGGCGATCCACATGAGCTTGATCTTCGGCGTCGGCGTGCTCGTCACCGGCTCGATCTGGGCGCGCGGCTCGTGGGGGCACTGGTGGGTGTGGAGCGAGCCCACGCTCGTGTCGTTCCTCATCATCATGCTGCTGTACGCCACCTACCAGCCCCTGCGCTTCGCGATCGAGGACCCCGAGCGCCAGGCGCGCTACGCGTCGGTGTTCGCGATCACCGCGGGCGCGTTCGTGCCGATGAACTTCCTCGCCGTGCGCCTGTCCGCGTCCTACCTGCACCCGCGCGTGCTCGGCAGCTCCTCCAACCTGCCCGCGCCGATGGCGCTCACGTTCCTCGTCTCGCTCGTGGCGATGTCGCTGCTGTTCGCCACCCTCTGCACATACGAGCTAGCCGCCAAGCGCACCCGCATCCTGCTCAAAGCCCGCTCGCGCATCTTGGGCTACCAATCGTGACCCTGCTCGCCACCACCCTCCCCGAACACTCAAACGACGGCTACGTCGCCGCCGCCTACATCGTGTTCTTCGCGATCGTCTTGATATACGTGGCGATCATGGCCGTGCGGCTCACCCGCGTGGAGCGCAAGGTGCGCGAATTGAGCGCGCAGGAGCGCAAGCGCCCAGAGAGCACGCAGCAGGAGCGCGAACAGGTATGAGCACCCTGAAGGGCACCCCCTATCGCGGGGGGCAAGCCCGTGAGCTGCTGGCGCTTGGCATCTCCCACAAGACCGCGCCCGTGGCGCTGCGCGAGCGCCTGGCCTTCACGGAGTCGCAGTCGGTCGAGATCGCCGAGCAGATCGTGGGCAACCCCGACGCGCAGGAGGCGGTCGTGATCTCCACGTGCAACCGCACCGAGATCTACCTGGTCGTGGACGAGGCGGGTGGGGCTCTTGTCAAAGCCGAGGCGGACGTGCTCGGGATGCTCGCCCGGCGCGCGTCGATCCGCCCCACCGAGCTGGCCGGAGCGATCTACTCGCCGCGCAACTGCGACGCGGCGCGCCAGCTGTATCGCGTCACCTCGGGTCTCGAGTCGATGATCGTCGGCGAGGCCGAGATCCAGGGACAGGTCAAGCGTGCGTTCGAGGCCGCGATGCGCGCGGGCGTCACCGGGCCGCTCACCAACCGCCTGTTCGCCGCAGCCCTCACCACCGGCAAGCGCGTGCGCTCGGAGACCGGCATCGGCTCCTCGCGCGTGAGCGTGCCCTCGGTCGCGGTGGACCTCGCCCAGGATGTGCTCGGAGGCCTCTCTGAGCGCCACGTGGTGATCCTCGGCGCGGGCGAGACCAGCGAGCTGACCGCCCGCGCGCTCGCCGAGCAGGGAGTTGGCACGATCTTCGTCGCCAACCGCCACGCCGACCGCGCGCTCAGCCTCGCGCAGCGCTTCGGCGGCTCGGTGGTGGGGCTCGACGGGCTACCCGACCAGCTGCTGGAGGCCGACATCGTGGTGTCCTCCACCAGCTCGCCGCACCCGATCGTGGGCAGCGAGGAGCTGGAGCTGGTGATGGCCCAGCGCACGGGACGACCATTGCTGTTGATCGACATCGCGGTGCCCCGCGACATCGACTCGCGCTGCGGGGATCTCGACGATGTGACGCTGTACGACATCGACGACCTGCAGGCCGTCGTGCAGCGCAATCTCGGGGCGCGCAAAGAGATCGTGCCGCAAGCGGAGGAGATCGTCGAGGAGGAGATCCGCCGCTTCGCGCGCTGGCTCGGGCAGCTGGAGACGCTGCCGACCGTCGCCGCCCTGCGCGAGCACGGCAACGAGATCCTCGAGCAGGTGCTCGCCGAGAACGCGGGACGCTGGGAGTCGGCCTCAGAGCGCGACCTGATGCGCGTGGAGGCGATCGCGCGCGCGGTGGTTGGCCGCCTGCTGCACGAGCCCACGATCCGCCTGCGCAGCCTCTCCGAGGAACGCGGACATGCGAGCCTGCAGCTCGTGCGCGAGCTGTTCGGGCTGGATACCCCACAAGGGGGCACACCCCATAGCGGGGCGCAGGCAAGCGACTCGCCCGCGCACGCCCTGGAGCCCGAGCACGGCGAGGCAACGGGCGACGGCGCGGAGGCGAAGCTCGCCGAGGTGCGCTCGATCGACAGCGCCCGCAAGAGCCAATGATCGACCGATCCCGCCGGGGAGGATCCCCGGCCGGCCCACTCACAACAACCGATCCCGCCGGGGAAGATTCCCCGGGCGGCCCGTAGGACAGGATGCGGATCGGGACGCGCGGCAGCATGCTCGCGCTCACCCAGGCGCGGCATGTCGCCAAGCTGATCGCCGATGCCCACCCGGACGCCGGCGAGCCGGAGATCGTCGTGGTGCGCACCAGCGGCGACGCACAATCCGAAGGCACGCGAGCGCAGTCTGCGAATGGCGGCGGCAGGGCAAGCGCCGGGGCGACGAAGCGCCTCGCTGGAGACAAGTCGCGCTGGGTCGCAGAGCTCGAGCAAGCATTGCTGGGAGGCGGCATCGACCTCGCGGTGCACTCCGCCAAGGACCTCCCCGGCGAGCCCGTCGAAGGACTGGAGCTGCTCGGCTCCCCGGTGCGCGCGAGCGCCGAGGACGTGCTGATCGGCGTGCACTCGTTGCAAGAGCTCCCCGCGGGCGCGCGCGTGGGCACAAGCAGCGTGCGCAGAGCCGCGCAATTGCGGGCAGCGCGTGCGGACATTCGGATCGTGAGCTTGCGCGGCAACGTGGACACGCGCCTGCGCAAGCTTGCCGAGGAGGTGCGCGAGGCGGGCGAGAGCAGTGGCGAGGGCTCCTCCTCGCTGCACGCGATCGTGCTCGCGAGCGCCGGGCTTCATCGGCTCGGCCGCGAGCGCGACATCGGCTGCACGCTGGACGTCGCTCGCTTCGTGCCCGCCCCCGGACAGGGCCTGCTCGCGCTGCAGACCCGCACCGCGGACGAGCGCGCGGGGGCCGCCGTCGAGCCGATCCTCGACCAGGACGCCTCCGCGTGCCTCACCGCCGAGCGAGCCGTCGCGCGCGCGCTGGGCGCGGGCTGCAACACACCGCTGGGCGCCCACGCGGCGCCGGCCGGATGCGGCTGCTTGCACCTGCACGCGTGGGTCGGGTTGCCCGACGGCTCGGCATGGTTGCTGGACGAGCTGCTGGGTGGCTTCTACGACCCTGTCGAGCTTGGTGGGCGCATGGCTGAGCGCCTGCAGGCGGCCGGCGCGCGCGAGCTGCTGGAGCGCGCGGAGGAGATGGCCGTTGAGCACCGCTGACGGAGCGGGCCGCGTGTATCTCGTCGGCGCCGGTCCCGGCGACCCCGGCCTATTGACCGCACACGCGCTCGACGCGATCGCGCGCGCCGACACGATTCTGTATGACCGCCTGATCCCCATGGCAGCGCTGGAGGGCGCACGCGCCGACGCAGAGCTGCTGTTCGTCGGCAAGCAAGGCGGTGGCGAGTCGGTGCCCCAGGAGCACACGCAGGCGCTCATGATCGAGCGCGCGCTGGCGGGCCGGGAGGTCGTGCGGCTGAAGGGCGGCGACCCGTTCGTGTTCGGCCGGGGTGGCGAGGAGGCCTTGGCATTGCGCGACGCCGGTATCGATTTCGTGGTCGTGCCCGGTGTAACGGCGGGCGTGGCCGCCGCCGCGTACGCGGGTATCCCGGTCACGCATCGAGGCCTCTCCACCGGGGTCGCGCTCATCACCGGGCACACCCGCGAGAGCGAGTCCGAGGAGGCCGTTGCGGAGCTCGACTGGCAAGCGCTTGCGGCGTTTCCGGGGACGCTCGTGTTCTACATGGGCGTGCGCCAGCTGCCCCACATCGCCGAGCGGCTGATCGCCGCCGGTCGCGACAGCGCGGAGCCAGTGGCATTGGTCGAACGCGGCACGCTCCCCGACCAGCGCACGGTCACGGGCACCCTGGACACGATCGCCGAGGTGGCGCACCGCGAGCGGATCAAAGCGCCGGCGATCACGATCGTGGGGGCGGTAGCGGAGCTGGCGGGCAGCTTGGAATGGCTGCCGGCGCGTCCGCTGGCAGGGCGCACGGTGGCTGTCACACGCGCGCGCGCCCAAGCCGGCGAGCTCGCGCGGCGTCTGCGGGAGCTGGGGGCGAATGTCGTGCAGACACCCGCTATCCGCACTCGTGCCCTTCCCGGCCCGCCGCTCGACCCCTCGCCATACGACCTGATCTGCCTCGCGAGCCCAAACGCCGTCGAGCACCTCCTCAAGCGGATCGACGACGGCGTGCACCCGCCGGGCGACGCGCGCGCGCTCGCGCGCACGCGGATCGCGGCGATCGGCCCGGCCACCGCGCGCGCGCTGGCAAAACACGGGGTCCTCGCCGATGTCGTCCCCGAGCGCGCGCACGCGGAGTCGCTGCTCGACGCGCTCGAGCGGATGCCGCTGAGCCGCGTGCTGATTCCCCGCGCCCGCGATGCTCCCGACGTGCTCCCCGACGGGCTGCGCGCGCACGGCGCGCAGGTGGACGTGATCGCGCTGTACGAGACGCTGCCCGAGCCGCTGCCCGCTCATCTGTTGGACACCGCACGCACAGCCGACTACGTGACGTTCGCGTCCTCCTCCGCGGTGAGCCACTTCCTCGACGGGCTGCGCGGCGCCCTCGACGCGCGCGGCGGGCCCATGGCACCCGAGGCGCTGCTCTCAGCGCATACGCGAACCGTCTCGATCGGCCCGCTCACGAGCGCGACGCTCAGAGAGCACGGCATCGAGCCTCATGTCGAGGCCGCGCGACACGATATCGACGGCCTCGTGGACGCGCTGCTTGCGGACGTCGCCTCGCACGGAGACTAACCGTCGTGGGCGCCGAGCCCCCTGGGGACACACCCAAGTTGGGTCGCCCCCACTTGCACTTTCGCCAAACCGACTCCACCAACGAGCGCGCGCGCGTACTCGCGCTCGCGGGCGCCCCTCACGGCACGCTGGTGACCGCCGAGGAGCAGACCGCCGGGCGCGGACGGCAGGGACGAAGCTGGGCGGCTCCCCCCGGGAGCGCGCTGCTGTGCTCGCTGGTGCTGCGATCCAGCGGGCAAACAGCCCTGGGGGCTGGGTCGGGCTGCGTGCCCCCCATCTCAGATCGGTCTCCCGAGCTGCTGTCGCTGCGCGCCGGGGTCGCGGTGTGCGATGCGGTGGGAGCGCACGCACGGGTCAAGTGGCCAAACGACGTCGTGGTCGAGCCCAATCTCGCCAAGCTCGCGGGCATCCTCGTGGAGGGGCGCCCTCAGGAGAGCTGGGCTGTGCTCGGGATCGGGATCAACGTGGCCGTGTCGATCGAGGATCTGCCGGCGGATCTGCATGGGCATGCCGCAAGCCTCGCGCTTGCGCGCAGCGCGATCGAGCCAACGCTTGAGCGTCTGATCGAAGCGCTCGAGCGTCGCCTGGCCGAGCCCACGCAGACCGTGCTCGACGCATGGCGCACGCGCGACGCGCTGCGCGGGCGCGAGATCGGCTGGACTCGCCCGAATGGCGATCGGCAAGGCAGCGGGCGAGCCGAAGGGATCGACAGCGCGGGGCGACTCGTCGTCGAGCAGGCGGACGGCGCGCGCGTGGCGCTCGGCGCCGGCGAGGTGCACCTCGGGCCGTCCCGCTAGCGACCCGGGGCCGGCTCTTTCAAGCCACGCACGCCCCGCAAATCCATTCCTTAGTCGCCACTCTTCTTTGCTTTGCGCGCGGGCGACTCCTCAGCGTGCTCGAGCGCGTCTTCGACGTTGCGCTGCAGCTTCTTGCCGGAGCCCGCATCGAGCTCGGTGCCCGCCTTGTGCCCCTGGGGTGCACCCTGCTGTGGCGCCGACTCGTTGGAGAGCGCCTCGGCGAGCACCGCATCGGATGGAGCCTCGGCGCCCGCCGCATGTCCTTGAGACGTGGCCTTGCCATTGGGTGACCTCTGCGCCGTCGAGCGTCGCGACCGCGAGGGCTTCTGGGTCTTTGGAGTCTGCGTGGTCTGCTGAGCAGTGGCCCCATTCTCGGCGGGTCGCTGGCGATTGTTGCGTCTGCGGCGCGTGCCGCGCGCGCGGCGCTTGGGGAAGTTGCGAAGCAGCTCGCGCGCGAGCGCCGGTGGCTTGCGCGCCATGCGCGTGCGCGCGCCGCGCAGCACCTCCTCGGCCTCGGGGGTGTGCGCGAGCGCGGCAGCCAGCAACGCCGCGGCGAGGCGGCGGTCCTGCTTGCGCGAAGCGTGCACCAGCCGGCGGGCGTTGCGCGCGTGGGCGCCGCCGGCGGAGTTGACGAGCAGCCCCAGCAGGCGCTTTGTCTCTGGCCAGCGCTGCACCGCGTACTCCTCGTGCACGTCGCGCGTGTACTCGGCCAAGCGCCAGATCCAGGCATTGGCCTGATCGCGCCTGCCGATACGCCGCTCCACCAGCGCGCGCAGCATGATCTTCGCGGCCTCGCGGCGCTCGTCGCGGGGCCAGGAGCCGGCGATGTCGATCGCGGTGTCGAACGCGTCGGGGTCGCGCAACGCGGCGATCTCCGACATCGCCTTCAAGCGCAGTTGCGAGTTCTTGTTGCGCTGCACCGCGGTGATCAGGAAGCGCGCCTTCAGCTCGCCGGTGCGATCAAAGTGCAGCATCGCACGCGCCCTGCGCCAACCGTTGGGGGTGACGCGTGCGCCCGCGAGTGCCGCCCACACGTGCTGCTCGCCATAGTCGAGGTGCTCCACCGCGATCCGCCACAGCTCGCGCTCGAACACTTCAAAGCGCCGCTCCTCCTCGGCGCACACCGGCAGCACGCGGCGCTCCACGCGCATGCGCCGACCGCGACCGCGCCGCACCGGGCCGACGACGATCGCCCCGCCTCTGTACACGTCGCGGTCGAGCAGCGAGTGCAGCGTCACCACCGGGTCGTCGTTCTTGGTGGCCGGGTGCACGAAGTCGACGACCAGACCCGCCTCCTTGCCGGGATGGCGACGTGTCACACGTCCCACCCGCTGCTGGTAGATGCGCTTGGACGCGGTCGGCGCCAGGTGCACACACACGGTCGCACGGGGGCTGTTCCAGCCCTCAGCGAGCAGCTGCGCGTTGATCAGCACGTCGATGTCGCCGCGCTCGTAGCGCGCGAGGATCTCGGCCAGCTCGCGCTTGGGGGTAACGCCGGAGACGCCCATCGCCTTTATGCCTTCCGCCTTGAACGCCTCGGCGAGGTTGTAGGCGTGTTTGACGCCCGCCGCGTACACCACGCCCGGGACGCCGTTGAAGCGCGTCTTGTAGAGGTTCGCCGCGGCCATGTTGAAGGGTTGCTGATCGAGCAGCTCGGCCAACTCCTCCTGGTCGAACTCGGTGTCCACCTCGCCGCGGCGCAACGGCACGTTGGCGATCGTGCGCACGCCCACGCCCGGGGAGATGCGCACGCAGCGCAGAGGCGAGATCACCCCGCGCCTGGCTGCCTGGGCGAGGTCGAAGCGCGAGGTCTGCGTCGGGAACAGGTCGGTCACGTGGCGCGCGATCAGCGCGCCGGTGGCGGTCATGCCGATGAAGATCGGACCCGTCCACGCGCGGATCGCGCCGCTTGTCTTCTCGCCAAGCGCTGTGTGCGCCTCGTCGCAGATCACGATCGTGTAGGCGCTCGAGATGCGCCCCGCGTTGCGCACGAACCACTGGTAGGTCTCGACCGTCACGGGACCCTTGGGCGAGTCCTCGCCCACATACAGCGGACGCGAGATGCGCTTCTGATAGCCGCGCTGGCGCAGCTCGCCGTGGAACTGGTCGACCAGGTTGCGCCGGTGGGTGAGGATCAGAATGCCGCCGGTCTGCGAGGCCTCGACGAAGCCGAGCGCGGCCACCGTCTTGCCGGCGCCGGTGGCGTGCTCGAACCAGAAGCGCTTCGCGGCGTTGGGGTCCTCGGGCTGGTCTGAGACGTCCTCCTCGTCCTCGTCCACCCAATCTTGGGGCTCCTCCTCGGACTCCTCCCCAACCTCTTGCTCGACCTCGACCTCCGGCTCGATCTCCTCGAGCTCGTCCTCGAAGTCGTCCTCCTCGTCGTCCTCCTCGGGCGCGGCCCGCTGGACAGGACCGAGATCCTCGTCGTCGTCCTCCTCGTCCAGATCGTCCTCGTCCTCCTCGTCCTCGCCTGCCCCCCGCCATTGGGGGTCATCGCCATCCGGGTCAGCGCCCCGTGCGGCATCCGCGCGCCGATCGGAGAACTCGGCCCCCTTCGCGTCGGGCGCGAGCCCATCCAGGGTGCCGCCGTCGGGGCCGAGGATCGCCGCGGAGGCCAGCAGCTCGGGCGAGGCGGCCGCGGCCGAGCGCCCGTTGCCGTTTGCGGCGGTGCGCTGCGCCTCGGCAAGCAGGGCGGTGAGCGTGCCCGACAGCGCATCGACCTGGTGGGCGGAGAGCACGGTGCCGTCGGCCAGCTTCGGCTCGTCCTCGGAGAGCACCCGTTCGAGACCCAGTAGCAGCGAGAACTCGCGCCGCCACGCGGTCGACGGGTGCTTGGCGCCTTCCTTCAGCTCGATCAGCGCCTGGTCCAGCGCACGCCGGCGGGGTGTGCCGGCGGCCAACGCGGCAGCAGGATCCTCGCCCTCGTGCAGAAAACGCTCGCGCACGAGCTTCTCCGCGCGAGTGATTTCGGCGGATGTCGGAATGGACGCGGCCGCGAGGGCCACTGCGGTGGACTCGGCCATTGAGGCTCTGGGCTTCGAGATGGAGCCGTCGCGGAAAAAGACTCCCGCGTGACTCGTGATACCGGCGCTTGTGCCGGCGAGGCTTCAGACGATGCACGGGAACCGGTAGGTCCCCATTCCCTTGTCTCCCGAGGATACAACACAACCCAGGAGAATTGAAGAGCCGGCCATCTGCCACCCTTGTTCGCCATGGATAGGACCAGGCCGAGCGCATGACCCCACGTCGCGTCGTCGTGGCGCTCGCTTGTCTTGCCCTCGCCGCCCTGATCGCCGTCGGGGTATCCAAACTGCCGGGCGGCTCGAGCACCGACACCTCGGGCGGCTCGCGATTGACCCCCGCCCGGGTCAGCGCGCTGCTGGCCGACTCGCCGGCGCCGCTGGCGGCCCTGCACTCCCAGGCGAACATGCTGCTCGACGGTGGCTCGAGCGCACTGCACGCGCGCCTCGCCGCGTTGAAGGGCTATCCGGTGGTGATCGACAAGTGGGCCTCGTGGTGCGTGCCTTGCAAAGAAGAGTTCGGCGACTTTCAGCAGGTCTCCGCCGAATACGGACGGCGCGTGGCCTTTCTCGGCATCGACTCCGAGGACACCAGCCGCGCCGAAGCCGCGGCTTTCCTGCGGTCGTTCCCGGTGAGCTATCCGAGCTACTACGACCGCAGCGGCGAGCTCGGCGAGCAGATCACCGACTCCTCCGCGACGCCCGCGACAGTGTTCATCGCACCGGGCGGACACCGGTTCATCTGGCAAGGCCAGTTCTCGAGCGTCGGGAAGTTGCGCGAGGACGTCGAACGGTACGCGCTGCAAGCGTGACCGGGGGACGAATGCCGAGACGAGCCGTGCAATCGTGCCGATACTTCGTACCGTGTGCGCCACATGCATGAGATCAGAGTCGACCCGCTGAGCGGACACAAGACGATCGTCGCGGGCGAACGCTCGCTGCGACCCGGCGGGGAGCCTCGCTGTCCGGCGGCCCAGCCGATCGACGTCGAGAAAGACCCGTTCGCCGAGGGTCACGAGGACCGCACCCCGCCGGAGCTATACGCGGTGCGTCCCGGTGGCGGGGAGACCGACTCGCCCGGCTGGACCGTGCGGGTCGTGCCGAACCTGTATCCGGCGCTCGTGCCCGACGGCCCACAGCCACCGAGCGACGCGCAGCCCGATCTGTTTCATGCGACGGCGGCCAATGGCGCGCACGAGGTGATCGTGAACGCGCCCGAGCCGGTCACCTCGCTGGCCGAGCTTCCGCTCGAGCGCGTGGTGGGCGCGCTCGAGGTGTGGCGCGAGCGGATGCGCACGCACGCCGACAGCGCATACGTGCAGCTGATCGTCAACGAGCGGCGCGAGGCGGGCGCGTCGCTGGAGCACACCCACGCCCAGCTCTACGCGCTTGACTTCGTGCCCGGCGAGGTCGCACGCGAGCGCGAGCGCTACGGGGCATACGCGACCCGCACGATGGGCAGGAGCCTGCTCGAGGATCTAGTCGCCGAGGAGGTCCGCCGCGGCGAGCGCATCGTGGAGATCGACGAGCAGGCGGTGCTGCTCGCCCCGTACGCCTCGCGGATGCCGTTCCAGCTGATGCTCGCGCCACGCGTGCCGCGCATGCGCTTCGAGGACGACGGTCCACTCGGGGCGGAGTTGCTGCACGACGGTCTGTGCCGCCTCGCGCGCCACTTCGGCTCGAGCCCGCCCCTGAACATGTGGGTCAGAACCGCCCCGCGGGGGGCCGAGCACTTCTGCTGGCGGATCGACGTGGCGCCACGGCTGACCTACCTCGCGGGCCTCGAGCTCTCCACGGGGGTGAACCTCAACATCGTCGCGCCCGAGCACGCGGCGGCGGTGTTGCGCGAGGCGTGAGGGCGGACGCCCACCGAATCGCGTCGGGCCGATGGCGATGGGGGCGCTCGTCCAGAGGCCGCCACGGTAGTCTGGCGCCGTGCCGCCGGTCGAACGTATCGTTCCCAGCTTTGCCGCCGAACCCCCCCAGGAGGGTCTGCCCTACGGTCGCTGGGCCGAGCGCCTGGAGCAGGAGCTGCGCGCCGTGTGGGCGGAGCTGGACACCGAAGGGCAGGACCTCGGCGAGCCCGGGGAGATCGTGTGGTACCCGGACCGCAGCTGGCACGGGCGCCGCTACGTACCCGCGACGTCGATCACCTCAGCCGGCTACGAGCTGTTCGGGTATGTGCGGTTCGTGGTCAATGCGGATGAGAGCGAACCGATGGAGCTATCGGCAAGCGGCGACTTCACCGAGGAGACCGCCGAGCGCAACCCCGACTGGAAGCTCGACGTGTGCGACGAGGTGATCGGCTCCTGGCGCGGGCTGGAAGGGTCGGTCGCCGCGATGACGCTCGTGTGGGGACGACCGCTGGTGGGTGGCGGGCGAGCGGTCACCGCCGAGCTGGGTCGCGCCACGGTCGACCAGTGCGAATTGATCGAGCAGCGCTTCACCCTGATCGCCCCGGACGACTACCGTCACGATCTGCTGGAGATCAAGCTTTGGGGTTGGAAAGCACAGGAGCTTGCGTGCGAGTCGCTGTATGAGGGGGATGAGCCGCAGGGCTGATCGCCCGTCTCGCGCTGGCGTTCGCACGGGCGGTGGTGCTGAGCAGCCCGAGCAGCAGGATTGCCGCGCCGCAGCCCACGACCATCCACCAGACCGTGTGGCTGGATTGCACGAAGCCCGGACCGACCGCGAAGGCGCCGGCCGCGGCGATCGCCCCGGCGACCGCGACGCCCAACGTCTGGCCGACCTGCCGCGAGGTCGAGGCGACCGCAGCCGCCACCCCGGCTTGCGCCTCGGGCATGCCGAGCACCGCCGTGTTGGTGATCGGCGGGTTCACCATCCCGAACCCGATGCCGAACACGAAGTACGCCGGCAGCAGCGAGCCGAGCGGCGTGTGCAGCC
Organism: uncultured Solirubrobacterales bacterium; assembly: GCA_963831725.1. Taxonomy (GTDB): domain Bacteria; phylum Actinomycetota; class Thermoleophilia; order Solirubrobacterales; family Solirubrobacteraceae; genus Palsa-744. Next base: position 83,504 of record CAWHRF010000002.1, read on the forward strand.
CGATACCCGTCAGCAGCAGCCCACCGAGCATGATCCCAAGCCCCCCCGCCAACAGGGCCAAGCGCGGCCCGCGGCGACCCACGATGCGGCCCGACAGCGGCGCGAACACGAGCGTCATCGCCGCGATCGGCAATGTGTAGAGCCCAGCCCCGAAAGCCGACAGGTGGGGGATGCGAACCTCCTGCAGATAGAGCGTGTTGATGAACAGGAACGCCCCGAGCGCGGCAAACGCACAGACAGCGATCGCGCTCGCGCCGGAGAACGGAACGCTGCGGAAGAAGCGCGGATCGATCAACGGTTCTCTGCGGCGGATCTCGTATGGCACCAACACGCCCACGGCCACCACGGCGAGTGCGAACAGGCCGATCGTCTGAGCCGACAGCCAACCCACCGAGGGCGCCTCGATGATCCCGTAGGTGAGCGATGCCAGCAGCACGATCACGAGCACCTGGCCGACTGGGTCCAAGCGTCGTGGACGGGGGGCGCGGGATTCGGGGACGTAGCGCATCGTGAGCACCAGCGCGATCAACCCGACGGGAATGTTGATCCAGAAGATCGCGCGCCAGTCCACGCCCTGCACGAGCGCTCCGCCCAGCACTGGCCCGAGCGCGAGGCTGATGCCGATCGTGGCGCCCCACATGCCGATCGCCTGCGCGCGCTCGCGTGCGTCGGTGAACACGTTGCGGATGATCGACATCGCGACCGGGTTGAGCATCGAGCCGCCGACCGCCTGCACCATGCGAAAGGCGATCAGCCAGCCCAGGCCCGGCGCCGCGCTGCACAGCAGCGACCCGAGCGTGAACAGAGCCAAGCCCGTCTGAAACACGCGCCGGCGGCCGAGCCTGTCGCCCATCGAGCCGCTGAGCATCAGCAGGCTTGCGAGCACCAGCGTGTAGGCGTCGACCGTCCATTGCAGCTGTGAGACGGACGCGTGCAGTTCCCGCCCGATCGAGGGCAGCGCGACGTTGACGATCGTGTTGTCCAGTCCCACGATCAGCAGGCTCATGCAGCAGATCGCAAGCACCAGCCGACGACGACGACGGGTCATCTCGGGAGTCGAGTTGGGCGGCACCGAGGCGTGGTTCACACCGTGCAGTCTGCCTGTTGCTCAGGCGCCCGTGCGGCGCCAGGACTCAGGAGGGCGCCGGCTGAGGCGCGGTTCCCGGAGGCAGCGTTGTCGGCGGAGCGGGATTGGGCGGCGTCGGGGTGTGCGCATAGGCGAGCGCCCAACTCTGGATCCAGGACGAGAGCGCACCCACGCCTGCGAACACCGAGGGATGACGCGTAGAGCACTTCTCGTACACGTGGTCGGTGACACCCACCTCGACCGCTTCCCCGGAGGGACCCGACACCAGCAGCGGACCACCGCTGTCCCCCTCGCATGCTCCGGTGCCGTAGCTGGGTGGGGAGATCGTGCAGAACTCGCTGCGCGCGTAGAAGGGCGGCGCGTTGCGCTTGCACCATTTGCCATCCTGCACGACGGTGCCGGCGGACTGCAGATGCTCGGTCAACGAGGTCTGCTCATAGGCGGTCCTGCCCCAGCCGACGATCGTCGCCCGCTCTCCGTCCGCAAGGTGCTTGGCAAAGGAAGCACTTGCCAGCTTCACAGGCGGCGCGGTGGTCGGCGTGGAGAGAACCAGCAGCGCCGCATCGCCATCGTCTGTCGTGCGGTTGAAGCCCGGATACACGATCACCCCGAGGACTGTCGATACGGGCAGTTCGGGCAGCAGCGGTTCAACCGCCCCAATCACAACCCTGTAGCCAGACGCGCTGAACAGAGCGCCCGTCTGCATGTTCTCCGCGCAATGCCCGGCCGTCAGAACCAAGCTCGGGGCGATCACCGTTCCCGTGCACTGGTAGGCAACCGTGCCCTGGAAGTCCACCACGTAGGCAAGCGAAGGGTATGCGCCGGATTGCGCGGGCGTGCCGCCGATGATCGCCGCGTGGGCGGAAGGTCCGGCGAAGGGTCCATCCGCGTGGGCGGCGGGTCCACGGTACCCCTGAGACGCATGTGCGATCGGAGCACAGACGGCAAGGACGGAGAGGGCCGCCAGGACAAGTGCCGACACAAGTGGGCCCAAGAGCCTCCCGAGCGGGTGTTGGATGGATATCGACGGCATCTTGGGAGGCGCCGGTCGGTGGCGCGCAGGCATTCATCGGCACCGATCCTCGGCAGTCTTAGCGAGACTAAGACCGGCAAGAGATCGACCAAGCCGACCGAGTACGTGCAAACGCACCGCACGCATGGAGACAGAATCGGTGGCGGCGGTCAAGCAACGCCGAAGGCCTGCCGAATAGACTGAGTATGAGGGACCGACGAACGCTGGGCGAGAAGGCCGTAGAGCGAGATCGCGTTGCGCTGAACCTCGCCCCGTTCGCCGCCGCGGCGGCGCTCGCCGCGGTCGTGGCGGTGATCGCCTCACCCGTCAACTGGAATGACTATGCAGCCGCTGTGGTGCTCGGGATTCTTGCCGGCGCAATGCGACTCATCCCGTCGCGAGGAACCCTCGCCAAAGCAAGAGAGATCGCTCCGTCGCTGATCTTCCTCGTGTCTGTGACGTTCCTGCGCAGCGCAGCCGGCGGGACCAGCTCTGGTATCGCGGTCGTGGCTTTGCTCCCGGTGTTCTGGACGGCGCTCTACGGCGACCGCGTGCAATTGTGCGTGGTCACCGTCGGCATGGCCGTCTTCTTCCTCGCGCCGCTGCTGATCGTCGGGGGATCCGCCTACCCCACGTCCCAGTACCGCGCCGCGGTGCTGTTCCTCGCGGTGGGCACGATCATCGGCTTCACCACCCAGTGGCTGGTCGCCGAGGTGCGCTATCAGGCAAGCGAAGCCGAGCATCGCGAGCAGGCATTGGAGCAAGTGGCAGCCGTGATGCGGGGAATGTCGAACAGTCCCCACGCCCGAGCCGAGGTGTGCGAAGCCGCCCAGTCGATCGGCAAGGCGAGCTTCGCGCTGTTGTACGAGCCCAACGGCAAATCGGGAACGTTGCGCACAACCGCGATGGCGGGCCTCGACGTGGCCCCTCTAGAGATCGCTCGCGGGACGAGCTCGGCAGCCAGCGACACGTTCGTGTCGCGGCGCCCGTTCCTGTGGGGCGAGCACGCGGGCGAGCCCGCAGGCTTTGACCGTGCGATGTGGGAGACCGTAGGACGTCCCGCCTCGATGCTGTTCGAGCCTGTGTTCAGCGGCGAGGAAGGCGTTGGCGTGCTCGTCGTCGGCTGGTCTCACAAGATCCGCGCGGGCGGGACCCGGGCAACGCTGATCACGCTGCTGGCGCACGAGGTCGCCGCGGCGATCAAGCGCGCAGACATGCTCTCTCAACTGACGGACATGGCCAGCACGGACGCGCTCACCGGACTGCCCAACCGGCGTGCCTGGGAGACAAACCTCAGCCGCGCGCTGCTCGACGGAGAACCGTTCGTGCTGGCGATGCTCGACTTCGATCACTTCAAGGAATTCAACGACACCCGCGGGCACCCGGCGGGCGACCGGTTGCTCAAGGAGACGGCCGCGGCATGGCGCGAGGAGCTGCGCAGCGGAGACTTCCTGGCGCGCATCGGCGGTGAGGAGTTCGCGCTGCTGCTGCCCAAATGCACGCCCGCGGACGCCATCATGGTTGTCGATCGCCTGCGCGAGCGCGTCCCTTACGCGCAGACGTGCTCGGCGGGAATGGTGATCCAAGAGCCCGAGGAGTCCTCGGAGAGCCTGATGACTCGTGTCGACAAAGCCCTCTACACCGCCAAGTCCGCCGGGCGCGACCGCGTGTCGCTCGCGGCTTGAGAAGCTAGGAGAGATCCGCCTGGCCTGAGCGCAGCGGTTTCAGCGCGCGCTCGACGCGAACAAGCTCCGTGAGCATCGCGTCAGCCGACTGCTCCATCACCTCGTTGGCCCGAACCTCGCCGTCGTCGTCGATGAACCTCGCGACAAACGGGATCGACACCGCCTCGCTCAGCGGCGTCATCTTCAGCGTTGTCAGTACCTGCTTGATCATCTGCGCAGCCCGGGTGCCGGCCGACACGCCGCCGTATGACACCAAGCCAACCGGCTTGTAGAACCACTCCTCGTGCAGGTAGTCGATCGCGTTCTTCAGCGGTGCGTTGAACCCGTAGTTGTACTCCGGCATCACCAACGCGAACGCGTCGGCCGCTTCCACCTTCGCGCTCCAATCCTTCGTGTGCTGCTGGGTGTACTGGCGCAGCCGCGGATGGTTGGGCTCGTCCACGAACGGGAGGTCGATCTCGGCGAGATCCACCACCTCCACGTCAAAGCCACCGTGCGCTCTTGCCCGCTGCTCGAACCAGCGGGCGACCGGTAGCCCGACGCGGCCGGGGCGGGTGCTCGCGATGATGATCTGCAGGGTGGGCATCGGTGGCGCGAAGATAGCAGTCACGCTATTAGTGCCTCAGCCGCTGTATGCCTGCTGACACATGGCACGCCCCATGCCCTCGCAAGGAGTCGCACCTGGATCTACCGCTTAGGAGGACGAAGGGCATTGGCTGTCGGATTAGGCGTATCGCTAGGCACTACAACGGGTTTCGGCCGTCGTCTCAGCGTGGTTATGCCCGGCGATGCGGCACGATTGAGCTTGGTTTGGGCAGGGGTTTAGGTCCGCTGCCTAAACAGGTCCGCACGCCGATCGGCAAAGAGCAAGGCCAGAGAGAGCGGATGCCGCTTCGCGCTGAAAGCAGGCGGCGGCTCGCTGGCCGACGAGACATCCGAGCTTCGTCCGATGCGGGGGCGAGGCCGGTTACCTCCAGTGCTCCTGCTTCCCGTGCAAGGTATGGAAGCCGCCGCGTTCAGTGTGGTGTGGGCTGAGTTCGTCAGCCTTTATCGTGGATCGTGATGGCGTAGCCGTCCGGGTCTCTGAGCGTGAACGTCCGGCCGAAGGGGCCATCGATCGGCTCAGTCAGGATCGTCACGTCGTGCTGGACGAGTCGGTCATGAAGGGCTTGGGCGTCCTCTGCCCGCAGCCATAGCGCCACGCCGAGGCCGGGCTGTCCACTGTCGAGATCGGTTCCTGGCAGCGGGTCTCTGACCGCAAACGCGATTGGCTGGGTGGCGAACACGACGGCGTGCGGGGGTCCGGGTGCGCGCGTGAGCCCTAGCTCGCGTTCGTAGAACTCGGCGGCACGCTCGATGTCGCGGACCTGGAGGGCAATGAAATCGGGGCCTGCCACGGTAGACATAGGGAGATCCTTCCTTTGAGGTTGTCAAGGTCTTGACGTACCATACTATGTCAAGATCTTGACATGAGCCAAGTCGATGTCGACCAATCCGTGGGCTACGCCCTCAAGCGCGCCCAACACGCCCTGCACTCGACGATGGACGGGGAGCTGCGCGACTACGGACTCAGCGTGTCGCAGTACGCCTGTCTTGAGATCCTCGCGGCGCGTCCGCGCATCTCAAACGCAGACCTGGCGCGCGACGCGTTCGTCAGCCGACAAGCGATGCACCAGCTCCTCACCGGCCTACAAGCGAGCGGACTCGTGAGCGCCGTAGGCGAAGGCCGCAGCCAACGCTACGCCCTCACGGCCGAGGGGCGCACCCGCCTACGCAAGGCTTCCTCGACCGTCGCAGCAATCGAGCAACGCATGATCGCGACGCTCAGTGGCGCCGAGCGCGAGCAGCTGCACCGCCAACTAAGCATCTGCGCGACCGCGCTCGGCCCGCCCGAACAGACGTACTGGGTGAGCACGATCAGCCGAGACCACGTGCAGCTGAGCGTAAAGGGCGGATTCACCCAGGCAGGCCACGGCAAGTCTTCCGGGCTCAAGCGGCTGAAGGCTGATGACTGGCTGGTCTACTACTCGCCCAAGACGGGCCTGCGAGACGGCGAGCCGGTGCAGGCCTTCACGGGAATAGGTCGGGTCCTCGACGAAGAGCTCTACCAGGTGGAACAGGCGCCGGGGTTCACACCCTGGCGGCGCAACATCGAGTTCGTCAAGAGCATTGAGGCACCGATTAGACCGCTGATCGACCAGCTCAGCTTCATCAAGGACAAGCGCCGCTGGGGGAACATGTTCCGGATCGGCCTATTCGAGATCCCACAAGATGACTTCGCGGTGATCTCACGGGCGATGACAGTCAGAAACCCGAGTCGCCGCCGTACCGCAAAACGTTCATGATCCTGCCAACGGGCAACAGGGTGGCCGAGGAGCAGGACTTACCTCCCGGATGGACCTCAGATCCGCCAGGAGCGGGTTCCAACCATTGCCCTCTCGGCGGCAACCCAGCAGTTAGCGAATCTCACTGCTGCTCTGGACGAAAGCAGCGGCGACGCACAGACTCATCCCTCCAGCAGGCCGAGGTCGCGCAGGCTCTCGGCGGTCTCGATGATCGTGGTCTCGGCCGGGCGTGGTTGCCAGCCGAGCTCCTGCTTGGCGCGGTCGTTGTGGATCGTCAGCGGCGACGGCTCCTCGCCGGGCGCCTCATCGGTTGTGATGTGCTCGCCTGCAGGCCCGAGGTGCTCGCGGAGGATCTGTGCCAGCCCCAGCCAGGTGATCGTCGGGCCGTCCGCCAAGAGCAGGTAGCGCTTCCCGGCGGCGGCAGGAGTGACCATCGCCGTGACGTGCGCGTCGGCAACGTCGCGCACGTCGACGACGCCGAAGCGCTGGCGTGGCAGCGCCGGCATGGTGCCCTCGATGATCGTCTTGAAGTAGGTCAGCGTAGAGCGCAGTGCCAACACCAGCGACGGGCCGGCGATGAATGTCGGGTTCACGACCACCAGTTGGGTGTCGCCTCCTTCGGACTCGATGAAGTCCCAGGCGGCACGCTCGGCGATCGCCTTGGAGCGCGGGTAGGCGGGCAATCCTGGCGTGTCGGGGTCGGTCCAGTCCTCCTCGCTGTAGTCGCGGACTGCCTTGGGCGAGTACCCCACCGCTGCGAACGAGGAGGTCAGCACGACCCTGCGCGCGCCGGCGTCCCGCGCTGCCTGGAGCACACGCACCGTGCCCTCGCGAGCGGGGACGATCAGCTCGTCCGGGTCCTTGGGCTGAGCGGACGGGATCGGCGAGGCGACGTGGTGGACCTCCTCCACACCCTCAAGGGCGGCCGGCCAGCCGTCGTCGGAGCTGAGATCTGCTGCCACCAGCTCGATGCCGGTGCCGTCCACACCACCGCGGCGCACGGCCGCGCGCACAGCCTCCTCAGCATCCAGGGAGCGCACCGTCGCGCGCACATCACGCCCATCCCGCAGCAACGCCGCGATCAGCTGCGTGCCCAGATATCCGGACCCGCCTGTTACCAACACTTTGGAGCTCATCCGAGCATCGCCTCCTCCAGTCGTGGGAGCACTTTCTGTACCTGCGAGTTCGCCTCAGCTTCCGCGCCCGCATCCTCACGGCTGCGGGCGTCCCAGAGCGCGGCCTTCGCCCTTAGGTAGTTGAGATGCATGCGCAGCGTCTTGATTTCGGCCTCGACCCGCTTGGCGTGCTGCAGCAGCAGATCGCGCTGCTCACCCGCCTTGGCGTGCCCAAGCTCGCGGTTGGCCTGGTAGGTGCGCATCTCCTCAATCCCGACACCCATCGCGCGCAGACACGCCAGCACCTGCAACGTGTCGAGATCCTGCTCGCGATAGCGGCGGTGGCTGCTGCTCGGGTCGCGGGCGATCGGACCGATCAGCCCGATCTCCTCGTAATAGCGCAGTGTCGGCCCGCTCAGCCCGCTGCGCCGAGAAACATCTTGGATGGTGAGAGTCGTCATGAGGCTACCTTGACATACCTCAAGCGCTTGAAGTCAAGAGCCCTGATGAAGTTTTTTCCAGAGACAGCCAGTGGGCAGCGTGACGCTCGGCACAGACAACCGCGCCGCCAACACCGACCCGACCTGCTCGTCGCCAATTGCAGGGCCGCGGCCCTTGCTTTCCCTTGGCGAGCGGTAGCCAGCGTCGGCGCTGATGGCGTTGCTGCTTAGGACGAACACGAGCACGGACGCGCGTCGACCTGGAGAGTGCCGCATTGCTCCGCGTAAATAGTCGTCTGACTGCCTTCAGCCGGCGCGCTCGCGGCTCGTCCGTAGCGCGCGTCTGCTCTGCTGAAGCGCGAACGCTCGCTGAGCTTCGAGAGCGACAAGGGTCGTCCGGTTGTGACGCTGTCAGAGCGAGGCAGTGACGGCGATGGCCAGTGCGCTCTTGAGGGTCAACTCGCGCACCCAGTCCTCCGCTGTCCAACGCCAGGGCCATGTCGAGACTCCGAGCGCGGGATTGACGAGTGCGACGAACGTGAATGGTGCCAGGAACGCTGCCCCGAGCCGTCGGGTAGGTCTCCCACCGGCCTGCGAGGCCGCAAGGGCGGCGCTCGGAGCCAGCGACGACTGCACTCCGTATGCCAGCAGGTTGCGTAGTAGAGGGCCTTGGACTGGATGCCCGATCAGTTTCTCGACAGCGCGAACGGGCGTGTCACTCGACGGTCGGCCGGTGAGCCGCATGTCGATGAGCTGAGCGGTGGCGAAGGTGATCGCTCCGCTTGCGGATGCTCGAGCCACGTTGGTCATCGGCCACGCCTTGGCCGGACGGTATCGCGTAGGTGCCCACCCGCAAGCAACTGAGGCGACACAGGCTTCACCACCCGGTGCGCTGGGTGCACTGAGTTGTTCGTGTGTGAGAGCCGATCAGTGAGCATGGCGCCGAGGAGGCTCGGAGGTGCGATGAGTCGGGGCGGGGGTCCTGCCCCGACTCACTCGCAACGCCCGTTGTGCGCGAATTGCCTTATGCCGTAGCCAGGGATCCACTGACGACGCTCACGAGGTTGCGTATCGCCTCGAGCACGATGTCGGGATGCGAGAGCATCGGGACGTGGCTGCTCTCAACTTCGTACGTCGTGGCGCCCATGCGCTTGGCGGAGGAGCGCTCCAGTTCGGGGTGAACGGCGTGGTCCTGAGCGGCCACGATGTAGGCGCTCGGCTTCGTCCTCCAGGCGACCCCTGGGAGCTTTTCGTCGAACAGGCCGACCGCAGGCGGCGCGGCAGCCGCCCACACGACCTGCTTCTCGGGCTCGGAGAGGTCCCCCGCGAACTCCTCGATACTGTCTGGGAGCAGCCAGATGCGACCGTCGGCTACCTCGATTTGACCGAAGGCCTGGGTGGTCGGGAACTTCGCCTGCTGGCCGGCTGCGGTCTCGGTCTCGTCCATCGCGAGCGCAGCAATGTAAACGAGGCCGGCGACACGGTCGTCGGTCCCCGCTGCGGTGATGACGGCGCCGCCGTAGGAGTGGCCGACGAGGATTGCTGGACTCGAAACGCGCCCGAGGCAGCGGATCACGCTGTCAACGTCGGTCTGGGCCGTGTCGAGGTTGTACTGGGCAGCGATCACCTCGTGCCCATCGGCCCGCAGCGCGGGGATGAGCTTGCTGAAGCACGTTCCGTCGGCCCAGATTCCGTGACAAAACACGATGCTGGGTTTGCTTTGCGGGGACATGGTTGATCCTTTCCGATTCGGACGGTAACTTGAGGGCCGATCCCGATCCGCGCCATTCGCTTCCGCTCGATTGACCGACTACGGTCAGCGGACGTAATTCGGATCCGGCTAGTGAGCGTCGGCAGTCTCCCTCGCGGCATTCGGCCGCGTATCGCACGCCCTTGTCATCTCTTACCGGGTTCGCTGGTCAGACGTGCGATCTCTTAGCGGATTGACTGGTCCTGAACGCAATCCAGCGCACGTCCAGTCCACCCCGGGACGCGCAACGAGGGTCGAGTGCCCTGCAGCAGACGCTGACGCGTTACCTGGAGCAGCGACCAGCCGAGACGCCCGCGGAGCTGCCGGGACGTACCGTGTCGCCACGCGGCGGGAGTGGCGTACAGACCAGCCGTCGGTCTGCGGTCATCACGCTCGGGTCAGGCAGTGGTCCAGAGCGCATCGGTCCCAATCGGAGTACGGCGAGCGTCACCAGTCGCCAGCAGGTGTGCGAGCGCCGCTTCTGCCGCGAGGCGATCCGGCGGCGTCGTTGTGTCGGCGAGGACTCGAGCGATCTCCTGACTCGTCAGGCCGCCAGGGTAGAGGGCGAGCAGCTCCTCGAGGCTCGGCACCGGAACGCGTCGCAGGTTCGGTTCGAGGTTCACGATCGCGACGTCGACGGCCTCGAAGGGTTGAAATCCCGGGACGATCATCGACTTTCCCTGCGCATCGGTGAGCACGATCGAGGGGGCGGTGTAGCGCACGAGGCCGTCGGTATTGGCCGCACGGCCGAGTGACACCGCGATATGCGACGGCGAGCGGGCCTCGTTACGATCTGCGAGATAGGCCTCCTCAACGGGCGCGCTGTCGAGATCCGCGATTGCCCGCGCCACGTCGAGCCCGTCGACCCGCTCACAAACAGCTTCGAGCGAGTCGGTCTCGTCCAACAGCAGCGGCGTGTTGAACCATGCAAAACGCAGCGCTCTGAGCACTGCCTCGGCGAGCTCCTCGCCCTGGAACCCCGCTGCCTTGACAATCCGACACGCCGGCGCGCTCGCCATCGGCCGATCGCGAATGTGTGGTGTAAAGGGCATCCCCAAACGCCCGAAGCGCTGACCAACGAGAGCGGCGTGCTCTGGCGAATAGCCCTGCGCGAGTCGGTCCTCGACGCCGGTAACGAGGCCGATCACGACGGTCCGCATTTTGAGCTGGTCGCCGTAGCGACTCTCTAGCGTCCGCATCGTCGGCTCGAACGAATAGTCCCATGGGCACAGCGGATCGGTCACGCGGGTCACGGTGACCGTCGCAGTTGACCCGGTTGGTGCGAGCTGACGCCAAGGGGCAGCGATCCTCGGCAGTGCATTTGCGGCCGTGCTCGCCTTAACCGTCGCCACAGGGCGTGACGTTACCGCGGAGTGGACGATCTGCGATTAGTAGCGCCGCCTCGTTCTGCCGCGGCCGGGATGCGCGTCGATCCCGCGACCTCGGGGGTCAGCATCCCGATCCTGTCGATGTAGCACCAGCTCCACTCCTCGCCCGGCTCGAGGGATCTGATGATGGGATGGCCGCTGGCGTTGGCGTGGGCGAGTGCGTGGCGCTGCGGGGAGTCATCGCAACATCCGACCTGACCGCACCCGAGGCAGATCCGAAGATGCAGCCACGATGTGCCGGCCGCCAGGCAATCCTCACAGCCGGCGACGCTGTCAGGAAGCTCGGCAATCTTGATGCTTGAACGATGGCGACAGCCGATCACGGCGGAGGATCGTTGCAGCGAGACCCAGCCCCAACATCGCACGGACATGCGATGTCTACGGCTTCTCCAGCTTCTCGCGGCGGCTCAGGTCGGGAGATCTCACACGATCGTGTGATGCGTCACCGACGGCAGCCGTGGGAGCGTGATCGCGCCCAACCGCAATCAAGCAGCGAGGAGACGTGCTGCCATACGACGCGATCGCTTCGATCGAGGGTCGAACTGCACTGGTGACCGGCGCCGGGCGCGGCATCGGTCGAGCCACTGCGATCGAGCTAGCCGCGGTCGGCGTCGACGTGGCGATCCTCGCCCGATCCCCCGACCAACTGGAGGAGACCGCGACGCGCGTGCGAGAGCTCGGCAGGAGCGCGTTCATCCTGCAGGCGGACCTCAGCGACCCGGGCCAGGTCAGTCGCAGCCTCCGGCAAATACAAGATCAGCTCGGCGTGATCGATATCGTCGTGAACAATGCCTCCGTCGTGTGGCCGCTGGGTCCCAGCGTTCAGGTCGATCCGGGCGAGTGGGCAGCGGCCATCGGGATCAACGTGACCGCCCTCGCGGTCGTGACTTTTGCGTTCTTGCCAGGGATGATCGCGCAGAAATGGGGACGGATAGTGAACGTCTCGAGCGACGTCGCGGGCCATCCCGGGGCCATGATCGGCGCCAGCGCGTACGTCACCAGCAAGAGCGCGCTCGAGGCGTTCACGCTGAACCTTGCCGCCGAGCTCGCGGGCAGCGGAGTCACCGTCAACGCGTTTCGTCCCGGAACGGTTGACACGACCATGCTGGCCTCGCTTCGCAGCCAGGATCCCTCGACGGTAAGCGGTGCTCTATACGATCGGTTCAGCCAGGCGTCCCGCGAGGGCTCCCTGATCACGCCCCAAGCCTCAGCGCGCTCGTTGCTCGACCACGTGTTGCACCCGAGCGCCACCGGAGAGGTCTGGGAATGACCCGCGGACGCACAGGCTGACGAATAGACTTTTATGGGGATGCGGCCACCGACCGGGAAACCGCGGAGCCACGTAATCCGCGGACGAGACAGTGAGCTGGCCTCGGTGGGAGAGGCACTTGCGCGGCTCCGTCTAGGGGCCGGGGCGGTGATCCTGGTCGAGGGAGGCGCCGGCATGGGCAAGACCCGCTTGCTCGACGAGGCCGCGGCGATGGCGTCCCGGATGTCCTTCACGGTCGGACGTGGCGTGGCAGACCCACGCGACACCGTGATCGAGCTGGCTCCGCTGCTGGCTGCGCTCTCGGAGGGTCCCGAGGCACCTTTTGAGCAGGCGAAGCTTCGAGACCTCCCGATGCGCCCAGAGCAGCGTTATTGGCTGCATCAGGATCTGCAGACGCTGCTTGAAGGCTACGCCCTCCAGACACCGCTGCTGCTGTGTATTGATGACCTCCACTGGGCCGACAGCGCCACAACTGCCGCGCTTCGAGCGCTGCTGCCGCGCTTGGCGGCTGTGCCGGTTGCGTGGGCGATCGGGTATCGACCCAGCGAGAGGCCTGATGGGCCGGTGGGCCCAGTGGGCCAGCTCGGGTCTGCCGCGACGCGCATTGTTCTTGGACCTCTGGAGGGCCCTGCCGTCGCGCAGGTCGCGAGAGACGCAATGCAGGCCGAGCCCGATGATGCGCTGCTGGAGATGGCGGGGCGGGCTCGCGGGAGCCCATTTCTGCTGACGGAGCTGCTCGCGGGCCTTCGTGAGGAGCAACTCGTACGTATCGAATCCGGGCGCGCGGAACTATTGGGGGACAGGCCACCGCATCGCGTGAGCGAGAGCATGCGAAAGCGACTGACACGGCTGTCCGAGCCAGCGCGCCGGGCCGCCACCGTCGCCGCCTCGCTCGGGCGCCGCTTCTCCTTCACGGAGCTGGCCGCCATGTTGGACAGCCCCCCGTGGGCGCTATTGGAACCAGTCCAGGGCCTGATCGACTCGGGGCTGCTGGCTCAGACCGAAGACAAGCTCGCGTTCCGGCACGATCTGACGCGCGACGCCGTGCGAGACAGCGTGCCTGTCTCGGCTCGGCGCGCACTCGATCGGCAGGCCGCCAACGTGTTGCTCGACGCCGGTGCACTCCCAGTCGAGGTCGCTGCTCAACTCGCCGCGAGCGCGGAACCGGGGGACGAGCTCGCGATCTCAACCCTCTTGAAAGCTGCCGAGGCGCTCAGCACTGCCGAGCCGCGAGCCGGCGCAGAGCTTGCACGCCGCGCGCTCGATCTGGCGCCGGCCAGGCACCCGCTGCACGGGCCGCTCGTGACACAGGCCGCTCTGCTGATGCACGCAGCCGGGCAGGGCGAGGAGGCAAAGGCGTTCGCCGACAGCGCCCTGCGCGAGGCGCTCCCGCAGGAGCAGGAGGCGGAGGTGCGCCTTGGGATAGCGTCGATGTTCGGGATCTCACCCGACCTACGCGCAGACGCCGGGCGCCGCGCACTCCTGCTCACCGAGATCCCCCCTGCGCTTCGCGCCCGACACCTGGCGCGGCTTGCTCACAACCTCCTCGTTGGTGGGCGTTTTCACGAAGCTCGCACGATGCTGCCCGACGCGAGGACAGCCATTCGCGCATGCGGGGACCCGGGCGCGTGGTTCACCATGCAGGTCGTCGACGCCGGCCTCGAGCACGTGGACGGCCACTACCAACGCTCGCTCGAGAAGATCGAAGAGGCCATGCGCAGCGGCCTGGACGGCAGCGAGGATGTGCGCGAGGGCATCGTGCGGCAGTGGATGCGCGGCGCTTTCAGGTCGCTCGATCGACTCGACGAGGCACTGGAGATCGCCGACGACGGGGTCAATGCCGCAGAACGCGACCGCCAGGGCTGGGCACGGCAACTAGCCGAGATCTGGCGTGGAACGGACCTGTTGATGATGGGCAGGCTGGGTGACGCGCAAGCAGCCCTGCAAGGACTGTTCAGCCCCGAGGACGCACACTTCGTGATCGGCCTCGGAGACGCGGAGGGAGTCGTCGCGCTCGGACGCATCGCGATCCACACGGGCGACGCACGACAAGCTCGCGACACGGCGAAGATCGCCCGCGTGATGTTGTCCAACGGCACGCCAGGGGTCCGCCGGCACGCCGCGTGGTTGCTGTCGCTCCAAGCGATGGCAGGAAACGATCATGCGGGAGCACGGACGTCGCTCTGTGCGCTCGGGATCGAGGAGCGCAAGTCGATCCTCCCACGTCTTGCCATGGACCTTACGGACGAGATCCACCTGGTCCGCATCGCCCTCGCCACCCACGACCTCGAGCTTGCGCAAAGCGGCCTAGCGGCGGCAGAGCGGCGCGCGGAGCTCAATCCCGACGTTGCGACCATCACCGCCACGGCGGCCCACGTGCGTGGATTGCTCGGCGGCGATGCGGAGGACCTTGAGAACGCAGTCGAGCTGTTCAGCGAAAGCCCGCGCCGTCTCGCCCACGCGGCGGCGCTCGAGGACCTTGGCATCGCACGAGTCGCTCACGGTGCCCGAGGGCCAGCAATCGAGGCCCTGGGTGAGGCGCTCGAACGCTACGCGGAGGCCGGTGCCACCTGCGACGTCGCGAGATTGCGCGGGTGCCTGAGGGACCTCGGAGTGCGCCGGCGCCTGGTCTCGATCGGACGACCAGACACGGGCTGGGCGGCGCTCACTGATACCGAGCTCACCGTCGCCCGGCTGGTCGCCGAGGGTCTCACCAATCGCGATACGGCCGAACGGCTGTTTATCTCGCCGCACACCGTCAGCAGTCACCTACGTCATGTCTTTGCCAAGCTCGGCATCAGTTCCCGGGTCGAACTCACGCGGCTGGCAGGAGAACATGAGCGGCCCGCGAACGACGACACGAGACGCAGCGCGCTAGCACCGTAGAAACGACCGTATCGAGTGTCGCTAGCGCGCGAGAGCGGCACTCTGATCAAAGGCGCGGCCTGGCTTCCGCACTGGACGAGCAACGGGCCTGGCGGCCGGCCATCCGAGCACGCCCGCATCGTCAGGGGCAAGCGAACGTCGACATAGCGCCAGCAGGGGTGCTCGAAGGTCGTCCGCACGCTTGTTGTGAGCACCGTTACCGACGTGTGCCGGCCGTGCGGATGCCTGCAGTGGTCAGCCTAGTTCGGGCAAGCTCGTTTCGCTGGCAGACCGAAGCTACCGGAAATGAAGCGGCGGCTGGGCAGTCGGCCATGGCTTACGTGCCGTTCGTGCGGACGTGTTCGACGAGGGCGGAGGGTGGCGGGTTTCGCTTACTCCACCTGCGTGGTGGCCGACAGCCAGTCGACCTCCGCGTGCGTCAGCTTCAGCCTGGCGGCGGACAGGATCTGATCGAGCTGCTCGGTCGTGCGCGCGCTGGCGATCGGGGCGACGACCCGCGGCTGGGCGAGCAACCAGGCGAGCGAGACGGCGGCCACCGCCGTCTCGTGGGCCGCCGCGATCTCGTCGAGCGCCTCCAGTACCGCCGCGCCCCCGTTGTCGAGGTAAGCACGGGCGGCCTCGGCGCGCTCCGATTCCACGGTCTCACCGCCAGGTCGGTACTTGCCGGTCAGAAAGCCCTTGGCCAGCGCGAAGTAGGGCAACACGGCAAGGTCCCATGCCTCGGCGAGGGGCAGCAGTGTGCGCTCAAAATCACGCTCGACGAGGTTGTAGTGCGGTTGCAGGACCGTGAACTCCGCAAGCCCATGCGTGCGCTGGAAATCGAGTGCCGCGGCGAGCCGCTCTGCCGTGTAGTTGGAGGCGCCGAGGTGGCGGACCGTGCCCGCCTTGACGAGTGCGTCGAATGCGCGCAGCGACTCTTCCAGCGGCGTCTCCTTGTCGTCGAAGTGCGCGTAGTAAAGGTCGATGCGATCGGTTTGCAGGCGCTCAAGGGAGGCGTGCGCCTCGCGCTCGATCGTCTCCGCCCGCAGGTTGCGAACCGCGCCGTGGCCGCCGCCGACCTTCGTGGCCAGGACGATCTGGTCGCGGTTACTGCGAGCGGCGATCCAGCGCCCGATGATCGTCTCCGAGCGGCCGTGCTCGACCAGGTAGGAGTTCGCGGTGTCGATGAAGTTGCCGCCCGCGCCGGTATAAGCGTCGAGGATCGCGTGAGACTGCGGCTCGTCGGCGGTCCAGCCGAACACGTTGCCGCCAAGGCAGATACGGAACACGTCGAGGTCGGTACGTCCCAGAGCGGTCATGTTCCCACGGTAGCCGTTGCAGCAGCGCAGCGTAGGAGTCGTCCGGTACGAGGCCAGCGAGACGATCGAATGGACGAAACGCAGCAGCGCGCACTGGCGCCGAACTCCACGCCACCTACGGAGAGGACGAGAGCCCAGCGCACGGCGACACAGCATTTACGGTGCCGCTGTTCGACGAGTTCCTTCGCCGAGACCTGCCCAGCAGGAGCCGTTAGCGGCGTCTCCCCGCTGCGCTTACTTGCGTTAAGCCATTTAGGCAGCGAAACGGGTGCAATAATCGGGGCGCTCCTGCTACGGGGGGCCGATCAGGCCGTGTCCGGCGCGCCGCGGCTTGGGAACGCCTGCGAGCCGACTACCGCGAGCAGTGCAAGCTGGTCGGCGTCCTTGGAGCCGGGGCTCGCGGTGAAGACGACGAGTTTTTCGGTGAGATTCTCTGAGGTGAGGATTTGGCAGTCGAGCGTCAGCGGGCCGATGAGTGGGTGGACGAAGCGCTTCATCGTGGCGGCGCGGCGCGCAACCTCGTGGCGCTCCCACAGCGCGGCGAACTCTTCACTTTCACGCAGCAGATGCTCAACCAGCTCGTGCGCCTCGGGGTCGTCAGGGGAACGACCGTGAGTGGCCCGTAGCGACGCAACGTGACCGCGGGAGTGCAGCGCATGATCAGCCTCGGGATGGATGCGACGCTGGGCTGGCTCGGTGAACCACCGGTAGATCATGCTGCGTCGCAGCCCGGTGTAGCGGGTCTGCACACCCACCAGCGCCTCGGCGAGCTGGTTCTGGCTCAGGGTCACGCCGAGATCGGACACGATCTGCGCGGGGGTGTCGAGCCAGTCGAGCACGCGTAGCAGCCCCGGGCTCGCGTGGTCTGTGCGGAACGCGCGGGGCGGGGCGGTGTGCCCGGCGAGCGCGAACAGGTGGTCGCGCTCGTCCTGGGTGAGCCGCAACGCGCGGGCGAGTGCGGCGATCGTCTGCTCGGATGGCCGCGAGCCGCGCCGCTGCTCCAGGCGCGCGTAGAAGTCGGTCGACATGTCGGTCGACATGTGCGCGAGCCCGGCAACCTCCTCGCGCCGCGGGCCGCGCGTGCGACGCCGCTCCCCGGCGTGCAGACCGACGTCGCCCGGCTGTAGCGCCTCGCGCCGGCGCCTGAGGAAATCCGCCAGCGCGTCGCGATCCATATGACCAGTATGCAGCGCGCACCAGCTCGCATCCAGGGACATCATGTCCCTGGATCGACCGGCCTCTTCTCGCACGCACCGACGGCGCTCATGATGCGTCTATCGATGGAGTGGTCGGTCGGGCTCGATTGCCCGGACGCCCGTCGACCTACGACTACGACTACGACTACGACTACGACTACGAAACGAGGATGGCTGATGGCAGCGCAGACACTTCCCGGCGGCACGTTCACCATGGCCGGGGACCTGACGGTCACTCGCGTGGGGTATGGCGCGATGCAGCTCGCTGGCCCCGGCGTCTTCGGGCCGCCAAAGGACCGTGACGCCGCGGTAGCCGTGTTGCGCGAGACAATCGAACTGGGCATCACGCATATCGACACCAGCGACTACTACGGCCCACACGTCACGAACCAGATCATCAAGGAGGCCCTGCACCCCTACCCGGATGAGCTGCATATCGTCACCAAGGTCGGGGCGTATCGCGACGCAAAGGGCGGCTGGCCACACGCGCGGTCTCCCGAGCAGTTGCGCCAAGCCGTGCACGACAACCTCATTCACCTCGGCCTCGAAACACTTGACGTGGTCAACCTCCGCGTCGGGGGGTTCGACAGCCCCGAGCCGGGCTCGATCGCCGAGCCTTTCACCGCGCTCGCGGAGATGCAGCAGGAAGGACTGATCAAGCATCTCGGCATCAGCACCGTCTCCGCGGAGCAGGTCGCCGAGGCCCAGTCGATCGCACCGCTCGTGTGCGTGCAGAACTTCTACAACCTCGCCCACCGGGTCGATGACGAGTTGATCGAGTCCCTCGCCGCACAAGGCATCGCCTACGTGCCCTACTTCCCGCTCGGCGGCTTTACCCCACTTCAGTCCGACACACTCGAGTCGGTGGCCACCCGTCTGGAGGCCACACCGATGGCCGTCGCTCTCACATGGCTACTACAGCGCTCCCCGAACATCCTGCTGATCCCCGGCACCTCATCCGTCGCGCACCTGCGCGACAACATCAAAGGCGCTGCGCTCGCCCTCTCCGAAAACGAGCTCACCGAACTAAACAGCATTGGCTGACCGCCCGACCATCGCGCAACCGATAGTCGAACGGTACCCGGCAAACCCGCAAAGGAGGCGCCCCCGACATAGCCACCGAGACACCCGAATTGGACCCCAGATTCGTGCGATGCAGGGGCCGTTATGCTGTGGCCGAGTTGTAGCTCCCAAGGGGGTCGCGCTCAGCGGCCGTCGCGTCGTCGCGGTCGGTGGAGCGGCTCAGCTCGCGCCACCGCTCGTCGGAGGCGAGCAGTTCCCGGGCGGCGGCGGTCGCATACGCGTACGCCTCGCTGCCGAGAAGAAGGCGCACGGGAGGCTCGTCCATAGCGGCGACGCGCAGGATGACCTGTGCGACCTTGGCGGGGTCGCCGAGTGGGCGCCAGGAGGAGTCGTGCATCGTGGCGGCCGCGCCGACCGTCTGCTGGTAGGGCTCGCTGATCTCCGGCACGGTCATCGACGATCCTGCCCAGTCTGTCGCCATGCCCCCGGGCTCGAGCGAGGTCACACGGATTCCGAGCGGGGAGACCTCGGCGGCGAGCGCAAGGGAGAAGCCGGCCGTTGCCCACTTCGCGCTCTGATACGCGGACAGGCCCGGGGTCGCCATCCGGCTACCGACGGAGGTCACGTTGATGATGTGCCCTTCGCCCTGCTTGCGCATGATCGGCAAAGCCGCCTTCGTGGTGTGCACCGTGCCGAAGAAGACCGCCTCGACCTGATCGCGGAACGCCTGGTCGCTCATGTCCTCCACCGAGGCGAGATCGGCGTAGCCGGCGTTGTTCACGACGACGTCGAGCTGGCCAAACGCCTCCAGCGCCGCCTGCACGGCGGCGTCCGCCTGGGCGGCGACGGCGACGTCGTGGGCGATGGTCTGCATTCGCTCGCCGTGTGCGGCGGCGAGGTCCTCAAGGACCTCGGGGCGACGCGCGGTGGCCAGCACGCGGTCACCGCGCTCGAGCACGGCCTCGACGACGTCGCGGCCGAGACCGCGGGAACTTCCTGTGACGAGCCAGACCCGGGACACGAGAACCCTTCCTTTCTAAACGGTTGGATTGGGTTGTCGCACATCAACCCCTACGGCGTCGAGTCCAGAGGCCACACCTCGACGACACCGTGGGCGACAGCACAAGGGGTCTTGGAGACAAGGCTGACCGCCTCTTCTAGATCGGCGGCCTCGATGACCATGAATCCCGCGATTGGAAGGTCGGAGCGCAGGAACGGTCCCTCGCTGCTGTCCACGCCCGACTCGTTGTGGTTGCGCACATGCACGGGCTGGCCGGCCCTACCCATCAATGCTCCGTTCGCGCGCAGCCACGCGTCGTGTTGATGGGCCGCGTCGCGGATTGCGGGGTCGGTCCGGTCGTAACCGGCGCGATCTCCATATCCGATGGTCACGAATCTCGCCACGAACACCTACCTCCTCAACCTTGTCGTTGATTCTTGACGATGCGACTATTCCTGCGGGCGGACGAGTCGTGGGTTATAGAGGATCTCCCAGAGGTGTCCGTCGAGATCGCGAAAATAGCCGGAGTAGATCCCCCATGGACGGTCGTGCGGCCGGTCGGTAAGCGTGGCTCCGGCGGCTTCGGCTTGGGTGAGCAGCACGTCGACCTCGGCCTTGCTTGCGACTGTATGTCCGATGCTGAACTCGCCGCTCTTTGGCGGACCGAGCGGGACCTTGGCATCCTTTGCGAGCTCGGTGCGGGGGTAGAGCGAGAGCATCAGCCCGCCCGGTAGCTCGAACAACGCGATAGCCCCGGCCGGCTCGACATCGTCACCGGCGAACTCAGTGCCGACCACCCCGCGCGACTCCAACCCGAGGCCCTCTCGGTAGAAGCACAGTGCCCGCTCCAGATCGGATACGGCGAGCGTGATGATGTCGATTCGCGATTCCATCTTCGGCCCTTTCTCGTTGGCTCCGCGAGCGTTGACTTTTACACCGATCCGGGCGACACTACCCGCCGGATACCCGATCGGCGCGCCGGCTATGCGTGCCCGATACAGACCGTTGAGAACGTTGCGCTTGCGCCAAGCGAAGCGGGACTATTCATCTTGCGGCATCCCAGAGCCGATCCTCGTTCAGTAACGTGGAACAATGGGAAAGCACACAGGCGTCGTGCTTTACGTGCTCGCGTTGGTAGCCGTCGTGGTCGGCTTGGACGTCTTGTTCTTCAGGCATCGGTTCTTGGAGCGCCTGATGGTGAACGTCGGGATTGTCCTGGTATTCGCGGCGTTCTATTTGAGGTTCCTGAAGCGAGCATGAGCGTGAGGCCCCCGATGAACGCAGCCAACGACAATGCCGCTCGAAAAAGTCTTCGCGGATGTGGTCAACTCCCTCGCGACACGGCATGCAACCCCTGATCAATCCATGGAATACACGGGCACGACCACGCTCAAAGCTCCCATCGCGCAAGCCTGGAAGCGCGTCAAGCCGGCACGACGTCGCGGCTTGCACCCATATCGCGCGACCGTGATCGTGGCGAGCTGAGCGTTGCTGGCACGCTAGCGAACTAAAGCTTCTCTGCGCGTGGGGTGTCTTTATTCGATCAGGGCATAACTCAAGCGGGCGATGCTGAGCTACACACCCGACTGCATCCGCACCATCAGGCCACGCATACCGAGGAGACACGACATGCAGATCACCAAGAGCCCTTTTGAGACCGCGATCGGGCCGAGTGACTGGTTCACCGGAGCCGTCTACATCGACGCAGTCGCCGCGCCGCCCGCTCCCAATCGAGTACAGGCCAACCTCGTCCACTTCACCCCCGGCGCGCCCACCGCCTGGCACACCCACCCGCTCGGGCAGACGATCTACGTCACCGAGGGGATCGGCCTCTGCCAACACGAGGGCGGCGCCATCGAGGTCATCCGCCCCGGCGACCGCGTGTTCTTCGAGCCCGGCGAGAACCACTGGCACGGCGCCACCCCAAACCGCTTCATGGTCCACATCGCGATCCAAGAGGCCAACGACTCCGGCAGCCCCGTCACCTGGGGAGAACACGTCACCGACAACGAGTATCAGGCCGTTCCGGTGTTGTAATCGCCGCCCCAACCCCACGAGACGCTCGCGTCGCCAGCAAAAACGCCAGTGACGCACGTGAACAGGACCGGCCATGTTGCGGCGCCCCACAGCACCCTGACGGTGGCGGGGCGATGACCTGGAGCGTTTGATGGTAATGCTGCCTTCGATGGGAGCGTTGAAAGGCCGGACCTATAGGCGATTGCTGGCGATTCTACGGTTTGGCGTGCCAACGGTTTCGGCTGGATTGGGTGCGATTCGGTGGAGTTTGGGCACTGGAATTGAGCCAGCGCCCATTCCGAGAACCGTCGCAGCCGATGAGTAGCCTGCACCGACGATGGCCAACTCAAGCCGTTGGAAACCAACAGAGCGGGCACCGCAACGCCCTGCCGCAAACCCTACCGGCGTCGAAGTCGGGGCGCACGCCTGATGCCGCGTATCAGTGCGTTCTACGGGATCGTCGTGATGATGTACCACAGCGATCACGCGCCGCCGCACTTCCACGCGCGCTATGGCGAGTACGAGGCCCAGATAGTGATCGACACCGGCGAGCCTCTGGCCGGGTACCTCCCGATCCGCGCCCTGCGCCTCATTCGCGAGTGGGCCAATCTGCACGAAGCCGAGTTGCAAGCCGACTGGGAGCTTGCCCAAGCTCGCGCCCCGCTCGCTAGCATTGACCCACTGCCATGAACCCAGCTCACGCACTTCCCCGTGTCACAAACGTCGAGCCGCTAAATGGCTTTCGGCTGCGGCTCGTCTTTACTGACGGACTCATCCGCGAGGTCGATCTATCGGACGACCTATGGGGCCAGATGGCCGAACCGCTGCAAGACCCCGACTACTTCCGCAGGGTGAGCGTTGACCCAGAGCTAGGCACCGTCGTATGGCCCAATGGCTACGACCTCGACCCCGACGTGCTTCATGGGGATCACGAACCAGTCAGGCAGCCCGCCGCACACCCTTCCCTCTAGAAACGTCGGCGTCCTCTCCGATACCTGTCCGAAGGCAGAATTGCACCGTCATGCCCCCGCCAGGAGTCGAACCTGGATCTACCGCTTAGGAGGCGGTCGTCTTATCCATTGGACTACGAGGGCTCGCGGCGAAGGCTAGCGCCCCGCGCGCTCTGGATAGACGTCGTCGATCGTGGTCAGCGCGACATAGGGCGCGCCCGCGGCCGCTTCGATCGCCGGACCACCACCGGCGAGCCGGTCGAGCACCGAGACGACTCCACAGATCGTGTGCCCGGCGTCCTTGAGCGCGGCGATCGCCGCGAGTGTCGATCCACCGGTGGTGACGACATCCTCGACCACCACGCAACGATCCGCGGGGGTGAGTGGAGGACCCTCGATCCGGCGTTGGAGCCCGTGGGCCTTGGTTTCCTTGCGCACGAAGAACGCCTTCGCCTGCGCTCCGCCCGCGAGCGCCGCACACGCGACCGGGTCCGCTCCCATCGTCATGCCCCCCACGGCCGTGGCGTCCCACTCGTGCGCGTGGGCCGCGACAAGCGTGGCCAGCGCACGAAATCCCTCGGGCCTTAGGATCGCGCGCTTGGCGTCGACGTAGTAGGAGGCGGTGGCGCCGCTGGTGAGCGTGACCTCACCGATCACGAGCGCGTGGGCACGTAGCTCCGCGACGAGTTCGGCGCGGGCGCCTTCAAGCACTCCGGTTATCGGTTGCGGGGTGGACATACCGCGCAATCTAGACGGTCTGGTCCTCGGATATCCGTCCACCTCGTCCAGTCCGGGGGCTAACCTGCGGCTGTGGTGCTCACCATGATCGCTCGCGTATTGCGGATCGCATCGGTTGCGATCTGCCTGATCGCGGCCGCGTGGTTTCTCACGTTCGCGGTGAACCAGACAAGCAACGCCTCGAGTCATCAGACGACCGAGATCAATGCATCTCCTGGATCGTCCGCGCTCAGCACCAGTACGCCCGAAGCCAAGAACGAGGGAACTGTCCACAAGAAGCTCAACGAAGTGTTCTCGAAGCTGTCATCCCCCTTCTCGGGTCTGACGTCGGGCTCCAGCGAATGGACGATCCACCTCGTCGACACGTTGCTTGTGCTGCTCGTATACGGGTTCGGCCTGGCGTTTGTCGCGCGCCTGCTTCGCCTGGGTCTCTGAGAACGCCCGGCCCTGGCGGCCTCGCTCAGCTCGAGTGGGTTCCTGAGAACGCCCGGCCCTGAGCACCTCGCCCGGCTCGTCGGGTGTGGTTAGAAGACCCCGCCTTCGGTGTACACGTCCACCCAGTAGCCGACCTGCACCCACCCATACACTTCGGGGGCATCTGGGATCGGGATGCGCAGACATCCATGACTGGCCGCGTACACCGGCACTTCTGCGTACCCGTGGATCGCATAGCCGCGAATGAAATAGTTGGAGTCGACCATACCCTCGGAGTTGGTTCCGGGCGTCTTCAGATACACCTGGAAGCGTCCGAGCACGGTCGGCGTGGAGGGCTTGCCGGAACTCATCGTGTAGATGCGCCGCACGCGTCCGCCACGGTCGACCTCAACGAGCACCTGCTTTGTCAGGTTGGCCTCGATGTGATTGCCGTCATGCGGATAGCGCACCCGGTAGTACCCCGCTCCTGCCCGCAACAACTGGAACACGCCCGCGTTTGCGGTTTCGACACGCTGCAAGCCGGTCATCTTGCGGAAGGCCAACACCGCCCGGCCGGTGGCTTCGTCGAAGTGACCGTTGACCGGCACCTCATAGCGCCGGCGCGCAAGCTCGTCTTGGAGCAGTCGCACGGCCGCGCCGTGGGCGCCCTGACGCAGGCTCCCACGCATGTGGAGCACGCGATACGCCAGCGTGTGCGGGGCGGGTGGCGGCGGAGCCGACCGCCTTCCCGCCGCCTGAGCCACACTCGCAGCGCCAACTGCCAAGCAGACCGCACAGACGGCAGCGACCACGATCCGCGGCGGCGGTGCGGGGGGAGAAAGTCTCATCACAGACGATCGTACGCGCCGGGGAGAACGGCGGTAGGAGTGGGTACCTCGGAGATCACGCCGAGCACGCGAAACAACAGCGCGAACAAACCTATGACGAGGAGCGCCCCAACCATCAGCAGGACACACTGCCCGACAGACCAGCCCTCGAGCGCTCCGAACGCGATCGAGTTGTTCAGCGAGTGCGTGGCGATACCCGGGTACAACGAGCCCGTGCGGCGATAGAGCAGGCACAACAGGAATCCGAGCATCCCCAGCGGAACGAGATCGATGACGGGGGCCGAGCCGTAGTGCACGCCACCGAACAGCACTCCCGTCATCAGCGCCCCCGCCAGCCACCCCTTCCATTTGGAGAGCGCCGGGAAGACGTAGCCTCGAAACAGTGTCTCCTCGCAGATCGGTGCGATTACCGTCGTGAGCAGCGCACTGAAGGCGAGCAGCAACGCCGTTTCGTTGGCGCCCAGCTGTTCGAGCAGTTTCTCTTTCGCGCTTTCGTTGAGAATCACTGCCCACAGCTCGCTGAAAAACAGGAACGCGAGCAGGACCAACACCACGAGCCCAACCGCGTACCGCGGCGATGTGGGGCGAAAGCCAAGCTGCCAGGAGCGCACCTTCCGTCCGCCGAGCTGCGCGAACAGGACGACCGTGAGAACGAACACGACGTCCTGCACCACCGTGTCGCCCAGCTCGATCCCCGGCGGCGTGTGTTCGCTGCTGATTTTCACGCCGAGCGCAATCGCCGGGATGTCCACGACCAGACCGCCGACCGCCGCGAGCACAAGCGCCGCCGCGAGCGCGGCGAAGCCCGTCCAGGCGAGCCAATCGTTTGCGGGCAGCCCGACCCACGAGCCACTCGCGAACATTCGCCGGGACCCGTCCACCGGGAGCCCGTTTGGCGCAGGCTCGCGCGGAGCAATGAGACCGTCGAGCTGCTCGCTCACGCTCAAGCCACCCAGTGCCAGGTGGCAAACTCGCCGACGAAGAATGCCAGCGCCAGGCCCGAGCCGACCAGCACAGCCCACCTGAGCACGGGTGGACGCGAGGACAGAAAGACAGCGAGCCACATCGTCAGCGGAAACAGCACCAGCAGGAACCGTGGCAGCGACATCAGGGGCTGGGGCGCCACCGGATAGGACAGCGGCAGAGCAAGCGCCGCAAGCACATACGCGCCATAGGCAAGCGGCAGCAGTCGCAAGACTCCGATCATGGCCGGGACGGCCGCGAGCAGGAATGCGAACAGCAGGAGGTTGTGTCCGGCATCGATGAACGGACTGCCGCCCGCGGCCGGATAGTAGACGTGACCGCGCTGAAAGGAAAACAGCTGGCGCAAGCCCTCAAACGCCGCCTTCGCACCATCCCAGACTCCGCCGAACGGCGCCGCGAAATGTCGGCTCCACACCGCCTCCGCATGAAACGGCGCAAGCCCGCTTCCACCGGCAAGCGCAAGGTGGGCCATGTACAGGCCGAGGCCAACCGGCGCCAGCACGATCCACAGCGCGTCGCGGCGCAGCCGGTAGCGCGGTCGCAAGCCGCGGGCCAGCGGGAACTCTGCAGGACGGTCCTCCCGTGGCCCGTAGAGATAGAGCATCGCGATCGGGAGCATCAGCACGATGCCGGTACTGCGGGTCGCGCTCGCAAGCGCGGCGAGCATCGCCGCTCCAGCCCAGTTACCGCGCCTCGCGCACAGGAACACGCCGACCGACAATGCCATGTACAGCGACTCGCTGTAGACGGCCGAGAAGAAGAACGCCATCGGCGCAAACGCCGTCAGCAACACGACCAAGCGCGCCACCTCACCGCCGGCCGGCAACCGCAGCCGCTTCGCTTCGAGCGTCGTCAGCCGATGCAGGCCGTAGAGCCCGACGGCGAGCGCCGCGAGCGACAGCGACACTCCCGCGACCACCGGCGCCAGACCTACGTCTGAGAGCGCGCGCAATCCCAGCGGGTAGAGCGGAAAGAAGGCGGTGCGCGACGCCGTCAACGCACCGAGATCGGGGCGATAGCCGTAGTGGGCGATCACGAGATACCAGGCCGCGTCCCAGCGCGCCACGGGAGCCGCCAAAACGTCGCCAAGCCATCCGAAGCCGCTCGTGACCCCGGGGGGATCGAACGCGTGACGCACCGGCCCCGAGCCAAGCGTCGCGACCGTCCCGGCCCCCGCGAGCCATACGAGCAGGCGCGATGTCCACAGCGCGCGCCACACCTCCCGCACTGCGACGATCCGCTCGGCGCCAACGCGTTCGCGTATCCCGGCCGCGCCATGTGGCACGGCCGGGCGTGCCTGGGCGGCAAGCTCGCTTGCGCGGTCTGCGATAGCCGTCTCTGCGGTGTCGGAGCTCATTTGAAGGGTGGCGCCAGGCGCGTGTCGCGCCCGTGCTACAGGCAGGAAATCACACCGTGAGACGGTACAGTCAGATTAGGGGTCCCACCCACCCGCGCGAGAGAGATGTCAAGACAAGCACGACAGCGCCGTAGGCGCCGCAATCGCTCAGGGGCTTCGCGCTTCGTGCTGATCGGCCTCGGCGGCTTCGCGGGGGCGGTCGTGATCGGGGCGATCGTCGCGGTCGGCTACGTCCTCTCGGTCGCGCAGTCGGCGCCGCGGCTCGCGTCGCTCAAAGCGAACATCTCAGGCGCTTCCTCGCAGGTGTTCGCCGCGGACGGCTCGCGTCTCGGCTTCATTCAATCCGACGAACTGCGCACGCCGATCACGACCGCGCAGATGCCAAAAGACCTGCGCAACGCGACGGTCGCGATCGAGGACCAGCGCTTCTACAAAAACAATGGCGTGGACCTGACCGGCATCTTCCGCTCGGCGGTCAAGGACGTCCTGCACGGCGAAACGCTTCAGGGCGCCTCCACGATCACGATGCAGCTCATGCGCAACCTGTATCTCGGCAGCGACACGCACTCCTTCAAGCAGAAGATCGACGAGGCGAAGCTCGCGATCGAATACACCAAACACCACAGCAAGACCTCGATCCTGACCGACTACCTCAACAGCGTCGCGTACGGCACCGTCGGGGGCCAGACGGCGCTCGGCGTGCAGGCGGCGTCGCGGATCTTCTTCAACAAGAGCGCCTCGAAACTGGACCTCCAGCAGTCGGCGCTGCTCGCGGGTCTGCCGCAGGCGCCCTCGCAATACAACCCGTTCCTCTACCCCGAAGCAGCGCGCACACGGCGCAACGAGGTGCTCGCAAAGATGGCCGAACTGCACTACGTCTCCCGAGCCCAGACGGCGAATGCCGAGCGCGCGCCGCTGGAAGTGGAACACGGCAACTACTACACGCAGCGCCAGGAAGGCTTCTTCTTCGAATACGTGCGGCGCCAGCTGGTCGAACGCTACGGACTCAACCAGGTCGAGAAGGGCGGACTGAAGGTGTACACGACGATCGACCTGAACATGCAGCGCAAGGCCCGCGATGCGATCTCCGAAATCCTCGACGAGCAGGGTGACCCCGCGTCGGCGATCGTCACGATCGACCCGCACAACGGCGACATCGAGGCGATGGCGGAGTCCGAGAGCTACGACCAGTCGCAATACAACCTCGCCTCCGAAGGCCACCGTCAGGCCGGATCGACGTTCAAGGCGATCGTGCTCGCCGACGCGCTCTCACGCGGCATCGATCCCAACAGCACCTACTACCTATCCCACACGCTTTCCCCCGGTTGGCTGCCCGCCTACCCGACCTACGAAGTGAAAACCTTCGAGAACACCTCGCTTAACAAGTCGATCAACCTGGTGCAGGCAACGCTGACGTCAGACAACACCGTCTATGCCCAGCTGGCCGCCGATCTCGGCGAGGAAACGGTCACTCAGATGGCTTACAAGATGGGCGTCAAGGAGCATCTGGACAGCTATCCCGCCGAGGCGCTCGGTGGCTTGACGGTGGGAGTGAGCCCACTTGAAATGGCCAACGTATATGCGACGCTCGCCGACGGCGGCTACCGCAACACGCCGATCGCGATCACGAAGGTCGTGTTCCCAGACGGCTACACCGACACCAACTGGGGCACACCGCATCGCGTGAAGGCGCTCTCCAACGGCGTGACCGGCGAGGAGACGGAAATCCTTCACGAGAACGTGGAGAGCGGCACGGCGACCCGCTCGGCGATCGACTGTCCGACAGCCGCCAAGACCGGCACCACCAGCGAATTCACCGACGCCTGGCTCGACGGCTATATGCCGAACTATTCGACATCTGTGTGGATGGGTTACCCCAACAAGGCGATACCGATGACCGACGTCCACGGCGAGGCACAACAGGGCGGCTATCTGGCAGCAGAAATCTGGCACACCTACATGGCCGCGGTCACCGAAGGTCAGCCCTGCACACAGTTCCCCGAACCGACCGAACCCATCTCCTACCAGCCGTTCTACGGCAAATACGCGACCACCGGTGAGGAGTCGGTCAAGACCACCGTTGAAGGCGAACAGGGGACAAACCTCAAAACCGGCAAGCAAAAGAAGACAACGACACCCGGAGAACATCCGGGGCCCGTCAATGGGCAACCGGAAGCGGGGCCGGGTGGCGAAAGCGAAAAACATGGCGGCGATGGGGAACCCGGTCAGAACGCGCCCGCGCCAACGGTGCACGAACCGGAACGGCCAACGCCTGCACCCGAGTCGAAAACCCCGGAGCCGCCTGTCGGCGGAACCGGTGGGGCCGAACCCCCGCGCTGAGCACACCTCGATGCGGCGACGCTGGTAGTTTGACGGTGCACACTTCAAC
This sequence comes from uncultured Solirubrobacterales bacterium, assembly GCA_963831725.1. Lineage (GTDB taxonomy): Bacteria > Actinomycetota > Thermoleophilia > Solirubrobacterales > Solirubrobacteraceae > Palsa-744. The sequence goes on from CAWHRF010000002.1 coordinate 112,695, forward strand.
ACAGGGCCCGTGCCGATGGCGCGCAGGACCCGGACGGGATACAACTCGTGGCTAAGGAAGACAAGGTCGAATTCGAGGGCGAGGTGATCGAGGCCCTCCCGAATGCAATGTTTCGCGTGAAGCTCGACAACGATCACGTGGTGCTCGGACACGTGGCGGGCAAGATGCGCCGCTTCCGGATTCGCATCCTGCCGGGAGATCGCGTCCGTTGCGAGCTCTCCCCCTACGACCTCGATCGCGCCCGAATCGTCTACAGGCATCGTTAGAAGGTCTTTTGAAGGCGTGAGCCCTGAGCTGTCGCTGATCGACTCGATCGCGGCCACGCTGCAGACGCGTGGCGGACGTGTCGTGCGCGGAATCGGCGATGACGCGTCGGTCGTAAAAGCCCTGAAGCTGTGCGTGACCTCGGTCGACTCGGTCGTCGAGGGAGTGCACTTCCGCCTTGACGATCCCGAGCTGAGCTTTCAGGACATCGGCTGGCGAGCGCTGGCGAGCGCCCTGTCGGACATTGCCGCGATGGGCGCGCAAACCGGCGAGGCGTACATGGCGCTCGGGATACCGTCGCATGTCAGCGAGAGCCAAGCACTTGAGCTGATGGAAGGCGCGCAGGAGCTTGCAGAGCTGACCGAGACGTCGATCCTCGGTGGCGACGTGGTGAGCGCTCCGGCGTTGTTTGCGAGTGTGACCATCGTGGGATGGGCCGAGCGCGACCAGAAGCTGCTCGGGCGCGACGCGGCACGCCCGGGCGATCTCGTCGGTGTGACCGGCACGCTTGGCGGCAGACCGCGGCGCCCGCTTCCGCGACTGCGCGAGGGACGAGCGATAGCGCCCGCGGGGGCACACGCGATGATCGACATCTCCGATGGCCTTGCAACCGACGCGCTGCACATCGCACGCAGCAGTGGCGTTGCGCTGAAGATCGATCTCGACCGACTGCCGACCGATGAGCAGACACAGATCGCCGCCGAGCGGCTTGGGATACCCGCGTGGCAAGCGGCGGCAACCGTCGGGGAAGACTACGAGCTGTGCGTATGCGCGCCGCGCAAGCGAGCCGAGCGTGTCAGCCAGGCGTGCGAGCGCGTCGGCGCAACGCTCACCTGGGTCGGGCACGTCAGCGAGGGTGAGCCGGATGTGGTGCTACGACACGAGGGGCGCAAGCAGGTGCTGACGGGATTTGAGCACAGGTGGCAGTCCTGATTTCTCAAGCGCTCGTTCTTCGCTGAAAGCCTGTTCGGGGGACACATTGGTGTGCCGCGCTCGCGCTGCCCCGAGTGGCACTGTCGATATCAGGCGCGCGAACACGATCAGCCGGTGGGAAGCGCTGAACGGGGGTGTGCAGGCCGACAGCACCAACCGCGAGTAACCGACGGGGTCGATCACCGACACGTCTGTCGGAAGCACAACACGCGAGCCGACCACGCGGTAGGTGAAGCGCGCGTATGGCATGTCGAGCATGACCGGGGCCCCCTTGCGCAACCCGCCGAGGCCGCGGAACGGAGCCAACCAGGTGGTTCTGTGACCGGCGATCGCGGTCGTGCCGGGGACGCCGGGGAAATTGGTTTCGGAGTAGATCCCCGGACCGCTCTCAAGTTCGGAGGTACCGGTGCCCTTCACAACGACGTAGTCGGCGCCGATCGTGGGTATGTGGATGACCCCGACGGCCGACCCGTTCTTGGCATGACGCTGAAGGCTGGCGGCCAGATACTCGATCCGCCGCCGCTGCTCGTGTAGACGTTCGAGTGCCTGTCGCGCCGCAGTCGTGGGCGCGGCGCGTTCCAGGGCATGCAAATCACCGCGCAGGCTTTCCTGTTTGAAGTACGCGTAGAGAGCGGTGATCGGCTCCTGCCAGACCAGAGTGACGCCCGCGTCGAGGAGCAGCAGCCCGCCGACAGCGATCAGCAGTGAGGCAAGCACCGTCGGTGCTCGCAAACGGCGACGGCGACGGCGCGGTGGGGACAGCGGCGAGCTGCCATGTCCGGCCGCAGGCGAGGACAAGCCGCACGAAGCGAAAGAGTCCGCGGCGCCAGGCGCGACAGAAGGACGCGAAAGCGACAACCCCTCGCCGGCGGTGTTTTTGTGTGGTGGTATGGACATGGTTCTCAGCGTCGCAGCGCGGACTCGGTGCCACCGAGCGACCCAGGCCCAGCGTAGGACACAGGACCGCGGGTGGAGAGCTCCGCCCACTCCTGCCTACCCACCGAATCCGCGGGCGCGGGCGCCAGCACTCGCAGCGTGACGGCGAGCAGACAGCCGAGCGCCACGCTCCACAGGAGCGCGCCAACCAGCCCGACCTGCCCGCCGGCGAGCACCAGCACAGCACTCTCTGCCAGCCCTCCTGGGCCTATACCCAGCTCGTGTGAGTAGACGATCAGCAACAGGGCAAGCGGCAGGACGCCCGTCAGGACCGCGCCTAGGGCAAGCGTCCGGCCACGCTCTCGCGCCCGCAGAGTGGGCGATACGGCGAGCAGCCACAGATGCAGCGCGGGCACGAGCAGCAGACAGCTAAACGGGTTGAACACCCACGTGAGCAGCGCGAGAGCAAGCAGCACGAGCAGCACCGCGAGACCCGCGCCGTCGGTGGAAGGTCGCAGCGGCAGCGCGACGCGCCGCACGAACGCGGGCCACGCAGCCAGCGCGAGCACCAGCACGAGCGTCGTGACCAGCACCGCCCCGAGGCCCGATCCATCCGCAGACAGAGACCGGCCGGACAATTGACCGCCCGGGGCGGCGACGATCGCAAACCGTCCGAGCAGGATCGCAAACAGCGCGCACGCGAAGAACGGCAGCGCCGCGGCGAGCGTCCACAGCACCCAGCGCGAGACCGGCTCATGGCGACGACGCAGACGTGCGAGGGCATCGACGCACACGAGCAACGGCGGCAGCAACAGCGCGAACACGAGCAATCTGACAACCCAGCCAGGGAGCGCGCGGCGTCCAAGCAGCAGACGCGGTGGCGATGGCGCGGCGATATTGGGGCCTTCGTCGAGCGCATACACCGCGCTGAGCACCGACCTGCCGAAGTTCTGTAGGCGTGCTTCGCTCACCCCCTCGCCCGATGAGGGTCCGCGTTCGCCACTGACTTGCACCAGCACCGCAGGTATCCCAGCCGCGTTCAGCGGCGCCTGTTCGCCGGTGGCCAGCGGCAGGGCCAGGTGCGCAAGCTGAGCGACGATGCCCGGGGCGCCCGAGTTGGCGCCATCCTCCTGGGAGATGGCGCCGTCGAGGGTGAGCCGCAAACTTTCGGGCGCCGTGCCGGCAACACTCGAATAAGAGAGCACGAACGGCTGGCGCGCAACGTTCCCCGCCAGATCGCCGAGCACGATCGCCGCATCGAGCGGGCGGGCGCTGTGCCGCGCGAAATCGACGGCACCGGCGTAACCGCCGCTACCGCCACTCGTGGACACCAGCACGATCGTGCGGCGCGTCTCACTCTGGGAGAACACGTGCGCGAGCTCGATCAGGGCGGCGGTCCCGGACAGTTCTGCCGCCGCGCCTCGCCCGGCGGCGTCGCGATGAGCGACGATCGCGATCGGGCTTTCGTTGCTGGAGCCCGGACGCTGCGCAATCACGGTGGTGAGCGTGCGGGCGCCGTCGATCGTCTGAGCGTGGACGAGACGCGTGGACACCTGAAAGCCGCCACCGGCGGCGTCCGACCCGGACTGCCCGCCGGCGCCACTCAATCCCCTGAGCGTGCCTGGCGATCTCAGCCGCGAGCCGGTTATCCGCTTCGCTACCGGGCGCTCGATCGGGAAACCGCTTCGCGAGCGACTGCAGGTCGGCAAACGCACGTGCGCCGCTGAACGCTTCGGGAGCGAGCGTTGAGCTGAGCGGTGCAGAGCGACCTGTGAGCGAGAACCCCGCGATCACCAGGACAAACAGCAGCGGCACGAACGCCGCGCGGTAGATGCGGCCGTCGAACATCGACGCAGACCATAGCCCCCGCGGCGGGCTTCCGTGACAAGCCTAGGTATCGTGCGGTCCGCCCGTGCTCCAGCCCGTCGCCACAGGACACAAGTCGCTCGCCGACTACACCCACATTTGTGGGCGCGAGCTGATCGAGGAGATCCGCGAGCTCGCCGAGCCGCTGAAGGGCAAGCGTGTGGTGCACGTGTCCGCGACGGCCTTTGGCGGTGGGGTCTCGGAGATCCTCTACACGCTCGTGCCGCTGATGCGCGACGTGGGCTTGGACTGCGAGTGGCAAGTGATCTATGGCCGCGAGGAGTTCTTCAACGCGACCAAGCTGATGCACAACGCGCTGCAGGGCAATCCGCAGGACCTCGACGAGGAGCAGTGGGGGACTTGGGAGCAGTACAACGAGATGAACGCGCGCGAGCTCTCGGAGGGCTGGGACGTGTGCTTGGTGCACGACCCGCAGCCGGCAGGGCTGTATCGGCTGGTTCCCGAGAAGGCCAAGGGCTGGGTGTGGCGCTGCCACATCGATCTGTCCACTCCCAATCCGGCGACGATCGAGCGGCTGCTTCCCTACATCGCCGAGTATCCGCAATCGCTGTTTCACATGGCCGACTACGTGCCCACCGGAATGGGTGGGCACGTGAACATCGTGCCACCCGCAATCGACCCGCTGATGCCCAAGAACATGGCGCTGTCGCCGGAAGACGCCTCATATGTGTGCGAGCAGTTCGGGATCGACGTCGACCGACCGCTGATCTGCCAGGTGTCGCGCTTTGATCCGTGGAAGGATCCGCTTGGCGTGATCGACGCCTACCGGCTGGTCAAGCAGCAGGTTCCCAACGTGCAGTTGGCGCTCGTCGGCTCGATGGCAAGCGACGACCCCGAGGGCTGGGACTTCTTCAATGCCACGATCGCCCACGCCGACGGCGACCCGGACGTGCACATCCTCAACAACTTCAACAACGTCGGGGCGATCGAGGTGAATGCATTTCAGTCTCACGCCGATGTGGTCGTGCAGAAGTCGATTCGCGAGGGCTTTGGGCTGACAGTCTCCGAGGCGATCTGGAAGGCGCGCCCGTTCATAGGGGGAAACGTGGGCGGGATCCCGTTGCAGGTCGAGGACGAGGTGACGGGCTTTCTGGTGGAGACCGTCGAGCAGTGCGCGCGACGAACGCTCGAGCTGCTGGAAGACCCGGCCCTCGGCAAGGCGCTCGGGCGGCGTGGCAAGGAGCACGTGCGCAAGCAGTTTCTCACGCCGCGCTATCTGCGCGACTATCTGAGGATCTTTGGAGAACTGGGAGAGTCTTGAGCCCTTCGCGCTCACAGGAGCGGCAACTGTCATGACCGACGGGCCGGCACAGCGATCGCCGCTCGTGCTGGTGAGCAACCGAGGCCCTGTGACCTTTGGCCCCGACGGCGAGGTGCAGCGCGGATCGGGTGGACTGGTCACGGCGCTCACAGGCCTGGCATCCCACCGCGACGCCGTTTGGGTCGCCTCGGCCATGAACGAGCACGACGCGCGCGTCTCGCGCGAGCACGAAGGACAGGCGTTTCCGGTCCGCTCGCCCGCCGGGGGCGAGTATCTGGTGCGCCTGGTGGCCTCCGATCCCGAGGCCTACGACCGCTTCTACAACGTGTTCGCCAACCCGATGCTGTGGTTCATCCAGCACTACCTGTGGGATCTCTCAAACGCGCCCGACATCCGCCGTCATGAGATCGAGGCGTTTGAGTTCGGCTACAACGTGGTCAACGAGGATCTCGCGCGGGCTGTGGTCGAGGAGATCGCAGATCTGAAGGAGCCGGTCGTGATGGTCCACGACTACCACCTCTACACGCTTCCCGATCTCATCAGGCGAGCTCGGCCCGACGTGTTCTTGCACCACTTCGTGCACATCCCCTGGACGCAGTCGGACTCATGGCGGGTACTGCCTTCCCGGATTCGCCAGGAGATCTACGCCGGGTTGCTGGCCAACGACATCATCGGCTTTCACACACGCTCATACCGACGCAACTTCCTGCAGTGCTGCCGCGATCTGATGGACCTCGAGGTGGACTTCGAGCGCGGGCTGGTGCGCTTCGGGGATCGGGAGGTGTGGGTGCGGGCCTATCCGCTGCCGATCGACCACGTCGCGGCGCGCCAGGTCGCCACGAGCGAGCGCGTCGGGGAGTTCGAGCGCGAGCTGTTGCGCCGGCGGCGCGACCATCTGATCCTGCGCGTGGATCGCGCAGACCTCTCGAAGAACGTGCTGCGTGGGTTCTCGGCATTCGATCTGTTTCTCGAGCAGCACCCGGAGTTTCGCGAGCGCGTGACGTTTGTTGCCCAGTTGATGCCCTCCCGCACCGATGTGCCTGAGTATGCGGAGTACTTGGAACGGATCGAGGCGCTCGTGGCGGTGGTCAACCATCGCCACGGCACGCCCGATTGGATGCCGATCCAGCTGAAGCTGCGCGATGATCTGGAGGAGGCGATGGCGGCCTACAAGCACTACGACGTGCTGCTCGTCAACGCGATGTTCGACGGGATGAACCTCGTTGCGAAGGAGGGGCCGATCGTCAACGAACGCGCCGGTGTGTCGATCCTCTCGGAGAATACGGGCGCCCATGAGGAGCTCGGCGAGTATGCGCTGTCGGTCAACCCGTTCGATATCCAGGAGCTTGCGGACTCGATCCATGCGGCGCTCGACATGCCCGCCGGAGAGCGCGCCCGCAGAGCGCGTGGACTGGTTGAGATCGTGACCTCGCGCGATCCGGGCGACTGGATCGACGAGCAGTTGGCCGACATCCGCGCCAAGCGCGACGCCGTGTAGCCAGAGCCGCGCTGTTATGATCCGCCGCCGCGCCGTATGCGCTCCGTGATGACCCTGCCCGCAACCACATATGACCTTGTGCTGATGCTCGACCCCCAGGTCGAGGAGCCGGTGCGCGCCAAGATCGTCGCGGATGCGAGCGAGACGATCGCGGCGAAGGGGCAGCTAGCGCGCCACGACGCCTGGGGCGAGCGGGCGTTGGCTTATCCGATCGACCACAAGGCCACGGCCGAGTATCACCTGCTGCAGTTCCACGTGTCCACGGCCGAGCTGATCGCAGAGCTGAACCGGACGCTTCACATAACCGACGGGGTCATCCGCTTTCGCATCAACAAGCTGAAACCAGGGACACCGGCTGCGCCGGACATGCGTCCAGGCGCCGCGCCCGTGCGCGAGGAGTCCTCGCATGCTCGCGAGGAGACCGAGCAGCCGGCAGCCGAGGAGCACGCGGTCGCGTAATACACTCAGGGGCGTGCGGCCGCTGAGGACAACGTCTGTCGAGGATGTGTGGCGTGTATCGCGCCACACCCGCGATCGGGTCGCACGGATCGGAGGGCACGCTCATGGGTGAGCAGCCGATCGGCGACGGTCCGAACATGCGTCGTGGAGACGTCTTGCGCGCTTCGCCACCGATGTTCGAGTCGCGTCTGCTCGATGCGCTCTCGCGAGTGCATCCGTCGGTGCCGGTACTGATTTTCACGCCGGTGATCCTGGTGTTGGCGGCATGGGAGCTTGCGTTTGCCGGCGCATTGGAGACGCTTGGCCTGCTTGTGGCCGGGTACGCGCTGTGGACCCTGTTCGAGTATTGGCTGCATCGCCTCGTGTTCCACTTCGAGCCCGATCACGGGCTCGGGGCGCGCATGCACTGGATCATCCACGGCATCCACCACGAGCACCCGAACGATCCGCTGCGACTGGTGATGCCTCCAGCGGTGAGCATTCCCCTCGGAGCCGTCGTGTTCGGCGTCCTGTACCTGGCGTTCGGCAAAAACTACGCCCCAGGCGTGGGCGCCGGCTTCTTTGCCGGCTATCTGGTCTACGACATGCTCCACTACTACGTCCACCACTTCCGTCCCCGCTCGCGCATCGGGAGGATGCTGCGCGAACGTCATATGCGCCACCACTTCCAAGACGACACACGGGGATTTGGTATCAGCGCGCCGTACTGGGACGAGGTGTTTCGCACATCGCCCCGCGCACGCCAGGCCGAGCCGTCGGAGTGAGGACGGCAAAGAAGGCCCCGCAAAGAGCGCCTTGGCGACGATCCACGCAGCGTCGCTTCGGGCGAGGCGAGAACGATCTCTCTAGACTCGCGCTGGACGCTCGACCGCAAGCAGCGTGAGCGAATCGGGTGTCCCGGCCTCCGGCACGACGACCGTGAGCCTCCGAGACACCGACAGAACGAAAGGAACAGCCGTGGCCGCCAGCAACATAAACCGCGTCGTGATGACCGGGAACCTGACCGCAGACCCCGAGCTGCGCTCGCTGCCGAGTGGCTCCTCGGTATGCAAGCTGCGCCTTGCCTGCAACACGCGCCGCAAGAACGGCAGCACGGGGGAATGGGAGGACAAGCCCAACTACTTCAACGTGACGGTGTGGGGTGCGCAGGGCGAGAACGCCGCTCGCTACCTCGCCAAGGGTCGCCCCGTTGCGATCGACGGACGGCTCGAGTGGCACGAGTGGGAGGCACAGGACGGCACAAAACGCAGCGCAGTCGATATCATTGCCGACTCGGTGCAGTTTCTCGGCTCGCGCGAGGACCCCTCCGGAGGCGGAGGATTTGCGCACAGCGGGGCATCTCAGGGCAGCGACGTGCCGGTAGACAGCGGCGACTTCCAGCCCGCACCGGTCTCCGGTCAAGCCGGGGACGACGACATTCCGTTCTAGTTCAACAGCAAGGAATCCCAGTGGCAAAGCGCGGTCGCGGCAAGCCAGTCCGGCGCCGAGATAAGAAGAGTGGGTCCGGTATCGGAAGGCGCAAGCCTTGCCAGCATTGCCGCGACAAGGTCGAGCAGGTCGACTACAAGGACGTGGTGTCGCTGCGGAAATTCATCTCCGAGAAGGGCAAGATCCGCTCGCGCAGGATCACCGGCGCATGCCGCCGCCACCAAGGCCAGATCGCGCGTGCCGTCAAGCGTGCTCGTGAGCTTGCGCTGCTGCCCTACGTCAACGAGGGCGGCCGCGACGATCACCCGCGGCGCGAACGCGGCGACAGAGATCGCGAACGCTAGAGCCGTCTCGCCTCCGGCAGGCAACGAGCCGTACCGAATCGACCCCTCCAACCCCACGACACGCCAGGACCACAGACACATGCCCGAAGCCATACTTCTCAAGGACGTTGACACACTCGGCGAGCAGGGGAACGTCGTGGACGTTTCCAAGGGCTATCTGCGCAACTACCTGATCCCGCGCAAGCTCGCCCAGCCGGCGACCCGCGGCGCGATCGAAGTGATTCGTCAGCGCCAGCAGGCAGCCGAGCGAGCCGCCCGCGAATACGTGGAGAAAGCCAACGACAATGCCGCGCTGTTGAACAAGACGGTGCTCACCATCACCCAGCAGGCCGGCGCCGACGGTCGTCTGTTCGGGTCGGTCACCGCCCAGGACATCGCGAGCGCGATCCGCGACGCGCGCGGACTGCGCACAGACAAGAACAATGTGCACCTGCCCGAGCCGATCAAGAACGTCGGCACATACATGGTCGTGGTCGATGTCGTCGAGGGAGTGGCGGCTACGGTCAAGACCATGGTCGTCGCGCAGAAGTAGCAACCGCGGCCATGCCGGGCGATCGCCCTGCGTACCGGGAGGGGGCTCAGGGAGAGGGCCTGCCCGGGGGGCGGGGTCCGAGAACATGCATGGTCGTCGCGCAGAAGTAGATCCGCCGCGGCTGCGAACATCTGTTCGTGCGATCGGCGACGACCCTCCCCCCGCGAGTTTTTTCCCTGCGAGTTGCGGGAACGACCAGCGAACCTTTGGTCCCTCGGACTTAGACTCGCGCTGAGCATGAGCTCCGCCACGACAACCAACGGCTCCAGCACGCCCATTGGCGTGATCGCCCCACCGCACAATCTCGATGCCGAGCAGTCGGTGCTCGGAGCGATCCTGCTCTCCGACCGCTCGTTGTATGCGCTCGTGATCGAAGAGGGGCTGCGCTCGGAGGATTTCTATCGCGAACGACACGGTCTGATCTACGAGGCGATGCTGGCGCTCTACAACGAGTCAGAGCCGGTGGACGTGCTGACCGTCACCGACCGTCTGCGTCAGACCGCCAAGCTCGAGGCCGTCGGGGGATCCTCGGCGGTGGACGAGCTGACCGGGGTTGTGCCGGCGGCGGGACACGCACGTCGCTACGCGCAGATCGTGCGCGAGAACGCGCTGCTACGACGTTTGCTGGCGGCTTCCTATGACATCCAATCGAGCGTGCTGGAGCGCCAAAGCGCTCCGCGCGAGCTGGTCGAGCAGGCAGAGAAGACGATGCTCGAGGTCGCACGCGACGACCGCCAACAGGACTTTCGCTCGATCGAGGAGGTGCTGCACGAGGAGCTCGACAAGCTGCATCGCCTATCGATCGAGGGAACTTCGCTGACGGGCGCCCCGTCGGGCTTCAAGGACCTGGACGAGATCACGGGCGGCTTTCAGCCCGGCAACCTGATCATCATCGCCGCACGTCCGGCGATGGGCAAGAGCGCCCTCGTTTGCAATATCGCCGAGAACGCAGCCGTGGAACACGGCCGGCCGGTGGCGCTTTTCTCGCTGGAGATGGCAGAGGCCGAGCTGGCCCAGCGCTTTGTGGCCTCACAGGCGCGTATCAAGGGCGAGGAGCTGCGCAAGGGGCGCGTCAAGGAAGAACGCTGGCCTAAGATCCTGAAGGCCTCACAGCGGCTTGCAGCGGCGCCCCTGTGGGTCGATGACTCAAGCGACGTCGGCATGCTCGAGATCAGGGCCAAGGCGCGTCGCTTGCACAGCCAATGCGAGAACGGCCTCGGCCTGATCATCATCGACTACCTGCAGCTGATGCGAACCGACAGCCGCTATGACTCGCGCGTGACCGCCGTGGGCGAGCTGAGCCGTGGGCTGAAGATCCTGGCGCGTGAGCTGGGAGTCCCCGTGATCGCACTGTCACAGCTCAGTCGCGCCGTGGAGACGCGCCCGGACAAGCGTCCGCAGCTCTCGGACCTGCGTGAGAGTGGAAACCTCGAGCAAGACTCCGACCTGGTGATGTTCATCTACCGCGACGAGTACTACAACGAGGACTCCGAGCGACCCGGCGAGGCCGATTTGATCATCGCCAAGCATCGCAACGGGGCAGTGGGCAAGGTGACGCTCACCTTTCAGAAGGAGTACCCGAAGTTCATGAACTATGCCAATGCGAACCGCTACGAGCTGGAGGGATCGGGTGCTCCAAGGCACGGTCTTCCACCTGGGAGTGAGTCGGCATGAGCGCCGAGGTCCTTAGCCTGCCGAGCTCGCGCGATCGGAATGCCTGTCCGCTGGGCATCTGCGACGGGAGCGGGTTCGTGGTCGACGAGACCGCCAACACGGCGTCTGACTGCCGTTGTCGCGCGAGCCGGATCGCCCGCAGACGAGCCGCGAGCCTCGAGGGCCGAGTCCCCAAGCGCTATCGAGGCGCCTCATTCGATCGCCCGCCGGTGCTCGGGATGCCCGACGCGGTCGTCTCGGAGGTGCGCAGCTATGTGCGCAACCTGAACGCGCGCTTGGAGGAAGGCCGCGGGATGTGGCTGGTCGGGGACGTGGGCACGGGTAAGACGACGCTTGCGATGATCGTCTCCGCGGCCACCCTGGAGGCAGGGCACTCCGTCGCCATCTATTCGCTGCCGCGCCTGCTCAACCTGATTCGCGACGAGGTAGGCACCGAAAACAGCCTGCTGGATCTGCTGGATCGACTCTCCGCGGTGGACCTGCTCCACATCGACGACCTCGGCGCGCAGCACACGACCCCCTGGCGCCTGGAGCAGCTCTATTCGATCGTGGATGCCCGCTATCAGGCCGGGCGGCCGATCGTGGCGACCACCAACCTGATGCCGTCCGCTCTTGCGGAGCAGATGGGCAGGCAGATACACACGACCGTCACCGAGGACAGGGATGGGCAGACGAGCGCCGAGCGCCGGGTCGTGTCCAACGACGCCAGCGAGGTAGTGGGCCAGAGGATCGTCTCGCGCCTGGTCGAGATGTGCGGCGACCCGCTGCCTCTGTTCGGCGACGACAAGCGGCGTTTGTACAAGGCCGACCAGCCGGCAGCCGACTCGACCGGCTTCGGCTCCGCACGCGGAGCCTGACCTACCGGCTGGAGAGATGCCGAGCCCTAAACCGCGATGAGCGCACAACGGCAGACCACCCTAAACTGCATGAGGCGATGCCTGGAATAGTCATAGTTGGCGCCCAGTGGGGCGACGAGGGTAAGGGGAAGATCACCGATCTGCTCGCCGAACACGGCGATGCGGTCGTGCGCTTCCAGGGTGGCAACAACGCCGGGCATACGATCGTGCGCGGCGAGGAGGAGTGGAAGCTGCACCTGATCCCCTCTGGGATCCTGTATCCAGGCAAGCGCTGCGTGATCGGCAACGGAGTGGTGATCGATCCGAAGGTGCTGATCGAGGAGCTGGACGCGCTGCGCGCGCGACGCGTGGACGTGAGCGGGCTGCGAATATCCGCCAACGCGCACCTGATCATGCCCTACCACCTGCTGCTGGACTCGGCCGGCGAGGCGAAACTCGGAAGCCTTCAGATCGGCACCACGCGACGCGGAATCGGACCGTGCTACGCCGACAAGGCGGCACGCCTGGGAATCCGTGTTCAAGACCTGCTTGACGAGAAGATCCTCAAGAAGAAGATCGTCGCGGCGATGGAGCCGAAGCGCCTGTCGCTGCGACCGTTCGAGAAGGACCCGACGCTCGACCTGCACACGATGACCGAGGAGTACCTCACCTACGGCCATCGCCTGGAGCAGCACATCGCCGATACCGCCCGGCTGATGTGGGAACTGCTCGACAACGGCCAGAAGGTGATCTTCGAGGGCGCACAGGGAGCGATGCTCGACATCGACCACGGCACCTATCCGTTCGTGACCTCGTCCAACCCCCTGTCAGGCGCGGCGTGTGTGGGGACGGGAGTCGGTCCCAAGGACATCGACGAGGTTTGGGGCATCTCAAAGGCCTACACCACCCGCGTGGGCGCCGGCCCCTTTCCGAGCGAGCTGCACGAAGAGATGGGCGAGACGATCCGTCGCCGTGGAGGCGAGTTCGGGACGACCACCGGTCGCCCACGCCGCACCGGCTGGCTCGACCTCGTGGCGCTTCGCTATGCCGCGCGGCTGAACACGCTCACAGGGCTCGTGCTCACGAAGCTCGACGTGCTGTCGGGGCTCGACCGCATCCAGGTGTGCACGAGCTACCGTGGCGCGGAGGGGGCGGAGTTCGACGACTTCCCCTACCACCAGACGGTGTTGCACCACACAACCGCGGAGCTCACGGAGCTAGGTGGCTGGAAGGAGGATCTTGGCGAGTGTCGCACGCTCTCCGATCTCCCCGACGGCGCACGCGAGTACCTACAGTTCATCGAAGAGCACATCGGCGCGCCCGTGACGCTGATCGGCGTCGGCCCTGGACGCGACCAGGTCGTGTGGACCGACGCGGGTCGCGAGTCGATGATCGGCCCCGGCGCAAGCGCGTCGGCGGCCGCATAGCTCGCCTCAAGTAGAGGGGCGCTCCGGCGCTTGCTCCTGCTCGCCGATCCACGCCAGAATCGCGCGGGAGCCTGCCACGACCGTCCCATCGGCCAGCTTCAGCGTCGGCAGCTTCGTCGTACCGGTCGCTTCGCGCAACTCCTCACGTGAGCCCTTGCGCAGGAAGGGGATCGGGCTGCCGTGTGCGGCGATCACTTTGTCGTACTCGATGCCCGCAGAGCGAAGCGCCTCCTGCACGCGGCGGCAGGGATGCAGCTTCGGCCCACCGTCATCGCCGTGACAAACAAACAACGTGGTGAACTCAACCCGTCATTGCAACGCTGCCTCCAGGGTATCTGCTGGTGTCTTGAAGGCGAGGGTTTCGCGTGGCCTGGTGTTCAGCTTGGCGGCGATCTCGTCGAGCTGGGGTTGAGTGAGCTTGGATAGGTCGGTGCCTTTCGGCAGGTATTGGCGCAGGAGGCCGTTGGTGTTCTCGTTGGAGCCGCGCTGCCAGGGGCTCTGCGGATCGCAGAAGTAGACCTTGACGTCGGTAGCGACTGTGAATTTCGCGTGGTCTGCCATCTCGGTCCCGCGGTCCCAGGTGAGCGAGGCACGCAACTGCTCGGGCAAGCGGCGCACGTGCTCACTGAGGGCACGGGTGACCGATCGCGTGTCCTTGCCCTCGACAGGGACGAGCATCACAAAGCGCGAGTGGCGCTCGACGAGCGTGGCCAGGTAAGTGTTGGACGCACCGGAGATTAGGTCTCCCTCCCAGTGACCCGGGATCGCCCGGTCCTCGGCCTCGGCCGGGCGCTCGCGAATGGAGACGGCGCCGACGATCTGACCCTGTCCGCGGTTTCGCTTCGCGCCCTTCGGCCTGCGGATGGAGCGCTGGCGTCGCAAGTGCGCCACGAGCTCTCGCTTCAACGCTCCCCGCGCCTGGATGAACAACGTCAGGTAGATCGTCTCGTGAGACACCCTCATAGTCTGATCTGTGGGGAACTCGGCCTTCAACCAGCCGGCGATCTGCTCGGGAGACCAGTCCTGCGCGAGCTTGGTGGCGACCAGCTGGCGCAACGTGCGATCACCGGCGAGCTTGCAGGCCTGCGGTCGCCTCGCGTCCTGCCACGCTCGCTCGTCGGCCTCAGCAGCCCGGTAGCAGCTCCTGCCGCCGTGACGGCCGATCTCCCGGGTCACAGTCGACGGGGCTCTGCCTATCCACGCGGCGATCCTCCGAGCCGATCTCCCCGCCGCGATCCCGCGCGAGATCTCCTCCCGCTCACGCAGCGTCAACGCCAAGCGGCTACGCCGCCGCTCGGGCGGAGCGACCCCGCCCTGGCGACGGATCGTGCAATAGATCGTCGCGGGCACTCGATCGAGCGCCCGCGCAATGTCGCCGTAGGACTCTCCACGCTCCCAGCGCTGCCAGAGCTCTCTGCGCTCAGCTACCGAATACTCCCTGCGCTTCCTCGCCATCGCAACTCCCTCCATCTCGAGTTCAACATCGTGGAGTGTTGCGACGACGGGTTGAGAGCACCCGTCGGGTTCTCTGCCATCTCGCTCCTCCGGTTGCGGACTCGCCGACGAGCTTATCGCCACCACCATCGGAAACCGGCCATCGCCAGCGTGAACCCAACGATTACCACGCAATCGCGCGCATGGACAGCCGCAGCGTCAGTGTCGCGATGCCAGCTTTGTGAACCATTCTCGCGGTCCTTTGCATGCAACCCCCGCCGACCGGAAGGCGCCGCCGGCTTCGACGGCGTCTTTGTCTTGCCGGCCATCTCTCATTTCTTCTTCCCGTGCGATTTCCCCTTGCGATGCTTGCTTGACTTCTTGCCCTTCTTCTTGGCGAGTGGCCAGGGGCGTTGCAGCCCCTGGCTCTCACAGAACCGGACGTGAACGTCTCCGTTCATACGGCTCCCACCATTCGGTCGTTGGCGTGTGTGACGACGCGCCAGTGAGCAAAGAGCTTTGGCTCGCGCATTGCTACGCGCTCCAGGAACTCCCATGCTCGCAGGAGGCGCCGTCGAAGTCGCTTGTACTTTCTCATCGCCCAACGCACCAGGTACTTGTCGATGCTCCTGAGCATGATGGCCAGCCTGGACGGGGTGAACCGTCCGTAGTAGTTGACCCATCCGTGCACGATCGTGTTGATCTCTCGTGCTATCTCGGTGAGGTGTGTTCCGCTCCATAGGTGAATCCTCCATCGCCTGATCGCTCGACGTATCCTCTTAGCGGCGTCATCACTGATAGCCGGGGTGAAGTTCGTGAACAACTCACCCCGCCCGCGAGACTGCCGGGGACGAAACGTGTACCCCAAGAAATCAAACCGCTCGTGCTCGTGAGAGCCTTTGCGTTTAGAATCCTTGCAGTACACGATGCGCGTCTTGCCAGGATTCAGCTCCAGGCCCAACGACGCCATCCGCTGCGCGATCGCATCGAGTACGACCCGCGCTTCGTTCTCACTCCAACAGTGCGCAACGATATCGTCCGCATAGCGCTCAAACGGGACGGCCGGGAACTCCCGACCCATCCACAAATCAAACGCGTAATGCAAAAAGATATTCGCCAGCACAGGAGAGATCGCCGAACCCTGAGGGGTCCCGCGATCCCGCGCTACCACAGTGCCATCCTCATCCTGGATCGGTGCTTTCAGCCACCGTTCCACATAGAGAAGGACCCACCGCTCATTCGTGTGAGCGGCTACCGCCTTCAACATGAGCGCGTGGTCAATCGAGTCGAAGAACGACCGGTAATCAAGATCGATCACCCAACCGTACTTCCAACACCGCTCCCGGCACACCCCCACCGCGTCCAAGGCTGAGTGTCCCGGTCGATAACCGTATGAATCCGGGTGGAAGACTGGCTCCACACTCGGCTCCAAATACCGTCTAACGACCGTTTGCGCGACCCTGTCCGCAACCGTGGGCACACCGAGGGTCCTGACCCCTTGCCCATGCTGCTTCGGTATATCTACCGCCAACACCGCCGGCGGCATATACGACCCCGAGGACAGACGATTCCAGACCTTATAGAGATTCCCCGAAAGGCCCCTCTCAAAATCCTTGATCGACACCCCGTCAACACCGGCAGCACCCTGGTTCGCCTTCACAGACTCCCAGGCTTCCAACACAACCTTCTTCGAGATACCAAACGACCTCACCTGCGACCTTGACTCAACCATTGGCTCCTCCCACACACACGTGGTTGACCACCGATCTCCTCAGAATGGTCCGCCCGCTTCGCTCCAATCCCATTACAGGACCTTCAACGCTACTACCGGACGATCCGCCCCTGTGCCCCACAACAGGAGTTCGCGCCTCACAGTTTCGACCGCTTGGCACCCTCCCTGAAACAACCAGCCGCAGGCCAAAAGCCACTAGCTGATCGTCCCACAGGACGACAGGTTCCCATGTTCCATGCAAGAGCCTGACCCACGCTCGCGCCGCATACATGCCGGACACCGTCTGGCCAATAAACAGGCACCCGCCAGACTCATCCCGAAGCAAAGGCTGTGCCCCGGTTTCGATGTCATCTACTGCCTTTCGACAACTCACCTGCGGTTCACTCTCGTTCGCCTTCATTAGGTCACACCTGACGCGCTCAAAGACACGCCTTTTCCCGTAACGCTCAGCACCAACGGCTCTTGACCGCAGCACCTTACGGTGGTTTGCGATCTCCGCCTGCACGGCGACCACGGAGGGCCTACCTCCATCTCCTGCACAGCACCGCAACAAACCCACCATCACTTCTTCTTCTTCTTGTGGGTCTTCTTGCGCTCATGGCGCACCACCTTTGGGCAGCCTGTCACGCCGATCTTTGTGCTCTGGTGGATTTCCGCCCCGTTCTGTGCGGTGAACGCGGTGGGCATCGCCAGTTTGCTCTTGCACAGGTTGCCGTTGGCGGCGAGCGCGGAGTATTTGCCTTGCGGCAGGTTCAGCTCGAAACTACCGACGGGGGCGTCGGGGATCGTGTGGAACGTGCTGCTCGTGATCCCCGCTTTGCTGATGAACGTTTCCCCATGCAGGTCGAGCGTCACGCCGTACCCTTGGAGGACGACCACGAGTTCGGGGAACTTCGCACCACCATAAGACACGAAATACGCCGGACCCGTCAAAGGCACCGGGATCAACGGTGTGATCGCGGTCGCATGCCCCACAATCGACGCCACCGGACAACCAGCGGGGTTGGCTTCAAATGTTTTCGCCGGACACGCCTTCTGCAACGTCGTCAACCTCGACGGCAACTGCTTGGGCAAATCCACCTTGACCGACTTGATGTTCGCCTGCGACCCAAACGGCGCTTTGGGATACGTCAACTTCACGCTCAGGCTCGCACCGTTAGCCCTGGATGTTTTCCCTGACGCGGAGACCGCGAGTTTGGGAGCGAACTTCAGCACCGCACAGTTGGTGACCTGGAAGGGCACGTCGATAGTGTCTATCGAGTTTTCGCTTGAGTAGATCGTGCCGCTGACCTGCATCTTGTTGCAGTTCGTCGGGTTGAACTGGAAGTCCCCGCGTGTCGTAATCGCGTTTACGTGCTGGATTTCCAGAGGTATCCCTTCGATACTCGTCGGGATCGAATCGGCAGTACCGGGAGGGTTGCTCGTGATCGTGATCGCCGCGGTAATCGGATTGACTTCGATCTTGCCCCTGACGATCACGCAGTCGCAGGGATCCTCGCCGGCGGGATTCGCGCTGTTGCGCTTCAGATCGAACGGTCCGGCCTTCGCGGGAACCTCGAACGTGATACCGAACGGTGCGCACCCCGACTGGCCCACCGTACACGGACCACTACCGTTATACGGGCCGGTCAGGTAGAACTTGCCACCGGAGACCGTGAACGGCTGATTACCGACACCAACGCTTACGGTCGATTCGCCGATCAAACTGTTGGGGGGACACTCACCGAGATTGGCCTGAGGTTCTCCACACAGTTCGATGTTCGAGAGGATCCCCAACAATCCCGGCGGCAAGTGCGCTTCCACCGACTGTAGGTTCTGTTCGCCGTCTTTGCGGCTCATCGTCAGCGCAAACGGACTGAACGCGCCCGCATTGACATTCGTCGCACCGCCCGTCAACGACGGATTGAACGGCAGGCTCGCACCCGGACACGGACCACCGCCCGGACCGTGTTCGATATTGAACGAGGATTCCGCTGGAACCGGACCGTTGCCGTCCCACGGCGTGAACGTCGCTGTCGTCGTGTACGTCCCGCAACGCGAGGGTGTAGCGAGCGGTGCGCGTTCCCCACCGAAGAAATGCAGTTCGAGGTTTTCAAACGGCACGTCGGGGGTGTTCTTGAACGTCGTGACGATCTGCCCCGTATCCGGGTTCAACGACACTTCGCCCGCGAGCTTGATCAAACTCCCCGAATAAGGATCTTCCGCGACAATGTACATCGCGACGAGACTCCCGAACGGGTTGGAGTTCTGCGCCGCCAGATACACCGCGCCTTCCACTTCGTGTTCAAGCAGCGGCGTCTTGATTTTCACCGTCCCGACCTTCGACCCGTTCGGACAGAAGTTCACGCCCGGATCCTCTGGGCTCGCCAGTTCCGGCGTGAACGTGCTCCACTTCACACCGGGTTCGTATTCGGCGTTCAGTTCTTCCTGGCCCTTGTAGCCGATCTGATCGCCGGGACTGCCGAGCGCGCCTTCCGGCAACGCGCTCGTATTGGACGAGCACGCTTCAAGGCCTTCGGAACCCGAAGGGTTGATCGCCACACCCTGGGGCAGCGCCACCGTCGTATCGCGCAACGAGGACTCCGCCAAGCCGTCAGGGTTGAACGCGGCGTTCTGTGGGACGTGGACGTTTACCGTCAGCCCCGAGGAGGTGCTTGCGTCCGTCGTATCGGGAGAGACCGTGATTTCCGGCGGGAACTTGAGCTTCGAGCAGCCCGTCAGCGACACGAGCGTGCCCGCGGCGTTGTGCGTAACCGTGCTCGCCTTCGCCCAGTTGCCCGGTTCTTCCCACGAGTCGGCCGTCATCGTCGAGCGCAAGGGGCCGTGGCAGCCAGTCGGCAACGTCAGGAACGGTTTGCGGTTGACCCCTTCGCCCACGACACCGGAGACCACCAACCTGCTCTTGAGGACAGGTGCCGTCGTCGGCGCTTCCGTCACTGTCGCCTGCACGGGGTAATTACCGCCCGCGAGCACCCCGTTGTTGATAAACAGCAAGGGCAAGAAGAAATCGGTGCCGAGCTGCAAAGCCACGCCGTGCGGGGGCGGCATGACGTAGATGTTGCCCGAGAGGAACGGTTGACGAACCTGATTTTCTGACCAGCTCAGGTGCAGTTCGCCCACGCGCGCTTCGGGTTGACAGGTGTCTCCTAGTTCACGCAGTTCCGCGTCGGTGCACTTCTTGGAGGTCGCATTGGGGTCGCCGACGAAGCCGGCGGGCAGATCGACCTTGAGATCCCGCAAGACGCCATCGGGTAGACGAATGTACGGTGAGTCAGCGTTCGATTCGACGCGCTTGAAGTGCGAGTTCAGTTCGAAAGTGTTGACGAATTGGTACGGGTGCGAGCCCGCCTGCGTGTCGGGCGTTCCGTTTTCGTTTAGGAAGCTCACTTCAAAGCTCTTGATGCCGAAGCCGACACCCTGCGTCGCGAGCATACCGCTGCCCTCCCCCGCACCGTCGGTGTTGGTCGCGACGAGACGGAAATGGTAAAGTTCGCCGTGCACGAGACCTTCGAGCTGTGCGGAGACCGCCACCGGACTGCTTCCCGCTCCTATCTCGCCCGGCGTCTGCTTGCAGGACACAATGTGGTTGTAGGGGCCGTTGCCGAATTCGTCGGTGAGGCCGTATTCGAACTTGCATTCTCTGATGGCGCCGCCGCGCGGATCGATCGTGCCGCTCAGGCTCGCGGCTTCCTCGGTCACGTCCGCCGGTTCGCCGACTGTCACGGCCGGAGCGTCGCTAGCGAAAACGTAGACCTTGCCGTTGGCGGGGTTTGAGACGTACACGTCTCCTGTCGCGCCGTCCACGGCGATCCCGCCCTCGCCCGAAGTCCCCGAAAGTTCGAGCGAACCGAAGCGCGCGACAAGCGTGCCAACGCTGGTTTCGTTCACGCTGTTGCGGTTCATCGCGCCCGTGTCCCACTCGGCCACAGAGGACTGATCGTCCGCGTAGAGGTGACCGGTCGCGGGATCGACGGCCACCGCGACGTCGCCCGCTTCGCCACTGTCCACGCGGCCAAGCGCGGAGAGCTTCTGCCCCCACTTGAGCGTACACGAGCACGACGGTTCGTAGATCGGGTAGTCATCGCCCGTGGCAGAGACGGCAAAGCCGTGGGCCGGCCCTTCGTCGTTCTCAGGCACGCCCAAAGTCGGGGCCTCGTCCTCCGAATGCCATTTCTGGCGAGCTATGAGATGATTCACCGCCGCACCGTCGAATTCCTCGATCAGCAGTTTGTTGGCACCATCCAATCCTGTGCTCAGGTCTACGTGCACAGTGCCGCTCCCGTCGACGCCCAGTCCCAGCAATTCGCCTTCGGCGGACCCGGTGGACGGCGAGAAGCCGTCGATCTGGCTCAGGTACGTGCCTTCGGGACTGAACTTGTCGATCACGCCATGGCCCCCATCCATCACGTACAGATCGCCGGCGGAAGGGTCCGACGGGCTGCTCGAGTTATCGACCGCAATCGCCGCGGGGGTACCGTACAACGAGGGGAACGAGAACGATCCACCCGGCGTAGCGACGCCGTTCAGCGCGTTTGAGTCGAGCGCGGCGAAGTCGAGCGGGTTGCCATTCGCGTCGAACTTGTACACCGTGTCCGTGCCGATGTCCGCGACGTACACATCGCCGGTCGCTTCGTCGACCGCGATCCCGTTGGGGTTCGAGAACGCTTCCGTCGCATTGTGGCCGAAGCTGATATTCAGGAACGGGTGCGCTTCGCTTGCGGCGAGCGCCGAGGACGCGCCCACTCCCAGCGCCACAATCACAGCAACCGCGAGCGAGAGTGCTGTCGGGATTCTCCTGGAGCGCGTCATCACTTACCCCTCCTGTTGGCGCGGGCGGACTTCTTGGCCTTCTTCCCCGGCTTTTTCACACACTTGCCTTTCTTCTTGACAAAACCCTTCTTGCACTTCACGGGCTTTGCCTTGGGCTTAGCCTTCGGTTTTGCTTCAGGCGACGCGAGATTCCCCGGACCGGAGAACGTCTGACTCGACGGCGCTCCATAAATCAAGGGCTGCGGCGAAACCGGCGCGCGACACGCATCGGCCGTCGTGCACGCCGGCGGGGAGGCAGGCGCCGGGAAGCCACCCGCGACACGGGCATCGTAGATGACGATCTGTCCTTCCTGGTTGTCCTGCGGCACTAGCTGCTGGTCCGACCTGAAGAACACGTCATCGCCGCTTTCGCTCGCATCCTCCAGGTTCGATTCGAAGGAGCTGGTGCCGCTTGAGATCAGGTACACGTGGCCACCCTCGTACTCATAGACATCGAGCTGGCCATTCGTATCGGAGGGTACGAGCGCATCCACCGTTTGGAAGAACACCTGGCCGGCATCCGTGAGCACGTGCCGACTCCGGAAGACTCCGGCGACTTCTTCGTCGCCTTCCGGGAACTGCGCCACACCGCCTCCTGCGACCGGCGGTTCGCCCGTGGGGTTGCACGAGGCGCAGTCGAGCTGCCCTGTGACGGCGCTGTACAGGAAGAACTCCGTCGTGGATGCGTTGTCATAACCGGTCAGGCTCTTCTTCGATTCGAACGAGAGCCACTTGCCGTCGGGCGAGGTCTGCTGGAGCCCGAACCGCCCGTTGTTGGAGACGCCGGTGGCGACGAACGTCGTCTTTTCGCCATTCCACAAATACAGGTTTTCCTTCCCGGCTTCCGCGCCTTCGACGACGGTCTTGCCTTCGCTGTTGGTGATCTCCCTCGTGTTGGACGCCAGCACGCCCTCGGCTACGAAGTAGACATAGGAGATGTCATGACCGCCAAGCGGCGTGACGCGCAGCACATCGGCGTGCTCGCCCGCCGCAGCGACCGTTAGGTCGCTCAATTCGCATTTGCTCGCGCCTTCAGACAGCCCACACTCGTACAGGTCAGGTTCGCCCGTGGCCGCGGTCGAGTCGGCCGTGAGCTTGCTTTCGTCGAGGAAGAAAACCTTCGAACCATCGGAGGTCGCGGCCGTGAAGGAGCCGCCGCCGCTGAGACCCGACCCGCCCTGTTTTTCATCGATCTGAACGGTGCGCTGCCCGTCGATGCGGTCATAGAGAGCGCCACTGTAGGTAAAGAGAACGTGCGAGCCGTCGCTGGAGACCACACCTTTGTCGGGCAAGTGGTATTCCCCATGCTGTACTGCTTCTCCTGGAAGCGATCCGGGGACCGCCGTGCCGTCCGGCAGCACGCTTACCAGTCGCAGCGCGCCTTCGTCCCATTCGTACAGGTTTTCCACGCCGTACTGCGCGCCTTCGGCCAGGGGCGAAGTCTCTGTGAAGATCACATGGCTGAGATCCACGGATGCGGCCTGGAAATGCGTGTCGGCCGGCGTCACCCTCGGCGGCGTGACGTTGACAAGCTGGTAAGCGCCGGTCGCGTTATCGCGCACCAACAGGTTTTCATAGCCCGCCGGTTCGCCACTCACAACCTGACGGCCTTCGGGATTACACGATTCCGGGTCTTCGTGGGAGTTCCCGGACGCGGAAGCACGTGACCCTCCATTAGCCAGCATCACGTCCTTGGTGAGCTGATCCGAATACGCGTACACGGGTTGGTATTGCGCGCAGCCCACCCCGTCATAAGATTCGAGCGGCATGATGTCTTCTGCGATCCAGCCGCCTGCACCACGCGTCGCCACATAGTCTTCGCCGGCGGTGGGCGCGCCCGGCCGCGGTTCCAGGATGCGGAGCGTGACCGCTTCGCCATCTGCGGCGGCCGTGCTCGAGTACACCATTTCCGGCTTAGCGTTGAACTGGGACGAGCTCTTGACAGGTGGCGTCACCAACTCGTAAGCGCGGCAGTCGGGCAACTTCTCGGAGAAACCACCGCGCAGCTGTTCGTTGGGACACGCCGCTTGTTCAGCGGTCAGCGTGGTGAATGTTTGATCGGGACCATAGAGCGTTCCCAGTTCGTTGGTCGCAACGACACGGTAGTGATAGGTCGTGCCCGTCGCGAGGCTACTTGCGGACGCCCACACCGCGTGCGATTCCAGTCCTTCGCCGACGCTTCCTTCCGGGAAAGGCGTCGAGCTGCCATACGCGCTGGTAGGACCGTATTCGAAACGGTAGGTCGTCTGGAGGCCCCCGGGGTTCACGAGCGCCCCGAGCTTTACTTCGGAGACGCCGACTTCGGCGGTGAGCTCCCTGCCGACCGCAGGCGCCTTGGGAGGCCCGAACACCCAGACGGTGTCTTTGGAGCCGTCGGTCACATATACACGGCCGCTCGCTTCATTCACCGCGACCATGCTGTAGAAGTGATCCGTGCGCTCGGTTTGATGCGTGCCGAAAAAGCCGGCCCCCACATCGGCGAGCTGCCTGCCTTCCGAGCTGTACTCGACGAGATGGGTACAGAACGAGCCGATTTCGCCGCACGGGTCCGCGCTGTTTTCGACGACCGCGAACACGTCCCCATGCCCGTCGAGTGCCACGGACCACACGCCTTCGCTCTTGATTTCCACGGGCTTGCCGTCCACTTCCACAGGCGCACCGCTGGAATCGAGCTCCACGATCCTGTTGTTGCCGGAATCGGCCACCCACAGATTGCCGGAGGAGTCGATCGCGACTGCGGTTGGTTCCTTGAGCGCACTGGCGCCCGAGCCGCCGGTGAACGTTTTCAGCGGCACGCACGGTGTGGGCCCTGCCGGACAAGTGGCTGGGTCATACTCGAGCACCTCGTTTTCCGGTACCACCGGCACGTACACGTTGCCAGCCGAGTCGGTGGCAATCTGTACGTCTGTGACGGCACCGAGGAAATTACGCGACGCCGGCACTTCAAACGAAGACAACAACGCGCCCGTGTTAGGGTCGTACACTTCGATCGACTGGGCGAGCGCGTTGACCACGTACACCTCGCCGTTCGTCGGGTTCACCGCAACACCCGAGTAGTACCCAGACCCAAACGGGGATGGCGGCGAGAGCAAGTTGCCTGAAGGATCGAGCTTGACCACCGTCGAGGGGGCAAACTCTTCCCCTACGAGACCCGACACGAACAGGTCTCCAGAGCCTTCCACAGCGACACCAACCTCCCCCTGCGCTTCGTGCGCGCTGAACGATCCGAAGAGGATGAGCTTGGGGGGTTCGGCTTGGGCGACGCCCGCACTCAGCGCGAACACGGTGACCACGCCAAGCGCGAGCGCGGTGGACGTGCGACGCAGCACACACTCACCCGTACTGCCACGTCCCGGGGCGAACACGCCGCACGACCGGACAAGATTCCTCAACACAGACCGATGAGCACCCACGTTCACATCCCCTCCTCAAAGAGACCCGGACAAGAAGACCTGCCCGAGCCCGGGCAGCACAAGACCGCCGCGGGCAAACGACCCGCGGCGATAAGCGAATAAGAAGCTGTGCGCCCTACGCGCACACGAGAGATCTGACGTCCTATAAAGGACGCTCCAAGAACTTGATATTTACTGATTGACATAAGCTTTTGGCGTGGACGCGAGCGGTGGCGCGAGGATGTGTGAGTGGTGCTCATCGCTCGAGCGCTCCGCGGCTTTGGCTGCCTTCGGTGTTGGTGCGGATGCTCTGAGCGATCCGCTCGCCGTTCTCGGTCAGCGTCCACGAGTTCGGAGCGCCCAGGCCGGGATGGATCCCCGTGTTCGTGACGAGACCGATGCGCTCCAGGCGAGCGAGCAGCTTTGAGATCTGGCCCTGATCCGTTATGCCGGCCGCCTCCCCGACCTGACGGTTAGACGCTTGCGGGTGCTGGGCTATCGCCATCAGCACCCGCACCGTCCTGTAGGTCAGGCGCATCCCCGCGTCTTTGAAAGGGTCTGAGAGCAACACCTCGCCCTCCCGTCTCCCGGAAGACACCGGCGTGGGACGCTCGAGCTCCTTGCGCGCAGCGGCCGCACCGAGGTAGGGCAACACGATCATGCTCATCAGCGGGTTCGTGAGCTCGACGAGCGGCTCGTGCGTCTTCTCTCCCAAGCGCGAGCGGATCACGCTCAGCACGCCACCCACAACACCCTCCGCCACAAGCGAAGACCCCACGACGCTCGCCTTGCCCTCCGTGTGACCATCGTCGACCGCGGCGGTGAGCGCAGCCAATACCTCGCCTCGATGCTTGGAGGTCGCCTCGCCGCCCGCGTGGGACTCGACGATCAACAGCCCGCCGACCACCGGCTCCTCATCGAGGAAGCCCAGCAACGCGGCCAGGCCCGCCCTGATCTTCTCCCGCCACGCCTTCTCAGACTCATAAGCGGGGAGAACGCGCTCGGAGGCGTATGCGAGCGCCTGCTGGAACGCGGCGTGCAAACAATCCTCGCAGTCGGAGAAAAGCTCATAGAACGTGCGCCGGGAAACCCCGGAGCGCTCGACAACGCGCACGACAGTCACGCCGCTCGCCCCCCGTTGCGCGGCGACGTCGAACATCGCCCCGAGCATCCGCGCACGCTGAAGCTCGGCAAGCTGTCCACGGACCGCGCCGTTATACGCCCGCGGCGCACTACCGCCATCCCGCACCGCTCCCTTCTCAGAGCCGCGGCGAGCTGAGCTGGACGCTCGCTTACGAGGAGCCATCTCACCAGCCCCTCCCACACGCCGCATGCACGGGTGGGACGGACCCCTGAACGCCCGCACGAAGCCACGCGCATGTGCGGGCTCCATGCTTGGAGATGGCGTCCAGGGGCTGCCCGTCCAGCAGAACAGAGGCAGGGTCAAGTGCGACCATCCCGCGTGGGTACGACACCTTGAAAGAAGCGCCGGCCCTCGTGCACACACACGAGGACGACGAGCTCGCGCGCCGCCAAACCGCGCACGAAGAAACGGCGCGAGACGAACTGACGCGCCGCAGCGCCGCAGCCCTCACGAGGCCCACCCCCCCATGGGGGGCGTGCCGGCCCGGGCGCTCGGCCCGAGGAGTGCGCTTAGCGCACTGGCGGCCGGCGGCGCAGAGAGAGAGAGAGAGAGAGAGACGCGTCAGCGACGCTGACGCGTCCTATTACGGACCCGTCGCGAGCACGATGACTCTCAACTGCGCTATTCCCCAAAGAAACCACGCGAACTACAACTCCCTCTCAGTTGCGACCCGGTACCTCTCCCGAATCCCCATCAAAAGCACTTGCAACCGGTCATGAAGAACCGACCCAAACCCGATCTTATGTTTCCCCCGGACCGCCAGAGCGGCCGAGGTATGACCGTTTATACATCAAGACGCATGCCATGTCAAGCCCCTGGCGACGAATTAGGGCGGGGCGGCTGATTTGCGGGCGCTATGGAATGGGGGAAACTTTTCGGCGCGCAAACCAAGCGCTGATGGAGGCGGCGGCGGTCGCGGTCGGCTGATGTCGCTTTCGGCGGGCGTCAGGCAGCTTGGCTGGCCGTGCCAGGCGCGACAGAGCTGGCTGCCTGGCGTGCCTCTTGCTTCATCTCGATCGCACGGCGTGCGCCCTGAGAGAGCAGCATCGCGCTTTCGGCGACTTCGCGGTTGACCTCTGGCGTGGTTTCCACGAGACGTCCTTTGCGGACCGTATGCGGTCGATCGAGCTTGGGGAAGCTACCATCCATGCGCTTAGCGTAGCTCATGCCTGGGACTCCATCGAGCGCTGGATGAGATCAGCCAGCAACTGTGCGAAGGGCTCGATGCTCCCACTCTTGGATTCCAGGGCGGGAACGAGCGCGTCGTCGTGAGCGATCGTCTCCGCATCGTCCTCGAACTCCACGTTGGGCAGCCCAAATGACCAAAGAGCCGAGGAGAGCGCGACGAAGCCCACGCGATGGTTGCCGTCCACGAACGGATGCACTCGCAAGATGCCCGCATAGAGGGCAGCCACAACCCGTGTCCGGTCGAGAACACCCGTCGTATCCGGATTGCCGAGTGCATCTGCATGCCGGTTGAACGACGAGCAGACCAACTGGAGCTCGCCAAGGATCGCCTCGGGTGCTGCTCCCTCCAACTGCCGCATCCCGCCGTTCGGCGTCATCACGCTGAAGAAGGCCCGGTCGCGGCGGAAGCACCCGCCGTCATTCGGAAAGTGGCGGGCGAAGATCGCTCCGTGCCACCAGCGAATGCGCCCCGGGTCCATCTGCAGAAGGGCGCGCCAGAATGCTCGCTGGGCATCCATGAGAACACGTCCCAGCTCGTCCCCGAGAGCCCGCCAGGTCTCCTCCGGCGACAGGCGGCCCGCCCTGTAGAAGCGCGAGCCCTCGTTGTCCTGATAGCGCAAGTGCCTGGGTTCGTCCACCGACCGAGGATGCCAAGCGATGCGGACCCCTGCACAGACAACAGTCCGATGGGCCGTGTTGGAATCGAACCAACAACCTTGGGCTTAAGAGGCCCCTGCTCTGCCAATTGAGCTAACGGCCCGTGAGGGCGCCGATCCACATCGGACCGGTGTGGGCAGGATTCTAGCCAAGGCCCGCCGCGCTTGGAGGCGAGGGCCCGTCAGGCCGGCCTCTCACAGCACGATCGTGCGCCCGCTGTCGGCGATCACGCGATCTTCCAGGTGCAGCGACACCGCGCGTGCGAGCACCACTCGCTCGATATCGCGACCGACGCGTTCCAGCTCGCGCACGCTCAGGCGATGGTCGACGCGCGCGACGTCCTGCTCGATGATCGGGCCGCCGTCGAGCTCGGCGGTCACGTAGTGGGCGGTCGCGCCGATCAGCTTCACCCCGTGCTCGCGCGCGCGCCTGTAGGGATCTGCCCCCGCGAATGCCGGTAGAAACGAGTGATGGATGTTGATCACCGGCGCACCGAGCCTGGCGAGGAAGTCGCCGCTGAGGACCTGCATGTAGCGCGCGAGCACCACCAGATCGACCTTGCTGTGCAGCAGCTCGAGCATCCGTTGCTCGGCCTGCTGCTTGTCGTCCTTGGCCACCGGGACATGGTGGAAGGCAACGCCCGCGGCGGCCACCTCCTCGGCGAGATCGGGGTGGTTTGAGATGACCCCCACCAGCCGCGCATCCAGCTCGCCACGGCGCCAGCGCCAGAGCATGTCCACCAGGCAGTGGTCATAGCGAGACACGAGGATCGCCACACGCTGGTGCTCGCCCCGGTAGCGGATCTCCCACTCCATCGCGAAGCGTCGCGCCACCTCGACCTCGAAGCTCTCTCGGAAGCTCTCTCGGTGCTCGAGCAGGTCCTCCAGGAAGAACTCGGTACGAAGATAGAAGCGCCCTCCGGTCGGATCGGAGGAGTACTGGTGGGAGGAGACGATGTTGGCCCCCCGCTCAAACAGGAATCCCGAGACAGCCGCGACGATTCCGGGCTGGTCGGCGCAGTCGATCAGCAGACGGGCCGTGTAAGGCGGAATCTCCTCTGCGCCCGACACTTCATCACCCTCGGCCCGCTATTTCTTCTTCGCGGGGGTAGCCGGCGCCGAGCTGGTTTTCAGGACTGTGCCCTGTCCTTTGGCACCGACTTTTACGGTGTAGACCTTGCCGTTGGTGGTCCCGGTGTACGTCTGGTTGGAGGTGTTACCCGTCGGGTTGGCCTTGATTTCGGCGAGCTCGGCTTCGACCTTCTTGCGGTCCGCCGCCGGGGTGAGGCTGATCGTCTTCTGCGAGGCGAGGTCGCCCACGCTCACGTTTTTGGCCTGATAGGCGTACTTGGCGAGATCGCCATACAGCGCCACGCTCGCCGGCCTCGTGGGGATCACAAGCTGCAAGACCGCCACCGCTTCGGTCGGCTCGTTCAGGCCTTCTTCGCCGAACACCCTGATCATGTCGTTTGTGATCGTCAGTGGAGGATTGCTCGGTTTGAGTTCCACATAGCGGTTCCATGCGTCAACCACCTTGGCGAGCTTTTCCTTGCCCTTTGACGTGAACTGCTGCTTTTCTTCGTCGTAGTATTCGCTGCCGCTGGCCTGACGGAAACGGGCTTCGGCGAGCTGGGCCCAGCCGGCCGCTTCGCTGGGGTTCTTGTGCGTGCGCTTTTCGGCTTCGGCGACCTGTTTGGTGTACCCGGCGGCCGCCGATCCTTCTTTGCTGCCGAATATCGCTTCGATCGGGCTGCCACCGCCACCACCACCGACCCCTACGCCGAAGCCCACGAAGCCGACCAGGAACAGAACCACCAGGCCGAGATAGACGACTTGCACGGTGCGGCGCCTGCCGCGTGCTCTCAGGTCGAACAGCATCAGTTGGACAGATTGGGGTCTATGTGGTCGATCATCTCTTCGGCAGTCGTCTTTGGCGCTGCTGCCGGTGTCGCCGCGTGCGCCTGAGCGCCGCCTGGACCGTCGCCCGACGATGGTGGTGAGGGACCGGGCGTTCCCGATGCGCCCGGTGGATCATCCGGAGGGCGTCCGTCCCCTGCAGCCGTCGCCTGCGCCGTCTCGCCTCTGGCGAGCACCGACGCAATCAGGATACTCGCCTCGTAGAGCAAATACAGTGGGACCGTCTCGAGCAGGAGCGTGAAGGCGTCTCCGGGGAGGAATGCGGCGATCGCCGCGCACACCAACAGCGCGTAGCGGCGGTGACGGCGAAGCTGGCGGGGCGTGACGAGCCCTGCCCGCACGGCACCAAGGATCACAACCGGCGCCTGGAAGGCGAGGCCCATCGCGAGGAGCACCGTGGCGGCGAACTTGTAGTACTGGTTTGCCTGCACCATCACGTTGAACTGGCTGGCGTTGAAGTTCTGCAGGAAATTGACCGCGGTGGGGAGCACGACCAGATAGCCGAACGCGGCGCCCGCCGCGAACAGGAACGGGACGGAGATCAGCAGCGGCATCACCACGCGTCGCTCGCTTGGGCTGAACGCGGGCAGCACGAAGCCGTAGAGCTCGAACAGGATCAGCGGCAGCGCGATCACGAGCGAGAAATAGAGCGCGACCGTGAGCGTCGCGGTTAGGGGTTCGCCCGGTCCGAGCGTGGTCGGGTCGAGCCCGCTCGGGGTGCGGGGGATCTTCGCGACGTCCGCTTGCAGCTCGGGGATCGTGCCCGCAAGCTGCGCCCTGGTCGCGGCCGGCAGCCCGCTTGCCGGCGCGCTGAGAAAGCCCAACGCCCGCTGTGTGTCTTTGGCGACTTTCAGCACACCCTTCTGCGCCAGCCAGGTCGCTCCGGCGGGCCCTTCCCCACGCTTGACCTGCTGCTCGGTCTGTTTGTGCAGCGGCTTGTTGATGAAGCTGAGCAGCGCATGGTTTTGCCAGAAGCACACGCCAAAAACGATCGCGAACGCTACGCCGCTCACGATCAAGCGGGTTCGCAGCTCTTCGAGGTGGTCCACGACGCTCAGTCGATCTTCGTGGCCAACGGTGCGGATGGCTGTCGCCATGACCATTTGAAGCTATCACCGCTACGCCGCGATAAGGCCCGGGATACCCGGGCAGTAGACCTGCTGGAAGCGTGCACGACAGCGTGCAGGGCACCGATGGAGGAGCGGGAATCCCCGCTAAAGGAGCGTCGCCCGAGAGTCGATGAAGCGAAAGAGAGACAATGCAAGACGATCGCGACCATCACACACGCCACCACGTGCAACTCCCTAGCGGCAGGGAGATCGAGGTCGTGTACCTCGACAGCACCGGCCACCGTGTCGGGGAGGGCCCGCAACCCTCGTGCACACCCACCTCGCCCGGCGAGCAACTGCACGTGTGCCCACGCTGCACGGGCGAGCTTGTGCACCCACTCGATTGGTCCGAGGAATCGCCAGGGCGCTGGCGCATCTCGATGCGCTGCCCAGACTGCGGACTACTACACGAGGGCGTCTTTGGGCAAGCTCTGGTGGAACGGCTCGACGAGGAGCTGGACAAGGCCACGGGAGCCATCCTCAGCGACCTCAAGCAACTCACGCACGCGAACATGACCGAAGAGATCGAGCTGTTCGCGCGTGCACTCGAGTTGGACCTGATCGGCCCGAGCGACTTCTAGCAGTAGCGTTCGACGACCGCGTCGGCGACGAGGTCCAGCAGCTCGTGACGCCCATCGGGCAGCGACGAGGGCAATGCCGCCTTTGCCTCCGCGACGATCGCCAGGGCTCGCTCACGTGCCTCGTCAAGCGCTCCGGTGGAGGCGATCCTCTCGCACAATGCCTCGGCCTGCTCGGGTCCTTCCAGTGCGGCGAGGTCCACCTCCGCTATTTGCTTGTCGCGTTCGCGGGCGAGGATCAGCGGCAGCGTGACGGTCCCGTCGAGCAGGTCAGTGCCGCGTGCCTTGCCGGTCCGCTGAGCGGGACCCGATACGTCGAGCACGTCGTCAAGCAGCTGGAACGCGAGCCCGATCCGTCTGGCGAACTCGCCGAGTGCCGCGGCAAGCGTCGTCGTGCTGTCCTTCACCGCCACAAGCGCACCGAGCCTGCAGGCGGCCTCGAACAGGGCCGCGGTCTTCAGACGACAGCGCTCCAGATAGCGATCGACTGCGATATCCGAGGCGTAGCAGTCCTCGCGCTGCAGCAGCTCGCCGGCGGCCAGCGCCGAGCTCGCATCGGAGAGGGCGCGCAGCTGCTCGGGGTCCCGATTGCGAGCCAACTCGGCAAAAGCACGCGAGAACAACAAGTCGCCTGTGGCGATCGCCGCGCGACGCCCGGCAACGGCGGCCACCGTCGGGCGGCCGCGGCGCAAGCGCGCGCCGTCGATCAGGTCGTCGTGCACGAGCGTGGCAGAGTGCACCAGCTCGACCGCGACCGCGGCGCGCATGAGGCTCTGCTCTCCCTCGGGGTGCCGGCCGGGAGTGCCCGCGGATTCCGCGGCAAGCACAACGAGCAGCGGGCGCAGTCGCTTGCCACCCGCGAGAACGGTCGCCGTGGCATGGGAGGCCAGCGGCACTCCGGCCTCCGCCGCCACCCTCTCCAGGTGGGCCTCCATACAGGTCATGCGCTCGCGCAGCACCGGACCGCCACGGCGCATGATCTCCTCGACAGCCTCCACGTCCGCCGCCGTGTTGTTCCCAGCGTACAAAGCGCTCACTCAGGGACGGTAGCGCCGTGAACGGCAATGATGCCGCCTGCCATCAGCACATATCCGATCTCACACAGTCCCGCGCGCTCCATTTCGCCCGCCAGCGCAAGCGGCGAATGGAAGCGCTTGACTGAGTTCGGCAAGTATGTGTAGGCCTGCGCGATCGATGTTTGCCCAGAGGGCGCCCCGGACCGCGAACCCTTCCCGACCAGCCCTGCCAGAGGAGCGGTCAGCTTGCCGAGCGCCGGGACCACACGGTCAAACCACACTCGATAGAACAGCGACAGAGGCGGGCGGGTTGGCGTGGTCAGCTCGAGCACCACGACTCGTCCCCCTGGACGCACCACGCGGACCATCTCCTGCAGACCCTTCTGTATGTCGGAGAAGTTGCGCAAGCCGAAGCCGTTGGTCGCCGCGTCAAACGAGTCCTCAGCGTAGGGAAGCTCGAGCCCATCGCCCCACTCGAACCGCAGAATCTCGGTGCCGCTGTTGACATTACCGTTGGGGACGGTCCCGTTGGCGACGGAGCCGTTATGCCCATGGGTCGCCTCCTTGCGCACGGCGCCCGGACCGGCGAGCGCGATGCCGGCGAGCGCCTCGGCTCCCTTGACACGTGCGCGAGCGAGCATGCCCTCGGAGAAATCGCTCCCGATCACCTCGCCGCCCGGCGACACACGCCGCGCGAGCTCGATCGCCAGATCGCCGGTTCCGGTGGCTACGTCGAGCACGCGGCTGCCCGGGCCCACCCGCGCGAGATCGACGGCTCGACTGCGCCAGCGGTGGTGCAGGCCGGCGGTCATCACCGTGTTGAGCAGGTCGTACACGCCGGCGATGCGGTCGAACATCGCCTGCACCTGGCTCGCCTCCAGCCGTCCGGTGCTTGCCTCCGGGTCGGCTCGTCGCTGAGCGGGCATCGCCTGCCGGGCTACTTCAGCAGCGAGAGGAAGTAGACCGCCGCCGCGAACTTCTTGGGAGGAAGGTTCTTGAAGGAGGGCATCGGCGCGGTCGGGTTGACGAGTGTGCGGGCGATGCCCGGACCGGGAAGGCGGGAGCCGATGTGCGTCAGTTCGGGGCCGGGGCCGGAGTTGCCGTTGTCGCCGATTTTGTGGCACGCCAGGCAGCCGGACTGGGCCACGACCTTCCTGCCGGCTTCGTATTCGGCCAGCTCTTGACCGCCGGCCTGCTTGACCGCGGTCGGTGTTGGCATTTCGATCGCTGTCGGCGAACCGGCGTTGGCGCCCTGGTAGGTGAGCAACGCCATCGCGCCGATCACGAAGAGCGCGGTCACGGTCGCCACAGGGCGACGCTCGGGGCGACGCTCGGGGCCGCGATCGTAGAACGGCAGCAGGAACAGCAGGATCATCGCGAGCGTAGGGACGCCGATGGTCGCGAGC
Organism: uncultured Solirubrobacterales bacterium; assembly: GCA_963831725.1. Taxonomy (GTDB): domain Bacteria; phylum Actinomycetota; class Thermoleophilia; order Solirubrobacterales; family Solirubrobacteraceae; genus Palsa-744. The sequence goes on from CAWHRF010000002.1 coordinate 146,495, forward strand.
GGCACGAGGCTGGGCGGCTTGATCACGCGCAGGAGCTCGAACAGGAAGAAGAAGTACCACTCCGGGCGTGGCACATAGGTCGTGGTCGTCGGGTTGGCCTTCGAGCCGAGCTCGGCACCGAACAGTAGCGACATCCCGATGATGACCGCCATCACGACGCACGCCATCAGCGAGTCCTTCATGACCGCGTATGGGAAGAACGGCTTGCCCTGGGTCTTCAGGATCGCGTACTCGCGGAGGTACTCCTCCTTCTGTTGCTTGTTCACGCGTCGGCCTTGCGTAGCTCAGGGTTCTTCTCGGCTTTGATCCACGGCGGCGCGGTGGTGCCGAGCTTGGCCACCAGGTACAGGTGAGCGCCGATCAGCGCGGCGAGCAGGCCGGGGACGAGCAGCATGTGGATCGCATAGAAGCGCGACAGGGTCGTTGCCCCGAATTCGCCGCCACCGCGAAGGAAGTCGCTCAGGTATGGCCCAATCAAGGGTCCGGTGCCGTTGATGTTGACGCCCACGATCGTGGCCCAGTAGGCGCGTTGATCGAACGGCAGCAGGTAGCCGGTGAAGGACATCGTCATCGTGAGGATCAAGAGCACCACGCCGATCACCCAGTTGAGCTCGCGCGGGTACTTGTAAGCGCCGAAGAAGAACGTGCGGCCCATGTGCAGGAACACGAGGATCACCATCACGCTCGATCCCCACTTGTGCATGCCGCGCACGAACTGTCCAAGGAACACTTCGTTGGTGACGTGGCGGATCGATTCGTAGGCCCCCCCGGAGGGGTCGGGGCGGTAGTACATCGCGAGGAACACGCCCGTCACCGCCTGCGAGAGGAAAGCGAACATCGTGGCCGAGCCGAGCGTGTAGAACCAGTTGGTGCCCTTGGGCACCTTGCGGAACATCATCCAGCGCGCCGCGCCACTCAGCGAGGTGCGCTCGTCGACCCAGTCCACGACACTGGTTCCGGCCTCCTTGGCATGGTCAAGCGGGGTCGCGCCGTTGCCCTCACCGGGGCGCGGCGGCGGCGCCTGCAGGGCGGAGGGCATGGGGGGAGCTGGGAGCTTGGGTCGCCTGGCCATCGCTCGCTACCTCCTCTCCGAGGGACGGGACGGGTACAGGTACTGGCCGAGGCCGTCGACCGTCTCGCCTGGATCGCGCGGCGAGAAGCGTTCGAGCTCGCTGTTGACGCTGAAGCGCGCGCCGATCTGCACCACGCCATCCACGACCCGCGTGTAGAACCGATCCAGCGGGCGCACGGGGGGACCTCCTACGCGGCGACCCAGCAGGTCATAGACACCACCGTGGCAAGGACAGATGAAGCGCTCGGCGGCGTCAACCCAGCGCACTGGGCAGCCGAGGTGCGCGCAGCGCGAGGTGATCGCGATGAACTGAGTGTGCAGGTCCGCCTTGTCGGTGTCGAGCGCTGGGTTGCGCTTACGCACATATACGGTGCCCTTGCCTGCCTCACCGATGCCCGGCGTGAGCGTGATCACGGTGGGGATGTAGTTGTTGTCGGGGAACATGTCGGTCGGCCCGACGCTCTCCCAGGTGTGCGGCTGCTCCTTGAAGATCGGCCCGATCGCGAAACCGAGCGCCGGTAGCGCAAAGGACGCGGCGGCGATTCCACCGGCGGCTTGGGAGCCGATCGTCATGAACCGCCGGCGTGTGACGGTCTCGCCCTCGAAAGCTCCGGGGATCTGGCGGTCGACTGTGTAGCGGGACTTGTGCTGGCTGTGCTTGTCGGACACGGCGGGAACAATATCGAGTGAGCGGCCCGTCGCCTACCCACGTCGGCATCGGGGCGGATCGCGCGCCTGGAACACCCTGGTCGGGATCGCGCGCCCGAGGCAAGGTCAAGCCCCGGCAAGCTCGCGCATCGCCTCCAGGGCAGCCGGCGAGCCGGCGCGCGTGAGAGCCTTGGCGTGGTCGTGCTGGGCGCTTGCGCCCCAGCCGACCGCGCGCGCGCCCGCACCCCAAACAGCTTCGGCGAGATCGGCGTTGCCGGCGCCATGGGCGAGCGCGGTGAGCGTGATCACGTCGGCCAGCTCCGCCACCGCCTCCACGTCGCCCAACTGCACCAGACGCGCAAGGCCGAGCGCGTACAGGCGATCGCCGGCGAGCACCCCCAGATCGGCTTCCCGGGGAAGCACAACGCGCGGAGCCTGGTAGTGCAGCAGATAGCCCTCGTAGATCGTCTCGATCAGCAGTTCGTAGTCCGCCGCACGACCCTCCACCCGCGGCCCCGCGGCGGCGAGCTGCGCGGGACCGGCTGGATGCACGCAAGCTTCGGAGCTCTCAAGACCGCCGGCGGACCGCACGGCAGCGGCTGCAGAGCCGTCCGCCGCGGAACCATCCGCGGCGGTGAGATCAACCAAACTCGCCATCAGCCCACCCTCCTCGAGCAGCAGGGCTCGCAGCCGCTCGAGCGAGGAGTCCTCGAGAACCGGAGAGCTCATAGGGCAACCTGTGGTTGCTGGGTGCACGGGTTGTTCTTGGTTTCTTTCCGAGGGAGGGAGATCGTGCTCGACGGTTGGTCGGGCGAGGCCCGAGACTCAGCACACATAGCTGACCACCACCGGGAGAGCGCCCATTGTGCTTGCCGCTGAGACGGCCCAAGTGAGACAAGCGCCTCCCGGTGGTGTGAGGCACCCAGAGCGGCGACAGGACGTCGCCCCACCGAGGGCCTGCCTATGAGCACCCGCCACGGTACCTCCTGGCCAGCGTTTTTCAAGCGAACCCCTAAAGGGGAGGAGGATCTATGCGCGCAATCAGCGGGATCGACTGGGCCAGCGAATGGCACGACGTTCACATCGGCGACGAGCACGGAGCGCTGCTCGCTGCTGAGCAGTTCAGCCACGATGAGCGGGGCCTGAGCGCTCTGATCGAGCTGCTGCTCAACCATCGCGTGGAGTGCTGCGCGATCGAGCGTCCCGACGGGCTCTTGGTCGGACGGCTGCTCGCGTCCGGGATCGTCGTGCTCGCGATCCATCCCAACCAGGTCAAGGCAGCCCGAGACCGCTACCGCGCCGCGGCTGGGAAGAACGACCGCTTCGACGCGTTCGTGCTGTGCGAGCTCGCTAGAACAGACCGTCACCGTTTCCCCGCGCTCGCGCCCTCCAGCGACGAGACACTCGCGCTGAAGACACTCGTGCGTACCCGCGAGGACCTCGTCTAGGCACGTGTCGCGCTCGCTAACCAGCTCCGCGCGCAACTGCAAGCGTTCTGGCCCGGCGCCGAACAGATCTTTTTCGATATTGACAGTCCGATCGCCCTCGCGTTCCTCGAGCGCTACCCGAGCTCGACCGACGCTCGCGGTCTTGGCGAGAAGCGCCTCGAAGAGTTTCCTCGCGCGCAACGCCTATAGCGGCAAGCGGGCTCCCGCAGACCTGCTCGCCAAGCTGCGGCGCGCACCCAGCGCCGTGGTCGGTGAGTTCGAGCAAGACGCACGCCGCTCCGCCGTGATCGGGCTCGTCGCCGCGCTGCGCCCCATCGTCGAGCAGATCAGCCAGCTCACCCGCCAAATCACCAGCGCTATCCGCGTCCACCCTGACGGGCCGATCTTCCTCGCCCTCTTCCGTGACCGCAAGAGCGTCATCACAGCCGCCGGGCTGCTCGCCGAGATCGGCGATAACCGCAACCGCTACCCCACCACCGACTCGCTCGCCGCCGACGCCGGACAAGCCCCAGTCACGATCCAATCCGGCAAGCGCAACAACGCGACCTTCCGCTGGGCCTGCGACAAGCGCCTGCGCAAACATATGGGCGTCCTCGCCGACAGCACCCGCCACTGGCACCCCTGGGCCCAAGACGTCTACCAACGAGCCCGCGCCCGCGGCTGCACACACCCCCACGCCATCCGCATCCTCGGCCGCGCCTGGACACGCGTACTCTGGCGCTGCTGGCAAGACCACACACCCTACGAGCCCACCCAACACAACGCCCTTAACAGACTCCTCACACAACAGGGTTGACACAGGGCGTCTCACTTCAGCTCCGCAAAGGCCGCGGTGGCGGCCGACAGCGTCAGCTCGAGCTGCTCGGGGGTATGGGCAAGCGAGGGAAACCATGCCTCGTATTGCGAGGCAGGCGCATACACGCCGCGCGAGAGCAGCTCTCGACACCACGAGGCGTACGCCTGGTGGTCGCAAGCTCGGGCGCCGGCGAGATCCAGAACGGGAGCGTCGCTGAAGAACACCGTCAAGAGGCCCGGAGCACTCGCGACTTGTATCGAGCTCGCGCCCTTCCCATAAGCGCCCGCGGCCTCCCGCAGGCCGGCGGCGAGAGACTCGGTGAACGACGCCAGACGCAGATAGGCGCCCTCCTCGAGCATCCGAAGCGTCGCGAGTCCCGCAGCCACCGCCAGCGGGTTGCCCGAGAGGGTGCCTGCTTGATAGACCTCACCGGCCGGGGCAAGCATTCGCATCAACTCGGCGCGGCCGCCGAGCGCGGCCGCCGGCAGCCCTCCGCCGAGGATCTTGCCCATGATCGTGAGGTCCGGATCGACTCCCGCGAGTTCCTGCATGCCGCCGAGCGCCACGCGAAAACCACTGATGACCTCATCGAAGATCAGCAGCGCTCCGCACGCGTCGGTGCGCTCGCGCAGCAGTTGAAGAAAACCCTCGCGGGCCGGCACGAGCCCCATGTTGGCGGGGAGCGGCTCGAGGATGATCGCCGCGATGTCCTGTGCGGCTGAGCTGGGCTCTCCGACATTGCCGGGCTTCTCGTCGGTGACGGACGCTCCGGAGGACCCGCCCGCGCTACTGCCACCGGTGACCTGCAGCAATGCATCGATGTCGTTCCAGGGGACGATTGTGGTGTCCGCGGCCGCGGAGGCCGGCACTCCGGGACTGGAGGGCAGGCCTTGCGTGGCGAGACCGGAGCCGGCCTCGGCGAGCAGGCCATCGACGTGACCGTGATAGGCGCCGGCGAACTTGACGATCCGCGCGCGACCGGTGGCCGCGCGCGCGAGTCGGATCGCGGTCATCGTGGCCTCGGTGCCCGAGGAGGTCATGCGCAGCATCTCGACAGACTCGATCCTCCGCGCGACCTCGGCCGCCAGGTCCACCTCACCCGCGGTCGGCGCCCCAAAGCTCGTGCCACGACTGGCGGCCTCGCCAACGGCCTCGAGCACGCGTGGGTGGGCGTGACCGTGGATCAAAGGCCCCCACGAGCACACGTAGTCGACGTAGCGATTGCCGTCCACGTCTGTCAGCTCGGCGCCGGCGCCGCGCTCGACGAAGATCGGATCGCGGCCGATCGCGCGCATCGCGCGCACAGGCGAGTTGACGCCGCCCGGGAGCAGCGTGAGCGCGCGTCGATACAGCTCAGCTGAGCGCGTGTCGGTCAGCGACGCGGGCATTACACCCCGGCGTGCTCGCGTTCCCAGTTCTTGAACTCGTCGGTGAAGTAGAGCAGGCGGATCTTCTTGTACTCGGTCGAGGAGTACAGCGTGGCGCGATCCTCGATGCCCGTCATCTCGGCGATCGCGTCGAGCACCGCGTCGCACTCCTCCTTGGAGCGGCCATGGGCCATCGTGAACACCGAATAGGGCCAGTCGGCGTAGGTGGGACGCTGGTAGCAGTGGGAGATCCCGCGTACGGCCGCCATCTGACGGCCGATCTCGTGGATCTGCTCGTCGGGCACCTTCCATACGCCCATCCCGTTCGCGGAGAAGCCCGCACGGCGGTGGTAGAGGATCGCAGCCACCCGTCGCAGCAGTCCTCGCTCCCGCATGCCGGCCAGATGATCGAGAAAGCTGTCTTGATCGAGTCCCAGAGCGGCGGCGGCCGGCGCGTATGGTTCCGGCACGACCGGCATGTCGCCTTGCAACGCCTTGATCGCTGCGATGTCGAGCTCGTCGTAAGGCTGAGCCTCCAGCTCGATCGGCTCGGTTGCCGCGGCGGAGGAGGAAAGCGCCTTGGTGTCGCCCTCCATCTCCAGGTCCATCCTGATCTTGAACAGCTTGAGCGTCGGCAGCTGGCGCACCGACTCGGCGCCTGCCTCGGTCGCGAGCGCCTGGAGCGTTCCCTCGAGTCCCAACGGCGAATCGGGCTCGGTCGCGATCGTGAACCACAGGTTGAATTCGTGGTTGCGCAGGTAGTTGTGGGAAACACCGGGGTGGGCGTTGATCGCTTGCGCGGCACGCTGCGGGTTCTCCGGATCGACCTTCGCGGCAACCAGCATCGAGGAGTAGCCGAGAGCGCGGGTGTCGAAGATCGGCGTGACCTGGCGGATGATGCGCTCGTCGAGCAGGTATTGCACGCGTGCGAGCACTTCCTTCTCGCCGATCTCGGCCAGCTCGGCGACCCGCAGGTAGGGACGGGGCTCGATCGGGAAGCTGCCCTGCATCAAGTTGAGCAGGCGCTTGTCGAGGTCCTCGAGTGGGATCGCCGCGCCGTGCTTGCGGCTTCTGGTCTTCAGTCCCGCTCGCCCCGTGGCTGTCTTTGTTATGCCGTCTGTGCTCATGTCACTCGTCCTTGGCGTCGGTTGCTGTCAATCGGCCTCGGACAGCCATTGGGCGGCGTCCTTGGAGTGGTAGGAAATTACGATATCCGCGCCTGCGCGGTGCAGCGAGGTCAGGATCTCTGTGACCGCGGCGCGCTCGTCCAGATATCCGGCGGCTGCGGCAGCCTTGACCATCGCGTACTCTCCGCTCACGTTATACGCCGCCACCGGCAGCCGTGTCGCTTGCTTGACCGCTCTGATCAGGTCGCCATAGGCGAGCGCCGGCTTGACCATCACCATGTCGGCGCCCTCCTCGGTGTCGAGCAGCGCCTCGCGCACCGCTTCACGGCCGTTGGCCGGGTCCATCTGGTAGGCACGGCGGTCGCCGAATGCGGGCTCCGAGCCCGCCGCCTCGCGGAAGGGACCGTAGAAAGCGGAGGCGAACTTGGCGGAGTAGGCGAGGATCGGGGTGTCGGAGAAGCCCTCGGCGTCGAGCTCTGCGCGGATCGCGCCAACACGTCCGTCCATCATGTCCGAGGGGGCCACGATGTCGGCGCCCGCGCGCACGTGGCTGACGGCTGTGCGAGCGAGCAGCTCGAGCGTGGCGTCGTTGTCGACGTTGGCTACCTCGGAGCTCATGTCGAGCACGCCGCAGTGACCATGCTCGGTGTACTCGCACAAGCACACGTCGGTGATCACCAGCAGTTGCGGTAGTGCCCGCTTGATCGCGGTTGTGGCGAGCTGCACGATGCCCTGCTCGTCCCACGCTCCAGAGCCCTCGGAGTCCTTCTCGGCGGGAATCCCGAACAGCAATACCGCCGCCAGCCCGAGCGCCGCCGCCTCACGGGCCTCCTCGACCGCCGCCTCCAGCGGCAACCGCTCGATGCCCGGCATTCCCTCGATCGGCTCGCGTGCGGAGGCGGTCTCCGAGACGAACAGCGGCAGCACGAGTCGATCGGCGCGCAGCTCGGTCTCGCGCACCAGCCCGCGCAGGGCCGGCGAGGCGCGCAGCCTGCGCATGCGCGTTGTGGGAAAAGCCATCGTGTTCGAGGATACTCGCCCCCAGCGCTCCAATCCCACCGGTGCGGGTGGGTACGACAGCACTGCGTTGGGTGGGACCGTGCAGCCGGTGGCCTCGGTTCGGGAGGCGGGACTATTCGGCGCGGCGCAGCCCAAGCCTGGCGAGTGCGCCAAACAGCAGCGTCAGGCCCGCAAGGTGCACGATCGAGATGCCGATCCCCGGAGAGGCGCCGTTGACGGCGGCGTCAAGCGCCTGCAGTGCGGCCTTGTAGGGAAACACGAACGAAACCGCCCCGATCGTGTCGTAGAGCCCCGTGGCCACCGATCCGGCGGGCACGAGGGCGAGGAACGCGAGCGGCAGCGACAGTAGGAACGCGAGCAGCGAAGCGGCGCGCACCTCGCGCGCGAGTGCGCCGATCGCGATCCCCAGCGCGGCGAAACCAAGCGCCCCAAAGGCGAGCGCTATCACCCACAGTCCGATACGCGAGAGATCTAGCGACACAAACGCGCTCACGCCGAGCAGCATGACCAACGCCACCACAAACGCGCAAGCGGCCGCGAGCAGCGCCTTCTCGGCAAGCAGGCCCTCGCGGGAGATCAGCGGGCGCCCCGCGCCGACCCGGGGGGGCGGATTGGGGGATGCGCTCCCGTCCGACGGTTCAGGCGAGCGCCGTGTCAAGCGGGCGAGCACGTGCTCCTCGCGCTCCAGCGCGATCCCACCCGCGGCGAGCAGCACGCAGATGAACATCAGCGAGATGCTCACCGCGACCACCACCGCGTAGGTGTCGAGCGGTGTGCGTTTGCCGTGCAGCAGCGTGCTGTGGACAGTGATCGGCTGACTGACGGTGGTGAGCACGTCGGCGGCGATCCCAAGGTTGCCGGCGGCGAGACCGGCGAAGCCGGCGATGCGCATGAGCGTCGCGCGGTCGCTGCCGGGAGGCAGGCGTTGCGCGATCGCGCCAAGGGTGCCCGGCAGCCTCCGCAGGCCGATGATTTCGTGTGTGCCGAGCGCCCCCAGCTGCCCGCCGGTGAGCAGCAGGTTGAGATCGTGCACGGCGACGCTCTTGATCTGCTCGGAGAGCGCGAGGTTCGCTTGCGCGAGCGTGGAGTCGATCGTGGAGCGCACGAACGACTGCTCCAGCGCGTCGCCGTTGTAGATCGCTTCGACCTGCGCCTGACTCACCCCCGAGGAGATCTTCGAGACGATGTCCGAGGGAATCACGATCGCCGCGAGCACTTCGCCAGAAGCAACCTTCGCGGCCGCGGCCGCGCGTGTTGGAGCGTGCACCACCTGAACCTGGTCGAACAGCTTGCCGGTGTATTCGTCGAGGCTCACGCGCGTGCCACCGAGCACGATCGTCTCCCCGGGGGGCGTTTCGTCGACGATCGCCACTCGCGGCTTGGAGGGACCGCGCGAGATCGCGAAGCCGATCAACAGCGCGATCGCCACCGGGTAGAAGATCAACAGCGCCACCAGCAGCCGCGAGCGCCGCAGGATCAAGAGGTCCTTGCCGAGCAGCCACCTCATCGGCGTGCCCGCGTGCGCAGAAAGGTCACGAAGGCGTGCTCGAAGTCGCGAGCGCCGGTTTGCGGGGCCTGCTCCGCACCAAGCGCGCCGCCCTCGCTCGCGTCAGAGCGATCCTCGCTCGCCTCGCCGTCTTCAGCCGCGCGCACGAGCTGCTCGGGTGAGCCGTCGAACAGGAGACTGCCCTGGTCGAGCACGAGCACACGCGGCGCGTAGCGCGCCGCCTCGGCGACGATGTGAGTGGAGAACACCACGCTCGTGCCGGCCGCGGCGAGCGTGGTTATGAACCCCCACAGGCGCTCGCGCTGGGCCGGATCCAGCGCCGAGGACGGCTCGTCGAGCAGGATCACCGGCGGACCCGAGAGCAGCCCGAGCGCGACGTTGACGCGCTGGCGATTGCCCCCCGAAAGACGGTCGATGCGCTCGTGCGCCCGCTCGGCGAGACCGGTCTGCGCGAGCATCCGCGTGACCACCGCGTCCACGTCGGCGACTTTCTCGAGGCGAGCGAACAGCCGCAGGTTCTCGACCACCGACAGCTTCGAGTACAGCGCGGGTTGCTGAGGCACCCAACCGATCTCCCCCGACGCGTGACTCACGCTGCCCGCGCTTGACGGCTGCACGCCGGCGAGGATCGACAGCAGTGTCGTCTTGCCCGCGCCGTTGGGCCCGATCACGGCCACCATCTCACCCGCGTGGGCCTCGAAGCCGACATCGCGCAACGCCTCGCGCGAGCCGTAGCGCTTGCCGAGGCCCTTCACCCGCAGCACGGGCTCGCTCAAAACAGCCCGCCGGATGAGCCCCCTGGCGGGGACAGGCGCTCCCACGGCTCCAACTCGAGGTGACGGTGGAGGTAGACGGCGGTCTCGCGCAGCACCGAGAGGATCGGCAGCGCGATCAGCGCGCCCACGATCCCGTACAGGTGCAAGCCGAGCAACAGCGCGAAGATCACCAGCAGCGGGTTGATGCGCAAGGTGTGACTGAAGATCTGGGGCGCCACCACGTGGCCCTCGAGCTGCTGCAGGCCGACGAACAGCAGCGCCACCCACAGCGCGCTGATCGGGTCCGTGAACAGTGCGAGCAGCACCGGCGGGATCGCACCCAGGATCGGGCCGATGTATGGGACCAGCTCCATCACGCCGTAGAACACGGCGAACGCGAGCGCGTAGCTGCGACCGTCGGGGAAGATCCCCAGCACCCCGAACAGGTACAGCGCGAGCCCGGTGGAGGTGCCCATCACGACGCTGAACAGCAGTTGCCCGCCGACGTAGCGCGACACGGCGTGCTGCGTCAGCGTTGGGTAGTCGTCGGCGCGCGTGCCGTCACCTGGCGGCATCCAGGAGCGCGCGAGCTTGCCGATCGACTGACCGTAGACGAGCATGTACACCGACAGCACGAACACAAGCACGAGATCGACCAGCGCATTGGCCACTTCGGAGAGCAGCGCGCCGCCGAAGGAGACGAACTTCGAAGCGCTTTTGGAGACCTTGTCCTCGATCGTTTGCAGCGCGGTCTTGCCCTGGCTCACGAGTTTCACGTGCACGCCGTGTTTGTTCAGTTCGTTTTGAGCGCTCACGATCTGGCTGTTGGCTTCATCCACGATGTGGGGAAGATTGTGCGCGAACGTGCGCACCTGGTTGGCGATCGGGTTGGCAAGCAGGAAGCCAACTCCGGTGAGCGTGAGGAAGAATGCTACGTATACGGCCAGCACCGCCAGTCCACGCGGCAAGCGCGTGCGCTGCTGGAGGAACGCGACCGGCGGGTTCAAGATCAGCGCTATGACGGCGGCGACCACAAACACCAACAACACCTTGCCCGCCGCGCGCGCAAGCACCCACAGCGCGAGCAGCGAGATCGGCAGCAGCACGAGCTGCACCCAACGCGGCACGATCACGCGCGACGGCTGGACTGGTGCGCCGGGCTCGGCGGCGCTCGCCGGGTCGTCCACGAGCTCGCGCTCGCCGGGCGTGGGCGGTTGCGCGGAGACTGGATCGCCTGGCTCTGCCGCCCCGCCCTCGGCACCGGTCGCGTCCGCAAACGGAGTATCCGCCTGCTCGCTCATCGCGACACCGGAGTGCGCGCTCGAACCGTGGTTGTCATCGACCCTCCACCGATGGGCAGAGTATGGCTGAGCAAGAGGCGGGTCCAGAGACGGGCGCCGGCGCGGCGAGCATCCTGTTCGTGGGCGATCTGGTGGGCAGCATTGGGCGCCACACCTTGATCGAGTGCCTGCCGATCCTGCGCGAGCGCTATGCACCGACGTTCGTGGTGGTCAACGGCGAGAACGTGGCCGGTGGCCTTGGGATCACACCGAAGGCCGCAGAGGAGCTGTTTCGCAACGACGTCGACGCGATCACGCTCGGCAATCACGCCTATCACCGCCGCGAGATCTACTCCTACCTGGACACCAAGGAGCGGATTGTGAGGCCGTTCAACTACCTGCCCAGACAGCCTGGGCGCGGCGTGTGCATCGTTGAGAAACACGGGCTGAAGCTCGGCGTGGTGAATCTCAGCGGCAACCTGTTCTTGAAGGCGGGCTCCTCGGCGTTCAGCGCGATCGAGATGGCGCTCGAGAAGCTCGACGGGGTAGACCACATCCTCGTGGACATGCACGCCGAGGCGACCAGCGAGAAGGTCGCGATGGGCTGGCTGCTCGACGGGCGCGTGAGCGCGGTGGTGGGAACCCACACGCACGTGCCCACCGCCGATGCGCGCGTGCTGCCGAAGGGGACCGCGTACATCACCGACGTGGGCATGACCGGTCCGCGCGGCGGGGTGATCGGCGTCAAGCGCGAGCAGGCGGTGGAGTCGCTGGTGACGCAGATGCCGGTGCGCTTTGAGACCTCCACCGAGGACCCGTGGCTGATGGGAGTGCTGGTGCGCTGCTCTACACGGCTGCGAGCCGATTCGATCGAGCAGATTCTGATGGCGCGTCCGGCTTCGACGGGGGCGCCCAGCTGAACTGCGCCAGCAGCGCGAAGATCGCCACCCCGAAGAACCACGGGATGTAGAGGTAGAACCAGTGGTTGATGCCGAGCTCAACCGCGATCAGCACAGCCGCGGCAGTCGCGGCCAGACCGATGAGGTCGGCGCGACGGGGTAGGAACGCAACCGCCAGCGCGAGTGCGAGGGTGGCACCCTGCACAGCCGCCTGCGCGTATTCGATGCCGGGCGGGCGTCCGTACAAGCCCCACAGCGAGAACGGCGATTCGCGACTGTCCTGGTAGGCGATCGTGCGCTCGTAGATCGTGTGCAGCGAGTCGTGGGCGAATGCCGGGATCAACACCACCGCGGCGGTCAATGCGAACGCGAGGGCGAACAGCGACACAGCGCGCGCGCGACGCCACGGCGAGAGCCCGCCGAGCCCATGGGTGCAAAGCAGCGGGGCGAGTGCAAGCGGCGCGAACTTCGTGAGTCCCGCGAGCGCGGCGAACATCCCCGACCCGGCCCTCCGCAGCCCGTCCCCGGGGAGCATGTGGCCGCGCACCGCCGGCGAGGTGGCTGCCAGCACGGCGGCGAGCACCAGCGCCGCGACAAGCGAGTCGTTGGAGTTGCTCTCAAGCGCGTACAGCGTGAACGGGAAGGACACCCACGCGTAGGCGAGCACAACGCCCAAACCGGGACCCCGTACGCGCCGACCGAGCAGGAACAGCAGCGCGATGCACAGCAGGTCGAACAGGATCGCGGCGCCGTGCGCGGCGGGCAGTTCGTTCCAAACCGGGCCTCCGCCGAACACCTGCTGGAAGGGGACATATGCGAGGTAGTTGACGGGGCCGTAGGTGTCGCCGTGTTCGTTGTTGGCCTGCCAGCCGCCGTACAGGGGCTCATCGGCGGCGATCTTCTCGGCGCCGATCACGCCCGCGTAGCCGACGTCGATCACATTCGAGTCGGTGACGTTGAGCGCGATGCGAAAGCCGAGCAGGAACACCACCCCGACGGCCAGATAGGGGATCGGCACGAGCAGGCGCAATGGCGGCTTGGGTTGCTCGTCTCCCGCACGCGGGCGGCGGCCGACGCGGGCGAGCATGAGCATTCGCATGAGCAGATACAGAAGCGGCGGGTAGGCGAGCGGTGTGGAGGCATAGATGTGGGCGTGGTTGAAGAACGCGAGCGACACCGAGAACGACAGCAGCACGAGCAGGTCGAGGTGCAGCAGGCGCAGCGGTTTGCGCCAGTCGAAGAACGGCACGAAGAACAGCACGCACAGCGGGATCCAGATGTAGAGCGCGTTGACGTGCTTGCCAAACGCGCCCGGATAGCCGCGCGCCATCGACCAGGCGATCTGAAAGCCGGTCCACTGTTCGAGCACTTTGCCGTTGTGATCGGCGATGTACACCAGGCCGATCTCCTTGCTCTGCTTTGAGAAATAGCTCACCTGCCAGCGGGTGGCGCCCTTCAAGTAGGCGTCGCCGAAGGACCCTCGGTATTCGGCGCGCACGGCGCGCATCTTCGGTAGCCGGTTGGCGATTTCGAGCACCTCGTCGGAAGACAGATGGCGGCCAACCGGGGGCGTGGTCGAGGCCGCGACGGAAACCGGGGCTTCCGGTTCGGCGGCTTCTGTCGTGGTTGCCTTGGCGGTGTGGGTTTGGGTTTGCGAGGCGTGCCCGCGGTGCGAGGAGGCGGATATGGTCTTGCCGATGGCCGTGACGAGCCGGCGCGAGGGCGTGCTCGTGGTGTCAGCGGACGCAGTTGTCCCCCCAAGGAACGCGAGTGCGACCAGGTATGCGACGAGCGTGCGCAGGACAGCCATCTTGCGAGGGTACAGCCGCCCAGAGCGGGTTGGGAAGGCCCCTCAGCGCGGCGAAAGGGCGAAGTGGCGCTCGATCAGCGCGGGCACGTCGCGGATCGCCCATTGCGCGGGCACGTGCGGGATCTCCACGCCGCACAGGATCAGCGCACCGAGCGAGTCTTCGCCGCGCAGCGACCCGTGCGAGCCGCCGCCGACGTGCACCTGGCCACCGAGGTCGGCGAACTCCCTGCCGGGGGCCGCGGAGAGCAGCACCTCCCCGGAGGTGGCGCAGGTGAGCGCCGACCACACTCGATCGAGCGCATCGGGGTAATCCGGGGCGTTCAGCCGGCCGTCACGAAGCTGTGCGCCGAGCACAGCAAGAGTGCCTTCGACACTCCAAGCACGCCCACGCAAATCCATGACATCCCCGCCCGGTGAGAACCGCATCTCGCCGCATCCGGGGCGTGCGATCGCCGCCTGCACCTCCGCACCCTGGCGGTCTTGCTCCAGCCACATCACGAGCTCCACGCCGTCGATGCCGAGGGCACGGCGCACCACGTCGGAGCGCAGCCGCTCGGGTCGATCCTCGTCGAGCACGTACACCATCGCCGCGCGCTGCGACGGGCACACGGCGATCGCGCGCGTGCCCTCCTCGCCGCCGGATGCCGCGCGCCGCGCCAGCGCGTTCCCGCGAGCGCCGGGCGCGAGCACCTCCAGCCCTGAGAGCGCGTCGCGCAGCGCGACCCCCTCGCCGATCGGAGCCTGGGAGTGGTCTGCCATCACGATCACCGCGTACTCCTGCAAGAACCGGTCGATGCCCCCCGCGGCATTCATCACGCGCGCGAGCTGAATGTCGGCCAGCGCGATCGACTTGGTCTGCCCGTCGGGCCCCGCACGGTGGGAGTGCCAGTCGTTGTCGGGCAGCGACAGCAGCATGAAGTCGCACAGCTCGTGCTCGAGCAGGTAGGAGCCCACGCAGCCGGAATGCTGGTCGCGCACGCCCGGCATCCCGAGGTTCGAGCGGCAGCCGGTCTGGCGGCTGGCGAAGATGTCGGCGTAGAACAGCTCGCGCGGGCCCATCACCGAGTGGCGCAGCACGGTCGAGGCGATCCGTGTGAGCGCGCTGTCGCGCCGCGGCTCGTGCAGGTGGCGGCCGCGATACATCAGATAGGTGGTGCCGGCCGTGCGCACGTCCGCGTCGTCGAGGCGCTCGAACACGGTCGGGGTGGAGCGCGAGAGGTGCGCGGCGTTCATGTTGTAGACAGTGTCTGTCAGCTGGCGTGCGAGGCCCACGCGCTGGGAGGCGCGGAAGCTCGACCCGTACTCGACATAGCGCTGCTCGCCGCGGTGATACCAGCACATGCCGGGGATCTCGTGGTGGTCCTGCCACACGCCTGTCACGATCGACGCGGCGCACACGGGCGTCACCGAAGGGAACGCGGCCACGCAGCCGGGCACGTAGGTGCCGCGCTGCATCAGCGCCGCCAGCGTGGGCGCATCGCCGGCTGCCACCGCCCGCTCCAGTTGCGCCGGAGCCATCGCGTCGATCACGCACAGCACGAGCTTGGGTGGGACCGTCATCGCGGGAGGCTACCGCCGCAGGATTCGCAGACCCGCGTACTTCCGATCGGCGTGCGCGCGCATCCGCCACACAAACCACGCGAGCAGCGCGATCGCGACGTAGCCGAGCGGGTGCAGCAGTGCCACCACGGCGGCCAGCAGCAGCGCCGCCGAGTCGAGATACAGCGTGAGCGCTTCGCGCGCGCCGCGGTCGGGCAGGCGTGTGCGGGCACGCACGATGATCGGTCCGCTTGCGCGCTGGGCGAGCGCGGCGGCGAGCGCGCCGGCGAGGATGCCGGGCCAGGCGACGTCGCCGTGAGCGGCGAGCGTGCCGGCGAACAACAGCGCGCCGGCGCCAACCCCCAGACCGGTCAGCGAAGCGGCGAGCGGGTCGGGTCGGGCAGAGCGCTCGCTCGGGTCAAGCGTGGGCGCAAGGCCGAGCAGCATCTGCAGCGCATAGGCGAGTGCCAGTGCGACCGCGACGACCAGCAGCCACCAGTCGGCCTGCAGGAAGCTGAAGGAGCCTGGGGCGAAGCTCACCCCGAGGGCGTCTTTCGTGGCGAGCGCGCCGGCCAGCAGCAGCGGCAGAAACGGGCGCAGGCCGCAGGCAGCGGCGAGGCCGAGGCCGAGGCCGATGTAGAAGACGAGACCGTTCATCGTTATTCCGCGGCGGCGGCGTCGGGTCGTGCGGCGCGAGCGTTGAGTTGATTATGCAAATCGGAGATCCTTACAGGATAAAACGATTTACGCACGAAATGAGTTCGTGTGTGCGTGTAGACACGGGAGCCGTACGCTACCTTGGGAGCGGCCATGACGATAGACGACCCCTCCGGCGGCGGGGAGCGCCCTCTGACGGGGGACACCCTGAAGGGCGCAAGCAAGCGCGAGCGCGCAACGGCCCACGAACTGCGCCGCTACGAGAACCTGTTTGCGCAGCGCACTCAAGGCATGCGCTCCTCGGCGATGCGCGACATGATGTCGCTCACCGAACGCCCCGAGGTGATCTCGCTCGCCGGCGGACTGCCGGAGACGGGAACGTTTCCGCCAGAGCTGTACGCGAAGTTGATGTCGCGGGTAGCCGCCGAGTCGACCGCCCGGGCGCTGCAGTACGGGCCCACCGAGGGCATGGCTTGCACAGTGGAGTGCATCGTCGAGGTGATGGCCGCCGAAGGCACGTCGGTGGACCCCGACGAGGTGCTCGTCACGACCGGCGGCCAGCAGGTGATCGATCTGATGTGCAAGGCGCTCATCGACCCGGGCGACACGATCGTGGCGGAGGCGCCCACCTATCCGGGCGCGGTGCCCACATTCGACGCCTATCAGGCGAACGTGGTGCAGATCGAGATGGACGCGGGCGGCATGCCGATCGACGAGCTCGAGGCCACGCTCGACCGCCTGCAGACGGAGGGACGCAGCCCGAAGTTCATCTACACGATTCCCAACTTCCAGAATCCGGGCGGCGTCACGATGTCGCTGCCACGCCGGCGGCGCCTCGTGGAGGTCGCGCGCGAGCGCGAGCTGCTGGTGCTCGAGGACAACCCCTACGGGCTGCTCCGCTATGAGGGCGAGGAGCTGCCGACGCTGCACTCGCTCGACGCGCTCGCGGCCAAACGTGGGGGCGCGTCGGATTTCGTGGTGTATCTCGGCACCTTCTCGAAGATCCTCTCCCCGGGCGTGCGGCTGGGCTGGGCTGTGGCGCCGCGACCGGTGCTGGAGAAGCTCAACCTGTGCAAGCAGGGTGCGGACCTGTGCAGCTCACCCGTCACCCAGCTGTTCGTGGCAGCGTATTTCGCCGAGCGCACCCAGATGGGCACAGGCGCTCGCGGGGGCGCGTCGCGCGGAAGTGGCGAGCGCTCGGCGCGCGCGATCGGCGGCGGCGAGCCGCTGTGGCGGTCATACCTGGACTCGCTGAAGGTGCTCTACCGCAAGCGACGCGATGCGATGCTCGAGGCCCTGGACGAGCACTTCGGGACGATCGCGACTTGGACAAAGCCGCAGGGGGGACTGTTCATCTGGGTGACGCTGCCCGATTACATCGACACCACCGACCTGCTGGCGCGAGCACTCGAGAGCGAGGGCGTGGCGTTTGTGCCGGGCCGCTCGGCCTACCTGGACGGGCGCGGCGCGTCATCGATGCGTCTCAATTTCGCGGGGGTCTCCGAGGAGAACATCCGCGAGGGAGTCCGGCGCATCGGCAAGGTCGTGCGCGAGCAGGTGGGTCTGTTCGGCACGCTCACCGGCGCCGAGCAGCCGGCGCAACGGGTCGAGCCGCCTGCCCAAGAGGCCGATCCTGGTCTGGCCGAGGTGGTTGAGCTACCGCGACGCGAGCAGCGGCGGGGCGAACGGGGCAGCCGCTAGGAGTCGCCTGCGGCGAAGTCCTCCGGAGTGACCTCGTCGAGGAACTCCTTGAAGCGCTCGACCACGTCCTCGGACTCCTCGACCTCGTGCTCGAACTCGATCGCCGACTCGGCGATCACCTCCTCGGCCGCGAAGATCGGGGCGCCCGCGCGCACCGCCAGCGCGATCGCGTCGCTCGGGCGCGAATCGATCTCCATCTCGCGTCCGTTCACGCTCAGTGTGATCGACGCGAAGAATGTGTTCTCGCGAAGCTCGGTGACCGACACCTGCGTGCACTTCACGTCGAGCTCACCCAGCAGGTCGCACAGCAGGTCGTGGGTCATCGGGCGTGGGGTGCTCGCGCCCTGCAGCTTCATCAGGATCGAGGCCGCCTCGGGGTGACCGATCCAGATCGGCAGGAACTTATTGCCATCGACAGTCTTCAGCAGCACTATCGGCTGCTTGCCGACCATGTCGAAGCTCACGCCGTAGATGACCATTTCCTGCACGACATTCCTCCACAGGGGGAAATCCAGAGTATAGGTGCCCAACCTCCCGCACCAGCCCCGACGGCTGGTGGCAGAGCGACGCTAGCTGTGCATCCGAAAGCTCCACAGCTTGTTGCCGAGGAAGTTCAGCGGCGTGGACGCGGCCAGTGCCAGCATCTCGGCAACCACCTTGTCCATGCCGGCGCTCTCAACGAGCAGCCGCAGCACGATCAGGTTGGCTCCGAGCGCCACGAGCGTGACGACGAAGAAGCGAGCCGCCTGCGCATGCACCTGGCCTTCGCGCGCCTTGAACGTCCAGTGGCGATTCCACACGAAGTTGTTGGCCGCCGAGACAATCCACGCGACCGTCTCAGCCACCAGGTACTCCACGCCGAGCACCTTGACGAGCAGGGCGTACAGGATCAGGTTGACCGCGTACCCGCTCGCGCCCACGATCGAGAAACGGATCAGCTGCAGCCAGTTGGCGGGATGGCGCATCCCGTGCAGCAACCGCACGTGCGGACGCGGCTGGGCACGCTGAGTGGCGCTGCCGGGACGTACGTCCACGGCAGTTTCCTGGGCGGGCATACGACCAGGGTATCTAAGGCGGCCGCGGAGCGACCCTGCTTGCCCCCGATCTTGCGAGCGGAGCGTGGCCGGTGCGAGCGGCGCTAGCCTGTTGGAGGGTGAGCATCGGGTCAGACACAACGGTCGAGCCGGAGGCGCGCGGAAGCCTGCCGCTATCGCGCGTCGCGCTTGTGGGCGTGGTGGCGGTGGCGGTGGCCGCCGTGATCGCGGTGCTCTTGTCGAGCGGCGGCGGACATCCGGCGAAGGCCGGCGCAACTCACGTGAGCGTCGCTGCGGGTCGCGCGCGGAAGACCGCGGTGGCGTCCGGTGCCGGCGGCAAGCATGCAGGCGAGTCCGGCAGTGCTGCCGGCGGACCGGCACACAAGAGCGCCACCGGCACGCGGGCGACGGGGGAGGTGGGTGCAAGCGCGGGCGGCGCGAGTGCCACAAAGAGCGGCGCGAGCGCGACTGGCGCGGCGACCGTCAGTCCGGGCAAGTCCGTCGCGGTCGCCGAGGTGCGCGACCCCGAAGAATCCAAGAGCTTCCCGCTGCCGGCGTCGGTGCACCACCGTGCGGCCTCCACCCCCAGCGTCGCGGCCGAAGCCGCGGTGGCTCCCGGTGCTGCCTCGGATGCGGAAATCCGCAAAGAGCTCGGCGAGGAGGAACGCGCGAAGGCCGAAGAACAGGCCGCGCAGCGGCACGTGCTCACACCGGTGGCCGGCGGTTTCTCGGTTGGCGGCAACGGCACGATCCCGATCCCCACCAATGTTCCGGAAGCTGTGCAGCGGGTGATCGCCGGCGGCAACGCGATCGCCGACTTCCCCTACATCTGGGGCGGCGGACACGCATCGTTCGTGGCCAACGGCTACGACTGCTCGGGCTCGGTCAGCTACGCGCTCGCGGCGGGCGGTCTGTTGAGCGCGCCGCTGGTGTCCGGCGACCTGGCGCACTGGGGGGAACCGGGCGTGGGCCACTGGATCACGATCTATGCGAACGCCGGCCACACGTTCATGGACGTGGACGGCTGGTGGTTTGACACCGCCGGGCGCAGCGGGCCGTACGCGTCGCGCTGGCTGGTCTCGCAACCTTCGCTCGAAGGCTACGCGGTGCGCCACCCGCCGGGGCTTTAGCGGCGCTCAGCCGCTGAGTACGACGGTGCTCAGCTTGGTTGTGCTCAGCGGGTGCGTGCGAGACGCATTGCGAGCGACGAGACGCAGCATCAGCTTCAGTTTGTGGCTACGCGCCAGGCGCGCGGCCGTCTTTGAGGAAAACTTGATGTGGACGGTGCCGTTGCCGGCTTTGGTGGTGACGATCACCGCGGTGCCGATCACAATCTCGCTGGGGGTGCCATTCGCGAGACCTGTGGCGAGCGGACCTTTGATGCCAAGGTGCTTGGCCACGGAGCTTTCGAGCAGCACCTGCACGCTGCCGGCGACCTGCTCGTTGACCGTGTAGCGCACGGCGATGCCGCTGCTCTTGACATTTTTCAGCGATGTGGAGGCCACCAAGGCCGTGACGACGGGCGCGGGAACGGATGACGTGGTGCCCGTCTGACCCTGTGAAGTGCCGCCGCCAGAGCCGGACGAGCCGCCGGCGCCCGAGGACGAGCCGCTGGACGGCGTGGTCGAGGGGGTCGGGGTGGGCGGTGGCGTGGGCGCCGGTGACGGAGCCGGTTCTCCGTCGACCGTGATCGGCTCGGTGACGCTGGCTGTGTTGCCGCCGGTGTCGGTGACGGTCAGTGTCACTTCGTAGTTGCCGCCGTACCGATAGGAATGGTAGGCGCTGGCGGCGCACGGCTCTTCCCACGTTGCCGAGCATGGCGCGATGCCTGGAGAGTTCACCGACGGCGCGCCCGGGGCCTGCCCGGTGACGGTCGGCGTTCCGTCTCCAAAGTTCCATGTGTAGGTGGCGTACGTCGCCTTCGAGACCCCTGAGGAGGAGAAGCTTGTGCCGGCGTCGAGTGTGATGTCGGACTCCATCCCGTTGAAGGACACCAGTTCGCCCGTATTCACCGTGTTGGGTGCCGTGAACTGCGGTTCCAGACGAACCCCTGGGAGGCAGGGTATCGCGGGGTAGGGCAGCTGCCTCGCCGCGAGATTGAAGGCGGTGTTCAGGTAGTAGGTTCCCCCATTCAGCGTCTGGTTCAGCAGGCTGCCGGCGTCGGCGGATTCGAGGCCAATTTCGCTCGGCGCAGGACTACCGCCCGTGGTCAGAGCGAACCAGTTGCGACACTCGTCCACAACCTCGTTACCAGCCGGATCGTGCCATCCGTCCAACAGCGGGTCTGTGACTATGTCCTGTTGCTCGACAGCAATCTGATTGACGATCAGGTCTGAGAGTCCGTGGTCGTAAAATCCGTCCGGACCGAGGCCTATCTGATTGGGCTCCTGCTCGACCGGGCTGGACTCTTCCTGCTCTCGCGGCGTGGACACCGGATCAAAGCCGCCGTCCTGGCAGAAATACGCGGGTGTGCGATTTTCTACAAAGAGGTGACCGTCGCCAAGACCACCCGCTGTCCACGGGATCATCCCGTACAGGATCGTTTTGGAGTCGCCTTCGATCGGGTTCGTGGGACTGATGGCGGAGTGATAGCTGCAGAAGCTGTCATCGAAGCTTTTCGGATTTGCGATTTCTTCTTTGGGGGCAGGCGGTTCCGGGGCTTCGGCGAGACAGTTGCTGATCTTATTAATGTTGGTTACGGGACGGCAAAGGTTGACTATCGCTCCTTTCGATCCAACCGGTCTGGTTTCCCATTCAAAGTCCGAGCAGTGGCCGTTCGATCCCCCACCATCGAGGCACACCGTGACACCTGGGGGGGTCAGGAGGTAAAAGATCGATTTCATCCCCGTCGGCAGATCATGCTGTGAGATAAACGTCTTGAGCTCGCTTTGAATCTGTGTGTCCGTTAGACACGCGATCGCATCTCCAGATCCAAGCGGGTTGGGGTCAGCGCAGTTGTTCGACGTCGGATAGGCGTCGACGTCTGTGTAGGCGCCGTGGAATATGTCCTTATAAGCCGCATGCTGACCGGCCTTGTCCGTGTACTGCTCGTCAACAGCGAATACGGCTCCGAGCGAGCCACTGGCGGCGCCGGCATTCTGCAGGAATGTGTCGATCACCTGCTGCCAATCGCCATGGTACTCGTCATCTGGATCCCAATAGATCGCATAGACGTTGGCTTCGGAGACAACCGAATGACCCTGACTATTGGCGAATGCAGATGGATCTCCTTCTCTCAGCGTGATGCTGGACGGAGTGACACCGTAGGTGCTCGTTCCCACGGTCGTCACCACGGCAAGCCCTTGTGAGGCGCCCGGGCCGAGCATCGCCAGCAGCGACACAACCAGCCCCAGCAGCATCTTCAGCGCGGTCTGGTGCGCAGTCCGACGAGCGGGCTGGTCGGAATGAGCGCGGTTGGCGGGCATCAGGAAGCTGAACATCTCGATCACAGCCCCCATCGGCATCGAGCGGACGTTTCCTTAGCGCAGATCGACATTTGCGATATCTGTTGCGTGCCGAGGCTCCGGCGTCCACCCAGACCGCGCGGTGAACACCGGCTTGCGGGCCTTGCGCATCGGGCGTCGAGCGAGCATGCTGATGTGGATGGCCAATCGCAAAAGCCCACGGTGAGCAGACAGACGATGGGCGCAGCCACCGAGCGCAAGCGCGAGGCGCTTGCGCTGTTTGCGCCCTTGCCGCGCCACTACGACCGCGTGGCCGCGGTTCTGAGCTTCGGCCAGGACCCACGCTGGAGGCACGCGATGGTGGCGTCCGTGAGAGCCTCGCCCGACGAGCGGGTGCTGGACGTGGCAACCGGCACCGGGCTGGTTGCACGAGAGCTGGTGCGGCGCTATGGGTGCGAGGTCGTGGGACTCGACCAGAGCCCGCAGATGCTCGCGGGCGCACAAGCCCGACTCGCAAACGATGCGCGGCTGGCGGAGCGGGTCTCGCTGGTGCGCGGAGAAGCGGAGCACCTGCCGTTTGGCGACGCGGAGCTCGACCACCTCACCTTCACCTATCTACTGCGCTACGTGGACGATCCGGGCGCCACGATGGCGGAGCTGGCTCGGGTGGTGAAGCCGGGCGGGAGGATCGCCTCGCTCGAGTTCGCGGTGCCTGGCAATCCCGTGTCGCGCGGGCTGTGGCGCTTCTACACGCGTGTGGGGCTGCCGGTGCTGGGAAGGACCGTTTCGCCCGAGTGGGCGCACACCGGCAGGTTTCTCGCCAAGAGCATCCCCAGCTTCTACGAGCGCTACCCGATCCTTCGCGTGGTGGAACTGTGGGAGGCAGCGGGTATCGCAGACGTGCACGTGCGTCCTATGAGCCTCGGCGGGGGCGTTGTGATGTGGGGCACCAAGCAAGCCGGCGAGGCAGGCCCCGATGGCGGCGCCAAGCCGGCTTGAGCGCCCGGCGTTTTATGCGCTGAGGCCCGGTGGGTGGCGCGACGCACTCACGCTGCTGCACCCGCCCTACACCGCTTGGCATCTGAGCTACGTAGCGATCGGCGCGGCGATCGCTCCTCATTTCTACGGGCAGCGACTGGTGTGGGCATTGGTGGCGTTCCTGCTCGGCGTGGGCGTGGCGGCACACGCTCTGGATGAGCTGCACGGCAGACCGCTGGGGACCCGCCTGTCCGATCGTGCGCTGGTGGCCCTCGCAACCGTTTCGCTTGGTGGTGCTGTAGTCGTGGGCGTCGTGGGGGCGCTCACGATCTCAATGTGGCTACTTGCGTTTGTAGTCGCGGGCGTTGTGTTGGCCCTCGCCTACAACCTCGAGCTGCTCGGCGGTCGCTTGCACTCGGACGTGTGGTTTGCGCTCAGCTGGGGAGCGTTTCCCGCGCTCACGGGATACTGGGTGTGCTCGACTGAAATACGACCCGACGCGGTCCTTGTGGCCGGAGCGTGCTTTGCGCTGAGTTTCGCGCAGCGACTTCTGAGCACCCCGGTCCGTGAGCTGCGGCGACGTACCTCATCGGTGAGTGGTGAGCAGCGTCTCGTTGACGGCACCGCGGTGGAGCTCACCGCTGCTGGAATCGCCGCGCCAATGGAGAGTGCGCTGAAGGCGTGCGCGCTGGGAATGGTGCTGCTGGCCGCGGCTCTCGTTGCCGCTCGGCTCTAGAGCCCTCTCGGCGCAGCGCGCAGCCGAGATGGTCGGCTGTTGTCGGTCGACATCGGTGACAGGGGGCGTGGGCGAAAGCTCAATACCGGGCGTGCCGGCCATCATGGCCGGCACCGCTCAACTGCACCGGCCCACGAGCACGATGGTCAGATCCGACAAGCTGCCGCTCGATCCGCCGATCCCGCTCTTGTTCCAATACCCACATCCGAATCTTGCCCTCAACTGATCTGGCTTGCTCTCGGTTCATGGGCCATATGTTCGGCGAGTGCCACGCTATCCGCTTTGGACACAGGTCCCAAATCGATAGATACACGCTGGACAGGCGGTGCAGGCGCCCGGACACGCAAGCCGAGGGGAGCCGGCACACCGGTATCTGCAAGCAACAAGGGTATGGTGACAGCGATGAAGCGTGTGACCTGCTCGAATCCAAGGCGCGTGCAATGACAGACATCGGCGACAGCCTCTTCCACAAGGGCCAGGACGTGTGGGTCATCCAGAGCGACGGCTCGCAGCGAGCCGCGGAGTATGTCGGCGAGGGCGAGACGAGCGCCTGGTTCGGAGGACCGCCGACCGCGATCGTCGTCTACCCCGACACACGCTCAGGCGAGACGGTCGAGATCGACCGGATCATCGCTCGCTAGCACTCATACGATGTCAGGCGAGGTCGCTGGACGCGACCTTCCTGATCCGGGCCTTGTGCGGACCACGGTCAAGCGCCGCATAGATCACGCCCGGATCAAGGTCGGCGCCGTTTGGCCATGTGATCGTCCCCAAACCTTCATCCACCCTGACCCGCGCGAACAGCCCCAGGTCTCGGAGGGGCGCGAATACCTCCGTACCTAGCAATGGGGTGATGTCCACGTCGCGGATCTCGCCGTCAGCGAACATCACCCGGACGACGTAGCCGGGCCGCGCGACGGCGGCGACCATGTCTGGAGCAATCGCGGGCGAAGTCGGCGATTGCTCGTCCGCGGTTAGATCCTCGTCCGGGGGGAGAAGTCCGTCGAGCCATGAGCGCAGACGCGCTACAGCCTCTCGCGCTGCGGCACGATCGAGTCGTTCGTCGAGGACATCGTCGTAGCGAAACTCGACTGCCCAGGGGACAAGGGCGCGTGCCTCACTCGCCGAAGCCGGCGGCGATAGATCCGCATCCCCGAGCAGCCCGATCAGCTCCCCGAGGTCGTGGATGCGAGGCGGCGCGACGCCAGCGCAAGCGAGAGCGGCCTTCAGCAGCTTCTCGATGGCCTGCTGCGTGTGGAAGCCGATGACGTCGTCAGGGACATCGGGGTCGTCGGCGAGCTTGTCGAGCGTGATCTCGTCGCTGCGGGCCTTGCGAGCGAACCGAGCGGCCACATCGCGCAGATCATGTTTCGGCGAGGACACGTCCCTCCGTCAGCGCGTCGTGAAGCATCGTACCGGGAACGTCACCCCACTCCTCGACGTAGTCATGCGAGACGACCACAACGTCAGCAGCAACGCGCAGAGGATCCAAAACCCCCCGCAACCGCACCATCTCTCCGGCCCTGCTTGCGACCGACGGCTCAATCACAAGGAAGTCGAAGTCGCTATCGGTGCCGGCATCGCCACGGCCGTGTGACCCAAAGAGAAGCACCTTCGACTGCGGCGGCGCTGCTTGGGCCAGCAATTGGCCCGCACGCTCGATGATCTCGGTGGTAGTCATAGGCCGAAGTTACCGCACCTCACGGACCGTAGAGGGCCGTCTCGCCACGCCTCGTCCTTCGCTGGCCTAGCGCTCGCACCGCCCAGCCATTACCCTATCGAGTGATTCAGTCAGCTTGTACAGATGTTCGAGTCCGGCTGTGTCCTAGAACTTCAAATTGTGGTCGCGCTCGTCGCCTCGCTCATCGGAGCGGGAGCAACAATAATCGCCTGCGGGTAATCCGCTGGGTCGCCGACCACGCTCGTAGCGCTCGGAAAGTTAGGCCAAGGACCTTATCCATTGGCATCTGCCCATGAATCGGCAGAAATTGGCAGACAGGAAGTCGCAACCATCTACAAGAGACGCGGACACTACGCGGGCTCAACACCGATCCCCATTCCACGCCAGAAGATCCTCAAATGGGCGATCCAGGATTCGAACCTGGGACCTCTTCCTTATCAGAGAAGCGCTCTAACCAACTGAGCTAATCGCCCGCGGTCGCCGATTCTAGCGTCCGAGCACCGCCGTCGCAGACCGTCACGCGCCGCCGGCCGACCGTAGCCTCTGAGCCAGCTCAAGAGCTTCCTTCGGGCCCGCGAACGACAGCTCGGCGCGGTATCCGCTTTTATCGACGTGCACCCTCACCTCGGCGCCAAGCGCCTCTTCGAGGGTGCTCGCGATCGTGGCCGCGGCCTCCTGCTGATCGGGATGCACGCCACGCTTCGCCCGCGCCGATGGCTTGTCCGCCTTCACCCCATTGGCCTTGTTGACCTCCCGCGCGCGCGCTTCGACCACGCGCACCGACCAACCCTCGCGCCCAGCGTCGCGTGCGAGGCGTCGCCGAGCAGTGTGATCCTCGGCCAGCAACAGCGCGCGGCCATGGCCCTCGCTGAGCTGCTCGCGCTCGAGCATCTCGATCACCTCGTCGGGCAGGTCCAGCAACCGCAACAGGTTCGACACGGCTACACGACTGCGCCCCACGCGGCGGCCGACATCCTCGCGGGTGAGACCCAGCTCCTCCACGAGTGCGGCGCACGCGCGGGCCTCCTCGATCGGGTTGAGGTCCTCACGCGCCATGTTCTCGATCAACGCCAGTTCAAGTGTCGCCGCATCGTCGCGTGCGCGCACGAGGGCTGGGATCTCCGTCAGGCCCGCGATCTGTGCGGCGCGCCAGCGGCGCTCCCCCGCCACGAGCTCATAGGTTCCACCGGGCTTGGGTCGCACGAGCACGGGTTGCAGCACCCCCCGTTCGCCGAGCGAGCTTGCCAGCGCGTTCAGGGAGTCCTCGTCGAAGTGCTTGCGGGGCTGCCGCGGATTTGGGGCGATCAGCTCGACCGGAAGATCGCGCAGTTCCCCCTCGGTCCGCGGCTCGCTAGAGACAGACAAAATCGCCTCCAGGCCGCGGCCCATACCCGGCTTGGGCCTAGCCACGAGCAGCGACCTCCTTGGCCAACTCGAAGTATGCCTCCGCTCCCGCGCTGTGCGGGTCGTGGTGGGTCACGGGAAGTCCATAGCTCGGGGCCTCGCCGACCCTTACGTTGCGCGGGATCACGGTGTTGAAGACTAGATCGGCGAAGTGCTCACGTACCTCCCGCTCTACGTCCCGTCCGAGACGTGTGCGGCTATCGTGCATTGTCAGCAGCATCCCGGCAATGGTCAGCCTGGGGTTTAGTTCGCGTTGCACGAGCGCCAACGTCTCCAGTAGACCGGCAAGCCCCTCCAAGGCGAAATACTCGGTCTGCACAGGGACGATCACCCGATCGGCGGCCACCAGCGCGTTCACGGTCAGTGGACCAAGCGACGGGGGGCAATCGAGCACGATGTACTCGAACTGGTCCCTCAAAGGAGCGATCGCCTCCTTCAGCCGATGCTCGAACCCATCCAGGCGCGGAAGCTCTATGTTCGCGCCCGCCAGTCCTGGACCCGCCGGAAGCAGCGTCAGAGACTCGATCGAGCTGTCGATGAGCGCTTCCGCCGCCGTGCTCTGGTCCGTTATCACCTCATACAGACCCGGGGCCCGAGTTCGTGAGACGCCGAGGCCGACCGTAGCGTTCGCCTGAGGGTCTACGTCGATCAATACGGTCCCGTAACCAGCCTCGGCTATGCACGCGGCGACGTTGACGGCCGTGGTCGTCTTACCCACGCCCCCCTTCTGATTGGCGATCGCGTACACCTTGCCCATCTCCGCCGCCACGCTAGCGCTGTTCGCGGTCGTAGGAGTGCCGATCGCGCTTGAAGATCGTATCTCTCAACTTCAGCCCCTCCCACCGAGTGGCCTCTTGCGGGCAGTTCCGGCTCGGCGCGGGAATCTGTCCGGTGTCTCCCCAACCTTCAAGTAAACGTGCAGGTGATGGTCGCGCGCTCTCTCAAACGGCTGCACGCCGCGGATCTCCACGAGTTCGAGCCCCAGCTGGGTGGCCGCCACAAGCGCGGCCTCCTCCTCGGCAGCGTCCCTGCGCCCACGCCAATCGATGAGTATCCCTTCGTGCACAAGCAGCGGCGCCGCGTACTCCAGCACCACGGCGGGAGAGGCGAGCGCACGGGCTAGCACCGCGTCCTGGGCGCCGTTCCCCTCCGGCCACTCCTCGACCCTACGCCCGACGACGCGCGCGTTATCGACCCCCGCAGTCGCGATCATTCGTCGCAAGAACTGGCACTTCTTGGTTTGACTCTCAAGGAGCCAAACCTCGCTACGCGGCAACGCCACCGCCAGCGGCAGCCCCGGGAAGCCGGCACCCGTACCTATGTCGGCGATGCGCCTGGCTGATCGAAGGCGATCGACGTCGAGCGCAACAAGCGAGTCGGCGAGATGGGTGTCGATAGCCTCCTCCGGGAGGCGCACGGTCGTCGGCGCACGGTCGTCGGCGGCGAGCGTCTTGAGGATCGCCGCCAACTGGGCGCGGGCACGTGGGGCCAACGCGTACCGGCGAGCAAGCTCCAGGACCTCGCGGTCCATGGGCCGCTCGTATCGGGCGAAGAACTCGGCATAGTTGGCTCTCATGTCGCGTATGCGAGCGCTCGCATGCGTATCGATCTCGTCGGTCAACACGCTCTCCACGACAGGCAACACATCCTCTGCGAGCGCGACGCCGCGGGCCATCCACTGGAAGTAGGAGCGCCCGTCGTGGTGGTAGGGGCCATACAGGCGAGCGCGGGGGAACAGGTCTTGCATCCAACGGAAGATCGCCTCGTGCCTGATGTGCATCTTGAGAGTGATCTGCGGCTGCTTGCCGTCTCCACCGAAATGCCCCTCGCCGATAAGCAAGCCTGCGACGAGCCCCCTCTCGACATCCGTGATCTCATGCTCCAGGGAGTCGTCCATACGGCCATTGTTTCACGGGGGAGAAAAACGTGAAACGTCCCGAGCGAGCCACCGCGGATATCGGCGCTGTGGGTGGCCGTACCGAGGCCGGCCAACGTCAACCCTCGACCGGCTCCACAACCAGATACCGCTCGGGCTCCTCGCCCTCGCTGTGAGTTTCGACATCGTCGCGCTCGCGCAGGTATTCGTGGACGATGCGCCGCTCGGACGCCGGCATCGGATCAAGCTTCACGGGCTCTCCCGTGCGCAGCGACTCCTCGGCCGCGTCCAGAGCCATCGATCGCAGCGTCTCCGCGCGACGCTCTCGATAACCGTCGGCGTCGATTACCACGCGCGCGTCCGGGGAGCCGCCGCGGAACACGATCCGTTGCGCGAGGTGCTGCACAGCATCGATCGTCTGCCCGCGTCGACCGATCAGCAGGCCGACATCCTCGCCTTCCACCGACCCGGTCAGCACGCCGTCGGACTCCTCGATCCGCACGTCCACATCGAGTCCAAGGCTGTCCACGACCTCCTCGAGCAGCTCTCCTAGCAAGCTCGCCGGATCCTCGCGCTCCTCGCGCAGCTCCTCGGCCTGGCTCATCGTCGTCTACCCGAGCGCTTCTTCTTCTTGCGTGGCGGAGGTGGCGGCGTGCCCCCTCCGCCGGCGCCGGCAAGCGCCGGTTCTCCCTTGGTCACGCCCGCCGCCTTTGCCCTGCCGTTTGTCGAGCTTCCGTCACCCGGTGGAGCCGGTCCCTTGCCCACAGCCACGGTTGGTGGCGGTCCAATGCTGCGTCTCACAAAGTAGCCCTGACCGACCGTCCACAGGTTCGTCGTGACCCAGTACACGAGCAGGCCCGCCGGATATTTGTAGAGGATGATCACGAAGAAGATCGGGAGGGCCATCATCAGACGCCGCTGAGTGGGATCGGCCGTCGCCGACATCACCATCGTGGAGGCGAGCTGAGAGCCGACATAGAGCACCAGCAGCACAATCAACGCGATCCCGGTGGCCTTGGCCGTGATGTCCGGGATGAACAGGAACTTGGCAGAGCCGGGCGCCACCGTCTGGCAACCGGTCTGTTCGACGTACTTGGTGGGCAGCCCGGCGAAGGTCAGGATCGTCGTGTGGTGCAGAGCGTTGTAGTGGGAGACCAGTTGAATCCCACAGATGTGCTTCTTCAAGTCGGTGCGAAGCATGTAGAACAGCGAGATGAACACAGGCAGCTGCAGCAACAGCGGCAAGCACGAGGCAAACGGGTTTACTTTGTGCTCCTTGTAGAAGCTCATGACTTCCTGCTGCTGGCGCTGCTTGTCGTCTTTGTACTTCTCCTGCAGCTCCTTCAGCGCGGGCGCGAGACGCTGCAATTCGGACATCGAGCGGAACTGCCTGAGCGTCAGCGGCACCATCACCGCACGGATCAGCACGGTCATACAGACAATCGCAAGGCCCCAACTGCCACCCACCAGGTCGTTGTGGATGAACACCAGCAGCGACTGGAACACGCTGATCAGCGGCGAGAACGCTTCCTGGATGACGTTGGCGGAGATAAACATTCTGGGAGCTGCCTTAGGAGCTATCGATCACGCGGGTTTGAGGCTGTGGATGGCGTCGGCCTTCGTCCAGAGTGGTCAGAGCCAATCCCGAACAGCCGTTGAGCCTCAACCGGATCGTACCCGCCGTGGCTCCACGGATTGCACCTCAGCAACCGCCACAACGCGAGCACGAGGCCCCTCAGTATGCCGTACTCGCGCACCGCCTGTACCGCGTAGCGCGAGCACGTTGGCTCATACTTGCAACGTCGTGGCAGCGCCGGCGAGATCAAGCGCTGGTAGAGCACTACTGGAGCTAGCACAACCGCATGGGTTGCACGTTCAACCCTCACGAGCCACCGCTCCACCGTTGCGCAAGCCCGCCTGGCCAATCAGCTCGCTCAGCGCGACGTCGATCCCCCCCAGACCCTCGCGCTCGGCCAACTCGCGAGCCTCCGGGCGCGCGACCACGACGACATCGTGTCCCTCGCTCAACTCCGCCTGCAGCCCCTCGAAAGCTTCGCGCAGCAAGCGCTTCACACGATTGCGCTCGACCGCTCCACCGACCTTGCGCGACACCGACAACCCGAGTCGAGGTCGATCCACGGACTCGTTGGGAAACGAGTAGAGCACAAGGTGACGGTTGGACACAGACCGACCTTGACGGTACACCCGCTCGAACTCCGCGCTGCGCGACAGACGGCGGCCGCGGCGAGGTGGTCTGACCATCATCTCGCGCTCGCGACTATGTCGACAGGCGCTTGCGTCCCTTGCTGCGCCGCCGCTTGAGCGTGAGTCTTCCCGCGCGGGTGCGCATACGGGCACGAAACCCGTGTGTGCGGGCTCGCTTGCGTTTCTTGGGCTGATAGGTGCGCTTCATAATCGATGTTCTCCGGCCGCGCTCGTTTTCCTGCCACAACCGTGGGCGGTGACGGCGGCCGCGGCAAACCGGCTTCCGCCGAACGCTGAAGTATAGAGACCCGCCCACCGCGCTGTGCGGCGACCATCTCGTCTCCCCGAGAGTCGCCGAAGCAGAATTTCTCGCCATTTGCGGTGAGTGGTGCGACTGCGACGTCACGCTCGCGCAAGCTCGGATATATTCGGTTGACCGGGCGCTTCGCGGGCCCCACACGAATGATTTCCGTCCACTTTCTCCCCGCAAGGAGTAGGTCATCGCTGCCGTGAGCACACAGCTCGAGCACATCTGGAGCGAAGTACGAGCAGAGCTCTCGCAGACCATCGACGATCCCGTCTATCGCATCTGGTTGGAGCCACTTCGAGCCGTGGACCTGACGAGCCAAAGCCTTGTGGTCGAAGCCCCATCGCAAACGTGCGGATGGATCAGGGAGCGCTTTGGGCGTGCTCTGCAAACATGCGCGGCAGCGGTGCTGGGGCCAGACGTCACCGTCGACATTGTGGGCCCAAGCTCGGGTGGCGGGCACCAGTCCACGGAGCAGAGGACTCAATCCACAGCCCGCTCAACGCCTTCTCCGCAGCCACCCCCGGTCGCTTGCGGAAACCCCAAGCTCACCTTCGATCAGTTTGTGATCGGAGACTCCAACCGACTCGCTCACGCCGCGGCTCTCACAGTCAGCGAGCTTCCAGCCCACGCCTACAACCCGCTGTTCATATGCGGGCCCCCAGGGGTCGGCAAGACACACCTGTTGCGCTCGATCGCCACCTTCATGGCCGTCTACAACCCCGGTCTGAACGTGCGCAACACGACTGGAGAGTCCTTCACCAACGACTTCCTGGGCGCCCTCGGGTCAGGGCGCCTCGACACCTTCAAGGCCGGCTTCCGCCATGTGGACGTCCTCTTGATCGATGACGTCCAGTTCCTGGAGCGCAAGACCAAGACCGAGGAGGAGTTCTTCCACACCTTCAACGTGCTCTACGACGCCGGCAGTCAGATAGTTCTGACCTCAGACCGTCCACCAAGCGACCTGCGAGCCCTCGAAGACAGACTTCGCGAGCGCTTCCAGTCCGGTCTGGTCGCAGACATTCGCCCCCCCGACCTCTCGACCAGACTTGCGATCCTTCGCAAGCGCGCGCAACACGACGGCATAGAGCTTGCCGACCCCCAGGCCCTCGACGTCATCGCGAAGCGGATCACCATCAATGTACGGGCACTCGAGGGAGCTTTGATCAGGGTCGTGGCCTTCAGCTCGCTCACGGGTAGGCCACTCGACGCAGAGCTGGCGACAGAGGTCCTCGACGGGCTCTACCCCAAGCAGGACCCGCCGGTCCGCTCGATCGCCGAGATCAAGGCAGCCGCATGCGAGCAGTTCCGGCTCTCCCCCGAGGAGCTTCTATCTCCCGCCCGTACGGCGCGCATCTCCTGGCCCAGACAAGTTGCGATGTATCTCTCCCGCGAGCTGACCCGCGAGTCCCTACCCGCCATCGGACGTGAGTTTGGCGGACGCGACCACACGACCGTCCTCCATGCATGGAGACGCACGCAGGAGCGCATCTCAGCCAACCCAACCTCCCGCGCAGCCGTAGAGGAGCTCCGTACTCGTCTCACCTCCGACACTGCTGACCGGCGGGCTTGAGACACTTCCAGCTCTACAACAGGCTTTCCACAACCTTCGGCCACAGATCCCCAGCAGCAACCAGCCTTTGCACATCTACACAGCCACTACTAAACCTATAGACCTATCAAGGTGCATAAGTGAAGCTCTCCCTTTCAACCGATGAGTTGCTGACCCAGCTGCAGACGGCTACTCGGGTAGCCTCCTCACGGGCCTCGGTGCAGGCTCTGTCTGGCGTCATGATCTCTGCGGAGGGAGATCAACCGATGCTGCTGGCCACCGATATGGAGGTCGGGCTGCGCGTGCCGCTCGCCGGAGAGATAGTTCAACCTGGCGTGGCTGTCCTACCCGCACGTCTACTACTCGAAGTCGCACGCTCCCTTCCGGGTGAGAACGTCACGCTCGAGCTCCGCTCCCAGGAGCAGGATGTCGAGTTGATCTCTGGACCCTCCAAGTTCCACCTACGCACACTGCGATCCGAGGACTTCCCCGAGCTACCGGTGCCCGATCCCCAGGCGGGAATGACGCTGCCCACCCAGGCGTTCGTCGAGACGGCACTTCAGGTCTCTCGCTCGGCCTCAAAAGACGAGACGCGGCCAGTCCTCACCGGTGTGTTGATCTCCGCCGGTGGACAGGAGCTGACGATGGTCGCGACCGACTCTTACAGGCTCAGCGTCAAGCACGCGGCCCTGGAGGTCGCGCTTGACGGCACGATCGAGGCGAACGTGCCCGCACGAGCGCTCCAAGAGCTCGCTCGCATCGCACAGTCGATCGAGGAGCCGGAGTTGAGGATCAGCCTTGGGCAGAACCAGGTCGTATTCCAGATCGGTCGGATAATCCTCTCCTCTCGGCTGATAGACGGCCAATTTCCCAACTACCGTCAGCTGCTTCCGGAGTCTGTGGAGCACGAGCTACGGGTGTCGAGCGCGGAGATCGCGGACGTCATTCGGCGTGTCAGTCTGCTGGCGCAGAAGAATGCGCCGTTGCGCCTCAGCTTCAGTGAGGGGCAGCTGACCGTCTCTGCCCAGACGCCAGATGTCGGTGAGGCGAGCGAGACCCTGCCGGTTCCTTTTTCCGGTGAGCCTTTCGACATCGGCTTCAACCCGGAGTTCCTGCGCGATGGCTTGGAGAGCGTTGAGTCCGAGGAGCTCGTGCTGAAGCTGATAAGCCCGCTGCGCCCCGGTTTGATCGAGTCGCCCGACGGTGGCGGATTCGTCTATTTGATCATGCCCATAAGGCTCAACACGTGACGCCATGGTATGAGGGTCCTCAGTGTGCGATTGAGCGACTTTCGCACCTATACCCGCGCTGAGGCGCACTTCGGCGAGGGACTGACGGTGGTCCACGGCGCCAACGGCGCAGGGAAGTCAAACCTGCTCGAGGCGCTCTATTTCGGCTGCACAGGATACTCCCAGCGCACACGCTCGGAGCGTGAGCTGGTGCGCTTTGGCGCCCAAGCCGCACGAGTCGTGGTGAGCCTCTCCAGCGAAGGGCGCCTCCACGAGCTGACGGTCGGATTCCAGCCTGGCTCCTCCAAGCACATGACATCTGACGGCGCGCCGGTCGAGTCGCTTACCGGCGTCGAGCAAAGGCCGCTCGTGAGCGTTTTCTCACCAGATCGCCTCGAGTTGATCAAGGGCGCTCCCACGCTGCGCCGCGCCCATCTCGACCAGCTCGTGAGCGCGTTGTGGCCGCCGCGGGCGGCCACACGCCGGGACTATTCGCGCGCTCTGGCTCAGCGCAACGCCTTGATCGCGGGCATCCGTGCTTCGCGTGCTTCGCGCTCGACTCTCCCTACGTGGGATCTCGAGCTGGCCCGCCACGCGCTTGCGCTGCGAGACGACCGGGCCGCGGTGATCTCATTGCTCGCCGAGGCTTTCGCCGAGCGAGCGGGTGAGCTTGGATTGAGCGGCGAGCCGAGACTCGAGTATCGCCCGCGCTCGCACGCCGCAACCGTCGAGGAGTTCGTCGCCGAGCTGGAGCAGCGTCTGCCAAGCGATCTCCAACGAGGCTTCTCGACCCACGGCCCGCACCGCGATGAGCTGGCGATTTTGCGCGACGGCCGCGAGCTGCGCTCCTATGGATCGCAAGGCGAGCAACGCCTGGCGCTGTTGGCCCTGCTGCTCGCCGAGCGCTCGGTGCTGGCGCGCGAGCGAGATCACGTGCCACTCATGCTCCTGGATGACGTCATGAGCGAGCTGGATGTAGCACGCCGTGAGCTGTTGTCGCACGAGTTGCGCGCCGGGGGGCAGAGCGTGGTGGCTACAACCGATCTCGCGCACGTGCCCGGCTCGGGGGACGCCGATGTCACGCGTCTGCGAATCTCACCGGGGATGATTCTCCAAGAGGCGGTGGCCGCATGAGTCGTCTGGCGCCCCGCCCTCTCTCGCTTGCGCTTGGCGGTCTGACGGCGGCGCTCGCCCCGGCAACCACACTTGCCCGTGTCCAGCAGGCTTGGGAGCAGACCGTCGGAGAGGTGATCGCGCAGGCGGGTCTCCCCACGGCTGAGCGCGATGGGGTCCTAACGATCACGTGCGCGGATGCGGTGTGGGCGGCGGAGCTCGATCTGATGAGCTCCGAGCTGATGGGCCGCCTCAACCAGGCGCTTGGCGAGGAGCTCATCCACAGGCTCCGCTGTCGCGCGGGCTGATTCTCACAGAGCGCGCACGGTGCCGCTCTCATGCGTATCGGGGAGGTCCTGCCACCGGGCCACTCCAAAGCCCTCCTTTTGGCTCATTTGCAGGGATTTCGGTGCTCCGCCGGGGGTGTGGCAAGGGGGTCTCTGTGCTACTATTCTCCTAACACAATCCACGCCCCGGACCGAGGTCTAAAACACCCGGGCGCCGGGGCGTTCTCGCGTCATCGGAGGACTTTTGGCGACCGACATCTCAAGCTCGCAAACCGAGCCTGCCACCACGAGCGGGGCAAACGACCCATCGATGGGAGGCGACGCCAGCTACGACGCGCAAGACATCACAGTGCTCGAGGGACTCGAGGCTGTCCGCAAGCGCCCGGGCATGTACATCGGCTCTACGGGGATCATGGGTTTGCACCACCTTGTGTACGAGCTTGTGGACAATTCCGTGGACGAGGCGCTCGCTGGCTTCTGCACAGAGGTGTCGGTCACGATCCACCCCGACAGCTCGATCACGGAGAAGGACAACGGACGCGGGATCCCCGTGGCGATGCACGAGAAGGAGGGCCGCCCCGCCGTGGAGGTAGTGCTCACCGTGCTCCACTCCGGCGGCAAGTTCGGCGACGGTGGGGGCTACAAGGTCTCCGGTGGCCTGCACGGAGTGGGCGTGTCGGTTGTCAACGCGCTGTCCGAGCGGCTACTTGTGCAGGTCGACCGCGACGGCTACAGTTTCTCGCAGGAGTATTCGCGCGGTGCGCCTCAGCAGGAGTTGCAGCGCGGCGAGAAGCTGTCCGCCGGTGCGCCCACGGGTACGACCGTCACCTTCCTGCCCGACGCCGACATCTTCGAGTCGCTCGACTTCGATTTCCACACGCTCGAAGAGCGCCTGCGCGAGACCGCCTTTCTCACGAGAGGCCTGAAGATCTCGATCGTCGACGAGCGGGCAGAGGGTCATTCCGCGGAGTTCCAGTACGAGGGCGGCATCGAGGATTTCGTCGCCTACCTCAACGAGAACAAGGACACGGTGCACCGCAAGGTGGTGTTCTTTGCGGGGGAGAGTGGGGAGGGTGCGGTCGAGGTCGCGATGCAGTGGAACTCCTCCTATCAGGAGTCGATCCACTCGTTCGCGAACAACATCAACACGCGCGAGGGCGGCTCGCACATGTCGGGTTTCCGCTCCGCCCTGACGCGCACGCTCAACAAGTACGCCCGCGACCATGGTCTGCTCAAGGAGAAGGAGGACAACCTCTCCGGCGAGGACGTGCGCGAGGGGCTCACCGCGGTCATCTCCGTCAAGCTGCGCGATCCCCAGTTCGAGGGCCAGACCAAGACCAAGCTCGGCAATCCCGGCATGGCCGGCGCCGTCGAGTCGATGGTCAACGCCGGGCTGTCGGAGTTCTTGGAGGAGAACCCGAGCGAGGCGCGCGCGGTCATCATGAAGGCCGTGCAGGCCCAGCGCGCGCGCGACGCCGCGCGCAAGGCCCGCGACCTGACACGGCGCAAGTCCGCGCTCGAGAACTCGACGCTGCCTGGCAAGCTCGCCGACTGCTCGGTCAAGGACCCGAGCCTCGCCGAGCTGTTCGTGGTCGAGGGCGACTCCGCCGGCGGATCGGCCAAGCAGGGACGCGACCGCAACACGCAGGCCGTGCTGCCGCTGCGCGGCAAGATCCTCAACGTCGAGAAGTCGCGTATCGACAAGGTGCTGGCGAACACCGAGATCCAGGCGCTGATAACGGCGATCGGCACCGGCGTACGCGACGAGTTCAACATCGAGAACGCGCGCTACCACAAGGTCATACTGATGACCGACGCCGACGTCGACGGGGCGCACATCCGCACGCTCGCGCTGACGCTGCTGTTCCGCGAGATGCAGGAGCTGATCGAGGCCGGCTACGTGTACATCGCCAAGCCGCCGCTGTACAAGCTCAAGCAGGGCTCGCGCGAGCGCTACATCGAGAAGGACTCCGAGCTCGAGGACATCCTGCTCTCCGACAAGTGGGAGAAGCTCAACGTCTTCGACCGTCATGGCACCCAGTTCAAGCTGACCGACACGCGCTGGCAGCGCTTCGTACGGCTGCTCGCACAGTACGAAGGCTGGTCCTCCACGCTGCGCGCCGTGCACGGCCACGAGATGGTGCAGTTCCTGGAGGAGTCCTCGCTACTGGGCGAGCAGGTGATGAGCGCCGAGAGCGCAACTGAGCTGCTCTCCCGCGCGGGGCTCGAAGGAGAGACCCACGCCACCGAGCTGGTCGATCAGGATCCGCTCGAGCTGCGTGTGAAGGCGACAGAGACCCGCACCGGCTTTGCTCGCACCCACCGCATCAAGCGCAGCCTGTTCGACTCGCAGGAGTATCGCCAGCTCGCCTCCGTGCACAAGCAGCTGATCGAGCTTGCCGGCACACCCGCTTTCGAGGTGCGTCTCGGCGACGCCCAAGAGAGCGCCCCATCCTTCGAGGCGCTGCGTGCGGCCGTGATGACGGTCGCGCAGAAGGGCATCAAGCTGCAGCGCTTCAAGGGTCTCGGCGAGATGAACGCCGAGCAGCTCGGCGAAACGACGATGGCGCCTCAGTCGCGCACGCTGGCCCAGGTCACGCTTGAGGACGCCGCGGCCGCCGACCGCATCTTCTCGATGCTGATGGGCGACCAGGTCGAGCCGCGTCGGGCCTTCATCGAGGACAACGCCCGCACCGTCGCAAACTTGGATGTCTGAGGAGATAGTGCAACATGGCTAGTGCCGATGTCATAGGCGGCGGCAACGTCGAACCGCGTGCGCTCGAGGAGGAGATGCGCACCGCCTACCTCGACTATGCGATGTCGGTGATCGTCGGGCGCGCGCTGCCCGACGTGCGCGACGGGCTGAAGCCCGTGCACCGCCGCGTGCTCTACGCGATGAACGAGCTCGGCCTCGGGCCCACCCGCTCCTACGCCAAGTGCGCGAAGATCGTGGGCGAGGTGATGGGCAACTATCACCCCCACGGCGACTCCGCGATCTACGACGCGCTCGTGCGCATGGCCCAGGAGTTCTCGATGCGCTACGAGCTTGTCGACGGGCAGGGCAACTTCGGCTCGATCGACGACGATCCCGCCGCCGCGATGCGCTACACCGAGGCGCGCCTGGCCCGCATCGCCACGGAGATGCTGCGCGATCTGGACATGGACACGGTCGACTTCACGGTCAACTACGACGGTTCGCGCCAGGAACCGACGGTGCTGCCCTCGCGGTTTCCCAACCTGCTTGTCAACGGCTCCTCGGGCATCGCGGTGGGCATGGCCACCAACATCCCGCCGCACAACTTGCGCGAGGTGATCGGCGCGACGATCGCCTACATCGACGATCCCGAAATCGACCTTGACGGTCTGATGGCGCACATCAAGGGGCCCGACTTCCCCACCGGCGGGATCATCCTCGGCCACCAGGGCATCCGCGACGCGTATGAGACCGGGCGCGGACGCGTGCGCGTGCAGGCCAAGGCGCACATCGAGCCGCTGCGCCAGGGCAAGGAGGCGATCGTCGTCACCGAGCTGCCGTTCATGGTCAAGAAGGCCGGCGAAGGCAACCTCATCACCAAGATCGCCGAACTGGTCAACGACAAGCGCATTCCGGAGATATCGGACCTGCGCGACGAGACCGACAAGCGCGGGATGCGACTGGTGATCGAGCTCAAGCGCGACGTGATTCCCAAGGTTGCGCTGAACAAGCTCTACAAGCACACCTCGATGCAGACCACTTTTGGCGTGAACATGGTGGCGCTCGTGGACAACGTGCCGCGCACCTTGAACCTGCGCGCCGTCATCCACAACTACGTGGCCCACCAGCGCGAAGTGATCGTGCGTCGCACCAAGCACGAGCTCTCCGAGAAGGAGGCACGCGCACACATCCTGCAGGGGCTCTTGATCGCGCTTGAGAATCTCGACGCGATCATCGAGATGATCCGTGCCTCGCGCGACCGCGAAGCCGCCCGCGAACAGTTGATCGAGCGCTTCGAGTTGACGGCGATTCAGGCAACGGCGATTCTCGATCTGCGTCTCTCTCAACTGACGGCGCTCGAGGCCGACTCGATCAAGCAGGAGCACGCTGACGTCAGCGAGCGCATCGCCGAGCTGCGCGCGATCCTCGGCGACGAGACGCGCGTGATGGCCGTCATCAAGGAGGAGCTCTCGGAGATCGCGGAGCGCTTCGGCGACGAGCGACGCACCGACATCACCCACTCCGAAGACGAGATCGACATCGAGGACCTGATCGCCGACCAGCAGATGGTGATCACGATCACCAACACCGGCTACATCAAGTCGCTGCCGCTTGACACCTATCGCCAGCAGCAACGCGGCGGGCGTGGTGTGACAGGCATGGACATGAAGGACGGCGACTTCATCGAGCACCTGTTCGTTTGCTCCTCGCACGACTACCTGCTGTTCTTCTCAAACCGCGGCAAGGTCTACCGCTCGAAGGTCTACGAGCTGCCCGAGGCCTCGCGCACGGCCAAGGGCCGCGCGCTCGTCAACGTCCTTCCCTTGCGCGAAGACGAGCGCGTCCAAGCCGTGCTCTCCACACGCGACTTCACCGAGACCAAGTACCTCGTGTTCGCCACGCGCGATGGCACCGTCAAGAAGACCGAGCTGCTCGCTTACAACACGCCGATCAAGGCCGACGGCATCATCGCGATCAACATTCGCGACGACGACGAGCTGCTTGCCGTGCGCGCCGTCGATCCCGAGGACGAGGTCATCATGGTCTCCCGCGCCGGCTTGACCGTGCGCTTTGCCGAGTCCGCGGTGCGCGCGATGGGCCGCGACACGACCGGCGTGCGCGGCATGGACGTCGGCAAGGACGGCAAGGTAATCGCGATGGACGTCGCCCGTGACGACATGGACCTGCTTGTCGTGACCGAGAATGGCTATGGCAAGCGCACCCAGATCGATCAATACAGAAAGACCAACCGCGGCGCCAAGGGTGTGAAGACGATCGGCCTGACCGAGCAGAAGGGTGCGCTAGGTGGAGCGCTCGTCGTGCGCGAGCACCAGGAGCTGGTCTTCATCAGCGTTGGCGGGATGGTCCAGCGTACGGCAGCCGGAGGCATCTCCCGTCAAGGGCGCTCGGCAACCGGTGTGCGCGTCATGAACCTCAAGGACGACGACGTCGTCAGTGCGGTGGCGCTCGTGATCGACAGTGGCGAGGAGGA
Organism: uncultured Solirubrobacterales bacterium; assembly: GCA_963831725.1. GTDB lineage: Bacteria > Actinomycetota > Thermoleophilia > Solirubrobacterales > Solirubrobacteraceae > Palsa-744. The sequence continues at coordinate 187,113 of CAWHRF010000002.1, forward strand.
TGCGGAGGGCGTCCAGGAGGGGTTGCCGCTCGACGGCGCATCGTTGCCCTCGGGCTCGGCAGACGCCCCGGCCGATGCCCCCGAGCCCGAGACGGGCGAGCCAGACGCCTAAGGACCTATCCCGGTAGACCCGCACGTCCGTGGCGGGATAGATCCCGACCTACCCGCTTCGTCATCTCGGTCCGCTACATTTCAAGGACCAGAGAAAGGAGGTGGTCCTACGTTGGCTGACAGTATTTGCGGGACTCTGGAGGTGGCCGGCCGTTAGGCCGAAGCACTCGGCTGGACCCGCCTAGCGGATTCCAACCCGGGCCACCATCGCGTAGGTCGCCGGACTTGTCCCTCCGGTTCGCAGGGCTCTCGTCGCGCCGCTGTGGCGCGCTTGGCAACGCGGAAACCTGCGCGATCGTGTCCAGCACAGTCGCAAGCGGAGGGCGCCCAGTCGAAGGCGCCCTCCGTGTTTAAAGATCCCTTCTCAGGCGGCAGCAGGCAGATACTGTCGCCAGGCCGCAGGGATCGTGGGGCTGGCGACGTGAATGAAGATCTCCGCGCGCGGCGTGCGCGGTTGATGGCGGGGATGCATCCCCGCTTGGCGCGGCAGCATGTCCCCCTTGCGTCGGTTGCAGGGGGCGCATGACGCAACTATGTTCTCCCAGCTCGAGGTTCCACCCTTCGAGCGTGGGATCACGTGATCGACGGTCAGGTTGGAGCGCGATCCGCAGTACTGACACATCCAGCCGTCCCGGGCAAACACGGCCCGCCGCGTGATCTTGCGGCGATGGGTGTCGCGCGGAACGTGCACATAGCTCACGAGTCTGATCACCACGGGACGGGCAAGCGTGGAGCTCTCGGAGTGCAGTTCCCACAGCCCCCGCTCGATCAGCTCCGCCTTCTCCTTCAACAGCAGCACAACCGCGCGGCGTACCGAGCACACGTTGATCGGCTCGAAGGTCGCGTTGAGGACGAGCACCCGGCCACCCATCGTCGAATTCGACGATGGGTTCGGTCCGTGCCGCTGGTGCTCTGAGGGCGGCACGGACCCCACTGGCTCTGTGGGCGCCGTGCTTTCCATCTTCAGCGCCGCAGTGTAGCGATCCGTCCGCCTTCTCGTTGCCCATCTGGGCGGAGCAGGCCAACGACGGGCTCGTTCAAGCTGCTGGATATGAGCCGAGCACCCGTACCTGTTCGCATCTGGTCCACAGGCCCGCGAGTGCCTCGGAGACGGCCTGCTCGTCCAGCGAGCCCTCCAGATCCACGAAGAACATGTAGTGGCCAAGTTGCTCGCGCATCGGACGCGACTCGATCTTCGTGAGGTTGATCTCGCGTCTGGCGAACTCGCTCAAGCACAGCACCAGCCAGCCCGCGTGGTCCGCGCCGGCTCCCCAGAACACCAGCGATGTCTTGCTCTTTGCACCGGCAGACACTCGCAGCGGCGGTGCTCCCAAGGGAGAGTCCGTGCGCGCAAGCCACACGAAGCGTGTCTCGTTGTCCGCGCGATCCTGAATGCCCTCAGCGATCACCGTGCACCCATACAACTCAGCCGCCAACCGTGTCCCGATCGCCGCGAGAGAGTCGTCCTCACCCTTGCTCGCCAGTCGCACCGCCTCGGCCGTCGAGGTTGCCGCAACGACACGCGCTTGAGGGAGCTCTCTCTGTAGGAAGCGTGTGCACTGCCCGGGCACGTGTGGGTGAGAGACAACTGTCTCGATCTGCTCGAATCCCAATGGCGTGGCCGCAACCAGGTAATGGCGCACAGGTAGCACCACCTCCCCGACGATCGCGACCTCTCGCGCGTCGCCGGCGAGCGTGTCGAGTGTCACGGTCACCGAGCCCTCGATCGAGTTCTCGATCGGGACCAGCCCCCACTCGACCGCTCCTCTCTGCACGGCCATCACGGTGTCGCGGATCGTCTCGATCCCTACAGGTCTCACCGGGATGTCATCGATGCTGCTGAACAGCGCCTCCTCGCTGAAGGTGCCCTCCGGGCCGAGATAGCCGGCGCGTGGAACCTCCTGGATGTCCCTCGCGGGGGGGCTAGGCGCCGGTGGCATCGGCGGTGCCGGTCGGTGCTACAGCTCCCCTTCGTGCCGCAGTCGTTGCGGAGCGAGGCACACCGTTCTCGAGCGCCATGCGAACCGCCTCGGCCTCCTCCGGGGAGAGCTCCAACTCCCCGTGGCCATCGTGCACCTGCTTTGCATACATGCGTGCTTGGTCGCGATGGTGGATACACGTGAGCACTACTCCCGAGCGGTGATCGTCAAGCAGCGCGATCGACATCGACTGCTGCCCAGAGAGCTCGTTGTAGGCGTCATAGCGGACCAGGGCGCGGTGGGAGATGGCTCCAGTGAGCGCAACCTCCACGCCATCCAGGCGACCGTCCAGGCGGGAGGTAACGTCCCCAACGTATACCTGCAGCGCCGCAAAGGCCTCCTGCAACGACGCGCTGTGAGCGATCACGTCCTGCTCGGAGTTGTCGCCGAGCACCAGCTTCTGCGCTCCGCGCAAGCGCCGCACGCTACGCGCCAGCACGATGCACACGATCAGCGCCAGCAACGCCACGCCGAGCGCTCCAAGCGCGACGATTCCCTGGGTGTCTGTCAACGACGTGGCGCTCATCGAAAACAAGTTAGCCGCTCATGCGGTCAGGGAGCGCAAGCGAGCGTGGGCCTTGCCGGTGTTTGCGCACAACCCCGGTCGGCACGCTACTTCCCAAAGATCACCAGGTAGGTTTCCTTGTTGTTTTCGACGTCCGTCTCACCCGGCACCGGCACGACGTTGACCGTCACCCGCGACGCCGCTTCCAGCGTGACGCCATTCACCGGAATGTTGGCGCTGTAGGTCTGTCCCGGTTCGGTCTTACCGATCAGGTGCGACGCCTTGAAAGTCTTGTCTTCGGCGGTGACCGACACTTCGACCTTCACGTTCGTCTCCGGGTTCGTCCCAGAGTTTTCGACCATCGCCGTGAACGTTGGATTCGAGCCGGCGTTCACATGGTTGAGCGTAGGTGAGGGTTCCAGAGCGCTGGTGCCGACGCTCACCCCCTTCAGTGCGCTGCCATGCGTTCCCGGTGTCACCGCGCCGCTGGCGCTAGCGGCTTGACCGGTGATGTTCGACTGCACCGTGGAAGCTGTGAGCCAGCCCAGGTTTGGCAGGAATCGACTGGACGCCGTGGTCTGTCCGCTGACTCCGCCGGCCGAGAGCGTCTGTTCTATCAATGGCACCACCCGTTGTGAATAGATCACATCCGAGGCAAGGAATATCTCCATGGTCCCCGCGATCTTCGTGCTGGCCGTCTGCGCGTGACCACCGAGCGCTTCGCTTATCAGGGCAGCTGTCTTCGTGAGTCCTTCCGTGCGCAGGTCGAGGGCCAGCAGCAGATTCTGTTGCGCCGCGGCCATTTCGCTGGGAACGCTCAGCCCTTTAGCGCGTTCGGCGAGTTCGTGCGCTTCCAGGCGCAGGTGATCGACCTGCGTCTCCACTTCCAGCGCCGACTTGGCACTGGCGCCCGTGAGCGTTGTGAACAGCGGCTTGGCCACCTGCGTTTCGGACGCCTGAGCGATCTGGTTGACGTTCTGGTTGTAGGTTTCCAATCCCTGCTGTTTGCCGCGCTTCAAACAGCCATTCACAAGCAGCACGATTGCGATCAACACCACCACTGCCACGCCGGCGGCGATCCTCCGGCGGACCAGCATCGTGTGATGGTCGATCAAGTGAGAGCCACCCGCCCCCGCGCCCGCCCGTTGAGGCCTTCGCGGCTGGGGTCGCGGCTGCTGTTGGGTGTGAGCCTGACGGACTGTTGTCGGCGGCTCCTCGTCCTCGTCATCGAAGAACGACAAAAGATCGCTCCTTGCAGGGATTGTGAAGCTCACCAGTATGACCCCACCGTCACCCGGAATGCGGATTGCAACTTCTCAGCCACCACCCGCCGGCACGATTGCCCGGCAGGGAAAGGCTCTCCTCGTGGCGAACGCGGAGGCGGTGGACTCCTCAAAGACCCTCCCGCAAAGCCCGATCAGCGTCTCTGACGAGCGTCCGCTGCGTCGTGGCGAGCCGCTGCTGGGGCGCTATCGATTGATCGAGCGGCTCGGCTCGGGCGGGTTTGGCACCGTGTGGCGCGCCCACGACGAGCTGCTCGATCGAGCGGTCGCGGTCAAGCGCATACCGCTGCCCTCCGAGGAGGACCGAGATCGTGCTACCCGCGAGGCCCACGCCACCGCACGGCTGTCCCATCCCGCGATCGTCTCGCTGTATGAGGCGAGCGCCGACGAAGACGCGTTCTACCTGATCTCAGAGCTCGTCGAGGGCGACACTCTCGCCCAGTTGATCGCAGAGGATTGGCTCTCCGACGAGCAGCTGCTGGAAATCGGTCTCACATTGTGCGCTGCGCTGGAACACGCACACGCGCGCGGGGTGATCCACCGCGATGTCAAGCCCCACAACGTGCTCGTGCCGAGCGACCCGACGCCTGCCGCGCCGTCGCGAGCAGCTCCCCCCACGACCGCGAAGCTCGCCGACTTCGGTGGCGCCCGGCTGACGGGCGACGACGCGCTGACCCGCACGGGAGACGTGCTCGGCACGCTCGCCTACATGGCGCCCGAGCAGAGCGAGGGCTATGAGGTGGGTGTCGCCGCCGATCTCTATTCGCTCGCGCTGGTCATGTACGAGGCGCTCACCGGTTTCAATCCCGTGCGCGGTCGCACCCCCGCCGCGACCGCCAGGCGGATCGGCGAGCCGATCGAGCCGTTGGAGCGCCCACGACGCGATCTCCCGCGCGAGCTAACCCGTGCGATCGACGCTGCTCTGAGGGCCGATCCGTCGCGTCGAGGCACGCTCGCCGATCTCAACGGTGCGCTCCAGGACGCTCTGCACGGGGGGCTCAAGCGCCGGCGCTTCGCGCGCCGTCAAGCAAGCGCACGAATGCCCATTGCCTTCCCGGATCAGTGGTCTGAGGGAGACCGGCAACCTCCGATCGACCCCCGGCAACCACATGCGCAGGGCGTCGCGGATACGCGTATCTCAAACACGCCACGTCTGCCGGTCGCGGGATCGTTCGACGTTCGCGCTGAGCCAGACTCGGGATCTACCGCCGGCGAGGACCAGCGAAGCCGGTCCGCCCATGCGCCTCGTCGTGTGGCGCTGCCGCGCTTGATATGGATCGGATGTCTGCTCGCGCTCGTGGCCTGGCAGGCCGCCGCCGGGCGCCCGGGCGTATCGATGCTGCTGCTCGCGGCCGGCGCTCCACTGCTGGTCATGCCGCGGCGCTCGGGTCCGGGCTGGCTTGCGGCGGGGCTTGCGCCCGCGCTCGGCCTTGCCGGTCTGGCGGGTGCGTTTCCGGCCGTGGCCGCTCAGCGTGCGAGCTGGCGCGCCCGCGCGGCGCTGGCGATGCTCGGCTTCTGGTGGCTGGCATTGGCCGAGTCGCTGCTCGACAGGCGACTGTGGCTCGGGCCGCCGAGCGGCTTGCCGCCGCGAGCGATGTGGGAGAGCTCCTTTGGCAGCGCCGCCACGCACGTGGTCGCCGCGGCCCTCACACCCGAGCTGCTGATCGGCGCTGCCGTTTGGGGGCTTGCCGCCGCGGTCCTGCCGTGGCTGGTGCGCGGTCGCAGCGCGGCGCTCGACGTGATCATGGCGCTCGTGTGGACGACTGCGCTGCTTGCCGCGACACCGCTGCTTGACCGCGCGCTGCTCTCTGGCGCAAGCCGGCAAAGCCCGCATGGAGTGCTGCTCGGGGCGGGCGTGGGCTGTGCGCTGGCGGTCTGCGCGCGGGCGCTGCGCGGCCCGATCTGACGCTTCGCCGCGCCATCTGCGCATCCCCGTCGCACGCGGCCCTTAGAGTGGATGCTCACGCCGGCACGAGTCGGGTGTCCCCGCGATGAATCCCTTTAGAGCACTGGAGAACATGATTGCCGGCCTTGTCGAAGGCACATTTGGGCGCGTGTTCAAGACCGAGGTCCGTCCGATGGAGCTCGCGCGCAAGCTCGCACGCGAGATGGACGAGAACACAACCGTGTCGGTGTCGCGTGTGTATGCGCCAAACGAGTACTCGGTGTGGCTCTCCGCGAAGGATCGCGCGCGCTATGAGGGCGTGGAGGGCGAGGTGATCGACGAGTTGTGCGCCTACCTGCTCGAGCATGCACGCGGGGAGGATCTCGCGCTTGCTTCGCGTCCAAGCATCAAGTTCCACACCGACGAGCGCCTGGCGCTCGGGGAATTCGGGATCGAAGCGAAAATGGCGAGGATCGAGGAGGGTGCCGAGCAGCAAAGCGTGCGTTCCTCGCGAGAGGCACCCGCAGAGCATTCCGGCGCGCACACTCCGCCCCGCCCGGCCCGTGGCGCCGCGACGGCTGAGCCGCGTGCCACGGCCGGCGGAATGTCGCCCGAGGAGCCTGAGGGCGTCGGCAACACGATGATCTTCAGCAACTCAAAGCGGGTTCGAGGGGCCGTTGAGGGCGTAGCCGCGCGCCGACGCCCCAAGGCGCTTCTGATCGTGTCCGGCAAGCGCATGCTCGTGCCGCCCCGTGGCGCGAGCATCGGGCGTAGCCGCGAATGCGATGTTGTGATCGAGGATTCGGGCGTCTCGCGTCGCCACGCGGAGCTGCGCCCGGAAGGCATGCTCTGGAGGATCGAAGATCTCGGCTCGACAAACGGGGTGAGTGTGAACGGCCTCGCGATCCACGGAGCCCACCAGTTGCAGTCGGGGGACCGCATCGAGATGGGCTCCACTGAGATGCTTTTCGAGATCGCGCCATGAACAACCTCGAGCCAGTCTCAGTCATGTTGAAGTTCGGCTTCCTTGCCGTTCTCTACCTGTTCTTGCTCTGGGTCTCCCGCAGCGCTCTGCGGGACCTTCGTGGCAACGGCGCGCACACGCCGGGCGTCGATCGCGGGTCCGCTCACCCCGCGATCGTCCCGGCCGACGCCACCGGGCTGCATTCGGCCTCCACTTTCGGCCCCGCCGATCTGACCGGTCGTGCCCCGCGCTTTGTGGTGGAGCGTGCGCCCGGACACGAGCCCGGGATGATCTACGACCTCGACGGCGACCTCGTGTTCGGCCGTGGCGACAGCGCCGAGATACGCTTGAACGACCCGTTTGCATCCTCGCGCCACGCACGCGTGTACGAACAGGGACATATTCTCGTGATCGAGGATCTCGGCTCCACCAACGGCACCTACCTGAACGAGGAGCTGCTCGACGGCCCACGGCCGCTTCACCCTGGCGACCGGGTGCGAATCGGCGACTCCGAATTCGCTTTCGAGGTCGACTGAATGGTGGACCACTGATGCTGCGCGTAGCCGAGCACTGGTGCGGCACCGACACGGGTCTGCAACGGCGTGCCAACGAGGACTCGCTGCTCGTTCGCTCGCCGCTGTTCGTTGTCGCCGACGGCATGGGCGGAGCGCAGGCCGGCGAGGTCGCCTCGCGGGTCGCGGTGGAAACGTTTCACGAAGGATTGCGCGATGGCACGGACGCCGAGCGCAGTCTCATCGCTCAGGTGCAGGAGGCCAACTCGCACATCAACGAGCTCTCTCACCGTCGCGCCGAGCACGCCGGCATGGGGACCACGATCACCGTTGTGTACGTCGGCGAGCAGGAAGTGTCGATCGCCCACGTCGGCGATTCGCGCGCTTACTGCCTGCGCGAGCGCGAGCTACTGCGTCTCACCGACGACCACTCGCTTGTGGACGAGCTGATCCGTGAGGGAAAGCTCACTCCCGAGGAAGCCGAGGAGCATCCTCAGCGCTCGGTGATCACTCGCGCGCTCGGCCCCGAGGCCACGGTCGAGGTCGACGTGCGCTCCTTCAGGGGTCGCGCCGAGGATGTGTATCTGATCTGCAGCGACGGGCTCACCACGATGCTCGGCGAGCCGGAGCTGCTGGAGATCCTGCTCGCCCACGATTCCTTGCACGAGGGCGGCGAGGCGCTGATCGCGGCCGCCAACGCGGCGGGCGGCAAGGACAACATCACGGTCGTGCTGTTTCGTCTGGAGGAGGTGCTCTCCACCGCTGAGCGCGACGCCGATGGGCACACCACCGTCACCACTCTCGCCCCGGCGCCACAGGCCGCTCTGGCCTCGCGGGAACGAACAGATTCCCCCACCCAACACACCCAGCTGAATGTCGCCTACTCAGACGAGCTGGAGCCGGCGGGCACGCCGGTGATCCCGCGTCGGCCGCGCGCTGCCGCGCCCGCGTCGTCTCCTCCGCGAGGCGCCCGTGTGCGTTTGCGTCACTGGCGTGGGCTTCTAGTCGCGCTGATTGTTCTGGGAGTGCTTGCCTCGGGCGCCTATCTGGCCTTTCAGTCGGTGTATTTCATCGGGACCAACCAGCGCGGGCTCGTGACGATCTTCAACGGCCTGCCTTACGAGCTGCCGGGCAAAGTCAAGCTCTACAACGTCGAATACGTCTCCGGAGTAGCCGCTTCGACGCTCACACCCGCCCGGCGTCAGGCACTGTTGGACCATTCGCTGCGCTCGGAAAGCAACGCGGCCGAACTCGTACGCCAACTCGAACTCGGGCAGTTGAACGGAGGATGAGTGCGCCGTGAACCGCCCGATCGTCCGCCTTTACGGCCTTGTGGTCGTGCTGTTTGCCGTGCTTGTCGCATTCACCTCGCGCTGGACGATCTTCCAAGCGTCCTCGCTGCGCTCCAACACGCTCAACGAGCGCGGCCTGCTCGAGCAGGAGCGGATCGACCGCGGCGAGATCCTCGCCGCCAACGGCGAGGTGCTGGCCCGCAGCGTGCGCGACTCCGAAGGCTTCTACAGGCGCGTGTATCCAACCGGCGCCCTGTTCACGCCGGCGATCGGCTACTCCAGCATCGGCCTGCTCGCCCAGACCGGCCTGGAGCGCTATCGCAGTGCTGCGCTCAACGGCGAAACCGGCACGAGCGTGCAGAGCGTGCTCAATGAGATCCAAGGTCGCAAGCCGCAGGGAAATACGGTGATGACGACGCTCCAGCCAAACGCTCAGCGCGTCGCGCTCTCGGCGTTGGGCGAACACGAAGGCGCGATAGTGGCGCTGCGCCCCCAGACCGGGGCGGTCGAGGTGATGGCCTCCTCGCCGAGCTTCAACGCGGGCGCGCTCACCTCGCAGAGCGCCTACGAACGGATCACCAAAGAGCCGGGTGCGCCGCTGGTCAACCGCGCGGTCCAGTACGGCTACGCGCCCGGCTCGACGTTCAAGGTGGTGACCGCCACCGCCGCGATCGACACTGGCCAGTTCACACCGGAATCGACCGTCAGCGGGCGTAATGGAGTGACGATCTCGGGGCTTCCGCTGAAAAACGACGACAACGAGAGCTTCGGGCAGATAACGCTCACCGAAGCGCTCGCCCACTCGGTCAACACGGTCTACGCACAGGTGGCTGAGCAGCTCGGCAAGCGCACGATGGCGCGCTACATGCGCCGCTTCGGCTTCGACCGCAAGCCGCGCCTGGATTACCCGGCCGAAGAAATGTCCGCCAGTGGCGAGTACCTACCGGACGGACGGCTGATCTCGCCGACCAACCCCGAAGCCGATGTCGGACGCATGGGCATCGGCCAGGACAAGCTCGCGGTCACACCGCTGCAGATGGCCGAGGTGGCCGCGGCGGTGGCCAACCACGGCACCCTGATGACCCCCCATCTGACCAGCGCGATCGTGGAACCCGACGGGCACGTGCTGCAGCGCATCTCCCCCAAAGTGCAGTCGGTTGTGATGAAGCCCTCGACCGCAGCGGCCGTCACCGGGATGATGGAAGCGGTGGTCTACAGCCCCGGAGGCACCGGCGCCAGTGCGCAGATTCCCGGGGTGCGCGTGGCGGGCAAGACCGGCACCGCCGAAACACAGTTCGGCACGGCGATCAACAACGTGTGGTTCATCGCGTTCGCGCCCGCTCAGGACCCGACGGTCGCTGTGGCCGTCACGCTGAAGGGCGTGCCAGGTCAGGGTGCCACGTTTGCCGCGCCGGTGGCCAAGCAGGTCATGGAAGCGTTGCTGCATGGTTGAGCCCGGCACACTCGTGGACGGTCGCTATCGCGTCTCCTCCCGTCTCGGCTCGGGTGGGATGGCCGACGTGTACCTTGCGCACGACACGCTGCTGGGGCGCGAGGTGGCGTTGAAGCTGCTGCACCATCGCTTCTCCGAGGATCAGGAGTTCGTCGAGCGCTTCCGTCGCGAGGCATCGAGCGCCGCCGGCCTCTCTCATCCGAACGTCGTGGCGGTGTTCGACAGGGGCGAGTGGGACGGCACCTACTACATCGCGATGGAGTACCTCCCGGGCCGCTCGCTGAAGGCGGTGGTGCGCGAGCACGGCCCGCTGTCTCCCGGCGACGCGATCGACATCGTCGTGCAGATCCTGCTCGCCACTCGCTTCGCCCACCGCCGCGGGATCATCCATCGCGACATCAAGCCCCACAACGTGATCCTCGACGAGGAGGGTCGTGCGAAGGTGACCGACTTCGGGATCGCCCGCGCGGGGGCCTCGGACATGACGCTCACCGGGTCGATCATGGGCACCGCGCAATACCTTTCCCCCGAGCAGGCCCAGGGCCACGCCGTCAGCGAGAGCTCGGACCTTTACGCGGTCGGAGTGGTGCTCTACGAGCTGCTCACCGGCCGCGTGCCCTTCGAGGGCGAATCGGCGGTGACGGTCGCGCTCAAGCAGGTCTCGGTCGAACCCACACCGCCGAGCCTGCGCAACCCGGAGGTCGGCGCCGCGCTTGACGCCGTGGTGATGCGCTCGCTCGCAAAGGAGCCCGCCCAGCGTTTTGCGAGCGCGGACGAGTTCATCGCCGCGCTCCAGCAGGCGCGCGAGGGAATCGCCCCCGCACCGATCACCGCGATCAACGGCGCCCCACCCACCCCGCACGACACCGCGGCCGCACTGCTTGTGCCGCCCCCGCCCGATGAGGACGACCAGAGTTCCACCGACGCGGCGCGGCGTCGTAAGCGCGCACTGTGGATAACCGCGGGTGTGGTCGCCCTGGCGATCGCGGCCGCTGCGATCGCGCTGCTTGTGCTCGGCTCGAAAACGGGCCAGGTGACCGTGCCCAACGTGTCCGGGGAGACCCAGTCGACCGCGCTCACCTCGCTACAGCGAGAAGGGCTGATACCGGTTGTCTCGCTTGCCGCCAACGCGCGGGTCGCAAGCGGCCTCGTTGTCGGCACGACCCCTCCGAGCGGCACCGCTGTCAAGAAGGGTGCGCGCGTGAGCGTCGTCGTGTCCTCCGGTCCGGGGGTCCTTGCGCTCCCCGACGTAGACCACAAGGGCAGCGCCGAAGCGACGAAGATCCTGCGTGAAAAGGGTTTCCAGCCGACAACCCAGAGCCAGTCGAGCAACACGGTTGGCAAAGGTCTCGTGATCTCGACCGATCCAGCCGCCGGGACCGAGGTGCAGGTGGGCAGTCCGGTGACGGTGCTCGTCTCGAGCGGTCCCCAAGAAGTGAGCGTGCCGGAAGTGTCCGGCGAATCGCAGGCAGCCGCCACAGCGACGCTTGCGGCCGCCGGACTGAAGGTGACGGTGGTCAAGCGCGAAGTCTCCGAACCCTCGGCGGGCACCGTCATCTCCCAGTCGCCGGGAGCGGGCTCCACGCTGAACGTCGGTGGGCAGGTGACGATCGTGGTGGCACAGGCGCCCAAGCAGACCGCGGTGCCCTCGGTGGTGGGCCAGAGCGAAGTGCAGGCGGTCGCGACGCTCACCGCCGCCGGCTTCACCTCGACCACGGTCACCCGCACCGTCACAGAACCCTCCAAGGTCGGCATCGTCGTGCAGCAGAGTCCTGCCGCGGGACACAAGCTGGCCAAGGGCGGCAGCGTGACGCTCGCGGTCGGCGCGGTTGGCCAGCAGACCACCACGACACCCACCACGACCACGCCAACCACATCCACGCCGGCGGCATCCACGCCACCAGCCCCCGCCGCGGGCACGCCCGCCGTCCCGTAGCGCTCACTTGAACAACGTGATCTCCGAGATCCGCGCGGTTTCGCTGTTGGGTGGAAGTTTCGTTATCCACACCAGGTAGTAGCGGTAGAGCAGGCCCTGAGCGTTGATCGGGATCGTCGTGCGCGAATAGATGGTTCTGGCGGGCGCGAGCTGCGTCCAGCCGAGCGCGGCAAGCGCCTTGGCTCCCCCATCCGGCGAGGAGGCGCCCGTGTCAGCCGACGCATTCCTGGCAGACGAGCCGGCTCTGGAAGCGGCGGAGTAGCCGGTGGAGCCATATATCGAGGCAACGAACCGGGGGGCGGGCGTCTGGATCTCGATCGCGCGCGCGACCACGCCCGGGCTTGCGTCGAGCGCCACACCCAGTCCCGCCTTGCCGAGATCGTCATCGAGATAGTGCTCGGTGCTCCACGACGTGTTGAGATCCCCATCGACGGTGCTGGCAACGGCGGAGGCGTGTTCGGGGCCGGTGCCGAACGGGTTGTAGGAACTGGCGGCCGTCTGTTCGAGCACGACCGGGGTGGCGCCCGCCGCCGAATGAACGTCGGGAGCCACGCCGGTGCCGCTGTGGGTGTGGTTCAACGCGGCCACGAGCGCCGCGGCCACGAGCGCCGCCAGCAACAGCAGCGAGATCGCCCAGCGGGCCGGATGGCGCGTGCGCCACGGCAGCAGGCGGCGCGCCGGCGCGGGGAGGGTGCGCAGCACGGCTGTCACCTCGCCGGTGGCCTGCCCGGAACGGGCTGTCTCGATTGCGAGAGCCTCCTCCATCTCGGCGATCATGCCGGCCATGTCGCGGTAGCGGCGATCGAGATCCTTCGCGGTTGCGCGTTCGACCACAGCCGCGGTCGCGGCCGATACCTCCGGACGTGCGAGCTGCACGTCGGGTACCTCCTCGCGCACGTGCATCATCGCCACCGCCACGGGTGAGGGACCCTTGAACGGGACAGTGCCGGTGAGCATCTCGTACATCACGACGCCGAGCGAGTACACATCCGATTGGCCCGTGACAGCCTGCCCGAGGGCCTGCTCGGGAGACACGTAGTCGGTGGTGCCGAGCACGCGCCCGTCCATCGTGAGCCCCTCCTCCGAGAGCGTGCGCGCGATCCCGAAGTCAGTGATCTTCGCGCCGCCCTCCCCACTGAGCAGGATGTTCTGCGGCTTCACGTCGCGGTGGACGATCTCGCGAGCATGCGCGGCGCCGAGCGCCCGCGCGATCTCGATTGAGTAGGCGAGCACCGTGGGCGCCTCCAGCGGCGCGTCGCGACGGATCAGCTCCTTCAAGGTCTCTCCCGCGACATACTCGAGCACGATGTACGGCGTGCCGCTGTGCACACCGTCGGGGCCGTCCCGCGGGTCCCACTCACCCGCGTCGATCACGGTCACGATGTGGGGGTGGTTGAGCTGCGCGACAGCGCGCGCCTCACGTCGGAAGCGCTCGAGCTGATCGGAGTCGGATGCGATCTCGCGGTGCATCAGCTTGATCGCCACCTCGCGTTCGAGCACGCTGTCAAACGCGCGATACACGGCGCTCATGCCGCCATGGCCGATGTGCGCGTCCAGACGGTAGCGACCGCCGAGTGTGGTGCCGAGAGTGACGTTGTTCACTGGTGGGCCTCGAACGCCTGAGTATGCCCCTGGAGGCGGGGGATCGGTGTAGGTTATTTTTTTGGATCTGCGTGGGCGTGCCTGCTGGTGTTATCGCGCAAACGCCTGATCACAAGCAGCGCAAGCGCGGCGCGATACACGGCGCACACCGGCAACAGGGCGGCACGGCGCCCGGGACCCAGCGCTCTTGTGGCGGCGAGCGTCGAGGCGAATGCGCCGGCAGCGCCCGCCGCGAGCGGCAGTCCCAGCTCGCGCGGCACCCCTTCGCGCGCGAGCCGCGATCCCTTGAGGGCCGCGGCACCCGCGATCACCGGCAAGCCCACCTGCCACGACAGCCGGTCCGCGTCCCTGCGCGAGAATCCGCGTGCGCGCGCGGTTGCGATCGTGGCGCCGCTGCGCGACACGCCTGGAACGAGCGCGAGCGCCTGCGCGAGCCCGAGTGCGAGCCCATCGCGCACGTTCACTTCGGTCGGCGCCCGCGGGTCGCATTGTCCAACGCCGGCTGTGCCTGCGTGCGAAGCCGCGCGAGAACGACCTGCGCGCAGCTCACCTCCGATCATCGCCGCCGAGCCGGCGAGCAGCCCGCCGGCGATTGTCGCAGGGGTGCCGAGCCTTCGCTCGATCTGCCCACCGAGCGTGTACCCGGCGAGCGCCGGCAAGCTCACCGCCGCCGCTATGCAGCCGAGCCGTGCGGCTCTGTTCCGCGCCGCGCTCGCGGCGTCGGGGCCGTGCTCTTCGCCGGCGGCCCCGCGGGGTCGATCCGATGGCACTCGCAGCAGCAACGCGGCGACGGTGCCGGCGTGCAGCGCCACCTCGAAGGACTTGCGAAGGCGCGGGTCGAGCTCGCCATAGCGCCAGCCCGCGAGCCACGGCAGCAGCGTGGTGTGAGCCGAGGAGGACACGGGCAACAGCTCGGTCGGGCCTTGCAACAGGCCGAGCGCGAACGCGTGGCGAAGTGGGAGCCGCGGCGCGCCGAGCATCGCGCGCTCCTCAGCCCACGTCGGCGGTGGGCTTGTCCTCGGGTGCGGGGCCCGGAGTGCGCGCACGACGGCGCATGACCGCGTATGCAATGCCCACGACGATCAGCGCCACGATCACGTAGTCGACGTACTCAAAGGCCTTGCGCACGCTCGTCCAGTCGCTGCCGAGCGCGTGACCGGCAAACGCGAGCGCCACCACCCACGGAATCGCGCCGACCAGCGAGAGCACGGTGAAGCGCCCCAGCGGCATTCGCGCGACACCGGCAGGCAACGAGACGAATGCGCGCACGAACGGGATCATGCGCCCGAACAGCACCGTCTGCTCGCCATAGCGCGCGAAGAAGCGGTCGGCGCGTTCGATCTGCGCTGGGCCCATGTGCAGCTTCGCCCCATGGCGTTCAAACAGCTCCAGTCGTCCTCCACGCCCGACGGCGTAGGCGACCCACGAGCCAACCATCGTGCCCGCCAGTCCGACGAGGATGATCCCGGTCATCGTCATGTGATGATGCGCCGCGCTCTGCGTCGGGTCGGCCACCGCGAAGCCGGCGAACAGCATCACCACCTCGGAGGGGATCGGGATGCAGGCGCTGGAGAGCGCCATCAACGCAAAGATCCCCGGTAGCCCGGCGTCGCGCACGAAATGCGAGAGCGCGTTGACCAGCGATTCTGAGATCGACGCGAAGACGAGCACGTGGGCCATGTGCGCGCAACGATACCTGTCATCCCCAAAGTGCTTGCCGCGGCGCGGTGAGAGCACAGCGCCGCTCGCCGCCCCGGTGGGCGCTAGCGTGCGCGTGCAATGCGCGTGTGGATCGACCTCACCAACAGCCCGCACGTGCTCGTGATGCGACCCGTGATCGAGCTGCTGCGTGCCGACGGCCACGAGGTGAAGGTGACCGCGCGCGACTTCGCCCAGACCCTGCAGCTGCTCGACCGCTTCGAGATCGACCACACGGCGATCGGCCACCATCGCGGCGAACGCCTGGCTGGCAAGGCGCTTGGCCTTGCCAGCCGCTCGGCGGCGCTCGCGCGCTGGGCACGTCGCGAGTCCACGACCCGCCCGCCCGGAGCACCGCCACCCGCGGCGGCGGATCCAAACGGCGCCGGCCCGTCCGTCGCGGCCCGCCGTGGGCGGCCCTTCGACATCGCGCTCGGCCACGGCTCCAACGACGTGAGCGTGGCCTCGCGGCTGCTGGGGATTCCCTGCTCGACGATGTTCGACTACGAGTGGGCCGCGGTGCAGCACCACGTCAACTGCCGCCTTGCGCGCGCGGTGGTGGTGCCCGACGCGATCCCGCCCGAGCGTTTGGATCGCTATGGCGCCGCGGGCAAGGTGCACGCCTATGCGGGGCTCAAGGAGGAGTACTACCTCGCCGACTTCGAGCCCGACCCCGCGGTGCTCGAGGAGCTGAAGCTGGACCGCGCCCGCCCGATCGTGGTCGTGAGGACGCCGCCCGAGGTGTCGCTCTATCACCGCTTCGAGAACGACCTGTTCGCGAGCGTGCTCGCGCACTTGCGAGACGCAGCAGCCGAGCCCGGCGATGCGCTCGGGGGTGCGGTGCAGGCGGTTGTGCTTCCCCGTACCGACTCTCAGCGCGCAGAGCTGCGCGGCGTGGCGGGCTTCACGGTGCCAGAGCGGGCGATCGACGCGCAGTCGCTGATCGCCTACGCCGATCTGGCGATCTCCGCCGGTGGCACGATGAATCGCGAGGCGGTTGCGCTCGGGACTCCCGTCTACACCACGTTCGAGGGGCGCCTCGGCGCGGTTGACGAGCGCCTGATCGCCGAGGGGCGCATGCGCAAGCTGGATCGCGTTGAGCAGCTGGAGCTGTCCAAGCGCGGCCGGGACGAGGAGACGGCGCGCACACGGCGCGACCCACGGAAGCTGGTGGAGCTGCTGCTTTCCCCACTTGAGCCTGTCAGGCCCTAGAATCTGGGGCAATGCGCCGACGGATCACCGCGCCGGCCCTATCCCTGCACCGGCACTCGCTACCGAGGCTGGTGCTCGATGGTGCGCTGGTAGTGCTCGCCTACTATCTCGCGTTCGAGCTGCGCTTCGACAACGGGCCCAAGGGCCGCTACGAGAAGCTGTTTGAACGCACATTCTGGTGGGTGCTTGGCGGCAGCCTCGTCGTGCTGCTGATCGCGCGCGTGTACCAACGCCGCTGGCGCTACTCGGGCCAGCGCGACTATGAGGCAGTGGCGCGCGCGGTGGTCGCGATCGTGCTGCTCACCGTGGTCGCGATCGCGGTGGTGCGCCCCGTGCAGATCCCCCACCAGTCGATCCACGACGGCGCGGTCGGTGTCAGCGGCACGACCGCTGTGGGCTTGCCCAACGGGGTGATCGCGCTGTTCTTCCTGCTGTCGCTGCTGTTCTTGATCGGCGTGCGCGTGGTCGCCCGCAGCTTGCACGAGCGCCGTCCGCTGGGCGGCTTTGGCGCTGCAGGCAGGCGCGAGCGCAACGTGCTGATCGTCGGCGCCGGCGACGGCGGACGGCTCGTGCTGCGCGAGATTCTGCGCAACCGCGAGCTCGGGCTACGCCCGGTGGGCTTCGCCGACGACGATCCGCGCAAGCGCGGCTTGCGCATGGACGGGGTGACCGTGCGCGGCAACACCGAAGGCGACCTGCCGCGGATCCTCGACGAGTGTGAGCCCGACGAAGTGATCATCGCGATCCCCTCCGCTCCCGGTTTGACGCGCGCGCGCGTGGTGCGCGAGTGTCGCAAGCGCTCGGTGCCTGTGCGCACGCTGCCGACCGTGTTCGAGCTGCTGCAAGATCGGACGCCGTCCGCCCCCGGCTCGATCTCCCGTCAGGTGCGCGAGCTGCGCGTCGAGGACGTGCTCGGTCGCGAGCCGGTGTCGATGGCGCTCGACAGCGTGGGTGCCTATCTCGCGGGCGAGACGGTGCTCGTGACCGGCGCCGGCGGCTCGATCGGCTCGGAGCTGTGCCGGCAGATCGCGCGCGTGGGGCCGCGGCGAATCGTGCTGCTCGACCACGCAGAGGACAACCTCTTTCAGATCCAGCGCGAGTTGCACGACGAGCGTCACGTGCAGCCATCCGTGCTGGCGGCGGTGCTGGCGGATTGCAAGGAGGAGGAGCGCATGCGCGAGGTGTTCGCCGAGCACCATCCGAGCGTCGTGTTCCACGCTGCCGCCTACAAGCATGTTGGTCTGATGGAGTCGAACCCGGTGGAGGCCGTTCGCAACAACGCGATCGCCACGCGCGTGGTGGCGCACGTCTCCGGCGACATGGGCGTGGGGCGCTTCGTGCTCGTCTCGACCGACAAGGCGGTCGCGCCCGCCACCGTGATGGGCGCCTCAAAGGCGCTTGCCGAGTTCGCGCTCGAGGCGGCCACAGCGCGCTTCGCGGGCACTCGCTACGCGGCGGTGCGTTTCGGCAACGTGCTTGGCTCCTCCGGCAGCGTCGTGCCGATCTTCCAACGTCAGATCGAGCGCGGCGGGCCGGTGACGGTCACCGACGAGCGGATGACGCGCTACTTCATGACGATTCCCGAGGCGGTGCAGTTGATCATCCGCTCGGGCTCGCTGGCCTCCGACGGAGATCGCGGTGCGGACGTGTTCGTGCTCGACATGGGCGAGCCGGTAAGGATCGTGGATCTCGCTCGCGCGATGATCGAGCTCTCCGGTCTGGATCCCGACAGCGACGTGGAGGTGGAGATCGTCGGCCGGCGCGCGGGCGAGAAGCTGAGTGAGGAGCTTTTCAACCGCTACGAGCAGCCACGCGACACCGCAGCGGAGAAGATCATGCTCGCCGAACGCGAGCCGCTGGCGCCCGAGACGGTCGAGGCGATGTTCAACGAGATCACCCTGCTCGTCAACGAGGGCGACGCGGCCGGGCTTGCCGCGAAGGTGTCGCAGTTGTCCGCCGTGCGCGCCGAGCTGTCGGAGTCTGTGTCTGGAGGGGGACGCGGCGCGGATGCGCCTGCGGCGCTCGTAGACTCCCAGAATTCATGACTGCACTGCCGCTAGCGCTCTCGCTGTCGAATTCGTTCACCAAGGTTGGCGCGATCGCCGCGTTTGCGGCGCTGGCGGGTATCGCGATCATCTCGCTGCTCGCCTTCACGCAGGCGCGCGAGATCAAGCGTCTACGGGAGTGGGCCGGCCGAGCGCCCGAGCGCGCCGCCGAGTTCGAGCAGCGCACGGGTGTCCCGGCGACCGTGCGCGCTGCCGGTGCGCCTGCTGCCGTGCCCGCCGCGGGCGCGGCCTCGCCCGTGCGAGTGATTCCACGCAAGACGCCACTCGTCAGTGCGCCGGTGTCCACAGCGGTGCACGCCACCGCCGCCACGGCTGTGTCGGGGAGCTCGCCGGTTGGCACCCCGCCGGCAGCAGCAGCCGCCGCCGCCGGTGCGACGGCAGCCGTCACGGCGGCGGGAGCCACGGCTGTGCCCGCGGCGGGGTCGAGCCCCGTCACCGGCGAGACCACGGCAACTCCACAGGCGCCCGGATCGCCACTGGCGCCGTCGGGAACGCCTCCACTCGGGGACCAGCCCGAAACGCCCATGCCCAGTGGTCAACCCGAGGTAAAGCCCGACACCGCAGCAAAGCCCGAGACGGCACCGGTTGCCGAGAACGGCCGGCAGACCGCGCAACCCTCCGTCGAGCAGCCCGGGATCGCCGCCCCGGCAACCGCCGCGGCGCAGGCCGCGAGCGCGCCCGCGCGACCCTCGCTGCCGCCCTCCCCGTCCTCGCCGGCGCCCCCGGGCGCTCCCGGCGTGCCGGCGGTCGGGCCCGACTCGATCCCCGCGGCGGCGACCGTCGCCGGCGCAACACCCGTCCCGTCCCCTCCGCGGCCCACTTCGCGACCGGCTGCCCCGGCTGCGCCCGAGGCAGCGGCAGCCGTGCAGCGCACTCCCTCGCGCGCGGTTGGCGCACCGCCGCGCTCCTCCTCGCCGCCGCGCTCGCCCTTGCCGCCGCGTACGCCGGCGACCGCCGCCGGCGCGCTCCCCGCAAGCGTGCCGGCCGCCGGCGACGGACCGAAGTACTTCAAGTCCGAGCGCTCCTCCGCCCGCGTCACGGCGATGATCGTCGCAGGGGTGGTGGCGATCGTGTTGGTCGTGGTGGTCGCGTTCTCGGTGTTGAAAGGGGGTGGCTCCTCCCCGAACCCAACGCACGGCACGCCGGTAGCAAAAGCCCAACCCGCGGCCTCGCAACCGGTGGCGTCAAACCCGGCCGAACTGGCGGTGACGGTGCTCAACGGGACGGAAACCAACGGTCTCGCGCACCATCTCGCGACCGCTCTGCGGCAGGGTGGATACGCGCATGCCGAAGCGTCGTCGGCTGTGCCGCCGGGGGGCGCCCACGCGAATACGGTGGTCGAGTATGCGCCGGGTCACCTTCCCGACGGGGAGGCTGTGGCGAAGGCGCTGAAAGTGACGCACGTGCAGCCGATCGAAGGGGGCATCTCGGCGCTCGCGAGCGCGGCGGCGGTGGTTGTGGTCGCGGGTGCCGATCAGGCCGCGCTGTTCGTGCCCGCCTCGCAGAGCAACGGTGAACCCGCGGCCGGCGGTGAAGCGGCCGGCGGTGAAGCGCCCGGCGGTGGCGAAGCGCCCGCCGGGGGGGCCGCGGAAGCTCCCGCGGGCGGCGCGGAAGCCGGCACCGGTTGAGGGTCCGATAAGCGACTTCCTCGACATCCCGACGCGCTCGCGCAAGCCTCGCGAGCGAGGTATCACGCACGTGATCGACCGCGGCCTGTCGCTGGCCGCGGTGGAGGGCTTGATGGAAACCGCGGGAGACAGCGTTGACATCGTCAAGCTTGGTTGGGGCACGGCGCTGGTGACCGCCAACCTGCAGCCGAAGCTGGAGCTCTACGCGGAGCACGGGATACCGGTGGTGCTCGGCGGGACGCTCACGGAGCTCGCGATCAAGCAGGGCCGCGTCGAGGGACTGGTCGCGTGGCTGCGCGAGCTGGGACTGCGCCATGTCGAGATATCCGACGGCACGATTGCGCTGGAGCCCGACGTGAAGAGCTATCTGATCCGCCAGCTGTCGGGCGAGTTCACGGTGCTCTCGGAGGTCGGAAGCAAGGACGCCGACTTCATCATGGCTCCGTATGTGTGGGTGGAGCAGATCGAACGTGACCTGGAGGCCGGTGCGTGGAAGGTGATCACCGAGGCGCGCGAGTCGGGGACGGCAGGGATCTATCGGGCCGACGGTGAGGTTCGCACGGGCCTGATCGATGAGATCGTGCACGCGATCGACGCCGACAAGTTGATCTTCGAGGCGCCGCGCCGCGAGCAGCAGGTGTGGCTTTTGCACCGTTTCGACTCCGAGTGCAATCTCGGCAACATCGTGCCCGAGGACGTGCTGTCGCTGGAGACGTTGCGGCTGGGACTGCGCTCTGACACCGTCGAGCGCTTCGCCCGGGACGGCGGCGCTTGAGCGGCGCCAGGGCGCTCGCCGGCGGCCGTCTGGCGGGTGTCGTGTTCGCGCTGCTCGTGGTCGGTTGCTTCGCCGCCCTGCTGATCACCCAGCGGCTCAAGCACACGCCTACGCTCGTGCAGGAACCGAAGCTGACCCCGGTGATCGCCCCGGCGGCGAGCGGCGAAGTCAAAGAAGAGCGCATCGCGTTCAAGCTGGCCGATGCCGACGATGTGACGGTGGCGATCGAAAGTGTGGGTGGGCAGGACACCGCGACGCTCGTGCGCGATCTGCCGGTGCCGCGCTACAAAATCCTGTCGCTGCGCTGGAACGGCCGTGAGGGGACCGCGCGCCACTACACGATTGTGCGACGCACGGACGGCTACACGACGCTGCTGCCGGATAATCGTGGCCGCCTGGCTACCGCGGGGGAATATCGCGTGCGATTGACACTGCGCAAGCAGAATCGCTCGCTTTATCTGCCACGGAACTTCACCCTGGTGAAGCCGTGATCGCCACAACGCTGCCTGGCACCGGTGCGCTGATCGCGATCGCGATCAGCGCCGCCGTGGCGATTGCCGTGCTGACACTGGTGATGCGCCGCGACCCACGCGCGTTTCCCGTGATCGCCGTGATCGCATTGCCGTTTCGCCTGCCGATCTCCAGCGACGGCCGCACGGTGAATCTGTTGCTGCCGCTGTATGCGGTGGTGGCGGCGGGCGTGCTTGCCCATCTACTGCCGCGCGTGCTCGCCCGTGCGGGGATCGCCGATGACGGGAGGCGCCAAAAGGGCGGGCGGCAGGCGGGGAGACGCGGCACGGCCTATGACTCGGTCCCTCCCGCCCGTCCTTGGATGCTGTTGGACTGGCTGCTGCTCGCCTCGGTGGTGCTGTACGTGCTGCAGGCCGCCTATTCGAGCGACCTCGAGAAGGCGGCGGAGAACATCGCGTTCTTCTATGTCCCGTTCGGGCTGCTGTACGTGCTGCTGCGCGAGGCGCCGTGGACGCGCCAGCTGCTGCTCGCCTGCGCCGGCGCGGCGGTTGCGCTGGCGATCGTGTTCGCGGGCGTCGGTTTCGTCGAGTACTACCGCAAAGCGCTGTTTCTCAACCCGAAGGTGGTGGCGGCTGACGAATACGGCAACTACTTCCGCGTCAACTCGCTGTTCTTCGATCCGAGCATCTACGGGCGCTTCCTCGCGCTTGTGATGATCGTCGTGACGACGGCGGTGCTGTGGGGGCGCGAGCGACGCACGCAGCTGCTCGGCGCGCTGGTGCTGGTGTGGCTGATGGGGGGGCTGATCACGAGCTTCTCGCAGTCGAGCATCGCGGCGCTGCTGTTGGGCTTGGCGGTGCTGGCGGCATGGCGTTGGGACGTGCGCGGCACCGTGTACGTGTCGATCGCGCTGGCGGCGATCGCCGCCGTCGTGGTGGCCGCGGCGCCGTCGAGCTTGCACTTCGGCCTGAACGGCTCGGGCGGGTCGGCCAACAACGCCACCAACGGGCGCACCAAACTGATCTCCGGAGGCCTTGAACTGTTCGCGCAAAAACCGCTGGTCGGCTATGGCTCGGGCTCGTTTGAAACCGAGTACAAGCGCCACGGCAACGCGACCGCGGCAAACGCGACCTCGGCGTCGCACACGATCCCCGTGACGATCGCGGCCGAGCAGGGGATCGTCGGATTCCTCCTGTACTTGGCGCTGCTCGTGGTCGCGTTCGTCACGCTGTTCTCCGGCGCGGGGCGCTCGCCTCCGAGGATTGCGCTCGCCGCGTGCTTTGCGGCGCTCGTGCTGCACACGTGGGTGTACGCGGACTTCCTGGAAGACCCTCTGACCTGGACGCTGCTGGGAATCGGTGTGGCGCTGGCGCTGGCGCGCGAGGGGATTTTTATGGGAGACAATCTCGCCGGCTCATCCGAAGGTTCGCCCTCGTCGCCGGTCGCCTCGCCGGGGTGACGCGCCGCGCTGGGACTGTAGAGGCCCGGTGCGCCCGTTAGGTTCTGCCTGGTGCTCGGCTACCTGAAGCGACTCGTGAAGACGGGCGCCGCCTACCAGGCCGCGGAAATCGTGGCCAAGGGCATCGCGGTGCTGACGCTGCCGCTGTACACCGCGCACGCGTCGACGGCCGTCTACGGCACCTACAACCTGCTGTTGACGACGGTGATCCTGTCGAGCATCGTGCTGCGCCTCGGGCTGGGGGAGGCGTTCGTGCGCTTCTATTTCACCGACGCGGACCAGGAGCGCCGTGCACGTATCGCGCGCACCGCGACCGCCACGGTGGCGTGGACGACGACCGTGGTGTCGCTGATCTGCGTGGCGCTGGCGGGCCCGCTGTCGAGGCTCGTGCTCGGCTCTGAGGATCCGCTGCTGATGGACTGCGCGATTCTCGGGTTGTGGGCGTTCACGAACATCGAGATGGCCTACGCGCAGTTGCGCGTAGACGAGCGCGCGCGTGCCTACATGATCGCCTCGGGCGCCAACGTGGCGATGACTGTGGCGTTCACGATCGCGCTCGTCGTGTTCGCCGATCAGGGCGCGCGCGGCCTGTTGCTCGGCAACTTCGGCGCGAGCGCCCTCGTGGTGCTCGGGCTGTGGTGGGCGCTGCGCTGGCGCTGGCCGAAACGGGGATGCGAGCCAGAGGCGAGTGTCTCCCGGCTTCGGTCGCTGCGCGTCCGCGGTAGCGACCTGCGCGCGATGCTCGTGTTCGGCCTGCCGACGGTGCCCGCGGACGCGAGCGTGTATGCACTGCAGGTCATCGATCGCTACTACCTGTTTCGCGTCGTCAGTCACGAAGCCGCCGGCGAATACGCGATCGCGGTGCAGCTCGCGACGGTCGTGTTCGTGTTCGTGCGCGGCTTCCAATACGCGTGGCCCCCGCTTGCGTATTCGATCGACAGCGACGCAGAGGCGTCGCGGCTGTACTCGCTGGTGACCACCTATTTCGTGCTGGCGACGGGCGTGGTGGTCGCGGCGGTCGCATTGCTCGGGCGCTGGCTCGTGCGGCTGCTCGCCCACCCCGAATACTTCGGCGCCCACAAGGCGCTGCCGTGGCTGGCGCTCGGCTGGACGCTGTACGGGCTCTATCAGGTGATGATCGTGATCACCGGCAGGGCACGCGCGATGCAGCGCAACATTCCCGCCGCGAGCGCCGGCCTGGCGGTGAATTTGATCCTGCTGCTCGTGCTGGTGCCCAGCGGCGGCCTCGATCTCGGCCTGGCGGGCGCGGGGATCGCGCTGTGTGGCGCGTACGTGGCGATGGTGGCGATCATGCACCTGCTCACCCGCAACGTGTTCGCGGTGGACTTCGAGTGGCGCCGTCTTGCCCAGCTCACCGCGATCCTCGCGGGTGTGGCGGTCTCCGGCGAGCTGCTGTTGCCCACCGCCGGCTTTGTGGGTCTCGTGTTGCGAGTCGTGTGGCTTGCGCTGATCCCGGTGGCGCTGCTGCTCACGCGCTTCTTCGCCCCCCACGAGCGCGACCAGGCTCGGGCGCTCACGGTCGACGCCCGCCGTCGCGTGGCTGCCTTCCGTGCCGGCCACGGCGATGTCGAGGCATACGCCGAGGACCCTCTCCGCGACATCTGATTTCGAGGGTTGTTCGGAGAGCCCATGGCTGAGCGTCCATAAACCCTCAAGTTGCGGGGCTTTTAAGCCGATTCGGCGACCGTGCGTGAATATTCTGTCAAGCCTCCACGACCAGCCGGCCGGCGCGAGCTTGCGCGGCGTGCCGAGGCGCTGCGTCGCTATCGCGCCGACGAGCGCGTGCAGAGCATCGCCGCCGCCGGTGAGCTGGCCTATCTGCGCTCGCAGCTGCGCGCCGCCGCACGGCTGACGGCGCGCCTGGCGGCCACGCGCGAGGTCGAGGAGATGGCACGGCTCGTCGTGGACGAGCTGCACGAGACCTTTGCGTTCTATCTCGCGGCGGTGCAGCGCCTCGATGAGGACGGCGTGTTGCGCTTGATCGCCGGTCGCGGGCAGCTGGCCGAGGTGATGACCGAGTTCCTGCTCGTCGAGCAGTCGGTGCGCGAGGGCGTCAACGGGCGGGTGGCGCGCTCCGGCGTGACCGCGCTTGTGCCGGACACGCGCAAGGACCCCGACTACATCTCACGCGACCCCGACACCGATCCGCGCTCGGAGCTGAGCGTCGCGATCATGGTGGACGGCGCGGTGTGGGGGGTGCTCAACATCGAGGCGGTCGAGGAGGGTGCGCTGGGAGAGGCCGAGGCGGTGCTGGTCGAGGCGATCTCCGCGAGCCTCGGCTCGGCCTTGCACCGGGCGGAGTTGATCGCCGACATCGAGCGCTCGTTCACCACCACGCTCGCGGTCGTCACGAGCACGGTCGAGGCGAAGGACGACTACACCGCCTGTCACGGCAGCGATGTCGCCGAGCTGGCCGAACGGGTTGCGCTGCGGATGGGGTTGAGCCTCAAGGAGGCGCGTGAGGTGCACTATGCGGCGATGCTCCACGACGTTGGCAAGATCGCGGTGCCGAGCGAGATTCTTTGCAAGGAAGGCCCGCTGACCGAGGACGAGTGGATTGTGATGCGTAGCCACACAGTCGTCGGCGCCGAACTGGTCGAGCGCATCGAGGCGTTTGCTCATCTCGCACCCGCGATCCGCTCCAGTCACGAGCGCATCGATGGCCGGGGGTATCCCGATGGCCTGGCGGGCGAGCGGATCCCGCTTGCGGCCCGCATCGTGGCGGCGTGCGACACCTACGACGCGATCGTCACCGACAGGCCCTATCGCGCTGCACGTACACCTTCCCAGGCACGCGAGGAGTTGCTGCGCGCCTGTGGCTCACAGTTGGATGAGGGCGTGGTCGCGATCTTGCTGGAGGAGCTCAACTCGTAGCTTCGAGGTTGTAAGCCGCGGCGGCCTCGCGCAGGCCTTCTCCGCGCGATGGCCACAGCGTCGCGGTGACGTGGAGGCAGTAGCGCCGTGGCGAGTGTCCCGGCAGCACGAGCGCGGCCAGAGCGCGCAGCGCATAGGACCAGGCGGTCAGCCAACGCACCGCGAGCGCCGCGGTGCGCGAGTGATGCTTGCGCATGTAGAGATCGCGGTTGCGCGCCAGCTCCACGATCCGTGGCTCGGAGACCCTGTCGGTGGACAGTTGCTCGTGGTGGATCGCCACCGCGCCCGGCACATACAGGCTGCGCCAGCTGGCGTCGCGCAGCCGCCTCGCGAAATCGACCTCGTCGGAGTACACGAAGAAGTCGGGGTCGAGGTAGTCGACCTGCGCCGCCGCCTCGCGCCTGACCAGCAGCGCCGAGGACTGGCACCAGTCGACCTCGCGAGTGCGATCGCCATTGCTCTGCACGGTGTAGAGCCGGTGTAGGAAGATGGCGCCGGCGAGTGCCGTCAGCGGTGTCGGAAAGCGCCACGCGCACGCTTGCCCGGCGCCGTCGGGGCGCAGCAGCTTCGCACCCGCACACGCGGCGGTGGGATGGCGCTCCAGGGCCTCGTGCAGGGCGAGCGTGGCGCCCGGCTGCAGCTCGGAGTCCTCGTTGAGCAGCAGCGCATAGCGTCCCCGCGCACGGTGCAGCAGCGCGGAGTCGTTGAGAGCCTTGCCTTGTCGTTGTGACAGCGCGATCACCTCGCCACTCGGCTGGTTGCCGTCGACTCGTCCGCTGCCAGACTGCTCGCCCGCCGAGCAAGCGAGCGCCGGGTGAGTCCGCGCGGCCTCGGCAGACCCGTCGCGCGAGCCGTTGTCGAGCACCAGCACCTCGGTGGCGAACGGCAGCTCGGCGCGCTCATGCGCGATCGCATCGAGCCCCCGCAACAGCAGCTTGCGCTGGGAGGTGTTGACGATGCAGTAGGTAAGCTCGATATCGTTCACGCATGGACCCTATCTTCGGGTGCCGTCCACGCAGGACACCCGGAGGATCGAGCGTACCCGGAGCCTGGCCAGGAGCGCTCGTTCCCGCCACGCACCTTGGCGCCTGCGCAACTCCACGCCGTCCAAACGGTTGAACTTCATAGGACGATATGCACTAGAATTGTCTAGCTGTCCGGCCTTTCCGCTATGTGGACTAGGATTGGACGCTGCGGTCGCAAGAGGAGAGGGGTCGTTCTTAATCATGGGACGCGACATCAACAGCTATATGGAGGGTCTGATGGGGAATAAGTCAGTACGTAGCCGCCTGTCGGCACGGGCGCAGGTTTCAACGGCGGCACTCGCGCTTGGCGCGCTCGCGGCCGCGGCCGCGGTGGGCACCGGCGCCGCCGGAGCCGCGCCGAGCGCGCACGCGTCGCGCACGCTCAACCTGAACGACAGCGCCAACCTGAGCCTGAGCAACAAGAAAGGCTTCGAACTCAAAGAGGGTGGCAAAGCCTCGGGCTCGCTCCCGGGCACCATCTACATCCAGTTGAAGGTTGCCTCGGAACGCTCGGTCACGGCCAGCATCCAGGTTTATCCGAGTGGTGGTTCGCTGAAGGCCACCGCGAGCGGCAGCTACCGCGTCGAGAGCTCCTCGACAGCCTCGTTTACGGGCAAGCTGACAATCACCGGCGGCACTGGCCGCTACTCCAAAGCGAAAGGCTCCGGCCTCAGCTTCAGCGGCACCGTGCACCGCCCGGGCGACTCAGTCTCGGTGCGCGTGAGCGGCAACATGACGTACTAGCGAGGAGAGACAATTGTCCAGCGCGCTGAAACCTCGGGTCCGTCGGACGGCCCTACTGAGGGCTCCCGCCCTCGTGCTCGCGCTGCTGATCTGCGGATGCCTGCCCGTTGCGGCGCAGGCATCCGAGACGGTGGCCCTGCACACGTCGTTCACGCCTGACAGGCTGGGCGCGTCGACCACGATCGGCTTTGGCTTCACGATCGCCAGTACCGCTGGCGGGCTGCCTTCGCCGTTGACGCACGTCGACCTGAGCATGCCAAAAGGCATGAACTACATAACGAGCGATCTCGGTATCGCCACCTGCCAACCCGCGGCGCTCGTCGAAAAGGGTCTCTCGGGTTGTCCAGCGAATTCGCGGCTCGGCTACGGCAGCGCTTTTGTCGAAGTCCCGTTCGGACAGTCCTCGGGCCGTGAGATACCGGACATCGAGGCGCTGATGGGACCGCCGCGCAACGGCAATGCCGTGGTGCTGTTCTACGCGAACGGCCTTGCGCCCGTCTACGCCCAGATCGTCTTCTCGGGTGAACTGGTGTCTGCCGGTGGGGCGTTTGGCGAAAGCCTGAACGCTCCGATCCCGGAAATCAAAAGCGTCACCAACGGTCCGCCGGTGTCGATCATCAGCGTCAACTCGACGATCGGACCCAACCATCTCACCTACTACAAGCGAGTACACGGAAAACTGGTCGGTTACAGCCCGCAAGGTGTGGATGTGCCCGAATCGTGTCCGTCCGGCGGCTTTCAGTTCTCCGCCGCATTTCAGTTCCTCGACGGCAGCACCGTCATAGCGAACAGCGCCGTGCCCTGTCCGCCGCCGGTGCATCACAAGAAAAAGTAGGTCCCGGCAGGGGCTTTGAGCGCGCCACCCCAAGGCTGGATGTTCTTCAGTCCTTGGGGTGGGTCGCCGCTTCTTCCGAGCTTGAGAGATCCGCTTCTTCCTCCACACGGTCACGCCGTCGATTTGTGTCGACAGAGCGATACCCGGTGGTGGCCGATTCGCCGCGCCCTTTAGTCCTGCAGGGCCAGGCTGGCGGGCACACGTGCGGCGAAGTAGCCGGGGATCGCGACCATCAACACCGCCGCCGCGGTCACCAGCGCGAGGCTTGAGAGCGCCACGATCACGCCGACCGAGCTGACCACGGGATAGTTGATCACGATGTTCAGGGCACGGTCCAGCAACTGCTGGCCAAACAGCCCGAACACGGCGCCGCTGAAACAGCCGACGCCGAGCAGCATCAGGCTCTCCAGCAGGATCGTGTACCAAAGTTCGTTCGGCGGGAAGCCCTCCAGCTTGAGCTTCGCAAGACGCGGGCGTCGCTGCCAGATCATCGCGCCCATCGCGGCCGCCATCGCCATCACCGCCGCCACGAGGATCAATGTCGCGATCTGCGAGAGCCTGGTGAGCCCCTGGCGGGTGATCGTGCGCAGCTTGTCTTCCTGCTGGCGCGCGGTCTGCACGGCCAAGCCAGATTCCGAGCCAAGCGCGGAGCGCACTTCGCGCACGCCCTGGGCGGGCGTCACGCCGGGCTTCATCAGCACGTTGTAGGCGCTCGCATCCGGGCTGCCCCATGCGCTTGCGTAGTCGTTTGCGCTCACGATCGCCGCGCCGGGCGCCCAGCCGATGTTGGTGCTCACCGCCGCCACCCTGAAGGTGGTCGGGATCGGCGAGGGCAGCGTGAACGACTGACCGATTTTCAAATTGTGTTCTTTGGCGAGCGCCAGCGACACGACCGCCCAGCCGCCCGCCCGCACGCGCGCGTCCGCCTGCGCGACATTGCCTTCCACCAGCTGGCTTGGCGGCACCAGTGGCGTAGCTTCGCTCGGCGGGGCGATCACCCAAATGCGGCGGTCGTTGTAGTCGAGCAACCCACCGCGATACAGCCGCACGGCGCGCACGCCGGGTAGCGCCTGCAGCTTGGAGAGCGCGCTCGGGGTGAACGGTGTGGTCATCAGCAGATCCGAGGACCCCGACGGCGACACCCACACGTCGGTTGCGGCGTTCATGTCCGCGGCCGCATTGTCGAGTCCCTTCAGCAGGTCGCTGTGGGCGCCCTGGATCGCCACGCTGCCAAACACGGCGATCGCGCCGGTGGCGGCGATCGCGATCGCGCGCGAGCGTCCCGAGCGCAGCTCCATCACCGCGATGTGCGGCACGGCGCTCACGATCGTCGGAGCGAGCTTGCGCACGATCGCGAGCGTGGCGGTGAGCGGCAACGCTAGCAACGCCAGCAACGCCGCGATCAACGTGACCATGCCCACGATTGCGGCCTGCGGAGCGGCGAGCAGGATCGCAAGCGTCGCCGCCAGGCACACCAGTCCGCCGATCGTGAGCGGCCAGGAGATGGAGCCTCCGGTGCCCTCCTTGGTGGCGATCGCGGCGAGCGGATCGCGCGAGACGATGTCCTTGAACGGGCTCAACACCGCCACGCTGGCCGCGCCCATTCCACCGACCACCGAGATCACGATGCTCTGCCAGCTCACGATCCGCTCGGAGCCGACCGCAAACGCCGAGGACAGGTAGCCGGGGTTTGAGTGGAACAGGTGAATCGACAACTCGTCGCCGAGCAGCAGTCCGATCGCGCACGCGATCACGCCGAGCACGATCGCGTCGAACATCAGCACCGCGATCACGGCCTTTGGCGTGTAGCCGTCGCGGCGCAGATCGGCGATCAGGCGCCTGCGCTGGGGCACCGTGAGCAACATCGCGTTGAAGGCGAAAAGGAAGCCGACGAGCGCGCTGATCACCGCAAACAACTGCGTCGACTGGTTGGTGGCGGCGGCCGCCTTGGCGAACAGCACTTCGTCGTAGCTCGAGGACTCCACTCCCAGGCGCCCGGCAGCGATTCGCTGCAGGCCCGCCCGCACGCTCGCCGTCTGTCCCGGCGCTGGCTCGACCAGGATGCGGCTCACTCGCCCGGTGAGGCCACTGGCTTCCTGCACGTATTCAAGCGGCCCGACCGCGATCGGGCTGGAGATCAGCGCGCCGATCTGCTTTTCGGTGAGACGCTGATACAGCCCCGCTTCGGTCAGATGTCCGAGCGCTTCGACCGACACGGTGCTGCCGAACTTGTGCACTCCGATTTTGCCGGCCACCGGCGTGGGCAGCACGATCGCGCTGACACCACCGAATGGGTTGAGCCCGACTTTGTGGACGAGCGCGCCTTTGAGCTGCAACAGCGACCCGTCGGCGCCGACCAGCTCGACCGATTCGCTGCCCTTCGGCCCGCGAATGTTCGCGGTCACTTCCAGTAGCGGCGCGGCAACCCGCACGCCCGCCAGGTGGCGCACTTCGCCGACGAGCTTTTCCGAGAAGCCCTGTGCGTTGCGCGCGGTCAGCTGCAACTTGGCGGAGCCGACGATCCCGCTGTTGAGCTGTCCCACCGAGCTCGACAGGCTCGCGCTGGCGATCTGCGAGGCGAACAGCAGCGCCACCCCGGCGGCGATTCCGACGACCGCAAAGCACTCCTGCAGAGCGCGCGCCCGCAGGCGCACGCGGTAGAGGTGCAGCACGTTTGCGAACTTCATTGCGGGCTGCCGACCGGGGCGAATCCCTTGGCGGGGTCGTAGTCGACAAGTTTGCCGTCGCGCAGTGCGAGCACACGGTCGGCGTAGGCCGCGGCCTGCGGGTCGTGGCTGACGAGCACGATCGCCACACCGCGCTCACGGCACAATTCGGTCAGCAGTTCGAGCACCTCCTGTCCGCGCTGCGTGTCGAGGCTGCCCGTGGGCTCGTCCGCGAGCAGCAGCTTCGGCTCGGTCGACAGCGCTCTGGCGATCATCACGCGCTGACGCTCTCCCATCGAGAGCGTCTCCGAGCGGTGGGTGAGCCGTCCGCCGAGACCAAGGCGCTCAAGCAACGGCTGCACACGTTCGTGCGCCTCTTTCCACGGCGTGTTCTTCAACAGCTTCAGCACGGTGTTGTCGATCGCCGTGACGCCCGGCAGCAGGTCGAAGTTCTGACGCACGAAACCCATCTCGGCGAGGCGAAAGTGCGAAGCTTCGCGCTCTGAGAGCGAGGAGATGTCGCGGTCGTTCACCAGCACCTGCCCGCTGGTCGGCGCGAGCAACGCGGCGACCATCAACAGCAGCGTCGTCTTACCGGACCCGCTGGGCCCGTACAACGCAACCATCTCACCGGCCGCCACCGACATCGACACACCGTCGACCGCGCGCACGGTCTCCTCCCCGGCTGTCTGGTAGTGCTTTACGAGATCTCGCAGCTCCAGCATCCCCAACCCCTTCTCCCTCGCGGCTGGCTGGTAGTGACCATGCTACCCACCGTATCCCCGCTTGACCTTGGAAGAAACCCTATCTGAGATTGTCTATCTTCGGCGTCTGCAGCTCTTTGCTGTCAACGCTCTTGGACTGTTGGACCGTCGTGTCCCGCGGCCAATCGACGTCGACGGTCTCGCGCGAGGATCGACGCCACGGCGCCCACGCACGAGCAGCGCTCAAGTGGCGCAGCTTGAACACGAGCAGAGTGGGAGCCGCCAGCGGGCCGGTGGTGGCGAGCACGGCCCTGCTCACGGGTGCAAGCTCGGCGCTCTGCGCTTCGGGGGTCGACAGATAGTTGGCGATCATCGCGGCGAGGATCACGATGTGGCGAGCTCCGTGTGGGAGCTCGCCGGCGGCTCGCTCGGCTCGTTCTGCCAGCCAGCTCATCCGCTGTGCCGCGCGCTGGGACCCGTAGTACTCGACGAGGCTACGGTGGCCCGTCGCCTCGTCCTCGTGTTTGTCGATCAGGTTGTCCAGCAGCGAGTGAAGTCCCCCGATCCACGGGAAGTAGGCGCGGTCGATCGCGGCCACTTCGTGCATCTCGAGCCGCGTCTCGGCCGCCGCGGCGATCAGTGCGTACACGCCGACCGAGGAGCCCGCCGCCGCCGCGGTCTCCCACCAGCGCAGTTCGGTTCCCGCTGGAGTCGCGTCGCTTGCCCAGCGTTCCAGGCCCGTGTGGTCTCCTTGGGATTCACTCAGGTTCAGGCTCTGAAACGCAACGATTCGCGCGGCACCCTCACGCGCGCGAGCACCCACGAGCGTGTGCGACGGCAGGCTCGCGAACTCCGCGCGGCACTGCTCGATCAGATGGCTCAGATAGCCGCCGTCCTCGCGCTGGGGATGGTGCTCGTACCAGTCAAGCGGAGTGGCGCCGGGGTCGAGTGCGTACACCAACGCTTCGTGCAGTCGCTGCCCATCGCGGACCGGGTCGGGACTCGGCTGCTCGCCGAGCACGTCGAGCAGGTTGTAGGCGGCCTGGAACGCGCTCGTCGCCGCGGTCACCTGCGCACGCCGGCGTGCCGGGGCAAACGCCGCGAAAGCAGCGGCGCCCTCGATGTTGCCGCGCTTGGCAAGCGCGGCGAGGGCTAAGCGTCGCAGTTCAGGGTCGGGTATATCTCGCGCCAGGCGCTGCCAGCGCGCAATGTGCACGCACACGCGCGGAAACACCGTGAGCCAATAGCTGAGCGCCGCGCGGGTGAAAGTGACCGCGAGCGCCACGCGGCTGTGAGTAGCCGGCCGTATTGTCTTGCTTCGGTGCGCGTTCAAGTAGTCGACCCCTCCTCCTACACACCACCCTACGACCATGCACTCTGTCGTGCGTTGGCACAGGCGGGCATGGAGGTCGAGCTGATCGCAAGCCGCTTCGCCTACGGCCCCGTCGCCGAGCCCGATCGGTATGTGCGACGCGAGCTGTTCTATCGGTTCGCGCTCGGCGCGCCCGGTGGGCGCGTGCGAACGGCGTGCAAGCTCGCCGAGCACGTCCCCGACATGCTGCGCTACCGCCGCGTCGCGCGTGCCGCCGACGTCGTGCACTTTCAATGGTTGCCTGTCCAGCACATCGACGGCCACCTGCTGCCCGGTGGGGGTAGGCGGCGAGGGCCCGCGCGCGGACCAGGCAGCGGCGGGAGGCGCCCGGCGCTCGTGCTCACCGCGCACGACGTGCTTCCGCGCGAGCCTCGCCGGGGTCAGCTCGCGGCGCAACGGCGGTTGTACGACCGTTTCGACGCGATCGTCGTGCACTCCGAGCACGGACGCGGGCGCCTGGTGGAGGAGCTGGGCGCCGATCCCGAGCGTGTGCACGTGATCCCGCACGGCGTGTTCGCGCACCTCGCCGAGCGCGAGCCCGGCGAGCCCGCCCCGCCACCGCCGTTTGAGACCGACAAGCCGGTCGTGCTGATGTTCGGCCTGATGCGTCCCTACAAGGGGATCGACGTGCTGCTGGACGCGTGGCGCGGAGTCGACGGGCAAGCGCCGATCGAGGGCGCTGAGTTGTGGATCGTCGGCATGCCCAAGATGGACGTTTCCGCTCTGCGCGCGAGCGCTCCGGTCGGCGTCAGGTTCGATCCACGGTTCGTCAACGACGACGAGCTGCCCGCCTACTTCGAGCGTGCCGATCTCGTCGTGCTGCCCTACCTGCAGGCCGACCAGTCGGGAGTGCTGTTCACCGCGCTGGCATTTGGCAAGCCGCTGCTGCTCAGCAACGTGGGAGGCTTCCCCGAGATCGCCGCCACCGGCGCCGCGCGGATCGTGCCGGCAGGCGATGCTCGCGCGCTCGGCCACGCGCTGCGAGAGCTGCTCGCCGACAGGGCCACCCTGACCGAAATGTGCGTGAGGGCCAGGGCAGCCGCCCAGGGACGTTACTCCTGGCATGCCATAGCGCAAGCCCATGTCGAGCTGTATTGGCAGCTCCTTCGATGAGCGCCGCGGCGGTGAGCGGCCCACTCGGACACAATGCGCGCAGATGCGCACAGCTCTTGAGATCGTATTCTGGCTCGCCGCCGGCCTGATCGTGTGGACGCAACTCGGCTATGCGCTTGCCATCGCCGGGCTTGCGCGCATACTCGCGCCGGCGCCACAGGCCGCGGTGGCGACTCGGGAACGCCGTGGGCGCAGGCCCGCCAGGGCCGGAGCCAATCCTCCTAAGGACGGCGACCTGGAGAGTCCATCCGTGTCGTTGATCGTCGCCGCCCACGACGAGCAGGCGGTGATCGGCGCGAAGGTCGCCAACGCGCTCGCGCTCGACTATCCGCGCGAGCTGCTGGAGGTGATCGTGGCGTGCGACGGTTGCACCGATGAGACCGCCGCTGCCGCCCGCGAGGCCGGCGCCGATCTCGTGCTGGAGCTTGCGCGCGCCGGCAAGATCGCCGCGCAGGACGCCGCCGTGCAGCGCGCGCGCGGCGAGCTCGTTGCCTTCTCAGACGCCAACGCGCTATGGGATGCCGATGCTCTGCGTGAGCTCACGAGCGCCTTTGCCGATCCCCACGTTGGCTACGCATGCGGGCAGGTGCGTTTCGTGCAGGGCTCGGGCGCCGCGCACGCCACCAACCAGGAGGGCGTGTACTGGCGCTATGAGATGGCGGTGCGCGAACGCGAGTCGCGGCTTTCGTCGATCACCGCCGGCAACGGCGCGATCTACGCCACTCGCAGCGACTCCTACATCGTGGTCGATCCAATCATGGGCCACGACCTCTCGTTCCCGTTCAACATGGTCAAGCGCGGCTGGTCGGCGGTGTACGTGCCGAGCGCCCGCGCCACCGAGAAGATGGTGCCCTCGATCGAGGGTGAGTTGGCGCGCAAGCGCCGCATGATGAGCCACACGTGGCCGATCGTCGTGCACGGCGGGATGCTCTCCCCGCGTGGCTACACGCCAGGGTATGCGCTGATGATCCTCTCCCACCGGCTGCTGCGCTACAGCACCCCGTTCCTGCACGTGCTCGCACTGGCGGCCAACATTGCGCTCCTCGTGAGCTATGCGGGGTGGGCGGGAGCGCCGTTTGTCTACAAGGTCACGCTCGTCCTGCAGATCGCACTGCTCGCCGCCGCCGGGCTCGGCGGGGTGCTGCGCGTACGTGTGCTGTTGATCGCGCGCTACTACGTCCTCACAACAGCCTCCCTCGCCGTCGGCCTGTGGGACTGGTTGCGCCACGGCACCCCCGCGTCATGGGATGCGGCGGAGGGCACGAGATGATCAGGCGTGCGATCGACATCGTGGGCGGCACGCTCGCGCTGCTCGCGGCCGCGCCCGTGATCGCGGTGGCGGCGCTCGCGATCAGGCTGGAGTCCCGCGGGCACCCCATCTATCGCCAACGCCGGGTCGGCAAGGATGGCGCGCCGTTCGATCTGCTCAAGCTGCGCACGATGGTCGACGGCGCCGAGCGCATCGGGGCGGGCCTCGCGATCAACGAGAACGACTCGCGCGTCACGCGCGTCGGTGCGCTGCTGCGCAGGACCTCGCTGGATGAGCTTCCCAACCTCCTCAACGTGGTCCGCGGCGAGCTGTCGTTGATCGGCCCGCGCCCCACGATCCCGGTGCAGGTCGCGCAGTACACCGACCGCCAGCGCGGACGGCTCGCGGTCAGGCCCGGCATCACCGGCTGGGCGCAGGTCAACGGACGCGCATCGCTGCCCTGGAGTGAGCGCATCGAGCTCGACCTCTATTACATCGAGCACCGCTCGCTCGCGCTCGACCTGCGCATCCTGCGGCGCACGCTCGCAATCGTGCTCGGCGGCTCCGGCCTCTACAAGGGCGCCACCGGGGGATGGGAGTGACTTTGCCGCCGGCGATCATGCTCACCGGGGTTGGCAAGCGCTACGACATCGTGTCGTGCTTCGCGGCGCTCACGACGGTTGTGGCTGTGGACCCCAACCCGCTCGCGCCCGCTCAATACGCGGCGCAGGTGCGCACGAGCGCGCCGGCGATCCACGATCCGGAGTATGTGCCCGAGCTTCAGCGGCTGTGCGAGGCCCACGGCGTTGGTGCGGTGCTGCCGCTCACCGACCTCGACATCGAGGTGCTCGCGCTCGCCCGCGAGCGCGGCGAGCTGCCCGCGCTGGTGCCCTCCTCTGAGGTGGCGCGCGCAACCTACGACAAGTACGAGGCCCACCTGCTGCTCGAGCGTCTGGGATTGCCCTCGCCCCCGACGGCGCCCACGGACGCGGATCTCGACGCGCTGCACTATCCGGCGATGGTCAAGCCACGCCAGGGCTCGGGCGCGCGTTCGATCCATCTCGCCCACACCCCCGCTCAGGCGCGCTTCTTCATCGACTACGTGCACGAGCCGACGATGGTGCAGCGCGCGATGGCCGGGCCGGAGCTGTCGATCGACTGTCTCGGCGACAGCGAGGGACGCTGCATCAACGCGATCCCCCGCACGATGCTCGAGTCGCGCGGGGGCGAGTCGATCAAGGGCACCGTGATCGACGACCCCGAGCTGGTCACGCTCGGGCGCACCGCGATGGAGGCGATGGAGGTGCGCGGGCCCGCCACGATCCAAGTGTTTCGCGACCCGGATCTGGGCGTGCGCATCACCGATGTCAACACCCGCTTCGGCGGCGCCTTTCCGGCGCCGGCGCTGGCGGCTCCACAAGGTCGCTCCTACCCCGAGCTGATCGTCCGACTTGCGGCAGGCGATGTGCTCGAGCCCCACGTGGGCGAGTACCGGCGGGACGTCACGTTCACGCGCTACTACTGGCAGTTGGAGCTCGACCGGCAACTGCGCCCTACCGGCAAGGACATAACAGCCGGCGGGCCCCCGCGGCCGAAACCTGGCTCCTGACACCCCCGACGCACCGTATACCGGCATATCGAGGGCCGCAGGTGTCACAATTGATCGATGAGCGAGTGCCCCAAATGCGGTTCGCCGATGCAGGAGGGGCAGGACTGGTGTCTTCAGTGCGGCACCGGCAAGCCGCAGGGCTTCGGCGGCGGCCCGGGCTGGCGCACCGGCGTGGCGATCCTCGGCGTTACCGCTGTGCTCGTCGGTGGCGCGTCGGTTGCGGCATACGCGGCGCTCAACAAGACCAAACCCAAGCCCGCGGTGGTCGCGGTGGTCGCGAAAACGCTCACCACGAGCACCACACCCAGCGCCACGCCCACGCCTGGCACGCCGACCACGGTCAAACCAGCGCCGAAGATCCCGCTGCAAACAGCCACGCCCAAATCGTCCTCGAACGAAAGCGAAGGCCTGTTCCCGCCGGAAACCAAAACGACGCCCACGCCCACGACCACGACCCCCACCAAAACAACCGAAGAATCGAAAAAAGGCTCAACCGAGCCCAGTGGCTCGGAAGGCTCTGAAACGAAAGCGGGCGAAGAAGCCCCGAGCCCGATCCTGCTCGACACCAACGCCGCGAGCGTCTACAACCCCTACTCCTTCCCGGCTTCTCTGTTCGGCGAACCGAGCCTCGCCATCGACGGCGAAGTGAGCACTGCGTGGACCGCCCAGGTCCAGGCGAGCGTCGCGCCACAGATGGCCGAGGGGCTGGTGCTCGACCTCAAAAGCCCCCAGAAGCTCGGCAGCGCGACGGTCAAGACAGCCACCACCGGCGCGACAGTCGAAATCTACGCCACCAACGGCAGCGCATTGCCCACCACGATCGGCAGCCCCGAATGGGCGCGACTGGTCGGCTTGAAAGTGCTCAAGAAGAAAACGACCTTCCTGAAGCTGAAGACCAAGGGCAAGAGCTATCGCTACATCCTGCTGTGGCTCGCCAAGGCCCCGCCCAGCTCGACCGCCGCCAACCCCGGCAGCGTCTCGATTAACGAACTCGAACTGTTTCCTCCAGCCTGACGGCCGATGGGCGGCGCCATACTGCGTCCTCCCTCCCTTGTGTGCTGTTCGCACACTGCGGTCGGTGCGTCCTTGTCTGGCTTGCCCCTCGACCGTCAGGAGGCTTGAGGGATTGAGCGCTTCTTGCGGGGCTTAGCCACGGCGCGCTTGCGCGGGGCCCACACTTCGTCCAGGAAACCGGCGATTTCGTCGGTCAGACGCTCAGGCTGAAGGCGCAGCTCGACCAGCGAGTCCGCTTCGATCAAGCGGGCGTTGGGTAGCTCCTCGGCGAGCATCCCCGCGTCGGAGAAGGGGTGAACCGGGTCGCGACGGTGGCCGAGCACCAGCGCGGGCATCGTGAACGTCCG
This sequence comes from uncultured Solirubrobacterales bacterium, assembly GCA_963831725.1. Taxonomy (GTDB): domain Bacteria; phylum Actinomycetota; class Thermoleophilia; order Solirubrobacterales; family Solirubrobacteraceae; genus Palsa-744. Next base: position 225,517 of record CAWHRF010000002.1, read on the forward strand.
TCGCTCGCTGCGGTGCGGCGCGATACGACCGAAGAACAGGCCCTGCAGCACCGCGCCGCCGGGACCGGGGTCCTGGCGGATGAGGTCGAGCAGCACGTTGCCGTAGTAGGGCAGCAACCGCCGTGGCACCGCCTTGGCGACGCTTGCGACGCGCTTCATGATCGGCTCGCCAAACGTGAGCGCCACGAGGATCGGCGTGAACGTGAGCGCGGAAGCCAACAGCGCATTGTCCAGTACCGGCATCTCGATGATCATCCCGCGCAGCCGCTCGGGCGCCGTCGAGGCGATCTCGAGCGCTGCGTTGGCGCCAAGCGAAGTGCCCATCACCACCGCCTCGGGGATCTCCAGGTGATCCATCAGCGCCACGAGCTGCTCGCCGAACTGGCTCATCGAATAGCGCCACATGTCGCGTGGGCGATCCGATTCGCCGTGGCCGAGCATGTCGACCGTGATCACGCGGTTGCCACGTGCCGCCAGGTCTTCGGCCAGCGGCCGGTGCATCTTCCGTGAGAGCAGCAGGCCGTGCACGAGGATCACGGGCCGCTTCGCGGCGCCTGCACGTCGAGAGGTCCTGGCGCGCGTGCCGTCGCTGGAGAGCGCAGCCGGGCCGCCGCCGAAGTCGGTGTAGGCGATGCGCTGGTCGTTGAACATGAACGACGCCACCGCTCAAGCCTACCGTCATTCGCGTCGTGGGCCGCGCCGGGGTCGCGTGTCATTCACAAGACCAGCGCGCGGGCCCGGACGAAGCCGTGGATCGCCCGGGCCCGGCCCCCCTCTCCGGAGGTCATCCGTACGGGCTAACAGATGACCTGCACGTTAAAACCCTGGGCCAGCGCGGAAGGTGCGGTGATTTCCGCGATGTTCGCATTGGTCGCATTCACGGCCACACCGAGCGCCCCCGTGGTCAGTGCGCCACCGACGGGCGAGGCAGTCACAGAGCACTTCGCGAGGCTTGCGTCGAAGGTCACCGTGTAGGTCTTTTCGCCGGTCTGCGAGGCGCCGGTCGCGCCCCGATTGGCGCCGAGCGCGCCGGTCTGGCTCACGACCGCGAACAACAGCTGACTTGTCTGCGCAAAGCTCGAAGCCTGCGTGGCGGGGACGAATTCCTTCGCCTGGTGGCCTTCCAAGTAATTGGCGTTGAAACCGGTCGCCACGCCCGTGGCATTGGTCGTTAGCGGCGCTCCGGATTTGTTGGAGAGGATGATCGAGCCACCGGTATTTCCTGAGCTGATGAACTCGAACGCGCTGCCGCTGTTGAGGTTGTTCGCCTCAATGCACGGGTTCCCACCGCTGGCGCTGCGACACCCATAGATCGCGCCGCCGCCGGTGCCCTTGTTGGACTGGCGCGTGCCGAAGCTCGAGTTCGTCGCGACGATCTGCGTTTCGGCCGAGTAGCTCAGGCCGGTGTTCGAAGTCGGATTGCGTGCGCCTCCCCGCAACGAGCTGCCGTCGTTCGAGCCGAGTGCAAGCGGCACCACCACCACTCCCACGGCGATCAAGCTGACGGCCAGCACCGCCGCGCGTGCGACGCGGCCGAGCGGCGTAGCGGACTTGGTCGGGCGCAGGCGCCCGCGAAGGTGCGGCGGACTGGCGGACTGTCGATCGGACGAATGCCTGGACTGGCGCGCGCGGAGCACGGGAATACCTCCTCGGTAGGGGCTCTTTGCGTCTCCCAACCGGTCAGCGCAACCAGAGTCGCGCTAGCTTTGGGTATGCAACAACCGACCCACCACCAGGAGGGACAGAGATGGCCAAGCAGCCTCGAATCCTCGCCGGTCAAACAGCGGCTATCACCGGCGCCGCGCGCGGGATCGGCAAGGCGACGGCGCAGGCCCTCCTGCGCCAGGGAATGAAGGTCGCGATCGGCGATGTGGATCTCGCCGCCGCTCGGGAGACCGCCGCCGAGCTTGGACCGAGCGCAGTTGCCCTGTCGCTGGACGTGACCGACCGTGCCTCCTTCGTGGCCTTCATCGACCACGCCGAAGAGCAACTCGGACCAGTCGACGTGCTCGTCAACAACGCCGGCATCATGCCGATCGGTCGCTTCATCGACGAGGACGACCTCACCGCCCAGCGCATGATCGACATCAACCTGCACGGCGTCATCCTCGGCATGAAGCTCGCCTTGGAGCGCATGGTCCCAAGGAATCGCGGGCACATCGTCAACATCTCCTCCCAGGCCGGCAAGTTCGGCGCCCCCGGAGGCGCCATCTACTCGGCCACCAAGCACGCCGTCGTCGGTCTCAGCGAGGCTGTGCGCGGCGAGCTGCGCCTGATGAAAGCCGACGTGGATCTCAGCTACGTGATGCCTTTCGTGGTCAATACCGAACTGGGCGGCGGCTTGGGGGAGGCGCGCGGGATGAAGGTCCTGCAGCCCACCGAAGTCGCCGACGCGATAGTCGAGGCGCTGCAGAGCGGGCGAGTCGAAGTGTGGGTGCCCAAGTCCGCCAAGCGCACCAGCACGCTCGGAGTGCTCTTGCCGCGACGCCTCTCGGAGGGCATGGCGCGGGTTCTGAAGGCCGACCAGGTCCTGGCGGGCGCCGACGCAAGCGCGCGGCGCGGCTATGAACTGCGCGCATCCAAGTCCGAGCCGGCTTTGGCCCCGGCAGTGGAGAAGCCGCAGCTCACCGGCGGGTCAGCCGGCGACTAGCCACTCCGCGATCTGACGACCGATCTCCGGACCCGCGTCCTCCTGCAGGAAGTGCGAGGCGTTCTCGATCACGCGCGGCTTCTCGCGACCGATCGCCTCGGCGAAGCGCTCGCCGGTCGCCAGTGGCAGCACCGGGTCCGAGTCGGCCCACAGCATCAGCGTCGGGCGCTTGTCGTCCCTGAGCGCGTCGAGTACCCGCCGGCCCGCCGCCGCGCCCGGAGCCTCGGGCTCGCGGGGAATCATCAGCGGGAACGCTCGCGCGCCGGTCTTCGACGCCACGCTCGGGTAGGGCGCCTCATACGCGTCGATCACCTCGTCGCCGGGGTCGTTCTTGCAAGCTCCGCGCACGAGCATCCCCACCGGCAGGTCTTCGGTGCGCTCCACGAAGTCCTTGAACGCCGTCCACGCGTCGGTCATCTTCTGATGACCTGTGAACAGGCCGGTGTCAAGGATCACGAGACGGTCAAAGCGCTCGGGGTGCTCGACGGCGAGGCGCAATCCGATCGGACCGCCCCAGTCGTGCACGACGATCGTCGCCCCTTTCAGGTCCAGTTCCTCGATCATGGGTGCCACCGCCTCGACGTGACGGTCATAGGAGTACCAGTCGAGGTCGATCGGCTTGTCCGAGCGCCCGAACCCGGGCAGGTCCGGGGCGATGCACCTGAAGCCCGCGTCGCGCACGGGTGCGATCACCTTGCGCCAAAGAAACGACCAGGTGGGCTCGCCGTGCATGAACAGCACAGGAGCGCCCGAGCCCTCGTCAACGTGCGCGAGCCGCAGGCCATCGTGCTCGCGGTAGTGCGCCTCGAAGGGAAAGTCAGGGAGACCCTCGAGCAGCTCGTCCGGGGTACGCACCGCGTCGGTCATCGCCTGGCGAAGCATACCGTCGAGCCGCCTTGCAAAGCTCTAGGCTGCAACCAACCACCACGCGAGAAGGGACCCCAGATGGACGTACTTGCTAGAATCGATCAGGCGCGACGCGAGTACAACGTGCTCGAGCACCCGTTCTACCAGCGCTGGAGCGCCGGCGAGCTGAGCGCCGAGGAGCTGGGATTCTATGCCGGTGAGTACCGCCACGCCGTCGTTGCGCTGGCGCAGGCTTCCGACAGCGCCGCGACCAAGGCCGGCCCGGAGCACCGCGCGGGCCTCGAGCGCCACGCCGCCGAGGAGCGCTCCCACATCGCCCTGTGGGACGAGTTCGCGGCCGCCGCGGATGACGGCGCTTCACAGCGTGAGCCGCTGGTCGAGACCGAGCATTGCGTCCGGTCGTGGACCGTGGGCGAGAACGCGCTCGAGCACCTTGCCGTGCTGTACGCGATCGAGGCAAGCCAGCCCGCGATTGCGCAGACCAAGCTCGATGGACTCGTGGAGCGCTATGGCTACAGTCCAGAAGGCCCGGCGGTGGAGTACTTCAAGCTGCACGCCACACTCGACGTCGAGCACGCGCGTCAGGCGCGTGAGCTGATCGCCGAGCTGATGAGCGAGGACGGCGCCGAGGCACATGCCCAGGCCGATCGCATGGTCGAACGCGCCAGCGCGGCGCTGCGAGGCAACTGGGAGCTGCTGGACGGAGTGGACAGGCAGTTCGCATAGCTCGCCTGATCGAGAGCCTGCGCCGCATCTTGCGAAGATGAGTGAGTGAGCGTCGCCTCAGAGGAGCGCAGTCCCCGGCTGACCGCCGTCATGCGCGAAGGCGAGCGTGTCACGCCACTGGAGCTGTTCTTCGATCTGGTGTTCGTGCTCGCGCTCACGCAGTGCACGACGCTGATGGCACGCACGCCCACCTGGATCGGGCTGCTCAAAGGCCTGCTCGCGCTCGGGATGCTCTGGTGGGCTTGGACAGGCTACGCGTGGCTGACAAGCGTTGTGGATCCCGAGGAGGGCAGCGTACGGCTCGTGATCTTCACGGCGATGGCGGCGATGCTCGTAGCGGCCCTGTGCGTGCCGGGCGCGTTTGGCAGCGAGGCGTTGTTGTTTGCCTGTGCTTACGCGGTCGTGCGCACCGCGCACATCGCGCTGTTCACGATCGCAAGTCGGGAGGACCCAGCGCTGCGGCACTCGGTTGCCGGGCTCGCCTACAGCACCGCGATCGCCGCCGCGCTGCTGTTCGTCGCGGCGGCTACGAGCGGCGCGCTGCAACTCGGCCTGTGGGGACTCGCGCTGGTGCTCGACATGGGCGGGCCGTTCCTGTTTGGCGCCGACGGCTGGAAGCTTGTGCCTGGACACTTCGCCGAGCGCCACGGGCTGATCGTGCTGATCGCCTTGGGCGAGTCGATCGTCGCGCTTGGAGTGGGCGCTCGGACGGTGATCGACGCCGACGTCGTGCTCGCCGCGGTGCTCGGCGTGATCGTGGCGGCGACGCTCTGGTGGATGTACTTCGACGTGACCGCGCTCGTCGCCGAGCGGCGTTTGTCGAACACCAAAGAAGGGCGCGCTCGCAATGAGCTGGCGCGCGACTCCTACTCCTATCTGCACTTCCCGATGGTCGCCGGCATTGCGCTGCTGGCGGTTGGCTTGAAGGTCACGATCGAGCACGATGGCGATGATCCATTGAAGCTCGTGCCCACGGCTGCGTTGCTTGGCGGCGCAGCCGCATATCTACTCGCGCATGTCGCTTTCCGCTTGCGCAACGTCCAATCGCTCAGTGGCCGGCGGCTCGTGTGTGCGCTCGTGCTGCTGGTGCTTGTGCCGGTCACGCTGGCATTGAAGACGTCATCGCTCGAGACACTCGCGATCCTTGCGGCGGTCCTGAGTCTGCTGATCGTCTACGAGGTCACTCGCTATGCCGATGTGCGAGAGCGCGTAAGGCATCGGGGATCGCCGGCCCCCGGCCCCCTGCCCTGAGCACGACGGGGGCCGGTGCAAGCTTGCTCCTAGAAGAAGTACTGCTTGGCGATCAACCCCGCCAGCACCGCATAGCCCAAGGTCGTCGGGTGGATGTCTTCCAGTGGCGTGCACATGTTCGTCAGCAGGCAGATCGTCGGTTCTTCAAGCGCGCCTGGCGGGTTGAACACCGGCAGCGGGTCGGCGAAGCGTGCACCCACAGCAGAGGCGACTTTGCTCATCACTTCATTGAGGTCGGCCGTCAGGGCGTCGCCACCCGCGAGCTTTTCTCCGAACGGGTTGTAGAGCCCGAGCACGACGATCGTCGCGTGCGGGGCCGCGCCGCGCAGGTCGGCGAGGATAAGGCCGAGGTTCGCGCCGATGTGCGCGAACAGTGCCGGCGCTTCTTTGACGACGCATGCCGCTTCTCGTTTGCAGGTCGTCTCGATCACGCCGAGCGCGTCGTTCGCGCCGATGTCGATTGTGATCGGATTGACTGCTCCTGGGTGTGCGTCCAGGTAGGCAAGTGCGTCGGAGAGCTGTGAGGAGCTCGGGCCACCCACATAGGGGTGGTGTAGCGGGAACTCCAGCTGGTATGCGCATGGCCCGTTGATGAACGATTCGGTTGTCTCGCCGGGACAACCGTCGTTGATGACCTGCAGGTTGGGGTCTCCCAGTTTCAACAGATGGGCAAAATCGTCGACATAGCCCGTGTCATAGTCTGCGGGATTCTCTTCGGGGTACAGTTCGTCGAACTTCGCCTCGGAGTAGCCGAAGGCGAGCGAGTCGCCGAGCGCCAGATAACTGATCTGCGGGCTTGGGTGTCCCGGACCTTTCTGTCCTGGGCCTTTCTGCCCCTGCCCGCCGCCCTGGCCTTTGTGTCCTTGCCCGCCGTTTCGACCCTGCCATCCATGCGCCGGCGCGGAATGAGACGAGCGCCCCGACCAGCCGTGGGTCCTTCCGCCGTGCGACGGTCCGCCGGCGATGGCTGACGAGGCCAGCCACATGGCGGCAAGCACTGTCGCGAGAATCGCTATGCACATAAACGGAGCCATGCCCGTGAGCGCGCGCGAGTTGAACCGAAGCCGGCCGAGCATTTCTGCCTCCCTGCTGTTGGCTTGCCAGACGACCCGCGTAGCCCGCCTGGATCGACTTATCAAACCTACCCGTGGGGGCTTGTTGTCAAACGGCCTGCGTTGCTGTCAAGTGGCCGGCGCTTGTCGATGGGAGACCGCCGGCTCTTGCTCGACGGTCTCCTGCACGACGGTCTCCCGCGCGACGGTCTCCTCAGGCGACGGCGGCGAGCTGTGCGTCGGGCTCGTGCTTGCGCGCCGCGCCCGGGCGCTCGCGCAGGATCAGCTCGCATCCGCGCGAGGGGCTGATCGTGATGCTGCGCCGGCGCGCTCGCTCGGGTGCATCTCCCACCGCAACAAGCAGGTTCTGTTGGATCACCTCGCGCAGCACGATCTTCATCTCCAGCATCGCGAAGCTCGCGCCGAGGCAGCGGCGACGGCCCCCGCCGAATGCCAGCCACGTGTAGGTCCCCGGGGCTTTGCCACCCTCGCTCTCCAGGAAGCGCTCGGGGCGGAACGCGTTCGGTTGCGGGTAGATGTCCGGATCGTGGTGAACCAGGTAGGCGCTTGCGATCAGCACGGCGCCCGGCGGATAGCTGACGCCGCCGATCTCCACCTGCTGCTTGACCAGGCGCGGCTCGGCGTTCATCAGCACTGGACGCAGGCGCATGATCTCCTGGATCGTGGCGGTCAGGTATGCGTTGTCGGGGTCATCGTCCAGCTCGCGTGCCAGTCGCGCTGTCACATCGGGTTGGCGTGAGAGCAGCTCAAAGCCCCACGCGAGCTGCGAGGCGGTCGTCTCGTGTCCGGCGACGAGAGCCGTGACCAGCTCGTCGCGCAGCTCGGCCGGGCTCATCGGCGAGTCGTCCTCATGTCTTGCCGAGAGCAGCAGCGTGAGCACGTCTGGACCGTGGGCGTCTTCGCGCCGACGCTCGTCGATCAGCTCGAAGATCAGCCGGTCAGCTTCCTCGCTGAGCCGTTCCAGGCGACCCACCGGGCCGCGTCCGACCAGAGCGCGCTGCGCAAACGGGAGTAGCGAGATCGGGTTCTCGGCGAACTCCAAGATCTGTGTGAGCAGCTCGCGCAGGCGGTCGAGCTGGGCACCCTGCTCCAGGCCGAAGACCGCGCGCAGCACGATCTCAAGCGTGAGTTGTTGCAGGCGCGGGTGCAGCGCGATCGGCTGCTCGCGCGGCCAGGAGGCGATCTCGCGCTCGGTCAGCTCGGTCATCAGCTCGGCCAGGCTCTGCATCGTGTCGCCGTGGAAGGCTGGCAGCATCAGCTTGCGCTGCTCCAGGTGCGGCGCCTCGTCGAGCAGGATCACAGAGTTGGGGCCAACGACCGGCTCCAGTATGCGTGCTCCCTCGCCGGGGTGCAGAACCTCCGGAGGCGCCTGAAAGACCTGCTTGATGTCCTCCGGGTCGGAGAGGACGACAAACGGCGGCTGACCGAGCAGTCGCACCGAGAAGCGCTTGCCGTAGCGCTCGCGGGCGCGCAGCGCCACGGTCGTCGGCCGCAGCCAGGAGCCGGCCATCTGCAAGCTGGCGGGCACTTTGGGTCCGGGGGGAAGTTGACGCTTGATGCGACGGTTCTCCAGGATGCTGTTCACGGTGGGGCTCCGTTCCTGTTCGTCTCGCTGGGTCTCGTGGGGCCCCTGAGCCTAGCGCGCGCAGCAGTGATTGGCTAGGCAGCCAGCCTAAGGGATTTCACCTATTTCAGAGTGAGGGTGCTCACGCGCCCGTCACCGGCTCAGCCTCGACCGGCGCCTGCTCGTCGCGCTTCTGGAAGAACTCCGCGCCCTCGATGTTCAGGTGCGGCGTGAAGCGGTCGAGCCACCCCGGCATGTACCAGTTGAACCTGCCCATCAGGATCATCAGCGCCGGCACCAGCAAGCAGCGCACGACGGTCGAGTCGAGGATCACCGCCACCGCGAGCCCTACGCCGAACTGCTTGATCGTGGGCGAGCCGTTGAGCACGAAGCTGCCGAACACGAACACCATGATCATCGCGGCGGCGGTGATCACGCGGGCGCTCGTGACCAGACCTGAGATCACCGAGCCGCGGTTGTCCTCGCCGGCGTGCACGTGCTCCTCGATCTGGCTCACGAGGAACACCTCGTAGTCCATCGACAGTCCGAACAGGATCGCGAACATGAACAGCGGCACGTAGGAGACGATCGGCACCGGTCCGCTGAGGCCGATCAGGCCGCTCAGCCAGCCGTATTGGAACACGGCGGTCAGCACGCCATAGGAGGCGCCGATCGACAGCAGGTTCATGAGCGCCGCCTGCGGTGGGACTACCACCGTGCGGAAGGCGAGGATCAGCAGCACGAAGCTGAGTGCGATCACGACCAGGATCTGCAGCGGCAGCTTGTCGGATATCTGCGTCGCCAGGTCGATGTTGCCTGCCGTGCTGCCACCGACGTCGGCGTGCATGTCGGTGCCTTTTTCAGCGCTTGGGATGACGCTCGAGCGCAGTTGTTCGACCAGTGCCTGGGTCGATTTTTCGGCCGGGCCAGTTGTCGCGATGGCGTTGAAATAGGCAGCGGTGCCCGCTTTGTCGATCTGCACCGGAGTGATTGCGGCGACGCCCCTGGTGGAGGAGACGTCCTTCTGCAATGTCGCCAGGCGCGGATCGGTGGCGCTCTTCGCGGGCGTTCCCAGTGTGACAGCCACGATCAGTGGCCCATTGACGCCCGGCCCGAAGTTCTCGGATATGAGGTCATAAGCGCGCCGCGCGGTGGTCGAAGTGGACAGTGCGGCCACGTCTTCCTGTCCGAGGCTCAGCGACAGCAGCGGGATCGTCAGCGGCAGCAGGATCGCGAGTGCAGCCAAGCCGGCGATTGCGGGATGCTTGGCGATGTGAGCGGCCCACCTGGCCCATGCGCCCTGCTTGGATTGGGTCGCGGTGGGCGGCGTGCGCACGCGCAGTGAGTTGATGTGCGGACCAGCGGTTGCGACCAGAGCGGGCATCAGCGTGAGCGCGGCGAGCACGGCGACCACCACCGCGATGCCCGCCATCAGGCCCATCGTCGTGACCAGCGGAATTTTGGCCACCGCCAGCGAGACGAGTGCGATCGTCACGGTGCAGCCGGCGAAGAACACCGCTCCGCCCGAGGTCGCCGCCGCTCGGGCGATCGACTCGTGGATGTCGAGCCCTTCGCCGAGTCCGCGCAGGTGGCGCGTGACGATGAACAGCGCGTAGTCGATCCCCACTCCCAGACCGATCATCGTCGCGAGCGTGGGGGCTACGGTTGGCACGCTGGTCACGTGTCCGAGCAGGCGGACGATCGCAAGCGTGGAGAGCAGCGCGAGCACGGCATTGAGAATCGGCAACAGCATCGAGACGACCGTGCCAAAAGTGAACGTCAGGATCACCATCGCGGCGACGATCCCGATCAGCTCGCTGGACTCGGTTGAGGTTTTCGAGACCTTCTGCCCCAACTGCCCGCCGGTCTCCACCTCCAGTCCGGCTGCCTTCGCCGGGTCGGCGGCGTCGATAATCGTCTGCACTTCTGAGACGGACAGTTCGCCGGGGGAGACCGCCAACGTAACCGACAGATAGCCGGTCGTCTTGTCCTTGCTCAGCGCGCCGGCGCCCTGCGGCGTGAGCGGGTTGACCACCGATGCGACGTGTGGAGCCTTCGCCACGTCTGCCGCCGCTTCATTGACAGCATTCGCATACTTGGATTCGGTGAGCTTGCCTTTGGCTGCGTGCAGCACGATCGGGCTGGTGCCGTTGGCCTGGTCGGGGAACGAATGGGTGAGTGTGTCCGTGGCGTGCTGGCTGTCGGTCCCGGGCAACGACAGGTTGTCGTTGGTGTTTTCACCCAACCTGTGCGACACGCCGACGAGCACGATCGTCACCGCCAGCCACACGGCGATCGTCACGAGGCGATGCCGCACGCAGTACTTCGCCAGCCCGTACAAGATGCCAGTCACTGAGTGCTCAGCCCTCTCCGGTCGTGGGTTGGCTGGCGCCTATCGTGTCGGGCTGGGGCGTGCCTGTCAAGGTTGTCGTTAATCCGGGAGTCGCGGCCGGCATGTCGCCGCGCAGACGCAATCCGAGAAACGGGAAGACGAGCGTCGATAGCACGGCCGCACCAATGAGGGCGGCTGCGGTCGATGGGCGCATGTGCCCGTTGGCGGTGGCCAGTGTCGTGATGGCCAGCACAAGCGGTAGCTGTGTGGAGCTCATCAGTGCAAGTGCGGCCCGGTCGCGGGCGCCGAGCGCGCCGCGATACAGCAGCAGTGCCGGTGTGCCTCGCACCACGAGGAACAACACGAAGAAGAGAATCATCTTCAGCACGCCCGAGACGCTTGCGAACAGAGCGTGCACGTCCAGGTTCATTCCACTGACGATGAAGAAGAACGGCACGAACACGCCAAACGCGACCGCTGTGAGCTTTGAGTCAAACGCCGGTAGCTCGCGTGCTTTGAGCACCTGGCGCGTGATGATCCCCGCCGCGAAGCCTCCGAGCAACAGATCCAACCCGAGGTCGTAGGCAAGCAGTGCGAGCGCGAACACCAGCATCAGAATCCAGCGCACCACAAGCTGCGAGCTGGCCTCCAGCGTTTGCTCGAGGATCGGCAGCGTTCGCTCTGAGGAGCGCACCGCAAAGATCGCGACCGCCACCGCGAGGGCCACGAATGCGATCAGGATCAGTGCGTTGTGCTCAGTGCTCTGCGTCGAGAGGATCAAGGTGAGCAACAGGATCGGCCCGAACTCGCCGACCGCTCCGGCCGCGAGCAGGTAGGTGCCGAAGCGGGTGCGCAGCTCCCCGGCGTCGGAGAGGATCGGGATCAGCGTGCCGATCGCCGTCGTCGCGAGCGCCGATCCCGTGTATAGAAGCGACAGCACAACACCTGCGGAGGCGAGCACTCCACCGATCGTGTAGGCGAGCGCGAGCGATATGCCCCAGCCGATCAAGCCCAACCGCAGGGGCTCGCCCATGATGCGGTGCATGTCGATCTCATAGCCGGCGAAGAAGAACAGGAGTCCCAGGCCGAGGTCGGAGAAGAACTGGATGAACTGGTTGACATGCAGACCGAGCACCTGCGGCCCCAGCACGACCCCGAGCAGCAGCTCGAGGACCACCACGGGCACCACCACTCCCCGCCTGCCGGCCATCGCAGCGACGGTGGCGGCGATTGCCGACGTGGCGATGATCGCAAAGAACGTGCCCGGGGCCAAATGGACGACGGCGAGCACGACTCAGGGTTCCGGTGACGCCGGCACGCGCGCATCATCCCAGCTTCAGAACACGCCTCGCCCGTACTGCGCCACGACGCGATTGAGTGCCGCCGGTCTCCGCGCGATCCTCAAGCGACGGTCGTGCTCTACCAGGCACGGCTTTCAAGCTGTCTGGATGTCCTCGATCGCACATCCCAGAGTTGCAGGAGGTCTTTGATGAGTGACAATCCCGCGCCGGCACAGCCGGCGTCGATCGATACACAGGCCCTGAGCAAGCGTGCGGCGCGCAGCATTCGACACCCACTGACCCGCACGCTGTTGGCGCTGACGTTCACGACGGGCCTGGTCGACGCCGTCAGCTACCTGGGTCTCGGCCACGTGTTCACGGCGAACATGACGGGCAACATCGTGTTCCTCGGCTTCGGCATCGCCGGCGCCGGTGGATTGCCGGTGCTCGCCCCGTTGATCTCACTCGGGGCTTTCCTGGTGGGCGCCGCCGCGGGCGGTGTATTTGGATCGAGAGTGGCCACTCGCCAGCCCGGCAATCTGAGCGGGGCACTCGTGATCGAGGCTTCGTTGATCGGGGTCGCCGCGCTACTGGCCGCGGTGCTCGATGTGCATACGGGCTCGCTCTCGGGGTATGCGGTCATCGCGCTGCTGGCGCTCGCGATGGGGGTGCGCAACGCCACCGTGCGACGGATCGGCGTGATGGACATGACGACGACGGTGCTCACGATGACCTTGACCGGCTTCGCGTCGGAGTCACCTGTGGCGGGCGGCTCGGGAGCGGGCTCCACACGCCGGGTCGCGGCCGTGCTGACGATGCTCGCCGGTGCGCTCGCCGGCGCGTTGTTGCTGCGCACGAGCCTGTTCCTGCCACTGGTGCTCGCTGGGGCTCTGGCGCTCCTCAGTGGGCTTGTGTACGCGCCCGCCATACGCCGCGAGTCGGCGCGCGAGACGGTGGCGTCACATCGATGAGCTCACCGGATTCGGACTCAAGCCGGCGGGTCTGCCTGTCTGCAGCCGGCAGCCGTGGGTGAGGAGACTGGTGCTGCGACGGGCGGCGCGCGAGCGCCGCCCGTATCGAGCCGCTACGCCAACTGTACGTTTACGGCCTTCGGTCCCTTGTCGCCTGCTTCGGCGTCATAGGTGACCTTTGCTCCCTCGGCGAGTGAGCGATAGCCGTCGCCGGCGATCCCGCTGTGGTGGACGAACAGGTCCTTGGACTGGTCGTCGGGCGTTATGAACCCGAATCCCTTGTCGTCGCTGAACCACTTGACGGTTCCTGTAGCCATTGTGACCTCCGTGTTGATGTGTGTGCTGCGAACGCGGAGATTGCTATGAGCAAAGGCTACGAGCGCTGGCACTGCTTTCGGCGGGGCCTATGCCCCGCATGGATTGGTGCACCATAGCAGTCGCTCGGCCCGCGGCTCAAGCGCGACGTTCGCTCTGGCGGTGCGGGTTGCTACTCGAGCACGATCGCGCGCATCGTGTGCTCGTCGGGGAGCTTGTCCAAGACGCCTCGCAGGATCTCACGCTCATCGGCCTGTCCGCGCTGAAGGTCGTCGAGCAGCAGCTTGACGGCGGTGTGGGTGATCTTCATCTGCTCGGGGCTGAGTCCGACCGTCAGTTTGCCGCGCGCGTCGGGCGCTGCCTGCAGGCTTGCGAGCACTTCCCTTGCAAGTGTGCGGATATGAGGCTCGTGAGCCTCGCCGGAGACCAGCAGGCGTAGTGCGCTTGCGGTCACCGGCACCTCCTCGGAGGAGAGGAACAGGTGGTACTCCGCGTCGGGCTCGTTCGCTGTGTCGCTCATACCGCTCCTATTGGTCGCCGTGATTCAGGCCTAAGGCATCCGAAGCGTAGAGCCGATACTTGATCGACGCCTGTCTGGACGCTTCTTGAGCGTGACGGGGTGCGTCTAGAACTTTCGTTGAATGTGGACATCCGGAGGTATCCTCCTCATGCGATTTGTCGTAGATCTAGGTAGAAACCTCGTAGGAGCTAAGGACGACAGCGTGTCGTCCTGAACGGGCAGATCCGGTTGCGCTTGGCAGATGAAGCTACAACGACACCACAGCGAGCAAGACGCTCATCGGCGCGAGCAAGCCGATGTGGAGTCCTGCGGGCCGCCGGACGTCGGCGATGAGCCGATGAAGTGCGTGTGGAGCGGCTATCCGGACTACAACCGCAATTGCCGTTCGCGCATTCCCGCGAGCGTCGTGATCAAAGCGTGGCACCGCGAGATCCAGCTGAAAGGCACGGTCGAGGGCTTCTATTACTTCTCATGGCGCAGCGGCATATGGCTCGCCTACGGTCTGCGCGATGGGCGCGTGCGAGGCGTGTATTGCCCCACGCATTGCGTCGATCGCGACTCGCGCGAGACACAGGGCGAGGACTCGACGGCCGAGACTCCCAAGGATCCGCCGGTTCGGCGTGCGGTGGCCACCGATGAGGACAGATTGGTCCGCGCCGCGCGGTTGGGAGTGGCGCTGAGGTAGCATGGCCCGCCCCTGACATCGAAGGGCAGTGGCCGTGAAGCGCGTTGTTGTAGCCGATCTGAAATCCCATCTTGACGACACGGTTGAGCTCCGTGGGTGGGTGCACGCCGTGCGCGATCAGAAGCGCGTGCAGTTCGTGGTGCTGCGCGATGAAACCGGCCTCGCTCAGCTGATCCTCGGCAAGGACGAGCAGCCGAGCGAGCTCAACGAGGCGCTCTCGGCGCTCACGCCGGAGTCGGCGGTCACCGTGACAGGGCTGGTCGTGGCCGACGAGCGCGTGAAGCTCGGGGGCCTTGAGATCCAGCTGGCGTCTCTGATTGTCGATTCGCCGGCCGAGCCCGAACTGCCGGTCACGGTCGAGTCGGCTTTGGACAAGCGCATCGACTGGCGCTATCTCGACCTGCGTCGTCCCGACAGGCGGCTGATCTTCGAGGTGCAGTCCACCGTGGAGCACGCGATGCGGGAGTACTGGCGCGAGCAGGGCTTCATCGAGATCCACACACCCAAGCTGATGGGCTCGGCAAGCGAGTCGGGCGCCGAGCTGTTCAAGGTGGACTACTTCGAGCGCACCGCCTATCTGGCTCAGTCGCCGCAGTTCTACAAGCAGATGGCGATGGCGGGCGGCTTTGGCAAGGTGTTTGAGATCGGGCCGGTGTTCCGCGCCAACCCGTCGTTCACCTCACGCCACGACACCGAGTTCACGAGCGTGGACGTGGAGATCTCCTGGATCGACTCCCACGAGGACGTGATGGCCTTCGAGGAGCGCTGGCTCGCGCACGTGCTCGACGTCGTGGCGCGCGAGCACGGGGAGCAGATCACGAGCACGTTCGGCGTCGAGGTAGGAGCACCGACCGTGCCCTTCCCCCGCATCACGCTCGCCGACGCGAAGGCGCTGCTGGCAGAGCGCGGCCATGACGTGCCTGGCCCCGACCATGATCTCGATCCGCCAAGCGAGCGCGCCCTGTCGGCGATCGTCGCTGAGCAGTCAGGCAGCGAGTTTGTGTTCGTGTGCGATTACCCGACCTCGGTGCGGCCCTTCTACCACATGCGTCATCAGGACCAGCCAACCCTCACCAAGAGCTTTGACCTGCTCTGGCGAGGCATCGAGCTCACCACCGGGGCCCAGCGCGAGCACCGCTACGAGCAGCTCCTCGCCCAGGCGCGTGAGAAGCAGGTCGAGGTCGGGCCGATCCAGTACTACCTCGACTTTTTCCGCTACGGGGCGCCTCCGCACGGCGGTTTTGGATTTGGCTTGACGCGCCTGTTGATGCAGATGCTCGGCCAAGAGAATGTCCGTGAGGTCACGTTCCTGTATCGAGGCCCCAACCGCCTGGAGCCGTAGAAGACAGGTTTTGGGGGACTCCCACCGCCCCCGAGGGGCGAGGACGGTGGGAGTTGGGGGAGACAAGATTCGCGACGTGTCCGTGCGGGCGCCCCCGTCGCCGGTCGCCAAGCCGGCGGGACGCGTCGAGCGCTCTCTCGCGTGCGCGTGTGAGCAGTGCGCTCGCGTGTGGGTGGATCGTGGCATCAGGCTGCAATTGCGCTCTCCATGCAGTCCTCGCACTCCTCGATCCCCTGAAGTTCGATTTCAAGGGGTGCGTGGTTGGAGGGGCGGCGTCCCTGCCTGTAGGCGTGCTTGACCTCGCAGCGGGTGATGTGTTCGGCGAGCTTGCTGCTTGCCAGCGCGAGATCGATGCGCAGGCCGTAGTCGCGCGCGTAGTGGCCATCGCGCTGGTCCCAGCAGGTGTAGCCGTGGTCCTCGGGGTGCAGGTGGCGATACACGTCCACCAGCTCGCCCTCGTGCAGGATGTGGCGCAGATCCTCACGCTCGGCTGCCGCGGTTTGGTAGGAGCCCTCGAGCCAGGTGGGCTCATACACGTCGCGGTCTGAAGGCGCCACGTTGAAGTCGCCGGCGATCAGCAGCGGATGGTAGTGGTCGTGGCACGCCTGGTTGGCGACCGCCTCAAGAAACGCCAGCTTGCCGGAGTCGTCGAGTTCTTCGCGCGTGGGGCCGGCCGGCACGTACACCGAGCCGAGCGTGAGGCCCGCGCATGTCGTCTCAAGCCATCGTCCCTGCGCCAGGTCGTGGCGGCCGGCGAGCGACACGCAGCGGTGGGTCACGCGGTGGTCTTCGCGTACCAGGATCGCCACGCCGCCGTTGCGCCGGCCGGGACTGTGCTCGGCGCGGTAGCCGAGCTGCTCCAGGCGCTTGTGCGGAAAATGGCGGAACGGGCAGCGTGTCTCCTGCAGGCACACCATGTCGGGCCGCTCCCTGCGCAGCAGCTCGGCAATGCGCGGCATCCGTGCGCGAATTCCGTTGACGTTCCAGCTGACGATCCTGAGTCCTTGCGAGTCGTGCGTGGCCATCGTTGTTCCCCTCGTTGTGGTCCTGCGCCGTGGCGCAACGGCCTGTAGGCCGGCGCTCCGATCCCTCTGCTGCGATGTTTGTGTCCCTGTCCCCATGTCCCCGATCCTCTTGTCGTGATCTGCCTTCTGTGTGTAAACCAGTCTCTACACAAAAGCTGAAACTAAGTCCTACACAACTGGACACGATAGGCGAGACATGAAGAAACGTCCATAGGTCAGATGGCCAAACTATGGGTACCGGGTTGGACATTTAGGTGCATGTGTGTCCGGGGTTTGAACCGATACCGTCCGCACTCGTCTTTACCTTGCAAACCATGCTTGTCAACGAGCTCGCAGATGGCGCCGAGGTTGACCAGGTTCTGCTGGTGCGCGAGATTGAGCGCCGTGCCCGCCGCGATGGCGGCGAGTACCTGCGCTTGCAGCTCGGCGACCGTACTGGCGCTGTCGTCTCGATGGTGTGGGAGGACCTGCCGGAGACAGAGCGCTTGGCGAGTCCAGGTACTCCGGTGTACGTAACTGGTCGCTACACCGTGCACCCGCGCTTTGGCCCACAGATAAACCTTCGATCGCTCGAGCGGGCCGAGCCCGGGAGCTTTGACATGGCTGACCTGCTGGACGGGCCGGCTCGTGCCCCCGAGCAGATGGAGGCCGATCTGCGCGAGCTGATCGCCACAGTGCGCAACCCTCACCTCAGTGCTCTGCTCGAGCGGGTGTTCGGCGCGGACTCGCCGCTATGGGCGCGCTTCCAGGGGGCCCCAGCGGCCAAGTACTACCACCAGGCATACCGCCACGGCCTGCTCGAGCACTGCCTGGGCGTTGCCCAGGGCGTGAGCGCGATCTCAGCCACCTTCCCCGGAATCGATCGGGATGTCGCGGTCACCGGCGCGCTCTTGCACGACATCGGCAAGCTCGACGCCTACACGGAGGATCCGCGGAGCATCGACCTCAGCGACCTTGGTCGGCTGCACGGTGAGATTCCGCTCGGCTACTACCGCATTCGCCGCACGATCGAGGACATCGAGGGCTTCCCCGAGGAGTTGGCGCGCGCGGTGCTGCACATCATCCTCTCCCATCACGGCTCGCTCGAGCACGGAAGTCCGGTGGTGCCGTGCACGCGCGAGGCCACGCTCGTGCACATGATCGACAACCTCGGCGGACGGCTGGGGAGCTTCGATCGGATCGAGAAGGAGCTCTCACCGGGTGCGCGCTGGTCGGGCTTTGATCGCGCGATCGGAACGGGCGCGTGGTTCGGCGCGGGTGAGCAGCCTGAGCCCTCCGAAGACTCCGCGCGCGAAGCCGCCTGAACGGACAGCACGCTAAGCCGTCTGACGGGTGTCCCGCTCGGTCGTCAAAACCCCGCAAATAGCGACCGGCTGGGCCACCGGACGAATGCGTCTCGCCACCGGGTTCTATCTTTGGTGGTGATGGCCAAGGACACAGAGAAGCTGATCCGCCAGCTGTCGCTGATCTCATACCTGATGGCCGAGCGCAGGCCGGTCACGGCACTTGAGATTCGGCGCGACGTGGAGGGGTACAGCGGGATGAACGAGGACGCGTTCGCGCGTCGCTTCTACGCGGACCGCTCGGAGCTCGAGTCGTTGCGCATACAGCTGACGGTCGACCGTCCCGCCGATGGCGCCGCCGAGCAGGAGAACTACTCGTTGCGCCCCGAGAACTTCCATCTGCCCGCAATCGAGTTCTCAGACGAAGAGCTGGCGGCGCTACAGGCCGCCCTGCACCTGCTCGACGGCGAGTTCGCCTATGCAGAGCCCCTGCGGCTCGCGCTGCAACAGATCACATGGGGGCGCCCCAGCCCACTGCGCGCACCCGAGCAGCGCTCGGTGGCGCTCGCGATCACGGCTTCGGCGGGTGGACATGAGCTGTCGGTGCGCCTCGCGAAGATCGAGACGGCGATCTTCCGCAACAAGACGATCACCTTCGACTACTACACGATGGCCCGCGACGAGGTCGGTTCGCGGCGAGTGGACCCATATCACCTGCTGTTTCAAGGCGGCGAGTTCTATTTGCTTGGCCACGCCCACGAGCGCGAGGCGATCCGCGTGTTCCGCCTCTCGCGCATCCGCGGGAAGGTTTCCTATGCCACCAAGGCCGAGCACGACTTCAGGCGCCCAGTCGACTTCGACCCGCGTGAGTACGCCAACCGCGCCGAGTGGCGCCTTGGCGAGGAGCAGGGTGTCGCGGAGGTTCTCATCGGCGAGCGCATCGCATGGCAGATCGAACGCCACTTCGGGCGTTTTGGCGAGATCGGACCGGCCGGCGAGGAGGGGCAGCACCAGGGGGACAGGTTGCTGCGCACCAGCTATTCAAACGCGCGGATGATCGTCTCCTGGGTGCTTGGGCTCGGTGAGCCCGCGCGACTGCTCGGGCCCCCCGATCTGGTCGAGGAACTCGGGCGGCGGCTCGCACTGCTTGAGGAACTGCACTCGGAGGCGCTCGAATTGGCCGACAGCGTGCCGATCGCCGAGGAGCCGCCGACCACAGGTGCCTCCGCTGCCGCTGCTGCGCGCGCCGATCGCCGAGCGGCGGTAGCCGAGCGCGACACTCAGGGCGAAGCCGCGATCCGCCCGGAGCGCTTTGCGCGACTGGTGACGCTTGCGAGCATCCTTATCCAAGCCGGCAGGCGTGGCGAGCGCGTGAACATCGCCGACCTGCGCGAGCGACTGCAGATCAGCGATGAGGAGTTGCGCGAGGACGTCAACGTGCTGAACGTCGTCAACTTCGGTGGCGGCTCCTACGTGCTGTACGCCGAGATCCTCGAGGAGGAGGGCGAGATCGAGGTGGATCCAGAGCCCTACAGCGACAACTTCGACCGTCCAGCCAGGCTGCTCCCTGTCGAGGCCAAGGCGCTCGTTGCGGCGATCGACCTGATCGGCGAGCACATACCCGAGGGATCGCTCGCATCCGCGCGCGAGAAGATCGTGGCGGCGCTAGGCGAGGATCCGATGGAGCAGGGGCTGCAGGTCGCTCACGCGACCAGTGACGACTCCGAGGTCGCGCGCACCGTGTCCCGCGCGATCGTCGAGCACAGGCTGATCGAGCTCGACTACTACAAGGAGAACGAGGACGAGTTCTCCCAGCGTCGCGTCGAGCCCTACGCCTTGACCAACGGGCAGGAGGGTTGGTACGTGGCCTCCTTCGATCCCGACAAGCAGGACATGCGCCACTTCCGCCTGGATCGGATCAGGCGTGCACGAGTGACCGACGAGACCTTCGAGCCGCGTCCCGAGGTGGATCCGGTTGCCGAAGTGGATGGCTGGATGCGCACCGGAGAGGTACAGGCGTCGCGCACCGCTCGCGTGTGGATCTCACCCGAGCGCGCGCGCTGGGCGCGCGAGCAGCGCCGCGTCAGCGAGGAGCTGGTCGATGGGTCGATCATCGTCGAGTTGAGCTTCGCCGGCATCGACTGGCTTGTGCGCGAAGTGCTCAAGGAGGCCGGTGACGCGGTCGTGCTCGAGCCCGAAGACGCCCGTGAAGCGGTACTCGCCGCGGTGCGGCGCCTGCGGGCGGTGCCGGCCGGCGTGTCATGAGTCGCCGCGAGCAGATCAAGATGGGCGAGGCGGAGGTCGCCTCGTTTCTGGCCGAGGAGCGAACTGTCACCTGCGCGACCGTCGGGCCTCGCGGTTGGCCTCACCTGATGCCGCTTTGGTACGTGTTGCGGGATGTTCCCGCCGGGGATTCGAGCCCACCCACCCCGCGAATCTGGGCGTGGACGTACGGCTCCTCGCAGAAGGTGCGCAACTTGCAGCGTGACCCGCGGGCAACGCTGCAGGTCGAGGCATGCGAGCAGTACCACGAGCTGCGCGGCGTGATGATCGAGAGCGAGGCGATCGTGCACCACGACATCGACACCGTGCGAGCGCTTGGAGAGGAGATCTTGCGACGCTACGCCGCACCTCGCGGCGCTCCGGCCGTGCGGGAGCTGCCGGTGGAGGTCGCGGAGATGGTCGCCAAGCAAGCCGTCAAGCGTGTGGGGATCGAGTTTGTCGAGCGCAGGCGCACGAGCTGGGATCACCGCAAGCTCGGCGGGGTGTACTGATCGTCGGCCGCCGGTAGGCTTCGCGTCGAATGGAGTCTCTGAAGGGACTGATCCTCTCCGGAGGCAAGGGCACGCGGTTGCGCCCGATCACCCACACGAGTGCGAAGCAGCTCGTGCCGGTGGCCAACAAGCCGGTCCTGTTCTACGGGATCGAGGCGATGGCAGCGGCCGGCGTGCGCGAGGTGGCCATCGTCATCGCGCCGGAGACGGGCGAGGAGATCAGGCAGGCGGCCGGCGATGGGTCGCGGTTCGGCGTGAAGATCGAGTACATCGTGCAGAACGAGCCGCTTGGCCTCGCTCACGCGGTGCTCACCGCGGAGCCGTTTCTCGGCGCGAGCCCGTTTGTGATGTATCTCGGCGACAACCTGCTGCAGGGTGGCATCGCGGACCTGGTTGGCGCCTTCCGCGAGCACGAGCCCGATGCGCTAATCCTGCTCACGCCGGTTCCCGACCCCCAGAACTACGGTGTCGCAGAGCTTGCGCCCGCCGCCGTGGGAGAGGTCGGTCGGGTGGTGCGACTGGTGGAGAAGCCGCCCGAGCCAGCCACCGATCTGGCGCTGGTGGGTGTGTACATGTTCACCGCCCAGATCCACGCCGCCGCACGCGCGATCGAGCCGTCGGCACGGGGCGAGCTCGAGATCACCGACGCGATTCAGCACCTCGTGGACGGCGGCCTGCGTGTCGAGCCGCACATCGTGCGTGGCTGGTGGAAGGACACGGGGCGTCTCGAGGACATGCTCGAGGCCAACCGGCTGATCCTCGACAGCTTGACCGAGCGTGTCGAGGGGGAGCTGATCGACTCGCAGGTGGACGGGCGCGTGGTGGTCGAGCCTGGCGCGCGCCTGGAGCGCACCACCGTGCGCGGACCGGCGATCGTCGGCGCTGGAGCGCGGTTGCGCGACTGCTACATCGGCCCCTACACGGCGATCGGCGAGGATTGCCAAATCTCAAACGCGGAGGTCGAGCATTCGATCCTGCTGGCCGGAAGCTCGGTGTGCGACCTCGACGGGCGCATTGAGTCCTCGCTGCTGGGCCGCAACGTGACGGTTCGACGCGGCGACCGTCAGCCGCGCGCGTATCGCTTCATGGTGGGCGACAACTCCGACATCTCGATCTTGTGATGGGTGGGCAGACACGAGCAAGCCGGCTTGTGACGCTTTGCCACTGGCAATGAGGTCGTGACGATGAAGCTGCTCGTTACGGGCGCCCAGGGAATGCTTGGCCACGACGTGCGCCGTGTGGGCGAGCGCGCGGGGCACGAGCTGATCCTCGTGGACCTGCCGGAGCTGGACATCGTCGACGAGCAGGCAGTCGCCAGGTTCTACGAGCGCGAACGGCCCGAGGCGACGATCAACTGTGCGGCATGGACGGACGTCGACGGCGCACAGACTCACCGCGAGGCGGCCCAGGCGGTTAACGCCGACGGCGCCGGCAACCTCGCTCGCGCGGCTGCCGGGATCGGCACGCCGCTGCTGCACATCTCGACCGACTACGTGTTCGACGGCACCGCCCCGCTCGATGGCGACGGTCGCCCGCGGCCCTATCTGGAGTCCGATCCCACGGGACCGCGCTCGGTGTACGGCGAGAGCAAGCTCGCGGGAGAGCGCCAGGTGCTGGATGCCGCGCCGAATCACGCGGTCGTGCGCACGGCCTGGCTGTATGGGATCGACGGCCCGAACTTCGTGACCACCATGTTGCGCCTCGCGAGCGAGCGCGAGGCCGTGCAGGTGGTGGACGATCAGATCGGCTCGCCCACCTGGTCGGGTCACCTCGCTCCGGCGATCGTGGGGCTGCTCGAGCGAGGTGTCGGTGGGCTTGTGCACCTCACCGGCGCGGGCTGTGTGTCGTGGAATGGCTTTGCCAAGGAGATCTTTCGTCAGGCCGGCGTGGAATGTCGTGTCGAGCCGGCCAGCACCGCGGAGATGGCGCGTCCCGCTCCACGCCCGGCGTGGTCGGCGATGGAGTCTGAGCGCGAGGACGTTCTCCCGATGCCAGACTGGCGGGATGGTCTCGCCGGATACATGGCCGCGCGATCCGGGCTGAGACGCTCGTGAAAGGACCGCTGCTGAGATGATGCGCCCATGAGGCTCTTGGTTTGCGGCGGTGCTGGGTTCATCGGCTCCAACTTCACGCGTCTGCGCCTGCGCGAGCACGGCGATCGGGTGGTGGTGCTCGACAAGCTCACCTATGCGGGACGCGAGGAGAACTTCCAGGATTTCGCGGCCGACCCCGGCTTCCGTTTTGTGCACGGTGCGATAGAGGACCCCAAGGCGGTCGCGGAGGCGATTGGACGCGGCGCGCCTGAGGCGATTGTCAACTTCGCCGCCGAGACGCATGTCGATCGCTCTATTGCCGAGCCCGATGCATTTGTGCGCACGCACGGGCTCGGAACCTACGTGCTGCTGGAGGCCGCCCGCGAGCGCGGGCTGCGCTACCTGCAGGTGTCCACCGACGAGGTGTACGGCTCGATCGAGGACGGCTCGTTCACCGAGGACTCTCCGCTGCGTCCCTCCTCGCCCTATTCGGCCACCAAGACCGGCGCCGACCTGCTGGTGCAAAGCTATTTCCACACCTACGACCTGGCGGTCACGATCTGCCGCGGGTCCAACAACTACGGGGCATACCAGTACCCCGAGAAGTTGATCCCGTTGATGATCCTCAACGCGTTGCACGGCGATCCACTGCCGGTGTACGGCGACGGGATGCAGGTGCGCAACTGGATCCACGCAACCGATTTCGGCCGCGCGATCGGGCACGTGCTCGAACACGGCGTGCCCGGTGAGGTCTACAACGCGGGGGGGCCCGACGAGTGCGCCAACGTCGAGGTTGTCAAGCGGATCGTCGAGTTGACCGGCGCCGACGAGTCGCTGATCGAGCACGTCACCGACCGTCCCGGTCACGACCGTCGCTACTCGCTCTCATCGGAGAAGGTCAGGGCGCTCGGCTGGGAGCCGCGTGTGCGCTTCGCCGAGGGACTGGAGCAGACGGTCGCGTGGTATCGCGAGAACGAGTGGTGGTGGAAGCCGATCCGCTCGGGTGACTATCGCGCCTACTACGAGCGCCAATACGGCCGCTCGCTGGCCTAGTCCTATCCGGGTATCGGTGCTCGTTCGCCGCCGCTTACCCCAGAGACCTTCCAGTGTGAGCCTTCCTTGACGAGTAGGAGTGTCGTGGTGCGGTTCTTGCCCGAGTAGGTGCTCTGCACGCGGGCGACTGCCTTGTCGCCGGTGACCTTGATCGACTTGATCGTCATGCTGAGCGCGTCGATCTCGCGCAGTTGCTTCTTGAGGTTCGCCTGACAGCCGCTGGAGCCGCCCAGGCGCGTGGTGAGCGTGGCGGCGAGGTCGTTGTCGCAGACCTTCTGCTCGCTGAGGTCGGTGGCGTCGTTCTGCAAGTTGGAAACGGTTTCAGCGACCTTGTGGCTTTCGCCTTTGAAGCTGCTCGTCGATGCGGTTTCCCCGCAGGCCAGCATCCCGAAGGGCAGCGCGAGTGCGCAGAGTCCGGTCGCGAGCTGTCTTGCCGGGATCTTCATCTGCGCGGTAGCGTACGCGAGCTGGGCCTCCGGCGGCGCCAGCCACACTCGCAAGCCCGCCATGGCACGGCCGGCGCCGTCTTCGCCAACGCCGGCCGGGTGGAACCTCTGACTGAGTGCTCAGCTCTCGTCGTCGCGGCGGTAGCCGAGGCGCGCGGAGATGTTGTCGGCGGTGGCCACCAGGTGGGGGCCGAGCGCGTCCACGAGCTCCTCGAGGGAGATCATCGAGCTGTGTGCGGCGATGTTCACGGCTGCCACGACCTCGCGCGACTCGGTTCGCACAGGCGCCGAGATCGAGTGCAGGCCCTGTGCGAGCTCTTCGTCGTTGACGGCCATGCCCTCGTCGAGCACGTGTTCGAGCTCGGTGCGTAGCGCCTTCTTGCTGGTGATCGAGTTGGGGCCGCGACGCGTGAGCGTCATGTTGCCGATCAGGTCGCGCTGCTCGGCCTCGGGGAGGTTGGCCAGTAGGACCTTGCCCATCGAGGTGCAGTAGGCAGGTAGGCGTGAGCCTGGACGCAGGTTCAGGTCGATCTTGTTCTGGCCGCGGCGGAAGCTGCGGGCGCGATCGACATACAGGATCTCGGGACCGTCGAGCACTGCCATGTTGACCGTGTAGCTGGTGCGCTGGCGCAGCTCCTCCAAGTAAGGACGCGAATGCTCACGCAGGCCGGTGGAGTTCAGCGCGGACATGCCGAGGTCGGTGACGCGCAGACCCAACCTGTACTTGCGCGACGCGCCCTGCTCCAGGAACCCGAGCGCGACAAGCGTGATCACATAGCGGTGCGTGGTGGAGCGGCTCATCCCAAGGTCATCGGCGATATCGGCGATACCGAGTATTGGACGCTCCGGTGTGAAGCAACCGAGGATCGCAAGACCCCGCTCCAGCGACTGCGAATAGCGTGGCTCGCGTAGGCTTGGGATCGACCACTCGCCTTCTTGGCCGCTTTTGGAAGAATTCGAACTTACTCTAGGCATCTGTGCTGGGCCCCTATCCGTAGTGACGCAGGTGCCTCTACATTGGTGCACCTCTGTTTGAATAGTCATCATACTTGGGAATCTCGATGATCTCAATTGCCGAAAGCCTCTCGAACCGAGTTCGAGACGATGCCGGGCCTCGCACGACCGCGCCCCCCGGGTGCACACCCTCGTCCGGCACTGTGTTCTGACACCTCCTAGGCAGTGCGTATCGTCTTTATCCATGCGATGTGCGCCTGCGGTTACGGGGTTTTCCGTAACACTTCCTACCCACGCTTTCATGGCTACCGAGATCGATGCCCGACTGTTCAGAACTGAATATTCAAAATCTGAATCTTGGAGGGCCGCGGCGGACGTGAGCGAGCGGCTGACCTACACCACCGGCGCGCTGGCTCCTTGTCAGCGCGCGCAGGCTAAGGAGTCGTTTGCGGGGAATGCCGCGAGCACGCGCCGCGCGAGCTCCTCATCGCCTGTGAGCCGTAGTGCGCTGAGGTTGCGCTCAGCCCCGAGCGCGTCTACCCATGCGGTGGCCGGACCGGCGATGCTCGCCCATGGGACCGCGGCGCCGGGCTCCACGAGCGTTATGTGACCGTCGTGGATGTCGAACAGCTGACGGGTGGGATCTTCGAAGTCGTCGATCAGCAGTTCGACGACCCCGCTGGGAAGGCTCGAGCCGTCGAGCAGCGTGGGGAGTGCGCGCAGGGATGCGTGCACGCTCAATTGCCCGATCGCCGGCGAGTCGTTTTGTGGCTTGGACTTGTTCTCGCGGGAGGGTCGGCCGATCCATCGCTTCCACGCGTGAGGACGTTTGTCGCGGGCGCCACTTGGCTCGTTGCCGGCGTGTTGCGCTTTGTCGTCTAAATCCACGGGCGGCAGTCTAGTGGAATAGTCCCGAGAAACGAGCGTGTGCGTTTTTCGGATGTGTTCGAGCTTCTTGACGCGGCGCTGTGGGACGTTCGCCACGCTGAGGTGTGCGGCCCATCGCCGGGCGTTGGTTGAGCCGACGTGCACGTCATGCCGTTTTGAACAGGCAGGCATGCCACTCGATGTGTGAGCGGACGCGACTGCTCGCGCGTGCGCGCTAGCCTCGACGCGATGTCTGCTTCTACGCGCGATCCACTGGCGGCGTTTGGTCCGGCGACGCGTAGATGGTTTGAGTCCTCGTTTGCCGAGCCCACCCCGGCGCAGGCGCAGGCTTGGCCTGCGATCGCCGGGGGCGAGCACGTGCTGCTGTCGGCGCCGACCGGCTCGGGCAAGACGCTCGCGGCGTTCCTGTGGGCGCTCGACCGGTTGAGTGACGGCGCGAAGGGAGCGGGCGTGCGCGTGGTGTATGTCTCTCCGTTGAAGGCGCTCTCCTACGACATCGAGCGCAACCTGCGTGCGCCGTTGCGCGGGATCGGCGCGAATGTGAGTGTGGGCATCCGCACAGGGGACACATCCCAGGCCGAGCGTGCGGCGATGGCGCGCAAACCGCCGGAGATCCTGATCACGACCCCCGAGTCTCTGTACCTGATCCTCGGCTCGCGTGCGCGCGAGATGCTGAGCACGGTCGAGACGGTGATCGTGGATGAGATCCATGCGGTGGCGGCGGTCAAGCGCGGCGCCCACCTGGCGCTGACGCTCGAGCGTCTGGAGGAACAGGCGCGGATGGGTGCAGCCGACACGGCGGCGGGGCGCGAGTCGGTGGTGCAGAGGGTTGGTCTCTCGGCGACGCAGAACCCACTGGAGGAGGTGGGTCGCTTTCTGGTCGGGCCCACTCGCAAAGTGAAGATCCTCGACGCGGGTGCCAGCAAGCCGCTGGACCTGCGCATTCACGTACCGGTGGAGTCGATGAGCGAACCCGCGGGCGCGCTGAGTGGCGATCCACTCGATCCCGTGCCAGGCAGCGAGTCGACGCGCAATTCGATCTGGCCGGCGATCTATCCGGAGCTGTTGCGGCTCGTGCGCGAGCACCGCTCGACGATCGTGTTCGTGAACAACCGCCGCTCGGCCGAGCGCGTGGCCCTGCGCCTGAACGAGCTGGCCGTGAGGGGGGATGGCGCCGGTAGGGATTCGGATAGCGCTGGGAATGGTTTGGATGGGGCCGCCCCTGGGGGCGGCCTGCGCGGCGTGCCCGCAGAGCAACCTGGGCCTGTGGCGCTGCGCGAGATCGCCAGGGCCCATCACGGGTCGCTCTCGCGCGAGGAGCGCACGACGATCGAGGAGCAATTGAAGGCGGGCGAGCTGCCGTGCCTGGTGGCCACCTCGTCGCTGGAGCTCGGGATCGACATGGGGGCGGTCGATCTCGTGCTTCAGATCGAGTCGCCCAAGTCGGTGGCGCGCGGATTGCAGCGCATCGGGCGCGCCGGTCACGGCGTGGGCGACGTCAGCAAGGGGCGCATCTTTCCCAAGTTCCGTGGCGATCTGCTCGAGTGCGCGGTGGTGTGCCGGCGCATGCGCGAAGGCGCGATCGAGCCCACGGTGGTGCCGCGCAACGCGCTTGACGTGCTCGCCCAGCAGATCGTCGCGATTGCCGCGTCGGCAGAGGAGGATGTCTCCGTCGAGGAGTTGCATGCGCTCGTCACGCGCAGCCATTCCTACTCGGAGTTGCCGCGCACGCTGCTCGAGAACGTGCTCGACATGCTCGACGGGCGCTATCCGTCCAGTGAGTTCGGCGAGCTGCGTGCGCGGATCGTGTGGGATCGGGTGGCCGGTCGCATTCGTGCGCGCAAGGGCGCGCGCCAGCTGGCGATCGCCAACGCCGGCACGATTCCCGATCGCGGGCTGTATGCGGTGACGCTTCCCGACGGGCGCCGTGTGGGCGAGCTGGACGAGGAGATGGTCTATGAGGCGCGTCCCGGACAGGTGTTCTTGCTCGGCGCGTCCTCGTGGCGGATCGAGGAGATCGGGCGCGACCGCGTGATCGTGACACCGGCTCCCGGCGTGCCGGGAGCGGTGCCTTTCTGGAAGGGCGATGGGATTGGCCGGCCGAAAGAGCTTGGCGCCGCAATCGGCGCGTTCGCGCGCTGGGCGGTGGATCAGGACGCGGAGCTGCTGGCACGTGACTACGACCTCGATGAGCGCGCGGCGCGCAACCTGCTCGACTACCTGCGCGAGCAGCGGGACGCGACGCACGTGCTCCCGAGCGATCGCACGATCGTGCTGGAGCGCTTTCGCGACGAGATCGGCGACTGGCGGCTGTGCGTGCTCTCCCCCTATGGCGGCCGTGTGCACGCCGCCTGGGGGCTTGCGATCGGCGCGCGCATCCGCGAGCGCTTCGGGGTCGATGGCGAGGCGCTGTGGTCTGACGACGGGATCGTCGTGCGCTTGCCCGACGTCGATCTGGACGATGGCGTGGGCCTCGAGGACGAGTGGCCGGCCGGTGGCGCAGAGAACTCCCGCGCCACGGACGTGCGGGGTGCCGAGGACGCGCTGGGCGCCGGAGGCGGGAGGGGCGCCGGGCGTGCGCCGGATGCTGTCGAGTCCTCCGGGGACACGGGCGCGTTCTCGTATGCGGATCTGGTGACGTTCGACCCCGATGAGGTCGAGGAGGCGGTTGTCGCCGAGCTCGGCGACTCGGCGCTGTTCGGCGCGCGCTTTCGTGAGAACGCCGGGCGCGCGCTGTTGATTCCGCGGGCCTACCCGGGTCGCCGCACGCCGCTGTGGCAGCAGCGACTGAAGTCTCAGAGCCTGCTCGAGGTCGCGCGGCGCTATCCCGACTTCCCGATCGTGCTCGAGACCTACCGTGAGTGCCTGCGCGACGTGCTCGACTTGCCGGGCCTGCAGGAGCTGCTGCGAGCGATCTCAACGCGCGAGCTGTCGCTGGTGGAGGTGCAGACGCAGAGTGCATCGCCATTCGCCGGCTCGCTGCTGTTTGACTACGTGGCGACGTACATGTACGAGGGCGACATGCCGAGCGCCGAGCGGCGAGCGGCGGCGTTGTCGCTCGACCGCGACCTGCTGCGTGAGCTGTTGGGCCAGGAGGAGCTGCGCGAGCTGATCGATCCCGGCGCGCTCGCGCGGATTGAGGAGGATCTGCAGCATCGCTCCCAGCACACCCAGGCGACTGGTCGGGATGGGCTGTGCGATGTGCTGCGGAGGTTGGGCGACCTGCGCGTGGAGGAGGCGCGCGAGCGGGTGCTCGCGGGACTGGACGCAGATGCGATGCTGGCGGCGCTCGAGCAAGAACGACGCGTGGTGCGCGTGCGGATTGCGGGGGAGGAGCGGCTGATTGCCGCCGACGATGCGGGTCTCTACCGCGACGCGCTGGGTTGCCCGCCGCCCGGGGGCCTGCCGAGCGCGTTCCTCGATGAGGTTTCGGGTGCGCTCGAGGCGCTCGTTGCGCGCTACGCGCGTACGCATGGCCCGTTCACCGGCGTCGAGCTGCACGAGCGCTACGGCGTCGATGCGTCCTCGGTGCTGCGCGAGCTCGAGCGCTCGGGTGCGCTGGCGCGGGGCGAGTTGCGTCCGGGTGGCGCCACGCCATTGCAGGGGGCGGGCGAGCGCGAGTGGTGCGATGTGCAGGTCCTGCGCGCTCTGCGACGCGCGTCGCTGGCGGCGCTGCGCAAGGAGATCGAGCCTGTGGACAGGCGTGCGTTGGCTGCGTTCATGCCCTCGTGGCAGGGAGTCGATCGTCCGCGTTTGGGTTCGCCCTCGCCGGCCGCGGGCATGGAGCGGCTGCGTGAGGTGCTCGTCCCTCTGCAGGGACTCGCGCTGCCGGTGGCCGCGTGGGAGCGCGACGTGCTGCGTGCGCGCTGTGGCTCCTACTCGCAGAGCTGGCTTGACAGTCTGTGTGCAAGCGGCGAGGTCGTGTGGGTTGGGGCCGGTTCGCTTGGCCGCGACTCGGGGCGTGTGGCGCTGTACTTCCGCGAGGACGCGGCGCTGTTGGGCCCACCCGCGCTGTCTGCGCGCGTGCTTCAGGGCGCGGCCGGCGGCGGCGGCCGCGCCGACAGGCGCGACGAGTCGCGATCGGAACCCGAGCACGGGCTGCTACGCGAGCGCTTGGCGGCGGGTCCGTGCTTCTTTACCGACCTGCTCGCCGAACTCGACGCGCCCGCGCTTGCACTCACTCGCGCGTTGTGGGATCTGGTGTGGGCCGGCGAGGTCACCAACGACGCCTGGGCGCCGCTACGCGCTGCGCGCCAAACGCTTGCGGCGCACGTTCCGCCAGGGGCAGCCCGTGGGCATCGGGGAACCTTGCGCGGAGGCAGACGCTTTGCCGGTCGTTCGCTGCGCGGGGGAGCTTTTGGGACAAGCGCGCAGGTGCAGGGGCGCTGGTCGCTGACAGAGCCGATCTTCGCTGCGGGCTCGGAGGTCGATACCCAATTCGGGGCACACGGGAAGCTGCGTGCACGACGCCGTGCGCTGGCCGAATTGCTGTTGGAGCGCTATGGGGTGCTCACCAGAGAGCAGGTCTTGGCCGAGGGTGTCGCGGGCGGCTTCTCCAGCGTGTATGGCGCGCTCTCGGAGCTCGAGACGCTTGGCGTGTGTCGCCGTGGTTATTTCGTGGAGGGTCTCGGCGGCGCTCAGTTCGCGCTGCCCGGTGCGGTCGAGCGGCTGCGCTCCGGCGGCTCCGCCCGCGAGGACGGGACGCTTGTGCTGGCGGCGGTCGATCCGGCGCAACCGTATGGCGCGGTGCTGCCTTGGCCGCGACGCGAGGGCCAGACCCGCAGGCCGGCGCGTGTGGCGGGGGCGTATGTGGTGTTCGTCGAGCACGAGCCGGTGCTCTATCTGGAGCGAGGCGGGCGCGGAATCGTGACGCTCCTCCCGAGCGGGCTGCGCGCCGATGCCGGCGCATCTCGATCTGCTCCGGTCGGGCTTGGTGCGCCTGGGCGGGACTGCACTCCGCTGGCGCTTGCATTGCGCGCGCTCGCCGACGCGGTGCGAACCGGCTGGGTCGACGCGATCGCGCTCGAGCGAGTGGACGGCGAGCCGGCGATCGGCTCGGAGATGGAGCCGAGGCTCGTGGAGTTCGGTTTCCGTCAAGGTCACCGGAAGCTCACACTTCGCGCTTGAACCGCTCTATCTTCTCGAATAAGATCGGATCTGGGAAACCCGGACGGGAGGAAGCTGTGAGAGGAGATGGAGCACTTGCCGCTCGCGCATGCCGGCAGCGGGCGAGCAGGCTGCACCTAGGGTTGTGCTCGCAAACCCAGTGCCGATCGGAGTTGGAAACATTGCCTATGATCGTCAACGGGCGGCTTGCCAACTGTTCAGCACTGAATTATCTTGTCGAACGATGGGGATGAATGGAACAGGTGGCGAGCTGCGCTCGACTAGGTCCTCCGCGGTGCTTTCGGTAGAAGAGCCTTTGCAAGCGTCACCCGGCGACGTATCAAATGACGAGTTGCTCGACGCCGACTTCGCCTATCAGGGGTCGGCTCCTCTGTACAAACGACTTCCCCATGGCCCCCATGGCCTCGGCCGCGACGAGGTGGCACGTCACCAGCGGGCGCGTATCCACGGTGGCATGGTCGAGTCGGTCTATCAGCGCGGCTACGCCGCCACGAGTGTCGCGCACGTGATCGCGCTGGCGGGTGTCTCGCGACGCGCTTTCTACGAGCAGTTCACAAACAAGGAAGACTGCTTCCTGTCCACCTACGACGCGCTTGTGGCAGCCTCGCGCAAGCGCGTTCTGCAGGCGTGGTTTGGCGAGCGCGGATGGGCCAATCGCCTGTATGCCGCCTGTCGAATGTTTCTCACTGGAATCGCCGATGACCCGCGCGGGGCCCACATGGTGCTCGTCGAGTCGATCGGCATCGGACCGCGCGGACATGAACGCCTGCAGCTCACCGGGACCGCGTTTGAGCGCGTCGTGGCCACGGGATTCAGCCTCACTCCGGACGGCATCGCATTGCCCCCGCTGGCACCGCGAGCGATCGTCGGAGGCGTGCGCTTCGTCGTGCTCAGACGCTTGCGTGAAGGTCGCCAGCAGGAGCTTGCGGGGCTCACCGACGAACTGCTCGACTGGGTGAACTCCTATCGCTCGACCTCGGTTGCGCGCTTGCGCACGCTCGGCTCGGCCAGGCCTCCGCGGCTGGTGGCAAAACGAGCACGCTTCCTGACCCGTGAAGATCGCCGTTCGCGTGTGATGGACGCAATGGTGCAGTTGGCGCTGGACGATGGCTACACAAACCTCACCGACGCCGAGATCGCGCGTGCCGCGTCTGTGTCCACCGAAGCGTTCCACCGCGAGTTCCCCAACAAGGAAGAGTGCCTGCTGGCGATCGTTGACGAGTTCGCCGCCGAAGCCCACGATGCGGTGCGCCGCGCCACGCGCAACGACACGGAGTGGCCCGAGGCGGTCCACAAAGGCGTCGAGGCGCTGATCGGCTACTGCGCCGCCCACCCGGGATTGGTGAAGCTGTCGTTTATCGACCTGTTCGACGCAGGCAACGGAGTGGTCCAGCGTGTGAGCGGCGTGCTCGACGGGTTCATCACGCTGATGACCCAGCGCATACCGGAACCACGCCGGGCGCCGGGCGTCGCCGCCGAGGCGATCATGGGCGCGATCTGGGCGATCCTCGCCAGCTACGCTCCGCACGACCGTCTTCGCTATCTACCGTGTTTGGTCGACCATCTGACGTTCTTGATCTTGGCTCCCTACATCGGCCCGCGCCCAGCGGTCGAGGCGATCGAGATGTGCACCTCCAGGCGCGGGCGCCTGGAGGTTTCCTGAGCTTCCGGCGAGCGCCCGTCCGAGTGTTTGGGCCGAGCTGCGCTCGGCCTCACCGGAGCGTCGTGGACGTGGTCGGCCTGAGCGTGCCCAGTGCCCCTATATCCTGGGGCTCAGTGGCCACGCACGAAGCTATCGGCGTCCGGGGGCGCCCCCGGCGGGTGGGGCACAAGGGCGCGGCACACCTTGCACAGGGCAACACGCGTGAGAGCTTCGATGCCGCGCTTGCCCAGCGCGTGGACATGATCGAGTTCGATGTGCTCAGCGAGCGGACCGACGGCAGTGGCGAGTTGCTCGTGGCGCACGACTATGAGGACATGCGCTCTCGTACTCCACTGACGCTCGCGCAGGCGCTCGCGCACCTGGCCGGCGAGGAGTTCGCGGGCATCGAGTTCGACCTCGATGTGAAGATCCCCGGCTATGAGTTGCGAGTGGTGGATGCGCTGCGCGAGGCCGGCTTGACAAGCAGGACGCTGCTCAGCGGCATGTTTCCCTCATCGCTGGCGCGCGTGCGGGCCGCCGAGCCGGCGCTGCGTCTCGGGTGGTCGGTGCCGCGCGTGCGCCGCGACTACACCAACGACATGCTCATGGCGGTGCCCGCACTGGCAATACTCACCGGCTATCGCGCATTGCTGCCGCGCCGTGTGGCCCAAGCGTTGCAAACAGGGATGGTCGACGCGATCATGGCCCACTGGCGCGTGGTCACACCGACGCTTGTGCGCGCGGTCGCCCGCGAGGGTGGCGAGCTGTATGTGTGGACGGTCGATGATGCCGCCCGCATCGAGAAGCTCACCGCGCTCGGGGTGAGCGGGATCATTACAAACGACCCGCGCCTGTTCTCCGACGGGGCGTCCCCGCACGGAGGTATCAGCTGAGCGCGCAGGTTGCGGCGCTGAATCCACGCGGATCGGCGCCTGCGAGGCTCGTGTGGCCGGCGGCTGTGGGCCTGGCGGCGGTTTCGATCACGGTTGCGCCCTTGCGCAACTGGAAGATCACATAGCCGCGCAACGTGTAGGTCGACTTGCTGCTTGTCAGCGCCAACTGGAAGCTGCGCCCCGCCTGGCGGGTGAGCGCACCCGAGCCGACCTTCAAAAAGCCTGAGTCGGCGCCCTGACCGAGCTCGAGCCACTTGCCGGTGGTGGGATTCAGGTATTGCACGCGAAAGCGCATGTACATAGTGTCTGTGGCGTGGCCGTCGCCTGGCATCGAGCCGCGGATGCCGATCGTCTCAGGTTGGTCCTTGGGGCCGCACACATCTACCGTGGCCCACAGTTCGCGTGAGTGTTCCAGTGGATGCGCCGCCGACGGTGTGACGGCTGCCGCCAGCGCCAGTGAGGCAATCGTCTTTGACAGGACCATCTTGTGAAGATAGCGTCCCCGGGGCGACTCGATGCCATCGTCCGCTCCGCTCTGAAGCTGGACGGGCTTGTGTGATATCCCCTTGGCATGGCGGCGACCAAGGCGGCGGAGATAGTTGAGCTGCTGGGGCGCGTGCCGGTGTTCTCGACGCTCGAGCACGACGATTTGCGACGGATCGCCGAGCTGGCTGTGCCGCGCACGTTCGAGCCGGGTCAGATCGTGTTCCGCGAGGGCGACGCGAGCGACACGTGCTACATCGTGCGCTCCGGTCGAGCGCGCGCCGTGCGTGAGCATCGCGACGGGCGCACGATCACGCTCGCCACGTTTGGCTCGGGCGACATCTTCGGCGAGCTGGCGATGTTCGAGGACGAGCGGCGCTCGGCGACGGTCGAGGCAGTGCAGCGCACCACTGTGGTTGCGGTGCTGGGGCCGGACATGCGCCGGTTGATGATCGAGCACCCCGGCATCTCCGCGCGGCTTGTGGTCGCGCTCGGGCGGCGTTTGCGCGAGACCAACGAGCGCCTTGCCAAACAGTCCTTTCAGACCGTCCAGAGCCGTGTCGCCGTGGTGCTTGGAGAGCTTGTCGCTCAAGCCGTCGCGGCCGGCGGGTCCGAGCAGGAGGTGCTCGTCACCGCGACACAGGCCGATCTCGCCAAGCTCGCGGGCTCCTCGCGCGAGTCGGCCTCGCGCTTCCTCGCGGTGCTGGAGCGAGCCGGCGTGATCTCCCAAGGTCGCGGTCGCCTCGTCGTGCACGACCCGGCCGCGCTGGAGCGCTATGTCTTCTGAGAAGCGCACCAAGCGGCGCCGTGGCTTTGGCACGCGCGGCCCGCACGAGATCTCGGCCGGCGGCGTGGTGGTGCATGGGGGCAATGTGCTCGTGATCGTGCCGACTCGCAGGGCCGCCGATGGGTCGCTTGTGCTCTGTCTGCCGAAGGGTCATCTGGACGAGGGCGAGACCAGTGAGCAGGCGGCGACCCGCGAGGTGCGCGAGGAGACCGGCGCGACGGCCGAGTTGGTGAGTGAGCTGGGCGAGGTGCGCTACTGGTATGTGCGCAATCGCCGCAGGGTGGCCAAGAGCGTGTTCTTCTTTCTGTTTCGCTATGTGAGCGGCGATCTCTCAGACCACGACGACGAGGTGCTGGAAGCCCGCTGGATGCCCGCCGCGGAGGCTCAGAAGGCGCTCAGCTACCCGGGAGAGCGTGACATGGTGGGCCGCGCGCTGGTCATTGGCGAGCAAGACCGATAGCCTGCCCGTCATGCAGGTGCTCAACTTCTATTCGACGATCTTTGCCGACGAGCTGAAGAAGGGTCGCAAGACCGCGACGATCAGACTCGGTGACAAGTCCGGCAAGTACCGTAAGAACCAGGCGGTGCTCGTGACGATCGGCTACCAGTACTCCCCGCGCGAGCGGATCTTCGAAGCTGTGATCGATCAGGTCGAGGTGATGAAGGTCGCGGAGCTGTCCCCGCGCGACATCAAGCACGACAATCCCGAGTTCCGTCGCCACGAGGAGCTGGTCAAGTTCCTCGAGCAGATCTACGGCCGTGGGGTGTCGATGGAGGACACTGTCACCGTCGTGCGCTTCTCGCAGATCCTCGACAAGCCGACCGCGATGACCGAAGCGATGAAGGGGTTCGGCGGCGCGCAGAACTAGAGAAAATCCCGAGCGCGAGACGGCGGCACAAGCCCTCCGGCGCGAGGAGCTCGGCCGCGAAAATGTCACCGAGATCCAGCGTGCCCGGATGATCACGGCGATGATCGACGTCGTGTCCGAACGGGGTCGCGCAGGCGCCACCGTGGCCCATGTGGTGGCACGCTCGGGTGTTTCGCGCCGCACTTTCTACGAAGTGTTCGATGACTTCGAAGACTGCTTTCTCGCGGCGCTCGACCGGTCGATCGTGTGTGCCTCGGAGTATGTGCTCGCCGGCTATGAGTCCTCGGAGAAGTGGCGTCCTCGGATCAGGGCCGCGCTCATCGGGCTGCTCGAATTTCTCGAAGACGAGCCGGCGATGGGTCGGCTGTGCATCGTCGAGACGATGGGCGCCGGTCCCAAGGTGCACGAGCGTCGTGCGCGTACGGTCGAGGCGATGATTGCAGCGGTGGACGAAGCACGGCGTGAGCCTAAGTCGGCTGTCGCGCTTCCGAAGCTGACGACCGAGGGGGTCGTAGGAGGCATTCTCTCAGTGCTGCACAAGCGGCTGCTGGAGGGTGGTGGCTCGATGCTGGAGATGACGGGCTCGTTGATGGGCATGATCGTGCTGCCCTATCTTGGTCCCGCCGCCGCTCGCAAGGAGAGCGAGCGTCCGGTGCCCGCACGTCGGCGGCGCGCTCGCTCCGGTGGAGGAGACCCTCTGCGCGGGTTGGAGATGCGTCTCACCTATCGCACGGTGCGTGTGCTCCTTGCGATCGCCGAGTTGGGAGCGCACGGCTCCCCTCCCTCCAATCGCGAAATCGGAGTGGCCGCCGGGATCGGCGATCAGGGCCAGATCTCGAAATTGCTGAGCCGCCTGAAGAAGCTCGGACTGGTCGAGAACGCCGGTCCGGGGCGGGTGCGAGGGCCCTCGAACGCCTGGGTGCTGACAGAGAAGGGCACTGAGGTCGAACGGCTGGTGGCTGGCTAGAGGTAGCCCGCTCGCGCCTTCTGGGGTTGTGCGGCGGTTTGTTCTATATATTGGGGACGTCGTTGGCACTCCTCACACGAGAGTGCCAACGGGTGGCCCGCCGATCACCGCGCGCGCCGCCAATTCCGAAGCACACTCTAAACGGAGGTTTCCAGCATGAAACTCAAGCCCCTGGGCGATCGTCTGATCGTGCGGGCCATCGAGGAGGAGGAGAAGACCGCGAGTGGTCTCGTCCTGCCCGATACGGCCAAGGAGAAGCCGCAGAAGGGCGAGGTCCTCGCCGTCGGCGACGGCAAGCTCGACGATGCCGGCAAGCGTATCCCGCTGGATGTCAAGGAGGGTGACGAGATCCTCTACAGCAAGTACGGCGGCACCGAGATCAAAGACCCGAAGACCGGCGAGGATCTGCTCGTGCTGCGCGAGTCCGACGTCCTCGCCAAGATCGCGTAAGAGGGTGGCGCAGCCGGCCATCGGCAGGCGAGCCGGGCCCCTCGTCTTTCAAACAGGGTGGCGCAGCCGGCCCCCTCTTTCCGCATAAACAAGGAGATCTGAATAGACATGGCTCACAAGGAACTCAAGTACGGCTCCGAGGCGCGTAAGTCTCTGGAGGCAGGCGTTGACGCTGTCGCCAACGCCGTCAAGGTCACGCTCGGCCCCAAGGGTCGCTATGTAGTGCTCGACAAGAAGTTCGGCGCTCCCACGATCACCAACGACGGTGTCACGATCGCTCGTGAGATCGAGGTCGAGGACGTCTTCGAGAACCAGGGCGCCCAGCTGGTGCGCGAGGTGGCTACGGCTACCAACGACGTGGCCGGAGACGGCACCACCACAGCTACTGTCTTGGCCCAGGCAATCGTCCGCCAGGGCCTGAAGAACGTTGCGGCCGGCGCCAACCCGCTGGCGCTCAAGCGCGGCATCGAGAAGGCCGTCGACCAGGTTGTCGCCAACATCGCCTCGCAGTCCAAGGAGGTCTCCGGCAAGGACCAGATCGCGCGTGTCGCGACCATCTCCGCCGGTGACGAAGAGATCGGCGACGTGATTGCCGATGCGATCGAGAAGGTCGGCAAGGACGGCGTTGTCAACGTCGAGGAGGGCCAGACGTTCGGCATGGACCTCGAGTTCACCGAGGGCATGCAGTTCGACAAGGGCTACATCTCGCCCTACATGGTCACCGACCAGGATCGTATGGAGGCCACCCTCGAGGACCCCTACATCCTGATCGCCAACCAGAAGATCGGCTCGGTGCGCGATGTGCTGCCGGTGCTCGAGGCCGTGATCCAGAGCGGCAAGCCGCTGCTGATCATCGCCGAGGACGTCGAGGGCGAGTCGCTCGCGACGCTGGTCGTCAACAAGCTGCGCGGCACCTTCACCGGTGTGGCCGTCAAGGCCCCCGGCTTCGGCGACCGTCGCAAGCGGATGCTCGAGGACATCGCGATCCTCACCAAAGCAGAGGTCATCACAGAGGAGATGGGCCTGAAGCTCGAGAACACGCAGGTGTCTCAGCTCGGGCACGCTCGTCGTGTGGTCGTGGCCAAGGACAACACCACGATCGTCGATGGCGCCGGCGATGCCGGGGCGATCAAGGGCCGTATCAACCAGATCAAGGCCGAAGTCGAGAACACCGACTCGGACTTCGACCGCGAGAAGCTCCAGGAGCGTCTGGCCAAGCTCTCCGGCGGTGTCGCTGTGGTGAAGGTCGGCGCGGCGACCGAGACGGAGATGAAGGAGAAGAAGCACCGCGTCGAGGACGCGCTGCAGGCGACGCGCGCGGCGCTGGAGGAGGGCATCGTGCCCGGTGGTGGTGTCGCGCTGCTGCAGGCCTCAGCGGCGATCGCGGTGGACGGCATCGAGGAGGACGACGAGAAGACGGGCGCTCGTATAGTGCTGCGTGCTCTGGAGGAGCCGCTACGTCAGATCGCCGAGAACGCGGGCCTGGAGGGCTCGGTTGTCGTCAACGACGTGCGCAAGGCAAAGAAGGGCCAAGGCCTGAACGCCGCGACGAACGAGATCGTGGATCTCGTGGCCGCCGGCGTGATTGACCCGGCGATGGTCACCCGCTCGGCGCTGCAGAACGCCGCGTCGATCGCCAAGAACATCCTCACCACCGAGGCGATCGTCGCCGAGGTGCCGGAGAAGGAAGGCGGCGGAATGCCGGGCGGCGGCATGCCCGACATGAGCGGGATGATGTAGTCGAGCTGCTTCGTCTACACGCGCGGCGCTTTAGCCGCGCGTGTATGCAGTCGATAGTTGAGGCAGAGGGCCCGGCAGGATGCTGGGCCCTCGTCTCATGTGGGGGCTTGTCTGGCGGGCGAGCGAGCCAACTGGCTCTGGGTATCTATATTACTTTCTACGCGATGCCGATAGTAACTACATTGTGTAGTCACTATTGTGAATTGCACAAAAAGGGCATAACAACATCTGTGCCTTACCCCACGGCGGACACAGGCCGTGGGCCCTCGCCCACGTACTTGGCTGTCGGGCGGATCAGCTTGGCCTCGCGCTTCTGCTCGAGGATGTGCGCCGACCATCCGGCCACGCGTGCGCAGGTGAACATCGGCGTGAACAGATCCGGTGTCACTTCCGCGAGGTCGAGGACCACCGCCGACCAGAACTCGACGTTGGTGGCGAGCACGCGGTCGGGCTTGCGGGCCGTGAGCTCCGCCAGCGCCGCTTTCTCTAGCGCCTCGGCGGCCTCGAAGCGCGGCGAGCCCAGTTCCCGACAGGTGCGCCGCAGCACGCGCGCGCGGGGATCTTCGGCACGGTAGACGCGATGGCCGAAGCCCATCAGTCGCTCGCCCCGGTCGAGCGCGGATTTGACCCACACCTCGGCGTCGCCGGTCTCCTCCACTTCATCGAGCATCTTCAGCACGCGCGAGGGCGCGCCACCGTGCAAGGGACCCGAGAGGGCGCCCACGGCCGCCGACAGCGCCGCCGCGCAGTCGGCCCCGGTGGAGGCGACCACACGCGCGGTGAAGGTGGAGGCGTTCATGCCATGCTCGGCGGCGGAGATCCAGTAGGCATCGATCGCCTTGGCGTGGTCTGGGTTGACCTCCCCGCGCCAGCGGATCAGAAAGCGCTCGGGGATCGAGCGGCCCTTGTCCACCTCAGACTGGGGCACGGGCGGCTGGCCTGCGTCGCGCGCGGACTGCGCGACGAACGACAGCGCCATCACCGACGCGCGCGCGAGGTTGTCGCGGGCCTGCTCGTCGGAGATGTCGATCAGCGCGTTGAAGCCCCACTCCGGGGCAAGCATCGCAAGCGCCGACTGCACGTCGACGCGATGGTCGCCCGAGCGCACGGTCAGCGTGTGCGGTTCGGCGGGTGGCAGGCCGGGCTTGAAACGGCCGTCGACCAGCAGGCCCCAGACCTGCTCGTAGGGGACCGTGCCGACCAGGTCCTCGATGTCCACGCCGCGATAGCGCAGCGACCCGCCGGCCCGGTCGGGCTCGGCGATCTCGGTGGCGAAGGCGACGACGCCCTCGAGGCCCGACTGGACTTCATTGGGGGGGGACGGGGTGGAAGGGGATGAGACGGGAGGCGGCTGTGTCGTGACCTCGCTCATGGGCGCTCGCTTTCAGGCTTGAGATGACCGGTTGAGAGTCGATCCCGCTGGATTGCACCGACATCGACCCGGCTGCCTTGTGGGCAGGCTCATATCGTCGCAGGAATCCGCCAGGTAGGCTCCGCTGCGGTCCAACGAGGAGGAGTGCCGTGAGCGACAGCGATCTGATGTTCGCACCCGCGACCGAGCTTGCCGCGATGGTGCGCTCCGGGGAGGTGTCCGCACGCGAGCTGGTGGAGACTTCGCTGGCGCGCATCGAGCAGCTCAACCCGCAGCTGAACGCGTTCGTGGAGATCGACGGCGAGCGTGCGCTGGCAACCGCCGCGAAGATCGGCCCGAACGACGAGCGCCCGTTTGCGGGGGTGCCGATCGCGATCAAGAACAACCGTCCGGTGGCCGGTCTGAGAGCCACGATCGGATGCTCGCTGCTGGCCGAGCACGTGGCCGAGCACGACTGCAACATCACACGCCGCTTCAAGGAGGCGGGCTTTGTGATCGTGGGGACGACCACGCTGCCCGAGTACGGGATCCTGCCCGTCAGCGAGGCGCGTATATTCGGCCCGACGCGCAACCCGTGGGACCTGGAGCGTACGCCCGGCGGCTCCTCCGGCGGTTCGGCCGCCGCGGTCGCCTCGGGCATGGTGCCGGTCGCGCACGGCAACGACGGTGGCGGCTCGGTCCGCATCCCCGCCGCCTGCTGCGGGCTCGTCGGTCTGAAGGTCGCGCGTGGGCGCATCTCCGCCGCGCCCGAACGCGGCGAAGCGCCGCTCGACGTCGACGGCGTGCTGACGCGCACGGTCGCCGACACGGCGGCGATCCTCGACGTGCTCGCCGGCTACGAGCTGGGGGACGCCACCTGGGCGCCGCCGCCGTCCGAGCCGTTCGCCCTGTCGGCCACGAGGATTGGAGGCCCGCCCACCCAATTGCGGATTGCGGCGACCATGTTCCCACCGATCGCAGACGCGGTAGTCGATCCGATCTGCGCGCAGGCCGTCACCGATGCCGCCGAGCTGCTGCGCTCGCTTGGGCACGAGGTCGAGGAGGTCGATCCTCCCTGGCGGATTGAGGGCCTATCCGAGCTGTTTGGCGCCGTCTTCTCGATCCACATAGCGCTTCAGATCGTCTACTCGGGGATGGTCGCCGGGCGCGAGCCGACCGCCGAGGACATGGAGCCGATGAGCTGGGCGATCCACCAGATGACCCAGAGCTTCAACTCCGTGCAGGGGCTTGCCCTGGAAATCCAGTTGCAGGCGCTCACGCGCCAACTCGTGACGTTCTTGGCCCCCTACGACGCGTTGCTGACACCAGCGCTTGCCGAGCGCCCGCTGCCGCTCGGCACGCTCGACACGGCCGCGCCCGACCCGATGTCGACGTTCACCCGCTCGGGCCTGTTCACGCCGTTCACGCCGGTGTTCAAC
Source organism: uncultured Solirubrobacterales bacterium (assembly GCA_963831725.1). Classification (GTDB taxonomy): domain Bacteria; phylum Actinomycetota; class Thermoleophilia; order Solirubrobacterales; family Solirubrobacteraceae; genus Palsa-744. The sequence continues at coordinate 267,297 of CAWHRF010000002.1, forward strand.
GCGAGCGGCCAGCCGGGGATCTCGCTGCCGCTCTACCAGGGCGAGGATGGCCTGCCGCTCGGCGTGCAGCTTGTCGGCCGGCCGGCGGGGGAGGCCGCGCTGCTGGCATTGGCATCGCAGGTCGAGGCGGCCGCTCCGTGGACGGGCCGCCGCCCGCCTGTGTCTTAAACAACTCGACCCGCCAACTGGCGGGTCGAAGGTGAAGGGGAGCTACCCCAAACGGCTGATACCGGCTGTGATCGTAGCAAACTTGCTCGACGGTAGCCGCGAGACAAGGCGGTCGCAATCCGCCGACGCACTGAACCTTGCGCCTGCCTCGCTAGTTGGCCACCAGTCGAGTCAATCATTGGCGGAGGGCGGGAGAATCGAACTCCATCCGGAGCGAACCGGACTCGCGGGTATCAGCCGTCTGTGGTCCCAGACCACTTCACCCTCCGTTGCAGACAATCGTACCCCATGAATGCGACGGAATTACGGTTCTATCCCCCGAGCACAGCCGACATTGGCTGCGGTGTGACCTTGAGCGCTTCGGCATCGGCACGGCCGTTTTTGGCCACCATGTTCGCCTCCAGCAACTCGGCCTCGTCCCACGTAACGGGCGTGCTTGTGCGCATTGCTCGCTCGACTAGGCGTAGTGCGCGCGAGACCATCGGCGTCGGTATGGGCAGCAGCGGGCGTTCGCGGTCGAGCGAGCGCAGCACGGTGTTGACGGTCTGGTTGTAGGTCATGGTCTGCGGGCCGGCCAGCTCGTAGCGCTTGTGGGTCGCTCCAACCTCGTCTCGGCTCTTGCCCAGGGCCGCAACCACGCAACTCGCGACGTCCTCCGCCCAGATCGGTTGGCAGACAGCGCGACCTCGCCCTGAGATCGGCACCATCGGCAGCAGCGACAGGCGCTCGATCAGCGTCAGCCAGCGGTCGCCGGGGGCGTATACGAGGGAGGGGGCGATCACGGTCGTGTGCATGCCCGACTCGCGCACGGCCTGCTCGGCGAGCGCCTTCGCGCGGAACAGGCGCGCGCGGTGGTGGGTGGAGGCGCCGAGCGTGGAGAAGAACACGAAGCGCTGCACGCCCGCGCGCTGGGCCGCCTCGACCATCCGCCACGTGGCGATGGCCGCCAGCTCCTCGATCGAGCCGCGCGGCTGGTCGCGTGTGGAGGCGGCCAGGTGCACGACGGTGCTGACGCCGCGCATCGCGTTGCGAAACGACGGTGGGTCGGCGAGGTCCCCGAGTGCGATCTGCACACGTACGCGCTGCGGGCCGAGCCTGCGCGGGTCGCGCACCAGGCAGCGCACGGGCCGGCCTTCGGCGACCAGGCGGCGCAACAGGGCGGAGCCGACGAGACCGGTGGCGCCGGTGAGCAGGAGCATCGCCCAAAGCTAGCGGAGTGCGGCAGAGGGCCGGTGCTCGCCTGTGCGCCTGTGTGACTCATTGCCAGTATGCGACCGGGCGGCCTCGCTACTATTCGTCGTCCCGCAACTTGTGGTTCCCCGCAAACGAATCGAGAAGGAAGCGAATGGCCTACGTAATCGCCGAGCCGTGCATCGGCACCAAGGACAACTCCTGTGTCGAGGTGTGCCCCGTGGACTGCATCCACCCGACGCCCGACGAGCCCGGCTATGACGCGGCCGAGATGCTCTACATCGATCCGGAGGAGTGCATCGACTGCGACGCGTGCGTCGAGGCGTGCCCCGTGGACGCGTGCTTCGCCGAGGACCAGTTGCCCGACGAGTGGCAGAAGTTCGCCTCGATCAACGCGGAGTACTTCGCCAACACGAAGTAGGCCCAGACCCACCTACCGGGCCGCAAGCGGCCCGGTAGGTAATGGGGACGCGGTGTCTACCTACAGGGTCGCAAGCGACTGCCGTGTAGGGAGGGTGGCTCAGGCCATGGGCAAAGACATGCCCGCCGGCTTTGGGCTCGCCGGTGGGGGTGCCGGCGCGCTTGGCGGCGTGACCTGGAGAAGCGGCAAGGTGGGCAGCTCCATCGGCGCCATCGCGATCAGCCCGCGGGCGGCGTGGCGGATCGCCTGGGAGGCGGGGTCGTCGGGGTCCTCGACCACCAATGGCACGCCGCCGTCTGCCTGCGCGCGCAGGGGCATCGTGAGCGGCACCTTGCCCAGCAGCGGCACGTCGAGCTCGTCGGCGAGCTCCGTGCCACCGCCCTCGCCGAAGATCGCATAGCGCTCGCCACTCGGGGTGGTGAAGCCGGACATGTTCTCGATCACCCCGCAGATCTCGAGCGACACCTTGTGTGCCATCTCCGCCGAGCGGCGCGCCACCTTCTGCGCGGTGGCCTGCGGGGTGGTGACGATCACGAACTGCGCTTGCGGGAGCATCTGCGCGAGCGTCATCGACACGTCGCCGGTGCCGGGCGGCAGGTCGATCAAGAGATAGTCGAGCGCACCCCATTCGACATCCTGTAGGAACTGGCCGAGCGCCTTGTGGAGCATCGGCCCGCGCCACACCACGGCCGCGTCCTCCTCCACGAAGAAGCCGATCGACATCACCTTCACGCCATGAGACTGCAGGGGGACGATCTTGCGCTGGGGGGAGACGGGGGGTCGTGTTGCCCCGAGGCCGTACATGCGCGGGATCGAATAGCCCCACACGTCGGCGTCGAGGATGCCCACACGCTTGCCCTCGGCGGTCAGAGCGGCGGCGAGGTTGGCGGTCAACGTGGACTTGCCCACGCCACCCTTGCCCGAGCCGATGCACAGCACGTTGGAGACTTCCGCAAGCGCGCCCTCCGGGAGGCTGCCGCGCCCGAGCTTCTGTTGCAGGGCGGTCTTCTCGCTGTCGCTGAGCACGTCGAAGTAGACGTTGACGTGTGCGACGCCCTCCAGCGCTGAGACCGCCTCGGCGACCGAGGTCTGGAAGTGGTCGCGAATCGGGCAGCCCGCTGTGGTCAGCGAGACCGTGACGTCGACCACTCCGTTGTCGGAGATGTCGATCGAGCGCACCATCTCAAGCTCTACGATCGAGCGGCGCAGCTCCGGGTCGATCACGACCTCTAGGGCCTTTAGGACTTCCTCGCGGTTGGTCACTGCTTCATTCTCGCAAAACCTCGTCAATGGTCTGGAAGTGCCCGCCCGGTGCCGCCGGTGGAGCGGAATCCGGGGGGTGGCGGAATCGGCGTTGCTCTGATCGTAGGCGGTCGCGAGGGCCTCGCACAAAGAAAATGCCGCCGGGCGGTAGGGGAACCGCCCGGCGGCCAGGGAGGAGAGGGTGCTTCTACTGCCGGCGGGGTATGAGGCCGGCAGACTTTCCCGCTGCCGGCCTCTCCTGGCCGGGGCGGGGGAAGGGGGTTCAGACGATGCTGAGGATGCGCTCCTGTACTCGCGATGCAAGCTCCTCGCCCTCGCGACGGCGCTGGCGCAGCTCACGCTCGACGCGAACGCGTGTCTTGCGGACCTCGCGCTCGAGCCGGTTGCGGGCGGTGGCGCCGCGACGCTCGAACTTGCGCAGCTGGGCGGAGGCTTTGGTGGTGCTGTTGTAGCTTGCGATCGCGTCGTTCACGCCGGAGAGCACACGCTCGCGGGCGATCAGCGCGGCGCCGACGGGGATCAGCACGGCGCGCTCGGCCGTGCTCGACTGCTTGGAGGCGCTGGCGGTGCGCTTGGGAGCGGTCGTGGAGCGCTTGGAAGCGGCGGTTGCGCGGGGTTTGGGGGAAGTGGTCTTCGCTGTAGGCATCTGGAGGGGGGTCTCCTGTCGCTGGGGTACGTTTGTTCGTCTCAGTGCGACTGTAGCACCGAACACATGTTTGTAACCCGCTCTGAAAGGATGGTTACACGCGGATCTCAAGCTCCGGTGAACAGGCTGTAAACAGAGTCTATGAATCGGGCCCGTCGCCACGCGGGCCCGCTCGACAGGGGTTGGCCTGCGCGTAGCGGAACGTGCGTTCGTATGGCGGCGTGGCGGGTCTCCTCGCGCGGCCCGGCCTCGTACGCGGGGCTGGATGCGCTCAGCTGGGGAGCAGTGGGACCTGCGTCCGCGCGAGCCACAGCTCGGGGTGCTCGAGCTCCTCGCTGCTGGGGAGCGTCTCCGCCGAGCTCCATGCGACCGTGAGCGCGCTCGGGCCCGCCTTTGCGACCACCTCGTCGCAAAACGTGCGCCCGATCTCGTACTGGCGCATCTTCATCTCCAGGCCCAGCAGCTTCTCCAGGATGCGCCACGTCCAGCCGCGCTCGCGCCGGCGACGGTTCATTGCCGTGCGCATCCGCTCCAGAGAAGGCAGCTCCTCGGCGCCGACCGCGTCCATGACGTGCTCGGCGTGACCCTCGATCAGCGACATCGTGGCCTGCATGCGATCCACCAGCGCCCAGCGATCCTCGCCGAGCCCGAGACGAAGCACTTCGCCTTCCCGCAGGCGCTCCACGAGCTTGTGCAGGTCCGAGGCGCTCGGCAACCGCAGCGCACGCCCAAAACCCACCCCCACCTGCATGCCGTCGATCAACTCTCTGAGCATGCCACCCAGATGCTCGCGCAGCCACGGCGCGCCGCCGAACTGGACGGCGTGGGTGACCTCGTGGATCGCGACCCATGAGGTGAACTCGTCGCGGTCGAGTCCGAGGTTGCGCGCTGCCTGCGCGAGGTTCGGCGCGAGCAGCAGCAGTCGCGGCGGGCGCTGGGGGTCCAGCAGCGCGATGTCGTACTGGCCGAGCACGCGCTGGGAGAGCATCCCGGTGACCGCACCCACCTGCGCGCCGAGCAGCAGCTGGGTGGTGGAGCGCACCGCGGGACCGAGCGGACCGGAGCTGTTGCCCGCCTTCTCGGTGAGCGGGTCGAGCAGCGGGCGCATCGTCGCGATGTTGGCTTCGATCCAGCGCGGACGGTCGATCGACTCGATGATCGGTAGCGGCTCTGAGGGAGTCAGGCCGGTGTAGGCGCTGACCCGCTCGGCGAACTGCTCGGCAAGCGCCTGCAGCCCGTTGGCACCGGAGCCGAGGTACGGATTGCCCCCGGAGAGCATCTCGCCCACCCGTTGCGCCACGTTCCAGTCGATGCCATCCATACAGAGAGCCTACGCCCCGCGCGCGAGTTCTCCGGCCGATCGATTTTTTTGGATTTGCGTGGGCGTGCCCGGGGTGCTCTCGCGGCTCGCACCGTCACGCACTCGTATCCTTGCCGTGTGGCTGTTTCTCGAACCGCGTTTGCTTCCTCGGCTGAGCGCCAGGGTGGCGCGGAGGCGGCGGGCACGTTCTTCGAGCGCGCGGCCGCGCGCGACGTGCTCGCGTGGATGCGTCTGCTGAGCGATCCCGGTGACTCCGCGGCGGTTGTGCGTGCGCTGGGGCGCCCCCCGATCGAGCTGCGCCAGGTGGACATTGCGCGCGTGGTGCAGGTTGCGCGCAAGGGCAAGCTCGACATGATCGCCGCGCTCGCCCCGGCCCTTGAGTCGGCGGGAATGCCGCCCGAGGCGCGCGAGCGAATCGAGCGCTTCCAGGCGCTCCATGAGGAAGCGCAGGTCGCCTTCGAGGCGTTGCGCCCGCGCTTGGAGTGCAGCGCGCAGGAGCTCACGGCGCAGCTCACGGCCGCCTCGGAGGCGAGGCTGCTCGGCGGCGAGAGGATCTCCGAGTCGCGCGCGCAAACACTGGAGGACACGGTCGAGCTGATGCGCGAGGAGGTGCTCGGCGGTGCCACGCGGATCGCGGGCCGCCTCGGCGAGCTGCGCCTCGACACCGATCTCGACATCTCCCACGGTGTGGTGCGCTATCTGGAGCTGGTGAAGCTCGCCGCGCTGCGCGAGCGCCCGGCGGGGCAGAGCGTGCGCGAGGCGCTCGCGGACATCAATCAGCGGCTGCTCGCCGCGTGCACGCCGCTGCAGCGTGAGATATTTCAGACCTCCACGTTGGATGAGACCCTGCTTGCGAGCGAGCAGGACACGCTCGAGCCCGGTGGCGGCGAACACGTCGGGCTCGAGTCCGCCGGGGCCGAGCAGGGCGATAGCGGTCCGGGTGGAGCGGCGCAGCGCGGCGAGCGCGTTGGCGGGTCGGCCCAGTCGAGACCGGCCGTCGCGGCGCCGGCGCTGGGTGCGTTCGCGCGCCGTGAGGAACCGTCACTGCAGGCGTTCCTGCCTCGCCGTGGCGACGGTCTGGTGCTGTCGGCCTCGGACATCGACACCTACCGCGGCTGTCCGCTGCGCTACAAGTTCGCCCGCGTCTTGAAGATCCCCTCCGAGCAGACGCTGCACCAGCGTTTTGGCATTGCGGTGCACCAGGTGCTCGAGCGCTATCACGCCGCCGATCGGCAATCGATACCCGATTCGGGGCGCGCAGCGGGATCGCCGATCGGCCAGCACCCGACTGTGGGGCAGATGATGGAGCTGTTTGAGACCTGCTGGCGACGCGGGGGCTTCGGCGACAGCGACCGCGAGCGCGAACTGCATGGGAAGGCACGCGCGGCGCTGGTGCTCTACCACCAGCACCTTGAGGCCCACGACGCCGAGCCGGTGTGGTTCGAGCGCTCGTTCTCCTTCAAGCTCGGCCCTCACCACCTGCGCGGGCGCGTGGATCGTGTCGACCGGCTCCCCGACGGGGCGTACGAGATGATCGACTACAAGACCTCGCGCCCGAAGACCGCCGAGCAGCTCCACGACGATGTGCAGCTGTCGCTGTACGCGCTCGGCGCGCGCGAGTCTTGGGAGGTTGAGGCCGAGCGGCTCTCCTACTACTACGTGCTCGACGATCTCAAGGTACCGGTGCCCTCCGCCGAGATGGACCCCGATTGGATCGCGCGGGTGGTCGAGGAGGTTGGCGAGGCAATCCTCGCGCAGCGCTTCGAGCCCACGCCCTCGCCGAGCGTGTGCGGGCTTTGCGACTATCGGATCGCCTGTCCGGCGTGGGAGCGGTAGCCGCTCCAGATAGCTTGCGATAGAGCAGTTTTTCCTAGACCACTTGACAATTTGCACCAGTGCGGTATATAGTGGCTACGGGTTCGTGCTCGTCAAGGGTGCGACGTACATAAGGTCGGGTTTTGGGTCGGTCCTTGTTTGGTCGACTGGAAAACGTAAAGCAGGGCCCTTGGGAGAGGGACCGGGTCGCTTCTGAGAGGGAGTTGCATTTCGCGTGGTTTCATTGGGGAATAACGTGCTTGAGAGTCCGTGTGCGACTGGACGGTCCTTTATAGGACGCGTCAGCGTCGCTGACGCGTCTCTCTCTCTCTCTCTCTCTCTCTCTGGCCGAGCCGGCTCACAGCTAAGCCCCAGCCGGAACCGCCGTCTCGCCGGGCAGAACGCCCGGCTTGGTCGGCTCTGCCCGCAAGGGCCTGCGCCCGTTGGGGCGTGCTCGTGCCCCGCAAAGGGGCACTCGCGCGTAGTAAACGCGCTTTCAGCTTCTTGTTCTTCTGCTGTCGCGGGTCGTTTGCCCGCGGCGGTTTCGTGCTGCCCGGGCTCCCCCACGCGGGGGCAGGCGGTCAGGTCTCGTTGTCCGGGTCTCTTTGAGGAGGGGATGTGAACGTGAGTGCTCATCGGTCTGTATCGAATCGCCTGGTGCGCTTCGGTGGCGTACTCGCCACGCGACGCGGCAAGGCCAGTGCCCGCCTGCGGCCAACGACCGCCGCGCTTGCATTGAGCGTAATCGCGCTGCTCACGCTCTGTGGCGGGGTCGCTGAGGCGACGGTTTCCGGGCTTGCCGGGAACGGAAACTTCCACGCGCAAGGCGCCTCCGGTATCGCGGTCGATCAGTCCAGCGGCGACGTGTTCACCTCCGGCCTTGTCGGTTCTGGCGAACAGGGCTTGCAGGTGGGGCGCAACGAAAAGTTCGATGGGGCGGGCAACGTGCTCTCGCCACCTTCGCCGTTTGGGGCCGAAGAACTCCATTACGGTGCGGCTGTCAACCCGACGAACGGGCACTTGTACGTGGCGAGCGCTTTCGGGGAAATCGAAGTCTACGATCCGAACACGGGAGAAAAGCTCTCGTCGTTCATCGTGCCTCCATTCTTCACGGGCGCGACCGGCATCTTCAAAGAAATATATGGGACGAACGAGGTGCAGCTCGCGACGGATGCGGCCGGCGACGTGTATGTGCCCAACGTTCCTGAAAACGAGATTTTGAAGTACACCGAAACGGGGACGCTGCTTGAAACGATCACGGGCTCAGGAACCCATGCACTGAGGGGTCCGAGGGGCGTCGCGGTCGACTCCGCGGGTGACGTTTGGGTTGGCGACAGCGGTAGCAACCGCATCGAGGAGCTCTCCCCGACCGGGGTTTTCCTCGGCGAATTCGAAAGCGAAGGCGTGACGGCGCTGGCACTCGACGGCCATGGTGACGTATTGGCGATCGTCAACAACAACGCGGACGATTGCGGCGCGATCCCTCCGCCGTGCGAGCACCTGATGGAGTACAGCGAAACGGGAGCCAAGCTGGCGGACGTCGGTACGGGCTACTTTGGGTCGCCCAACGAACGAGCGGCGGGGATATCGCCCCAGGAGAGCATGGTGGCGGTCGACGACGCGAGCGGACGCGTGTATGTGACCGACGGTGCGAAAGACGATGTATGGGTGTATCAGCCGCCCACGGCGCCGACGATCGGCCAGGAGTCTGCCGTCGAAGTGGGCATCACGGAAGCGAAGCTCGGAGCGTTGGTCCAGCCGGGCGGGATCCAAGCCACGTATCGCCTCGAATACGACACGCGCGAATACAAGGAAAACGAAGGACCTCACGGTGTGAGCGTGCCCTACCCGGAAGGAAGCGCGGGCGAAGGCTTCTCCTCGCGCGCGGTGTGGGCGTCGGCGAAGGATCTCTCCCCGGGCACTACCTATTACTACCGTGCGGTCGCGACCAACGGGCTCGGGTCGGTAGCTGGACCCGATCAAACGTTTACGACCGTCGCGGCCGCGCAGGCCACTTGCCCCAATGAAGCCGAGCGCTCCGGGGCCTCGGCCGGCCTACCCGAATGTCGTACGTACGAGCTCGTCACACCGCCGGGCAAGTCCTCAGCTCAGCCTGACGTCAAGGTAGAAAAACAGAGCAACGAAGAAGAATCAAACGAATACCCTGGCGGGCTTTCAGATAACATGGCCGCAGGCGATGGTGATCGGTTTGGGTACACCTCGGCTGAGGTGATGCCTGGCGCGCAATCGCCGGGCCTGGAATTCATTGCGACGCGAGGCCCAAATGGTTGGAGCTCCGAAGACGCGCTCCCTCTACGGCCCTACACCGGCGATCGCTGCACGTTTCCGGTCAGCACACAGACCGAAGTAGTGAAATATTCCACCGAACTGACACGTGCGATCGTCGTGGATAACTCAACCACCACCGGCGAGCACTCGTCCGAATTCTCCGAAGAATGTCGTGGCGAAACCGTAGAAGTCGTCAGCGACGAACCATTTGAACAGAACCTGCTGGCGCGCGATGATGAAGACGGTTCCTACCAGCTGGTCAACCTCACGCCGGCGGGCGTGGCGCCGGAACCGGCGATATTCGTCGCCGCCTCCGCGGACCTGAATGTCGTGATCTTCTCGGAGCGCGCGAAGCTCACGCCCGAAGCGGTGAGCGGCGTGGTGAATTTCTACGAATGGAGGGAAGGGGTCGTGCATCTGTTGAAGCTCGAGCTGCCCTCCGGCGCGTCGGTCGACGGCACAGTCGTCAAGCTTTCGGCGGACGGCTCTGACCTGTTCTTCACAGCGAACGGGAACTTGTACGTGCGTGTCGACGGCGAACGCACTGTGCAACTCGACGAAGCGCGGGGTGGGTCCGGTTCGGGCGGCGGCGGGGAATTGGCTGCTGTCAGCGCCGACGGCACGCAGGTGCTCTTCACCGACGACGCCGCGTCGGGTTTGACCGGCGACACGGTTGCGGGTAGCGGTACGAACCTGTACCGTTACGACACGAGCACGGGCCAGTTGAGCGACCTCACACCTGTCGACAATGCCAATGCGAAGCTAAAGGGTATGGGTGAAGACGGTTCCTACGTGTACTTCACCTCCGAAGGCGTGCAGTCGGGATCGCAGGCCAACCAGCTCGGCGAAACGGCGCAGACCGGCCAGCCGAACCTGTACCTCGATCACGAAGGGACGATCACGTTTGTCATCGACGCGAAGCTGATGGCGACCCCGGGCTATAAAGCGGAAACCTATGCGCTCGCGCAGAACGGTGCGTTCTTCGCATTCAACGCGACCAGCAGCCTGACTGGTTATGACAACAATGGATATTCGGAGATCTATCTATACAGCGCGGCGGCCAATCGCTTCGAGTGCGCGTCGTGCAACCCAAGCGGCGAAGCCCCAACGAACACCAGCGCGAACGTCATCGACAAGGGTGTGGTTCTCGGCTCCGGATATGTACGACATCAGGTGTCCGATGACGGGCAGGTGTTCTTCGATGCCAACGAAGCGCTGTTGCCGCGTGACACAAACGGTCAGTTCGACGTGTACGAGTTCGATTTCAACGGTGGGCTGCACCTGATCTCACCGGGCGTGGGCTCGGGTCCGTCGGTTTTGCTCGACGCGAGCGTGAGTGGGAGCGATGTGTTCTTCCTCACGCCGCAGAGCCTCGTGCCGCAGGACAGCTTCCAGGAAGCGCGTAAAATCTATGACGCTCGCGTGGATGGAGGTTTTCCCGAAACGGCGTTGCCGCCGGCGTGCACCACGGCGGATGCGTGTCGCTCCGCGGCTACGCCGCCGCCGGGAATCTTTGGGGAACCGTCGAGTCAGACGTTCTCCGGTCCGGGCAACCTCGTGCCTTCTGTCAAGGCGGCCGTCAAACCAAGATCGCTCACACGTGGGCAAAAGCTCACGCGCGCTTTGAATACGTGCCACCGGGAGAAGAACCGGCGCAAGCGTGCGACGTGCGAACGGCAGGCGAGGAAACGCTACGGCGCGAAGGCGTCTGGCTCGAAGCGGTCCGGTAAGACAAATACGAGTAAGAGGGGCGGCAAGTGAGCATGTTTTCGAGGAGAATCGCAACAGCAGTCTCGCTCGCGGTCCTGGCGATTGTGGCGATGGGAACAAGCGCCGCTCCGGCGCTGGCGGTTGGGGGAGCTCATCCTTTCGTGACGAGCTTCGGCTCGTTTGCGAATCCGAACGGTATCGCGATCGACGAATCGACGGGCGATGTGTATGTCGCGGACATCGGCACGAACACGGTTTACAAGTTTGACGCTAACGGCAACCCGGTCGATTTCTCATCCCTTAACTCAAACGCGCTGGACGGTGCGAGCACGTCGGCGGGCTCGTTCTCCTTCCCGTCGGTGTCCGATACGCCCGCGGCGATCGCGGTGGACAATTCGACCGGCACGTCGGACCCGTCTCGTGGCGATCTCTACGTGATGGACGCCGGTCACAATGCGATCGACAAGTTCAGCGCCGACGGCACGTATCTCTCCCAGATCACCGGACCTTTCGAGGAAGGACTCGTGGGACTGGCGGTCTCCGCGCAGGGCGATCTGCAAGTAGCGGTTCACATGAACAGTGAATCGAAACTTATTGAGAAAATCGACGTGTTCGACGATTCTACGGAAAACATTTTGCTCAATCAGCAGGAAGCGCGGTCGGGACTCGGAGGATTCGACATTTCCAGCGAACGGCGCCCGCCCGAGGACGGCTTTACGGTCGGTCCAACCGGGGATTATTACACCCTGTTCGAATGCGGTTGTGTGGAGAAGCTCGGTCAAACCATGTCCGGGCTCGGGCGGGTCGACAACGGTCCTGGCGATGTTGCGATGGCTGTGGACCCGGTCAGCGGTCACCTGTATGTCGACGACCAGTCCTCTGTGGTGGAGTGGGATGCGGGAGGCTTGGACGGATACCACTCTCCCTCGCCGTCCTCTTTTGAAGATGTCGGTACGGGTGCCGAAGTATCGAGCTTTGGATCGTTGCAACTGTCGGCCCTACCCGCGCAACAGGGCGGGATCGCGGTGAACGGAACCAGCGGGGAGATCTATGTCTCAAATCCGGCGGACGGGGAAGTGTACGTGTACGGGAGCGAATCTCCCGATGTCGCAGCGGCTACCGCAACGAACGTGACCCAGGCGGGCGCTACGTTGCAGGGCGCCATCGATCCACGCGGCGTGCCTGTCGCATCGTGTGAATTCCAATACGAAAAGGCCGTCGGGGGAGGGCTCGGGACTCAAGGTGAATTTACTGAATTTGCGGTGCCGGCCACTTCTTTTACCCACAGCGTTCCGTGCGCACAGACCGCTTCGGAGATCGGGACCGGCACGAGCAAGATCGGTGTGTCTGCCGCCATTACTGGGCTGAAGCCCGGGACCCTCTACTATTTCCGACTCGTGTCAGAAAACGCTTACGGGACGAGCTCGAGCGAGGGTATGGTGGCGAGCGCGGCCGCCGGCTTTGGCATCCACGCCTATTCGGTCGCGTTTCTAAACGAGGATGGCAGTCCGGATACGCAAGCCGGGTCGCACCCTTATGAAATGGTGACGAGTATAAACTTCAATACCGAGGTCGCGCCGAGGCTCGCGTATGCGGACTCGCCGTACGAGCTTACGCCGGTAAATGCCCCCAAGGACATCGCGGTCACCCTGCCGCCAGGGGTCGTTGGTAATCCAAACGCGACAGCGAAGAAGTGCACGCTTGCCGAACTCAGTGCGGGTGCCTGGGACAACGCCAGTACCGAACCGGGGACGTTCGATAACGAATGCCCTGACGAAGCGAAGGTCGGCGAAGTATACCTGCACACCGTAGCCTACGGTACCGGCTACTGGACGTTGGACAACATGGTGCCGCCGCGCGGTGTGGCGGGACAACTTGGTATGCGGACCATCTTTCCTGAGTCGTTTATCAACGTCGGGCCGGTGACGGGTGGACGGTATCCGTTGCGTGCGGAATCCATCGATATTCCGGATGTTGATCCGATCTTTACGATCAGGGTGACGGTAAAAGGGGTGGTCGGCAGTGGCGAAAACCGTAAACCGTTCTTGACGATGCCGACGGCGTGTACGGGGCCGTTGTTGTCTTCGATCTCGGTCGACTCCTACGAGGATCCGGGTCATTTCGTGGGTCTGAGCGAACCAACGCGTAACGCCAGCGGGGAACCGGTGCGGATGACGGGTTGCTCGAAGCTGTCGTTTCCGACGTCGCTTACAGCCGCGCCCGATGTGAGTGATGCGAGTAGCTCTTCGGGGTTGACGGTGGGTGTTCATGTTCCTCAGACGGCGGCGTTCAATCCGGATGGGTTGGGGGAGTCGACGTTGAGGAATACGACTGTGGCGTTGCCGGCCGGCGTGGCGATCAATCCGGCGGGCGCCGGCGGTTTGCAGTCGTGTTCTGAGGGGTTGGCCGGTTTCGCCGGTTTGTCTGAACTGAACTCCGAATTCGAACCGGGTGTGGATTGGGCGACGTTTTCTGCGAATGCCATCGAATCTTTGCAGCCGGGTGTGAGTTTTTGTCCCGATGGGTCGAAGATCGGCACGGTGCAGATCAAAACGCCGTTGCTCGAACACCCACTCACGGGCGCGGTGTATTTGGCTTCTCAGAACGAAAACCCGTTCGGGAGCATGCTCGCGATGTACATGATGGTCGAAGACCCTGTCTCGGGCAGCACGATCAAGCTCGCGGGTGAAGTTACCTTGTGCGAAAGCGCGGGACAGACGATCGGTGGCGCGAGCTGCGAAGCGGCGGGTCAGATCGTGACGACCTTCAAGAACACACCCGATCTGCCCTTCGAAGATCTGGAACTGCATTTCTTCGGTGGGGAACGCGCACCGCTGGCAACACCCTCGCGTTGCGGGACGTACACGACACGCGCGTGGTTCACGCCGTGGGATGGCAACGCGCCGGCGGAAGCGTCCTCGCAGTTCGTTATCGATCAGGGTCCTGGAGGCGGTCCGTGCCCGGGTGCGAGCCTGCCGTTCAACCCGTCTTTGACGGGCGGCGCGACGAACGTCAACGCGGGTGCGTTCAGCCCGTTCACGCTGACGATGACCCGCAAAAACGGGGAACAGAACCTGCAGTCGGTGGAAGCGCATTTGCCGCCGGGACTGTCGGGGATCCTCTCGAACATAGAATTGTGTGGAGAACCGCAGGCCAACCTCGGCGAGTGCGGCGCGAACAGCCTGATCGGCGAAACGACGATCAGCGTCGGTGTCGGTAATCAGCCGTTCACGGTCTCCGGCGGTAAGTTCTATTTGACCGGTCCCTATAACGGCAGCGGTCCTTGCACGGTGGGACAACGTGGGTGTGCACCGTTCGGTATCACCTTTGAGGTTCCCGCGAAGGCCGGCCCGTTCGATCTGAAGCGCAACGCCGCAAATCCCGCAGGCGAGGATCCCTGCGATTGCGTGATCGTCAGGGGCAAGATCGAAGTCAACCCGATAACCGCGGCGATCACGATCACGAGCAACCCGCCCGGTACTCCCGATGCGATCCCGACGAGCATCGAAGGGATCCCGTTGGAAATCCAGCACGTGAACGCGATCACGACGCGCGGGGACTTCCAGTTCAATCCGACGAGCTGCAACAAGATGGGAGTCAGTGGGACGATCCACTCGAGCGAAGGCTCGACGGACACTATCGACGTGCCGTTCCAGGTCACCAACTGTGCGGTGCTGAAGTTCGCTCCAAAACTGGCGGTCTCCACGTCAGGGAAAACGTCACGGGCCAACGGTGCGAGCCTGAGCGTGAAATTGACGTATCCCAAAGCGCCGTTCGGCAGTCAGGCGAACATCAAAAGCGTCAAGGTCGATCTGCCCAAGCAGTTGCCGTCGCGGTTGACGACGTTGCAGAAGGCGTGTCCGGCGAAAACATTTGAAGCCAATCCTGGTGGTTGTCCGGCGGCGTCGATCGTGGGACATGCGACCGCGATCACACCTTTGATCCCGGTGCCTTTGACCGGTCCGGCGTACTTCGTGAGCTACGGTGGCGCGAAGTTCCCCGAACTCGTAGTCGTACTCCAAGGGTATGGCGTCACGCTCGACCTGCACGGCGAAACGTTCATCAGCAAAGCGGGGATCACGAGCAGCACGTTCCACACGGTCCCCGACGCTCCCGTCGGCAGCTTCGAGCTGAACCTGCCGCAAGGCAAATACTCCGCGCTCGCCGCCAACGGCAACCTCTGCAAGAGCAAACTCGCGATGCCGACAGCGTTCGTGGCGCAGAACGGGGCGGAAATCCACGAGAGCACGAAGATAAGCGTGACCGGCTGCCCGAAGGTGGTGCGCCATGAGCGCAAGAAGACCCACAAGAAGAAGAAGAAGTGATGGTGGGTTTGTTGCGGTGCTGTGCAGGAGATGGAGGTAGGCCCTCCGTGGTCGCCGTGCAGGCGGAGATCGCAAACCACCGTAAGGTGCTGCGGTCAAGAGCCGTTGGTGCTGAGCGTTACGGGAAAAGGCGTGTCTTTGAGCGCGTCAGGTGTGACCTAATGAAGGCGAACGAGAGTGAACCGCAGGTGAGTTGTCGAAAGGCAGTAGATGACATCGAAACCGGGGCACAGCCTTTGCTTCGGGATGAGTCTGGCGGGTGCCTGTTTATTGGCCAGACGGTGTCCGGCATGTATGCGGCGCGAGCGTGGGTCAGGCTCTTGCATGGAACATGGGAACCTGTCGTCCTGTGGGACGATCAGCTAGTGGCTTTTGGCCTGCGGCTGGTTGTTTCAGGGAGGGTGCCAAGCGGTCGAAACTGTGAGGCGCGAACTCCTGTTGTGGGGCACAGGGGCGGATCGTCCGGTAGTAGCGTTGAAGGTCCTGTAATGGGATTGGAGCGAAGCGGGCGGACCATTCTGAGGAGATCGGTGGTCAACCACGTGTGTGTGGGAGGAGCCAATGGTTGAGTCAAGGTCGCAGGTGAGGTCGTTTGGTATCTCGAAGAAGGTTGTGTTGGAAGCCTGGGAGTCTGTGAAGGCGAACCAGGGTGCTGCCGGTGTTGACGGGGTGTCGATCAAGGATTTTGAGAGGGGCCTTTCGGGGAATCTCTATAAGGTCTGGAATCGTCTGTCCTCGGGGTCGTATATGCCGCCGGCGGTGTTGGCGGTAGATATACCGAAGCAGCATGGGCAAGGGGTCAGGACCCTCGGTGTGCCCACGGTTGCGGACAGGGTCGCGCAAACGGTCGTTAGACGGTATTTGGAGCCGAGTGTGGAGCCAGTCTTCCACCCGGATTCATACGGTTATCGACCGGGACACTCAGCCTTGGACGCGGTGGGGGTGTGCCGGGAGCGGTGTTGGAAGTACGGTTGGGTGATCGATCTTGATTACCGGTCGTTCTTCGACTCGATTGACCACGCGCTCATGTTGAAGGCGGTAGCCGCTCACACGAATGAGCGGTGGGTCCTTCTCTATGTGGAACGGTGGCTGAAAGCACCGATCCAGGATGAGGATGGCACTGTGGTAGCGCGGGATCGCGGGACCCCTCAGGGTTCGGCGATCTCTCCTGTGCTGGCGAATATCTTTTTGCATTACGCGTTTGATTTGTGGATGGGTCGGGAGTTCCCGGCCGTCCCGTTTGAGCGCTATGCGGACGATATCGTTGCGCACTGTTGGAGTGAGAACGAAGCGCGGGTCGTACTCGATGCGATCGCGCAGCGGATGGCGTCGTTGGGCCTGGAGCTGAATCCTGGCAAGACGCGCATCGTGTACTGCAAGGATTCTAAACGCAAAGGCTCTCACGAGCACGAGCGGTTTGATTTCTTGGGGTACACGTTTCGTCCCCGGCAGTCTCGCGGGCGGGGTGAGTTGTTCACGAACTTCACCCCGGCTATCAGTGATGACGCCGCTAAGAGGATACGTCGAGCGATCAGGCGATGGAGGATTCACCTATGGAGCGGAACACACCTCACCGAGATAGCACGAGAGATCAACACGATCGTGCACGGATGGGTCAACTACTACGGACGGTTCACCCCGTCCAGGCTGGCCATCACGCTCAGGAGCATCGACAAGTACCTGGTGCGTTGGGCGATGAGAAAGTACAAGCGACTTCGACGGCGCCTCCTGCGAGCATGGGAGTTCCTGGAGCGCGTAGCAATGCGCGAGCCAAAGCTCTTTGCTCACTGGCGCGTCGTCACACACGCCAACGACCGAATGGTGGGAGCCGTATGAACGGAGACGTTCACGTCCGGTTCTGTGAGAGCCAGGGGCTGCAACGCCCCTGGCCACTCGCCAAGAAGAAGGCCAAGAAGGCCTCCAAGCACCACAAGGGGAAAACGCACGGGAAGAAGAAATGAGATGCGTAGCAAGGGAAGAGCGCTTGCCTCCGGTCGGGGGCAGGCGTCATCGACGCCGACCGACCTTGATGCGGGGATAATCCGCAACCCCCATGCGGGGGCAGGCGGCAATGGTGTGACCGCGCACGGGCTGGGCCGCGAGCGCGTGATCGATATTCAGCGCGCGCGGATCCTCGCGGCGATGGTCGAAGAGTGCGCGGCGCGCGGCGCGGGCAACGTGACCGTTGCGCACATCGTGGCGCGTGCCGGGGTTTCGCGGCGCACGTTCTACGAGCTGTTCTCAGACCGCGAAGACTGCTTCCTTGGAGCGTTTGACGATGGCATCGCCCGTGCCTCGCGGTACGTGCTTGCCGGGTACGAGCCGAACACGCGCTGGGTGCAGCGCGTCAGGACGGCGCTGAGCTCGCTGCTGTCGTTTCTTGACGCAGAACGCGAGCTGGGACAGTTGCTTGTGATCGGTTCGCTCGGCGCGGGCCACAATGCGTTGCGCCGCCGCCGGCGTGGCATCGCCCACATAATCGCCCTCATCGACGAAGGAGCTACCCTGACGGGCACACCCCATCGGGCGCAGGCAGGCAAGTCAGCCAAAGCAGGCACGGAACTGCCACCCCTCACCGCCGAGGGAATCGTCGGCGGCGTCCTATCCGTGCTGCACGCGCGATTGCTCGACGATTCCGGCGAGTCGCTGTTGGCGCTGGCAGGCCCGCTGATGGGCATGATCGTGCTGCCCTACCTCGGACCCGCCGCCGCCCGCCGAGAGCTTGCCCGTCCCATCCCCGAGCCACCGGTTGGAGTGCATCGCGCCGAAGGCAACCCGCTCGGGCAGCTGGAGATGCGGCTCACCTATCGCACCGTGCGCGTGCTGATGGCGATCGCCGCGCTGGGCGGCCGTGGATCCGGTCCGTCCAACCGTGCCATCGCCACCGCCGCCGAGGTCACCGACCAGGGCCAGATGTCAAAGCTGCTCGCGCGCCTACGCGACATCGACCTGATCCAGAACACCGGCGGCGGCGCCACCCGCGGCGAGCCCAACGCCTGGACGCTCACCGACAAGGGCAGGCGAGTCCAAGGAGCCATCGCCGAACAAACCACAGGCGACTAAGCGCCCACAGCGGCAGGCTCGGCGTCCGTTTCAAGGCAGGAGTCGCGTGTCCGGCGTGGGAGCGGTAGCCCCTCCAGATAGCTTGCGACAGAGCAGTTTTTCCTAGACCACTTGACAACTTGCACCAGTGCGGTATATAGTGGCTACGTGTTCGTGCTCGTCAAGGGTGCGACGTACATAAGGTCGGGTTTTGGGTCGGTCCCTGTGGTCGACTTCAACCGGTAAAGCAGGGCCCTTGGGAGAGGGACCGGGTCGCTTCTGAGAGGGAGTTGCATTTCGCGTGGTTTCATTGGGGAATAACGTGCATGAGAGTCCGTGTGGCACAGGCGGGTCCGTAATAGGACGCGTCAGCGTCGCTGACGCGTCTCTCTCTCTCTCTCTCTCTCTGGCCGGGACGCCTCCGGCGCTCTAGCCAACTCCGCCGCGGGCTCGCTCCGCTGCCGGCCGGACAAAGGGTCCGGTCAGATCTCTCGTGTGCGCGTAAGGCGCACTGCTTCTTATTCGCTCACCGCCGTGGGTCGTTTGCCCGTGGCGGTTTTGTCTGCCCGCACATCGTGTGGGTGCTGCCCGGGCTCCCCCATGCGGGGGCAGGCGGTCGGGTCTTGTTGTCCGGGTCTCTTTGAGGAGGGGATGTAAACGTGCGTGCTGATCGGTCTGTGTTGAGGAGTCTGGTGCGGGTGTGGGGTGTGATCGCCGGGGGATATGGAGGTGCGGGCGAGCGCCTGCTTCGCCGCCTGCGCACCGTGGTCGTGCTGTGCGTGGCAAGCTCGTTCGCGCTGTCTGCCGCCGTCGCCCGGGCCGAAGCTCCCAAGCTGATCCCCTACGGCAGCTTCGCCTCGGTGACCACGGACCCGATCGGGGTCGCGGTCGACCAGTCCAGCGGCGACGTCTACGTCGAGGGCTTTTTCAACGAATCGGCGCCTCCCTTCGACAAGTTCGATGCCCAGGATAAGCTGCTCTCGCCGCCCTCGCCCTTTGGTGAAGAAGGAAATCACGCCAGCGTCGCGGTGAACCCGACCAACGGGGATGTGTACGTGCTCAACATCTCCGCGTCGATCGAAACGTATGACCCGAGCAACGGCAAACTGTTGGGGTCGTTCCCGGTGGAACCGTCCGGCAACATCTTTGGTCTCTTCACGTCCGTTCAGATCGCCACCGACTCCGCGGGCGACGTTTACGTGCCGGTGATACCGGACAACGAGGTGCTCGAGTACAGTCCCGCCGGAACGCTGCTGCATGCATTCACCGGCTCTGGCACGCTGAAGGGACCGACCGGAGTCGCGGTCGACGCCTCCGGGAATCTGTGGGTCGCCGACGACGGCCACAACCGTGTTGAGGAGCTCAGCCCGGCGGATCTTCCGATCGGCGAAATCAAGAGCGAAGGCGTGCGGACGGTTGCGCTCGACGGTCACGGCGATGTGTTCGTGGGCGTCATCAACGAAGCGGATTTCTGCGGTTCGTTGATACCGCCGTGTAGCCATCTGGTGGAGTACAGTTCCGCCGGCGTGCAGCTCGCCGATGTCGGCGCGGGCACCTTCGGGTCTGGCGAAGGGCCCAATTACGCCCGCTCCCCCTTCGAATTTCCCCCGATGCTGGCGGTCAACGAATCGAGCGGTCTTGTGTACGTGCCCGATGCGAGCAGGCAACTTGTATGGGTCTTCGGTCCGCCCAAGGCACCGGTCGTTGAAAAAGAGGTCGCCGCCGAAGTGGACACCTCCGAAGCAAAGCTCGGCACGCTGGTCAACCCGGGTGGGATCGGCACGAGCTACCGCTTCGAATACGGCACCACGACCGCCTACGGCCACTCGACGCCCTTCCCCGAAGGCAGCGTCGGCGAAGAGATCACGTCGCGCACCGTGTGGGCCGCGGCGAGCGGCCTCGAACCGGGCACGACATACCACTATCGCGTCGTCGCGACGAACGAACTCGGGGAAGCCGTCGGGCCCGATCGGACCTTCACGACTTTGACCGCTGAACAGGCCGCCTGCCCGAACGAAGAGCTGCGCGGCGGCTTCTCCGCAAGGCTGCCGGACTGCCGTGCCTACGAGCTGGTGACCCAGCCGACCAAGACATCGGTGGAGAGCCGACTCGGCGGCCGGCCCGCCGCCGACGGAGACGCGGTGGCGTTCACGGTGAACGACCCGCTGCCCGGCGCGGCTACCGCCAGCATCTATTACCTCGCCAGGCGCGGCGCCGGCGGATGGGGCTCCGAAGACGTTATGCCGCTCGAATCCTATTCGGAAACGACATGCGAGGACTCCCAGCCTGGTCCGGAGGCCTACTCGACCGAACTCTCGAAGGCCATCATCGAATATGGCGTTAACACCCGCGCCTCCGACCCCGCGACACAAGGCCTTGGACGGCAATCGTGCAACGCCGAAGGCCTGCAGGTGGTACCCGGCGAACCGGTGGGCTATCACAACCTGCTGCTGCGCGACAACGCCACCGGCTCCTACCGGCTGGTCAACACCCCACCGGCGGGGGTCACGCCGGCCGACGCCCACCTGTGGAGCGTCTCCGAGGACCTCAGTCACGTGTTCTTCACCGAGCGGGCACCGTTGGCGGAAGGCGCGGCCTACGGCGTCGAAAACTTCTACGAATGGGACGAAGGCGTTCTGAGTCTGCCGATAAAGCTGAACGATGGAACCCCCGTCGCGGGGTCGTTCGTCGAGAACTCGGCCGACGGCTCCAAGGTTTTCTTCACCTACAAAGGCGGTCTGTACGCGCGCGTGAACGGCGTCGAAACGGTGCAGATCGATGCCTCGCAGGCAGGGGGCAGCGGCGGTGGGGGCCAGCTCCAGCATGTCAGCGCCGACGGCTCGCAGGTGCTCTTCATCGACGACGCCTCGAAGGGTCTGACCGCGGACACGATGGCGGGCAGCGGCACGAACCTCTACCGCTACGACATCAGCACGCGCCGGCTGACCGATCTCACGCCGGTGGCCCACGCCGAAGTCGAAGGCGTCGTCGGTATCAGCGAAGACGGCTCCCGCATGTACTTCGTCGCCAAAGGCGTGCTGGCGGCCAACAGCAGGGAATATGAGAACGCCGAAGGGAAGACGGTCGTCGAAGAAGCGAAGAGCGGCGAACAGAGCCTGTATATGTGGAATGAAGGCAAGACGACGTTCATCGCGACGCGCGCCCTTGAAGAAGGTGGCTTCGGACAGGGCTCTCCGGACGGCAAGTGGTTCGCATTCTCCTCATACAAGAGCTTCACGGGCTATGACAATGTCCCGGCGAGCGGCCATCCGGTTCAAGAGGTCTTCCTGTACAGCGCGGCGTCCGGTCAGATCGTCTGCGCCTCGTGCAACCCCAGTGGCGAAGCTCCCATTGACAACGGTGGAGCGGGGGCAGCGAATATCCCCGACGGCGGCCGCATCTTCCTCGAGACGGCCGAAGCGCTCGTGCCATCCGACACGAACGGTCAGCCTGACGTATACGAGTACGAGGACGGTCGCCTCTATCTGATCTCCTCCGGTACCAGCTCGCGCGAATCGACGATCACCGGCACATCCGAAAATGGCACGGACGTCTTTTTCCGCTCGAGCCAGCAGCTCGTGCCGCAGGACACCCTGGAAGGAATGGACGCGATCTACGACGCGCGGGTCGACGGCGGCTTCCCAGCGCCGGCCTCCCCGTCGCCCTGTACGACCGCGGACGCCTGTCGCACGCCGGTTTCGCCGCAGCCCTCGATTTACGGGGCGCCGTCGAGCCAGACATTCTCGGGTGTGGGGAATCTCGCACCGTCCGAAGCCAAGCCGAAGGCGAAGCCCAAGGCAAAGCCCGTGAAGTGCAAGCGAGGTTTTGTCAAGAAGAAAGGCAAGTGTGTGAAGAAGCCGGGGAAGCACGCCAGGAAGTCCGCCCGCACCAACAGGAGGGGTAAGTGATGACGCTCTCGAGAAGAATCGCAACAGCGCTCGCCCTCGCGGCCGGTGCGGTCGTCTCGCTGGGAGCGGGTGCTTCCCCCGCGTTTGCCGAAACTCATCCCTTCGTGTCCAGCTTCGGTTCGTTCACGAATCCGAACGGGATCGCGGTGGAAGAATCCACAGGCGATGTGTACGTCGCCGATATCGGCACGGACACCGTCTCGAAGTTCGACGCGAACGGCAACCCGGTCGACTTCAACTTCCCCGCGGGCTCCAAGGAAGCACCCGGGAACACGCTCAAGGGAGCTGACTCGCCGGCCGGCTCGTTTGCGTTTCCCTCGCTGCCGCACACCCCGGCGGCGATCGCCATCGACAACTCGACGAGCCCCTCCGATCCCTCGCGGGGCGACCTGTACGTGATGGACGCGGGTCACGGCGTGATCGACAAGTTCTCCCCCAGTGGCGAATACCTCAGCCAGATCGTCGGCTTCGAACCAGCCACCGGGTCGGCCGAAGACGAACTGCTGGGGATCGCGGTCGATGCCGGCGGCACCGTGCGCGCCGACCTCAGCAGCCTACCGGCCGCGGAATTCGAGGGGGGTTCATACGAACCAGGCATAGCTGTCGAGGAGTTCGACGACTCCGCCGCGAACAATCTCATCGCACACCAGAACAACTACGGCGCCGACAAACATCTATCGGGAATGGCTTCCAGATCGGAAGCTGACGGCTTCGCGGTCGGCCCGACGGGCGATGACTACATGATCTTTGCGCTGGGGCTGGGGGGAAGTCCCTGCTCGTGCACGGCGAAGCTCGGCCAGCAGCTGGCGGGGCTCGGTCTGCTCGACGCCCGGTCCGGTGACGTGGCGATCGCCGCCGATCCCGTGAGCGGCCACGTCTACGTCGATGACGCCTCGTCGGTCGCCGAGTGGGACGCCGGCGCTCTGAACGGGAGCCCAACCATTCCAACCTCGATTGAATCTGAAGGCGAGGGTGTGCTTGTCTCGCGCTTCGGCTCGGCGCATCTCTCCGGCAGCTCGGGCCAGGGCGGGATCGCTGTGAACGGCAAGACCGGAAAGATCTATGTCTCCAACGAAACCGCGGTCGATGTCTTCGGCAGCGAAGCCCCTGCCGTGAGCGCCGGCGCGGCCACAAACATCACCAAGGAAACGGCGACCCTGAACGGCGCCGTCGATCCGCGCGGTGCGGCGATCGTCAAGTGCGAATTCGAATACGGGCTCGCCGACGGATTCGGGCGGGCTGCCTACGAACACAAACTGTCCTGCGAGCAGGCTCCCGGTGCAATAGGCGCGGGGGTCGGCTCTGTGCCGGTCTCCGCGGAGATCGAAGGCCTCACGGCGGGTCTGCTCTACCGCTTCCGGCTCGTCGCTGCCAACGCCACCGGTTCGAGCGAAAGCGCCGGGCTGCTGGCGGCGCAGGGCCCCGGCTTCGGCGTCAAGAGCTTTGAAGTCTCGTTTCTGAACGAAGACGGCACGCCCGACACGCAGGCCGGCTCCCACCCCTACGAGTTCTTCAACAACATCGAATTCAACTGGCACTTCATGCGCACCGAATCGAATGCCGACTCGCCCTACGTGCGCGAGCCCGCCGGCACCTTGAGGAACCTCACCGTCGATCTGCCGCCGGGACTGGTCGGAGACCCCAACGCGACCGCCAAGAAGTGCACGCTATCCAAATTGTTCGAAGAGAAAGAAGGCGGGCCCGAAGGGGGCTGTCCACCGGAATCGCGGCTGGGGACCTTCAAGGCTAAATGGGACGAACACGTATTCGGCTATAACACCATCGTCGAACCGGTCTACAACATGGCGACCCCCCATGGTGTCGCGCTGCAGCTCGGCGTCAATTACGTGGGCACGGACGTGTTCATCAACAACGGCCTGCTCGCCGGCGGGGACTACCCGGTGCAAGCGACGGTCGAAGGGGCACCACCGGAAGCGCCGCTGCTGGGCACCCAGCTCACGATCTCAGGCGTGGTGGGGAGCGGTCCAACCCGCAAAGCTTTCCTGACGCTGCCGACCGGGTGTCACGGCCCGCTGCACTCGTCGATCGCGATCGACTCCTATCAGGAACCCGGTCACTGGGTCGGTAAGAGCGAAGTCACGCGCAACTCCGCCGGCCAGCCGGTGTCGTTGACCGGCTGTTCGAAGCTAATCTTCCTGCCGACGATCTCGGTCTCTCCCGATAGCACCGACGCGAGCAGCTCCTCCGGATTGACGGTCGAGGTGCACGTGCCCCAGAGCGCGGCCTCCAACCCGGCCGGGCTCGCGGAGTCCTCGCTCAGGGACACGACCGTCGCGCTGCCGCAGGGGGTGTCGATCAATCCCTCGGGAGCCGAAGGCCTGCAAGCGTGCTCAGAGGGCCTCGCCGGCTTCACCGGTTCGAGCGAACTCAACCAGGAATTCGAACCGGGAGTAAAGTGGAGCACGTTCACGCCCACCTTGCTCGAACAGCTGCAGCCGGGCACGAGCTTTTGTCCCGACGGCTCGAAGGTCGGGACCGTGAAAATCAAGACTCCCTTGCTCGAACACGAACTGGAAGGCACGGTCTATCTGGCCAGCCAGAACGCAAACCCGTTCGGCAGCCTTGTCGCGATGTACCTGGTCGCCGAAGATCCCATCTCGGGCAGTGTCATCAAGCTCGCGGGCGAAGTGAGCCTCACCGAATCGGGCCAGATCCTCACGACGTTCAAGAACACGCCCGACGTGCCGTTTGAAAACCTCGAACTGCACTTCTTCGGCGGGGAACGCGCACCGCTCGCGACACCCGCGCGTTGCGGGACGTACACGACGAACGCGTCCTTTACACCGTGGGACGGGAACGGCCCGGTCGAAACGTCCTCCTCGTTCAATATCGAACACGGTCCGGGCGGGGGTCCGTGTCCGGGTGCGAGCCTGCCGTTCAACCCGTCGTTGACTGGCGGTGCGACGAATGTGAACGCGGGCGCGTTTAGCCCGTTCACGCTGACGATGACCCGCAAAAACGGGGAACAGAACCTGCAGTCGGTGGAAGCGCACCTGCCGCCGGGACTGCTGGGGATCCTCTCGAACATCGAATTGTGCCCCGAACCGCAGGCCAGCCTCGGCGAGTGCGGCCCGAACAGTCTGATCGGCGAAACGACCATAAGCGTCGGTGTCGGCAATCAACCCTTCACCGTCTCGGGCGGCAAGTTCTATTTGACTGGCCCCTATAACGGCACTGGCCCTTGCACGGTTGGGCAAGCGGGGTGCGCACCGTTCGGCATCACGTTTGAGGTTCCCGCGAAGGCCGGCCCGTTCGATCTGAAGCGCAACACCGCGAATCCCGCGGGTGAGGATCCCTGCGATTGCGTGCTCGTGCGGGGCAAGATCGAAGTGAACCCGATTACCGCGGCGATCACGATCGCGAGCAACCCGCCCGGTACTCCCGATGCGATCCCGACGAGCATCGAAGGGATACCCCTGGAAATCCAGCACGTGAACGCGATCACGACACGCGGGGACTTCCAGTTCAACCCGACGAGCTGCGACAAGATGCAGGTCAGTGGGACGATCCATTCGAGCGAAGGCTCGACAGACACCATCGACGTTCCCTTCCAGGTCACCAACTGTGCGGTCTTGGGCTTCAAACCGGGATTCAAAGTCTCCACCTCCGGGAAAACATCCCGCGCTAACGGTGCGAGCCTGAAAGTAAAGCTAACGTATCCCAAAGCACCGTTCGGGTCGCAGGCGAACATCAAAAGCGTCAAGGTGGACCTGCCCAAGCAGTTGCCGTCGCGGTTGACGACACTGCAGAAGGCGTGTCCGGCGAAAACGTTCGAAGCAAATCCCGCCGGTTGTCCGGCGGACTCGATCGTGGGGCACGCGACCGCGATCACACCGTTGATCCCGGTGCCTTTGACTGGTCCGGCGTACTTCGTGTCTTACGGTGGCGCGAAGTTCCCCGAACTAGTGGTCGCGCTCCAAGGGTATGGCGTCACGCTCGACCTGCACGGCGAAACGTTCATCAGCAAAGCGGGGATCACGAGCAGCACGTTCCACACGGTCCCCGACGCTCCTGTCGGTAGCTTCGAACTGACGCTACCGGAGGGCAAGTTCTCCGCGCTGGCGGCGAACGGCAACCTCTGTAAGAGCAAGCTGGCGATGCCGACCGCGTTCACGGCACAGAACGGCGCGGAAATCCATGAGAGCACGAAGATCGCCGTGACAGGTTGCCCGAAGATCAAGAAGAAGAGCAAGAAGTCAAGCAAGCACCACAAGGGGAAAACGCACGGGAAGAAGAAATGAGATGCGTGGCAAGGGAAGAGCGCCTGCCCCCGCCCGGGGGCAGGCGTCATCGACGCCGACCGACCCCGATGCGGGGATAATCCGCGACCCCCATCCGGGGGCAGACGGCAATGGTGTGACCGCGCACGGGTTGGGCCGCGAGCGCGTGATCGACATTCAGCGCGCGCGGATACTCGCCGCAATGGTCGAAGAGTGCTCCGTGCGTAGTGCGGGCGATGTGACCGTTGCGCACATCGTGGCGCGCGCCGGGGTCTCGCGCCGTACGTTCTACGAGCTGTTCAGAGATCGCGAAGACTGCTTCCTCGGCGCATTCGACGACGGCATCGCGCGCGCCTCGCGGTGTGTGCTCGACGGGTATGACCCGAACGTGCGCTGGGTGCAGCGCGTCCGGACGGCGCTGATCTCACTGCTGTCGTTTCTCGACGCAGAACGCGAGCTGGGGCAGCTGCTTGTGATCGGCTCGCTTGGTGCGGGCCACAACGCGTTGCGCCGCCGCCGGCGTGGCATCGCCCAAATCATCGCCCTCGTAGAGGAAGGAGCTAACGAAGCCAAAGCGGGCACGGAACCGCCACCCCTCACCGCCGAGGGGATCGTCGGCGGCGTCCTATCCGTCCTGCACGCACGACTTCTGGACCTCGCGCCGCCCCCGGTGCCGCACGCGCGGGATCGCGGGGAGGGCTCGCTGATTGAGCTGACAGGCCCGTTGATGGGCTTGATCGTGCTGCCCTACCTCGGGCCCGCCGCCGCCCGTCGAGAGCTTGCCCGTCCCGTCCCCAAGCCACCGGCTGGTGTGCATCGCGCCGAAGGCAACCCGCTGGGACAGTTGGAGATGCGCCTCACCTATCGCACCGTGCGCGTATTGATGGCGATCGCCGCGCTGGACGGGCGGGGATCCGGTCCGTCCAACCGCGCCATCGCCACCGCGGCCGAGGTCACCGACCAGGGCCAGATGTCAAAGCTGCTCGCGCGCCTGCGCGGCCTCGAGCTGATCGAGAACACCGGCGGCGGCGCCACCCGCGGCGAGCCCAACGCCTGGACACTCACCGACAAGGGCCGGCGGGTGCAGGGCGCTATCGCCGAGCAGACCACGCACAACTGAGCTCACGCAAGCGCCTGCATCGCGTGTCCGGCGTGGCAGCGGTAGCCACTCCAGATAGCTTGCGACAGGGCAGTTTTCCTCCGACGACTTGACAACTTGCACCAGCACGGTATATAGTGGCTACGTGTTCGTGCTCGTCAAGGGTGCGACGTACATAAGGTCGGGTTTTGGGTCGGTCCTTGTTTGGTCGACTGGAAACGTAAGCAGGGCCCTTGGGAGAGGGACCGGGTCGCTTCTGAGAGGGAGTTGTATTTCGCGTGGTTTCATTGGGGAATAACGTGCTTGAGAGTCCGTGTGCCGCAGGAGCGTCCTTTATGGGACGCGTCAGCGTCGCTGACGCGTCTCTCTCTCTCTCTCTCTCTCTGGCCGAGCCGGCTCACAGCTAAGCCCGAGCCGGATCGCCGTTCCAGCTGGGCGTTGCGTCCGGCTTGGTCACTCGTGCCCCAAGGGGCACTCGCGCGCAATAGGCGCGCTCGCGCTTTCAGCTTCTTGTTC
Source organism: uncultured Solirubrobacterales bacterium (assembly GCA_963831725.1). GTDB lineage: Bacteria > Actinomycetota > Thermoleophilia > Solirubrobacterales > Solirubrobacteraceae > Palsa-744. Next base: position 295,252 of record CAWHRF010000002.1, read on the forward strand.
TTCTGCCGCCGCGGGTCGTGTGCTAGCGGCGGTATTTGCCTACCCCCCGAATGGGGGGTGCTGCGCAGGTTCCCCAGGATGGGGGCAGGCGGTCAGGTCCTGTTGTCCGGGTCTCTTTGAGGAGGGGATGTGAACGTGGGTGTTTATCGGTTGGTATTGAGGGGGCTGGCGCGGGTGTGTGGCGTGGTTACCGTAAGACGCGGTGCGCCGGATGAGCGTTTGTGCGCCCGTAGGCTCACTGCGCTCGCTCTGGGAATGGCCGGATCGCTGGCGCTCTGCGCCTCCGTCGCCCAGGCCGAACCTCCCAAGCTCATCTTCTATGGCAGCTTCAACTCCGTGACATCGAATCCGATTGGCATAGCGGTAGATCAGTCCAGTGGCGATCTGTACGTTGCCGGCTTCCTGAACCAATCGGCAGCCCCAATCGACAAGTTCGACGCTGCGGGCAAACCGATCTCGCCTCCCTTGCCGTTCGGGGAAAACTTCAACGTCGGCCTTGTCATCAACCCGACCAACGGCGACCTTGATGCTCTGAACGCCTTCGGAAGCATTAACACCTATAACCCAGATAGTGGAGCACCGGAACCAGGAGGATCGTTCCCTGTGACTCTGCCAGGCGAAGTCTTCTCCTTCGTCCTGCAGCCTCCGCAGATCGCAGCCGACCCGGCGGGTGATGTTTACGTGCCTGACCCGTTCAAGGAAACGAGTCCCGGCTCGGGCGTGTATGAACCGAACGATGAAATTCACGAGTACAGTCCGAGTGGGGTCTTGTTGAACACGTTCACCGGCGAAGGCACGCTGAAGCAGCCGTCGGCCGTCGCGCTCGACTCTTCGGGCGATCTTTGGGTGGCCGATAGCGGCAAAAATCGCATCGAGGAGCTCAGTCCGGCCGACGTGCCGCTCCGCGAAATCAGGAGCGATGGTGTGCAGAACCTCGCGCTCGACGGCCACGGTGACGTCCTTGCGATCGTGAGCAACGAAGAAGACTTTTGCGGCACCGTCGAGCCGCCATGCGCGCACCTCGTTGAGTACAGCGCCACGGGCGCGAAGGTCGCGGATGTTGGCGCCGGCTCCTTCGAAACGGGCACAGATTCCCTTTTTCGCCTGCTCCCGATGGTGGCGGTCGATGAATCAAGTGGACGCGTGTACGTGACCGACGGCAGCCACGAGGTCGTCTGGATGTTCGGAGCGCCGGCGACGCCCGTCGTCGGCAAGGAGCTCACCGCCGAAGTCACCACCTCCGAAGTCAAGCTCGGTGCGCTGGTCAACCCGGGCGGGATCCAGACCACCTACAGCTTCGAATACGGCACGAGCACCGACTACGGTAATTCGACGCCCGTCCCGGCAGGCAGCGTCGGCGAAGGAGTCAGCTCGCAAGCCGTGTGGGCCGCGGCGAGCGCTCTCGCGCCCGGCACGACCTACCACTACCGTGTGACCGCCACCAACGAACTAGGCACAGTGGTCGGTCTCGATCAGACCTTCACCACCTCGACTGTTGAACATGCTGCCTGCTCGAACGAAGAGGTACGCAGCGGCTTCTCCGCAAGACTGCCCGATTGCCGGGCCTACGAGCTCGTGACCTCGCCGACCAAGACATCGGTGGAGCCCGTGCAAAGGGGCGTTGAAGTTGCCGCCGCTAGCGGTGACGCGGTGGCGTTCGCGGTAAACGACCCGCTGCCCGGCGCACCGTCGGGCTCCGAATTCTACCTCGCCGGGCGCGGCGCCGGCGGTTGGGGCTCGGAGGCCCTGATTCCGCTCGAATCCTATTCCGAAACGACGTGCTTGAACGACCAGAAAGGACCGGAATACTACTCGGCCGAACTTTCGAAGGCCCTCTTCCAATATGGCAGGGACACCCGCGCCACCTCTCCCGAACAAACACTTGAAACGCAATCGTGCAACGCTGAAGGCCTGCAGGTGGTGCCCGGCGAACCGGTGGGCTATCAGAACCTGCTGCTGCGCGACAACGTCACTGGTTCCTACCGGCTGATCAACGTCACCCCGGCAGGAGTTACGCCGGCCGACGCCCACTTCCAGTGGGCCTCCGCGGACCTCAGTCACGTGGTCTTCACCGAGGAAGCGCCGCTGGCGGCAGGCGCGCGGTACGGCGCCGAAAACCTCTATGAATGGGACGAAGGCGTTGTGCGCCTGTTGAGCGTGTTGCCGAGCGGCGCCCCGGTGGTGGGATCGTTCCCTGAAGTGCTCTCCGGTGCGAATGTGATCTCCGCGGAAGGCTCTCATATCCTTTTCACTTACGGCGGCGGTCTCTATGACCGCATCGACGGCGAACGCACTGTCCAGCTCGACGAATCCCAGGGCCTCGGTGCGAGCGGTGGCGGCTCCTTCGGGGCGGCGAGCGCTGACGGGCAAGAGGTCTTCTTCACCGACGCCGACAGGCTCACGTCAGACTCGACCGCGGAAGCGGGCGAACCGGACCTCTACGAGTGCGCTCTGCCTGAAGGTGCGAGCAAGTGCGAGTTGACTGACCTGACGGTCGCCAGGGCTGGTGAACACGCCGACGTCATGCGTGTGTCTGCGCTTGGAAGCGGAGAGGGCTCCTATGTGTACTTCACCGCGCGGGGCGTGCTGGCGAGCAACGAGCGCGAATACACCGACGCCGAAGGCAAAACGATCGTCGAAGAGGCGGAAAGCGGCCAGGAGAATCTCTATTTGTGGCATGAAGGCGTGACGACGTTCATCGCCACGCTCAGCTTCGCCGATCAGCGTATTGGGCAGGTATCGCCCGATGGCACGTGGTTCGCGTTCGCATCGGCCAAGAGCCTCACGGGCTACGATAACCCTCCCGCGGGCGGTTCTCCGGTCGAAGAGGTCTTTCTCTACAACGCGGCGTCAAACCAGCTCGTCTGCGCCTCGTGCAACCCCAGCGGCGAAGCTCCAACACACGGCAAGTCTGATGGTGGGGCGAACATCGCGGATGTCGCCACAGTGGCCGCGCCTCGCTACCTCTCTGACGGCGGACGTCTCTTCTTTCAAACGCCCGAAGCGCTCGTTCCCTCCGACACGAACGATCAGCTTGACATCTATGAGTATGAGGACGGGCATGTTTATCTGATTTCCTCGGGTACGAGCTCACGGGAATCGACTTTCGTGGGTGCGGGTGAAGGCGGCAGCGATGTCTTCTTCCGTTCGAGCCAGGCGCTCGTGCCGCAGGACACCCAGGAAGGAATGAATGCGCTATACGACGCGCGCGTCGAAGGTGGTTTCCCGGTGGTGGCCTCCCCGTCGCCGTGTGCGACGGCTGACGCGTGCCGTACGCCTGTCTCGCCGCAACCTTCGATCTATGGGGCGCCGTCGAGCCAGACGTTCTCTGGTGCGGGGAACCTCGTGCCGTCCGTACCGTCCGCCGTCAAATCGAAGGCTCTCACCAGGACCCAGAAGCGTGTGCGGGCTTTGACGGCGTGTCGCAAGAGCTACAGGCACTCGAAGGAGAGACGCGTGGCGTGCGAACGCAAGGCGCGCGGGACCTACGGTCCCGTCAAGAAGACGGGTAAGAACGCCATGTTCCATAAGGGGGGTAAGTGATCATGCGGAGCGCTTTCTTTGACGGGGTTCGTGCCCTGCGGATCGGGCGGTTGGGCTTGGCGTTTGCTGTGGTGGGCGTGTGGCTGTCGTTGGGCGGCGCCCCGGCGCTCGGCGCTGAAGCGCACCCGTTTGCCAACATCAGTTTCGGCCGTTCGGCAACAGAAGCATTTTCGAATCCCAACGCCATCGCGATCGACGAATCGAGCGGGGATGTCTATGTTGCGGACCTGGGGACGAACACGATCTATGAGTTCGATGGCAAAGGCAACCCCGTGAGCTTCTCCTCGTTGGGATCGAACGAACTGACCGGTGTCGCCACGCCGGCCGGCTCGTTTGCGTTTCCCTCGCTGTTGCACCCTCCGGCGGGGATCGCCGTGGACAACTCGACCAATGCTGCTGATCCCTCCCGCGGCGACTTGTATGTGATGGACGCAGGCCATGGCGTGATCGACAAGTTCTCTCCCGGCGGCGAATACCTCAGCCAGATCACCGGCTTTGCATTGCCCACCGGGTCGGCCCCAGATGATGAACTGCTCGGGCTCGCGGTCGACGCCGGTGGCACTGTGCACGCTAACGTCGGTGACCCCGGCATGAACAGCGAAGAAGGAGTAACGGTCGACGAGTTCGACGACTCAGCCGCGAACCATCTCATCGCCCGCCAGGACAACCCGAAACTCGGAGACCACGATTCGGGAATGCCCCCGGGACTCAGGAAGGAAACAGTCGGTTTCACGGTCGGTCCGACTGGCGATAACTATATGATCTTCGCGGAGTGCTCGTGCACGGTAAAGCTCGGCCAGCAGCTGTCGGGGCTCGGCCTGCTCGACAATTACCGATCCGCTGACGTGGCGATCGCTGTCGATCCCGCGACTGGTCACCTCTACGCCGATGATGGCTCGTCGGTCGCCGAGTGGGACGCTGGGGCTCTGAACGGGAGCCCACCCGTTCCATTCTCAACCGAAGCTGATGGCGAGGGCGTCCTCGTCTCGCGCTTCGGCTCGGCGCAGCTGTCCGGCGCCTCGGGGCAGGGCGGGATCGCCGTCGATGGCGCCACCGGCGAGATCTACGTCTCCAATCCCGCCGCCGGCAAGGTTTACGTTTTCGGCAGCGAAGCGCCTGCTGTGAGCGCCGGCGCGGCTACAAGCATCACCAAGGAAGCGGCGACGCTGAACGGTACCGTCGATCCTGGTGGCGCGGCGGTCGCCGAATGCAAGTTCGAATACGGGGTCGCCGAAGGTTACGGGCTGGCTACCTACGAACACACCGTGTCCTGCGCGCCGGAAGCCGCCACGCTCGGTGTTGGGACGAGCCCGGTCGCGGTCTCGGCGCGGATCGAAGGCCTCACGGCGGGCCTGCTCTACCGCTTCCGCCTGATCGCCGGCAACGCTACAAGCTCAAACGAAAGCGACGGGTTGTTGGCGGCCGAGGGGCCCGGTTTCGGTGTCAAGACCTTCGAAGTGTCGTTTCTCAACGAAGACGGCACGCCCGATACGCAGGCCGGTTCTCACCCCTACGAGTTCCTTAACACCATCGAATTCAACTCGCACTACATACCCGTCGAATCGAATGCCGACTCACCTTACGTGCGCGAGCCCGACGGGACGATGAGGGACCTGACTGTTGATCTGCCGCCGGGACTGGTCGGCGACCCGAACGCGACCGCCAAGAAGTGCACGCTGTCCAAATTGTTCGAAGAAAAAGGCCACGCAGGAGTAAAGCCCGAAGGTGGCTGTCCGCCGGAATCGCTGATCGGACTCTTCAAGGCTAAATGGGACCCACACATATTCGGTTATGACGACTTCGAAGAACCGGTCTATAACATGGCAACCCCGCGCGGCGTCGCGCTCCAGCTCGGTATCAACTATGCGAACACGGACATTTTTATAAATAACGGTCTGCTCGCGGGCGGGGATTATCCGGTGCAGGCGACGGTCGTGGGCGCCCCGGCGGAAGCGCCGGTGCTGAGGACTCAGTTGACGCTCTCGGGCGTGGTGGGGAGCGGCTCGACTCGCAAAGCCTTCCTGACCTTGCCGACGGGCTGTCACGGTCCGTTGCGCTCGACGATCGAAATGGACTCCTACGAGGAACCCGGTCACTGGGTTCACGAAGAAGCCCTGACCCGCAACAGTGTCGGAGCGCCGGTGTCCTTGACCGGCTGCTCGAAGCTGGTTTTCCTACCGACGATCTCGGTCGTTCCCGATACGACCGACGCGAGCACGTCCTCCGGTCTGACTGTCGATGTGCATGTGCCGCAGGGCGCGGCGTCCAACCCGGCGGGACTCGCGGAGTCCTCGCTGCGCGACACGACTGTCGCACTGCCGGAGGGCGTGTCGATCAACCCGGCGGGTGCCGAGGGGCTTGAAGCGTGCTCGTCCGATCAGAATGCTCTGGCGGCGGGTGCGCTGGGAGGCCCGGGGGATCAGATCGGCTTCCTGGGCGCCGAACAGCTCAACAAAGCCTACGAACCGGGCGTGGAAACCAATACTTTCACGCCGGAACTAGCCAACCCGCTTCAGCCGGGGTCGAACTTCTGCCCGGACGGTTCGAAGATAGGCTCGGTGAAGATCAAAACGCCGTTGCTTGAACATGAACTGGAAGGCTCGGTGTATTTGGCGGCGCAGAACGCGAACCCGTTCGGGAGTCTTGTGGCGATGTACATCGTCGCTGAAGACCCGTTCTCGGGCTCGCTGATCAAGCTCGCCGGCGAAGTCAAATTGAGCGATACGGGCCAGATTGTCACGACGTTCAAGAACACCCCGGACCTGCCGTTTGAAGATCTCGAACTGCATTTCTTTGGTGGGGAACGCGCGCCGTTGAGCACCCCTTCGCGTTGTGGGACGTACACGACACAGGCGTCGTTTGTGCCGTGGGACGGTAACGGGCCTGTGGAAGCGTCCTCGTCGTTTCAGATCGCCTCGGGTCCGAATGGGAGTCCGTGCCCTGGTGCGGGCCTGCCGTTCAGTCCGTCGCTGACTGGTGGCGCGACGAATGTCAATGCGGGTGCGTTCTCGCCGTTGACGTTGACGATGAGCCGCAAAGACGGCGAACAGAACTTGCAGTCTGTGGAAGCGAAGCTGCCGCCGGGCCTCTCGGGCATCCTCTCCAATATCGAACTGTGCCGCGAACCACAAGCGAACCTTGGGGAGTGTCCGCCGAACAGTCTGATCGGGGAAACGACGATTTCGGTAGGGGTGGGCGGCGCCCCGTACAGTGTCACGGGCGGCAAGTTCTATCTCACCGGCCCGTATAACGGTAGTGGTGGGTGCACCGTTGGGAGCACTGGTTGTGCACCGTTTGGGATCACGTTCGAGGTGCCTGCGAAGGCGGGACCGTTCGATCTGAAGCGCAATACTGCCAACCCCGCGGGCGAGGATCCCTGCGATTGCGTGATCGTCAGGGGCAAGATCGAAGTTAACCCGATAACCGCAGCAATCACGATCACAAGCGATCCTCCGGGCTCACCCGATGCGATCCCGACGAGCATCGAAGGGATCCCGTTGGAAATCCAGCATGTCAACGCGATCACGACCCGCGGCGATTTCCAGTTCAATCCAACGAACTGCGACAAGATGGAAGTCACAGGGACGATCCATTCAAGCGAAAACATGACCGACACGATCGGCGTGCCATTCCAGGTAACGAACTGTGCGGTGTTGGGCTTCAAACCTGGACTCAAAGTCTCGACCTCAGGGAAAACCTCGCGAGCGAACGGTGCGAGCCTCAGCGTGAAGCTGACCTATCCCAAAGCACCGTTTGGGTCCCAGGCCAACATCAGGAGCGTGAAGGTCGATTTGCCGAAGCAGTTGCCGTCGAGGTTGACGACCTTGCAGAAGGCGTGTCCGGCGAAAACGTTTGAAGCTAATCCTGCTGGTTGTTCGGCGGCGTCGATCGTGGGTCACGGGAAGGCGATCACACCGTTGATCCCGGTGCCATTGGAAGGACCCGCGTACTTCGTCTCCTACGGTGGCGCGAAGTTCCCCGAACTCGTCGTCGTCCTCCAGGGGTATGGCGTGACGCTCGATTTGCACGGGGAAACGTTCATCAGCAAAGCGGGGATCACCAGTAGCACGTTCCACACGGTCCCCGACGCTCCCGTCGGCAGCTTCGAACTGAACCTGCCGCAAGGCAAATATTCGGCGCTCGCCGCCAACGGCAACCTGTGTAAGAGCAAACTGGCGATGCCGACCGCGTTCACTGCGCAGAACGGTGCCGTGATCCACGAGAGCACGAAGATCGGCGTGACGGGTTGCCCGAAGGCCAAGAAGTCAAGCAAGCGCCACAAGGGGAAAACGCACGGGAAGAAGAAATGAGATGCGTGGCAAGGGAAGAGCGCCTGCCCCCGGTCGGGGGCAGGCGTCATCGGCGCCGCCCGACCCCGATCCGGGGATAGTCCGCAACGGCAACGGTGCCAGCACGGGTGCAAGCGCGCACGGGCTCGGCCGCGAGCGTGTGATCGACATCCAGCGCGCGCGGATACTCGCGGCGATGGTCGAAGAGTGCGCGGCGCACGGCGCGGGCAATGTGACCGTCGCGCACATCGTGGCGCGCGCCGGGGTCTCGCGCCGCACGTTCTACGAGCTGTTCGCAGACTGCGAAGACTGCTTCCTTGGAGCGTTTGAGGATGGCATTGCCCGTGCCTCGCGGTATGTGCTTGCCGGGTACGAGCCGAACGCGCACTGGGTGCAGCGCGTCAGGACGGCGCTGATCTCGCTGCTGTCGTTCCTTGACGCAGAACGCGAGCTGGGACAGCTGCTTGTGATCGGCTCGCTTGGCGCGGGCAACGACGCGCTGCGCCGCCGCCGGGTTGGCATCGCCCAAATGATCGCTCTCGTAGACGAAGGAGCCAACGAAGCCAAAGCGGGCACGGAACTCCCACCCCTCACGGCCGAGGGAATCGTCGGCGGCGTCCTGTCCGTGCTGCACGCACGACTCTTGGACTCCGCGCCGCCCTCGGCAACCCGAGCGGAGGATCGCGGGGAGGGCTCGCCTGTCCCCGAATGGGGGCTGATCGAGCTGACGGGCCCGTTGATGGGCATGATCGTGCTGCCCTACCTCGGTCCCGCCGCCGCGCGCCGAGAGCTTGCGCGGCCCGTCCCCAAGCCTCCGGCGGGTGTGCATCGCGCCGAAGGCAACCCGCTAGCCGGGCTTGAGATGCGCCTCACCTATCGCACCGTGCGCGTGCTGATGGCGATCGCCGCGCTGGGCGGGCGGGGATCCGGTCCGTCCAACCGTGCCATCGCCGTCGCCGCCGAGGTCACCGACCAGGGCCAAATGTCAAAGCTGCTCGCGCGCCTACAACAGATCGGGCTGATCGAGAACACCGGCGGCGGCGCCACCCGCGGCGAACCCAACGCCTGGACACTCACCGACAAGGGCCGGCGCGTACAGGGCGCCATCGCCGAGCAGACCACAAGCGGGTGAACTCACCCAAGCGCCCACAACAGCATGTGGGCAGGCACGAGTGCGTATTCGTCCGCGAACAACAGGTCATCCTGGGTTGCGATCACGGCTGGGCGGCCTGGATGTGCCCTCGACACGGCAACCGCCCCGCGCAGGTCGATCTGACGCCGGTACTTGACCTCCACGGCGTCGAGCTCCCGGCGTGGGCCCGCCACGAAATCCACTTCCCCCGCTCGGGCCGTGCGCCACGCGTGCAGCCGGTCGGGGGATACGAATGTTTCGATCAAGCGCTCGTGCAGCTCATAGCGGCGGTATAGCGCCAGTCCCACAGCGTTCTCGATTAGGGCGGGCACGTCGGGACCGACCCCGGGCGTCAGGTCGAGCGCGATCGTGTGCAACAGGGGATCGCCGAAGAACACCTTCTTCTCGTTGGAGAGGCTGTTGGTCTGCGATCCCGCCCGCCAGAAATAGAGGATGAACAGGAAGTAGCCGCCCGCCAGCAGCTCGATGTAGCTGCGCAGCGTGTGATGGCTCGTGGCTCCGCGTCGCTGCCCGAGCGGCACGTCCATCTCGCGCGCCATCCTGCTCCAGTCGGTCCTCGAACCGAGCGAGCGCAGCACCCGCTCAAGCAATGCGTGGGCCGCGGGAATGCTTGCGCCTCTGCGCTGGATCTCCTTGACGAGCGAGTCGTACATGACCCGCTTGACCTGCTCGGAGGGATCGACGGCCCCCGTGGCGGCTTCGGCGACAGCGGCGGGCAGGCCGCCGAACTTCAGATACAGCGAGAGCGAGCTCTTCAGGGACGCGGCGTAGAAGCGACCCTCGTTCAGGGCGCTCTCACCGTCGGGCGTGCGGATATCCGCGACCGTGAGGCAAGGCGAGGGAGGTATCGAGTTATCGATTGCCCGCGCGAACGAGGCGAACGTCTGCGGCAGCACGAGATAGTCACGGCCAGGGCCACGACGCCCTGGGAGTCGCTCGGCCGCCCCTCTCTGCAGGTCGATGGCCGAGGAGCCGGTGCACACGACCACGTCGTCGTCGATCGTCCCGTCGTCCCAGATGGCCTTCACCGCGGTCTGCCAGCCAGACACGCTCGTCACCTCGTCGAGCAGCACGATGCTCGACCCCCGGTGTCCCGCGAGAGCCTTTGCGCGGCTGACCGTCTTCGCCAACTCCGCAAGGTGCTCTCCCTCGATGAGATCGAGTGTCAGATACACGACCGAACGCGGCTCATGTCCCTCGGCCAGGGCCCGCTCCACCAGCAGCTTCAGGTCGGTGCTCTTGCCCACCTGTCGCGGACCGCGCACCGTGTGGATGGCCGCCCGCGTCAGGTCGATCGTGCCGACGAGCTCCGCCGGCAGACGCATCGGCTGGCTGGCGAGCAGCCCGAGCTGCCGGTCCCCGGCCGGCCATCCCCCTCCGTTCCACCAGGGATTCTGGGAAAATATCTGTTCTTCGCTGAGTGCCATAGACGCCTAAATCGTAGCATCTAATTCCAAAGTATGCTGCACACTATGGCATATACTTTCCAAGATATGCTGCCTATCTTAGAAAATCATTACCAAAATTGGTATGATAGATCTGGGTTTCGGCTGGCGGATGGGAGTCCGAGAGCCGGCAGATTGGGAGTGCTCACGCGTATGTGCGCCGTTATGCTGCGCTTTAGGCATGGCAACTAAGCTTCCGCGCAGCATGGAGGGAAGCACGACGAAGGGAGGGGCCGACACGTACGTGCGTGTCGGCCTGCCCATACTTTCGCTGATCGCCGCGGGCCTGATAGCCGGCTGCGGTGGCGGCGGCTCCTCCACCTCGACCGGTGACGCCGCGGTCCCAAGCTCCCCCGCGGGCTCCACGCAGGCGAGCGTCTCAAGCGCCGACGCGGTCGCCAACGTCGCGGGGGTGCCGATCTCCAAGACAAGCTACGAACACTGGCTCACCGTCGAGAGCAAGCTCGGCGGCGGCGGCAATGCGGGGCATCGCGCGCTCGGATTCCTTTTGACCTCCGAGTGGGTGCTCGGCGAGGCCAAGGCCCGCGGGGTCTCGGTCTCCGACGCCGAAGTCAAGCAGCGCTTCACCCAGCTTGCGCACCAGAGCTTCCCCAAGGCCGGCTCGCTGCAGAAGTACTTCTCGACCTCCGGCGAGACCGAAGCCGACCTGCTCGCGCGCATCAAGGTCGAACTGCTCGCCGCCAAGATCGCCGCACAGATCACCGCCGGCAAGAGCGCCTCTCAGCACAGCGCAATCCTGACCGCGTTCGAGACCAACTTCCATACCCACTGGAAGGCGCTCACGAATTGCAAGCCGGGGTATGTGATGGAAGACTGCAAGCAATACAAGGGCAAGGGCGAAAACCTCAACGCCACGACCTCGCACAGCGCATCGTCGTCCTCGGCCAAGGGGTCCTCCGCGAGCAGCTCCTCCTCCTCGTCTTCCTCCTCCACATCGCGCTCCAGCGGCGAGGTCTACACCGCTCCAGGCGCATTCTCGATCTCGAGCTCGGCGTTCGAACGCAACGGTGAGATCCCAGCCCAGTACACGTGCGCGGGCGCCGGCATCTCTCCGCCGCTGTCATGGGAAAAAGTGCACAAAGGCGCCGCCGAGCTGGTGCTGTTCGCGATCGACGACAGCTCCAGCAACTCCTCCGGCGGTATCCGCTGGATCGTGGGTGGAATCGACCCAAGCTCCAAAGGCGTCGCCGCCGGTCAGGTGCCCGCCGGTGGGATCGTCGGCACCAACAGCGCCGGCAAGGTCGGCTACAGCCCAATCTGCCCCGCGTCCGGCAAGAGCGACACGGTCGAGTTCGTGATGTACGCGCTCAAGAAGAAGATCCCGCTCTCGCCCGGCTTTCGGCCCGACGTCGCCGAGAGCGAGTATGGCTCCGGCAAACTGCTGCTCGGCGAAGCGGCCGTGACCTACGGCGTCGCCACCCGCTGATCGGCTCGGCACGCGAGCACTCAGCTCTGCCGCCATAGGCCGCACAGCGGCACGGCGTGGAGTCGCTCCCCGAAGGGAAGCGTGCGTTCCCCGGTGTAGAGGACGACTCCCGCCTTGAAGCGAGGTCCGAGCGAGTCGCGTAGGAACCGGAGGGCGCTGAAGTCCTTGGAGCGCAAGGCTGCACCGCTCTTGACCTCGATCGCAACGATCTCCCCGGCGCCGCGCTCGAGCACGATGTCAACCTCGCGTTGGCGGTGGTCGCGATAGTGGTAGAAGCGCGATTTGCGCTCTGACCAGCTCGATTGCCGTTCGAGCTCCGTAGCCGCGAACGTCTCGAAGATTGGGCCGGCCAGCGTAGGGTCCCGCACCAGTCGATCGGCCTCGACGTTCAACAGATTGGCAAGCAAGCCCGTGTCGCAGACGTGCAGCTTTGGCGCCTTCACTTGACGGCTGCCGATGTTGGCGCTCCAAGCGTGGAGCCGTCGCACTAGCAGCAGGTCTTCGAGGACCTTCGTGTAGGCGAGGACAGTCTTGTGGTCGATCCCGAGGTCTCCCGCCATGGCGCGAGCGCTCGTCAGCGAGCCCGAGCGGGCTGCTATCACGCTCAGCAGGCGCCCCATCTGGGCAGCATCGTGGATGCGCGCGACGTCGCTTAGGTCTCGACCCAGGATCGAGGGCAGATAGCTCGAGAAGAAGCGCTCCCGCCCCGCTTCGCCGCGTCCTTGCGCTTCGGGGAAGCCGCCCCGGACCACGCGCTCCGCGTAGGCCGCCCGGCCAACCTCGGCTCCGACGATGCGAGGGGGATCGTTCTCAAACAGACGGTCGATGAAGTTCTCGGCAGATCCTTCGAGCTCTCCTTGCGAGAAGGGCCACAGGTGCACGTAGTCGACACGGCCCGGCAGGTTGTCGGCGATGGTCGGCAGCGTGATCACATTGGCTGAGCCGGTCAGCAGGAACTGTCCGCGGTCGTTGCAGTTGTCAAGCCGGATCTTGATTGCGAGCATCAGGTCGGGTGCTCGCTGGATCTCGTCGATTACGGTTGGGCCGCTGATTGCGGCGACGAATTCGGTCGGGTCTTCCAGAGCCGCCTGTCTGCTGCCCTCCTCGTCGAGGCTGATGTATGTGGCCGGGTGGTCTTGGCTGGCGATCTGCTTGACCAGTGTGCTCTTGCCGACTTGTCGAGGCCCCAGCAAGCACACCGCTCGGGCGTAAGAGAGCTCCTCGACCACGAGGGGCCGGATATGTCGTTCGATCATTCCGTTGCTCCGCATTATGCGTACAAAAAGAGGCGAATAACGGGGATTTTAGCAGCGCGTAATGGGGAATACAATCCCCAAATTTGGGGAGATGTTTCCCCAAATTCGTTTTAGCTTCGTTAGGTGGATCGATCCGAGATCAGCTCTCGCGTCCGCGCTGACGCAGGAACCGCTGGAATTCGCGCGCCAGGAGATCTCCCGAAGGCAGATCCTGCGGGGAGATCGTGGTCTGTCCGTCCTCGGCGGCTCGCTGTTCCAGGCGCTCCACGAAGGCTTGAATGTCGGGGTCGGACTGCACTGCGAGGCCGACCTGGTGTTCGTACTCGCCAGATGCCTCCTCGAGCTCTGTGGCGTCCACCGACACCCCCACCAGCAGCTCGAGCTTGCGCAGCAACGCGAGTGCCGCCTTCGGACTGGCGGCGGCCGCCACGTAGTGCGGCACGCTCGCCCACACGCTCGCCGAGGGCAACCCTGCCTGCCCACACGCCGCGTGCAGCACACCCACGATCCCCGTGGGACCTTCGTAGCTGCTTGCTTTCAACCCCAGTCGCTCCATCATCGCCGGGTCTGAGGCAAAGCCCGTCATCGCCACCGGATGGGAGTGCGGCACGTCCGCCAGCAGTCCCCCGAGCGTCACCACCAGTTGCACGTCGAGCGCTTCCACGAGATCCACGATCAGCGCGCTGAACGAGCGCCAGCGCATCGAGGGCTCGGCACCCTGCACGATCACCAGATCGCGAGGCGCTCGCGGTGCACGCGCCTCCAGGATCTCCACCGAGGGCCAGGAGATCACGCGCGCCTGGGTCTCGTCGATCTGCACCTGCGGCCGGTTGGCCTGGAAGTCGTAGAACTCCTCGGAGTCGATCCGCGCAAAGCGCTCGGCGCCGAGCGCCTGCGCTAGAAACGCGGTGGCCGTCGACGCCGCGTCGCCCGCGTCGTTCCAGCCTTGAAACGAGCACACCATCGCGGGTGCTCGCAGGCCGTCGGGGCGTCGATCCCAGATCAGCGGCTGCATCCGACCCACCGTACATCATGGACAGTCGATGTCCGTCAAGAGCCCATCAAGCGGCACGTTCACCGACGCGCCCCGTGCGCTGCAGGCCGCGACCGGCGGAGGGGCCGGTGGCTCATCCGCCGGCGCCCGTGGCGACGCCGATGCTCCCGTCGCCGCCGAGGGAGCCACCCATCCCCCCGACACGATCGCCACGCTGCGCGACGGCGATGCGGTAGACGCGGTGTTCGCTTGCGCGCGCAAGGAGCGGCTGCTGACTCGCTCCGGCGATCCCTACCTCACGATCGAGCTGCGCGACCGGTCCGGCAGCGTGGTGGGCAGGATTTTTCGCGACGCCGACCTGCACGCCGGGCGCTTTGAGCGCGGTGAGCTCGTGCACGTGCACGGGCGGGCCGAGCGCTTTCGCGAGGAGCTGCAGATCGCGGTCGAGCGGATCGCGCGAGTGGACGCCGACGAGCAGGTCGCGGCCCGCTTTCTGCCGGTCTCTCGCCGCGACCTCGACGAGTTGGAGGGCTTCGTCGAGCATCTTGCGCGCGAGGTGTACGACCCCGGCCTCAAAGCACTGCTGGAGCGCCTGCTCGGCGACCGCGAGCTGCGTGCGGGGCTGCGCCGTGCGCCTTGCTCGCTACCCGCGAGCGGTCCGGGTCGTTCGAGCGCCCACCACGCGTTCATCGGCGGGCTGCTCGAGCACACGGTCGCCGTCGCCACGCTCGCGATCGAGCTGTGCGCCGTGCACCCCCGCTTGGACCGCGATCTGCTGCTGTGCGCCGCGATCGTGCACGATCTCGGCAAGACACGCGAATACGCCTATGGCGCGGAGATCACGCGCACCGAGGAGGGCCGCATGTTGGGCCACGTCGAGCTGGGTCTGCGCCTGATCGCCGCACACGCCCCGCCCAACCTCACGGCCGAGCGTCGGATGGCACTCGAGCACTGCGTGCTCGCACACCATGGCGGCGAAGGGGCCCAGCGCGCCGCCTCCGCCGAGGCTCTTGCGCTACAGCGCCTGGGCGCGCTCGACGCGGCCGTCAAGGGCGCTTTTGAGCACGGTCTCGGCCGCTGAGATCGACCTCTCGCCTCGCGCGCCCGCGCGCGTGCGCGAGCGCGCACTTGGATCGGCCCCGGCATCCGGTGAGAAACAATGCGGGCGGGTCAAGTGTGCGCTCGCGAATGCCGATCATCACAGGGTGGGGGACCAGCCCAGCCCAACCAGCACACCCGTGAGCGAGCGCTCGCCGCTGCGAGCGGTCGAGCCCGCGCCCGCCCACAGCCGACCGATCCAATCGGGCGCGCTCACCCAGCCGCTTGGCGAGGGCCGCCCCGGACGCTTGATCGGCGACGTCGTGGTGGACCTGGGATTCGCCAGCCGCGAGCGGGTCGAGGAGGCTGTGGAGATCGCGCGTGCCCAGCGCAAGCCCACCGGACAGGTCCTCGTCGAGCAGGGAATCCTGCGTCACGACCAGCTCGCCCGCGTGGTTGCCGACCGCTACGGCCTGGACTACATCGACCTGTCGGTGTACGAGCTGGACATGGGTGCGGTCAACCTGATCGACATGGAGGCGATCCGTCGCTACCAGGCTGTGCCGGTTGGCTTCCTCGAAGACGGCACGCTGCTGCTCGCGATGGCCGATCCCACCAACGTGCTCACCGTCGATGACATCGCGATGCTCACCGGCAGGCGCGTGCGCTCCGCCTCGGCCTCGATCGAGGACCTCAACATCCTGATCACCCGTCTTTCCCGTGTGGAGCAGTCGGTGGAAGCGATCGTCGAGGACGAATCCCAGCCCGAGGCTGAATTCACGATGGATGAGACCGACAAGGACGCGCCTGTCATCAAGCTTGTGCACTCGATCATCGCCGAGGCGATCGAGCAGGGCGCTTCCGACATCCACATCGACCCGGGCGAGGGCGACATGCGCGTGCTGTTGCGCATCGACGGCGTGCTCTCCCAGACCGCCACGCTCAAGCGCGCGATGGCCGCCAGCATCATCTCGCGCGTAAAGATCATGTCTGAGATGGACATCTCCGAGCGGCGCGTGCCGCAGGACGGGCGCTTTGCTCTGACCGTGGGCGGCCGGCGCGTGGACGTGCGCGTGACGACGCTGCCGCTGGTCTACGGCGAGGGCGCCTATCTGCGCATCCTCGACAAGGGCGCCACCGTGCGCGGCCTGGAATCGCTCGGCATGCAGCGCACCGAGCAGGATCGTTTCGCCTACGCGATCGCGCGGCCCAACGGCGCGGTGCTGGTGACCGGCCCGACCGGCAGCGGCAAGTCCACAACGCTGTACGCGGCGCTGGGCGCCGTCAACGACGGCAGCCGCAGCATCCTTACGATCGAGGACCCGGTCGAGTCGCGGATCGCGGGCGTCAAGCAGATGCAGGTCGCACCGAAGGCCGGCATGACTTTCGCGGGCGGCTTGCGCGCGATGCTGCGCGCCGATCCCGACGTGATCATGGTCGGGGAGATCCGCGACCGCGAAACCGCGCACATCGCGGTCGAGGCGGCGCTCACCGGCCACCTCGTGCTCTCCACTCTGCACACTCGCGATGCCCCCAGCGCGCTCGGCCGTCTGATCGACATGGGCATCGAGCCGTTCCTGATCTCCTCGGCGATCGACTGCATCGTCGCCCAGCGGCTCGTGCGAATGCTCTGCCAGCACTGCAAGCAGCCAAGCAAAGCGCCGGAGTCCTTGCTGGCCGAGTACGGGCTGTACGGCTCCGAGGCGTTCGAGCCGGTCGGCTGCTCGCGCTGCTCCTCCAGCGGCTATCGCGGTCGAATCGGCATCTACGAGGTGATGTCGGTCACCGAAGAGGTGCGCGCGCTCGTGCTCAGTCGCGGATCGGTCGATGAAATCGCCGCCGCCGCGGTTGCCCAGGGGATGCGCCGTCTGCGCGACGACGGGATTGCAAAGGTTCGCGCCGGTCAGACCTCGATCGCGGAGATCGAGCGGATCACCACGACGATGCTGTAGGGCCCTGAGCGCTGCGTATGCGGTTGCTCTTTGTTTGGAATAGCTTGGGCGTGCCCTCGGTGTACGAGTGCGGGTCCCCGGAGTGCCCCGCGGCCCGTGTCGCGTGTGCGCTCGCTACGTTCCTGCCACCGGTGGGATCAACAGCGAGACTCGCAGCGGTCCCTCGGGGAATGCTTCCGCGTCGAACGAATAGCCGTGGTAGCGAACGCCGCCATAGAGGATCGTGCCATGGGCTGACACGGCGGCAGGCGCCGGAGCGATGCTGCCCACGATCTGTTCGGTTCCTTGGCTTAGGAACACCTGCGCGCCGGTGAAACGATGAGTGAGGATCACATAGCCAAGGTCGTCCTGCACGGAGAGCAAGAAGTGACCCACGATGCGGCCCTTCGCGCCCCGCACGTCGCCGCGGATCGGGGCCAGCACGTGCGGGCCGCCGACATCGACCACGAGCTTTTCGCCGAGCGTGGCGCGCACGCGCACGACGTGCAACGTGGTTTTGAAGAACGCGTCGATCGTTTCGCGCGCTGTGATCGGATCGTCGCTCGCGACCGCCTGCTGGAAGGCGCGCGAGCGTTCGAAGTCCCCCACCACGGCTCGCGTCGCCGACCCGGATTGCTCCTGGCGGTAGATGTTCATCGCCGTCTTCCCGATCGCATCGGTCGCCGTTTCTTCGGGGTCCCGTCCACATGTGGAGGTGAGCGGAACCGGCGCCAGCACGAACGTGCGCATCGCCGTTTTCGGGAAGCCGGTGCCCGCGAACGAGTAGACCGAATAGCGCGTGCCGAGAAAAGTGACCTCGCCGCGGTCGGGCAGGCTGGTGGGCCCGGGGCTGGTGGAGCCGCCCAGCCAGCGGGAGCCCGAGCGCCCGAACACCTGCGCTTCGGTGATCGCGTACACGGTGCTCGCGTAGCCATACATCCCCTCCTCGGAGGCTGTGACCGTGCCGATTTCAAGACCGGCCGCGTTGCGCAGCGGCGTGCTCACCGGGGCGATCCCGTTGGCGGTGCCGTATTCGCCGACGGTTCGCCGCCCAACGCTCACACGCACGCGCACCAGCTGTCCGCGCAAGAGCGGGGCGATCGCGGCTCGCACGGCCTTCGCGTCACCCGCTTCGGCGGCCGCGATCACCGCCGGTGCGCTCGCCACGCGTTCGGCTGCCGGCAGCGCGATCCGTCCGCCCGCGATCTCGCGGTAGACACTTTCGGCCACCTTCCCCAACGCTCTGGCGGTTGCGTCCGCGCACCGTGGTGAGGCCAGCTTGACGGCGGAGGACTCCTCCGCGCTCGTGCTCGAACCGCAGCCCATCGACGCCAGCATCGGGATCGTCGTGAGCGCGAGCGCCGCGACGGCCATGCGCACCGGGCGCAGCCGAGTCGGATGGGCCGAGCGCAGCCGGGAAAGGTGTCGCTCTGCGCGCGAGCGCGGTCGATCCTGCATGTGCGTCTCACAACCTACGCCACCTTCGCGCTCGATCGGTTAGACGCTGGTTAAACCCGCTCAATGGCCGGTCGCTCGGGGCATCCGCACGGGCCGGCGCGCTCGAGACGCCGGCCCGTGCTCGATGCTCGCCGAGCGCCTATTTCTTCTTGGCTTTGCTGTCTGCTTTCTTGCCGGCCTTGTCTTTCTTGTGCTTGCCGGCCTTGGTCTTCCTCGGTGTGGGCGCGCTCGGTTCGAGTCGCGTCCCTCCCGCGTAGCGGGTGGTGGGGCAGTGAAGCGGGCGGCCGAGGTCGAACGGGCCTGAGATCGCCTGCGTCACCACACCCTTTTCGGTGTAGATGTCGGTGACCGTCAACAGCGGATCCACGCGTGGTTCCTTGCACAGCGGTTGCTCGATCGAGAACTGCCCGGTGATGTTCTCCCAGCCGGCCTTTGCCGAGCCCTCGCAGTTGTCCGCCCAGCCCGGTATTTCACCGCCGCAGGCGAACGTGTCCGAGAGCGCTTCGTTCTTGGCGTTGGTCACCAAAGGCGAAGCCTCGAAGCCGTTCACCGGGATGTTCGTCTCCAGCTGATAGCCCGTGATCGGGCCGTCGCAGTAGAACGTGTAGCGAACCTGCTGTTCTTCGCTTCCCAGTTCCGGCGTGCCGGCAGATATGTGTCCAATGCAGTTCAGGTCGTTCGGGCTTCCTTCGGTTCCGCCTTCTTCGGCGTGAGCCGAGGCGACCAGCGCCAACGACAGGGCAATCGAGCCCAGGATCGCGAGCAGCCACAGGGAAGCTCGGTGGTGGACGGGTCGATGTGTGTACAACGGGGATCTCCGTTCGTTCGTTGACATGAAGGCGGGTTCTCAGCCGCCGGTTTGCGACGCCGTCGGACGCCGCGGTTGTCCTGCCGATGCGGCCTGGGCCGCCTTCTTGGCCGTGGAGGCGGCACTTGCCGCCTTGCCACTGCTGCCGTAGACCGTCGCCCCGAAGGACACGGTGCTCGGGTCGTTGGCATGGCCCAAGGGGAGCACTCCAAAGAGCAGCGAGATGCTCTTCAGGAGCGAGAAGTCGTTGAAGCTTTCGCTCACCCGCGCGCCGCTGTGCACGAATGGCGAGAGCAGCAGCGCGCCGACGGGTTCGCTTGCGGCGCTCGCGGGCGAGGACGGCGGGCTGTCGGGCACGATCACGATCAGCCCTTCCTTGCTGTAGGCGCTGGTCGCGAGAATCCGCGGCACGATTTCCTCAAGGAAGCTGTCGGCAGGGGCGAGCCCGGCGGGTGCGCCCGGCGTGCACGGAGCGCTGGATCCGTCGTTGCACGCGGAGGGCACGATCCAGCTGAGGCTCGGCGTGTCGGCGGGCGTTGCGAGGTCGCCTTGCAACTGTGCGAGATCGACGTCGTTGCTCGCGCACGCCCCTTCGCTCAGCAGCGAGTCGAAGTACACGAACGGGTTGCGATAAGTGAGGTAGGGATCGCCGGGCGCGGGCGTGTGGTTGGGGTCGGTGGCTCCCAGTTCGGGCCTGCGGCAGGCGACGCCGCCGGTCGTGGGCTGTGTCTGTGCGCCGGCCGTTGGTGTTGTGCTCGTAGCGCCGCTGGTCGGTGTCGTGCCTGTGCCGCTCGCGGTGCCGGTGGCGGGCAGCGCGCCGCTCGCGCCAGTCGGCGCGCTGCCCGTACCGCTAGTGCCTGCTGGTGTCGCGGCGCCCGATGCGCCGCTGGCCCCGGCGGGCGTGGCCGGTGCGGCGGGCGGGTCTTGATCCATGTCCTGCACATACGCCTTCCAAGTGAGCGCCCCGGCGCTCAGCTCGTCGGCGAGCGTCTTGACGGTCGCCGGATACACGCACCCCACACCCTCGGCGAGGCCCGTGGCGGTGTTGACCGTAGGCGGTTGCAGTTCGCTGTAGGTGGGGCAGTTCTGTTCGGTGTCGAGGTTCACGCTCTGTCCCGAGAGCAGTGCGATCCCGTTGCTCAGCGCGCTGCTCGCGCTGAGCTTGTAGTTGCTCAGCAGCGTTCCCTTCGGCACGAGCTGCTTGGCCAGGTACGGGTCGGTCTTGGGGTCCGCGAGTGCCGCGCCGAAGCTCGTGCCTGACAGCGCGATAACCCACACGTGCTTGACCTGAGGCAGTTTGATCGGCGTTCCCGGTGCGGTTTTTTCGCCTTTGCCCGAGTTTTTGGAGGACCCTTCCGAGGGAGATTCTTCAGAGGGCTGCGCCCCCGAGGCGCTTTCGCCGGCGGACGAGCTTTCCGAGGATTCCGAGCTGGAGGCAGCTTTCGAGGCAGCTTTGCCTTCTTTGCCGGACGCGCTCGTGGGCGTCGCGGCGGGTTCGCTTTCGGGCGGCGGGGTAGAGCTGGTGGGGGTGCTGGGGGGCGGGCTACTGCTCGTGCGAGCGATCAGCGCTGAGATCGCGCGCTGCGCAAGCGTCGCGGCATCGGCGGGCGAACCCGACGGAGCCGGCCCAAGCGCGGCGCCCGCGAGGATCCCGATGGCGAGCACGCCGGCCGCCAGCACGCCGACCACTCGTCGCGATGGCGCGCCGCCTGCGCCCCACCCGCTCGCAAACCAGCTCCTGTCGGCAGTGCCCCCCGGGGTGCCGGTGCGCGCCGCATCGCGCTCTGTTCGCGCTCCAGTCGGAGACAACCTCGGCCAGAACGCGCTGAAGTCGAGGCGCGGCTTGCCGCGCCTCGCGCCGCATTGCAGGCAGTAGCGCTGGTCCTCGACGAGCGCGGCGCCGCAGCCGGGGCATTGCTCGCCGGCAACGCCGTGTGCGCTTGCGCTTGTGGGTTTGTCTCGATTGTCTGGGGTCATTGTCGTCGGTCGGTTTCGGTGGTGTTGGTGGCGCCGTTTGGTTGAGGTGCGCTCCTTATGCCGGCCTCTCGTGTTCTGGGAGAAGCGGTCATCCTCATAAAATAGCTAATCCTGATCTTATTTATGCAGAATATGCTAGGCTGGCCGAAATCAAGCTGTCAACCATTCGAACGGAGACCCCACCCAAATGCACCGATCTCGCCGTGTTGCCGCTTTCCTCGCGGCGACGTTCACGCTTTCGATAGTGGTCCCGGCGGTCGCTCTCGCGACCAGCACGATCACCATCAGCGGAGCCACCGCTTCATTTCCCTTGGTCGAGCTGCTGGCGCAGAAGTACCAGAAGCTCAACAAGAAGGTCAAGATCAAAATCTCCCAGGGCGGCACACAGGTCGGGATCAACGACGTCGCCGCCGGACGCGTCTCGATCGCCGACGTCTCACGCGATCCGCTCCCCACCGATCCGACGGGTCTCGACTTCTACCCGGTCGCCAAGTACTACCTGTGCGTCGTAACCAACAGCTCCAATACGCTGGCCAACCTCACACAGGCGCAGGTCGAATCGATCTTCACCGGCAAGACCCGTGAATGGTCGAAGGTTCCCGGCTCCAAAGCCACTGGTCCGATCGATCTGATCAGCCGCAACTCCACGGCCGGCACGCTCAGCAACTTCTCAACGCTCTTGATCGGCGGTAAGAAAGTCTCATCGCTCGCCAGCGAAGAGTCCTCTGAGGGGCTGCAGCGCGAGGCGATCGAAAAAGATCCCAACTCGATCGGCTTCCTGTCCGGCTACTTCGCCAGCAAAGGCGTCAATGACGTCGCCTTCAACGGTGTGGGCTGCACGCTGGCCAATGCCACCGCTGGAAGCTACGCGGGTGTCGCGCATTTCTATGAGGTGACGAAGGGCAAAGCCACGGGCGCCGCATCCGCGTTCATCGGATGGATCGAAGACAGTGCCGCGGCACAGAAGATCATCTCAACTCAGTGGATCTCACTCAAGTAAACAATCCCCTGGCGCGTTTGCGCCAACCTTGGTCAGATCGCCGCGCCGAGCTCATGCTCGGCGCGGTGTCGCTGACGGCCGGCCTCGCCATCGCGGCAATGGTTGTGTTCGTGGCCGTCCATGCATGGCCGACCTTCCAGCACAACGGGCTCAGCTGGCTGGGCTCCGGCGGGAACCTCGACAGGCAGTTGCAACGAATGACCGAAACGGGCGCGCACCCGCCCGCCTCGGCCTATCGCGTGCGGGCGTGGCCGGTGATCTATGGCACGCTGCTCACCACCACGTTCGCGCTGGCGATCGCCCTGCCGGTCGCGCTGCTGTCCTCGATCTTCATCGTCGAGTTCGCGCCCGCATGGCTGCGAGGGCTGATGGTCCCCGTCGTGAGGCTGCTGGCCTCGGTGCCGTCGGTGATCTACGGGCTGATCGGAATCCTCGTGCTGGTGCCGTTCGTCGGCAACCACCTGATCACCATCCCGGAGAAGACCTCGGTGCAGAACACGGTCGAGCTCACCGGCGCTGGCCTGCTGGTCGTGTCGGTGATCCTCGCCGTGATGATCACGCCGATCATGGCCGCGCTGATCAGCACGGCGCTGGCCGGCGTGCCCGCCTCCTGGCGCGAGGGGGCGATGGCGCTCGGCGTGCACCGCCTACGAGCCACCCAGGCTGTCAGCCTCAAGGCGATCCGTCCCGCGATCGTCGCGGCCACGGCGCTCGCGTGCGCACGCGCCATCGGTGAGGTGATCGTCGTCTCGATGGTCGCGGGCGACGTGTCGTTCGCCCCGAACTTCGCGCACGGACCGTTGATCTTCCTGTATGAGCCGCTGCGCACGCTCGGCAGCGCGATCGTGGACAACCG
The DNA here is from genome assembly GCA_963831725.1 of uncultured Solirubrobacterales bacterium. Taxonomy (GTDB): domain Bacteria; phylum Actinomycetota; class Thermoleophilia; order Solirubrobacterales; family Solirubrobacteraceae; genus Palsa-744. Next base: position 318,447 of record CAWHRF010000002.1, read on the forward strand.
CGAAGCCTTCTTCGGGGGCGCCCCGGCTCTGAGCTCCACCCTGTACGCGTTCGGTCTGTTGTTGCTGCTCTCGGCGATCGCGCTGTCGCTCGGCTCCTATCTCATCAAGCTCCCGCTGCGCAGGTATCAGCTCCGATGAGCGACATCGGTGCACTTCGACTCCGACGGGGCCGGCCATGAATGCCTTCGCCTCCTCCTTCCCGGCCGAGCCCACCGAGGCGCCGCGCCCGAGTCGCGGTCGCGGCTCATCGATGCGGGAATGGCGCCTGCTCGACCGGATCGTGTATCTCGCCGCGTGGGCAACCGGGCTCGGCCTGTGCTTGGTGACGGGCGCGATCGTCGTGTACATGGGCGTGCGCGGCTTTCAGTATCTTCGCCCCGAGCTGCTGGCCACAAGGCCGCGGATCGCCGAAGACGGGAGTGTCTCCGGCGGATTCCTCGATCCGCTGATCGGAACCGCGGTGCTGACATTGATCGGGGTCGCGATCGCGCTGCCGGTCGGCGTGTGCAGCGCCGTGTGGATCGTCGAGTACGGACGACCCTCGTGGCTCGCGCGGCTGGTCGAGTCCTCGATCGAGATCGTCGCCGGCACTCCAGACATCGTGATCGCGATCTTCGGCCTGGCGATTTTCGAGCTCAGCTTCATGGGTCCCCTATCGAGCACATCCGAAAGCGGGGTCGTGCTCGGCCGCTCGTTCGTCGCGGCCGGCGTGATGATGTCGATGATCGCGCTGCCGCCGCTGTACGCCGCAACCCGCGACGGCCTGCAGGCCGTGCCCGCGCACATGCGCGAGGCGGCGTTCGCGCTCGGCAAGACGCGCATCGCGACGATTCGCCGTGTGCTGATTCCCAGTGTGCGCACCAACATCGCCACCGGGACCACGCTCGGCATCAGCCGCATCGTCGGCGACACGGCGATCGTGCTGATCCTGCTCGGCGAGTCGCTGCGCAACGAACCGGTCGGCTCGATCCCGATCCTCGGCTTCCTGCGCGGGACCGGCTCCACGCTGACCAGCTACGTCTACGACAACTCGCCCGCCGGCGAAGGCAAGTCGGCGAACAACGCCTACGCGGCCGCATTCGTGCTGCTGCTGTTCATCCTGCTGCTCAACTGGATCGTTGGGCGCATCAGCCGCGCCAACGCGCGTTCCAGCGGCTTCGACACGGGCGGTGGGCTATGAGCCCGGCCGCCTCCGAGGTCCGCATATGCCCACCCCTCCCGATGGGGCGGGGGCGATCGGCTTTGACAACGCTACTATTCATGACTATCCTGATTAGTCCGATGGAGAATATGTCCGATGAGCGCTGACAAGACACTGCTCGACCCCTGGAGCCAGCTTGGCTCCGTTTGGCCCCAGGAGGCGGAATCTCCCCTGCGCACGAACGGCAGAGCCGACTCGATCGTCCCGCCCGGGCCCGCGGAGGAAAAGACAGATGCCCTCGTGCCGCCGGTGCGCACGATCGTGCTCGACCGTCATCCCACGGCAGTGGCGCCCCCGCGGGAGCGAGTGGCGATCCGCTCCTCGCTGGCCACACAGGGCCCCGAGCGGTTGCGCCTGGAGGACGTGAGCATCTATTACGGGACCCACCCACCCAAGCGTGCCGTCAACTCGGTGTCGCTGTCGATCCACCAGGGCGAGGTGCTGGCGCTGATCGGTCCTTCCGGTTGCGGCAAGACGAGTCTGATGCGCACGCTCAACCGCCTCACCGAGCTCACCCCCAGCGCCTCGCGCTCGGGCGAGATATTGCTCGACGGGCAGGATGTCCACGCGCTTCAGGACACCACGCTGCGCTCGCGTGTGGCGATGGTCTTCCAGCAGCCCAACCCGTTCCCGATGTCGATCTTCGACAACGTGGCCTTTGCGCTGCGTGAACAGTCGCGCAAGAAGCCGCGCCGGCGCGAGCTCGAGCCGCTCGTCATCGATGCGCTCAAGCGCGCGGGTCTCTACGACGAGCTCGGCGGAGACCTCGACCGTCCCGCTCTGCGCCTCTCCGGAGGCCAGCAGCAGCGGCTGTGCATCGCACGCGCGATCGCGATGCGTCCCGAGGTGCTCCTGATGGACGAGCCCTGCAGTGCGCTCGACCCGATCTCCACCGGCGTGATCGAGGAGCTGATCGGAGAGCTGCGGCGCGACCTGGCCGTCGTGATCGTCACGCACAACCTCGCCCAGGCCCAGCGCGTGGCCGACAAGGTCGCGTTCATGTATCTCGGCGACCTGATCGAGTACGGAACCGCGGCTCAGGTGTTCGAGGAGCCGCGCGCGGTGCGCACGCGCGACTACGTGCGCGGCGCCTTCGGATAGGCGGTCGCTCGTGAACGTCTACCCGATCCAGACCCCCCCCGAGGGCGACGGGGCCAAGTGCCCCAACTGCGGCGCGCCGGTGGCCGCCGACCAGCGCTACTGCCTGGCGTGCGGCCAGCCCTGCTCGCCCGTGCGCCTCGCATTCCTCGACGTGCTGCAGGCCGAAAACGATCTGCGCGTCGCCCCGATCGCGATCTCCTCGCCCCCCGCCGGCTACCTACCGCCGCTCCCCCAGGACGACGGTGCGCTCAGCCGGTTGCGCCGCTACTCAGGCCTGTTCGCTCTGATCGCCGTGCTCTTGATAGCGGGCCTGATCGGTCTGCTCGTCGGGCACTGGCTCGCCCCGTCCAAAGCCCCGGGCACATCGATCGTCAAGATCGAAGGCAGCCTGCCCGCCGCGGCGACATCCGCTCCAACGACGAGCACTCCCACATCCACAACGCCCTCGAGCCCATCCAAAACGGCTACCGGCAAGAGCGCGCCCGCCACCGAAGCGCAGGAAGTCAAAGAAGTCAAGGAAGCAGAAAAAACGGCCGCGGCGAAACCTAAGGCCGTGAGCAAACCCAGCGCCGCCACGCTCAACAAGCTCAGTAGCTCCAAGGGCAAGGCGCACCAGAAGGAAATCGAAAAGTTGACCGAAGGCGGCAAACCGATCGAAACGGGGGGCTGATGTCCACCAGCCCCCCCGTGCCAAGCGGATCGCTCGCCGAGCTGCGCAGTCGCCGCCTGCAACTGGCCGAACAGGTCGCCTCGCTCACCTGGGATCTCGGCGGTCTCACATTTGAGATGGCCGTACGCGACCACTATCGCCTCGACGTGCTCTCGCGCAGAGCCGCCGAGCTACAAAAGGCCGACGCGGAGCTGGGCGAGGTGGAACGGCTGCTCGGCGCCGCCGAGGCCGGGGTTCACGGCCAATGCCGCTCGTGCGGCGCGGTGCACAGTCGCGGCGCCGCCTACTGCTGGCACTGCGGGGCCGGGCTCTTGCAGGAGGCACGTCCGGCGACCGTGGCGCAGGATACAGCCGCGCACACGCCCTCGGCCTGAGCCGGCTGTAGCTGCGACGCCGGTTGCGTCTCAGTGCTGCTCGGTTGAAGCGGGGTCCCGCTGCGCGAAGGCGTCTTGCGCGGATGCCGCCGAGGATGCCTGAGCTGGGCTCTGCGCCGGCGCGGGTGGCAACGTCGACTGCTGTGCCGACTGCTGCTGATTGTGGTTCTGGTCGGGGTGCTCGCCACCGATCGACTGCTTGAACTCACGCATCCCGCTGCCGAGCGAGCGGCCGATCTCGGGCAGTCGCTTCGCACCGAACACCAGCAGCAGGATCACCACGAGGAGCGCGAGATGAACTGGGTTGTCGAGTCCCATCTACACCAGTCTAGGCGCTATTGGCCGAAGTTGGGTTATTTCCGCGTGAGGATTGGCTTTGCGGCCGGTCGGCACCCTGGCTTTGCGGCGGATCGCTGTCCTCGGATTCGCCCAGCGCCCGACGCACCAGCTGGATCGCCACGAGCACCATCAGCAGCGCGAAGCCCGCGCGCAGCACCGTGCCCGACAGCGCGTTTGCGAGCGCCACGCCCGCCGCGGCGCCCACGAGTGACAGCAGGCCCATCGTGAGCGCGTCTTTGCGGCGCACGTTGCCGTAGCCGTCCTGCTTGATCGTGCCGACGATCGCAACCGGCACGATCGCCAGCAGCGAGGTTGCCTCCGCCTGGTGTTGACCAAGGCCCATCAGGATCACCAGGCCCGGCACGAACAGCACACCGCCGCCCACCCCGAGCAGGCCGGCGACGATTCCCGCGCACAGTCCGATCGCGATCTCGCCGATCATCGCGCCGCTCGCTTGCTCGCTCGAGCCCCGGGTGTCTTGGCGCTGGTCACTGCGCCAGCAGCTCCACCGCGCTTGCCACGAGCACGACCGCGAATAGCAGCGAGATCGAGCGGGTCGCAAGGCGCTGCTGAAGCCACGTGCCGATCAGCACGCCGCCCATCGCCGGGATGCCGATCAGCACCGCGTCGAGCACGTGCACGTTGCCGTACGCGCCCTGCGTGGCCGCCGCAAACCCTGCGATGAAAACGATCGCCGCGAGCGAGGTGCCGGTTGCCTCGCGGGGTCCGTAGCCGAGCCACAACACCAGCAGCGGCACCATCACCGTCCCACCGCCCACCCCGAACAGGCCGCTGAAGACGCCCGCGAGCGTGCCGATGGCCGCCAGCTTCAGTGCCCTGTGGTCGCTCGGTTGGAGCTGCGGATCAGCGGTCATGCACAGGATATGACCGGTCCGCCGTCACAGGGCGCCATACTAGAGGTCGTGTCCCCGGCTGCGACACTCGTGGAGGCGCTCGAGCCGCTTCGCTCCGACCCCGCTCATGCAGCCGTGCTGCTCGACATCGACGGCACGCTCGCCCCGATCGTGCGCCATGCCGCCGACGCGCACGTGCCCGAGGCGACGCGCACGCTGCTGATCGAGATATCCAAGCGCTACCGACTGGTGGGCTGTGTCAGCGGTCGCCGTGCGGCAACCGCCCGTCAGATCGTCGCAATCGGCAGCATCGCGTACATCGGCAACCACGGCGGCGAGCTGCTGCGCCCCGGCGCCACCCGCCCCGAGCTCGACCCCGAGCTGACGGCCTGGTCTGAGCGCGTGCGCGAGTTCGCCCGGCGCGTCTACACGTCCGAGCATCAGCGCGCGCGCGTGCGCAGCGAGGACAAGGAGGCGATAGCCGCGTTTCACTGGCGCGGCGCGCCCGACGAGCAGGCGGCGGCGGCGCTCGTGCGCACTATCGCCGAGCGTGCCGAGCAGGAGGGCTTCGCGGTGCACTGGGGTCGCATGGTGCTGGAGGTACGCCCGCCGGTGGCGCTCGACAAGGGTCTCGGTGTGAGCGCGCTGCTACAGAGCGCGATCGACGCCAACAACGGGCCGCCGATCAAGCGTGCGCTGTATGTGGGCGACGACAGCACCGACACCGACGCGTTTCGTGCGCTGGGCGAGCTGGTCGAGGCCGGCACGCTCGAGCTGGCCGTGCGCGTGGCGGTCGGCTCGGAGGAGACCCCACCCGCGCTTGCCGAGCAGGCCGATCTGATCATCGACGGCCAGAGCGGCGTGCGCGGGCTGCTCGAGGCGCTCCTCTAACACGAGGCGTGCACTTCGTCGACTTCCTCAGGGCGACCGTCCTGCTCAGCGCCGCCGTCGCCACGGCGCTTGTGATCGTCACCGTGCTCTCCGCCGCGCCGTCCTCGGATCCCACGATCCTGCCGATCTCGGTCGGCTGGTGGATCCTCGCCTCCGCGATCGGGTTGTGGCTCGGGCGCCGCGCGGAGGTGCATCCTCCGATTGCGCGCCTGCTGCGTGAGGCCAAGACGAGCACCGCGCTGCCCGAGTACCGTCCGGGCGCCACATTGCTGGATCGCCTGTGGCCGCTCCTGCTGTTCACCGTTGTCACAGGTGGGCTCGCGTTTCTCGCGCCGCAGATCCCCAGCATCGGCGCTGGTTTCGCGATCGCACTCGCGTTGTGGTGGCGCCGTCAGGACGCCGCTGTGGCGGCGATCGAGGAGCGCGACGGCGCGCGCTTCCACGTGCTGCGCACCTCTCCGTTGCGCGCGATCGCGCTGGGGCGCACGCCCGGCTTCAAGGCGCTGCGCCCGGAACGCATCGATGGCGCCACGACCTGAGCCGGAAGCTTCGATGGCCGATCGTGCTCGCGCCGGAGGCCTTGGCGCAGATGGCGTCGATGTGCTGATCGTCTCGCTGGGCTCCACCGGTGGACTGCGCGCCGCCGATGAGGAGCTGCTCGACTCGTTGCGCCGGGCAGGGGCAAGCGCGGAGATGGCGCGTGCGCGAGCGCCGCGTGAGGTGCGCACATTGATGCTCACCGACCTTGCGTGGGCACGCGCGGCACGTGCCGCGGCGCGCGATGCGCTCGCCCGCACGGCCGCACGGGCGGTGATCTACTCGAGCACCACTGCCGCGCTGCTGTGGCCGCGTCCCGGGGCGATCCGCTTCGACGCGCCTGCGGCCGCCAACCGTCCTGGCCGTCATGGCCTCTGGCAGCGTCCGCTGGAGGCCCGCCGTTTGCGGGCCGCGCCGCTGCTGCTCCCACTGAGCGACGGTGGACTGCGTGAGGTTCCGCCGGCTGTGCGCGCCGGTCATGCGCTCGTGCTGCCCGTGCCGGTCGATCCCTCGGGACCGCAAGGTGAGCGTGACATCGCGGCGCTCGCATATGCCGCGAATCCCGCGAAGAAGGGCCTGGACCGGATCTTGCGCGCGTGGAGCCAGGCGCGCAGGCCCGGCGAGGAGCTCTACGTGGTCGGCGTGTCCCGCGAGGAGCTGAGCAGGCTCGGCTACGCGTTGCCCACCGAGGGAGTGCGAGTTGTCTCGATGCTGCCCCAGCCCGAATATCGCGCGCTGCTGCGCCGCACGCGCGTGTTCGTGTGCGCGGCTCGTCGCGAGGACTACGGCGGGGCGCAGCTCGAGGCGCTCGCCGACGGCTGCATGCTCGTCACCACGCCCTCGCCCGGGCCCTACGCCGCGCTGCCGATCGCACGCGCACTGGACACTCGCCTGGTCGGCGACGACCTCGCCGGCGCGATCCGCACCGCGCTCGACGATCCCCCAGCGGACTACGCCGCGCGCGCGCTGGAAGCGCTCACGCCATTTCGTCGCGCCGAGGTGGACAGGACTGTCGCCGAGCAGCTACTGCCGCGCTTGCTTGCGCAGCTTTGAGAACTCCGCCCACGTGCGCGTGTTGGCGACGTCCTGAGCTGTGAGCCAGGCGCGCCGCGCGGTCGCGATCCCCCAGCGCATCGTGTCGAAGCGCTCCACGCCGTGGGCGTCGGAGTCGACCAGGATGCGCACTCCGGCCTGCGCCGCCGCTCGCGCGTTGATGTCGTTGAGATCGCGACGGTCGGGGTTGGCGTTGATCTCCAGCATCGTCCCCGTGCGCGCCGCCGCGTCGATCAGCGCGTGCACGTCGAGCGCGTAGGGCTCGCGCCGCTCGATCAGCCTGCCGGTGGGATGGCCGATCGCGTCGACCAGCGGATGCTCGACGGCGGCGATCATGCGCTCGGTCATCGCCTGCTCGCCCATCGCGAAGGAAGTGTGCACGCTTGCGATCACCCAGTCGAGCCGGCTCAGCAGATCGTCCTCGTAGTCGAGCGATCCGTCGGGGAGGATGTTGACCTCGCTGCCCGCCAGCACTCTGATCCCCTCGATGCTCGCGTCGGCTTCGCGCACGCGCTCGATCTGGCCCAGCAGCTCCTCGGGGCTGACGTCGTCGCCAAACCCGTGCGTGGCGGAATGGTCGGTGATCGCCACATACTCATAGCCGCGTGCACGCGCGGCGAGCGCCATCTCCTCGATCGTGTTGCGCCCGTCGGAGGCGACCGTGTGGCAGTGCAAGTCGCCTCTGATGTCGTCAAGCCCGATCAATCGCGGCAGACCGAAATGCGCGGGCTCCGATCCGCCGGACTCGGACTCCTGGGCCGCCGCCGCCAGCTCGCCGCGGTCCTCGCGCAGCTCGGGCTCGATGTGGTCGAGGCCGAGCATCGCGTACACCTCCCGCTCGCTTGCGCACGTGGTTGTGGAGGTTGTCGCGTCGTCGTACACGCCGTACTCGGACACGTGCAGCCCTTTGCGCACCGCGGCCTCGCGCAGCGCAGCGTTGTGCTTGCCCGAGCCGGTGAAGTGCTGCAACAGGTTGCCGAGCTGGCTCGGCTTGGCGATTCGCAGGTCCACGCTCACGCCCGAGTGGGTGCGCGCCTTCGCGCCGGCTCTCCCGGCCGAGGCGACGCTCTCGATCTCCGCGAGCTTGGTGAGACTCCGTGCGAGCGTCACCGGTTTGCGGGTGACCGCGATCAGGTCGATGTCCTTCACGCTGTCGGCCATCCGTCGCGCCGAGCCGGCGATCAGCACTTCGGTGCCCTCGCCGCCGTGCTCGCGCAATCCCACCGCCAGCATCTCGCCAAGCTCCAGCGCCTTCGGGAGCAACAGTCGCGGGGTGGCTCGCACATTCGGGCTGTCGCCGAGCTTCTCGAGCGCTTCCAGCACGCCGGTCTCGAACTTCGCCCCCAGGCCGCGCACCGTGCGCAACCGTTGTGCCAGCGCCGCCTCGCGCAACGTCTCGAGCGAGTCGATCCCCAGCTCTGAGTGCAGCAGCCGCGCGCGCTTGGGGCCGAGCCCCGGCAGCCGCGTGATCGCGATCAGCCCCGCCGGGATCTTCGCGCGCAGCTTCTCCGCCGCCGGGATCGTGCCCGTGTCGATCAGCGCGAGGATCTTTTCCTGCAAGGTCGCGCCGACGCCCGCAAGCTCGCTTGCGCGCCCGGCGCGCGCCAGCTCGGCGACCGACACCGGTGCCTCGCGCACCGAGCGCGCGGCGGTGCGATAGGCGAGCACGCGGTGCACGATCGCGCCGTCGAGCTCATACAGGTCGCCGAGCTCCTCCAGCGCATCGGCGATTGCCGCGTTGGACTGCTCTGCCATGCTCAGTCGGTCCTGAGTGCCACGACCGTGTTGGGCTGGAGCTTCAGTCGCACCCCGTGGGCGAGCACCGGCAGCGTGGCGCGCACGTCCCCGGCGCTCGTCGTGGTGAGCACGTCGGCGCTCACACGAGTGTGCGAGCCTTCGATGGCGATCGGGAGCGTCATCGTGTGAGCGGAGAACGAGGTCACGATCACACTCCGGGAGGAGCCATGCACGACGCTCACGCTGAACACGGGCGAGCGATTCGTGCTCGCAGAGGCGATGCGGCTGCCAACCGGCAGCCAGCGGTGCAGGAAGAACAGTGCGCCTGCGAGTGGCTCGCGCACGATCGTGCCATCCGTGCCGAACACGAACGGGTCATAGCTGGTGCCGGCCGAGTGGAAGCGCACCTGCTGGAAGCCGGACAGTAGCGTCCCGAGCACGAAGCGCGCCGCCCACACGCTCGCCACCGGCGTGTTCGACAGCCCCGGCTTGCCCGCGCACGAGGCGCTGTTGCTCTCCGAGACGATCGCCGGGCGCCGGACCGCGTGCGCGGCTTCCACCAGCCAGGCGAGCTTTTCGACCAGGCCCACGCTCGAATGCTCGGAGAGCAGGCGCTCGGCGGTCGCCGTCGGTCGCGGGCCACATGCGACCGTCGGGTAGATGTGCGCGTCGATCTGATCGGGGGGGTCTTCGCGCAGCATCGCACCAACCTGCTGCTTCCAGGCGCTCCCGGCGAGGTCGGGTCCTTCGATGCGGATCGCGCCGAGTTCCGCACGCCTGGTCTTCCATTCGCTCACGTATTCGGCGGCGGTCCAGGTGGGCGGGCGAAATGCGGGCACCGTGAATTCGGGTTCGTTGGGAAGCACGTGGCCGATCGTGTACAGATCGGGCTCGTTGCCGAGCGAGAAGCTCAACTGCGCGGCTGGTATCGCCTGCTCGGCGGCCGCGATCGTCGCTTGATCGTCGGCCGTCGTGGCTTGTGCGAAGTTGAGTCCGACCGTGACCTGAATGCCGGTTTCGCGTGCTAGGCAGCCGAGTGTGGTCCAGAAGGCGGGCGGGATCGTGTAGCGGAAGGGGCCGCTCGTCCCGCTCGTCCCGCTCACACCGGCTAGATCCTGGGAGTCACCGCCCACGCGCAACGACGGCGAGCCGAGTTCGCGCAGCAGCTCGATCAGCGCCGGGCTCGGGCACGGCCCGCTGCCGAGTGCCCGCTCGAGCACCTGATACTCGATCGACAGTCCAAACGGCGAGCGCGCGATCGGCGCGGAGCGTACGATCGGCGGCGCTACGGGTTTGGTGGGGCTTGCCGCGGTTGTGGCTGTTTGCGCTCCCCAGAGGATCAGTCCCGCCAGGAAAGCGGCGCGCCGGCGACTCATTGGCTGTAATGATACTTGGGCGAATGCCTTCAACTTCTGCTCTGCGACGGCTCGCCGTGCTGCTGGCGTGCCTCGCTCTGGGGGGCCTTGCGGTCGCGGGCAGCGCGTTCTCCGCGCACGCGAAATCGCGCACTCCCAGCGCACACCAGTCGCGCACGCCCACCGCCCATCGCGCTGCCGCGCCGTCGTTTCGTTTCGGGCTGGCCGACTACGAACCGCGCACGTTCTCCGATCCGCGCGTGCGGCAGCTCGACATCTATCTCGCCCGCGACGTGGTGCCGTGGAACGTGGCGCTCGTGCCGAGCGAGCTCGCGGAAGCCAGGGAATGGCTTGACGCGGTCAAGCATGCCTACCACATCATCCCGTTCATCACCTTCCAGCACGCCGAGAACAACGACCTCGGCCCGAGTCCGGCCCAGTATCTGAAGGCGTTCCTGAAGTTCAGGAAGGCGTTTCCGTGGGTGAACGAGTTCTCTCCGTGGGACGAGGCGACCCATGCCACGCAGCCGACGGAGCACCATCCCAAGCTTGCGGCCGAGTACTACAACGAGCTCGCGTCGCACTGCCCTGGCTGTGAGATCACGGCGCCCGACATCCTCGACTCCGACGGCAACGTCGAGGCGTGGGTCGAGGAATTTCTGCAAACCGCGCGTCCGTATCCGAAGATCTGGCCGTTCAACCCTTACAACAGCGCCGCCACCGACAATCCGGCGCTGGTCGAAAGGTTCCTGGCGGCGACCCGCGGGCAGGTGTGGTTCAGCGAGGTCGGAGGAGTCGTGTGGTGGCGCTTCAAAGGCAAGCTGATCGACCACGGTGTGGCATACGCGGCGCGAGTCGCCAAGAACATCTTCAGCCTCGCGCATCTCAGCTCGCGCATCACCAGGGTCTACTACTACCACTGGCGCTCACCCGGGACTCCGAAGAGCGCCAGGAAGGCAACCTGGGATGCCGGGCTCGTGAGCTCCAACGGCGCTGCGCGCCCGGCACTGATGGTGGTAGCCAAAGAACTGCATCGCAGTATCCAGAGATCGATCCCGAAGATCTTTTGAGCCGGCTCTACGCGCTGAGCTGGAGCGTCGCGGTGCGCGTGTGATGCCAGTAGATCGTCACCGGACATGCGCGCCCGGAGGCGGTTACGAGACATGCGCCGGGCGTTTGGCTCGCGTTGGGGCTCGTCAGGCGGGTTGCGCCCGCAAGCCACAGGGTGGTGTGCAGCGCGGCCTTCGCGGGCACGCTCATGCTCAGCTCGATCCCGGTGGAGGTCGTGTGGAGCTTCCAGGTTACGCGTGCCACGATGCGACCGTCGGGGCGCCTGTAGATCCCGCTGAGCACGGTGGCGCCGGCTGTACCCCGGACCTCGTGAAAGCTCGGCGCGGCCGTCGTTTTGGAGGGCAGTGTGAGTGCCCACACGCTCGACTGTCCGTGCTGGATCGGACGCAGCGCCAGCAGGTCGCGCCAGCCGTCGGCGCCCTCCACCTTCACCTCGACAAGTCCCTGCGCCTCGCGCGGGTCGCCGCTGGTGGAGCGTCCGCTGAGCTCCCACCAGACGTTGCTCGCGCGACCCCACACCAGGCCGCTGGAGGCGAGATCGTCGGCGAGCAGGCTCTTGCCGTCGACCGGCAGCGAGGTTCGTGGCGCCTGCACGCTCGGCCAGCGTTCGAGCGCGTCGGAGAGCAGCCACAGCGTCAGGCCCTCGTATTGGTTGAGCGCCGCATAGCCGTCCATGATCGATTGGCTCCAGTCCAGATCGAGCCCCGGCACGATCGGCAGCAGGCCGTCGAGCTGGAGCGGGTAGGAGCCCAGCAGGTAGGAGACGGCACGGTCGGCGAACGCGCGCCACACGCCGGCGCTCGCCGGTTCGAGCGCGGCGCGCCTGGCCCCGAGCGCGACGGCCGCGGCCTGCACCCACGACTGGTCAAGCGAGCGTCCCGCCAGCGAGAGCTGGCCGTCGGGGGCGATCATCTCCAGCGCGTAGCGGTCGGCCTGGGCGCGCAACCTTGCCACCGCCGGGGTGATCGCGCTCGGGTCGAATTCACCGACGAGCTCGAGCATGAAGCTCGAGAACAGCTCGTACGCGGAGGGCTCCGCGCCGGGGTCCGACAGCTCGCGCGCGGGTCCGCCCGTGTTTGGGCTCACTCGCAACGGCGCGCCCTCGTATTCGAGGGCCAGCCCGAGGTCGGCCTTGATCTGGGCTGTGACGTACCCGCTTTCGCTCGCGAGCGCCCCCGGTTCGCCTGCGAGCTGGTCGGCTCCCAGCAACGCTGCTCCGGCCGACCACACCAGCCGCCAGTTGCTGTAGCAGCCGAGTTCGGCCAGGCAGTTGGCGCCCGTGGGGGGGCCGATCTGCCCGGCGAGGAGCTCGAGCGGCCCCCCGAGCTGTTGCCATGCGGCAGTGGAGAACTTGCCATCGCGCCCGTCGTGAATCACGGCGGCAATCGCGAGCAGGTTGAACGGGTCGCTTGGCACCGGCAGCGTGAGCGCCGAATCGATGATGCGCACGCCGGCGTCCTCGAGCGTGCTGTCGTCCGTTTCGCGGGCGAGCTTGAGCATCACGTCGGCGAGCATGATCACTCCGTAGTTGTCGCCGGTGTCGTCGGGATTCAAAGGGTCTGCAACCAGCCCGTTCGCACTCGTGTAGGACGTCCATGCGCTTGCCACGCGGTCGATGTAGGAACTCAACCGGGCCGCGCTCAGGGGCGTGCCGGCGGTTGGCCGCTGCGCGCTGGACGGTGTGTCGGCATTTGGCTGCTGTGCGCTCGATGGCGTGCTGGAATCCGGCTGCTGTACGCTCACGGCGGCGCTCGGCAGTGGTTGTGCGGCATGGGCGCACGGCGCGCAGGCAAGCGCCAGCGCGATGCTCGTGATGATTCCCCCCAGTGCCGCCGGCGGCGTTGCGCGATTCTTCAACACGCTCTAGGGTACGACGCTTCGTGACCGACGTACCGTGGCTGATACTCCCGACCTACAACGAGGCCGAGAACATCGAGGCGATCGTGAGCGCCGCAAGCAACGTGCTTGCGGGTGCGGGCGATGGCGCCTACAAGATTCTGGTAGTTGACGACGGCTCGCCCGACGGAACGGGTGAGATCGCGGACGGTCTGGCAACCGAGCGCAAGCAGGTCGAGGTGCTGCATCGCACCGAGAAGAACGGGATCGGCCCTGCCTACCTGGCCGGCTTCCGCTACGCGCTCGATCATGGCGCGGCGTATGTGATGGAGATGGACTCCGACTTCTCCCACGATCCCGCCGATCTCGCGCGCCTGCTGGCGGCCGTTCTGGGGGGCGCCGATCTGGCGCTCGGCTCGCGCTATGTGCCCGGCGGTGGCGTGGTCGACTGGAGCCTGTTGCGGCGCTTCATCAGCGAGGGCGGCTCGACCTATGCGCGCCTGGTGCTCGGCCTGCACGTACGCGACCTCACGGGTGGCTTCAAGTGCTTCAAGCGCGAGGTGCTGGAAGCGATCCACTTCGACAGCGTGCGCTCCCAGGGGTACGCGTTTCAGGTCGAGCTCACCTATCGCGCGTCGCGGGCGGGCTTCCGCGTGGTGGAGGTGCCGATCGTCTTCAAAGACCGCGAGCTCGGGCAGAGCAAGATGTCGTGGTGGATCGCGGCCGAGGCGATGTGGCTCGTTCCGCGTCTGCGCTTCGGACGTCAGCCGCCCGTGCCGCCCGTGCCGAGCGCACCGAGCGCACCGAGCGCACCGAGCGCACCGTCTACGTCGAGTGCGCCGAGCGACGCGGCCGCGGCTCCAGAGAGGGTGGAGCCCTCGAAGTCGCGCGTCTCGACGCGCATTTGACGACGTCCCTTTACTTTGTATAGTGAGTGTTGGCGGTTGGCGAGGACGAGCGCCGCACCGCAACGAGACGACGCCACCCGATAGGAGAATCCCATGGCAGGCACCCTCAACGAAGTCACCGACGCCAACTTCCAGGCCGAGGTCGTCGAGTCCGAGAAGCCCGTGCTCGTCGACTTCTGGGCTCCCTGGTGCGGGCCCTGCCGCGTGGTCGGCCCCGTGCTGGAGGAGATCGCCTCCGAGCGCGAGGACCTGCGTATCGTAAAGCTCAACGTCGATGAGAACCAGCAGACGGCAGCCGCCTTCCAGGTGCTGTCCATCCCGACGATGATCCTGTTCAAGGGCGGCCAGGCGGTGAAGACCGTCGTCGGGGCTTATCCCAAGAAGAAGATCGAGGCCGAGCTGGACTCGGTGCTTGCGGCGGCGTAAGTAGGTCCAGCAAAAGAGCAAGGCCCCGCGCGCGGGTGGCACAACGCTTTTGATCGGCTACCCAGCGCGACTGAGAGCAATCTCGAGCTGGAGCCCTTCGATCTCGGTCCGCTCGCGATAGTCCATAGCGGCTCCGTCGCCATCGCCCAAGACCAGACCGACAGCTAGCGTCTCGCCGCTGACATACCCCTCGTGCTCGCGCGCGGCGTCCATCAGGGCCGTGTTCCCACCCAGCACCAGAGCGATACGGTCCTCGACCTCGAGACCCGCGCTCTTGCGAGCGTTCTGCACGGCGTGCACGATCTCGCGCGAGCGCCCCTCGCGTAGTAGCGAGTCGTCGATGCTCAGGTCGAGCGCCACCGCATGCGCGCCCTCGCGCTCGACCGAGTAGCCCTCGGGTGCCTTCATCGTGAGGATCACGTCCTGCTCGGTGAGCGTGTGCTCGCGGTCGCCGACGGAGATTCCGATGCCGTCGCCGTCGCCGTCGCCGTCGCCGCCCCGCACGGCCGCCGCGACGCGAGCAGGGTCCAGTGCCGCGATCGCCTTCGCCGCGAGCGGCATGTCTTTGCCGAACAGGGGTCCGAGGGTGCGATAGTTGGCCTTGATCTCGTACTCGCCAAGTTCCTCGGCGGCCTCCACAAAGCGCACGCGGCGCACGTTGAGCTCCTCGCGCACGATCTCCACGAGTCGCTCGATCGCGGCGCGCTCGCGCCCGTCGGCCACCACGACCGCCTCCGCGAGCGGCTGGCGCACCTTGATCTTCGCCTGTGCCCTGGCGCCGAGGCCGAGACGGACCGTCTCGCGCGCGATCGCCATCGCCTCCTCGAGCGTCTCGTCACGTGCCGGCAGCGCCTCGTCGAGAGGGAAATCGCACAAGTGCACGCTCGCGAGCGTGCCGTCGAGGTTGTCGTAGATCTCGTCCGCCACGAACGGGCAGAACGGCGCGAGCAGCTTCGAGACGATCAGCAGGCATTCGCGCAGGGTCGCAAACGCCGCCTGCTCACCATCCCAGAAACGCCGCCGCGAGCGGCGCACGTACCAGTTGGACAGGTCGTCCACCAGCCCGGAGATCGCTCGCCCCGCGGTCGTCGCGTCGTAGGCGTCCAGGCGCTCGGCAACCGTCTGCGCGGTGGCGGCCGTGCGCGAGAGTGCCCAGCGGTCGAGGGCGTCATCCGCGGTCGCGGCAGAGGTTCCGCTCCCGCCGGCTCCGCGTCCCGTCGCACCGGCCCCCTCGGCCCCTACCCCAACCCCTCCGGCGAGCACGTCCGCATTTGCGTTCGCGTAGAGCGTGTAAAAGAAATACGTGCTCCACAGCTGCTTGAGGAACAGCCGCACGCCCTCGCCGATCGCCTCCTCGGAGAAGCGATAGCCGTCCCAGGGTTGCTTGGAGGTGAAGAAGTACCAGCGGAACGCGTCGGCGCCGTACTTGTCGAGCACCTGCCACGGCTCGACGGTGTTGCCCTTGGACTTCGACATCTTCTGGCCGTCGGTGTCGAGGATCAGCCCGAGACAGACGACGTTCTCATACGAGGACCTGTCGAACAGCAGCGTGGAGACGGCCAGCAGCGAGTAGAACCAGCCGCGCGTCTGATCGAGCGCCTCGCAGATGAAGTCGGCTGGGAATTCTTTTTGGAACTGCTGGGCGTGCTCGTGGGGGTAATGGTGCTGGGCGAAGGGCATCGAGCCGGAGTCAAACCACACGTCGATGACCTCGGGCACTCGCTTCATCGGTAGCTTGCATACAGGGCAGGGAAAATCGATGTCATCTACGTAGGGCCGATGATGATCGGGGAGCGTCTGGCCTGACAGCGTCTCGAGCTCCTGGAAGGACCCGATTGTGTGTATATGCCCCTCGTCGCAGCGCCACACCGGCAGTGGCGTCCCCCAGTAGCGCTCGCGCGAGAGCGCCCAGTCGACGTTGTTCGACAGCCAGTCGCCGAAGCGCCCGTGCTTGATGTGCGGCGGGTACCAGTTGATCGTCTCGTTCGCGGCCATCATCCGCTCGCGCAGCTTGGAAGTGGCGATGTACCAGGAGGGCTTGGCGTAGTAGATCAGCGGGGTGTCACAACGCCAGCAGTGGGGGTAGGAGTGCTCGTAGTCGCTGCGGCGGAGCAAGAGGCCGCGCGCGTCAAGGTCCGCGATCAGCTCCTCGGTCAGGGCCGGGTCCTTGACAAGTCGGCCCGCAAATCGCTCAACCGTGTCGTTATAGGTCCCATCCGACCTGACCGGATTGAAAAGTGTGTCTGGGGCCCTTGGATCGAATAGTCCAGCTGCTGCGGCCGCATCAAAGTCGTCCGCTCCAAACGCCGGCGCCAGATGGACGAGGCCTGTGCCGTCCTCGGTCGTCACGAAGTCGCCAGCAACAATCGCTAGGCCCTTGTCGGCCAATTTGAATCGGGTATTGCCGAAGATCGGGCCTGAGTAAGTGGGTCCAACCCAGTTCTCGTCGAGCCAGTTCCCGACTATGTCTCGACCAGAAAAACGCTCAAGGATCTTTACGTCTTCTCCGAGCACCCTCTCTACCAGTGCTTCGGCAAGGACCAGTATCTCGCCATCTAATTCTGCTCGCACATATTTAATACCTGGTCCTACGGCCACAGCGATATTGCCTGGCAGTGTCCAAGGCGTTGTCGTCCAGATCAGAAGCTTGTCGCCCTCATGCAACGGGCCACCCGACCTGTGTATCGGCAACCGCACATACACCGACGGATCGACCACGTCCTTGTATCCGAGTGCCACCTCGTGCGATGAGAGGGCCGTGCCGCAGCGGTAGCAGTAGGGCACCACCTTGTGCCCCTCGTACAGCAGCCCCTTGTCGCTGATCGTCTTCAGCGCCCACCACACCGACTCGATGTAGCTCTCGTCAAGCGTCCGGTAGGCGTGCTCGAGGTCCACCCAGAACCCGATCCGCTCGGTCAGGCGGTCCCACTCCTCCAGGTACTCGAACACGGAGTTGCGGCACTGCTCGTTGAACTCCTTGATCCCGTACTGCTCGATCTCGGTCTTGCTCGTGATCCCGAGCTTCTGTTCGACCGCGATCTCGACCGGCAGCCCGTGGCAGTCCCAGCCGCCCTTGCGCTCCACGCGATAGCCGCGCATCGTCTTGTAGCGCGGATAGATGTCCTTGAAGACGCGCGAGAGCACGTGGTGGGAGCCGGGCCTGCCGTTGGCGGTGGGGGGACCCTCGTAGAACACCCACTGCTCGGCCCCGTCGCGGTTGCGCAGCGACTCGCCGAACACGTCGCGCTCGCGCCAGCGCACCAGCACTTCCTGCTCGAGCTCGGGCAGCTCCTGGCGCGCGTCCACCTCGCGTGGCGGGATCAGCGGGTGTCTCGGTGGGGCGGTCACGGGCGCCCATTGTAGGTGCGCGTCGTGGCAGCTAGGAAGCGGCGGCGCTAACGGACGCCGGCGGTGCCGGCGAGGCGATCCGCACGCTGGGCGCGGGACTCGCAAACCGCTCGCGCAACATCCGCACCGCCTCCGACGGCTCGGGGCCGATGCGAGCGACCGTGCTCGCACCGGTGTCGGGCAAGGCACCGCGATAGTCGAACACCAGAAGGTCGCCGCTGCTCTGGCGCGTTGCGTACACGACACGCCCGAGCGCATCCAGCGATGCGCAGTGCCCGCCCAGAACCATCGCCTGCGGGCGAAGCGCACGCAGCGCGCTTCCGATGCGGGTGCTGTCGAGATCGACCGGCAACGTCAACACGCGCAGGCCCGCGCGCCTGAGGAGCAGCTCCAGCGCCTGCACATACAGGCCGTCGATGTCCATGCTCTGGCTCGCGTCGAAGATCAGCACGCCCTCGTCGCGGGTGGAGGGCGGCGCCACGCGCTGGGCGGCCGCCAACCAGCCGGTGGCGTAGCGCCAGGCGAAGCAGTACTCCGGCGAGCCGCCGGGCCTGCCGGCGGACGCGGCCTCGCGGTTGCCCATCTGCGTGGGGTCGCGGGTGAAAGCCAAGTCGCTGGGTGCGAGTGCTTCGACAGCCGGCAACAGCACCAGCTCGACCGTGCGCTCGACCGAGCGCACCGCCATGCTCTCCTCCATCAAGCGGTCGGCCTGCTCCTCGCCGAACGCGGTGAACGCTGCGCGCAACCGGGCCGGCGTCGAAGGTCCCTCGCCGCGCTCGCGTGCCACGGAGATCGCCGAGGAGATGTCGCCGGTCTCGGCAAAGGCCTGCCTGAGCGCCTCGATCTCGCTGAGCTCGAACTGGCGGTGCCCGCCCTCGGTGCGCCGAGGCGCGGGGTAGCCGAAGCGGCTCTCCCAGCCGCGCAGCGTGTTGGGGCTCACCCCCAAGAGCGCGGCGGCGGCGTTCGTGCGGACAGTGCTCATGCGCAGCAATGTTGAGCTTTGGCAAGCACTGCCACAAGCTGCGCAACGCACGGTGCATCCTGGGATATCGCTTGCATCCGCAGGAGCGCACCTGTGTGGCCCGACGGAGCGGTGCCGACGACGTGTCATACGCTCGCCGACTTTCCTGGAAAACATGGCGCGCCTCCATACGATGGGAGCGTGCCCGCGCGCGACACGCTTCCGATGAGGCTTCGCCTCTACCACCACTCCGACGGCGCGCGCGTCGCCTATCGCGAGGTCGGCGCCGGCCCGCCGCTTGCGCTGCTGCACTGCGCTCTGCTGTCCCATCGCGAGTGGGAGCCGGTCGTGGAGCGGCTTGCCGAGCGCCACCGCGTCGTGATTCCCGATCTGCCCCTGCACGGCGACTCCGAGGACCGCCCGCGCCACCCCTACACGCTCGACTGGTTCGCGGAGGTGATGAGCGGGTTCGCCGCCGACGTGCTCGGCCCGAGCCCGCTCGTGGTCGGCCACGACGCGGGCGCGGAGATCCTGTTGCATGCCGTGATGACCGGCCGGCTGCGGCCCGAAAGGCTCGTGCTGATGCCTAACCGCCTGCACCGGCCCGTCGAGTACGTGCGCCGCCGCGAAGCCTGGCGGTTGGCAACCGCCGGCGGCTCGATCCCCGGCATCGACCGCGTTCTCAGCCACGCAACCAAGCTTGTGTTCACCCCCGAGCTGGGTGTGCGCATGTCAGAGCGCCACGCGCCCGAGGCCGGCGATCTGATGCGACACGCCTTTGGCGACGTGCCCGGCAACCCGAACCTCGCCCGCTCGTGGGCCAAGTGCGCGCGGCGCTGGCCACGCGGAGCGCAAACACAGCTGCTCGGGCTGTATCCGCGGCTCGACATGCCCGTGATGCTGCTGTGGGCCGACAAGGATCCCGTGCACCCGCTCGCGGGCGCCGAAGAGACGCTGCGATTGCTTCCTTGCGCACAGTTGCGCGTGCTTTCGGGCACCGGTTTTTTGATGACCTACGACGACCCAGTGGGGGTCGCGCGGGAGCTCGTGGCCTTCTGCGGATAGCCTCTCTGGTTCACGTGCGCGCTGTGGACTGGTAGGTGCGCGCAACCATCTTCACGACCGTGCGCGCACGCAAGGAGACTCGATGACCGACAAGCAGCTCTGGGGCGGGGAGACCGCCAAGGCAGTCGCAAATTTCCCGATCTCCGGCGAGACGATGCCGGCATCGGTCGTGCACTGGCTCGCGCGCATCAAGGGCGCTGCCGCGGCCGTTAACGGCGAGCTCGGGCTGCTCGACAAGCGTCGTGCCGTGCGCATCGAGAAGGCTGCCGCCGAGATCGCCGCCGGCAAGCATGATGAGCAGTTCCCGATCGACGTGTTCCAGACCGGCTCGGGCACCTCCACGAACATGAACGCCAACGAGGTGATCGCCACGCTGGCGGGCGAGAAGGTGCACGCCAACGACCACGTGAACATGGGCCAGTCCTCCAACGACGTGTTCCCCTCAGCGGTGCACCTGGCCGCGCTGGATGTCGCCCAGAACGAACTGCTCCCCGCGCTCAAGCTGCTGGAGCGCTCGTTCGCCATCAAGGCCAAGCGCTTCTCCGGTGTGGTCAAGTCCGGGCGCACCCACCTGATGGACGCGGTGCCTGTCACCCTCGGCCAGGAGTTCGGTGGCTATGCCGCGCAGATGGCGCTGGCGCAGGAGCGTGTGAGCAGCGCGCTTGTGCACGTCGGCCAGATCCCGCTCGGTGGCACTGCCACCGGCACCGGTCTCAACACGCATCCGAAGTTCGCCGAGAAGGTGCGCGCGCGACTCAAGCGCGATTCGGGGCTCAAGCAGATTTCAGCGCCATTGGATCCCTTCGAGGCGCAAGCCAACCGCGACGCGCTCGTCGAGCTCTCCGGTGCGCTCAAGGTGCTCGCCGTGTCATTGACAAAGATCGCCGGCGACCTCGCGCTGATGGGCTCGGGCCCGCGTGCGGGCATCGGCGAGCTGCTCCTGCCCGAGCTGCAAAAGGGCTCCTCGATCATGCCCGGCAAGGTCAACCCCGTGATCCCCGAGGTCGTGCTGCAGGTCTCCGCGCAGGTGATCGGCAACGACACCGCGATCACAGTCGGCGGGATGCAGGGTCAGTTCGAGCTCAACGTGCGCATCCCGTTGATCGCACGCAACCTCTTGCAATCCCTGCATCTCCTCTCCAGCACCGCGCGCGTGTTCGCCGAGAAGTGCGTCGACGGCATCCAGGTCAACAAGGCCGGCTGCGAGGCCTCCGCAGGGGCCACGCTCGCGGTCGCGACCGCGCTCAACGGCGCGATCGGCTACGACAAGGCGACGGCGATCGTCAAAAAGGCCACGGACTCGGGGCGCCCGCTGCGCGAGATCGCGCTCGAGGAAGGGGTCGACGCCAAGCTGTACGACGCCACAATCGATCTAAAGAGGATCGCCGCGGGGAATCGGGTCTAGATAAAGGTGGGCAGGTCAGTCGGTCTCGCGATTTGGTCTAGGCGAAGAGGCGGGCTGGCAAATACATACACTTTTTATGCGATTCACAATAGTGACTACATATAATAGTCACTATAGGCAATTACAAAAATAGTAGTACTACATCGACGCCTTTAGCTTGCCGCTAGCATCGAGTCGAGCAGGGTTCGCGCTCCCGCCTTCGAGAGCGGTTCGTTCAAATTGCCGCACTTGGGCGATTGCACGCACGAAGGGCAGCCGCTCTCGCATGGGCACTCCGCGATCAGGCGGTGGGCGTCGCGGCATAGCTCCTCGAAGCGCTGAAACGCCAGCCGTGTGATGCCGATGCCGCCGGGGTGCCCGTCGTAGATGAAGATCGTCGGTCCCCCGGTTTGAGGGTGCGCGTTGGTGGACAGTCCGCCGATGTCCCAGCGGTCACACATCGCGATCAGGGGAAGCACCGCGATCTGGGCGTGCTCGGTGGCGTGCAACGAGCCGAGCAGCGCGTCCATCGGAATCACACCGTCGCCGTCGCCATCGAGACCGGCGAGCGTGGCGCCGTCCAGCTCGAACCACAGCGCTTGCGTGGAGAAGGAGGTTTGCGGCAAGTCGAGCATCACGAGGTCCACCTGCGCATGGTCGGCCAGACGCTTGCGCTGGTAGCCGAGCACGGTCTCCGTGACCGACACCTCGCCAAAGGACAGCTTCACGCCGAGCGTCTCGCGGCGGTCGAGCAGCCGCTCGATGTTGGTGTCGGTCTCGCGCTTGGGCTGCGTGTACCAGTCGCCTTCAAACGGCGCCACCAGCGCGCGGTGGTGCTCGAGGTCGAGTTCGCGCACCTCATAGGAGCGGCCCTGGTGCAGGTAGATCGCGCCGTCGTGGATCGTGGAGTGGGCGCGCGCCGCCTCGGTCTGGCCAAGCAGCTCGCCGGAAGACACGTCCACGATCGCAAAGCTGTCGGGCGAGGCCGAGCGCAGCGACACATTCGCCGCCGGGTAGCTATCGGCCCTACGTAGGACGTACTGCTCTCTCTCGCCGCTGGGACGCTGCCCGACTCGCTCGTCGCCCGCGCCGCGATCGCCGCCTCTGCCCGAACTCGCCTCGGCTCCATTGGAGCCGCGCGCGGCCACACGCTTGCGCAGCAGCCCGGCACTCACCAGCGCCTCCGCATGGGCCTCCCAGCGCGGCCCGAAGAACTCGGCGTCGCCGCCCTCGAGCGGCCCCTCGTAAGCTGCGCACAACAGGTGCGCCTGGTGGATCTGGGCGCTCTCGTGATCGAGGATCGCCGCCTCCACGGTCCGCTCCAGGAACTCGTCGGGGTGCCGGCAGAAGAACTGGTCGAGCGCGTCCTCGCCGGCCACATACACGGCCAGGCCCTTGCCGCGTCGTCCCGCGCGGCCCCACATCTGGCGCAACGAGGCGACGGTGCCGGGGAACGTGACGACCACCGCGGCGTCCAGCTCGCCGATGTCGATCCCCAGCTCCAGTGCGTCGGTGGTGATCACGGCGCGCAGCTCGCCGCTGGTGAGGCGTGCCTCCAGCTCGCGTCGCTGCTGGGGCGTGTAGCCGGCGCGGTAGGGCGCCACGCGCTCGGCCAGCTCGGGGTCGCTGTGCTGCAGGTCTTCGCGGACCATGCGCGCCAGCAGCTCGACTCCCTTGCGCGACTTCATGAAGCAGATGCAGCGCGCTCCGTCGCGCACGAGTCGCGCCAGCAGCTCGGCGGCCTCGCCGAGCGCGGAGCGCCGCGCCCCGATCGCCTCGTCTGTCAGCGGCGGGTTCCACATCGCGATCTGCCGCTGCGGGGTGGGTGAGCCGTCGCCGTCGATCAATCCCACGTCGTCGAGGCCCGTGAGTCGCTCGGCCAGCTCGAGTGGGTTGGCGATCGTCGCCGAGGCCAGCAGCACGCGCACTTCGCTGCCATAGGCCGCCGCGATTCGCAGTAGCCGCCGCAAGACATTGGCGACGTGCGAGCCGAACACTCCCCGATACACGTGGGCCTCGTCTACGACCACGATCCGCAGGTGGCTGAACAGCCGCTCCCAGGCGCCATGGTTGGGCAGGATGCCGACGTGCAGCATGTCGGGGTTGGTGAGCACGATGTTGGCGCGCCGGCGGATGTCCCCGCGCGCGTCGCGCGGGGTGTCGCCGTCGTAGATCGCGGGTCGCACCTGCTTTGTCAGGCCGAACGCGCTCAGAGCGCGGGCCTGATCCTGTGCGAGGGCCTTCGTGGGATACAGGTACAGCGCCCGCGCGAACGCGTCGCGGCACAGCGCGTCGAGCGTGGGCAGGTTGAAGCACAGCGACTTGCCCGACGCGGTGCCGGTGGTGACGATCGTGGTGCGCTCCCATGCCGAGGCGAGCGCCTGCGCTTGATGGGAGTAGAGCCGCTGGATCCCGGCGCGGCCGAGGCCGTCCACCACGTCGGCGTGCAGCTCCTTGGGGATGCCCACGAGTCGAGCGCGTCCGGGCCCTTCGCGGGCCTCGCGCACCAGTCGCCCGTCCTCGCGAGCCTCGTCCATGAGAGCGCTCCACGGCTCTAGCGTGCGTTCCTTCGCGCCGTTTGTGCGCGTCGGCGCGTCCGCTCGCGATCCTCTGGCTTTCGAGTCGGTCGGTGCGCCAATAGCGGGCTTTGCCATGGCTTGCGATAGTAGAGCCGATGCTCCATCCCGCGGCCGAGCGCTGGGCGAAAGCGCGCTCCTTCCATCATTCGCTCTACCCGGCGGCGCGGATCGCGGACGAGCGCGAGCAGAGCGTGTCGGTGTGTCTGCCCGCGCGCGAGTGCGCGGAGACGGTGGGAGAGATCGTGGGCGTGCTCGCCGGATTGCGCGAGGCCGGCGCGATCGACCAGCTGCTGGTGGTGGACGCGGCCTCTGAGGACGGAACCGCCGCGATCGCCGAGCGCGCGGGTGCGAGCGTCGTGCAGGAGGCCGAGCTGCTCCCGCAGATGGGCCCGGTGCTCGGTAAGGGCGATGCGATGTGGCGCGCGCTGTCGGTGCTGAGCGGCGAGCTGGTCGTGTTCCTCGACGCCGACAGCGAGGGCTTCTCCGCGCATTTCGCGACAGGCCTGCTCGGGCCGCTGGTGTGTGAGCCGGGGGTGGGGTTCGTGAAGGCGTTCTACCGGCGACCCTTCGAGCAGGGTGGAATCTCCTTGCCCGATGGCGGGGGTCGCGTCAACCACCTGATGGCGCGCCCCGCGCTCTCGACGTTCTACCCCGAGCTTGCGGCGGTGCGCCAGCCGCTCGCGGGCGAGGTGGCGGCGCGCCGCGAGCTGCTCGAACGCGTGCCGTTCGCGACCGGCTACGGCGTGGAGGTCGCGATGCTGATCGACGTGTGGCACGAGCTGGGCCTGGAGGGGATGGCCCAGGTGGACCTCGACGTGCACCGCAATCGTCACCAGCCGCTGTTGGCGCTGAGCGAGATGTCAGAGACGGTGCTCGCGGCTGTCGTCAGGCGGCTCGTGTCGGAGGGGCGCCTGTCGAGGGAGGGGATTGCTGTGCGTGCCGATCTGGGTTCGGACGCGGAGCGTCCACCACTTGCGTCCGTGCTCGCGCGATGAGCATCGCTGACGGCGAGCGGCTCGCGGACTCTCTGCGATGAGCGTGCGTTGCTTGTATCTCGATCTCGACGGAACGCTGCTCGGACGCGGGGCGTCGCTCGTGCACGACGGCGAGGGTCGGGTCTCGCTCGAGGGAGTGCGCGCTGTTCAGGCGTGCCTGCGGGCGGACGTGGAGGTGGTGTTGATGTCCGGACGCCGTCGTATCCAGGTGGCCGAGGATGCGCGCCTGTTGGGTCAAAGCGCCTACATCTTCGAGGCCGGCGCGTGCGTGGTGCTGGGTGCGGGACTGCTCGGGGCCGCAAACAGCGGTGACGCGGGCGTTCGCGTCGGCGCGCCCGCCGGCGGCGAGGAGCACTGGCTCACCGGCGAGATGCTGCCTGGCGAGCTGACGATCGCCCAACAGATCGAGCGTGGCGGTGCTGCCGCGCTGCTCTTGGAGCGCTACGAGGGGCGCCTCGAGTACCACGAGCCGTGGCACGTCGACCGCGAAGTGTCGCACCTGTTTCGCGGCCTGGTGGACGCGGTCGAGGTGGACGCGCTGCTGGCCGAGCACGGCCACGCCCATCTGCGACTGGTGGACAACGGCGTCGTCAACCGTCGATCAGAGGCGCTGGCGGAGTTGCCGCACGTGCGCGGCTATCACCTCGTGCCGGCGGGCGCCTCGAAGGCGGCGGCTGTTGCGTTTCATCGGCAGGTGCGCGGCTACACGCGCGAGGAGACGTTCGCCGTGGGCGACTCGCGCGAGGATCTGGCGTGCGCCGAGCACGTGGGTGCGTTTTGGCTCGTCGCCAACGCGGTGCAGCGCGACCCCTCGATACGTGCGGTGGCCACGGCGTTTGACAACGTGCACGTCGCCGAGGGAGGGCACGGTGCGGGGGTGTATGAGGCGGTCGTGAGCACGCTCGTCACTCGATGATGCGCTCTCGCTTCTCCTCCTCGTAGAGCCGTTCGACGACGAACTCCTTCAATAGCGTCTGGTAGCCGGTATTGCGGCGAGCGGCGAGATCCTTCAGGCGCATGATCGTGAATTCGTCGAAGCGCACTGCGATGGGCGTGGTTCTTCCGCGTGCCCGCGCTGGTCGTGTGGTGTGGCCGCGCTGTTTGCGTTCCTCGGCCTCGGCGATTTCGGCCTTGAGCTGCTTTAGGGACTCGGAATCTTCACTCTGCTGTGTGGGAGTCATCGATTTTATACCTCATACTATTATGACTACTATATGTATTCACAATAGTAGCAGGCACAAAAAGACAGCTATACATCCCTCCGCAACCCGCGCCACACGCGTCGCCAGAAGCCCGGCTGGGGACGGCGCCAGCGGGCGGGCGGGGGAACGGTGGCGCGCACGAGCGCGACCCAGTCGTCCAGTGGCAGCTCGCCTGAGATGAGTCGCCCGAGAGCGCGTGTGACGGGCGCGTCGACGCCGGCGCGCTCCAGCGTTCCCGCCAGCAGGGGCACCAGCTCCAGCGCCTCGACGGCCTGGCCGATGCGCGCCGGTATCTCCGTGGCAGCCACACCCTCGGCCAGCAGCTCGCCGGCGCGGCGGTTGCGGCTCTCCCGCGCCAGCGCGGTGGCGACGAGATCTCCTGTGCCGGCCAGCCCGATCATCGACTCCGGTCGAGCGCCGACGCCCTCCGCGTAGCGCCACACCTCGGCGAAGATGTGACCCGCGGCGGCCCCGGCGGCGTTTGGTCCCTGCCCCTCGGTGGCACCCGATGCGAGCGCCGCCGCATTCTTGGCCGCGCCCGCCAGCTCCACTCCGACCGGATCGTTGGATTGCTCGCACACGACGCCTGCGCGCGTGAAGACCTGTGCGAGCGTGCGCGCCAACTCCTCCTCGCTGGAGGCGGCCACCAGCCCGGCGCCGGAGCGCACCATCTCCTGCGCGTGAGCAGGGCCGCCAACGCAGGCCACTCGCTGCGCGCCGAACAGCGCGCTCAGGACCACAGTCGGTGGCTGTCCCTCCGGTGGCACGAGCCCCTTCGCCACCGACACGACGGCAGTGCGCTTGCCGAGCCCAGCTCCGCGCAGCGCCGAGATCGCTTGATCCAGACCGCGCGAAGGCACAGCCAGGAACACGTAGTCGGCGCGTGCCACACCCGCCGATGACGGCTCGATGCGTAGCTGGGCGGGCAACTCCACGCCCGGCAGATAGGTCTTGTTCTCGCGCTCGGCCTCCAGTTGCGCTGCCTGCTCGGCTGTGCGTGCCTGCAGTGTCGTGCGCAACCCTCCGCGTGCAAGCAGGACGGCCAATGCAGTGCCGAAAGAGCCGGCGCCGATCACGCTCGCGCGCCGTGCCACGGGACTCGGGAGTGTGCGGGAGCGGGGGTGGCGTGCCGCTGTGGCGGGTGGGGTGGGATCGCCGGCCGGCGAATCCTCGCTCTCTGTGCCAGACGGCACGTCGGGGCTCGGAGTAGGCTCGGATGCGGTCACGATGAGCGAGCCTAGCGATACACACGATGGCAGCGTGGAGTGGCGCAACTGGTGCGGTGACGAGCGCTGCCGCCCCGCGGCGATCGTGCATCCCGAATCGATCGAGGGGATTGCCGAGGCGCTGCAGCGGGCGGATCGCGACGGTCTGCGGGTCCGGGTCGCGGGCGCCGGGCACTCCTTCAGCGACATCGCTTGCACGGACGGGCTGCTGATCGTGCTCGACCGCTTTCAGCGAGTGCTCGACGTCGACAGGGAGTCTGGGCTCGTGCGGGTGCAGGCGGGCATCGCGATCGCGCAGCTGAACGCCCATCTCGCCGGCCACGATCTTGCGATGGAGAATCTCGGCGACATCGACGCGCAGAGCATCGCGGGTGCGATCTCCACGGCGACCCACGGGACCGGCGCCCATCTGCGCAACATCCCCTCGCAGGTTGCAGAGTTGACGCTCGTGCTCGCCGACGGCTCCACGCTCGTGTGCTCGGAGCAGGGCGACTCAGAGCTGCTGCGCGCCGCGCGCGTGGGGTTGGGTTCGCTGGGAGTGATCGCGGAGGTGACGTTGCGCTGCGTGCCGGCGTTCACGCTGCGCGGGATCGACGTGCCCGCCCCGTTGGAGGAGACCTTGGAGCGCTTCGCGGAGTTGGCGCTCGGCAACGAGCACTTCGAGTTCTACGTGTTCCCGCACGCAACCACGGCGCTCACGCGCACCAACAATCGCACCGGGGAGCCGCCGCGCCCGCGCGGGCGCGCCAAGAGGTACGCCGGCGACGTGCTGTTGACCAATCGCACGTTCGAGCTGTTCTGCCGCCTGGGGAGGCTGATGCCGGCTGGCATACCGCAGATCAACCGGATCGTGACCCGTCTTGCGGGCGCCTCCAAGCGGATCGACCGCTCGGATCGAATCTTCTCGAGCCCGCGACTGGTGCGGTTCACCGAGATGGAGTACGCGCTGCCGCGCGAGCACACGACCGAGGCCGTGCGCCGTGTGCTGGGCGAGGTGAAGCGGCGCGGCTTTGCCGTGCCGTTTCCGATCGAGGTGCGCACCGTCGCCGCGGACGACGCGCTGCTCTCGACCGCCGCGGGCCGCGACAGCGGCTATGTCGCCGTGCACATGTATCGCGGGATGCAGTGGCGGCCGTACTTCGAGGCGGTCGAGCAGATCATGCTCGGCCTGGGAGGACGTCCCCATTGGGGTAAGCGCCACTTTCAGACCGCCGCGACCCTGCGCGACCGCTACCCGGAGTGGAATCGCTTCCAGGCGGTACGCGCGCGTCTGGACCCCGAGGGCCGCTTTGCCAACGCATGGACCGACCGCGTGCTCGGCCCTGTGGGAGCGTCGAACCCGGCGCGATGAGCGACCCGCGACTGGAGCGGTTGGAGTGCGCGACGGCCGAGCTGCGGGCGCCGTTCGCCGCGGTGGACCTCGACGCGCTCTGGCGCAACGCCGCCGACATGGAACGCCGCGCGGCGGGCAAGTCAATCCGACTGGCAAGCAAGTCGGTGCGCTGCCGGGCCCTTCAGCAGCGTGTGCTGGAGAGACCCGGATTCGAGGGGACGCTCGCGTTCACGCTGCCCGAGGCGCTGTGGCTGGCCGAGCTCGGTTTCGAGGACATCGTGGTGGCCTACCCCACGGTCGACCGCGAGGCGCTGAGGACGCTCGCCATGTTGCACGAGCGCGCGCCGGCCGCGCGCGTCGCGGTGATGGTTGACAGCGTCGCCCAGCTCGATCTGATCGAGTCGGCGGTGGACGATGGGGGCGCGCCGATCCGGGTGTGCATGGACGTCGATGCCGGCCTGTGGCTGCTCGATGGTCGTGTTCGCATCGGCGCCAAGCGCTCGCCGGTGCACACGCCCGCCGCTGCCGCGGCGCTCGCTCGCGAGATCGTTGCACGTGAGCGCTTGCGACTAGTCGGGATCATGGCCTACGAGTCGCAGATCGCCGGTCTCGGCGACGCGCCGCCGGGCAGACGCCTGCGCGGCCTGGCGATCGGAGCGCTACAGCAACGGTCTGCCGCGGAGCTTGCGAGACGCAGGGCCGAGGTGGTCGCGGCGGTGCAGGGTGTGCTTCGCGAGGCTTCGGGGCGGTCGCTGGAGTTCGTCAACGGAGGCGGTACCGGCAGCCTGGAGCGCACTACGGCTGAGACCGCGGTCACCGAGATCGCAGCCGGCTCGGGGCTGTATGGGCCGGCGTTGTTCGACTCTTACCTTGCCTTCCGCCCCGAGCCCGCCGCATTGTTCGCGCTGCCGGTGGTGCGCAAGCCGAGCGCGAGCGTGGCGACCGTACTCGGCGGCGGCTACCTCGCCTCAGGTCCGGCGGACGCGGCGCGCCTGCCGATGCCGTTCCTGCCGGCAGGGCTGGGGCTCGACAAGCAGGAGGGCGCCGGCGAGGTGCAGACACCGCTCACGGGCGCGGCCGCGCGCGAGTTGCGCATGGGAGACCGCGTGTGGTTTCGCCACGCCAAGGCGGGCGAGCTGTGCGAGCGCTTCAACGCCCTGCACCTGATCGAAGGCGACCGGATCGTCGAGCAGCTCCCCACCTATCGCGGTGAGGGCAAGTGCTTTCTGTGAGCTACACCAGCGCGGCGAGCTTCCTTCCGGCCGCGCTCAATGCGCGCGCGGTGCTTGCCTGAAGAATGACCTGCAGGTCGACGATCCGAGCCTCGAACGGGTCGAGCGCGTTGCGTCCCGCGATCGCGTAGGCGGGTACGCCGGACTGCCGTGCGCGAGTGGCCGCCTCGAATGTGACGCTGCCGGCAAGTGTGCGGTCGTCCAGATGCTCGCATGCGATCACGAGTGCTCGCGCGGCCAGCATTCGCCGGCTGAAGTCGAGCCCGTCGAGCAGCTTCGCCGGGATCTCGGCGCGTGTGTCTGTGCCCACGTGGAGCGGGCACAGGTCGCACTCCAGGCGCTCGTTTGCGCACACGCCACGCCCGATCGCCTCCGCAACCCGGGTCGCGTTCAGGCTCTCGCCGAAGCTATCGGCGAGCACGAGCACCGTTTTCGAGATCACGACTGGCATCCTTTCAGGTGTGCCACGCAAGCAGACCGATCCGGACGCGCCCGGCGAGGAGGCTGGGGAGGCGGATTCCACGAAGACCAGCAAGCGCGAGGCCGATGACGATCACGTCATGCTCGAAGTGTCCGGTCGCGAGCTGCGCGTCTCCAAACCGGAGAAGGTGTTCTTTCCGCTACCCGGATTCACCAAGCTCGATCTCGTGCGCTACTACATCGAGTGCGAGGCGGCGGTGGTGCGCCACCTGCGCGAGCGGCCCACGGTGATGAAGCGCTGGGTCGACGGGGTGGAGGGCAAGCCGTTCTTTCAGAAGCGCGTCCCCAACGGGGCGCCCGACTGGCTGGAGACTGCCACCGTCACCTTCCCGAGCGGCCGCCACGCGCGCGAGCTGGTTCCCGATGACGCGGCGCATCTCGTGTGGGGCGTGAACCTCGGAGTGGTCGACTGGAACCCGTGGCCGGTGCGTCGCTCGGACCTGGATCGCCCCGACGAGCTGCGCATCGACCTCGATCCGGGCCCAGGCGTCGACTTCGCCCAGGTCCGTCGTGTTGCGCTCGCGGTGCATGAGGTGCTCGAGGAGCACGCGCTGCGCGGCTTTCCCAAGACATCCGGTTCGCGCGGGATACACGTGTTCGTACGGATTCAGGCCGAGCACGACTTCTCGGAAGTGCGTCGGGCCGCGCTCGCGCTGGCCCGCGAGGTGGAGCGGCGGCTGCCCGGTGAAGCCACAAGCCGCTGGTGGAAGGAGGAGCGCGAGGGCGTGTTCATCGACTACAACCAAAACGCGCGTGACCGCACGGTCGCCTCCGCCTACTCGGTGCGCGCGGTTCCCGACGCACGCGTCTCCTGTCCGCTCGAGTGGGAGGAGGTCCCCGATGTCGAGCCGGGCGAGCTGCGCCTTGACACCGTGCCCGCTCGTCTGCGCGAGCGTGGCGACCCGAGCGCGACGATCGACGAGCACGCCGGCTCGCTCGCGTCGTTGCTGGAGCTGGCGGCGCGCGACGAGCGCGAGGGACTCGGCGATGCCCCCTGGCCGCCCCATTTTCGCAAGCAGACCGGCGAGCCACGCCGCGTGCAACCGAGCCGGGCAAAGTCGCGATGAGCCTGTCTTGCCGTCACAGGCCATCGGGCGGGGAGACGAGCGGGCATCTAACGAGCGGCCCCCTTGCGAGATGTGCCCTGGCGAGAGGTGCCACGAACCGATGAGCCTTCCGCTGTCCCCGCCAATCGCTCCCGAGCTGGCCCTGTCGCGCAAGGTGCTGCCAGAGGGCGAGGACTACGTGTATGAGGTCAAGCTCGACGGTTTCCGTTGCGTTGCGTTCGTCGACGAAGACGAGGTGTTCCTGCAGTCGCGCAACGGCAAGCCGCTGCATCGCTACTTCCCCGAGTTGACTCTTCCAGCGGGCCGCTACGTGCTCGACGGGGAGATCGTCGTGCGCGACGACCACGGACGCGAGGACTTCGATGCGCTCGGCCAGCGTGTGCACCCGGCGGTCTCGCGCATCGAACGCCTGTCGGTCGAGACCCCTGCCGTGTATGTGGCGTTTGACCTGCTTGCCAATGGCGACGAGTCGCTGCTGGAGCAGCCGTTCGTGCAGCGTCGCGCCGCCCTGGAGCGGCTGCTTGACAACGACAAGTTCGCCGGCGCCCCGATCGAGCTGATGGTCTCAGTCGACACTCCCCAGGCCGCCGAGCGCTGGCTGCGCGAAGCGGAGGGTGCGATCGCAAAGGAGCGCTCGGCCCCGTATCTGCCGGGACAGCGCAAGGGCATGGTGAAGGTCAAGCGCACACGCACGATCGACGCGGTCGTCGCCGGTTGGCGCCCGGGCAAGGAGGAGCGCAGCGTGGGCGCGCTGATCCTGGCGCTCTACGACGGAGAGGAGCTGCGCGTGGTGGGTCACTGCTCCGGGCTCACCGCCAAGAACAAGCGCGAGCTGGTCGACTTCCTCGCGCCATACGAGACGGGCGAGCGCGGCTCGGCCGACCCCAGCCGCTGGAGCGCCGGGCGCGACCTGGAGTGGGTCGCGCTGCGCCCCGAGCTGGTCGTTGAGATCGACTTCGATCACGTCTCCGCCGGGCGCATCCGCCACGGCGCGAAGCTCAAGCGCTGGCGCGATGACAAGCCCCCGCGCGCCTGCACGTATGACCAGCTCGCAAGCTGACCGCCAGGTCTCGTGACCGCTGAGCTTGGCCATCGCCCGGCGACCGGGCGATGCGCCTGGTGATTCTCGGCGGCCACACTGACCAGATAGGCTGATGAGATGAGCGGTGGAGACGCGGGCACAGCAACGGTTGCCGAGGAGGAGTACCTGCAGACCCTCTTCTGGCTGCACGAGGCGGGCCTGCCGATGACCGGCGCAAACGTCGCCCGCGCGATGCAGCTGTCCGCGCCCACGGTCCACGAGATGGTGGGGCGTCTGGAGCGCGACGGCTACATCACGCGCAACGCCTCCCGCACAATCGAATTCACCGCCACGGGGGAGCGTCACGCCGAGGAAATCGTGCGTCGCCACCGCCTGATCGAGCGTTTTCTCACAGACGTGCTGGGCGTCCCCTGGGATGAGGTGCACGAGGAGGCCGAGCGCCTCGAGCACGCGATGTCACCGGTGCTCGAGGAGAAAATGCTCGCCGCCATCGGCGACGCCAAGACCTGTCCCCACGGTCATCCGATCGTTGCGGGCGCGCGACTGGCGGGCGTGCCGCTCGCCGACGTGCAGGTTGACGCCTCGGTGCGCATCCTGCGCTTTGAGAACGAGGCTGAGGACCTATTGCATTATCTGAAGGCGTCGGGCATCGAGCCGGGGCTGGAGGGCACACTCGTGATCCACGACGACGAGCAGGTCGTCGTGCAGACCGCCGACGGCCGCAGCTGCATTCTCACACCGAGCGTCGCCGAGACGGTCTCTGTGATCGCCGACCCATCCCCGCCGCCGCGCACCGCCCTGCCCGAGGCTTTGGTCCTCGGCCAGCGCTACGGTCGCTAGAGCGAGCGGAACGCTTCGGCGAGCAGTCTCACGCCGGCGTCGATCTGCTCCGGCGTCACACCAGAGTAGGCGAGGCGCAGCGTGTTCTCGCCGCCCTCCAGCATGAAGTCGGTGCCCTTCACAAATGCCACGCCCAGATCGCTGGCGGCTGCGAAAAGCGCGCTCACGTCGGTGCCCTCCGGGAGCGTCACCCACATGAAATAGCCCCCCTCGGGAGCAACGAACTCGGCCTCCGGCAGCTCGCGCTGCAGCGCCGTCTGGAGCGTCAGCGCACGCTTTGCCAGCGCGGTCCTGACAGTCTCGATCGAACGGTCGATGGCGCCCGAGGCGCAGAACTCGTACACGATCGACTGCGACACCATGTTTGGCGATATGTAGGTGCCTGTGGCCAGCTTTGCGATCTGTGCGATCAGCTCTGTCGGCCCCACGAGATATCCGACGCGGATCCCGGGGCACACCGTCTTTGAGAACGACGACGCGTACACCACCCGCTCCGGGTCGAGCGAGAGCATCGTCGGCAGCTTTTCCCCGCGGAAGTCGAGCTCGACGTAGGGGTCGTCCTCGAAGACGACGAACTCGTACTCGGCCGCGAGTCTGAGCAGTGTTTCGCGCTTGGCAAGCGACAGCGTGTATCCGGCCGGGTTTTGAAAGTTGGGGATGATGTGCGCGAGCTTCGGGCGCACATTCTCAGAGCCGGCCGCGCCGCCGGCGAGTAGCGTGGCGAGCGCGTCTGTGTCGATCCCGTCGGGTTGCAACTCGACCGCGTGCACATTCGCTCCACGAGCGCGCAGCGACAGCAGCGTCCTGTCGTAGGTAGGGCGCTCCACCACCACGTCGTCGCCGCTGCCGACCAGCTGCTCAAACAAGAACGCGTCGGCCTGCATCGAGCCGTTGGTGACGAGCACTCGCTCCGGCTCCACACCGTGGCGGTCGGCGATCCACGCACGCAGACGCGGGTAGCCGATCGAGGTTCCATACGCGGTTGTGCCGGCCGGGTCGCTCTCAAAGGCGCGCATTGCCGCCTCCTTGAGTCCCTGCACGTCAACGATGTCGAGCGACGGAGCGCCGCGGGAGAAGGAGATCATGGGCGACATCCTATGCCGGGGGCTTTGGAGACAGCAGTCTGCTGTACTCGGCAATCAGTCCGTCCAGCGTGCGCTGCATCTTTTCCTTGAACTCCACCAGGTCGGCGATGTCAACCGACTGGCGCTCCGTCGGCGTGGCTGCGTAGGGGTGGTGGGGAACAGGGGAAGCGTGTGGTGGCGCCGGCACATGTGAGGAGTAATGCGCTTGCGACGGCGTGGAGACGTGCGGTGGCGACGGCGTGGAGACGTGCGGTGGCGACGGCGTGGAGACGTGCGGTGGCTGGGGCACATGTTGCGAAGCTGCGGCAGGTGGCCATGGCGCCTGTGACGCGTCGGGCGCTTGCGGGGGCGGTATCGGTATCTCGCCGTAGGCCGTCTCGCGAACCTCCACCGTCCAGTCGCGTTCGATCGTCGCGCCGGCCTGAGCAGGCACTTCCTCGCCTCCCCACACTGCTGGCCCTCCGAAGCCGTCGCTGCCGGCGATTGCTTCAGCGGCTGTGCGCTCCTGTGCGTCGCTCTCTTGCCCGAGATCGCGCTCGACAGCTTCGTCAATCAGCTTCCCCGGTGCGTTTGCCTGCTCGTGAGGCGCGCCTGCCTGACGGGCGGGCGTGTCGTGATGGCCAAGCGATGTCAGCTCGCGCTCGAGCTCCTGGAGCTTCAGCTCCAGCTCGCCCAGCGTCTTGGCGACCTCCTGGTCCACGTGCTCTAGCGTAGCTGGCTGATCGTCAATCCCGCCGTGTGCCACGAACGGGGTATCGATCAACGGTCGGCGCCGACTCCACCAAGGATCTCGATCGCGATCTCCGCGACTTCGGTTGGGGTGCGTCCCACGCGCACACCCTTCGCTTCCAACGCGAGCGCCTTGGCGGCGGCCGTGCCGGCGGACCCCGACACGATTGCTCCCGCGTGACCCATCTGCTTGCCGGCGGGGGCGGTGAAACCTGCGATATAAGCCACCACGGGCTTGCTCACATACTCGGCGATGTACTCGGCGGCCTCCTCCTCGGCCGATCCCCCGATCTCGCCGGAGAGCACGATCAACTCGGTCTGCTCGTCGGCTCCGAACAGCTCGATGATGTCCACGAACGAGGAGCCCGGCACAGGATCGCCGCCGATGCCCACGATCGAGCTGCAGCCAAAGCCGGCCTGGGCGATCTCGTTGCCGATCTGGTAGGTCAGCGTGCCCGAGCGCGAGACCACGCCGACGTTGCCCTCTTTGAAGAAGGAAGCAGGGATGATCCCGACATTGGCCTTGCCGGGGGAGAGGATGCCGGGGCAGTTGGGCCCGATCAAGCGTGTGCTCGGATGGTCGCGCTTGAGCGTGTTGTACACGCGCAGCTCGTCGTGCGCCGGGATCCCCTCGGTGATCGCGATCACCAGCTCCACGCCGGCCGCGGCCGCCTCGAGGATCGAATCGGCCGCGAACCGGGGTGGCACGAAAATCATTGCCGTGTTCGGCTGCGCCTCTTTGGCCGCCTGCTCCCAGCTGTCGAACACGGGAATCCCCTCGACGTTCTGCCCGCCCTTGCCGGGCGTCACGCCACCGACGACGTTCGTGCCGTAGTTGCGGTTGTTGAGCGTGTGGAACGAACCCTCTTTGCCGGTGATCCCGGCAACCGCAAGGCGCGTGTCCTTGTCGACGAGAATGCTCATGCGCGGGCCAACTCCACTACCTTCTCTGCCGCCTCGTTCATCGTCCTGGCCGCATGCACATTCGGGAGCGCAGCCTCCTGCAACAGCTCGCGGCCTTGCACGTCGTTGGTGCCGTCGAGGCGCACGACGAACGGAGGAATGGAATCCCCACCCGCCCTGATGTCGCCAAAGGCCGCGATCAAGCCCTTGGCGACCTCGT
This sequence comes from uncultured Solirubrobacterales bacterium, assembly GCA_963831725.1. Lineage (GTDB taxonomy): Bacteria > Actinomycetota > Thermoleophilia > Solirubrobacterales > Solirubrobacteraceae > Palsa-744. The sequence continues at coordinate 354,492 of CAWHRF010000002.1, forward strand.
CGCAACGCGTGATCCCACCGAAAATGTTGAACAGGACCGCTTTGACGGCGCTGTTGTCGAGGATCAGCTCGACCGCCTGCTTGATCTTCGCGGCGTCAGAGCCGCCGCCCGCATCGAGGAAGTTCGCGGGCGCGCCGCCAGCCTGGGCGACCACGTCGAGCGTGCTCATGACGAGCCCCGCGCCGTTGCCGAGGATGCCGATGTCGCCGTCAAGCGCCACGTATTGCACGCCTTGTTCCTTGGCCTTGCGCTCGATCGGATCTTCGTTCTCGCTGTCGGACAACCCCTGATTCTCGGGATGGCGGTAGAGAGCGTTGCCGTCGAGCGAGACCTTGGCATCGAGCGCCTTCACCTTGCGCTCCGGGGTCACGATCAGGGGATTGATCTCCGCGAGCGTGGCGTCCTCGGCCAGCCATACCTCATACAGCGCCACGAGCGCGTCGGCCACGCCCTCGATCACGTCGGCGTCGGCGCCGCCCGTGGTCGCGATCTCGACGGCCTCCTCGCGACTCAATCCCTTCAATGCGTCGACGTGGTGGCGCACCAGCTTCTCCGGCGACTCCTCGGCCACCTGCTCGATCTCGACGCCCCCCTCGACGCTGAAGATCACCATCGGCTGCTTGGCCGAGCGATCTAGCAGCACGGAGGCGTAGTACTCGGTGGCGATATCGCTTGCGTGCTCGATCCAAAGCGTGTGCACGATGTGGCCCTTGATGTCCAGGCCAAGGATGTTGCCGGCGTGCTCGCGGGCCTGCGCCTCGTTGTCGGCGAGCTTCACGCCGCCGGCCTTGCCGCGTCCGCCGATCAGCACCTGTGCCTTCACGACGACGGGATAGCCGATCTCGTTCGCGGCCGCCACGGCGTCCTCGACGGTGGTCACGGCCCTGCCGTCGGACACCTCCAACCCGTGTCGGGCGAACAGTTGCTTGCCTTGGTACTCGAGTAGGTCCATTAGCGGCGCGAGACTCTAATGGATTTAAGTCCCACCCGCCCAGGCGCAACGCGCGCCGAGGCGTCCGCGAGGCATAATGCCCGCCCCATGCCTATTCCAAAGAACATCACCTTCGTCACGTTTGACGTCTACGGAACTCTGATCGACTGGGAGACAGGCATCTACGAGGCGTTTGCCAAGGAGGCCGAGCGCGACGGCTTCGAGATCGACCGCAACGTCCTGATCCCGCTGTTCCACGAGATCTCCCAGGAAATCGAGGCAGGCTCCTACGAGCTCTACGCCGAGGTTCTGCGTCGCACCGTGATCGAGATCGCCAAACGGCTCGACTGGAAGCTCGAACCGTCCCGCTCGGGCTTTCTCCCAGACTCCGTGCAACGCTGGAAGCCGTTCAAGGAGACCTCTACACAGCTCAGCAAGCTTGCCAAGAAGCACAAGCTCGGCCTGATCTCCAACGTCGACGACAAGCTGCTCGGCCAGACGCGCCGGCACATACCGATGGACTTCGACCTCGTGGTCACCGCCCAGCAGGTCCGCTCCTACAAGCCCGATCCCGCCCACTTCGTCGAGTGCGCGCGGCGCTTGGGATCCAAGAAGGGCTGGGTGCACGTCGCCGCCAGCCACCATTCCGACGTATCCCCGTGCATCAAGGCGCGCATCCCCGTCATCTGGGTCAATCGCAACAAGCAGGTGCTCGAGTCCTCCCAGCGCAAGCCCACCGCGGAAGTTCCCAATCTGCGCGAGGCAGCCAAGCTGCTCGGGATCGCCTGAGCGGTCGAGCCCGCCGAGTGGTTCGGGCCGAGAGCACCGATAAGTGCGCGTCGTCTCGCTCCATCCCGACGTCCTCGTAGCCACCAGTCGCATCTGGCAGACAACCTGCACGATCGTGCGCGGTGGGGCGACGGCCACGAGCGCGGAGGCGTCTGTGATAGGCCCGAGCGGGCCCCTGACCGTGCACCTCTCAGGAGGAGGGGTGGGTTCGGGTGGGAAGGGTCCGGATCTCGACGCAGGGCCAGGCGTCGAGACATTCGTGATCGACTCGCCGATCCTCCCCGACGAGCTGGAGATCCTGTCCGCCCTGATCGAGCAGTCGCGCTTTCCCCAGCCGGGCGGTCTGCTGGTCACCCACGCCGACTGGGATCATCTGCTCGCACGGCTGGCCTTTCCCGACGCCACGATCGGCTGCGCCGTCTCGAGCGGCGAGCGCATGCGCTCCACTCCTGGTGCACCGCAGCGCGAGCTGCGCGCGTTTGACGAGCAGCACTATGTGCGCCGCCCCACCCCGCTCGCGCTCGGCTCGCTGCAAGCGCTCGATGTTCCGGGGGACTGCGAGATCGGCTCACACGAGCTGGTGTTGTATCCGGCTGAGGGCCACACCGCCGACGGGATGGCGGTCTGGATCGGATGGGCCGGCGTGCTGGTCGCCGGAGACTACCTCTCGGCGGTCGAGATTCCAGTGCTGGGCGATGGGGGATCGATCGATGTCTACCTGGAGACGCTGGAGCGCCTGCGCCCGCTTGTGTCAGCAGCTTCCCACGTCGTGCCGGGACATGGGCCCGTGCTCGACTCTGAGCGCGCCGCGGCTGTCCTCAAGGAGGACATCGCCTACTTGAGCGCGCTGCGCGACACGCGCGCGGCGGCCGAGCTGCCGGAGGGGCGCCGCACCAGAGCGCAGCGGGCTATCCATGCGGCGAACGTGGTTAGCGCTCTGGCGCGCAACCCTTAAAAAAGAGATCCCTCCGGACGCGAACTATTGAGGAGAGAATAATTCAACGGCGTAAGGATCTCGCAAAAGAAGAACAATCCCTACGCGCCGCGAGCTTGCGACAGGGCGGAAAACGTCAGCGCGCCGCGTCGTTGCGGCGCACGTACCAGTTGACCGTCATCTCGGCGACAACGGCGCCGTCGGCGTTGGTCATCTCGACCTCGACGGGGAAACGCACGCGGCCGTCCTCGTTCAGCTTGGCCTTCAGCGCGTCGGCGTCCTCGCTGAAGCGGGCCGTTGCGATTATCTCGCCCTTGGCGAGCTTCTTGTAGGCGATCTGCGCCGACTCGGCCAGTGGCGTGATCTCACCCATGACGTCCAGGAACGCGCCCACGAACGCCGCACCCGAGGCGGCCTCGCCCGCGGCGAACAACGCGCCCGCGTGCTGGGAGCCCACGTGGTTGCGCAGGTGCTGCTCGTCGGGCAGCTTCACCGCGCCGTGGTCCTCGGCTACCGTGATCGTGTCGATGCCCAGGTGCACGTTGAACGGGATCGCCTGGCTCAAACCGGCGGCGACGGCGGTGTAGTCCACTGCTGACATCTGAGTCCTCCGAGCTGTCGTAGTCGTGTGATGCCGGAGCGGTCGTGGACGACGACCAGGCTCAGGCCGTTTGCGGGCGGGTCGCCTTCCTCAGCTTTCGCCGGCGGGTTAATCGCTCTGGCCGGCTGGTGCCTCGCTCTTGATCGTTGCGATCGGTGCGCCTGCGTTGATCGGCTCGCCCTCGACGATCGGCAGCTCCGCGATCGTTCCAGCCTTGTGTGCGGTGATCTCGTTCTCCATCTTCATCGCCTCGATGATGCAAAGGAGCTGGCCCTCGACGACGACGTCGCCCTGTTTGACGAGCACCTTCCACATGTTGCCCTGCAGTGGAGACTCGAGCGTGTCCGGTCCGCCGGCGCTGGAGGATTTGGCACGTGCTGAGCGCTTGGGGGGGACCTGGCCCGACGGTGCGGAGCCGTTGAGCGCCACGCCACCGCCGAGTGGGGCGCCGAGAACCTTCACGTCGAAGCGCTGGCCCGATACCTCCACCGTGTAGGTCTGCTCGACCTTCTCCGGCTCGTCCTCCTCCCCCTTGGGGGCGGGCTTCTCGAATGCGAGCGTCTTCAACCAAGTCTTGTCCTCGAGCAGATCGCGGCAGGTCTCGCCTTTGGCCCACTGGTCGGTCCCAAGCAGCGCCTGGTGGAAGGGGATCAGCGTCTTGAGCCCTTCGATCTCGTATTCGTCGAGTGCCCGCAACATGCGCCTGGTGGCCTGCTCGCGGTCGGCGTCCCAAACGATCAGCTTGGCCACCATCGGGTCGTACATCGGCGACACTTCGCCGCCGGCGCCCACGCCCGAGTCCACGCGCACGCCCGGACCTTTCGGCTCTGAGTACGCGCCGATCCTCCCCGGTGCGGGCGCGAAGTTCTTCGAGGCATCCTCGGCGTTGATGCGGCACTCGATCGCGTGCCCGCGCAGCGCCACGTCCTCCTGGCGCACGGACAGCTCCTCGCCCGCGGCGGCACGGATGCCTTCCTTGACGATGTCCACGCCCGTGGTCATCTCGGTCACGCAGTGCTCGACCTGCACGCGTGTGTTCATCTCCAAGAAGAAATATTCGGACCCACCCGTCCCGCCGTCCTCTTTTGGAGCGAGCAACCCCTCGATCGTGCCCGCGCCGACGTAGTTGACCGCGCGCGCTGCCTCCACGCCGATCTTGCCGATGCGCTCGCGCAGCGCTTCATCGACTACCCATTCGGGTGCCGGCGACTCCTCGATCACCTTCTGATGACGGCGCTGGATCGAGCAGTCGCGCTCGCCGAGGTGGATCACGTTGCCGTGGCGGTCGGCCAGCACCTGCACCTCGACGTGGCGGGGATCGGGCAGGTAGCGCTCCAGGTAGACGGTCCCGTCGGAGAAGAACTTCTCGCCCTCGCGGCTTGCGCCCTCGAAAGCGCCCTCCAGCTCATCCTCTGTGAGCGCCACGCGGAAGCCCTTGCCGCCGCCGCCGCCGGACGCCTTCACGGCGACGGGGAAGCCGATCTCCTTCTTGGCGATCTTCAGCGCGTCGGCGACTGTCGCGACGGCCTCCGTCGTGCCGGGGACGATCGGCACTCCCGCGGCCTTCATCAGCTCGCGGGCACGCGTCTTGGACCCCATCGCCTCGATCGCGCTCGCCGGTGGACCGATGAACACGACGCCTGCGTCCTCGCAAGCCTGCGCAAACGGTGCGTTCTCGGCGAGGAAGCCGTACCCGGGATGGATCGCCTCGGCGCCCGAGCGCTTGGCGACGTCGAGGATCTTCTCGACGTTCAGGTAGTTCTCGGCGGCCGGGCGGGCGGGTCCGTTATCGAGGTTGAAAGCCTCGCCGGCGCGTGCCACGTGCAGCGCGTCGCGGTCGAGCTCGGAGTACACCGCCACAGAGGCGATGCCCATCTCCTCAAGGGCTCGCAGGATGCGCACGGCGATCTCGCCGCGGTTGGCTACTAGGACCTTCGAGAACATCGGGCCGGGAGCTTAGTGCGTCTCGTCGACGTGCGCTGCGTGCGCTCCCGGCGTCAGCCCGAGTTGGTCGCCGACTCGCTGCAGCGAGTCCAGAAGCTGCTCGCGCTCGGCGTCGCTGAGCTGCGCGCACAGGTGGCGCTCCAGGTCGCTCGCCAGGGTGAAAGCGCTCGCCAGCAGCTTGCGTCCGTCGTCGGTCAGATAGAGCGCTCGTACTCGGCGGTCATCCGGCTTGGGGCGGCGCTCGAGTAGGCCGCGGGTCTCCAGCGCGTCGACAAACGCCACCATGCGGCTCGCGGGGATCCGCAGGCGCTCGCCGATCGCCTGCTGAGATGCGCCTTCGATGGGCGCCACTGCCCGCAACAGCGCAAACTCACGTGGCTCCAGCCCCGATGGCTCTAGTGTTGCTCGAAAGCGCCGTGCAACCGCGTAACCCAGGCTCGACAGCGTGAAGCCGACCGAGCGTGCAGGGGTTGTGGTTGCTGCTGCTGCCGCCGTCGCGGTCTCAGTCGAGATGCTCGATGTGGTCGGATCGGCGAAGGCGGGGCTGGATTGTTTGCTCTCCATCTTGAGAACTATATCTTTTTGAAAGATTTCTGATATAAACCATTCTGCTTGAAATCATTCCTATCTGTAGGGAATCCTCATTTGCGAAACATCTCCCCGTGCGGATGTCCGTCGGGGTCACCCAAAGACGCGCTGGTTACCCAAGACGCGCTGGTGACCACTAAGAGGTCCGATGAGGACGTGAAGGAGGCCAGATGACAGCCAAAACTCAGCATTCCAGCGATACCCAGCCTCCTGCCGGGGCGATCGCGCGGCTCGCGCGCTGGGTGCTCGCGCACCGGCGCCTGGTGATCGTCCTTTGGGCGATCGCCTTTCTGGCGGGAGGCATGGGCGCGAGCAACGTCTCCAAACGCCTCTCCTTCAATTTCGCGCTGCCGGGCCAGCCCGGCTATGAGACGGCCAAGCAGATCGGCCGTGTGTACGGCAATGGCGGCGAAAGCCCGCCCTCGGTGATCGTCGTCACCGTGCCTGCCGGGCACACCGTCAAGGCCGAGCAAGCCCAGATCGACGCCGCGTTCGCTCGGGCACGCGCCACGGTGCCGCGCGTGCGGATCGTCGACTACGGCGCGACCCACGATCCGCGCTTCATCACCGATGACGGGCGCTCCACCTACGCGCTCCTGTTCACGCCGCTGGAAAAGACGTTCGGCGCGCCGAAGATCCCCGCCGCCGTGACGCGGGCCGTGGCGTCGTCGGCGCCTGCAGGGACGCAGGTGCAGCTCACCGGCCTCAGCCAGCTCGCCAACGGCGGCTCCGAAAAAGGGCCGGGCGTGTTCGTCGAGACGCTGATCGGCGCTGGCGGTGCGCTCGTGGTGCTGGCGTTTGTGTTCGCCTCGCTGCTCGCGTTCGTGCCACTCCTGATCGCCGCCGTGTCGATCCTCACGACGCTGCTCCTCGTGCTGGCGCTCACCTACGTCGCCGAAGTCTCCTTCGTGGTGCAGTTCCTCGTCTCGCTCGTCGGCCTCGGCGTTGCGATCGACTATTCGCTTTTGATCGTCACGCGCTGGCGCGAGGAGCGCGCGCACGGACGCGAGAACTCCGAGGCCGTGGTCGCCGCGATGGCGACCGCCGGGCGCGCGGTATTGCTCTCAGGGATCACCGTCGCGATCGGCCTGCTCGCGCTCGTCGTCCTGCCCGTGCCGGGGCTGCGCAGCGTCGGCTATGGCGGCATGCTGATCCCGCTCGTCTCGACCACTGTTGCCCTCACCCTGCTGCCGGCGATGCTCGGCGGGATCGGGCCAAGGGTGGACTGGCCGCGGGTGCGCCACGAGGCACAGGCCAGTCGGGGCTGGACGGCCTGGACGCGAGCGGTGGTCAAACACCGCGGGATCGCGGCCGGGATCGCCGTGGTCATGCTGGCGATCTTGATCGTGCCACTCTTCAGCCTCACCACCGGGGCGACCAGCGCGAGTGCGCTTGCCAAGAGCGGCAGCGCACGCGAAGCGTACGACCGCCTGACCGCCGGAGGAGTGTCGAGCGGCGTGCTCACGCCGATGGAAGTGCTCGCCCACCAGCGCGAGGCAGGCGCGGTGGGGGCGAGATTGGCGGTGGTGCCGGGAGTCGTCAATGTGGCGCGCTCGACCCTCCCGGACTCCTCGCGCGATGGCACCACAGTACTGCTTGCGATCCCAAGCGCCGAGACTGTCAACTCGACCACGCTCCAGCCCGTGCGCGCGGCCCGCGCCGCCCTGCACAACACACCTGGAGCCATCGGCCTCGCGGGCGAGGGGGCGATCGAGCTCGACTATCAGCATGCGGTGTTCGGCAACTTCCCGCTGATGTTCGCGATCGTCGCACTGCTCACGATCGTGCTGCTCACGCGCGCATTCCGCTCGCTCGTGCTGGCGGTCAAGGCGGTGCTGCTCAACCTCATCTCGATGGGCGCGGCCTTCGGGCTGATGACCTGGTTCTGGCAGGAAGGTCACGGCTCCAATGCGATCTTCGGGATCCCAGCTACAGGCGCGATCCCCTTCTGGATCCCGTTGATGGTGTTCGCGTTCCTGTTCGGCCTCTCGATGGACTACGAGGTGTTCATCCTCGCGCGTGTGCGCGAGGAGTACGACCGCAGCGGCTCCACCGACGCCGCCGTCATCGAAGGCTTGGGTCGCACGGGTCGCCTGGTCACGAGCGCCGCACTGATCCTGTTTTTGGCGTTCGCCTCGCTCGCCTCGGCCCCCAACACCGAAATCAAGGTGCTGGCCACCGGACTGGGCTTCGGCATCCTGCTCGACGCGACGATCGTGCGAGCGTTGCTGCTGCCGGCACTCGTGTCCCTGCTCGGAAGCTGGAACTGGTGGCTACCGCAACCGGTCGCGCGTGTGCTGCGTATTCCGCACCCCGCGGCGGCACGGGTCGCCACGGAAGGGGCGTCTTAGCCGCCGCCGCGGACGTCCGGCCCGGGCACGGGCGGCGTTTGGCATGCTGCACCGGCGCCAACCGGGCTCAGTCGGCGGCTACGACGAGCCCGGCGCCAACAGTGTTGTTGGTGGTCTCGTCGATCAGGATGAAGCTGCCGGTGCGGCGGTTGCTTTGATACGGGTCGAACACGAGCGGCGCGCTGGTGCGCAGGCGGATGCGGCCGATGTCGTTGAGCGCCAACTCCTGTGGAGCGCCGGCACGCTCGAGCGTGTGCACGTCGACGTGGTCGCACAGCTCATCCACGATCGCCGTCACCTCGCGCGTGGTGTGCTTGACCAGGTAGCGACCGCCCTGGCGCAGGGGCTGATCGGTCATCCAGCACACGTCGGCTTCCAGCTCGCGCGCGACGGTCGGAGTCTGTTCGGGAAGGCAGATCGTCTCGCCACGGGAGATGTCGAGCTCGTCGCTGAGGCGCAACGTGACCGACATCGGCGCGAGCGCCTCGGGCAGCTCGCCCTCGTAGGTGTCGATCGCGGCGATGCTCGTGCGCTGGCCGCCGGGCAACACCACGATCTCCTCGCCCGCCCGCAGCGCGCCGCTCGCGAGCTGTCCCGCATAGCCGCGGTAGTCGCTGCCGCCGGGGCCGGAAGGACGAATCACCCATTGCACGGGGAAGCGGGTCGGCGTGTCGTAGGGGTGGTCGTACGCGACCTCCACCTGCTCGAGCAGCTCCAGCAGCGTCGGAGCGGAGGGGTCGTACCAGTCCATGCTCTGCGAGCGGTCCACGACATTGTCGCCGTTGAGCGCCGACATCGGAATGTAGGTGATGTCACGCCCCAGTCCGCCGGAGCGGCTGCCGGTCCCATTGAGCTTCTCGGCGAACACGCTGAACTCTGCCACGAGCTCATCGAAGCGTTCCTGGGAGTAGTCCACCAGGTCCATCTTGTTGACCGCCACCACCAGGTGCGGGATACCGAGCAGCGCGCTGATGAACGCGTGGCGCTTGGACTGCTCCAGCACACCCTTGCGCGCATCGAGCAAGATCACCGACAGGTCCGCCGTCGAGGCGCCGGTCACCATGTTGCGCGTGTACTGCTGGTGGCCCGGGCAATCGGCAATGATGAAACGCCGGCTCGGCGTTGCAAAATAGCGGTAGGCGACGTCGATCGTGATCCCCTGCTCGCGCTCGGCGCGCAGGCCGTCGGTCAGCAGCGCCAGGTCGAGCGCCCCCTCGCCGCCACGCCGCTCGCTTGCTTGAGCCACATGGTCGAGCTGATCCTCGAACACCTGCTTGGTGTCGTACAGCAGGCGGCCGATCAACGTGCTCTTGCCGTCGTCCACAGAGCCGGCGGTGGTGAAGCGCAGCAGGTCGAGCGTCATTGCCAAGCCTCCTCGGCGGAGTCGGGCGAGCTTCCGCTCCAACGGGCCGCACGTCCCGTCGCGTGGGCCGGCGTAGCCAAAAAAACGCTCACTAGAAGTACCCGGCCTTCTTGCGATCCTCCATCGCGGCCTCTGAGACGCGGTCGTCCGCGCGCGTCTCGCCACGCTCGGTGATGCGGGTCGCGGAGATCTCGGTCACGACTTCCTGCAATGTGCCGGCCCGCGAGCGCACGCCGCCGGTGCAGCTCATGTCGCCCACCGTGCGATAGCGCACCGTCTCTGAGAACACGCTCTCGCCGTCGATCAGCTCCGTCCCCTCACGCCATGCGTAGAGCATCCCGTCGCGACTGAACACCTCGCGCTCGTGGGCGAAGTAGATCGATGGCACCTCCAGCTGCTCCTGGTCGATGTACTCCCACACGTCCAACTCGGTCCAGTTGGAGATCGGGAACACCCGCACGTTCTCGCCCTTCTTGATGCGCCCGTTGTAGAGGTTCCACAGCTCGGGTCGCTGGCTCTTGGGGTCCCAGCCGCCGAAGTCGTCGCGAAAAGAGAACATGCGCTCCTTGGCTCGTGCCCGCTCCTCGTCACGGCGCGCGCCACCGAAGGCAGCGTCGAATTTGTGCTCGGCGAGCGCATCGAGCAAGGTGACTGTCTGGAGCTGGTTGCGCGATGCGCGTGGTCCCTCCTGCTCGACGGCTCGGCCACTGTCGATCGACTCCTGCACGGAGGCCACGATCAGGCGCTCGCCGAGCTCGGCCACGCGGCGGTCGCGGAACTCGATCACCTCAGGGAAGTTGTGTCCTGTATCCACGTGCATCAGCGGGAACGGGAAGGGCCCCGGGCGAAAAGCCTTCTCGGCGAGCCTGAGCAGCACGATCGAGTCCTTGCCGCCGCTGAACAGCAGCACCGGGCGCTCGAATTCGGCGGCCACCTCGCGCATCACATGGATCGCCTCGGACTCGAGGGCTCGCAGGTGGCTCAGCTGGGGGCGCTCGGCGACGCTCATGACACACCAACGTGCAATCCGCACTCAGTCTTCTCCGTGCCGGCCCAACGACCCTCGCGACCCTCGCCCGGTTGGGTGCACGGTGCGCAGCCGATCGAGGAGTAGCCCTGGTCGTGCAGCGGGTTATAGGGAAGCTCACGCTCGAAAATGCGCGTCCACAGGTCCTTTTCGCTCCACAACGCCAGCGGGTTGTACTTGTGCAGTGCGCGCTTGGCGTCGACTTCGATCAGCTCGGTGTCCGCGCGCGTGGGCCCCTGCTCGCGTCTGATCCCAGTTATCCAGCCCTCGGCGCCCTGCAGCGCCTGCTCCAGCGCAGCCACCTTTGCGACCGAGCAGCAGTGCTCAGGGCCGCTCCACGTTTGTATGGGACCCCCACCCACCCTGCTTGCGTCGTGCACCTCGATCGCGATCCCGAAGCGCTCCTCGAACGCCTTCCAGGTTTGCAGCGTCTCGGGGAAGAGCACGCCGGTGTCGATCGTCGCGATCCGTACGGGCGTCTGTCCGTCGCCGATGCGCAACAGCTCATCGATCAGCACCGACTCCTCCTTTTGGAAGGAGCACAGCAGCACGACTTTGTCGCCGTGGCGCTCGACGGCCTCGCGCAGGGTCTCGCTCAGACTGCGGGCGAGCCTCTCCGCGTTCGGCGGGGGTGAGTCCCCGCTGACGTTGGCGGGAACGGCTGCGTCGGAGGTGTCGATCTCCGTGGGGCTGTCGGCTAGACCGCGCACTCGCCCTCGCCACGGATCACCTGGAAAGGCACGTCGCGGTTCCAGTCGATGAATGTGTTCATCGTCTCCAAGCCGAAGTCCACCGGCAGGGAGAGCTCCTTGACGAGCCCTTCAAGCTCGGGTGTGCCGACGCGCTCCACGAACGCGCCCCACTCCTCGCCGTCGTTGTGGTTGGCCTCGTAGTGGCGGATCCAGCGCTCGATCGCCTCGGGCGCGCGCTTGGCCGGCAGGCGCAGCTTCAGGCGCTTGCCGAACTTGACCTCGCCGCCTTCGTAGACACCACCGACGTGCGGGATGTAGGCGGGGATCGTGTGCTCGCCCACCTTGATCGACGCGCCGTAGAAGCCGATGTCGGCGACGTGGTGCTGGGAGCAGCCATTTGGGCAGCCGCTCATCTTGATGTGGATCTTGCGCGTCAGGGGATCGGTGATGTCCATCGCTTCGATGCGCTCCTGCACGGCCTGGTTCAGCCCCATCGAGCTGGTTATCCCGAGCTTGCACGAGTCTGTGCCTGGGCACGACACCACGTCGGTGATCTCGCGCGATCCTGGGTCGCCGAGGCCAAGTGCGCCGAGCGCTTTCCAAACGTCGTACACGCTCTCCTCGCGCACCCACCGCAGTACGAAGTTCTGCTGCACGGTGGTGCGCGCATAGCCCCCCGAGTATTCGCGCATGATCTGCCCGAGCCCGCGGAACTGCTCCGGAGTGAGGTCGCCGCGCACGATCTTCACCTCGATCGTCACGAAGCCCTCCTGCTTCTGGGCTGCCACATTGGCCTGCTTGAAGCGCTCGAACTCGGAGATGTCGCCGTTGGGGCTGCCGTAGCTCGTCGGAGGCGCGGGAGCCGCTTCGCGCTCGTCGTCGAGGAACAGGCGGTCCTCGATCGAGAAGTCGCGTTCTTTGACCCACTCGCCTTCGAGCTCCTGCTCGACCTGGTTGCGCAGCTCGTCGATGCCGAACTTGTCGACGAACACCTTGATGCGGGCACGTGCGCGGTTGACGCGCAGCCACTCCTGGCGGTCGAAGATGCGGAAGACGGCCTCTGAGATCTTCAGGTAGTCGCCGTTGTCGAGCTCCACGAAGTCATACAGCGCGGGAGCTACGCGCGGCATGATCGAGGTGCCACCGCCGACCAGCATCTCAGCGCCGCGCACCTCTTTGCCGTCGATCTGCTTGATGCGCGCTCGGAAGGCGATGTCGTGGATGCCGCTGATCGCACGGTCGCGCGGCGAGCCGTCGAACGAGGTCTTGATCTTGCGTGGCATCCCCTGCGTGGTGGGGTGCCTGACGAAGTAGCGTGCGTAGGCCCCTGCGTAGGGGGTCAGGTCGAACAGCTCGTCGGCCGCCACCCCGGCCCACGGGTCGCCGGTGACGTTGCGCACCGTGTTGCCGCAGCCCTCGCGGCTGGAGAGCCCGACTTCGCCCATCTCCCTGATCGCCTGCTCGATTTCAGGCAGCGGGATGTGGTGCATCTGGATGTTCTGACGTGTGGTCACGTGACCCTTGCCCAAGGGCGCGTACTTTTCGACGACGTCGGCGAACTTGTCCATCTGCTCCGGCGTCACGCCGCCGAAGGGCAGCTTCACGCGGATCATCTGCACGTCGGGCTGGCGCTGGCCGTAGACGCCCTGCCTGAGGCGAAACTTGATGAACTCGTCTTCGGGCATGTCGCCCTGGAGGAACTTGGTCGCCTCGGTCTTGAAGTCGTCGTACTCCCGCTGCAGGATCGGGATCACATGCCCGGGGACGTTCTGCAGGATCTCGGGGTCCTCGAGTGAGCCCTTTTTGGCGGGTCGCTCGGCGGGTATCGAAACTGGCTCCATCTGGCGAAACCTCCTGGTCCGGGCCCGATGGCGGGCGTCTCGGACTAATCGTTTGCGACCTGCAAAGAGATTGGTGCTAAAGCCTAGCGACTTTTAGGTATTTATCCAAGGATCCAGCTCGTCGGCCAGACCCTCGCGCGCGACGCCTTCGAGCATAGCCGCGCGTGTCCACGGGTCCGGATGCTCTGTTGGGGGTGCCAAACGAGGCGCTGTGTCGCGCATGAAGCGCTCCAGTGCAGCCACGATCGCCGCGGCCTCGGCGGGCGAGGCCGATGGAGCGATGAGCTTCAGCTGGGGACGTTTGTTGACCATCTCGTCTTGTTTCCGACCGGTCCGATGTCTCTGCCCGGACACGCGTGGGTCGGGGCGGGGGTTATACGTCTCTTTTTACGCAATTCACCATAGTGACGACAGTTTGTAGTCACTATGGTAGTTGTCAAAAAACAATATACACACCCATCAAAGCGGGATGTTGCCGTGCTTGCGCTTCGGCCCCGGCTCGCGCTTGGTGTGCAACGTGTCGAGTGCCGCGATCAGCTTCGGGCGGGTCTCGTGCGGGATGATCACATCGTCTATGTACCCGCGCTCGGCGGCGGTATAGGGGTTGGCAAAGCGCGCCTTGTAGTCGTCCATCAGCGTCTGGCGGCGCTCCTGCGGGGTTGGGCTGCCCGCGATGTCGCGCCGGTAGATGATGTTGACCGCGCCCTCGGGTCCCATCACCGCGACCTCGGATGTGGGCCAGGCGAAGTTGAAGTCGGCGCCGAGGTGCTTGGAGGACATCACGTCGTAGGCGCCCCCGTATGCCTTGCGCGTGATGATCGTGATCTTCGGCACCGTCGCCTCGGCGAACGCGTAGAGCAGCTTGGCGCCGTGGCGGATGATGCCGCCCCACTCCTGGGCTGTACCGGGCAGGAAACCGGGCACGTCGCAGAACGTGATCAAGGGGATGTTGAATGCGTCGCAGGTGCGCACGAAGCGCGCTGCCTTGGCGGAGGCGTCGATGTCGAGCACGCCCGCCAGCTGCGCGGGCTGGTTGCCGACGATCCCCACCGCGTGGCCGTCCAGGCGCGAGAAGCCGCAGACGATGTTCTTGGCGTAATGCTCGTGCACCTCGAAGAACTCGCCGTCGTCCACGATCAAGCGCACCACGTCGCGCATGTCGTAGGGCTTGTTGGGGTTGTCGGGCACGACATGGTCGAGCTCGGGGTCCATGCGCAAGGGATCGTCGCTCGGCTGCACGCGCGGCGTGGTCTGCATGTTGTTCTGGGGCAGGAAGCTGACCAGATAGCGGCAGTCCTCGAGGCACGCGTCCTCGTCCTCGGAGGCGAACTGGGCCACGCCGGACTTCGTGTTGTGCGACATAGCCCCGCCCAGTTCCTCGAACTCCACTTCCTCGCCTGTGACGGTCTTGATCACGTCGGGGCCGGTGATGAACATGTGCGAGGTCTCCTTGACCATGAAGATGAAGTCGGTGATCGCCGGCGAGTACACGGCGCCTCCCGCGCAGGGCCCCATGATCAGCGAGATCTGTGGGATCACCCCTGAGCTGCGCACGTTGCGCAGGAACACGTCGCCGTAGGAGCCGAGCGAGACGACACCCTCCTGGATGCGCGCTCCGCCGGAGTCGTTGATGCCGATCACCGGGCAGCCGATCTTGGCGGCGAGATCCATGATCTTGCACATCTTCTCGCCCATCACCTCGCCCAGCGAGCCGCCGAACACGGTGAAGTCCTGGCTGAACACGCACACGCGCCGCTCGTCGATCGTGCCGTGGCCGGTCACCACCGCGTCGCCCCACGGCCGGTTCTTCTGCATGTCGAAGTCATAGGTGCGGTGACGCACGAACGTGTCGAGCTCCTGGAAGGAGCCAGGGTCGAGCAGCTTCTCCACGCGCTCTCGCGCCGTGTACTTGCCGCGCGCGTGCTGCTTCTCCTCGGCCTCGGGGGCCGAGTGCAGGGCAGCCTCGCGCAGCTCGTTCAGCTGGGCGAGCTTCTCGTCGTAGGTTTCGGGGGCCTTGCTGCGCACGGGGCGCGGAATGTTATCCGCGCGAGAAGGGCCTGTGGTGCGCGGCGCCCAGGCGGTCGAGCACGCCCGTCAGCAACTCGGTCGTCTCGGCGGTCATCTGCGCTTCCACGGATGCGAGTTCGGCGGCCAGGTCGCCGGCCGGCTCGGCGGCCTCAGGCTCTGGCTGGATCGCCGGCTCGGGGTAGACCGGCTCAGGTGCGGCGAGTGCCACGATCTCGATCTCGATCTCGGGCTCGGGCTCGGGCTCCGTGACAGCGTCGAACTCTGCCAGAGCCTCGGCGAGCACACGTCGTTTTGCGTGACCTCGACGGAATAGGCGTGCGAAGAATCCAGGGCGAGTATCCGGCTCTGCGACCGTCTCTTGCTCTGCGACCGTGGCAACCGGCTCTGGCTCGCGCTCAACGACCGGCTCGCGCTCAATGACCGGCTCGGGCTCGGGCTCAACGACCGGCTCGCGCTCAATGACCGGCTCGGGCTCGGGCTCAACGACCGGCTCGGGCTCGAGCGCGACCGCTCCCGGCGGCTCGGTCTCTACAGCCGGCTCCGGCTCTGCGAGAGCCTCAGGCTCGGACGGCGCTTCCTCGTCTGCCGGTGCGGTGCGCGTCACCGACAGCGTGACCCGCGTGCCCCAGCCGGACTGCTTGAGCTGCACGATGCCGCTGGCGCCCTCGGCTTCCCACTCGACCTTCGTCTCGGGCTCGACCGCGGTGATGCGAATCTCGCCCAGCTCGGACAGATGGCGGGCGAGCGTAGCGGGGTTGCTCAACTCCGACCACAGCTCGGGCGGGGACTTCACAAGGGTGCGTTGCACCTCGGTCGAGACGCTCATCGCTCCGAGGTTCGAGCGTTGCGGCGAGAGTCCTTCCTGTGCGGTGGCCGCTGCAATTCCAATGCAGGGCGCTGCCGCGTGCGCCGTTGGGGCTGAGCTTTCTATGCGGTGGCGGGCTTGCGGCGAGCTGCGACGAGTCCCTGCTCGTGCAGCAGCTCCGCCAGCTGAACCGCGTTTGTCGCGGCGCCCTTGCGCAGGTTGTCGGCGACGATCCACATGTCGAGTGCGCGCTCGTGGCCAGGGTCGCGGCGAATGCGTCCCACGAACACCTCGTCGTGCCCCGTGGCCTGCGTCGCCAGCGGGTAGAGCGAGGCATCGGG
This sequence comes from uncultured Solirubrobacterales bacterium, assembly GCA_963831725.1. GTDB lineage: Bacteria > Actinomycetota > Thermoleophilia > Solirubrobacterales > Solirubrobacteraceae > Palsa-744. The sequence goes on from CAWHRF010000002.1 coordinate 370,727, forward strand.
ATCGTCGGTCACGGCGATGCCCGGCGCGGCGCGCAGCAGCTCGCGCGCTCGCTCGGGGCTGAGATCGTCACGCGTCTGCACGTTGACGGCCTCGGAGTGGCCGTTGACGACCGGCACGCGCACACACGTGGCGCTCACGCGGATCGACTCGTCGCCGAGGATCTTGCGTGTCTCGTCGATGAGCTTGCGCTCCTCGTCGGTGTGATCGTCGCCGGGCGCGAAGCTGCCGGCGTGGGGGAGCGCGTTGAATGCGATCTGGTGGGCGTAGACCCGCGGCGGCTCGATCTCCCGTTCGTGCAGCAGCGCGTGGGACTGGTCGAGCAGCTCGTCCACCGCCCGCTTGCCCGTGCCCGACACGGCCTGGTAGGTGGAGATCACCAGTCGCTCGATGCCGGCCGCGTCGTGGATCGGCTTCAGGGCGACGACCATCTGCATCGTGGAGCAGTTGGGGTTGGCGACGATTCCCCGGTGGGATGCGAGCGCTCCTGGGTTGACCTCCGCGACGACGAGCGGCACGTCGTCGTGCATGCGCCAGTGCGAGCTGTTGTCGACCACGACGGCGTCCGCCTCCACGAAGCGCGGCGCCCACTCGCCCGAGGTCGATCCACCGGCGGAGAACAGCGCCAGATCGAAGCCCTGGATCGTGTCCTCGGTGAGCGGTTGCACAACGCCGACGCCCTCGATCTGCTTGCCGGCCGAGCGCTCGGAGGCAAACGGCACGATCTCGCGTGCGGGGAAGCCGCGCTCGCGCAGCAGCTGCAGCATCAGTGTGCCCACCTGCCCGGTGGCGCCTACGACCGCGACTCGGTAGCCCTGGCTCATCCTGCCTCCAGGGTACAGCGCCCTAAGTTTTCAGGACCATGAACAAGATCGTGAGTATCACGAGCAGGTCCATTGTGGCGCCCACGGCGCCGATGCGGCGCACGAGCGTGTCGTGCTCGGCGCCGAACGTCACGGGTCCTGCGCCGGCCGCCACGAGGTCCCTCTCGGCGACCTCGATGAGGCGCTTCTCGTTGGGACTGAGGAACATGCCCTCCACCGCGCCGATCAAGAGCGCGACGATGAATCCCCACTGCACAAAGAAGTCGCTCCACACGTGCAGCTTGGATGCGAGGTAGATGCCGCAGACCACGACAACCGCGAGTCCCGGCAAGATGACCTTCGTGCTGATCGCATGGATCGCGCGGTACAGCGCCGGCAGGGCGCGCGAGTCGGCTTTGCCCACGGTGCCAAGCAGCACCGGATAGGCGAACGTCGCGCCGAACGCGAACACCACCGCCATGATGTGCACGGCCAACACCACTTCGAAGAACTGCACCGTTGCGATCACGGGCGAAATCCTATTAGAACGTCGGCGCGTACTTGCCGAACACGTCCTGCATCGCCCCGCACACCTCGCCGAGCGAAGCACGGTCCTTGAGCGCCTGGCGGATCGAGGGCAGCAGGTTCTCGCTTCCACGCGCGGTCTCGCGCAGCTCCTCCAGGCGCCGCTCGACGAGCTGCTGGTCGCGGTTGGCCTTGAACGCCTTCAAGCGCCCCACCTGTTCGCGCTCCGACTCGGGGTCCACGCGCAAGAGGTCGGGCACTTCGATGTCGTCCTCCTCGAACTTGTTGACGCCGACGACGATGTCCTGGCCGATGCGGTAGCGCTCCTGGTAGCCCCACGCCGACTCGTCGATCTCGCCCGTTATGAACTGGATTGCGTTCACCGACCCGCCGAGTGCGTCGACCTTCGCGATCAGCTCGTTCGCGCGCGTTTCGATCTCGTCGGTCAGCGACTCCACGAAGTAGGAGCCGGCGAACGGGTCCACCGTGTCGGCGGCGCCGGACTCATACGCCAGGATCTGCTGGGTGCGCAGCGCCGTCTTCGCCGCGCGCTCGGTCGGCAGCGCCAAAGCCTCGTCGAAACCATTGGTGTGCAGCGACTGCGTGCCCCCGCACACGGCCGCGAACCCCTGGAGTGCCACGCGCACGATGTTGTTCTCGGGCTGCTGCGCGGTCAGCGTCACGCCGCCCGTCTGCGTGTGGAAGCGCAGCATCGTCGACTTCGGGTTCCGCGCGCCGAAGCGCTCGCGCATGATGTGCGCCCACATGCGCCTGGCCGCGCGGAACTTGGCGACCTCCTGGAAGACGTTGTTGTGGCCGTTGAAGAAGAACGCCAGGCGCGGCGCGAAGTCGTCCACGTCGAGCCCCTTCTCGATCGCGGCCGTCACGTAGGCGATCCCCGAGGACAGCGTGAACGCGACCTCCTGCACGGCCGAGCAGCCCTTCTCGCGGAAGTGGTAGCCGGAGATCGAGATCGTGTTCCACTTCGGCACGCGTTCCTGGCAGTACTGGAACAGGTCGGTCGTCAGGCGCATCGTGGGCTGCGGCGGGTAGATGTAGTTGCCGCGCGCGATGTACTCCTTGAGCACGTCGTTCTGGGTCGTGCCGCGCAGCTGCTCGCTCGGCACGCCCTGCTCCTCGCCGACCAGCTCGTAGAGCAGCAGCAGGCAGGCGGCGGGTGCGTTGATCGTCATCGACGTCGAGACCTCATCCAGCGGGATCCCGTCGAAGGCGGTGCGCATGTCGTCGATCGTGTCGATCGCCACGCCGGTGCGGCCGACCTCGCCGAGGCAGCGCGGGTTGTCGGAGTCGAGGCCCAGTTGGGTGGGTAGGTCAAAGGCCATCGACAGGCCCGTCGAGCCCTTGGAGAGCAGGTAGCGGTAGCGCTCGTTTGACTCCTTGGCCGAGGCGTAGCCCGCGTACTGGCGCATCGTCCACGTCTGTTTGCGGTACATCTCGCGGTGCACCCCGCGCGTGTACGGGAAGTCTCCAGGCGTCCCCAGGTCGAGCTCCGCCGGCAGGTCCTCCTCGGTGTAGAGCGCCTCGATCTCGATCCCCGAGTCGGTGAAGCGGCGCGGGTCCTCGGGCCCCACGATCGGGGCAACCGTCAGGTGCTCCTCGCTCGCGGCCTCGGATCTGTTGTCGGTCATGCTCACAAGCAGATCATATTTGGGTGCCCAAGCCGGTATCGTCCCGCCCGTGCCTACGTGTCTGGTCACCGGCGGCGCCGGCTTCCTCGGTTCGCATCTTTGCGATGAGCTGCTCGCTCGTGGAAACCGTGTGATCTGTGTCGATAACCTCGAGACCGGCTCGCTCGTCAACATCGAGCACATCCGCGACCCCGAGAACTTTCGTAATGTCAATGTGGACATCATCGAGCCGTATGAGATCGATGAGCCGGTCGATTTCGTGTATCACCTCGCTTCGCCTGCTTCGCCGATCGACTATTTGCGTTTGCCGTTGCACACGCTGAAGGTCGGTTCTTACGGTACGCATCACACGCTTGGGTTGGCGAAGGCTAAGCGGGCGCGTTTTTTGATTGCTTCCACCAGCGAGGTGTATGGCGATCCAAAGGAACATCCGCAGGCGGAGACCTATTGGGGGCATGTCAACCCGATCGGGCCGCGTGGGGTGTATGACGAGGCGAAGCGCTATGCCGAGGCGCTGACGATGGCCTACCACCGCCAGCAGGGGGTGGACACGGCGATCGTGCGCATCTTCAACACCTATGGCGCGCGTATGCGCCCGCACGACGGCCGCGCGATCCCCACCTTTCTGCGCCAGGCTTTGGCGGATCGCCCGCTCACCGTCTTTGGCGACGGCTCGCAGACGCGCTCTTTTTGTTTCGTCAGCGACCTGATCCGTGGGTTGATCGCGCTTGCGGAGTCTGGCTACCACAACCCCGTGAACATCGGCAACCCGGACGAGTACACGTTGCTCGAGTTGGCCGAAGCGGTCAAGGAGGTCACCGGTGCCGGCTCGGAGATCTTGTTCGAGGCGCTGCCGGTCGACGATCCCAAGCAGCGCAAGCCGGACATCGCGCTCGCGCGCGAGCTGCTCGGCTGGACGCCCGAAGTCTCCCTCCGCGACGGGCTCAGACGCACCATCGACGCATCCGGCATCGAGCAACTCGTCGGGTGAGCGACGCCTGTCGAACGGTTTCTGAGCGCTTGACTGCCTCCCAAACACGTGCGCGCCTTGGCGCGCACGTGTCCTCCCGGCGGGTTTCTGACCGCTACATACGGGAAACTCAACTGTTGTGAAGTCCGAGATGGGAGTTCGTTCCCCGGACGCGCCGCGCGCCAGCCGCCCTCCGCGGCTGCCCGTCAGCGCGCGCACCGACACAGCACCGCGCACATCCCGCCAGGGTGAGCCGCCGCCGCGGCCCGACCGCGACGTGCGCAGCAAGCGCCCCCCGGCGCTGTCGTTTCTGCTGCGCATGGACACGATGCGTCGTGGATTGCGCGTCGTCTCGCTGCTGGCGCTCGACCTGCTCGGGGTCTCGCTGGCGATCTTCACCGCGCTCGCGTTGAAGGCGGCGCTGCTCGCGAGCTTTGACGTCACCAGCGCCTTCAACGGCACAAGGTCGATCCTGGCGTTCGCCTACCTGCTCACCGCCTTGCTGTTCGCGCGCTCCGGCCTGTACGCCGAGCGCTCGCAGCGCCCCGGCCTCTCGCGCATCGTCGGATCGCTCTTTCAAGTTGCGTTCGTCGCGCTGATCTTCGCGGTGGTGAGCGGCGAACACTTCTCCAGCTACTACATCTTCTACGCCTCGCTCGCGTTCGCGCTGTTCTACATCTCCTCGCTGCGCTACCTGTACGAGCGCGCCACCGGCGCGGTGCTGCGCGCAGCGGGCTACCAGCGTCGTGCGGTGCTGGTGGGCACCGGCAAGCACATCCACGACGTCGCCCACGCGCTCAGCGATGCGCCACGCTCGCCGATCGAAGTGGTCGGCTTCGTCTCGCCCGAGCCGCTGCCGCCCAACGGGGTGCGCTGCCTGGGCACGCTCGACCACCTACAGGCCGTGATCGTCGCCGAGCGCGTCGACGAGGTGATCATCGCCGACCCCGATTTCCCGCAGGAGCGCGCGGTTGAGCTGGTCGACCAGTGCCACAGGCGCGGCGTGCGCGTGCGCATCGCTCCCTCAACGATGGAGATCCTGGTACAGCGCGCCGAGTTCATCCCGGGGCAGTCGGTTCCTCTGTTCGAGCTCGGCCCACCCGTGTTCGAGGGCATCGACTTCGCGCTGAAGCGCAGCTTCGACCTGATCGGCGCGACGCTGATGCTGGTCTTGCTCAGTCCGCTGCTGGCCGTGATCGTGCTCGCGGTGAAGCTGTCATCGCGCGGCCCCGTGTTCTATCGCTCGATGCGCCCCGGCATCGGCCAGCTGCCGTTTGCGTGCTTGAAGTTCCGCACGATGTATTGCGACGCCGACGAGCGTCAGGCAGACCTCGAGGAGCTCAATGAGGCCAGCGGCGCGCTGTTCAAGATCCGCGAGGACCCACGGCTCACGCCCGTCGGTCGCTTCCTGCGGCGCTTCTCCTTCGATGAGCTCCCTCAACTGGTCAACGTGCTGCGCGGCGAGATGTCGCTGGTGGGCCCGCGTCCGCTCCCCGAGCGCGATTTCGCGCTGCTCCAGGATTGGCATCGCAAGCGCTATCTCGTGCTCCCGGGGATCACCGGGCTGTGGCAGGTGTCCGGTCGCTCCGAACTCGACTTCGACGACCTCGTGAACCTCGACTTCATCTACCTGGAGCGCTGGTCGCTCGCACTGGACCTCGCGATCATCCTCAAGACGATCCCGGCCGTGCTGATGCAACGCGGGGCGTACTGATGAACGCCCGTCCGGGCTCTGTGAGCGCACGCTCGTAGACGTTCCACGTGGCGCGCGCGACGTTCTCCCAGCTCCACGCGCTCGCCGGCTGGCCGGTCGTGTGCGTCGCGGGATCGGGCGCCTCGGCTATAACGACCACGCGCTCGCGCTCGAGTCCGAGCTTGGTGATGGCATCGTGGGCCACAGCGTCGGTAGGGACGATCACGTGTGTAGCACGCGCAAGCGCAAGATGGCGCAGGTGCAGGTGCACGCCGCCACGGCGTAGTCGCTCGCTGGGGCGGGTCAGCGCGTCGACGTCGTGAACGGTCACGACCATCGGGCACGGGCTGCGCAGGATCGCGCCCTCCGTCCACGGGGCGTGGAACACGTCCACGCGGCGTGGTCTATGTGTCTCGACTATCTCCACGCCCTCCCTAGCGGTTTCGCGCAGCGCGCTCAGCAGGAAGCGCGAGTAGCGGCCGACGCCGCGCACGTCGCCCGCCGGTCGGCTGTCGAAAGCGACCCGCGCGAGACCGGCTGCTCGCGAGCGCGAGCCGAGAACGTGAGACCCTTTCACGTCTGTCCTGGCCAGAAGACGCGCACCGCGAGGACGATAGTCGGTTCGAGCGCCACGTGTGGCGTTGGCCGAGATTTGTGCCGCTGTTTCCAAGCTGTTGTGGTCTAGGAGGCACTAGCCTTGGCCGGGCGATGTCCTCCCGCGACTACCACGAGAGCGTGTGGGAGGGCGTCCCCGAAGGTCTCGCTCCGCCTGACGCAAACCTGCGCGGAGCGTTCCTGCTGGAGCAGGTGGCCGAGATCGGCGCGCAACTCGATCGCCCGCCGCGGGTGCTCGATGTCGGTTGCGGCGAGGGCTGGTTCGCGGCGGCACTCGTGCGCACGCACGCCGAGGTCCTTGCCGTCGATGTGGCCGCCGAGCCCTTGCGCCGTGCGCTCGCGCGTCACCCGGAGCTGGATGTGCGGTTGGTGGAGGCGGAAGCCGCGCTGCCGCTGGAGGATTCCAGTTTCGATGTGGTGTGGGCCGGCGAGACGATCGAGCACGTGGCGGACACTGCGCGCTGGCTGTCCGAGTTGCGGCGTGTGCTGCGATCGAGCGGGCTGCTGTTGCTCAGCACGCCCGACCATGGTCTGCTCTCGAGGTTGCGGCTGGCGTTGAGCGCGAGCGCTTTCCAGGAGCGCTTCGACCCGCGTGGCGAGCACCTGCGTTTCTACACGCGCCACGCGCTCGCGGACTTGCTCGCGGACTTCGGCTTCGAGGACGTGACAGTCCGCGGCGCGGGTGGTCTACCGGGGGCGCGCCGCGCGCTGCTGGCGAGCGCGCGGCGCAAGCGCTTCTAGGCTGCTCGTTGCCGAGGCTGTGCCGGTCACCGTTGCGGTCCCGGTGGCTTCGAGGGCTCGCACGTAGGCGTTCTGGGTGGGGATCGACAACGGGTCGAGATACACGGCTGCGCGTAGCTCCTGCACCGCCGCGCGCGGATCGTTTTGCAGGTCGTATTCGCCCAACGTCAGCCACGTTTCAGGGTTCGACGGCTGCAGGCGCACAGCCTTTTGCAATGTTGCCCGCGCGAGTGCGCTCTCGCCCATCGCATGCTCTACGGAGGAGAGCCTGAACAGGGCCACCGCTGAGAGCGGGTCGCGTTCGACCCCCGCCTGCGCTGCGTCGAGCGCCTCCACAGGATTCTGCTTGATCAGGGCCACCGCCTGTTCTGAGGCTTCGACAGACCTTTGCGGTTGCCACTCCGTCCAGGCGGCGAGCAACGCTCCGGCGACGACTGCGATGGCAACGCCGATCCGCACCGGCCCAAGCGCACGCGCCGAGGGAGCGCGCCACCGTGGGCTGCTGACGGCGGGCGGTCGCGGGCTTGACGAATCCATCGAGGACGTGTCTGGTGCCGGCGCGTCCGCTGAAGCCGGCAGGGCGCCCGGCGAGCCCGCGGGTGCGTCGAGCCTGCCTGCCGGCAGCGGCCCACGCCCGGCAAGCCAGCCGGCGCACAGCAGCGCCACGAAGGCGTCGCCCGGCACGTACCAGGTCCAGTCGGCGAACGAGTGCACACCGAACACCACCACGATGCACAGCATCGCGAGCATCCCGATTCGCTCGGGGGTATACGCGACGGGTGCACTGCCCCAGCGGATGGACGGCGGCGAGAGGTTGGCTGTCCAGCGGCGGTTGAAGGGGTGCGTCGAGCGTCCGGCGGCGGCCATCCATGCGATCAGCAGCGCCAGCGTGACGATCAGTCCCACGATCCCGAGGTCGGCGAGCGTTTGCACTACGTATCCGTGTGCTTGGCGCACGTCGAGGTTCTGGGTGCGATAGCGCAGCCGCGCCGTTGAGTAGCCGGCGGCCCCCGCGCCGAGCGCGGGGTGGGCTTTGAAGACCTCGAGCGCCTCCTTCCAGTAGCGCGCGCGCACGCTGCCAACGGCCATCAGGCGTCCCGGGGTGTTCGCCGGTACCGGCGCGTTGGGGTTCGTCAAAGAGGAGAGATCGTGGGAGATCGTGCCGGTGAGCCCTCGTTTTGTGGCAGCCAGACCCCCAGCCCCCGCCAGCAGGAGAAGAACGAGCAACGCCGCCAGCACGATCCCAACCGTGCGCCGTGTGTCGGCCGAGGGCGCACGGCGATCGCCGAAGAAGCCGATCGCGATGCCCACGATCGTCAACACGACGAGCATCGCGCCGATCAGCACCCCCAGTTGATGCCCGGCGGCGATGAGCGTGGCAAGCGCGATTCCTTCGCTTGAGAGCGCGTGCGTGGAGAAGTCCCAGCCGACGACGGGTGCGGCGCCAAGCGCACCGACGATCAGCACGCGCGCTCCTCGCAAGCGCAAGGGCACGATGCACATCCACACGATCGCGCCGACCGCCAGCGCCACGAGCGCGCCGCGCGAGTAGGCGAGCATCAACGTGACGATCGTCAGGCCCATCGCGGGGTAGGAGAGCGCGGTGAGCAGGGCGTGCCCGCTGCGGCGCGCACCCAGCCACAGACAGCCGATCGCGCCCATCGCCGCGGTCAGACCGATCGCGTTCCAATAGCCGTACGGTTCCTGGAGGCGCGCGTAGAAGTTGGCTTCGGGGCCGACAGACAGATCGTTTGGCAGCACCTTCGTGAGTAGCGCGTAAACGCAGACCACCGTGGCCGCGAGCACGATCCCACCGAGCAGCGCACGCCAACCGGCCGGTGCCAGCCACGCAAGCGCCGCGGCGGTCGCGAACACACCGCTATAGGCCAGCATCCTGCCGGCGTCCTGCCAGCTCGCGTCCGGTGCCACCGACCACACGACCGACAGGCCGGTGAGCGCCGTGAACGCAAGCAGCAGGCCGATCGGCCACAGCCCGTAGAAACGGGTGCCCGGTGGGGCCAGCGCCAGCACCCCCGCGACGAGCGCTCCCGCGAGCAGTGTGAAGATCAGCTCGAGCGTCGTCATCGACGCCAGGTTCAGACCGCCTCCGGCGAGGAACGTCGCAAGGCAGAGCAGGCCGGCGACAGCAACCGTGGCCAACGTCGTCGTGCCCGGTCGTTGCGGTCGGCTTGCCGCGGGCGTGGGAGCTCGCGCCGGCTCGAGCGGGAGCTCCACCGTCCGATGCTCAGCTGTCACGACGTGAGCGGACACGCCCCAGCACCTCCCCGATCGCGAGCAGCAGGCCACCGGCGAGCATGAGGGCAAGCACGGCGAGGAGCGAGGGGGGCAGCGTGTTCACCGCCGAGGCGATGTTGGCGTGCACCACGCCCGGGCGCACCGGCTCGCTACCGACCTGGACCGGCGTGGAGCCGTTGCGATGGGCACTCTGCACGGCATGCTGCTCGGCCGGGGTCAGCGGTAGGGCGATGTTTGCGGCGGCCGTACCGGCTGTCGCGCCTGTCCCTCCGCCGGCCGCGGCTTCCTCGGCCTTGCGGATTTCGCTTTCGCACAGAGAGTATTGGCTCCCGGTGGTGGACATCTGTTTGAGCGCTTCGCGATACGCCTTCTGGCTGTAGCCGCTGAAGGGTTCGTGGTGACCGCACTTTTCGAGGATCTTCTGCGCTTGGTTTGCCGATGCGGTGGAAGCAAACGCCAGCAGCGCGAACATCGCAAGCGGCAGAACCGCACGCCGGTTGGCACAGCGGTTGCACGCGGAAGCCAGGTTGAGCTGTCCTTGCGCGACAGCCCTTGCGCCCCTCCGCAGATTGAACATCAGCCCTCCCAAGAGCCCCAACGCTACCTCACCGTCCCCTGGAGAGGTTGAGCTCGCCCCCTCGAAAGTCCCAGGTCGGCAAGCGCGCGCGAGAAGCCGGCCGCCCACGCCTCGGCGGTATAGGCGCGCACGTCCTCGCGTCCGGTCGCGCCAAGGCGTGCGCGCAAGGCGGGGTCGCGGGCAAACCGCAGCAGCGCGGCGGCCAGTGCGACCGGATCCGCAGCCGGCACGATCGCGCCGTTGCGCCCGTCGCGTACCAGTCCGCCGGCGGCGGCTCCCACGGCGTCGCTTGCGATCACGGGAAGTCCACGGTTCATGGCCTCGTTGACCACGAGCCCCCACGGCTCGCGGAAGGTGCGTGTTGGAATCGATGGCACCACCAGAACGTCGGCGGCCGCATAGAAGTTGCGCAAATCGGTCGGTGCGACCGGGTCCAGGTGCACCACCGCGCCGCCGGACGGGACCCAAGGGGGGGTGGATCCCGCACCGACGAGGACGAGCGCGGCGGTAGGCGCTTGTAGGCCCGACGTGCTCCAAGCCTCAACGAGCACCCCCAATCCCTTTTCCCGTGCCGGACGACCTGCAAACAAGAACTTCACAGCTGCCTCGGCCGGCCATTTGGGATCGCTCGGAACACTCACCTCGGGCGAGCTCCAGAAGGCGTTGTCGACAGACTGTGGGGCTGTGTGGACGTGCTGCGCTCCATACCCGCTCACGTAGTCGCTGACGTGCGGACCGTAGGTGACCACCGCATCCGCCGAGCGATACAGACGCCGTAGGGCCAGATAGCTGAACGCGTGCGCGAGGCTGCGCGGGTGCGCCCACAGCGAGGCCCACAAGATCAACGGCACGCGTGCGCGGCGCGCGCCGGCCCACGTGGCGGGCAGCGCCACGCGACCGCCCGTGGAGCACACCACGGCTCTGTAGCGGCCGCTTGAGGCCAGCGCGTACAGCTCGCTTGCCTGCTTGTGCCCTTTGGGGTATGCCCCGTAATGGGATACGCCCTTCAGGGTGTGCTCGCCGGGGTGGCTGTGAGGGAACGGCAGCTCGTCAGCCGATCCCCCGCCACCGTGCTTGAGGCGCCCCCCGAACAGCGCGAACTCGACCCCCTCGGACTCGTGCAGCCGTCGGAACGCGTCGACACGGTAGGCCGGAGCGTGGCCGGTGACGAACAGGACGGGCTTCATCGAAAGATCGGCGATGGAAAGATCGGCGACGTGGTGTTGAGCCGGAGGAAGGTCAACCACCGGATCCCTGTGTTGGAGGGGTGCTTGCGAGTGCACCCTGAAGGGCACAAGCGTGCTCGTAGGCCGCCACAGTCTGCTCGCCGCAGCGGGCCCACGTGAAGTTCGCGGTGACCGTCTCGCGTGCGCGAATGCCCGCCTCGCGCAGTCGCTGCGGGTCGGAGAGCAGCTCGTCGATGCGCTGGGTGAGCCGCTCGATGTCACCCGGCGGGACGAGCACGAAGCCGTCGCCGGCCGCGGCGATCTCCTCGGGACCGGGCTCGCCGCGACATCCGATCGCCGGCACGCCGCCGGCCATCGCCTCGATGTAGGCGACGCCGAACGCCTCCTCGGTGGAGGGCATCGCGAACAGCGTGCACGCCCGCACTCGCTCGAGCGCCTGCTCGGGGTCCAGCTGCCCGCAGAACTCGACGCGGTCGGCGACCCCCAGCCTTGTCGCGAGCCCTTCCAGGGCGACCCGCTCGGGTCCGTCGCCGACGATCACATAGCGCAATGTGGGGTGGCGCTTGGCGAGCACCGCCAGCGCGCGCATCACATCGGCGTGGCGCTTGCGGGCCACCAGGTGGCCGGCCGTCACGAGCGATGGTGCCGGCGATCGCCGGTCGCCGATCGGCCAGGTCTTCGTGGCTCTGGCTCCTCCGCGCGCCGGCAGGTCCGCGCCGAGGTGCACGACGCGCACATCGCCGGCGCCATAGGAGTCGGCGAGCTCGGCGATCCCACGGCTGTTGGCAAGCACGGTTCTCGCCGCGCCAAGGGCGCGCCGCACGGCCTCCGCGCCGGCTTCGCTGCGTGGCGCGGTGTAGAGCACGTCGCCCCCGTGCACGGAGACGACCAGTGGAACCTGCATGCGCGAGCGCTGCGCCGCGTCGCCGGCCGGCACCGCGTTGTGGGCATGGATCAGATCGAACTTGAACGAGTGGCGCAATCGGCGCAATGCCAGGCCGAGCGCCGGCGCCGCCCACGATCCCCACGAGGGATAGGAGCTCGAGCGGGGGGGAGACGCGTAGCGCACGTACGTCAGCTCGAGCCCGTCGCGCGTCTGCGTGCGGGGCTCGCCCGCGAGACTCCGAAGCGCACGCGCGGGACCGCCGGGGCCATCGGTCAGCGACGCGCGCGGTGGGACGAGCCGGTGGAGCACCACCACGCGAACCTCCGCTCCAGCTTCGCGCGCTGCGAGCGCCTGGCGATGAGCCCAAATACCCAGCACCGGGTCTCCCTGACGCGGGTAGAACTCTGCGACGACGAGGACCTTCATGGTTCCTTGCATGCCGCTTGCGGCATGGTGGAGTTTGAGGTGATGGGTGGTGGTTCCCTCCACGCCATGTTTGGAGGCATAGCGGAGTTGCGGGGGCGGCAGTTCACAGGCGTCGATGCGTGACGAGGGTTTGCTGGGCTTCGCGCGCGGTCAAGTGGGGGCGCTCCGCGAGAAATGCGCGTGCCTCATCCAGCGCTTGCTCGCGCGAGTAGGCGCTGGCGGCGGGCGCGGCGCGATGGCGGATCGGGGTGGCGTCGATCACGCCGCAGCGCCAGCTGTGCTCGCGGGCGAGCGCACCCCAGTGCATGTCAAGGCCCCAGCCCATCCGCAGGTCGGGGAACGGCAGCAACCTCGAGAACGTGCGCCGCGCGAACGCGGTCACCGGGCCGATCTCCACAAAAGCCGTCTCGCGCACCAGGCTGTGGGGCCGGCGGCGAGTCACCTGCCAAGCGGCGTGCGAGGCACGGCGGTGGGCAGGCTGTGCGAGGTCGAGCTCGAAACGCTCGGCGAGAAACAGGAAACGGTCGAGAAACCCTCGTGCCAGCACGATGTCATCGTCCACCACCAGCAGCCAGTCGTGCGCGCCGGGGTCCCGGGCCTCGAGCAGCAGGTTCAGGTTCTCGAACTTGCCGCGATCCGCGGGCGCCCCGACGCGCAGCTCGACCTCGTGGCGCGAGCGGCTCAGCTCGCCGCGGATGCGCTCCACCAGCCGACGGTGCTCGGGGCGCGCCACGCACAGCGCGAGCACCCGTCGTCGGGGCGGCTGCTCGCTTGAGGCGAGCACCAGGCGCCGGCGCCGGCCCGAGGCGATGTCGAGCGCGTCGTCGGCGATGTCGAGCGCTGCTCGGCGCATGCCGTCGAGCCCGCCGACGGTGCCGCTTTCGCCCGAGAGGAAATCGTCGGTCAGGCGGCCGTTGGAAGACGACTCCGCCCGCGCCGCGCCAGTGCGATTGGCGGTATCTGTCTGAGCCGTGTCGGTGTCGGTATCTGTCGGAGCGGTGTCGGTGTGACGAGTTGTGCGCTCGCGCACCGCTTCTCGCGTGCGCCCGGCACTGTGTGCGACCATCGTGAGTCCCGCTGGGCAGCGGTAGCGCACCACGTGGCCAATGCAGCCGGCGAATGTGCGCAGCTCGCCGGCCATCGAAGGTGCTTCCTCGCGCCAGGCGTCGAAACGTCGCGAGGCGCGTCCACGTGCGTATGCCGCGCGGCACAGCGACCGCAGTCGCGCGTCCCGAGGGCTCCGACGGTGGTGCAGCGCGGCGGCCGCCACATAGAGCGCCTCCTCGCCGAGTCGTTCCTGCCACTCCTGCTCGTCGCCGCCGTGCTCCAGCGACACGTCGAACGGCCCGATGTGCTCGAGCGCGGCACGGCGGATCGCCATGTTGGCCCCCCACGCGTATCGCGTGAGCGTGTCCTCCGAGCCGAGGTCAAGGGAGGTGATCGGGGGACCCTCGCGCCCACAGCTGTGCGGTGGGGAGCCTTCCAGACGCGCGCGGATCGGGCCGGTGAAAACCTCCTGCTCGGGGTGCTCGCGTGCCGCCACCAGCAGCGCGTCGAGCCACCCCTCGCAGACCTCCACGTCGTCGTCCACGAACACCGCCAGCTCGCCGCTGGAGCGCTCGACCCCGGTGTTGCGAGCGACGTTGAGGCCAAGCGGCCGCGGGTGCGGCTCGTAGCGCGCGCCGAATCGCTCGGCGAGTGCGCGAGCTTCCTCGGTGGCGCCGGCGTCGTCCACCACGATCAGCTCCGCATCCGCTCGGGTGGCTTGCGGGGCGATTGAAGCCAGAGCCACCCTCAGGTAGTCCAAACGCGCACGCGTAGGCACCACGATCGAAGCGGATGGCGGGTTGGAATTGGAGGACATGACCGCACAGTCTAGATTTGGGCAGGCGATGGTCCTCTTTCTGCATAACCGCTATCGCACTGCGGGCGGCGAGGAGCGGGTGGTCGAGGAGCTGCTGGCGCTCGTGCGCGACCATCTGGGAGAGCAGGCGGAGCTGCTGGCGCGCGACTCGGCCGGAGTCGGCAGGGCCCGTGCGGCGGCAGGGCTTTTGCGTGGCGGCCTGGCGCCGGGCGACGTCGCCAAGGCCGTGCGCATCAGCGGGGCGCGAGTGGTGCACGCCCACAACCTGGGGCCCCTGTTTGGCTGGCGCGCGCTCGCGGCCGCCCGTGCACAGGGGGCGCGCGTGGTGCTGCACCTGCACCAGTATCGGCTCGTGTGCGCCACCGGTGTGTGCTTCACCGACGGTCGCGAGTGCACTCGCTGTCACGGGCGCAACACGTTGCCGGGCGTGATCCACAACTGTCGTGGCGGCCGCTCGGAGGCGCTTGCGTACGGGGCTTCGCTTGCGCTGTGGCAACGCCGCCTGAGCGAGCAGGCCGATGCCGTGATCGTGCCGAGCGCGTTCGCACGCGAGCGACTGCGCGAGCTGGGAGCGCCACTCGACAGCGAGCGCGTGCACGTGCTCGCTCCACCTGTGCAAGTTCCTCTCCACGCGGCGGACGTGCAGTCCGGGAGCTACGCGCTCGTCGTCTCGCGGCTCGCGCCGGAGAAGGGCGTCGACGTGGCGGTCGATGCGTGCCGGATCGCCGGCGTGCCGCTGGTGGTGGCCGGCGACGGCCCCGAGCGGGACGTCCTGCACGCGCAGGCGAGCAACGGGGACGTGCGCTTTATGGGGCAAGTGGACGACGCTGAGCTTCAGCGGCTGCGGGCGGGTGCGGCGCTTGCGATCGTGCCGTCGCGCTCGGCGGAGACGTTCGGGCTGGCGGCCGCCGAGGCGATGGCCGCGGGCGTGCCGGTTGTGGCCAGTCGCATCGGGGCGCTGCCGGAGCTGGTCGAGCCGCGCGGGCTCGTGGAGCCGGGCGATGCCGGTGCGCTGTCGGAGGCGATCGGGTGGCGGTGGCGGGATTCGAGCGCGGGCGAGCGCGGGCGAGCGCGGGTAGGCGAGCTGTGTGCGCCGGCGGCGGTGGCCAACGGGCTGCGAGCGGTATACGGGCTCGATCGAGGGCCCGCTCATCGGCCCTAGGCACTAGGCTCACGCGCGATGGAGGCCTCCTCGGCAATCGATCTCGGACGCGAACGCTCGGCCCTGGAGATCCTGCGAACGGCGCTTGCGATGTACCGGCGCTACCCGCTGCTGTTCGCCACCCTGGCCGTCGGCGTGATCGCGCCGTACGAGCTGGCGCGGCTCGCGGTCACTGGCAACGGGCCGCTCGGCAGCGGCGGTACAGGTAGGACCGGGACGCTGGCGCTGTTCGAGCTGATCTATTACGTGCTGGTGGGGCCGCTGATCTCCGCGCTGCACGTGCACGCGGTGATCGAGATTGGCGAGGGCCGCAGCCCCCAGCTTGGGCTTGTCGCCAAGCAGGGCCTGCGCGTGCTGGCGGTGGTGGTGGCCGCGGAGATCGTCGCCGGCATCCTGATCGCGCTGGGGTTCGTCGCGTTGATCGTCCCGGGGGTCATCCTGAGCCTGCGCTGGTCGGTGGTCGCACAGACGGCGGCCGTCGACCACGAAGGTTGGCTGCCGGCGCTGCGCCGCAGTCGCAAGCTCACCGCGGGGCACTACTGGCATGTCTTCCGGGTGCTTTTGGCGATCGGATGCCTGACGTTCCTGATCGCCGCGGTCACGGGCGCGGCGGTGGGCGGCGGCCATGACACGAGCATCGCCGCGGTGCTGATCGGGATTGTCGTGTACACGATCGTCGCCTCCTTCGGAGCCCTCACGCTCGCGGTCCTGTACTTCGACCTGCGCGCCCGCGAGGCGTAAGCTGCCAGCGTGGAAACGCAGGCAAGACGCGCGCTGATCACCGGCATCGGCGGCCAGGACGGCTCGTTCCTGGCCGAGCTGCTGCTGGAGAAGGGCTATGAGGTAAGCGGTCTCGTGCACGGCGATCCGCGGGAGCGCTCGCTCGGTTGCTCCGAGCACCTTCGCGAGCGTCTGACGCTGCTCGATGGCGATCTGCTGGATGGCGCATCGTTGCGGGAGGCGGTCGAGCGGACCCAGCCACACGAGCTGTATCACCTGGCCTCGCCCTCGTTCATCCCCGCATCGTGGGAAAGGCCGGCGGAGACGATGCAGGCGATCGCCGGTTCGACCGCTGTGCTGCTGGAGGCGGTGCGCGACAGCGACTCGCCGACGCGCGTGTGGGTGGCGGCGTCGGGTGCGATGTTCGGCGATGCGCCGCAGAGCCCGCAGAGCGAGAGCACGCCGTGCCGGCCGACGACTCCGTATGCGGTCGCGAAGCTCGCCTCGCACCAGCTGGTTGGGGCGCTGCGCGCACACGACGGCGTGTATGCGTGCTCGGGGATCGTGTTCAACCACGAGTCCGAGCGCCGCCCGCACCAGTTCGTGACACGCACGGTCACGCGCGCCGCGGCGCAGATCAAGCTGGGGCTCGCCGAGGAGGTGACGCTTGGCTCGCTGGAGGCGGTGCGCGACTGGTCGTTTGCGGGCGACGTGATGCGCGGAGCGTGGCTCACGCTTCAGGCGGAGCAGCCCGACGATTATGTGCTGGCGAGCGGCGTGGGACGCACGGTGGCGCAGCTGGTGGATACCGCGTTTGCGTGCGTGGGCCTCGATGCCGAGCGCTATGTGCGGGTGGATCAGAAGCTCAAGCGCGCGCCCGAGCGGACCCCAAATGTGGGCGATCCGAGCAAGGCACGGGCGCAACTGGGGTGGGAGCCGCAGGTGAGCTTCGAGCAGCTGGTGGAGCGCATGGTGGAGGCGGACATGCGCGAGCTGCAAGCCGTCGCCGGGCGCGCCTAGACTGCGGGGCAGATGACGACCGTCGGCATTATCGGGCTCGGCTACGTTGGGCTGCCGCTCGCGGTGGCGTTTGCCGAGGAGGGCTGCGAGGTGGTCGCGCTCGACATCGATCCCGCCAAGATCGAGGCGATCGCGGCGGGACGGTCATACATCGAGGACATCTCATCCGAGCGTTTGCAAGCGGTGGGCGAGCGGATCGCTGCGACCGCAAGCTATGAGGAGCTGGCGCGCGCGGAGGCGGTGCTGGTGTGCGTGCCGACGCCGCTCACCTCCAACCGCGAGCCGGATCTCGGCCCGCTGGTGGACAGCACCCGCGCGCTCGCGAATGTACTGAAGGCCGGGCAGCTGGTGGTGCTCGAGTCGACCACCTATCCGGGCACGACGCGCGAGCGGGTGGCGCCGCTGCTCGAGGAGTCGGGGCTCATTGCCGGAGCGGACTTCCATCTGGCGTTCTCTCCCGAGCGCGTGGACCCGGGCCGGACCGACTTCACGCTGCGCTCGACGCCGAAGGTGCTGGGAGGGCTGACATCGGCGTGCGCCGATCGCGCGCAGGCGCTGTACGGGCTCGTGTGCGACGAGATCGTGCGCGTGTCGAGTCCCGAGGCGGCGGAGTTGTGCAAGCTGCTGGAGAACATCTTCCGCTCGGTGAACATCGCGCTGGTGAACGAACTGGCGATGCTGACCGACCGCATGGGGATCGACATCTGGGAGGTGGTGGATGCAGCGGCGACCAAGCCGTACGGGTTCATGCGCTTCGATCCGGGGCCGGGCATGGGCGGGCACTGCCTGCCGGTCGATCCGTTCTATTTGAGCTGGCGCGCGCGCGAGTTCGACATGAGCACCGAGTTCATCGAGCTGGCGGGGCAGGTCAACCAGCAGATGCCCTATCACTGCGTGGCCGTGGTGCAGCGTGCACTCAACGACGCCGCCCGCGCGGTCAGGGGCGCAAAGATCGCTGTGTTTGGCGTGAGCTACAAGCCGGGCGTGGGCGACGTGCGCGAGTCGCCGGCGCTGAAGATCCTCGAACTGCTGGTCGAATTGGGCGCCGAGCTGCGCTACCACGACCCGCACGTGCCCTCGCTCCCGGAGTTCGGTCTTGACAGCGTGGAGGTCGAGCGGGCGCTCGACGGGGCCGATCTCGCGCTGATCGTGACCGCGCACCCGAGCGTCGATCACGAGCTGATCGCGGCGCGCGCGCCGATCGTCGTCGATCTGCGTGGCGTCACGCGGGGGAGCGACGCGGGGAACGTGGTGAGGCTGTGAGCTCGCGTCGTCACGGATGGCAGTTTTTTGGGGGAGCTGGGGCGTGCCCGCGGCGGGGACCGGCGCGATGAGCGCAGATGCCCGTGCCCCAGGGCTCGTCCTCGGTGAGGACGTGGGTATCGGCGTGGATGTCGTGTTCGGGGCGCACGTGGTGGTGCATGCGGGGGTTGCGATCGGCGATGGCGTCGTGTTTGGATCGCACGCAGTGGTGCATGCGGGGACGGTTATCGGCGATGGCTGCACGATCGAGGACGGCGCGGTGCTCGGCAAGCGCCCGCGACTCGCGCCCGGATCCTCGGCAACAGGCGAGGTGGTCGCTTTGGAGCTGGGCACAGGGGTGACGGTGTGCGCCGGCGCGGTCGTGTTCGCCGGAGCGAAGATCGCCGACGGCGCGATCCTTGGCGATCAGTCCTATGTGCGCGAGCGCTCGAGTGTCGGGGTGAAGTCGGTGATCGGGCGCGGCAGCGTGGTGGACAATGACGTTGTGGTGGGCGCACGCGTGAAAGTGCAGACGAATGTGTACCTAACCGCATTCACGACGATCGAGGACGACGTGTTCGTCGGCCCTGGGGCCACAACCACCAACGACGACACTATGGCGCGTCACGGCGAGGAGATGCAACTGCGCGGCGCGACGCTGCGGCGCGCGTGTCGCGTGGGCGGCGGCGTGGTGCTGACTCCCGGTGTGGAGGTCGGCGAGGAGGCGTTCGTGGCGGCCGGCGCGGTCGTCACCCGTGATGTGCCGCCGCGCGCGGTCGCGATGGGCGTGCCCGCGCGCGTCGTACGCGAAGTCGACGACGACGATCTGCTCGGGCGCTGGCGCTAGCCGCGGAGGGCCGTGCGGCGTGTAGCCTCGCCGGGTCGCAACGCGCAACCGGCGTCGTCGCAGGCACGCTGGAGCCTTGAGCGAGATCGGTCATCGAGGGAGATCAGTTATCGATCGAGGCTCCGTCGCCGGTGACCCCAGCTGTCGTCTCCAGCCACGAGTGAAGCGTCGTGCGCCCCCGGTGCAGGCGCGACTTCATCGCCGCGCGGCTGAGACCAAGCGCCTGCGCCGTCGCCCCGCCAGAGAGCCCGTGGATGTCGCGCAGCACCAGCACGGCGCGCTGGTCGGTCGGTAGGCGTGCGACGCAATCGACGATCCGCTGCATTTCCATGCGGGCCAGGGCGGCGTCTTCGGCTGACGGTTCGATGCGCTCGGCCGGCAGCGATCTGTGCAGCGTGAGCCGGGTGCGGCGGATGCACTCGTGGCGGACGATCTGGAACATCCACGACGCAAGTGCGCTGGCGGTGCGCAGTGTGCCGATCTTCCTGTACAGCACGATCAGCGCTTCTTGCGTCGCCTCATCGGCGTCCTCGGGTGTCGAGCAGAGCGTGCGGGCGAAGCGCCGCACGTGTGCGTGCGAGCCGTCGAGCAGCGTGGCGATCGCACGGCGATCGCCACGCTGCGCCGCGCTGACGATCTGCGCAGCCGGCCACGGCTGGGTACAGGCGTCAGTCACGCGAGCGGACTCTGTGCTCGACTAGCGTTTGGGGCACGGCAGATCGCAATAGACTTCCACGACTGCTCCTCCGAGGAAGCTCAGCTGCGCCTTGCCCGGGAACCCGCCCTTTGGACACTGCTTTGGAAGGGTTATGTAGGAGATCGTCTTGCCTCCCTGCTTGTAGGCGGCGCCGACGCTGATCAAGCCGTGCTCGGCTGACGCGGCGG
The DNA here is from genome assembly GCA_963831725.1 of uncultured Solirubrobacterales bacterium. Taxonomy (GTDB): domain Bacteria; phylum Actinomycetota; class Thermoleophilia; order Solirubrobacterales; family Solirubrobacteraceae; genus Palsa-744. Next base: position 390,793 of record CAWHRF010000002.1, read on the forward strand.
GTGCTTCCGGCACAGTTTCGATCAGCGGCACGTCGAAGATCATTTCCTTGCTGAACGATGGGACCGAAGAAGCGACGGTGTGCGCCGCGACGAGGAATTCGATCGAGGCGGGCGTTTTGCCTTCGACGAAGAACGCCAGTTCACCGCTCTGATCGAAGTACGGCTGCAACGACACGGTCTCGTTCACGCGGTCCGCCCCGAAGCTCACGACTCCGGTGGCCGATCCCACCCCACCTGCCTTGGAGCCCCTCGGGCACTTCTGCACTTCGTGGCTTTCGAGGATCGCGCTGGAGCACTCGGGGAAACCCTGCGAGTGAAGCGCCACACCCTTGGGCACGAAGACCTTGATCTGGGTCAGCGGCGGTGGGGAGCCGTCTGCGTATTCGTTACCGGAGATCGTGCCTTCACCTTCGATCATCGCGCCGCCGCCGAGGACGCCGGTGCCGGGAAAGCCCGGAATTGGCACGATTTTAGCCGTGAACGAGACGGTCGGCGTAGCGGTGGCGGTGCTCGAAAAGCCCAAGAGCGCGAGCGCGAGCACGGCTACCAGGTACGAGAATGTCCTACGTGGATGGACTGCTGGAATCATCGGAGCCTCCTGTCGTGCGGAACATGGATACGCACATAAGAGGCGTGCGGGCGTGAAAAGGATTCGGTGAACTCAACCCGTCATTGCAACGCTGCCTCCAGGGTATCTGCTGGTGTCTTGAAGGCGAGGGTTTCGCGTGGCCTGGTGTTCAGCTTGGCGGCGATCTCGTCGAGCTGGGGTTGAGTGAGCTTGGATAGGTCGGTGCCTTTCGGCAGGTATTGGCGCAGGAGGCCGTTGGTGTTCTCGTTGGAGCCGCGCTGCCAGGGGCTCTGCGGATCGCAGAAGTAGACCTTGACGTCGGTAGCGACTGTGAATTTCGCGTGGTCTGCCATCTCGGTCCCGCGGTCCCAGGTGAGCGAGGCACGCAACTGCTCGGGCAAGCGGCGCACGTGCTCACTGAGGGCACGGGTGACCGATCGCGTGTCCTTGCCCTCGACAGGGACGAGCATCACAAAGCGCGAGTGGCGCTCGACGAGCGTGGCCAGGTAAGTGTTGGACGCACCGGAGATTAGGTCTCCCTCCCAGTGACCCGGGATCGCCCGGTCCTCGGCCTCGGCCGGGCGCTCGCGAATGGAGACGGCGCCGACGATCTGACCCTGTCCGCGGTTTCGCTTCGCGCCCTTCGGCCTGCGGATGGAGCGCTGGCGTCGCAAGTGCGCCACGAGCTCTCGCTTCAACGCTCCCCGCGCCTGGATGAACAACGTCAGGTAGATCGTCTCGTGAGACACCCTCATAGTCTGATCTGTGGGGAACTCGGCCTTCAACCAGCCGGCGATCTGCTCGGGAGACCAGTCCTGCGCGAGCTTGGTGGCGACCAGCTGGCGCAACGTGCGATCACCGGCGAGCTTGCAGGCCTGCGGTCGCCTCGCGTCCTGCCACGCTCGCTCGTCGGCCTCAGCAGCCCGGTAGCAGCTCCTGCCGCCGTGACGGCCGATCTCCCGGGTCACAGTCGACGGGGCTCTGCCTATCCACGCGGCGATCCTCCGAGCCGATCTCCCCGCCGCGATCCCGCGCGAGATCTCCTCCCGCTCACGCAGCGTCAACGCCAAGCGGCTACGCCGCCGCTCGGGCGGAGCGACCCCGCCCTGGCGACGGATCGTGCAATAGATCGTCGCGGGCACTCGATCGAGCGCCCGCGCAATGTCGCCGTAGGACTCTCCACGCTCCCAGCGCTGCCAGAGCTCTCTGCGCTCAGCTACCGAATACTCCCTGCGCTTCCTCGCCATCGCAACTCCCTCCATCTCGAGTTCAACATCGTGGAGTGTTGCGACGACGGGTTGAGAGCACCTTCACCTATTCGCGCACGAATCGATCGCGCGGCGCGATCAGAGCGCGTTGCGCACGGCGTCCACGACCCGCTCGGCCTGCTCGCGCGAGAGCACCGGGCTGATCGGGATTGCGAGGTGTGTGCGGGCAGCCTCCTCGGTGCCGGGCAACGTGAGTCCCTGCCCCCACGCGCGCATCGAGGGCTGCGCATGCACGGGCGTGCGGTAGTAGGGGCGGCAGCCGATGCCCGCCTCGCCGAGCGAGGCAGCAAGTGTGTCGGCGTTGGGATGGCGGATGACGTAGAGATGCCACGCCGGCGCTGAGCCGATCGTGGCGCGCGGCAGCTTCACGAGCTCGCCGAGCCCCAGGTCGGAGTAGTGCGCGGCCCCCGCGCGGCGCCCATCGGACCAGTCGTCCAGATGCGGGAGCTGCACGCGCAGGATCGCCGCTTGCAGCTCGTCAAGGCGCGAGTTGTAGCCGATCAGCTCGTAGCTGACCTTGTCGCGCGAGCCGTGGAAGCGCAGCACGCGTGCCTGATCGGCGAGCTGTGCGTCGTTGGTCAAGATAATGCCGCCGTCGCCGAAGCAGCCAAGGTTCTTCGAGGGAAAGAACGAGAACGTGGCGGCCTTGCCGAGTGCGCCGGGGCGAAGGTGCGTGCGGGTGTGGGCGTGCGTGTCGGAATGGCTGCGGGTGAAGGTCGAGCCGGCGGACTGCGCGGCGTCCTCGAGCACGGGCACGCCGAGCGCTTCGATCTCGGCGACGGGCGCGACGTTGCCGAACAGGTGCACGGCGATCACCGCCTTCGTGCGCGGAGTGAGCGCCTCGGCCACGGTTTCGGCGTTGATGCAGAACGTTTGCGGGTCCACGTCGCAGAACACGGGCGTGGCCCCGGTCGGGGGGATCGCCTCGGCGGAGGCGTAGAACGTGAACGAGGGCACCAGCACCTCATCGCCGGGTCCGACGCCCATCGCGCGCAACGCGATCGTGAGCGCGTCGGTGCCGTTGGCCACTCCGACGGCGTGTCGCGCGCCGCAGTAGGCGGCGAACTCGTGCTCGAACGCCTCCACTTCGGGGCCGAGGATGAAGCGCCCGGAGTCGAGCACCCGCGCGACCGCCGCGCGCAGCTCGTCGTGCAGCGGCTCGAGCGCCGAGGAGGTATCAAACAGGGGAACGCTCACGGCCGGGACCGCGATCCGGAGCGTGGCTGGGATTGTGGCGCCGCGGTCATCTCGGGCGACCGGAGTCAGCTGCCGAGCAGCTCGAGGTCGGTGCGCGTCATCAGCCGGATCAGCTCCTCGAAGGTGGTCTGCGGCTTCCAACCGAGGTCTCGCTCTGCCTTTGCGGGACTGCCGATCAGATGGTCGACCTCGGCGGGCCTGACGAACGCGGGGTCGATCGTCACGTACTGCTCGAAGTCGCCGAGTCCGGCCTCCTCGAAGGCGACCTCGCAGCACTCGCGTACCGAGTGCGACTCGCCGGTGGCGATCACGTAGTCCTCGGGCTGGTCGCGCTGCAGCATCAGCCACATCGCCTCCACGTAGTCCTTCGCGTAGCCCCAGTCGCGCTCGGCATCGAGGTTGCCGAGTCGCAGCTCCTTGGTCAGTCCGTGCTTGATAGCGGCAGCGTGCCAGGTGATCTTGCGTGTAACAAACTCAAGCCCTCGGCGGGGGCTCTCGTGGTTGAAAAGGATCCCCGAGGTCGCGTGCAGGTCGTAGCTCTCGCGGTAGTTGACGGTGATGAAGTGGCCGTAGGCCTTGGCGACCCCGTAGGGCGAGCGCGGGTAGAACGGGGTGCTCTCGGTTTGGGGCACCTCCAGGACCTTTCCGAACATCTCGCTGGAGGACGCCTGGTAGAAGCGGGCGTCGGGGCACACTTCGCGCATCGCCTCGAGCATCCGCGTGACGCCGGTGCCGGTGAACTCGGCGGTGAGCGTCGGCTGGATCCAGGAGACGGCCACGAAGGACATCGCGGCTAGGTTGTAGATCTCATCGGGTTTGGCGGCGCGCATCGCGTCCACGAGCGAGCGCTGATCGAGCAGGTCGCCCTGGTGCAGGGTGACGCGGTCGCGGATGTGCTCGATGCGGTCGAACTTCTCGGTGGAGGCGCGGCGCACCATCCCGTGCACGTCATAGCCTTGCTCCAGGAGGAGCTCGGCGAGGTAGGACCCGTCCTGGCCGGTGATCCCGGTGACGAGCGCGGAGCGTTTGTTGTTCATGGACGGGACCCTATATATCGTCGCCGTCAGACCGCCGCCGCACGACCGGCGGGCCTTGGGAGTCGGCGCTCACGCGGGCGCGCTCGTCCTGGGCCCACCGGGCGCCTGCCTGTGCCTCGTCATGGGGGATGCCCTGAGGGTGCGCAGCCATTGCACGGTTGATGCGATGCCCTGCTCGACTCCGATCCGCGCCTCCCAGCCGAGCAGGCGCTTGGCCTTCTCGACCGAGGGCCAGCGCCGCGGCACGTCGACCTCGAACGTGGGCAGGTGCTTGAGTTCGAACTCTTGCGGATCGTTGCCGCACGCCTCCCAGATGATGCGCGCGGTCTCCGAGACCGTCAGCTCGCGCGAGGCGGAGATGTTGAAGTCCTCGTTTAGTCCCGCAGGCGAGGACATCGCGCAGACCACGCCGTCGGCGATGTCGTCGATGTGGGTGAGCGTGCGCGTCTGCTCGCCCGAGCCGAAGATCTCGAGCGGGCGCTGGCCGTCGAGCAGCTTCTTGATGAGGTCGGGCACCATGTGGGCGATGCCCGGCTCGTCGTCCGGCATCTCACCGGGGCCATACGCGTTGAAGGGGCGGCAGATCGTGAACGGCAGTCCGTGCTCGGCGTGGGCTGCGCGCGCGTACACCTCGCCGGTGAGCTTTGAGAAGCCGTAGGCCGATTGCGGTGTGGGGCAGTCGGGCAAGTGCGCCTCGGTCGTCGGGAACTCGGTGGCGCGCTCGAACACCATCGAGGAGGACACGTAGGTGAAGCGCTCCACTTCGTGCTCCAGCGCGGCGCGGTAGATGGCGTTGTAGAGGCCGTTGTTGACCTCCGTGAGCGTGTGGGGGAGCTTGTGGAAGTTGCCGATCCCGCCGACGATCGCGGCCAGGTGGATCACGAGCTCACAGCCGTCCATCGCGATGCGCGCCTGCTCGAAGTCGCGCAGGTCGCCGGTGTGGACCTCGCAGCCCTCGCGCATCCAGCGCGGCGCGGGGCGCTGGTCGGAGACCCTCACCTCATATGCAGGGTCGGCCAGCAGCCGCTTGACGACCGCTGTGCCAATCGTGCCGGCGCCACCGGTGACGAGCACGCGGCTCATGCGCATGAGGCCGCATGGCGGCGCTGGATCGGCGTCCTACCGATCGGAGATCGACGGGATCTCCGATCGGCCAGCACGCGTGCCAAGCACGCCACGCTCCCTGCGTCCTTGCCCAGCTTGCCCTGCGATCTCATGCGCGGGCCCCGAGGGTTGCAAGCTCGCTGGCGTACGCGAACACCTGGCCCGCGCCCCAGCAGTTCCACGGGTCCACCACCAGGCAGTCGCTGCTTGCCCGCTCTGTGATCGTCGCGAGCGCGGCCGGGTGGCGGAACTCGTGGTGATTGGCGGCGACGAACACCACGTCGGCGTCCTGCACGGCCTCCTCGAAGGAGGCGGTGGGCGTTGCCACGTGCGGATCGTGCGCGACCACGTCGGCCAGCTCGCGCTCCAAGAGGCGGATCAGCTTGTGGGCGAGCGAGTCGCGCTCGTCGTCGGTGTCGGCCTTGAACGCCAGACCGAGCACCGCCACCTTGCGTCCCGCCAAGGCACCCAGACTCGCTGTCTCCGGCGCGTGCGAGCCCATTCCTGGCGCCTCATTCGGGGAGTCGCCGCGCGGGCTCAGCCTGCGTTTGACGCCTTCCACCAGAAACAGCGGCACCGACTCGTTCACACGTGAGACCGCGAGCAGCATCCCCGGTGCATTGGAGCGCTCCTCGGAGAACGCGAAGTCCTTGCGCAGACAGGTGCCTGCTGTCAGCCCCGGTTGGGCGAGGCCGCCGCGCGGGTAGTCGCAGTTGACCAGGTCGATCGTCTCAAACACGTTGGCGCCGTAGCGCTCGCAGTCCATCATCAGCAGGTTGGGCAGCGCGAAGTGGGTGTAGCGCAAGATGTTGGCCCAGATCTTCGCGAGCTCCGCTTGCACAGGCGTTGTTTGCACGATGGGGGCGCCGAAGACGCCAAACAGCTCGGCGACAGCCTCGCCCGAGCGCGCGCCGACGCCGCCGACGATGCACGGCAGCGAGTCGATCTCCTCGAAGAAACGTCCGGCAGCGATCCGCTCGGGGGCGTGCGCCACATACACGTCCTCGCCGATCCGAAAGCCGCGGTGCTTGGCCAGGTAGCCTGCCACGAACTCGGTGGTGCCGGGCGCCACGGTCGAGCGCAATGTGAGCGCGTGTCCCGGGCGCAGTGCTCCCAGCAGGTCGTCCAGGGCGGAGCGGATGTCGCGCATGTCGATCTCGATGTGCGAGAAGGAGGGGGTGCCGAGCGTGATCACGATGTGCTTCGCGTTTACGGCATCGGCGACGCGCTCGGACAGCGTCAGACGCCCACTTGCGCTGACGCGATCGAGTACCTCCTGAGCGCCGGTCTCCTCGAAGGGCATCGTGCCCTCCCGCACCGACCCCAGTCGCACCGAATCGTTGTCGATCCCGATCACCGACAGGCCGCGGTCGGCGAACGACAGTGCAAGCGGCAGCCCGACGCGTCCGAGGCCGATCACCGAGACGTCGGCGCTGGTGTGGGAGTCGCTCATCTGGGGTTGCAGGTTATCGTCGCGTGCGCATCCATTGCCGTAGGAACCCGACAACGAAGCGAGGGTTTTGGCTGGCGTAGCGCCGCCACAGCCGTTTCGGCTCGCGCGAGAGGCGATAGATCCACTCAAGGCCGTTGCGCTGCATCCACGATGGCGCCTGCGTGACGATGCCGGCGTGGAAATCAAATGCGGCGCCGACGCCGACCAACAGCGGCGCCTGCAGCAGCGGGCGCATCTCGCTCATCCACAGCTCCTGCTTGGGCTGGCCGGTTCCCACCCACACGACCTGCGCTCCCGAGCCGTCGATCTCGCCCGCCACGCGATCGCGCTCCTCGGGTGTGAGCGGACGGTACGGCGGCGACCACCCGCCCACGATGCGCAACCCCGGGAAGCGCTCATTCAGCCGCTCGCAGAGCTTCGCGAGCGCCTCCTCTGAACGCCCGCCGTACAGGTAGATGGGGGTGCCCGTGCTTGCCGCGTGCGCACAGTAGCCGGCCATCAGGTCCGGCCCGTACACGCGTGTTGCTCGCGGGTGGCCGAGCAGGCGCAACGCCCACACGAGCGGCTGGCCGTCGGGCACCGCCAGCGTGGCGCCGAGTACCGCTCGCATCGTGGCAGGGTCGTCGCGGGCGGACATGATCAGGTTCACCGCCGCTGCCGTGAGCCAGCCGCGCGCGCCGGCCTCGATCATCGCGTCCATCCAACGCACGACCTCGTCGTAGTCGGACACGGCGAGCGGCACGCCGAGCACCTCGACGCGCGGTGGAGGCACAGGTGGAGAGGGTGTTGCCGGCGCGGGGATCGGCTGAGACTACCCATGCGGGGTGGCTATCGCGGGAGCTCCTGACCCGGAGATTGGTCGAAAGTCCGTCCCCGCGCTGCATGTCCCCGAATGGACATCCGATTGAACTCGTTGGATGATCCGCACCATTCGCGATCTTCACACCGCTTCACCGGCGCTCGGGATGCTGCGCGCCGGTGGTCACCCGCGGTGTTGCGGAGCATGAGCCCACCCGCCCCCGGGCAAGGGGGGTCGCCGTTGAATCGCTACCGCGCCGAGCGACTGCTGCGCAAGGGGTTCCCCGAGCTGCGCTCCAAGGTGCTCGCGATCGTGCGTTCGCAGTTGCGCGGCAAGGGCATCGCGCTCGACGCAGCCGATCTGGAGGCTTGCTATGCACAGGCGTGGCAGGGCTTGTACGCAACTGTGCTCGGCGGCGAGCGGGTCGAGAACCCCTCGGCCTGGCTCGTGCTGGTGACGTTCCGTCGCGCGATCGACGAGAGCCGCGCGGCGAGTCGTGCCGGGACGGCGGAGGGTGGAGAAATGGGTGCCTACCCGTCTCGGTTGGACGCCCAGGCACCCGATCTTGCAGGCGAGCTTGACGATCGCACGCGCCTGCAGCAGGTGTTCGAGGCAATGCGTGCAACTCTCTCCGCGCGCGAGTGCGAAGCGGCTTCGCTGTGCTATTTGCAGGGTCTTTCTCGGACCGAGGCAGCCACGCGGATCGGGATCAGCGAGACGCGCATGCGCAAGCTGATGGAGGGCGCTGGCCCAGGACGGCCGGGTGTCGCGGCGAAGGTCGGCGAGCTGCTCGACACAGTCAAGGGCGGCGGCTGGTGTGACCGGCAGTCTTCGCTGATGCGCGCCTACGCGTTCGGCATCCTCGACCCCGAAGGCGAGCGGCACGCGTTGGCGGTTGCCCATTGCAACGCGTGTCCCGCCTGCCGTGCCCACGTCGCGTCGCTGCGCGGTCTGGCGTCGGTACTTCCGCCGCTGCCGCTCCTCTCGCGGTTCGTGCTCGCCGGCAGTGCCGGAACGACGGCAGGGGCGGGAAGCGGCGCGAGTGCAAGTACGGGAACAGGTGCCGGCGGCATCGGAGGCGGCGCGGGCGTCGGTGGGGCGGGAACGGGCATCGTGGCCGGCTCGGGACTCGCCGGACCGCTTGCGGTCAAGCTGGCCGTCGTGGCGTTGGTTGTGCTTGGCGCCGGCTATGCGGTGCTCGGCGGTCGCGCCCACGGAAGCCCCGCTCCCCGCCATCCCGCGGTCGTGTCTCGGCCGGTCGTGAGCGGCGCGCGCTCGCGGGCTTCGTCTCCGACCAGGACCGGCACTCCTACCGCACACCGCACCCGCCGAGCAACGAGCCACTCCTCTCCACGTCACACGCGCTCATCGCGCACCGCGCACCCCGCGGGCGAAGCCGCGGCGCGCGAGTTCGGCCCCGAACGGGTGAATCCGTCTACCCCCTCGTCGGCACCGCCCCCCGCGCGCCCCTCCCCGTCCCACTCCGGCGGGGCTCCCAGCGAATTCGGGTTTGAATAGAGCCGCGCTCAATCGCGCGGAAACACCTGCGTGAGTCGCCGCAGCGCCAGCGGGTTGCCACGCGGGCGCAGCCTCCCGGTGGCGACCGCGCGCATCGGGTTCAGTCGATTGCCGACGATGTCCACCCAGTCCTGCCAGGACACGCGCAAGCGCAGGTCAGGGTCTGGCACGGTCCCCGGCTCGACCGTGCTCGAAGCCGTTGTCGACCGTCAGATGCCACGCCGGCACATCCGGGTCGGTGAACTCCCACTGGAACGTGGCGGGGCGCTTGAGGCCGTGCTTGGGGTTCACCTGGCGGCGGACCGTGTCGAACAGCAGCGCCACGGTGTCCTCGTCGCGCTTGCTCGGGGCTTCGCGCACGCCGATGATGTTGGCCTGCGCGAGCGTCCTGCCACGCACCGAGATCTCCTCGAAGCTCAGTCCCGGAGGCAGCACCGGGGGTCCGGGCAGCTCCTCGACGGGCAGGCCCGCCGAGCGCAGCTTCGTGTACATCGACCTGGCGCCCTCGGGGCCGATCCGATCGAACGAGTACCCAAAGCACGTCAGATAGCGCTCGTCCCAGCCCGGCGGCATCAGCACTTGTCCGAGATACGGGCTGATTTCGCGCAGCAGCCCCGCCACCGCCTTCGGCACGCGCGCGTCTTCGCGGTTGAGGTCGGAGATCAGCTTCACCCCGAAGCCGATGTGGCGCTGCTCGTCGGCGGAGATGTTCTCCATCCCCGCGCGAAATGCCGGCAGCAGGTTGCGCTCCTCCAGATAGCTGCAGATCATGTGCTGCCCCGGCTGCGCCAGCGTCGCCTCCACGACGATGTGGTACAGCGTCACCGCTGCCGCCAGCTTCGGCTTGGAGCGATCGGCGCGCAGCTCGTCGGCCATGCTGTCCAGGCGCTCGAAGATCTTGCGAAACCCCGGTGTGAGCTGCGGCTTGACCGCGGCGAGCCCGCCCGCCATCGTGCCGTCCCCGATCCCGCACACCTCGTGCATGAAGCGCTTGAAGAACACCGCGTGGCGGGCCTCGTCCACCTGCTGGGTGGCGAGGAAGTACTTCTGCTCCTCGCTTGGCGCCGCGTCGATGTAGGGCGAGAGGTTGTCCGCCACCGCGTCCTCGCCCCAGAAGAACAGCCCGTAGTTCCACAGCGCCGCCTTGCGCTCGAACTCCGTGAACTCCTCGCGCCACTGCCGCGCGTCCTCGGTGAAGTCGAGCTCCATCGCGCTCCAGTTGCCCTTCTCCCAGCGCTCGTACAGATCAACATATGAGATCGCGTCCGCCGGCAGGCTGTCCAGTGCCGTGCCGTTCGTGGAGGCCGATGTTGCCGTGCTTGCCATGTGCTCGCTCCCGTTCCACCGTTTGTTTGGCTGGCCAGCCAGTTCTAGGGAATCTAGCGGATCCGCGGTCTACGCGCGCGGCAGGCACAAACACGCGTAGTGCACCGTGAACGCACGTTTGGCAAGCGCCGGCGCGAGCGTGTGCAGGCCGCGGCGCACCCCCCACTTGCCGAGCGCCGCCGCGTTCGCCGCGTGCGTCTTCGCAAAGAAGCGATGCACCTCCAGGGGGAGTGGGTCCTCCAGCTCGCCCGCGATGCGCAATCCCGCCCGCGCCGCGATTGCACGCGCGGTTGCGCGGCTGAGATGCTGCAGATGGCCGACTTCGTCGGCGTGCTTGCGCTTGCCAGTGCGCTTGGCCGAGAGGTTGTCCTCCAGCGGCACCTCCATCACCACCGCCCCGCACACGCGTGCCACCTCAGCGAGCAGTGTCGCAGGGTCGGGCACGTGCTCGAGCACGTGCGAGACGATCCCCAGCTCATACGCGCCGTCCGGCGCCGGCAGGTGCGCGCCGTCATACAGTTGCACCGAGTCGATCTCCGCACGTGCGCTTGCGATCCGCACGGCCGCCTCCGTGATCTCCACGCCGTGCAGCGCTCCCCCGAAGCCGCGCGCGCGCAGCTCGCTCAGCAGCGCGCCGTCGCCGCAGCCCACCTCCAGCGTGCTCCGTGGGTGGATGCTGCCCTGTGCGCACAGACTCGTCACATGGTCGGCCTTGCCCTTCGCGCCAAGCGCGCGCCAACGGGCATACAGCTGAGCCCGCTCGCCCTGGTGGGAGTAGGCGTCGTCGTAGAAGCTCACCAACTCGGCAGGGTCCGGCACAACGACGATTATGCTGGCCGCAATGACGCGATGGCTGAAGGTGTCGCTGCGCGAGGCCCCGGCCACCCTCCCGGCGCTGGCGGCGGTCGTGCTGCTGATCGTGTGGGCCACAAGCCAAGCGGGCTATCCGCTGACCCACTGGGCGCCTGGCGGCCTGATCCTGCTCGCGCTGCTGGCGATCGCGCTGGGAGCGGTGCCGTTGCGCTTCGCCGAGATCCCGCTTGCCGTGAAGGTTGCGGTTGCGTGCCTCGCGCTCTACACCGCGCTCAGCTACTTCTCGATCCTGTGGGCCAATGTGCCGGGCGAGGCTTGGGAAGGCGCCAATCGCACGCTGCTCTACCTGGTCGTGTTCGCGCTGTTCGCGCTGTGGCGCGGGCGGGGGGGCAGCGCGGCTCTGCTGTTGGGGGTGTGGACGCTGGCGCTGATCGCGCTCGCGGTGTATGCCGCGCTGCGGCTCGACAGCTCCACCGGCAAGAGCTTCGCGAGCATGTTCGTGGGCGAACGGTTCGCCTATCCCACCGGCTATGCCAACGCCAACGCCGCCCAGTGGCTGATGGCGTTCTGGCCCGCACTGCTGCTCGCGCGCGGCCCCAGCCTTCCCTGGGGTCTACGCGGGCTGCTCGCGGGCGGCGCGGTGGTGCTCGCCGACGTGACGCTGCTCAGTCTCAGCCGTGGGTCGCTGTACGCCACGCCCGTGATGCTCGTGCTCGTGTTCGCGCTCGTACCGGGGCGGCTGCGCACTTTTGCCGTCGCCGTGCCCGTGGCGCTTGGGATCGGCGCGACGGCTCCGCTGCTGCTGCGCGTCGGCGACCGCATCAGGACTGCGCAAAGTCCCTACGCGGCGACGCACACCGCTGTGCTCGCGATCTTCGTCGCCGCGCTGCTCGTGGGCCTGATCGTGGCTGTGGCCGGCGCGGTGGAGAGCGCTCGCACCCTCTCCCCGGGACTGGCCAGGGGCGTTCGCCATGGTGTCCTGGTCGCGGCGCTGACGACGCTTCTCGTCGTCCTCGTGGGCGGCCTGGCCGTGGCCGGAAACCCGCTCACGCGCATCCACCACAGCTGGGACAGCTTCAAGGGCGGATACACCGCCGAATCGGCCGGGAGCAACCGCTTGCTGAGCGGTCTCGGTAGCGACCGCTATGACTTCTATCGAGTCGCGCTTGACGAACTCAAGCATCACCCGCTCCTGGGGATCGGCGCAGACAACTTCCAACAGCAATATCTGCAGCATGGCCGTGGCCAAGAGACGCCGCGCTATCCCCACAGCGTTGAGCTGCGCACGCTCGCCGAGACCGGTCTGCTTGGCGCCCTGCTCGCTGTTGTCGGGCTCGCCGCGGCGCTGCTGGCCGGCTGGCGCGCGATGCGCCGCGCCGACCCGCTCGCCCGCGCGGTGGCAGCGGCGGCGCTCGCCGGCTTCGGATACTGGGCCGTCCACGGTTCGTTTGACTGGTTCTGGGAGTTCGCGGGTCTTGGGGCGTCCGCGTTTGCGTTGCTCGGCATCGCCTGTTCGCTCGCGCCGCGTGCGCTTGACGCTCAGCCGGATAGATCCTCGCCGGTCGCGCGCTCAGGTCCGCGTCGTCGTCGGCTGCTTGTCGCATCGGTCGTGATTGGCGCGCTGGTGGCGCTCGCGGCGGCGCTGTCGCTGACGGCGCCCTGGTTGAGCGAACGCCAGATCGACAGCGCCGCGCGCATCTGGCCAAAGGCGCCGCTTGCCGCCTACTCGCGACTGGAAGAAGCGGCGCGCCTGAACCCGCTGAGCGACCAGGCCTATCTCGTGGAAGGGGGCATCGCGTTGCGCTTCGGCGACCTCGCCCGTGCCGAGCATGCCTTCTCGCAGGCACTTGGGCGGGTCCACGACGACGCCTACGCCACACTCGAGCTGGGCGCGATCGCCTCTGCAGCGGGAGAACGCGCGCGTTCCCTGGCGTTGCTCGAACGGGCTGTCCGTTTGAACCCCCGCGATCCGCTTGCGCGTGCGGCGCTGAGCGTCGCGCGCTCCGGCAAACGCGTGAATATCGATGAACTGAACCGCTCGATCCTTCTCAACGCGCAGCATCTGTTGTGAAGTTTTCGAGAGCATGCAGATTTCGATGGCGTTTTCGGTCCGTTTTCGGTACCGTGTTGGTGTAGCCGGTTGGCCCCGACGGTCGCCGTGGCACACGGACTTCCGGCCGGCGAGTGACATCAGATGTTGTAGAGCCGAATTTCAGCGGGGCCGAGATGCCGATGCGAAGGCGGCAAGGAGGGCGACACGCGTGTTGCTCTAGCCGAAGAAGGGAACCCAAGGTAGGGACATGCATCAGAAAATCAAGATCGTCTCGGCACTGATACTGGCTCTCGTACTGGTCGTGTGCGCCCTCGTGCCCCCTGTGGCGCTTGCCGGCAGCCCGCTGCTGAGCGGCTACGGCGGTCCCGGCGCAGGTGAACAGGCGATCCTCGGATCGACGCTTGTGGGTGGATCGGGCGGCGGCTCTGGATCGGGTGGCTCATCGGGAGGCTCGACCGGTGGCGGCCAAGACGGTGGTGGTACGGCTTCCTCGACGGGTGCCACCGGTGGCAGCTCGGCTGCCAGTACCGGGGCTGGGCAGTCGGGCACAACGGAATCGCGCACGGGCGAAGCCCCCACTCGTCGCGGGCGCCGGCGGCAGGGCGGCACGGCGGCGGGGCGGCCTGGCCCCGCCCGCGTGGGCCGTGCGGGCGTAAACGCCTACGTCTATCCCACCACGCTGCATGCCGCCTCGTACAGCTCGCCCGTGTTGGGAATCTCAGGCGGCGACCTGCTCGCGCTTGTTGTCACGATTGCAACTCTTGCCCTGCTCTGGGTGCTCACCATACGGATGGGACGACTACAGGCCTAGTGCCCGAGAACCGATACAGAGGACAGAAGTCACTCGCTCCCCTTGCGCATGCCAATCTCACGACAAACATCCACGACGCTCCCGCTGACCGGCCAGCTGCCGATCAGTCGCGACGCGCCGTTTCCCCAGCACGCGCAGCGCGGTGAATTCAGCGGACCGCTGCAGTGGCTGCTCGAGGGCACCGGCTGGGGCGTGTTGCGCCCTACTATCGACTTCGCGCTGATGTGCGTTGGCGTCACGATCGCCCTTGGCGGGGTGCAGGCCACCTTCGATGTCCCCAGCGTGAGGGCGCCGCTGCTACTGCTGCCGCCGATCGCGCTGCTGCTGCTCTACCTGCGCGGGCTCTATCGGACACGGTTGCGAGCATTGATCCTCGATGCGGTCATCCCCGTCGTGAGTGCCGTGTCCGTCGCTGCGATGGCGGTGGCGATGCTGGGGATGTTCGCCAACAGCGTCGTCCCCAGTCAGGACGATTGGCTCAAAGCATGGCTGTTCGCGCTGCTCGGTCTCGGTCTCGGTCGTTCGCTGCTGGCGCTCGGCCAGCGTCTTGCGCGCAGCCGCAGGCTCGTGGGCAAGCCGGTGCTGATCATGGGCGCCGGGCTGGTCGGATCGCAGGTGGCCCGACGGCTTGACAATCACCCCGAGTACGGACTGGTTCCAATCGGCTTCCTCGACGACGATCCCCGCTCGATCGCGGAGGTCGGCGGCCGCGACGTGCCGGTGCTCGGTAGCGCTGAGGATCTCGACAAGATCGTCGAGCGCTCCGGCGTGCGCAATCTGATCGTGGCTTTCTCCTCGGTTGCCGATGCGCGTATCAGCCGCTTGATCCAGCGCTGCCAGGAACTGGGCATCGAGGTCTCGGTGGTCCCGCGGATGTTCGACACGATCAACGATCGCGTCGGCTACGACAGCGTCGGCGGTCTGCCGTTGCTGTCCTTCTCGGGCGTCAACCCTAAGGGTGTTCAGTTCGCGCTCAAGCACGCGATCGATCGCGCGTCGGCGGCCGTGCTGCTGTTGGTGCTCTCGCCGTTTCTCGGCCTCGCCGCGCTCGCGGTGCGCTTGAGCTCTCCCGGGGCGGTGCTGTTCCGCCAGCGGAGGGTCGGTCGCGATGGCACCGAATTCGACCTCTACAAGTTCCGCTCGATGCGGCTCGACCCGGTGCCAGCCGTGGCCCAGGCACCTGGGACGAACGTCGCCGTGCTCGAGAACATGCTGAGCGTCGACACCGCGCCTGGCGGCGTCGAGGGCGACGATCGGCGCACGCTGATCGGCCGCCTCATGCGGCGCAGCTCCTTCGACGAGCTGCCCCAGCTGTTCAACGTGCTGCGCGGCGATATGAGCCTGATCGGCCCGCGCCCGGAGCGCCCCGAGTTCGTCGAGGTGTTCGGGCGCGACATCGTCCGCTACGGCGACCGCCATCGCGTGAAGTCGGGGATCACCGGCTGGGCGCAGGTGCACGGCCTGCGCGGGCAGACCTCGCTTGCAGAACGGGTCGAGTGGGACAACTACTACATCGCCCACTGGTCGCTCGCGCTGGACGTCAAGATCTTGCTGCTCACTGTCGTGGCGCTGTTTCGCAAGGCCGAATAGTGCCCTGCGTCAGATGCTCGCGCGCCCAGCCTTGGCGGTGCCCATCCAGTACTGGAACACCTTGACCGACAGTTTGCTCGTGCCCAGCTTCTTCGGAAGCGAGATCGTGTAGCGGTTGAAGCGGTTGAGCGTGAACAGCGCTCGGTACACAGCACGCCGCCCGCGGAACGCTTCCAGCTCCATGTAGTCGCCGATCGGGCCCGAGCCGCTTGCCACGACGCGTCCGGCGCGACGGATCAGGTGGACCGTCACCGGGCTGGGCTTGCCGAAGGGCGAGGCGAACACGCTGCGCAGCGCATCGAAGGACGGCTTATGCGCTCCCGTTTCGGTGAGCACGCCGAAGTCTTCGCTGAGCGAGCCCTGCAGGTCGTACACGACGTCTGCCGCCACCCACGGCGTGCGAGCAAGCGAACGGTAGACGTTCGACATGTTGGCCGCCTGCGCTTGTTCGGTGACGCACCCCTGTTCTTGTTGAGTGCGCTGGCGTGGCCAACAGCTACTCCAGCCGAACTCGGTTAGCCACAGAGGTGTCTGGTCGCCGTTGGCCAGCTGCACTTCATGGGTGTAGCGCAGACCAGCGAGCGTGAGGTTGTAGAAGTGGACCGAGAGCCCGTTGTAGTAGCCCTTGATCCCGGCCGCGTACAGTTCGCGCAGGAAGGCTCCGTTGGAGCCCACGAGCGAGCCCGCGAGTACCGGCACGGCAGGATCAGCTTTCTTCACGGCGGCGTAGGCCGCACGTAGGATCGCCGCGTAGTGCTGGGCCTTGTTGGGTCCGGCCAAATAGTCTTCGTTGGCTTGATCGGGCTCATTCCAGACTTCGATCGCGGCCAGCTTGGATCCGTAACGGGAGGCAAGGTACGCGACGAACGAGCCGTAGGCACTCGGATTGTTCGGCGGCCACGCGTTGGCCGCGCTTTTCTGGCCGGGTACACAAGCCTGCAGCACCGCCGTGGGCGCGGAGGACGCCCAGCAGGGCGTGCTGGTTGTCAGCGCCAATACCTTGATCCCGGCGGCCGAGGCCTTGTTGATTAGGTGGTCGGTGAACGCCAGTGCGCTCGGTTCAATACGGCCTTCCGCTTGTGGTTCGAATGTAGACCAAGGAATCTCCACTCGAATCACGTGAGCGTCGAGCGCCTGCGTCCAGGCGATCTCCTGATCTATCTTCGTTGTGGAGGTGCCAAGGCCGATATCGGTCACATTGACGCCGCTCAGCGGCGGCACCGGAGAGGAGCTGGCAATGCTTTGCGCGGGCAGCGCGAGAGCCAGCAGGAGCGTGAGCGCCGCGAGGATCGATCCCACTGCCGGTCTGCCGGGTCGTATCACCATTCCCCTACAAGATACTTCGATCACACGCGTTCGTTATCCGCTCACGCGCTCCAGCCAATGCGGATAGGCTGTGCCGGCTATGTCGCCAACCTGGATCTGGCTGCAGGGAGCCATCGTTGTGTTCGTGCTGATCGGCATGATCATCGCGATAACAAAGTTGGCCTGAGTGGCCCGGGTCTCGTGGCGCCGCTCCGCGGGCGCAGGTGGCGCTCAGACGCCTCTACCTACGGGTACCGCCGCAGACGGATATGATCGTCAGCCTGCCAATCGCCGAGGCCGAAGGAGGAGCATGTTCAGATCGATCGTGGTTGGGACCGATGGCTCGGATACTGCTGGCCAAGCTGTGCGTCAGGCGGTGGATCTTGCCAAGGCGGTAGGGGCGACACTCGAGCTCGTGAGCGCTTACGAGCCGGTGCCGGCACAGAGGTTGCGCGAGGAGCGTCGCGACATCCCGGAGGACCTGCAATGGGCGGTCAGTCCACGCGAGGACGTCGACGCGACTCTGGAGGCAGCTGCCGCAAGCGCCCGCGAGGCCGAGGTGGCGGTCAACGTATATCCGCGACAGGGCGACCCCGCCGACGCGATCCTTGATGTGGCCGAGGAGCGCAACGCGGATCTAATCGTCGTCGGCAACAAGGGTATGACGGGCGCCAAGCGCTTTCTGCTTGGGTCGGTGCCGAACAAGGTGTCGCATCACGCGCCTTGCTCGGTGCTCATCATCAGAACAACTTGAGCGCTCAGTCGTAGGACCGTGGCCATCGCGAGACTCGTGCAAGCGAGTTGCCGTTGCGCCGCCACAGCCTTTGCCAGCCCCTTTCTTTGGGTATCGGGGTCACGGCGGGCCGGCGCGGGATCTCATTACCGCTGAGGATCGCCGCGGGCACTTCATGCGTCAGCCACTCGGCGAGTCGATCAAGCCCCGCACACTCGATCTCGTGTGTCATGCCCGGCGCTCGGCGGTCGCAATCGTGGGCATCGGAGGCCACGTTATGAAGCATCTGGGCTCCTGCTAGATCAAGGGCGAAGTTGCGCACGTCGCTCCCGAAGCGGCCCACAAAAGAGCCCGCTGTGACGGATGTGAGGGCTCCGGCGCGCACCAGCGACTCCAGCATTGCCGGGTCGCGGTGGAAGGTTGGGCACCGCTCTGGATGAGCAAGGAGGATGCGATGTCCCTGTTGTTGTAGATCCGCTACCGTGGCGCCTAGCGTCGGCGCCCAAGGACTGAACGGTGGCTCCAACAGCAGCCATTCTCCCTGCCCGAGATGCAGACGCGCGAGCTGGGCGGGTTGGATCTCGCGTATCGACGCGGTCGCGATCTCCGCTCCCGCGCAAACGTCGACGTCCACGCCGGCGGCTGTCAGCTGTGCATTCAGCTCCCCCACCAGGCCGACGATCGTCTCGGCGTCGTTTGGGAAGCGGGGGCTGACGTGAGGCGTTGCGACGATCGTCTGCACGCCCGCCGCTGTGGCTGCTTGGGCAAGCGCGATCGACTCCTCGATCCTACGCGGTCCATCGTCTATACCTGGAAGCACGTGAAAATGCAGGTCGATCATGTGTCTCGATCCATCGGCGGTGACCTTCCAACACCGCGCCGATCGCCCATAGGACCCAGCTTCCTCCAGAGAACCGCCTCGGGTTCTCGTCGGACCGGCACGATCCGGCGACTTGCGCCACTACGCTACAGGTTTCCCGGGTAACTGACGAATAGAATCGGGAAACCTACCTCCGGAGATCCTGTGTCCTACCGTCCGTCCCCAGCTCAAGCCCACGAACAGGGCGCACACGTGCCATATCTGCGAGCCATCAGAGCGCATCCGCTGCTGATCCTCGCCATTGTGGTTGTGGCCGTAGCTACAGCCATTGCATGGGAGACCAAGCGGACACCGAGCTACAAGGCCACGACACAGATCCTCGTC
Source organism: uncultured Solirubrobacterales bacterium (assembly GCA_963831725.1). Lineage (GTDB taxonomy): Bacteria > Actinomycetota > Thermoleophilia > Solirubrobacterales > Solirubrobacteraceae > Palsa-744. Next base: position 409,572 of record CAWHRF010000002.1, read on the forward strand.
ACGCCCGTCTCCAACGAAGGCGCCTACGTGGGGCTTCCGGTGATCACGAACGCCTCAGCCGATCCTGCGCGTGCGCTTCAGACGGCGAATTCGGTGCTCGAATCGCCGCTTGCCGCGCTGAACACGGCCAAACAGCTTCGTGGCAGCTGGACCAGCAAAGGCGTTCAGGAAGCCGTCAGCGTCCAGCCACGCGGAGAAAGCGACATCTTGTCCGTCACGGCTACCGCGCCAAACGCCGTGGAGGCCGCCCATCTCGCAAACACCTACTCACGAAGCGCGCTCGCGGTGTACGCGAGCCAGCTGAGCAGTGAAGCCAAGTCTGAGGTTGCGCAACTGCAGGCCCGTCAAAAGACCCTTCCAGCAGGCGAAAACGCAAACGCCACCCAGATAGCTACGCAGCTCACCGCACTCATACCGGTAGCCGATGGCCGGGACCCGAATTTCTCGCTCCTGCAGGAAGCCACAATCCCAACTTCCGCGAGCGGATCTTCCAAGAAGCTGATTGTCGCCCTTGCGCTGATCGTTGGCTTGTTGATCGGCGTAGGCGCGGCCATCGCGATTGAGTACCTCAACAGGCGACTACGCGACGAGGACGAAGTGCTGTCGCTCTACCCGCTCCCGGTCCTTTCTCGTGTTCCGCCGCTACCGCGCGCATCTCGTGACGCAAGTACGTTCGAGCTGATTCCTCCGCGCGTGCGAGAGGCGTTCAGGACACTGCAAGTGCAGCTTCCACGGGATTCGCACGGACAGGGGCGTGTCGTCATGTTCACGAGTCCGTCGCCTCGCGACGGCAAGACAGCCTCAACGATCAACTTCGCGCTTGTGCTAGCCGCTGCAGGCTTGCGCGTGATCCTATTCGATTTCGACCTGCGCAAGTCCGATGTTGGTGCACGTCTCGGGGTGCGCTCGGACTATTTGGATCTCTTTCGTGCAGGCGCGACCCTTGATGAGCTGCTCGTCGATTCGCAGTCAGCACCGAATCTGCGCGTGGTGAGCTCGCCGTTGCGCGGAGACGAGGTGGCTCCCCTGCTGGAAGCAGTCGGTCGACGTCTGCCCGATTTGCTGCGTGAAGCACGGGGGCTTGCCGACTATGTAATAGTCGATACACCACCGCTCGGTCAGGTGAGCGATGCGCTGCGTGCTGCGCGGATGGTCGACGACATCGTGCTTGTCACGCGCATCGGAAACACCGATCGCGTCGAGCTGCAACATACCCGCGAACTGCTCGATCGTATGGGTCACACTCCGACTGGTCTGCTGCTGGTCGGCGATCCGGGAGCAGCTGATGATGTCTATGCCAGCTATGGCGGCAAGGCGAGCGCTGCGGAAGTGGGTCACGAGGATGTGACAGATGCGACGCTGTCTCCGCCCTTCGAGCGGGCCGCAAAGCGGTCCATCGACCGCGAGTCGGTTGTGCGTCCGGCCCAGCGCGGCTAAGAGCTGGTATGGCGAGCCGACCGTTGTCGCTCGCGCGTCGGCCCCTCGGCACGGGGGTCACGAGTTCGTCGGTGGAGGTTGTGGCTGGCGCGATGATCGCCGCCATAGCCATTAGCGCCATCGTCGCATTCGACACTAAGGTGGGTGTCGAGCTGATAGTGGGACTGTGCTTTGTCGTTATCGCCCTTGTGCGTCCTCCGCTGGCGATCTGCGGGTGGACAGTGATGCTTTTCTTCTCGCGTACCTCTGCCTTTCAGTCAATCACCAACAGGACGCTGCTTTTTATCGGTATCTGCTGGATCGGGCTGCTGCTTGGGAGGCGGCTGCAAGTTGGAGACGCCCTGACTCGCAACCGTATGATCGTGATACTCGTTTGCACTTTCATTTCGTGGATGGTGGTGAGCCTGGCATGGGCGCCTGTCCCGAGCGCCGCTACCCAGCAAGTAAAGGATCTTATATACGCCGGGTTCAGTGTTGTGCTCCTGCTTGGTGCGTTGACCGAGCCTCGCTATCTGCGTTGGCTTTTTGCCGCGTTCATAATCGGCGCGACGTTTTCGGTGGTATGGGGAGCGGCCAAGGGTGGACTCAGTGTGACCGCTGGAGAAGCCAGCGAAGTTGCCGACACAGGCGGTCGCTTTCAGGGAGGCGCCGGCGACCCCAACTACTTGGCTGCAGTGCTCGTACCAGCGATTATGCTGGCTGGTGGTCTTGCGGCCCGACGAGGTTCCGGTCAAAGACTTCTGTTGGCGCTTGCCACGGTGATCATCGCAATCGGGCTGGCCGCTACTCAGTCTCGCGGTGGGCTTATCGCGGCTGCCCTATGCTCGATCGTCGCACTGATCATATGGCGCGGGCGCAGACTGATGATCGCCTCCTTTATCGTCCTCGCAGCTACTGCAACAGCTGGGTTCTTCATCGCTAACCCAGCTGCCTGGCAGCGTATTGGAGAATCAAACAATGGCAGCGGACGAGTTGATATATGGAGCGTGGCATGGCGCATTGTTGGCGACCATCCGTTCTTTGGAATAGGAATTGCCCAATTTCCCGAGGTCTCTCCCCATTACGTGCTCCAGCCGGGAGTTCTCAAGTTCGTCGGTCTGATCGTCGAACAGCACATCGTCGTTCACAATCTCTACCTCCAGTTGTGGGCCGAGGACGGGATCATCGGTTTGCTTCTGTTCCTTTCGGTAGTCGCTGTCTCGCTCACGGCTGGTTGGCGAGCAGTCAAGCGCTTCGACCTGCTCGGCGATATAGAGATGTCGGCGCTGGCGAGAGCGGCGATCCTGGGGCTGGTCGGGATGTTGACTGCCTCCTTCTTTCTCTCAAATCTCGAAGCGGGTCAACTGTGGATCCTGCTTGCGCTCGGTCCACTGCTGGCGGCTCTTGCGCAACAACGATCATTGGGACCGCAACTGGGTCTGGTCCCGGATTGAGTCAGGTACTCGGTCGGATGCGGACCTGGTCGCTGACGCGAGTGGGTTTAGTTCGCGGGATACGGCTGACTGTCGCCTTCTCGATAGCGATCCTTATCGCCAGTGCAAACGGATGTGTGGCAGCGCGATCCGGCGACGGCTGGCATGGCTTTCAAGCCGGGAATTGGCCGGGGGCCGACTGGCGCCCTTATGCCGATAGCTCCCCCTTCAACCAACTGGTGGGCGAAGCTGAGGTGCACCCAGATTCATCGCAGCTGGTTGCGGCTTCACTGCAATGGGGGCCGCCCGCGAATCTAACGGTAGGCACAGCCGAAACAGCCGAAGATTATGGACATCCAGTGTACTATGCGCTACCTAGCGATCCGCTATATGTGCTGCGTGCTACCGAACCGTGGGGTCACAATCCGATCAACGGCATGCGCATCCACGTGCCGGCTGCGGCTCGTCCGGCCGGTGGTAGCGATGGTCATATGACCATTGTCACTCCGAACGGGTGGGAGTACGACCTATGGCGAGCGCAACGTCCACCGCCCGACGGTGGTGTTCTCAGCTTCGCTTGGGGTGGTCGTACGCGCATAGACGGAAACGGACTTGGGAGTCTCGCTACGGCCGCTCATTTTGGGAGCTTGGCCGGCGTGATCCGTCCTGAGGAACTTGCTGCCGGTCGTATCAATCACGCTTTGTTCATCGTGCTCAGGTGTGCGGGAAGTACCACCAGCTTTGGCTATGGCGTCCATTCCAGTCGTCGGGCGTGGACAAGCAGCTACGTCTACCCCGCACAGGGAGGCGGTAGCGCCTGCGGGCCGAACGATCCTGACCTACCGCCGCTGGGAGCCCGCTTCCAGTTCGCGATGTCTGAAGCTGAAATCGCGGCGTTGCCAATGCCCAAGTGGAAGAAGGCAATCCTTCTCGCGCTTGCACGCTATGGGGGCTATGTCGGCGATACTGGCGGACCTGGTATCTCGTTCGAGCTGCAATCTTCCTCGACATACACCAGCTTTGGGGCGCCGGATCGCTTCGTGCAGCTAGCCCAACGAGTGGCGATTACACCCCATCAAGGTCGCTACACCTTCGATCTTTCAGGCGGCATTGACTGGCAGCGCTATCTGCAGGTGGTCGTCCCACCGGCTTCCTAGCGGAGACTCTACGGTTTAGCCGCAGGAGCGATCGGTGGTATGTCCGCTAATCGAGCGCACGGGTTAAGTCCTGTCAGCACGCGTCCGATGCAAAGCGTGTTGCACGACTCATAGATCATACGAGCACGCGAGACGCGAGCTCACGACAAAGGCACACCCGTCGCGAGGCGGGGCCGCAAAGCCAGGGATCTCACCGAGACGGCCCAGCCACCGAAAGGAGACGCCTCGATGTGTCCACGATCTACATACATCTCAGCTACACGGTCGATCGGAGCCACCGCCGTCATCGCAGCATTGACGCTCACGTTCGTCTTTGTCTGGCTCTGCGCTGAGTCGACTAACGCATCATTTGCACAGCAGCATGTGGCCGCCAAGGCCAACAGGTCCAATGCTGCGCGGGTTGTCTGCAGGACTCTCTCGGCCGCTCAGTTGCGCGCTCGACATGGCCGTAGCGGACAGTCTCGACGCTGCGTGGACGGGAAGTTCTCGCGTGTGCTGAACGAGAACCGCCTGGTCAAGCGGAGGGTGCCTGCCAAATCTGGTTCGACAGGTGGGTCGAGTTCCTCGGGAACAACGACTAGCGGCTCTGGTTCGACTGGTTCCACGGGCAGCTCGTCGGGTTCCGCGAGCGGTACGAGTAGCACCGGAACTACAAGCAGCACGGGTACCACGAGCACGGGCTCCACGGGAACGGGTACGATCGGTGGTGCGGGTATCACGCCTCCCGTGAGCGAAACACCCACCACCAAATCGCCTACGACAGCACCTGAATCGACCCCAACACCTGAATCTCCCCCGGTTGAAGAACTCGTGCCCAGCCCGACCTCCTCCCCCGGGACAAGCACCGGCTGGGACGGCTTCGGTGGCGGGAGCCTGCCGGGCGCTGACTGGCGACCGTACGCAAGCAACTCACCATTCAACCTCAGTGCTGAAGGTGCGACTGTGCATCCAGACTCCGCGGCGATTGTGCAGAAGGTGCTGTCCTGGAGCTTGCCGGGGAACCTTGTCGCCGGCACCGCGGAAACGACGGAAGACTGGAGTCATCCGACCTTCTATGCCAAGCCGAGCGATCCGCTCTACACGTTGCACGCGACCGAATCGTGGGGCGAGAATGAACTCAACGGGATGCAGATCCAGATCCCGGAAGCAGCGCGTCCGGCCGGTGGTAGCGATGGTCATCTGACGGTTATCACCCCCAACGGTTGGGAGTACGATTTCTGGAAAGCTCAGGCTCCGCCGAAAGGCGGCGGGACATTCACGTTTGCCTGGGGTGGGCGGACTCGCATCGACGGCAACGGTCTGGGAAGCGGTGGCACAGCCTCGGGCTTCGGCAACCTCGCGGGCATGATCCGCGCTCCCGAACTCGCCGCCGGCAAAATCAACCATGCTCTCTTCATGACGGTCAAGTGCACGTCGCCAGACACGAGCTTCGGCTATGGCACGATCGCCAGCGCGAAAACGTCGAGCTATGTCTACCCGGCCACCAGCGGCGGTAGCGCTTGCCCGACGGATGAACCGAACCTGCCGCCGATGGGTGCTCGTTTCATGCTCGCGATGAGCGACGCGCAGATCCAGGCGTTGGCGGTCCCGACGTGGAAGAAGACAATCCTCACGGCGCTCGCGCACTACGGCGGCTACGTGGGTGACACCGGGGGACCGGGGGTCGCGTTCATGTTCGAATCGAGCACCTCCTACACAGCGCTCGGCCTGCCGGATCCAATGGTGGAATTCGCCAAAAAGAACAACGTCCCGACGTGGGAAGGCAAGTATGTCTTCAACATGTCAAGCGGCGTTGAATGGGAAAAGTACCTGCGGGTAATTCTCCCGCCCAGTAGCTGACAGGTCTCCCTGCGGCGGGCCGGGAAGCTGGCCGCAGGGAGACCGACGACCGAAAGCGGGCGCCATCCAGATGGCGCCCGCTTTCGCGTGGGAGGGGCTCGCCTTGAGTCAGGGGCACCGCAACGCCTAAGGCGGAAAGGCGGCAGGTCCGCACGCTTCGAGCGAGAAATCATGGGTGTGGGAGCGGTCCGCCCGGGTATACACAAGACCGTTATACGCGCGCCTGGCATGCCCAGTAGTCTGCTCGGGAGCGTCGGACGGTTCGAGCGCTCAAGCAGGTCGGATCTACGAGCAGGTGAGGGCCTTGTCGTCAAAGATCAACAGCGTCGCGCACTCGATGCCTGATGCCAGGCTCCGTTGGCGACGGGCGCGCACGGTACTCCTCGCGCCGCTGATTGCATGCGCGCTCCTGACCGTCGGCGCGGGTTACGCGCTTGCGGACACCGGCTGGGAAGGCTTCGGGCCTGGGGTCTGGCCCCCCGCGAGCTGGCGTCCGTATGCCCCCACGTCCCCCTTCAACCTGACGACCGAAGGCGCGGCTGTCCACCCGAACTCAGCCGCCATCGTCAAAGCGGTGCTTTCCTGGGGGCCACCCGCCAATCTCGTGGATAAACCGGAAGCCGTCAATGACTGGGCTCATCCCACCTACTACTCGCAATCGACCGACCCGCTCTACACGCTGCACGTAACCGAACCGTGGGGCGCCAACAAGCTCAACGGAATGAAGATCCCGATCCCCGAAGCCGCGCAGCCAGCAGCCGGAAGCGACGGCCATATGACAGTCGTCACCCCCGATGGTTGGGAGTACGACTTCTGGCGCGCCCAGCCTCCGCCTAAAGGTGGTGGGACGTTCACGTTCGCGTGGGGTGGGCGCACCCGGATCGACGGCAACGGTCTCGACAGCGGTGGCACGGCCTCGGGCTTTGGCAACCTCGCGGGCATGATCCGCGCCCAGGAACTCGCTGCCGGGCAGATTGATCATGCCCTCTTTATCGTGGTCAAGTGTGTCGCCGCGGATACGAGCTTCGGCGATGGCGCGGCTGAGGGCACATCGTCGTCGAGCTATGTCTATCCCGCGAGCAACGGCGGTAGCGCGTGCCCGGAAACCCCGAACCTGCCGCCGATGGGTGCTCGCTTCATGCTTGCAATGAGCGACGCGCAGATCCAGGAACTTGCGATCCCGGCGTGGAAGAAGACGATCCTCACTGCGCTAGCCAACTACGGTGGCTACGTGGGAGACACCGGAGGTGCGGGCTTCGGTTTCATGTTCGAGGACAGCACGATGTACACATCGCTGGGGTACGAAGATCCGCTCGCGGCCTTCGCGCTCGCCAACGAAGTGCCGACCTGGGAAGGCCAGTACGTCTTCGAAATGGCGGGGGGCGTGGAATGGGAAAAGTATCTGCGCGTGCTGGTGCCTCCAGCTCCCGCACCGCCTCTGCCTCAAGAAGAAGAAAAAGGCAGCGAAAGTCCCACAGGGGGAGAAGGATCGACCGGCGAAAGTCTGCAAGGAAGCAAAAGCGCGGGCGGCGACCCCTCCGGGAGCGAAGACGGCAACGGAGGCACCACAGGCTCGCCGCCCCCCGGTCAGTCGTCGGTAAGGGATTCCGTCTCGCCGAATCCGCTCGAGGTCGAATCGGCACCACCGCTGAGCTCTCCGTTGGTCGAAGCGCTTGCGGCAACCGTCGCGCCCGTTGTCTCGCCAGCCGGTTTCCGCTCAAACGGAGCGTACCCACAGCACTCGCACCACAAACGGCGCCGGGCTCGAACTGGCGCCCAGCACAAGCGCGGATCACGGCACGCCCGTGGCGTCAGCTGCGCTCGATCGCGCCGTGCAGACCCCCCTCGACGAGCTCGGCGACATCCGACCAATTCGAGCCGCTCAGCATGCGTGCGTAGCCAGCTTCGCCGTAGCGCGCGGCCAACGCGGGATCGGTGACGAGGCGCTCGAGTGCGTCTGCCAGCGGCCGCGGATCTCGAGGGGGGACGATCAGTCCGCTCACGCCGTCGGTGACCGCCTCCGGCAGATCGCCGACGTCGGTAGCCACAACCGCACGCTGCATCGTCATCGCCACATGGACCACGCCGCTCTGGTATGCCGTCAGGTACGGCAGCACTACCACACGCGTGCTGCCGAACAGCTCCTTGACATCCTCGATCGGCACATAGCCGGGCATGATCGTGACCCGCTCGGACCGTTCCCGCGCCCACACTAGCACCCGGTCGGACTCGCCCTCCTCGGGTACCGGCGGGCCTGCGATCGTCAGTCTGACCTTCGGGTTGCGCGCAGCAAGGATGTCAAACGCCTGCATCAGTATCGGCAGGCCCTTCATCCTGCTCCACGCTCCAAAGAAGAGTATGCGTGGTTCCGGAGCAGGTGGAGGGGGATCCTCGGCGAACAGTCGCTCGTCTCCATGCGGAATGATCGCGAGCTGTGTCGATGGCCATGTTGCTTCAAACTCGTGTCTACTTCGTTCGCCATGGACGAACACCAAGTCGAATCTTGGATATAGACGGCTCAGCAGCGAGGTCGTCGCGCCCTGACTGACGTAGAGATCCTCACCGCCCCAGCGGTCGAGCGGACGCACGTTGTGGCAGACGTGCGCCAGCGGAGTCCGACCCTTCAGGTGGGTCACGAGCAGGCCGGCAAGTGCGGTTGGCGCCATGTCGAAGCTGCCGCCGAGCAGGATGGCATCGTAATCCGCAGACCGAACCTCCATTGCTATCCGCATCCAAGTCTGGACAAGGCGTGCGGCTGTGCGCGCGCGCCTGAGCTTCAGCTGCGCCTGGCTCGGGCTTGCGGGAGCCGGTCTGGCTTCGGGCGCCAATACCGGACGACGTCGGGCCGGTCCTGAATGAGTCTCAAGCTCGTGATGGCGGGCTACCAGGAGGTCGACATCGTTGCCGCGCTCGGCCAGTGCGTCAGCAAGCTGCGTGCTGTAATGAAGCAGCCCTCCCTGGGGCAGCGGCTCAATGATGGCGATTCGCATTCTGCGAGTTGGGGGAGAAGCGGTGTGCTGCGATTGATGCGGTGTCGCCATTATCGACACGCCAACGGTGCTCTGTAGTCTCGTCACCGGCATTGCATATGATGCAGCATTCCGTGCCTGACCCAGTGACGCCCTTGCGTGTCCACATCCTGATCGACTCGCTGACGTGGGGCGGTGCCGAGATGTTGCTCGCCGATCTCGCTGCTGGAGCCCCCTCCGCTGGCATCGAGCTGTCGGTCGGCTACCTACGAAGCGTCAACGGCGATCCGGCAGTTAGTGGGTTGCGCGCACAGGGGATCGAACCGGAGTTGGTTGCTGCCGGGGGTATGGTCGAACCTGGAGCCGTGCTGCGCTTGCGCCACCATCTTGAGCGTGTACGACCGGACCTGGTGCACACCCACCTAACGCTCGCTGATGTGCTTGGCACCCTTGCCGCACGCTCGCTCGGACTGCCGTCTGTCTCTACCATTCATCTACTCGCGCGTCGGCCCACCGGTCGAGTAGCGGATGCCAGCCTCAGCGGTACCGCCAAGGCGCGGATAGCAGCTTTTGTGCGTCGCCATGCGGGGACCGGTGTCATAGCGGTCTCAGATGCGGCTCGCGAGGCATATCTGGAAACAGGCTGGGATCTCGCCCGACGCGTAGTTACCGTCCACAACGGCATCGCCCGCGAGCCATCAGCACAAGCAGGTCGGAAGATACGCTCAGAACTGGGGCTCGAGCCCGACGCGCTTGTGGTGAGCACTGTGACGGTCTTGAGGGCGGGCAAGGGTCACGATGTCGTATTCGAGAGTATGCGCGAACTGCTACCGCGCTTTCCGCAGTTGCGGCTGGTCGTATTGGGAGATGGATCCGCCAGCAGCGAGATCCGTGAGCTTGCACGACCGCTTGGTGAGGCCGCGATCTTTACGGGACATCGCTCGGATGTGATGGCTGTACTGGCGGCGACCGACGTGCTGCTGCACCCGACCTTGATGGATGCTTTTCCGACTGCGTTGCTCGAGGCCGCGGCGGCCCTCGTACCGGTGATTGCAACTTCCGTTGGCGGTATTCCCGAGATTGTCCTGGACGCCAACACCGGCTTCCTGCTGTCGTTTCCGCCGACCGCCGGTGAGCTGACCGAGCGTCTGGGGCTGCTTCTTGCCGATGCGGGTCTACGTCGCAGCTTTGGCGAGCGTGCGCACGAGCGGTTCCTCCGGCTGTTCACAGCCGAGCGCTGGGCGGAGAGTCTGCGTGCAGTCTACGATGCGATTCTGGAGGGTTCGCCGACTGGCTAGCCGGGCCTCCGCCCAACCGCACATTCAGCGACGATGTCGTGCGGGCAGCAATTCGCGGCAGCGCTCGTACAGTTGCTCAAGACGATCTCGGGCAGCGACGATGTCGAAACGGGTATTAACTCGTTCGAGTGCGCCGGCGCTGAGCGCGGGATAACTCTCTCGTGTCTCCCAACACTCTGAGAGTCGATTTGCAAGCGCGTCGCCGATAGAGCGCGTCGCGGCTTCGTAGGCCTCGACAAATCCGGGCTCACGGGTACGGTAGGTCCAAGCCCATCGCCCAAGGTGATCGTCTAGCTCGAGTGGAAGGAGGAATCCGCTATGTCCGTCCTCGATGATCTCAGGCAGTGCATTCGTCGCGGTTGCGATCACCGGTGTCGCACATGCAAGTGCCTCGAGTGTGGCGTAGCCAAAGATGTCGTGGAGCGTCGGGAAGATAAAGAAGTCGGCCTCCTCCATCAGCCGATACACCTCGGTATTGGGAAGATTGGCGTGATGCGTGATGCCATCTTGGCTCAGGCGTGCGTGTTCGCGTGCGACGAGTTCCGGAGAAGGGGGGTCTACATAGCTGTCGTTGGGCTTCCAGCCTAGTGAGCTAACCACGGTCGTATGTACAGGTACGCCGCGCTTTCGCAATTGTTCGTGGGCGTCAAGTAGCGCGGGCCCGCCCTTGCGCATGAAGTCACGGCCTACGAATAGGAGTTGCAGCTTGCTGGAGCTGAGCTCCTTCGGCTCGGTTCGACGTGGTGCGACCGCCGGATAGCGAACCTCGAGCTTCGCTTCCAGCTGCTCGCGTTGGGCAAAGCCACGGTTCTGGTGGCGAAACTGACGCACCGCGTACTGCGAGAGAGCGAGTAGAGCTACACACCGCTTGTGTACCAGCGCCCGCTGCAGCCACCGCTCGAGCCAGCCTACGTACCGGTCTTCCGGTACGCGTGGACAGAAGTCCGAGAACGTGAAAATATAGGGCCTACGCGAGAATACGGGTACCGCGTTGACTGCGTGGACGATCTCGTAATCAAGTTCGGGCAGGAAGGTGACCGCGTCGCCCCACGCGAATATTCGTGTCAGCGGAGTCCAAGGACGCTTGAGGAAGATTGCATTACGTTGCCCGAAGTCAACGTCGAATGGGACGAAGTAGTCTCGTCGTGTACGTACTCGCAGGGGGTCGCCCAGGCCGCGCACGCGCAGCGGCCGCCCCAAGGCGGTCGGCGCCGGAGGACCGTCGGGGAGTCCCTGCCCAGAGCCGCCGCCGTTCCTTGTGGAAGCGTCTTGAACGTCCATCGTCAGCGCGCGAACAGTCGTGGTAGCCGCACCATCGCCCGCATCAGCTCCGGTCCATATCCCTGCCCGACATGCACCCGAGGCACGTCCATCGGATCCCAATGTGAGAAGCGCCCAAGACCGCCGTAGAAGCTAAACGCCAGCCGTACACCCTGTTCTCGCAGAATCCGCTTCGTATCTTCAGTAAAGGCATCGATAGCTCCTACAGGGTAAGCAAACCAACGCATCGACTCCCCAAGTTCCCGCTCCAAGCGTTCGGCGCAGATCGAGATCTCTTCGCTTTGGCTCTGCACGGGTATGCGCGCGAGCACGGGATGAGAGACAGTGTGTCCGCCGATCGCCATACCCGCCTGACGCAACTCACGAGCCATATCCCAGGTCATGAACAGCTCTGCTGCCTGTGCTGTCTCGCAGCGGCCACTGTCGCTAGTCCTAGCCACCCAGTCGAGTAGTCTCTCGGTGCGGTCGCTCGGCAATGTCTTGTACAGAGAGGTCAGCGTGCCGATAGTCGCTTCATGGGCAGATGGGTCGAGCGATAGCGGCTCGGCAAACCAATCTCCGACCGGCAGCGCATCTGCTCGTGCGTGGCGCACCATCCAGGCGAGTTCGTCCCACCACGGAACATGAGGATGGTCGAGGAATCCGGTCGCCAGGAAGAAGGTTGCACTGAGGCCATGTCTGCGCAGCAGCGGGTAGGCGATCTCGTAGTTGTCGCGATACCCATCGTCGAAGGTCAGCAGTACGCGCCGGCCGCGCCGCCGGCTGTGCATTGCCGCCTCCATGTCATCAGGCCCAACCACTTCGGCGTCGCGCGCAAGGGTCGCGAGCTGAGAGTCGAAGGCGGTGGCGCTTGCGTTCCAAAGAGAGCGATCCCACGGTTGAGATGAGCGGTCACCGATGCGGTGGTAGTTGAGCACGAGGACCCCTCGCCATCCAGGTAGGCGCGTGGCTATGCTATTGATCCCAGGCTTGGCAAGCGTCGCTGCCGCACGGTCGCGTCGTGATGGGCGCCTGTCTTGATTTTGCATATTCATACCCTACCTCGGACATGAGTCAACATCGTCACATGCCGCGGGTGCTACTGGTCCATCAGCCGATCGATGGAGGAGTCGGACGTCATGTATCCGATTTGGCGACTGGCTTGGCTGAGCGGGCCTACGATGTGACCGTCTGTGGGCCGGCGCCCCCAAAGCAGGCCCTCGCGGACGAGCGTGTGCATCACGTGACCGTAGACCTGCGTCGCTCTGTCTCTCCGGTCGTTGACATGGCAGCGCTATGGGGCCTGGCCCGCGTGATACGCGAGGTGCGTCCGGACATCATCCACGCGCACAGCTCCAAGGCGGGCGCGGTCACGCGCCTCGCGCATGTGCTGAACCACCGTATTCCAGTCGTCTATACGCCGCATCTCTATTCATTTGCCAGCTACTTCGCTCACGACTTCGAGCGGTTTGCCTACCGTCAGGTAGAGCGTGCGCTTGCGCCGCTGGCCGATCGTGTGGTCTGTGTGTGCGAGGCGGAGGCACAATTGGCTCGTACGGTGGGTCCCTCCGACCGCGTTCGGATCGTCTACAACGGCATCGAATCCCATGACCGGGGCAAGGTAGATCCGCGAATGGTGGAGCTCTCATCGAGCGGTCCAGTCATTTGTGCGATCGCCCTGTTGCAACCACGCAAGGGCATCGAGACATTGATCGATGCTACGCCCGGTGTACTTGACGGTTACCCTCAGGCGCAGATCGCGATCTGGGGCGATGGGCCGTCGCTGACAACTCTACGAAATCGGGCTTCGACGCTTGGAGTAGCCCACGCAGTGCATTTCCTTGGTCTATGCGAGGATCCACTCGCAGCGCTTCGCGGTGCCGATGTCTTCGTTCATCCCGCTCTGGCAGAGGCATTTCCCTATGTCGTTCTCGAGGCGATGTCGGTCGGAGCTCCGGTAGTAGCCAGCGGTGTCGGCGGTGTCGGCGAGGCCGTCGTGGATGGGGAGAGTGGGATTCTGATCGCGCCCGGGCAGGTGCCTGCCCTGACAAAGGCATTGCTCGAGATGCTCGCCGACGAAGATCAAAGGCGAAGGATGGGCGCTGCGGCACAGAGTCGCTGCAAGCTGCGTTTCAGCCTTGAGGCCATGTTCGATGGCCTTCTAGGCGTCTACGGCGAGGTCTCGCCGGTCGTCTAATGAGAATCTTGCTTGTTAGTCCCTCGATGCAGGCAGGTGGCGCTGAGCGCGTACTGACGTTGCTCGTGACCGGACTCGCACGGCGCGGCCACGAGATTGCGGTGCTTGCCCCACACGGTCCTCGCGACGCTGACCTAGTCTCCGTTCCTCATATGAGGCTTGCGTTGCATGACCGCGGTCGTACACCCGCAGGGATAGCTCGTGCCACGGTCGAGCTGATGCGCTCCATCCACAGACTGCGACCGGGTGTTGTTCACGCTCAGAACCCGCGTGCCGCGGCGACGGTTGGCATCGCGGCTCGACTGCCTTCCCCCCGTCATCGGCCGCCAGTGCTGGCAACCTTTCACGGGGTTCTGCCTTCGGAGTATGCCAATGCGGCCAGGTTGCTACGCGCGGCGGATCATGTGGCATGTGTCTCCAACGATCTGAGTGACGCAATGATTGGAGCGGGTCTCCCGGCTGGTCGGGCAAGTGTGATCCACAATGCTGTGGAGCTGTCCAGACCGCCGGCCGAGAGTCAGCGAGAAGCGCTCGAACGCGAGCTCGGGCTCGATGGAGTGCCGGTTGCCGTCATCGTCGCCAGAATCGTTCCGCAGAAGGCTCACGAGCGCTTTATCCGGGCGGTCGCGGTCGCGGTCGAGCGTGTTCCCTCGGCACGCTTCCTGGTCATCGGCGATGGGCCGCTGCGCTCCCAAGCGGAAGCGGCCGCACGGTCAGCGGGCGTGGCTGAGAATGTTGTCTTCACAGGTGAGCGTTCGGACGCGCGAGCGCTGATAGCCATCGCGGATCTGTTGGTCTTCAGCTCCGATTGGGAGGGGCTGTCGATCGCCGCACTAGAGGCTATGGCCAGCGGAACGGCTGTCCTGTCGACCGATGTTCAGGGGATGCGTGAGTTGCTCTCCGGGGGTGCAGGCGAGCTGGTATCGCTGGACGATGGGACGGTCCTGGGCGAACGACTGGCCGATCTTTTGCTCGAAGACTCCCGACGCAGTGCAATGGGTGCGGCCGGCATGGCTTTGATCGAGGCTCACTTCTCTCCCAAGGCGATGATAGACGCCTACGAACGATGCTATGAACAGCTCATGGCAGGCTGACTGGATGCCAGGCGTTCTCGCGGCTTGCGGCCGTCGAAGTCGCCGGTTGCCACAGTGCGAAATCTGTGCGTTCGTGCACCAGCAGTAGATCTAGTAGGGGTAGGTCTCGGTAGGTCTTGAGCTAGGGTCGCGAGCGATTTCGCTGGGCGGGGTGTAGACCGACCTTGCGCAAGCCGATCCCCGCCGCTCGTCGAGCCCTTCGATTGGCCTCGCGTGCGGCTGCCCAGGCACCGCCGCTGCGCACCTGCCTTTGGGTCTTCAGGGTAGCCCCTGCTCCAGTACGCGTGTCGTCGAGCAAGACGAGACCCAGCCCACCCCATCCCTGCTGCAGCTGGCTGGCTGGTGGAACGGCTGGCACAAAATCCAGATCGACCATAGCCACGCTCGCATACCTCTCATAAGGGATCGATTCAAGGCCATGGCGGACGGCCTCGTTGCCAGTGTCGTGCATCACGATTACTCCGGAGCCCAGAGCCGAGGAGTCCAAAAGATCTATGAGGTCTCGGCGGGCGCCGGAGGGCGAATGATCGCCGTCGACCAAGGCAAAGTTGACCCGCTGCCCATCCGCGGCTATACGCGCCAGGACCTGCGATAGTAGGATGTGGCTGTCGCCAATGTGAAATGTAGTGTTCGGGAAGTCGGCTTCGTCCACTTGCAACACCAGATCGAAGCTGTGCACATTGCCGCTATGGGCAGCGATGCGTTGCAGGCTGCCTCCAAGATGTGTTCCAAGCTCGATTGAGATGTTTGGGTTGAGATGGGAGACGAGCCCCTCGATGGCGGCTCGCTCTCCTGCGCTCATCTGCCACCCGCCATGCGTTAGGAGCTCGGCAGTCGTTGGATTCATGTCCTTATTCTGTCAGAACACGGCTTTGGGCGAGCGTCAACAGCGCCTTTGCCATCGACCGATACGGTCATTCTTAAAATCGCCAAGTCTACGCAAGCTTGGGTTTTCCTCGCATGCGCTCAAAGCCACCGGAGTCGAGATGGGCTAGGCTAAGCACGCTATGGATGTTCGTCTAGAACGCGAGTTCCCTGACGCGGGCTTCGACATTACATATGGCTCGGGGATTTGGCGCCACCTCGATCTTGCACGGTCCTATGCAGAGGTCCCCCGCGCACTAGAGCCGGCCGATGCTCTCGGCATCTTTACCGAGCTGCTTGGACACAACCTGGTGATCGACGCATACCGCAAGTGCAGGCCTACGCTGCGCCATCCACGGTCCTCCGAGGTTGAGGGTGTCTACTGTGGCTGACAATACCGCCGGCAGCAAACGACGGGGAGTATTCCGCTCGCGCGTGGGTCCGAGCGTCGGATCGCCCGGACCTGTGCCGGCGCCACGACGCTCCTCCATATTGTCGCAGTTGCGCCCGCTGCTTGGCGATCGGCGCTGGTCGATCGTGGCGCTCGTGGTGGGCTCGATGGTCTCCGGGTTTACCGAAGCCGGCATCCTCGCAATCGTGGCCCAGGTAGCGACTACGCTTGTCAACAAGGTTACGCGGGTCAATATCACACTCGGGCCGTTGCACCTGGACGCGACGGTTGGCGCCCTGCTGGTTGCTGCGTTCGCCCTGGCGGTTCTTCGTGTCGTTATTCAGATATTGGTCTCATTCCTTCCTGCACGCATCGCGGCCGATGTGCAGGGCGACCTGCGTAGACACATGTTTGACGCTTTCACGCGTGCCTCCTGGGGTATGCAGTCGCGCGACCGCGAGGGGCATCTACAGGAGATCATGACCAGCCAGATCGTGCAGGCCAGCCAGGGTGCGCTCCAGGCGACGAACTTTGTTACTTCGCTTTTCACCTTCTTGGCTCTAGCCGCCTCGGCCCTGGTCCTGAATCCGGTCGCCGCCGCCATTGTCTCGGTGGCGGCCATCCTCCTGTTCCTTCTTCTGCGGCCGATTAACGTCATCGGCACTCGACATGCGCGCACACTCTCGGAGGCGCAGATGTCCTACGCCGGTGGAGTGGGGGAGGCAGTTCGAGTGGCCGAAGAGACCCGGGTATTCGGAGTGGCCGCGGCTCACCGCGACCGCATCAACGGTCTCATCGCGGCGGCTCAGGATATGTTCTTTCGTACCCAGTTTATCGTCCGCCTGGTTCCCAATATCTACCAGAGCTTGGTCTACCTCGTTCTGATCGGGGGGCTTGCGATTCTGTATGGAGTCGGCAGCAGTCACTTGGCATCTCTGGGAGCGGTGGTCCTGCTACTCGTGCGAGCTGGGGTCTACGGTCAGCAGGTACAGAGCGCTTACTCTTATGTTCGTCAGGCCGCCCCCTTTATGGATCGCCTGGACGAGGCCGAAAGGCGGTATGTCGCAAGCAGTCGGGCAAGCGGCCAGGAGCCGATGTCCAAAGTGGAGAAACTGACGTTCGAGAACGTGTCATTTGCGTATCAACCGGATCGGCCGGTACTGTCGGATATCAACTTCGAGGTTCGCGGGAGCGAGGCGGTGGGTGTCATAGGTCCGTCTGGTGCGGGCAAGTCCACGCTGGTGCAGATCTTGCTGAACTTGAGATCGCCAGACGAAGGCCAATACCTCATAAATGGTGTGCCCGTGCAGCAGTTCCGACAGGAGGACTGGCAGGCACGAGTTTCGTATGTGCCGCAAGAACCTCGTCTGTTGCACGCCTCGGTGGCAGCGAACATACGGTACTTCCGAGATCTGGACGACAATGCTGTGGAACGGGCCGCCCGGCTCGCCCGCATTCACGATGACATCGTGAGCTGGCCAAACGGCTATGAGACGATCGTTGGACCTCGCGCCGACGCAGTCTCAGGCGGACAGCAACAGAGGATCTGTCTCGCGCGTGCGCTTGTCGCCCAACCGGAAATCCTCATCTTGGACGAGCCAACCAGTGCGCTGGACCCACGCTCGGAGAATCTCATACAGGAATCCTTGATCGCGCTCAAGCACAATCTCACGCTGTTCATTATCGCCCATCGCATGTCGACGCTCGACATATGCGATCGGGTGATGGTTGTCCTCGACGGCCACCTGGACGCGTTTGACACGATCGCGCTACTGGCGAGAAACAATTCTTACTACCGCTCCGCCTCGACTATAGGCGCGGGAGGAGCTGGACCCGAGTCGCTGTGATACCGGGAGTTCCTGAACTTGTATTAATTATCGGACGCCGATGGCGCGACTTCAGGATGGTGTAGCTCTCGGTCGAATGCCCCGGCCCCGTAGACGCGCAGGATCTCCTCGCCAAACGCTCGGTTGAAGATATCGGTCGCCGATGCTTGTGCCACGAAGGGACGTAGAGTATGACTCGAGCCCGGCATATAGTCGACGCGAATGTTGGGCCACGGCTCAAGGTGGCTCAGACGCTTTTCGATTTCCAGTTCGTCTCTCAACGGCTCGTCGCCAGAAAAGAAGATCTGAACTCTCTTATCTGTGTCGCGCAGATGGTCGAGCGCTCCGTCGAGCGCGGCGCTGCGGGCTTGCCAGGCACTCCTGCCTGCAAACGCCTGGCGCAGCATCGTCACCGAGGCGTGGCCAAGAAAAGAGATGGCACGGGCAAGCGATACTTCCCCACGAAGCACTCGCCGCCACTGGGAGCCGCGCCGCGCCGTCGTGCGGTTATCGCGTTCGGCTTGGATCGCCCCGTCCCAGAACAGAATGCGCGGATTGATCAGGAACACTGCGCTCACGCGTTCGTCGCGGCGGGCTGCGTTAAAGGACCAGTAGGCCCCCGAGCAGAGACCGGCGAGGATAAAGCGATTGCCCAATCCCCGCTGTTCGAGCATGTCGATCGCGGCAATGGCTTGGCCAATCCGCTCCTCGGTGTACATCACCGATGGGTAGAGCCTGGTGATTCGTGCGGCATCCCCATCGGAATCGCCGATCCCTTCGAGGTCAAGCCGCAACGTGGGGATTCCCTTGGCCGCCCAGTGGCGGCAGAACTCAACCCACATGCGGTTGGGCCCGACGCGGCGGATGGCGCCCGAGTTCAGCATCACTAGACACGGCCCGGGTGAAGGCGAGTCGGTGGGCTCCGCGAGGATGCCAAACAGCTCGCCGAACGGCTGAGCGATCGTGATTGGGGTCTCCCGGATAACGCTGCCCTCGACGGTCATCTCGACGGCCGGCGCGCTTGCCGGCGATACCTTTGGGTCGGCCGGCCGGGCGATCGGCCTCGAGTCGGCAGGTTGGTCGACCGGCGTAACCGCGCCGTGAGCAGGCTCGTCCTTGTCGAGCCACTCGAGCACGCGCGAGAACACCTCCAGCGGAGGTACTGCCTTGTGTGGCATGGGCCCCAGCGCGCCGTAGCCCGGGCCGGGCGCGACCGCTACCTCGACGTCCTGGCTCTCCAGATAGGCGCGTAGGCGCTGATCGGGGCCGATTCCATCCCTGTCGAGCAGCAACGCTCGGCTGAGAGGGGACGACGGAGGGAAAGACAGCTCCGTCAGGTCGAGCTGCCCGAGTGCGACCGCCGTTTCGGCGCTCAGCACGAAACCACCTGCCCAGATAAAGCCCTCGGGTAGTAGCTCTGGCTGCGTGTCGAGGTCACTGGCATCGGTGTCTTCCAAGAGCGCGAACGCCCGTGTTTCACGCACGAAGCTCGCGCCACGTGCGGCGGCCGCCCACAGCACGATCTCGTCGATGGATGCGCCGTCGGCGACCGCCTTGGAGGCCATCAGACCACCTAGGCCCATCCCTATCGCCGCGACGCGCCGGCGCCCTGTCCGCTCGCGCAGCCACGACGCGGCGGAGACCACCGCCTTGCTCCATGCCTGTACGCGACCGGGGTCCCGTGGCGAGCCGCTGCTGTCGCCGGTGCCCGGAAAGTCGAAGCGCAATGTCGGGTGGCCTGCCTCGGCGAGGTATTCGGCCCATGTGCGGCGTGGGCGGTAGGAGCAGATGTCATCCCATCCAAATGGCGGGCAGATCAAGACCGCGGTGGCATCCGGGCGGCCCTGAGCGGCCTCGTGAAACAGGGCAAAGACCGGATCTGAGTCGGGCTGGAGATAGAAGGCGCTAGCCGGTATCGGTGTGCTCACAGGGCTCACGCTAGGCGAGGAGTCTACTCTGCACCGAGAGCGCGAGCAGCCCGTCCTTGAGCACCAGTACGCACGCTCGCAGGCCCAGGCTCGCCGTCGTGTGAAGCGCCGCAGGCCGTCCTGAAGGGAATCGCACGGGCTGTGAGAGTAGCATGCAGCACGTGCTGCGCCGGCTCAAGCAAGCGCACCGTCCAGCGCCGCGAACGTCTCATCCCACGCGGCCGCGAGCTCTGCTATCGATGGCTCTGGATCGAATGCGCGGCGCCGGGCGAGCTTGAACGAGAGAATCTTGCACCCATCGACGATTTGCCCCATCGCCGCCACGGCAGGCGCTCCCTCCTCGCCGAGCAGCCACTCTATGTGCGAGCTGGCGACCTCGAATGCCGAGCCGACCATGCGGACGGTTGCAAACGCATAATCGTGGTAGGCGGCGTGGTCGCCTTCGAGCAGGCGCGGGAGATCGGTCGCCAGCTGTGCGCCGAAGCGCACGAACGGGTTTGACTGTGGTCGGCGCGCAACGTGCTCGACAAGCAATTCGCGCGCCGCCTCGCGCAACGCATCGCCTTTGAGCGAGGGACCCGCGTCGAGGCGCACGAGCTCTGTATAGGGCGGCAGTACATCTTCGGAGAAAGGTCGGCCGATACGGAAGATACCGCGATAGTCCTCGCCTCCGAGCTCAAAGTACCCGGGCCCATGGAAGTAACGCAGGCATTTGCGCTCGCGGTCGATCGCCTCTGCGACCACGGAGCTCTTGACGTGCTCGCGGCGATAACTCGTCGCCGCTGTGTCGGGTAGGTACCAGGAGTCGAGCTCGACGATGATCGTGCGCCCGCGGGCGAGCTGGTCGGCTATCTGCTCGGGCAGCGGTCTATAGGGCTGCATCTCATGGATGTCGACGCCGTATAGCCGCTCGACATCCTCGGGCAGCGGCTTGAAGAAGGTCCACTGGTCGCCCTCGAAGTCGACCCGCAGCACGCATCCCATCATCGCGAGGGGCTCCTCGCCGCGCGCATGGAGGAACTCGATCAGGATGTCCGTATAGCAGTTCGTTTCGGTGTAGGAGCGCTCCGGTGAGTGGAGCAAATGTGGCTGATAGTCGGCAGGGTCCAGGCCGAGCAGGCTGACAAAGCCATTGCTCGAAGTGCTCATACGATCAGCAACTCCTCCCGCACCGCCGCCGGCCACCCGTCCACGTCGAGGCCGTGAGTGCGCAGCAGCGCAAGTGTGATTCGCTCCAACCCGAAGCCGAGGCACGCCGTGTGCGCCGGTCCGTCGCCATTGTCCATCGCGATTCCGTACGTCGAGGCGAAGTGGTCCTGGTGGTAGTTGAACGAGGCCACCGCGGTCGGCTCGGGGCCGGCTATCTGCACGAGTACCTCGAACTTCAGCGCCTGTGAGCGCTGGCTGCGCGCCAGCAGGCGCCCGCTGCGTCCGAAGAAGGGATCGTTAGCGACGTCGAAGTGCGCATCGAGCCCGGTCGAGCGCAGCAGCTCGACCGAGCGGTCGCGCCAGGTGTCGCGCCAAGCGGCCACGGTGTCAGGCTCGCCGATCCGCACGATCTCGCGCTGGTGGAACATCTGTAGACGGGCAGGATCGCCGGAGGGCTCGTGCCGGAACACGTAGGAGCCGCCGGCGTCTACCGTGATGCCGCCGGCAGGCAGCGCACCGCGTGCGGCGATCGCGGGATAGACCGGATAGCAGGCGGCTGGCGTTAGCACGAGGTCGGTCATGGACTGGAACTCGCTCCAGTCCTCGTGACGGCTCGCGCGCTCCTCCTGTTCGTTTGCCTGTTGCTCGTCGCCGGCGAACCCGAACACGCTGCCCGCGAGGTGCGGGAACGACTTCAGGTAGCCGATTTGCTCGAGCTGGCGCCGCGGCAGGAGCGGGGGAAAGGCCATCCGCTCGGGCGTGTCGGTGACGGACGCACGGGTGACCATCGCATCGAAGCTGGTGCGTACTCGCTCGAATTGTGCCCCGCGCCCGTATACGCCGGGCACACCGCTGTCGATCAACAGCTCGGCGTCGATCAGTTCGGCAAGAAATGTCGCTTGCTCCGATGTTCCGGGACGGAACTCAGCCACGGAGCTAGATCTCCTTGGCGATCAGCAGCAAACTCGCGTTGGTCTGATGGATGCGCTCGTTGGCGACCATCAGGCACGCTGACATCGTGTCGCGCAAATGGCGCCCGACACTGAAGGGCGTGTCGTTCTTGAAGCCCACGATCCCGCATACTCCGAGTGCGCCCTGGCACACGCGCGGCGCCTGCTCGGATGCGGCGATCTTGAGGTTGTTGAAGCGCAGGATCGTCGCCATCTCCGACAGTCGCGCGCGATCTCCGCTAGAGGCGTCGAGGAACTCGCGCAGGCCGGAGGACACCTCTGCTCGCAGCAGTGAGAGCTCGCTCATCAACTCCGAGAGGCGAATGGCGGCCGGCAGCGGCTCCCCGGGCTTGCGCTTGGCGGCGGCGCGCACGAATGCACGTGCGCGTTCGAAGGCGTCGGTGGAGATACCCAGCCACAGATGGGACCAGAGGATGTGCGAGATCGGGACCATGGACTCATTCATGACGCGCGCAAACTGTGTCGGCAGCACCTGCTCGAGTGGTACCTCCGCGCGCACGACATTGCCGGGCGAGCACGTGCCGCGCATCCCCAGAGGGT
Source organism: uncultured Solirubrobacterales bacterium (assembly GCA_963831725.1). Lineage (GTDB taxonomy): Bacteria > Actinomycetota > Thermoleophilia > Solirubrobacterales > Solirubrobacteraceae > Palsa-744. Next base: position 431,904 of record CAWHRF010000002.1, read on the forward strand.
CCCACGAGCCGGTCGGCTTGAGCGTGTGCTGGTCCTTGCGCGTCAGTACGCACACCTGGTCGCCAGGCTCGGCGTTGGGGGATCGGCGCAGCGTAGTGAGCAAGTCGTCGGCGTGCGCGCCGTAGCTGACCGTAGGCGCCTGCTTCTCGAATCGACCAAGGCCGTCGCCGGTAGGTTCGACGCAGGCTATCGAGCGGCCCATGTCGCCGCCGGTGCCGACCTCGGAGGTCACCGAGGCGATCAGTCGCTGCTCAGCTGCGACATCGCGCAGGTATGCCTCGAACCACGGCGCGTCGTCGAGGTGGCGCACGATCGTGGCGACCTGTATCTGATGCATCGCAAACACCATCGCGCTTGCACCGCATCTCTTACCCAGCTCAAAGCAGGCGTGTGCTAGCGCCTCGAATGACACGCCTCCTCCGCCGAGCTCTGTGGGGACAAAGGCCGATAGGGCCTGACGCTCTCTAAGCGCTGTGATCGTCTCGATCGGAAAGCGAGCGTCGCGATCAACCGCGTCTGCGTTTGAAGCGGCGACATCCTCGGCGATCACGCGGACGGCGTCGAGGAAGGACTGGTCGCGATCCACGGCGACGCTCATACGAGCGCCTCGCTCTGCAGCTCCACGAGGGCCACGGCGATGGCGCTCACACTCTCAAAGACGCTTCGCTTGAGCATTCTGTCGGGAAACTCGATGTCGAAATGGTCCTCGAGGGCGAGCATCACGTTGACGCTAGCATGAGAGGTCATTCCGGTTTCGTAAAGATCGACATCGTCAGATAGCGAGTCTACATTGACCGGCAGGCGAGCGTGGTCCTTGATGATCTGGCGAATCTCGTCGTTCACGAACGTATTATCGGACAGTCGCGACGATTCCTGAAGAGCCGAGCTTAACGACGGTAGCGGCGGCGGAATGTCCGCCCGTCTGCGAGGTGCTCATCGTGCGCTGCTTGCGTCGGCGATCTTGACGCGGCCGCTCATGTTAACCGCGCCGATTCTGCAGTCTTTTAGCGAGCTATCCGTGTGGGTGGGCCGAAGCGTGACGACACGCTCGCCGCCGGGCTCGATCGAGAAGCCGTCGTCGCTTGGCAGAAAGCCTGGCGCGTGGATCTCAAGGCCGTAGGCCAGCCGCTTGCTTGAGAGCACCAATCGCAGGTCCCCGTCGGGAAGCGTCTCTGCCGATGCGCCGAGCCCAAGTATCTCTGCCGGGTCACGCTCGAGCGGCCGGCCGGCGGGGAAGCGAAAGGCCTGGGAGATGATCTCCGCACCATCGCTGTCGTCCTTCGTGAGCGTGACCACGATCGTGTCCTGCGCCGGCGGCCCAAAGCGGTAGGTCCACGCGGCGTCCACGAAATGGCCGATGACTGTCTCGACGTTCCACTCGCCCTGGCTGTGCGGCTCCAACTCGACAGGGATCGCGGCCTCGCCCACGGGGTGCTCGCGTTCTCGATACAGCGCCACGCGCAGATATGCGCTCAATGGCGCGGAGCCGTCGTTAACCACGTGGGCCACGATCCCCCCGAGTTGCTCGTCAACTGTCCACACGGCGATCGGCGCGAGCAACCGCTTGAGATGGTGGTAGGCGATCTTGGGGGTGCCCTGATGGTCGATCAGGCCCCAGCCGGCTCCGGGCAGCAGGTCGTGCAGCCACAGCACGAGCCCGCCGCCGCACGGGGATGCCGCGCGCCGCCACTCGCCGAATACCTCAGCTAGGATCTCCCCGGTGAGGGCGCGCGAGAGCTCCAGATAGCGTGAGTGGTCCACGCGGCGCAGCTCTGGTGCATCGACGTCGAAGAGCAGTCTCAGGTAGTGATCGCGGACATCCTCAAAATCCCAATCCGCCTCGTTCTCGCGAGGAATACCAGCCTTCCACAGGGGATGGTGACCAGCGAGCTGTCCAGGCGCCTGCGGAAGCATCGCCTCGATTGTCGCCTCGGCGGGAATGTGGGAGAAGGCCAGGCACTCCGCGGCGAAGCGCACATCCGCGCGACGGACATCCTCCAGGGGCAGTCGGTAGCAACCCACGCCGTAATAGGTGCCTATGCCCCGATTCGTCCGGAAGGGAAGCCCCTCGCCGCAGGGCGCCGTGGGGATATAGACGGCGTCCACGCCGCTATCCCGGACGAGTCCGGGAAGTAGCTCGCCAAACAGCTCGCCACGCCCGAGCGAAGGATCCAGCCCCATCATCGCCACCTGCTGCTCGACCTCGCTGTTGCCGCACAACACGACCAGGCTCGGACGTCCCCCAAGCGCGCCCAGCACTTCGCTGGCCTCGCGTATCACCGTCGCGCGAAAGTCATCGTCCGCTATTGGATAGTCGAGGTTGGCAAACATGAAGTCCTGCCACACCAGGATGCCCAGCTCGTCGCAGAGATCGTGGAAGGCGATGGTCTCGTATGCGCCCGTGCCCGGCAGGCGCAGCATGTTCATGCCCGCGTCGCGTACGCGCATCAGTTCGGTACGAAGATCGCTCGCCGATGGCGAGAGGCCGACCGGGTCGATTGGGGTCCATACGGCCCCACGGGCGAAGACACGAATCCCGTTGACGTGCAGATCGAGCCCATCTCGCTCGACATCGTGTCCAGACGCCGCTCCGAACGCGAGGTCTCGAAAGCCGACGCGGCCCGCGTCAACGACGGTTGAAGACTGTGCGCTGTCCACTCGCAAGCGGACATCGTGCAGGAGCGGATCGCCATGGGAGTGCGGCCACCACCGTGCCACGCCCGGAACGAGCAGCTCGCCCCGAGCGATCAGGAAAGCTCCGTCGGGATCGTTGGCGACGTCAAGGCTCAGCTGGTCGCGATGGACCCCCGAGGGCCCGCTCAACTCGACCTCTACGGCACTCACGTCTGTGCCGTCCAATGGATGCAGGTGCATCAGCACCGACAGCGCCCCGTCCTCGCCGTCCAGGCGTGGGCGCAGTGTGAGCTCCCGCACATGGATCTGTCGGCGGCGTTCGAGTCGCACTGCTCGCCACGGGCCCACGGCGGCCGGTCCGGGCGCTATGCCAGGGCATCGGCCGAGCAGCATGGTGCGAAAGAAGCGCAGGTTGCCGTCGGACACCAACCGGGTGCGCCAGCGCGCACGGGGGCGGCGGCGGACCCGCAGCAGCGGGCCTAGAGCACGGCAGCGGATGGCAAGGTCATTGCTCGCGCTTAGCCGCTCGGCGACATCGAGCGTGTGTGCCGCGAACATCGAGTCGCTCTCAAGCACCAGCTTACCGTTGAGGTAGACCTCTGCCACGGTTGCGATCCCTTCGATGCGCAGGTGCACATGCTCGCCCGGTTGTATCGGCTGCGCGTCAAAGCTCGTGCGAAACCACCAGTCCTCGGCGTCATAGTCGTGGTGCTCGCCCGACCGCCACAGGCCGGCGTCGCTCAGCGTGCCCGCGGCGGTTCCTGGGACGCGCGCGGGGCTCCAATCCAGGGAGTCGATGCCGCTGGCATCGGTATGCAGGTCTGGCTCCGATCGCGCTGCCTGCCAGCCGGTGGACAGGTCGCGCAGTTCGTGAGCGTCCACGCCGGCGCGGGCACTCGCCGCTGGCGCCGCACGCGGTTCAGGCGATTGTTCCATCGAGCCTACTCATCGCCTCGTGCCATGCTCAGAGACAGGCGATGCGCTCCCCGAGCTTCTCTGCCATTCGACGAGCGGTGCTGAGGAAGAGCGCCTGGTGGCGATTGACTGGGGCGTTCATGGTGCGGGCGTCTCGGTGCGTAGCTCGACGAGTGCGCCTTCGATCGCCGAGATGCTCTCGAATACGCTGCGCTTGAGCATCGCGTCGGGGAACTCGATGTCGAAATGGTCCTCGAGCGCGAGCATGACGTTGACGCTGGCATGGGAGGTCATACCGGCCCGGTAGAGATCGGTGTCCACGGCGAGCCCAGCGACGTCGATCGTCAGGCGCCCGTGCTCGGCAAGGATCTTGCGAATCTCCTCGGTCATGTATTTCTCATCGGATCGTCACGCCGGTTGCTCGAGTCCAGCTCGGCGACCACGACGGCCGATGCATAACCGGCCTCGTGGGAGATGCTGAGCGCGAAATCGCTCAAGCCGGCCTCCGTAGCCAAGTCCGCGGCGCGACCGCTGAGCTCAACCTCGACCCATCCGGCACCGCGGCGCACCACGCGTATCGTGTTCCACGGTATCGCCTCGTCCACGGGACGGAGAACCTTGAGAGTCGCCTCCTTGGCGGCGAAGCGGGCTGCAAGGCGCTCGACGACGATGCCCTGGGGGCTGTGGCAGTCCTGCAGCTCGCTCTCGGTATATATGCGTTTGAGGTAGCGAGCACCGTGTTCGCGCACCGACTCGCGCACCGATTCCACGGATACTAGATCTATCCCCACTCGCCGCGCCATCTATTCATGTTCTCAAATTCGACGCAAGAAGGTTGGCTTGAGCAAGTGGATAGGGCTGTGCCCTGATGGACGATGTAGCCCACGGCGCTCACGGACTGATCGAGGCGAGTGTCAGAATAGACCGTTGGCCGGCCATTCGCCATGACCGGCAATGAGCTATGCCCTGGTGAGTGGTCCGTTCGGTATGGTTATTAAGGTCTGGTTATTAAGGGTTATCTGGCGCGTTTGCGCGAGCGGCAGCGCAGGCAACAGTGCTACCGAGAGGAGCCGCCGATGAGCGAGCATGTAGTTCACGAGGACCAGCGACCATGAGCATGCGAGCCGGTGCGGCAACGGCTCGGGCGTTTGCGCGGAGCGCCGCTGTGCGAGCCGAGGAGCCCGCGATGCTCACGTGTGCGGTGTCTGGGGGCATAGTCACAAGCAACCCCAACCAACCGGTCAGCCGAGACGACGTGATCGCGGCGGCTGTTGGCGCCGCGCGGGCCGGCGCCAGCATTGTTCACATCCATGCCCGCACTACAACCGGCGAGATGACACAAGCGCCCGAGGACTACCTCGCGATCAAGCAGGCGATCCGCGAGCAGGTCGGCGATGTCGTTCTGAACTTCACCACAGGTGGGCATCTGGGCGCGCCCGCCGAGGAGAGCCGTCGTTCCCTGGTCGCGCAACCAGAGCTCGCCACCCTGAACTGCGGCAGCATGAACTTTGGCTCCGGCGATGACGTATTGATGAATCCCCCGTCGCTTATTGCCGAACTAGTCGTGGAGATGACCGAACGCGGCATCGTCCCAGAGTACGAGTGCTTTGACGTGGGCATGGCGGTCACCGCCGCCAAGCTCGCGAGTTCGGCTAGCGGGGCGCGAGGAATGATGCATATGGTGCTCGGCGCGCTCGGCGGCGCTCCGGCGAGCGCCGCCATGGTGTCGCTCTTTGCCGAGCTTGTGCCCACGGATGTTCCGTGGATGGTCACCGCGATCGGTCGACATTTCCCGACGATGGCGCTTACTCTCTCTCTCGGCGGCCACATTCGCACTGGCCTGGAGGATGTCGTCTACGTTGCGCCAGGTGAGTACGCCGAGTCCAATGCTCAGCTCGTCACGCGTGCTAGAGCTCTCTGCGATGGGATTGGCAGACCGGTCGCCACACCCGCACAGGCTCGCGAGATCCTCGGGATCGACGCTACCCGGTAGAGTCGAGTGCAATGCAGTGGCAACCCAACGGTGGCTTGATCGCGACCGTGAGACTGCGCGTAGGGAAATGATTGCTCGTCAAATTCGCCCGCGCGGCGAGGAGGAGCGTGCTGGTGGCTGGCGCGCTGGCTGCGCCTGTGCGCCACCTTCAACGTCCCAACGAGCGTCGTGGCTGTCATCAAAGGACGCCGCCGCCGCGTCCGCAAGTTCAAGACGATGACTTACGCTCAGGCTTTCTATATGGTTACCTCGCCGGCAAACAGGACGCTCCGGCTCAGCCCGACTAAACAGGCACTGGCGGAACTTATCCGTCGCAAACATCTGCAGGTGCGACTGTCGATCACGTTTACCGCCTCGGACGCCACGCCGTTGACTCGCGATAAGACGATCACCATGGTCTCCAGCACTCCGTCTAAGGACTATCACGGTTAGCCGCGCATGTGCGGCGGGTGCGTGGTCCTCTCGTTCGCGCGTCGTAGTCAGTGGTGTTGGTAAGCCCGCCGCCATTCCCGCCCCCGGCTCAGACGCGGGGCAGGACGCCCCGCGCCCACGGCCATGAAACCTGCCTGGCCTGCGCGGATGCGCACCAAAAATCCGCAAGTCCGTCATCAGCGAGTCATGTCTTGGGCTCATTTGGTATCAGCGCAAGCCGCCACTCGATCCAAACAGCTCATCCAAGAAGAACCGTGTCTTCGGCAAAGGCTCCTGCGCCGGGTACATGTGCTTCAACAGTGCAAGCGCCTCCTGCGCGCTGTGCAGTCCGCACTCGCGGACGAGCACTACTGTACGGGCGTGGAAAGCGCTACATCCCAAGCGCTGCAAAGAATCGCTGCACCACATCGACGGCATCGGCCCGCAGCAAAGCCGCGTCAGCGTCGGGCTCGACCTCGAGCGCCTGCGCGGCGTACCCCGTCGGCCCACTGTCGCCTGTGTTCACATAGCGCTCCCTCACCTCCATGAGCGTGGTTCGTAGCGAGCGAAGCGCGTCAGCCAGCTTTCCCTCCAGCAGACGCCGCGCGGCCTGCTCGGGCCCACCTGCCCGGTTGTGCAGGAGCACATACACGAAGTCGTAGTAGTCCTTGGTTGCCGCGCGGGCACGTAGCGCGACGCACTTGGAAAGCAAGTAGCCCTCGAGCCCGGCGAAGCGGGCCTCGACCGTAACCTGCCGGCCGTCAGCCAACTGGCCGGTCAACTTCTTCAAGGCGAAATCCGAGGCCACATAGCCTGTGCCGCGCAGGTTCGCGGCGGCCAGCTCCGTGCATCGACGTGGTCGGATGATCTCTCGCTCTCGCTGATCGGACAGGTCGCATAGGAACTCAAGCTTTACCGTCGCGTTGTCGACTGGGCCGCTCCATCTCCAGCCATCCTCTGTCTGATCTGGCGTGAAGCTCATGTATTGCAGGGCTTGCTCGACGCTGCCGAGGTCGGCCTGCGGATCGAGATGCGTGATCAACAGGATGTCGACGTCGGTCGTGCCGAGGTGCGTGGGGGTTGAATTGTCGTCCCGGGCGAGGATCTCGGGCACGAGGCCACTGAGCACAACGAGTTGAACGCTCTGATCGCGCAGCTCGTGTAGTAGCCGCACGAGCGCAAGCTCGGTCCGTGCCCTGGTCTCGCGGGAACGAGTCTCATCCATTGACGTTTGGCTGGCTCGTGGCCTTGTATGTGTGCAGCCGATCGAGAAGCTGCTCTCCCACATGATCGGCGGCGTCCTGTCCGCGCGCGCCTAGCGAGGACAGGTCCGCATACAGGCGCGGGGGACTCACGATCGGAATGTTGCGTATACACCACATTAGACCGAGCATACTGGGCTCGGCCGGCCAAAACATCACTCGCCCACCCTCGTCGACCTGCTGCAGACCGGCCTGCTTGATCGCGTCGCTGAGCCGGCCCGCGAAGTCGTCTCGCGCTATGTAGATGTGCAAGCTGGGGGTTGTAGTCGCAAAGGGGACCGCGAGCTCGAGGCCCGCCCATCCGCTCACGGCCCACCTGGTGCGTTGCTTCAGCGCCGGCGCGAGATCCTCATGCAGGAGCCTCATCACATCCTGTGTTGCCCGATGTGCTAGACGCGCCGGACGGGGTTGTTCGGCGACGGCGGAGGACCACGCGGCGAGCATGCCCGCCGCGTTGACGAGCTCCCGGTGGGCGCCGGGGCCGCGTTGTGTTCCCTGCTTGACAGTCCAACCCTGACCGTCGAACGCCTTAAGCACATTGGCGGTCTGCGCTATCGACCAGCCGGTCGTGCCGGCAAGCTCTGTTGCCCGCAGCGGGCGGTCCTCACGCGCAAGGATCGCCTCTGCGGTCGCGATCGTGGACTTCGACCACGTAAACGCGGACAGTGTGCGCTCCCTGGATGGGTGTTGTGCAGGTTCGCGGATCACGGTCAAGCCGTCCGGTCCGAGTATTCGCGCCTGGCCGGTCTCGTCTGCCCAGTTGGCTCCGCGTGCACGTAGCCATTCGATTGCGCCGGGGGAGAGTTGTCGCGCGAGCAGCACCACGTTGGCCGGCCAGGACTCGTCTACGTCAGCCGCCGCGAGGCGCACGTCCTGGGGCCAGCCCTCCCCCGCCCACTTCACGTCGAAGCTAACCGTGTGGCCGCTGTGCAGTCGGAGCGCGATTTCGCCGTCTGCCGGAAAGCCGACGATCTCGGCGGTTGAACCATCTATGGCGGCGACAAGGATATTTCGATGGGGATTGTCTACTAGCATCTCTTTTCTACTGTAACAGTAGAAAAGAACTATCGGTAGAAATAAGGGTTCTACATTCACCGCTCTTGGCCTGACTGGGGCCGTGACGCCGCTCATCCGGGGCCGGACTGACTTCTGGATTGTTTGCCATCAAATCGGCTGCCCCTCCACAAGCCGCCGGCGGAGCAGCGGGTTGACGACGTGGTAGTCGCCTCTTCCAAGGTGCTCTATCAATCCTCCCTCCACCAGCTTTTTCAGCGCCCGGTCGGCGTCGCTGCGGTGCATACCCGCTGTGAGCGGCACCCCGGCGACGACACGTCGTGCGATCCGAAGCGCCTGTCGGTGACTGGAGCGAATCTGCTCGACGAGCTGATCGAGCAGCGCGCTGTCACGCTGATAGGCGCTGTCGTAGCCCTGTTCCACGAGCGCTCTGTCGATCGCCACGCGGTCAAGCAGCACACTCAGGAAATGAGTTTGCTGGGCGATCAGCATGGTCACGCGGGGGTGCAACTCGCCAAGCTCCACGATCCGCGCCAGGGCGTCCTCGGCGATCTCGCACCCGTCCGCCTGAAAGCGCTCGTCTAGCCCCTTCTGCCAGTCCTCCTCTGAGATCGGGCGCAGCGGGTAGAAGCCCCCGAAGCCGCTGAGCGCACGGTTTTGCGGCGCAAACAAGTCACGCATCACATGCTCGATGCTGCCCGCGAATAGGTAGCTGACCAGGGTGGAGCGCTGGAAGATCGCGCGCATGCGCTTGGTGAGCGTGTCGGGGTCGCCATATGGTCTGCGGCTGCTCGCGATCTCCTGGAACTCGTCAAAGAACACCACGCAACGCCTGCCGTCGGCGAGCGCCACTCGTTGAGGCAGCTCCAGGGCATCGCTCAGTGCCCGCTGTGGGTCGCGCGCGGCCAGCCCCGGCGTGATGGCCAGCTCGACGGCGTCGCCGAGCTGACTGCGCATCTTCATCACGAGCGCTCCCTGGGCGGCCGTGAGTGTTTGCCGCCCGAACCGGCGTGCCTTCGGCAGGAGCTTGCGCATCGCCGGGCGGTTGCTCAGCACCGCGCCCGCCAGCGCCTCGGCGAGTTCCGCGTCGTCCGCGATCGCGAACAGGTCGATCGAAGCTATGTATAGCCCGCGCGCCTTTGCGCGCATGAGGGCCGCGTCACACACGCTGGTCTTGCCGGTTCGGCGCGGGCCCGCAAGCACCAGGTTGGTACCGTTTGCCAGTGCGCTCGCGACTTCTCTGACGTCCTCCGCCCGCCCGATCATCTGGCTGGCCGGGATCGGCTCGTCGGTGGGGAAGAGGTCGCCGCTCGCCTGACGGTCCTTTCTCTGTACACGCATTATGTAAGTAGTGTACACGTTATCTGTGTACTAGCGGGCCCAGCTCTCACGGGTGTGGGCCGGCGGCTCTCGGTACGTATCGACCGAGTCACTACACAATCTCTGTAAGTATTGGACACAGTAATTGTGTACAAACAGAAAAGGCTCATCGATAGAAGCATCATCCGGCGCCCAGGACGCCCCATAAGCGCCTGGATATCTGCCCGGTCTACACCACCGCTCCTACCACCGCCCCTGGCCCACCGTGAGCCGTCTGGTGAGTTGCGCCACCGTCGGTTTGGGGCCGAGGATGCGTGCGGCGATGATCATCGCGGCCGTGGCAGCCACATGTGGCGTGGCCATCGAGGTGCCTTCATAGCCGTTGGGGAAGCCGAACACGCGTGGATTGGAGCCCGTGAAGGTCATCTGAAAGATGTCGCGTCCCGCGGGCTGTTCGGGACGGCAGTTGGGATCGCCGGGGAGATTCATGTCCGGTCCGCCTCCTGGTGCCACGAGCGTGATGCCGCGACCGTAGTTGGAGTAGCTCGCGAGCAAGGCAAGCGGGGCCGGAGGAATGATGCACCTGGTGCTCGGTGTGCTCGGAGGCCCTCCTGCGAATGTGGCGATGATCTTGCTTTTTGCCGATCTGGTTCCAACGAGTGTACCGTGGATGGTTACGGGCGATTACTTGATACTTCCCGATGATGGCAGTCACTCTCTGGCGCTCGGCGAGCATATTCGCACCGACCTCGAGGACGTCCTCTACGTTGCGCCAGAGGAGTATGTGGAGCCCAACGCGCAGCTCGTCATGCGTGCGCGGGATCTGTGCGAGGCGACCGGCCAGCCTGTTGCAACGCCCGCGCAGGCGCGCGAGATCTTGGGATCGACACCGGAAAAGTAACCTGAGGCATCGGAAGCGCCAGGGGACAACCCCATCTCACGCCTTTCTCGAGCCCTGCGTCGTCCGATTCTGCTTAGGTTTCTCCGCCGCGTTCTCAGCATCAAGGCGGGCCTGCCACTCTGCTACCTCGGCGGGGAAGCGTCTACCGCTGTATTCCGGCCAATCCTCGGCGGGTAGCGTGACAGTGGAGTGTTCCACCTCCTCAATACGGTCACCGTGATCGAGTATGAACACAGGCTGTACCAACACCTTTACGAGTCTAATTGTGGGCATTATGCTGTCAACCCACTCTGGTGCATAAACGCGGACCACTTTTCAGCGAACTTGATGAGCGCCTTTGCTTGAGCTTCTGACTTAAACCCCCATGGAGAGGAGCTGGTCGCTTCGAGGGTGCCCGTCGAGAGGTTTTCTGATGGGAGTGCGACTGCTGTTTTGCCGTTGAATCCGATCTTACCGGCATTGAGGTTCAGTTCACGGTTGGCCGTCGTCGCATTGAAGGCTCCACCGATTAGGGGCGTGGAGGATGCTTCGTTGTTGATGTATAGCTTATCGGACTGTTCGCCTTCGGCGGTTGGACCAGCGCCTGCGCCTATGTAAACATTTCCGGCGCTTGCGCCTGTTACCTTCTGGCCTGCCAGTCGTCCGATGGCTGTATTGGAAGATCCGGTTGTCACCTTTTCCAAAGTCGATGCGCCAACCGCTACCTGATTGCTCCCAGTGGTGTTAGCCTTGAGGGCTTCACACCCGATCCCAGTGTTTTCATCTCCTGTGGTTGTGTTGAGCATCGCACTAAATCCAAGCGCTGCGTTGAAGTCGCTTGTCCCTGCCTTGAATGCTTGACTTCCCACAATCGTATTGAAATTCCCAGTGGTGAGCGTATACCCTGCCTCAAATCCAATGAGCACACTTTCTTCGGCCGTAGTTAGATGCCGGCCAGCCAAATGTCCTATAGCAATATCACAGTTTGCAGTGCTGGCATTGAACATGGCCTCATAGCCGATGGCTATATTTCGCCCTTCGCCTGTCGGGCCTGAGCCTTCTGCGGTTCCGCGTAGAGCAAGGTTGCCGATAGCGATATTGTATGTTGAGGTCTGCGACCATTGCATAGCATTGCCACCAACGGCCACGTTCTGACTGCCGGTGAGATTTCTTACCAAGGCACCTTGTCCCAGAGCCAGGTTATTTTCACCAGTGGTAGTGGCTTCAAGTGCACCGTACCCGACTCCTGTATTGAAGCTGGCGGTGCAATGGTAGAGGACTGCTCCACCAACGGCGGTATTTTGTTCGCCTGTTTCACAGTTACGCAGGGTGGAGTTCCCGATGCCAGTATTGCCACCTCCCCCGGTAGTCATTGAGAAGCCGGACTCGTAACCTATGGCTGTATTACCGTCATTACCTGAGACAATTTTAGTCAGAGCATTGGAACCAAGCGCTGTGTTGTATTGGCCCGTGGATACAATGCCTACGCGTGCGGCGATAGTTTCAACTTCGGCTTGAGTAAGGGCTCCGACGTCGGCTGCGGTGAGAACCACTGCGCCGGTCATCCCGTTCACGCTGGTGACTTCGCTCATGATGAGGTTTCCTCGGGTAGGTATGTTGTCGTTCCTGATAGGGGGATGGTTGTGGTGGTCGAGACTCTGACCGAGCCAGTAAGCTCCTACCGGTACTGTTGCATCTATTTGGGATAGATGTCAAGGCGAATCGAACGAATGTCCAGTGGGCTAAACGCAGGGCCCGGTGTGGTGTGAAGTATGGTGGCGTCACGTTGCGCGCGAACTCCGCGGGAGGGTGCGCAAGCATGTGTGCGTTCGTACTTGAAGAGGTTGCTCCAAGAATCGAGGTGGCTACCGAACCGCTCCCGGCCCACCGCGAGCAGTCGCCGCCGCAGCATTGAGCAGTCCCGCTCCGTAATCGGCCTGGTCCTGCGCGTCGCCGAGCTTGCGCGCGGTAGCCGTCAATCGTCTGGTGAGCTGCGCCACCGTCGGTTTGGGGCCGAGGATGCGTGCGGCGATGATCATCGCGGCCGTGGCAGCCACATGTGGCGTGGCCATCGAGGTGCCTTCATAGCCGTTGGGGAAGCCGAACACTCGCGGATTGGAGCCCGTGAAGGTCATCTGAAAGACGTCGCGCCCAGCAGGCTGTTCGGGCCGGCAGTGGGGATCGCCGGGGAGATTCATGTCCGGTCCGCCCCCTGGCGCCACGAGCACGATGCCGCGACCGTAGTTGGAGTAACTCGCGAGGCACCCGTGTTCGGTGGTGGCGCCCACCGCGATCACGTGATGCGCCCGCGCGGGGTAGGGGATCGTGGTGCTGCCCTCGTTGCCCGCCGCGGCTACCACCAGCACGTTGTGACGATATGCGTAGCGCAGCGCTTCGACCAGCTCGGGGATGTCCGAGCCACTCACCTCGCTTGAGAACTCGAGGCTCATGTTGATGATGCGCGCGCCGTGGTTGACGGCGAAGCGCACACCTTCGGCGATCGTCGACGCTTCGCCTTCGCCCGCGCCATCGAGCACTCGTACCGGCATGATCCGTGCGGCATATGCGAGACCCGTGAGGCCGTAGCGGTTGTTGGTCGCCTCGGCGATCGTCCCGGCCACGAATGTGCCGTGGCCATTGTGGTCGTTGGGGTAGGGCGTGTGGTCGATGAAGTCATACCCCCTCACGAACGCGTAGTTGCTGAAGTCCGGCGAGCGGCGGTACTTGCCGCGGTTGGCATATGCCACACCCGTGTCCAGCACGGCCACGATCACTCGCGAGCCGCCGGGCGCACCGTCGGCGTTGACGTTCGCCCACGCTTCCGAGGCATCGACTCCATATTCCCCATCGAAGTTCCACTGCACCTGCTGCCAGCCGCCCGCGGGGTCCTTCGCGCTCGTGCCCGGATCGTTGGGGATAAACGTGCCCGCAGCGTGGGCCACATAGTCGGGGACCGCCCACGCCACGTCCTTCTCGGCGCGTAGTTTCGCGAGCGTCGCGCCCAGACCGGCGCCCGTGGGTACGCGCAGCACGCGTGTGGGGGACGGGTTTTCTTCTGAGGCTTCGCCCGAGCCGTCGGTGCGCGCGGCGTGAGCGCTTGCGTCGTCTGGTGCGGTGTCGGTGTACTTGACGACGATCTGCTGTGGCTGGGTCGCGTGCGGTGCAACCGCCGGGGACTGCAACCCGGCACCGGGTGCAGCTTCGATCGCCGTCGCGACTTGCGCCCCTGTGGCCGCTGCCGGCGAGCGTGCCGCTTCGAGCCCGAACACGGCCGCGGCGAGCAGCGCGACCACGCAAGTGGCAAGCACCAACAGCCGCCTTGTGGGCGAACATGGAGATTGGGGTCTGGTGGTCGGCGGCAAGTGGGCTCCCTGGTAATCATGATGTGTTGGGGGCCACGGAGTTGCGCTCCTTTTCAACGGCCCACCAACTGCGGGATCAAAACCACCCTTCGTGGGACCCGTGCAACCAAAGACACCATGAGCAACGACTTCGCATACGACGAGCGCCGGCTACCACCCGATGAGTAGCCACTTCTTTCCACGCGACGAATATTTCATGCGCTTGGCCCTGCGCGAGGCCCAGCTGGCTATCGAGCACGGGGATGTGCCGATCGGAGCGGTGGTGGCCCATGCGGGCGAGCTGATCGCGGCCGCTCACAACGAGCGCGAGCTGCGCCAGGACCCCACCGCGCATGCCGAGATCATCGCCCTGCGCGAGGCCGCTCGCGTGCTGGGAAGCTGGCGCGTGCTTGACGCGGTGCTGTACGTGACGCTCGAGCCGTGCGCGATGTGCGCTGGGGCGATCGTGCTCGCGCGCGTGCCGCGCGTGGTGTTCGGCGCGCGCGACCCCAAGGCCGGTGCGTGTGGCAGCGTGCTCGACGTGCTCGCCGAGCCGCGGCTCAACCACCGGCCGGAGGTCGCTGCCGGTCTGCTCGCGGGCGAGTGCGGGGCGCTGCTGAGCGAGTTCTTCGCTTCGCGTCGTTGAGCGGGGGCGTCGGGCTCGGTGGCGATCCTCTAGCCTTGAGCGGTCGCTGTGGAAGGGTGGCAGAGTGGTTGAATGCGGCGGTCTCGAAAACCGTTTCAGGGGTGAAGCCTCTGACGGGGGTTCGAATCCCCCCCCTTCCGTTTGCGCCAGTGTCTGACCCTCAAGCCTCAGGCGTCCAGCTGGAGAAGCTGTCCCACGTCTTTGCATCCGCCGTCGCAGAGTAGCTGGAGCCGCCCTCGCCGCGGGACATGAGCCCCCCGGCGACGATCGCAAGCGAGCTCGCGAATGCGAGCCAGGCGCCCCAGGCGAGCGAGAGAGACAGCATTTCTTCCTGCCCCACCGGTCGCGCGACCATGCGGAACAGTACGCAGATGGTTGCGGCGAGCCCGAGCAGAGCGATCCGGTCGCCGCTTGCACGGTTCACCTGGGACGCATCGACGAGCGGTAGCAGCGCCGCGAGGAACGTGCCCGCGGCAAGTATCAGCAGGACGATGTGGATCTGGTGCAAGGTCTGCTCGGCGCTCAGCGTCACCAGCTGTTGGCCCGCCAGTGCGCTGAACCGGCTGCCCAGGCTGTGCACCTGATCTTGAAACGCGGCGTTGCCGAACTGGGTGGCCACGTTGTTGAGTGCCTCCCGGGCCGAGTTGGCCCCGGCGGCCGTCAGCCCCAGCCTGTACCACGGCTGAAACACCGATAGCGCGAGCAATGCAGCTCCGACTATCGCCGCGAGAGGTCCGACCCGTACGCGATTCTCGACCACAGTGAGCACTGGATCGGCTCGCCCGCGGCGCAGCTTGAGCGCTCGCTGTGTAACGGTGGCCCCGATCTCGTCAACAGTGCCCGACCCTCGGCGCGCCCGGTCAACCTTCAATCCGCACAGTGAGTCCCTCCCAAGTGCGGAGGATCGGCGGGTGTATTCCGGTGAGCACGGTGAACAGATGCGGCGATACATACACCTCGACGAGCGCGGCGATGACAAGCACGGGCAGTGCTATCGCGACCGTCACGACCGTGGCCGCGAGCAGCTGATCCCACTCGCCGCGACGGCTCGCGACGATCCAGGCGGCCAGTGGCAGGAACAGCGCGATCAGCTCGGGAATCGCATGGGGGAGCACGCCGAGCAGCAGCAGCGCCGGCGAGACTCCCAGAAAGTGGGATATGCCCGCGAGCGTGTTGCCCAGCACCCACGCTTGGGCCGACAGCGAGAAGGCGGTGGCACACACCACGAACGCGATCGCGATGCGCCCGCCGTGCTCGTGCACCCAGCGCGAGACGCCGCTCTTGCCCTCAGCTTGCATCGGCAGCGAGCTGCCGGCGATGAACCCGGCCACACACGCCATCGCGTGGAGGGCCAGCACGAGCAGATTGCGGGAGAGCACTTCGGCGACATCGCCGATATCGCCGACCGCAAACGGCGGGCCCAGCGTCAGGACTTGGTTGTCGCTCGACGACAGCGCAGAGATCGCCAATACCGCACAGAGCAGTCCGGTCGCCGCGACCGCTGAGCCGGCGACCCAGCGTCCGATCACCGGCAGCGGATGGCGCTGCCAGGCGCGCAGGGTCGTGCGGGTGCTGCGCACGCCGTGGTTGAACGCGTAGTAGGAGGCGTCCACTCCTTCCCATCGACCGTCCGCCTGTGGGGCTTGAGATCGGTTGCGGCGATCGAGTGGAACGAGCGCGTCGCTAGCGGCGAAACCGCCTGATCTCATCGACCAGCTTGACGACCTTAAGTCCCCGGCGTGTCCGCCCCAGGCGCCACCACGTACACGATGTGCGCCCGGGCGATCGCCATGAATGCGTGTCGCTCGACCGGCCCGCCGTCGAGTGGCGCCAGCGTGACGTCGGTGAGCGTGAGGAAGTCGCGCTCCGATGCGTTGAGCATGTCGGACACGCGCGAGCGGTAGCCGTCGCGGGCCAGCATCAGCGAGCCCTCGATGCGGTGGCGCGGGGTCTCCAGGCGGATGCGCTCACGGCGCTCCTCGGCCCCGTCGGGGTCCCTCTCGAACGCGTGCTCGTCGGCTGGAGTGCTCATCTTCGTCTCATTATCGGGCCTCGCGGGCCGGGCCGCTTGCCCGTCGGCTCACGGCACTACGATCGTGAACGCGTAGCCGCTCGTCGGCGTGGTGCCGCTTGGGGCGTAGGTGTCGACCTCGAAGGTGGTGGCGGGGCAGCCACCGGTGCGCTGCGCGTTGACCGCGACGACGCCCGGCAGTTTGCCGGAGCTATAGCTCACCTCGGGCGACACCGCGACCGTCTCTTCCGCGGCGTTGATCGGGGCGGCGGGCGCGACGCAGTAGACCCCGGCTGCCGGCTCGGTGACACCGGTGATGTTGTGCGGCGTGACGAGCGTCGCCGTGTTGGGGGTGGGCTGCACGACCGCATACCCGCGCGCTGTGCCGGCGGGCCCTGCCGGACCCGTGGCCCCAGTCCCTCCGGTGGCACCGGTTGCCCCGGTGGCGCCTGTTTTCCCGGTCGCCCCAGTTTTCCCGTTCGTCCCGTTTTTCGCGTTCGTCCCATTTTTCCCGGTGAACCCGCGCGGTCCGGCCGGCCCGGGAATCCCGCGCAGTCCGCGCGGCCCGCGGATGAGGCACTCGCGCACCCGGTGTTTGGCGACGCGCGCGTTGAAGCACTTGGTGGATGTGGCGGTGTGGGCGCCGGTGAGGACGGGGATACCCGCAAGCGCGGGCACGGCGACGATCATCGCGGCGATCGTGGCGGGGATGGCGAGCAAGACGAGTGTGCGACGGCGCATGGGTGTGCCTCTCCTGTGGTTGTGCGGGGTCATGTTGACCATAACCGCCGACGCGCACCGAAGGAGCGGTGCGGGCGCCGGGTTTTGAGAGCTGGTTCAGCCCACGCGCTCGGGCACCCGCGCGGACAGTCCGGCGCGCGCGGAGGCGACCGGTCCGCTGTGCCCGTTGGGGCGGTTGCGCTCCTCGCGCACGATGTACAGCGGGCGGTGCTTCACCTCGTCGTAGATGCGCCCCACGTACTCGCCGATCACCCCGAGCGCGATCAGCTGGATGCCGCCGAGCAAGAGGATCGCGATCGTGAGCGTCGAGAAGCCCGGCAGGTAGCTGCCTGTGAAGTGCAGTGCAATCACGATCGGAATCGCGATGAACGCGACGCTTGCCGAGAGCAGCCCGGCGTAGGTGGCCAGCTGTAGCGGGAGATGCGAGAAGGAGGCGATTGCGTCGAGTGAGAAGCGCAGCATCTTGCGCAGCGTGTACTTCGTCTCCCCGGCGGTGCGCGCGTCGCGCTCGTAGGGCACCGCGGTCTGAGTGAAGCCGACCCACACCGTCATCCCGCGCAAGAAGCGCGAGCGCTCGGTCATCGACAGCAGCGCGTCGAGCGCGCGGCGGTCGAGCAGGCGGAAGTCGCCCGAGTTGGGCTCCAGGTCGACCTGGGCGAGCTTGTCGAACAGCTTGTAGAACCAGGACGCGGTGGCGAGCTTGAAGGCGGTCTCTCCCTCGCGCTGCCGGCGCACCGCGTACACCACCTCGGAGCCCTGCTCCCACTGCTCGATCATGCGCGGGATCAGCTCGGGCGGATCCTGCAGGTCCGCGTCGATCATCGCCACCACATCGCCGGCGGCGTGCTCCAGCCCGGCGGTAAGCGCCGCCTGGTGGCCGAAGTTGCGTGAGAGATGAATCACGCGCACGCGCGGGTCGGCGGCGGCGAGGCGGTCGAGCAAGGCCGGGGTCGAGTCGGACGAGCCGTCGTTGACGAGCACCAGCTCGAACGTGTAGTCGGCGACGGCGGCGCACGCGCGCGCAACGAACGCCTCGACGAGCTCCTCCTCGTTGTAGACGGGAGCGACGACACTGAGCAGTGTGGGTGCGCGCACGGGGGTGTCCGGCATGGTTCCTTTCAAAAGGCGGCGAAGCTGGTTAAGTAGTGGCCATGAGAAGAGTAGGGGACGGGGCCACGCGAATCCTGAGAATGCCCTTGGTTTTGCAGTTCGTGAAGTTCGGGCTTGTCGGCGTGTCGAACACGCTGATCGCGTTCGCGGTGTACACGCTGCTGTTGAAGGCGTTCGGGGTTTGGTACGTGGCGGCTTCGGGCATCGGCTTCGCGATCGGCGCGGTCAATGGCTTCCTGTGGAATCGCGCGTGGACCTTCAAGGGTCATGTTGGCGATGCGCTCACACCGGTGCGCTGGTTCGTGGTGCAGGGCTGCGGTCTGCTGCTCGACCTCGGTCTGGTGTACGTGCTCGTGGACGGCGCCGGCATGGACAAGCTCCTGGGTCAGGCGGCGACAACCGTGGTGGTGACCGTCATCACCTTCTTCGTCAATCGCGCGTGGACGTTCAGAGGGCACGCCGCGACCGTGCTCGCGGAGACGGCGGGCGACGCGTAGCGCGCGAGAATCACGGGCACGCCCCAAATCCCTCCCCATTTTTTGGGAGACAAGATCCGCCCGCGGACCGTAGATGGGCACGTGTCGCCGGTCGCCGCGCCCGCCGGTCGAGACTGCGCCTTTTTTGAGGCTGTCTCAGGCCATTCGGCAGGCTCGGACGCACCGCCTGTCTTGAGACGGCTCTCAGCGGTACACGGCGAGCAGCGACAGGCCCGCCGGTATCGGTCTGCCACGCCCGATCGCCGCGGCCTCGAGGTTGAGCGGCTGGCGCAGCGCCCAGTTGAGCGGCGCCGGGGGCACCCACAGGTCGAGGCTCGACTTGGTGGTGGAGGGCTTGAAGCGCTCCAGCACGCGCAGCAGGATCGCCACGGGGAGCAGCAGCGAGTTGAAGTGCGCGGAGCTCTGCTCGTGCCAGCCGGCGCGCTCGGCGGCGGCGAGCAGCGTGCGACGGTTGTAGCGGCGGTGATGGTGGTTGATCTCGTCGTGCCCGCTCCACAGCCACTGGTAGGCGGGCACGGTCACCAGCAGCGCGCCGCCCGGCTTGGTCACGCGCCGTAGCTCGCGCAGCGCGCCGACATCGTCCTCCAAGTGCTCGATCACATCAAGGCTCACGGTCAGATCGAACGACGCATCGTCGAACGGCGTGTCGAGGATCGAGCCTTCGACCACCTCGCCCGCGTCGCGCTCGCGCGCCAGCTCGACGCTCGTCGGCGACAGCTCGATGCCGGTGACCGTGCCGTGGCGGGCGAGCTCGACCATGTTGCGCCCGCTGCCGCAGCCCGCGTCGAGGATCGACGCGCCCGCGGGCAGATCGAGGCGTTCGATCGCGCGCTCCAGCACTCGGCGGCGCCCCTGGTACCACCAGTGGCGGTCCTCGGCGCGGTGGGTTTGCAGCTCGTACTCCCGCTCCATCTGCCCGCCATCTTTCACGATGACGCGCTCGCTTGCGGTGCGACCCCCGGTCTGGCTCGCGACGCGCCTGCTGCCGGCCCGCGGCACGATGGGCCCGCGCGAGCCGCGGCGCGACCCACCGATTGGCCGTGCTCGGTGTCGCTGGTCTATCGTTTACGGATCGTTCCCCTCGGTGGGTTTCATCACGAGCAGGAGGCAGCGCAGATGGCGAGCAAACACAAGACACTCTCCGCTCTCTGCGCGGCCGTGGCACTGCTGATCGTGGCAAGCGCCGCGCTTGCCGCCAACCAGGTCAAGGGCGGCTCCTACAAGGGCTCCCTCACTCCAGCCAGGGACGGGGCACTCGTCAGCTTCAAGGTGTCCTCCAACGGCACGCGGGTGACCGCGCTGAGCGTGAGCAATACCCCGCTGTACTGCTCGGGCGGCGGGCCGCCGACCCCGGTGCGCTTCAAGAGCGCTTCGATCTCCGCCGCCGGCACGTTCTCCAGCACCGGCCAGTGGGTCATCGAGGAAGGACCCAAGAAGGGCCAGGTCGGCACGAAGCTGAAGATCACCGGCAAGTTCCTCAAAGGCAAGGCTGAGCAGGGAACCATCGCCACGACCTACGTGGGGTTCCCCAACTGCAGCGGTAAATCGGCCTACACCACCAAGGCCTGAGCGATGCTTCCCGTGGGCCACTGTCGCGCGTACGAGCGTCCCGCGTGTGAGGCGCCCGCGTTGGCGTGTTCGTGCCAGATGGACCCTGATCCGGAAAGGCTCGTTTGATGTCGCTTCCGGTCGAGGGCTACCAGCTGAAGGGGATCTCCCCCAAGGCCTACGAACATCCGGCCGACCGCGCGGCCACAGCTGCGCTGCGCTCGATCCCCTATCTGAACACGGTGGTGCGCAAGCTGATCGAGCTCGGCTACGAGCGTGCGCTGCGCCAGGCGTATCTCGGCTCCTCGGTGCGCCTCGGCGACGATCAGCTCGCCGACGTGTGGATGGCGCACGTGCGCGCCTACGCCACGCTCGACCTGGAGCCGGTGCCGGACCTGTATCTGACGCAGTTCCCGGTCGCCAACGCGCTCACGATCGGCGCGGGACGCCCGATCGTGGTGGTGCAGTCCGGGCTCGTGCAACTCCTGGACGTCGAGCAGCTGCGTGCGGTGTTCGCGCACGAGGCCGGCCACGTGCTCTCAGACCACGTGCTCTACAGGACCGCGCTGGTGATCCTCATGCGCCTCAGCTCGATCCCGGGGATCCCGCTGCCCTTGCTGCCTGTGCGCGCGGCCCTGATGGAGTGGTTTCGCGCCTCCGAGCTGAGCTGCGACAGGGCAGCGGCGCTGGTCACGCGCGACCCGCTCACGGTGTGTCGCACGCTGATGGTGATCGCTGCGGGCGCTGAGGCCGAGCGGCTCGATCTCGACGTGTTCATGCGCCAGGGCGCCGACTACCGTGAGAAGGGATCGGGGCTGGAGCGACTGTCGCGCCTGCTGCTCGACCTGGGCATCACCCACCCGATGCCCGTGCGTCGTGTGCACGAGCTGATGGAGTGGGTTCGCTCCGGCGACTACGACCGCATCGTCGGCGGCGACTACGTCACCCGCGACGTGCCCCCCGACCCCCGCGCCGAGGCCGGCGACGCGGTCGCCCACTACTCCGATCGCTTCCGCGCCATGTTCCGCGACGCGAGCGAGTCGGTTGGCGACATCGGCGAGCAGCTGGGCGACGTCGCCCAACAGCTGAGCGACTGGCTACGCCGCACGCGCGACGACGACGACGAGGTCAGTGGGGAAGACGAGTAGGCCTCTATAAGCGCACGGAATCCGATCCGACGCCCACCCCCTACATCGAGGGCACACTCGTGGAGGCCCATCGGGTGCTGTGCGAAACGGGGGAACGCGCAGCTTGCGAACGCGCCGCGCAGCTTGCGAACGCTTCGGCCGAACGCTTCTCAGACCGCCTGACGATGGGCCCGCAGTTCGACAGTGCGCCAGACGTTGGACAGTGCGAGCCGTCGGCGAGTGCCTTGCACTCGCGTGTCAGGCGCTGGCGGCGAAGTCTTCCCCGGCCAGTGTCGCCTCGCGTGCAAGCGCGTCGATCAAGGCATTGACGACGGCCGCGTCGAACTGGGTGCCGGCATGGCGGCGCAGCTCGGCGAGCGCGGCCTCGTAGCCGATCGAGTCGCGATAGGGCCGGTCGCTGGTCATCGCCTCATACGCGTCGGCGACCGCCACGATGCGCGCCTCCAGTGCGATCGCGCTGCCCGAGAGGCCGTGCGGGTAGCCGAGGCCGTCGGGGCGCTCGTGGTGGGCGGCAACCCATTCGCGCACGTCGGAGAGGCTGATGTGCTCGATCATCTGCGCGCCCAGCTCCGGGTGGCGCTTGATCTGCGCGTACTCCTCCTCGGTGAGCGGGCCGGGCTTGTGCAGGATGCTGTTGGGGACTCCCGCCTTGCCGATGTCGTGCAGGATCCCGGCGAGGCGGATGCGGCTGACGCGTCGCTCGGGGAGACCCAGCTCGCGGGCCATCATCTCTGCATAGCGTCCCACTGTCTCTGAGTGGCGGGCGCTGCCGCTGAAGCGCAGGTCCACGGCCTCGGCGAAGTTGAGCACGGCCATGATGAAGCGCTCGCCGCCGATGTCGCGCACGTCGCTTGGCATGCGCAACTCCAGGCGCAGCGCCGGGCTGTGGGCGACCGTGCGGTTGCCTCCGCCTTGCTTGGCGCCATACAGAGCCTGGTCTGCGGCGTGCAGCAGCGCCGCCGCTGTCTCTCCGTGCTCGGGGTACACAGACAAGCCGAAGCTGATCGTCAGCGGGGTCGAGTCGCCGGCGAGCTCCTCCTCGATCGCGCGGCGCAGGCGCTCGGCTAAGGCGAGGGCACCGTTGCGTCCCGTGTCGGGCAGGATCAGCGCGAACTCCTCGCCGCCGACGCGCGCGGCGGTGTCGATCTGGCGCTTGCCTTCGCCGAGCAACCCCGCCACGCGCTGGAGCGTCGTGTCGCCGACCTTGTGGCCGGAGCGGTCGTTGACGTCCTTGAAGTTGTCGAGGTCGCCGACGAGCACGGCCATCGCGGTGCCGCCGCGACGCGCTCGTTCGAGATCGAGGTCGAGCAGCTCGCGAAACCCGCGCCGGTTGGAGAGCTTCGTCAACGGATCGGTGCGAGCGGCGTTGTAGAGGCGCGCGATCAGCAGCTCCACGCGAGCGCGCATCGCCATGATCACGATCGCGCCCACCAGCAGCGTGCCCATGCCGACCAGCCACCAGGCGGCGACCGCGCTGAGCGGCGCCCGTGCGACCAGCAGTGCGCCGTAGACCAAGCCCACATAGACGATCTGCGCCGCGGCCTGTCTGACGGTGAAGAAGTACGAGGCGTAGAGGAACACCCACAGGTAGAAGAACACGAGCGGGCTGGGCGATTCGCCGGAGAAGTAGGCCACTCCCGTGATCAGCGTGCTGCCCCACGCGAGCGTGGCTTGCATCGTCCACGCGGGGAGTCTGGCGGCCTGCGTGTGGAGCACCGCAGCGACCAGATAGGCGTCGACGACGATCAACAGCATCCCCAGCTCGTTCATGTGCGCGGCATGAGGCAGCACCACAGTGAGCGCCGAAAGGCTTGCGCCGGCGGCGAACAGCACGGCGAGGACCTTCGCGACGAGGCTTGCCTGGAAGCTCGCGCCAAGGAGCGATCCGCCCCAGATTTCGTCCCGGCCGTCCGCCTGTGTGAGCGCGGACATGACCTTCGGGTATCGACTGCCCGCGAAGCTCGCTAGGGAATTGGGAACTGTTCGCATTGTTGGCGAAGACCTACGGGTAGACAGCGTACGAGGAACTTCGACAATTCGCAACCGCACGCACACGGTCAAAGCCGATTCACACCCCGCTCCCGCCGCGCTCGGGCGGTGCCGTGATCAGGTGCCGGCGGAGTCCGCGACCGCCGCCGCGGCATCGGCGACCGCCACGGTCCGCACGGGCGCGAGTGTGCCTGCGAAGAACGCGAGCACACGGCCCCAGGCGTCGCGGGCCGCCTCGGGTCGGTAGCTCGGGCGGGTGTCGTTGAAGAACGCGTGTCCGGTGTCGGGGTAGATGCGCAGCTCGTGGTCCACCCCGGCGGCGCCGAGCGCCTCCTCGAATGCCGGCAGACCACCGACGATGCGGGGATCGTCCTGCCCGTAGAAGCCGCGCACCGGGCAGCCGATCGAGCCGACCTGCTCGGCACTGGGCGAGTTGCCGTAGAAGATCGCCGCCGCGCCAAGCTCGGGCTCCTCGCCGGCCAAGAGTGCGGAGAGGTAGCCGCCCATGCAGAAGCCGATCGAGCCGACCGCGCGTCCCGCGGAGGCTGGGTGTGAGCGCAGCAGCGCGACGGCGCCGCGCAGCGCAGCCACGTGTGGAGCGGGGTCGCGCCCGACGCCGCCAAACAGCGTGCCCAGGGTCTCACCGACCTCCTTGGCCTGCTCGGGGCCGAGCTTGGAGAGCGCCTCGGCGCGCCCGGCATCGTCGCCGAGCACCGACATCCACTGCCCCGGCGGGATCGTGTTGAGAAACGCTTTGGCGGCGTCCACGCGCTCGACCGCCAATGCGGGTGGTCGAGCGCCCCCGGCCGAGTACAGGTCGGGCGCCACTGCGACATATCCCGCCGATGCGATGCGATCGGCAACGTCTGAGATGTGCCGGTCGACGCCCCAGACCTCTTGGATCACGACGATGCTTGGCAGTGGTCCGCTTGCCGCAGCGGGCCTGGTGAGGTATGCGGAGACAGCTCCAGCGGGACTGTCGTAGTCGATCCACTCGCTCGCAAGCTCCATCGCTGTCTCCTTGTCGATTCTGCTCGGTTCAGTCGGTCGGTGCGCGCGGAATGGTAGCCCTCCTCGCGAAGCAGCGTGCAACGTCGGCTCGCGGCTTGACTCTCACCACCCGCCTGCGACCGTGGGTATCAACAGATCGGGTGGGCGAGCGTGCAAAACGTTTCCGGCACTGGCCGCGGGATCGTGCGCCAAGCGACGCTCGGCAGCCGCTCGAGCCCGCTTTCGCCTGCCCAGTCGACGCCACGGCCGTCGGGGACGACCGAGTCGATTAGTTCGTCGCCGGTGTGCACGAAAGTGAACTTCGCGCGTTGCGCGGTGTTGGTGGTAAGGCTGTAGCGCGTCCATCGATCAGAGGCGGGATCGGCGTAGGGGTCGCAGTCGTGCAGGTAGGCATACAGCCAGCCGCCGAGCAGCATTGGCGAGATGAATTCGTGCATACAGGTGGCGCTGGCCCCGGAGGTGACCTGGTCGATCAACCGTGGGGCTCCGGTCGGGTTCTGCAGCCATAGGTTGGCGATGCTGAAGCTTTCAGAGCCGCTGACGGTCGAGTATGCGATCTGCCGGCCGTGGAGCGTGAGCCCTGTGATCGTGCCGGTCATGCCCTTGGGCCAACGGCCTCCCGCCTGGGAGCCCAGGCCCCGCGATGCGGGGAGCGCGATCGATCGCGCGTGGCTGCTGCCGATCTGCCATTCGAGCAGATCGTCCGGCCGGCGTTCACCACCGGCGGGATTGTGCTTCAGGTACACCAAGCGGCCGTTCCAGATCGCCGGCTCGTGGACCGAGGAGCCGGGAGCCGCGAGCATCCGCTCAGTGGCGCCCGCGACGCCGAGTCGCAGGTAGTAGATGTGACAGCCCTGCAGGGTGCTGGTGTCGGTGCAGCGCGAATACACGGCGGCCACCCCCGAGCCGCTCGGTCCAAGCTCGACGTCAAACGGCGCCGGGCTCGTGGCGGCCGGAGCAAGCGAGATCGCCCCCGCGGGCGAGCGCAGCACGAGCGCGAACGCGTTGGTTGCGGCGGCTGGCCGGCTCCACGCTGCCCAGCCACCGTAGGCCGCGATCAGCTGCCCTTGCCGGTCGAGGAGTTTAGGCGTTGGTATGCCAGCTTGGGCGGTGGTGCTTGCGAGAATCGCGATCACCGCGACGGCCGTGCTCGCAAGAACCGCGCCAGTCGCGACGGTGCTCGTCAGAAGGCTGGTGGCCCGACGGCCGGCCGACGTCGTGAGCAAGTAGTCCGAGCCTAGGCCGGCGCGCCGCCGGCAGACGCGTCTTCAGAGGTGTCGTAGCGCGCGACCGTGAAGCCGATCAAGACCGGCACATGCACCGCGAACACGACCAGAGACAGTGTGAGCACGACGAGCGCGCCGCCGCTCACACTGTCGCGCAGAAACGCGTACTCGATCATCCCGGCGACCACGATGTAGGCGAGAAGTGCCCAGCGGGCGATTTCGAAGAAGCGACCCCAGGCGAAGCCCTGCACGCGAGACAGCGCCAGGAGGTTGCCGACGAGCAGCATGGCCGAGGCGGCGAGTAGGACGATCGCGGGCGTGAGCGGGACCTGGTGGGGGAGGTGTGCCGCTAGATATATGCCGGCAGCCACGATCAGGGCAAGCGAGAGCATCCCGACTTGAGTGACCGGGGGAAGGCGACGTTCGCTCATCCGATCCCGCCTGGCTGTCGAGCTGTGGCGAGACTCATCCGACGGTCAGCTTGGCCATGATCACGAGCGTGGCGACCTGCATCGCGCCGGTGGCTCCGGCGGTGTAGATGAAGCGCTTCATCAGTCGCTCGATCACCTGCGGGTTGGGTTGTGGCTTCTTCAGCTCCACGAGCACCGCGACGTTGGCCGGCTCGAGCAGGCCGAGCGCGATCACCGCCATGATGCCGACCACGATGTAGCTGGCAACGAGCCAGCCGTGGAGGTAGTAGCTGCTCTGGACCGTTCCGAGGTGATTGCCGAGCTGCCAGCCCGCCGCGAGGGTGACGGTGACCACGGTCGGCATGATCAGCAGCATCTTTGGCATCAGCCGCGTGGTGAGCTCGACGCGCGCGGGGATCGAGAGGCGACCGAGGATCGGGCCGAGCACAAAGCCGAGGAACAGGTCGATGATCGTCCAAGCCGCTCCCCCTACAAAGTGCAGGAACGCGAGCGGCCACAGTTCGTTGACGGCGATTGCGGCGATCAGCAGGGCGAGGACGACCGCGACGATGCCGAGGCCCACGCGCGGCACGATCTGAAAGTCCGGGCGCTCCATCGCGCCGGGAGGTGGACCATCGACGCGAACGGCCGGTAGCGAGACCGCAGCTTGAGCCATCTAGCGATAGTAACGACCGGGCGGACGAATGGCCAGCCCCGGAGTGCGTATCCGTTGCTTCCCGGGCGCTACCGACGCGATGAGGTCGTGCTGCTCATCTCGGTCGGCACAGTTCCGTTGCCGTGAGCCTCGCCGGTGCCGTGACGGTCTGGCGCCTGCTCGGTGTAGTGGTAGGTGCCGCCACGCATGAGCGATGCGGCCGCGGCGATCAGGCAGGCGAGGATCGCGAACAGGAACGCCTCATGCAGGCCGGTGCGAAACGGTCCAGAGATCAGCTGCGGAAAGAACGAGCGGCCGGCCAGCGTCGCACGGTTGGCGACCGAGAGCGAGGTGAGCACGTGCGCCCCGAGGAGGTGTTCGATCGGGTTGTAGCCGAGGAAGGCCGCGAACAGCACCGACACCGGCGGGGTGTGCGCTGCGCCGCTCGCCGCCGCGGCCGATACGCCGTGTGCCCGTAGCCCGGAGGACAGCGTGTGTGGCAAATCCGAGGCCAGTCCCATGATCATCAGCGTGAAGAACACGCCGATCGAGAGAACCTGCGCGGAGTTCTGGAAAGTCTGGTTCATGCCGCCCCCGGCGCCGCGGTGCTGCGGCGGCAGGCTGTTCATCACCGCAGCTCGGTTGGGCGAGGCGAACATGCCCATCGAGACGCCGATCATCGCGAGTATGAGTGCGAACACGGGGAAGGAGAAGTCGATCGGCAGCAGCGTCAGCAGGTAGAAGCTGAGAGCTGACCCGAGCATTCCGCCGGTCGCAAACCAGCGGGCGCCGAAGCGGTCCGAGAGGTAGCCGGAGGTGGGGCCGGCCACGAGCATGCCGAGCGTGAGTGGGAGCATGTAGATGCCAGCGCGCAGTGGCGTGTCCACGAAGTTGACGCCGTGCAGGGGCAGCCATATGCCCTGCAGCCAGATGATCAGCATGAACATCAGCCCACCGCGGGACACGGCCGAAAGGAACGTCGAGAGCGTGCCGAAGGTGAAGGCGCGGATGCGAAACAGGGGCAGGCGGAACATCGGCTCCGCGACCCGCAGCTCGATTACCGCGAACGCCAGCAGCGACAGGATCCCGGCGCCCAGCAGCGCGAGTACACGCGGGCTGCCCCAGCCGGTGGCGTGACCGCCGTAGGGTCGGATCCCGTAGGTGACCGACACCATGATCAGGATCAGCCCGAGCGCGAACGTGACGTTGCCCCACCAGTCCACGCGTGCGCGTTTGGGTGTGCTGCGCTCCTCGAGCTTTAGGTAGGCCCACACCGTGCCGAACAGGCCCACCGGCACCGAGATCAAGAACACCAGCCGCCAGTCGATCGGGGCGAGCAGCCCGCCGAGGACCAGTCCGACGAACATCCCGCTGACGCCGACGATGTTGTTGATGCCGAGTGCCATGCCTCGCTGGTTGGCGGGGAAGGCGTCGGTGATGATCGCCGCGGCGTTGGCCAGCAGGAACGCGGCGCCGATGCCCTGCACGATGCGGAACACGATCAGATAGGTTGCCCCCGCGCGCCCGGTCATCCAGTCGACGGTCAGTATCAGCGAGGCGATCGTGTAGATGACGAAGCCGAGGTTGTACATCTTGACCCGGCCATACATGTCGCCGAGGCGCCCAAGGCTCACGATCAAGACGCTTGTGACGACCAGGAAACCCAGGATCATCCACAACAGGTAGAAGCTGTTGGCGGGCACCAGTGGGTCGAGGTGGATGCCGCGGAAGATGTCGGGCATCGCGATCAGCGTGATCGAGCCGTCCAGCGTGGCGAGCAGCACTCCGAGGGTGACGTTCGACAGGGCGATCCACTTGTAGCGATCTGCGGTGGGCGGGCTCGGGGTGGGCGGGCTCGGGGTGGGCGGGACCCCATCCCTAAGACCTGGGGTGGGTGGAGCCCCATTCCCCGCTGCTACGTTGGTCGTTCGGCTTGTGTCGATGCCCGCGCTCTCGTTCACTGGGAGAGATTATACAGGCAAACTGTGCAGTTTGCCTGGGCTTCCCGTATAATTCCATTCGTAATGGGCTCGTCCGTCGATGTGTCGTTTGTCGCCAGCGAACTGCGTGTGGTCATCGGTCAGCTCGTACGGCGGCTGCGCGCCGAGCGCCGCTTCTCGCTCGCGCACGTGTCCGTGCTCGGTCGTCTCGACCGCGAAGGCGCGATGAGCACGAGCGATCTGGCCGCCGCCGAGCGTGTGCGCCAGCAGTCGATGGCCCAGACCGTCGGCGAACTCGAAGCGGACGGGTTGATCAGCCGTCGCCCCGATCCCGCCGATGGGCGTCGCGCTCTGCTCGAGATGACCGACAAGGGACGCCAGACGCTGCAAACGGACCGTCAACAACGCGAGGGCTGGTTGATACAGGCAATCGCCGAAGGCTTCGACGAGAAGGAGCAGCAGGTCCTCGCCCAAGCGGTTCCGTTGATCGCGCGCTTGGCGGATTCCTGATGCGTAGTGGGTCGGTCTCCTCCGCTGTGCTGCGTCGTCGGTAGACGATCTGAACTTCTGTGGTGTTGCTCAATCGGTCTCGGTAGGCGTGAGGATCATCACCGGGATCACGCGCCCGTCTGTTTTCTTCTCGTACTCGCCGAACTGAGGCACGCGCTCGACCTGGGTGCGAAACAGGCGCTCGCGCTCGTCGCCGGTCGCCTCGTTGGCGAGGACGTCGATTTTCTCGGCGCCAACCTCGATCATGACATTGGGATGGGTCTTGAGGTTGTGATACCAGTCGGGGTTGGTGGGCGCTCCGGCCTTGGAGGCGAAGATGACGTAGCGCCCGTTGTCGCTCTGGTAGGCAAGCGGGTTGATGCGGCTCTTGCCGGACTTGGCGCCGGTGTGGTGAAGCAGCAGCAGCGGCATACCCTCGAACATGCCACCGACACGTCCTTCGTTGGCATGGAATTCGTCGATGATCTTGGCGTTGAAGTCTGCGGGAGAGGTGGACATGGCGCTCCTCGGTATTTGGTTTTGGGGGCTCGCTCGGTGTGTGTCCAGTCTATGCGCCGGGCTGGTTCTGGCAGCGCGCTTTTGAAGTACGCGCTGCCGGTCCTTTAGTCAATGGTCTCGTCACGCGGTCACAAACGTGGCGAGTTGGGCTAATAGTTGCCGGCGATGGAGGGAGACACGAACAACGAGGCTGCGCTGCTGGTGGCGGCAAGCTCCAACGGCGAGGCCTTTGCAGCCTTCTACCGACTGTACGAGCGGCCGGTGCTCGGCTTCTTCATGCGAGCGACGGGTCGCCCCGAGCTTGCGGCCGATCTCACCGCAGAGACGTTTGCGTGCGCGCTCGAGTCCGTTGACGCCTACGACCCCGCCAAGGGCCGGCCCGACCAGTGGCTGTTTGGGATCGCGCGCAACGTGCTGGGGTCGAGCTATCGCGAGGGCCGGGTCGAGTCGGCCGCGCGCGAGCGACTCGGCCTGCCGCGCCTGGTGATCGACGATCACGCAACTGAGACGATCGCACGACTGAGCGAGGGTGAGGAGCAGGCAGCGCTCGCGCTCGCGTGTCTTCCCGAGCAACAGCGCCAAGCGATTCACGCCCGCGTGGTGCAGGACCGCGACTACGCGGAGATCGCCGGCGAGCTTCATTGCTCGGAGGCCGTCGTACGTCAACGGGTCAGCCGCGGGCTGAGCACTCTACGAGCAAGATTGGCTGGTGAGCGATGAGCGTCCTTCCACAACTCGAGCGAGACCTGCTCGAGGCGGCAAACCGCAGGCATGACAGGAGCGCTGAGAAGCCGGGCTCTCGGGCGGCGATGCGCGCAAGGGCGCGCAGTCTGCGCCTGCCGTTGATCGTGTTCGGCTGCCTGCTGGCGAGCGCCACGATCGCGCTCGCCGCCGGCGGCGTGATCCTCACCGGCGCCCCGGTCCGCCCCGAAGGGCAGTTGAACCCCGGTGTCGGCGAGGGTGTACCGGAGCCCGGCGCGTCGCGACTGCTTTCTTTGCGTGTGCCCGATCCCGAAGGTGGCCTGCCGTGGGGGATGCGGATCGTGCACACCACACGCGGGGAGGTGTGCGTGCAGATCGGTCGTGTCGAGAACGGACAGCTGGGGGAGCTTGGAATCGATGGGGTGTTTCACGACGACGGACGCTTTCACCCGATGCCTGCGGACGTGTTGCCGGAAACCAGCAGGGTTGGCGTGCGCGTGAGAGACAACGATGCGAGTGCAAGCGTCAGCTGCCACCTCACGGGCCAGGTCATTGTCGGTGTGGATCGCGGCGTCGACCGAAGCGCAGGTGCCGCAGACGGAGGTGAACGCACCAGATCGCCTACCGATTTGCGCAACATCTACTACGGGATGCTTGGCAAGCCCGCGGTGAGCGTGAGCTACCGCGTCGGCGGCGCGGTCCGCAGTGTCGGGGTCCAGCAGCCACTCGGGGCCTACCTGATCGTGCAGCGCACCACACCAGGCGAGCAGGTGGGGACAGGGAACGAAAGCCTTGGCAGCGAAGGGGATCTCCCGCCCTCCTCGCCGCTCACGGCGATCGCCTATCGACTCGACGGCAAACTCTGCCGGCGCGGACCCGTCGAGGCGCCGGGCGTCACCGATCATCTTGCCAATCCCTGCCCGTGGCCGCACTGGCCTGCCAGCCGCTATGTGCCTCCGCGCGATCTGCACCAGCCCATACGCGTGCAGCTTCGAATAAGCAATCGCGTGATCGCCGGAGTACAGCTGAGCTTCACGGCGCCATTCGCGGTCGCCAGTGCGAAGGAAGACTATGAAGTCCGGATTCCCGGTATCTCATGCAGTCGGGTCGTCGTTGGGAGGCACGGAGCGGCGGTCGGTTGGTCGGGAAGCGTCGCGTCCCTCGGTCGCGACGTCTCGCGCGGTGCGACGGTGACGCACTGGTTCTCCGCTTCCTCTCTGTTCACGGGCATATGCGGATTTCCCAAGCACACCAGACACGTGAGTAGGCGCTCCGTCACCGTCGTCGTCCTTTATCGCGCCTATCTGGGAGCGGTGCCGGTGCTGGTCGGGAGCGCCACCGTCAACGAGCCACCGGGTGTCAAACCGGTGTCCTGAGAGGTCGGACTATGATTGACGGGTGAGCGATCAGGTTGCCCTCATCACGGGCGCGGCGAGCGGTTTCGGCCGGGCTCTTACGCAGGCGCTCCGCGATCGCGGGGTGCAGGTTGTGGCATGTGATGTGGACGAGGCCGGTGCTCGCGAGGTGGCCGCGGACACCGGAGCGCTGTTTGTGCACTGCGATGTGAGCGACCCTGAGCAGAACATTGCGGCCGTGGCGCTCGCGGTCGAGAGGTTCGGGGGCTTGGACATGGCGTTCCTAAACGCCGGCGTCGCAAGCGAAACCGCGCCAGGGGAGAACTTCGATCTGGCTCTATACCGCCGCGCCATGGGGGCCAACCTCGACGGCGTCGTGTTCGGCATCAACGCAGTCCTCCCCGCGATGAGAGTTCGCGGTGGGGGCTCGATTGTGGCCACCGCGTCGCTCGCCGGGCTCACAGCGGTGCCGATGGATCCGCTCTACTCGGCCAACAAGCACGCCGTCGTTGGCCTCGTGCGGTCCCTGGGCCCGGCGCTTGCGAGCGAGGAGATCCGTATCAACGCCGTCTGTCCCGGCTTCGCGGAGACGGGCATCATCAAGCCAATTCGAGAGCAGCTGCTGGAGTTTGGCCTGCCGATCATCCCAGTCGAGCGGGTCATCGACGTCGTGATCGGGCTCTTCGACGGCGATATGACCGGCGAGTGCTGGTTCGTGCAGGCTGGCCGTGAGAGTCAGGCATTCAACTTCCGAGGTATCCCAGGCCCACGGCCCTGAGGCTCGCTCTCAATCTCGGTTCGCCAAGCGAGGTGGATGCAGCTACCGAGCAGGCGCGCGCGGCAGGCGCAACGATCGGACGCGAGTCGGCCGAGACCTGCTCGGTCAGCTCCGGGCGATCCAGGGTGCTTCGCGAATGCCGGCATCGCACCGGTGAGCAACACATCGGCTTTTTCGACGGCCGGCGATGAGTTTCCAAGGTAGGCTGAGTCGCTGTGTATATGACCCTGACCGCGAGACGAGGAGATCGTCTGGTGCGCAAGGCTGCGGCCTCTCTGTTCCTGTCCCTCGCCGGTGCCGCCGAGCAGCCGGAGGACTTCGTGACCGACGTGGATGACGCCACGGAGGCGAACCTGATGGGCGTCTCACGATGACCATCGTCATCACCGCGTTTGAGCGATCGCCCGATGGCGGCAAGGGCCTGGCGCGCGATATGCGCGTTCGCTGGGCGCTCGAAGAGGTGGGCCAGCCCTACGAGGTTCGCCTCCTCTCGTTCCGCGCGAAGAAGGAACCCGCGCATCTGCGCCTTCATCCTTTCGGCCTGATTCCGACCTATGAGGAAGGCGATCTTGTCCTGTTCGAGACAGGCGCGATCGTCTTCCACATCGCCGAGCACCATGCGGGACTGTTCCCGGACGATGCCAACGCGCGGGCGCGGGCAATCGCCTGGATGTTCGCCGCGCTCAACACCGTGGAGCCGCCGATCCTCGAACTCGTGACCGCCAGGTTCGCGGAGGGTGAGGAGCCATGGGCCGAAGAGCGCCTGCCTCTGGTCAAAGACCGCATTCGCGATCGACTGGTCCAACTTTCTGCCCGCTTGGGCGATGCCGACTGGCTCGATGGGGACTTCAGCGCGGGCGACCTCATGATGGTGTCGGTGCTGCTCAGGCTTAGACCTTCGGGCCTTCTGGACGAGTTTCCGAAACTGGCCGCCTATGTTGCCCGCGGCGAAGCGCGGCCCGCATACGAACGGGCTTTCGCCGCCCAATGGGCGATCAACGCCGGTCATTCGCAAACAGGGTGAGGAAGTCTGCATTGGGTCGTCGTCGTCCCGGGACTTGGCGGTGGCGGACATCTGACTGCGCGACCGGGACCTCTCCTGTGCGCGACCAGCAGGACTCGCGCCAGGTCTGGTCAGCACCTGCTCCTCGTCCATTGCGTGTGTCTGCGGAGCGTCGCTGGAGACGCCTGCTCGCCGCGCAGAGCAGCAGTGCGGACCTATCGACCACGCTCGCGTATGCTTGGCGCGCCCAGATCCGAGCCATTTGTCAATCTGACCCGTGTTCAAAACTCGGGGCGATTATGATCTTCCGGTCTTACGAGCCGGTGCTCGAGTACACCCCTACCCAAGCGAGGAGGCTTGTCGTGGCACCCACGGTGCGCAGCATGTTCGGGTGCGTTTCAGGGTCAGCAATTGCCCCACCCCACCAACTCGAGAGCCAGAGTCCGTGCCCGTTGCCGGCGTTCGTGGCCGCAGCCGCCGCGTTGACCTCCGCGAGCGTAAACCAGTAGGGCTCGCCCGTTGCCTGCCCGTAGGCCATCATCCACTGCATAAAGATCGCGTCGTACTCAGGCCCGTAGTTGTATTCGTAGCCATACTCGTCGACGTGCTGCTCGGCGAGCGTGGCCGCCACCCGTCCCGCCTGAACGCAGTAGCCTTCTCCCTCCCCGTCCTGACACAGCAGGTACTGCGCGTAGATCAGGGGAGCCTGCACGTAGTCGTTCACCGATTCCGGCTTGTTGGGCATCTCGAGGTAGAGCTGGCGTTCGTCGTGGTTGTCGTTGGCGTTTGCCCAGTCGACATACATCTTCACGTCTTCTAGCTGCCAGCGTTCGTGGTCTTCGTTGTAGAGCAGAATGCCCAAAAGACTGTCGGAGGCGAGAGCGGGTCCCGAGTGGTAGGGGTGGCTGGTATTCCACCACATTCCCCCGCCGTCCTTGTCCCAGCCGCGGGCGGCGATGAAGTGAAACGCGCGCTGGGCGTCAAATAGCCAACGGCGTTCGTGGGTGGCCTTGTACGCGTTGAAGAACGCTAGCCCCTCCCAACCGTTGTCGTCGAAGAACGCCTGAACATTCCCTGCACGGTCTCCCGGGTAAGGGGCGTAGCCGCCAAGCGCACCGTCCCAGTAGCGCTCGTTGGCATGCGCGAAACGGTCTACGAGCGCTTGGTGGGCCGATGAGGGCGAGGCCATCTCGAGCGCGTCGGCGGTCTCGAATAGCGGCACCTCACCCCAAATAGTGACAAGTGGATAGGGCCCATGGGCGCAGCGGAGGTATTCGCAGTACCAGGCGTCATGGCGCCAGTGCGAAGCCTGACCAACCCCAGCTTCGGCGAGCTGCTGGTAGGCGAGCAAATGCGCAGGCGGAAGTTCGACAGACGGTTGGCGCCACGGGGTGAGCGGCTGGAAGCCCCCAAGCCCGGTGTCGTTCGCGAGTGCCACCGACGCCACAGGCGCAGCCGCCGAAGACGCACGTACGGCGCTTCCGTTCGCTCCTGCCGCCACTGCCCCGCAGGCAAACGTTAGCCCGGCCACGGCGAACGTCACGGCAGCTGCCGTGAAGATCCCACAGGCCGATTTGTGTATTGGCTTACTCACCGTCTACCTCCTGACTCCCCCTGTTGGGAGTCATGACGCCTTGGCCAAGTGACGCAACCTACCAGTGCGGCCAAACCACGGAGCACTGGGCTACAGCGGCGGGACCTGGTTGTTGACTTCGGTTCCGTGGTAGAGGCGGTCCTGATCCTTGCAGGCAGCAGGGAAGAAGAACTGGACGCTGTCGCTGCGCACGCCGTTGTAGCTTGCGTAGAGGGTCGCGCGACCAACGGTGCCAACTTCGCAGTTCGGGTCGCTGCTGCTCGTCACCCGGACCTTGATCTTCATGATGTTTCCCGGGTAGCCCCACATCGTCGCGTAGTGCGAGTGGTACACGAGGTGGTGCTGAACCGACATGATGATCGTGCCGGCCCGATCCTGCTGGCAGATGACTCCCGATACCGTGTTGGCTTCGAGGTTGATTTCGCCGTGGCCCTTGGCGAAGCTGCTCGCCCCCGTGTACGGGCCCGTATGAAAGCCCCATGGGGGAATCCCGTAGACGGTCGGTATCTCAGAGCAAGACGTGGCTGCACTGGCCGAGCCGGTCATGCCCAGCGTCGCCAGCAGCGGTGTCAACGCCGCGAGCGCAAGCCCGATGCGCGCCGTTGTTCGCGTCCCCCCCATTCAGACAGGGACTATACGCGTCCTGGCGACGTTCGCGTCGCGGCGCGAAAGGACGGGCGGCCATTCAGATCTTGCTGAGTAGGAGGAACATCGGAAGAGCGGCACAATCCGCCGGAGGCGCCCGATGAACGCATGCAACGACAACACCGCTCCGAGAGGCCTGCGCGGGTGGTGGCTAACTCCCCCACGACCCGGCATGCAACGCCTGATCAACCCGTGGGAGTATCGCCACCTCCGCGTCTTTGGCGTCACGCGTATTGCCGGTGGCAGTGTGGCGGCCGCTGCGGGCGTCGTGTGCCTCTCGTACGGCGTTCACGGATGGGCAGCCTTCTTCCTGGTTCTTGGGGCGCTGAATCTTGCGGGTGGCTACTGGTACCTCACGATTGCCCGCTCCGCATCTGCGCGAAACTGAGCCCGGTCGGGCTGTCTTGGCGACGATGCCCGTACTCGCAGATCTTCCGGTAGCCGATCGCGGGACATGCCGAGCCCCCGGTCGGGCCTTCGCCCGTGAGCGGGCTGAGGCATTGGCCAACCGGCGGATGGAAACCCAAACGGGACACTCCCGATGGCCGGGGCCTCCGGATGGATAAGCTCGCAGGCTGGTCGGCCGGCAGACATCCGTTCCGCGATGAGGATCGCTTTCACGCAAGGGAGGTATCCTCCTCGCACGGTGGGAGATGCTTGGGGTGGGTGTGAAAGGAGGCATTGCGCAACTGCTCGTCACTAGCGCGGGTGCCGCCAACGGCGGGGGCTACAGCGCGATTCTCAACTTCGACGCCGAAGGCGAACTGATGGGGCCGTTCAGCAGCGATCCGCGGATCGTCGATCCGCGCAGTCTATCCATCGACCCGTCGGGCGCACTTATCTACCTCAACAGCGGCGACGACCGCGTACTGGCGCTCGATCACCGCGGACAGGTAATGCGCGACTCCGCGCGGATATCCGGACTCGACCCGGGCGGCGGCACGTTCGGTCCCGATGGTCGCTACTACGTCGGCATGCGCCGCCGCCGGACGATACTGGCCATGCCTGCAGCTCTCGACGGGGATCCAGAGCCGCTTCTGCCTGATGGCGTCGTCCCATTCCCGCGCGGGTTCGGCTTCGCGCCCGACGGCCGGCTTTACCTCGCCTCGGGCGTCGGACCCTCCGGGGAAGGCGCTAACACGATCGTCGTATTCGATCGTGATGGAGCTCTGCGCGCACGGCGCTTGGTCACCGACCCCGAGCTGAGCCCGCTTGATCTGACGCTCGCTCCGAATGGGCACATCGTGGTCGCCAGCGAGTGCCCCTTCGGTGCTCCAGATGCTCTCAGCAGCGTCCGCGAATACGACTCAGCTACCGGAAAGCTCGTCCGCGTCTTCGTTCCTGACCCCTCACTGAAATTCCGCAGGCCGCGGGGATTGAGATTCGGGCCGGATGATCGTCTGTACTGCGTGGGTGAGGACCACGTCGTGGCCTTCGACTTTTCGACGGGCGACTTTCTCGGGCCCGTGGTGCAGCTGCCTCGTCTCAACGGGCAAGCGCTCGTGCTGCTCGACCAAGCGTAGTTTCATCGAATACTGCGAAATCGGTCGCATCGGGGGAGTCCTCCCCACAGTCGCTGACGCGAGCCGGCGACGCAGCCCGCCATGACCGGCTCGACCGTGTTTCGCCGCCCCGTCCGTCATCGCAGAATTACCGCGCCGACGTTGGAGCGGGGCTCTGGCCGGGCTTGGTCCGGCGCTCCTATATTTCGCAAGGCAGGCCGCGACGCATGCTTTGCCGCGAAAGGAAGCGTGCTGATTGCTTAGTTGTGATGGGCGTGCGTACCGACGCTCTGATTCGGCCTGGCTACAGCTGAGAGCGCGGGAACGGCGCGTGGTGGGATCTCAGTGTCCGCGGAACCGTTCACCGTCGTGACGGATCTCACTGCTGAACTCGGCATTCACTCGGGCTCCTCGGCGGCCGTACTCGACAGCCACTGAGGGGGGGTCCAGTCCCCCTCTGGGTCCGTGGTTTGCCCCACCTCGATCAGATGCCCGTCGGGATCGCGGACGTAGCAACGGATCTCGTACTCGTGCTGCTTCGGCGGCGTCAAGAACTCAGCGCCCCGGGCGCTCCACTCGGCGTACACGGTCGCGATGTCCTTCACCCGGATATTGAGGAAGCTGCTGACCCGGTCGAGATCACGCGGCGTCTCTAGCGTGACGGCTGGCTTGTCGTCAGTCGGACCTCCGCCCGCATTGATGATAATCCAGCTGTTGGATAGTGCGACATAGGTCAGCCCTCCCGGGCCGGAAAAGGCCACCTTGCCGCCGAGTACCTCGGTATAAAAGCGGCGGGAACGCTCTACATCGTCTGAAACGATGAAATGAGCCAAGACCATCTGCTCGTCGATGCTGCTCATGCCGACCTCCGTCGTTGGAATTAACCCAATAATCAGGCCACGGTCAGTGTCCTGCACTTTGGCCGCCGTCGATGTGCAAGATCTCTCCAGTCACGAAGGGCGCCGACTTCGAGATATAGGACTCCACCGACCACATCGTCGATCTCGCCCACCCGACCGAGGGGATGCAACGCACCCATCCCTGCGTAGGAGCTGTCGTCGTGCGTTTTGATCACACCCAGAGAAACGGCATTTACCCGCAGGCCGCGTGAGGCATACTCGATCGCGAGCGATCCGGTGATCGCAGCCAACCCCCCCTTTGTGAGGGTTTGCAGTGCGGCCGGCGTTTTGCTTTCCGCGTACTCGACCAGCGTCGTCGAGACGTTGACGATGTGCCCGGCACCACGATCGAGCATCTGTTCGATCGTGCGCGTCGTGATGTGGAAGAAGCCGGCGAGGTTGACGGCGGTCAGGGCGTTGAAGTCCTCGAAGGTGTAGTCCGTGAAGGGCTTGCCGATGTAGATCCCGGCGTTGTTGATGAGGGTGTCTATCCGGCCGAAGTGCTCGACCGCCGCCTCCACGATGCGCTGTGCCGTGTCGGGGTCGGCGATGTCGCCCTCGACGGTCACGACGCCAGGGTTCTCCGAAGCCCCGATCGATCGAGCGGCAGCGATCACCGCATACCCGCGCTCACGGTAAGCCCTCGCGAGACCTGCGCCGATGCCCTGCGAGGCGCCGGTGACGATCGCGACTTTCTGGTTACTCACGACGATGCCACTCATGTTGGCACGCTCAGGTCGGTTCGGGTTTTTGGCATCGATCCAGGGTCGTGCGGGTGCCTGGCGACGCGGCAGCAGGTCCGCTTTTTAGCGTAGCCAGACTCGCCACGTCGCCGTGCGGAACGACCTTGACTTCTGCTCGGATGAGAGGAAAGTATGGGCGACCCGACGGGAGCGTGGAGGCGATATGAACAGTGTCCAGGCCGGTGAGTTCAAGCTCGAAGTCGTGGTCTTGCCGGTCTCGGACGTCGACCGGGCGAAGGAGTTCTACGGAGGCCTCGGCTGGAGGCTCGACGCCGACGTTGCCCGCGGTGAAGACCTCCGCCTAGTTCAGTTCACGCCCCCGGGCTCCGCGTGCTCGATCCAATTTGGCACGAATATCGCGTCGGGCGCGCCCGGCTCGGCCCAGAGCCTGTACCTGGCCGTCCCCGACATCGAGGCTGCGCGTGAGGAGTTGCTCGCCCACGGCGCGGAGGTGAGCGAGGTGTTCCACGAGAGGGCGCTGGGCGCTCGCTTCCACGAGGCCGGGCGTGAGTCCGGGCCGGCGCCCGACCGCGGCACCTACGGCTCGTTCGCGACGTTCAGCGATCCGGATGGCAACGGCTGGCTGCTCCAGGAGATCACGACGCGGCTGCCGGGCCGCTGAAGGGAGCTATATGAGCAGCGACCGTGACGTGATCGTGAGCAGCGACTATGACGTGATCGTGCTCGGCGGTGGCTCCCCGGGCGAGCATTGCGCGGGCGCTCTGGCGGAGGGCGATCTGCGTGTGGCGGTCGTGGAGCGGGAGCTCGTGGGAGGGGAGTGCTCCTATTGGGCTTGCATTCCATCGAAGACGCTGCTGCGGCCGGGCGAGGCGGTCCATGGGGCGCGCGAGGCCGCAGCGACCGCGGAAGTGGATGTTGAGGCGGCGCTTGCCTGGCGTGACTCCATGGTCTCCGACTATTCCGACGCCGGCCAGGAGCGCTGGCTGGTCGAGCACGGCATCGAGTTGCTGCGCGGTAGCGGCCGGCTCGCGGGCCCTGGGGTCGTGGAGGTCGACGGTGTGCGCCATACCGCGGATCATGTGGTTCTCGCGAACGGTGCCGATCCGGTCGTGCCGCCCGTACCGGGCTTGCGCGAGCTCGACGGTGTTTGGACCAGTCGTGAGGTGACGTCCATGAAGGCCGTTCCCCGCCGTCTACTGATCCTCGGTGGCGGCCCGGTCGGGGTGGAGATGGCGCAGGCCGTGCGTCGACTAGGCGGCGAGGTGGCAGTGATCGATATGTCCGAGCACGTGCTCGCGCGGGAGCCTGCGCCGCTCGGTGAGGCGCTCGGCGAAGTTCTGCGTAGTGAGGGCATCGAGCTCGTCCTGTCCGCGAACGCGAGCGCCGCACGACGCGAGGGCGAGGACTACGTGCTCGAGATCGACGACGGACGCGAGCTGCGCGGCGAGAAGCTGCTCGTCGCCACCGGCCGGCGTCCGCGCGTGCGCGGGCTTGGCCTTGAGACCGTCGGCGTCGAGGCCGATGCGCACGGAGTTCCAGTCGACGCGCACCTGCGGGCGGCGGCGAACCTGTGGGCGATCGGCGACGTAAACGGGCAGTGGCCGCTCACCCACGTCGGCAAGTACGAGGGCGAGGTGGTCGCCGCGAACATCCTCGGCGAGCCGCGAAAGGCCAACTACGAGGCCGTTCCCCGGGTCGTCTACACCGACCCGCAAGCCGCGGCGGTGGGCGCTACCGCCGGCCGCTTCAGCGCCATGGTCCCGCTGTCGGAGCTGTCGAAGACCGCGACCTACACGCAAGCCTACGCCGACAGCAATAGCTTCCTGACGCTGCTCAGCGACGGCGAGCGGTTGACGGGTGCCTACGCGCTCGGCCCCGAGGCGGGCGAGTGGCTGCAGCAGGCCACGCTCGCGATCCGCGCCCACATCCCACTCGACGTTCTCACCGACACAATCCAGCCGTTCCCGACATTCTCGGAGATCTACGTCGCCGCGCTGAAGACGCTCCGCGGCGAGATCGCGGCAACGTCCAAGGCCATCGGCGCGGGACCACCGATGGCAAGCTGACGGAGGGGTCAATGAGAGATAGTCCTACATTCTCAACGAAAGGGGATGACATGGCGGCAGAGATGCCTGTTGGAGAACTCCACGCCGGGTTCAGCAGCCCGGAGGCGACCCCAACAGATTGGGCGGAGGGACGCCGGCACATCGACGAGGCGGAGGTGTTTTGGCTCTCGACGGTGCGTCCCGATGGTCGCCCGCACGTCACGCCGCTGTTGGCCGTGTGGCATGCCGACGCAATGTACTTTTGCACGGGTCCGGAAGAGCGTAAGGCAAAGAACCTCCACCAGAACCCACAGTGCATTCTCACCACGGGCCAGAACGGACTCGACGGTCTCGATGTCGTGGTCGAAGGACACGCCGTCGAGGTCGGCGATAAAGAGGAGCGCCAACAGGTCGCCAACACCTACGAGTCGAAGTACGGGGCGCACTTTACAGCCCCCGAGGGCACGTGGTTTGGTCTCGGCGACGCGATCCGCGCGGGTAAAGTGCTGCTCTATCGGGTCACGCCCACGACCGTTCTCGGCTTCGCCAAGGGCGAGCAGTTCAGTCAGACGCGATGGCGCTTTGGTTGATCGAGTCGGCTTGTTGTCCAAGGCCATCGAACGTGCCTTGACTGATGTCGGCAGACCGATGCGGTCGCATAAAACCCAACCCGAGGTCGAAAGCTGCTCGCCGGTCAGAGAGACTGGCCAAGGTAGCTGTCAGTGAGGAGTTGCGTCTCCGTTGGAAGACTTGATGGCCTCGGGCCCATTCTCGCACGGCGACGACGGTCGTCAGTGCGATGAGGAGCACGCTAGCGGAAGGAGCCGACAGGCGAGATGTCAAAGGGCGGCGACCCCCAAATGGGTTTGATTAGGGCTGTTCTCCTCCCCATAGAATGGGCGCGGCGGGTTTCGAACCTGCGACCTCTCGCGTGTGAAGCGAGCGCTCTCCCACTGAGCTACGCGCCCTCGACCCCTGAGTCTATTGGCCCTGAGCGGTGCGCGTCAGGCGCGCAAGCGCGGTCAGCACGATTCGGCCGTGGCGGCTACGCTTCCGACACACCCCGCCCCGGATGCGGCATCAGCCTCACAGCCGGAATCGAATAAGCGGTCGCGAGGACGGTGACTTCGTCAGGCGGCAGGCTCGCCCCAAACGCCGCTGCTCCCCCGAGTTTCTCATAGCCGCTCGCAAGGCTCTTGCCGAGCAGCGACAGGTCGAAGTGGCCATCGTAGATCGCGTCGATGTAAAGCGAGGAGTTGCCTCTCGCAAAGCTCGCGACGGCAGGCGTCCCGCGTAGGATCGCGGCGATCCCAGTTTCTGTCAGCCGCCACCCCTTCGAAGCAAGGCGGCTGTAGCTTTCATACAGTCCCGCGATCCCCGCAGCCGGCCCGGTGAGCCCGCTCACGTGCACCATGAACCGAGGTTCGGGCAGTGCCCGTGCGGCCGTGCTCGCTGCGGCGACCCCATGTTGCAGGGAGACAGGGAGCGTGGCGGGGAGCCCGCTTGGGATCTCAGACCACACGACTCTCGACGCGGCGACCTCGCGTCGCACAGGCGCCTCCAGCGCGCGCAATCCGTTACTTACCTGCACCAGCTGCGCACGCTCGAGTGCCAGTTCGGCGCTGGTCGGAGTTTTCGAGGAACCGCAACCGGTGAGCAGGGCACCGAGCGCGATTGCGATCAAGACGCCCGGCAGCAGTATGGAGCGCGCTACAACAGCGGTGCGGGTGGTGGAGCTGCTCAGCGTCAGACGCCGAGCAGGTCCACCACGAACACGAGCGGCGAGTTCGGCGGGATCGTCGGCGGCGAGCCGGCCTTGCCGTAGGCGAGTTCGGCGGGGATGATCAGCTCGCGCCGGCCACCCACCTTCATGCCCTCCACGCCCTGGTCCCAACCCTTGATGACCTGGCCCTTGCCGAGTGTGAACGTGAACGGTTCGTTGCGCTTCCACGAAGCGTCGAACTCCTTGCCGGTGCTGTACAGCACACCAACGTAGTTCACGGTCGCCGAGTCGCCCGCTTTCGCTTCGGCGCCGGTGCCTTTGATGATTTCCTTGGTCACCAGCGTCGTCGGCGCGGGGCCGCTCGGCGGCGTGACTTTCGGTTCTGTGGACAGCGGGCCGCTGGTCGGTGTCTTCACGGTGCTGGTCGGTGCGGTCGGTGTGCTCGCCGTCGTGGGCGTGGTTTCGCCTTTGACGTGCGGCACCGAGCTGGTGTCGGACTCGTTGCCGACGGTGATCGAGCTTGAGCTGCTCGAGCCGCAGCCGGCAATCAGGGCGACTGTGCAGAGCGCGGGCACGATGAGACCGAGGCGTGCGCGCGAGAGTTTGGGTGAGTGCGAGTGATTGAAGTTCATATCGGCTCGGCAGCCTAACGCATAACGACATATGTGTGCCCCGATCGTCTGGCCCATGAGTTCGGGAGTCGAGTTCCGCGGGGAGCCCGCGCTCGACGCACGCGCTAGGATCGACGCGGACCGTGCTAGGCGGGGATGTAGCGGCGCCCTGAATCCGCAATCCGCTCTAGCGGGGCTGAACTCCCTTCTGAGGGGCAACGCTCCGGTCGTTCCGCCGCACGGAGCGTCGATGGTTCGGGTCCCGCGCGGTGTCGGCTTGTGAACCAGGTCAGGTCCGGAAGGAAGCAGCCTTAAGCGATCCCCGGCAGGCGCAGCGGGAGCACCCGATCCGGAGTCCCGAGCGGCGATCAGACGATTGGATGCGCGGCTTCAAGGCGGGGTGCACGGTCCATTTGAGTGCCCTCCACGGGAGTAATCTCGAAGGCTGCGCCGTCTCATTCGCAGCGCTTCGAGGCTCTTATTCGCAGTGCTCGAGGCTCTTATTCGCAGTGCTTGAAGATCAGCCACGAGCGGTTTGAGCTCGACTCGATGAAGCCCGGCGGAATCGAGACGGCCGCATGCGGGTCTTTCGGGTCGAGGATGTAATCCGTTTCGACTTCCATGCTCGCCGGGTCCACGTAGGTGCCGCTTTCGATCGACCGCGCTTCGGCGCTCACGATCAGCGACGGGTGTCCTTTCAAATACAGCGCCAGCAGCGGGATCGGCGCATGGTTGGGCACGCCCACCTGTCCGCACTTCAGGGTGATCGCGCCGTTGTGCACGAGCGCGAGCAGATCGTTCTGGATGCTTTCCTGGTGCGCGAGTTCCTCGAGCTGGTGGTGGGCCGAGCGCACCTGTCCGGGCGTGTATGCGACGAGTGCGACCAGCACCACCGCGCCCGCGATCATCCAAGGCCGCCGGTGACGGTCGCCCGGCGGGAGCGCCATCCAACCAAACACGCCCGCACCGCAGAACAAGATCAGGATCGCGCCCGCCAGAAACGCATAGCGCGTGTCGATCGGCAGACCAAACGCCGCCAGCAGCGCGAACACGAGCACCGCCACCACGCCAGCCATCGCACCGAGCATCGCCCGCTCGCGCAGCCACGCCAGCGACAGCACCCCGCCGAGCGCCGCGCCGGCTAGCACCGGCACGCGCAGGATTTCCCCGATGCGCTCGGGTATGTAGCGCGGCACTTTCGCGATCCCCGTCTCGCGCCCGAGCGTCTCCG
The DNA here is from genome assembly GCA_963831725.1 of uncultured Solirubrobacterales bacterium. Lineage (GTDB taxonomy): Bacteria > Actinomycetota > Thermoleophilia > Solirubrobacterales > Solirubrobacteraceae > Palsa-744. The sequence goes on from CAWHRF010000002.1 coordinate 476,406, forward strand.
CTGTTTCTTTGGTGTGGGTCAGCGACCACATCGCGTTGCCCGTCACCAGCAGGTCGCTGAGCACCCATATCAAGGGCGCCGCGGCTGCCAGCAGCGCAAGGCGGGCGAGCTGCACTCGTGTGCGCGCGCGATCTGGCGAACGCGCGGATGAGACGACCAGCACGACCCAGTAGATCCCAGAAAAGGCCCATGCCTCGGGCCGCAGCAATCCTGCCAATCCCAGCAGCACGAGCACCGGCGCTCCCGCGCGGGGACGGCGCGTCTCCACGAGCAGGGCGCACAGCACGAGCAGCATGTAGGGCACGTCCACGTACGCGCGCACGCCGTAGGACAGCACCGGCACGCGCGTCAGCAGGATCACTGCCGCCAGTGCACCCGCCGCGCGGCCGAACCATGCGCTCCCAAGCCGATAGAGCACCCACCCGCACGCCGACAGCGCGAGGAACGCCAATGCCACGGTGACGGCGGTGGCTCCGCTCGCACCGAGTGGCGCGAGCGCCAGCCCCAGCGCCTCCATCAGCGGATGGGGCGTCGGCGCGATCGGCAGGTTGTACTGGGGCGTTTCCCCACGCGAGAGCTGCTGGCCCCACACCAGCCCGTACAGCGTGTCGTAGTTGACGAACCCCACACCCGCGATCAGCCACAGCAGCAGCGCGCCGGCGGCGATCGCAAGCGTCGCGCGCGCCCAGCCGGGCGCCTTCGCGCGGGTGACCCCCTCCTTCGTCCCGTCAGACCGGGAGTCTCGCGGACGTAGTCGTGTGAGCAGTGGTTTGATCGTGGCCGCCACGTGCGGCACGCTACCCACTCCGACAGGTTCGTGGCCGCGGGTAGACTGGTTTTCGGTGGCCACCGGCGCTCAATCCCTGTATCGATCGCACCGTCCGCGCTCCTTCGACGACGTTGTCGGGCAGGACGCGGTGGTGCGCACGCTGCGCCACGCCGTGGAACGCGGCCAGGTCCACCATGCGTACCTGTTCGTCGGCTCGCGCGGCACCGGCAAGACTTCGATGGCCAAGATCCTCGCGTGCTGTCTCAACTGCGATGGGAATGGTACGCCCGCCCAGCCGGGTGGGCCCACCATTACGCCGTGCGGACAGTGCGACTCGTGCCGCGCGATCGCCGGCGCCACCTCGCTCGACGTGATCGAGATGGACGCCGCGTCCAACAACTCGGTCGACGACATCCGCGAGCTGCGCGAGTCGGTCGTGTTCGCGCCCGTGTCCGGCCGCCACAAGGTGTACATCGTCGACGAGGCCCACATGCTCTCCCAGGCCGCGTGGAACGCGTTCCTGAAGACGCTCGAGGAGCCGCCCTCGCGCACCGTGTTCGTGCTCGCCACCACCGAGGCCGGCAAGGTGCCGGCCACCGTCGTGGACCGCTGCCACCGCTTCGACTTCCAGCGTCCGACGGTCGAGCAGATCGCAAGCGTGGTGATGCGCGCTGCCGCGGCGGAGTCGATCGAAATCCCCCCCGAGGCGGTTGCGGCGATCGCCCGCTCGGCGACCGGCAGTTTCCGCGACGCGCTCGGCACGCTCGAGCAGCTCGTCACCTACAGCGGCGCCAATGTCGAGCTGGCCGACGTGCTCGCGGTGCTCGGCGTTGCCGACGAGCAACTGCTCTCAGACGCCTTCGATGCGGTCGCCGGCGGGGACGCGCGCGGCGCGCTGCTCGCGGTCGCACGCTGTGCCGAGGGAGGTCGCGATGCCAGCTCCTTCACGCGCGACCTGGAGGGTCGCGCACGCGAGCTCTTGGTTGTGCAAACGCTCGGCGACGTGCCCCCCGAGCTGTCGCTCACCCCCGAGATCGACGCGCGCCTGCGCGAGCAGGCGCAGCGCGTGGGCCCCGCCGAAGTGGTGCGCATGCTCGACCTATTGGGAGCCGCGCTGGAGGCGGTGCGCGCGGGCGCCGACCCCCGCACACAGCTCGAGCTCGCGCTCGTGAAGGCCGCCGCGCCGCAAACCGACGGCTCCACGCGTGCGCTGCTCACTCGCATCGAGCGGCTCGAGCACGCGCTCGCGGGAAACGCCCCGCAGCCGGTGCCGCCCTCCCCGCCCGACCCCGCGCCAACCCAACCGGATGCCTCGCCCGACAAGGTCGCTCCCCAACCAGCCGTCGAGGCCCATGAGCAGGAGCAGGCAGTCGCGGCGCCTGTCGCGGTTATGGTGCCTCCCGTCCCCGGCGACCTCGACGCGCTGTGGCCCGCCGTGCACGAGTCGGTGCGCGCTGAGCACAGCCTCTTGGGCGCGGTCCTGAGCGAGGCCACGCCCGCGACGCTCACCGAGGAGGAGCTGGTGCTCGCGTTTCCCCCGACCGCCGCGTTTCACAAGCGCAAGGCCGAAGACCCGGCCAACCGCGCCACGCTGATCGACACGCTGCGCCGGCTCACCGGACGGCGCTACCGGGTGTCGTTCGAGTTGCGCGAGGATCTCGTCGCCGAGGGAGGGTCTGGCGGCGCGCCTCCGACGGAGGACGAGATCATGGCGCGCCTGGTCGCGGAGCTGGACGCGGAGGAGCTCCCCGAGGATTGGCTTCAACAGCAGAAAGGCGGCGAATAGCGGTGCCCCAGCCACGACAGCGGCAACCCAACATGCAGCAGATGCTCAAGCAGGTGCAGAAGATGCAGCACGACATGGAGGTTGCCCAGCAGGAGCTGGCCAACGAGACGGTCGAGGCGTCCGCCGGCGGTGGCATGGTCACGGTGACCGTCAGCGGCGAGCTGGAGCTGCGCTCGGTGAAGATCGCCCCCGAGGCGGTCGATCCCGAGGACGTCGACATGCTGTGCGATCTGGTGCTCGCTGCCACCAACGAGGCGCTGCGCTCAGCTCAGGAGCTGGCGGCCAAGCGCATGGGCGCGGTCACCGGCGGTCTTGACCCCGGCGCGCTTGGCGGCCTTGGCCTCCCCGGGCTTTAGCGAATGCGCGATGTAGGGGAGGCGCTGGGTGGCGTTCGAGCGTGAAGTGGTATTCAAAATTTGTGAGGTTCACAGTAGTGACTACCTATTGTAGTAACAATAGTGAATCCCGTAAAATGTATACATATACCCACAGTCAGACCTCCCGTTGAGCTCCTTCGCTCCCCCAGTCCAGCGGCTCGTCACCGAGCTCTCGAAGCTACCGGGTGTGGGCAACCGCACCGCGCAGCGGCTCGCGTTTCATATCCTGCGCGCTTCGCCGGAGGACGCACGCGGGCTCGCGGAGGCGATCGTGGAAGTCAAGGAGCGGGTGGGGTTGTGCGAGGTGTGCTTCAACCTCGCCGACGAACCACGTTGTCGTATCTGCCAGGATACCCGGCGCGATGCGACCGTCATCTGCGTGGTCGAGGAGCCCTCGGACGTGATCCCGATGGAGCGCACCCACGAATTCCACGGTCTCTATCACGTGCTGGGAGGCGCTTTGTCTCCGATTGACGGGATCGAGCCCGAGGACCTGAAGATCGAGCAGCTCTACGCGCGCGTGGTCGCCTCCGGGGTACACCCATCCGCGGCTGATCTCTCCACGGAGAACGGCTCAGCGGACGACGGCTCGACGAGGGGGGTTTCGACGGGCGACGGCTCAGCTGGCGACGGCGCGCCCGTCGTGCGCGAGCTGGTGCTCGCCACCAATCCCACCACCACAGGCGAAGCCACAGCGCTGCACATCGCCGAGCAGCTGCGCGCTCGCGCCCCGCAGCTGAAGGTCACCCGCCTGGCCTCCGGCCTGCCCGTCGGCTCCGACCTGGAGTACGCCGACGAGGTCACGCTCGGCAAGGCGCTCGCCGGGCGACGGTCTTTGTAGTTCGGGGCGCGCATGCTGGCCGATCGGTCCGAGACGCGCCGCATGCGGCCCCGGCGTCCATCCCATCTATTCTGCGAATGTGTCCGAGATCGTGGTCATGAAGTTCGGCGGCACCTCCGTGGCCGACGCGCAGCGCATCAAGCGCGCCGCCAAGCGCATCGTCGAGAAGCGCGAGGCCGGCTACAGCGTCGTGGCGGTGCTCTCGGCGCGCGGGAAGACCACCGACGAGCTGATCTCGATGGCCGAGGAGGTCTCCGCCGCTCCCGACCCGCGCGAGATGGACATGCTGCTCTCCACCGGCGAGCGCATCTCCTGCGCGCTGTGCGCGATGGCGATCAACGACCTCGGCCACCGCGCGATCTCTCTGACCGGCTCGCAGGCGGGGATCGTGACCGACACCTCCCACACCAAGGCGCGCATCCTCGACGTGCGCGCCGACCGCGTGCGTGCGGCACTGGAGCAGGACTCGATCGTGCTCGTGGCGGGCTTCCAGGGTGTATCGACCGCCGATGACGTCACCACGCTCGGGCGTGGCGGCTCGGACACCACCGCTGTGGCGGTCGCCGCCGCGCTGGGCGCCCGCGAATGCGAGATCTACACCGACGTCGCCGGCGTGTTCACAGCCGACCCGCGGATCGTGCCCGACGCCCGCAAGCTCGCGACCGTGTCCTTCGAGGAGATGCTCGAGATGGCGGCCTCCGGGGCCGGTGTGCTGCAGCTGCGCTCGGTGGAGTATGCGCGCAACGAAAACGTTCGCATCCACTGTCGCTCGTCGTTTGACGACTGTCCCGGTACCGTGGTTGTGTCGGAAGGAGAGAACATGGAGAAGCCCCTCATCACCGCCGTAACCCACTCGACCTCGGATTCGATGATCACGCTGATCGGTGTCGATCACGTTCCAGGTATAGCCGCGCGCATCTTCGAGGCCCTTGCGGAGGCAAGCGTGAATGTGGACATGATCGACCAGAACGTGCCCACATCTGCCGGCGGCAAGGCGGAGATCTCCTTCACCGTGCCCCACGAAGATCTGAGGGTGGCCACCGGTGCGCTCGAGGCGATGACAGACGACGTGTTCGACCGCATGGCCACGCAGCGTGAGATGGGCAAGGTGTCGATCGTGGGCGCCGGCATGCGCTCGCACCCCGGTGTGGCCGCGAAGGTCTTCCGCGTGCTCAACGACGAGGGCATCAACATCGAAATGATCTCGACCTCCCCGATCAAGATCTCCTGTGTCATCGCCCGCGATCGCGTTGAGCGGGCCGTGCAAGCGCTGCACAGTGCCTTCGAGCTCTCCGGGCCCGGCACGGTCGACGTGGAGGAGCCGTTCAGGGCACGTAGCGGTTGAGCGCGGCGCCTGAGCGCGGCGGTTGAGTATGGCGCCTGGGCGGGGCGCCTGAGCGCGGCGGTTGAGCCCGGCGTCTGGCTCGCCGGTGGGGGACCCTCTATGGAGTCGGGGGAAGTTCGTCGACCGGCTCGGAGGGTGGCTCACCGACAGACTGCGTAGGCAGCGCGTCGGCGTCCGCCTCGGCTGCCGCGCGATTCTCCTCCTTGACCGCGAGCCATATCTCCTCGCGGAAGATCGACACCCCACGCGGCGCCTCGATTCCCAGGCGTACCGTGCTGGCGCTGACCTCCATCACGGTGACCAGGATCTCGTCGCCGATCACGACGCGCTCTCCCGGACGTCGCGCCAGTATCAGCATCGCAGGAGATTATGAAGCTATTTGCGACGGCTCGTCCGAGACGGTGAACAGCGGCGCCTGCAGTTGGGCCTCGGGGTTGGCGTTGATCACCTGATAGCCGCGGCCTTCGTGGATCACCAGCGGGGCGCGCAGGTTGGCGGTGATGTCCAGCGGGTTCGGCGTCGCGCGCACGGTCACATACAGCTTTGCATCCGCCCCCTCTTCGATGTCGGTCCGCTCGCAATCCTCGGGCGCCATGTGCAGCGAGAACTCGGGAAAGAACAGTTGGGGGCTCACGACGGGCAATGCGAGCGCGGGCTCGTCCACCGAATGCAGCCATAGGAATCCGGTGCCTGGGTTGCGGTCGATCAGCGCATAGCGCGAGCCCCCGAGACCGATCAGCCCGAAGGGAAACTCGATCACCTCCTCCTCGGCGATCTCGACCTCTCCGAAACGGATGCTCTGAAATGTCACAGACATGTTGGCTCTCTCGTCGGCCGGCTACTGCAGGAACTGGAGCAGGGATTCTTGGATGATGCTCGCGCCGGCGCGCAGCGCCGCCTCATAGGCGGCCTGCTCATTGGCGTAGGCGATCGACGTCTGGGCGATGTTGGCGTCCTCGGTATTGGACAGGCTCGTGGTGATTGAGCCCTGCAGAGATTCGATCCGGCTGACCGCCGTTTGCAACTGGTCGGTCACACTGCCGGCCGTCGCTTGTAGTTGAGTAAGCGTCTGGATGTTTGCTTCCAGGTCCTTCAGGTCGCTGGAGCCGAGTGCGCCGACGTCTTCGGCGGTGCCGCCGCGCAAGTGTTCGGAGATCGTCTGCAGCGTGTCGAGCAGCTTGCCGTCAGCGGCTTCATGGCCGTTGCCGAGCAGCGTGGAGATGTTGGTGTTGACGTCGACTGAGACGCCGGGGCCGATCGCGCGTGTGATCGTGCCGTTGTCGCCCTGATAGGTGTCTTCCGCTCCCTGTGGGTAAGGGGCGGTTGTGGTCTCCGTGCCGGAGAACACGTATTGCCCGGCGTACTGCGTGTTCGCGTCCTGCTTGACCGCTTCGGTGAGCTGGTCGACCTCGGTGGCGATGCTTTCGCGGTCGCTCTGGTTGTAGGTGCCGCTCGAGGTCTGCACCAAGAGCCCGCGCACGGTTTGCAGCACGTTTGAGATGTTCGACATTGCGCCGCTGGCGGTGTTCTCCCACGAGATCCCTTCCTGGGCGTTGGTTTCGTAGGAGCTCAAACCGTCGAGCTGGCTCTGCAGGTCGATCACCTGGCTGGCGCCGTAGGGATTGTCCGACGGTTCGAGGATCGTCTTGCCGGAAGACAGTTCGTCTGATGTGCGCTCCAGGCTCGCCAGCGATGAGTTGATGTCGTTGAGCGTCGTGGCCGTGACCATCGCGGGGGTGATGCGTTCGGTCATCGACCAGCCTCCGCGCATCGAGCGATGTTGGGGCGCAATTGGGCATCCTTGGATTGCCAGATGGCCGGGCTGCTCATCTCTACAGTCCCACCACGCCGGTGTGCTCGATCAGCGTTTCGAGCATGCTGTCCATCGCGGTGAGCGTTCGCGCAGAGGCCTGGTAGCCGCGCTGGAAGCTGATCAGGTTTGTCATTTCTTCATCGAGCGACACGCCTGAGACGCTCTGGCGCTGGTTGTCGATCGCGGTGACGGTGGTCTGCAGGTTCGCCTGGTCGTCCTTGGCAGTTTGCACGCCGGCGCCAACCTGCTCCACGAGCGCCGCGTAGTTCTGTTCGGCCGCACCGCCTCGCAGGTCCGCGATCGCCTGGGCCACGTCGTTGCCTCCGGCGTCTTTTGTCGAGGAGGTCTGCACCTGGGCGGCGGTGACCGCCACCGCGAGGGTGGCCGCGGTGCTGCCGGAGAAGAACGGCGTGGTGGTGTGCAGCGCATTTACGCTGCCTGCCAGCGCACTCGCCACATTGTTGAGCTGCGCCTGGTAGTTGCTCAGCGCCCCGGTTGGGCTCGTGAGACTGAGCAGCGCGCCGATCTTGCCTCCGGCGGATTCGGTGAGAGTCTGAGGCCAATTGACGGTGGTGCCTTCCACCAGCGGCTTGGCGGCGTCGCCGAAGCTCACCGTGTCCGTGCCGTCGGGCTGCAGGCTGACGGTGATCTGCGCAAGGCCCGAGAGCTTGTCGAGTAGCTCGTCGCGCCGGTCGAGCATTTCGTTGGGCTCCTGTCCGGCCTCTTCGGCGAGCTTGATCTGTCCGTTGAGCTGGGCGATCTGATTGGCGTCTGCTTGCACTTCGCCTGAGGGTCCGGTGATGGCCGCGTACTGTTCTCCCGCCTGGGTCGAGATCGTCGACAGTTGCGCGCTGAGCTCGTGGAAGGTGTTGGCCAACTGTCCGCCCGCGGCCACCACCGCTTCCTTGGCGGGTACGCTTGTGGGTGCGTTGGCAAGTTCGCTCCACGCGCTCCAGAACTTCGATATCTGACTGGCAAGCCCGGAGCTCGATGGTTCGTTGAACGCCGCCTGGGCCTGGGTCAGCTCTTCGGACTGGGTGCTGGCTTCGCTGAGCGCGCTGTTTTGCGTGCGGTATTGGGCGTCCAGGTAGACGTTGCGCACGCGGGCGATGGTGGCGACGCTGACGCCGGTGCCGAGCTGCGCCCCGTCGCCCGTGACCGGCGAGATCGAGGGGATCGTGATCGGCGTGTTTGTCTGCAGCACCGCGGTCTCGCGCGAGTAGCCTTCGGTGTCCGAGTTGGCGATGTTGCTGCCGGTGACGTCGAGCGCCGCCTGCTCGGCGATCAGGCCGCTGAGCGCGGTTTGCAGCCCTTGCAGGGTGGGGATCGACATCTTCTAAGCCCGCAGGTCCAGGACGTGCAGGTTGCCGCCGGGGCGCGGTCGCGTGATCGGCGTGGAGGTGCCGTGCGTGTCGTAGCCGTTCACTCCGTCGAGCGCGAGGATTCCCATCAGGTGGTCGAGAAAGCCCAGTTCGATCTGCATCAAGGAGCGGTTGCAGGAGTGCTCGCGTTGCAGCTCTCGCAACAGGCCACGCAGCACCGCGCTCAGGGTCGCTGCCCGCTCCGCGTTGTCAGGTTCCATCAGCGTGCGCAGTTGCTCGAGCGTGACCGCCTCTGCCGGTATGCCCAGCCGCGCTCCGCTACGGGCGAGCAGGCGCGTGCGCTCCTCCTCCAGCAGCTGGCGACGACCCATCTCTCCGCGCAGGATCCCGGCCAGGCGCACGACGGTGTGCACGTCGCGCGCGCGGATCGCCGCGCCCTGCTCAAGCACGACCTCGAGCAGTCTCCGCGCCGAGTCGATCTGTGCGTCGAGATGCGCGAGCACATCCGCGCCCAGCGCATGGTCTTGCGCAAGCTCTTCGGGCGCGAGGAGCGCGGTCGTGCTCATGCGCTTGCGCCACTGTTCGTGGCCACGTTGCCGGCTGTCCCTGGACCGCTGCTCGTGGGCGCCGTGGCACCCACACTTACGCTCGTGCCTCCGGTCGCAACGGCGCCAGTTCCTCCGCTCGTGTCCGGCGGGGTGGCGCCGGCGGCATCTTGCAGTTGGCGGGTCATCTGGGCGGCGAGTCCCAGTCCGCCGTCGTTCATCACGCCGCTGGTGAGCGCCTGCGGCAGCATCGATGAGATCGGTCCGCTCGCGGCGCTCAAGCCCGATGAGCCGCCTTCGGAGGATTCGCCTTCTTCCCCACCTAGGCCGCTGCCGGCCGTGAGCGACTGCGAGAGCTCCTCGACCAGCATCTGTTCGAAGGCAAGCGCGGTTTGGTAGGCCTTTTGGGTGGCGGCGGAGCCATCTCGCACCCAGGCGGGCTCGAGCGTCTGGTTGACCGCCGGCAGTCCGCCGCTCGGCAACGGCGAGCCCGAGGGGAGCGGGATGCTCATGACGGGCGCAGCTGGTTGGCGATCGACATCATCTGGCTCTCGGTTTGGATCGCCGAGCTGCTCATCTGGTAGGCGCGTTGGGTGCTCACCATCGATGCCATCTCCTTCGACATGTCTACGTTGGAGCCCTCCAACGCGCCCTGGTGGATCTTCGCGGCGTCAGCGCTCACGGCCTGTGGGGAGCCGCTGGCAGCGGTGGGTGTCAACGTGCCGTCCCCGCCGGCGAGCAGGTGGTCCGGCGAGGGCACGGTGACGAGCTTGATCTGGCCGAGTGTGCGCTTGCCGGCGGTCACGGTGCCGTCTGGCCCGATTTTCACTTCGCCGGCCGAGACGCCCGCGGGGAGCTTGACAGGCGGTTCCAGCGGGTCGCCCTGCGCGTCGACGATCGTGCCGTTCGCATCGACGCCAAAGCTGCCGTTGCGGGTGAGCGCCGTCTGCCCGCCGGAGCTCTTCACCTGGAAATAGCCTTCGCCTTCGATCGCGAGGTCGAGTGGGTCGCCCGTTTCCTGTATCGGTCCCTGAGACTGGCTGCGCCCGATGACCTGGGCGCTGGCGCCCGCGCCGATGCTCGATTCGGTGCCGGCCTCGTCCACCGCGTTGTAGAGCAGGTCGCTGAAGGCGACGCGCTCGGACTGGTATCCGGTGGTGGAGGCGTTGGCGAGGTCGTTTGAGATCGCATCCAGCTGTTCCTGCTGGGCGGACATGCCCGCCGCGGCCGAGTAGAGACCTTCGAGCATCAGTCCCCGCTCGCGCTCAGCGAGCCGACCTGCGAGGCGGACTCCTGCAGGGTCTGGGCGATCGACTGGATCGCCTGCTGGCCGGACTGGAAGCTGCGCAGCGAGGTGATCATTTCGACCATGATCTTCGCGGCGTCGACGCCCGATCCCTCCAGCGATCCCTGGCGTACAGTGCCGGTTGGCTTGCCCGAGGCGCTGCCGGTGTAGAGGTTTTCTCCCTGCTTCGCCGCGCCGGGCACTTCAAAGACGCCAAGCGCGCTTGGCGCCACCGTGCCTTTCGCCCCGACCTTGATCTGCGCTCCGCTCTGGTCGAGCACCGCGTCGCCGTTTGCGTCGGTGAGCACGCCCTGCGCCGAGCCGGTGAACTGCCCGTCGCGGGTGTAGCGCACGCCCTGGGCCGTCTTCACCGCGAAGAAACCGCTGCCGGCGATCGCGAAGTCGAGCGGTTCGCCGGTTTCCTGAAGCGAGCCCTGCGTCATGTTGGTGTAGGTCTTGCCCAGCGCGACGCCCGCATCGACCGATCCGATCGGGGTGGCGCCCTCGGTGTTGGCGAGCAGCACGTCGCCAAAGCTGTGCTGGGGGGATTCGTCGGGCTTGTAGCCGGGAGTGGAGGCGTTCGCGAGGTCGTTTGAGAGCTGGTCCTGACGCACCTGCTCGGCGACCATCCCGGAGGCGGCGATGTACAGGCCAAGATCCATGTCGTCCCCGGTGTTCGACCGAGGCGGGCGATTCTTTAGGCTCAGCCCACCGCGCTGAACAGCGCGAGCTCGTCGGAGAGGCGGTCGTACAGGCGTCGGCGCAACTGGGTGTGGATCTGCGACACGCGGCTCTCCGACACTCCGAGCCGTGCGCCGATGTCGCGCAGCGTCCAGTGCTCCAGGTACAGCAGCACCGCGACTTCGCGCTCGACGGGCGGCAGCAGCGCGAACGCGGCGCGGAAGCGCTGCTTGGCTTCGCGCCGCTCGGCGTAGATCGTGGGGTCGCTGTCGGTGTCGGGGCTCTCCAGCGTGTCGATCCGCTCGATCGTGGCGTTCTCGTCCGAGCGCACTGTGCGGTTGAGCGAGCCAACCTCGGCGAGCGCCACCTCGTCGAGTCGGCGCACGAGCTCGCCCAAGTCCATCTCGAGTATCCCCGCGAGCTCTTCGCGGCTGGGTTGGCGCTCGTGGGCGGCGAGAAACTCCTCGCGCGCATGGTTGATCGCGCGCTCGTCGCGCCGCAGCGAGCGGGGCGCCCAGTCGTGGCGGCGCAGCTCGTCGAGCACCGCGCCGTGGATGCGCGTCCACGCGTACTGCTCGAGCGTCGCGCCCTTCTCGGGGTCATAGCGCTCGATCGAGCGGATCAGCGCCTCCAGGCCGCAGGAGAGGAAGTCCTCCACGTCGCACTGTGCCGGCACCTCGCGCACCTTGCGATAGACGATGTAGCGCACCATCGGCGTAAAGGTGAAAATCAGCTGGTCGCGCAACCTGAGATCGCCGGTTCGCTGGTACTCGCGCCACGTCTTGAGGGCTTCCGCCGCCGAGATCCTCACGGTGCCTTTTGCGATCGTTTCCATTTGCGACTCCGATTTCGAGGGAACTGCGAACAGGTGCCCCCGCGTGCGCCAAACCTGCCCGCGGTCCGAGATGCGCTATTTGCGAAGATTTCGGGGGCGGACCGTACAGGGCGCTCCGGTCGTAAGCGTTTGATTGGGTCGATTGGGGGTAGCCGGCCAAATCGCGGCATAAACAGCACATTTACAACCGAGTAGATGAGGTATTTTGATCGCGGGGATGAGCGCTCGACCGGGCATCGGTCTCCCCGAGCTCGCTCAGATATCGCCGCACCCGGTCGATGACCATGCGTGAAATGGCCCGTCGCGCTACAGCCACCGACCCCAAGGACGAGCTCGCCGGCTATCGCGAGCTCCTCGGGCGACTCGAGTCGATCGAGGATCGCCACCGCCGCTATCAGGCGGGTGTCGGTCTGATCGAGCGAGGTCTCCAGATGAGTGCGCACACCACACCCGCGCTTCTTCCAGAGACGTTTGCGACCGTCGCGGCCGGCGCTTTGGAGATGTTGGAGCGTGAGCCTCGCGAGCCCAAGCTGCTCAACTACGCGGGCGTCGCGCTCTACGAGTTGTGGAGCCTCGATGCGGCCCAAGCGATGTTCGAGGCCTCCAGACGCCTCGATCCCCGTCTGGAGCAGCTCGATCGCAACCTTGCCGCGCTCGGACGGCGAAGGCGTCAATTGCATGGAGCGCGCCGCTCCTCTCCACTTCACCCCGCGATCCCCGCGCTTGCCGACCGCGCGCTCGAGATCGCGCCGCGCGCCCAGCCGGCCGAGGGCCTGCGGCTCAGTTTGTGCATGATCGTGCGCGACGAGCAGGACATGCTCCCCCGCTGCCTGGGCGCGGTCGCAGGTGCTGTCGATGAGATCGTGATCGTCGACACCGGCTCGACCGACGCCACGGTCGAGATCGCTCGCTCGTTCGGAGCGCGCGTGATCTTCCACGAGTGGACGGGGTCGTTCGCCGAGGCGCGCAACGTGTCCTTCGACGCGGCCACAGGAGACTGGCTGATCTATCTCGACGCGGACGAGGTGCTCGTGGAGCAGGACATTCCGCTGCTGCGCTCGCTGACGGGGCGCACCTGGCGCGAGGCGTTCTATCTGTCCGAGACCAACCACACCGGCGATCTCGAGGACGGGACGGCCGTCACGCACAACGCGCTGCGCGTGTTTCGCAACCGGCCCGAGTACCGCTTCGAGGGACGCTTGCACGAGCAGATCGCGGGACGACTGCCGGGGTATCTGCCCGAGCGGGTGGAGGCCACCGGCGTGCGCATCGAGCACTACGGCTATCTCGGAGCGGTGCGCGACAGCCGCGAAAAGTCGCGTCGCAACATCGAGTTGCTGCGCTTGCAGCAGGCCGAGAGTCCGCCGACGCCGTTTCTGCACTACAACCTCGGCTCTGAGTATGCGGCCGCCGACGAACCGGCGGCCGCGCTCATCGAGTTCGAGCGCGCCTGGACGCTGCTCGAGGATCTCCCCGACCGCGACAGCTACCAGTTTGCCCCTGCGCTGATCAGCCGCATGGTCAAGGCGCTGCGTGCGTGTGGGCGTCCGGTGGACGCGACCGCACGGGCGCAGGAAGGGCTCGAGCGCTTCGACGGGTTCACCGATCTCGTGTTCGAGCAGGCAATTGCCGCGATTGCGCTGGGCCAGAACGAGCGTGCAACCCTGCTGCTCGAGCGTTGCATCGAGATGGGCGACGCGCCGAGTCGCTACACCGCGACGCTTGGCTGCGGCAGCTACCTCCCGAGGCTCCAATTGGCCGAGCTCAGCCGTTGCGGGGGCGATCACGAGGCGGCGGCGCGGCTGCTGGAGCACTGCCTGCGCGAGCACCCGCGGTTCATCGGCTCGGTGATGCCCTACGCCAGCGCGCTGCTGGCAAGCGGAGTCGAGCCGGATGAGGTTGTGGCGAGCGTCGAGCGGCACATGCCAGACCTCTCGCCCGCGGCTCGCTTCATGCTCGCCACCGCGCTGTATGAGGCCGGCGCAACGGCCGCCGGAGAGGTTCAGTTCAGGGCGGTGCTCGCACGCCAGCCGCACTCCGGTCGTGCGCGCGTGGCGCTGGGGGAGGCGCTGCTGGCGCAGCGGCGCTACGGCGAGGCGGCCGAGGTGGCATCCGGGCTCGCGGACAGCGACCCGCTGGCGACGATCGCGCGCAGGACCGAGCTGTTCGCGCGCCTCGCCGGCGGCGAGAGCGAAACGGAGGGCGTCGAGGGTGCCTTCGAGCGCGCTCGCGAGGCGGGTATGCCGGCGTGCGAGCTCGACCTGTTCGCGACCTGGCGAGAGCTGGCGTGCGCCAGGGCCAGGCAACCGTCGCCGTCACCTTCTGAGCGGCCTTCGCCGCCACCTTCCGAGCAGTCCTCGCTATCGCCTCCCGAGCAGGCGATGCGACCGCTCACCGTTCGGCGCATATCCGCACCCGCCCGCCGGGGCGTGGGGTCGCTCACCGCACAGGTCGTGCCGCCGCTGAAGGTGATGCTCGAGGCGCTGCTGCGAGTGCACGACTTCGAGAGCTTCGAAGTGCTGCTCGGCGCGCTGGAGCGCACCCCGCTACAGCCGCGCGAGCGACGCGAGCTGCTTGCCGACATGTATCTGCGCCGTGGATTCGTGGCCTCCGCGGCGCAGGAGTGGATGGCCGTGTGCGAGCAGGAGCCCGACGTCCCGGCTCTACTGGGTCTCGCCCGCGTGGCAGCCGCCAGAGGCATGCCGCGGGAGATGGGCGACTTTGCTGCCGCTGCGCTCTCGCGCGATCCCGACAATGAGGACGCGGCAAGCCTTCTATCCCAAGCGCATGTTGCGACCGCGTAGACGCTCGGGCCGATGCGCGCCGGTCCTTCGGTGGGCGGCCTGCACCCGAGTTGCACGTACCCATCGCGCCAAATGGGCGACCCGCAATAAAGTTTTTCCCAGAGAGGCCGATCACCTTGGGAGATATCAATCGCGAGGCGGCCCAGGGACCGGGTCGCGTCACACGTTTTCAGGGAGAAAACGCAATATGACCTCGCCGATCATGCCATTCAATGGCGCGCTCACCCCTACGGGCTCGCCACGTCAAACGCCGTTCATGAGGGGAAATGCGGTCGAGCCGGTCGCATTCGAGTCTGAGCTCGCCGCGAGCGATCGTGTGCTCGCAAGCCAGGACGACAGCGGCGCGCCGCCGCCGGAGGTGCTCGACCAGGTCGCCGCCGCGGGAAGGATAAGCCGCGAAATGCGCGAAAGCGGACATGAGCTGCGCTTCTCCGAAGGGCAGGGGGGGCGGGTGACCGTCGAGCTTTCCGATCGCAAGGGCAAAACCGTGAAGAGCATTTCTATTTCAGAGGCGCTGGAGATCGCCGCCGGAAAGCCGGTGCGAGACCTCACCGGAAAGCGTTCGGCGTAAGACCTCGATGTCGTCGCTCGCAGTCAACTCCACCGCCGGTTCGCCGATCGCCATCTCGGGTCTCGCCTCAGGGCTCGACACGAGCTCGATCATCTCTGCGCTGATGGCCGTCGAACGCGAGCCGGTCACACGGCTCACCGACGCCCAGGAAAAGCTGCAGGGCCAGCAGAAAGAGCTTGCGAGCGTCCAGAGCAGCCTCCAGCAACTGGCGCTCGCCGCCTCGGAATTCAGCACGCCCTCGCTGTTTGAAACCTCGCAGGCGGTCACCTCCAGCGAACCCACGCGAGTCAGCGCTGCCACCAGCGACGGAGCTGCCATCGGCGGCTATGAGGTGGAAGTCACGCAGCTCGCCAACTCGGCTCAGCGCACCTTCACGTTCACGAGCCCCGTCGCCGAAGACACGTTCACGATCGACGGCAACAGCTTCACGGTCAAGGCCGGCGAGAGCGCCAAGGAATTCGCTAACGCGATCAACTCCGACAGCAGCTCGACGGTGTACGCCGCGGTGCTCGAAGGCAACACCCTGGTGCTATCCAACCGCGCGACGGGCAACACCGGAGCGGAATTCATCCAGGTGAGCGATCCGGGCGCCACGCTTGTCGAAGAGGCCGGCACCGCCAAGGAAGGCAAGAACGCCGAATACAGTGTCGAAGGAGTCGCGGGGACCTCGACGTCCAACACGGTCACCAACGCGATCGCCGGCGTCGCGCTCACGCTGAACGGGCTGACCACCACCGGCCCGGTGACGATCGACGTGCAGCCGCCGGGAGCCAGCGTCAGCGCCGTGGAAACGCAGGTGCAGTCGTTCGTCAAGCTCTACAACTCGACCGTCGAAGCGATTCAGAAGCAGCTGAGCACCAAGCCGATCGCCAAGCCCACCAGCGCGGCTGAATACGGCACAGGCACCCTGTTTGGCGACTTCGAACTGGAGAGCCTGCTCTCCAGCATGCGCCAGAGCATGTACGAACCGATAGCCGGGCTTTCCGCCGAAATGTCGAACCCCAGCGATATCGGGATCAGCACTGGCGCGGTCTCGGCCGGCGGAGCCTCTCAGGCCTCGATCGAAGGGCTGTTGACGGTCAACTCCACCAAGCTCTCCGAAGCGATCAAGACCAACCCGGCCGGCGTGCAGCAGATGCTCGAGAAGTGGTCGCAGGGCCTGCAGGGCACGCTCGAAGGCGTGGCCGGTCCCGGCGGGGCACTCGAAGCGAGGGCAACAGGCGACACGACGCAGATCACCGAGTTGACCAGCCAGATCACGAACATGAACGAAATGCTTGCCGTGCACGAAAAGGCGCTGCAGGCCACTTACGCCGCGCTGGAAAGCGCGATATCGCGGAACACCTCACAGGCCGACTGGCTCACTTCCCAAGAAGCCTCGCTGGTGGCCGCCAAGGCATGAGCAACCTCACCGCATCACCGGCGGCATACCGCCAGGGCGCCGTGCTCGCTGCTACTCCGGGGGAGCTGGTGGTGATGCTCTACGACGGCGCGCGACGCTTCCTGCGCCAGGCGAACGTGGCGATGCGCGAGGGCCAGGTCGAGCGCGCGCACAACACCCTGCGCCGCGCGGAGTTGATAATCGCGCATCTCGACGGAATCCTCGATTTCGATCAGGGCGAAGTTCCAGAGCGTTTGCATGCGATCTACCAGTTCTGCCTGGCTCACCTCAACATCGGCCGTCGCGAGCAGGACGCGGGCAAGCTCGAAGAGGTCAGCGAGCTACTGGGCGAGCTGCGCGAGGCGTGGGCCCAGGTCGCCGAGGAGATCGCCCGCACGTGAGCACCCTTGCGGGCACAAGCACCCTAAAGGGCACAGGCGAGCACACGGCGGCACTGCGTCCCTACGAGGCGATCCACGAGCACGCCGAGCTGGAACTGGAGCTGGTCGGCCGCGGTGAAGTCGAGGGTCTCCTCGCACTGGGACAGCGCTGGGAGGAGTTGACCAGCGACCTGCCGGCCAGCCCACCGGCCGACGCCGTGCCGCTGCTGCGACGAGCGCGGCTGATCAACGAACGCGCTCACATCGAGCTGGTCCGCCTGCGCGAGTCGCTGCTGGCGGAGATCGGCACGAGCACGCGCGCTAGGCGCGCGGCTGACGGGTATGCGGGCCAACTGGCCCGCCGTCCCCGCTTGGATCGCCGGGCCTGAGCGAAGGGGTCCTAAAGACCAGGTCGACGCGGCCGATTACCAGGGACGGTATATGGCTCTCGTCGATTCGACCCAGCAGTTGCTCGAGGCCGCGATGCGTGGTTCCTGGCAGCGCGAGACTGCCCTGACGAGCAACATCGCCAACGCCGACACGCCAGGCTACAAACGTCAGGAAGTCAACTTCGAGTCTGAGCTGCAGGGCGCGATGAACAACGGTGAACCGCTCGAACAGGTGCAGTTCCAGACCGAAGTGCAGCCAGAAGAGGACGGGCCGAACGGCACCAGCGTCAGTGTCGATCAGGAATCGGCGAAGCTCGCCGAAAACGGGCTCGACTACCAGGCCCTCACGCAGGTGATCAGCACCCGCAACAACATCCTCAGCACAGCCATCGGGGTCGCCCCGTGAACGCGATGGCCGGGACGGGCTGATGGGGCTCTTTGAAGCGATCGGCATCGCCGGCAGCGGTTTGACCGCCGAGCGCGTGCGCATGGACGTGACTTCCGAGAACCTCGCCAACGCCGACACCACGAAGGCCGCGGGGGGACAGCCCTATCAGCGTCAGGAGGTCGATCTCAAACAGGCCGGAGAAGGCGGCTTCAGCGGCGCGCTGTCGGGGGCGATCCAGCAGGCAGAAAACGCACCGCCCGCAGGTGGGGTCGAAGTGAGCGGGATCGTCAGCGACACCACCCCCGACCAACAGGTGTATGACCCGGGCAACCCTGAAGCCGACGCTCAGGGCTATGTGAAGATGCCCAACATAAGCACCGTCACCGAAATGACGGACCTGATCTCCGAGTCGCAGTCCTACCAGTCCGACGTAACCGCGATGCAGACCGCCAAGTCGATGTTCACCTCGACGCTCGGGATACTCAAATGATCATCCCCGCGGTCGGCGGACTGGCGGGCAACCTGACCGAACGCTTGACAAACGCCGCTTCGGGTCAGACGAGCGGTGGTGTGGCCGGAAGTGGCCAGTCGGGCTTGAGTCTCGAAGGCGCTGGTGGCCTGGGTCAGACCAACGGAGTCGAAGGGGCAGGCGGCGCCGGAGGCGTGGAAGGTGCCGGTGGCATCGAAGGGGCAGGCGGCAGCGGATCAACTGGTTTTGGCAGTGAGCTCTCCGAAGCGATCTCCTCCCTGGAGAGCACCCAGCAGAGCGCCGGCAGCGCCGCCCAGTCGCTTGCCACCGGGACGGCCAAGGACCCCGAGAGCGCGGTGGTGACCGTCGAGGACGCGCAGATGGCGATGGACCTGGCGGCTCAGTTGCGCACCAAGGCCACCGAAGCGGCCCAGAACATCTTCCAAACGCAGGTATAGCCGGTGCCGCCGATCGCTCAGCTGGCCTCGCGGCTCACCACTCGCGGATGGTTGATCGCGGGAGGGTTCGCGGTGGGCGCGATCCTGTTCATCTACCTGTTCCTGCACCTGGTCTCCCAGCCGAGCTACTCGACGCTCGTCAGCGGCCTGGAACCCTCTCAGACCGGCAAGATGACGAGTGCGCTCAGCGAGCACGGCGTCAACTACGAGCTGCAAAACAACGGCACCGCTCTTGCCGTGCAGTCCAACCAGACCGCAGAGGCGCGCGTGGCCCTTGCCGGCGCGGGCCTGCTCGGCGACACCCAGCCGGGCTTCTCGCTGTTTGAAAAAGAGAACCTCGGCGAAAGCAACTTCCAGCAGCAGGTCACCTATCAGCGCGCGCTGCAGGGACAACTGGAGCAGACGATCGACTCCGTGCAAGGGGTCTCAGGGGCGCAGGTGGAGCTAGTGCTGCCGAGCTCTCAGAGCCAGGTGTTCGGCGAAAACCAAAGCATCTCCTCAGCCGCTGTGCTGCTGTCTGGTACTACCTCACTGGCGCCCACCTCGGTGCAGGGGATCGCTCAGCTGGTGAGCTCCAGCGTGCCCGGGCTGGCGCTCAACAAGGTGACGATTACCGGCGCCTCCGGGCAGCTGTTGTGGCCGCAAGCCTCCGGCAGCGCCGGCGGCGGGGGCAACAGCGTGCAGGAAGCCGAGCAGCGCTACGACCAGAGCACCGGCGCGAGCCTCGACGGGGTACTCGCGCAGATCCTCGGTCCCGGCAAGGCGCAGGTGCTGGTGTACGCGAACATGAACGTCAACCAGGCCACCCAGGAAAAGCTCACCTACGGGAAGGCCGGCGTGCCCTTGCAGCAGAGCAAGGACCTGGAGACGCTCACCGGCAACGGCTCGAGTGCCGGTGGCGCCACAGGTACCGCGAACCTCCCCACCGGGACCAGCGCCGGTGGCAAGTCCAACTACAAGCACGAAACGACCAGTAGCACGCTCGGCGTGAGCAAGACCGTGACCCACGAAACGATCGCCCCGGGCACGGTCGAAAGCCAGCACGTCTCAGTGCTGCTCGACCACTCTGTCCCGGCCGCATCGATACCGGCGATTCGCGAAGCGATCACCAACGCCGCTGGGATCCAGACAAAGCGCGGGGACACGATCTCGATTGGCCAGCTCGCGTTCGCCAAGACACCGGAAGCCGCCGCCGGCTCCACGAGCAGCATGCTCGGCTACGCCAAGTACGCGCTGCTCGGCATCGGTGCGATCGTGTTCCTGTTCTTCACGACGCGCTCGCTGCGCAAGCGCGAAACCGACTCGATTGTCGAGGAGCCAGTCTGGCTGCGCGAGTTGGAGGCGCCGATGCGGCTGTCTGAGCTGCAGCGCGAGAGCGCACCCAGGCCGGTTCCCGCGATGGCAGGCGTTGGGCCCTCGGGCGGGAACGGCAATGGGAACGGCAATGGCAACGGCAACGGCAACGGGCACGCCTCCGGTGAGCCGCTGCGCCGCCAGGTGGAACAGCTTGCCGACAGCGACCCAGACCTGGTCGCCAAGCAGTTGCGCAACTGGATGCAGGAGGACTAGCGTCGATGGCCGAGGAGTCATCCACCGGGGTCGCTCCGGAGCTGTCCCCGGCGCCTGTCGAGCGCTTGCCCGGAGCACGCAGAGCCGCGGTGTTGATGACGGCGCTTGGAGCCGAGCGCGCGGCCAGCGTCATGCAGCGCATGGACGAGGACGAGATCGAGAGCCTGTCGATGGAGATGGCACGGCTGAGCTCGGTCGGCGCCGAGACGACCGAGTCGGTTTTCAGCGAACTTGCGACCGAGGCAGGGGCGGGCACGGGCACCGTCACCGGCGGTATGGACTTCGCGCGCGGGGTGATCGAGCGCGCGCTTGGCCCAGAGGCTGCCGCGGAGCTGCTCGGCCGATTGGCAAGCGCCAGCGAAACGCGTCCGTTTGAGTTCCTGCGTCGTGTGCCACCGGAGCGGATCGCGGCCCTGCTGCGCGGCGAGTCGCCGCAAACGGTCGCACTCGTGCTCGCCAGCCTGAGTGAGACGCTCGCGGCCGGGGTGCTCGCGCGCCTGCCCGAGGCCGAGCAGCCCGATATCGCGCTGCGGATCGCGCGCATGGGCCACGCCGGCACACGCGTGATCCAGCAGGTTGAGCAGGTCATCCGTCGCAAGCTGGGCGCGACGGTCGAGCGCAAGTATTCCGCCAGCGGAGGAGCCAAGACGCTCGCCGGGATCCTCAACCACGCCGATCGCACCACCGAGCGCAACGTACTCGAGAGCCTTGCCGGCACGGACAAGACGCTGGCAGAGGAGGTGCGCGGCATGTTGTTCGTGTTCGAGGACATCGTGAAGCTCGACGAGCGTGCGATCCAGCAAGTGCTGCGCGAGGTCGACCAGAAGGACCTCGTGCTGGCGCTGCGCGGTGTGCCCGAGGACGTGATGGAGATGGTGCTCGCCAACATGTCCGAGCGTGGCGCGGCGATGCTCAAGGAGGAGATGGAGATCCAGCAACCGCAGCGTAAGCGCGACGTCGATGACGCCCAAGGGCGTGTGGTCGCGGTCGTGCGCAAGCTCGAGCAGGACGGCACGATCGTGATCGCCGTCGGCGGCGAGGAGCAGGGGGGCGAAGCGGTTGTCTGAGGCGGCGGTCAGCTACGCGTTTGAGCCGCTCGAGCCCTCCGATCCACCCGCCCGCGACGCAGCCGCGCGGCTGCTCGCGCTGGCCACTGCCGAAGCCGTGCAGATACGCGAACAGGCCCGCGCCGACGGCCACGCCGAGGGGCTTCGCGCCGGCCACGCCGAGGGCGCCGCTGAAGTCTCCAGCGCCGCGAGCGCGCTCGCGGAGGCTGTGGTCGGGATCGAGTCGCTGCGCACCCACACGATCGAGGCGGTCGAAAGCGACGCGATCGAGCTGGCGCTGGAGCTGGCCGAGAAGATCATTGGGGGCGTGCTCAACAAGCGCCCCGACGCGGTGATCGAGGTGGTGCGCGGCGCGCTGCGGCGCGTCAGCGACCGGCGCAACGTGGCGGTGCTGGTCAATCCCGCCGACCTCAACGCCGTGAGGGATGCGCTGGATGAGCTGACCTCGCGCGGCAGCGGGATCGAGGCGTGCGACCTGCAGGCCGAGGAGCGCATTGGCGTGGGCGGGGCAATCGTGCGCACCACCGAGGGTGAGGTGGACGCGAGCGTAAACACTCAGCTGGAGCGCGCGCGCGAGGTCATCGAACACTCGCTGGCCTCGGCCGGGCGTGCGGCGTGAGCGACCCCCCGCCCGCCGAGCCACTCTCCCTGCCCGGCACGCGACTCGCCCAGGCCGCCCGCGCCCTGCGCGAGGTGGACCTGGCCCGCCGTCACGGCAAGGTGCGCAACCTGATCGGCCTGATCATCGAGGCAACCGGCCTGCAGGCCGAGGTCGGAGAGGTGTGCCTGGTGGGAACCGACCGCGGGCAGGCGCCCATCCAAGCCGAGGTGGTCGGTTTCCGAGATGGACGCACACTGTTGATGCCGCTTGGAGAACTGCACGGCATCGGTCCGGGCACGCGTGTGCTGGCCACCGGCGCGCCGTTTCGTGTCACCGTGGGACCAGGCTTGCTGGGGCGCGTGATTGACGGCCTTGGCGTCCCCACCGACGAGCGCTCCGCCCCTTGTGGGGTGAAGCGCTCGACCGTAGCGCCACCTCCGGGTGCACTGTCCAGGCCTCGCATCAGCGAGCGCGTCGGGATGGGCGTGCGCGCGCTCGACTCGCTCGTGCCCTGCGGGCGCGGACAGCGACTGGGCATATTTGCCGGCTCAGGCGTGGGGAAGTCCTCGTTGTTGGGCATGATCGCTCGGTCGACAAGCGCCCAGGTCAACGTGATCGCGCTCGTGGGCGAGCGCGGGCGCGAGGTGCGCGAGTTCATCGAACGCGATCTCGGCGACGCGTTGGAGCGCTCGGTGGTGGTGGTCGCGACCTCCGACCAGCCCGCGCTGGTGCGCATCAAGGCAGCCTTCACCGCCACGACGATCGCCGAGTACTTCCGCGACCAGGGCCACGACGTGATGCTGATGATGGACTCGGTGACCCGCTTTGCAATGGCCCAGCGCGAGGTGGGACTCGCGATCGGTGAGCCCCCTGCCACACGCGGCTACACCCCAAGCGTGTTCGCGTTGCTCCCACGTCTGCTCGAGCGTGCGGGCACCAGCACGAGCGGGTCGATCACGGGTCTCTACACGGTCTTGGTCGACGGCGATGACATGAACGAGCCGATCGCCGACGCAACGCGCTCGATCCTCGACGGACATGTGGTGCTCACCCGCTCGCTTGCCCACGCGGGCCACTATCCCGCGATCGACCTACTGCAAAGCGTCTCGCGCTTGGCTGGCGAGATCGTCTCTCCTGAGATCGTGGCTGCCGGCCAGCGGCTGCGCGCCGCGCTGGCCGTGCTGCACGAGAAGGAAGACCTCGTTGCAATCGGCGCCTACCAGCCCGGCAGCGATCCCGCGCTTGACATCGCGCTCGCGCACCGCACCCGGATCGAGGAGTTCCTGCGCCAATCCGTGGACGAGCGCAGCCTGCCCGGGGACGCCGACTCGCGCCTGCTGGAACTGGCGGCCTCGCTTGCGGGAGAGGCGACAATGTCCGCCGAGGACGTCCCCGAGGCCGAGGAAGTCACCGCCGAGCGGATCGCCCCGGGCCCGCCGCCGCCTGCTCTCGGGTCCACGGTCGTACCGGTCGCGGCCGAGGCGCCGGCGATACCGGCGCTTGGGCTGAGCATCTGAGTCGGGAGCCTGCAACGGGTTATGTCGCCGCTCGAGCGTCTGCATGAGACGCCGAGACTGCCGCGCGAGGCTAACCGCCCGAATTGCTCCCGCCGCGTGTCTCGCCGACCATCGGGCTAGGACGCACAGGCTCAGGACGTGGAGGCGCGGGAGATGGCTGCGGAGTGGGCTTGCCGGACATTGCTGTGAGTCTATCGCTGGGCGACAAGGGCAATCACCCACGCCAAGACCTCGAAGACCAACAGCAGCGCCCCGACACGAAAGACCGCCATCAGGGCTCTGAGCTGGCGACGGTTTAGTTCTGCGCTGCGGCCCATATGCAGGGCAAGGTCACGTTCAATCAGGTGGAGTGCGAGCGGTTCGCCCTCCGATGGCTCAAGGTACGTGGCGATGAACTGGTCCGGGGCCAGTGAGAACTCCCAGTCCCGACGCGGCCACAACACAAGCAGTACCGCGAAGCCGAGCAACACGAAGCAGCCGATCGCGATCCATGCCGCAGCGCTGATGTCGTGCTTTGCAAGTGTCTGGCCGCCGAAGAAGGACGTCGTGATGGCTGCAGCGGCGATCAATGCGCCCGCTCGCGCCCGGAGCTCGACCACCGATCTCTCCTGGTCCTCCAATCCCATTCTGGCCTCGCGGTAAGCAAGCGCATAGCCATCACGAGATGCCTCAACAGCAATAATGCTCATGCGCTGATGCTAGGGACGGACCGCGACGGTACGCGATGCCAACCGCCAGGCGTCTTCGCTCCCGGCGCCACCAGGGTCGACTAAAGAAGCGAAGGGACCGTCCGATAACCAGGCCGTGAACGGACCCATTTTTCGATTTCGACTGGAGCGTGTGCGCGCGGTGCGCAAGCGCGCGGAGGACGTGGCCAAGCAGGAGCTGGCAGAGGCGATCTCGCGTCGCTCGGACACGGAGGCCGACCTGCGTGCCGTCGAGACTCAGCTGGAGCGCGCGCAGGTGGAGCAGCGAGCGCACACAGCCCAGAGGAGCACCCGGGGATCGGAGGAGCTGCTGGCAGGCCAGGCATTTCTCGAGCGGGTCGAGGCGCAACGCGGGATTCACGCCGGTGAGTTGCGCCAGCGCGAAGTCGAGGTGGCCGAGAGCGACGCCAGGCTCGCGACTGCCGCCGGCGAGCACGAGATGTTGAATCGACTCAGAGATCGCCAGCGCGGCGAGCACGACCGCATGGCCGCCAATCGCGAGCAGGGTGCGCTGGACGAGATTGCCGCCTCGCGCTTCGGCCGGAGCTCGGCATGAGCGTCGAAGCGGTCACGACTGCCGTCGGTGTGCCGCCCGAAGAGCTGGCGATTGCCCAGCGCGTGCGCCAGTTGCAGACGCTGATCGAACAGGCCCGTCAGGTGAGCGTTTCAGGGGTAATGAACAGCGTCCCGGCAAGCGGTACCTCGCAAGCGCCCGCCGGCGACTTCGCTTCCGCCCTGCAGGCAGCTACCACAGCCGATGCCACCACAGCCGATGGGACACCGCTGGTCGAGCAGTCCGACGGTGCCGTCAGCGGGGGTGCCGGCTCCAGCGAATACAACCCACTGATCGAACAGGCCGCCGCACGCTACGGGCTGGACCCGGCGGTCCTGCACGGCCTGATCCAGCAGGAGTCTGGCTTTGACCCCAGCGCGCAAAGCAGCGCGGGAGCGGCCGGTTTGACGCAATTGATGCCCGGCACCGCCACGTCGATGGGAGTCGCAAATCCGCTCGATCCGGCCGAATCGATCGAAGGCGGCGCGCGCTATCTCAGCCAGCTGATGAGCGAGTTCGGCGGCAACACCGAAGACGCGCTGGCCGCCTATAACGCTGGGCCCGGAGCGGTTCAGCAGTATGGCGGCATACCCCCATACGCCGAAACGCAGAGCTACGTGTCAAAAGTGCTCGGCAACGCCGAAGCCTACCGTCAGTCACAGCCTGTGCCGAGCACCGTGGGGGGCCTTGCATGAGTGGGTCGACGGCGCTCGCGCCCCCACCCACTGCGCCACCTGTCGGCGGCGCAGGTTCATTTCGTGCTCCGTCTGGAGCTTCACGGGGCGCTCCACCGGGGGCGCCGCCGGGAGGGCCGCCGGAAGCTCCTCAAGGAGCTCCACCAGGCGCATCGCCCTTCCAGAGCGAACTCGCCACTCACTGGGCCCGGACCGCCACTGCGGAAGGCCATCGAAGCAATAGCTCGCGATCGGGCAATGGTGCGAGGGCGCGCTCGCACGGGTGGGCGCACGCCGGTGGATCGAACTCCGCGATGGCGAGCGCGCTGATAGCAGCCGGGGGTAGCGCTAACACAGCCACAGCCACGGGCGGCCCTCTGGAAGGAAGCCTCGAACCATCGGCTCCCGCATCCTCCGTGGCGGGATACGCATCCGTCGATGCGCTTGTTGCGACTGTCCAATCCGGCCCCGCCGTCGTGGCTGGCGCGATCATGCCAGGCCAAGCCGACTCTGCCATCGGAAGCCCCGCGTCCGCATCGACCGGCACGTTGGCCGCTTCTGTGCCCGGACCGCCTTCCACTCCGGGGTTTGCTACTGCCTCCCCCGCTGCTGCGGCTCCTGCGTCCGCTGTGGTTCCGAGCGCCGTGCCCGACGCAATCCCAGGAGCCGCGCCCGCAGTCCCATCGAGCCCCGCGCCTGCTCCCATGGCTGCTTCTGTCGCTGCGCCTGCTCCCGAGACCGCTCCTGCCTCGACATCCGCACCCGTCGCCGCCGCTACGCCTGCCATTGCGCTCACAGCCGCCGCGTCGTTCACGCCGGCATCCGCTCCAGCGTCTACTTCTCCTTCGAGTCCCGCACCGGTTCTCGCGTCTGCCCCGACCACCGGCGCCACACCCGCCGGGACCTCGAGTGTCCTCGCCTCCGGTTCCGCCGGCGGCGCGTCGCCCACAAACCTTCCCGGTGAGGAAAACAGCTCAGAAGGCGAAGCGGCCACAGCCGCGGGCGTCTCATCGCCACGCGAGAGCGCGGCGCCAAACATCGTGGCGACACGCCCAGATCTCTCGGCCGCTCCGACCGTCCAGAGCGGAGCCGAGATCGCGACTGGCGAGAGCGATATGCGCGGCGATCGCTTCCCGACAGATGCCGGCCAGGAGCACGCCGCCGGCTCAGGCGGGGCGAGCCCCGGCCCCACATCAGACGCCACCCTGACCCAGTCCGCGGACCCTCAAACGGCCTCCACGGCCTCTAGTGCCTCGGCGCCAAGTGTGTCTGCCGCCCAGTCCACGAGCATCAAGAGCGTGCCAATGCAGGCAACGAATGTCGGCGCACAATCCGCCGATGGCGCAGGGGCTCTTGCACCGACCGCCGCGATTACAACGGTTACGGCCGCCGGCCCTG
>CAWHRF010000003.1:0-317033 GCA_963831725.1 uncultured Solirubrobacterales bacterium
CTGGTGTGTACCGCATCAGCACGACGGTGAACAGTGGTCACGCCGCCAAGACTCTCTGGTTGTCGACCGAGTTCGACGTCGTTGAATGATCCGGACCGCCCGCTGCCCCATTGGTCTTACGACCGGCAGCGAGCCGCTTTGATGCTCGACCACGAACGGCGCTAGCTGGGGGCGCTCCAGTGGGTCCCATCAGCAAGCGGCCCCGCGTTTCGGGAGCAGAAGTGCCCGCAGACGATGGCGATGTCGCCTCAGAGTTGTGCAATCGCCCAAACGCAGCGACGACCTTCCCACCGCTGGGACCGTCGCTCGTCAACGAAAGCAGCGACGACGTGGATGCCGGAACGGCCACCGTCGCGCTGCTGAAATCGGACAAGCCCGATCACGCCGGCCTGGCGCCGATCCCGGACACCGGAATCGCGCCAGTCGCCGGTAGCGGGGCTCACGAGAGCGCGTGCCGAAAGGGCGGGCTACCTATGCAGCCGCTGCCGGCGTCTGCCAGCTCGACACAGCGCCCGTGCGGGCGCTCGGATCGGGCGAAGGCGATCGCGCGGCTGGGCTGGGCCTGACGATCCAGATCGTGGGAGGCCGTTGAAAAATGCGGAAGCAGCGTGGTTTTGGTCGGGGGTTGCGGTTCCCGGGGGACCGCTCGTCCAGGGGTGGCGAGGCGTGTCGCCTTAGGCGGTGTTGGCGATCCAGTGGTTGTGGAGCTTGAGCATGTTGTGTGTCGCTGCCACTAACCGCAATTCGGACTGCGCGGCGGCTCTGCCTCTTCGCATGAACTGATCGACGCGCCGGTTGTATTTGATCTGGCCGAAGATCGGCTCGATCGTGACCTTCCGCAGCGCGTAGAGCGTGCGTCCGTGTGCAGTCTTGAGCTTCTCGCGCATCTGCTCGTAGAGCCCGTCCTCCCAGCCGGGTCGTTTGCCCTCGCGCATCGCGCCGTCGGGCGGGACGAGCACTTCGATCCCGCGGTCTGCGATCGCCTGGATCTGCCGGGTGTGCCGGTAGCCGGCGTCACCGACGACCGTTTCGGGCTGCTCGGTGATC
Source organism: uncultured Solirubrobacterales bacterium (assembly GCA_963831725.1). GTDB lineage: Bacteria > Actinomycetota > Thermoleophilia > Solirubrobacterales > Solirubrobacteraceae > Palsa-744. The sequence goes on from CAWHRF010000003.1 coordinate 1,048, forward strand.
CCGTGCCGGCGCAGGTGAGCGAGCGCCTGATCGAGCATCGGCTCCAGGTGCCCGAAGTCCGGCGCGTCCAGCGAGATCTCGGCGGCGAGGATGATCTGTTGCTCAGTCACCGCGGTCTGCACGTTGTAGGCCTGGCGGTAGCTCGCGGCTCGCTGCCTGCGCGCCGGCGAGCACATCTTCCGACAGCCTCGCGACCGGGAGATCACACGCGCCGGCGATCCCACACGAGTGCTACGCCACGATCTGGATCGTGCGGCGATCGCCTTCGCCAGATCCGAGCCCGCACGGGCGCCGTGTCAGCTGGCAGACGCCGGCCGGCTGCACATGTAGCGCGCCATTTTGGCACGTGCTCTCTGAGCCGTGCTATCGGCGAATCGCCGGCCCCTCCGTCGCCGAGGGCCCCGTCGCAACAGCCTTCCCGACTCCGCGCCCCGGGCTTTGGGAAGGCGCCGCGCTAGGGAAGAAGCGGCACGCCGGCCGCGAGGACCAGTACTGAGCTACGGGCGCTGTTCAGCTCGTTCCGGACATCACCGCCGATCACGACGTGGCCGGCCGGTGCGCCCGGCTGCGAGCCGACGACGATCAGATCCACCGGCTCAGCGCGTGACTCGCGAAGCGTTGCCCCGAGTTTCGCGGCCAGCGCGCCTGCGGTCTCGCGGGCGACATCGTTCGTCGGGCCGGCGAGAGGCACGGCGATGGATCTGATTGCGGTGTTGAGCTGCGTCCGGAGACCGGCGGCGGCGATGGCAACCGCCACCGAGCCACCATCGAGGAGGTACTGAGCGGACGTGCCGGGCTCGACGTGACCGGGTGTGGTCCGGTAGTCCGAGCCAAACACGACCACCGACGCTGCCTCACTCTCGGCCAACTGCCCCAAGCCGGCTCCTGTCGAGGCACCGATGACGACGTGGCGGGTGATCTCGGCATCGCCCAACGTAGCGGCGCCTCGCTCCAGGCGTCGGTCGGCGTCATGCTGGGCCACCTCTTCCCGACGCGCGTCAAACTCAGGGGAATGGCGCACATATGCGAGCGCCAACGTGAAACCGGCCCGCGCCAACATCTGGCCCAGCGCGAGCGCGTCGTCATCGTTCGCAGTTCCGTCATAAGAGATGATCACGTTGGCGCCCACAGGTCAAAGAATCCTTCGCGACCCAGTATTACGCAGGAAGCGGCCGCGTGGATCGTGATCACGGCCCTGGCCGCGCCCACTGCAGGCCGCATCCGGTGTGCGCGGAGTGTAGGTCCGGGTCGCAGGCGCCGTCGATCAGCGGCCGCACCCGGGCGCCCGTACGAGCGCCAAGCGCGGTCGCCCGACATTCCGAACGCCACGGCGCAGGCTACTGAGTGGCGAGCGGCGAGTCGGAGCCGGAACCGCCGAGCGGACTCTTGCACAGGCGTCTTGACGATTCTGCACGCCGTCGCGCGCGCCCTGCTTGCGGCGACGAGGACGGCTGAGTCGGCGCTGGAGTTATCGTCAGAGGAGTGGCCGGGTGAGCGCCCATCTCCGGAGCCTTACCAGGGAATGGGGTCGCCGTCCTGATCGGTGAACGTTCCCGTCGGACCGCCCTCCTGCAGCGCGAGGCGAATCGCGTCCCTGCCTCCTTCCTCCACGGGGAGCACGCCTCGGTGGTTGTTGAGGTCGGTGGCGACGAACCCCGGGGAGATCGCGTTCACCCGAATTCCTTCGGACTCGAGGGAGATCGCGAGGCCGACGGTGATCGCGTTCATCGCGGCCTTGGAGGCCGAGTAGGCGCCGAACATCGCCCTGTATCGATTCCCGGGTTGGGAGGCAGCGGCGAGCGAGCCGACCCCGCTTGAGACCATGACGACCCGGGGAGATGGCGCCTCGCGAAGCAGGGGAAGCGCTGCCTGTGTGACCGCGAGCGCGCCGAACACGTTCGTGTCGAAGATCTCGCGCAACTCGTTGAGCGACACCTTGCTGAGCTGACCCGACTGCGCCTTCTCTTCGAACGTGTTTCCGGGCATCTCCTCCCAGGGTGTCGCGTGGGAGATGCCCGCATTGTTGACGAGAACGTCGAGCCGGCCGAACTCCTCGCGGACACGGTCCGCGGCGGCGGTGATCGAGGCCTGATCGGTGACGTCGAGCCGGATCGCGTGTGCGTCGCCGTCGATGCCCTGTGCCGCCGTCTCACCGTTCGCGAGGTCGCGCGAGCCGACCAGGACGGTAAAGCCGTGCTTCGCGAGATTCTTGGCGATCGTGAGGCCGATCCCCTTGTTGGCCCCCGTGATCAGCGCAATCTGGTTGTCATGCATAGTGAGCTCCTCGCGCGTCGTTATGGGATGAGCCCGCGGTCGCGCGATGTAGATTGAGCGAGGGTAACGGTCTGCTCTTATGGCCGATTGCAGAAGCGGTGCCACGGCGGGCAACCTCGCATCCTGGAAAAGTAGAACGGCGGAGGGAGGAAGGGTTCCATCCCTACTTCTCTCCAAACCCGAGACTGAACCACCTAGGCAATCGCCTGATCCTGCGCGCCAGTATGGGAGCCCTGCTCTCGGCGACGGGGAAGGCACGGCGGACGAGCGGATCGTCGCCGTTGCGGTCGCCCGGCTAGCGCCGGCGCGAGAGCAAGAGCAGTAGTGACGTGCCGGATGGACGGGCGGCCGGATCGGGGCGAAGTCAACCGGGGAGCGGCAGCGATCGGCTACTCGTAGGCGCATGAGCGCTTTGCTGGAAGGGCTCGTGCGGCAGCTAACGCCGGACGCGTCCAGATCGCGGACGGTTGTGGGTTGAACGCAGCCTCCTGTGGCTTGCGGCCCAGTCGGTCAGCTATCTGTGGCGACTGCAGTTCGCTTTTTATAGCTCGCGGTGTTCGAAGCTGGCGATTGCGGCGAGCAGGACTGTGAGGAACCAGCACGCGACCCAAAGTAGGTACGGCCAGGACGGTGCTCCTTGCGCGTAGAACGGATCTCCGCGTCCGCCTTCGGCCAGGTGCTCAGTGATGAGCGAGGATGGTTGGAGGTAGTAGATGGCGGCGTGCCATAGCCCGTCGGTCGGCAGCAGGAATCGTCCTACCTGCCCCACGGTGCGTAGGGCACCAATGTTGAGTGTTGTGCCGAGGGTGCCCACGACCCCGGCCAGCCATCCGGCCCCGAACACTGCGACGCCGATGACGCCCGCGGCGATCACCGGCACCCGCGTGCTCAAGAAGAGGGCCAGGGTCAGGAGGAGAGCGCCCTCGGCGAACAGGTACACGCTGGCGAGTACCGGGTTCGGCGGGACGAAGCCGCTCGCCCAGCGCACGACCCCGAACTCGAGCGCGCAGACGCCGGCAGCGTACCCGGCGAGGAGCGTTGCGAGCCCGAGCCACTTGCCGAGAAGTACCTCGGTCCGCCGGATCGGTCGAGTGACGACCGTCATCAGCACGCCTGACTCGACTTCCGACGAGATCGACGGAGAGGCGATCGCCGACGCGCTGAGCGCGAGGACGAAGCTGAACATGAACATGAACAGGATGAGCGCTTGTGGAACCGCGACGTTGCTCTCGCCGGAGGTGAGGTTTGTGGCGTGCCTCAAGCGGTCAAAGCCCCAGGCGCTCAGTCCGACTATGACCACGGTGATCGAGACGAAGGCGACGAGGAGACGTCGCCGCACCGCTTCCTTGATCGTGAGTGCGGCGATTGTCAAGGTCCCGTTCATCGCTCGCTCAACAACTCGAGGAAGCGAGCTTCCAGAGCTCTGGTGCTCGGGGATCACGGCCTCATCCTGCCCTCCGAGCGAGACGAGCACGCCGACGAGGTCGGGGATCCCGGACGGGTCGATGCCCTCGACGACCATCCATTCGTCTTGCCGGTGCCATTGACCGAACCGACCGAAGGCGCTCCACCAGTTTTCACCGAGGCCCCCAACCTTGAGTCGCACCCTGCCGTGGTGACCGAGCAGGTCGTCAAGGCTGCCGGTCGCGACGGGCCTCCCTTTGTCGATGACCGCGACGCGATCGCACACATGCTCGGCCTCCTCAAGCAGGTGTGTGTTCAGGAACACCGTGGATCCCCGCTCGCGCAGCCCACGAATGATCTCGCGCACGGCGTGGCGTCCGACGGGGTCAAGCGCGCTGGTGGGCTCGTCGAGCACTACGAGCGCCGGGTTGCCGAGCAAGGCCACGCCGAGCCCGAGCCGCTGCTGCATTCCCTTTGAGAAGGTGCCGACGCGGTCGTTTCCTCGCTCGAGCAGATCGACGGTCGCCAGGGCACTGCGTCCCTCCTCATCCCACGTCGCTTCGGGAAGCGCAAGGAGCCGGCAGTGCAAGCGGAGCACCTCTCTGCGGCCGTAAGCAGAGGCTGGTAGCGAAACAGCTCGGGGAGATATCCGATCTGCCGGCGGGCCTCGCGGTCGCCCAGCGGCGCGCCGAGCACAAGCGCTTCGCCGCTGGTGGGTCGTGCCAAGCCGAGCAGGAGCTTTACCACCGTGGTCTTCCCCGCTCCGTTCGGGCCAAGAAAGCCGAAGACCTCTCCTCGCTGCACCGTCATGGACAGCGAGTTCACGGCGATCATGGCGCCGAAGCGCTTGGTGAGCCCCACCGCGTGGATCGCCGGCGAGGTCGTGGCCTGCGGGGAGCCATCCTCAAGGGAGGAGCACGAAGCCTCTGAGAGCCGGACGGGGGCGTGGGCGGCCGACGGCTCGTCGGCGTGGATGCCGGCTCGATCAGCCGAGTTGGGCCGCGACATTCAGCACATCTTGCGAATCGAGGATTCCGGCGACGGTATGGAGCAAGCCTCGGCCGTCCTCCCAGATCACAGCGGAGGCCGCGTTTGAGGAGTCGGCCAGCAGGACGCCCGGCCAACCTCCGACCTGCACCGAGCGAACCGAGACGCCAGGCGGGACCGGCACCGGGAGGGTCGTTCGCAAGTCACCGAGTAGGCGCACCTCCTGGGCCAGTCCGGGCGGGATCCCGCGCTGGCTCAGCAAGAAGGCTTCGATCTGCCTCAAGGTTGCACCGGTAGAGCGCGCCGTCGGACGACGAACGGTCGCGACGCCAAGCGTGGGCACGTCCGCGCTGCTGCTCCCGGCGTACTCCGCGACGACGGCTGGCCCGCCGTCAAGGGTCACCGTGCTCCCGGCGAGACTCGCGGCGGTCGAGTTGAAGCTCACGGTGGCGCGCACGCGCGGCTGCACGATCACCTGCTCGACGGCCCCCACTCCCGCGGGAAGACGGGCGGGCAGGGTGACCGGAAAGCCGGCTTCCGCGGCGGCCTGAGCAAGCGAGGACGCTGGGTGGGGGGTGCCCGAGGACCATGTGATGGTTCCAAATCGGAGCGTGCTCGATCCATTCAGGGTGGAGAAGCCCCCAAGCCCTTGGCTGTCGCCCAGCCCCGTCAACGTCGCGATCGCTCGCAAATCGCTCTGGCTCAATGAGACCGGAGCAACGTGGGTTGGCGCGAAAATGGTGGTCAGCGTGGCCGCCGCAGCCGTGCCCGCGACGACAATCCCGACCGCACCGATAGCGAGCCCGGCCCGGAGCGAGACTCTCGGGAACCACGCACGTCGTCGGCGCCCACGCGCCCGCCGGCGGCGCCTGCCTGCTCCGTCTGCCTGTCCGGACACCAGCTCACGCTGAAGCCGGGCCCACGCGATGTCGATGTCCGGAACGAGCCGCGGAGCCGTGAACAGCTGGGCCACGCGCTCCCCGTCGTGGGCGATCTCAGCGCGCCGAGCGTCGCAGCGCCCACACGTGGCCACGTGATCGCTAACCCGGTCCGGGACGGCCAAGGGCTCGTCATCGAGCCGCCGAAGCACCCCGTCAGGAATGTGTCTCACGGTCCATCTCCTTTCGAAGCGCGGCCTCCGCCCGTCTGAGCAGAGTCCCCACATGCCCAACCTTGACCCCGAGCGCCTCGGCGATCTCAACGTAGTTCAGGCCACCATGGCGCATCACCAGAACTGCGGCCGACCGGTGCGGCAGACGACACAGGACGCGGCGGATGTCCGCCCGTCTTTCCCGCTCGATCACGGTCTCCTCGGCGCTCGGCAGGGAAGTCACGACCTGCGTTAGCTGCTGGCGCCTGTCCCGACGCCGCTCCCCGCGGAGCACGTTGAGCGCCGTGTGCACGGCCGCTACCCGAACCCATCCCGCAGCCTGCTCATAGTCGCCAGGGAAACGTCGATACGCGGCCACGAACACATCTTGGGCGACGTCCTGAGCCCGCTGGGAGTCGCCGACCACGCTCTGTGCGAGGCGCACGACGGCGCGGTAGTGATTGCGAAAGAACGACTCGAAGGCCGCCGAGCCGGAGCCGCCGTCAGGGCGCTCCGATCGCTCGCTATGTCGCGCCTGCAACTCCATTACACCGACTAAGCACCGCGGCAGCACCAAATGTGACACCTCTACGATTGCCGCGCGTCGACCCGGCACTGCCCCGACCCGCTTCGCGACGCCAGCAAGCCGGCAAACGACCTCCTTTCAGGTCGCACGGCGCATCCCACCACCAACAACGAGCGCCCGCCGTCGCGCCGGAAAGCAAGCATTTCCCGGGGACGATCGCATTGACCCTCCCACGGCTTGCCGACCGACGATTGCATTGGCGACGGAGCGATGCCAGGCTGGCCGCACCGCCGGACGAGCGCAATGCCACGATCTGGATCGTCAGGCCAAGCCGGCGAGCCGCGCGATCGCCTTCGCCCGATCCGAGCGCCCGCACGCGCGCTGTGTCAGCTGGCAGACGCCGGCAGCGGCTGCATAGGTAGCGCGCCCTTTCGGCACGCGCTCTCGTGAGCCCCGCTACCCGCGAGAAGCGCGGTCCAGGGGTGGATCTCGCACGAGTGCTTTGCCCTCCCGGCGTCTTCCGGCGGCGCGATCGGATTGGCGACCAACCGCAACCTCGTGAGGACGCGGTGCTAGCGGCCCAAAGAGCAAGCAAACACCCGCGGACCCGGTGGCAGTCTCGTCCAGGGCTCCAGGACCCACAATCTGGGGGCGCGACGAGCGGCACGCTGGCTGACCAGCGCCCTGCGCGGGGACCCGTTACCAGCCGATCCGCGGACCTCGTGCTGCGAGTCTGCGGCGAGGATTCCGGCGGGATGGCGGCGGCGCGCGCGGCGGCTCTAGCTGTTCCAGCTCGGCCTCGACCTGGGCGAGTCGGTCGCGATCGCGCGCTCTCCTTGGCCGCGCAGCCGTGCTTGCTCCTCGGTTAGCTCGCGCCGGCGGCGTTCCGTCGTGATTCGGGCGTCGTCGGCGAGCTGGCGTTGGATGCGGAGCGCACCGAGGTCGGCGCGGTCACGGCGCAATGCTCGCTCGAGCACCGTGCGGGCGTCGTCCTCGGTGTTGAGCACGACGTACGCGGTGTTGCGCTCCCGCCCGCGGGTCAAGCCGACGTACACCGAACGCCAGCCGGAGAGCTGCTCGACGATCGTGCCGCCGACCTCGCGCGTGAGCCCCTGGGCGCTGTGAACGGTCGTGAAGTACGCGAGCTCGACGTGCTCGCGGCAGTAGTCGCGCTCGAGCGTAAGCCGACCGTTGCGGCCGCGGAACGGAGCCGCCCGTCGTCGTGGACGTGCTCCACGATCCAGCGCTGACGGTTACGGTCCCATTGCCCGAGCTCGGTGGTCTTCTCCCGGTCGTTAAGGCGGGTCTGGATCTCGTCGCCGGCGCCGACCCGCTCGCCGAGGGTGGTCACGATCACCCGGTCGTCGGCGACGCGGCCAGCGTCGATCAGGCGCTTGCGGGCGAGCTTGTTCAGCCGCTGTACTTGCTCGTTCGTGGGAGCCGTGAAGGCGGTGGAGCGGCCGCGCTGGATCGCCTGCCACCAGTCTTTGAGCATCGTATGCTCGATCTCGCGGGCGGTCCCGGCTCTGATGCGTGAGTGCTGCTCGTAGGCGTCGAGCGCCGCCGGGTCGCAGTCGCGAAGCGCCCGGGACGCGTCCGCCTCCCACCGCTCTCGGAAGCGTCCTGATCTCCTCGAGCCGAACCGTCGGCGCGATCGTCCGCGCGTGGTCGAACATGCCCGACCGTCCCACCGCGGCCAGCTGCCGGCTGTCACCCACGAGCGCGAGACGGTAGCCGCGACGGCGGGCGAGATGCATCAGCCGCTCCACGTCGTCGGTTCTCAGCAGTCCGGCCGCGTCGACGAGGACCGTGGCGCCGGCAGGAGGGTTCAGTGCGCTGCTGGGCCTGTCGCGCTTCTCCTGTTCGGTGAGGAAACGCTCGACGGTCTCCGCGTGCAGTCCGGTCTCGCGCGTCAGCTGCTCAGCCGCGACCGCCCACGGTGCCAGACCGAGCACGACTCGAACCTGGGTGTGGAGCGCTTTGACCGCTGCGCTCATCGCTTTCGTCTTCCCCGCTCCGGCCGGCCCGATGACCTCCACCACGAGCGTGCCCGTGCCCGCGACCAGGCCGGCGGCGGCGGCCTGCTCGGGATCCAGCCCGCGTGCGAGCCGCTCTCCGATCGCTACCGGGCCACCGGCGGCGGCGGCCGCCTCGTGGAACATCCTCACGATGCGCTGCTCTTGCTCGAACAGCTCCCGCGTCGTGTAGCGCTGCACCCCGGGGTCGCTCAGCGCATCGCGCGCGACCCCACGCGCGTCCGCGGGCGCGAGATCCACGCACCGCCCCGAGACCACCCGCGCCGCCTCGGCCTCGACTCGCCGGACCTGCTCTCGCGCCGTCCATCCCTCACCGATCGGCAAGCGCGCAGCCACCTCACGCTGCACGTCAGCGAGCGTCCACACCGACCCCTCGGCCGCCAGCACGGCGATCACCTCCTCGGCCAGCCGACCGAGATCGCAACCCCCCGGTGTCGACTGCGCCAGCGTCGGCGCCCGCCAGCGACGCTGGCGCCCGCCCGCCGCGCGCACCGCTTCCAGCACCACCGCCGCCCCGTACCCATGCGCCGCCGCGGTCCGAAGCCACTCGCGCCGCAGACTCCCGGCGGGTCGACCGCGCTCCTTGCGCGGCCGCGAGTCCTTCGCCGCGTCGCGCGAGAGGATCGCCCACTCCCGCCGCGAGGGCTCCCGCGACATGCTCCTCGACGAACACCGCAACCTTGCGCTCGAGCACGCGCGCGACCTGCCGCGCACGCTTCGAGAACGCCTCAAGCAGGCCCCGATCCACGCCGACGATCTCCGCCTGCCCCCGCTCACCACCGGCCCCCACCCCACCCCCAAACGAGCGGTCAGCTCGGCCCTCAGCGCCGCCTGATACAGCGCCCCCAACGCCCGCTGATCGCGATACACCATCGTCGCGTCCAACGCCCGCCATCGCCCGGTTCGACGCTCTTGACTGACCCCCCTTCGCCGGTTGAGAATTGACCCGCCTGGGGCGGTGGCGGAGGCGCCCGGGGTCTGGTTAGCCTGGTTCGGTCGCTGTTACCGAGACCGGGAGAAGGAGCGTGCTGGACGTGGAGCGGTGGGCAGAGCTGCGCCGGGAGCACTTCGTTCGCGGGGTGTCGATCAAGGAGCTGATGCGCCGCACTGGGCTGGCTCGCAACACGATCCGGGTGGCGTTGCGCTCGGATGCCCCGCCGGGTTTTCGCTGTCCTGAGCGGCCGTCGAAGCTGGACCCGTTCAAGGCGGAGATCTGCGAGCAGCTGCGCTCGGACCACACGCTGACTGGGGTTCGGATTCGTGAGCTGATCGAGCCGCTGGGCTATGCGGGCGGCAAGTCGATCGTCGATGACTATTTGCGTGAGATGCGCCCGCTGTTCGCGCCGAAGCGCACGTTCCAGCGCACTGTTTATCGGCCTGGAGAGATCTGCCAGTTCGATCTGTGGCAGCCCAAGCGTGAGGTCCCAGTCGGCCATGGTCAGGCACGCAAGGGCTACGTCGTGGTTGCCTGCCTTGGCTATTCGAGGGTCGGTGCGGGCGCGCTGGCGTTCTCCAAGGAGGCACCGGATCTGCTCTGGGGCATCGCTCGCTGCTTGTGGTCGCTGGGAGGCTTGCCCTCGACGCTTGTGTGGGACAGGGAGGGCGCGCTGCACGCTCACCGCGGGCGCCCGACGGATGTTTATGCCGCGTTCTGTGGGCAGCTGAAGCTCGACTGGCATTTCTGCGGGAAGGGCGACCCCCAGGCCAAGGGTGCGGTCGAGAAGCTCCAGCAGTATTTCGAGACGAACTTCGAGCCCGCCAGGACGTTCGCTAACCCCCTGGACTTCCAGCTGCAGCTCGACGCGTGGTTTGAGAAGGCCAACGCACGGTTGCATCGCGGGCTGCGTGCGCGGCCCGTCGACCGGCTCGCCGAGGAGCACGAGGTGATGCGAGCCCTACCCGAGCAGCCCGATCTCGACCGGCGCTGGGTGACGCGTGTCCCGCCGGATCCTTATCTGCGTTTCGATACGAACGACTACTCGCTTGACCCGGGGTTCGTTGGCCGGCGCGTGGAGGCCCGGGTCTCCCAGCAGCGCCTGAGCGCGACGGTGCTCGATACCGGCGAGCTCGCCGCCAGCCATGACCGTTGCTTCGCTAAGCACCGCACGATCACGGCGCTCGAGCATGCTCGGGCCCTGAAGGCGCTACGTGTCGAGCGTGCTGGTCCGGAGATCGAGGTGCAGCAGCGCTCCCTGGATGTCTACGACGCGCTGATCGCATGAGCGAGAGCAGCGAGCTCGCGTTCCTGTTCAAGGCGCTGAAGGCCCCTGCGGCCGCTCAGGCGTTCGGGAAACTCGTCGAGCGAGCCCGTGCTGAGGAGTGGACCTACGAGAAGTTCACCCAGGCGCTGCTCTCGACCGAGCACCAGGCACGCGAGGCCCACGGCGCCGAGAGCCGCATCCGTCAAGCACGCTTCCCATTCCGCAAGACGCTCGAGGAGTTCGACTTCACCTTCCAGACCTCGATCAAGAAGCAGGTGATCGAGCATCTCGGGCAACTCGACTTCGTTCACGCCCGCGAGAACGTCGTGCTCCTCGGCCCGCCGGGGACCGGCAAGACCCACCTGTCGATCGCCTTGGGCATCCGCGCCTGCCTCGCCGGGGAAAGAGTGATCTTCCGCAGCGCCACCCAATGGGTCGCGCTGCTCACCGAGGCACAACGCAACGGAGACCTCGAGCAGCAGCTACGCAGCTTGGACCGCTACCCCCTCCTGGTCTGCGATGAGATCGGCTACATCCCGTTCGACCCGCAAGCCGCGAACCTGATGTTCATGCTCATCAGCCGTCGCTATGAGAAAGCAAGCCTGATCGTCAGCAGCAACAAGAACTTCTCCCTCTGGGGCGAGATCTTTGGCGACGACACCGTCGCCACCGCGATGATCGACCGCCTCGTCCACCACGCCGAAATCATCAGCCTCAAGGGCGAGAGCTATCGCCTGAAGAACCACGACCTCGGCAGCAGGCCACCCCGCCAGAGCCCCGAAGCGGCCTGACCAATCACCCGCGCCACCCCCGCCGAGGACCGCACAGGCGCCTACAGAGGCCCTCTCCTGGCGCCCGGCCGGCGAAACCACACAGGGGGGTCAATTCTCAACCGGCGCTACAGGGTCAATTCTCAATCGGCCTTGACAGATCCGAAGACACGAGCCAACGAGAAGCTCCATGCAAATGAGCAGCTTATGGAGCCAGCCGAAGTCAATGCGAACCGCTTTGCGCGATCTTCCGGCGGACGGATCTCGCTTGGCGAAGGGCGCACGCGCGTCACACGGGACTCGTTGCTTAGCGATCGCCGATCAGCCCCACGGCTTAGTAAGCGTTTCTGCCCTATCGCTTAGTAAGCTCTGATCGTGACAAGCGAACGAAAAGATCCTCCGAGCCCAGCATCGAGCCCTCGGACCGGCGAGTATCGGCCAGCGGACAGCGGCCCCGACGGATACTGGGCCTTCCATCCCAATCCGCTCCCACCCAAACCGCCTTTGCGCATCGACGCGCCGATGCAGTCCCTGCTGGATCGCACCAACCAGGCTCTTGGACGCCTTGACGGGATCACGCTACTGCTACCCGACCCCGACCAGTTCATCTACACGTTCGTCCGCAAGGAGGCTGTCCTGTCCTCTCAGATCGAGGGTACACAGTCCTCCCTGTCGGACCTACTCCTGTTTGAGCACGACGCCGCACCCGCCGCGCTACGTGAAGACGCCCAAGAAACCGCGAATTACATCGCAGCTCTTGACTACGGCCTCGACCAGATTGCGAAACCCGGAGCGCCGCCGCTCTCCGCGCTACTGCTACGAGAAGTGCACCGACGGCTACTACAGACGGGGCGGGGAGCGGACAAGAACCCTGGCGAGTTCCGCCGCGACCAGAACTGGCTTGGCGGCGCGCGCCCCGCCACCGCGCGATTTGTGCCGCCACCGTGGCAAGAGGTCACCGTGGCGATGGGCGCCCTTGAGAAGTTCATTCATGACGATCCAAATCCAACCCCAGTGCTGGTGAAGGCCGCGCTCGCACACGCCCAGTTCGAGACGATCCACCCATTCCTGGACGGCAACGGAAGAGTTGGACGGCTCCTCATCACTCTGCTGTTGTGCTCCGAGGGTGTACTCAGCCGGCCGCTTCTCTACTTGAGCCTGCACTTCAAGCGCAACCGCGACAGCTACTACGAGCACCTACAGCGTGTCCGCACCGACGGTGCTTGGGAGGACTGGCTGCGGTTCTTCCTCGAAGGAGTCATTGAAGTCGCCGAGTCCACGACACTCACCACGCAGCGTGTCGTCGCGATGGTGGAGGACGACCGCCAGAAAATCCACACCTTCGGACGTGGCGCCGCCACGGCGCACCGTGTGCATGACCTCGCGACGCGCTCCGTCGTCATCGGCGCCAGCAACTCCGCTGAACGCCTCGGTCTGACCGGCCCCCCCGTGTACGCTGCCATCCAACGACTCAAGAAGGCCGGGATCCTGCGTGAGGCAACTGGGCGACTGAGAGGGAAGCTCTACGTATATGACCAGTACCTGAAGATCCTCAACGAGGGCACCGAACCATTCTGAGCGCCCTTGTCGGCTCACGCGGTTCGCATCGACTCAAATTATGGAGCCAACCCGACTCAATGCGAACCGCTTTGCGCGGCTTACTGGCGGTCGCATGGCGCTCGACGAAGCCGAATAGGGGCCTGGATGCGCGGCCGCTGGCCGGCAGTCGTGGAAGGATTCGGCCGTGCCTATGCATAGAGCCAGTCCGTCGAGTGCCGTAGCTTCGTCAAGCGGTGCACGGCCGCCGATCCAGCTTCGCTCGCGCCTGATCGAGCTTGTCATGTCCTCACCGATGCTTATGCGCGCTCTACGCGCCGCCCGAGCGGCTGACCCCCCCGACTGGCTGATCGGCGGAGGCGTGATCCGAGACCTTGTATGGGATCATCTCCACGACCCCTGCCGCCCACTGGCTCCCAAGGATGTCGATCTCGCCTTTTTCGATTCTGACGCGCTGGGGGAGGAGCGCGAGCAGAGCATCCTCGATGCACTACGGACCTATGCGCCCGATGTGCCGTGGGATGTAAAGAACCAAGCAGCGGTGCATTTGTGGTATCCGCAGGTCTTCGGCATCGACGCTGAACCCCTGACATCCTCGGCCGACGGAGTGGGCACATGGCCGGAGACCGCGACCGCAGTCGCAGTCAAGCTGCGCTCCGACGACAGCTTCGATGTGGTTTCGCCCTGCGGACTCGAAGACCTGTTTGGGCCGGTCTGCCGGCGCAATCCGAGGCGCGTCACCGTCGAGGAGTACCACCGACGCCTACAAGCAAAGCCGATTGCGGCGCGCTGGCCACGACTGCGCATCGTGCAGTAGTCCGCTAACTGAAACCGTGGATTTCTGGGTAAGACCCGGGCGCGTACACGTATGATCCCCGGATGGACGAGCTGGGCATCTATCCGGTTGTCGCCTTCGACCTTGATGGGACTTTGCTGCGCGGCACGACCGTATCACTGCTGCTCGCGCAATGGCTCGGGCAGGCAGAAGAGATCGCCGAGCTTGAGCGAGCGTTTCATGCCCACGAGATATCCAACAGCGTGATCGCTGACACCTCTGCGGGATGGCTGGCGGGACAGCGCATAACCGATATCTACGAGGTCCTGGCGGAAGGCACCTGGATCGATGGTATGAGCGAGACGTTGCGAGTACTTGCCGCTGCCGGGATCAAGCTGCTGCTAGGGACCGTCACGTTGAGGTTTGCGGCCGAGATGCTACGGGAGCGTCACGGCTTTGCGGCCGTGAGCGGCACGGAGATGCACGTGAGCGATGGAGTGCTCTCGGGCGTCGTGACGCGCTACTTCGATGAGTACGACAAGGTGCGCTTCGTAGAGGAGTGGTGCGCGCAGAACGGCTATTTGATGAGTCAGGTGGCGGCGGTTGGCGACTCTCGCTCGGACGTTCCCCTGTTTGAGCGTGCCGGCATGTCGATCGCTCTGAACGCGACGCCGGATGCTCGCGCCGCGGCCACACACGTTCTCGACACCGACAATCTCTGCGACGTGCTGATGCTCCTTCGAGGAGAGAGGACACGGGCCGTACAACGGACTTAAGAGCTTGCCATCACCGTCAGGTTAGGAGCGGTTCGCATTGAATCCGCCGCATGGAGCCAACCGAAGTCAATGCGAACCGCTCTGCGCGCCTGCCGGGCGGGCAGATATCGCTTGACGATCGGGAGTAGTGGCACTACCTCCACCTATGCTGTCGCCTATGGGAGTCTCAAGCTCGTACATCACCACAGCGGTCTTTATCAGCGGCGCATCGGAGGTTGTCCCGCCTGATGATGCGCCGCTTCGCGGCACAGGGTTCGTCGCCCAGATGGATGCTCCAGATCCCGACGAGTGCTATCTGCACGTCGTCACGGCGGGACATGTCGTGCGTCCGCTTGCTTGCTCGTTCGTGAGACTGAGTCGCCGCGACGGGGGCGTGACCAGCCTAGCCATTCCACCGACAGACTGGGTGTTCCACCCAGTCGAGGATGTCGCTGCTGCCCTGATCTCGCTTGATCCGAGTGAGATCGCCCTGACCGTGATCCCGATCAGCAGCTTTGTGGGGACAGCTGAAACGCAGTTTGCTCCTGGTCCGGGAGACGAGGTGTTCTTTCCAGGTCTCCTTGGCCAAGTCCCATCGATGGGCGAACGCAACGTTCCGATGCTGCGAGGCGGCATGATAGGCGCACTTCATCAAAGCGGAATCCCGATGCGTCTCCCGGACGACACAGTGCTGAGCGTCCATGGCCACCTCATTGATTGCCGCTCTTTTGGCGGCTTCAGCGGATCACCGTGCTTCGTAAGATTCACGAGCGGTATCAACGTCACGCCCCGGATGGGCCTAAAGACCCCGCAGGTGTCTGCTCACCTCCTGGGGATTGTCGGCGGCCACTTCGATCTGCGAGCAAGTGTCACGCTGCCTGACCAAGAGGACAAGCTGCGAGTGCCGGTTGCCGCTGGTGTTGCGGTAATACAGACTTCGCAGACGATTCTTGAGGTGCCCCGCGACGAGGACCTTGAGGCACGTCGGCGCGTCACCTAGCACGGGTCGCCGTGCTACCAGTCGGCGCTGGTGCGTCGAGCAGATCGGGCTCTTTGAGGATCAGTTCGACGACGTTTGCAATCACCCAATAAACACGGGTGAGCTTGCCCATCACGGTGTAGAGCGTGTAACGGGGCCAAGGATCGAGCCCGTCTAGCCTGCTCGCGAGTTGGCTCTTGTCGTTGGCGTAGTGTAGATACTGACCGTGGAAGTAGGCGTCTAGGATCGCTGCTGGGTCCACCCGATGTTGGTGCGTGGGGTACTCAAAGGTGATACCAAGGCCGATCCCGGCCTTCAACTCGTCCTGTTGCCATTTGCGCAAACTCGCGATCTCTTCGAGTGCATCATCGCGCCGGTCACCAGCTCGAGCACGCACAGAACGCTTAAGGATATTCAGGATCGCTGCTGCGCTTTGCGGCTCGCTTGCTATGTAGATCGGGCGGAACGCGCCGATAGCTGCCTGCACGGCTTCGTCGTCTGGCTCCTTCATCTCGCCGCGAATGCCAGCGCCATCCCAGTGCTGGGATGCGGTAGTAGGCACCTGGTCGAAGAACCGCATCCGGCCGAGCCGGCGCACGCTCGCCACAAATCCGTGGAGCAGCGCTGACTCCTCCACGGTAAAGGGGCGGTAGACCTCCTTGGGCTGTGCTAGCGACGTGTCGCGCACGCTCCTAAAGTAGCTCAAAGTCTGGCTTCATTGGGGCAGGCCGCTTGGTCTGGGTTGCTATATATCCACGGCGACCGACGCCAGAGGGAGTGCTAGGCGCGTTCGCTCCGCCTGGCGTCAACCCGAGGTGGCGTTCGCGCGGAGTTCGCGTGGGCAATTCGCGCGGATGTGTTCGTTGAAGCGGCGAATCTCGCTGTGGTAGTGGTACTGCGTGACGAAGGTCGCTACGACGTTGGCGCCGACGATCAGCCATGCCCAGTTGGGCAGCCGCCGATTCGTTCGCTGCGCCCATGCGAGCCAGAACATGAGTGGAAGGCCGACGAGCAGGTATTTGCCGCCGAAGATGCGGTGTCGTATCTGGAGGCTCTCGGTTTCCCAGCCGGTCGCGCACCATCGAGCGACGTGCTCGCAGTTGAAGCCGATGCCGTTGTAGCGGCGGGTAGGCGGGCAGGACAGGAGCCATTCAGCGCGCCGGATCGACAGCTCGGCGTCGTGGGCATCATGACGCACCATGTCAACCCTGCGGCCTGTAGCGAACCGCTCGTACGGTGCACACGCGATCCCCATAGCCGCCTTGTTCACGGTCGAGCCGCCGAACTCTATGACCTGCTCATCGTGGACCTTGATCGCGTGGTGCGTATAGGGCAGCCCAAAGCGGCGTCGGTGATCGCATAGATGGTCGCCCGCCCTGAATGCCATACGGCCAGTCCTTGCGGTCCAGCTAGCGCGTCTCGCGCGGCCCTTTCTCGGACTTCCCGACTTTCGTCATTGTGTCGGGCCGCGGGCGCGGCGGCGCCGATGGTGCCGGGTTGGGCTTAGGATCGTTGCTCAAAGCTTCTTTCCGTGTGGTCCGCCCCCACCGAGAACGGAGCGAAGTTTGTCGGAAGCTGGCCGCGGCGGCGCCGGCTTGGACACAGATTCGCCTTTAGGTGAGGACTTCGGCGGTGCTTTCGGTGTCGGTTTCTTCTCGCTGCTCATGCGAGCACTGTG
This sequence comes from uncultured Solirubrobacterales bacterium, assembly GCA_963831725.1. Lineage (GTDB taxonomy): Bacteria > Actinomycetota > Thermoleophilia > Solirubrobacterales > Solirubrobacteraceae > Palsa-744. The sequence continues at coordinate 18,080 of CAWHRF010000003.1, forward strand.
AGCTTGTCCGGCTTCGGTCGCGGGGGCGATGGCTTCGGAGCAGATCCGGCTTTTGGCGGCGCCGGTGATAGCGATTTTTTGTCCTGGCTCACTTTGGCCTCTCGCTCTCTTTGAGAACCGTAAGTTTGTCCGGCTTCGGTCGTGGCGGCCTCGGTGGTGGTTTGCCGTCGGCTGTCATGACGCTACCGCCAGTGTAGCCGCCTGCACGAGCAGCCCAACGATCCCGAGCACGAGCAGTACCACCCCGATGTTCGACCATGTGGCCTTTGTGTCCCCAGCTTTGCGATCCGCGAGCGCCGTCGCCACGACAGTCTGTAGCCAGGTTTCCCGTAGCTCGGGCGGTGGCGTGATCACCTTCGGTCGATCCGCATAGGCGTCGATCGCCTCCTCATCCAGATCCTTGGTCCTAGCTGGACGTAGAACCCCTCCAATGGCAGTGACGCCTGCGGCGGCGAACATCAGAGCTGACCCGATAAAGGCGTCTCGGATCAGGCCGTGTGCCCACGGATAGGTGCTGTAGTGCTGTTCAAGGAGGGGTCGCCCGAGGGTCAGGTTGAGCGTCAACGCCGTCCCTGCGAATCCGGCGATGCTGCCAGCCTTCGTGTCCAGGTGGCGGTTCCTTTCACGCTGCTCCTCGGCGACCTCGGCCATGATTGAGAGGCACTGCTCCACCGACTCGGGCTTGCCAAAGCTCTCGCCCACAAGCTCAGGCGTCTCTGCCATCGGTGGCGCTCCGACGGGGCGTAACGAGTAGACGATCGGCTGAGAACAGCATGTAGCACCAGACTACGTGTACGAGCGGACACGAACTGGTGTTCGCCTGCGGGCGGGAGTACCCGATGTTGGGCGGGGGCTTCTCCTGCGTGGCCGGAAATGGTCTGTCCGAGGGTGTGGCTATCTCATCCGTGTCAATTGACCATTCATGCGGCCGGACGGGTCTGAACCACCCGCCCGGCCAGAGCACCGAAGAAACCACCTTCGATGCCCAGGGCCTACCGTAGCTGTCTGCGGTGTGGTCGTCTGCTCGCTGGCGGCTTTCTTCGGTGCGCCGAAAAGGAGGCCAAATGACCGCTACGTCCACCGAGAACCACGCCCCGCCCACGCACGCCCCCGATGCCACGGGGCGATGCTCGCTCCTGAATGACGACCCGATTGTGCTGCTCCTCTACGGAGAGGAGTACGTGAACCTCGCGCTTGCCGACGAGTTGGCGCTGGATGGCTATGAGGTTCGTCGCGCCAGCGACGCGGCGAAGCTGCGCGCCGCGTGCAGCGAGTGGGAGGTTGAGCTTGTGATCTTCGGACGCGCGACGCGCCGAGGCGCGGGCCTTGACGTGCTGCGCAAGCTCCGCGCAGGGGAGTACATGCCCGAGGTCAAACGGGGCCTGCGGACGCTCTGGATGACCCCGAACGGCGACCTCGGCGACGTGCTGCGGGGGTTTGAGGCGGGAGCCGATGACGTGTTGCGCGCTCCTTTCGCGTATCCCGAGCTTCGCGCCCGTGTGCAGGCGCTCGTGCGGCGCGACCTCGCGGAGGGGTCTTGCGTGATCGAGTACGGAGAGCTTCGGATCGACACCGCCGCGCACGAGGTCACGATCGGCCCGACTCCCGTGGAGTTGCGCCGTTTGGAGTACGCGCTACTTGTGTACCTCGCCCGCGACCCCGGCCGTGTCTACACCAAGGACGAGCTGCTGCGAGAAGTGTGGGGGTTTCGCTTGCCCGGCAGCACGCGGACGCTGGACTCTCACGCATCGCGGCTGCGGCGCAAGCTCGCTGAGGCCGGCGCCGATGGGCTGGTGTGTGCGACGCGCGGCGTCGGCTATCGCCTCGCCGCTGCCTCATTGCGTGCCCTGCCGGCGACGTGCGTTGCGTGACCGTAGCCGCTGCGTGTCAGGTTCGTGTACTGCGCCCACAGGGCGCCGCGCTGCGCGTATAGCTGCCGTTCGTACAGGCAAATATGGCCCCGGCGCGGGGATTGTAGCCCCGCCCGAGACCGTGACACAGGAGACAGAACCTCCCATGCACGATCAAAGTAGCTCACTCGAATCTGAGGCGCACGCCTATCTCGATCAGGCCGTGCTTCAGATCATGCTCGACAACGAGCGGCAACGGCCCATCTCGGAAACCGAGGTCGCGCGCATCGTCAGCACCCCCGGCCACGTCCCGGCGAGCCTCAAACGCCTGCGCGTAGGCGGCCTCGTCCACCGTTGGAACGACCTGGCGACCGCATCGCACGCCGCCATCTACTACCACGAAATCACGCAGCGCACAGACCCCGGTTCTCGGCACGAGCACGTCTGGGACAGCGCGGTCCTCGAAAGCCTGATCGTGCGCGGCAACGACGGTCAAGGACCGCTCACCGTCGAGCAGCTTTGGCACGCCTTCGGCGCCAAGAAGAAGCAGAAGGGCTCCATCATCGACGCGCTGGACCGTCTGGAAGCCGCCGGGTTGATCGAACGCCGCGCCGGGCGGTCGATCGCCTCAGAACTCGCCAAATACCTCGACCGCATACTGACGCTCTGAAAGGGGGCAAGGGATCATGCACATAACCGAGCTTGACCTGAGCCCATCCGCTCGTCTCTGCTTGGAGGTAGCCGACATCTACGAAGTTGACCGGCTCCTTGAGCACGGGACGGGACGGCTGATCCAGCGCCCCGAGTTCAGCAAGGGCGCGGAGCTGTATGAAATCGTCCGCGAGCTACACCGTCGCGGCCTGACGTTCTCACGCCCCGGAGGGCACATCCAAGGCGAGCGCGAGCTTGAGATGTTCCGCCTGCGAGCGGTCGTCGGGCTCTCCCTCGATGAGATTGCCGAGCGGTTCAATCTCAGTCGCGGGCGCGTCCATCAGCTCCTTCGCTTGCACTTCCGACTGGACGCAGTACCACCCGCAGCGAAAGCCCACCGGCCACGGGCGACTTGCCAGCGTCCGCACACCCTCAAGGATCGCCACCGCCTTTATCTCATGGCGCGCATAGCGATACAGCGCCACTACCGCAGATCTCTCACGGTCACGGCGGTAGCAAGGGCGCTTGCCAGTTCCCCCAGGCAACTCCAGCGGGCATACGCTCAGTTCAGCGACAGCACATTCCATGAAGACCTCACGGCCCGACGGATGGACGCTGCCGCTGAACTGCTCTCAAAGCCCGCGATCCCGGTAGGCGATGTGGCGCGCCGGGTCGGCTACTGCCACCCGTCGCACTTCGCCCGCGCGTTTCAGCGCCGCTATGGCGTTTCACCCTCAGCGTTTCGCGCGAAGTCGTGTCGTGCCGAGCCTCACAACGGCGTGAAGAGCCAGCTAATCCTTGCCGAGCAACCGCCAGAGTACGACTCGTGCGTGGGCCGCAGCCCGAGGGTGGTGCGAGCACCAAGTCTGAGCGCCGTAGGCTAGCTGGACGCTCTACGAGGCCGCCAGGCGCGAGCTTCTTGTGCGAGCGTCTGGCGCGCCGCCTTGACCTGTCTACGCCAGGGCGTCTCGACCTTTTCGATATTCAACGGAGGGGCAAGCTCTACAAGAACTGCCGTCTCGATCGAGCCGAGGTCGTCAACAGTCTGTGGCCACAGCGCAAGTTGGAGCCGTTGTGCCATCCATGTTGAAAGATGGTGGTCGTGCGTAGACGACAGGCCGTAGTTGGAGAAGTACCCCGGATTGTTCGGGTTACGAGGCATCCCCTCGTAACCGCGCGTAGCAGCAAGCAAGGCAGCGAGCGAGCGACGCAGCGTGGAGTTTCCGGTCGGGGATTGGACACCGCGCCTACGAGCACCAAAATGCCCCTCGTAGGTCACGGGCCACAAGGGTTTCCTCCGCCTTACCGACGTAAAGCGGCCGATCGTCGGGCGGATCACCCAGCCGCAATTCTCTCCACGTCGAAGCCGAGCCGAATACGGCGTATAGACCGGGATTGTTGCTCTGATTTAGGTCAATCCTCGCCACGGAAACAGCCGGTCCGCGAAGGGCAGCGAGCGCATCAGCGACCAGATGTGGGAAGGAATCGGGCATTTGCTCGGTGCAAGCTCTGGCGTGTCAGCCTCCGATTACGAGGCCAGGATCGTCATCATCGCCGAGGAGCCTACTCCCGCGCTCTCGCGCGCTGGTAAATCGCTTGCACGTAGCTGACAGATCACTGGCAGAGCGCTGACCCGACTGAGCCGGGTGTACCGCAGGGGCTCGGATCGAGCCTTATTTGAGTGTTCGCGGAGATAAAGATTTGGCGAGCTTGTCCCAAAAGAGGGCCTGAATCGACCTTACCTAGATGCCCACCCACTAGCGAAGTTTTCGCGTGGGGCTGTACCGCAGGAGCCCCGAAAAGCACCTTTTCCTATTGGGAGGGCTCCTGGGTCGGAGTTCGCCGCCGCCACTGGCTGTCCCGTAATCGACGCTCTCTTTACGAAAGGAGACAGAACCAACGGATATGAGAAACCACGACACACCGCATCTTCTTCGCCCGTCTCGCGCTGCTGAGCGGTTCATGCGTGAACCAGATCGGCCGCTGCGCCAGGCGGGTTCGTCGTTTGCTCATCACTCGTTCTCTGTGTTCGGGACGCTCGCGCCGCTGCTCGTGCTCGCGTTCGCGGTGCTCCTGCTGGTCTTGGTGTGGCGGGTCTGGGGGCGTCGTCGTCTTGCGGCGGAGGGCCGCTTTTTTGAGGTTCGCCCTGGCGAGCAGGTGTCGCGGGCGGCGGTCGAGTCGTTGATGAGCACGGTTGCGGGTGGGCTGCCGCGCCCGTTGCTTGGGCCGGCGCCGTGGGTTGCGTTGGAGTTGTCATCGACGGAGGATCGCGCGGCGTGCGGCTTGTTCGTCTCGGGTGGTGTGTCGGTGGCGCAGGTCCGCGCTGCGGTTGAGCAGGGCCTTGGCGGCGTCACTGTCGAGACGGTCGGACTCGGGCCGCCTGCCGAGATGTGTGAGCACATGCGCGTGGCGAGTCTCGCTCCCGGCGGCTCACGGTTCTTGCCGTTGCGGGTCGATCATCGTGTTGACCCTGCCGGCCAGTTGTTGGCGGCGCTGCGCGCGCATGAGCCGCGCGAGGGTGGCGCGGTCCAGCTTGTCTTGCAGGCGCCGCCGCGCTCAGCGGCGAACCGGGCGCGCGGGCAGGCACGGCGGCTGCGTGCCGGGCGCGGCCTGCAACCGGACCTAGCGCTCCGCGCGCTTCAAGCTGTCGGCGGGCTGCTGCTTGAGTTGATCGACGTGTTCTTGCCGGGCTCGCCGACCCCAGCGGGAGGCCAGCAGGCGGGGCGGGTGGACCCGTTCTCGCTTGAGCGCGCGAAGGCGATCGAGGCGAAGGCCGCACAACCGCTGCTCGCCGCGACGCTCCGTGTCGGGGCATGGGCGGATGGCCGGCGTCGCGCGGGCGGACGGCTCGGCGGACTGCTCGCGGCGTTCGGGCAGTTCCATGACCTCGGCGGGCTACACAAGAGCTTCGAGCCGTTCTGCAAACGGCGGATGACGTTCTGCCTGCCGCCAGTGAAACCACGACTGCTGTTGAGCAGCAGCGAGGCCGCGGCGTTGCTCGCGGTCCCGGAGGAAACCGCGCTCGCCCCGCTGTCATTCTCGGAGGCGCCATCACGTAGCATCGCGCCGGCCGCGCACGCACCATCACACGGGCTGCTGCTCGGCCGCAGCGACCACGCCGGGTTTGACCGCGAGATTCGCGTTGAGCCGAAGGCGCTGCTTGAGCACGCGCACGTGCTCGGCCCGACCGGGCGCGGCAAGAGCACGCTGTTGTTGAACATGACCGTCGAGGCGATCCGCGCGGGCATGGGCGGGATAGTGCTCGACCCCACCGGCGAGCTAACCACACTGACACTCGCCCGCATCCCTGCCGAGCGAGTCGAGGACGTTGACCTGCTCGACCTCGGCGACATGAGCCACCCGCCGGCGTTGAACCTGCTCGCCAGCACGCCCGGCGAGGGTGACGCGCACGCGCACGCTATCTGCGGCATCTTCGCCCGTCTGTTCTCGCGGTTCTGGGGTCCACGCACGGAGGACATCCTGCGCTCCGCGCTCACCACCTTGTTGTGTGGCCGTGACCCGGCCGGGCCGGCACCGACGTTGGCGGACGTGCTCACGCTCTTGTCCGACCCTGGCGAGCGGACCCGGTATCGGGCGAGTGACCCTGTAGCGCTGGACGTGTTCTGGCGCCAGTGGCAGACGCTCAGCGAGCAGGCCAGGGTGCAGGCGCTCGCACCGCTCTCGAACAAGCTGCGCGCGCTGCTCGGCAACCGCCAGCTACGCAACATGCTCTGCCAGCCCGCCGCGCCGGACCTCACCGAGCGGATCAACGCGGGCCGGTGGCTGCTCGTCTCCCTCCCGCAAACGCTCGGGGAGGACGCCGCAGACCTCATCGGCTCGGTGCTATTGCATCGCGCGTGGCAGGCCGCGCAGCGCCTCGGGCCAATCGCGCTCAGAGACCGGCGACCCTTCCTTTGCTTGGTGGATGAGTGCCACCGCTTCTGCCACATGCCGCAAGGCATGGCAACAGCTCTCGCGCAGGCGCGCGGCTATGGCGTGGGGATGGTGCTCGCGCACCAGAACCTCGCGCAGCTCAAAGACAGCGAGCTCGCCGAGGCCGTGGACGCGAACTGTCAGACCAAGCTCTGCTTCGGCCTCGGCGCCGCTGACGCGAAACGCATGGCCGTTCACTTCCAGCCACGCTTGGACGCGCACGACCTACTGCACCTCTCAGCGCACACGATCGCCTGCCGCGTCGCTCACGAACACCACCAGCTACCAGCCGCCACCGCGACCACCGAGCCACCGCCGCCGCTCACCCGTGGCGATACCGCGAGCGTGGTCCGTGGTCGCGCGCGCGCCAATGCGAGCGACCGCCGGGCGGTGGAAGCGGCGATCCGTGAACGCTACGGCCGGATTGAGCAGCCACCGGCGGGACATGCCCACGCCGACGAACAAACAGGTGGCAACTTCGACTCGGGGAGTGCTGAGGTTCCGCCGTCCGGTCCTCCGCTCGGGGCTCCCACTGAGGGAGGACCCCCGCCGCCGGCATCCCCGCACCAGCACAGCGATCCCGGCGCGGAGGCAAACCCCGACAATGAACACCTGTTCCCTGCTGGCGGGCGGCCATGACACTTGCTCTCGCTGATTTGACTGTTCGTGATCGGGAGCTACTTGACCGTCTCTCCCAATCCGAGCCCCTATTCACCTCTGAGCTTCGTCTCCTTTTCTTTTCGGGTGTTCGTACCTGTCGTGAACGACTCGTCAAGCTGGAGGCACACGACTTGTTGCTGCGTGTGTACCCGGCGCGCTCACACAGAGGCGGACGCTCGGAGGCGCTGTGGTTCCTCTCTCCGGTCGGCCGGCGGGCGATCGGTGCGCCGGCACGTCGTCCGCCGGGCCTGTCGATTCCCGACCTCGAGCACCGCCGCGCGGTCGCGCGCTTTTTCCTCGCGCTGATCGAACACAGCCTCACCCGTCCGGGCGAGGGTCTGTATCGCTGGCTTGGCGAGCAGCAGGCACAACAGGGCACTGGGGCGAGCGTGCGCCCGGACGGTTATGGCCGCTACCTGCTGCCTGACGGCGAGGTCACTTTCTACCTGGAGGTAGACCGCGCGACCGAGCCCACCCGGCGAGTGAAAGCGAAGCTCGACGCCTACAAGCACGCGCTCGCTGCCGACCCACACCGCGAGCTTGGGAACGTCCTGCTTGTCTGCGACGGCCGGCGCCGCTTGGCGAACCTCGCACGCTGCGCACCGCCGGGCCCGCCGTGGGTATGGGGCACTCTCGACGGTGAGCGCTACGAGTTTCTACCCGCCCGCGAGCAGCAACGCCGCTTCGATCAGCTTCCCGCCTCCCCACGCCAGGCGACCCGTCGTGTCGAGGACTGCCTCGGCAGACGTTGGCACCGGCTCGCAGCCGTGAGCGTGTAACTCAAATCTTTTACGGGGCGCGCGTGTACCCGCAGACGCCCCAAAACGACCTTCCCTGCTTGTAAGGGTCTTTCCGCCGGCACCATGACAATTGACAGAACAAGACAAGCACAGAAGCAAATACGCGCACGAGCGCTCGCCGCTGCGACTAACAATCGTCCCGACGACGCTCAAGGTCGCAAACGCCTATATCGCACAGTACCACCGCCACAACCGTCCCGTGCCCGGCTGTATCAGTGTCGTCGGCGTAAGCGACGGCGAGCGGCTGCGCGGCGTCGCTGTGGTCGGGCGGCCGATCGCTAGGGCGCTCGATGACGGTTTCACCGCCGAAGTGCGCCGCTGCTGCACCGACGGGGCGCCGAACGCCTGCTCGATGCTCTACCGGGCGGCGTGGCGGGCGGTCAAGGCGCTCGGCTACCGCAAGGTCATTACCTACACGCTGCCCGAGGAGGGCGGCGCGTCACTCAGGGCGAGCGGGTTCACGCTCGTCGGCGAGGCAGGCGGGGGACGCTGGAACCGCCCCGGTCGCCCCGCCGCCGACACGCACCCGACCGGCAAGAAGCTGCGCTGGGAGCTGCTCACATGAGCGGCTCCCAGCCGCAGACCCAACCCGCCAGCGGGGCGCCGATAAGGCTGCTGCCGGGCCGCACGCTGCCGATGAGCCGCGAGCAGGAACAGGGGCTTGTGCGCGCGCTGGCCGAGCTTCTAGTCGAGTGGATTGAAGCCCGTCCCGAGCGGCTGCCTTCCCGCTTGAGAACCGGCCGAGGATGTGATCTAGTCAGTATGGACGCGAGGAGGCTGGCCCTCGCGTGTTGCAGGTTCGCGGGTTAGCTTCAGTGGTGTTAAGGGCCACTTGGGCCAGAGCCGCATACAACCGGAGGACCAGCCATGCCTGACGTTATCTCGACCGCGCCCGCGGATGTGCGTTTGTGGGTCGCCTTGGATGTGCACAAGCTGTCGATCGTCGCCGCGACGTTGCCGCCGTCGGGCGGGCAGCCGGAAGTTGAGCAGATCGAGACCACGCGGGTAGCGATCCGCCGGTTCATCGACCGGCTGGGCGGCCCGGAGGGTCTGGCGGTCTGCTACGAGGCTGGGCCGGGCGGATTTGACCTGCTGCGCGTGCTGGGCGAGCTCGGTGTGGCGTGCGACGTGATCGCTCCGTCGTTGATCCCGGTCCGCGCCGGCGATCGGATCAAGACCGACAGGCGAGACGCGAAGAAGCTCGTCAGGCTCTATCGCGGCGGTCAGCTGTCGTTCGTGGTGCCGCCGTCTCCGGAGACCGAGGGGCTGCGGGATCTGATGCGTTGTCGTGACGATCTACGCTGCGCTCGAACCGCGGCCCGGCACAGGGTCAGCAAGCAGCTTTTGCGCCACGGCCGGATCTATCGCGACGGCAAGTCGCAGTGGACGAAGATGCACCGCGCGTGGATCGCCCGCCAACAGCTCGATGACGTGCTCGCCCAAGCCGCGCTGGAGCAAATGCTTGTGCACCTCGACGGGCTCGACCGCCAACTCGACCAGATCGACCGCACGCTTGAGACCATCGCTCGCGCAGAGCGGTGGGCGCCTACCGTGCAGATCCTCACCCGCTTCCGCGGAATCGCGACCCGCACCGCGCTCGGGCTCATCAGCGAGATCGGTGACTTCCACCGCTTCAGCCATCCCCGCGAGCTGTGCGCCTGGCTTGGGATCGTCCCATCCGAGTACTCCTCTGGCCAGCAGCGCCACCGCGGGCACATCACCAAGACCGGCAACCACCACGCTCGCCGGCTGCTTGTTGAGGCTGCCTGGTCCTACCGGCACCGTCCCCGCCGACCCGACCGTGGGCCCGAACCCGACGCTCGCGCGTGGCAAGCCCAAATCCGGTTGCACCACCGCTACCACCACCTCACGACCGAGCGTGGGAAGCGCTCCACCGTCGCGACCGTCGCGGTCGCCCGCGAGCTCGCCGGGTTCCTCTGGGCCGCCGTCACCGACCAACCCCTCGCCCCGGAGGCCGCAGCCTGACCAACCCTCGATCTGCTGGGGTCGGGCGACCGCCGCGACCCGGAGGACCCTCGATACATCTATGCGACTACCAAGACTCGCGACCCTAGTGCGAGGCAGCTCACGACCGGACACTGTCCTGCGGTCCCGACCCGCGCATCTCAGAGTGACAGTCGTCGTTGCCGCCGCGACGGTCGCCCGACCCCAGCAACCACAACCACCACCATGACCACAACAAGAAATCCCTCACACCCCCTTGACAAACGCGTCCATCTCAGATGGATGCTCCCGAGCCAAGGAGCAGCCATGACACGTCGAGCATCCCTCGCCATCGTGCCCGACCCGGCCAAGAGTGCCGGGCCGGTGCGCGTGGCGACATACACCCGCATCTCCACCGATGAGGAACGTCAGCCCAACTCGCTTGAGGCGCAGCGCGTCCGCCTAGAGTCATTCGTGAGCAGTCAGCCCGAGTGGGGAATCGGGCGCCGTTACAAAGAGCAGTTCACCGGCACGGTGATCGACCGGCCCGAACTCACTCGGATGCTCAGAGACGCAAAGCGCGGGCGCTTTGACGTGCTGCTCGTCTACCGCGTCGATCGGCTCGTGCGCTCGATACGCGGGCTCGCGCAAATCATCGACGAGCTTGACCAAGCAGGTGTGATCTTCCGCTCGGCGACCGAGCCATTTGACACCGGCACCCCGGCAGGCCGAATGATGGTGCAGATGCTCGGGGTGTTCGCTGAGTTCGAGCGCGCGCTGATCGTGGAGCGAATCACCGCCGGCCTTGAGCGCAAGGCAGCACGCGGCGGATGGTGCGGCGGACAGCGGCCCTTTGGGCTCAACATCGCCGCCGACCGCGACAGCCTAGAGCGCAACCCCACTGAGGCGCCCCTTGTCCCGGTGATGTTCGACCACTACGTGAATCGACAGGCCGGATCATCGGCGCTCGCGGACTGGCTGAATGAGCAGGGCTACCGCACCAAGAACGGCAGGTTGTGGAGTTCAGCGAGCGTCATTACCGTGCTACGCAACCGCTCCTACCTCGGCGAGATTTACTATCGCGGCAACTGGTATCCCGCAGCGCATGAGCCGCTGATCCCCCAAGAGCTTTTCGACCGTGCGCAGGCCATCCTCGCCGAGCGCTGCGAGGACCGCTCGCGGCGAGCGTCAAACCCTGCCGAGTACCTGCTGACCGGCCGGATACGTTGCGGGCGCTGCGGCCAAGCGTATGTAGGGACAGCGGCACACGGGCGCTCGGGACGGTACACGTACTACACCTGCTTTACGCGGGCACGCTACGGCACCAAGCATTGTGCGAATGATCGTCTCCCGGCCGAGCAGCTAGAGCAGGCCGTCACACGCCGGCTGTGGAAGGTGCTCCAAGATGACGACCTGATCGACCAGGCAATCTCACAGGCATACGAGCGACTGACGCAGCGTGACGACGAGCAGCAGTCCGAGCTAGCCGCCATACAGGACAAGCTCGCAAAGACGCGCGCCGCGATGGACCGCTACTTCCGCGCGTTCGAGGCCGGCACCATGCCCGAGGACACCTGCGCCCCGCGCATAGCGAGCCTTGGCGAGCAGATCAAAGCCCTAGAAGGTCGCGCCGCCGACCTCGCTGTGGTCGGGGACGACGAGCAGCCCGAGCGCGCGAACACCACCGAACTCGACGCCCTACGCGACACGCTTCAAGCGGCGCTGAGGGACAGCACACCTACGCGCACCAAGGCCGTGCTCCAAGCCATGATCGACGGAATCCGCGTAGATGCACGCGATCACATCGAACCGACCTTCCGTGTCCCGGCGGTTCGCATTGACTACGGTTACATGGAGCCAGTCGGGATCGAACCGGCGACCTCCTGCTTGCAAAGGCGCGGCCCGAGGATCTTGAGCGAGTAAATCTGGCATTCTCAGCAAAGAGCGTGGCCAAATAGCTCGCCAAACGCCTGCCCATCCGCTAGCATCTAGCTACGCCAAACTAGAGTACAGGCTCGTGCCGCGATAACGAGGGGACCATGCCAAAGCTCCGTTCAGCCCCACAGGAAGCACACCGAAAGGCCGTCGAATCGAGCATTGCCGACGTCGTCGGATATCTCCAGGAGGTACTCGGCCAGAAGCTGGTCGCGCACGTTGCCGGAGTGTCCGACCCCAGAACGGTTGCGCGCTGGGCAGCCGGCGAGCGCACACCACGAACAGAGCACGAGCAGCGTCTGCGCTGTGCTTACCAGACGTTCCAGCTGCTGCTAGCCGAGGAGTCGCCCCACACCGTTCGCGCATGGTTCCTCGGCCTGAACCCACAACTCGATGACCAATCCCCCGCACAGAGCATCCGCGAAGGGGACTTCCGCGATGTACTGGTCGCAGCCAAGGCGTTCCTCGCCGGAGGCTAAGTGGCGCGCAAGCAGCCGAAGATCGCCCTGCCCCCGAAGAGCGGTCTCTGGCGGGTTGGTCGCTCGCCCGATCCGCTTCACTTCAGCGATCCGCTCGATCCTGGCCTACTCGAAAACCGCACCACAGGAAACCGTTTCGATAGTCCCACGGGGGACTATCGCGTCTGCTATTTCGCAACAACACTCGAGGCATGTTTTGGAGAGACCCTCTCCCGCTTTAGACCCGATCCCAGCCTGAGCGCGATAGCCCAAGAAGAAGGTTTCATGGCGCTCGGCGAGGTTCCGGCCGACTGGCGCCATCGCCGTCTTGCCGTCCGCGCGGTACCTGTAACGGACAATACAACCCCGACAATCCGCTGTCTTGACGTGGAGGCAGCGGAGACCCGCGCGCTACTCCGCGACGAGCTCGGCGAGCTACTGGCCTACCACGGCTACAGCGACCTCGACGTCCCCACGGTTCGCGGCGGAGACCGTCGCATCACACGTTGGATCGGTCGCTGGGCCTACGAGCAACGCGACGCAGAGGATCGCCTCAAGTACGGCGGCATCCGCTACCTATCCCGACTCTCGTCCGAGTGGGAGTGCTGGGCGCTGTTCGAGGACCTAGCGCTCGAAGAGCAGGAGAGGCGCCCCATCACTCGCGATGACGGGGCGCTCACAAGCATCGCCGAGCTTTACGGGCTGACCGTCTTCTAAGCGGCTCAAGCCGTCGATCCGTCACCCGACTCGCCCCGTACCGCCGCCTCGATCTCATCGCGCAGGAAGATCCAGCGCCGGCTGAGCTTGTGGCCGGGAAAGCAGACCTCGCCGGGCGTATTCAAGGACGGTTGAGATCGGCATGTGCAGCAGCTCGGCGACGTCGCGGCCGTCGAGGACATCTTCGCGCGTAAGGCGGGGACGAAGTTGGGTTGATGTGGTAGCGACGCTTATTTGACCGTTGGGCAGAAAGAACCTCCCTGGGTAATTGACCGTGAGCGGCCCAGAACGGCCATGTACGCCTCGAGGGGTCGAGACTTCTGAGGTCCGTAGGATTCGCGAGTGGTACACGGAGCGGGCGGGACCGGACCCGTCAAACTGCGACTGCATCCGGCCGCCGTGTAGGAACTGCGCCAGGCCCGCGCTGGATGCTGTACTCATGCGGCGTGTACCTGGTACGGCTCGTCGCAAGGAGGTTTTGCGGTATGAGGCGAGCGAACATACGTTCGTATAATGACAACGAGGTCGGCGGGAACTCTCTCCTGTAAGCGCCAGGTAGACGCTCCTACGACCACGGCTATTCGGCCACGGCTAGGAAGTAGACGGGCTTCAAGGGGAGGCGTCGCCGGTCGGCGTCGGAGAGTCCTTGCATATGCTGCACCCACAACTCGACAAAGTGCTCAAGATCGATCAGCATCAAACGACGCTTCTCCTGCGAGCGCGCCTCACGCTCGGCCTGGGCAGTGAAGCCAGCCGCCGAAATGTATATACCGACATCCTGCTCACCAAGTACGGCCATGAAAGCCCGCAGACTCTCCGCCGAGACCTTCTCGGTGTCTCGACGCTTCACCTGAACCTTGATCCGGGGCCCGGTGGTTCCCAGCGGGTCGGCATGTGCGACTAGGTCTATGCCCCCGTCAGGGCCTGGCGGGGCGATCCAGTCCACGTAGTAGCCCATCGCCTTGAGCAGTCCCGCCACCAGGCGCTGGAAGTCATATGGAGGCATGGTCGTCAGGTATGCACGGATCTCCGCCCATGCGGACTCTTCTGCCTCCTCCAGCGTGCCCGTCGCATCCGCTACCTCGCCCTTTTCCTCAGCCGCGACTTGCTCGGGCTGCCGCTCCTTCTCCCACGCGCGATAGCCGCGTACGGCCTCCCGCTCGAACGCTTCTGGCTCGATGAAGGAGCGGTATGCCTGCCTACCCTCCTCGGTCAGTGACCAAGTGCCGCCGCTCTTAAGAAGCCACCCGGCCTTCACGGAGGTGATCGTGGCGAAGCGGATTGTCTTCTCGTAGCGCCGCACGCTCGGATTGCGAGGATAGGTTTCTTGCTCGAACTCACTCGGAGCCACCAACTGCTTGACGGCCTTAAGCACCTGCGCCGCAGGCAGCCCATCTGGCTTGTCCACGAGCACGGCAAATACGCCACGAACGAGTTCCCCTCGGCGCGTGCTCGTGATCTCTGTCATCTAACGCTCCTCCTGCACGCCCACATCATCCCAGGTGTTGAGATTCCAGACCGGAGATGGCCGTCGCCGGCATCTTCGCGATAGCCTCAGCGCCTGGGAGAGATGGCTTGGCGACCGCCAGTCGCCAGCGCGGCAGCGCCAACCGTCCACCTGGGCAGCGCGAAGCGGTTTGCATTCCTCGGTTGCCGATCTGAGATTCAAATCGGCGACCTCCTGCCTGCAAACCGCCGTTGTGCCAATCGCCTACAAAACCGGGCCCGATGTGGTACTCACTAGCGGTACTCTCTGCCGAAACCGAATACCAATCGAGTACTGCCTGCCATCCAAAACCCACCGATTTGTAGGCACTTCTTCCCATGGAGCCAACCGAAGTCAACGCGAACCGGTTTGCGCGGCTTCTCGGCGGGTGGATATCACTGGATGACGCGGTGTAGCTCCGGCGAGTCGCCAACCCGCTTGTGGCCAGCGGAAGACCAAGTGAGTGGCGATGCGCCGCCAGATGATGTGCGCCTCGCCCGGTCGACCTCTGCGCCGTACTCGAAGGTCGCGGATGCCCAGGCCAGCCCCAATGGGCCGAGGTTGATCTGACGGGATAGGGAACGTTTGGCCGTCGAACGGCTCCTCGTCCAAACTGCACCCGAACTGGCCCTCGACCACCAGCGACTGATGCCCGGTCGTAGCGACGCCGAACCTTTCCCATCTATGTCGATCACAACTACTGGATGCTGCGCGCTTTGACTAGCATTTGGATTAGCAGGCCGGCGTAGAGCGTGATCGCGGCAGCGGTGGCGAGTAGCTGCAGCGCCACGGCAAGCTGCGCCCCATCGGTAGTGGCGTAAACGTCTCCCGCCCCGATTGTCGCGCCAGTCGTGACCGCGAAGTAGGTCGCAAGCCAGAGGTCTAGGTGATGGCCGTGGAATGCGTTGGGACCTTCTGATGCGGAGAGGGTGTAGTAGAGGACGGAGAAGCCCACGATAAAGCCGGTCGCCTCGCCGATCAGCACGGTCGCAGGACTAGCAGCGTTTTTCGCCACCCGGGAGCGATCCGTCGCACGAGTCACGTGAAAGCCGCCGACTGCGAGGATCGCCTCAGAGTCGAAGCCCGGGAGCGCAATCGCGAGCGTGACCGTCAGGACAGGAGCTACGGCGACTGCGACGCAAGTAGCAGCCGCGATGACAGCGGAGAGGCCATACCTATGGGACGTAACGATCGCGAGTGCACCGCCGGTCACAACCACCAAGATCGGAGCGCGCCAAAGGACCCCCAAACCGACCAATGTGACCCTCCGAAACCGATGTTTGGCCGGTTCAGCGTTTGACGGTTCCAGGTGCCTCTGAAGTCGTTCAAAGACGTAAGACTCCGGCACCGCAGGTATAAGTTCGGGGTCGCCGTCGCTACCGGGCCACCAACGCACTGCCAGCGACCGCTGGATCATCCTAACGTAGAGCGTCGCCGAGTCGAGCAGCTTCGCGAGACAAAATGTGATGACGAGGATCGCGACGATCATCGGCCTTGCCGATCCCGGGCGCAGATTTGGCTGCAACTGACTTCTGAGCCGGGGATCCTGGGGTGAGAGGTACGGGCTCCAGGCCGGCCCGCGCGAGTGCTCCCTCCCAGCTTCCGAGTCGGAGCTGCACAGCATGGGAGGGAAGTTCTGGAGTCTAGTACCACCAGTCGGTGATTTTAGGGCTGCGGCCGTGGGCGTTGGTCATGTCGGAAGCGCGACGAGTATCACGTCGGTTGTCCAATCGCGATGCAGCCGTCTCCGGCCCGGCTCGGCTCGTAGCGCACATGATCGCCTTCCCAACCGTGCCTCGACCGGGCCGTCGGGGTACCCCGTTTTCACGCTGTTAGCCACGATCATGGTCGAGTTCCCCGTGCATCGGTAGGGCCGCCCGATAGAACGCGCCAGTGTAGGACCGCTTGGATAGGCATCATGTCGGGCATGAACGACGAGATTGAACTTGCAGCGAAGACCTCCGGCGAGGTAGTCGCCGCGCTAGCCGAGAAGTCCGGAGCATTGGCCGTCCCGCAAGAGTACGCCAGCTATATCGCCGCACGCATCCACCTACGCCACTATCCGACACTCATAGAGCGAGCGATGACAGTCGCCGTGAAGCTCCAGGCAATGGGACTGCCGCGGCGGGCCTTCTCAGCGCTCGACGAACCACTACTCACGGCGATCCTTGAGGGTATGGCCGAAGAGACAAACCCCGACCTGCAGGAGGCATGGGAGAACCTACTAGCCAACACATTCGCCGAGGGGTCAGCCGATGTGCGGCGCGGGTTCCCGGACATACTGCGACGACTCGATCCGAAAGATGCCCGCGTGCTCGATCACTGGACAAGAGACGCGACAGCGGAAAAAGTCTACGTGGAACTCCACACGACGATGCCAAGTGAACGTGACGGGCCAGGGCTTGGGAACCTCGCCGCGCTCGGACTGATTCAGCCACAACGTCAGCTACCGACCACACTAGGCAGCATCCATGACGATGGCGCGAGCACGATCATTGGGTATTCGGTTAGCGAGCTGGGTTGGGCGTTCGTGCAAGCATGTCGGATGCCACGCAGCTCCCCAGCTATGACAACTGTCTGAGTGGAGCCAGCCGGGATCGAACCGGCGACCTCCTGCTTGCAAAGCAGGCGCTCTCCCAGCTGAGCTATGGCCCCGTGCGTCCGAGTGTAGGGCAACTATCCCCGCTCGGGCTCATCGCAGAGCTGGCGTCGGTCGTGCGCTGATGAGATCGATGCAAGACGCTACTCGTTGAAGTCGAAGTCACGTGGCGGGCGCTGCTCAAACCAAAGTCGCTCCTGCTCGGGCGTGTCTTGCAGGAAGTCGGGTGTCTCCTCGAGCACGTCCTCGACCTGCTTGCTCTCCTCAGGGTTGCGAGTTGGCTGAGACTCGCCATCGCTATGAGCATCCCTCTCGTGCTCGCGGTCGCTCTCACGCGCAAGCTCGGCCTCCATGTTGATCTCCACGGTCTCCTGACTACCGTGAGTGGACGTTGAGACACTGACGTCGGCGTCGGAAACTGGCTCTGGCTCGGAGAAGAATGACCCGTCGGTGGTTGGGGAATCGCTGGTCTGGCTGCTCGGCTGCTCGTCAGGCTCGGATCCCAGCTCACGATGCACCGGCCCCAGGACATCTTGCTCAGCCCGAGCCACATCGCCCGGATCGGCTCCCCTGAGGCGCTTGAGCTCCAAATGCTCACGGATGGCGTCATCGAGCAAACCCATTGCGCCAGCAAACCATACTGCGCCCGCCCACGAAGTTGCTCGTGTCGCCGGCATCCCGAGATCCACCGGCCGAAGCACGCATCTCGGAATGGCTCTGGAGGGATGTCGACCTCACCGATGGCCTTGAACTCGCCCTGCGACTACACTTGCGCTGATATCGCGAGCGCAAGCAAGCGAGTACGTGGGGCTATAGCTCAGTTGGGAGAGCGCCTGGATCGCACCCAGGAGGTCGCCGGTTCGAGTCCGGCTAGCTCCATAATCGACTAATTTGCAGGGCTTTTGCTGTCGCGCGTCCTGCGACGATGCGCCACAGCAGCAATCTTCCGCTCCGCATAAAAAGTGCCCGTTTGCAGGGATTTTATGATGAGGCCGACCTCCCGGACGATTCCCAGGCGGCCGTTGATTTCAGGCACTTAAGCGCCTCGAGTGCCTGAAACCGGATACCCGACCGAGGCGAGCGCTTGACGAATCCCGGCGTTACATGTAACGTCTTGGGCATGCCATCGACTCGTGACCGCGTGCGTCGACACCGCGAACGCCTTCGCCGCCAGGGCCTGCGCCCGCTTCAAATCTGGGTGCCAGATGTTCGAGCGCCCGAGTTCATCGCCGAGGCACACCGTCAGTCGGTCGCCATCGCTACAAGCGAACGCGAGGCGGACGACCAAGCGTTCGTCGACGCGATCTCCTCCCCGTGGGAGATCGAGGACGAAGAAGCGTCCTCTCGGTGACGCGGGGCGAGATCTACACAGCCGCCGCGCGCGGACCCTACACCGGCAAGCCTCGTCCCGTCGTCATCCTTCAGGATGATCGCTTCGACGCGACCACGTCGATCGCGATCTGCCCGTTCACCACCAATCCGGTCGAGGCGCCGCTGATTAGGCTGCTGATCGACCCGTCTGAGGAGAACAATCTCGACCAGCCGAGCCAGCTCATGATCGACAAGGTCACAACGATGCCAAGGTCCAGTCTCGGCGAGCGCCTCGGCAGACTTCGCGACGACGAGCTCGTAGCGCTAAACCGGGCACTGATCGTGTTCCTCGGGCTGGTCGGCGCGCCGCAGACTTGAACATGAATCGAAGTAGTTCGGGTGGGCGGCGCCCGATAATAGGACTTATGTCACGGCAGATTGGGCGTGTCCTTAAGTGGCACCCCCAACTTTGCCACTCCAGAGTGTGTCGATCAATGCCCGTGGGCACCACGACGCTAGCTGAGACCAAGTCCGACGGCACTTCCGATGGAGCGGGCCTGAGCAGGGGGCATCTGCTCGCGTTGGCGCTGCTTGCGGGCGCGCTGACGGTGTCCTTCTATGCGCTGCTTTTGAGCCTGGTATTCGTACTTTTGGGCGCGTTCGTTCTGCTTGTGCTCACTAGTCCTGGCTGGGGTATGGCAGCCGCATTACCTCTCGGCCTGATGATCGCGACAATGCGACGCTCGATTGTGGCGTCTATCCCGCGGCGCCCGCGACCGCACCTGGTAGGGATCGCGATTTCCGACTCGATGCAGCCCGGGATCTGGTCCTTTCTATCCAGCGTCTCATCGGTCGTCGGCGAGCGTCCCCCCGAGAGCTTGAGGCTCACCTTGGGGGGCAGCGCGGGCGTCCGTGAGCTGCGCGTCCGAGGTGGCGCTCCTAACCGCATCCTCGTCCTTCCATTGACTTACCTCATAGAGCTTTCGCGAGCGCAGCTAGGTGCCGTCATTGCACACGGGCTAGGCTGACACGCCAACCGACGATGCGCGCGTCAGTGATCGCGCGCATGCCAATCGCCGGCGAGCAGGACGGGTAGCATCAGACGAGAACGTGCTACGCAACACCGCACTCTGGCTCCGACCCGCAGGGTGGCCGCTGCTGCCCGCGACGGCTCGCCGCCGGACGTTGCTGCTGGCGTGGGCAGCGATCCTCGCCCAGGTCGTGTTCCTCGGCGGATGGATACTCGGCGGCGCTCTGGAACCGCACTACTCGGCGATTCGTCAGTTCATCAGTGAACTCGGCCGGGAAGGCGCGGCGAATCCCTGGATCTTCGTGGCCTTCATGGCGATCTGGGGACTGGGCTGGATTGCGCTCGCGCTCGCGGTCGTGCCGTCGCTGCGTACGCGGCCGTGGTCGCTGGCGATGCCGTCGATGTTCGCGCTTGCCGGCGTGTGCGCGATTCTCGTGGGGCCGTTGCGCATGGACTGCTCGCCGATCCTGAGCGCGGCATGCAAATCACGCGAAGCTGCGGTCGGGAGGTCGTGGCATTACGAAGCGCACGTATGGCTGAGCCTCGGCATCAAGGTCGCGCTGCTGGCGTCGGGCTTCGCCTTCGCCCGTTCGGCGTGGCCGAGCCGGCTGGGGCGGCTCGTGTTGGGTGGCGCGCTCGTGCTGCTGGTCGCGGGGATCGTCACGTTCATTCTGCACGACTCGTTCACTGGCTACGAGGGACTGGAAGAGCGCTTGTGGGCGTTCGTCGCCCAGGCATGGGCACTGGTGTGCGCGACGGTGCTGATCCTCGAGGCGACACTCACGCCAGACAGGCTGCAGGCGCACGAGGCTTCCATCCCGCGTCGTGGATCGGCCGAGCCCGCCGTGGCCGGCATCGATCCGGCGTAAATCCGCGCGACATCTTTGGGGTGAAGCCGAAGCGCCCTCGCCGTCCGGTGCCCGATTGCGGGACTACCAAAGACGCCTCAAGCGAGGCTCGCACTCACGGGACCAGATGGTCCGGTCTGAGAAGGAGCCGTGATTTTGGGAGGCTCCAGGAAGGCGGCAGTTCCGGGGGCGAGGAAGTCCATCACAGTCGCTGCGTTGGCGTCGCGTCTGGTGAGGGCGGGGAGGTTCCACTTCGCCTCGATCGTCGCCAGCACGGAGGTGTGGTCGTGCACGACGTTGGTGACCCAGGCGGGTCTCGAGTAGGGCGATACGACGATCGCGGGCACGCGAGGGCCATAGAGGTCATAGCCACCTGGCGGTTCGCCCGGCTGCAGCACGGGCGCGATGTCGTCTGGCGGGATGGCCGTCGGGGGAGGGACGTGGTCGTAGTAGCCGCCGTGCTCGTCGTAGACGTAGATCAGCAGTGTTCGTGGCCAGTTGGGCGACTGCAGAACCGCTTCGATAACTGAGTGCGCCCAGGCCTCTCCTGGGTACATGTCCTGGGGATCCTCCTGTGTCTCCGGAGAGTCGGCGCTGGCCAGTTCCGCCTCGATCTTGTCCAGTAGCTGCCGATTCGGGTAGGTCGGTCCGGGCATCGAGCAAAACCAGCGGTTGGCGAGCGTAAACGTGCCTGCCAGGGAGTACGCGAAGGGGAGGACCTCGGGGGTGTAATACGCCATCGGCTGGGTCGAGCACATCGTCTTGACAAACCCATCCATCGCGCCTGGTCGAACGGCATCTCCTCGTTGACCGTACCGACCGGCTTATCCGGGAACGGCAGGCTGCCGGCCTGACGCGAAACCGATGCCTCGGGCCCTCCCATCAGGCCTTGAACCGGATCGACCGCATACACGGAGTGTAGGTCGAAGCGCCGGCCGTGGTGCTCTTTGAGCGTCTCCGCCGTATGCTCGTGTGTACCCATAGGAGCGCAGATGAGCAAGCTGAGATTGAGCATCACGATGTCGCTGGACGGTTACGTCAGCGGCCCTGATCAGAGCGAGGAGAACCCGCTCGGGGTCGGCGGGATGGAGTTGCACGAGTGGTTCTTTCCACTCAAGGCGTTCCGAGAGATGCACGGCGACGAGGGGGGCGAGGTCAACGTCAGCTCTGTCGTGGTCGAGGAGCGCCGGGCGAACATTGGTGCGACGATCATGGGCCGCAACATGTTCGGCCCGGTGCGTGGCCCCTGGCCGGATGAGTCCTGGCGGGGCTGGTGGGGCGAGGACCCTCCCTACCACCATCCCGTCTTCGTGCTCACCCACCACCCGCGTGAGCCACTGCAGATGCAGGGCGGCACCACCTTCCACTTCGTCAGCGACGGCATCGAGTCGGCCCTCATCCAAGCCAAGGACGCCGCACAGGAGCGTGACATCTGGCTGGCCGGCGGCGCATCGGTGGTCAACCAGTACCTCGCGGCAGGACTGGTCGACGAGATCGACGTCTCGATCGCGCCGGTGATCCTTGGTGTCGGCGCTCGCCTGTTCGAGGGGCTCGACCGCGGGACGTCCAAGCTCGAGCAGATCCGGGCCGTCGACGCGCCGGGCGTCACACACATCAAGTACCAAGTCAGCTGAGCTGGTTGGACCCAGTCCGCACTCGAACCCACCATGCACAGACGCTGAAGGAGGAGCCATGAAGATCACCCGCAGCAGCACCGCCACCGGCAAGGGGCCGGCCGATTGGTTCACCGGCGAGGTGTACATCGACACCGTCGCCGAGCCGTCTGAGCCCTACCGTATCGCCGCGGCCAACGTCCACTTCACACCGGGCGCCCGTACGGCTTGGCACACCCATCCGCTGGGGCAGACTGTCTTTGTGACCGAGGGTGTGGGTCGCTGCCAGCGCGAGGGAGGTCCCGTCGAGGAAATCCGGTCGGGCGATCGTGTGTTCTTCGAGCCTGGCGAGAATCACTGGCACGGCGCAGCGCCGGACCGCTTCATGGTCCACGTCGCGATGCATCAGGTCGACGACCGGGGCAACGCGGTCACATGGGGCGAGCACGTCAGCGACGAGGACTATGGCGCCCAGCCAACGTGAGTCGATGTCGATCAGTACGAGTGAGGTTGGCAGCGCTCGTGCGGTTCGATGTCAACCCGGACTTTTCCCTCGGGGAAGGCATGGGGGGCGCGTGAGTAGTACAGGAGGCCGTCTTTGCAGAGGACGGGGCATTTGAGTGTCAGCGCGCCCTTTTCGACCTGATACATGCGCTTTGCGCAGCCGACGAGCACGCGTCTCAGCCGGATGCCTGCTCACCGTCGTAGTAGTCGACCTCGTCGGAGGGCCGGAAGGACTTGCGCAGCCCGCCGCCGTGTGGCAGTCGCTCGGCCGCTCCGAGCTTGCCGGAGTCGGGGTATAAGACTATGTCGGGCTCGCCGTGGGTGCTGAGCGCCAGCAGGCGCACGAGGCCCGCCGACCGATTCACCAACTGGTGGGCTCCCCGCTCCCCGCGCGAAAAGCTGCAGACCTCGCCCTCCGCGAGCTCTCGCCAGCCCTCCGGGTCACGGAGACTGGGGGTTCCCTCCAGTACGACGATCGGCTCCTCCTCGGCGAGGTGGTAGCGATACGGATAGGCAGCCTGTCCGGGCGGTATCTCCCAGACGCTCACGCCCAGTCGCTCGGTTCCAAGCTAATGGCCGACGCGTGCACGGCGGACGCAAAAACCGTCTTGTTCGCGTGGCTCATCGAAGTGG
The DNA here is from genome assembly GCA_963831725.1 of uncultured Solirubrobacterales bacterium. GTDB lineage: Bacteria > Actinomycetota > Thermoleophilia > Solirubrobacterales > Solirubrobacteraceae > Palsa-744. Next base: position 41,052 of record CAWHRF010000003.1, read on the forward strand.
GGATCGTTGATGTTGGACATGCGCCGTAGCGTATCTTTCGCATGGACATGAGAGACCGGAAGACGATTCCCAGCTTCGGGATGCGCATCATGCTCGTGCTCATCGTGTGCGCACCGGCTGCCGGCGTCTTTATCGCCTATGCAGAAGGCGGAACATCCCTATGGACGGCGCTGGCGTTCGCCGTCCTGCTGACCGGCGGGACTGTGTTCTTCTCTTGGTGGCTGATGGGCAAGACAGGAGCGCGACGCGATCTGGAGCGCGCTCGTGCGCGGGGCCGCGAACGCGGCTAGCTTTCCGATGGGTGTCGTGGGTCTCGATCACGTGCAGGTAGCCGCTCCGCGAGGCTGCGAGGCGCAGGCGCGGCGGTTCTATGGAGAGCTCGTCGGTCTGGTGGAGATCGAGAAGCCCGAGCCGTTGCGTGAGCGTGGCGGGGTCTGGTTTCGCTGCGGGGAGCAGCAGCTGCATGTGGGGGTCGAGGAGGGCTTCGCTCCGGCGCGAAAGGCGCACCCGGCGATGCGCGTGGCTCCCGGTGAGCTCGACACGCTCGCCGAGCGCCTGTCAGATGCCGGTGAGCAGGTCGTCTGGGATGAGGCGCTTGCCGGTGTCCGGCGGTTCTACTCGCAGGACCCGTGGGGCAACCGGATCGAGTTGCTCTCCATCTGATCGATGCGTCGGCGATGTCGGGTCAGGTCATGGGCTGTGCGTCGCCGGCGAGGAACTCGCGCATGTGCGCGGTGAGCGTAGCCGGTTGATCCTCGGGGATCAGCGTGTAGGAGTCTGCGATCTCCACGAGGTGGCCCTGCGGCAGTAGCTCGGCGAGCCGGCGGCCGTGTTCGCGTGGCATCAGACGGTCTTCGCTGGCCCATGCGATCAGGGCGGGACGGTCGAACGCCGGTAGCTTGTCCATTGCTGCGAGCAGGTCGCGACGTCCTTGTGCTGCGCTGCGCACGTACTTGCGCAGGTCGCGGCGGATCTCGCGCTGTTCTCGGATGGGGCCGAACCAGCGGTCCATCACCTCGCGCGGTACCGGGCGCTTGCTCAGCGGGCCGTAGGTCATCGGCAGCCTGCGCAGCCGGTCGAAGCGAAACGGGAACAGCGCCGCATCGAGCCCACCGGGGATGCGCGCGAGATATGGCAGCAGCTTCGCGGCGCCTTTGGGTGGCACATTGTCGAACGCCTCGCACGAGCACACCACGAGCCGCGCGAGGCGCTCGTCGCGGGGGCCGCCGACGAGCAGCAGTGGCCCGCCCCAGTCGCTCATCGCGAGCGTAATCTCGCGCAGGTCTAGCGCTTGGATGAACTCGCCGAGGATCTCCGCCATCCCCCGCATCGACAGGTCGGCGTTGGGGTGCATCGGACGGTGATGGGCGCCGAACGGCATGGTGGGCAGGACACAGCGATAGTCGCGACGCAGGTCGGCCACCACGTGGCGCCACAGCGAGCCGTCCATGATCAGCCCGTGCACGAACACGATCACAGGATCGGTGCCGCCCGTGTCCTCGTACTCGATCGTTCCCGCCGACAGCTCCACCTCTGGCATAGGCACCTCCACTTACTTATTTGATAGATCGCTCTAGTGGGCGGGGAGCCTATCATCATGCTCGCGAGCAGCGCGCGCAACGCGACCGATCACCAGCAGGAGGACCGAGCATGGCGAGCGACACTAAGGACCGGATCATGGATACGAGTGCTGAGCTGTTTCGCCGCCAGGGCTACACCGGCACCGGCGTCAAGCAGATCGTCGTCGCCGCCAATGCGCCGTTCGGGTCGCTGTATCACTTCTTCCCCGGCGGCAAGGAGCAACTGGGAGCCGAGGTGATCCGCTCATCCGGCCAGCTCTACATCCAGCTGTTCGCCACCATCGCCCTGCAGGCCCCCGACGTGCTCACCGCAGTCCACGACTTCTTCTCAGGCGCCGCCGAGACACTCAAGGAGACCGACTACGCCGACGCCTGCCCCATCGCGACAGTCGCCCTGGAGGTTGCCAGCACCAGCGAGCCTCTGCGCGAAGCCACGGCCGAGGTGTTCGAGTCCTGGATCGCTGGCGCCACCGAGTACTTCGCGGTGGCCGGTATCCCACGGGACAAGGCACGAGAGCTGGCGCTCTCGATGCTCTCGCTGCTGGAGGGCGCGTTCATCTTCTGCCGCGCGATGCGCTCTGTAGAGCCGCTCGAAGTCGCCGGAGCATGCGCTGTCGCCCTCGTGCAAGCGGCACTGGCCGATAGTGCAACGAGTCGCGGTCGCCACATATGATCAGGCGCTCGAGGCGCTCGTCGATGTCCACCCATCAAATCCTCCGATACGTCGATCCCTGCGCGCAGCGTGGCCCGATCTATCGTGCGTACGTCGGCCTCGCCAGCTCGCGCTTTGCGACTTGGCTGTCGAAGAAGGCGGTCTGGAGCGCCATCGTGTGGAAGATCGACCCGGCTCTGCTGCGCGTTACCAGAGGCCGCATCGGCACCGGGCTTCTGCTCCCCACCGCTCTGCTTCAGACGCGCGGTGCACGTACCGGCCTGGTCCGTCGCAACGCCGTCATCTACTTTCACGACGGCGAGCGGGTCACGATCGTCGCCTCGCAGGCCGGTCGTCCCGGCAATCCCTCATGGTTCTACAACGCGCGCGCGAACCCCGACGTGGTACTCGGCGGCCAGCCCTTCCGGGCCGAGATCGTTGAGGACGAGACCGCTCGTGCACGACTGTGGGAGCTCGCCGACCGGGTGTTCCCCGCGTTTGCGTCCTATCGAGAGAGCGCGGCCCGCGCCGGTCGTACGATCCCGATCCTCCAGCTCGTCTCGAGTTCCAAGGCCGGCGAGCTTCCGGCAGCATCCGACTGACTATTTGGGCTCGGCTCGTTCAGCCAGGCAGCGGGTCGCGTGGCGGCTTCACGCCGATGAGGAGCGCCATCGCGAGCCACTTCCAGTAGCAGTCGACGTCGTCGAAACCAAGTTTGCACAGCCACTTGAGCTGGTGTGCACGTCGAGCAGACGGTCGGATGGGTCCTCGTCCTCGATTGGCTCGCCGATCGCCTCAAAGAACCGATCTCGGGACGATCGCGCTTCAGCAGGGCGAGCAGACGGCCGTCCCCCGTCCCGGGATCGAGCACGCGATGAGCGTTGTCAGGGATATGTTCGAGTAGGACGCTTTCTCCCTCCGCGCGATGGGGGAACCGTCCGCCCGGTCGAGATAACAACGAACACGCTCGGGATTGTCCAATCGCTGGGCGCCACGCTCGTATTATCGCGCTGCGCCTTCCCCGCCAGGCAATGGGCTAGGCTGACCGGCGGGCTATGGCTGAACATGCCTCGCATCCGATGTTCGCCCGCGTCTATGCGAGGGTTGCGGAGATCAGCGAGCGTCGCGGCGGCGCTGAGCATCGGCGCAAGCTGCTCGCTGGCCTGCAGGGTCGGGTGGTGGAGGTGGGCGCGGGCAGCGGTGCGAACTTCCGGCACTATCCAACCTCGGTCAGTGAGGTCATTGCCGTCGAGCCCGAGCCCTATCTGCGCGAGCGCGCCGAGCGTGCCGCGTCGGAGGCACCCGTTTCGGTCTCTGTGGTGCACGGCGCCGCTGATCGTCTTCCTGGAGAGGCGGAATCGTTCGACGCCGGGGTTGTTGCGCTCGTGCTCTGCACCGTGCCCGATCAGCGGTCGGCGCTTGCGGAGCTCTACCGTGTGATCCGTCCTGGTGGTGAGCTGCGCTTCTACGAGCATGTGCTCGCCCACTCCAGACGGGAGGCTCGCTTTCAACGGTTCTCCGATGCGACTTTCTGGCCCCGCCTCGCGGGCGGCTGTCACCTGGCGCGCGACACGACAACCGCGATCGAACGGACGGGATTTCAAATCGAGACGCTCGAGCGCTTCCCGTTCAGCCCCGCACCGTTCCTGCCGCCCGATCCGCATGTGCTCGGAGTGGCGCGCCGTGCCTGATGGCCACCCCCGCTTGCGCGCCACTTAGCCTCCGGCGAGGAACGCCTTGGCTGCGACCAGTACATCGCGGAAGTCCCCTTCGCGGATGCTCTGTGCGGGGGATTGGTCATCGAGTTGTGGGTTCAGGCCGAGGAACCATGCGCGAACGGTGTGGGGCGACTCCTCGGCTAGCAGCAGCTGGAACGTCTGGTAAGCACAGCGCAAGCGCTGCTCGTGCTCTGTTCGTGGATTGCGCTAGCCGGCAAGGCCACACTCGCCTCTGGCAATCCAAACCATTGCCAGAGGATCGGCTCGGGATTCGAGTGCTAGGGGAGACGCCGTGCGTATTGCAGCATGGGGAACCGAAGCCAGGGATGGATCTGCGGCGGCACGGCAATCTTCTGCCACCTGTTCTTCTCGTAGAAGCGTCGTGCGCGCCCATTCCCTTCTGGCACGGTCAGCCGAATCGCTTTTGAGGGGGAAGTGGCTGCGTCTCTTAATGCGCGCTCATGCAAAGCGCCCGCTACCCACACTCCCCAAGCAGAAGGAGCGACCATGAGTAGCGACAGCACGGCGATGGGTGCTCGCTTCCACACACTAACGCCCACGACACGCTCGTCCAGACACGCTACGACTCGTTGAGACGCTGAGTCATCGGCGCGCAAACGGGTGCGTTCACGAGCTTCCAGGTCAGGCGGAGGCGACCAGCTTGGACACCAGTTGCTATAGGTGTCCATCGCAGCTCGAATCACATCGATGACCGCCTGTTCGTCATCGCTGTCGGCCTCACGTAGAAGCAAGCCCGCCGTGCTCATACAAGCAGCTCGATCCGGTTTCCCCACGGGTCTTGAGTGTAGAACCGCCCAACGCTGGGCAAGGCCTCATCCTAGACGACGCGCTGCCGGCGCGCTGCTGCGCAGTGCGCCGGCAGCGCGTCGCTTCTCTCCGGCCGGTTCACGCAGTGGTTATCAGCTGCGCGGCATGGCTAAGCTTCGGTCCGATCTGGTTGGCGAGTTGCACGGCGGTGTATGCGCCGGATGGCACGGTCACGTCGATGGCCAGTGGTTGCATTCTGCCTCTCTGCGAGAGGAGCATGGCGACGGAGCGCCCGCCGATAACAAACTCTTCGTCGCTGACTGTCGGTGCTTGTGGGTCCATGTCGTCAAGCTCGGCGAGGAGCGTGTCTTGCACGGTGATTGAGCGTGGACCCTGTGGCACGAGATTGATCGTCTCGACTCGCTCGCGACGCTCGGTCTCTGGCAGGCTCGCGAGCATCGCCTTGCCGAGCGCTGTGCAGTACGCGGGGACGTGTGCGCCCACGCGCAGTTCGCGATCGATCGGGTGCTGGCCAGGTCGGTGCCCAAAGAAGCGGTGGACGTAGAGGACGTGCGTACCGTCGAGTAGGCCCAAGCTGACTGTGTAGCCGACTTCATCGCGCAGGTCTTCGAGCGCTGCGCGTACTTGCAGCATGTGTTGAATCTCACGGATGATCGTCGTGCCGGGATCGGCGGCTGATGGCGCGAGACGGTACTTACGCGATGGGCCGTGTTCCAGGTAGCCGAGTTGAACGAGCGTGTTTGCATAGCGGTGTGCTGTGGGACGGCTGAAGCCGGTCAGATTGGCCAACTCGGAGATACCCAGCAGTTGACGCTCCTCGGAGAACAACAAGAGAAGCCTTACACCACGCATGAACGACGACGACAATCGCCCCGGTGGGCCCTCCTCGATGAGCGACGGTTGGGCGCTATCGCCGGCACGCTTGTTGCTCGGCCTCGTGCGTTCGCTGCTTTCGATCATCGACCAATCGTGTCGTGTATATGGATCTTTGGAAAGACCGCGACCGGACTAGTCCCACCGCGACTAGTCCACACACGGCTATCCGCTCAACGGCATGGCAACGTTGGTCAGACGCGCAGCGCAAGCCGGCGAGCGCGCAGCAAGAGCATGGCGGGCTTGGCGAGGGTTCCAGTGGCCTCCAAGATGCGCTCCGTGGCCGGGCGGGCAAACGCGGTCCATGCCTGCTCGTCGGAGAGATAGAGAGCGACCATGCCCGCGAGAATCAGACGGTGGTGGAGGGCCACGCCCTCAGCACGCGCAGCGGTCTCTCTCGCAAGCAGTCCGAGGCGTTCGGTCATTTCTTCCTGGGATGCGTAATGGTCGAGCAGGTTGGGTTGGTTGGTTGCGCAGTCTTCGGCACGATCAATCAGGCTGTCCAGGGAGATGTGTAGCGCCTCCGCCCACGGCCAATAGAGGGAGTCAACGGCCTCGACCTCGTGGGCCGTAAGTGCCGGATCGGTAGCTGCCGCGAGGTGCACAAAGATAGCGAGCGATGAACCGCACGCAGCTCCAACCTCCCACCAGTTCAGTTCGTTGCCTGCTACCTGTGTTCTGCCCCACCGCGCAAGTTGTGGATAATCGGTCACGCTCGATAGGTTGATGCCGCTTTGGTAGAGGACCATTCGTCTGGCGTGTCGCATCACCACATCGGCGACGACAGGGTAGGAGGGTAGCTCTCGGATCGAGACACGACACGCATCGGCGAGGTGAAGGAGGTAGCCACCGTCGTCACGGCGAGCGTGATACTTGTAATAGTCGTCGTGGAGCAAATCTGGTTGCAGGGCCGCCAGGAAGGCTTGATGCAACTGGCGGGCATTTGCGGCTGGGTTATCACTCGGCTGCTCCATCAGCGTGTCTGCATAGTCCAATAGCGTCTGAAGGTCTATAAGCAGGCGCGCGAACGCAGAGCGTTGCTTACGAGCTACAAACGTTGCGAAAGCTGCCGCACCCTCAAGGCAAGCCCACTTACGTCGTTGGGCATCGAGTGCCAGGCTGCGCAGCACGGGGTCTGGAATCTCTCTGGCACGGCAACGCAACCGGCGGATCTCGGTTCGGGCTACGACGAACACTCCGAGCCAGTAGCGACGGGCTGCCAAGGCAAAGGCGATCATGGTGTGCCCGGGTGGTTGACTCATAGCAGACAGCCTTGCGCGTGTGGCGCGACAAGTAAACGACGCCTGTGCTCATTCCTGAAAGCTCAATTCTGGGGCCACTCCGGCGGCCGAATAGCCTGGGATGGCAACCACGGCCAGCGAGACCCCGACTATGATCGCCAAAGTCAGGATGACTTGCTCGGCACCAACGCTAAACGGGGCCGGAAAGCTCGTACTCACACGCAGGTAACGGTCGGCAAGGGCATGTCCGTATAGACCGAGGATTGCGCCATCGAGACAGCCAATACCAAGCACGACTGCGCTCTCCATCAAAACTCCCCGCCATAGTTGAAGACGATCGAACCCTTGAGCCTTCAATGACGCGAGTCTCATGCGCCGCTGATAGATCGTTGTTGAAAGAGCGGTCGCCAACGCGAGCGCCGAGATGAGCAGAAGTAGGCTGGATATATCGCCAAGAACACTCAGACCTTGGCGTCCAATCTTTTTGACCTCGGCGATACGTTCGCCCGAGGTCTGAACTCGCAAGGCGCTCGTGCTACCGAGTGCTTGGCGGATGGCCCGAATTGCAGCGCTTGGCCTGGTCCCGGGCTCCAGGTCGACTGCGAGTGTGGTTGGATCAGTCGTCTGCCAATAGTGGCCGTAGTCGTTGGTATTGAGCGTGATCGTCCCCGGTGGCCATCCGATGTTCGTCGTGATCGCGGCGATGTTGAAGCGGGCTGGGCCTGACGGTGTGGGGAGGGTAAACGAATCGCCAATATGCAGTTTGTATTCCAATGCGAATCCGCTGGATACGGTCGCCCAGCCTTTCTGATGCATGAGTGCTCGTGCGTGCGCAAGGTTGCCCTGGCGCAACTCGCTTGAGAGGATCATCGATGCGCTGCCTGGTGGCGCGGCGCGTATCCAGAGACGTTGAGTGCCGACATCGAGAAAAGCGCCTTGGTGCGGACTTACGGACGCCACACCCTTCACGTGTCCAATGGTCGTGACGACGCCCGGTAGGTGGAAGCTGTCTGTGTCAAAAATGTTTTGGTCGGGAGTCACCCAAATGGCGGCAGTACTCCACTCCTGCGATATGCCCTTGTCGATACCTCCAATGAGATCGCTTCGTGCACCCCCGACAGCTATCGACCCGTAGACCGCAAGGGATGTGATACAGGCCAGTGCAACCGACCGAGTGACGGTCGCTTTCAGTTCAATCGTGGCTATCGCCACCATTTTCCCGTGGTAGTGGCGGGCTATGTGCCTGAGCACGCGAGTGGCCGCGCGGAAAAGGATCGGCATGAAGCAGGGTGCAGCAAAAGCGAGCGCCACTCCGCTGAGAAGCGTCAAGCCCGGCGTCAATAGCGCCATGAGCGTGGCAAGGACCACGATCAGCAAGCCGAACAGAGCCGCCTTGCGCACGATGTCATTGCCAATGCTTTGCCCCGGCTCTCCGGGTTCGTGTAGCACTGCGTCAATTGACCTGCTCTCGCGAAGGTCTAGGATTGGAAACGTCGAGGCAGCCAGGGTGGCGAGCACTCCACACCCAAAGGCGATCAAGATGGCAGTGAGGTGGATTTGCTGGTGGCCCGTGATCGGGAAGGTAGTTGCCAGGTAGCTCGGCACTTCGTCAAAGATGGTGCGAGCCAATATCTCACCAAGGAGTACCCCGACGATCGATGCGCTCACGCCCAATACCAGCGCCTGGGAGGCGAGCACGACGACCGCCTGGCGAGAGTCATAGCCCTGTTCGCGCATGTCGGCTATCTGGCGGCGACGCTCGGGAACGGTCAGCATCATTGCATTGAGCGCCAGTAGGAATCCGACCATCAGAGATATCGCCGCAAAGAGACCGATGGACTGGTTCGTGGGCTTCAAGGCGGTCTGCGCCAGCTCTAGTTCGTGGTCTGCGGGCTCCACGTTGAGACGCCCGGCGGCCAGACGCCGCAGTCCGGCTTCCACCTGCTTGTCCTTGCCGGGATCGGTTTTTACCAGCACCTCGGTAACGCGACCTTGCGCGCCGGCGAGGTTCTGTGCAGTTCTCAGGAGTGCGACTGCGATTCGGCTGGAGGCCAGTGTGCCGATGGCCCCGGCGTTGAGTACCGCCCTCACCTGCACCTCATGGGGGACACCGTTCACGAGTAGGCGAGTTTGACCTTCGGTCTGCGCGCCGATGGTGCTCGCGACACTGGAGGGTAGACCGACGCCGCCTTGTAGAAGTTGAGCGCCGGCACCAAGATCTTTCGTTGCCGAACTCTGCAAGCCAACGATGCGCGGACTGACGCCGACCAGCTGTCCGAGTACCCGTCCCTTCGACCCTTCGATGACGGCGCTCTCTCTCAAGATGGGCACGGCCGTCTGAACGCCGGGGATATCGGATACTCGTTGGGCGAGTTCTTGGCTGAAGCCGCGGGGGGAGCGGGCGGCGAGCTGTAGCGTTGCTGAGCCGTTGACCGCGTCGATCGCTTCGCGTGTCGAGCTTAGGATGCTGCTGTTGGCGACCAGCACGCCGAAGACCAGCGATATGCCGATCGCGATTCCGAGGCCCGCCATAAGCTCGGGGCCTCGATAGTGTCGCCAGTGCTCTCGGTAGATCGCGTAGAGCCCTGAAAGGCGCACCCCGTAGAAAGAAGGGTCGATCCAGAAGTTCCGTGCGCGTTTCATTCCGCAAACGTGGCGTGGAGGTCGAGGTCCAACCCGTCGCTGAGGGTGCCGTCTCGTAGGGTATGAACGCGGGTGACGAAGCCTGTTGCCTGTGGATCGTGTGTGACAAGGATTGCCGGAATGTCCTGTTCGGCGCAGATCTCGCTGAGCAACCCCAGCACTTCGCGGCTGCGCTTTGAGTCAAGATTGCCTGTCGGCTCGTCGGCGAGCAGCATGCGGGGTTTATTGGCGAGCGCGCGAGCGATAGCGACCCGTTGACGCTCGCCCATCGACATTTCGCTGGGCTTACTCTCCAGGCGGTGGCCGAGCCCAAGACGCTCCAACCACGGACGAGCCAGATCGTGCGCGTCGCCCAACCTCATATCGAGCGCGAGCAGCTTCAATGCCGCGTTGTCGAGCGCACTGGCGCCCTGCATGAGGTGAAAGGACTGAAAGACGATCCCAACCGTCTCGCGGCGAAAGCGCGCGCTCTCGCGCTCAGTGAGACCGGCCAACTCGCGGCCATCGAAGACGATCGACCCGGAATCTGGTTGCTTGATTGTCGCTGCCATCATCAACAGCGTGGTCTTGCCGGAACCACTCGGCCCGTACAAAGCAACGAACTCGCCGGGTGCGACGCTCAACGAGACGCCATCGACCGCGTTGACTGTCTCCTCACCGCCGCTGTAGCGCTTGACGACCTCGCGCAGCTCAAGGGTGCTCACGACGCATCCTGACCACCACCGGAGAGTGAGGTCGGGAAGTCGATCACCTTCCGCCGTGAGGCAGTCGAGGTCAAGCGTCCGTCGGACAAGCTCATCATCGGCTTGCAACCCCGTAGCGCCGAGACCTCTTCGGAGGCGATCAGCATGGCGCATCCGACCTTCTCTGGCAGCGAGCGCAACAGCTCATAGAACGCTCGTGCGTCTTCGGGGTTGCGGAACACGGCAGGCTCGTCGACCAGCAGTAGACGCGGCTCGCGAATGATCGCGCGAGCAAGCTCGACCAGGAGGCGTTCGTCCAACCCAAGCCCTGAGGCGTCGTGGTGCCCAAGATGCGACGCCCCGACAACCTCAAGTGCTCGCAACGCACGATCCTCAGCTCCGATCATCTTCAAATTGCCGCTGTAGAGCGGAAGCGAGACGTACTCGAGAACAGAGGCCGATCGGTTGGTCTGCCACTCGCCACGCGCATAAGCGATTCCGCCGTGGCGACGCGCGTGTGCAGTCTCGTCGTGGCCCATCTCGACCAGCTCGAGATCGTCCCATAAGACACTGCCCTCATCGGGAGCCGTCAGGCCGGCGGCGATCTTCAGCAGCGTGGTCTTTCCGCCCCGTCGCGAGGCGAGCAGGCCGACCGTCTCACCGATCTCCACCTCGAAGGAGACGCGATCCAAGACGGCGATCTCGCGTCCGCCGTCAGGGAAGCGCTTGCTCACCTGCCGGAACGCCAGCAAGCTCATCGCGACCGCGTCTCACACAGCGCTTCAAGTTCTTTCCTTGCTTCCTCGATCCACTCCATCTCGGCCTTCAGACGCTTGTCTACCGAGGAGCGCTGCAAATTGATGATCGTCGCCAAGTAGGAAACACGAACGGTATCGCTGGCCGCGTTCTCCTCGATTTCCTCAAGAATCTCCTCCCGACGTTCAGCAAGCGCGCGCAGCAGGTCGGGAACGTCCCGCTCAGTCGAGAACCCCAACCGCACTTCCAGATCGGTCCGCATTACCCCGGTCCTGGGCGGAGCTGCAAACCACTCCTGCCGAGCGTCTTCGCCCCTCGCCGTCGGGTAATACACGACGCGGACGTATGGCGGGCGCTCGAACCGCTCCTTCTCGGAGCGCACCAAACCCTCGCGCTCAAGCCGCTCAAGGTAGGAATAGACATGTTTGGGATCCACGCGCCACGAGGATCCCATTCGGCGACTGGCACGCCGCGCCACGTCCCACCCGTGACTCGGCTGCTCGATCAGAGTCGCCAGCACGGCAGCCCGAATCGGCGACTTGCCGTCGAGCGTGGCCTCCTTGCTTGTCCTTCGATCAGCCATAGTCTTACCGGGAGAATCCTGAGAGTCGGAACCTTACCGGAAGTCGCCTGAAGATGGCGGCGAAATGAGAAACACCACGACCCAAATGCGATCGGCATCGGTGGCTGTCTCGCATCCTGTCGAGCACCACCACTCGGCGCCCTGCCCGCGCCAGCGTAGCCGCCGCCGCGCAGCCTGCCAAACGCGCTCCCACGACCACCACGTCGACCTGCTCCACCGCCGCGGGCGGCCCGGAGGCCGTCCGAATCGAGCTAGCGATCCGCGACTGGGCCCGGCGCGACAAATCGGTCGCCAAACGATTGCAAGAGGTCGACAACAGGCGAATGAACTACATGCGCTCTCTGTTCAGAGCGATCTGCGAGGACGAGGACGACGTCGAGGCTCGCTGCCCGCTGACCTTCTCGCTGTTCATCGGCAGCCACTTCATCAGTGTCGATCACGGCGGGCGCAGCCGGGCGGAGGTGCTGGAGCTCGCCCTGGAGTGGCTCACCAGATATGGCGAGCGGGAGTCAACACGACGTTGGCTGATCCTCCTCGGGATGACACGGTAGCTCGGCGGCCTTGGTAGCCCTTAGCGGTCGGGTTCGCGGACGACCAGCAGCGCTCCGGCGCCTGTTGGCGCCAGTGCCTCGCTGACGAGCTCCTCGGCCCGGAGGAGTTCGCGGAATTCGCGAACCTCCTCCGCGTGTGAGATCACGTTGTCGACGACCAGCAGACCGCCCGGCTTGAGCACGCGCACCAGGTCGGGCCAATAGCTGGTGTAAGCCGGACGTTCGGCGTCCAGGAAGATCATGTCCCATGTCGCATTAGAGGACTCACGCAGCGTCACCGCGGCATCCTGAACGCGCAGCTCGACCAGATCGCGCAACTCGCCACGATCGAGGTTCCTCGCTGCCTGGGCGCTTCGATCCGGATCGACGTCTGTGCTCACGAGGTGCCCGCCGGTGGCACGCACGGCGTCGGCCAGCCACAGCGTCGAGTAGCCATTGGAGGTACCGAGCTCCAGCACCGCGCGCGGCCGGATGGCGCGTATGAGCACGGCCAGTAGTCGCGCCGTGTCCGGCTCGACGTTGCGCAACCGCTCCAAACGGTCCGCCTTGCCCGCGTCATGCTCGACGCCGTGGTGGTGCAACTCGTCGAGCAGAGCGATCAGCTCATCGTCCATCGAAGCCCCTTCTGCGTCGCTGACAAATTGTGACGCAATGCTAGTGGCCGGCATCGCCAGCGATCAGATCGAGCCGCTCGGCGGCGATGATGGCGAGCGCCTACGCCGCCGCGAACGTCGTTTAGCGGACCCGTCTTAGCTGACCCGTCCCAGCGCTCCCAGCCAGGTGCAGTCAGCCGGGACAGTCGATCCAGCGATACACGAGCCCGTCGCGAAGCTCGTGGTATGACGGAGGGGCCGGCGGCGGATCGTTGGAGAGCCGCGCGACCACCTCGTCGGCACCATGCAGATGCTCCTCGACCGCGGTGGTCCAGTGAATGTCGGGATGGAGCAGTCGCCGTAGGCGCGTCCAGTCGCGACGCTCGATCGCATCGAGCACATCGCATACGGCCGGGACCTGCTCCGCCATGCGCGGAACGGTAGAGCACGAGCAAACATCCTGACCGAACGGTTCCTCTCATTGCGTGTGCACACGTCTTTGGCGGCACGTCCTTGGCGGCGCTCGCAATCCGCGCGACGCGGCGTCCGTCAAGTCACATCGAGATCGTCAAGCCGCGCACTGGACAGCACTACCCGCTCACCGCTAAACGGGACCGCCTCGGCTTCAAGCAGGCGCCGTTGGCGGGCTCCCTTTGCGAGCGAGCCATCGGCGCGAACGACCCGGTGCCATGGCAGCTCGCAAGCATCGGTAAGGCTCAGAACATAGCCCGCCAGGCGCGGCGCGCCCGGTGAGACATCGCCGTAGGTACGGACAAAGCCTGGAGGGATCGCTTGCACCCGGCGCAAAATCGCAGCGTGACTGTCGGTGCTTGCGTTTCGTGTCACCCAACAAATGGTGCCACAGTCCCCGACCGCCAGAGTCGGAGCCGCGGCATGGCCGAGACGGTGGAGCAAGCCGGCGTCTGCAGGGATTGACGGACGCTCACAGTGCGGTCACGAGCGCGAGCGCGAAGCCGTCATGGCCCTTGGCGCCGACCGTTTGGATCGCGGTCGCGCTGACCCGCGACTCGGCGGCGAGCATCTCATAGAAGCGCCGCACGCCGGCTGCCACGCCCCCGTCCTCAGCGCCGGGGTCGTCCGCCCCGGGGTCGAGGATCTTGCCGGCGCGCACCACGTTGTCGCCGATTATCAGCGTGCCGACCCGCGAGAGCTTGAGCGACCACTCCAAATAGCCCGGGTAGTTCTGCTTGTCGGCGTCGATGAAGATCAGGTCGAACGGGCCGGCGCCTTCGTCGCGCAGTTCGGGCAGGGTCTGCAGTGCCGGACCCACACGAATTTGCACCGTCTCGGCAAAGCCTGCGTTTGCGATGTTTCGCCGGGCAACCTCGGCGTAGCGAGGCTCGCGCTCGAGCGTGATGAGGCGTCCGTCCTGCGGCAGTGCGCGGGCAAGCCAGATCGTGCTGTAGCCGCCGAGGGTCCCCAGCTCGAGGATGCTCCGCGCACCGTGCATGCGCGCGAGCATTTCCAGCAGCTTGCCCTGATTGGGCGTGATCGCAATCGGAGGCAGGTTCGCGGCTTCGCCGGCGGCGACGGCGGAGTCGAGCGCCGGGTCCGGCGGGAGCAGGTGCTCGACGATATAGCCGTCAATGGCGCTCCAGAGATCTTGATCCATGGCCAGAGAAGATAAGCGAGTCCCACCCACCGTGCAGCGGGCCCGTGCGCTCACGCGATATCGGTGGTGCGCGTCGCCGTTCTCTGTGCCGCGCTGCCGTCGGCGGCGCGGCGGCTACCCGTATACGTACGTCTCGGCCCCATCCACGATCGTGACCTTGTTCGATGCGCTGTCACTGCGCTCGACGTGCCCCACGATCTTCGCGCCGACGCCAAACGAATCCGCGATGGCGATCACCTCGCGTGCGACATCCTCGGCGCAGTAGACCTTGAGTCGATGTCCCATGTTGAACACTTCATACATGTCCCGTGGCTTGAGCGTGCCCGCCGCGCGTAGCGTGGCGAAGATCGCCGGCGGCGCGAACAGCGAGTCCTTCACATAGTGAAGACGCTCCCCGAAAGTCCTGCACTTCACCTGGCCGCCACCGGACGCTTGGATCACGCCGTGAATCGACCGGCGGTGCTCGCGATACACCTCTTGCATCACGGGGAGATACGTGCGGGTGGGTGAGAGCAGGGCCTCCCCCACCGGCTGGCTGCTGCCGGGGAGAGCGTCGGTGAGCCGATAGGCGCCGGAATACACGTTCTCCCTCGCGAGGGTCGAGGAGAAAGTCTCGGGATAGCGCTCGCCGTAGGTCGATGCCAGCAGCATGTGGCGTGCGGCGGTGAGTCCGTTGGACGCGATCCCCGAGTTCTCGTGCGACTCATACGAGGAGCGCCCGAACGAGGCGAGTCCCACGATCGCATCGCCCGGGCTGATGTTTTTGCAGTCGATCACATCATCTCTGCGCATGCGCGCGAACACGGTCGAATCGGCGATCACCGTCGCGACGAGATCCCCCACGTCCGCCGTCTCGCCTCCGGCCATCAGCAACCGGATGCCGTGGCTCTCCATCAGCGAGGCGAACTGCTCGTAGCCGGCGATCGTTTCTCGCACCACCTCGCCGTCCACCCGGTGAGCGTTGCGCCCGATCGTGTTGGACACCACGAAATCGGTTGTGGCCCCCACACACAGCATGTCGTCGAGGTTCATCACGATCGAGTCCTGCGCGATCCCGCGAAATACGCTCGCGTCGCCGGTCTCGCGGTAGTGGATGTAGGCGATGGTCGACTTCGTGCCGGCCCCGTCGGCGTGCATCACACTGCAGTAGCCATCCTCGCGCTGGAGGTCCTCCACGATCTTGCAGAACGCTCCGGGATACAGGCCGGCGTCGAGGCCCGCGATGGCGGAATGGACATCCTCCTTGGTGGGCGACACGCCACGGTCTGTATAGGACGCCTTTGACATTAGGGGCGCCTGTTCTCAGCCAGGTTGCCGTTGAGCGCCCGCATGTGGGGGCACGCTAGCAAGTTGTGCCGGGGCTCCCGGCGGTCGCCCGGTCGGTGTGCGCGAGCTCTCAGCCGAACTCGACATTCGATCTTTGCGCCCATGTCGAGAGGCGACGGGGCAAGCCCGGGTAGGCTTTGCGAGATGCTCCTGAACCGACTTGCGATCACCTGGGTGTTCAACACCGTTGCGCTGTTCGTCGCGACCTGGCTGCTGTCCGGGTTGAGCTACGGCAGCGACTGGTGGGCGCTGCTGATCGCGGGGCTCGTGTTCACGCTCGCGAACTTCTTCCTGAAGCCCGTCCTCGCGATCCTCTCGATCCCGTTCATCATCGTCACCTTCGGGATCTTCTATCTGCTGATCAACGTGCTCATGCTGTACCTCACGCACTGGATCGTCTCGCAGTTCACGATCGCGACTTTCTGGTGGGCGGTGCTCGCGTCGATCATCGTCAGCTCCGTCAACGGGATCCTGCACATGTTCTTCGGGCGTCCCCGCGAGCTGGCCGGAGATCGAGCGGTTCCGACTGGATGAGCGGCCTGGCTTGAGCGCGCCGACGGTGTGTGCTGTGGCGACTGTCTCTACATGTGCGTTCCGGTCGGTACATGTGGGGCCCGCCGGTCGACGTATGTCCTATGTGCTGTTCCGGCCGGCACATGTGGGGCCTGCCGATCGACGTGTGTCTTATGTGCTGTTCCGGCCGGTACATGTACCGGCCGGCCGGGCCGCACATGTGCGGCCCGGGACCGCGCCACATGTGGCGCGGTCTTCCTGTGTATGAGAGATCGGGACTTACCTGCTTGCGAGCAGCGGACGCGGCCCTCGTGGTTGCACGCCGCTGCGCGAATGCCGGTGTGAGCGAAACAGCGGCAGGATCTCATCCGCGTAGATCTCGAAGAAGCGCTCGTGGTCGCCGCCGACCTGCTGGATGTAGAGCTCGTCGAAACCGGCGTTCGCATAGCGTTTGATCGCCTCGAGGTGAGGCTCGAGGTCCGGGCCGCACGGGACCGCGGCGGCGGCCATCTGCTCGCCGATCAGCTCGCATGCCTGTTCGAAGTGGGCGGGAGTCGGGAGGATCTGTGCGAGCTCGCCCGGAAGCCGGTCGTTGGGCCAGAGACGGTGCACCCTCGCGCGCGCGGTGCTCTGCTGCTCTGCCCAGCACACCTTCATGCCGCCGGCCACGAGCTTGTGTGCGTTGGCCTCGTGGCGAAACTGCTCGACGGCCTCCCGGTCGGGCTGGACCGTGCAGAAACCGTCGCCGATGCGCCCCGCCAGGCGCGTCGCCTTGGCGCCGAACCCGGAGATCAGGATCGGCGGAGCCTGCTCGGGGAGATCGTAGATGCGCGCGTTCTCCACCCTGTAGTGGCGGCCGCGATGGCTCTGCATCCCGCCCTCCCACAGCGTGCGGATCACCTGCACCGCCTCCTCGAGCATCTCCAGGCGCTCCTCGGCTCGTGGCCAGCGGTCGCCGAGGATGTGCTCGTTGAGCGCCTCGCCGCTGCCCACGCCGAGCGCGAAACGGCCCTCCAGCAGCACCGCGGCGGTAGCCGCTGCCTGCGCGACGATCGCCGGATGCATCCGCATCGTCGGGCACGTCACGGCGGTCGTGACCTTCATCCGCGAGGTCGCCTGAGAGAGCGCGCCGATCGTCGCCCACACGAACCCGCTGTGCCCCTGCCGGTCGTTCCACGGATGGAAGTGATCGGAGATCCACAGTCCCTCGAAGCCCGCTTCCTCGGCCATCCGCGCCTGTCGCGTGAGCTCGCGCGGACCGAACTCCTCGCTGGACAGGAAGTAGCCAATTCTCACCCTCGACCTCCTAATGCCATCTGCGCCGGGTTGGCGTCGTGTGTCCATACCCGCAAATGCGCGTGTCAATCGCCATGCGTGCCGTCGCTGTGGGATCCTCGGAGAGGATGGTGAGCCTGCGACCCAGCCGCCTCGATCTGCCCGCGCGCATCGCGCGCCTCGCGCGCGCGATCCAGGACGACGACGAGGCGATGGTCGAGCAGATCGTGCGCCTAAGCCGCTCCCGGCGCGCGTTCGCTCCGCTGGCGTTCACCGTTGGCGCGTTCGCGATGCTGATCGACGGGCTGCGGCTGCTGCTCTCAAACTGGCGGCTCACGCTGATCCAGATCCTCCCCGCGATGTGGATCTGGCTGGCGATGTTCGACCTGCGCGCGCGCGTGCTCCACGGCAAGTCCTTTCCCTCGCTGCGCGGCCCGGTGCTGATCCCGATCGCGCTTGCGATCGTCGCGATCACGATGGCGTGCTTCTTCCTCAACGCCGTGTTCGCGTTCTCGGTCGCGGGGTGGCGTCCCCCCAAGATCCGTCCCGCCTTCGCCCAGGCACGATCGCGGATCGTGCCGATCCTCGCGTGGGGCGCCGCGGTCGGCGCGCCGCTCGCGCTGGCGGTGATCGTCGCTCCGCGCTGGGGCAAACCGTGGTTCGCGCTGTCGCTCGGAGCGGTGACCGGCGCGATGATGGTCTCCTACATCGCCGTCCCCTCGCGCTTGATCGGCGTGAAGACCAACTACTCGCGCCGCGACAAGCTCACCGCCAGCGCACTCGGTGCGGCGTTGGGCACGACCGTGTGCACCCCGCCCTACATCCTCGGGCGCATCGGGATCCTGATGCTCGGATCGAAGATCCTGTTCCTGCCGGGGATCGTCGTGCTCACCGTTGGTGTCACCTTGCAAGCGGGCGCCACGGGCGCGGTGCGCGCGGTCAAGATGAGCGCCAGGCTCACCGTCGACCCGTCCCACAAAGCACAGCTCACGTCCGCCGAGTCGCTCGAGCCCGTCGAGGGTGGCGGCCCCTGAATCGCATGTCCGGCCGTCGCGACCTCCACCGACCGTCGCAACCTCCGCCGGCCGTCCCGACCCCCGCCGGTCGCTGGGGATCGCCCGTCCGGATCGCCCGCGAGGATCTCAGAGGCCGAGCTCGGCCGCCAATCTACCGCTGTCAACCGCCTCCTGCAGGGTGCGGTAGTCGCGTTCGTTCTGGTCGGCGTACACCACCGCGAACTCGGCAATCGCCCGGTCGAACACGTCCGATTTGCCCAGATAGGAGGCGATCGCGATGCGGTCTCCCGAGCGCGCGTGCCCGCGTGCAAGGGTCCACCCGCACATCCGCCCCCACAGCTCCATTCCCGCGGCGGTCATCCCCTCGACGTCGGCAGAGCCCTTCCAGTCGCGCAGCTGGCGGATGTAATAGTCGCGCTCGGCGCCGTTCCAAGCCGAGCGCTCCCAACCGAGGAAGATGTCGCTCACCGCCTGCACGAGGCGCTGGCCCGCCACCACACGCTCGCCGTGGTTGGCGAACTGGCTCCTGGCGGTGAAGGGCTCAAGCACCGACGCCTCCGCCTGCTTGATCTGCAACAGCAGCGGGGTGCCGCGGCCGTCGAGCAGCAACAGGATCCACGCCTCGGTGCCCACGCTGCCAACGCCCACCACCTTGCGCGCGAGGTGCACGAAGCGATATTGCTCCAGCAACCGCCGCCGGTCGGGTTCGAGCGTGCGCGTGTACCCGTGCACGATCTCCTCGATTGCCTCCGCGACAGCGTTGGGAGTGTCCGCGCCGTCGATTGCCGCGCCGTCGATCGCCTTGCCGGCGATTGCTTGGCTGTCGACCGTCCCGCCGTTCTCGCCGGCGTCCGTATTGCGCGCGAACGCCTCGACCGCCACGATCAGGGGCGGGTCGTCCACGATCCGCGGCTCGCCGTCGAGGATCTCGCACAGCTTCTCAAACGCCTGGTGGCTGTCGTGGGCGCGCGCCTTCGCAATCGCCCGCCACACGCTCGGGGTTCGCTTGGGGTCGAGCAGCGAGCGAAAGCGCGGCAGCAGATCGTCCATGTCGAGGTGCGCGTACCAAACCTCCAGCATCGCCATGCCCGCGAACTCGCGCATGCTCTCGCGGTAGGAGCCCACCGCCTGACGGACGATCCTCTGGCGCTGCTTGTCGCTGAACTCGTGCTCGCGCCCGGCCACCTCCAGGCTTGTGGCGAGGCGCTTCACGTCCCACTCCCACGGTCCCGGCGCGGTCTCGTCGAAATCGTTGACGTCGAACACGAGATGACGCTCCGGGGATCCGAAGATGCCGAAGTTCGACAGGTGCGCATCCCCGCACAGCTGCACCTCCAAGCCGGATGTTGACGTGCCGGCGAGATCGCACGCCATCGGCAGCGCGGCGCCGCGGAAATAGCTGAACGGCGACACCAGCATCCGCCCGTGGCGAATCGGCACGAGCTCCGCCACGCGTGTGCGCGCCTGTTCGCTCAGCAGCTCAACCGGGTCCCGCCGGTCGCTCGCCGACGCCCACGCGCCGTGGCTGGAGCGGGGTGTCTCGCCGCGCGCCCGCTTGCCCAGCGCTGCGCGCTCCTCGAGCGTGCGGTGCGGTGCATGCGGCGCGGGTTGGCCGGTGGTCACCTTGCCCAGTGTAGGCCCGGTCATGCACGTCCGGTCATGCACGCCCGGCTAGGATCCCCGGCACATGACCAGCGCCGACGAAATGCTGGAGCTGGCCGGCTCGCGCGCCGAGCTGCTCGCCGCGCCCGGGCTCAGCCCCATGCCACGTCGCAAGGTGGCGGTGCTGGCGTGCATGGACACGCGCATCGACCTGTTCCCGATGCTCGGCCTGCAGCGCGGCGACGCGCACATCATTCGCAACGCCGGCGGCCTGGTCACCGACGACGCGATCCGCTCGCTCAGCGTCTCCCAGCGCAAGCTCGGCACGCGGGAGATCGTGGTGGTGATGCACGACGGTTGCGGCCTGCACGGCGCCTCCGAGGACGAGTTCGCCCAAGCGCTCGCCGACGACGGAGTGCTGCCCACCTGGCGGCTCGGCGCGTTCGACGACGTGGAGGCGACCCTCCGCGCAAGCCTCACGCGGCTGCTCTCGAGCCCCGAGCTGCCGGCCCGCGATCACATCCGTGGGTTCGTGTTCAACCCTGAGAACGGTGAGTTGCGCGAGGTTGAGGGCGTGCAGACCGTCTCGTAGTCGCCGCACGCGGCCCCGTAGTACCATCGTGGGCCGCGCGCGCCCGTAGCTCAGTGGTCAACGGTTCTCTTCGGGGAGCCAAAGAGCAGCGGTCTTTCAAACCGCAGGCCGCGGGTTCGATTCCCGCCGGGCGCACTTTCGGAGACCGTGGACATGCGGGCGGCGAGCGGCCTATTGTTCTCAGCAAACATGGGGGTGCAGAAGACCTCTTGACAGCAGGGTTGCCTTGTGTATAAGATGGGTCTATCGGTAGTCGAATGGCTTCCGTGTACATAAGGTCGGGTAGGGGTCGGTCCTCGTGGTCGACACCAACCGGTTTTTGACGGGGACCTTGGGAGAGGGACCGGGTCGCAACAGGGAAAGAGTTGTATTTCGCGTGTTTGCTTTGGGGAATAGCGCAGTTGAGGGTCGTTGTGCCACTGGCGGGTCCGTTATAGGACGCGTCAGCGTCGCTGACGCGTCTCTCTCTCTCTCTCTCTCTCTCTCTGGGACAGTTGCCTTCTAGGGCATAGCTCCCTTCGCCGTGGCATAGCTCCGCGGCTCGCCGGGCACTGGGCCCGGCTTGGCTCGTCGCACTCCGAGGGGTGCGCATCTGTCCTTCACCGTGCAGGACGGTCGTCTTCTCACGCGCGTGTCGCGCGCGTGTTCAGTGACTTGTCGTGTTCTCCCACACGCGGGACGTTTGGTCTCCTAGAGGCTGGCGTCCCGGCTTATGCGGGCACGCTCCTGGGGGCCTTCTCTCTCGGCGCTCAGGGGCCCGCCCGTGCTTTGAGGGGGGTGTGTTGAGGTGGCCAGTCGCGCCAGGCGCTCTCCGCAATCCCAGCGACCCGTGCAGTCTTCGCGGTCCGGGCAGTCTTCGCAGTCGTTGCGTTCTGGGAGCGTGCGGACGCGGCGCGATGGCAACGGGTTGGCTCACGTGCAGGTGGCGCAGATTCAGCGTGCGCGGATTCTCGGTGCGATGTTCGACGTCGCTTGCGAGCGGGGCGCGGCGAGCGTGAGCGTCGCGGACGTGGTCGAGCGCAGCGGCGTGTCGCGGCGCACGTTCTATGAGTCTTTCAGCGATCGCGAGGATTGTTTTCTCGCGGCGTTCCAGGACGCGCTCATGTTCGCGGGCGAGCGTGTGCTGCCCGCGTATGAGTCGCAGGGGTCGTGGCGCGAGAAGATCAGGGCGGGACTGACGGCGTTGCTCGTGTTCGTAGACGAGGAGCCAGTGATCGGGCGCATACTGATCGTCGAGTCGCTGTCGGGCGGTCCGCGCGTGTTGCAACGTCGTGGCGAGATGCTCGCAGCGGTCACGAGGGCGATTGATGAGGGTCGTGGCGAGCCGAAGGCGGCCGACGCGTCTCCGTTGAGCGCCGAGGGCATCGTTGGCGGTGTCCTGACGGTGATCCATTCGCGACTGATCGCCTCTCCCGGCACGGGAGAAACCGAGCGCGCACCGCTCGCAGAGCTGATCGGAGCGCTGATGAGCATGATCGTCCTGCCCTACCTGGGAGCACCGGTGGCCAGGCGCGAGCTCGACCGTGTGGTGGTGCCCGTGGCGA
The DNA here is from genome assembly GCA_963831725.1 of uncultured Solirubrobacterales bacterium. Classification (GTDB taxonomy): domain Bacteria; phylum Actinomycetota; class Thermoleophilia; order Solirubrobacterales; family Solirubrobacteraceae; genus Palsa-744. The sequence continues at coordinate 63,215 of CAWHRF010000003.1, forward strand.
GAGGGGAGCGGTCGTCGAGCGTGTTGGCCGACCCGTTCAAAGAGGCGGGCATGCGCATCACCTACAGGACGGTGCGTGTGCTGAGCGCCATCGACGCGCACCCCAACGCCTCCAACCGACTGGTCGGTGAGACGGCCGGGATCGCAGACCAGGGTCAGATCTCGAAGCTGCTCGGTCGCCTGGAGCGGATCGGACTGATCTCCAATACCGGTCTTGGACCGGGACAGGGCGCACCGAACAGTTGGGGGCTCACCCCGAGCGGGCAACGCGTCGTCTCGACGATCAGAGCACATACCGAGAGCCCTCACTCAGGAGGCAGCGAGCGATGAGCCGCCACGCACGCATCCTTCCCCGGACCGCCGGTGAAACACGATGAATTCTCCGATTTCACCGAATCACATCTCAGAGCAAGGAGCCCATCCAGTCATGTCCACGCACTCCCGCCTATCCCGCGCGCTTGGCTTGTCCCGTGCCCTTCATCACCTTCGTGGTGTTCGCGCGCTGCTGTTGGTGGTTCTCTCGTGCGGCGCGCTGCTGGGGGTTGGCGCTGTGCCGGCGGCTGCCGAGATCGCCCACAAGTCCGAAGGCAGCTTCAACGCCGGCGAAACTCTCGGCGGCTCCTTCGGGTACCTGTTCGCGCTCTCTGTCGATAATTCGACCGGTCCGAGCGCCGGCGACGTGTACGTCGGCGGCTTGAGCTTCAGCACCTTCAGCGGCTATGTCTACAAGTTCGACGCGAACGGCAAGTACTCCGGGGTCGAACTGAACGGGTCGGAAACCCCGGGTGGGTCATTCGCCTTCCTCAGTCTTAGCACCAGCAGGGGCAGTCGCGGCCTCGCCGTCGACAGCTCGAGCGGCGCAAACAAGGGCGACGTCTACGTCGCCGACGCCGAACACCTTGTGATCGACCGCTTCTCCGAATCGGGCAAGTTCCTCTGTCAGATCACCGGCAAGGAATACGCCGCTCTGTCAAGCGCCGAACAGGCGGCCGAGTGCGCGGGCTCCGCGGGCAGCAAGACTCCCCAGGATGGCTTCACGGAGGGTTCCAACGGCGAAGCCGCCCTCGGCGTGGCGGTCAACCCGCTCAACGGCGACGTCTACGCCTCCGACCCCGGTCATGACGCGATCGACGAGTTCAACGAAGCCGGCAAATACATTGGCCAGATCTCCGACTCGCACCTCACCTCTCCCGCGGCCCTGGCCTTTGACTCAAGCGGTGAGCTCTACGCCGACAACGGTGCTCTCGCCGAAGGCGGAGGAAGCGTTGTCAAGTTCGACGCCGGCGGCTCCTTCGCCGGGGTGCTTGACAGCGGCCCGGCGGGCTACGTGGCGGTGAACACGTCGAATGACTCCGTCTTCGTCGCCGACGGCGACCTCTTCGGTGGTGAAAACGAAACCGCCGAATACGACCCGTCCGGAAACATTAATTCCACGTTCGGTAAAAGGGAATCGGGTGCGATCGGCGTCAGCGCTTCGAGCGGAAGGATCTACCTCGGTCCGATCAACTCGGGGAGTGTGTCCATGTATGGCCCGGCCGTCGTGGTCCCAGATGTCGCCGCCATTGCGGCCACTGGAGTCGCACAGTTCACCGCAAAGCTGAACGGCACCGTCGAACCGGCCGGCGGTGGGAATGTGGAAAGCTGCCAGTTCGAATACGTGACCCAGGCCCACTTCGAAGCCGAAGGGTTCGAAGCGGCAGCAGAAGTCCCATGCTCGCCGGCCACTCCGTACGCCGGCGCGACGAATGTCAGCGCGAGCGTATCTGCTCTTTCGCCGGAAACCACCTACCACTTCCGGGTTGCGGCAAGCAACTCCAACGGGGTTCTCAGCTACAGCCCCGATCAGACGCTCACCACGCCTGTCCTGGCGGTGAGCGGCCAGGCCACCAAAGTGACGGCGAACAGCGCGACGCTCAATGGGACGGTCGACCCGGATGGCGCGACGATCACCGAATGCCACTTCGAATACGGTACGACGGCCGGCTACGGTGAAAGCCAGCCCTGCGCGAGCACGCCATCGGGCTCGAGCCCCGTTGCGGTAAGCGCCGACATCGCCGGCCTTGTGGAAAACACGACCTACCATTTCCGGCTGGTGGCGGCCTTCACGGACGGCTCAAACTCCGGCTCCGACGCCGGCTTGGATGAAACGTTCACGACGTTGAGCCGCCCGCTGATCGACACGGCCTACACCACCAGTCTGAGCGAAAGCTCGGTCGATCTGAACGCGGAGATCGACCCGATGGGCCTCGATACGACCTACCGGTTCGAGTGGGGCACCAGCACGAGCTACGGCAACAGTGTGCCCGTGCCGGACGCGGACATCGGCTCGGGGTCGAGCGATGTGCTCGCCACCCAGCACCTGGAAGGCCTGAGCGCGAACACGACCTATCACTGGAGGGTGGTGGCTCACAACTCGGTTGGCACCATCGAAGGCCAGGATCACACGTTCGTCTACCAGCCGCCCATGTCCTCCGGAGTGGGCTGCGCAAACGAACAGCTGCGGGTGGAGAATGCCTTGTCGCTCTTGTTGCCCGACTGCCGCGCCTACGAGCAGGTCTCGCCCGTCGAGAAGAACGAAAGCGACGTCAAGAACGACTTCGAGGGGGAGATGAATCAGCAGGCCTCGGTGGACGGGGAACGGTTCTTCTACGAATCATATGGTGCCTTCTCCGGGTCGCCGAAGGGAAACCTGAATGTCCAGTACCTCGCCTCGCGGGGCGCGAGCGGGTGGTCGACGCGGGCGGTCGATCTCCCGCTAACGACGACCAACGAGCCTTCAGGGTTGGACCTCGATGAATATGGCTACCTACCGCTCTCGCCCGAACTGTCCACTGGTGTCATCAAGGCCGAACAGCCGCTTGTCGCCGGCGCCGAAATGTGGAGCCTCTACGTGGGCAATCTCCTCACCGGCTCCTACCAACTGGTGACTACTGCCGCCGGCGCCTACCCCGCAGGGGCCTCGACCGACTTCAGCCATGTCCTCTTCCAGTCCAATAACCTGTATGAGTGGGTGGAAGGCGAGCTGCAGCTCGTCGGCCTGATCCCGACCTCGGGCACGAGCTGCACCGGGGCGGAATGCACCCCCGCGGCCGCGGAAGCCGGCGGAGGGATACGGTCGTGGAACCTCCACGCGATCTCCGCCGACGGCTCGCGGATCGTCTTCTCGACCGGTCAGTCAGAACAGGAAAGGCAAATCTACGACCGCTTGAACGGCACCACGACGGTCGAAGTCTCCGCCTCCCAGCGCACCCCTGTCGAACCCGGTACCACCTACGCGGAATACCAGGATGCGAGCGTCGACGGCTCCCACGTCCTCTTCACCAGCGGAGGGGCGCTGACCAACGACGCCGTCCCCGGCAGCGGGAATAACCTCTACGACTACGACGTCGAAACCGGCCAGCTGGCCGACCTCACCGCGGCCAACGACGTCGAATTCCACGAAATCGTCGGGGTCAGCGAAGACGCCTCCCACGTCTACTTCGTCGCCGAAGGCGTCCTCACCCCCTCCTCCCAGCGCAACGAAAACGGCGAACACGCCGAAGCCGGCAAGCACAACCTCTACCTCTGGAACGGTGGTCAGACGACCTTCATTTTCCACGGTGGCGAATACCCCTACGCAAGCCCCGCCCGGGTGACCTCCGATGGCGCCGACCTCGCCTTCGACTCGGTGGCGAGCCCGACCGGCTACGACAACACGTTCAGCGGCGGCGGCAGCTGCGGGCGCGCGGGCCCCATCGAAACCAGCCTCCAGCTGGGCACGCAGTGCATCGAGGTCTTTCTCTACGACGCCGTCGCGAACCGGCTGGTCTGCGCGTCGTGCAACCCGAGCGGGGCAAGGCCGATCGGGCCCTCGGACCTCGGCGAAGGCACGGGGATTGCGGGGTCATTCTTCCCGTACCGGCCGCGCAACCTCACCGCGGACGGCAGCCGCCTGTTCTTCAGCTCGCGCGACGCTCTGCTCCCGGGCGCCACGAACGGCCTCTGGAGCGTGTATGAGTGGGAGGCCGAGGGGTCCGGCAGCTGTCAGAGCTCCGCTGATAACGGCGGCTGCCTATATTTGATCTCGGACGGCAGCGGCGCCTCGAATTCCTTCTTCGCCGACGCCAGCGCGAGCGGCAACGATGTCTTCTTCGAGACCGCCACTTCGCTCGTGGGACAGGACGAAGACAGCTACGAAGATCTCTATGACGCGCGTGTCGGCGGTGGCTTCGCCTCGCAGGATAAGCCGGTCGTGGCGCCAGCGTGTACGTCGCTGGAAGGGTGCCACTCGCCGCTGAGCGAACCGCCCGCGCAATTGAGCGTGGCCTCGGCGGAACTTCACGGCTCCGGGAACCTCGTCACGCCGCCTGAAGCGCCCACGACAGCGGTCAAAAAGACAGCCGCCCAGATCCGAGCCGAAAAGCTCACCAAGGCACTCAAAGCCTGTAAGAAGGAGCCGAAGAAGAAGCGAGCTAAGTGCCAGAAGCAAGCGAACAAGAGCTTTGGAAAGGCCAAGTGATTATGTTTCTCACCGATAAGTCTCTGAGGGCCCTGGGAAATCTTTCCAGCTTTGTGCCGGCGCTGAGCTGTGTGGTGGCGGGCGTGTGCCTGCTCACGGCCGGCCCCGCGGTTGCGTCCGCGCCGACGCCGGCCTGGGGCATCGTCGCCAGCTCGCAGCCCACCAACTTCGTGACGGGCGGCAAGGCGCAGTACCTGATCGAGGTCACGAACGTCGGCAGCGGACCGACCGATGGTAGTGCCGTGACGGTCACCGACACGCTCCCCAACGGGCTGACGCCGACGGGATGTGCTGAAGGTTCTGGTTATAACCCCTGCGCGATCTCGGGCCAGACGGTCACCAGTACCGGTACGTACGTGGTCGAGCCCGGCCAGCTCGAACGCGTCGGCATCAGGGTGGAAGTGACGCTGCCCGCGGGAGAAACCGTCTTCAACAAGGTGTCGGTCAGCGGCGGCGGCGCGTCAACCGTGACGATGAGCGAACCGACCACGATCGGCTCGGCGCTGCCGTTCGGGGTTGCGAGCTTCAGCGCTCCGGCGATCTTCCCGGACGGCACGCCGGACACTCAGGCCGGCGGACACCCGTATTCGTTCACGACGAACATCTTCTACAACACCACCGAAAACGAATACACCGACTCGTTCGCTGACCACAGCGCGATCAGCGGCGAAGTCAAGGACCTCCATGTCACACTGCCGCTCGGGCTGATCGGCAATCCCCAGGCGCTCCCAGAGTGCACCCAGGATCAGTTCCGCGAACTGATCTGCCCGCCGAGCTCCCAGGTCGGGGTGACCCACACCGACTTCTCTGCCTCAAAACTATGTTCTGCATGCAAACCCATATCGGCGCTGTCGACGGCGGTCTACAACATGGTCCCGCCGCCCGGGGTCCCGGCCCAGTTCGCCTTCTCCTACGACGTCGGTAATTTTCACGTGCGAACGCGCTTTGACGCTCGGGTTCACAGCGGCGGTGACTACGGCGTGACCGTCGTGGCCAGCGGCATCTCGCAGTTGTTTCCGCTGTTGGCGACCCCGGTCACCATCTGGGGGGTGCCGGCGGACCCGAGCCACAACGATCAACGTTGCAGGGAGGGGAGCGGAACAGCCGAAGGGGAGGTGCTATGCACCGGCGAACCTGGGACCGATGAAGGCCCGAACCCTTCGACCGCTCCCTTGAAGGCGTTTCTCACGATGCCGACGGCTTGTCCGGGCACGCCGCTGCGGGCGTCGGTGGAAGCGGACTCCTGGCAGGAACCGGGCAGTTTCGTTCCCGGGGGGGAAGCGGCGCAGGCTGCTGTGGAAGGTTGTGGCAAGCTTCCATTCGAACCGGGTTTGGAAGCGCGGCCGACGAGCACGCTCGCCGATTCGCCGAGTGGCCTGAACGTCGATCTGCACCTGCCGGATCCGGAAGGTTGTAAGGAAGAAGGCGGGGGAGTGGAATGTGAAGTCGCCGAGTCTGAGTTGAGGGATGCGACGGTGACGTTGCCGACGGGGATGGTCGTCGATCCGTCTTCGGCCGATGGGTTGGAAGCGTGCTCAGAGGCGCAGGTTGGTTATCTGGCGCAGAAGAGTATGGAAGTGGGCTATCAGCAGTTCACGCCTGGACCGGCGGAATGCCCGAACGGGGCGAAGGTCGGTACTGTCGAAGTGTTCACACCACTGGTGAATCATCCGTTGCTTGGTGGCGTGTTTGTAGCGGCGCAGGATGATAACCCGTTCAAATCGTTGTTGGCGTTGTATGTAGCGGTGTACGATCCGGCTACGGGCGTGGTTATCAAGCTGGCGGGGAAGATCGGTCTGGACCCGGTGACGGGCCGGCTCACGACGACGTTCGATGAAAACCCGCAATTGCCGTTCAATGATTTCAAGCTTGATTTCTTCGGCGGGTCGCGTGCGGCGTTGACGACACCGTTTACGTGCGGGTCGTATGCGGCCAGTAGCGTTTTGACGCCGTGGAGCGCACCGGAAGGCAAGGACGCTGAACCGTCGAGCTTGCCGTTCGGTGTGACTGGGCCGGGTGGTGGGGCGTGTGTGGATAGTGAAGCGCAGGCGCCGAACGCTCCGGGGTTTGAAGCGGGCACGGCGAGCCCTGTCGCGGGCAGCTATTCGCCGTTTGTGTTGAAATTGAAGCGTGAAGATGCTTCGCAGCGTTTCAGTGGGTTGAATGTGACGTTGCCGCCGGGGTTGATCGGGAAGATCGCGGGGATCGAACAGTGCCCGCAAGGGGATATTGAAGCGGCTCAGGGGCGCAGTCGTGAAGGCGAAGGCGCGTTGGAGCTCGCTCACCCGTCGTGTCCGGCCGGCTCTGAAGTCGGGGTGGTGCACGTTGGTACTGGTTCGGGTGCTCCGCTTTACGTGGCTGGTCATGCGTATTTCGCCGGTTCGTATGAGGGTGCGCCGTTTAGTTTGGCGATCGTGACGCCGGCGCTGGCGGGCCCGTTTGATTTCGGGAGCGTGGTGGTGCGGGCGGCGTTGTTTATCAATCCGACCACGGCGCAGGTGAGCGTCAAGAGCGATCCGTTCCCGAAGATCCTGGATGGTGTTCCGCTCGATATTCGCGAAGTCGACGTGGATATGAATCGCAGTCAGTTCACGTTGAACCCGACGAGTTGCGCGGCGATGGCCGTGACCGGGGAAGAGTCGAGCACGGCCGGGAGCACTGCGGTCCTCTCCGATGGTTTTCAGGCCGGCGGTTGCGCGACACTGCCGTTCAAACCGGGTTTCACGGTCTCTACCTCGGCGAAAGCGACGCGTGCGGATGGCACAAGCGTCACGTTCAAAATCAGCTATCCGGCTAGTGCTCTGGGTAAAGAAGCGTGGTTGAGCGCCGCAAAGTTCGAATTCCCCAAGCAACTGCCGGCACGACTCTCGACGATCCAGAAGTCCTGTCCAGCCGCAACGTTTTACGCGAACCCCGCGGCGTGTCCGGGCCCCTCGAGGATCGGCACCTCGGTCGTGCACACCCAGTTGTTGCCCGTAGCGCTCGAAGGCCCGGTGTATTTCGTATCGAATGGCAACGCGAAGTTCCCTGAAGCGGTGATCGTATTGCAAGGCGATGGCGTCACTGTTGATTTGCACAGCGAAACGTTCATCAATGAAAAGACGGGGGTGACGAGCGCGACGTTGCCGTCGGTCCCTGGTGTCCCGTTTGAAGAAGCGTCGGTTACGCTGCCAGCGGGCCCGTATTCGGAGTTCACGGCAAACGCGAACCTCTGTGCGACCAGCAGGACTGTCACGGTCAAGCGGAGAGTGACCGTCAAGAGCAAGGGGCATAAGAAGACCGTTACGCGCAAGGTCAAGGAGAGTGTCGCGAGCCCGTTGGCTTTGAAGATGCCGACGACGTTCACGGGCCAGAACGGGGCTCAGATCACACAGAAGACGCCGATCACGGTCACGGGATGCACGAAGGTCGTGAAGTCCAAGAAGGCCAAGAAGAGCAAGAAGCACAAGAAGAAAAGCAAAGGGAAAGCGAAGAAGAGGAAATGAGGCAGCGGCTGGTTGTCGCGGTCATATCTGTGGCCGCGACGGTCGGTTTCGCCTCACCGCCGGCGCAGGCCGCCGCACCGTGGTGGCATGTGGATTCCGGTTCGCGTCCGGCGAGCATCCCTGTGGGTGGCAGTGGGGAGCTTGTCGTGACGGTCGAGAACGTGGGTGACGCGCAGGCGCTCGGCCCGGTCACGGTCGCGGACGTATTGCCGGGCGGGTTGCGGGCGACGGGGATCGCGGGTAGCGAGCCCAAGCGTGGCGGGAGTCTCGGGGAAGTCGTGGCGCTGTCGTGTTCGCTTGAACAGGTGAGTTGCGAAGCACCGGGCCCGCTCGCCCCGTTCGACGCGATCGAAATACGGATCGGCGTGGAAGCATTGCCGGGCGCCACGAGTGGTGAAGCGAGCACGGTTATGGTGTCGGGCGCAGGCGCGCATTCTGTTCGGGTCACGCGGCCGGTCGCGATCGGTCCGAGCGGCGGTGGGTTTGGTGTGGAAGGCTATGAGCTTGCGGCCGAATCCGAAGGCGGCGGGCCTGTCACGCAGGCTGGTGGGCATCCGTTCCAGGTGACCGGCTCGATCCTGCTCGACCAGGAAGCGGATGGCGCGTCGTTGACTGGCACGCCGGATGCGGGTCCTGCTGTTCCTGCGCGGGAAGTGGTGGCTCGTTTGCCGCCGGGGTTGATCGCGAACCCGAGCGCTGTGCCGCGGTGTTTGGCTTACCAGTTCACCGAAAGCGTCGGTGGTGGCGAACAGGACAGGTGTCCCTACCAGTCCGCGGTCGGGGTTGCGTCGGTCACGTTCGATCGGGGTGGCGCGACGCGTACGCTCGCGACACCCGTGTTCAATATCGAACCCGAAGCGGGGGAACCCGCAAGATTCGGGTTCTACGTCCCCCTGGACGGCGTCCCGGTGTTCTTGAGTACGAGTGTGCGCAGCGAAGAAGATTGGGGTGTGAACCTGTCCTCGAGTGAGATCCCGCAGAACAGTGGGATCTCCGGTGTGCGTGTCACGTTCTGGGGTGTCGCGGGCAGCGCTCTGCACGACGATGCGCGCGGGTGGGGTTGTCTTGCCGAAACGCGTGAACGCAACGATGTTTATGAAGAAACGGGATGCGATCATTTCGAAGAGGACGAACCGCCCGCGTTCGTGACGTTGCCGACGTCGTGCACGAGCTCGCTCGCCTCCAGCGTGGAAGCGGACTCGTGGGGTGCCCCCGGCGCGTTCCAGGGCTTTTCGGCGAGCGAACCGTTGGCGCCGTTGACGGGTTGTGCGAACGTGCCGTTTTCCCCGGCGATCTCGACTACGACAACGACCGCTTCTGCGTCTTCACCGTCGGGGTTCTCTTTCGATTTGAGCTATGACGTGCAGGGTTTGACGAGTGGTACGGCGATCGCTCAATCGAACCTGAAGGACACGGTCGTGAGTTTGCCCGAAGGTTTGACGATCGATCCGTCCGCGGGTGTGGGGTTGGGTGCTTGTAGCGAAGGGCAGTACGCGGAAGTGACGCTCAACTCTCCTGGGGCCGCGGGTTGTCCTGAAGACTCCAAGCTGGGGACGGTTGAAGTGGAAACACCGTTGTTGTTCACGACCGTGTACGGCTCTCTCTATGTTGCGCAACCGTATGACAACCCGTTCAAATCGTTGATCGCGTTGTATGTGGTCGCGAAGAGCAGAGCAGAACGGGGAGTGCTCGTAAAGCTCGCGGGGAAGGTCACGGCGGATCCGAGTACGGGCCGGTTGACCGTCGCGTTCGAAAACGATCCGCCACTACAGTTCGACCGGTTCAATTTTCATTTCCGCGAAGGAGCACAAGCACCACTGATCAGCCCCTCAACATGCGGAACATACACGACGAGCGCCAACCTGTTCCCTTACTCCGCACCAGAAGACCCCCTCACAGACACAGCGTCCTTCCAGGTCACATCCGGCTCAGAAGGAACCCCGTGCCCCGGGAGTGTTCCGCCGTTCGCTCCGACGATCAGCGTGGGTACGTTGACCAATCATGCGGGAACGTTCAGTCCGTTGTATGTGGACTTGTCTAGGACGGATGCGATGCAGTACATCTCCTCCTACTCCACTGTTCTGCCGCTCGGTTTGACCGCGGATTTGACGGGTGTGCCGCAATGCCCCCAAGCAGACATCGAAGCAGCACGAGCCAAGACTGGGACCGAGGAGGAGCAGGACCCGTCGTGTCCTGAAACTAGCCTGATCGGACATAGTCTGGTTGGGACGGGTGTCGGTGCGATCCTTGACTATGTGCCCGGGAAGCTGTATTTGTCGGGTCCGTTTCGTGGTGATCCGCTATCGGTCGTGAGTATCACGAGCGCTGTGGTAGGCCCGTTCGATCTCGGTACCGTCGTCGTCCGCTTCGGTCTGCACATCGATCCCTACACCGCGCAGGTGTCGATCGACCCGTCGGGCAGTGAACCGATACCGACGATCATCGACGGGATCGTCACGCATGTTCGCGATATCAAGGTCAGCGTCGATCGGCCGGACTTCACGATCAACCCCACCAGTTGCGATGCGCGTCCAATATCCAGCACGTTGACGAGTAGTCTCGGACAGGTCGCGAGCACTTCGGCGCCGTTGAAGGCCGAAGCGTGCAACGAACTCGCGTTCAAACCCACGTTCAAGACCTCCACCAACGGCAAGACCAGTCGCGCGGACGGTGCGAGCCTGAGCGTGAAGCTCACGATGCCGATCAAGCTCGGCACGCAGTCGAACATAAAGACCGTGAAGGTCGAACTGCCAAAGCAATTGCCCTCCCGCCTGGAAACACTGCAGCAGGCATGCACCGAAAAACAGTTCGACGCGAACCCTGCAGCCTGTCCGAAAGCGTCGTTCATCGGGCACGCCACAGTGACCACGCCGATCCTCCCCGAACCGTTGACGGGTCCCATGATCTTCGTCAGTCATGGTGGCGAAGCGTTCCCGAGCCTGATCCTCGTACTACAGGGCTACGGTTTCACGATCGACATCGTCGGCTCCACCTACATCAACAAGCAGGGGATCACCAGCAGCACATTCAAGGCGATCCCCGATGAGCCCGTCGGGGACTTCCAGCTCAGCCTTCCACAAGGCAAATACTCAGCACTGGCCGCCACCGCGAACCTCTGCAAAATCACACACGTCGTCATGACCAAGAAGCGCATCACGGTCGAGGTCAACGCTCACCGCAAGACAATCGTCCGCAAGACCCGCAGGACGCTCCCCGCCAAGCTGCTCATGCCAACCAGCTTCATCGCTCAGAACGGCACCACGATCAAACAAGACACACCGATCGGCGTCACAGGCTGCGCAAGCGCGAAGAAGGCGAGAAAAGCCACGGGCAGCCAACACGCCAATCCTCATCACAAAAAGAAATAGACCAGTCCGCTCGGACGGTCGCGCGGGCCCCTACCCCCGCGTTTCGGCCACCGCCTGCCCGGCGATCTCCGCTCCCGCGAACGGGGTGATCGCTACGTACATCACGTAGTCGATCAGCTCTGTCAGGCGCTGTGTGCGTCCGTGCAGGATGTAGTCGTGCAGCAGCTCGAATATGCCGCCAACCGACGCTTCGCGCATCACCGGAGCGGGCATGTTGGGGTAGCTGTTGTCGGGGCCGATGTCGAGCAGCTCTATGTAGGAGAAGTTGGCCTCGTTCACGCGCCCCGTCATGTGCGGGTAGGCGATCAGGATGTCCACGCACGCGAGCCTTGCGATCGAGGGCTCTGAGGCCAGGAACTCCAGCAGCGCGGTCAGGCCGCGACGCACGTTCACAGCCCAGCTGAGGCGCAGGTCCAGCGAGCGGTTGATCGCCGAGGTCGCCTTCGCGTGGCCCATCTCGAACGTGGCGAGGAACGCTTCCTCCTTGTTGTCGAAGTGCTCGTAGAAGGTCTGCAGCGAGATCGCCGCCTCGGCCACGATCTCCTCGAGGCTGAGCGCCGGATAGCCCTTCGCGGCTGTCAGGTTGGCGACGGCGTCGAAGATCCGTTCGCGTTGGTTGTGAGCCACGAAGCCTCTCGGCAGGCTGTGCTCGCCGCGCGGCAATCCTCGCGGCGCCCAGCGCGGCGAAGGCGAGAGCGTGCCCGGAGCCCTGCCTCCTTGCAGGTGTCCGTGGCGCTTCGCTCGCGGCTTCTCAGGGATGCCCTCGGGCGTCGGGTAGAACCCCAGGATCCACGTCACCACGTCGGGGGTCAGCTTCTGCAGTTCTGTTTTCAGCGACCTGCTCGAGCGTTCGCGGCGCAAGCGCGAGTAGAGGATCGTGCGCAGACCGCCCACGATCGCCCTGGCGACCGGCTCAGGCACGCTCCCCGGTCCGGGCGCCTGCTCGAACACGTATGTGAAGAAGCGCGCGAGCTGCTCGGCGTTGTGCGCCCAGCGCTCGATTCCCACCGGCCCCGCGGCGCCCATCTCGACAGACACCAGTCGCGCCGCGTCGGGGCGGTCGCTGGAGGCCTCAAACAGCGCTCGCACGATCGACTCGATCTGCTCGGTCCACTCCTCCTTTGGGTCGAACGCCTCGACGATCCGGGCCGTGAGCCGCTGGACCAGCGCATCGTAGGTGGCGATCAGGCACTCCTCCTTGTTGGCGAAGTGCTCGTAGAAGCTGCGCCGCGAGACGCCCGCGTTTGCCACCAGGTCGGAGATCGTGGTCGCCACGAACCCTCGCTCGTCGACGGACTTGATCGTCGCCTCGTACAGGCGCTCGCGCTGATCTGCGGCCACCTGCTCGCGCGGAAGCGCCTGCGGTCCGCGTGGCAGACCCCGCTCATGCGGTTTGCGTCCTCGGGTGCTCTCAGCCATACCTATACCTTAGCTCTTGGGCAAGCTGCGTAAAGAAGGATTTATTTGTTGCCGCCGCTCTTGACAATCTGCGTAAAGAATGATTTATTTGTTTGCGGCATAAGAATGTCCACAAGTCACTGGGAGGTCACTGACGTGGGCTACATCATGGTCTTGGATCCATTGCAAGCCGCAGTTCCAGCATGCCGTCAAGTCCGGCGCTGCCACGGGTGGGATGTCGACAAAGAACGTCATCACTGGCTCCTGAATGGACTGGCTTCTGTAAGCAGTGTACTATTAGTTATGCATTTTGGCAAATGCCGGGCAACTGAGTTGGACGACTTGTCGCAGCGCCAGGCCGACACGGAGGTTGGATTGACATGAGAGGACTAGCCTGCGAGCGGACGCTGATGGTTCGCGCGCTGCACCCACGGTGGCCATATCGCCGTTGCCACTGCCGTCACGACCTGCACTGGCTGGTGCGCATTCGCGCCCGCCGGCGTTGGTGCTCGCACGGGCGCCGCCACTCGATGGCGGGCTTTCCGCCACGACAGCGGCGTCCGTCCATTCGCTAAAAGCCAAGCCAGTGCCCCGGCACGGATGCCGCGATCGCTCCGGCCCGTGGGCTGGAAAAGTCAGTCCGCGGGTCGGATACGCTTGGGCGAAGCCACCGTAGGACTCGCATCGCTAGGATCGCAAGCAATGGCGGTAGCCCCGGAGTCGCACAGCAGCACCCACGCCCTGACGCTCCCGGACGGCGAGCGCGAGGTTCGCAAGCTCTCGATCGACACGATCCGCGCCTTGGCGATGGACGCCGTCCAGAAGGCGAACGCGGGTCACCCCGGCACCGCGATGGCGCTCGCGCCGCTCGGCTACACGCTCTACCGGCACGTGCTGCGGCTCAACCCCGCCGATACCGCCTGGCGCGACCGCGACCGTTTCGTGCTCTCCGCCGGCCACGCCTGCGTGCTTCAGTACTCGCTCTTGCATCTGTGCGGCTTCGACCTGTCGATCGAGGACCTGCAGAGCTTCCGTCAGTGGGGCTCGCGCACGCCCGGACACCCCGAGCGCGGCCATGTGCCCGGCGTCGAGATCACCACCGGCCCGCTCGGTCAGGGCATCGCCAACGCCGTCGGCATGGCGATGGCCGAGCGCTTCCTCGCCGAGAGCTTCAATCGTCCCGCCTACGAGCCGGTAAACCACCACACCTACGCGATCTGCTCCGACGGCGACATGATGGAGGGCGTTTCCCAGGAAGCGGCCTCGATCGCCGGCCACTTCGGCCTCGGCAAGCTGATCGTCTGCTACGACGACAACCGCATCACGATCGACGGCACCACCTCGATCTCCTTCGACACCGAGAACCACGTTGCACGTATGCACGCCGATGGCTGGCACGTGCAGCGCGTCGAGGACTCCGAGGACGTCGATGCTCTGTACCGGGCGCTGCAGATCGCGCGCGCGGAAACAGAGCGGCCCTCGTTCATCCAGGTGCGCTCGCACATCGCCTACCCCGCACCCAACGCGACGGACACCGCTAAAGCGCACGGCGCCCCCTTGGGTGAAGAGGAGGTACGCGCCACCAAGCGGGTGATGGGCTTCGACCCCGAGCTGAAGTTCCACGTCGAGGCGAGCGTGTACGAGCACATGAACCTGCGCGAGTCTGGCGCCGCCGCACAGCGGCAGTCCGAGCGGCGCGAGCAGGCCTGGCGCGAGCGTTATCCGCAGCTCGTCGAGGAGTGGGAGCAAGCCTGGTCGGGCCGTCTGCGCGAGGGCTGGCAGGAAGCGCTGCCGAGCTTCGCCGCCGGCGAGCAGATCGCCACCCGCTCGGCCGGGCAGAAGACGATGGCGGCGTTCGGCCCGTACGCCCCCACGATGGCCGGCGGCGCGGCCGACCTGGTGGAGTCCACCAAGACCGTGTTCGACGGCGCCGGCGAGTTCTCGCGCGTGCACGTGGGCCGCAACATCCCGTTCGGCATCCGCGAGCACGCGATGGGCGCGATCGTCAACGGGCTCTCCGCCCACGGCGGGATGGTCAAGCCCTACGGCTCCACGTTTCTGATCTTCTCCGACTACATGCGCGCGAGCGTGCGCCTCTCCGCGCTGATGGGGCTCCCCGTCGTGTGGGCGTGGACGCACGACTCGGTCGCGCTCGGCGAGGACGGGCCCACCCACCAGCCGGTCGAGCACTACGCGGCGCTGCGCGCGATCCCTCGCCTGTGGGTGATGCGCCCCGCCGATGCCAACGAGACCGCGCAAGCCTGGAAGGTCGCGCTGGAGCGCGAGGACGGCCCTGTCGCACTGTTGCTCTCACGCCAGAATCTGCTGGTGCTCGATCGCTCGGAGGTGGGCGCGGTCGAGGGCTTGGAACAAGGCGCGTATGTGCTGTGGGAGTCGGATGGCACTGGAGGTTCGAGTGGTGCTGGAGGTGCGGGCGGATCCGGTGGCAAGCAGCCGGAACTCATCCTGATCGCAACCGGCTCGGAGGTCGCGCCGACGCTTCAGGCGGCACGCGATCTTGCGAGATTGGGTCCCACTCCCCCGCGCGTGCGCGTTGTCTCGATGCCCTGCATGGAGCTGTTCGAAGCCCAGTCGCCCGACTACCGCGACAGCGTGATTCCGCGCAACGTGCCCCGCTTGGCCGTCGAGGCCGGCGCCACGATGAGCTGGTGGAAGTGGGTTGGCGACACCGGCGATGTGCTCGGGATCGACCACTTTGGCGCATCGGCGCCGGGTGCCATCGTGCTCGAGAAGTTCGGCTTCACCGCCGAGTCGATCGCATCGCGGGCGCGTGCACTGCTCGGGCGGGGAGGCTGATGTGCAAAGCCCTCTTCTTTACCTCGGCACGAACAGCAATCCAAAAAAATACTCGCTGAGAAACTGAGCGCAACTCGCTCTCAAGGAGCCAAGATGTCCTCTCCCACACTCACTCCACTGCACAGCCTCTCCGCCCTCGGCCAAAGCGTGTGGATCGACTTTCTTTCGCGCGAGGCGATCCGAGGCGGGCACATGCAGCAGCTGATCGACCAGGACGCGGTCGTCGGCGCCACCTCCAACCCGACGATCTTCCAGAAGGCGATGAGCCACGGCGAGGCGTACGACGAGCAGCTGCGGGAGCTGGGCATCCCCCATGGCGGGGGACAGGCGAACGATGTCGAGCTGGCCTTCTGGGCGCTTGCCGAGCAGGACATCCGCGAGGCCTGCGACCTGTTCAGACCGATCTGGGAGCAGGGGCTCGCTCGCGACGGCTACGTCTCCCTGGAGGTCGACCCGCGACTGGCCTACGACTCGCTGGGCACGTTCAACGAGGCTATCCGTCTGCACAAGGCGGTCGACCGTCCCAACCTGCTCGTCAAGATCCCCGCCACCAAGCCCGGGCTCGCCGCGATCGAGGACGCCACCTCCAAGGGACTGTCGATCAACATCACCTTGATCTTCTCGCTGCAGCGCTACGCCGAGGTCGCCGAGTCCTACATTCGCGGGCTGGAGCGGCTTGTCGCCGAGGGCGGCGATCCCAGCAAGGTCGCTTCTGTCGCAAGCTTCTTCGTCTCGCGCATCGACACCGAGGGCGATCGCCTGTTGGATGAGATCGGCGGCCACGACCACCTGAAGGGTCGCCTGGCGGTCGCCAACGCCAAGCTCGCCTACCGCCACTACCAGCGCGCTTTCCAAGGCCCACGCTGGGACTATCTCGCCGGCAAGGGCGCCACTCCGCAGCGTGTCCTGTGGGCTTCCACCTCCACCAAGAATCCCGCCTACCCCGACACGCTCTACGTGGACGAGCTGATCGGGCCCGACACCGTCAACACGATGCCTGAGGAGACGGTCCGAGCCTTCCAGGACCACGGCAGCCCGCGGCCTACGCTGCACGAAGGACTCGCCGATGCGCAAGCGCTACTCGACGATCTCGCCGCCGCCGGCGTCTCCTACGACGAGCTCACCGACACGGTCGAGCGCGAGGGTGTCGAAAAGTTCGAAGCCTCCTTCAGCGAGCTACTCGACTCGCTCGCAGCCAAGCTGGGCTCGCTTACAGGCGCAAGCGCCTAGCCGCTCGCCCTAACATCAACCCATGGACGAGCCTCAGGCGCAGCTTCCCGCGCCCCCATCGGAACGTGCCGCCTGGGTCACCGCCCTTGCGCTCGGCGCACTCGGCGTCGTCGTGCTAGCACTCGTGCTGAGCGGCGTCGTCGGCGGCTCGGAGTCGAGCTCCGCTGCCCCGCCGCCGGTGATCGCGGTCACCCCCACGCCCGTGCCCGGCGCCACGCTGCCCGCCAGCGATGTCAGTGTCGCTGGAGCGAAGCCTGGGCTTGCCGGCACGCGCTCGCGCGGCTCGGCCTCGCGCTCGCATGCACGTGCACGCGCGATCGTGGGCGATCCTACGCCCACACAGGCCAGTCGCGACCTTGCGATCTATGAAGATCCCGTCGGCACCCACATCTCCGAGCACTGGATGGAAGGCTTCTATCCGATCTACGCCGTTGCCCAGAAGACATTCGGCGTCAACTGGCTCCTGATCGCCTCGATCCACAAGCAGGAGACCGACTTCTCGACAGCATCCAGCACCTACCAAGGGCTCAACTTCGCCGGCTGCTGCGGCGGGCCGATGCAGTTCAACGTCACCAACGGGAGTGAGCGGGGATCCGGGTCCACCTGGTCGCTGGTCAGCAACTCCTACGTCTACGGCAAACGACCCGGGGCGTATGACCACATGACCGCCACCCACCCCTCGATCTACGACGACTTCGACTCGATCATGGCCGCCGCCCACCTGCTGTCCGCCGACGGCGCTGAAATCGAACTTGGCGCCGCCGCGTGGGACGCTGCCTATGACTACTACGGCCACGACCTCACCGGCGTGACCTACGCCGACCAGGTGCTGGCGCGCGCGATCGTCTGGTCCCAGCACGGCTTCTGCATCAACTGCGGCCTGGAACCCGCGATGGTGCAGGCGGTCTACGCCGCCTACGGGGCTCCGGTGGCAGCCACCTACGAAACCGAAGTCGCCATCGCCGCTCGTGCCAAGCGGCACAAACCTGGCAAACGCCGAAAGCGCTGACCCAGCCCCGAGCCGCTTGATCCGGTCACTCAGGCAGCGTCGGCTTGGGCGATCAGCTCTCCAGCCACACGATCGGTGGCCGCGCCGGTCCCACCGAGCAGGCGTCGCGACAACTGCGCGCGGCGGAAGTACAGCGGCGCATCGTGCTCCCAGGTCGCGCCGATGCCACCGTGCACGGAGATCATCGTGCGTGCCCCGTGGTCCAGCGCCCGGCCCGCGACCGAGCGCGCTGCGCTTGCCGCGAGCGGAAACTCCGCGGGCGCGCCGTTGCGCGACCACCCCGCGTAATACAGCAGCGAGCGGCCGTTCTCCAGTTGGCGCAGCACCTCGGTGAGCGCGTGCTTGACCGCCTGGTAGGAGCCGATCGCTCGCCCGAAGGTGTGGCGCTCCTTGGCGTACGCCACCGACATCTCGAGCGCCGTCTCCACGCTGCCCAGCGACTCGGCCGCGATCAACGCCTGCGCCAGATGCCATGCGCCCGCAAGCGACTCCTCGGAGGCGTCGAGCACGGTTGCGTGCGCGTCTGTGAGTGTCACGTGACCGAGCGAACGGGTGGCGTCATAGCGATGCACGGCCTCCACCGACACGCCTCCGTCGGACGCCTCGATGGCGATGCCAACGGGCTTGCCCTCCAGCAACGCCACGCCTACGAGCAGATCCGCGCCCGGTGCGTCCGGCACGAACGCGAACGTGCCGCTCACGAGCGCCTTCGAGTCGCCGTCGCTCTTGGCCTGCGGAGCGGACGGGCGCGTGCTGCCATGCGCCGGGTCCACGCACCAACCGTCGACGAGGTCGTTCGGGGGCATCGTCGGTAGGTAGGCCGCTCTGCGCTCGCCGCTTGCCAGCGCCTCCAGCAGTGCCGAGGCCGCCGGTGAGTCGCTGAGGATCGCCGTCGCCGGCAGGTGCCCGAGCAGCGCCACCGGCGCGAGCACGCGCCCGCACTCGCCGAGCACCAGCATCGCGTCAAACGCGTCCAGTCCCGCGCCGCCGTGAGCCTCATCGATCAACAGCCCCGGCCAACCCGCCTCGCACGCGGTCGGCCACAGGTCCGGCAACGCGCTTGCGTCGCCGTCCAGCGCCTCGCGTGTGGCCTCCAGCGTCTTCGTGCGCGACAGCGCCCCGCGGGCCGCCTCGCGTAGGAATACCTGCTCGTCTGAGAGTGCGAGATTCATGCCGTCGCTCCTTCCTTGGAGCGCAGCTCTGAGAACGGGATTCCCTTGTCCAGACGCGGCTCCGGCGGCAACCCGAGTACGCGCTCGCCGATCGTGTTGCGCAGGATCTCTTCGGTGCCGCCCGCCGACTTCAGGCCGGGCAGGAACGAGATCATGTACGCCCAGTCGCTGCTCTCGTCAAGTGCGTCGGGCCCGATCACGTCGGCGATCAGGTCGCCGGCTTTGATCGCGCCGTTGACGATCGTCACCTTCGCAAGACCCGCCTCCGGGCCTGGGATCTGGCCTTTCTGCAAGGCGGTCAGCGTGCGGTAGCCGGTGAAGCGCACCGCCAGCAGTTCGCTTGCGATCTCGCCGAGCTGCTTGCGCACCTCCGTGTCGCGCCGGCCGTGCTCGTCGGCTGCGATGCCCTTCGCGAAGCGCACCGAGTTGTAGCCGAGCCCCTCGCCGCCAAGCCCGATCGTCACACGCTCGAACATAAGCGTCGTCAGCGCCGTGCCCCAACCGTTGCCCACGCCACCCACGACCGCGTCCTCATCGAGCTTCACGTCGTCGAGGAACACCTCGTTGAACTCGGCCTCGCCGGAGATCTGACGCAGGCCCCTGACGGTCACGCCGGGGGCGTCCATCGGGAGGACGAACATCGTCAGGCCCTTGTGCTTGTGCTGCTCGGGGTCGGTACGCGCGAGCAGCAGGCCGTAGGAGGCGAACTGCGCGTTGGTCGTCCACACCTTCTGGCCGCTCAACCGCCAGCTCCCGTCCTCGTCCTGACGTGCGCGAGTCTGCACAGCCGCGAGGTCAGAGCCCGCCGCGGGCTCTGAGAACAGCTGACACCACACCTCGTCGCCGTGCAGCAACGAGGGGAGATAGCGCCCCTTCTGCTCCTCGGAGCCGTGCGCGATGATCGTCGGGCCGAGCATTCCCACGCCGATCGCGTCCAGGATCCCGGGCACACCGGCCTTGGCGATCTCCTGGTTGCACACGACCTGCTCGATCGGGCCGAGGCCCTGGCCGCCGTACTCCTTCGGCCACGTCACCCCGGCCAGTCCCGCCTCGGCGAGCTTGCCCTGCCATGCGCGTCTGGCGGAGACGATCTCCGCCTCGTCCGTCAGTGCCTCAGGTCCGGTCAGGACCGGTGCCTCTCCCTTGTGCTGCTCGAGCCAAGCGCGCACCTTCGTGCGGTGTGCTGCCTGCTCGGGCGTATCGTCAAGATCCATTGCTCTCCCTTGGCTGACTGGCCAGTCAATATTTGGCCTCTAAGGCTACTCCGTCAGCGGCCGGGGGGCACCATCGGCGAGGCGATCAGCCGCTGGTGGTAGACGTCGGCAAAGCCCGCGTTGAGCAAGTACTCGGCCTGCTGGCCCATGTCGGGGGAGCGCAACAGCACCACGCCAAGGCTCACCCCGTCGCGCTCGGCGCTCGCAACCAGACAATCGCCCGCCAGTTCGGTGTAGCCGGTCTTCATCCCCGTCGTACCCGGATACCCGTACACGAGCAACGGATTGTTGTTGGAGAGATACAGCTTGCCGCCCTTGATCGGAAACGGTAGCGCCGCTTCGGCCGTTCCCACGATCTGGGCGATGCGCGGCTGGTGGATGTCAACGTACGCCAGCTCGGCGAGATCCGCCGCGCAGGTGTAGTTGCGCGCGTCGTAGTAGCCCGAAGGCGAGCTGTAGTGCGTGCAGCCCAACCCCAGTCGTGCCGCTTCGGAGTTCATCCCTTCCACGAACGCGCTCACGCTGCCGGAAACGTGCTGGGCGAGCGCCACCGCGGCGTCGTTGCCGGAGGGCAGCAGCAGCCCATACAACAGCGTCTCTGCGCGCACGTGCCTGCCGAGTGGCAGTAGCCCCACTTTCGAGCCGGGCATGTCGATCGCCTCGTGGGTGATCAGCACGGGGGCGTTGGCGGGAGCGGTGCGCACCACCCGCAGCGCGGTCATCAGCTTCGTGAGGCTCGCCATGTGCAGGCGCTGCAGCGGATTGAGCTGCCACAGCACACGGCCGTTGTCGAGGTCGAACAGCAGCCCGGCGCCAGGTTGCTGCTGGAAGGAGGCTTGCACGGGATCGTCGGCTCCGCTCAGGTCGAGGTGCAGCGGTGGGGAGCCGAGCGGCAGTCCGGCCGGCGAGCGAGTAGCCACCGCGACCGTGGTGCGGTGGCTACTCGCGCCGCGCACCGTCGAACCCGAGCCCGAACTATGTGTCGTATCCGGGTGCACGAACCCGAGCAGGATCGCTAGCGCCGCCGCGAGCGCGAGCAGCGCGACGCCGACCAGTATTCGGTGGCGTCTGCGTCTGCGCCGCGCGAGCACGCGAGCGCGCCGCGAGCTGGAGCCTTGGGCGAGGAAGGGCGACCTGCTCACCGGACAATCCTTGGCTGGGCGGCCGTGCGTGGGTGCTGAGCGGTGCTCATGAGAGCGCTCTCATCAACGTGGAGGATTGCGCAAAGCCCCGATGATTCCAACCGCCATCAGCACCAGCACGAACACCGAGATCACTCCCTCGGCGCTGAAGCCGTATTGCTCGATCCCGCCGATCGTCAAAAACCCGAAGCCGAGAATGAACGCCAGCGCGACGGCAAGCACTGCGAC
Organism: uncultured Solirubrobacterales bacterium; assembly: GCA_963831725.1. Classification (GTDB taxonomy): domain Bacteria; phylum Actinomycetota; class Thermoleophilia; order Solirubrobacterales; family Solirubrobacteraceae; genus Palsa-744. The sequence continues at coordinate 84,775 of CAWHRF010000003.1, forward strand.
ACGGGTCATCTGGGTGGGATCTCGCAGGCGAAGATCGAGCGAGACTATCCGCTTGCGCCGCGCAATCCGGCACACCCTCCTGCGTCGCCCCAAGCGCCATGTCCCGACGCGGCCTTGCGTAGTCTCTACGCGCTTGCCGCCAGCGGGCCGACACCAGGGCGCGATTGTGGCACGTGCTGGTCTGCGTGATAGGAGGAGCGCACGAGTGGACCGGCGGCGACATGATCGAAGCCGAGCGCGTACGCCGCTTGCTCCAGCGCGGTGAACTCGTCCGGGTGCCAGTAGCGCACGACCGGCAGATGGCGCTCGGACGGGCGCAGGTACTGCCCAACAGTCAGTACCTGAACTTCGTGTTCGCGCAACACCTCGAACGTGGCCACCATCTCATCGTGGGTCTCGCCCAGTCCCACCATCAAGCCGGACTTCGTCACGACCTCGCCTTCGCCCATCTCCGCCGCGGTGCGCAGCACTCGGCAGGAGCGCTCGAACTCGGAGCCGCGGCGCGCGATCGGATACAGCCGCGGCACCACCTCGACGTTGTGGTTGAACACGTCAGGGCGCTCGGCGATCACCTTCGCCAGCGGCATCTCCTGGCCCTGGAAGTCGGGTGTGAGCACCTCGATCTGGCAGTCCGGGGCCTGTGCGCGCACCTGGCGGATCACGCCCACGAACGCGGAGGCGCCCTTGTCGGGCAGGTCGTCGCGGTCGACCGAGGTGACCACCGCGTGGCGCAGGCCCATGCGCGCGATCGAGCGCGCCACGCGGGCCGGCTCCAGCGGATCGTTCCACGTGGGCTTGCCGGTCCTCACGTTGCAAAAGCCGCAGCGCCGCGTGCACGTGTCGCCAAGGATCATGAACGTCGCGGTGCCACGCTCCCAGCACTCGCCCACGTTCGGGCACGCGGCCTCCTGGCAGACGGTGTGCAGGTTCTCCTCTTTGATCAGCGCCGACAGCTCGCGATAGCGCGCTCCGCCCGCGGCCGGCACTTTGAACCACGGCGGCTTGCGCTCGCGCAGCGGGCGCACGTCTGTGCCGAGCACCTTCAAGACGTCCATGCCGCCGGGGTTGGCGCGGGAGCGGGTGGCGCTCATGCGACGGCCAACCGCCGGTCGTGCCGCTCCGCGCCGATGCCCTCGTGTGAGACGAATAGCGGCGCGCATCCGTGAATCTCGCAGAAGCAGTGCGCGATGTGCTCGGCGAAGGCGTCGATGCTGCCCACCGGCTCGTGGCCGAGCTCATGCGCAACCGATGTCATCGCCACATCCGGGAGCCCGCACGGCACGATCCAGGTGAACGGCTTCAAGTCATTGGTGACGTTGACGGCGAACCCATGCGTGGACACGCCACGCGAGACGTGCACGCCGATCGAGGCGATCTTGCGATCCGCCACCCACACACCCGTGTAGTCGATGCCCTCCGCGCAACGCGAGCGTGCCTCGATGCCGTACTCGGCAAGGGCTGCCAGGATCGCCGTCTCCATCTTGCGCAGGTGCGCGCCGATGTCGCCCACGCGCATGATCGGATAGCCGACGAGCTGGCCGGGGCCGTGGTAGGTGACCTTGCCGCCACGGTCGGTTGGCACGATCTCGATTCCGTGGGCGCGGTAGAAGTCCTCTCCCAGAGACAGCTCGCCATCGCTCGCGCGGCGACCGCGCGTGTAGACGGGCGGGTGCTCCAGCAGGAGCAGCGTGTCGGGCTGCTCGTCGGCCTGGCGTTTGGCTTGGACCTCGGCTTGGATCGCGAGCGCGTCGCGGTAGGCGACCGTTCCGAGCCTGGACACCAGCAACTCGTCCAAAGGAGATGCGCTGTGTGTCGGGCGGACGCCTGCCATGTGCTTCTTCAGCCTAGCTGCCTAAAGCGTCAGCGCCGCCGGCTCTTCCAGCAGCTCGCGGATACGGGCCAGGAACAGGGCGGCGTCGGCCCCGTAGAGGATGCGGTGATCGCACGCGAGCGTGACGCTCATCGTCTGCCGCGCGACGATCTTCTTCTTGCGCACGACCGGGCGCGGCGCCACTGCGCCGACTGCAAGGATCGCCGCCTGCGGCGGGTTGACGATTGCCGTGAAGCTCGCGATGCCGTACATCCCCAGGTTCGACACGGTGAACGTGCCGCCGCTCAGCTCGGGCGGGGTGACCGACCCGTCGCGCACCCGCTCGGCCAGCGTGCGCGTCTCCCTTGCGATCTCGCCGAGCGCCTTCGTGTCGGCGTCGAACACGGTGGGGACAACGAGCGCACCGCCCGTTGGGTTCCCGGCGCCGGCTGCCACCGCCACACCAACATTGACACGCGCGTGCAGCTCAAAGCGCCCGTCGCGGTAGCTGCCGTTGGCGCGGGGGTGGTCGCGCAGGGCCAGTGCGCACGCCTTGACGATCATGTCGTTGTAGGTGGGCGCGTCGGCGTGCGAGAGCCGCTTCAGCTCGGCGCGCAGCACTACGCAGCGCTCCATGTCGATGTCGGCGGTAAGCGTGAAGTCGGGGATCGTTGCCTTCGACTCGGCCATGCGCCGCGCGATCGTGCGCTGGGTGCGCGACAGCTCGACGGCGGTGGTCTCGCCCTTGGCGCTCGACACCTCCTCCACCGACGGCTCCACCGACGGCGTATCCGCTACGGCGATAGCGGGGGCGGGATTCGAACCCGCGACCTCCACGTCCGCCTTGACGATGCGCCCACCTGGCCCGCTCCCGGTGAGCCCGCCGAGATCCACTCCCGTCTCGCGCGCAATGCGCCTGGCAAGCGGAGATGCCTTGACGCGCTCCTCGCTATGGGAAGGCGGGGACGGCTCGGCCACTGCAGGCGGCCGGCGGACCTCCACGGCCGACACGGCTTGCGCCGCGGGCGTGTCCTGAGCCGCGGACGCGCTCTCCATCGCGGCCGACCCATTGTGTGGCGCGCCTGCCTCTTCGCTCGCCTCGCCGATCCGCGCGATCGGTGCTCCCACGGCCAGGGTGTCGCCCTCCTGCGCGATGGTTTGCAGCGTCCCTTCGCTGTCTGACTCGTAGGTCATCGCGGCCTTGTCGGTCTCGATCTCCACCAGCTCCTCGCCGCGCTTGACTTGCTCGCCGTTGTGCTTGAGCCAGCGCAGGATCGTCCCCTCCTCCATCGTGTCCGACAGGCGCGGCATCACGATCTCGCTCATCGCTTGGTCTCCAGCGTCTCTGCCTGATCGCGAGCAGTCAGGCCGTTCGTGTTCAGGGCGTCCTGGGTGTCTGTGGCCTTGGTCGCGCTCATGCCCGCGCGTCCCATCACGCTGAGCGCGGCCCGCACGATCTGCGGCTCGTGCGGGAACGCGCTCTGCTCGAGCGGCTTGGAGTAGGGCATCGGCACGTCCGCCCCGCTCACTCGCATCACGGGTGCGTCGAGATCGTCGAAAGCCTGTTCTGAGATCAGCGCTGCGAGATTGGCGCCGACGCCACCGTGTGGCCAGCCCTCCTCGACGACGACGCAGCGGTTGGTCTTGACGACCGACTCGAGGATCGTGTCGAGGTCGAGTGGGCGCAGCGTGCGCGGGTCGATCACTTCCGCCTGGATGCCGTGCTCGCTCGACAGCTGCTCGGCCGCGCGCTCGGCGGTGAGCGCCATGCGCGAGACGCCCACGATCGTGACGTCCCCACCCGCACGCACGATGCGGGCGCGACCGAACCCGAGCGGCTGCTCGTCCTGCTCGTCCACCTCGCCGCGCACCCCGTACAGCGACTCGTGCTCGATGAAGATCACCGGGTTCTCATCGCGGATCGCGGTCTTCAAAAGCCCGCGTGCGTCGGCGGGGGTCGAGGGCACCGCGACAAGCAGCCCCGGCACTTGCAGGAACATCGCCTCGAAGCTGTGCGAGTGGGTCGGGCCGAGCTGGTGGCCCGCGCCCTGGGGCATCCGCACGACGAGCGGCACGCGCACCTGCCCGCCGAACATGTAGTGGATGTGGGCCGCGTGGTTGACGATCTGGTCGAACGCGAGCAACGCAAAGTTGACCGTCATCAGCTCCACGACCGGACGCAGCCCGACCATCGCAGCTCCCACGCCCATCCCCACGATCGTGTTCTCGGAGATCGGGGTGTCGCGCACGCGCCGCTCGCCGAACTCCTCGAGCAGGCCGCTGGTCACCTTGAAGGCGCCGCCGAACACGCCGATGTCCTCGCCGAGCAGCACCACGTTCTCATCGCGGCGCATCTCCTCGCCCAGCGCCAGTTTCAAAGCGTCGCGATAGCGCATCTCGCTCATCGCACCACCCGCGGGGACCAGTGGTATTGACCGTGCACCTGCTCGTCGCCCGTCTGTCTCCCGTCATCCGAGGCTCCGTGTGACGACGGGAGCACATACACGTCTTCATAGAGCGTCTCCGGGTCGGGGAACGGGGAGCGCTCGGCGAACTCGACCGCCTCATCGACGCGCGCCATTGCGTCCCGCTCGATCTGCTCGCGCTGCTCCGCTGTGAGCATCCCCTCGCGTTCCAGGAGATCGCCGAACGCGGGGATCGGGTCGCGCTCGCGCCACTCCGCGACCTCCTCCTTGGAGCGGTAGTCCTCGGGGTCTGCCATCGAGTGGCCGCGGAAGCGATAGGTGACGGCCTCGATCAGCAGCGGCCGGCGCTCTTCGCGCACGCGCTCAAGCGCCTCGGAGACGACGCGGTGGGTGTCGAGGATGTCCATCCCGTCGCAGCGCAGGCCCGGAACGCCGAGCGACTCGCCCTTGCGCTGTAGGTCGGTGACGGCCGAGTGACGGCTGAGCGACGTGCCCATGCCGAACTGGTTGTTGACGACCATGAACACGACCGGCAGACGCCACAGCGCGGCGAGGTTGAGCGTCTCGCCAAAGGTGCCCTGGTTGGAGGCGCCGTCGCCAAACGTGCATAGGGTCGCCTCCTCTGTACCACGCTGATCGCAGGCGAGCGCGATGCCGGCGGCGATCGGGAGGTTGCCGCCGACGATCCCATAGCCGCCCATGAAGCGCCGCTGCAGGTCGAACATGTGCATCGAGCCACCGTGCCCTTTGCTGCAACCGTCGCGCTTGCCGAACAGCTCGGCCATCACCCGCTCGGGTGGGGTGCCGCGAGCAAGCGCGTCGCCGTGGGAGCGGTAGGTGGAGACGAGGTAGTCCTCGTCGCGCAGTGCTCGCTCGCTGCCCACGATCGTGGCCTCCTCGCCGATCGACAGGTGCAGGAAGCCGCCGATCTTCGCGCGTGCGTACATCTCGCCCGCGCGCTCCTCGAAGCGGCGGATCAGCACCATCGCCGAAAGCCACTCGCGTGCCACATCCGGCTCGGGCAAGGGGGAGGTCATTGGTCTTCCACGGTACTCCAGCGCGCGAGGAAGTCCTCGCGATCCATCTGCGCGAGGTCGGTGCGCACCTCACGTGCGCGACGCGAGGCGACCTGCGGCGGGCAGTCCCAGAAGAACACGACCTCGCCGCCGCCGATCTCGACCACCTCGATGTGGTCGACGCGGTCGGGGCTTGCCAGGAATGCGGGGGCCAGCCCTCCGCGGCGGACGATCAGGCGGAAGCAGCGGTTGGCCCTCACGGTGTGTGTCTCCTTGCGGCGTCAGCAGCTATGCCCGCCGCCACGGCGGCCGAATCGCCCACGTCGCGCTCGAGCGTGGACAGGCCGCTGAGGCGTGCGTATGCCGCCGCATCCTCCAGGGCGCGCTCGCCGTGGAACACGCGCTCCCCGACGCGCACCGCCGGCACATCCTCGACGCCGAGCGCGGCGGCCGCGGATGTGGCGGCCGACAGCTGCTCGCCCACCGAGCGCAGTGCGGCGCCCTTCAGCACGGCGGACGGGTGCATCTCGCACGCGGCTGCCGCGATCAGCACGTTGTCGGCCACGTCGAGGGAGCGTCCTCCGGCAAACGCCTGGCGAAACGCGGCCTGCGCAAAGGCGACGATCCGGCCGATCGACTTGGCGTAGGTGGCGGCGCGCATCGCAAAGGCGCTGTCGAACGGAAACGGGTCGGGCCAGCGCACTTCCTGTAGGCCCAGCTCGGTGGCACGCCGACCCACCTCCAAGCGAAATATCTCCTCGTCGTTGCGGCAGCGAAACGCCTCGAACGACTCCGCAGCCGGCAGCTCACGCGCCAGCACCGGCTGCCACTCGGTGGCGATGGGCATCGTGTGCAGTACCCGCTCCGCAGCGAGATAGGCGAGCGGGGAGGCGAGGTCGAAATAGAAAGCGGCGTCCGCTGTGGACATACCGCCAGATTAGTTGCATCGGGGACCGATCGAAGATCGGCCAGCAGAGCGCCGCGGAGCGGCCTCCTCAACCGTGGATCAGCCAGCCGTCGGCTGCTCGGCCCGCCTCCATGACGGCCTCCGACAAGGTGGGGTGGCCGTGGACGATGCGGGCGACCTCGCTGAAGCCGCCCTCCAGGGCGCGCACGTTCACCAGCTCCTGGATCAGCTCGGTGGCGCGCGAGCCCACGATGTGCCCGCCGAGCAGCTCGCCGTACTTGGACTCGCCGACGAGCTTCACCAGGCCGGTGCGGTCGCCATAGACGGTGCCGCCGCCGACCGCGCCGTAGGGGACCTTGCCGACCACCACGTCATAGCCCTGCTCGCGGGCCTGCTCCTCAGTGAGCCCGAACGAGCCGACGTTGGGCGTGCAGAACGTGGCACGCGGGATGTCGACGTAGGAAAGCGGGTGAGTGGGCAGACCGGCTGAGTCCTCGGCGGCGATGATGCCCTCGTCCGATGCCTTGTGGGCGAGCGCCGGGCCGTGCACGAGGTCGCCGATCGCATAGATGCCGGCGGCCGTGGTTCGCTGCGCGCCGTCGACGCGCACGAGACCGCGCTCGTCCAACTCGACGCCCGCGTCCTTCAGGCCAAGCGCGCCCACGTCGGGGCCGCGCCCGGCGCAGATCACGAGATAGTCGACCTCGGCGGACTCCGAGCCGTAGCCGAAGCGCACTCCGCTCTCACCGGCGCTGACGCCCTCGACGGGAGTGCCGGTGTGGACCTCGATGCCCTGGCGCTTGAGGCCGCGCTCGACCAGGCGCGAGATGTCGGCGTCCTCGGTCGGGAGCAGACGGTCCATGACCTCGAACAGCTTCACCTCGCTGCCCAGGCGCGCGAAGCCCGAGGCGATCTCCGCGCCCGAGGCACCCGCGCCGACGACCGTCAGGCGCGCCGGCAGGTCGGTCAACGCCCAGGCCTCCTCGGTGCCGATCACGCCCCCGCCGAACTCGACGCCCGGGATCGAGCGCTTGACCGAGCCGGTGGCGAGGATCACCGTTGTCGCAACGAACTCCTGCTCGCCGACGTGCAGGTGGACGCCGTCGCTCGCGTCGTCGTTGCCGGCGCCCTGGCGGGCAAGCGAGGCCTCGCCCTCGATCAGATCGATCGAGTTCTTCTTGAACAGGCCTGCCACTCCGCCGGTGAGCGTGCCCACAACCTTCTCGCGGCGTGCCTGCACCGCCGGGTAGTCGACCTCGACGCCGCTCACGTTCAGGCCGTAGTCGCCGGCCTCGCGGATCTCATCAAGCAGATCGGCCGAGCGCAGCACCGCCTTGGCGGGAATGCACGCGTAGTTGAGGCAGCGTCCGCCGACCCTGTCCTTCTCGATCACGGCCGTCCGCTTGCCGAGCTGCGCGGCGCGGATCGCGGCGACGTAGCCGCCGGGGCCCGAGCCGATCACGATCATGTCATACGAAGTCTCAGCCATGCGTGCCTGAGCCTATCGCAGCGCTTCGTCTGTCTCCGCCTGCCCTGTCGGCGGTCCCTCGGTTGCCGTTTGAATGCGGCCCATCACGCGCACCAGCTTCCAGAACAGCCAGCCGGCGAGGCCGATGCTGAGGACGCACACCCCGGCCGCGAGCCACGTCTCGGCGACGACCAGCGCGAGCGAGGTGACGATGATCTGGAAGGCGAGCAGCGCCTCGAAGCCGAGCACCGCCCAGTAGCGCCGACCGTACATCCCCCACGCGAGCCCGAGCAGCACGGCCGCCAGGAAGATGCCACCCGGCAGCGAGCCGCCGTGCCTCGAGAGGTCGTGGACGGTGGCCACGCTCACGAGGATTCCGAGCGCCAACGCGACGGCGACGGCGACCGCGATGAGCAGCGGCGTCGGGCGCTCGTCGGGGCCGAGCGGTTGCAATGCGCCGCGCGCGTCGAGCTCGCGCTGTTGGCGCGCAAGTATGCGCTCCTCGCGTGTTGGGGAATGCTGCGCGGAGTGCTGCCGCTCGCCCGCGGATGGTTGTTGCTCTGTGCTCATCGTCGCGTGCGTGTCGCTGTCATTTGTTGGCGCCGTCGCCGTTCCACAGCGGTCGCAGCTCAAGCGCCGCGCGCAGGGTGAGCGCGGCGCGCTCGGGATCGCGGGCGTCGCAGATCGCGCGCAGCACGCACACGCGCGAGGCGCCCGCGTCGAGCACCGTGACGATGTTCTCGCTGTCGATCCCGCCGATCGCGAAGAACGGGACGTGGGCGTGGGCGGAGGCGTAGCTGACCAGCTCGGTGCCGACCGCGGCGCGGCCGAGCTTGGTGGGTGTGGCGTGCACCGGGCCGACGCCGACGTAGTCCACGTATGGGGTCCCGTCGGGCGTGATGGGGAGCGCGTTGTCGATCTCGCCGGGGGCGTGGGTGGAGAGGCCGAGGAGCATGTCGGGGCCCACGATCTTGCGTGTCTCGCCGACCGGCATGTCGTCCTGGCCGACGTGCACCCCGTCGGCGCGCACCGCGGCGGCGATGTCGGGACGGTCGTTGAGGATGAACAGCGCGCCGTGCGCGTCGCACACGTCCGCGGCGACGCCGGCGGCTTCGGCGAGGAACTCGTCCTCGAGATGCTTCTCGCGCAACTGCACGACGTCGACGCCGCCGGCGATCGCGGCGGCGAGAAAGTCGGCGAGGTCGCGTTCGCCGGGCATGCAGTCGCACACCAGGTACAGGCGCGCGGCAAGCAGGCGCGCGCGGCGCTGCTCACCGGTGGGATCGGGCACAGGCTGCAGGTGAGCCATCGCACGCAAGTCTGACAGCAGTGCGCGCGATCATCGACCATCCGTCCGCTCGCCCGCTCGCCCGGGCGGGACATCGCAGAGATCGCGGCCGGGTGCCGTCTAGCATCATCGCCATGGGTGCAACCACAGAATCCACAGTCGATCTGGCGATTGTCGGCGGTGGGATCGTGGGCCTCTCGGTGGCGTGGCGCGCGCGTGCCCAGGGCCTCTCGGTGACGGTGCTCGAGCGCGAGCGGCTGGGTGGCGGCGCCACGCACGTGGCGGCCGGAATGCTCGCTCCAGTGGCCGAGGTCGAGTTCGGCGAGGCCGGCCGGAGAGTGCTCGAGCTGGGCCTGCGCTCGGCGAGCATGTGGCCCGCCTTCGCCGCGGAGTTGGAGCGCGACTCCGGCGTGGAGGTGGGATTGCGACGCACCGGCACGCTGGTCGTGGCGCGCGACGAGGACGAGGCGCGCGAGCTGGAGCGCCAGCTCGCCTTTCGCGAGTCGCTGGGCCTGCGCGCGAGGCGCATGCGCGCAAGCGAAGCGCGCGAGCACGAGCCGGCGCTGGCCGCCACGGTGCGACTCGCGCTGCACGCCCCCGACGATCACAGCGTGGACCCGCGCAACGTAGTTGCGGCGCTGCGCAGCGCGTGCGAATGCGCGGGCGTGCAGTTGCGCGAGCAGACGCCGGTGCTTGCCGTCGAGCTTGACGCGAGCAACGAGCGGGTGGTGGGGGTGAGGGTCGCGCCCGAGGCGCGGGACGGGACGCTGCCGGCGAGCACGGGAGGCGCGGGCGCCTTGAACGGGGATTTTTTTGGGGATTGCGGGGCGTGCGAGGTGGTGCACGCGAGCAACGTGATCGTGGCGGCGGGCGCCTGGAGCGGTGGGCTCGAGGGCTTGCCTGCCGGCGCCGGTGCGCCGGTGCGCCCGGTGAAGGGTCAGATCATGCGCTTGCACGACCCCGCCGGACCCGGCTTGCTGGAGGGCGTGGTGCGCTTCGAGGGGGGGTATCTCGTGCCGCGCGGAGATGGGCGCTACGTGCTCGGGGCGACAATGGAGGAGCGCGGCTTTGAGCCGGGCGCGACCGCCGGCGGGGTCTATGAGCTGTTGCGCGACGCCCACGAGCTGGTGCCCGGTGTGAGCGAGCTGCACGTGGATGAGCTGGGAGTGGGCTACCGTCCAGGCACGCCCGACAACACACCCCTGATCGGACCGGGAACGCTCGGCGGGTTGACATGGGCCACCGGTCATCACCGCAACGGCATCCTGCTGGCGCCGATCACAGCCGAGCTGGTGGTGGCGTCCCTGCTGGGTGACACCGTCCGGCACGACCCGCTCCTCCCAAAATGATCTACCTCAACGGCAACCCGCACGACGATGGCGCCGTACGGACGGTGGCAGACGCGTTGCGGGCGCTGGAGCTCGCGCCCGACGCGCGTGGGGTCGCGGTGGCGGTCGACGGCGAGGTCGTGCCGCGAGCCGCCTGGAGCACGTTCGCGATCCCCGAGGGCGCGCGCGTGGAGGCGCTGACCGCGATGCAGGGAGGATGATGAGTCGTGGCCACCGTTCGGAGTGACACCGACCCGCTGATGATCGCCGGGCGCAGGCTAAGCTCACGACTGCTGCTGGGCACCGGCGGTTTCCCGTCGCTCGCGCTGCTCGCCGAGGCGATTCGCGCGTCCGGCTCGGAGCTGGTGACGGTTGCGTTGAGGCGGGTCGAGCCGACGGCACGTGGCTCGCTGATCGATGTGCTCGAGCAGGCGGGCGTCGAGCTGCTGCCGAACACCGCCGGCTGCTTCACCGCCCGCGACGCGGTGCTGACCGCCAAGCTCGCGCGCGAGGCGTTTGCCACCGACTGGGTGAAGCTCGAGGTGATCGGCGACGAGGACACGCTCCTGCCCGACGCGCCCGAGCTGCTGAAGGCCGCGGAGCTGCTGGTGGACGATGGCTTCGTCGTGCTCCCCTACACGACCGACGACCCGGTGCTCGCACGTCGTCTGGTGGATGTGGGCTGTGCCGCGGTGATGCCGCTCGGCGCCCCGATCGGCAGCGGCATGGGCATCCGCAACCCCTACAACATCGCGCTGATCCGCGAAGCGGTGGAGGTTCCCGTGGTGCTCGACGCGGGCGTGGGCACGGCCTCCGACGCGGCGCTAGCAATGGAGCTGGGCTGCGATGCGGTGATGGTCGCAAGCGCCGTCTCGCGCGCGCAGGACCCGGTGGCGATGGCCGGCGCCATGCGCGCCGCGGTTGAGGCGGGACGATTGGCCCGCGGCGCCGGGCGCATCCCGCGGCGGACCTACGCCACCGCCTCCACGCCGACGGAGGGACTTGCGGACTTCGCGTAGAGCCTCTGGGCTATTCGACCACTTCGATTGAGCCGTTCATCGTGGTGGGGTAGGAGGTGCACTCGTAGTGGATCGTCCCCGGCTTGTCGAGCTTCAGTTCGAACGTGCCGCCTTCGGGGAGGTTGCCGGAGTCGAACGTGTACGGCCCGCCCTCGCTCTTCACATTGCACTTTTCGGTGTCGTCGTTGGTCCACTTCAGCGTGCTTCCCACCTTCGCCTTCAGCGTGTCCGGTTCGATTGCGAATTCGTGGTAGGTGATTTTGATCGTCCCGCTTTCCACGGGTGCGTTCGCCGCCGGGCTCGCGTAGTTGATCTTGCCGTTCGCGACGATCCCTTCCTTGACGGTCGCGGTCTTGCCGGTCTTGGTCGTGCCGGTCTTCGTGGCGGTGCTCGTCCCCGAGTTCGCGACAGGCGATTTGCTCGACCCGCACCCAGCCACGAGCAGCCCCGCGGCGCAGACAAGCGCGACGGGCCACGTAGACTGGCGGACTGTGCCTCCCCACTTCCTCACAGGCGCCGAGCTTAGCGCGGCCGAGCTCGGCGCGTTGCTCGACCGCGCGATCGAGCTGAAGGTTGCGCCGCTTTCCTCGCGCGCGCTCGCCGGGCGTGGCGTGGCGCTGATCTTCGAGAAGCCCTCCACGCGCACGCGCGTGTCCTTTGAGATGGGCGTGCACGAGCTGGGCGGTCACGCCGTTGTGCTGCGCTCCGGCGAGATGCAGCTCTCGCGCGGCGAGTCCCCGCGCGACACCGCGCTCGTGCTCTCCCGCCAGGTGGCGGCGATTGCGATCCGCACGGGACCCGATGCGCTGCTGCAGGAGCTTGCCGAGCACTCCTCGGTGCCGGTCATCAACATGCTCACCGCTCTGCACCATCCGTGTCAGGCGCTTGCCGACCTGATGACGATGCGCGAGAGCTTCGGCAGCCTCGCCGGACTGCGCCTCGCGTATGTCGGCGACGGCACCAACGTGGCTCGCTCGCTCGCGATCCTCGGCTCGCTCGCGGGCATGGACATCGCGGTCGCCTCGCCCCCCGGCTATGCGCTGGAGGAGGACCTGCTGTTGCCGCCGGGCGCCGCGGGATCGCTGACGCTCTACCAGGACCCGCGTGAGGCGGCTGAGGGGGCGCACGCGCTGTACACCGATGTATGGGTGAGCATGGGCGATGAGGACAGCACCGATCGGCAATCGATACCTCATTCGGGGCACGCAGCGGGATCGCCGATCGGCCGGCAACGCCGCACGGCACTCGCGCCCTACCGGATCGACGATGCGCTGCTGGACGCCGCGGCGCCGGGCGCGATCGCGCTGCACTGTCTGCCCGCCCACCCGGGCGAGGAGATCGCCGCCGACGTGCTTTACGGCACGCGCCAGCGCATCTGGGACCAGGCGGAGAACCGTCGCCACGCGCAGAAGGCGCTGCTGGAGCTGCTGGTCGAGCCGGCACGCTCATGAGCGCGCCCACGGACACGGGCGCGAAGCTCGCCACCAATGGGCTCGACGGAGCGCCTTCGGAGGCTCCCGAGCAGGGCGCGCTACCGAAGCGCCCCGAGCGCGGTGAGCGGATCGAGCTTCAGATCGACTCGCTCGCCCACGGCGGCGAGGGCGTTGGGCGCCTCGGCGATACCCCATCCGGGGCACACGGTGGGGGCTACGTCGTGTTCGTCTCAGGTGCCGTCCCCGGAGATCGCGTGCGCGCCGAGGTGGTCAAGCGCAAGCGCAGCTACGCCCACGCGCGCTTGGTTGAGATCCTGGATCCCAGTCCCGAGCGGATAGCGCCTGCGGCGAAACATCCGGGCGTGCCGTGGCAGGTGCTGGCCTACGAGCGCCAGTTGCAGATCAAGCACGAGCAGGTCGAGGATGCCCTGCGGCGGATCGGCAAGCTCGACGGCTTCGAGCTGCAGGAGATCGTGCCGGCTCTGCAGCAGTGGCGCTATCGCAACAAGCTCGAGTACTCGTTTGGCGAATCCACGGCCGAGTCCTCGGCCGTGGACGTTTGTGTGGTGAGGGGCGGCGAGTCCCCGGCGGGGAACCCTTCCGGGGACGATGGAGGAGCGGGGGGGCGGACCGCTGCCGGCGAGCTGGTGTGCGGGTTCCACGCACCGTCGGGGTGGAACATGGTCGAGCCGATGGACGACTGCCTGCTCGCTTCCGAGCGCGGCAACCGCGCGCGCGAGGCCGCATTGCGCTGGTGTCGCGAGCAGGGTTTGCTCGCGTGGAGTCGCGGCGGCCGTCCGGGCGGCGGGCGCGCCCGCGAGGAGGAGCGCGAGCAGCAGGCCGACGCGCCTGCTCAGGGCAATGCGCGCCGCTCACGCGAGCAGCGCACCGGCCCAGCGCCCGACGGGCGCCCGTTCCTGCGCAACCTCGTGGTGCGCGAAGGCCGCCACAGCGGCAAGCTCCAGGTCCGCCTTGTCAGCACCGACGGCGAGCTGGAGGCAGGCGCGCTTGCCGCGGCGCTCGTCGCCGAGCTTGGCGAGGAGACGCTCAGCGGCGTGCTGTGGACACGCTCCTCATCGCTCGCGGAGACGACCGCCGGCGGGGAGACCGAGCTCGTGTGGGGCGAGGCGGAGTTGCCCGAGCGCCTCGGCGAGCTGGACCTGCGCATCTCCTCGGAGGCTTTCTTCCAGACCAACACCGAGATGGCGGAGGTGCTGTACGGGATCGTCGTGGACTACGCGGCGCTCGAGGGCTGGGAGCGCGTGTACGACCTGTATTGCGGGATCGGCACGATCGCGCTCACACTCGCTCCGCGCGCCGGTGAGCTGTGGGGGGTGGAGATCGTCGAACAGGCCGTCGCCGATGCGATCGCGGGCGCGAAGCGCAACGAGGTGAGAAGCGCACGCTTCTTCGCCGGCGACGCCCGCCTCGCGCTGCCCGAGCTGATCGAACGCGCCGGCAAGCCCGACGTGGTGGTCGTCGATCCGCCGCGCGCCGGGCTCTCCCAGAAGGTCGTGCGCCGCATCGTCGACGCCTCGCCCAAGCGCATCGTGTACGTGTCGTGCAACCCCACCACGCTTGCACCGAACGCGGCTCAGCTGGTCGAGGCCGGTTGGCGGCTCGTGAAGGTGCGACCCGTTGACATGTTCCCGCAGACACCCCACATCGAGTGCGTGGCCCTGCTGGAGCGCGGATAGTCTTCTGCCGATGCGTGCAGCCACGATCCGCGATGGGGAGGTTCTGGTCGAGGAGCACCCCGACCCCGTGCCCGGGGACGGCGAGGTGCTCGTGCGTGTGCGCGCCGCGGGGCTGAACGGAGCCGACATGATGCAGCGGCGCGGGCTCTACCCTGCGCCGCCCGGCTCGCCGCAAGACATTCCCGGAATGGAGCTGGCGGGCGAGGTCGATGCACTTGGACGGGGCGCCGAGCGGTTTGCGATCGGCGATCGCGTGATGGCAATCGTCGGCGGGGGCGCGCAGGCTGAGCTGGCCGTCGTGCACGAGCGCCAGCTGATGTCGGTGCCGACAGTGCTCGATTGGCCCGAGGCGGGCGGGCTGCCGGAGGTGTTTACCACCGCTCACGACGCTGTTTTCACCCAGGGAGAACTGCGCAGTGGCGAGCGACTGCTGGTGCACGGTGGGGCGGGGGGAGTCGGGACAGCTGCCATCCAACTCGCAGCGGCGGCGGGCGCGCGTGTCACCGCGACCGTGCGCCGCGAGGAGTCGCGAGCGGAGGTGGCCGCGCTTGGCGCGGAGGTCATCGCGCCGGAGGGCTTTGCCGAGCATGGGCCGTTCGATGTGGTCCTCGAGCTGGTGGGCGCTCCGAATCTGGCGGACGATCTCATGGCGCTCGGCGTCGGCGGGCGCATCTGCGTGATCGGCGTCTCAGCGGGCGCGAAGGCCGAGCTGAGCCTGCTCGCGCTGATGGGCAAGCGCGCCCGCATCCACGGCTCCACACTGCGCGCGCGTCCGCTTGAGGAGAAGGCGCTCGCTGCGCGCCGGCTGGAGCACGAGGTGCTGCCGCTATTCGAGACGGGCCAGTTGACCGTGCCCGTCGCCGAGACTTTCCTTTTGGAGCAGACGGCGGCGGCATACGACCATTTCGCCGCCGGCGGCAAGCTCGGAAAGATCGTGCTCATCGTTGGGTGAGCGGGCCAGACCGGGAGTCGCGACACGCTGTGGGTTACCTATTTTTTGTGCGATTCACCAAAATAACTACATATGGTAGTTACCATAGTGAATTGCACAAAAAGTATATATGCCCCACCCTCAATAAGGCGGCTGCGCGGCGTACCACTCGCCGAGCGTGCGAAATGCCGCCCAGAATGCGCGCTTTGAGTCCTGCTCGTCCAGAGACTCGTCGATGTTCGGCACGTACAGCGCGTCGATCGTCGGCGTGAGCTGCTGAATCTCTCCAAGCTTCGGCTCGAGCTTGCGAGCGAGGGGGATTTCGAGGTCGTTGAGCGCTGCGAGCGCGCCCGAGCCCATCACGACCACGATCCGCGGCTGTACGATCGCGATCTCGTGCGCAACGCGTGCCACACATTCCGGATCGGCCATCGAGGCGTCGGCGAGCGGGCACTTCACGCACAGCGTGCCGTACACCGTCAGCGGATCGATCGACAGCCGCTTGAACGACTTCATCAGCGCGCCGCCGGAGCGTCCGTAGAAAGCGACCCCCTCCTCGATCTCGGAGGGCAGCGGTGCGTGCTTGAGCAGCATGATGTCCGCCTGCGGATGACCGGAGCCGAGCACCGGCATCAGCTGCCCACGCGGGCAGTGCGGGCAGCTCTGCAGCTCACGCGTGAGCGTGTTCAGCTCCCTGATCGCCCGCTCCAGATACTTCTCGCGGATCTCGTCGTCTGTAGCGGGCATGGACGCGGAGGGATTTGACGGCAGCCCACTTTGTCCTTGCGCGTGCATCCTTACTTGCGCATTTACTTGCGCCGATCTCCCGTGGCGCGGCGTACGCGGCGCTCGCGACTGGCTCGCCGGGCGGCCGCGGGAGTGGCTTTGGTTTGCAGGAACTTGAGCGCCTGCACGTAGATGAGGCTCGATGGCTTCGTCATGATCTCGGCGTCTCGCAACGACTGCAAGAACTCCTGCGGACCGTCGAAGTCGCGCATCCTGATGCGCACCGAGCCGAGACCCTGCGCCACGTGCGAGTCGGAGCCCGCGCCCGCCACGATCCGGTACTTGGCGGCGAAGCGCACCGCCTCCTCGTTGAACGCGCCGATCGCCACGCGCGGGTTGAACACCTCGATCGCGTCGATCTCGTCGAGGATCCCCGGCAGGTGCTCGTAGTCGGGCACGGCGTGCATCCGGTCGAACGGGTGCGGCACGTACACCAGCCCGCCCTGGCGCTTGATCTCGGCGACCGTCTCGGCCATGCTCATCCCGCGCGGGATCTTCTCCTCGATGAAGAGCCCGATCACCTCGCCCTGCTCGGCCGTCTTGACCTCCTCGCCGACGATCACCTTGACTCGGTCCCGCCCGCCCCGGGCAGTGGATTCAGCGGCCTTCTCGCGCGCTTCCAGGGCGCCTGAGATCTCGTTGTGGTCGGTCACGGCGATCGCTCCCAATCCCGCGTCTCTGGCCGCGGCCAGCAACACCTCCACCGGGGTTTCGCAGTCATGGGAGTGGTCGGTGTGCATGTGCAGGTCGACGTCGATCAACGGCCGTCGCTGCAAACGCCGACGTAGCTGCGCGTCTCCGCGCGTGTCGTGGCGTCGCGCGGCCAGCTCCTGGTAAACCCGCTCGACCTCCTGCGCGTCCGCCGCCCCGGCGATCCGTGCGTCAAGGCGCGCGAGGTGGCTCTCGGCGAAGCGACGCGTGAGCGTCGTGGACGGCGAGCGCTCCTCGGGCGTATGGAACGAGCCGACGTTCAGCGCACGCGAGTGGCGCAGCGCGGCGCTTGAGGTGCCGAGTCCCACCCACCCCGCGGATGGCTCGTGCACGTGCACGAAGTCAAGCGGCGTCCTGCTGAGCAGCTCCTCCAGGGTACGCGCCACGTCGACCGGCAGCGCGCGCGCACGACGCGTGGCGGAGCTCGGAACTTCGAGCGCCTCGCCGATCGCGATCACGCGCGGCTCGCCGCCGTCCGTGCCCTCCAGCAACGATTGAGGCCCACCTACCCCACCCACCCTCGTCTTTGCGGCGCGCAGCTCGCGTCGCGACTCGCGCACGCGCTCCGGCGAGCGTGACGGGGCGAGGATCAAAACGCGATGGCCCTGGCGCGACTGCTCCGAGGCCAGCCGCGCCACGTGCTCGTTGACCTCATTCTCCTGCGCCTCCCACGGATAGGGGGAGACATGCGCTATCGAGAATCGGGGCGCGCCGCTCACTCGTCCATTATCGCGCGCTCGCCGTGGGCTCCGGACGCCTACTTGGCGACCCGAGCCCTGGCGGGCGTCGAGGAGGCCTTTGCCGGAGCTGCGGCCTTGGATGGAGCCGCAGCCTTGCGTGGAGCGGTGGTCTTGCGTGGAGCGGTGGTCTTGCGTGGAGCGGTGCGTCCCTTGGGCTGTGTCGCTGCGCGTCGCGTGTGCTTGGCGATGAACTTCTCGGTCTCCTCGTGCGCGAGGTTGTCCGGCCGCTGGTTGTGCGGCGACTTCATCAGGTAGGAGGACGGTCCGTCGAGCTGCCCGCCGATTCCGTTGTTGAGCGCAAGCTTGCAGCAGCGCACCGCGTCGATCACGATGCCCGCCGAGTTGGGCGAGTCCCACACCTCGAGCTTCATCTCCACGTTGAGCGGCACATCTCCGAACGCTTGCCCCTCGACGCGAATGTGTGCCCACTTGCGGTCGGTCAGCCACGGCACGTAGTCCGACGGGCCGATGTACACGTCCTCGGCAGGGAGCTTCTCGTCCATGATCGAGGTGACCGCGTTGGTCTTTGAGATCTTCTTGGACTCCAGGCGCTCGCGCTCGAGCATGTTGTAGAAGTCCATGTTGCCGCCCACGTTGAGCTGTGAGGTACGCAGCATCTTCACGCCGCGATCGGCAAACAGTCGCGCGAGCGTGCGGTGCACGATCGTCGCGCCCACCTGCGACTTGATGTCGTCGCCCACGATCGGCAGTCCGGCCTTCTTGAAACGTTTGTCCCAGTAGTCCTCGCGCGCGATGAACACGGGGATGCAGTTCACAAAACCGCAGCCGGCCTCGAGGATCTGCTCGACGTACCACTTGGTTGCGTCCTCTGAGCCCACCGGCAGGTAGGACACGACCACATCGGTGTGGGTCTCTTTGAGAATGCTCACGATGTCGGCGGTCTCACCAGGCGCCTTTTTGATCTTCTGCTTGAGGTACTTGCCGAGGCCGTCGTGGGTCATGCCGCGATACACGGGCACCCCGAGCTTCTTCGGCACCTTGGCGAACTTCATCGTGTTGTTCTGCCCTGCCCAGATTGCCTGGCCAAGATCCTTGCCGACCTTGGTGGCGTCGATGTCAAACGCGGCGGTGAACTCGATGTCGCGCACGTGATACCCGCCGAGGTCGACGTGCATCAGTCCCGGCACGAGCTCTTTCGGGTTGGCGTCGCGGTAGTAGTGCACGCCCTGCACGAACGCCGACGCGCAGTTGCCCACGCCGATGATCGCCACGCGGACCTTGTCCTGTTGATAGCGCGCCTTGCCGTTGGGGGAGGCTGCGACGCCATTGCTCTGTTGAATGCTCATCTAATGCGGTTTCCTTTGTGGAGGTCGGGGGAGATTACCCCGCCACCGGGGTTAGGTGACAGACAGCGCTTGTCTCACGTGCCAGATGCGCTGGGCGACCGTGATGACGCTCAGCGCGGCCAGCACGTACACGGCGGGAGCCAGCAAGCCGGAATGGCCGAGCACTGCGCCCTTGCCAAACGGCGAGGCGCCCTTGGCGAAGATCAGGCCGATCGAGAGGATCACCACGCGCACCGGCCTCGTGGCGATCCCGACCTTGCACTCCACGCCCAGCGCCTCCGCGCGGGCACGGGTGTAGGACACCATCAGCGAGGCGAGCACAGCCACGACCACCGCGGCGGCCGCGCCCGGGCGTCCTTCGCGGGCGAAGTCGGCGGCGACGGCGGTCAGCACGATTCCCTCCTCGATGCGATCCAGCGTCGAGTCCAGGAAAGCGCCGAACGGTGTGCCCTTGCCCGACATACGCGAGTAGCGCCCGTCGAGCGTGTCCATCACCGAGCCGATCACGAACGCGATCCCCCCGAGGAAATACAGGCGTTCCCACACGAGCGCGGCCGCGACCAGGTTCAGCACGAGTCCGGTGAGGGAGATCGTGTTCGGGGTCAGCCGCGACTCGATCAACCGGTTGCGCACGATCTCGCGGCGCTCGGCGCCAGTGAGAAAGCCCCGCCCGCCCACGCGCCCGTTGGGGCGTGCGCGTCCCGAGGCGCTGCGCGCACGGCGCCCGACACCTTTGCGGGCGCGAGTGGCGGGCTGTCTATGCGATGGAGGGGAAGGTGGCATCCGGTGCGTGCGGCGCTCCCGATCGGGAATGCCGAGATCAGCAGCCTATCCGGCTCCCGCCGGCGTGGGGCCGAAGCGCCACACGGCCGGGCGCATCCGTGCCAGCCGCTGGGCGCCGAGCGCCGACACTCCGGCCGTGAGCGCTCCCAGCACGGCGTCGATGATGAAGTGGTTGGCGGTCGCGACGATCACGAAGGCGATCAGCAGCGGATACAGTCGCCACAGCACGCCTGCCACCCGTGTGCGCGACAGCGAGGCGAGCGGCCAGCCGATCATCACCGCGAAGGCGACGTGCATCGAGGGCACGGCGGCGTAGGGGTTGAACAGCGCGTTCATCGAGGCGCTCTCGTGCGAGACGTGCACGCCGGTGAAGTCCGACACCGAGTCGATGAAGCCCCACTCCGGCAAAAAGCGCGGCGGGGCCGTCGGGAACACCGCGTATCCCACGAGCGCGATCAGCATCGCGATCGCGAACATGTTGCGCACGAAATAGAACGAGCGGTTGTGGCGCAGGTACAGGTAGATCAGCGCCGTCAGCGTGATCGTGGTCTGTGCGTTGACATACAGCCAGCTCGAGAAGTCCATCAGCAGCCGGCTGCTCGACGCCCACGCCTGGATGCTCGGCTCGACGAACACGTGCAGCGAGCGCTCGATCCGAATCAGGTCAAGCGCATGCGCGAAGGCGGCGGTGCCATCGCCCCCGACCAGGCCGCGCACAAGACTGTAGGCGCCGTAGGCCAGGCCGACCAGTGCGATCTGACGCAGCACGTCGGGCCATCCTTGCGGCAGAGCACGTGCCTGCAGGAGGCGGAGCCGAGCGAGCATCGAGAAAGCCTAGCCCATGAGCTGGGACCCTGTTCCGGGCTTGAGCAAGCGGCACACGCGCACCTTCAGGCGAAGATGTCGGCAGCCGTGATTGCGAGCGTCGCACTTGGAGCTTTGACGACCTGCTCGCGTGCGCATACCGCGTAGCGCATGTCCTCCACGACGCGAGGAAGTGCCTCCACCTTCTGCTGCAGCTCGCTCACCACACGCGCGCCGTTGACTTTGCGCGCCCACTTCGCCTCGCCCACGAGCACCGCCTCCTCGCGCCGGCCCGCCACCGCGACGGCGTCGATCTCCACGGGCGGTCGCTCTGACCAGAACGCACCGATTCTTACGATGTCCGGAGCAAGCGCTCCGGATACGGCGAGTCGGCGCAGGTGTGCGCGAAACGCCTCCTCCCAGCGCCCGCCCATGTGGTCGTCCAAGCGTTCTGTCAACGGGCGCAGGATGGTCTTGCCAAGGCCGCGTTCGATCTCTGCGCTGTATGGCTCCACGATCGAGAGCCAGAACGCCAGGAAGTTGTCGGCTATCCGGTAGCTGCGCCTGCGTGTCCTCGACCTCTGTGTGGTCACAGGCACCACGCGCTCCACGAGTCGCAGCTCGATCAGCCGCTGCAGCGTGCGCGCCGGCTCGGCGCCGACCGCCTGCTCGATCTCGTTGTGCTTGGTTCTGCCGGCCGCGATAGCTCGCAGAACCCGCTGGCCGAGCTCGCCGATGTCGCCCTCGGTGGCGAGCACCAGCCTGCCCTCATCGAGCAGCTTGCCACCGGGGGTACACACCAGACGCTCCAGGTTCGAACCCAGATCGCTCTCCTGGTCCCACCAGGCCAGGTACAACGGCACACCCCCCACGATTCCCCACACCAACGCGCGATCCGCCGGCTGGAGCCCTCTGAGCAACATCGCACTCTCATGGGGCGCGAACGGGTGGAGTGCCAGCGACAGATCGATGCGCCCATACAACGGTTCGCGCTCCTCCTGCATAGCCCTCATCACCCGCACTGCCGAGCCGCAAAGCATGATGCGCAGGCGCGTTTGACCGCGTGCACGGTCCCAGAAGGCGCGGATCACGCCGGGCAGCTCCGGCGAGGAGCGCAGCAACTCGGGGAACTCGTCGAGCACGAGCAGCAGTGGCTCGTCGGCCGCGACGATCGCCAAGCTCTCCAGTGCGTCGTCCCAGTCGACGAACGGTCGCGCCGGCAGGTCCCGAACCCCACCGTCAAACGTCCCAGAGGCCGCACGGCTGAGGATCCTCAGCTCGTCGCGCGCGAGTCGCCCGGCTCCGGTGTGAAAGACGGTGCGTCGATCTCGCGCAAACTCGTCGCACAGCGCGGTCTTGCCGACCCGGCGTCTGCCCCACACAAGCGCGATGCGTCCTGTGGCCTCCTCGTCCCACCACCTTGTCAAGGCGTCGAGCTCTGTCGAGCGGTTTACGAACATGGCCACATTGTAACTGGCATGCAACGTCGGTTACATCGCATGTCGGTTGCGTCGGGCGTCAGTAAAGGACACAGGGCCGAGCGAGCATCGAGAAAGGCTGGTCCTGAACTAAAGGCTAGCCCATGAACCGATACAAGCGCCAGTGTCGAGAACGCCACAGCTCCCGCAAATACGGGAGTCCCCGTGCGACGAGCGCTCCCTCCAGGCGTCCGGCCGAATCGAGGCGCACGTCCGGGAGCGCGACGTAGGAGACCCTGTTTTCGGCGAGCCACGCGCGGTAGGCGGAGGCGCTGAGCGTCTTGCGGTAGAAGATCGCCGCGTAGCGGGTGTCGAGCTGGCGCTCCCAGCCGCGCGCCAGCTGGACGCCGTCATGGCCCGGTAGATATGCCGATTCCCAGTGGGCCGCGGTCATCGGCACCTCCACGATCATGGGTCCGCGGCCGATCGGACGAGCGGCCCGCAGCCGGTGCAGCTCTGAGAGCAGGGGCGCGTAGTAGGAGGGGTTGACCGACGGATCGCCCCAGATCGCGGACACGTCGCGGATCGGCGTCGCCAGCTGCCAGTACAGCAACACGGGGGCGAGCACCAGCAGCAGTGCGCGGCGCTTTTCCCACAGCACGCCGGCGAGCAGCGGTGGCGCGATCAATGCCCCGAGCCTCGCGGCGTTGCCGCCCACGGGCGTGTCGATCGCGTAAGCGCCGATCAGCGCGAGCGCATACAGCGCGGCGCCGAGACGGAGCACGCGCCGGCCGCGAGGGGTCAGCGGTCCCTGTGGCAACAGCAGCGCGATCAGCACCACGCCCGCGAGCGCCGGCCAGAAGGCCGAGGCGGCAAACGGCTCGTAGCCTCCGGTGGGATAGGCGACTCCAAGCACCAGCACGGGGATCAGCGCGGCCGCGCACAGTGCCAGGCCACGGCGCCATTCGGCAGTCGCATAGGCCAATCCCGCGAGCGCGAGAAACGCTCCCGCGACCGGCGAGGCGACGCTCGCGAGCACGGCCAGCGCAAGCGCTGCCGGCAGGCCACCGATCAGGGATCGGCGGGATCCCCGATCGGCCGGCATTAGCGCGAGCACCGAGCCGAGCCCGATCGCGAAGCCGAGGTCGTATGGCACTCGTCCGGACAGCATCCCTACACAGAAGCCGAGCGCAAACACGCCCGCTGCCACTCGCGCCGCGGCGGGTGCGAACAGGCGCTCGGCGATAAGGCCAAACAGGGCGCTTGCCGCGAGCGCCGAGAGTGCCAGCAGCAGGCGCACGCCCAGCAGCGCTCCCAGTGCGGGCGAGAGCAGTGAGTAGCCCGGCAGCCAGTAGCCGTGGGCGGCATACCAGCCCGTGTCCCAGGTGGTGAAGCCCACACGCGCGAACAGGTCGCTGCGGTAGGTGGCAGCGGCGAGGTCGCCGGCCGGTGGGGAGACGATCAGGTAGGCGGTGACGAGCGGGATGGCGACGGCCAGCGCGAGCGCCCACGGACGAACGGGCCACCGTGTCGCTGCTACGTCTGGCTCTGCAGGCTCGTGCTCGTCGGCGATCGTGGTGGGGCTTGCCATCGGTGGCCTATCCGGGGATCTCTGGCACCCGGCGAGGATATAGGCATCGCGATGGGCTAACCAACGCATGGCATCGCCGGCCCGCGCTGTGGGTCATGGCACCAGGCTCAGCCTCCGGCTACCGTCTCCACCACGGTCTTTATAAACAGCGGGTTGACACGCCCTCATTGGTACTGTATGTTTGACGTTGTCCAGCCCCCAATTGGGTGGTGGGACAAACATAAGGTCGGGTTTGGGTCGGTCTTCGTGGTCGACACCAACACAGTTTTGACGGGGACCTTGGGAGAGGGACCGGGTCGTAACGAGAGGGAGTTGTTTTTCGCGTGCATTCTTTGGGGAATAACGTGCTTGAGAGTCCGTGTGCTGCCGATGGGTCCGTAATAGGACGCGTCAGCGTCGCTGACGCGTCTCTCTCTCTCTCTCTCTCTCTCTGGCCGGGCTGGCTCTCAGCTAAGCCCGAGCCGGATCGCCGTTCCAGCTGGGCACAACGCCCGGCTTGGTCATTCGCGCGTATTAAGCGCGCTTTCAGCTTCTTGTTCTTCGGCCGTCGTGGGCCAGGGGTCCGCGACGGTCTTGTGCTGCCCGGGCTCCCCCAGACGGGGGCAGGCGGTCAGGTTTTGTTGTCCGGGTCTCTTTGAGGAGGGGATGTGAACGTGGGTGCTTATCGAGTTGTGTTGAGTGGTCTGGCCCGTTTGTGTGGCGCGGTAGCCCCGGCAGGTGGCGCTGCGGGCAGGCGTCTTCTGTACTGCGGGCGCGGGTTCACCATACTCGCGTTGAGCGCCGTCCTGCTCTCCGTCTCCGCCAGCGCCGCCCAGGCCGAAGCGCCCAAGCTGATCTCTTACGGCGCCTTCCATGCCGACGTGTCGGGTGCGGCCGGCGTCGCTGTCGACCAATCCACCGGCGATGTGTATGTGACGGGCCTGTTCAACATTGAAACCTTTGGCGGGTCGCAGATCGACAAGTTCAACGCGTCGGGGAAACTGATCTCGCCTTCGCCGTTCGGGGGAGCGATCTACTCCGGTGCGGCAGTGAACCCGACCAACGGGGATCTGGACGTCATCGGCGAAGCCGAACTCCTCGGTCCCGCCTCTGTCTACACCTTCTCCCCGATTACGGGTGCGCTGCTCTCCTCGTTCTCGGTGCCGAATACCTACAACTTTGATAGTCCTGACTTCACGGCCGTCCAGATAGCGACGGACTCGGCCGGCGACGTATATGTGCCCGACCCGTTCACGGCGAAGGAAAAGAACCCAGCCGGATCAGGCGAATTCGAATACGTCCCTAACGATGAAGTTCACGAGTACAGTCCCAGCGGGACTTCGCTCGCCACGTTCACTGACAAAGGCACGCTAAAGGAATCGGGCGGCGTGGCGGTTGACTCCTCCGGCGATCTGTGGGTCGCCGACACGGGTAACAACCGCATCGTCGAGCTGAGCTCCAGTGGAGCGCCTGTCGAAGTCGGCGGCAAACCGGTTGAAATCAAGAGCGAAGGCGTGCAGGATCTCGCGCTTGGGCTACACGGCGAAGTGTTTGCGCTCGTCGACAACGGCGCCGACTTTTGCGGCTCGCTCGCATCGCCGTGCGTGCATCTTGTCGAGTACAGTCCGACCGGGGCGCAGATCGCCGATATCGGCGCCGGCTCGTTTGAACAAATGTTTCCTGTGATGTTGGCCGCGAACGATTCGAACGGCCGCGTATATGTTACCGACGGCGCCAAAAACGTCGTCGGGGTCTACGGTCCACCGATCGCGCCGAGCGTCGAAAAAGAGTTCACGGCAGAAGTCTCCGCTTCGGAAGTAAAGCTCGGCGCGGTGGTGAATCCCGGCGGGCTTGAGACCTCTTTCCGCTTTGAATACCTCAGTGAAGCAGCCTTCCAGGCCAATGGTGAAAGCTTCTCCGGGCCCAACCAGCCGACATCGGCGCCGTTCCCGGAAGGCAATGTGGGTCAAGGAGTGGTGTCGCGCACGGTTTGGGCATCGGCGAACGGGCTGCAGCCCGGAGCCGCCTACCACTTTCGGGTCGTCGCCGAGAATGTGCTTGGCGAAACGGTGGGCGCCGATCAGACGTTTACGACAGCGACCCTGACGCAAGTTAGTTGTCCCAACGAAGAACTCCGCACGGGCTTCTCCGCGTCCCTGCCCGACTGCCGGGCGTACGAGCTGGTCACTCCCTCCAACGAGCTCTCAGCACAACCGGACGCGACCAAAATAACTGTGGGCGGTTTTGATAATGGAGGTGGGACTAACGACAATTTCGCGGCGGCTGACGGCAACCGGATGTCTTTTATCTCCGGCGAACCACTGCCCGGATCGACGTCGGCAGGCTGGGAATACCTCTCGACACGTGGCGCGGTAGGTTGGTCTACGGAAAGCGTCTTGCCCTTGCTATCGTATTACTCGAATACGTGTACAGCGTATAAAGGCGACGCTTCGGTTTCGGCCTACTCTCCCGACATGTCGACGGCGATAATTTTCGTGGGCGCTAAGGAGACCGGTCAATCTACAAGTGAAGAAGGTGGCGGTTGTGGCGCGGAAGGCGTTGAAGTGGTTCACGGCGAACCGCTTGGTCTCGAAAATCTGCTCTTGCGAACCAACGGTGACGGCGCCTACTACCAGCTGATCAATGTCCCACCGCAGAGCGCCACTCCCGGCAATGCGAAATTCGCGGGTGCCTCTCGCGATCTCAGTCACGTTCTCTTCACCGAGAACGCCCGGCTGACCGCGAACGCGCCGGCCGGGGTCCCCGACCTGTTCGAATGGAGCGCCGGCGCCGGCGTCCGACTGGTGACGGTCCTGCCCGACGGCAGCCCTGTCGTAGGAGCGGTGGCGGCGGGATCGTACGAACATTCGCGCGTCATATCGGCCGATGGCTCTCGCGTCTTCTTCACGGCGAGCGACGGCCTGTACGTGCGCATCGACGGCGAACGTACGGTCCAGCTCGACGAAGCGCAAGGCATTGCGGGTCCCGGCGGCGGCGGCAGCTTCCAGGAAGCCAGCTCCGACGGCACGCGCGTCTTCTTCACAGACGAAGGCAAGCTCACGGCCGACTCCACTGCGGCTTCGGGTGAACCGGACGTGTACGAATGCGAGCTACCCGAAGGCGCAACCAAGTGCAAGCTGACCGACTTGACCGTCGGCGAAGCCGGTGAACACGCGTCCGCGCGACGCGTCGTCGGCGCCAGCGAAGACGGCTCTTATGTCTACTTCGTCGCCCACGGTGTGCTGAGCGGCGCCCAGACAAACGAGCACGGCGAAGCCGCGCAAAGCGGGCAGGCGAACCTGTACGTCTCCCACGACGGTGTGAATACGTTCGTCGCGACGGTTGTCGAAGAAGGGCTAATCGCAAGTGGCCTCGCAAGTAGCTCCAAGGAAGGTGTGAGGAATAGCACGCGCGTATCGCCTGACGGACTGTTCTTCGCCTTCGCCACGAAGAAGAGCTTGACCGGGTATGACAACACCGACGCTGTCACCGGTGAAGCCGATCCGGAGATCTTCCTCTACGAAGCCGCCTCACACAGCTTGGCGTGTGCGTCGTGTAACCCGAGCGGCGAACCGCCCGTCATGGGGCCGGGTCCAGGCGAACGCCCACAGGAATTCGGCGAAGCAACCGGCGGTGCGACAATGGAATTGGACGAAGCTGGATCCCCGCACTTCCTATCCGACAGCGGTCAAGTGTTCTTTGAGACGCGCGAGGCACTCGTGCCGCGCGATACCAACGGCCAGCTGGATGTCTATGAGTACGAGGCCGGCCGGCTCGACCTGATATCGGCCGGCACGGGATCGAGCAGGTCGATCTTCCTTGACGCCAGCGAAGACGGCAGCAACGTCTTCTTCCTCTCCTCGCAGCAGCTGGTTGCGCAGGACACTAATGCGGAAGCGCTCAACATTTATGACGCGCGTGTCGATGGCGGCTTCCCGGAAGTCGCATCCCCGCCGCCATGTACGACCGCCGACGCTTGCCGCGCGCCTGTCTCGCCGCAACCGTCGATCTACGGATCCCCATCGAGCCAGACGTTCTCGGGCGCTGGGAACGTCATCCCGCCGTCCGCGGTGAAACCTAAGGCGAAACCAAAGTCGAGGCGCCTGACCTGCAAGAAGGGCTCGCCGAAGAAACGAGACAAGTCGAAAAAGCGGGCCAAATGTCTGAAGCAGTCGAAGAGGAACGCTGAGAAGTCCGCCCACGCCAACAGGACAGGTAAGTGATCATGCTCTCCAGAAGAATCGCAACAGCAGCCTCGCTGATCGCGCTTGCCGTCCTCGTGTTGGCGGGAGCGGGGACCTCCTCTGCCTTCGCCGGAGAAGCGGCGCATCCCTTCCTGTTCAGCTTCGGCTCGTTCTCTAACCCCAACGGCATAGCGATCGACCAATCAGGCGGTGACGTCTACGTCGCGGACATCGGCACGAACACGGTTTACAAGTTCGACGCGAACGGCCACACCGTGAACTTCACCAATGGCGCCGCCGCTGGAACGAATGCGCTGACCGGCGCCGACACGCCGGTAAAAGCGTTCTCGTTCCCCGACATCCACGGCACCCCAGCCGCGATTGCGGTCGACAATGCCTGCGTCGAGCATACCCCGGCGCTCACCGGCAAGGACTGTGAAGAATTCGATCCTTCCGCCGGCGACCTTTACGTAATGGACGCCGGACACAACGTGATCGACAAGTTCAAGTCCAACGGCGAATACCTCAACCAGATCACCGGATCGTCGACAGGCGAACCATTCACAGGACCACTCTTGGGGGTCGCTGTAGATGGGCGCGGCGATCTGCACGTCTATATCGGGTTGTCCAAATTCGCCGAATGGATCTACCTCTTCGACGACTCAGTGATCAATGGCTTCGTCACGCATCTTGACAGGGTGACCCTGGGTGCGCAGGGTGCTGCCAAAGGTGCGCCTGAACCTGCTTTTACCACGGGAGCGAACGGTGACGATTATTTGCTGTTCGGGTGCGGTTGTGTGGAGAAGTTCGGCGGGAACCTGGAACAGCTCGGACGTGTTGACAGCGGCCCCGACGATGTCGCGGTGGCCGTGGATCCGGCGACCGAACACCTCTACGTCGACGACGAGTCGACCGTCACCGAATGGGACACAGGGAGCCTGAACGGATCCGCGCAGCAGCTAGGCGGCACAGAAGATCCCCCTGGGGGTGCGCTTGCGTCGAGCTTTGGCTCGCCATGGCTATCGGGCTCTTTGGGCCAAGGGGGGATCGCCGTCAACGGCGAAAGCGGGGATATCTATGTGTCCAATCCCTCGAACGGCAAGGTATACGTGTTCGGCACGAGCACCCCGGGCGTGGCGGTCGCCGCGCCGGCTCAGGTGACGCGGACGGGCGCCGCGCTGCAGGGCGCTGTCGACCCGCACGGCAGCCCCGTCACCGAATGTAAGTTCGAATATGAATCAGTCAGTCTCGGTTCAGGCAACAGTGAAAGCTTGGAGTTGGTGACGCCCGTCTCGAGCTTCGCTCATGTGGCCTCCTGTAACTTGACGCCGGCGCAGATCGGATCGGGAACGAGTCCGGTGCCTGTGACAGCCAATGTCAGTGAACTGCAGCCGGGCCTACTTTACGATTTTCGCCTGGTTGCGGGCAACGTCGAAGGCTCCGACTCGAATAGTGGACGTTTCGCTGCCGCCGGCCCCGGCTTTGGGATCAAGCCCGGCGGTTTTGAAGTCTCATTCTTCAACGAAGACGGAACTCCCGATACGCAGGCGGGCTCGCACCCATACAAGATGGTCACGAACATCCCGCTCAACACGCAGGCCATGCGCCGTGAAGTCGTCGCCGACTCCAGGTACGTAATCGAGCCCGACGGCAACGTCAAGGATATCGTCGTCGATCTTCCGCCTGGGTTGGTCGGCGACCCGAACGCCACGACGGAGAAGTGCACACTCAGGCAGCTGGAAGGTGTACATGGCGAAGAGGCAGGCGGAGGGCATTGCCCGATCCAGGCGATAGTCGGTGAACTGGAAGTCGAATTTGGCGCCTTCAGCCAGCAGCCGATCAAGGAGCCGGTGTATCTGATGGTGCCGCCGCACGGTGTCGCGGTGCAGATCGGCGCGCAGTTCATCCTTCCGAACACGTTGATAAATGCCGGTGTGTTGGCGGGTGGCGACTATCCTGTGCAGGCAACCTCGTTGGAAATTCCGACGATTTTGCCGATCATCAGCACAAGACTGACGGTGTTCGGTGTCGTTGGCGAAAACAACTACGAATCGGGCAAGGCCGGCTCCGCCAATACCCTCAAACCGTTCTTGACGTTGCCGACCGGGTGCACCGGGCCTCTGCGCTCCTCGATCTCGGTGAGTTCCTGGCAGGAACCCAATCACCCCGTTGAAGAGAACATAGTCACGCGTGACGCCGCCGGCGAACCGTTGGGTTTGACCGGGTGCGCAAAGCTCGAGTTCCCGCCGACGATCACGGTCGTCCCCGATACGACAGACGCGAGCACGTCCTCTGGGTTGACAGTTGGCGTGCATGTCTCTCAGGGGGCGGCGCTGAACGCCAAAGGGCTGGCGGAGTCGGCGCTGCGTGACACGACGGTCACCTTGCCCGAAGGGGTCGCGATCAACCCGGCGGGCGCGAATGGGCTGGAAGCGTGCTCGGAGGGATTGGCCGGCTTTGAGATCGGTCACGGCGTGGACGGGAGCGGCTTTGAAGAATTCAATCCAGAATTCGAACCGGGTGTGAAGACGGCGACGTTCACGCCGGAAATGCCCGAACCGTTGCAGCCGGGCGTGAACTTCTGTCCAAACGGGTCTAAGATCGGGACGGTAAAGATCAAGACGCCGCTGCTTACGAATCCGCTCGAAGGCGCGGTGTACCTGGCGGTGCAGAATGCCAACCCGTTCGGGAGCCTGGTCGCGATGTACATGATTGTGGAAGACCCCATTTCGGGCAGCATCGTCAAGCTCACGGGTGAAGTCCACTTGACCGCCACGGGGCAGATCGTCACGACGTTCAAGAACACGCCGGACCTGCCGTTTGAAGAACTCGAACTGCACTTCTTCGGTGGTGAACGAGCACCGTTGAGCACTCCGTCGCGTTGCGGTACGTATACAACGACCGCGTCGTTTGTGCCGTGGGACGGCAACGGGCCCGTCAACACCAGCTCGTCGTTCCAGATCACCTCGGGTCCGAACGGGAGTCCGTGTCCCGGTGCGAGTCTGCCGTTTCATCCGTCGCTGACTGGTGGAGCGACGAATGTCAATGCGGGTGCGTTCTCGCCGTTCACGCTGACGATGACCCGCAAAGACGGCGAACAGAACCTGCAGTCCGTCGAAGCGCACTTGCCGCCGGGCCTGTCGGGCATCCTCTCGAATATCGAACTGTGCCACGAACCCCAAGCGAACCTGGGGGAGTGTCCCCCGAACAGTCTGATCGGCGAATCGACGATAAGCGTTGGTGTGGGTAATCAGCCGTTCACGGTCTCGGGCGGCAAGTTCTATTTGACCGGTCCGTATAACGGCAGCGGTGGGTGCACGGTGGGGCAACCGGGGTGTGCACCGTTTGGGATCACGTTCGAGGTGCCCGCGAAGGCCGGACCGTTCGATCTGAAGCGCAACACTGCTAACCCCTCGGGCGAGGATCCCTGCGATTGTGTGATCGTGCGCGGCAAGATCGAAGTCAACCCGATAACAGCCGCGATCACGATCACAAGCGATCCTCCGGGCTCGCCGTATGCGATCCCGACGAGCATCGAAGGGATACCCCTGGAAATCCAGCACGTCAACGCGATCACCACCCGCGGTGACTTCCAGTTCAACCCTACGAACTGCAACAAGATGGAAGTCACAGGGACGATCCATTCAAGCGAAGGAGCCCTCGACACGATCGGTGTGCCCTTCCAGGTAACCAACTGCGCGGTCCTGGGCTTCAAACCCGCCTTCAAAGTCTCGACCTCCGGGAAGACATCGAGGGCGAACGGGGCGAGCCTGAGCGTCAAGCTCACCTACCCGAAGGCGCCGTTCGGTAGCCAGGCGAACATCAGGAGCGTCAAGGTCGACCTGCCCAAGCAGCTGCCGTCCAGGTTGACGACACTGCAGAAGGCGTGTCCGGCGAAAACGTTTGAAGCTAATCCCGCCGGTTGTGCGGCGGCGTCGATCGTCGGTCACGCTAAGGCGATCACGCCACTTATACCGGTCCCCCTCGAAGGGCCCGCGTATTTCGTTAGCTATGGTGGCGCGAAGTTCCCCGAATTGGTCGTCGTCCTACAGGGTTACGGTGTGACGCTGGACCTGCATGGGGAAACGTTCATCAGTAAAGCCGGGATCACCAGTAGCACGTTCCACACGATCCCCGACGCTCCCGTCGGCAGCTTCGAACTCACATTGCCCCAGGGTAAGTATTCGGCGCTCGCGGCGAACGGAAACCTATGCAAGAGCACGCTAAAGATGCCGACAGCATTTACGGCGCAGAACGGCGCGACGATCAAACAGTCCACGCCGATCGGCGTTACGGGTTGCGCGAAGCACAAGGCGAAGAAGAAGACCAAGCGCCACAAGGGGAAAACGACGCACGGGAAGAAGAAATGACGCACGGGAAGAAGAGATGAGATGGCCACGCGCGAACGGGCGCCGTCGTCCAGTGGGATGGCGCCCGAGAAACAGATTGACGCCGAGAAACAGATCGACGGGCACAATGGGCTAGTACTCGCCCGTGAGCAGATCGCCGATATTCAGCGTTCGCGGCTGCTCGCGGCGATGGTTGAGATGGCCGCCGAGCGCGGCGCGTCGAGTGTGACCGTCACGCACGTCGTGGAGCGTGCCGGTGTCTCCCGTCGCACGTTCTATGAGCTGTTCGCAGACCGCGAGGATTGTTTTCTCGCAGCACTCGACGAGGGGCTGGTACGGGTCGCCGCTCGCGTTGTTAGCGCATACGAGCGATCCGGCAGGTGGCGGGAGCGCATCAGGGCCTCACTCGTCGAGCTCCTCTCGTTCCTTGACGAGGATCCCGGTACGGGCCGGCTCGCGATCGTCGAGACGCTCGGAGCGGGACCCAAGGCCCTGGAGCGTCGCGGGCGCGCGCTCTCCCGGATCGTCGCGGCCGTAGAGGAGGGCCGCGTTGAAGTCAAAGGGGGCGAGGGGCCACCACCCGTGACCGCTGAGGGCGTCGCGGGCGCGGTGCTCTCCGTGATCCATGGGCGGATGCTCGACGGTGACGATCGTCCGCTCATCGAGCTGGTCAACCCGTTGATGAGCATGGTCGTGCTGCCCTATCTCGGACCCGCCGCCGCGCGCCGAGAGCTCGACTGCCCGGTCCCAAAGGTTGAGGTCCGCTCGACATCAGGCGGCGGATCGAATCCACTCAAGCAGCTCGATATGCGTCTCACCTACCGGACGGTGCGTGTCCTGTTCGCCGTCGCGGAGAACCCTGGCGGTTCCAATCGTGCGGTTGGGGCAGATGCCGGAATTATCGACCAGGGCCAGATCTCGAAGCTGCTCTCGCGCCTGGAGAAGCTTGGTTTGATCGTCAATACAGGCCTCGCTCCGGGTCGCGGCGCGCCGCGTGCCTGGAGGTTGACCGAGAAGGGCAGGGAGGTTCATGGTGCCCTCGCACGCCAGCTCTCAGACGCTTGACCGCGCTGGACGCGAGGGTGGGCATGTCGTTGAGATGCAACGGCGACGGTTGCTGTTGGCGTTCGCTGAGAGCCTCGCCGAGGATGGTTTGGAGGGTGTGGGCGTTGGTCGGATCTGCAAGCGCGCCGGTGTTTCGCGGCGCACGTTCTACGACCTGTTCTCCGATCGCGAAGCGTGCTTCCTCGCCGTGCTTGACGAGACTGTCGAGCGTGTGTCGCAAAGTGTTCTTGCCGCTCGCTCGCACGAGGGTCGTTGGCGGGAGCGCGTGCGCACCGCGCTCACCGTCCTGCTCGAGTTCTTCGACGCTCAGCCCGTTCTCGCTCGCGTGTGCGCGATCGAGACGCTCAAGGCGGGACCCGCCGTCTCCGAACGTCGTCGCCAAGTCATCGACATGCTCGTCGCCGCGGTCGATCGGGGGCGCTCCGAATCGAAGGACACAGCGGGGCCTCCGCCGCTCACCGCACAGAGCACCGTCGGCGGAGCGGTCTCGATCGTCCATGCGCGTCTAGCCGAGCACGATCGCCGTCCGCTCATCGAGCTGCTCAACCCGCTGATGAGCATGATCGTCCACCCCTACCTCGGCCCCGCGGCCGCGCGCCGAGAGCTCGACCGTCCCGCCCCGCAACCCACCACTCTGCACAACTCTCACCCCCCAGCTCCCGACGCTCGAGACCCGTTCCGCGATCTCCCCCTGCGCATCACGTACCGCACCGCCCGCGTGCTCGCCGCGATCGCCGCCCAACCCGACGCCAGCAACCGCCAGATCGCCGACACCGCCGAAGTACCCGACCAAGGCCAAATCTCAAAGCTGCTCAGACGCCTCCAAGACCACCAACTGATCGAGAACAACGGACAAGGACACACCAAGGGCGAACCAAACGCCTGGACACTCACACAACGCGGACAAGCAATACAACACGCAATCGGCGACAGCAGCAATCTGTAGCACCCGTGCTACGCTCGGCTTGTGGCACGTGTCATCACTCAACGGCAGTTGCGCAACGACAGCGGCGAGATCATGCGCGAGCTCGATCGCGGCGAATCCTTCATCGTGACTCGCAACGGGACGCCGGTTGGAGAGCTCAAGCCGACTCAGCGTCGTCGGTTCGTGCCGAAGGCGGCTGTCCTGGCCGCGCTCACCGGCGTTGGCCGTATCGACTCCAGCCGGTTCCGTGCCGACGTCGATCGGTTCGTTGACCAAAGCCCGGAGCCACGTGCCTGAAGAGACTGGGCGTGTTCGGGGGATGCTCGACACTTCGGTCGTAGTTGATCTGGATGCAATCGACCCGGATCTGTTGCCGGACGAGCCGGCAATCTGTTCGGTGACGCTCGCGGAGCTGGCCGCCGCGCCACACGCTACCTCCGACTCCGACGAGCGTGCTCGTCGCCAGGAGCGTCTCCAGCGGATCGAGGCGATCTTCGATCCGCTGCCGTTTGACACCGACGCGGCGCGCGCCTATGGGCGTATTTATGCCGCGGTTGTTGCGGCAGGCCGTAAGGCCAGAGGTCGGAGGGCGGTCGACATGCTGATCGCCGCCACTGCTCTTGCTGGTGGGCTTCCGCTCTATACCCGCAACCCCGACGACTTCGCGGGGCTCACGGACATCCTGGATGTTGTCGCTGTGTAGCGAGTGGCAGCCTCCCGCCCGCGCGCGCGTGCTACGCATCCGCGACAGGCTGCGCGAGGTGTACGGCATCCCGCGCATGGCACCGCACGAACGCCCGCTGGACGAGCTGATCCTGACGGTGCTCTCACAGAGCACGAACGACCGCAACCGCGACGTGGCATTCCTGCGCCTGCGCAAGCGCTTCGCCGCGCCGAGCGAGTTGATCGATTACGCGACGATGCTCGCCGCGCCGGTCTCAGAGGTTGAGGAGGCGATCCGTCCGGGCGGCATCTCGAAGGTCAAGTCGGTGCGCATCCAGGCGATCCTCGCGGCGATCTCTGGGCGACCCGCGTTTGGCGATGAGCCCCGTGACCCCGGCGATCCCGACCGCCCGCGTGAGCCGCTGTCGCTCGAGTGGATGCGCTACGCGCCTGTCGAGGAGAGTCGTGCCTACCTGTGCGCGCTGCCGGGCGTTGGGCGCAAGACGGCCGCGTGCGTGCTGCTGTTCTCCTACGGTCTCCCCGATATCCCGGTCGACACGCACGTCTCGCGTGTCGGCACGCGTCTCGGCGTATTTCGCTCTGGCGCTCCCTTCGAGGAGCTACACGACCAGATGCTGGCCCTCACTCCGTCCGGCCAGGAGCTCGAGTTCCACGTGAACCTGCTGCGCCACGGGCGGCGCACGTGCTTTGCCCGCAAACCGGCATGTGAGGAATGCGCGCTCGCGAGGATGTGCCCCAGTCGTCAACCGTGAGGCAGCACCGCGAAGGCGATCACCGCGTATTGCAGCGCCGCCGCGGCGATCACGAGCGCGTGGAAGATCTCGTGGTAGCCGAACACCTTTGGCCACGGGTTGGGGCGGCCGCTTGCGTACACGATCGCCCCGACCACATAGAGCAGGCCGCCGCTCGCAAGCCCGGCCACGCCGAGCCAGCCGATCGCGGCGGGCAGCTCGCCAAAGACCGCCGCCGTGACCAGCCCGAGCGCGACGTACACACCCGCGAACAGCCACTTCGGCGCGTCGATCCACAACAACTTGAACACGGCGCCGCCGAGCGCCCCGGTCCAAAGCACGATCAGGATCGCGCTGGCCAGAGACCCTTTGAGCGCAATCAGGGCCACCGGGGTGTAGGTGCCGGCGATCAGCACGAAGATCATCGAGTGATCCAGTCGTCGCATCCAGCGCCGTGCTTTCGGGCGCCAGGTGACTCGGTGATAGAGCGCGCTGGTGCCCAGCAGCGCCGATACCGCCACCGCGTAGATGCTCGCCGCAAGACGCGCCCGCCCGTCGGATGCCGCCAGGATCAGCGCGACGCCACAGCCGAGCGATACGAAGAACGCGTACTCATGGGATACGCCGCGCAGCTTCGGCTTGACGGGGCCCACCGTCAGCGCCCGCTGTGGCGGTGCGATGCTCATAGATAGAAGGTACCGCCTGCGTGCGCCGGGGGGTTCAGCGTCCCGGCGGCCGGGTGGCTGTCAGGCGCTGGGAGCGTGTGCCGCGGCCAACTTCTCTTGCTCGCGCTCCGGTGTCACGCGCACCACGTCCCACGCCAGTTTCACCTTCGCCATCCCGAGGATCAGCCAACCCGAGGGGTCCAGCTCCCACCAGCGCAGCCCGTGGAACGCCGAGCGCGGGAACGCGTGATGGTTGTGATGCCACGCCTCTCCCAGCGACGGCAGCGCCAGCCAGAACACGTTCGTCGAATGATCCTCCAGCTCAAAGCGCCGACTGCCGAAGAAATGGCAGATCGAGTTGATGCTCCACGTGACGTGGTGCACGAGGAAGATCCGCACGAGCCCACCCCACAACAGGGCTGCCAGGGCCGCCGTCAATGACCCGCCGCTGAGGCCCAGCCCGAGCAGGAACGGAATCGCCAGGCTCGCGAGCGCGATCAGCGGGAAGGCCTTGTTGATCCTGCGCATCCCCGCGTCCTCGAGCAGGTCGGGGGCGAACCGTTTCGAAGACGCCTGCCCGTGGGTGGAGAACAGCCAGCCCGTGTGGGCATGCCACAGGCCGCTCAGCATCCCGCCGAGTCCCGCTCCGCGGCCGGCGTGCGGGCTGTGCGGGTCACCCTCCTCGTCGGTGAACGTGTGGTGCTTGCGGTGGTCGGCGACCCAGTCGATCACGGGGCCCTGAACGGCCATCGAGCCGAGTACCGCAAGCGTGTAGCGCGATGGCACGTGTGTTTGGAAGGCGCGGTGGGTAAGGAGCCTATGGAATCCAACAGTTATCCCGACCGCCGTGAGCATGTACATGACGGCCAGGATCGCCAGGTCGAGGGGGCTGAGGAAGCTGTCCCAGAGCAACGCACCACCCGCAACCACGCCGAGGAACGGGAGCACGACCGCGGCAATGTTGACGTTGCGCTCCAGGCGGGTCACTTGTTAGACCGTAACCCGTCGCCGCTCGCAAGTTACGACGCTCGACGGTTGCTCACGTGTGCGAGGACACGCTCACGACGATTCAATGGACACGCTTGCAACTGCGCTCACAACGGTTTGGAGGGACACGCTTGCGACGATCGCGCAAGGCGACATGGTTTAGAAAATCTGCTACTCTTCGACTCAGATTTGAACTCACGTAAAGTAAGGAGCATCACCTCATGGGCAAGACCATAGGCATCGACCTCGGCACCACCAACTCGTGCATGGCCGTGCTCGAGGGTGGCGAGCCCACTGTCATCGAGAACGCCGAGGGCGGCCGCACCACCCCATCCGTAGTCGCCTTCACCGCCTCCGGCGAGCGCCTCGTGGGCACCGTCGCCAAGCGCCAGGCCGTCACCAACCCGCAGAACACAGTCTTTTCGATCAAGCGCTTCATGGGCCGCAAGGAGGGTGAGGTGCGCGAGGAGGAGTCGATCGTCCCCTACAAGGTCGTCTCCGGCCCCAACGGCGACGCCCGCGTGGAAGCCGCAGGCGAGCAGTACTCGCCGCCGGAGATCAGCGCGATGATTCTGCAGAAGCTAAAGACCGACGCCGAAGCGTATTTGGGCGAATCGGTCGATTCGGCCGTCATCACCGTCCCCGCTTACTTCAATGACGACCAGCGCCAGGCCACCAAGGACGCCGGCAAGATCGCCAACCTCGAGGTCAAGCGCATCATCAACGAGCCCACGGCTGCTTCGCTTGCGTACGGGCTCGACAAGGAATCGGACCAGACGATTCTCGTGTTCGACCTCGGCGGCGGCACCTTCGACGTGTCCGTCCTTGAGATCGGCGACGGCGTGTTCGAGGTCAAGTCGACCGCCGGTGACAACCATCTCGGCGGCGATAACTTCGACAAGGCGATCGTCGACTGGTTGGTAGCGGATTTCAAGCGCGACCAGGGCATCGACCTGTCGGTCGATCCGATGGCGCTGCAGCGGCTGTATGAGGCGGCCGAGAAGGCCAAGATCGAGCTGTCCACCACGCAGGAGACACAGATCAACCTGCCGTTCATCACAGCCGACTCTGCCGGGCCCAAGCACCTCGATACCCGCCTCACCCGCGCCAAGCTCGCTGAGCTGACCGCCACACTGCTGGATCGGGTGGTGGCCCCGGTGCGCCAGGCGATCGACGACGCCAAGGACAAGGGCGTCAAGGAGATCGACCACATCGTGCTCGTCGGCGGCATGACGCGTATGCCGGCCGTGCAGGAGAAGGTCAAGGAGCTGACCGGCAAGGACCCCCATCGCGGGGTCAACCCAGACGAGGTGGTGGCCGTCGGCGCCGCGATCCAGGCGGGTGTGCTTGCCGGCGACGTCAAGGACGTGCTGTTGCTCGACGTCACCCCGCTGACGCTCGGGATCGAGACCAAGGGCGGTGTCATGACCAAGCTGATCGAGCGCAACACCACGATCCCGACGCGCAAGGGCGAGGTGTTCTCGACAGCCGAGGACAACCAGCCCTCGGTTGAGATCCACGTCCTGCAGGGCGAGCGCGAGATGGCTCAGTACAACAAGTCGCTGGGCAAGTTCCAGCTGACCGGCATCCCGCCGGCGCCGCGCGGCATTCCGCAGATCGAAGTCGCCTTCGACATCGACGCCAACGGCATCCTCAACGTGTCCGCCAAGGATCTCGGCACCGGCAAGGAGCAGAAGATCGAGATCAAGGCCGGCTCCGGGCTCTCTGAGGAGGAAGTCAAGCGGATGGTCACCGACGCGGAGTCCCATGCCGAGGAGGACCGCAAGGCGCGGGAGCTGGCGGAGGCACGCAACAACGGCGAGAATGCCGCCTACCAGGCCGAGCGCCAGCTCGCCGATCTCGGCGAGCAGGTCGACGCCGACTCCAAGGGTCGCATCGAAGAGGCGATCAAGGAGGTGCGCGAATCGCTGGAGGCCGAGGACCCGGCCGCGATCAACGCTCGCACCGAGGCTTTGCAGACGGCGTTCCACGCGGTCTCCGAGGCGATGTACCAGAAGGCTCAGGCCGAGGCGGCAGCCTCAGCGGATGGCGTCGCCGACGAGGCCACCGAGAACGGCGCCTCCGCCGAGGAGGACGTCGTTGACGCCGAGGTGGTCGACGAGGGCAAGAGCTGACCTCGATGACCGACAACACCGAGTCGCACACAACGGGCGTCCCCGAGACCCAAGCAGCACCCAACGGCAGCGAGGTTGAGGCCCCGCTGAGGACCGTCGAGGCGGAAGCCGAGCAGCGCGATGGCGGCGAGGCGGCCTCCACCCCCTCGCACCAGCCGATTCAGGGTAAGGGGACAGACCCCGGAGGGCTCACCACCCCCTCCCAACAGTCCACCCCCGGGCAGGGGGTGGACCCCGGAGGGGCAATCGAAGAGGAGCTGGATGAGCTGGTGAAGACCGCGGCCGAGCGCGATCAGTATCTGGCGCTTGCCCAGCGCACACAGGCCGACTTCGAGAACTATCGCAAGCGCGTCGCACGCGACGCGGCGGCCGCACAGGAGCGCGGGGTGGCAAAGCTGGCCAAGGAGCTGTTGCCCGCCCTGGACAACCTCGACCGCGCGATCGACGCCGCTGAGGACGAGGACCCGTTGCTTGCGGGCGTGCGGCTTGTGCGCTCGGAGTTGAGCGCGGCGCTCGCGCGCGTCGGCATCGAGGCGTTCGCGCCGCTCGGTGAGACATTCGATCCGAATCTCCACGAGGCGGTCGCCCAGCAGCCGGTGGAGGGCGCCGCGAGCGGCGACGTTGCCGAGGTCTTCCAGAACGGCTACCGCATGGGCGAGACAATCATCCGACCGGCCCGCGTGCTCGTGGCCGCTTAGAGGCACAGACTCCATGGCAACCCGTCCCGACTACTACAAGACGCTCGGAGTCGACAAAAAGGCGAGCGCTGAGGACATCAAGAAGGCGTATCGCAAGCTCGCGCGCGCGTACCACCCCGATCGCAACCCCGACGACAAACAGGCCGAGGAGCACTTCAAGGAGATCTCCCAGGCCCACGACGTGCTCGGCGATCCCGAGAAGCGCAAGCAGTACGACAACGGCACCGGTCCATTCGCGGGTGGAGCGTCGGGTGGCCCTGGGTTTGGCGGCTTCGGAAATTTCGACTTCGACGCCTCCTCGATGGGCGACATCCTCTCCAACCTGTTCAGCGGTGGAGGAGGCGGGGGATCGGATCCCACCCGCCCGGGCGCCGGCAGTCGGCGTGCCCGCTCGCGACCGCAGCGCGGACGCGACCTGGAGACCGAGGTGCGGATCAGCTTCGACCAATCCATCGCGGGCGCACAGATCCCGTTGTCGGTGCCGACCAGCAGCGTGTGCTCTACCTGTCACGGCACCGGCGCTAAGCCAGGCACGACCCCGAATGTCTGTCCGCGCTGTGAAGGGCGCGGGATCGAGAGCGAGGGGCAGGGCATGTTCTCGATCACTCAACCTTGCTCGCTGTGCGGTGGCTCCGGCACCGTGATCGAGGACCCATGCCCCACCTGTCAAGGGTCGGGCGCGGTACGAACCGTCAAGAAGCTCCGCGTCAACATTCCCGCGGGCGTGAAGGATGGCTCGCGCATCCGCGTGCCCGGTAAGGGTGAGGCGGGAGCGCGCGGCGGACCCGCCGGCGACCTCTACGTGGTCACGCACGTCGATCCCTCGCCTGCGTTCAAGCGCAAGGGCGACAATCTCGAGGTCGAGGTCCCGCTCACGATCCCCGAGGCGCTGCTCGGCGCAGAGGTGCGCGTGCCGACGCTGGACGGCTCAAAGACGCTGCGCGTGAAACCAGGCACCAATCACGGTGAGCTGCAGCGTCTGCGTGGCGAGGGGCCGCCGAAGCTGGGTAGCAAGAGCCGAGGTGACATCCACTACCGCTTCACGCTCGACGTGCCGTCCGAGCTGAGCGACGAGCAGCGCACCGCAGTGGATGAGCTCTCAAAGGTGATGAACGGCAACCCGCGGGCCAAGCTGTTCACGGAGTCCTCTTCATGACCGGCAAGCGCGTAACACACGCTGAGCTCGGGATCGATCGCGGCGTGTTCATGATCTCGGTTGCCGCCGAACTGGCCGACATGCACCCACAGACCTTGCGCATGTACGAGTCGCGCGGACTGGTGGAGCCCAAGCGCTCGCCTAAGGGCACACGCCTCTACTCTCAGAGCGATGTTGAGAAGCTGCGCCGCATCCACGCGATGACAGGTGAGCTCGGTCTCAACCTCGCCGGGGTCCAGCGCGTGCTCGACCTCGAGTCGGAGGTTCGGCAGATGCACGCACGCATCGAGGAGCTGGAGTTGCAAGCGCTGCGCGCCCAGGTCGAACTCGCCGAGGAGCTCGAGCAAGTGCGCCGCTCCTTCCGTGCCGAGCTCGTCCCCCTCCAGGATCCACGCCCCGGTACCGACATGGTACGAGCGGTGGACGCCCGCTCGCCGTTCCGGAGGAAGCGATAACACCCCCCAACGGACAGACGCCAGGCGGTCCCGCGATGCAAGCGCCTTCCGAGGAGATCGCGAGGCCGCTGGAGCGTTTCGGCAAGGACCTCACGGAGCTGGCCGAGCAGGGCAAGCTCGACCCGGTGATCGGGCGCGACGAGGAGATCCGCCGTGTGATCCAGGTGCTCTCGCGCCGCACCAAGAACAACCCTGTGCTGATCGGCGAGCCGGGCGTGGGCAAGACCGCGATCGTCGAGGGACTGGCCCAGCGGGTCGTCTCAGGCGATGTGCCCGAGTCTCTGCGCGAGCGGCGCGTGATCGCCTTGGACATGGGCGCCCTGATCGCGGGCGCCGTGTACCGTGGCGAGTTCGAGGAGCGCTTGAAGGGCGTGCTCGCGGAAGTCTCCGAGGCTCAAGGCACCGTGATCCTGTTCCTCGACGAGCTGCACACGATCGTCGGTGCGGGGGCCGCGCAGGGAGCGGTCGACGCCGCCAACCTGCTCAAGCCGATGCTCGCGCGCGGAGAGCTGCGCTGCGTGGGCGCCACCACGCTTGACGAGTACCGCAAGTACATCGAGAAGGACGCGGCGCTGGAGCGGCGCTTTCAGCCGGTGATGGTGGGCGAGCCCAGTGTGCAGGACACGATCGCGATCTTGCGCGGCCTCAAGGAGCGCTATGAGACCCACCACGGCGTGCGCATCCAGGACGGCGCGCTGATTGCCGCCGCCACGCTTTCGCATCGCTACATCGCCGATCGCTTCCTACCCGACAAGGCGATCGACCTGATCGACGAGGCGGCCTCGCGCTTGCGTATCGAGATCGACTCGGTGCCGACCGAGATCGATGAGGTCGACCGGCGCGTGATGCAGCTCGAGATCGAGCTTACGTCTCTTCGCAAGGAGAAGGACGAGGCCTCGCAAGAGCGTCGTGAGGCGATCGAGTCCGAGCTGGGCGAGTTGCGCGCGCGCTCCAGCGAGATGCGCGCGCAGTGGGAGAAGGAGAAGCAGGCGATCCAAGGCGTCCGCGAGACCAAGGAACGCCTGGAGCAGGCCCGGGTTGAGGCCGAGCGGGCCGAGCGCGAAGCAAACCTGCAGCGGGCCGCGGAGCTGCGATACGGCGAGATCCCCGAGCTAGAGCGCGAGCTGGCCGAGCACGAAGCGGCCGAGCGTGCAAAGGGGGACGGCGAGGCCGGGGCGGACGGGGATGGGCCGGAGGCCCCTCAATTTCTCAAGGAGGAGGTCGACGCCGAGGATGTCGCCGAGGTGGTCGCCCGCTGGACCGGCATCCCTGTCTCGCGCCTGCTCGAGGCCGAGG
This sequence comes from uncultured Solirubrobacterales bacterium, assembly GCA_963831725.1. Lineage (GTDB taxonomy): Bacteria > Actinomycetota > Thermoleophilia > Solirubrobacterales > Solirubrobacteraceae > Palsa-744. The sequence continues at coordinate 127,547 of CAWHRF010000003.1, forward strand.
TGGAGAAGTTGGTCCACATGGAGGAGCGCCTGCACGAACGCGTCGTCGGACAGGACGAGGCGGTCGAGGCGGTCGCCACCGCGCTACGCCGCTCACGCGCGGGGTTGCAGGATCCCGACCGCCCGATCGGCACGTTTCTGTTTCTCGGGCCCACCGGCGTCGGCAAGACCGAGTTGGCGCGGGCGCTGGCGGAGTTCATGTTCGACTCCCAAGACGCGATGGTGCGGATCGACATGAGCGAGTACATGGAGAAGCACTCCGTCTCTCGCCTGGTCGGAGCGCCACCCGGGTATGTCGGCTACGAAGAGGGCGGTCAGCTCACCGAGGCGGTGCGTCGCCGTCCTTACAGCGTCGTGCTGCTTGACGAGATCGAGAAGGCACACCCCGACGTGTTCAACACGCTGCTGCAGGTGATGGACGACGGGCGCCTCACCGATGGTCAGGGCCGCACGGTGGATTTCAAGAACACCGTGCTGATCATGACTTCCAATATTCCGGTGTCCGCCACCGGCGATGACATGCGTGCTGAGTTGACGACGCATTTCAAGCCCGAGTTCATCAACCGGCTCGATGACATCGTGCGTTTCGACCCACTCTCGCGCGAGCAGATCGGAGAGATCGTGGACCTGCAGCTGGCGCACGTGATCGAGCGTGTGGCCGAGCGCGGTGTGCAGTTGGAGATCACTCCTGCGGCTCGCGAGCTGCTGGGGAACATGGGCTATGACCCGACTTATGGTGCGCGTCCGCTGCGGCGGGTGATCCAGAAGCAGCTGGTGGACCGGCTGGCGCTGGCGCTGCTGGAGGGGCGGTTCCACGCGGGCGAGGCGGTCCTCGCCGACGCCGCGGACGGGGAGGTAACGCTTGCGCCGGCAGAAGTTCCCGCAACCTGAGCCGATACGATGCGGGCGTACCCCACTTGAGGAGACGAGGCCCGATGCGGCATATAGGCAGGCGCGGCAGCTCGGCGCGCGTAGGCGTACTTGGAGCGATGCTGGTCACGATCGTGCTGTTCGGCTTGATGCTGGTGCCGCTGCTGGCTTCGGCGATCGCCGATGGGACGACCACGCCGAAGGCGGCTCCGGCTCCGGTCAACACCGCTGCTCCCACGCTCACAGGCACCCCCGCGCTCGGGCAGACGCTCACCTGCTCCACGGGCACCTGGGCCAACAACCCGACAAGCTTCTCCTACACGTGGCTGCGCAGCGGCGTGCCGATCGCCGGGCAGGCGGGTGGCACCTATGTCGTGCAGGCGGCCGACCAAGGCCACACGATCTCCTGTCAGGTGACCGCCGGCAACGGCGGCGGGGACTACACGATCACGGGTTTGCCGAGCGGGTCCTACAAGGTTGTATTCAGCACCTACTCGGAGAGCCTCAACTACCTGACCCAGTACTACAACGCAAAGTCAGCTCCAGGCGAAGCGACTCCCGTGCCGGTAACTGCCCCGAGCACGACCGGCGCCATCAACGCCGAACTGCACGCCGGCGGTCAGGTCAGCGGACACGTGACCGACTCTTCTACGCACGCTCCGATCGAAGATGTGTATGTCTGTGCCGAGGAAGCGGCGAGCGAACCTAAGGCTGGCGGCTGCGAATTTACGGCTGCGACTGGCGAATATACGATCAAAGGCCTGCCCAGTGGTTCCTATACGGTTGACTTCGAGACGTTCTTTTCCAGTCAGAAATATTTGAGTCAGTTCTACAACGGTAAGTCTGTGATCGGCGAAGCCGACAAGATCGCCGTGACGACCGGGACCACGACCGCTGGGGTCAATGCCGAACTACGTCCCGAAAGTCAGGGCGGTCAGATCGAAGGCAAGGTGACCAAGGCATCTGGTGGCAAAGAAATCGCGAATATGCAGGTGTGCGCCGACGGATTCGACGAGGACGGACTCTACGGTGGCTGCACGTCAACGAACTCAAAAGGCGAATACACGCTCTCTGGGTTGGCTGAAGCAAAGTATGTCGTTGAATTCTCGCCTTACGAATGTGCGTCGGAATCCTGTAAGCCCTTGAACTACGTGGCTCAGTACTGGAAAGACCAGCCGACGTACGAGGCCGCCGAATCGGTTGAAGTAAAAGCCAACGGAACGGTCCACGGCATAGACGCGAGTATGGTCGAAGGTGGCAAGATTGAAGGACGTGTGACGGCGAAGGTGAATGGAGCGCCATTGTCGAATGTCGAAGTGTGCGCGTCGGAAGGCGCTAGTTTCGAATGTGCGTTTACGAACAACAATGGCGAATACGTGATTGTCGGGCGCCCGGCAGGATCGTCGTACACGGTCCTGTTTGGCCCGGAGTCCGGAAACTATCTGCTCCAGTCGGAAAGCAAAGTGATAGTGACGCCAGGCGTCCCGAGGATAGTCAATGAGGAACTCCCTGAAGGTGGTCAGGTCACCGGAAAGGTAACCGACGCTTCAACGCATGCCGCGATCGAGGGGATCAAGGTGTGTCCCAGTAGTAGTTTTCTACAGTGTACCCACACCAACAGTGCCGGCGAATACACGATCGTTGGCCTTTCGGGTACCTTTGAAGTCGATTTCTATCCGGAAACCGAAGCCCAGAATTACATTGCGCAAATTGTCGACGGTGTCGAAGTCGCGCCGGGGAGCGTTAAGTCCGGTGTGAACGTTGAACTGCACGCCGGCGGGGAGATCAGCGGGACGGTGACTGACGCGTCGACCCACTCGGGGCTTGCGAATATCGTTGTGTGTGCTGAAGAGGTCGGCGGCATCAACGACGAAGGCTGCGCGTACACGACTACGGGCGCCGCCTCCGTCAGCGCCACCAGCAACGCCCTGACAATCCCCAGCGACAACTTCACCCAGGCCAAGGCCCCGTCGTTCAACTCCAAAACCGACGACATCGACTTCTTCTTCACGTTCCCAACGGCGGGGACGCTGAAGTGGGGTCTGTTCTTCAAGAACGCCGACGTCGGCTTTGCGGATTCGCTGGGCATCTCACTCGGTGCGAACGAACCGGCGCTCGCCGAAGCAGCCAGACGGAAAGGCAAAAAAGCGAAGCCTAAGAAGTGCAAGAAGACCCAGACGAAGCACAGAGGCAGATGCGTGGCCACGCTGGTGTCGTTCGCCAGCGGCTCACAGAGCGTCTCGGCGGGTACGGTCGAGATCAAGGTGCACGCGGACTCCAAGGCGCTAAAAGCGCTGAAGTCGGGTCACACCCTGCACGTGAGCGGGACGTTCACGTTCCAGTCGGCGCTCGGCGGGCCCCCGGTCGCACACACGGTGTCCACGGTCGTGCACTTGAGCAAAAAAGCCGCTAAAGGCAAAGGGCACGGCAAAGGCAAAAGACGCTAGCGACGCCGTCTCCCGCCGGATGCGACATGCGTCCGGCGGGTGCGTAGCATGTAGCAGCTTGAACGAGCTCCGTCGGCTTGAACGAGCCTGTCGTAGTCCGGGCTCTACGCGGCCGCCAGGATCTATGCCGCGAGAATCCGCGCGGCGAGGATCGCCGCGTTGCGCGCATTGTCGAGCCCCACGCAAGCCACCGGCACCCCAGGCGGCATCTGCACGATCGAGAGGATCGCGTCGAGGCCGCCCGCGGCCGTCAGGCGCCCCGACAGCGGCACGCCGATCACGGGCAGGTCGGTGTGCGCGGCGACCGCGCCCGGAAGTGCCGCGGAGATGCCTGCGCCCGCGATGATCACTCGCAGGCCACGCGACTTGGCGCTCTTCGCATACTCGGCGACCGTGTCCGCTTCGCGATGGGCGGACATCACCTGCATCTCGTGCGGGATGCCACGGTCGCGTAGCTCCTTGGCGGCCTTCTCCATCGCGTCCATGTCGCTGGCGGAGCCCATCACGATCCCGATCAGCGGACCGGCGACGTCGAACTCCTCGAGCTTCGCCTGCTCCTCGGCCTCGGCGAGATGGATCGGTATGGGGGCCGCGTCGCTCATCGTGCGCTCGGAATCCTCTCACGTTCGGCGCTCGCGGCGATGTCGCGGCGCATCTGCATTCCCGCGAAGGAGATCTTCTCGGCCGCGGCGTAGGCAGCCTCGCGCGCCGATCGCGCGCTCGGCCCGAGCGCAGTCACATTCAATACGCGCCCGCCGGCCGTGACGACCGCCTCGCGGTCGTGCGCCGTGCCCGCGTGCGTGACTTCGATCTCAGGCCCCACCAGCTCCAGGCCTTGGATCTCGTCGCCACTGGAGGAGGACGCGGGGTAGCCCGCGCTTGCGAGCACCAGTGTCACCGCCCAGTCGTCGGTCCACTCCAGCTCGACGCCGTCGAGTCCACCGGGACGCGTGGCGGCAAGCAGCAGTTCCAGCGGGTCCGTGCGTAGGCGCGGCAGCACCGCCTGGGTCTCGGGGTCGCCGAAGCGCACGTTGAACTCGAGCACGCGCGGGCCGCCCGCGGTCAACATCAACCCTGCGTAGAGCACGCCGTGAAACGGCGTGCCGCGCTCGCGCATCAGGTCCACAACCGGCTGGTGCACCGCGGCGGCCAGCTCGCGCACGCTGCCGGCGTCGAAGCCGGCCACCGGCGAGTAGGAGCCCATCCCGCCCGTGTTGGGCCCCTCGTCGCCGTCGAAGATGCGCTTGAAGTCGCGGGCGGGCGCCATCGGCACGGCACGCACCCCGTCACACAGCGCGAGCAGCGACAGCTCCTCGCCCAGCAGCAGCTCCTCCACGATCGCGCTCGCTCCGCCCTCGCCGAAGCGACCCTCGAGGAAGATCTCACTCAACGCGGCCCGCGCCTGCGCCGCATCCTCGGCGACCGTCACTCCCTTGCCCGCGGCGAGCCCGTCAGCCTTCACGACAACCCCCGGGTTGGCGAGCTCCCGCACCGCCTCGATTCCCTGTTGAAGCGACTCCACGCGCCGCCAGCGCGCGGTTGGCACACCGGCCTGCTCCATTGCGTCCTTGGCGAACGTCTTCGAGCCCTCCAGCCGCGCGGCCGCGGCGCTCGGTCCGAACGCGGCGTGACCGCGAGCCGTGAGCGCGTCGACCAGCCCGGCGACGAGTGGGACCTCCGGTCCCACCACGGTCAGCTCGATGTGCTCACGCTCCACCGCCTCCACGAGCCCCTCGATGTCATCCGCGGCGACATCCAGCAGTCGAGCGTCCTTCGCGATCCCGGCGTTGCCGGGCGCGCACAGCAACTCGGGCTTCTGCGGCGAGCGGGCAAGCGCCCGCACGAGCGCGTGCTCACGCCCGCCGGCTCCGACTACGAGAACCTTCACTGGATCGTTCTCCGCCCCGTGCTCCGTGGGCGCCTACAGCGAGGCGATGAACTCGTCCACCGGGATGGCGGCAAGCGTCTCGTAGCGGCCTGTCCCGCGCGATCCCAGCTCCAGCGACACGCGTGCCATCGTCTGCTCGTCGGGGGCCTCCACGACCGAGATGAAGTCGACCGCACCGAGCGTCGCCCATTGCGCCTTGACGGTGGCGCCGAGCTGCTCCACCTCCTTGTTGACCTCGCGAATGCGCTGCGGGTTGTTCTTGACGGTCTGCACCCCCTCGGGGGTCAACGTCGAGAGCATGATGTATGTGGGCATAGCTCCTCCGCGTTTGCGAGTTGGTCCGCGCCGAGCGGCGCGCTCACTCTCGTTGTACAGGATTGCCGGGCGTCACGGGGATCGGAAGCGGTCTGGAAGCGGGCTGAGGGGTGCCGCGCCGCATACCGTCCCAAGCGGCGGCGATAATCCAAAGGGTGATTGCGCGATACACCCGTCCCGAGCTGGGCGCCCTGTGGACCGACGAGGCGCGCATGGAGACGTGGCGGCGCGTGGAGGTGGCCGCCTGCGAGGAGCTGCCGGCGCTGCTTGGCGAGGGCGATGGGCCGACCCCCGCCGAGCTGGAGGCGATTCGCGCGGCGACGTTCACCGTGGAGGCGGTCAACGAGCGCGAGCGCACCACCGACCACGACGTGGCCGCGTTCGTGGACGTGCTGTCGGCAAGCGCCGGCGAGGCCGGCCGCTGGATCCACTTCGGGTTGACCTCCTCGGACGTGCTCGACACCGCGCTCGCGTTGCAGCTGCGCGCGGCGGGCGACACGGTTGTGCCGGGGGCGCACGGGCTCGTGCAGGCACTCGCCGGCCGCGCACGCGAGCAGGTGGACACGCTGTGCGTGGGGCGCACCCACGGGGTGCACGCCGAGCCGACGACCTTCGGGGTGAAGCTCGCGGGCTTCGCATTCGAGGCACACCGCAATGCGCTGCGCCTGCAGCGAGCTTTCGAGCAGGCCGCGGTCGGGGCGATCTCGGGCGCGGTCGGCACATATGCCGCGACGAGCCCGGAGTTCGAGGGGCGCGTGCTGGGCAGGCTCGGACTGGCGCGCGAGGACGTCTCCACGCAGGTCGTGGCGCGCGACCGCCACGCCGAGCTGCTGCAGGCGATCGCGCTCGCCGGGGCGGGCCTCGAGCGACTGGCGACCGAGATTCGTCATCTGCAGCGCACCGAGGTGCGCGAGGCCAGGGAGCCCTTCAGGGCGGGGCAGAAGGGCAGCTCGGCGATGCCCCACAAGCGCAACCCGATCAAGAGCGAGCAGATCTCGGGGCTCGCGCGGGTGCTGCGCGCCAACGCGCAGGCGGCGCTGGAGAACGTGGCGTTGTGGCACGAGCGCGACATCTCCCACTCCTCGGTCGAGCGCGTGATCCTGCCCGACTCGACGATCCTGATCGACCACCTGCAGCACAGTGCCACTAAGCTCGTGCTGGGTCTGGTGGTAGACGAGGAGCGGATGCGCGCCAACCTCGAGCTGACCCACGGTGCGCTGTTCTCTCAACGAGTGCTGCTGGCGCTGGTGGAGGGAGACCAAGAGCGTGGTCGCCCGCCGATGGTGCGCGACGACGCTTACCGCGTAGCCCAGGAGCTGGCCCAGCGCGCCTGGGATCAGGGCACGCCGCTGCGCGAGCTGCTTGCCGCCGACGATCGTGCCGCGGGCCTCGACCTGGATGCGATCTTCGACTACGACCACTACACGCGCTACGCGCACGAGATCGTGGCGCGTCTCGACGAGATCGCGTAAGTCGTGGGCGTCCTGAGGGCCGGATGGCAAGCGATGCAAGGACGCAGGGAGCGTGGCGTGCTCGGCACACGAGTGACCGAGGACGCCGCAGCGCGCAGCCATCCGGTCCTCAGGCGTTGGTAGCATCGCGAAAAGTGACTACTCTCGACGATCTGCCCCTCCTAGCAAGCGGCAAGGTGCGCGAGCTGTACGACCTCGACGACCGTCTGCTGATGGTCGCAAGCGACCGCATCTCCACCTACGACGCGGTGCACCCGACACCGATCCCCGACAAGGGGAAGGTGCTCACGGGGCTGTCGGCGTTCTGGTTTGAGAAGACCAAGCAGATCGTCGCGAATCACATGATCTCCGCGACCGACGGCGTGCCGGCGGAGGCGCGCGGCAGGGCGCTGGTGGTGCGCAAGCTGCGGATGCTGCCGGTGGAGTGCGTGGTGCGCGGCTACATCACGGGATCCGGCTGGAAGGACTATCGGGCGAGCGGCAGGGTGTCGGGCATCGAGCTGCCGGAGGGTTTGCGCGAGTCCGAGCAGTTGCCCGAGCCGATCTTCACGCCGAGCACGAAGGCCGAGGTGGGCCACGACGAGGCAATCGACTTCGAGCGTGCCGCCGAGCTGGTGGGCGACAGGAACCTGATGGAACGCGCGAGGTTCATCTCGATCGACCTGTACTCGTACGCCGCCGCGCACGCACGCGAGCGGGGAGTGATCCTCGCCGACACGAAGTTCGAGCTGGGACTCGACGAGGACGGCGAGCTGGTGGTCGGCGACGAGGTGCTCACGCCCGACTCCTCGCGCTACTGGCCCGTCGAGGGGTATGAGGTGGGCAAAGGGCAGCCGAGCTTCGACAAGCAGTATGTGCGCGACTGGGCGGCGGGCAGCGGCTGGGACAAGAAGCCGCCCGCGCCGGCGATTCCCGACGATGTGGTCGCGGGCACGAGGGCACGCTACATAGAGGCGTACGAGCTGATCGTGGGCGAGCCGTTTGACGCGTGGCTGGCGCGCACCGCGTGAGAGCGCGCGTGCTGATCCGTCCGAAGGCCGGCATCCTCGACCCGCAAGGCGAGGCGGTGCAGCGAGCACTGCCCGCGCTCGGCTTCGAGGGCGTCGCGAACGTCCACGTCGGCCGGCTCGTGGAGCTCGACGTGGAGGACGCAACCCAGCTCGAGTCGATGTGCGAGCGGCTGCTCGCGAACCCGCTCGTGGAGGACTACGAGATAGTCCTCGACAAATGAAGTTCGGCGTACTGCGCTTCCCCGGCAGTTGCGACGAGGTGGATGCGCTGCACGCCGCTCGGCGTGTGGGTGACGCCGAGCTGTTGTGGCACGGCGAGCGCGACCTGCGGGGCGCCGATGCGATCGTCGTGCCGGGCGGGTTCTCCTACGGCGACTACCTGCGCGCGGGGGCGATCGCGCGCTTCTCGCCGGCGATGGAGTCGGTGATCGCTTTTGCGCAAGACGGCGGGATCGTGCTTGGCATCTGCAATGGCTTTCAGGTGCTGTGCGAGGCGAAACTGTTGCCGGGGGCGCTGTTGCCAAACGCGAGTTTGCGGTTCACCTTCAGGCAAGTTCAACTCGACGTGGTGCAGCCCGATACGGCGTTCACCTGTGCGTGCCACGCGGACCGACTCAGCGCCTCCCCGGACCGGCTCGACACCCCCCCGGGCGGGGATGGGCGCCATGCTCTGAGCATTCCCGCGAAGCACTCCTGGGGTCGCTACTACGCGGATGAGCCGACGCTCGCCTCGATGCGCGAGCGCGGCCAGGTCGTGTTGCGCTACGCCCCCGGCGAGAACTTCAACGGCTCGGTGGACGACATCGCCGGCGTGCGCAACGAGCAGGGCAACGTGTTCGGCCTGATGCCCCACCCCGAGCACGCCGTGGACGAGCTGACGGGCTCCACCGACGGGCTGTGCATCTTCGCGTCGATGCGGATGGCGGTGGAGGGTGCGCATGTTTGAGTCGAGCGCCTTCCCGCCGGCGCGCGGGTCCGAGCGGGTTGCGGACGGCGCCGGTGTCTGAGGTCCACCAGGCCACGTTGCCGACCGTCGAGGACGCGCTTGCGCTCGGGCTCACGCGCGCCGAGTACGACCTGATTTGCGACAAGCAGGGCCGCGCTCCAAACCAGGTGGAGCTGGCGATGTACTCGCTCTTGTGGAGTGAGCACTGCGCGTACAAGCACTCCAAGAAGCTGCTGCGCACCCTGCCGACGGAGGGCGAGCACGTGGTGATGGGTCCCGGCGAGAACGCGGGCGCGGTGGACATCGGCGACGGGCTCGTGTGCGCGTTCAAGGTCGAGTCCCACAACCACCCCAGCGCGGTCGAGCCGTTCCAGGGCGCGGCCACGGGCGTGGGGGGAATCCTGCGCGACATCTTCGCGATCGGCGCGCGCCCGATCGCAGTGCTCGACTCGCTCAGGTTCGGCGAGCCTCATCTCAAATCGCACACGGCCCCCAATCCCGAGGATGGCGAAAGTGGAGGGGAGGAAGGGCAACGCGAAGGTGGGAGTGAGACCACGGGGGCAGGGGCACGTTCTCGCTACCTGCTCGACCGCGCGGTCGCGGGGATCGGCCACTACGGCAACTCGATCGGCGTGCCGACCGTCGGCGGCGAGGTGTACTTCGAGGGGCCCTACGAGCAGAACTGCCTGGTCAATGCGATGGCGCTCGGGATCGCCCGCCGCGAGCAGCTCGTGACGAGCGCGGCGGTGGGGATCGGCAACACAGTCGTGCTGTTCGGCGCCTCCACCGGTCGCGATGGGATCGGCGGCGCCTCGGTGCTCGCCTCCGCCGAGCTGGGCGAGGACGACGACAAGCGCCCCACCGTGCAGGTGGGCGATCCGTTCGAGGAGAAGAAGCTGATGGAGTGCTCGCTGGAGCTGCTGCAGCGCGGGCTGCTCGTGTCGCTGCAGGATCTCGGTGCGGCAGGGCTCACCTCCTCCGCTTCGGAGATGGCCTCCAAGGGCGAGGTGGGGATCGACATCGACGTCGCGGGCGTGCCGTTGCGCGAGGCCGACATGGAGCCGTTTGAGATCATGGTGAGCGAGTCCCAGGAGCGGATGCTGTGCGTGGTGGAGCCCGCCAACGTCGGCGCGGTGCTCGCGCTGTGTGAGAAGTGGGAGGTCGGCGGCGCGCCGATCGGCACCGTCACCGACACCGGCCAGATGCGCGTGTTCAAGGCGGGCGAGCTGGTCGGAGAGATGCCGGTGCGGGCGCTCGTGGATGACTGCCCGCTCTATGACCTGCAGCCCGTCAAGCCGACCCGCACGCCATACCCGGCGCCGGAGGCGCTCCTCCCCCAAAAAACCCCGCAAGCGAACACCGCGGGCACGCCAGATACGAGCGTCACCGGTGGCGGGACCGCGACTGAGTTGCTGCGCGCGCTGCTGTCCTCGGCCAACATCGCCTCGCGCAGACCCCTGTTCGAGCAGTACGACGCGATCGTGCAGTCGCGCACCGTGCGCCGACCCGAGCAGGCGGACGCCGCCGTGCTGCAGCTCCCGAACGGGAGCGCGCTGGCGGTGAGCATCGACTGCAACGGCCGCCGCGTCGCGGCCGACCCCCGCACGGGCACGATCGCGGCGGTGCTCGAGTGCGCGTCGAATCTCGCCTGCACGGGGGCGATCCCGCTGGGGACGACCAACAATCTCAACTTCGGCAACCCCGAGAAGCCGCACATCGCCTGGCAGTTGACCGAAGCGGTGCGCGGCCTCGGCGAGGCGTGCCGCGCGCTCGCCGCTCCGATCGTGGGCGGCAACGTGTCGCTCTATAACGAGGGCTCAAGCGCCGGGCCGATCTACCCCACGCCCGTGATCGGGATGGTCGGCAAGCTCCCCGACGCGCGCCGCGCCGGGCGCCTCGGCTTCGCGCGTGTGGGAGACACGATCGCGATCGTCGGCCCCTTCCAGCCGTCGCTTCAGGCGAGCGAGCTGGCGAAGCTGTGGGGCCGGGAGCTCCCCAACGGGCTCCCCGAGATCGACATCGACGCGGTCGCCGCCGCGCAGGCTGCCGTCCGTGAGGCGGTGCGCGCCGGCACGCTCGCAAGCGCCCACGACATCGCCGAGGGCGGCCTCGCCGTGGCGTTGGCGGAGTGCTGCCTGGCCGGCGAGCACGGTGCGCGTGTGCGCTTCGAGGAGGATTTGTTTGGGGCTGCCTCGCCCGGTGCGACGGGACGCGAGCTTGATTGGAGCGGCATCTCGGCCGCGACCGCGGCCACGCTCTTTGGCGAGGGCTCGGGCGGCTTCGTGGTCAGTGGCGACGGCGCGGCCCTGGAGGCGCTCTCAGCTCGAACCGCCGTCAAGCCGATCGGGACCGTGGGCGAGCAGGTCCTTCGGATCGACTGTCCGGCGCCCCCTCGCGGGGACACGCGCACCACAGGGGAGGAGCGAATCGAGCTGTCGCTGGTCGACCTCGCTCGGGCTCATGGAGCGCTCGCGGAGTTGGTCGCTTGAGTGTGTGTATTCAAAAATGGACAATTCACCATGATAGCTACATATCGTAGTCACCATTGGCAATCGCCCAAAAAGACAATAACAACACCTCCCCGAAGAGCAGTCCACAGCGATGAGCGCCGCTGCTGCTAGCGTAGGCCAAACGATGCCCTTGGACCCTCGTCCGGAGGACCGCGATGGACCGCGCGACGAGTGCGGTGTGTTTGGCATATACGCGCCCGGACACGAGGTCTCGCGCCTGTCGTACTTCGCGCTGTACGCGCTCCAGCACCGCGGCCAGGAGTCGGCGGGGATCGCGGCGGCCGACCACGGCGGCAACATCATGACCCGCCGCGAGCTGGGGCTCGTGAGCCAGGTGTTCACCGAGAACGATCTGCGCACGCTGGCGGGCGAGCTTGCGATCGGCCACGTGCGCTACTCCACCACCGGGTCCAACGCCTGGGAGAACTCCCAGCCGGTGCAGCGCTCGGAGGGCACCGACGGGTCCAGTCGCGAGCTTGCGCTCGCCCACAACGGCAACCTCATCAACGCGGTCGAGCTGCACGACGAGCTGGTGGCGCGCGGCGTCTCGTTCAGCTCCACCTCCGACTCGGAGATCGTCGCGGCGCTGCTCGCCACCCATCCCGCTGAGCGCATCGAGGACGCGATCGCCGACGTGCTCCCACGGTTGAACGGGGCGTTCTCGATCGTGGTGATGTGCAAGGACCGCGTGGTCGCCTTCCGCGACCCCCACGGCCTGCGCCCGCTGGCGATCGGGGTGCTCCCGAACGGGGCGCCCGGCCGTCCTGGCACCGCTCACCCTGGCGCTTCCCATCCCGGCGCTTCCGATCTCGGCGCTTCCGATCCTGGCGCCTCCCACCCTGGCGCCTCCTATCCCGGCGCCTCCGGTGAGGGCGACGCGCCCGCGGCCGGCGAATCGCAGCGCTACTGCGTCGCCTCGGAGTCCTGCGCGTTCGACATCATCGGCGCGAAGCTCCTGCGCGACGTGGAGCCCGGCGAGATCGTCACGCTCGGCGAGCATGGGCTCGAGAGTCGGCGCGTGCTGCCGGATGCACGCAAGGCGTTCTGCGTGTTCGAGTACATCTACTTTGCGCGTCCCGACTCGCGCATGAACGGGCAGGTGCTGCAGGTCGCGCGCGGGCGCATGGGCGAGATCCTCGCGCGCGAGTCGCCGGTCGACGCGGACCTGGTGATCCCCGTGCCGGACTCAGGCAACGCGGCGGCCCGCGGCTTCGCGCGCGCCAGCGGCCTGCCCCAGGACGACGGGTTCGTCAAGAACCGCTATGTCGCGCGCACGTTCATCCAGCCCGGCCAGGAGCTGCGCAAGCACGGGTTGCGCCTGAAGTTCAACCCGTTGCCGGAGATCGTCGGCGGCAAGCGCCTGGTGGTCGTGGACGACTCGATCGTGCGCGGCAACACCACCCGCCAGATCGTGCAGATGCTGCGCGACGCGGGCGCCACCGAGGTGCACATGCGCATCAGCGCGCCGCCGATCAAGAACCCGTGTCACTACGGCATCGACATGAGCACGCGCGAGGAGATGATCGCCCACGAGCGCTCGGTCGATGAGATCGCACAGGAGCTCGGCTGCGACTCGCTTGCCTACCTGTCGCTCGACGGCGTGTACGAGGCGGTCGGGGCCACCAAAGCAACCCACTGCGACGCGTGCTTCACCGGCAACTATCCGCTGTCGGGCAGCGACGGCGCACAGGGCAAGTACGCCCTGGAGACCGTCGCCTCCTGACGCGCACGGGCCCGGCTCCTTCGGCGGCAGCGCTGCCCTCGGGCACACGCCAGCGGCTTGCGTGCGGGGTCGCTAGAGCGAGCGCTCGTCGCGAGCCGCGCTCGCGTCGCTGTACTGATTGTTGTAGGGGCGCCTGGTGATCAGTTCGTGGCGGCCGCGCCGGTTGGCGCTCACCCATCCCGCGCCAAGCGCTCCCAGCACGATGATTGAAAAAGTCATACCCACATTGAAGGGGTGACACGGGCGTGTCACTGTGAGGTCGGTCACAACCGCAAGCTCGCCTGCACTCGGCGCGGTCTGCTCGATAAGGTGCGCGCAGATGGCAACCCCGCCCACGCCTCTGCCGATCGCGGTGCTCGTGTCCGGGACGGGCACCAACCTGCAGGCGCTGCTCGACACGGTGCACGGACGCGAGGCGCAGGTTGTGGCCGTCGCATCGGGGGCTCCCGGTGCGCCCGCTCTGGAGCGGGCGGCCGCGGCCGGGGTCCAGACGGCTGTGTTCGAGCGCTCCGCGCACGCCGATCGTCGGGCACGCGACCTCGCGATGGCCGACTGGCTCGCCGAGCGAGGTGTGCGCCTGGTGGTGCTCGCCGGCTACATGGAGTTGCTCGGCGCCGAGTTCCTCGAGCGCTTCCCCGACGCCGTCGTCAACGTGCACCCCTCGCTGCTGCCCGCGTTCCCCGGCCTGCACGCGATCGAGCAGGCGCTGGCATACGGGGTGAAGGTGTTCGGCGTAACCGTGCACTTCGTCGACGCGGGCGTGGACAGTGGCGCGGTGATCTTGCAACGCGCGGTCGAGTTGCCGGACGCGCGCGACCCCGGCGAGGTGCTTGTGGCCTTGCGCCCGCTCGAGCACGCACTGCTGCCCGAGGCGGTGCGCCTGTTCGCGCGCGGGGCGCTTGGGATCGATTCTGAGGACCCACGTCGCGTCACGATCGCCCCCGCACCGCAATCTCCCCCCTGAATTGGCCGCAATCTCCCCGCTGGATACGTCGCGAGGACGGTGTCGCTGTCATCTCGATAGGTTCGCTTGGACCGTGACCTGCACGCGGGTTTGCTCTCACGCGGATAATCTGCGGCTCGGATGACAGTCGAGCACGAGCACAGCACGGCAGCGGGCGCAGGTTCACGAATCGAGCGCGCCGAGCCGGGTGGCGTGCGTGTGCGGCGGGCGCTGCTGTCGGTCTCGGATAAGACCGGCATCGTGGACTTCGCCCGCGGCCTGCTCGAGCTGGGCGTTGAGATCGTCTCCACCGGCGGCACCGCGAGCGCACTTGCCGAAGCGGGTGTGGCGGTGCGTGCGATCGAGGATTTCACCGGCTTCCCCGAGATGATGGACGGGCGCGTGAAGACACTGCACCCGCGCTTGTATGCGGGCCTGCTGGCGGTGCGCGACAACGACGAGCACCTGCAGGCTGCGGCAGAGCATGAGATCGAGCCGGTGGATCTGGTGTGCGTGAACCTGTACCCGTTCGAGCAGACGGTCGCCCGTGGCGACGCCTCGCCGGAGGAGATCGTCGAGAACATCGACATCGGCGGCCCCACGATGATCCGCGCGGCGGCGAAGAACAGTGCGTTCGCGGCGGTGGTCGTGGACCCCGGGGACTACGAGGGCGTGCTCGCCGAGCTGCGGGAGTCAGGCGGGCGATTGTCGCCGGCCACTCGCCTGCGCTTGACAGCGGTCGCGTTTGCGACCACCGCGCGCTACGACGCCGCAATCTCACGCTGGTTCGCGGCCCGCGCCTACGACGGCTTCCCCCCGCGCTGGGCGAGCAGCTACGAGAAGGCGATGGACCTGCGCTACGGCGAGAACCCGCATCAACAGGCCGCTTTCTACGCTGAAGCGGGCGCGGAGACGCACCTGCTCGCGGGTGTAGAGCAGCTGCACGGCAAGGAGCTGTCGTTCAACAACCTGCTCGACCTGTCCTCCGCGCGCGAGCTGGTCGAGGACTTCTCAGAGCCGGCGTGCGCGATCCTCAAGCACAACAACCCGTGCGGCTGCGCGCTCGGGCAGACCGTCCAGGAGGCCTACGAGCGCGCCTTCGCGTGCGATCCGATGAGCGCCTACGGGGGTGTGATCGCGGTCAACCGGCATGTGGATCTCGCCTGCGCGCAGGCGCTCTCCAAGCAGTTCGTCGAGGTGCTGCTCGCGCCCGGCTATGACGCCGACGCGCTCGAGCTGTTGAAAGAGAAGAAGAACGTGCGTCTGCTGGAGCTCGCCGACTGGCCCGTGCGCGGCAAGGGCATGGAGCAGAAGCCCGTGATCGGTGGCGTGCTCGTCCAGGATCGCGACATCGTCATGGAGGGTCGCGAGCAGATCGCGGTCATGGGCGCAATCGCGCCACAGGAGCAGCAATGGGATGACCTGCTGTTCGCGTGGAAGGTGTGCCGCCACGTGCGCTCCAACGCAATCGTGATCGCCTCCGGCGAGGCCACGATCGGGATCGGGGCGGGACAGATGAGCCGCGTGGATGCAGTCAACATCGCGATCGAGAAGGCCCGCGCGTTCCAGCCGGACCTGCTGGCCGGCTCCTCGCTTGCCTCAGACGCGTTCTTCCCGTTTGCCGACGGCCCGCAGCTCGCGATCGACGCGGGCGTCACCGCGATCGTCCAGCCCGGAGGCTCGGTGCGCGACGCGGACGTCGTCGCCGCGGCCGATGCCGCAGGTGTGGCGATGGTCGCCACGGGCGTGCGCCACTTCCGCCACTAGCCGAAGTATCGGTGGTGGCACATGCGCGCCCCTGGCTGGGTGCGCCGACTTCAAGGAGCCTCGTCCGCGGACGCAGGCGAGATTCCGCTCCCTCGGGCCCGCGCCCCGTCGCGCCGGCCCACGCAGCCATAAAAGAAGCACTTGACAACCCCGGCATAACGATATATCGTGAGCTTACTTTGATAGATCACGATAGGAGATAGATATGTTTGGTCAAGAACACCATCACCACCACCACCATCGCGGACGGGGGCCGCGCGACTTCGGCTCCGGCGGGCGCGGCGGCTTCGAGGGGTTCGGCTTCGGCGGGCCAGGCGGGCCTGGCGGCGGTCGCTTTGGACGCGGGCGCAAGGCGCGTCGCGGCGACATCCGCACCGCCGCGCTGCTGCTGCTTGCCGAGGAGCCGCGCAACGGCTACCAGATCATGCAGGAGGTGGAGGAGCGCAGCGACGGCGTCTGGCGTCCCTCGCCCGGCTCGGTCTATCCGGCCCTGCAGCAGCTCGAGGACGAGGGCCTGATCCGCTCAAGCGTTGGCGGCGGCGGCACCGGCAAGGTGTTCGAGCTGACCGACGCCGGGCGCACCCACGTGCAGCAGCGCGACGCCGACGCTCCCGCCCCGTGGGAGCAGATGAGCGGCAACGTCTCAGACCAGGCACACGAGCTGGCGGGGACGATGCGCGAGGTCGCTTCAGCCTTTGTGCAAGTGATGCGCACCGGCAGCGACACCCAGATCGCAGAGGCCGGCAAGCTGCTCGTGGCGACTCGACGCGACCTCTACCGTATCCTCGCTGATGGAGATTCCCAGACCCCTGCGGAGGACTAGCGAGTGAGTCAAGTCGATCCAGCGAGCAACGGCGTCGCGACACAGGCCGCGACGCCGTCCACGATGTCAAGCGGCGGCGGGCCGACCGGCGCCGCCTCAGACGGCGGCGCCCCCGCGATCTCCGTGCGGGGGCTCGCCAAGACCTACGGCGAGGTCGAAGCCGTGCGCGGAATCGACTTCGAGGTGGCGCGCGGGGAAACGTTTGGCTTTCTCGGACCCAACGGCGCCGGCAAGTCGACCACGATCTCGATGCTCTGCACGCTCGCACGTCCCACCGGCGGCACCGCGCGCGTCGCCGGCATGGACGTGGTCACCCAGCGCGACAGCGTGCGGCGCAACATCGGTCTCGTCTTCCAGGACACCACGCTCGACAACTATCTGTCGGCCGAGCAGAACCTGCGCCTGCACGCCGAGCTGTACGGGATGCCGCGCGAGCGCATCGAGCCGCGCATGCGCACGGTGCTCGAGATGCTGCAGCT
Source organism: uncultured Solirubrobacterales bacterium (assembly GCA_963831725.1). Classification (GTDB taxonomy): domain Bacteria; phylum Actinomycetota; class Thermoleophilia; order Solirubrobacterales; family Solirubrobacteraceae; genus Palsa-744. Next base: position 144,739 of record CAWHRF010000003.1, read on the forward strand.
GTGGGAGCGACGCGAGAGCCTCGTCGGCACCTTCTCCGGCGGCATGAAGCGGCGCCTGGAGATCGCCCGCGGCCTGCTGCACTCCCCGCGAGTGCTGTTCCTCGACGAGCCCACGATCGGGCTGGACCCGCAGACGCGCAGCTCGATCTGGTCATACATCACCAAACTCGAAGACGAGCAGGACGTCACGATCTTCCTCACCACCCACTACATGGACGAGGCCGAGTACTGCGACCGCATCGCGATCATCGACCGCGGCAAGATCGTCGCGCTCGACACGCCCGAGGCCTTGAAGGCGAGCGTGGGCAAGGATCGCGTGCAGATCACAACCGACGACGACGATGCCGCCATCGCCGCGCTCGGCGAGCGCTTCGGGATCGAGGGGCGGATCGCCGAAGGCGAGGTCACCTTCGGGGTCGCCTCAGGCGAGCAGTTCGTGCCGCGCCTGTTCGCCGAGCTCGGTCTCGCGATTCGCTCGGTCAGCGTCGCACGGCCCTCGCTCGACGACGTGTTCATGTCCTACACGGGCACCACCATCCGCGACGCCGAGGCGGGCTCGACAGACATGATGCGCAACATGGCAAGGATGATGAGCCGCTGATGGCGGTCGAAACATCCACACCCACCCGCGCCGGGCAGGGCCCCGCGCACGAGCTGGCGGTGCAGCACGTGCCCGCTCGCACCCTGGGCAGCGAGCTGCGCGCGATCCGCGCGGTGTGGCGACGCGAGCTGATCCGCTTCTCGCGCGATCGCCTGCGCATCCTCACCTCGCTGATCCAGCCGTTCCTGTTCCTGTTCGTACTCGGCACCGGGCTCTCCTCGCTCGTGTCCGCCAGCACGCACGGAGTCAACTTCCGCACCTTCATCTACCCGGGCGTGCTGTGCATGGCGGTCATGTTCACGGCGATGTTCAGTGCCGCCTCGATCGTGTGGGACCGCGAGTTCGGCTTCCTGCGCGAGATGATGGTCGCGCCGGTCAGGCGCTCGTCGATCGTGCTCGGCAAGTGCGCCGGCGGCGCCACCGTGGCTGCCCTCCAGGGCGTGATCGTGATGGCGATCGGCCCGCTCGTGGGCGTCCACTACACGCTTGGGCTCGCCCTTGAGATCTTTGGCCTGCAGCTGCTCCTCGCCTTCTCGATCACCGCGTTCGGGATGATGGCCGCCGCGCGCGTCACCCAGATGCAGTCGTTCATGGCGCTCATGCAGATGGCGATCATGCCGATGTTCTTCCTCTCCGGGGCGATGTTCCCCGTCAACAAACTCCCCACCTGGCTGGGGGTGCTCAACCGCCTGGATCCGCTCACCTACGCGGTCGATCCGATGCGCCGCGCGGTGTTCGCCCACCTCGACATCTCCCCGCTCGTGCGCCACGCCCTGGCGCCCGGCGTCACCTGGTGGGGCTGGCACGTCCCGGGTCTCCTGGAGGCCGCGATGGTGGCGATCATCGGGCTCGTGATGCTCGCGATCGCGATAGCCGAGTTCTCGTCAGTCGAGTGAGCCTGCCGAGGGCCGGAGGCGGGGCCTGGCGGCTCTCAGGGCTCGACGGCCTGCATCGCCACGCCCAGCAGCGGATCCTGCGTGTCTGCCTCGTGTGAGCTGGCGGCGGCGTCCAAGCCGGCGCGCAAGCGCTCCGGTTCACGCAGCATCTGACGTTCGGTGAGCGGCTGCACGAGGCCGCGAAACAGCAGCATCGCCCCGACCCAGCGCGGCGCCCACAGGCGGTCGGTGCGCTTTTCGATCCCCTGCTCGATCGCGTCGACCGCCTTCGAGAGGGGCGCGGGGTTGCGCATGAAGCCGGGCAGCCTGCCGGTCATCGCCTGAGCCGAGGGCTGCTTGAGGCTGGCGCGCACAAGGTCGGTGTCGATGAAGCCGAAGTAGGCGCACCCAACTCTCGCGCCGCTCGGCGCCGTCTCCAAGCGCAATGCATCGGTGAGCGCCTCGACCCCCGACTTGGCGGCGGTGTAGGGGCCCATCATCGGCGCGTGCGACACGGCCGCCAGCGAGGCGATGTTCAGCAGATAGCCGCGCCGCTCGGTGATCTGGGCGATCAGCGCGCGGTCGGTGCGCCACACGCCGAGGAAGTTCACGGCAAGCGTGCGCTCCACCTGCTCGATCGGCGCGGTCGCGAGCGGGCCGGTGTAGGCGATGCCGGCGTTGGCGATGCCCACGTCGATCGCGCCGAAGCGCTGCACCGTCGCGGCCGCCGCACGCTCCAAGGCCTCGTAGTCGGTCACGTCGGCCTCGAACGCGGCCGCGCGGTCTCCCAGCTCGGCTGCCAACGCATCCAGGCGCTCGGGCTCGAGACCCACGAGCGCGACGTTCGCGCCCTTGCTGTGCAAGCGCCGCGCGGTCTCGGCGCCGATGCCGCGCGCGGCTCCGGTGATGAACACGGTGCGACCGTTCACGTCATAGGGGGGAGAGGCGCTGCGACTCATGCACCGCGAACTCTACGCTCTCTTGCTCGCCGCCGCCGTGGCGAGGGCTTCGGCGGGCTCACGGTGACGAGCGCGGCGCTGTTGGGCGCGAGTTCGAGTGCCACTGTTCCCGAGCTCGCGGAGACGCTTTCGATTTGCGTTGGTGCGCGCCACGAGCCGTTGGCGGCGACTGTGCGGCCGTCGAGCAGCACGCCGCTGGTGGCTTCCTGGGAAGGCGCGGTGAGGCGCTGGATCTGTGCTGCGCTCATGCCGGCGCCCACCTCCAAGCTCAGCGCCAGCGGAGCGGTACCCGGCGGTTCGTTGTCCGCGAGCACGAACTGGAGCGTGCGCTTCGATCCCGAGAACGCCGCGGCCACGAGATTGGGGGAGCCTTCGGCTGAGATCGTCGTGGGCAATGGGCGGGTGCCGATCAGCGACTTTGTGAGCAGCAGCGCGTACCACTCGGGCTCGGCGCTCAGCGCCCCGTCCGCGACGGCTGTTGGGGTCGATGCGCACAGTGGCGTGTAGCCCGCGCAGTTGGTGGGGTTCCCCTGAAGGTTGATCCCCGCCGCGCCATCCGCCATCGCCTGCGTGATGTAGCCGGTCGCCCACAACGCCGAGGCGAACGTGTCGCTGATCCCTTCCACCCCGCCGCAGGACACCGTGTTGGTCTCGTCTATGCGCATCGGGATCCCATATGTGTCGGCCACCTTCAGGTAGGTGCTCAGCGAGATTGCCGCCGCCCCGCGGACCGCCGCGCTCAAGAGCGTTTCGATCGACGGCGCCGGCGTTTGCGCGCATCCGAGCGGATAGTGGTGGCCGGTCAGCATCACCGGGTTCTGTGCAAGGGCCTCCTCGTCGCCCCATTCGCCAAACGCGCCCGAGCCCGACACGTCGGGACCCGCGATCGGCACGTCGGGAGTCAGCGCTTCGATCGCTTCGCGGTAGTCGCTGACCTGTTCCTGATAGCCCTGCGCGAGCCAGGGCAGTTCCCGAAAACCGTGTTTTCCGTAGGCGTCGGGCTCGTTGCCGATCTCAACCGCCGCGAGATAGGACCCGAGCGCGGCGTGGGCCGCGGCCACCTCGCGTGCGGCGCTCGCCGGTTCGAAGTGGGCCAACCCCACCGTCAGCAGCACCCGCCATCCGCTACGCCGGGCGAGCACGCCCAGCGCGCTCATCTGCGCGGGGCCGATCGTGCTCGACGCCCACGCCGGCTGCGGGTCCTCGGCGTCGGTCCAGGCGACGTTCTGATCCGCTGTGATCCCGCCGAAGCGCAGGATCCCCGGTCCCAGCGAGCGCAGCAGCTGCACGAGATTGCCGCGATAGGCGTCCTGCCCCAGTTGCCCGAGCGCCGCCACCTCGAAGGACAATCCGAGAAACCGCGCCGGCACCGGTGCGCCCGGGGCGAGCGGGCTGACCGCCACCGTCACCGGAAGCGCCGGCTGTGCGCCGGCCTCGGCGGTGCACGACGCGAACGTCGGCGCAGCCACGGCGAGCGCGCTCAGCGCCGCGAGCCGTAGGAATCGTCGCGTGGAGGCCATGCCGTGAGTTAACAGGCTCTGCGCATCCTCGTGCGCCGCGGGCGACTGAGAAGCTCAGCTGCCCGCGGAGTGAATCTGTGCCACCGGGGGAGTGTTCGACTTGGCCCAGTCCTCGAGGAACGCCTCGGTGGCGGCCGCGTCGAGTGGGCGGGCGAACAGGAAGCCCTGTCCGGTGTCGCAGTTCTCGTCCTGCAGCAGGGCAAGGTCCTGCGGTTGTTCGATGCCCTCGGCGAAGGTCTCGATCGCGAGCGCCTTGCCGAGTTGCACGAGCGTGCGCACGAGCGTCTCGCCCTCCAGGTTGTGGCGCAGGCCCGAAATGAATGAGCGGTCGATCTTCAGGGCGTCGACCGGGAAGCGTTGGAGATGGGCGAGCGAGGAGTATCCGGTCCCGAAATCGTCGATCGCGATACGCACGCCGAGCTGCTTGATCTGCGCGAGCCGGTGCGCTGTCTCCTCGGCATTGCGCATGAGCGTGGTCTCGGTGATCTCGATCGTCAGCGCCGCCGGGTCCAGGGAGCTGTGGGAGAGCGCCTCCTGGATGTCGGTGACGATCTGGTCGGTGTCGAGCTGGCGTGCGGAGACGTTGATCGCCATCCCGATCGGATGTCCGGCGGCGCGCCAGGACGCTCCCTGTGCGCACGCCTGCTCGAGCACCCACTTGCCGACCTCCGTGATCAGCCCAGTCTCCTCCAGCAGCGGGATGAAATCGTCGGGTTGCACGACGCCACGCACGGGATGTTTCCAGCGGATCAGGGCCTCCACGCCGGTGGGGCTCATGTCCCTCAGGTCGATCGTGGGCTGGTAGGCGAGGAAGAACTCCTCGTTCGCGAGCGCTTCGCGCAGATCCATCTCGAGTTCCATGCGCTTCTGGATCGAGTCCTGCATTCCCGTCTCAAAGACGACATAACGATTCCTGCCGTCCCACTTCGCCCGGTACATCGCGATGTCGGCGTCGCGCAACAGCTCCTCGGCCGAGATCCGCTCTCCCACCGCGATCCCGATGCTCGCCGTGACGGTCACGCGCGTCGCCTTGTCCGTACCGAGATCGAAAGGGTGCTTGAGCGCATCGAGCAGCCGCTCGGCGATCAGCTCGGGGCCAACCGACATTGTCAAGTCTTCTGAGATCACAACGAACTCGTCCCCGCCGAGGCGCCCGAGCGCGTCGGCGTCGCGTATCACTCCGCCCAGCCGCGCGGCGACAGCCTGCAGCAGCTCGTCGCCGACCGCGTGACCGAGCGTGTCGTTGATGCTCTTGAAGTTGTCGAGATCGACAAACAGCGCCGCCACCGGCGTCTGGTGGCGCACCGAGCGCGCGAGCATCTGCTCCACGCGGTCGAGAATCAAGGTCCGGTTGGGGAGTCCGGTCAACGAGTCGTGGGTCGCCAGGAACCCAAGCTCCTCCTCGCGGCGCGCCAGCTCTTCGTCGGTTCGCTTGCGCTCTGTCTCAAAGCACTCGCACATGCGCAGCAGGCTGAACTCGAGGCTCAGCTGCAGGATGTTGAGGGCCTGGGCGAGCGCCTCCGGCGACACGTCCAGCTGCGTGGCGCTCTCCTGCAGCACCTCGGCCATCACGTTGCGCCACCAGAAGCAGCGCCAGGTCACCTCGTTGAGCGACGCCGCGCGATGAGCGGCCAGCTCGCCGAAGATCTCCCACGTCTCACGCCCGGCCTCGATCGCCACCTCCATGCCCTCCCCACAGATCCAGCGGGCCACCGCGATCGTGGAGCTCGTGCTGATTCGTTCGAAGCTCTCCTGCACCAGGGCGTCGACGTCGTGGTCCGGTCCGGTAGTCCGCTGCACCGTGAGGTCGAGCACCTCCTGCGTTCGCGCCTTCAGCGCCTCGCCGAGGCGACGAAGGTCCTCGCCGGATTGCACCGCGGATTGCTCCATGACAATCGACGGCGGGCTCGGGACCTGCACCTCGTGGTTTCGGGCCTCTTGGTTGCCCCCACTTGAACGGTCAGCGGACATTGCAAGAGCACATGTCGGCAGCTTGGGTCGAATCCTAAAGATGATGACCCGGGGAAACAGTCAGGTACGAAGAGGACGACCACACCCGGGTTTCGGAAGATTAAGCCGTAAGCTTCCGAAATACCAGTACTCATGGAAGGAAGGGCGTGGTCGCGCTGAGCATTGCGGTGTGTTTCACCCCACCCGGCCGCTCTGTCCTGTCTAGTGTTGTTCAGGTCGTTTTAGTGTTCTCTGCGGCGGCGTCTTCCCAAAACTGGATCGTCTCGCGCTCGTGTCTGATACCGAGGTCGAGTGCTTGCCAGGGTCCGCGACGGCCGGTGCCGGGGTCGTTTGCGGCGTAGGCTTCGTATTCGGTGAGCTTCTGGCGGTGGGTCGCGAGTTGGCCTTCGGCTAGATCGTGTGCGTTGGCGCCGAAGAACAGCTTCAGTAGCGCGGGGTCGCGTAGTACGTAGGGCTCGGGGGTGAACACGTGCAGCCACTCCCCGAGTGCCTGGTGGCCGGTGTCTGTGAGACTGTAGAGCTTGCGTCGGCGGCCGTCTTGCTCTTGGTTCTCGGTGAGATAGCCGGCACGTGCTAGGCGTGCGGGCTCGGAGTAGAGCTGGGAGTGTGGCAGCGTCCAGAACTGGCCTACCGAGACCGACGCCATCCGCTTGAGGTCGTACGGGGTTGCTTCTCCGACGAACATCGAGAGCAGTCCGAGCACGATGTAGGAGGTCGGTGTCAGTTGGATCTCGTCTGTCATCGCAGGAGCCTTGACTTGCTCTGTTTCAGATGGTATGTTACGGACTATGCGGTGGTTTGGGTCACAGAGGACGGCGGGATTGTCGCAATCCCACGGGGGAGTCTCGCCGATGCGCCGGGGATTCGTCGTCACGGCCTCGGTGGCGCTCGCGTCGCTTGCTCTGGCTAGCGGCGCGAGCGCGGCCCCGGCGGTCACCTTGAAGGTCAAAGCACTCCCGATCCCAGGGTTCCCCGGCACGGGCAACATTCTTGGCGCCGGCGCCGAGGTCGAAGTGCAGTCCACGATCAGCGGCACCGAATACGGTGGCTATCCATCGCCGTTGACGGGGATCAACCTGTACTCGCCGGCTGGGTCTGAGATCGCCCCAGCCGGGTTCGTGACCTGCGCGAACACGGTGCTTGAAACGGACGGGGGCAAAGGCTGCCCGCAGCGCTCGCGTGCCGGGCCGATCGGCGTCGGCTTGGGTGTCGTCACCTTCGGCGGCGTGCCCGTCCCCGAGAAAGTGTCGATCGAATCGTTCTTCGCCCCCGGCGGCGGGCTGACGTTCCTCGTGGAAGGCGCCACGCCCTCCTATTTCCAGGTGCTCGAAAAAGCGCACTGGATCGACGCGAGCCCGCCCTATGGGCAGGAGGTCGTGGTCGAAGTGCCCTTGGTCGAAACCGATCCCGGAGGCAACGACGCGTCGGTGACGTCGTTCACGGTCAAGGTCGGCGCGGCGTACAAGCACGGCAAGAAGACGGTGTCGTATTTCACGCAGCCGAAGAAGTGCCCGAAGGGCGGTTTCCCCGCGAAGATGGAAATGAAATTCCTCAGCGGCGAAACGGTCACCGTACCCGAGAAGGTGCCCTGCCCGCTGGAGAAGTGAGCGCGTGGGCCCGCTGGTCGGCGGTCGTCGGCCGGCGGTTCGCCAGGCATATGCGCACCACACTCGTCTCAGACGCGCTACGGATGCGCTCTCGACAAGGCATCGCGTCGAGGAGTCCACTTCGTTCATCGCTCCGACTGGGGCCCTTTACGCCTGACATCGAGTGGCGCTCCAGATCTTTATGAACAGACACTTGACAACCTGCCTAGAGTCCTCTATGTTGGGCATTGTCTATGCATCTCAAGTGGGGTGCAGGCATGAACATAAGGTCGGGTTTGGGTCGGTCTTCGTGGTCGACCACTAACAGTTTTGACGGGGACCTTGGGAGAGGGACCGGGTCGCAACGAGAGGGAGTTGTTTTTCGCGTGGTTTCTTTGGGGAATAACGTGCTCGGGAGTCCGTGTGCCGCTGGAGCGTCCTCTATAGGACGTGTCAGCGTCGCTGACACGTCTCTCTCTCTCTCTCTCTCTCTCTCGGCCGGGCCGCCCACCAGCTAAGTTCTGGTCGACCCCGTCGTCTTGCCGGGCAGAAGGCCCGGCTTGGTTTCTCGCACCTTCATGGGTGCTCGCGCGCTGTAGGCGCGCTTTCAGCTGCTTGTCCTTTCACCGCCGTGGGTCGTGTGCCCGCGGCGGTCTTGCCTGCCCCCCGGCATGGGGGGCGCTGCCCGGGCTCCCCCATGCGGGGACAGGCGGTCGGGTCTTGTTGTCCGGGTCTCTTTGAGGAGGGGATGTGAACGTGGGTGCTTATCGGTCTGTGTTGAGGAGTGTGGTCGGGCTGTGGGGCGTGCTCGCGCTGGGCTTGGTCACCGTGCTCGCGCTGGGCTTGGTCACCGTGTTCGCGCTGTGTGCGGGCGTCGCCCAAGCCGAACCTCCCAAGCTCATCCTCTACCGCTCGTTCAGCACGCAAGAGGCGCGCCCGGTTGGCGTCGCTGTGGGAGGCTCTGGAGACCTGTTCGTGTCGGGTCTCTTTGAAGCGAACTTTGGCCCCTCGACGGTGGTCAAGCTCGATCCTTCGGGCAACTTGCTCTCGCCGCCGTCCCCGTTTGGGTCCGCGTACTACTCGGGTGTTGCGGTGAACCCGACGAACGGCGACGTGTACGCGCTCGGCGAAGAAGGAGGCGTCCTCACGCCGGCCACGCCCGCAACGATCTTCGTCTACGACCCCAACACGGGCGCGTTGCTGTCCTCGTTTGAAGTGCCGACGTCACGCAATGCCATCGGCATATTCACAGACGTACAGATTGCAACCGACTCGGCCGGCAACGTGTACGTGCCGAATCCTTCGGAAAACGAGGTGCTCGAGTACAGCCAGAGCGGCACGCTGCTGAAAACGTTCACGGGCTCCGGTGCCGGTGCGCTGAAGGAACCGACCGGAGTGGCGGTCGACTCCTCCGGCAACCTGTGGGTGGCCGATTCCGGCAACAACAGGATCGTGGAGCTCGATTCCAGCGGTGCGCCTGTAGAAGTGGGCGGCAAGCCCGTGGAAATCGAAAGCGAAGGCGTGTCGTCCGTGGCGCTCGACGGACATGGGGACGTATTCGCACTCGTCGAAAACAGCGCGGACCCGTGCGGTGAAATCGGCTCGTTCTGTGTCCATCTCGTCGAGTACGGCTCTGAAGGCAGGCAGCTCGCCGATGTGGGAGCCGGCCATTTCGGCATGCCCGAAGGCGGGGCGGGGCAGCGCTTGAACAGCATGGTCGCGGTGAACGAAGCGAGCGGCCGTGTATACGTGACCGACGGCCAAAAAGACACCGTCTGGATCTTCGGGCCTCCCGTCACGCCTGTGGTCGGCAGGGAGTTCACCTCCGAAGTCGGTGTCTCCGAAGCGAAGCTCGGCGCGCTCGCGAACCCCGGTGGCATCCAGACGACCTACCGTTTCGAATACGGTCCTACCAGTGCTTATGGCAGCGCGACGCCCTTCCCGGAAGGAAGCGTTGGCGAAGGACTGGAATCCCACACCGTGTGGGCGTCCGCAAGCAGCCTCGCACCCGGGAGCACCTACCACTACCGCGTCGTTGCGAGCAACGAACTGGGAACGGTCTACGGGCCCGATCAAACCTTCACCACACTGAGCGCCGAGCAGGCGGCGTGTCCCAACGAACAGCTGCGCGGTGGCTTCGCCGAGAGGTTGCCCGACTGCCGCGCCTACGAGCTGGTGACGCCGCCGGTCACGAACGCATCCCAGTTCGATGCCCCTGGGCAGACGGCGTACTCGAGCGTGGCCGCCGCGGATGGCGAAGCGCTCACGCTCTCCGCCGAGGAACCGCGGCCGGGCGCGCCCACCGCCGGCGAATACTACGTAGCGACGCGTGGCGCAGGCGGCTGGATCGCGGAAGACATCATGCCGCTCGAATCCTATGACGGGGTGGGCTGCCCGGAATACCAATTTGTGTATGCCTATTCGGATCAGCTCACCAAGGACGTGATGCTGGCTAACGGAGGGTCACGCGCTTCCGGGTCCGCAAACGTACAGGAAGACCCGGAATCGTGCAATCCCGGAGGCCGTCAGGTCGTGAGCGGCGAACCGGTGGGCTATGAAAACCTGCTGGTGCGCGATAACGCGACCGGCACTTATCAGCTTGTCAACCTCACGCCGCCGGGCGTGACGCCGGCCGACACGCACTTCCAGGCAGCCTCCGCCGATCTCAGCCACGTGATCTTCACGGAGACCTCGCCCCTGGCCGAAGGCGCGCGGTACGGCGTCGAAAACCTGTACGAATGGGACGAAGGCGCGCTGCGACTGGTGAGCGTGTTGCCGGACGGCACAGCGGTCCCCGGATCGCTTGCGGTAAAAGCGGGTACGCCCGAACACGAAAATGTGCTCTCAAGCGACGGTTCGCACGTTCTCTTCACCTACGGTGGTGCCCTGTATGACCGTATCGATGGGCAGCGCACCGTCCAGATCGACGAAAAACAGGGTGGGTCGGACCCCAGCGGTGGCGGCACATTCAAGGCCGCTACCTCCGACGGTTCGAAGGTTTTCTTCCTGGACGAAAACAAGCTGACGGCCGACTCGACTGCGATATCGGGCGAACCCGATCTGTATGAGTGCGCGCTGAGTGAAGGCGCGAGCAAATGCGAATTGAGCGACCTCACGGTCGCTTCGGGGGGCGAACACGCCGACGTGTTGCGCGTTACGCCGCTCGGCTCCCATGACAGCTCTTCTGTTTACTTCGTCGCGGAGGGTGTGTTGGCATCCAACACGAGGGAATTCACGAACGGCGAAGGCAAGACCGTCGTCGAAGGCGCGGAAGCAGGGAAGGAAAACCTGTATCTGTGGAACGGCGAAAAGACGACGTTCATCGCCACCGGCGTCATCGAAAGTGGGGGGTTCTTGGAGTTCGAGCGTGAGCAGGCCTCGCCCGAAGGCAAGTGGCTTTCGTTCGAATCGCAGGAGAGCCTGACCGGTTATGACAACAAGTCCGCCCCGGAGCTCTTCTTGTACAGCGCCGCTACAGGGCAGCTCGACTGCGCTTCGTGCAACCCCACGGGCGAACCTCCGGTCGACGAAGGCGGCGTGGTGCAGTTCCCGGGGTCCGGTCAAGCAGCCTTCGGAGTCTTCCGGAGTCGGCACGTGCTCACGGACGCCGGTCAGGTGTTCTTCGAAACGAGGGAAGCGCTTGTGCCCGCCGATACGAACGGCCAGGGCGATGTCTACGAGTACGAGGGTGGCCATGTGTACCCGATCTCGAGCGGCACGAGCTCCTACGCGTCGATCCTGGAGGACGTGAGCGAAAGCGGCGATGACGTGTTCTTCAGGTCCAACCAGCAGCTCGTGCCGCAGGATAACCAGGAAGGACAGGTCGTCATCTACGATGCGCGCGTGGACGGAGGCTTCCCGGCGCCTGCCTCCCCGCCGCCATGCACGACCGCCGATGCCTGCCGCACGCCGGTTTCGCCGCAACCCTCGATTTACGGGGCACCGTCTAGTCAGACGTTCTCGGGTGTGGGGAATCTCGCACCGCCGGAAGTCAAGCCGAAGGCGAAGCCCAAGGCGAAGCCTTTGAAGTGTAAGAAGGGTTTTGTCAAGAAGAAAGGCAAGTGTGTGAGGAAGCCGGGGAAGAAGGCCAAGAAGTCAGCCCACGCCAACAGGAGGGGTAAGCGATGACGCGCTCAAGGAGAATCCCAACAGCACTATCGCTCGCGGTCGCTACGATCGTGGCGCTCGGAGTGGGCGCGTCCCCGGCGCTTGCCGAAACCCATCCCGTCCTGTCCAGCTTCGGCTCGTTCACCAACCCGAACGGGATCGCGGTGGAAGAATCCACCGGCGACGTGTATGTCGCGGACATCGGCACCGACACGGTGTACAAGTTCGACGCGTCCGGTAACCCGGTCGACTTCGCGGCGCTCGGCTCAAACGCGCTGAGCGGTACTGCCACGCCGGGTGGATCGTTCTCGTTCCCCTCGCTGTACGGCAGTCCTGCGGCGATCGCGGTGGATAACACTTGCGTACAGCACACGCCGGCGCTCACCGGCAAGGCCTGTGAAGAATTCGACCCTTCCGCCGGCAACCTGTATGTGATGGATGGGGGCCATGGCGCGATCGACAAGTTCAGCCCCGAAGGCAGGTACCTGAGCCAGATCGGCGGCTTCCCGCCATCCACCGGCTCCGTCGACGGCGAACTGCTGGGGTTGGACGTCGATGGGAGCGGCACCGTGCACGTCGACCTGAGCACAGGAGAGTCCAACAAACTGCTGATCGAGGAATTCGACGGTGCGGCCGTGAATCATCTCATCGCTCGCCAGGAATGGGATGCGCCGATCCAGGTTTCTGGCACTCCGGGCATTCCCAACGAACCCCAGGCTCACGGCTTCGCTGTCTCCGCCACGGGCGACGATTATCCGATCTACGAACCGTCGTGCTCGTGTGCGGTCAAGTTCGGGCAGAAGCTCTCCCCGCTTGGTCGCGTGGACAGCGGCGAAGCGGGCGATGTCGCGGTGGCCATCGATCCCGCGACCGGTCATCTCTACGCAGACGATCAGTCCTCCGTGGCCGAGTGGGACACGGGCGCGATGAACCGCGACAGAGAAGGTGGAGTCAGCGCCGGCACGCTCGTCGCGCGCTTCGGCTCGCTCGAACTTTCGGGGACTTCGGGCGAGGGCGGGATAGCCGTGGACGGCGCGACAGGGGACGTGTATGTCTCCAACCCGGCCAACGGCAAGGTCTACGTTTTCGGTAGCGACGCCCCGGCCGTGACGGTCAGCGAACCGACGGGCGTGACCAGGGAAGCCGCGAGCCTGAGCGGCACGGTCGACCCGCTCGGCGCCGCCATCGGCGAATGCAAGTTCGAATACGGCCTCACCAACGAACTCGGCAACGGCCCCTACAACCACAGCGTGCCCTGCAAGCAGACGCCGGGCGAGATCGGAGCGGGAAGCGGGCCGGTGGCGGTCTCCGCGCAGCTCGAAAGCCTCGCGCCCGGCGAACTCTACCATTTCCGTCTCGTTGCGACCAACGCCAACGGTACGGAGGAGGGCAGCGGTATGCTCGCGACGCAGGGCGTCGGCTTCGGCATCAAGAACTATGAAATCAGCTTCCTGAACGCAAACGGCACGCCCGACACGCAGGCGGGCTCACACCCGTACAAGCTCGTCGACTTCTTCGAACTGAACTCGCACTTCAAGCGCCAAGAATCAAACGCCGATTCACCGTACATTCGCCTGCCCGACGGGGTCTTGCGGGATGTCACGCTCGATCTGCCCCCCGGCCTCGTCGGCAACCCCAATGCGAGCTCACAGAAGTGCACCGGACAGGAACTGCGTGTGAATGCCTGTTCAGCCGAATCGATCGTGGGCGAACTGTTCCTGGAATGGTCAGAAAACGCGGTTCGTCAACCGAAGCTCCACTCCTCCCTCTTCAACATGGTGCCCCCACGCGGCGTGGCTTTGCAGATCGGCACCAATTTCTTGCTGCCCCTGCTGTATATCAACAACGGGGTGGCCGCCGGCGGAGACTATCCCGTGCAAGCGACGGTGACGGATGCGCCGGCGACGGCACCCGTCCTCAGGAGCAGGGCGGTGCTCTCCGGTGTTGTTGTCCCCTGCTTGGAGGTGCCGACGGGAAGCGGTGGATACGAAGCCGGGTGCCAAGAAACCACCAAAGGAGAGGGCAAATACGAAAGGGGATCGGGCAGCGGCAAAGCCTTCCTGACGTTGCCGACGGGCTGTCACGGCCCCTTGCGCTCGACGATATCGGCCGACTCGTGGGAAGAACCGAGCCAGTGGGCGAAGGCGAGCACGGTCACGCACAACGCCGCGGGTTCGCCTGTGTCGTTGACGGGTTGCTCGAAGCTTAGGTTCCCGCCGGAAATCTCGGTCTCTCCCGATACGACGGACGCGAGCGCCTCCTCGGGGCTGACGGTAAACGTTCATGTCCCGCAGAACGCCGCGTTCAATCCCGACGGTTTGGCGGAGTCTTCGTTGCGCGATACGACGGTGGCGCTGCCCCAGGGCGTCGCGATCAACCCGGCGGGTTCCGAAGGCCTTGAAGCGTGCTCGTCCAATGCCGGCGCGTTGCCTGAAGGCGCGCTCGGCAGCCCCGGCGATCAGATCGGCTATAAGGGCCAGGAAGAACTGAACGCCGAATACGAACCGGGTGTGAACTGGAGCACGTTCACGCCGGAACTTGCGAGCCCTGAGGATCCGGGCGTGAACTTCTGTCCAAACGGGTCGAAGGTCGGGACGGTGAAAATAAAGACGCCGCTGCTCGAACACGAAGTGGAAGGCTCAGTGTATCTGGCGGCGCAGAACAACAATCCGTTCGGGAGTCTCGTGGCGATGTATATCGTCGCGGAAGATCCTTATTCGGGGAGTTTGATTAAGCTCGCGGGTGAAGTGTCGTTGAACCCAGGTACGGGGCAGATCGTGACGACGTTCAAGAACACTCCCGATGTGCCGTTTGAAAACCTCGAACTGCATTTCTTCGGCGGGGAACGCGCACCGCTCGCGACACCGACACGGTGCGGTACGTACACGACGCAGGCGGTCTTTACGCCGTGGGACGGCAACGGTCCCGTGACCGCGGAATCGAGCTTCAATATCGAACACGGTCCGGGCGGTGGCCCGTGCCCGGGTGCAAGCCTGCCGTTCAATCCGTCTTTGGCGGGCGGTGCGACGAATGTCAACGCGGGTGCGTTCAGTCCGTTCACGCTGACGATGACCCGCAAAAACGGGGAACAGAACCTGCAGTCGGTGGAAGCGCATTTGCCGCCTGGTCTGTTGGGGATCCTCTCGAACATCGAACTGTGCGGAGAACCGCATGCCAACCTCGGCGAGTGTCCCCCGAACAGCCTGATCGGCGAAACGACGATCAGCGTCGGTGTCGGCAACCAACCGTACACGGTCTCGGGCGGCAAGTTCTATTTGACCGGTCCCTATAACGGTAGTGGTCCTTGTACGGTAGGGCAGTCGGGGTGCGCACCGTTCGGTATCACCTTCGAGGTTCCCGCGAAGGCCGGCCCGTTCGATCTAAAGCGCAACACCGCGAACCCCGCAGGCGAGGACCCCTGCGACTGCGTGCTCGTCCGCGGCAAGATCGAAGTCAACCCGATTACCGCGGCGATCACGATCGCGAGTAACCCGCCGGGTACTCCCGATTCGATTCCGACGAGCATCGAAGGGATACCCTTGGAAATCCAGCATGTGAACGCGATCACGACTCGCGGGGACTTCCAGTTCAACCCGACGAACTGCAACAAGATGCAGGTTACCGGGACGATCCATTCGAGCGAAGGCTCGACGGACACTATCGGCGTGCCGTTCCAGGTCACCAACTGTGCGGTGCTGAAGTTCGCTCCGAAACTGGTGGTATCCGCGTCAGGGAAAACCTCTAGGGCGAACGGTGCGAGCCTCAGCGTGAAATTGACGTATCCCAAAGCACTGTTCGGGAGCCAGGCGAACATCAAGTCGGTCAAGGTGGATTTGCCCAAGCAGTTGCCATCAAGGCTGACGACGTTGCAGAAGGCGTGTCCGGCGAAAACATTCGAAGCTAATCCCGCTAGTTGTTCGGCAGCGTCGATCGTGGGGCATGCGACCGCGATCACACCGTTGATCCCGGTGCCGCTCACGGGACCGGCGTATTTCGTGTCTTATGGTGGTGCGAAGTTCCCCGAACTCGTCGTCGTCCTCCAAGGCTACGGTGTCACGCTCGACCTGCATGGGGAAACGTTCATCAGCAAAGCGGGGATCACGAGCAGCACGTTCCACACGATCCCCGACGCCCCCGTCGGTAGTTTCGATCTGAACCTGCCGCAAGGCAAATACTCCGCACTCGCCGCCAACGGCAACCTCTGCAAGAGCAAGCTGGCGATGCCGACCGCGTTCGTCGCACAGAACGGAGCGGAAATCCATGAGAGCACGAAGATCGGCGTGACGGGTTGCCCGAAGGCAAAGAAGAAGGTCAAGAAGTCGAGCAAGCACCACAAGGGGAAATCGCACGGGAAGAAGAAATGAGAGATGGCTGGCAAGACGAAGGCGCCGTCGAAGCCGGCGGCGTCCAATGGGCATGAACTGGATGAGAGCGCTCTAGGTAGAGGGCAGGTCTCTGAGATCCAGCGCGCGCGGATACTGACCGGGCTCGTCCATGTCTGCGCTGAGTACGGTGTCGCGAATGTAACTGTTGGGCATATCGTTGAGCGTGCGGGTGTCTCGCGTCGCACGTTCTACGAGCTGTTCTCCGATCGTGAGGATTGCTTTCTCGCCGGCTTGGAGGAGGGTCTTGGACGGATCGCGGCTCGTGTCGTTCCCGCGTATGAGCGGCCTGGGGGGTGGCGGGAGCGGATCAGGGCGTCATTGGTCGAGCTGCTCTCGTTCCTTGACAACGATCCCGCCACGGGTCGGCTCGTGATCGTCGAGACGCTTGGAGCGGGCCGCGAGGCGTTGCGGCGCCGCGGGCGTGTGCTCACCCAAGTCATAGACGCCGTCGATGAGGGGCGCCGTGAAGCCAGGGCGGGCTCCGAGCTGACGCGGCTGACGGCGGAGGGCGTTGCCGGAGGGGTGCTCTCGGTCCTGCATGGGCGCCTCGTCGAAGAGAGCCCGGAGTCCTACCTCGAGCTGCTCAACCCGCTGATGAGCATGATCGTGCTGCCCTACCATGGCTCCGCGGCCGCGCGACGCGAGCTCTCGCGACCCGTGCCCCACTTCGAGCGTCCGGTGGTGGCGAGCGGTGCGAGCAATCCGTTGAGAGAGCTGGACATGCGCCTGACCTACAGGACGGTCCGCGTGCTCCTGGCGATCGGCGAGCACCCCGGCGCCTCCAACCGCACGATCGGCGCGCACGCCGGCATCCTCGACCAAGGCCAGATATCAAAGCTCCTCACACGCCTCGAAAAGCTCGACCTCATCGCCAACACGGGCCTCGGCCCCGGCCGCGGCGCCCCCAACGCCTGGACCCTCACAGAACAAGGCCACGCCGTGCACAAAATGCTCGGGACAGAGGTGGCCGGCGAGAACGGATGAGTCGTTGAGCGTGCCGGTCGTACCGCCGTTCCCGACCGGTGGCGCTGAGTCCCGCCGTGCGCGCATCGTGGACGCAATGGTGCTCTCCGTCTCCGATCAGGCGGTTCGGGCCTCCCGCGCTTTCGTCGGTGATCCTTGGACGGCTCTCGGTGCTTTGGTGCCCCGATCGACTACTGGCGTGGGGTGGAGCTGCACTCCGCTTCCCTCGGCGCAACCGCTCACCGCCAGCCGTCGTCTGAGGACGGGGCAACCGCCGGTGACAGGACTACCGCGACGAAGATCGAACTCATTCCGCATGTGCGAGCGTCCATTTCGCGAGCGGCTGGTGGAGGCGAGCGTCGTAAGATGGGCCCGCGCCACCAGCTGGGTGAGAGATCAAACGACCGTTGGGTCCACCGCTGTCGCGGGGCTCGTCGCCGCGTACGGCGTTGCGACATTGTGTGACACCAAGGATGTCCCGAGCGAGTTCTGGCAGGCAGGACACGTCGGCGCGTGGTTGATTGTCGTGCTCGGGGTTGTTGCCGGTGTCGGCTCGTTCGTAGTGACTGTAAGCGTTGGAGGGCTTCTGAGGCGCGCAGAGATAGACCGCAAGTTGACAGACACGTGCCGAGATGTCGCGTGGCTGGTCGAGCACAAGACCTCGATTCCACACGGAACGCTCGGTGTCCACGTTTGGGAGGTGGTCGGTCCGCCGCTCCTGCGTCGGCTCAAACGTCGCAGCACCTTCCGCTCGACCGATCACCGCCCGCTGGCGATCGTCTGGAGGAAGGGAAAGGGGGTGCTCGGTGCGTGCTGGGCTGGGACGTCGGAGGACGAACTGTTCGATCTGAGCACCATCGACGCTCGCAACGAAGCCGAGTTCTGCGCCCTTGCGCCGCACAAGCGGCTCAACATGAACTGGGCCGAGTTCCAGATGGGCAAGCACTATCGAACGATATGGGCCACGAAGCTCTACGCGGGACCGAAAGAAGCGCCAAAGGTCGGCGGTTTGCTCTCGATCGACGTCGAAGTCCTCGGGCATACGGAGGAGCTACGCTCAGTGATCGAGCACAACCAACGTGAGCTACGCAATCTTCTCAATCTCTGCGAAAGCCTTCTCCGTGAGTCGCGCGGCAAGTTCGTCGGTTGACGTCGCTATCCTGTCCAACCAGGAGATCCTATGAACTGGCCGACACTCAAAACCACCGATGCGAGCCAAGAGCAGGTCGCGGCCGAGCCTCCAGAGCAGGCTGCGGCCGAGCCCCTCGCTTCGGTGGTGGTCGCGCGAGACATCCTGAAATCACCCAGAGGTCTGGTGACCGAGCAGACAGTGGCCGAGCTGCGCAGTGACGGCTTCAGCGGCGATGTCGTCGAAATCGCTCGCGAACTTGCAAACGGCTGATTTCAGAGCAGCCGCTCGCGCGGTCGCACCGGCTCCCAGGTAGCGACCACGCCGCCGCCGCCGGCGGCGACAAGCAGCAGGAGCCAGCAGGCGCACAGTGTGGGCAGGCGGGCGGCCCGAGCACGGGCGGGGATGGCGCGCCGCCCGCGAGCGCTCGGACAGACACGAACCATCCGCGCCGATAGCCGGCCTGAGCGTGTGGCTGGCTTGGGCGTGTGGGCTTGACGTTTGCGACGTTTGCGTTTGGGGGTTGACAAATTGTCTTATGCCGTGTATGTTCGTGAATGTTCCGTGTCCAGCTTGGGCGTGGGGCAAACATAGGGTCGGGTAGGGGTCGGTCCTCGTGGTCGACACCAACCGGTTTTTGACGGGGACCTTGGGAGAGGGACCGGGTCGCAACAGAGTTGGAGATGTGTTTCGCGTGTTTTTCTTGGGGAATAGCGCAGTTGAGAGTCATTGTGCATGTGACGGGTCCGTTATAGGACGCGTCAGCGTCGCTGACGCGTCTCTCTCTCTCTCTCTCTCTCTGGGACTGCTGCCTTCTAGGGCATAGCTCCCTTCGCCGCGCCGGTAGTGCGCGGCCCGTCGGGCAAACGGCCCGGCTTGGTTTCTCGCGTGTAGAGGGGTGCCCGCCCACCCGCTCGCGCGCCCAACGGTCGCACTCACGCGCGTGTAGAGCGCGTTTTGGTTTGTCGTGTTCTCCCACACGCGGGATGCATGGTCGCTTCGTGGCCGTGCTCCCGGCATATCCGGGTACGCTCCTGGGGGCTAACTCTCTCGGCGTCCAGGGGCCCGCCCGGCAGATTGTGGGGGAGTGGTCGTGATGGTCCGTGCCATGCCCGTCGCGCGCTCCGCTGTACAGGCGGCGTCTGTCGTTAACGGGCTTGGGAATACGCAGCTGTTTGAGATTCAGCGCGCGCGGATTCTCTCGGCGATGGTCGAGGTCGTCCTGCAGGAGGGGGTGGCGAGTGTGAGTGTCGCGCATGTGGTCTCGCGTGCTGGGGTGTCGCGACGCACTTTTTATGAGTTGTTCGCCGATCGCGAGGAGTGTTTGCTGGCAGCGCTCGATGACGCGTTTGAGCGGATCGCCGCGGTTGTCGTGCCCGCGTATGAGCGCGATAGATCCTGGCGTGAGCGGATCAGGGCTGCGCTTGTTGAGTTGCTTGGACTGTTTGATGAGGATCCCGGGCTCGGGCGGCTTGTGGTGGTGGAGTCGCTGGCGGCGGGGCCGCGCGCGCTCGTGCTCCGCGGGCGCGTGCTTGAGCGGGTGGTCGGCGCGGTCGATCAGGGCCGGGCGCAGGGCGGTACGGGCACGGAGGTGTCGGTGTTGACGGCGGAGGGTGTTGTTGGTGCTGTCGGCTCGATCCTCTACACACGCCTGGCGGCTGGTTCCCTAGCGGAGGAGGAGCGTGAGTCGCTGCTGGAGTTGACGGGTCCGTTGATGGGGATGATCGTGCTGCCCTATCTCGGCAAGGCCGCAGCGCGGCGGGAGCTCGCGCGGCCCGCGCCGCCACCGCGCACAACGCTGGTTCGCAGCGGTGCGGGCTATCCGTTTCGTGATCTGGGGATGCGTCTCACCTATCGCACGTTGCGTGTCTTGGAGGCGGTTGCTCGTTATCCGGACGCGTCGAATCGTCAGGCGGGCGAGGTGGCTGGGATCGCCGATCAGGGACAGGTGTCAAAGCTGCTTTCGCGTCTCGAGCGCCTGGGATTGCTCGAGAACGCGGCGGGCACGGCCGGGAAGGGCGCACCGAACGCTTGGCGGCTCACAGAGAAGGGCCGTGGGATGCAGCAGGCGGTCGAGTCGCCGAGAGGCGGCGTACACGACAGGACAACCTCCAGGAGGGGATGGGTTTGATGAATGCTCGCGGGTTGGGATCGATGATGCTTGGGGCGCTGTGTGCGCTTGTGCTTGGCTTGGTGTTTGCGAGCGCTCCTGCGCTGGCGGCGGCTCCGGAAACGCCGGAAGTGACGGTCGAAGCGCCCGTTCACGCGACCATGGCGACGTTCCTGGGTGTGTTGAATCCGGGCACGCTGGCCGAACCGCCGCAGGCGGGCACCTATAAGTTCCTCTATAGGGCTTCGCTAACGCAATGCACGGGCGCGGGTGGCATCGAAACCTCCTCGGGCTTGTCGTTTGGTGGGGCGCCGGAACCGCTGTCGCCTGAGACCGTGACCGGTCTGATGCCGAACACCGAGTACGCGGTCTGCCTGTCGGTCACGAACCTGGAAAACCCGTCCAAGACGACGGTCAGCGCGCCTGTGCAGTTCGCGACCCACGTAGCTCCGGAAGTACCGGTAACGAAGGCTGCGGCTCACGTCACGGCTACGTCAGCGATCTTGGAAGGAACGCTGAATCCGCTTGGGAGCGCGATGACGAAAGCGGGTTGGTATTTCGCTTATGACGAAGGGTCGTCGTGTACCGGCGCCGGCGAACAGAGGACCGCTCAGGAGCCGGAAGTCGAAGGCAAAGCGCTGCCAGAGAAAACGGAAGTGACGAACCTACAGCCTGACCGTACGTACAGGGTGTGTCTGGTCGCTACCGACGAAGTGGGCGACGCCACTGTCGGTAACGAAGTGGTCGTGCCAACGCTTGCCCCGGCCCCTGAAGTCGTTCCGGGTGCCGCGAGCTATTCCCCTGCGACCCCCTTTGAAGCGACCTTGCACGCGGAAGCTAACGCGAATAATCAGGAAACGACCGTGTATTTCCAGTATTCCACGAGCTCCGCGGTGAACGGCAGTGGCTCGCTCAGCAGCAGTCCGATCCAGGTCCCCCCGGGCGCGCCGGGGAGCAGCATCGGCTCGGGCTTCGGGAACGTGCCGGTGGAAGACGGGACCGGTCCCGTGCTCGCGGCGGGCACGCTCTACTACTACCAGGCGGTCGCGATCAATCCCACCGGCACGACCTACGGCACGGTCGAACACTTCGAAACGCTCGGCGTGCCCACGGTGCAGACCAGCGCCGCGGAAGAAATCACGGGAGCGAGCGCTGAGCTTGGTGGCAAGCTGGACGCCGGCGGCGAAGCCGAATACTACGTCGAATACGGCACCGAACCCTGTTCAGTGAGCCTGAACAACTGCGGCACAAAGAGCCCCGCCGCGCAGGTGAGCGGGAAGATCCAGGAATGCACGCTGGGCGGGGTTCTCCAGGAATGCGTGACACCGATCGCTGTCAGCGGCCTCGAACCGGCGACAACCTACCACTACTGGCTGGTCGCGAGCAACGGTGCGGCGAGCAAACCGGTGCACGGGGCGGCTGAGGAATTCACGACGAAACTGGCGGCGCCCTCACCCCGGACGGGCCTCGTGGAAGACGTGACGGCGACGAGCGCGCTGTTCTCGGGCGAGCTGAACCCCGGCGGTGGCGAAACCGAATACTACGTCGAATATCTGTTGCCGTCGGGTGCGAGCGCAAGGAGCGCGACGGCGTTTGCGAACGGGAAGGCCCAGGTCAGCGTGGGGCCGATCGCGGTGAGTGGCCTTGAACCGAACACCACCTACGACTACTGGCTGGTCGCGAGGAGCTCCGCAGTGAGCGAACCAGTGCGCGGCGAAGCACACCAGTTCACGACGCAAATCAGTCAGGCCGAAGTCGAAGCGCAGGCGGCGGCCGACAGAAAGCCCGCCGAAGAAGCCGCCGCGGCGAACGCAGCCAAGCAGAAGCTCGAAGAAGAAGCCGAGCATGCGGAAGAAACGGCGACGGCGGCGAACGCGGCCAAGCAGAAGCAGTACAACGAAATCGCGGTCGAGACGGCCGCCCTCGACCGCCAGGAAGCGGAAACCGGCACCCTGAAGGGCACAAGCAAACAGAGCGCGAAAGCGGAAAAAGCGAAACCAAAGTCGGCGAGTTGCCGTAAGGGCTTCACCAGGAAGAAAAACAAATGCGTCCCCAAGAAGAGCAAGAAAAAGGGCAAGGTGAAGAAGTAAATGACAATCCGCGTGTCTACACTCATCGCGACGAGCAAGCTCGTCGGGCGTTCCTCGCCTCCTCGCCTGCTGCGCAGCCGGATCGCCGCGCCCCTTACAATTCTCTGCGTCCTCTGCGCCCTGCTCACGTCCTGTGTCGGTATCGCGGGAGCATATTCCAAGCTGATCCCGCTCGGCGACTTCAGCTCGGAACATGCGACTGGGGTCGCGGTCGATCAGTCCACCGGCGATGTGTACGTGACAAACAGCGAAGCGTTTGCCCAGGCTCTCAACAAGTTCAACGCCACGGGCGGCCTGCTGTCACCGTCGCCGTTCGGTGAAGGGCATTTCCCTAGCGGTGCGGCTGTGAACCCGATCGACGGGGACGTATATGTACTCGGCAATGATGTCATCTCCTACGTCGGACTAGGCGGTGGGCATTTTGAACCAGAGATCGAAACGTACAACCCGAGCGGCGGGCTGCTGTCGGTGTTTTCGGTGCCGCGTTCCGGCAATGGCGATCTTTTTGGCGAACCTATTGGGGGTGGCCTCTTCTCGGAAGTGCAGATTGCGAGTGACTCCTCGGGCAACGTGTATGTGCCCGTTGTGGTCGACAACGAGGTGCTCGAGTATGACCCCGGCACGTGTCCGGTGCCGTCAGAACCGCCAGAACCCTGTACACCACTGAAAGCGTTCAAGGGGTCGGGCGCCAGCGCGCTCAGCGAGCCGACCGGTGTCGCGGTCGCTCCCTCCGGGAACGTGTGGGTTGCCGATAAAGGTAACAACCGGATCGAGGAGTTCAACCCGGCCGGCACGGTCATCGGCGAAATCAAGAGCGAAGAGACCGAAGGTGTGCAGTCGATAGCGGTCGACGGGCAGGGCGACGTGTTCGCGCTCGTCATCAACAGCGTGGACAGCTGCACACCGCTCGGATTGCCGTGTGAACACCTTGTGGAGTACAGTGCGAGCGGCGCGCAGATCGCCGACATCGGCGCCGGCTCCCTCCTGTTCGCGAAGGGTCATGAAATCCCGCCGAGCAAAAACTATCGTAACACCACCATGGTGGCGGTGGACAACGCGACCGGACGGGTGTACGTGACCGATGCGTATAACGGCGTCGTTTGGATGTTCCAGCCGCCGGCCGCGCCTGTGCTCGGCCAGGAGTCGGCCGTCGAAGTGGGCACATCCGAAGCGAAGCTCGGTGCGCCGGTCGATCCGGGCGGGGCTCAGACGACGTACCGCTTCGAATACGACACGCGCGAATATAGGGAAGGTGAAGGGCCTCATGGTGTGAGCGTGCCGTTCCCCGAAGGCAGCGCCGGTGAAGGTCTCTCCTCGCGCACGGTGTGGGCGTCGGCGAAGGGTCTTGCGCCGGGCACTACTTATCACTATCGTGCAATCGTCACGAACGCGCTCGGCACGGTCGTTGGTCCCGATGAGACGTTCACGACTGAGACCGCCGCGCAGGTCGCGTGTCCCAACGAAGCGGTTCGCGGTGGCTACTCGGCCGCTCTGCCTGACTGCCGCGCTTATGAGCTCGTCACTCCTCTGGGCAAGAGCGCGGGGCAGCCCGAGAATGTTCTGGAAGCAGAGCAAGCAGAGGCTTATTCATCCGATGATGGCGACCGGTTCTCATTCGAGTCGACTGAAGTCGAGCCCGGTTCGCAGTCGGCCGGCTTTGAATTCCTCGCCACTCGCGGCGCGAGCGAATGGACCACGCAAAGTGTGCTCCCGCTTCAGTCCTATACAGGCGATCGTTGCTCATGGCTGGGAGAGAGCCATGTTGTGCAATATTCCGCCGATATGACTGCGACGATCGTTTACGATAATGGCGCATACGCTGGCCCCCACAGCGGCGGAAACGACGGCGAACCAAACGAAAAATGTCTTGGGGAAGACCGGGAAGTCGTGAGTGGCGAACCGTTGACCGCCGAAAACCTGTTGCTGCGCGACAACGAAACCGGCGGCTACCAGTTGATCGACGTGACGCCGCCGGGCGTCACACCGACGAACCCGAAATTCTTTGCCGCTTCGGCGAATCTCAGCGTCGTTCTCTTCGAAGAGCGCGCGAAGCTGACCCCCGAAGCGCCGAGCAACACCATGAATACCTATGAATGGCGCGCAGGCGTCGTGCGTCTGTTCAAGTTCGCGCTGCCGTCCGGGGCTCCCGTAGCCGGCTCGTTCGTGGCCTTCTCCGACGATGGCTCTGAGATGTTCTTCACTGCGGGCGGGAACCTGTATGTGAGTTTGAACGGCGGGGAACGCACCGTGCAGGTCGACGAAGCGCGGGACGGGGGGTCGGGCCCGGGCGGCGGCGGCGGGTTCGCGACCGTCACCCCCGACGGCTCGCAGGCGTTCTTCACCGACGAAGCCTCGGCTGGCTTGACCGGCGACACGGTCGCGGGCAGCGGCACAAACCTGTACAGCTATGACATCGATACCGGCCAGTTGAGCGACCTCACGCCGGTCGCCCACGCTGGAGTGAGTCTCGTAGACATCGGCGAAGAAGGGTCATACGTGTACTTCACCTCCGGAAGCGTGCTGTCGGGCGCGCACGCGAATCAAATCGGCGAAGTGGCCGAAAGCGGCCATTCGAACCTGTATGTGGAGCACGACGGGACGATCACGTTCGTCATCCAGAGAGGAGGGGCTGACCAGGAAGAACGCTTCTCCTTCAACGGCGCCTTCTTCGGGTTCCAGACGACAAACAGCCTGACCGGCTATGACACCGAGGGGTCACCGGAGATCTATCTCTACAGTGCGGCGGCGAACCGGTTCAAGTGCGCGACGTGCAATCCCAGCGGCGAACCCGGCGACGGCGCGCGCTTCGCAGGCACACTAGAACGTGGTCGACAAAACCCTCACTTCGTCTCGAACGATGGGCAGGTGTTCTTCGACTCCGGAGCGCCGCTGTTGCCGCGCGTCACGGATGGTGTGACCAATGTCTATGAGTTTGATTACGGCAGTGGGTTGCACCTGATCTCCTCGGGTACGAGTTCCAGCAATTCGGAACTGCTCGATTCGAGTCCCAGTGGCGAAGATGTGTTCTTCCTCACGCGCCAGGCGCTCATCTCGGGGGAGGTCGGTGAGGAATCTGACCGGGTTTATGACGCGCGTGTGGATGGCGGCTTCCCCGAAGCAGCGGCGCTGCCGGCGTGTACCACGGCCGATGCGTGCCGGGTGGCGTCTGAACTGCAGCCCGCGATCTTCGGGGAACCGTCGAGCCAGACGTTCTCGGGCGCCGGGAACATCGCGTCGCCCCCATCGCCACCGGCGCTCAAAACAGTAGTGAAGTCCAAGCAATGCAAGAAGGGCTTCGTCAAGAAGAAGGGCAAGTGCATCAAGAAAAAGCAATCGAAGAAGGCGACGAAAGCAAAGAAGTCCAACAGAGCCACCAACGAGCGGAGGGGCAGCTGATGAGTACCTGGGTGCAACCACAAGCAGCTGCCGGCAAGCTGAGCAAACCTCGGGGCGTGGCGATAACGCTGCTCGCCCTTATTGGTCTCTTGTTCTCTGCGTCCCCCGCGCTCGCCGAAGAAACCCATCCGTTCGTGACCAGTTTCGGCTCGTTCACGAACCCGAACGGCATCGCGGTGGAAGAATCCACGGGCGATGTGTACGTCGCGGACATCGCCACGGACACGGTCTACAAGTTCGACGCGTCCGGCAACCCGGTGGACTTCCCGGCGCTCGGTACCAATGCGCTGACGGGCAGCGCCACACCGGCCGGCTCGTTCTCGTTTCCGGAAGCCGCCGGCACCCCGGCGGCGATCGCCGTCGATAACTCGGGCAGCCCGTCGGATCCCTCCGCTGACGACCTGTACGTGATGGACGCGGGACACGAAGTGATCGACAAGTTCAACAGCAGGGGCGAATATGTCAGCCAGATCACGACCGTGTTCCTGAGTGGGGGTGCGCTGATGGGGTTCGGCCTGGAAGAAAACGGCGATGTCCGGGTCGACGCCGCCAACGGGAATGTTGGTCTGTTCGATAACTCCGCGACCAATAGCTTTTTGAACCTCAGGCCACTTGAGGGTGGTGGCCACTCAGTTGGAGCAGGGGAGGATGGCTTCGCGGTCGGCCCAAATGGGGATGTCTATACGCTCTCCGAATGCGGCTGTGCGCTGAAGTACAACGTCAGCCTGCTTAGGCTTGGTCAAGTTGACAGTGGTCCTGGCGGTGTCGCGTTCGCGGTGGACCCGGTGAGCGGTCACCTCTACGTCGACGACCAGTCAGCTGTCGCCGAGTTGGATACGGGCGCGATGAACTATTCGCATGAAGGGAACGCTGGACTCCTGGAATCAGAAGAAGACGCGGTCACGGGCGCACTCGTGTCGAGTTTCGGATCGTTGCAGCTCTCCAGCGGCGTGGCGCAGCAGGGCGGGATCGCCGTGGATGGCGCGAGCGGGAGGATCTATGTCTCGAGTTCCGGGTCGAGTCCCGGGGAAGGCAAGGTGTACGTGTTCGCTAGCGCCGCTCCGGGTGTCGCGGCGGGCGCGGCGGCGAACGTGAGCCAGACGGGCGCGACGCTGCAGGGCCGCGTGGACCCACGTGGGGGTCCCGTCGCCTCGTGCGAATTCGAATACGAAAAGGTCCACGAGCAGCCAGTTGGAGAAGAACGGGCTGTGACGATCCCTGCCACCGTTTTCTCTCATCGCGTTGCGTGTGCGCAGAGCGTGGGGCAGATCGGGTCGGGCACGAGCCCGGTGGGAGTCTCGGCCGATGTCGGCGGTCTCGAACCGGGTGCCATCTACGATTTCCGTCTCCTCGTCCCCAACGCCGAGGGCTCGAGCCCGAGCGAGGGCCGGTTCGCGACCACCAGCTCGTTCGGCATATCGAGCTTCACGGTCTCGTTCCTGAACAAGGATGGCACCCCTGATACCCAGGCCGGCTCCCACCCGTACCAGGTGAACGGCGACTTTAGCATGAAACAAGGCGCGCTGCCGGTGTCCCCCGCCGCGGACGCGCCTTATGCGATCCGGCCCGTTGGCAATGTCAAGGACGTCATTTTGACTCCACCGCCAGGGTTCGTCGGCGACCCCAATGCGACGGAAGCCAAGTGCACGCTGGCGGAGCTCGAATCATCAAAAGAATCAGCCGGAAAAAGCTACGAATTCGGCGGTGGCCACTGCCCGCCTGGATCGATAGTCGGGACGCTGGAAATCCATACCGATACCGGCGGTGTTAATTACAGAGAGAAGATATACAATATGGTGCCCCCACACGGTGTCGCGGCGCAGTTTGGCGCGAACTACATCATCCCGAAGGCGTTTGTCAACATCGGCCTGCAGACGGGCGGGCAGTACCCGGTGGCAGGGGAAGGCCCCAATATATCGGCGCTCGAGCATCTCGTCGCCATCAGCACGACATTGTATGGCGAAGCGGGCCAGGAAGCAGTCAACGAAGCCGAAGAAGCGGTCCGCGAACACAAGGAAGGCGCGACCGCCAACCTGGAAGAAGCGATCCGTAAACTCAAACCTTTCCTGACGATGCCGACGGGTTGCACGGGGCCGCTGCGGTCTTCGCTCTCCGCTGACTCCTACCAGGAACCCGGTCATTACCTCAGCATGAGCTCCGTCACGAGTAATGCGAGCGGCGAACCGGTGCCGTTGACGGGCTGCTCGAAGCTTACGTTTCCGGTGGGGATAACGGTCGCGCCTGACGTCAGCGATGCGAGCAGCCCCTCGGGGCTGACGGTCGCCGTGCAGGTTCCACAGACGTCGGCGTTCTACCCCGGGGGCTTGGCGGGGTCGACGGTGAGGAACACGACGGTGGCGCTGCCCGCGGGCGTGTCGATCAACCCTTCCGGCTCCGATGGCCTGGAAGCGTGTTCGGAGGGGCTGGCTGGGTTCACTGGCTTTCAGGAATTCAACCCGGAATTCGAACCGGGTGTGAAGACTGTGACGTTCACGCCGACACCGATCGACTCGCTTGAGCCGGGTGTGAGCTTCTGTCCGGACGGGTCGAAGGTCGGGACGGTGAAGATCATATCGCCGGACCTGACGCACCCGTTGGAAGGCGCACTGTACGTGGCGGCGCAGAACGAAAACCCGTTCGGGAGCCTGATCGCGATGTACCTGGTCGTGGAAGACCCGATCTCCGGGAGTACCGTCAAGCTTGCGGGCGAAGTCCGTTTGTGCGAAAGCGTGGGGCAGGTCCTGAGCGGTATGTCTTGCCAGGCACCGGGGCAGATCGTCTCGACGTTCGAAAACACCCCGGACCTGCCGTTTGAAGAACTCGAATTGCACTTCTTCGGTGGGGAACGCGCGCCGTTGACGACGCCCTCGCGCTGCGGGACGTACACGACGCAGGCGTCGTTCACGCCGTGGGACGGCAACGCTCCGGTGAACACGACCTCGTCGTTTCAGATCACCTCGGGTCCGAACGGCAGTCCGTGCCCCGGTCAGAGCCTGCCGTTCAAACCAACCCTGAACGCCGGTACGACGAGCAACCAGGCCGGCGGGTTCAGCCCGTTCACGATGACGATGTCGCGTGCGGACGGTCAGCAGAACCTGCAGGCGGTCACACTGAAAATGCCATCGGGGCTCTCGGGGCTGCTCGCCGGTGTCGAACTGTGCCCCGAACCGCAGGCGGATGAGGGAACCTGCGGCCCGAACAGTCTGATCGGCGAAACGATCGTATCGGTCGGTGTCGGCGGCGAGCCGTTCACGGTCAAGGGCGGCAGGGTCTACATCACAGGCCCCTATAGGGGCGCGCCGTTCGGTCTGACGATCGATACTCCCGCGAAGGCGGGCCCGTACGACTTGGAGGCGGGTACGCCGTGCGACTGCGTGGTTGTGCGCGCGAAGATCGAAGTCGATCCGAGTACCGCCGAATTGACGATCACAAGCGACGACAGCGGCCCGTATAAGATCCCGACGATCCTGAAGGGCATTCCGCTTGAGATCCAGCACGTCAACGTGACGGTCAACCGGCCCGGGTTCACGTTCAACCCGACCAGCTGCAACCCGAAGGCGACCACGGGCAGCCTGGACAGCACCGAAGGCGCTACCGACGCGCTGTCTGTCCCGTTCCAGGCGACCAATTGCGAGGTCTTGAAGTTCGAACCGAAGCTCGCGGCCTCAACGTCTGGGAAAACATCGAGGGCAAACGGCGCGAGCCTGGCGGTGAAGCTGACCTATCCCTCCGGTTCGCTCGGCAAGGACACGAACATCAGGAAGGTCAAGGTGGACCTGCCAAAGCAACTGCCCTCACGGCTGACCACCCTTCAGAAGGCGTGCACCGTGGCGGCCTTTGAAGCCAACCCGGCATCGTGTCCGGTGGACTCGCGGGTTGGGCACGCCAAGGCGATCACCCCGCTTGTCCCCGTGCCACTGGAAGGCCCCGCATACTTCGTCAGTCACGGCGGCGCGAAGTTCCCCGAACTCGTCGTAGTGCTCGAGGGCTACGGCGTCACCGTCGATCTGCACGGGGAAACGTTCATCAGCAAAGCCGGGATCACCAGCTCGACGTTCTCAACGGTCCCCGATGCGCCTGTCGGTAGCTTCGAACTGACGCTGCCAGAGGGCCCCTACAGCGCGCTCGCGGCCAACGGGAACCTGTGCACGTCAAAACTCGCGATGCCGACCGCGTTCGTCGCGCAGAACGGGGCAGAAATCCACAAGTCGACGAAGATCGGCGTGAGCGGGTGCCCGAAGATCAAGAAGGCTAAGAAGAAGGCGAAAAAAGCAGGCGGCAAAGCCAAGGGCAAGAAATAGGATACGTTTGTGTGGGGTCATGGGAAGATACTTCGCGATAGCCCTTGTGGTGTTGGCGTTCGGGGCGGCTCCCGCCGGCGCGCTCGCCGCGCCCCAGGAGGATGTGTCCTCCACCCACTCGGTCCTCGTGGCCGCCTATGTCGCGCTGCACGCCGTCGTGGCGAGCTGGCCCACTGTGGAAGCGCGTCTCAACCGGCTCGACGCGAGGTTTGCTGCCGAATGCCCCGACGTGGGCGCGGGCTCCCCCCAGAACGAATCCGAGCAGCGGCTGAGCTATGAGGTAACCGGTGCGCTGTGGGCCACCGGCTACCACACCGACGCGAAGATCGTCCAGTCGTTTACCAACGCTGTGAGCTTGCTGAGATGGACCAATCCCGCGATCGTCCACCGCGGACTGACGTTCATCATCGGACTGCACGAAATGGTCGCGCTGCAGGTACCGGAGCTGTGCGGCGACGTGCGCACGTGGGCCGCGAGCGGCTATGCCACCGTTCCCGCCGACACCCAGCAATACGACCAGCACGTCGAATCGATCGAAGTCGAAATCCCCTCCCTGCAGATGTTCGCCCCCTACGTGCAGCCCTCCGACAGGGCTCTGTTCGAGCGTGTCGAGCATCTCGTCAAGAGGTTCGACGAACTCGAATTCACGACCGGCCAGCGCTACTGGAACAAGCTGCTCGAAACACTCGCACTGAACCAGTAGCCCCGCCCCCAGGCTCGACTTCGGACTCGGACATCTCATCCACGAGCTTGTGCAGATGTTCCTTGGTAGTCATAGCAAGGATTGCTGGGAGCGGTGGGATCGGGTAGCCGCTTGATGAATGAGCCGGGCCGGTTTTGATGGAGCCTCCGCAGAACTCGGTCCGGCTCAGGGGCGCCACCAGTTCCAGTCGCCGAGCAGGCGCATGAGGGCTGGTACGAGCAGGCTGCGCACGATCGTGGCGTCGAGGAGGATCGCGGCGGCGATGCCGAAGGCGACCTCCTTGACTTCGACGAGTTGGGAGGTTGCGATGCTGCCGATCGCGACGCACAGCAGTAGCGCGGCGCTTGTGATGACGCGTCCGGTGCGTTGCAGGCCGAGGGCCACGGCCTGCTGGTTGGGTAGTCCTGTTTGGTGTGCCTCGCGGATGCGGTCGAGCAGGAACACGCCGTAGTCGGTGGATAGGCCGAGCACGACGGCGAGCATCACGAGCGGTTGGGTGATGTCGATCGCTCCCGCGGTTTCGTAGCCGAGCAGGCTTTGCAGGCGGCCGTCCTGGAAGACGAACACGATGATGCCGTAGGCCGCGCCGATCGTCAGCGCGTTCATCAGCAATGTCTTTATCGGCAGGATCGCGGAGCCAGTCATCAGGAACAGTGCGATCGTGGTGACGGCGATCACGAGCGCCGCGGCGAGCGGCAAGCGCGCGGCGAGGCTGTGCTCGAGGTCGGTGAAGCCCGCGGTTTGGCCGCTCAGCATCGTGGGGAAGGGTGGGCGCATGGCTTGTATGTGGTGAACCAGGCGCAGGGTGGCGGGGTCGAGCGCGGGGGTGGCGGGCGCCAGCTCCAGCAGCTCAAGCCTGCCCGAGAGGCGTGTGGGTGGGGTCAGCGAGGCTACGTCGGGTAGTCCTGCGAGCTGTGCTCGATAGCGGCGCAGCGCCGGTCCTCGCGCGCCGGTGGTGAGGACCGCGATGTCCTGGGAGGGGTCCGCTGGGAAGTCGCGGTGCAGCGCATCGCTCACCTGGCGGGGGCTTGCGCTGTGGGGCAGCGTGCTCGCGTTGGCGGTCGTCAGCTTGATCGACAGGACCGGGGATGCGATCGCGATCAGGATCGCCGTGGCGGCGAGCGCGACGGGCACGGGGTGGCGCATCACGAACCTCGCCAGGCGATACCAGTGGCCCTCGCCCGAGGTCGCCGGGGTGTCGTTGTGTGGGTGTGAGGTTTGCAGCCAGGCGGGTGCGAGCGCGTTGACGCGGTGGCCGAGGATCGCGAGCAGCGCGGGCAGCACGACGATCGCCGAGGCGCACGTCAGCAGCACGACGAGCGCTCCGGCGAGTCCCATCGAGAAGAAATACGGTTGGGGGAACACGAGCAGCGAGGCGAGCGCTGCCGCTACCGTGCATGCGCTGAAGCACACTGTTCGACCGGCGCTCGTCATGGTGCGGTGCAGTGCCGCGGGAGGATCTTCGGGTGTGGCGGTCAGCTCTTCGCGGTAGCGGGAGACGATCAGCAGGCTGTAGTCGATCGCGAGGCCGAGGCTGAGCGCGCTCACGAGGCTGAGCGTGAAGATCGAGATCGCGGTCACGCCGCTGGCGATTCGCAGGGCGAGCTCGCACATGAGGATCGAGAGGCCGCCCAGTAGGAGCGGTAGTAGGCCCGCGATCACGCCGCGGAAGAACAGCAGCAGCAGGACCAGCAGGATCGGCAGCGCGATCAGTTGTGCGCGGCGCAGATCGTGTTGCACGGTGTGGTTGCCCCACACGAACGAGAGGTCGGTGCCACCGAGCGTCACCCCGGGGATGTGTTCCAGGCGGGTGGACAGGCGCTGTGCGGCGTCCTGGTGGCGCTTGGGCGAGCCCGCGGGGAACTGAACAGTCAGGTAGGTCATGCGCGCATCGCGGGAGACGAGCAGCGCCTGCCGCTCGCCGCCGCTGGCGTCGCTGCCACTGCTATCGCTGCTGTCGAGGTAGCTCTGCACGCGTGCGACTTCGGGGTCGGCACGGATCGCCTGCTCGATTCGCTCCACGCGCGTGCGGGTCGCGTGCGTGTAGACGCCGGTGGGCGCTCGCACGAGCACGAGCACTCCGGCGCCCAGCTCCAGGCCGGTCGCGTGTTCGATCGTGTGGGCCGCTGTGGCGCTCTGGGTGTCCGCGCCGGCGGCTTCGTAAGGGTCCAGACGATTGGCGACGCCCGCTCCCAGGACAGCGGCGAGCGCGGCGAGCAGGACGGTCGCGAGCAGGATCGCGCGGGCGCGGCGCAGCGCGAAGGTCGTGAGATAGGAGAGCAGCCAGGAGCCGGTCGGGGGATCGGGTGAGGCGCCGGGCGTGGGGTCGGGCGGCGCGTTGGGTGAGGATCTGAACGTGGAGCCAACAGAAGGGGCCATACGGTCGTATTGTATACTCTACGTATGTATGGAGGGTGCGATTTCCGATCTGACGGGGCTGGCGCGGATTCGCAACGCGGCGCTGGACGGGTTCGCGAGGGACGGCGTGGCCGCGACCTCGATCCGCGACGTCGCCAAGCGCGCTGGGGTATCGCCCGGGCTTGTGCAGCACTATTTCGCGAGCAAG
Source organism: uncultured Solirubrobacterales bacterium (assembly GCA_963831725.1). Taxonomy (GTDB): domain Bacteria; phylum Actinomycetota; class Thermoleophilia; order Solirubrobacterales; family Solirubrobacteraceae; genus Palsa-744. The sequence continues at coordinate 178,001 of CAWHRF010000003.1, forward strand.
GCTGCTTTGGTCGAGGCGGTCAACGCGCATGTGGTTGAGATCGCCGTGCGCGCGTTCAGCGACCTCGTCGAGGATGGCTCACCGGTGGCGGCCCAGCAGGAGCTCGGCGACCGTGTCACCGCGTTCGTGGCGGCGCACCCCACGGCGCTGTTGTATGTCGCGCGCTCAGCCGCCGACGGCGAGCCCGCCGCGCTCGAGATGTTCGACGCGTTCCTTGCGATCGCGCGCGAGCAATGGCGGCGTCTGGACGACCGTGGGCTGCTGCGCGCCGAGGCCGACCTGGAGTGGACCGCGCTGCACGCGGCCGTACACGTGCTCGGGACGGTGCTGCTCAAAGACGCGATCGACCGTCACCTGCCCGAACCGTTCTCTACCCCCGCGCAGTTGGAGCGGTGGAACGCGGCGAGCAACGCGCTGTTCAGGGAAGGGACCTACCGGGCTGCGACCCCGCCGAGCGATGCGTGAGCGCGGGGCGGACGAGGCGCGCGAGGGCGGGCGGCCGTGAACGACGCGTCCGTCGTTGACCCGTTTGCGGCAGAGCTTGGGCCGCTGCGCACCGTCCAGCTCTCGGCGGGAGCTTTGCGCTATCGCGACCGGGGCTCGGGGGTGCCCGCCGTGTTCCTTGCCGGGCTCGTGCTGCACAGTGGGTTCTGGAGACGCTTGGTGCCCGCGCTCACGCAGCCGGTCCGTGCGATCGTGCCCGACCTGCCGCTCGGTGCGCACAGCGTCCCGATGCGCCCTGACGCCGATCTCTCGCCGCCCGCTATCGCCGACCTCGTCGTCGAGCTGCTCGACGCGCTCGATCTCAAGGAGGCTGTGATCGTCGGCAACGACACCGGTGGGGCAATCGCCAAGCTGCTCGCCGTGCGCCATCCCGAGCGGGTCAGCGCGCTGGTGCTCACACCTTGCGAGTGCTTTGAGAACTTCCTGCCCCCGATCTACCGTTATCTGCAGGTCATCGCTCATATCCCGGGGGCTCCCTGGCCGCTGTCGCAGTCGATGCGCCTCACCGCGGTCCGCCGGTTGCCGATCGCCTTTGGTTGGCTCACCAAGCGACCGCTCGAGAAGCTCGCATACGACAGCTATCTGGCCCCCGGACAGACCACCAGGGGAGTAAGGCGCGACACCGCCAAGGTGCTACGCGCGATCCGACGGCGCTACACGATCGAGGCTGACGCGGCGCTTGCCGGGTTCGAGCGGCCCGCGTTGATCGTTTGGGCCAGCGAGGACCGGGTGTTTCCCTACCGACACGCAGAAGCGCTGGCCGAGATCCTGCCCGATGCTCGGCTTGTTGCGATCGCCGACTCCTACACCTACATTCCCGAAGACCAGCCGCTTTTGCTGGCCCGGGAGATCGATGGGTTTCTTGCGGGGCTGTCTCGGTTGAGCGGATCGGCAGTGCGCCGTGCGGGACTCGAACCCGCCCCGCCGGATTAAAAGTCCGGAGCTCTACCCGATGAGCTAACGGCGCGCAGGCTAGTGAGTGTGCCAGATGCGAGGGCGGTCGGGCGGTTGCCGCGTCGATGCCTGCGGACGCGGGCGCGCCGGTGGTGGCTCAGCGCAGCCCGAGCGTGTCCAGCGGCTCGACCTCGGGGCTCTCCCCGGCGGCGACCCGCAGCAGCTCCTCGATGCGCGTGAGCTTCACGCGCGGGCGCCCGTGAGGCTCGCCGAGGGTCTGCTCGTGGCGGTCGATCTCAGACCAGCCCTCGTAGGTGACGAGTGCGGGCACGCGCTCGGCCAGCAGCCGCTCGATCCCCTCCGCGTCGGGCTCGGCGGGCTGCAGGTGCCGCTCGGCGGCGAGGTCCTCCAGCAGCGCATCGACCGTCTGCTGGGCATCCTTCTTGTTGGTGCCGATCACGCCGGAGGGCCCGCGCTTGATCCAGCCGACCGCGTACTCGCCGGGGTGCGGCCCGTCGGGGCCCACGACACGCCCGCCCTCGTTGGGGATCGTGGCGCTGCGCTCGTCGAAGGGCACGCCCGGCAGTGCGATCCCGCGGTAGCCGATCGCACGCATCACCAGCCCCGCCTCGATGCTCTCCGTCTCTCCCGTGGGCTCGGCGCGCAGCCGGCCGTCCTCGCCGGCCTGGAGTGCGTTGCGCGCCAGCACAACACGACGCACGCCCCCCCCATCCCCAATCAACTCGATGGGGGAGAGCAGGAAGCGCAGGACGACGCGCTTGCGCTTTCCCTCAGGGGCACGCCCCGCATATTCGCGCAAGACAGACACATTGCGCTCGGACGTGGGGTCCATGTTCGGGTCGGCCACCGCCAGCGCACGCTCCAGCTCCTCGGGGTCGACGATCACGTCCGCGTCGGCCAGTTCGCCCAGCTCGCGCAGCTCGGGGTTCGTGAACGCTGCCTGCGCCGGGCCGCGGCGGCCCACCACCACGATCTCGCGCACACTGCCCGCGTCGAGCACCTCCAGCGCGTGGTCGGCGATGTCGGTGACCGCGAGCTCCTCGTGGGTGAGCGTGAGCATGCGCGCCACGTCGAGTGCGACGTTGCCGTTGCCGATCACCACCGCGCGCGTGGCCGACAGATCGAAGTCGTGCTCGCGATAGTCGGGATGGCCGTTGTACCAGCCCACGAAATCGGTTGCGGGATGGCTGCCGGGCAGATCCTCGCCGGGGATCCCCAGCGGACGGTCGGCGGGCGAGCCGGTGGCGTACACGATCGCGTGATAGCGCTCGGCGAGCTCGTCGCGCGAGATGTCGTGGCCGAGCTCCACGTTGCCGAAGAACCTGAAGCGCGGATGCGCGGCGGTCTTCTCATATACGCGCGTGACCGACTTGATCTTCGGATGGTCGGGCGCCACACCGGAGCGCACCAGCCCCCACGGGGTGGGCAGGCGCTCGATCATGTCGACCTCGAGATCGATGGAGTGCCCGCCCGCCCCGTCCTTGAGCAGGTGCCCAGCGGTGTAGAAGCCGGCGGGTCCCGAGCCGATGACTGCTATGCGAATCACATGGGCGCGGCCCGACTCGAACGGGCGACCCCCTCGGTGTAAACGAGGTGCTCTGGCCAACTGAGCTACGCGCCCCCGCTGGTCCTCTGCGCGAGGTTCACGGGAGCTCTTAACAGTAGGGACTTGTTGCGTGCGAAGCTGTGGACATGGCTGTCGGGGTGGAGCGCCATCGTGTGAGCATCATCGCGTCGTGCGTGGTGGTGGCACTGGTGCTGCTCCTGGTGCTCGCGCAGGCGCTGCTCCCCTCGCTGGCCGCCCGGCGCGTGCGCGACCGCGTGGCCCGCTACGGCACCGTGCGCAGTGTCAGCGTGAGCGCGTTCCCCGCGATCGAGCTGCTGTGGGGGAAAGCCGGCACGGTCGACATCGCCGCCGACACGCTCGCCGTGCCCGAGGATCGGATCGCCTCGCTGCTGTGGGAAGCGCACGGGGTCGCCAATGTCACGCTCACCGCCGACGCGGCCACGCTCACCGCGGTGCCGAGCCTCTCGCAGGGGTTGACCGTGCACGAACTGCGCGTCCAGAAGCGGGGGACGGCGGTCAGCGCGAGTGCCACCTTGACTCAGCAGCAGCTCGACGAAGCGCTCGCCGGCGGCCTTCGGATCGAACCGACCGCAAGCGGCGGCGGCGAGGTCGAAGCGCGCGCGTCCGGCGGGCTGTTTGGCGTGCAGGCGTCGATCGACGTGCTCGTGCGCTCGCGGGAAGGGCGGCTCGTGGCCGAACCGCGGGGCTTTCCATTGGCGAGCCTCGCGACCGTCACGCTGTTCTCCGACTCCCATCTGCGGGTCGACTCGGTGGGCATGCGCGTGCTGCGCCGCCGGCCGCTCGTCTACGGGCTCTCGCTCGGCGCCAGTCTGCTCTAGGGCCGGCCGGCTTCAAGCGCGCCGGCCTGCGCCGAGTGCTTCTCTGCGCTCGCGCCCGAGCGCTCGCGCACGATCATCGGCAGTCCCCGCCTGGGGCTGATCGTCGGCATCTGACGGATCTCCAGTGTGAAATCGCGCGGCAGCTCCAGTGCGAAACGGGCGAGGATCATCGTCGCGATCGTGCGCACCTCCAGCTGGCCGAAGCGCATCCCGATGCACGTGCGCGAGCCGCCGCCGAAGGGGATGTAGGCGCCCTTGGGGATCTCCGCCTTCGCCTCGGGTGCGAAGCGCTCGGGGCGGAACCGCTCGGGGTTGGCGAACACGTCGGGCAGACGATGCGACGCCCACGAGCTGTAGTTCACATACGCGTTCGCCGGCACCGTGCAGCCTTCGAACTCGAACGCCTCCACCGACTTGCGCGGCCCCACCCACGCGGGCGGGTACTTGCGCAGCGTCTCCTCGAGCGTCATCTCGAGCTCCGCCAGCTCGCCGCCCATCATCTGGCCGGCGCTGGGCATGGCGCCGACCGCCTGCGCCTGCTGCTCGGCCACGATCGCATCGGCGATCCACGGGTGGCGGGCGAGCTCGTAGAACATGAACGACACCGTCGAGGTGGTGGTGTCGTGCCCGGCGAACAGCAACGTCATCATCTCGTCGCGGATCTGCGTGTCGGTGAACGTGCCGCCGTGCTCGTCCTGCGCGTCGAGCAGCAGGCTCAGCACGTCCTCGCCGCGCGCGCCGCTCTGACGGCGCCGGGAGATTTCGGCGTACAGCAGTTTGTTGAGCTTTTTCGAAGCCTCCTGCAACCGCGCCCACGGGGTGCCGCGTGCGCGCAGGAAGCGGTACTGGTAGGGGGAGGCATAGAACGCGAGCGCCTGCTCAAACAGCTCGGCCGCGTCGATCGAGCGCGCCGCCTCCCCGTCTGGGTCCAAGCCGAACAGCGCGCGCATCGCCACGCGCGTGGCGAGCCGGCGCGTCCACGCATACAGGTCGATCGTCTCCCCCGGGGTGAGCTGCTCCAGTGCGCGCGCGGTCTCCGAGGTCATCGTGTCGATCGACGCCGCGATCCGCTCGCGGTGAAACGCCGGCAGCATAATCTGCCGCGAGCGCTTGTGGTAGGGGTCGTCGGTCGTCAGCAGCCCGTCCCCCAGCAGTGCGATCAGATCGCGGAAGTGCGATTCGCGCCACTGGAAGTTGTGCGCATGCGACACGGTGATGTAGTGGTTGGCCGCCGGTCCGAGCATGAACACCACGTTGCTGTGCAGCACCCGCAGCGTGAAGATCGGCCCGTAGCGCTCGTAGGCATCCAGCAGCAGCGGCAGTGGATCGTCGATAAATCGCTTCGTGCGCGCGAGCGAGAAGCCGGTGTCCCCCGGCGGGTAGGCGACCGTCTTGGCGCGCTCGTCGGCGACGTCCTGCGAGAGGATCGCAAACGGGCTTTCATGGCGCAGCAGCGGCGGCTCGAGGGCGGGCATGGCGTAAGCGTAGAGCAATCGCAGGCGAATTGGCTGGCTGGCCAGCTTGGAGTGGGAGTCGGTGCTCGGAGGCCGCCCTGCGATACTCTGCGCTACGCACGTAGCGGTATCCCGTGCGCTCGCACGGGGGCGTAGCTCAGTTGGTTAGAGCGCTGCCCTGTCACGGCAGAGGTCGCGGGTTCGAGTCCCGTCGCTCCCGCTCAGTGTTTATGGGCCGAAGGGGGATGGTTCGGGTCTGCCCGAGCCGGGTTGAAGTATCCAGGACGTACATCGAGCGCAGCTGACTTGAGGGGACGATGGGCGACGCTGCCGACAGAATGTCGTCGTCTAGACCGCTTTTTGGGCCTTGGAGCGCGCTGGGGGCGATCGGCTTGTCTACCTCGGCCTTCGTACGCCCTCGCCTGTCTTTCTCAAAAAACAGGCGCGAAGTCGCCGGGATGAGCCGCTTGAGTTTCGTCCGAAGCGGCGGCATAGTTGAGCCGCGTGGCGACTACTATTCGAGCAAGCAATGCGAGCGTCGTCGCGCTGCCCCCCAAAGCCTGCTAATTGTCTGTGGTTGTTGCGGCCATAGCTGGCTCACAGCCGGCTGGCGTCGTGCCAAGCCGGCCTGCGTCAGGAGAAGGGCATCGCGATGCTCCCAGAGCCCACCCGGGCTGGCGCCCAGGCCGGACCAAGGTTTGGCCCCTTCACGCGCTCTTCAAGGCTCGGGCAAATTACTTTGGAGTCGCAATGTAGTTTGCGACGCCCGAGCCGCCAGGAAATATGTTACTTTGTAGAGCGTGCTTTTAGATGTCTGCCTAAAGCGCGCATATGACCTCGACGATAGAGATTGACGACGACCTGTTTGACCTGCTGAAGCAGCACGCAGAGCCGTTTATAGACACGCCGAGCGATGTTTTGCGTCGCCTGCTTGGCGACGTGTCTGGGTCAACGCAAGCGAAACAGGCGGCGTGCACGAGGAGAGCCTTGCCTGCGGCTGGCGCACCGACTCGACGGCGGAGTGCCAAAGGCCAGAAAGACAATGCGCGCAAAGGGAGCGTTAAGCGCACGCGAGCGCCGTCAAACGCCCTCCTGTCAGAGAAGGCATATGAGTTGCCTCTGCTCGACGTGCTAGACACGGCCGGCGGCCGGCTTCCCACGCGCGAGGCCGTTGCAGCGGTCGGCGAGCATGTGGCGGACCAGCTCATGCCGATGGACCACGACGTAATGGACCAAGGGCAAGAGCGCTGGGAGAGTCGGGTCCAGTTCACCCGTCTGCGCCTCGTCGAGGCGGGTCTGCTCGAGAAGAACTCCCCCCGCGGGGTCTGGGAGATCAGCGACGCTGGCCGTGAGCGTCTCAAGCGCAGTGCGGCGGTCGTGGCGTGAGCACAGCCACGGCCACCAAGGGCCGCGAGCGCCAGGAGAAGATCCTACGAGCTATCTTCGAGGTCGCGGACGGCACCACGCGCGCGTGCGCTTACGAGGACATCGTTGTGCAAGCGTGGAAGATGTGGCCCGAGGAGTTTGGACTGCGCGGCTACGTGCACAAGCACCCGGACTCGTCGGATCTCCACAAGCCGCTCTATGGGCCGCTCAAGCGCGAAGGCCTCGTGCGAAGCGCCAACAAGAACTTCGGCCTGACCGAGCGGGGTCTAGCGGCCGTCGAGCGTTTGCGCTCCGGCACTGGGTCTAGGCTCGCGGATCGCGGACGGCTAGAGCGCGATCAGAAGGCCGAGGTGCTGCGGCTGGTCGATCGGCCAGCGTTGCGCCTGCTGCCTAACCCCGAGGAGCTGCTCGACACCGATCTCTACGACTTCTACGGCGTCACGGTCCGCACCAAGCCTGCGGAGTTCGCCGGGCGCCTGAAGACCATCGACGCCGCGATCGACGCTGCCGTTAAGGCCAAGGACCCGTCCATTGAGCTTGAGAAGGTCGCGATGGTCGTCGCTACCCGCGACGCGCTCAAGGCAAGGTATGCCGATTTGATCTCGGTGCGCTCTGCCGTCAAAGAGAAGACACGGAGCTAACCCATGCCGAAGATCCTGCCGCAGCCAAACGAGTTCGCCGACGAGCTGTTGGACGTCGTCGGTCAAGAGTTCAAGTTCGACCACGCCAAGGGGCTCGCGGAGTGGATTAAGAACTGCGCCGACGCCTATATCTGCGATGAGGTTCCCGACGACGAACAGGTCATGCTCATCGACCTTCACGAGACTAGCCCGAAGCGTGACTCGACGTTCCGCGTTACCGACTTTGTCGGCATGACGCACGCCGAAATCATGGGGGCGTTCAAGCGCTGGGGCGACCCGAGGGCGGCGAAACGCGGCACAAACAAGCAGACGCTCGGCGGTCACGGGAACGGCGGCAAGTTTTACATGCGCCAGAGCTTCAAGACGAGCCACTTCATCACCTACAGGGCCGGCAAGCTCAATGTCTACGGTTTCGACAAGGACCATAGGTACGGCTTCCTGGAGGGCCACGAGGATCGGGCGATGTCGCTCGCAGGCGCGCTGGAGTACGCCGGCATCGACCTTGACGTCCTGCCCGACCAGGCGCGAAAGCGCCTGGGCGTTAGCGGTGGCTTCACCGTCGTCGTAGGCGAGAAGCCCGAGCAATTCGCCGGCCGCGCCACAGCGCGAGGCATCATTGAGAAGCTGCTCACGCACCCACAAGCCCGTCGCGTCATCGCCCACCGGCCGGTGTTCGCTCGCTTCGGCAAGGCCCGCGACGAATATCAGCTATTGGAGGTCAGCGATCCCGCAGGCCGCCCCGACTTCAGCGAAGCGCAAATAGTCGAGCTGCCCGCAACGCTCACCGACGCCAACGGCGACGAGCATGTGTTCCGCGACGAGAAGTATTCCGAGGCTTACCTTGAACTGCGGGTGGCAAAGGACGCGCTACGTTCAAAGGGTGCCGATCGCATCGACATCGCCGGTGCCGTCGGAATCATCGGCTCCTACGCCGTCCACGAGCTGGGGGGCAACGTGCCGGCCGCTGCCGAGTTCATCTACGGAGAGTGCTTCTGTCCTAAGCTGGAGGATCCCGAGGAGGACCTGGTCAAGAACGACCGCGAGAAGCTCGTCGAGGGCGAAAAGAGCCGGGTGCTGCTGGATTGGATTCGCGGTCAGGTCACGCTGCTAGCCGATCGGATCGCCGAAGTCGACGCGAAGGAGCGTCGCGCCCAGGATCTAAGCCAGTCTTCAGCGTTCAACGAGTTCCTCAACGAGTGGAAGAACAAGTTCATGCCAACGTTGATGAGCACGCTGTTCGGCGGCCCAGGCGAAGGCGGCGGGTTCGGGGGCACGGGGGCAGGTAGCGGCGGCACCGGCGAAAACGAGCCGACTCCCGACGGCGTGCCCAACGAAACAGACTCCGACCAAGGCTCCGGCGAGGAGGGCGGCGGCGGCGAGGAGGAGCGAAAGGGGCGCCGCGCGCCGCGGGTACTGCTCTCCAGCCAAAACGCGGATCCGCTGGATCCGCTCGGCGGCCCGGTGGATTGCTCGCCCCGCCACCCCGCAGTCTATCAACGCCACCAAGATGTTCCCGAGGGCATCTACTGGATCAACACGAGCCGTCCGCTCGCGCAGCGAATCCTCGAGGACTATGGATCGCACAGCACGCGATGGCGCGACTACATGTTCCAGCGATACGTGGAGATCATTCTCAAGGAGTCGATCCGCGAGCTGGAGCGCAAGCAGGGCAGCTTGAACGCCGACCTCATCGACACTCACATCGACGAGCTCTACACTCGCATCCATGACCAGGCCGAGGAAGACCTAGCCGGGTTTCTTTTCGACGAGAAGCTCCAAGCTTGAGCGACCGACTCACACACATCGACCTGTTTTCGGGCGTTGGGGGGTTCACCCTCGGGTTCGAGGCCACCGGCCTCTATGAGACTCGTCTGCTGGTGGACTCTGACCGCGCCGCGGCAGAAACCTTCAAGCGCAACCGGCCCAGGGTGCCGTTCTGGCCCAAGGATCTCAGCACGGTCGAAGCTGACGAGCTGCTTGGCTTGGGCAAGCTGCGCCCGGGCGCGCTAGACGTGCTGACCGCCGGACCGCCATGTCAGGGGCTATCGAAGATCGGCTCCCGTCAGCTCGATGATGAGCGCAACCTGCTGCTGCGGCACACCTGCGAGCTGATCGACGCCATAAAGCCGAAGCTAGCCATCATCGAGAACGTTCCATCGCTGTTTTGGGATGGCCAAAGCTCGCTCTTTGACGAGCTCAGCGACATGCTTCACGGTGCCGGTTACGTGCCGATCCCCGAGATCCTCGACGCGTGGCGGTACGGCGTGCCGCAGCTGCGTCGACGCTTGTTTGTCCTGGCTGTGCGTGAGGACGTCGAAGTGCCGGCCGCCCCCTTCCCCGAGGGCGACCAATCGCTTCAGTTCAAGGCGCAGGATCTCATCAAGGCTGCCGGGGTCGATGACCCACAGTGCCCGCCTGGCCTGTCTGTCGAGGAGGCCATCGGGGACCTGCCAGCTATACCAGCGGGCGGTGGTGCCGAAGCCGTGCAGTATCCGCCCGTGAGCGAGCTTTCCAACTACCAACGCGCGCGACGCTCCGGCGCGACGCTGTTGTTCAACCACAGGGCCCGTGCGCACTCGCCCGCGATGCTGAAGAAGATGGCGATGATCCAAGAGGGCGGGCGCAACCAGGAGCTACCCGACGATCAGCGCCTTCGCGCCGATCCGGAGCGCGAGTATTTCTCGCAGGCGTACGGACGACTACACCGCCACGGCATCGCGCAGACCATCACCACCTTCTTCCACAATCCCGGCAGTGGACGCTTCACGCACTATCGGGACCTGCGCGCGCTCACCGTTCGTGAGGCGGCCCGATTTCAGAGTTTTGACGATGAGTACATCTTCATCGGCAAGGCCGAGCAGCAGATGCGCCATGTCGGCAACGCCGTGCCTGTGCTCCTCTCCACGGCACTGGCGCAGATGTGCGCGGAGATCCTTGCAAGCGACGGCATGAAAGCCGCCCTCGTGGATGCCGTCGCGTAAACCCGCGTCGGTTCCGCCCGCGCCTCCCCCTGCCGCAGGGAACTTCGCTGTGCGGCAGCAGCGGAGCCGCACGATGTCGGCCATTCCGAGCGACCGCACCTCGCTAGAGCAACGTTTGGCTTCGCTTCTGTGGGCCGTGGGAGTGCGTGGCTGGCGGCGTTCCGTCTGGGTCGAACGGACGAAACCCGACTTCGTCTTTTCGCGCCGCCAGATTGCGGTCTTCGTTGACGGCTGCTTCTGGCACGGCTGCCCTCGATGTTGTAGACGCCCTGCTACCAACGTCGACTATTGGGACGCCAAGCTCGACCGGAACATGGAGCGTGACGTCGAGCAGACGCAGAGGCTTGAAGCGGCTGGCTGGACGGTCCTGCGCTTCTGGGGTCACGAGATCGATCGCGATCCCGAGGGCTGCGCGCAGCGGGTTAGGCTCGCCCACGTTGGGCGTGCCCAGCTCATCGCCTGATCGCGCTTGTCAGGCTGCGGCGGCGGGCAGTGACGTTTGCGTCTGGTCTCAGCGGGCGACCGCAACACGCTCACATCTCGGTCGTCCAACTCTGCAGTCTGATCCGAGATCAACAACCCCAATCGCGCGATGCGTACCAGCCATGCCTGCCGCCCCCTTGACCGACCAGGATGCCCGCTCCCGCTGCGGGCATCCGGTGCTCGGCACTTGACAAACCAACGTCTATAACAGCAATTCGCCTCGCCTGCCGATAGGGTTGCAAGAATTGCAGATGTTGGGCGAAAGAAGGTATGATCGACCAATGGAGATCTTGAGCCCCGAGGACCGCGTCGTACTGTGGCGCGCAGCGATCGACGCTGAGGGAACCAGACGCGAGACGCTGGTGCGCGCGATCGCCAAGGAGATTTTCGAGAGCCTTGGCGCCCTGGACATGTACGCCGATCAGTACGCGCGGCTGACTATCGAGAGCCTCAGCACGCTCGATGACGCCGGCCTGTTCGCAAGCGACAGCCTGCGGCGCTGCCTTGAGGCCCTGCACGAGCCGAGCGGCGGTGTCGAGCTTCTCGCCGCCGAGGTCGCCGGGCTGTTGCGTGACGCGGCCGGCATCGAGCACCTCGGCGTGCAGCGGCGCATTCGCGCCGTCGAGATGGCCTCGCAGTGGCGCGAGCACCTGTTCCTCCGCGAGCCCGCCGAGCCGGGCTACCTGAGCGTCGCGGACGTCGCGGCGCGTTATGGCGTCAGCACCCAGGCCGTGTACAAGTGGCTTTCAAAACAGCGGATCGAGGGGACGCGCGGACCGGGAGGGTCATGGCGCATCCCGGCGGCGCAGTTTCAGTCAGACACCCGGCCGGCCACCACGCGCGAGCGCTTGGACACGCTGCAGGCGCAGCTCATCTCACTTCATGGCGGCAGCGATCTCGCTGCGGAGGAAGAGCTCGGCAGGCAGTTGCGCGCCAAGGGCTGAGCCTCACTGCGGCGGATGCGGGTCGAGTTTGACACCACGGTCCTGTGGGGCGCGTTTCACAGCCCCTCGGGGCCGTGCTTTTCGCTGATGGCGCTCGCGGCGCAGCGGACCCCGGTGCTGAACGGCTTCATCACTGACGTGATCGGTGCCGAGTTCTGGTGGCGCGCGACCCAGCAGGGCGTCATGGGGCCCGGACAGCGGGTGGCGCGCACCTACACCGAACAGGAGCTAGAGCCGTTCCTGGAAACCTTCGAAGTGCTCCTGGAGCCAACCAACATGGCACGCGTGTCGCTGAGCCGAAGCCTTGGACAGAACGCAAGCCTCGTCGGCCTATCCCTCGGCGAGTTCCTGCACGTCGTCACCGGCGTTGATCGCGTCGCGCTGCTCGCGGCCACCACGCTCTCGTTTCCGGTCACGTTCGAGTCGATGGACATCGCCGACTTGCATGTGATCTGCGGCGCGCTACAGAATGGTGCCGACGTGATCTGCAGCAGCGACGGCAGACTGCTCGGCTATGACCCGATCGGTGACATCCGTGTACTGCGTCCAAGGCACCTCGCCGGCGAGCTCGGGTTGATCGATACCGCCAGTACCGCGGCGCGGGTGGCGCCGGACGTATAGGCGCTCAGCGCAGGTCGAGGTTGACTAGGCGGTAGCCCATCGCGATGTCTGAGACCTCAAACATGGACGCGAGAGCGCTCGTGGACGAGTTCGCCTGGAAGGCGCTGGTCAGCAGCCGGCGGCGAGTGATTCGCGACGCTTGCTTCTAGCACGCGGCGGGAGCGAGACAGCCTCACCAAAGGCACTCCCGGTTGTCGCTCAGGACGAACAGCGAGCCTATCGATCCTCCAGGATCGGCCTTCCGCATTGTCCCGCGTCATCTATGCCCTACGGGCAACGTCGTCCCGCCACCACCGACAGCTCAACCCTTGAACGTCGACGACCCGCGGTCCCCGAAGGGCTCGTCGCGCTCCCGCACGGCCTCGCGGAAGCCGGCCTGCATCGCACGCCGTTGGAAGCCGTAGCCCTCGGCGGTGTGGCGCGCGATCCCATCCAGGAGCGTCCCCAGGACCTGCGTCTCGTCCAGTCCCTGGGCGTGGAGCGTCTGGTTGACGAGCAGCTTCATCATCCGCAACTGGTTGACTGGCAGGCGCGCGATCCGCTCGAGCAGGATCTCGGTGCGCTCGTCGAGCTGCTCGGGTGGCGGCGCCTCGATCGCCAGTCCCCACTCGAGCGCCTCCTCGCCCGAGAGGCAATCGCCGGTGAACAGCAGTCGCTTGGCGCGCTGGGCTCCCAGCCGATAAGCCCACATCGAGGTGGTGGGCGCGCCCCACACACGCGCCGGCGGGTAGCCGATCTTGGCGTCGGCAGCGATCACAAGCAGGTCGGAGCACAGTGCCATGTCGGTGCCTCCGGCGATGCAGAATCCCTGCACCTTGCAGACAACCGGCTTGCCGGCGTAAAACAGCGACATGAAGCCGCGCACGTTGCGACTCATCATCGCGTAGTCCACCATCGCATCCCAGGTGCCCGCCGGGTCGTGGTTGGCAGCCATCACAGCCGGATCCAGCGGCGAACCCGGCGGTGGGGCAGGGGGCCCCTCGCCCAAGCCTCCACCACCCTCGGCACTCTCGACGAGGTCATAGCCGCCGCAGAATCCCTTGCCGTTGCCTGTCAGCAGCATCACGTGGACCGCAGGGTCCAGGTCGGCGCGCTCCACGCAGCGCTCCAGCTCGTCGATCAGCCCTCGCGTGATGCCATTACCGCGCTCGGGCCGGTTCAGAGTGATCCGCGCGACCCGGTCGACCACCTCGTAGGTCACGTTTCGCAGAGCGTCGGCCATTGCCGCATAGTCTTCCACGGCACGCGCGGCGGCGTAATCAAGAAGCTGAGCAATGACACGCAGGGTGTCTGGATTGCCCTCCTTCTTGACCTCAACTATGGGCTCAGAAGGTGTTGAAGCACCCGTACACGATGTACAGCGGGTTCGTGACGGTGCTCCGGTGGGCGCCGAGCATCGTCGGGCCGCCGATGAAGGCGGGAGGGGACTGGGCCTTGTAGCAGCCGTCGTATTCGACGCTCACGTCGTACTCGACGGAGGTTTGCTGGAACGGCACCGACTGTGCTTGAGGCAGGTACACGTACAGGGTGCAGTTCCAGTCTCCCGGGCCGACCGCCTTGGCCGCGCGGCGGTTGCAGTTGGGCAGGATGTCGAGCTTTGCGCCGGCGGGCACTCGCCGTCCGATCAACTGCTGCTGTAGCAATGTGACGTTGTTGAACTCTTCCCCGATGGCCGCGCTGAGGCGGTAGGCGGTGTCGCCGGTGGGACCGCTGTTGGCGAGCAGGGCGAGCACCGCGACGAGCGCGGTGGCGATCGCCACGACCCGGACTGGTGTGCGCCAGTCGGGGCCGCGGCTGACTGTGCTCGCCAGGAAGTCGCGGCGCCGGAGGATCCTCCAGCTCGCGGCGATGCACGCGGCGATCCAGGCGACGCTCACCAGGCTCGACACCACGAGCGGGCCGTAGAAGCGGTGGGTCGTGAAGAGGCCGTGCCAGCCCTCGAACGCAGAGCCGATCAGGAGCAGGTGCACAGCCACGCCCTTGCCGATCAGGTCCAGCAGCTGGGTGAGCAGTGCCACTAGCAGCGGCCCGAGCACACCGACGATCCCGTTGCGCGTGGCGATAGAGAACAGGATCGCCACGCTCGTGTACGCCAGCGCCGGCAGCACGCACAACAGCCAGCTGAGCAGCGTCAGGGCGAGCAGCTTGCCTGGGGGGGTGAGCACACCGCTGAGGTCGACAAGCGAGTGGGCGCCCACGAACACGACCCCCGCGATCAGGCTCGAGAGCGCCAGCAGCAGCGTCAGCGCGACGGTGAGCATGCCCGCGGCGAGGAGCTTGGCTGCATACAGGTCGGCGCGGGTGCAGGAGCGGGTCAGGATCGTCTTCCAGGTCCCGTGCCGATCCTCGCAGGAGAACAGGTCGCCCCCGAGCAGTCCGGCGATCAGCGGCAGCCCCCAGTTCCCGGCGAAGCTGAGGATCACGAGCGAGATAGCGAATCCGGAGGAGTGCACCCACACGCCGAACAGCGCGTCCGAGGGAGTACCGCTCTGCACCTTCAGCACCGCAGCGAAAGCGAACGGGCCGGCGATGCAGACGACGACCAGCAGCCGGATGGTCAGCTGGGCACCCAGCTTTTGCAGCTCGGCCCGCAACGCGTTCCAGATCGCGTCCTCCCCGCCGAACGGAAGCGTTGCCGGGGTGGCGGGCGCCGTTGGGGCGATCGCGCTCATCGCCCGGCCAGCACCGTCTCGGCCAGCTCCTCGGGCTCGAGCTGCTCGAGCGCGGCGCCGTCGGAGGTGAGGGCGAAGAACATGGCCTCCAGCGGACTCACGAGCAGGTCCAAGCGCCGGATCGCCACGCGCGCGTCCCCGAGCGCGAACACGAACTCGTCCAGACAACCCTCGCGCACGCTCAGCGCGAGCTCTCCCCGGCGCGAGCGCCCGGCCCGCACCCCGGCATGGTCCGCGGCGATCCGCAGGGCCAGATCGTCATCGCTGGTCGCGAGCGCGTACGCGCAGGCGGGCGCCTGCGCGATCAGCTCTTCCGCCGAGCCGTCCCACACCACCCTGCCCTCGCGCATGACCGTATAGGTGTCGCACACCCGCTCCAGCTCCCCGATCTGGTGGCTGGAGAGCAGCACCGCGACGCCCTCGGCGGCCAGCTCTGCGACCAAAGATGCCACCGCGCGCGTTCCCGCCGGGTCGAGCCCACTCGTCGGCTCGTCCAGCAGGAGCAGGCGGGGTGAGCGCAGCAGCGCGGCCGCGATTCCGAGCCGTTGGCGCATACCGGTGGAGTAGCCGGCCACGCGATCGTCGCCCCTGTGCTCCAGCTCCACGCGTGCGAGCGCGTCCCGCACCGCGGCTGCGGTCGGGCCGGCGTCCAGCCGCGCTAGCAGGGAAAGGTTTGCGCGCCCGGACAGGTAGGGGTAGAAGGCGGGCTCCTCGACGAACCCGCCCACCTCCTCAAGAGCCTCGCCGCCCAGCCCGTCGAGCTCCCGCCCCAGTAGCGCCACCGCGCCGGCGTCTGGGTGAATCAGTCCGAACAGCATCCGCAGCAGCGTCGTCTTGCCCGCACCGTTCGGGCCGAGTAGGCCCCGAACCTGCCCCGGGGCGACCGTCAACTCGACGCCGTCGACCGCGGTCCTCGCCCCGAAGCGCTTGACCAATCCGCTCGCTCGGACAGCCTCCATATCGGGTGAACCTACCCACGTCCATCCCCCAACTCGTGAAGCGCTCGTGAACGTCGGTGATTTATTTATAAACGATATGTGACGGCACTGCAAAGAACGTGTGACAGCAGTGCAAAGAACGAGAAATTTCACACAGATTTTCACCACCAGGTAACAACGGGAACCCCACACGCAGGGTAGACCGGGCGGCACACAGTTTGCTCCGCCGATTTTTGTCGCATTTACAACCCAGTGTCTACTTGGGAGGGATTTGCCGTGGCCAGCTCGGTTCCGATCCGCAAAAGTGGTACTCGTCTGAACGTCCGGCGCCGGCGCTTGGGTGCAGTCGCGATCCTGGTGGCCTTCGTGGCGGCGGTCGGCGTCGCGTCCGCCGATCTAGGCGGCGTCAACCCGTTTGGCAGCGGCGAAGTCGGCCAGACCTACAACGGCGCGCTGCTGCTGCCGACGAACCAGTGGATTTCGCCGATCGGGACCCGGATCGAAGACCAGCATGGACGGATCGTCTCAAGCACGCTCAGCCCCGACGGCCAGTACATGGCCGCGCTGACGTGGAACGAGTTCACCGGCTACCTGACGATCATCGACCTGAAAACGGGCAAGATCGTCCAAGAAGAAGGCGCCTATCCCAACACCCTCGACCCCGCGGCCGGAGAACCGGGCGAAGAGGTCGCGGCCGACGGCCCGCTCTACTCGCCGGACGGCAAGACTCTGTGGGTCCCCCAGACGGGAGACATCGCCAAGTTCACGGTCGACCCCGAAACCGGCACTGTGTCCGAAAAGGTCATCATCAAGATGCCACCGGCCGCGAACGGTCCCGCACCGGAATACAGCACCGAAGCGAAACACCCCGGTGAAGCCGAGCCCTCGGGCATGGCGCTCTCGTCCGACGGCAGCAAGCTCTACGTCGCCCTCAACGGGTCCAACACGCTCGGTGTGGTCAACACCGCGACAAATGAAGTCGAAAAGGAAATCCCCGTCGGCAACGCGCCGCGCCAGGTCGTGATCGACGGCAACACCGCGTACGTCTCCAACGAGGGCGGCCATCCCGCCAAGCCGGGCGAAACGACCAACCTCTCCGACGGCACCCCGATCGTCTCGAGCCCCGTCACCGGTGCTGCCAGCACCGGCACCGTCTCGGTCGTGAACCTGGCCACCGGCAAGCAGGAACAGGAAATCCCGGTGGGACTAGAGCCGACCGCGCTGTATCAGAGCGGATCGGCGCTGTTTGTCGCCAACTCCAACGACGACAGCATCTCGCTGATCGACACCGCAACCAACACGGTTGCGCAGACGACGAGCACCAACCCGTTGCCGGGCGCCAGCGTGGGGAGCTACGCGAACGCGATCACGATGCCCGACCCCGAACACGTGCTCGTGAGCATCGGCCGCGACAACGCGATCGCCGTCTACAGGTACAACGGCCTCACGAGGGGGAGGCACGGGGGCTTCACAAGATGGCATAGGACCCCGGCGCAGCCGCTCGAGTTCGAGGGTCTGCTGCCGACCGACTGGTACCCAGTGCAGGTACAGCCCGACCCGGCGCTCGGGAGCGGGGAGATCGTCGTCACTAACGACAGGGGCATCGGCGACCGCGGCCCCCAGGCGAAGATCTGCAAGGGCACGGAAACCTCCCCGGCTCCCGAATGCGTGAAGGGCTACAACACCTACGACGACACCGGCACAGTGACAACGTTCAAGATGCCGGCCGAAGGTGAACTGGCGGGGTACACCAAGACCGTCTTTACCGACAACGACTGGAACAACGTCCCTGCCATCAACAGCGGCGCGGGCGACACCGTGCCGGGTGTGATCCCGAGGAGGATCGGAGGGCATTCGCCGATCAAACACGTATTCGTGATCGTCAAGAAGAACCGAACCTACGACCAGGTGCTCGGCGATCTCGGCGAGGGCAACAGCGACCCCGAACTCGCCCAGTTCGGCCAGAAGATCACCCCCAACCAGCACGCGCTGGCCAAGCGCTTCGGCGACCTCGACGACTTCTACGACGAGGGCACGCTGTCGGCCGACGGGCACAACTGGATCGTGCAGGCCGAGGCCAACGACTACGTCGAAAAGGAGTTCGGGGCGTTCTACCGCTCCTACCCCGCCGAAGGCGGCGACGCGCTCGCCTACCAGCGTGACGGCTTCCTGTGGAATGCGGCCGAGAAGGCGGGTCTGAGCGTCAGAGACTTCGGTGAGTACAACAGGTACATCACCGGACCGGGCAACGGCGGCGACTGGAAGGAATGGTATGAAGACTCACAGATCCTCGAAGGAAAGAAGAGCGGGCCGCTGCCGATCCCGATCAACGAGTACAAGACCTCCTCGGACATCCCCTCGCTGAACGCAATCAGCGATCCCTACTACCCGAGGTTCGACCTCGAAATTCCCGACCAGTACCGCTACGACATCTGGAAGGGCGAATTCGAGCACGAGGAAAGCACGGGCGCGGTTCCCAACCTGACGCTGATATGGCTGCCCGACGACCACACCGGCGGCGCGCCGGACCCGGTGGCGCAGGTAGCCGACAACGACCTCGCGATGGGTCGGATCGTGGAAACGATCTCCCACAGCAAGGTGTGGAAGGAATCGGCAATCTTCGGCGTCGAGGACGACACGCAGAACGGCGTCGACCACGTCGACGGGCACCGCGGTCCGGCGTTCGTGATCAGCCCGTACGCCAAGGGCGGCGTCGAGGACGAATATGAGACGCAGCTCAACATGGTGCGCACGATCGAGCAGGTCCTGGGGATCCAGCCGATGAACCAGGAGGACTACGCCGCCGAGCCGATGTACGGGGCGTTCACCGAAACCCCGAACTTCGAACCGTATACCGCCGCTCTCAACGAAATCCCGCTGACGCTCGGCGTCGAAGGCTTCCCGGCGGTCGCTCCCGCGGCGGCACCCGCGACGGCGCCAGCGACGACGACTCCGGCGACCACTACGCCGGCGGCGAGCGGCGGACCGGTCCAGGGCGAAGTGCCCCCCTCGATGCAGAGCGTCTACAACGCCTGGATGAGCTGGAAGCGCCAGCAGCCCTTCCTCGGGAAGGACGCCAGCCCCGACTCGGCCAAGCCGGTGCTGCTCAATCGCTTCGACTGGTACTCCGCGCACGACTGGAAGGTGGCGTACCCCGGCGACCCGAAGATCTACCTACCCGGCGAAGTGCCCGGGAGCAACCTGCCCGCGGCGTTCCTCGGCGACTGAGACCGCGGGTTCGGATCCGAGTAAAGTGAGAGGGCCGGCGGTGGACGGTCGTCCGCCCACCCCGGCCCGGTCTCCCACGGATCCAAGCCCGAGGAAGGCAAAGCCATGACCGACAAGCCAATCAAGCAACCCGGACCGGACCACCCGATCACGATCGAGCCGAACCCAGCGCGAATCGTCGTTTCGATCGCTGGGCAGGTCCTCGCCGACACGCACAACGCGCTCACGCTGCGTGAGGCCGACTATCCGGCGGTCCAGTACATCCCACTCGACGACGTCGACCGCTCGCTGATCGAAGAGACCGACCACGCGAGCTACTGCCCATTCAAGGGCGACGCCGGCTACTACAGCATTCCGGCCGGAGGCGAGCGCTCGGTCAACGCCATCTGGACTTATCGCGACCCACACGCGGCGGTCGCGGAGATCAAGGACCACGTCGCCTTCTACCCCGACCGCGTCGACGCGATCGACGAACAACCGTAGACTGACTCGGAGCGAGCGACGGCCGCTGGATGAAGCTGGGCCGGTCGTAACCTTCGGACTCCTCGGCTAGCCCTTGCCAAGCCCACCCCCCGACAGCGCGGGCGACCGCGACAGGCCGCATAGCAGTGCAAGCGATGGCCCGGAGGAGGACGGGGCGGGTGGGTCCGATTCAACGGTCACGGCAAACGCACAGCTGCCCGAGCTCGACCAACGGGCGCTTGCCGCGCTGAGTGAGGTGGGACGCGCCTGGGCGGGGTGCATGCCGCCCAGGCAGGTCTGGGAGCGTGCGTTGCCCGTCGATCGCCATCTCGATTTCGCCGATCCACAGCAGTCGCGCAGCGGACGTTTCGTGCACATCAGCAGTGCGCCACGCGAGGCGGACGAAGACGAGCTCGAAGCGACTGCTGAGGCGGGAGAGACCGACTCGCGGTCGGGCCGTGCGGTCCACGCGCTGCGGCGAACCCTGATCGGCCCGGCGCTGCGCAGCACGGCAATTGCGGAGGAGCGCATGGGGCGCCTGCTCGCCCTCGCCGTGCTCTCTCCCGACGCGCTCTCCTCGGTGGCCTACGGGCCGGAAGCGATGATGGCGATCCTCGTGCTCGCCGGCTCGGCCGAGCTGAAGCTCTCGCTGCCGATCGGAGCCGCCCTCGCGGTACTGATGCTGTCAGTCGGGCTCGGCTACCGCCAGGTTATCCGTGCCTACCCGCATGGCGGAGGCTCCTACATAGTCGCGAGCGACAGCCTCGGCCGCAAGTGGGGTCTGCTCGCGGGCGCCGGGCTGATCGTCGATTACATCCTCACGGTCGCCGTGTCGGTCGCCTCCGGAGTGGAAGCCGTCACCTCGGCGATACCCTCGCTCGACTCGGCGAGAGTCGCGATCGGTCTGGTGGTGATCGTGTTGCTGGTGGCCGGCAACCTGCGCGGCGTGCGCGACGCCGGCGCCGCCTTTGCCGCTCCCACCTACCTGTTTGTGGCGGCGATCGCACTGGTGGTCATCGCCGGTCTTCTCAAGGCGGGCTCCCACGGCTTTCACCCTGCCGCCGCCCCACCGCACCGGGCCACCGAGGCGCTCGGCGTGCTGCTTGTGCTGCGCGCGTTCGCCTCCGGGGCGACGGCGATGACGGGGATCGAGGTGATCTCAAACGCGGTCCCGGTCTTCCACTCTCCGCAAGCCAGGCACGCTCGCCAGACGCTCACGGTGATGATGGGGCTTTTGATCTCGATGTTCATCGGCGTCGTGCTCGTCGCTCATTTCGACGGCGCCGCGCCGAGTGGGAGTCAGACGGTGCTCTCCCAGATCGCGCACGACAGCGTCGGCGGCGGCATTCCCTACGGCTTCGTGCAGATCGCAACGACGCTCGTGCTACTGGTCGCCGCCAACTCGGCCTTCAACGGCTTTCCGCGGCTCTTGTACTTCATGGCCCGCGACGGCTATGTCCCCCGACTGTTCCTGCGCATGGGCGATCGCCTCGCGTTCAGCAACGGCATTCTCGTGCTCGCCGTCCCTGCGGCCGTGATCTACGCGGCTTTCGGCGGTCGGACCGCCCCGCTGATCCCACTGTTCGCGATCGGTGTGTTCCTCGCTTTCACGCTCGCCCAGAGCGGGATGGTCGCGTACTGGTTGCGCCACCGCGAGCGAGGGTGGCGCTCGGCGCTGGCCACCAACCTGCTGGGCGCGGTTCTCTCCGCGCTGGTGGTGCTGATCGCGATGGTCACCAAGCTCACCGAGGGCGCCTGGGTCGTGGTGGTCCTGGTTCCGTTGATCGTGTTGGCGTGCGGGCGCGTGCACGCGCACTACGTGAGCGCCCGCGAGGCGCTCACGCCGGGACCCGATGCGCCACGACCCGAGCTGGACGGGCACAGACGGACGACACGCGTGACACCGCCCCGGCTGCGCCCGGAGGTCTCCGAGCACCTGGCCGAGACGCAGGATGACCCATCCGAGGTGCACAGCTTTGCCGTCGTCCCCGTCGCGGTACTCGACCTCGCGGCGCTGCACGCGCTCGCCTACGCCGTCTCGCTCGCCCAGCCGGTGCTCGCGCTGCACATCAGCCCCACCGAGGAGGAGGCCGAGCGCTTCCACCGCGAGTGGCGTGTGTGGGGCGACCATTTGCCGCTGGAGGTCGTCGTGTCCCCATACCGCTCCACCGTCGCGCCGCTGGCCAACTACATCGCTGCGCTGCATCGCCAACGCCCCGACGTGATCCTCACGCTCGTCGTGCCCGAGATCGTCGTTGCCAAGCGCTGGCAGCGGATCCTCCACAACCGCATCGCCACACGCCTGCGCGCCTCGCTCATCGCCTACGAGGGCATCGTCATCACCACGGTTCCATTCCACCTGCCCCGGTAAGCCGGACACGCTACGCATATGTCCGATGCGACCGCTTCATGCACCTGCTGTCGCAGCGCTCCGGCCTCTGAGATTCACCTGCCAGTTGGCCAGTGGTAGCAGGAACAGGATTGCTCCCAGCGCTATGAGTATCCATCCGGCGAGGGTCGCGATGGTGCCGATGAGCGACCATCCCCAGGCGTTCAGGAGCAAGCCGCGCAGGGTCTCGCCTTGGAAGAGGGTTGCCTTCTCTTCGGCCAGCTTTGCGTTGGTCGGCGCGGCTAGGGCTGCTGTACTGACCTGTGCGTAGGTCTGTCCGCCGGCGATCTTGGAGAGGTGCACGTTGATGAAGTTGTTGGCGTACGCCTTGGCCTGGCTACCTGTGGTTAGTTGCTGGCCTGCGTACTGCTTCACACCGGGTAGCAGCTCGGGGCTGCCGGCGGCAGGGAAGAAGATCTTTTGTGGGACGAGTTGGTCGTGGACGACCTTCTTGTCATAGCTGCCTCCCACGACGGCGAGGATTCCGACGATCACGATGCCCAACGCGGCGACCATGGCTATCGAGGTCAGGCCGGTGAGTTTCGCCAGTAGTGGGTTTCGCGATGACTGAGAGCGCGGCGAGGGCTGGAGTTGTCCGTTGGCAACAGGATCGGCAGTTTCGAGGGGCGCGACGCCGTTGCCGGCGGTCGTGGTGAGTGGAGTGGGCATTACTGAGCTGGGCACGGTATTCCTCATTTCGGTAGGTGTGCGCATGAGCGCCAGCGACCGATCAAGCACCGCGGACCTGAACAACATAGCATGAAATCTAAATCTAGGAAATATATTTCTAGGAAATTGGAATCTAGATACGCTAGTCTCTGTCTATGACCGAGGCCACCACTCACCGTTGGAAGTTCCTGACGAACCACGCCCAGGTTCTCGCATGCATCGCCCACGATCCAGGTGTGCTTCTACGAGAGATCAGCGAGCGAGTCGGAATCACCGAACGGGCCGCCCACCGGATCGTCACGGAGCTCACCGACGGCGGCTACATCACGCGAGAACGCAACGGACGTCGCAACCACTACACGATCCAATCGGGCCTCCCGCTTCCCGACCGCCTTGGCCGCGTGCAGCGAATCAGCGACCTGCTCACGATCCTCATCGGCACGAGCAAAGAGATGCCTGATGCGCCTGTGCGTGCTCCATAGGGGCGCGCTGCCCGCCACTGGTACGGTGGAGATGTCCATCGCGCCCTGAACAGGCTGCGATTGTGCGCTCGCCGGGTCCTTCCTGACCTCTCTGCCTCGCGATCGCGGCCCTTGAGAGGCTCGTGAGGAGCGTCTGTGAATGCCGTGGCTGCTGGGTCTGACCGTGCGTCCCCTCGTTGGTCTTCGGGGAGTCCGCCGAAATATTCTGAGGCCGCGACGTTGTCCCGAGGGGCGCCACTGCACATCGCGATGCTTGCTCCACCTTGGATCTCAGTTCCTCCACCGGGATACGGGGGTGTGGAGTCGGTAGTCGACGCACTTACCGAGGCGCTTGTGCGGCGAGGGAACTCGGTCACGCTGTTCTGCGCCCCGGGCTCTGTGTCGAGCGCGCGTGTTGTGACTCTGCTCGGGGAGGCCCACCCCGATGAGATCGAGCGCTCGCTCTATGAGGTCGATCACGTCGCGCGGGCATTCGAGGAGATCGACCTCGCCTCCTACGATCGTCGCTTTGACGTGATTCACGATCACTGCGGCTTCACGGCCCTGGCAATGGCCGATCGCATCGACACGCCGATCGTGCATACCCTTCACGGGCAGTTCACCGCCAGCACCGCGGCCTTCTATGCTCGCCACGGCCACAAGGCGGCGCTCGTGGGCATCAGCCGCGCGCAACTCGACTCGACGCCGACGGGGCTTCACTCAATCGGCGCGATTCCGAACCCCATCGACGTGCGGGCGTGGCCGTTGCGCGAGCACAAGGACGACTACCTGCTGTGGATCGGGCGCATGACTGTCGAGAAGGGC
The DNA here is from genome assembly GCA_963831725.1 of uncultured Solirubrobacterales bacterium. Taxonomy (GTDB): domain Bacteria; phylum Actinomycetota; class Thermoleophilia; order Solirubrobacterales; family Solirubrobacteraceae; genus Palsa-744. The sequence continues at coordinate 201,980 of CAWHRF010000003.1, forward strand.
CCCCATCGTGCGATCGCCGCCGCGCGCATCGCCGGCGTGCCGCTTGTCTTGGCGGGGGTCATCCAGCCCGGCCAGCAGGCGTTCTTCGACCGCGAGATAGCGCCACACGTCGATGGCGAGCGCGTTCGCTTCGTGGGCGAGGTCGGTGGCTCGGTCAAGCGCTCGCTCTTCGCCGGTGCCCGCGCGCTGCTCATGCCGATCCGCTGGGAGGAGCCCTTCGGGATGGTGATGGTGGAGGCGCTGGCCTGTGGCACCCCGGTGATTGCCTTCCCCGAGGGCGCCGCCCGCGAGCTCGTCCTCGACGGGCAGACTGGATTTCTCGTGGAGGATGAGCAGGCGATGGGCGCGGCTGTCATCCAGCTTCCCCGTATCGCCGCGCGGGACTGTCGCGCCTGGGTCGCCACACATTGTGATGTCGATGTCGTCGCCGCTGCCTATGAGTCTGTCTACCGATCGGCGATGCGCCAGCCGTCAGAGACCCTCGAGCTTGTCTGAGCGCACTCTGAGCGTGCTGGACGGCAGCACTTTCGTCGTCGCTGACCGTCTTGGCGACGTGCGTGAGGAGGCCGGTCGCGAGCACGGCTTCTACTGCGAGGACACCCGCTTCCTCTCGCGCTGGGTCTTGCGCACGGGTGAGGTACCGCTAGAGCTTCTAGGCCTGGACCAGAGTGCGCACTTCTCTGCTCAGTTCTTCCTGACTCCGCGTGTGGAGCCGGATGAGGAGGCACCGTGCTCGATCATGCGCCGGCGACTCATCGACCACGTGTGGATGGAGGAGATCTCGGTGACCAACCACCGTCATGAGAGCAGCGAGATGCGGGTGGTGTTGGAGGTTGCTACCGATTTCGCCGATCTGTTCGAGGTCAAGGATGGCACGCTCACCGAGCGAGAGGTGAGCTGCCGCCACGATGATCAAGCCCTCACGCTCGCCTACGAGCGTGAGGGCTTCCGACGGTCGATCTCGATTTCCTCTAGTCGCCCGGCGGCAGTGACCCGAGAGGGTTTCTCCTATTCGTTGCGGCTTGCGCCCGGCGAGCGGTGGTCGACCACCTTCACCATCACGCCTTACGCCGCACAGCCGGGGATCGCATTCGCAAAGCGCGAGTCGCGGGGCGGCCTAGAGGAGTTGAGTGCCTCCAAGTCGGCAGAGCTCGAGGAGTGGCTGGCACGGGCACCTGTATTGCAAACACAGGACACATCGTTGGCGCATACGTATCGCGCCAGTCTCAGCGATCTGGGCGCGCTGCGCTTGCATCCCGATCTCTTGCAGGGCGCCACCCTCCCGGCGGCTGGGCTGCCGTGGTTCATGGCGCTCTTCGGCCGCGACAGCCTGATCACGAGCTTCCAGGCGCTGCCTTACCTGCCCGAGCTGGCCGCCACCACCCTGCACGTGCTCGCGGCTCGCCAGGCGCAGGTGCGCGACGACTTCCACGAACAGGAGCCCGGCAAGATCCTGCACGAGCTGCGCTTTGGCGAGCTCACCGCGCGCGGGGAGCGCCCGCACTCCCCGTACTACGGGAGTGCCGACGCAACGCCGCTGTTCCTGATTCTCCTTGACGAGTACCACCGTTGGTCGGGCGACGATGAGCTCGTCCGCACGCTCGAGCCCCATGCTCGTGCGGCGCTTGACTGGATCGAGGACAGCGGGGACGCCGACGGCGATGGATACGTCGAGTACGCGCGCCGCAACCCGGCCACCGGACTGGCCAACCAGTGCTGGAAGGACAGTTGGGACGCGATCCAGTTCGCCGACGGCACGCTGGCTCAGGGGCCGATCGCGACCTGCGAGATCCAGGGCTATGTATACGACGCACGCCGGCGCTCAGCGCGCCTGGCCCGTGAGGTGTGGGGCGACGAGGCACTCGCCGGGCACCTGGAGCGTCAAGCCGCCGACCTACGCGAGTGCTTCCGCCGCGACTTCTGGATGCCGGAACGTGGCTGCCATGCCCTGGCGCTGGACGGCGAGAAGCGCCAGGTGGACAGCCTGACCTCCAACATCGGCCATCTGCTGTGGTCGGGAATACTGGACGACAGCGAGGCAGCCACGACCGCCGAGCGGCTGCTCGACGAGCAGCTCTACTCCGGCTGGGGAGTGCGAACTCTCGGCACCCGCGAGGCGGGCTACAACCCGCTCGGCTACCACACAGGCACAGTCTGGCCCCACGAGAACTCGCTGATCGCCGCCGGCCTGGCGCGCTATGGCCACAACGAGGCGGCAAGCACCATCGCCGTCGCGATGCTGCGCGCGGCGCCGTACTTCGAGCATCGTCTGCCCGAGGTCTTTGCCGGCTACCCCGCCTCGGTGACGTCAGTCCCCGTTGCGTTCCCGACGGCCTCGCGTCCCCAGGCATGGGCGGCAGGAACCCCATTGCTGTTGCTGAGCACGCTGCTTGACCTTCATCCCGGGCGCACCGATACAGAGGTCGAGGTATCGGGCGGTGTCGGGCATGTCGCGCTGCACTCGCAGAAAGACTAGTGTGGGTGAGGTGGACGACGACGACATACGTGCTCTGGTGACGCGTTTGGCGCGTCCACACCTCTCCGGTGGAGAGGTGATCGAGCGTGCGGCGATCCTCGCCGAGGGCGCCGACTCAGCGGCAGTGATTGAGTGGATCACCGCCCACGCCGGGATACCCGAGGGGGCGGTCGCAACATCTCCCAGACACGGCCTGCACGGTTCGCGGATGGGTGACAGCGGCGGAGCAAATCCCTCGACACCGCTCCGCTTCGTGCTGCCGGCCGGCGCGCTGACCTGAGCTAGTTCGGGGTGCGCTCGTACCGCGTGACGCCCTCGAAGTGCGGCGCCCACGGTTGTGCCGAGCGCGTCCAGATCTCAGCAGTCGGTTCGAACCAAGACGTATCGTCGATCGTCCCCGCCTTCAGGAAGGCAACTTCCGGCATCGACTCGATCGTGCTAAATATCGGCGACCCGCAGGTCGAGCAGAACCGACGCTCCGTTGTGCTCTGGTAGTCCTCGCTGACGGTCTTGAACGAAGCGAGCGTGTTGCCCTCAACAGTGAGTGCCTTGCTCGGTACGCCCACGATGATCGAGAACGCCGCAGCGGTCTGGCGCTGACAGTTCGAGCAGTAGCAAACCCCTTGCCAGACTGGCTCGGCGTCGACGCTATAGCTCACGCCACCGCACAGACAGCGACCTGTGATGGGTATGGGTATGTCGGCCACGCACCCAAGACCCTACTAACCCTCAGCTGTCGAGCACCGGGCCACCGAACCCCAGCTCGTTGCTGTCGGGGTCGCGGTAGATCGCCTTGCGCACGCCGCCCGGGTACGTCTCGAGCTCGTCGGGCTCCAGTCCGCGGGCAGCGATCTCGGCTATGCGGGTATCGAGATCGTCAAGGAAGATCGTCACCACCGAGTTGCCCGCGCCATCGGCGTGCTCAACTACGTAGACCGAGCGGTCCTCGGCAAGCGTCCACACAGCCTCGGTCGCATGGGGGAAGAACGTCGGCTCGCCCAGCAACTGTTCATACCACGGTAGGGCCGCCCGGAAGTCCCGTACGCGCAGACCCGCGAAGAGGTGCAACGACATCACTGCGAGTCTAGGACACCATCTTCCGCGAATGGGCACAATGAACTGCTCGCCATGCCTCTGACCACGACGAATAGCCCCCAGAATCTCATCGCCGAGATCACGTCGGCCGTGTGATGTTGGGGATGCAGCACAACTGCGCGGAGCCGCTCGCCATCAACCTGCCGTCCACGTCCCAAACTCTGCCGCCAACCCCCATGAGACCACCGTCGGCGACCGCGCATTCGCTGTCGATCAACAGCCTCGCAGCGAGGGCTGAAATGGTGAAACCACACGCCGGTGTCGAGATTCGGCGCCAGATACTCCCAGCTTCGATGGTGGCGATGTGCGGCTGGGAAGCCATAGGTGTCCAGCAATATCAAGGCGCGTGCAGCATCTAGGAAGGGGTCCTCGAAGCATGCTGTCGGTCGAAAGCGCGCCCACTCGCGGATTACCGGCGTTTGTGGCTCGTCTGTGACGCTCTGGTCGACGGGTCGCCGTTCGACGTTCTCCCAGAAGCTGAAGGGCGGCCGCCGCCTGTCGGGGTACAGCTCCTCGTGGGTCTTAAGCGTCTCCGGTGGCGGGACTTCAGGAGCGCTTGGATGCTGGTGGCTGTACCCGGGCGCCTCGGCGGCGGTCTTGATCAGTGCGTGCAGGACGGACTTGCCTTGCTGTGTCACCTCCACGGCAAGCGACTCGGCGCGGCGTCCCTGCCGGAGGACATTCACTTTGAGCTCGACGGCATCGAAAGCGGGGGAGCTGAGGAAGTGGCAATAGAAGCTGGCCGGTCTCTTGATCTGCGCCACCATGCCCGCGGCCCGTAGAGCGATTGTCGCGAGATAGCCACCATTGGGACCCCAAATCTCCCAGTCCTCCGACAGACGCGCCGTATAGCCATCGTTGCCGGGTGCGACGCGCGTCGCATGATCGAGGTCAAAGGTGCTCGGCGTCATCGTGCGCGGCCGATGGTACGCCTGTTGGGCTACGCCGGCCCTTGACGCCGCGCGGACGCGCTACCGTAAAGAGATGCTCACGCAGGCAGATCGCGCGGCCGAGCGTCGCCGCGAGAAGCTGGAGGAGATCCGCTCGCAGGTGAAAGACGGTTCGCTTACGATCCGCAAGATGACGCCGGCCGAGCGCGAACGCTATCCGCCACGGCCTTCGCGAGCACCTCGAGGGCGCGGCAAGTGAACGCGGTGCCGGCCCGGATCGGAGGACAGTTGTCGGTTCGCGTGGCCGTGTGTCTGACGGCAGCCTTCCTGCTCGCGGTGGGATGGTTTGCCACCGCGCAAGGAGCCGCGGCGTCGAGCACACACCTGTCGAGCCGCTGTGCGACGTTCCGTGTCAAAGGCGACGAGTACGGCGTCTACGTGGGCACGGGGCATGTGAAGTGCGGTGTCGCGCAGCGGGTTCTGGAGGCGATTGCCGACGGCAAGGGCAAGTATGTGAACAACGGCTATTCAGCCAATTCCTACACGCTGTATGGCGGCTGGCTGTGCCCGTCAGGGAACATGGGCGAGCAGACCTGTGAGCACTCCAAGCGTCCGGTGGACAATCCCAGCCAGGACATCGTGAGCCTTTCGTGCTCCTTTGGCACGGGCTGTCCGAAGCAGACAGCCGCTGCCGACCAGTAATCGCGCCGCGCCGCGGAAGAGTTGGATGAGCCATCGTGCGTCCCCGCGCGCGATAGCTATGGTGAAGCTGAAGTCCGTCATCCATCCGACCGAGGAGAACAAATGTCCCGTTACGCCACCGTGAACCTGTTGGAGATCGAGGACTCTGTCGGCGAGCGGGCTCCAGGAATCGAAGGCCGCTTCGGACGCAAACACCTCGACTCGCGCGACCTCGGCGTGAGTCTGTTTCGCTACGCGGCGAACCTGCGCAGCCCGATGGCGCACAGTCACCGCGAGCAGGAGGAGGCCTACGTGGTCGTGGCAGGTTCTGGGCGAGTGCTGCTGGACGATGAGGTTCTAGAGCTGGGCAAGTGGGACGTGGTGCGTGTGGCCCCCGAGGTTGTGCGCGCGTTCGAGGCCGGTCCGGATGGGCTTGACATCGTGGCTGTTGGCGGCCCCAAGCCCGAGGACGGCGACGGCGTGATGGGCAGCGCGAACTGGCCTGACGCGGAGTAGCCGCGCCCGCCGGATGCGGTGGTGGCAGTCTCCCTTCAGGTGTTATGACTGTGACCGCCGCATCCTCTTGGACAATGCCGCTCGCTTGGCGCGCCTGAGCGTCAGCCGGTAACGCCCTCTGCCGCGGGAGCGCCGGTGGACGTCTCCTCGTGCGTGAAGTCCAGGGTCTTCCTGGCACTCCCTTCCTTGGGAACCAAGAAGCCGGCTACCAGGCAAATGAGCAGGAAGCCGGTGGCCATCAGGAACGTATCGGTGAAGCCGGTGACCGCCGGCAGCCCGTTGGCCGTGTTGGCGGCGATGAAGGTTGCCGAGAGTTGACCGCCGAGGGCACCCCCGAGCGTGCGCATAACCGTGTTCATGCCACTCGCCACTCCGGTCTGCTCAGGCGAGACCGCCTGCACGATCAGGTTGCCGAGTGCCGCGAAGGCGAGGCCGACCCCCACACCGAGCAGTCCAGCGGCGATCAGCAGGTCGTAGGGATGGCTGTGAGCGAGCGCGAGCAACGCGAAGGACGCGGTCGTGAAGGCAGTTCCCACCAGAAGCGCGCTGCGCGAGCCATAGCGACCCGAGATCCGTCCGGCCGACAGGCCCAGGATCGTCATCCCGATCGTCAGCGGCAGCAGGTAGAGCCCTGAGACGACAACAGAGGCACCGAAGCCAAAGCCGGTGCTCTTCGGTAGCTGCGCGATCTGGGGTATCACGATGAACGACGCGTACATACCCGCGCCGAGCAGGAAGGCGGAGGCGTTGGTCGTCCACACCCCCCGGATGCGCATCATCGTCATGTCGATCAAGGGGTTCTTGCTGCGCACCTCCACGGCGATCCAGGCAGCAGAGACGGCGATACCGGCAGCGAGCAGACCAAGCGTCTTGGGGGAGCCCCAGCCCCAGGTAGTGGTCTGGCTGATCGCGATCAAGACGATCGACATGCTGATCGTCATCAGGATCGCGGCAAGCCAGTTGACGCGTCCGGGAACCCGCACCGGCGACTCGGGGATGAAGCGCCACGTGGCCAGCGCCGCGAGCACGGTAGGGATCAGGGGAAGCCAGAACAGCCAGTGGTAGTTCAGGTGCTCGATGATCACTCCTGCCAGCACGATCCCAGCGCCCCCGCCAACGCCAAGGATCGCCGACAGCAGGCCGATGCTCCCAGCCACCTTCTCGCGCGGGAACTCGTCGCGAACAATTCCGAAGGCAAGCGGGAAGATGCCGCCAGCAGCCCCTTGGATGAAGCGCCCGACGACGATCACGGCCAGTGAGCTCGACACGGCGGACAGGAGCGTTCCCGCGGCGAGAATCACGAGCGTCCACAGGAGCATCTTCTCCTTGCCGTACATGTCGCCCAGCCGGCCCAGGATCGCGGTGCCAACAGACGCCGCCAGCAAGTAGGCGGTCAGCAGCCAGGTGACGCCGGTCACGCTCGTGTGCAGTGCGTGCTGGAAGGTGGGCAGCGCCGGCAGCACCGCTGAGCTGAGCATCGCGTAGGCCAAACCGCCAAGCGCGAGCACGGCCAGGATCAGGTTGGGGTGTGTGCGCTCCCTCGTTGTCTCATCCCAGCCAGCCATGCGCTCACCTTAGCTTCGTCTCGTCGTTGGCTCGGAGAACGATGCGTGCGGCGCGGCGAGCGCGAGTGTCGGCGGTCGAGCGTGAGTGTCTTCGGGCGAGGTCTGGCTATGCGTGAGTCGATGTGGCGCTCGAGCCCGTCCCCACCGTAGGCAGCGTCTGCGGGAGCTCCTTGACGAAGCCCTTGCTGAGCACGCTGAGGACGAGCAGCGATCCGAACAGGGCCACGGCGTCGATGCTCTCGCGGCCCTGCTTTGCCCAGTAGAGGTCTTCGAGGTTGAGCCACAATGCGAACTCGTCGAGCGTGAGCGCCGCGCCGATGCCGTACGCGGCCGCGGTGATGCGCGAGGAGCGGCGTTCCTCAGAGATCCCGATCTCGAGCATCCACAGGTAGCCGACCGTCAGCAACCCCGCGATCCCGAAGGTCATGTGGTGGATGTGGCGTCCTCCGGGAGTGATGTTCTTGAACGGGCCTCGTTCGGCGCGGATCGCGTGTGTGATCCCGCGAACGCCTGCGAACGTGAGGAAGAAGGAGCCGGTCGCAAACAGCTGACGCTCCTTGCGGCGGTCGCCGAAGTGCTTGTAGTAGAGCGCGCGAACGTCGCGCGCTGGAGCCAGCCACGAGCGCGATCGTGAGCGCTGGCTCTGTGCGGATGGTGCGTGCTGCTCGGTCATGATTGATCCCACCCTAACGTGGTCGCTACCCGTACGCCATGATTGCGCGATGCCCTCGCCCGTCGAGCTAGAGATCAGCGCTCCGTTCGCCGGTGTGGTCGTGGCGATCGAGCACGCCCCCGGAGCGTCGGTGCATGCCGGGGCGGTGCTCGTGGTGCTGGAGGCGATGAAGATGGAGCACGAGGTTGTCGCCGAGAGTGATGGGGTCGTGCAGAGGGTGGAGGTGGTCGCGGGTGATGCGATCGAGGCGGGGGAGCTGCTCCTGGTCCTCACAGCCGACGACCAGGTCTCCAGTCCGCAGCGCGACGGAGCCTCTCCCACGAGCGGAGAACTCGACACCGCTGGGGTGGACGGCAGGCCGAGCGTGGCTCGCGCGGACGGCGAGTCCGAACGGGTCCGCGCCGACCTTGCCGCGGTGCTGGTGCGCCACGAGCTTGGTCTCGACGCGGCCCGCCCCGAGGCCGTGGAGCGCCGCCGCGCGCGGGGGCGGCGCACCGCGCGCGAGAACCTCGCCGAGCTCATCGACGAGGGCAGCTACGTCGAGTACGGCCCGCTCTTGTTTGCCGCCCAGGAGCGCCGTCGCTCAAAGGATGAGCTGATCGCCAGCACGCCCGCCGACGGTCTGGTCGCGGGCGTCGGGGAGATCGACGGCAACGCGTGCGTGGCGATGTCCTACGACTACACGGTTCTGGCCGGCACACAGGGGATGCGCGGGCACCTCAAGAAGGACCGCCTGTTCGAGCTCGCCGAGCGCCGCCGCCTGCCGGTGGTGCTGTTCGCCGAGGGCGGGGGAGGTCGGCCCGGCGATGTGGACTTCCCGATCGTGGCCGGCCTCGACTGCCGCGCGTTTCACCTGTTCGGTCGCCTCAGCGGGTTGGTGCCGCTGGTGGGGATAGCCTCGGGCTACTGCTTCGCGGGCAACGCCGCGCTGCTGGGCTGCTGTGACGTGGTGATCGCCACCGAGGACTCGAGCATCGGGATGGGCGGCCCCGCGATGATCGAGGGCGGCGGCCTGGGTGCGTATGAGCCAGGCGAAGTGGGCCCGATCGACGTGCAGCACGCAAACGGCGTGGTCGATCTGCGCGTGGCCGATGACTGCGCGGCGGTTGCGGCGGCCAAGCGCTACCTCTCCTATTTCCACGGACCGGTGGAGCGGTTCACCGTGCCCGATCAGCGCAAGCTGGGAGAGATCGTGCCCGAGCAGCGCAAGCGCTCCTATGAGGTGCGCCGGGTTGTGCACACCCTCTGCGACGAGGACTCGGTGCTCGAGCTGCGCGACGGTTTCGGCGCGGGGATGGTCACCGCGCTCGCGCGCGTGCAGGGCAGGCCGCTTGGGATCGTCGCCAACGACCCCGCTCATCTGGGCGGTGCGATCGACGCCGATGCGGCCGACAAGGCCGCGCGCTTCCTGCAGATGTGCGACGCGTTCGGCCTGCCCGTGCTGTTCCTGTGCGACACCCCCGGCTTCATGGTGGGCCCGGACGCCGAGCAGACCGCGACCGTGCGTCACTTCGCGCGACTGTTCGTGATCGGAGCAAATCTGGAGGTCCCGATCGGCACGATCGTGCTGCGCAAGGGCTACGGGCTCGGCGCGCAGGCGATGGCCGGAGGCTCGTTCAAGGCGCCGCTGTTCACGGTTGGCTGGCCGACCTCCGAGTTCGGGGGGATGGGCCTGGAGGGCGCGGTGCGTCTGGGGATGCGCCGCGAGCTCGACGCGATCGAGGACCCCGAGGAGCGCGAGCGCGTGTTTCAGGCCACGGTCGCCGCCGCCTACTCGCACGGCGAGGGATTGAACATGGCTGCTTACGGCGAGATCGACGACGTGATCGACCCGGCCGACTCGCGCCGCTGGATCGCCACGCTGTTCGATCCGCCGCCCGAGGATTGGCGCCGGCGGGCCGGCAAGCGGCGTCCCAACCTCGACGCCTGGTAGGCGACCTGGGCTGGCGCCGGTCCGCTTATCCGGCTTGCGGCGCGGCGGGCTTGGGACCGGCCGGGGGCTCCGGCTCACGCCCAAGCTCGGGCGTCGATGGCGAGCCCCCCGGCTCCGGCTCACGCCCCGGCTCGGGCGTCGATGGCGAGTCCCCCGGCTCCGGCGGAGCCTTGACCCGTGCTCGGAACACGTGGAAGGACCAGCCCTGGTAGAGCAGCACAAGCGGCAAGAAGATCACGGTGACGATGCTCATCACCGTCAGCGCGTAGGAGCCCGAGGCCGAGTTGTTGACGGTGAGGTTGAAGGCGGCGTCGGTGCTGGACACCATCACGTTCGGATACAGGTCGATGAAGATCGAGCCCACCACCGAGGCGATCGCGGTGGCCGAGGCGGCGAACGCCCAGCCCTCGTGCTCGTCGGAGCGCGCGAGCCGCGCGGCGAAGATGACCGCGACGATCGCGAGCACTTCAACCGGCCCTGGCACCTGCGTGCTACCGAGCGTGCGCGTCCAGATCACAAATCCCACCACCAGCACGATCGCCGCCCAGCCCAGCGGACCGGCGGCGGCGCGAGCCCGCTCGCGCACCTCGTCGGTTGTCTTCAGCGCCAGGAACGTGGCGCCGTGCAGGAGACACAGGCCGAGCAGCGTGACGCCCGTCCACAGGCCGTAGGGAGTGAGCAGGTCGAGGAAGTTGCCGGTGTAGTTGTGGGCGGAGTCGATCGGCAGGCCACCCAGCAGGTCGCCGAGCCCCACGCCGATCAAGAGCGGCACGAGCAGGCTGCCAAGTGTCGTCGCCCACGTCCAGGTCGCGCGCCAGCGTGGGTTCGCGCTCTTGCCGTTGAACTCGAAAGCGACCCCGCGGCCGATCAGCGCGACCAGCACCAGCAGCAACGCCAGGTACAGGGCGGAGAACATCGTTGCGTACCACCCGGGAAAGGCCGCGAACATGCCGGCACCCGCCACGATCAGCCACACCTCGTTGCCATCCCAGAACGGCCCGATCGCGTTCAGCGCGACGCGCCGCCCGGTCGCGGTCTTGCCGACGAGCGTGTGCAGCATGCCGACGCCGAAGTCGAACCCCTCCAGCACGAAGAAGCCGACCCACAGGATCGAGATGACGATGAACCAGACGGTGTGAAGCTGCATGTCAGTAGGTGAGGGTGGGGATCGTGCTCGCGCCCTGCCCGGCGCCCTGTGCGGACCCGTCCGAGTGCTCGTCCTCGTGGCCCAGCCCCTTGCGCGCGTAGCGCAGCATCAGCACCACGTCGGCGGCGCCGAGCGCCGCGTAGAGCGCCACGAACACGATCAGGCTGATCCAGATGTCCGTTGCGCTCACCGACGGCGAGTTCGCGTTGACGGTCTTCATCAGCCCCTGCACGATCCACGGTTGTCGCCCGCTCTCGGTCAGCAGCCAGCCTGCGGTGTTCATCAGGAACGGCGTCACCACCGCCCAGATCGACAGTCGCAAGAACCACTTCGATCCCTCCAGCTTGCCGCGGTGCAGCAGCCATGCTCCCCACAGCGCGAGCAGCATCACGAGCGCCGCGAGGTAGGCCATGATGCGCATCGACCAATACTGGATGAACACGTCGGGCACGTAGTTGCCGGGGCCGTACTTCTTCACCGATTCGGCCTGCAACTGATTGAGCCCGATCACCTTGCCGCCCCACGAATTTGTCGCAAGCAGTGACAGCACATGCGGCACTTCGATTATCTGCGAGGGCGTCTTGTCGTCGTTGCCGCCGCCGATCTGAAACAGCGAGAAGGAGCACGGCTGGCACGTGTTCCACTGGCCCTCGGCGGCGGCGATCTTCATCGGCTGATACTTGGTCTCGACCACCCCCAGCTCGCTGCCCACGAACAGCGTGAGCACGATCGAGGGAATCAGCACAGCCAGCGACAGCGAGGCGGTCCGTTTGAATGCCTCCGCTTCCTGCCGCTCGCCTGCCTGGGCCTCGACTTGGGGGACCGGGCCCCCGACATTGGTGGAGGTATTCAGCTTGCGCAAGTACCAGGCAGAGATCGCGAGCATGATCAGGGCGCCGGTGATCAGCGCCGCCAGGATCACGTGCACGTAGCCCCACAGAAATGTGGGGTTGGTGAACAGCGCGCCCACGTTGTCCAGTTGCGGCTGGCCTTTGACCATCTTGTAGCCGACGGGGTGCTGCATCCAGGAATTGGCGACCATGATGAACAGCGCGGAGAGCATCGTCGCGAACGCCACGATCCAGATGCACGCGAGATGCACGCGCTTTGAGAGGCGGTCCCAGCCGAACAGCCACAGTCCGAGGAACGTGGACTCCAGGAAGAACGCCGCCAGCCCCTCCATCGCGAGCGGCCCGCCGAACACGTCGCCGACGTAGCGCGAGTACACCGACCAGTTCATCCCGAACTCGAACTCCTGCACCAGCCCGGTCACCACGCCGACCGCCACGTTGATCAGCAGCAGCGTCCCGAAGAAGCGCGTCAACCGCTTGTATTCGGACCCGCCCATCCTGCCGTTGCGGTGCCAGCTCGTCTGCAGGAGCGCAACCAGAAACGCCAGCCCGATCGTGACCGGCACGAACAGGAAGTGGTAGATGCTGGTTGTCGCAAACTGCCAGCGAGCGAGATCGTTGGTCATGCCCGGAGATGGTTACCCGACTCGCGGCGGAACCATTCTGCGTATTGTCCGCAGGATTGGAGGAGATGGTCCTGCGTGCCTCGTTCGAGCACACGCCCATCGTCGAGCACCAGGATCTCGTCCACCTCGCCGAGGCGTGCGAGGCGGTGTGTCACGAGCAGCGTGGCCTGCTCGCGCGTGGCGGTGAGCAGATCGGCGACGATCGCATCGGCTGTGACCGTGTCCAGGTGCTCGCCGGGCTCATCGAGGATCAGGATCGGGAAGTCGGCGAGCAGCGCCCGCGCGATCGCCAGGCGCTGGCGCTGCCCGCCGGACATGCGTGCCCCGCGCTCACCGAGCTCTGTTGCGAGACCGTCGGGCAGGCTGTCCACCCACTCAAGCAAGCGTGCCCGCGAGAGCACCTCGCGCAGCTCATCCGCCGTGGCATCGCGCCGCGCGAGGCGCAGGTTCTCCTCGATGGTGCTGTCGAACACGTGCGCGTCCTGGCTCACGAGCCCGACCACGCGTCGCACTTCGTCGCCGTCGAGCCGGTCGATCTCGATGCCGTCGAGCGTCGCCGAGCCGCCCTGGTAGGGGAGGAATCTGAGCAGTGCGCCCGCCAGGGTGGACTTGCCGGCGCCGCTGGGGCCGACGATCGCCACGCGACGTCCCGGGCTCAGATCGAGGTCCAGGTCCGACAGCGCCGCGTGCCCGGCGCCGGGGTAGGAGCAGCACAGGCCGCGAGCCCGCAGGACGTGTGTGCAGACAGGCAGCGGTTGGCCATTCGGCGGCGGAGCCGTGTGCGTGCCGTTGAGCGTCTGTGCATCGAGTGTGGGTGTGTCGGTGGTCTGTGCGTCAATGGCCTGTGCGCCGTGTGGTCGCAGACCAAGCGTGAGCGGATGCGCGGGCTCGGTCACCGGCACGGGTGTGTCGATCACCTCCTGCACGCGTGCTGCCGCACGGCGCACGCGTTGCAGCGTCTGCGTCGCCGCCGGCAGGCCCGTCACCAGTTCGAACGCCACCAGCGGGATCAGTGCGATCCCGGCGAGCAGCGCGCCGTCGAGTCGGCCCGCGCGCACCGCGCTGACGCCCACCATCAGCGCGCCCCACATCGCAAGTCCGGTGCACAGGCTCGTCAACCCCTGGCCCACGCCCGCCGTGCGTGCGCCCGAGCGCGCCACCGCGGTCAGCTCGGCGTCGGCCGCCAGCGTGCGCCGCAGCTGCTCTCCCGCCGCGCCGTTGACGACCAGCTCGGGGGCGCCCTCGATCAGGTCCACCACCGATGCGCTCAACAATCCCCGCGCCGCCGCCTGGCGCGCCTCGCCGCGCGCGGCCAGCGCTCCGGTCAACCATGGCACCACCACGCCGGCGAGCAGCAACGCGACCAGCAGGATCAGCGCGGCCGCCGGGAGCATCGTCCACACCAGCACCACCGTGCCCGCGCCCACGAGCAGCGCGATCGCAAACGGCGGCACCACCCGCAGCAGCAGGTCCTGCAGCGAATCGATGTCCTGCACGAGCCGCGAGAGGAGGTCGCCGCCGCGAAACGCCGGCAACCCGAGCGGCGCCAAGCGCTCCAATCGTTCGTACACGCCGACGCGCAGGCTCGCGAGCACCCGAAACGCCGCGTCGTGGCCGACCAGGCGCTCGAAGTAGCGACACAGTCCCCGCGAGAGCGCGAAGAACTGCACCCCCACGATCGCCACCGCCACCACCGACTCGGGGGGACGCTGAGAGGAGCGCGAGATCAGCCACGCCGAGGTCGCGATCAGCCCGATTGCCGCCGCGATCGAGCCCGCGCCGAGCAGCGTCGCGAGCGCCAGCCGCCCGGCGGCGGGCCGCGCGATCGCAAGTGTCTGGCGCAGCGGGGCCTCGGGTCCGCGGTCCTCGCGGAGCGTCGCGGTTGTGTCGAGTGCGGGTGAGGGTGTCATGCCGACACGGCTCGCTCCGTCGAGGATGGCGCCGCGGCGTGGTCCTCCACCGCGCCGAGCCTCAACACGCGGTCGGCTATGCCAAGCAGCGCCGGGCGGTGTGCCACGAGCATCACGGTGCGCCCGTCGGAGAGTCGCCTCACGGCTTCCAGGATCTCCTGCTCGGTCTGGCCGTCGAGGTTGGCGGTCGGCTCGTCCAGCAGCAGCAGCGGCGCGTCGCGCAGGAACGCTCGCGCGAGCGCCACCCGCTGGCGCTCGCCCGCCGAGAGCCCCGCTCCCCGCTCGCCGAGCACGGTGTCAAGGCCGGCGGGCAGCCTGCCGATCACCTCGTCCAGTTCGGCCAGCGAGCACGCCCCGCAAATCTCCTCATCCGAGGCATCGAGACGACCGACACGCACGTTCTCGGCGATCGAGGCGGCAAACAGGTGCGGCCGTTGCGGCACCCACGCGATCTGCGAGCGCCACGCTTCGAGGTCAAGCTCGGCAAGCTCCGCTCGATCGATTCGCACCGTGCCACGTGTGGGCGCGGTCAAACCGAGCAGCACGCCAAGGAGCGTGGACTTACCGCAGCCGCTGGGTCCCGCAAGCGCAAGCACCTCGCCTGGCACGACGCTCAAAGACACATCCTCGAGCGCCGGCTCGCCGCGGTCCGGATAGCTGACCGTCAACCCTTCGACAGCGATCTCTGCCGTGGCGAGATCCGGTATCTCGCGGTTGGTCCCCCGCGCCGGCTCCGGCTGCTCCAGGATCGCGAACACCTGCTCGGCGGCGGCCATCCCCTCGGCCGAGGCGTGGTAGTTGGCGCCCAGCCGGCGCAACGGCATGTACGCCTCGGGCGCCAGCACCAGCGCGAACAGCCCGGTGCGCAGGTCGAGGTTGCCGCTCAGCAGGCGCAACCCGATCGCCACCGCCACCAGCGCCACCGAGATCGTCGCCACCAGCTCGAGGATCAGCGAGGAGAGGAACGTCACCCGCAGGGTGGAGAGCGCCGTGTCGCGGTAGCGCTCTGAGATCTCGCGGATGCTCGCCGCTTGCGCCTTCGCGCGTCCGAACACCTTCAATGTGGGCAGTCCCCCAACCACGTCGAGGAAGTGCCCGGCCAGCCGCTGCAGCGTGTGCAGCTGGCGGTCCATGCGCTCGCGCGTGGCGGCGCCCACGAGCGCCATGAACAGCGGGATCAGCGGGATCGTGAGAGCGATGATCGCGCCCGAGATCCAGTCTCTGGAGAACACGGCCACGAGCACCACGAGCGGCACGATCGCCGCCAGAAACAGCTGCGGCAGATACAGCGAGAAGTAGCCGTCCAGCGCGTCGATCCCGCGTGTGGCAAGCACCGCCAGCTCGCCGGTGCGCTCTTTGCGGGAGCTGTTCAGGCCGAGCTGCGCCACGCGCTCCAGCATCGCGGTGCGCAGCTGCGACTTCGCCTGCGCCGAGCAGCGACTCGCCGCCAGCTCCGCCGCCCACGCCACCAGCGCGCGCGCTCCCACCACGCACAAGAGCACGATCAGCTGTCCCCGCAACTGGGCGAGGTCCTTCCCGTGCGAGAAGGCGCCGGCGACCACGCTCGCCAGCAGCCACGCCTGCGCGACGATCAGCAGCGCGCTCAATGAGCCGAGCGCCACCGACGTGAGCAGGAACGTACGAGTCGCGCGTGCGTAGCGCAGCAGTCTCGGATCGAGCGCTCTCACCGGGCAATCATGACCGCGTGCTCTGTGCGCGGCAAGCGATGGCCCTTTGCGCCGCGGCCGATGTCCCTCCTCGCACGACGGCTATCGCTACAGTCGCGCGCCGCGGGGCAGGCGCTCGACCGAGCTCAGATCGCTGTTGATCACAGGGTTCTGCGGCTTGCCCAGGCGCGCGCTGATCCAGTCGAGCAGCACCTTCAGGCGCCGGCCCTGCCCGCCCCCGCTGAGGTAGTACATGTGCACCGTCAAATACAGGAAGAACGCGGCGCGCCCGGAGAACTCGAGACCACGGATCTCACACACCGCCTTGCCGCGCCCCACAACCGCAAGCGCGCCCTTGTCGAGATAGCGAAACGGCGTGCTCGCGCCCGGGGCTCCCTCGCCGATCCCCTTCGCCACGTGGCGCGCCTGCTGGATCGCCACGGTCGCGAGCCCCGGCAGCGGCCGGTCGCCGGGGCCGGCGAGCGAGGTGATGTCGCCGATCGCCGAGATCTCGGGATGGCCGGGCACGGTGAGGTCGTCTTCGATCCGGATACGCCCCGCGCGGTCGGTGGGCGCCCCGGTCGCCTCGGCCAGCGTTTTGACGAACGACACGGGCTGCACGCCGGCGGCCCAGATCACGGTCCTCGAATCGAAGCGAGTGTCGACGCCGGCGACCGACGCCGTGACTCCCTGGGCGTCGATGTCGCACACGCGCGCCCCCACGTGCACGCTCACCCCCAGCGACTCGAGCTCCTTTGCGACCTTCCCCGAGAGCTTCTTGCTGAACGACGCCGCCACACGCTCGCCCGCGTCGAGCAGGATCACTCGCGCGTCGCTCGGTTGGATGCGCGTGAACTCGCGCTTCATCGTGTGCGCGGCGATGATCGACAGCTCCCCGGCGATCTCCACGCCCGTGGGGCCGCCGCCGATCACCACGAACGTCATCCATCGCGCCCGCTCCGCCGGGTCCTCGCAGCGCTCTGCCTCCTCGAAGGAGCCGTAGATGCGGTTGCGCAGCTCGACGGCGTCGGACAGCGTCTTCATGCCGTAGGACGCGTCCTGCCAGTCGTCTTTGCCGAAGTAGGAGGTCTCCGCGCCACACGCCACGATCAGGCTGTCGTAGTCGAGCCGCTCGCCGCGGTCGAGCACGAGCTGACGGTGCTCCACGTCCACGCCTGTCGCCTCCGCCATCAGCACCGTCGCATTGGAGCTGCGCCTGAGTACCGCCCGGATCGGCGAGGCGCACTCGCCTGTAGAGAGGCTCCCGCACGCCACCTGGTAGAGCAGCGGCTGGAACAGGTGATGGTGCATCCTGTCGACGAGCGTCACCTCCACGTCGGCGCCGCGCAGCTTGCTCGCCGCCGTGAGCCCACCGAAGCCGCCGCCCACGATGACGACCCGACGCCTCACAGGCGCAGCAGCAGATGGTCGCCTGCGCGCATCACGAGATCTCCGCCAATCGCTCGACCAGGATGATGCGCGCCGCAGCCTCGATCAGCGCGAGGTGAGAGAAAGCCTGGGGGAAGTTCCCCAGGTGGCGGCCCGTGCTCGTGTCGAACTCCTCGGCGTACAGCCCCAGCGGGGAGGCCACGCTCAACAGCTTTTCCATCAGGTCGCGGGCGCGCTGCTGTTCGCCGACGACCGCGAGCCCGGACACCAGCCAGAACGAGCAGATCAGGAAGCTGCCCTCCTTGCCCGACAGGCCGTCGTCGGTCTCATCGGTGCGATAGCGCAGCACGAAACCGTCCTCTGTCAGGTCTTCGGCGATCGCCAGCACGCTCGCGCGCAGGCGCTCGTCGTCGTTCGGTAGGAAGCCGAAGATCGCGGCCAGCAGGTTGGAGGCGTCCAGGGCGTCGGTCTCATAGTGCTGGCGCAGGACGCCGTCCTTGGTGAGCCCGTTGGCGAGGATGTCCGCTCTGATCTCCTCGGCGGTGGCGTGCCACGCGACCTGGCGCTTGCCGTCGCCGCGCATCGCCGCGAGCTTGGCCGCACGGTCCATCGCCACCCAGCACATCAGCTTGGAGGACACGTAGTGCTGGGGCTTGCCGCGCGCCTCCCAGATGCCCTGGTCGGGCTGGCGCCAGACCTTGGTGGCGCACTCCGCCTGCGCCTGCACGATCGGCCACAGCCTGCGCGGCAGTCGTTCTGAGCGGCGCGTGTGCAGCAGGATCGAGTCGAGCGCCGCACCGAACACGTCGTTCTGGCGCTGGTCGAACGCGCCGTTGCCGATCCTCACCGGGCTCGCCCCCGCATAGCCCGACAGATCGTCTCGCGTCGACTCTGTGAGGTCGCGCCGCCCGTCGATCCCGTACATGATCTGCAGCGCCCCGTCCTTGTTGGGCTCCAGATCGGCGATGAACTGCATGAACTCCTCCGCCTCCCAGTCGAGGTTCAGGTAGTGCAGCGCCTGCAGCGTGAAGGTCGAATCGCGCAGCCACGTGTAGCGGTAGTCCCAGTTGCGCTCCCCGCCGGGCGTCTCGGGCAGCGAGGTCGTCAGCGCCGCCACCGTCGCGCCTGTCGGCATGTAGGTGAGGCCCTTGATCGCCAGCGCCGAGCGCTGGATCGGATCGCGCCAGCGGTGGTCGGGAATGCGCGCGCGACTCAGCCAGCCACGCCAGAAGCTCGCGGTGGACGCAAGGCGTGCGTTCGCTTCGTCGACGTGCTCGGGCGCGGCCAGCTCCTCGGCCCAGGAGAGCGAGCAGTAGATCTGCTCGCCCTGTTTGAGCACGTGGCGGGCCCTGACCCAATCGCCCTCGACCCCCACCGCCATGTCGGTCTGCAGCCGGATCGTCTGCTCCGCGCCGCTCGCGTCGGCCCTGTGCCCGTCGTCGCTGACGGCCCACTGCGCCGTTTCGCGCCCATAGTCGAAGACCGGTTCGCACGTGAGTTCCATCTCGACCTCGCCATCCAGGCACATCGCGAGGCGCACGAGCAGGTGGTCGGCATCCTGGTCGGCCGGAGGGCGGGTGTGCGGCGTGACGAGATCCTCGCCGCGACGCGGCCCCAGGATCAACGCCTCGCGCACGATCGCCCAACCTGTCGTTGTCTTCCACGTCGTGAGCAGGATGTTGGTCCCTGGCTCATAGTTGCGTGCCGTCGGCACGTTGATCCCAAACGGGCCGAAGCGGAAGCCGCCCGCCTGACGGTCCAGCAGCGAGCCGAACACGCTCGGGGCGTCAAAACGCGGCACACACAGCCAGTCGATCGTCCCATCGGGGGCGACCAGCGCGCCGGTATGGCAGTCCGACAGGAAGGCGTAGTCGGCGATCGGTGGGAACGGTGAGGGCATCGCCGCGCTCTGGGGAGCGTCCTGAGGCTTGCCGTTCGGTGCCTTCGAAATGGCAGCCCCCCCACGCGTGCGGGGGGCATCGGACTTTTTATTGGCCCCGGCTGACGTTGTGCGGGCCTTGGCCGGCGCGCGCGAGCCAGCCGTTTTCGCCTTGTCCTTGGCTGGGCTCACGATGCCACCCACGGGCCGTGCCAGCCGCCGTAGTGGGCCACCAGCTTGTCGGCCTCGGGCGGACCCCAGGTTCCCTGAGCATAGGGATGCACGGGCGGCGGCTCTTTGAGCAGCGGTTCGAAGATGCGCCAAGTCTGCTCGACGCTGTCTTGGCGGGTGAAGCGCACGCTGTCGCCGCGCATCGCATCCAGCAGCAGCACCTCGTACGGGGTGGGGGCCTCGCCGCCCTCCTGTGCGAACTCCATGTCGAGCGTGATCGCCTGCGCCCCGCCCTCGTCGGCGCGGTGGGCGTCGAGGATCATCTGCACACCCGTCGCCGGGTCGAGCTTGACCACGAGCTGGTTGGGCTCCGGCCGGCGGCGCCCGTGCTCCATGAAGCCAAGGCGCGGGGGGTGGCGGAACACGAGCCGCAACTCGGTCTGGGTGATCGGCAGGTCCTTGCCGGTGCGGATGAACCATGGCACGCCCGACCAGCGCCAGTTGTCGATGTCCAGCCGTAGGGCGGCATAGGTCTCGGTGGTCGATTCTTTGGCGACGCCGTCGATGTTCAGGTAGCCGTCGTACTGGCCGCGCACGTAGTGCTTGGGGTCTGCGGCAGCGGTGGAGCGGAACACGGCGAACTTGGCGTCCTTGAGCGTTTCGGCATCGTCGCCCGCGGGCGCCTCCATCGCGGCGACGGCCACCAGCTGCATCAGGTGGTTGACGACCACGTCGCGCACCGCGCCCACAGGATCGTAGAAATGCCCGCGGTCCTCCACGCCGAAGCTCTCGGCCATCGTGATCTGCACGCAGGCGATGTGGTTGCGGTTCCACACCGGCTCGAGCATCGTGTTGGCGAAGCGCAGGTAGAGGAACTCGTCGATCCCCATCTTGCCGAGGAAGTGGTCGATCCGATAGAGCTGAGGCTCCTCGATGTACTGGTGGACTTCGGCGGCAAGCGCCCGCGCGGACTGCAGGTCGTGGCCAAAGGGCTTCTCCACGACCACGCGCGCATTCTTGGTGGCACCGCTTGAGGCGAGGCCTTTGATGACCGTCCCGAACAGGAACGGCGGGATCTCCAGGTAGAAGACGGGCGCCTGGGCATCGCCGAGCGCGTCGGTCACGCGCGCATAGGTGCCTTCGTCGGCGAAGTCGCCGGACACGTAGCTAAGTCGTTCGGCGAAGCGCTTGAACACACGCTCGTCGATCGTCTCGTCGCACGCTTCGATCGAGGTGCGCGCACGCTTGCGCAGATCCTCGACGGTCCAGTCGTCGGCGGCCACGCCCACGATCGGGCAGTCGAGCAGGCCGCGCTGCTCCAGGCGGTAGAGAGAGTGGAAGGTCATCACCTTCGCAAGGTCGCCGCTGATGCCGAACACAACCAGCACGTCGGCTGGGTCGGTGTAATCGCTGGAGGCGGGTGCGGTTGCAGGCCGGGATTGTGCCGGTGTGCTCATGGGCGCCTTTCGTCTGGTTGGATGCCGGTCTGCGGGAAGTGTGCAGATGCTCTCACTCCCATGCGCCGACGCGCATCATCCGCATCGGATGACCTGCGTCTGCACGACGAGCGGATCGCACGAACATGGCGCATACCGTCGAGCACGTGAATCGTGGTTACCCGATCTGGCCGATTGCGACGCGGCCTGAGTTTTTGGATTTGCGGGGGCGTGTGGGGCGGAGGTCGAGGGCGCCTCGCCATCATTGAGATTGCCGGGCATGGCTGGACTGAACGTGCCGGACCGTGTAGTACGGTTGCCAGGTGGAGGACTCTGGACAACATTTGGACGTAACGCTCGACTCCGAGTATGTCGTTTTGCTGGACGGGATCTCGGGCGCATATGAGGAGGTGCAACTAGGCCTTCAGCAGGCACGCGAAGGCAGGACCATCCCTCTAGATGAGCTGTAGGTAGCAGAGGTCAAGTTGAGCGTTCGCGGGCGCGGCGGATGTCCTCCAGCCGCTTCGCGCACTCCGCCTCCGCCTCGTCGGGTTTGTAGAAGCGCATACCGACTGCCTCCTCGGGCGCCAGCTCTTGCGGGGAGAGATGCCCTGGATGAGAGTGGGGATAGTCATAGCCCTGCCCGCGCCCACCCGAGCGCAGCTGGACGGGCGGCGGCGCGGCACCGTGCTCGCGGACGAACTCGCGGGCGGCCCCGATCGCCCGCTTCGCGGCGTCCGACTTCGGCGCGAGTGAGAGGTAGATCGCTGCTTGCGCGAGCGCGAACTGGCACTCGGGCAAGCCCGCGTGCTCGACGGCCGCGGCGGCCCCGGTCGCGACGGTGAGTGCGTTCGGGTCCGCGTTGCCTATGTCCTCGCTGGCGAGGATCACCATGCGCCGCGCGATGAAGCGGGGATCCTCGCCGCCCTCGAGCATCACCGCCAGGTAGTAGAGCGACGCGTCGGGGTCCGAGCCGCGCGTCGCCTTGATCCAGGCGGAGATCGTGTCGTAGTGGCTGTCGGCCGCCTTGTCGTAGTGCACGATCCGGCGCTGCAGCGCGTCTTCGGCGTGCTCGACTGTGACGCTGTCGATGGCCGTCTCGCAAGCGAGCTCCAGTGCGCTGAGCGCCGTACGTGCGTCGCCACCAGCGCGGGCGGCAAGCATCTCGATCGCCTCGGGCGCGACCTGTATCTCGCTGAATTGGTCGTGTTCGAGCGCGCGGCGCAGCAGCGTGAGCACGTTCTCCTCAGTGAGCTCTGAGAGCTCGTACAGGCGGGTGCGCGAAAGCAGCGCGCGGTTGACCTCGAACGAGGGGTTCTCGGTCGTCGCTCCGATCAGCGTCACGAGTCCTTCCTCCACGGCCGGCAGCAGCGCGTCCTGCTGGGCCTTGTTGAAACGATGGATCTCATCTAGGAAGAAGATCGTCTCGCGCCCGCCGAGCCGGCGTTCGCGCGCCCTTGCGAGCACCGCCCGCACCTCGGCGCGACCGGCCTCCACGGCGCTCAACTCCTCAAACGCCGCGCTCGCGCTCGCGGCGATGATGCGTGCGAGCGTCGTCTTGCCGCTGCCGGGAGGGCCATGCAGAATCATCGAATGGGGTCTGCCCTGCTCGATCGCGGTGCGTAGCGAAGATGAGGTCCCACCCGCCCCCAGCAAATGCTCTTGTCCCACGAACCGATCGAGCGTCGTCGGTCGCATCCGTGCCGCAAGCGGCGCCGCGTCGGAGACATGAGGCGTGGCGTCCTCGGTCTCGGCAGGATCGAACAGCGAGTCCATCGCTCACAGTGTGCCTCACATGCAAGCTCGCTACGCTGCGGTTTGGTGCGCCGCACACCAACAGCCCCATTTGCCGCCGCGTCGCTGATCGTCGGTTTCGCGGTCGCTGACTACACAGGCTCGCGGCCGCTTGGCGGAGTCGTGTTGGCGCTCGGCGGGTTGTGGTGCATCCAGGTGTGGGCACGGCGGCATGGCGCTCGCACGGCGGTGACGCTCGGGTGCGTCGGTTTTGCCGCGCTGGTGTTCTCACATTTGCTCGCATTGGCTGTCGGAGCTTGGCCTTCGGTGCTGCTCGTCGCGGCTGCGACGGCGCTCGTTGTGTGGACACGCGCCGACCGGCATGTCCTCTCGCCCACCGGTTGACGATGAGCTCGACGCCGCGCGATCCGGAGGAGCTGGAGGCGGCCGGCGCGCCGGTCCGCGCTGAGATCCCGCCGGCTACGAGACCTGGAGCGGTGCACCTGACGGTCTCGAATCTCGATCGCTCCGTCGGCTACTACGAGAGCGTCGTGGGCCTCGTGGTCCGCGAGCGTGGGGCCGGCCAGGTGTTTCTGGGCGCCGGAGGTGAGGACTTGCTGGTTTTGGTTGAGCAACCCGGAGCCGCGCCGGCACGCGGCTACTGCGGCCTTTACCACTTTGCCTTGCTCGTCCCGGCACGCGTTGACCTCGCGCGCTGGCTGGCGCACGCCGCCCACGATCGCGTCGCGCTCGTCGGCCTCTCAGACCACTACGTCAGCGAGGCGATCTACCTGAGCGACCCCGACGAACACGGGATCGAGATCTACTGGGACCGGCCACGCGAGAGCTGGGAGGGACAGGTAGCCCGGAGGATGACGACGCTTCCGCTCGACACGCGGAGCTTGCTCGGCGAGCTTGAGGACCCCGTGCACGAGCCCTTCGAGCACCTCCCGCCGGGCACGGTTATGGGCCATGTGCACCTGTGCGTCGCCGACATCCCGCGCACGATCGCGTTCTACCGGGACGTGCTCGGGTTCGGCCTGATGGCCTCCCTCGGCGCCCACGCCGCGTTTCTGAGCGCCGGTGGATACCACCATCACGTCGGCGCCAACACGTGGGAGAGCGCGGGCGCCGGTCGGGCCTCGGCTGCAACGGCGTCGCTGCGGCAAGCGACGATCTTGCTACCGAGCAAGGTTGAGCGGGACCAGCTTGTGGAACGGGTGGCCAACGCCGGGCAGGAGCACGTTGCGTTGGGCGACGGCATACTCATTCGCGACCCATCGGGGAACCCGATCGTCCTTGCTGCCGCGGAGCAGAGGTAGTCGATGCCGGCATGGTCGGTTCCATGACGCACTACGTCGCTCTGCTGCGCGGAATCAACGTCGGCCCACACAAGCGCGTGGCGATGGCTGACCTGCGCGCTCTGATGGCGGGACTCGGTTACGACGACGTGCAGACCCTGCTGCAGAGCGGCAACGCGGTGTTCGCCGCCGACGATCCTCCAGAGCAGGTGGAGCGTGATTTGGAACAGAAGATCGCGGCAGAGCTTGGCGTGGAGACAAAGGTTGTGGCGCGCACGCGCGAGGAGCTTGTGAGCGTGGTAGAACGCAATCCGCTGGGCGACATAGCCGGCGACCCCAAGCGCTACCAGGTGAGTTTTCTCTCCGCTGAGCCGAAGCCAGAGGTCGCACGCGAGCTCGCTGCGCTCGATTTCGCCCCCGAGCGGTTTGTGTTCAGCGGACGCGAGATCTACGCCTGGCACCCGGACGGCATTCACAGCTCCAAGCTCGCCAAGCAGCTCTCAGACAGGCGCCTGGGAGTGATCGCGACGGCACGCAACTGGAACACGGTCGTGAAGCTGCTGGCGATGATGGGCGACTAGAGCCGCTGTTTCACTGTCACACGCCGGCGGCCTTGGCGCTGTCCAGCGTGTGGTATTCCTCGAGCAACTCTTCCTCACGCTCGCGCTTGGGGAACATGAAGAACACGAGCGTTGCCCCGAGCGCGATCGCGACGATACCGGCGGTGTAGGCCCACCGGTCGCCTTTGACAAACGACTGTTGCGCGCCCGTCACGATCGCTTTGGCGTATTGCGGGTAGCGCGAGGCGGTGTCGGCGGCGCTCGAGAACGACTTCTCGAGCTGGCCTTCGACTTCGGTTGTGATGCGTGCCTTGTCTGGTGAGCTCGCGATGGCGGTTGCGACGGCCGCCGCGTAGCCTGCTGTCAGCAGGGCCCCAAAGATCGATTGCATGATCGCCCCGCCAAGGTCGCGTTGCAGGTCGGCGGTGCCCGATGCCATCCCCGCGCGCGTGACCGGCACCGAGCCTGTGAGCGAGTGCGAGGCGGGGGTGCCGGCGAAGCCGACACCGGCGCCGATGAACGCATAGCCCAGTCCCACCTTCCAATAGGAGATGCCCTGCTTCCACAGGAGCAGCATCGTGAGGAAGCCGAGCATGCAGCACGCGTAGCCGACGAGCAGCGTGAAGCGAGCGCCCTTCCTGTCCACGAGCTTGGCCGAGCGGGGCGCGATCAAGACCATGAACACGGCTGCCGGCAGGATCGAGAGGCCGGAGTCGAGCGTTGAGTAGCCCAGCACGTTCTGCAGGAACTGCTGGCCGACGAACATTGCCCCCATCAGCGAGCCGAACACGACGATCCCCGCGAGCGCTGCTACCCAGAAGACGCGGCGACTGGCCACTTTCAGGTCGTACAGTGGTGCCCGCGCACGGCGCTGGCGCAGCACGAAGGCCACGCCCGCGCACACCGCCACGATTGCGGTGACGAGCACGATCGTGCCCTCGCCTTTGACGGGGGCGAAGTTGATCGTGAGGATCAGGGCCGCGACCGCGAGCACCGACAGCACCCCGCCGAGGTTGTCCACCAGGCCGGTGGTCTCGTTGACGTGAGCGGGGATGTAGCGCCATGCCATGTACAGCGCCACGAAGGCGAGCGGCAGCGTGATGAAGAACACCGATCCCCAATGGAAGTGCGTGAGCAGCGCGCCGGCAAGCAATGGCCCGAGCGCGGAGATCGCGCCACCAAGACCGGACCACAACGCGATCGAGCGCGTGCGCGCCGAGCCCGACCACAGCGCTGTGATCAGCGCCAGCGTCGTGGGGAAGGCCATGCCTGCCGCCAGGCCGCCCAGCAGACGCGCCAAGAACAGCACCGCGATCGACGGCGCCAGCGCCGCCAGCAGCGCGGCGGGGATCGCGAGCGTCGTGCCGAGCATCAGCATCAGCTTGCGCCCGTAGCGGTCGCCGAGCGCGCCGAGGTAGAGCACCGAGGCGGCCAGCCCGAGCGAGAAGCCCACGGCGATCAGGTCGAGTCCGGTCTGCGACGCATCGAACGCCTTGCCGATATCTGGCAGCGCGACGTTGGCCACCGACAGGTTGAGGTTCGCTACGGCGGCCACGGCGATCAGCGCGGCCAGTACCGCACGCGGATGCTGGGGGGCGCTGGAGGGCTCGGAGTCCGCCTCGCCCATGCCTGCGGCAAGTCTTGCTTCTGGGGGAGCCGGTTCTATCGGGCTCCCCTGCGCCATCAGCGCCCAGCCTGCTCCGGCGCCATCAGCCGTCCGCTCCCGGCGGCCTCGCCGCTGGGGTCCCTACCGCCCGGCCCGCGCAGGATGTAGGCGATGCCCACGGCGATCAGCGCGCCGGCCAGGGGGCCGACGACGTAGACCCAGTAGTGCTTGAAGTCGCCGAGCACTAGGTCCGGCCCGAACGAGCGCGCCGGGTTCATCGAGGCGCCGCTGATCGGGCTCGACCACAGGCCGGCGAGCACGATGTAGCCGCCCACCCCCAGAGCCGAGAACGTGCCGACGTTCTGCGCGCTCGAGGAGGTCCCGAGGATCGTGCTGACCAGGCCGGCGGTGAGCACAAGCTCGATCAGCATCGCCTGCCAGTCGGCGATGCCCGGCCCGGGCACGGTGGCGCCGAGCTGGCCGACCTTGCCGAACACCGCCCACAGGAACACGCACGCGAGCGTGGCGCCGATCAGCTGCACGACGATGTAGCCGAACGCGCGCTTCCAGGGGAAGTCGCGGCGCAGCCCGAAGGCGACCGTCACGACCGGGTTGAGGTGGGCGCCGGAGATGGCGCCCATGAACAGGATGATCGCCATCACCGTCAGGCCGGGGGCGGTCACGGCGGCGGTACGACTGATCTGACCGTGGCTGACGGCGCCGACGACACCGCCTCCGGCGCCCGCCATCACGAGCAGGAACGTGCCAAGCATCTCGGAGAACAGCCGGCGCCACTCGAGGCTCGGGTCGTCCATGTCGGCGCGGTCGGGGCTCTCTAGCGTCAGCAGCGCGTCGCGCAGGCGGGTAATCTCAGCGCGTCTGAGCCGCTCCTCCCCGCGGGAGGGCGGCTGGGCGGGCAGCTCGTCCGGCTCCGATGGGGGCAGCTCCGCTACGGAGACCACTTCCCCTTGCCGTAGCGCGCCAGCTCGAGGCGTGCCACCACGCCCCGGTGCACCTCGTCGGGGCCGTCGGCCAGGCGCAGGGCGCGCGCGGCGGTCCACGCGCCGGCGAGCGGCACATCGTTCGATAGGCCTGCGCCCCCGTGCAACTGCATCGACATGTCAACTACCCGCTGAGCCATGTTTGGAGTCGCGACCTTGATCTGCGACACCGCGCCGATCGCCTCGGGCGCCCTCTGATCCACCAGCCACGCGGCGTGCAGCACGTGCAGGCGGGCTTGGTCGATCGCGATTCGCGCGTCGGCGATTCGCTCGCGGTTGCCACCGAGGTTAGCCAGCGGCTTGCCAAACGCCACGCGCTCGGTGGCGCGCGTGCACGCCAGCTCCAGTGCCAGCTCGGCGAGCCCGATCAGCCGCATGCAGTGGTGGATACGGCCTGGGCCCAAGCGGGCCTGGGCAATCGCAAATGCCTGTCCGGCACCGCCGACGATCGCGCTCGCGGGTAGCCGCACGTCTGTGAAGGACACTTCGCCGTGGCCGCCCGGAGCGTCGAGGAAGCCCATCGCTACCAGCATCCGCTCCACTTTGACGCCGGGCGTGTCGCGCGGGATGAGCACCATCGAGTGCTGGTGGTAGCGGTCCGCGCCCGGGTCGGTGAGCCCCATGAAGACGATCGCCTCACAGTTGGGGTGCCCCACGCCGGTGCTCCACCACTTGCGCCCGTTCACCACGACCTCGTCGCCCTCGATCGTCGCGGTCGCCTGCATGTTGGTCGCGTCGGAGGATGCGACCTCCGGCTCGGTCATGCAGAACGCCGAGCGGATGTTTCCCTGAAGCAGCGGCTCGAGCCAGCGCTGCTTCTGCTCGTCGGAGCCGAAGTGCCACAGCACCTCCATGTTGCCGGTGTCCGGCGCGTTGCAGTTGCACACCTCGGAGCAGATCAGCGAGCGGCCCATGCGCTCGGCCAGCGGCGCGTACTCGACGTTCGAGAGGCCGGCGCCCCGCTGCTCGTCGGGCAGGAACAGGTTCCACAGGCCTTCCTGCTTGGCGAGTGCCTTCAGTTCCTCGATTGCCGGCAGCACCACCCACGGGTTCTCCCGTGAGAGCAGCTCACGCATGTAGGGCTCCTCGCGCGGTCTGATCTCACGCTCTTGAAAGGCGATCAGGCGCTCGAGCAGCTCCTGTGTGCGGGGCGAGTGTGCGAAGTCCACCGGCGCGAGCGTACAGTAACCGGCGAGCCCCCAACAGAGGAGATGCAATGGCTGCCGTCAACCATCAGTTTCGCCTAGCCGCGCGCCCGGAGGGGATGGTCGGGCGCGAGCACTTCGACTACGTTGAGGAGTCGGTCCCCGAGCTGGCCGATGGGCAGGTGCTCGTGAAGACCTCCTACATCTCGCTCGACCCCGCGATGCGCGGCTGGATGGCCGAGGGGCGCTCCTACGTCCCGCCGGTGCAGATCGGCGAAGTGATGCGCGCGGGGACGGTCGGGACCGTTGTCGAGTCCAAGGGCGAGAAGCTCGCGGTCGGCGATTACGTGTCGGGCTGGCTTGGCGTGCAGGAGTACGCCGTGTGCGACGAGAACGCGGTCTTCAAAGTCGACCCCGGCGAGATCGCGCTGCCCACGTACCTGGGGGCGTTGGGCATGCCAGGTGTGACCGCCTACTTCGGACTGCTCGACGTGGGCGCCCCCAAAGAGGGCGAGACGGTCGTCGTCTCGGGCGCCGCCGGCGCCGTCGGCAGCGTGGTCGGGCAGATCGCCAAAATCAAGGGTTGCCGCGTGGTCGGTATCGCCGGCGGGCCCGAGAAGTGCGGTTGGATAGTCGAGGAGCTCGGCTTCGACGCCGCGATCGACTACAAGGGCGAAGACGTCGCCGATGCCTTGCGCAAGCATTGTCCCGAGGGCATCGACGTGTACTTCGACAACGTCGGTGGCGACATTCTCGACGCGGCGCTCGCACGCTTGGCGCGTGGGGCGCGCGTGCCGATCTGCGGGGCGATCTCCCAGTACAACAATCTCGAGTCGGTGAAAGGCCCGTCGAACTACATGTCGCTGCTCGTCAACCGCGCACGCATGGAGGGCTTTGTGGTGATCGACTACATGAGCCGCGCCCCCGAGGCCACGCGGGAGATGGCGGGCTGGATCGCCGAGGGCAAGCTGATCGCGCGCGAGGATGTCGTCGAGGGGTTGGAGAGCTTTCCCGAGGCGCTGCAGAAGCTGTTCCGGGGGGAGAACGTGGGGAAGCTGGTGCTGAAGGTCGCCGACAGTTGAGCGCGATTCGTCACCAAGGTTTACACATCTGCTAAGATTGTAAACCGATGTTGAACGTATCGATCGTCCAAGAGGTGGCAGCGAGATGAGCTCCGAGGGGATGCGGGCGTCGGCGCACGCACACGCGGCGCAGTCCTCGCCCACGCGGGAGAGCGCCAGATGGCACGACCGCAAGCGCTACGCGTGGCTCCTCGGCCTGATCGTGCCGCTGCTGCCGTTCATCTCCTGGGGTCTGGTCGAAGCGACCGGCCTCGGCGTGTTCTGGTTCTACGGACCGGCACTGATCTTCGCCGTGTTCCCGCTACTCGACCTGCTGGTGGGGCTCGACGCGTCAAACCCGCCCGACAGCGTGATCAAGTGGCTCGAGCAGGACCGCTACTACCGCTGGTGCACCTACGCGTTCCTGCCGTTGCAGTATGCGGGGCTGCTCTTCGCCTGCTGGATGTGGTCCCACGGCGGGCTGTCCACGTTCGACTCGATTGGGCTCGCCTTGACGGTGGCGATGGTGGCCGGCGTGGCGATCAACACCGCGCACGAGCTCGGCCACAAGCGCGCCAGCTCCGAGCGCTGGCTGAGCAAGGTGGCGCTCGCGCAGACCGGCTACGGGCACTTCTTCGTGGAGCACAATCGCGGCCACCACGTGCGCGTCGCCACACCCGAGGATCCCGCCAGCTCGCGCCTGGGCGAGAGCTTCTACGAGTTCCTGCCGCGCACCGTGATCGGCAGCCTGCGCTCGGCGCTTGAGATCGAACGCGAGCACCTGGCGCGCGACGGGCGCCGCTTCTGGAGCGTTCGCAACGACATTCTCAACGCGTGGCTGATGTCGATCCTGCTGTTTGCCGGGCTGGCGGTTGCCTTTGGGCCGGTCGTCTTGCCCTACCTGCTGATTCAGGCGGTGATCGGCTTCTCGCTGCTGGAGGTCGTCAACTATCTCGAGCACTACGGCCTGTTGCGCCAGGCGCGCGAGGACGGGCGCTACGAGCGCACCGCTCCCGAGCACAGCTGGAACAGCAACAACGTGGCCTCCAACGTGCTGCTCTACCACCTGCAGCGCCACTCCGACCATCACGCAAATCCGCTGCGCCGCTATCAGGCGCTGCGCCACTTCGAGGAGGCGCCGCAGCTACCCACCGGCTACGCCGGGATGATCGTGGCGGCGGCGATCCCGCCGCTGTGGCGGCGGATCATGGACCCGCGCCTGATGGAGCACTACGAGGGCGATCTCTCGAAGATGAACATCCACCCGCGTACACGCCGGCGCGTGCTCGCGCGCTACGGCTCGCCCGCGGCGAGCTCTTGAGCGCAACCGTGCCGTCGCGACGCGACGCGCCCGGCGGCGCAATGGCGGCTGTGTCACCCGCAAAGCAGGCCTCGGCCAAGCCCTACCGTGTTGCCGTGCGCGAGCTGTTGCGCGACACGCTGCTCGACGCCGCGCGGAACCTGCTCGGAGACCGGCCGTGGGCGCAGATCTCGATGGCCGAGGTGGCACGCGCTGCCGGCGTCAGCCGCCAGACGCTCTACAAGGAGTTCGGCTCGCGCGACGAGTTCGCGCAGGCGTTCACGATCCGCGAGGGCGCCCGCTTCCTCGACGCGGTCGAGCGCGCGATCGAGTTGCATCTCGACGATCCGCGCGCCGCGGTAGCCGCCGGTCTCGAGGCCTTCCTGAGCGCTGCCGCCGAAGACCCGCTGGTAGCGCTGCTGCTCGCAGACGACGGCACCGGCGGCATGCTGCCGCTGATCACAACGCAGGGCCGCCCGGTGCTGCTGTGGGCCTCGGCGCGCTTGGGCGACGCGATGCGCGCGGGCTGGCCACACGCGGACGATGAGGACATCGAGCTGCTCGCCGACACGTTCGTGCGGCTTGCGATCAGTTACGTGACGATGCCGCGCGACTCGCCGCGCGAGACCGCCGCCGCGGCCGCCGCGCTGCTCGCTCCGTACTTGGAGCGGGCGATGGTGTCAGGTGTGTAGTACTTCATTTTTGCGCGATTCACGTTAGCGGCTACAAATGGTAGTCACCATAGTGAATTGGACAAAAAGGGAAATAGTATCCGCAGCCACGGCCCGTGTCGACGGGGTGTTCGCTAGCCCTTGATCGACGGCGAGGTCGAGAGCACTTCGCCGTCGGGGCCCAGAGCCTGCACTGCCACGTAGGCCGGTTGGCCGGCAACCGAGATCGAGGTCTCAAACCCCGACTTGGCGGCACTCCCAGCGGGTGTCAGGGTTGTGGAGCTCGCTCCCGCAAGCACCTGCCAGCTGGCGACCGTGGTGGCGCCGTTCCAGCTTGCGTACACCGTCGTATTGCCGCCGGCCGCCGCTGCGGCAGCCACCGCCGGGGTGTTGGCCGGGGTACCGGTCCACTGGAAGCGATAGCTGCGGTAGGACTCGGTTTTGGCGGGCAGGTGCGCGTTGTAGAGCACCGTCCCGTTGGCGGCGTATTCGGTCACATACGGTTCCGCGCCCCAGCCGATGAACACGTTGCCGTCTTCGAGCATCTGCACGCCGCCCTGGCTGCCCGCGGCCAACGGTTGTGAGTGCTCGTACTCGGACACGAGCGTGTCGGTCTTGGCTCTCGAGTTGACCGCGATCACGATCCCGCGCGACTGTGGGTGCACCTTCGGCACGCCGCCGTTGTCGAACACGCTGATCTCGCCGTTGGGCAGTGCCTGGGCGTCGTGCTGGTAGGCGGTGGCCGTGCCCGCGCCCAGTTTGACGGTGCTGTGCTTGCCGCCGATCTGCGCCGTCACCTGACCGCTGCTTTCGCTCAGCTCATAGAGCGCGGAGGTGTTGCGCGAGGAGATCAGGATCGAGCCGTTTGACTGGGGATCGATCGAGTTGATGTGGAAATAGTCATACGGCCATTCCCCGGCGGATTTGACCGGCGAGGAGTAGGAGCTGGAGAGCGCGACGTGGTCCAGCGGCGCCCATTCGCGCCTGACCAGGTGCGTCTTGAGATCGATTTCCTGAAAGACGCTGTCGGTCACCGCTCCGTTGCTTGGGCCGCCCACCGAGCTGAGGTTGCAGCGAATCGGGTCAAAGGAGGTGAGCAGCGCCGTGTTGTCGGGCATGATGCGGAATTCGTGCAGGTCGGCAGGCAGGCCGTTGCCGGCGGGGAACTTGGCGATCTGCTGGTAGGAGGAGCTCTCGATCACCTCTTCGCCCTCGCCGAAGCCCTGCGGCGGGATGTAGCCCTGCCACCAGGTGAGCACCGGCTTGCCTTCATAGGACTGCACCTGCAGGTTGGTCGACTCGGTGTTCGCTGGGAGCGGGTCGAACCACACGAGGCTGCCGGAGCTTTCGAAGATCATCGGCCCGTCTTGTCCCACCCCGGAGTAGGGCGCGACGAAGATGTCGCCGGGGCTCTGCCGGGATGAGTCGGCGCCGACCGTGATGACCGGCACCTTGAGTTCCGGACGCGAGTGGAACACATCCAGTTCGCCCTGCTTGGCGGGCGGGTTGGGCGCGGAGGCCGGGCGTGCGAGCGGGTTCTCGATCGCGGTCGTGAAGTGGAACGCGAACGGCGCGGTCTTGCCATTGCGGCTGACCTTGCCGTGTACGGTCACCGTCTCTCCCTGGTCGAAGGGCTTGCTGGGCACGAAGCTCGCGCCATCGCCCTGCGAGTAGGCCTCCAGGCGCCCTGGGTGGTTGCCGGTGCGCGAGCCTGCCACGGCGATGTCCGACAGCGCGGAGACCGGCGCTCCGAGGAAGCTGACCTGGGTTGCATAGGGGGCGTCGAGCGCGTCCGGCAGCGGAGAGACCTCGAGGCTCGTGCCCGGGAGGATGTCCGAGCGATTGAGCTGCGAGGGCACGCACTGCGGTGCGCTCGGCCCGCTGTAGGCGGCGTCCTCGGCCGCGATCCGCTTGGCGGCGAAAGCGAGCGAGGTGACTGTGCTCAGCACGATGCTCACCGCCAGCAAGGCCAGCGCCCTGCGCAGCAGGCTCAGTTTGAGCGTGTGGTTGGCAAACGGATCGCGCGGCATGCGTTGTGGTCGTATTCCTCCGGCTGTGGGCCTGTGCTCGCCCGAGCTTGTGCGCGGCTCGGGGTGCGTGGGTCTCACTGGACTTGTACGACCCTACCGCCGCAAACCCTGGCTCAACCTAAGAAGTTGCGAGGAAACTGCGTAAGAACTTATGAAAGCAGCTGCTTCGGAGGGGGTCGATCTCCTCCGTGTGCGCCTAGAACACCGGCGACTCGGTGTAGCGGCCGAATACCTGCTGCAGCGACTCGACGATCTCTCCCTCGCTGGCGCGCGCCCGTGCGCACTCGATCAGCGTGTCCATCAGGTTGCCCTGGCCGGCGGCGGCGGTGCGCAGCTCGGCCAGCGTGCGCTCCACCTCGGCGCCGTCGCGCGCGGCGCGCGAGGACTGCAGGCGGTCGATCTGCTTGCGTTCGACGGTGGGGTCGATGCGCAGGATCTCGTGCTCGCGCTCGTCGCCCTCGGTGTAGCGGTTGACTCCCACCACCACGCGCTCGCCCGCGTCGATGTCCTGCTGCAGCGTGAACGCGGCGTCGGCGATCTCGCGCTGGGGGTAGTTGCGCTTGACCGCCTCCACCATTCCGCCGAGCTCGTCGATCTTCGCGAAGTACTCGTAGCAGCGCGCCTCCATCTCGTCGGTGAGCGCCTCGACGAAATAGGAGCCGCCGAGCGGGTCTGCGGTGTTGGCGACGCCCGACTCGTGCGCGATCACCTGCTGGGTGCGCAGCGCGATGCGCACCGCCTCCTCGGTTGGGAGCGCCAACGCCTCGTCGTAGCTGTTGGTGTGCAGCGACTGGGTGCCGCCGAGCACGCCGGCAAGCGCCTCGATCGTGGTGCGCACGATGTTGTTGAGCGGCTGCTGGGCGGTCAGCGAGGCGCCCGCGGTTTGCGTGTGGAAGCGCATCAGCCACGAGCGCTCGTTCTTGGCGCCGAAGGTCTCGCGCAGCTCGCGCGCCCAGATGCGCCGCGCCGCACGGTACTTGGCGATCTCCTCGAAGAAGTCGATCTGCGCGTTGAAGAAGAACGACAGCCGCGGTGCGAAATCATCGACGTCAAGTCCCCGTTCGACCGCCTGCTGCACGTAGGTGAGCCCGTCCTTG
This sequence comes from uncultured Solirubrobacterales bacterium, assembly GCA_963831725.1. GTDB lineage: Bacteria > Actinomycetota > Thermoleophilia > Solirubrobacterales > Solirubrobacteraceae > Palsa-744. The sequence continues at coordinate 236,391 of CAWHRF010000003.1, forward strand.
AGCGTGAATGCGAGCTCCTGCTGGGCGGTGGAGCCGGCCTCGCGGATGTGGTAGCCGGAGATCGAGATCGGATGCCAGCGGGGCATGTGGCGGGTGCACCACTCGATCATGTCGCCGCACAGGCGCATCGCGGGGTCGATCGGAAAGCACCACTCCTTCTGGGCGATGTACTCCTTGAGGATGTCCGCCTGGATCGTGCCCGACAGACGATGAGCTCCCACCGGGTGAGCGGGTCGGTCTCCGCCCGCGCCGGGGTGGGTGGGGTCCGGTTCTTCGGCGGCCACCACGAAGTAGGCGAGCATGATCGCGGCGGGCGCGTTGATCGTCATCGACACCGACACCTCGCCGAGATCGATGCCGGCGAACAGCGTGCGCATGTCCTCGAGCGTGTCGATCGCCACGCCCTCGCGGCCGACCTCCCCGAGCGAGCGCGGGTGGTCGGAGTCGTGGCCCATCAGGCTCGGCATGTCAAACGCGGTCGAGAGGCCCGTTTGACCGTGGGAGAGCAGGTAGTGGAAGCGCTCGTTGGTCTCCTCGCTGGTGCCGAAGCCTGCGAACTGGCGCATCGTCCACAGGCGCCCGCGGTACATCGACTCATACACCCCGCGCGTGAATGGGTAGGCGCCGGGCCGGCCGATCGGGTCGCGCTCGGGATCGCCGATGCCGGCGGGGAGGTCCTCGGGCGTGTAGAGCTCCCGGACCGGCTCGCCCGATAGCGTGCGGGCCTGCTGACCCGCCGCTTGTTGTCCCGCCACCTGCGCTGAGGAGGATCCCTTCAAGTGATTGCAAGATATCGCCTACCCACTGGGTGTCTCAGATCAGCGCCCTCGAGGGCGCTGATGAGAACGTGCATTTTGGGGCTGGCGTGTGCGCTGTCGATCGGTGTTTGCGCCTGCGGTTCCTCTTCCACGAGCTCCTCCCCCGCGGCGAGCGTCGCGGTGCACGGTGTGCCCACGCCACTGGCGCACCTCACGCAGGCGACGCTGATCCTCGACTTCACGCCCAACGCGGTGCACGCAGGTATCTACAGGGCGCTGGCGGCCGGCTACTACAGGCGCGAGAACATCGATCTGCACGTGATCGAACCGACCTCGACACAGGAAACGCTGAAGCTGATCGACGCGGGGAAGGCGCAGTTCGGGCTCGCCGACGGCAGCGACGTGGCATCGCTGATCGCCGGCGGCGGCGATGCGCAGGCAGTGATGGCGCTCGTGCAGCATCCGTTGGGAGGCCTGATCGCGCTGGCTTCCGAGCACCTGCACTCGCCCGCCGGGTTGGTCGGCAAGACGGTGGGGATCACCGGCGTGCCCTCAGACCTCGCGGTGCTCGACACAGAGCTGCGCGACGTGGGCGTGAGCCCCAGTCGCGTGCATGTGGTGACGGTTGGCTTCAACGGGCCCCAGGCGCTGTTGGCGGGCCGGATCGCCGCGTTCACCGGCTTCATTCCCGACGAAGGTGTGACGCTCGACGTGAGCGGGCACCCGGTCACGTCGTTTGGCTTGGACGAATACGGCGGCCCCGCATATCCGGGACTGGTGGCGTTCACCACGCGCCGGCTGATCGCCTCCGATCCGCGGCTCGTGCGCGACTTCGTGGCGGCGACCGTGCATGGGTATGAGGACACGCTGAGGGACCCCGAACGCAGCCTCGAAGAGCTGCTTGTGGCCAACCCCGCCCTGCCGCGCGCGCTGACGAAGGCGTCGCTTCGGGTGTACCTGCCGCTGTTCGCCGATGAGAGCGCCGGCGTGGGAACGGGCACGGGTGCCGGCGGAGACACGGGCGGGGGCGACGACCGTGTCCCGTTCGGGACGCTGCAGTCCGCGAACGTGGCGGCGATGTCGAAGTGGATGGTCGGCTCTGGCCTCATCCACGCGCCGATCGCGCCGAGTAGGTACGCGACCAACGCGTTCCTGCCGTAGCCGTGGCGGTCGCAGGAGCGCGTCGCGGACTGTCATATGGACGCGCCGCGGCGGGCCGACAGGTTGCGGGAAAAGACTGAACCTCTCGAAAATGGCTCGCGCGCAGGCGATTGGGGTGCTACCTTTTATTGACTGCAAGGAGACGGGGCGTATCGTGCGGGTGCTGGTCACAGGAGTGAGCGGTCTGATCGGGTCCAACGTGGCGGCGGTCGCCGCGCAGCAGAGCTGGGATGTGCTCGGCTGCTGGTGTGAGGAGCCGGTCGAGCTGGAGGGAGTGCGGACCGTCGGGTTTGACATGGCCGACCGCAAAACGTGCGTGGAGGTGACGAGCGAGTTCGAGCCGGACGTGGTGGTGCATGCCGCGGGTGGGGTCGCGCTGAGTCGCTTTGAGCATGAGCCGTATATCGCCCAGATGGACTACGTGGGCGCCGAACACACGCTTGCAGCCGCGCGAGCCGTGCGAGCGCGGTATGTGCTGGTGTCCTGCGACTGGGTCTACAGCGGCTACCGGCCCGCCGGGGTGCGCTTTGGCGAGAACGATCTGCCCGACCCCGTGAACGCGTATGGGCGCTCGAAGCTGGCGTGCGAGGAAGCGACGATGCGCTCGAACGTCCCTTGGCTGATCACGCGACCCGGGGAGGTGTATGGCGTGAACGTGTCGCGCCCGGCGCACGATCGACGCCGGGCGCGCGATCCGTGGGAGCGCTCGGGGCTGGCGCTGTGGCTGATGGAGCGGTTGCGCGCGCGCACGCCGCTGCCGGCGCCGACAGGGGTGTGGCGCTGTCCGACCTACGCGTGGGACTATGCGCAGCGCGCTTGCGAGTTGATCGCGCAGGGTTGCGAAGGCGTGTACAACACCGCGGGCCCGGTGGCGCTCGGGCGACGGGACTGGCTGGAGCTGCTCGCGGACGCGTGCGGGTGCCCGCGAGCGCTCGTGCGCGAGAGCACCGCGGCCGCCTATCTTCACGCCTGCGGTGAGGATCCGCGGGTGAAATTGCCGTCGAATACGGCCCTTACCGATGAGAAGGCACGCGCCGCGATCGGCGTCGCGGCGGTCGCTCCCGAGCGGGGCGTGAGACTGATGTGCGAGCAGCTGCGCCACATGCGCGTGCCTGCCGGGTCCCAGGCACGCTAGTCTCCGCCACTGCCTGTTACACAATCGAAAGGGAGCACTCCATGAACAAGAGCCAGCTTGTCGAGGCGCTTGCCGCCGACAGCGGTCTCTCCAAGGCGGATGCCGGTCGCGCGATCGAGTCGTTTGTGACCACGGTCGGCAAGACGTTGAAGAAGGGCGATGAGGTCGTGATCACCGGTTTCGGCAAGTTCTCGGTGGTGAAGCGCGCAGCGCGTCAGGGCGTCAACCCGCGCACGGGCGAGAAGGTCAAGATCAAGGCCTCGAAGGCCCCGAAGTTCACCCCCGGAGCGAGCCTCAAGCAGACGGTGCACCCGAAGAAGTAGATCCAGCACTGACATGGCGCTCGTCGGAGAGCTGGAGCTCGAGAGCTTCGACTACACCGACCCCGACCTGAAGGGGGAGCGCTTTCACACGGCCATGCGCGAGCTGGCAGCCGAGGGGTGGCTGGCAGCTGGGCCGTACGGGTATGTGGTGCTCGACCGCGAGGCGGGCGAGTTCTTTCTACGGACACGCTCGGCGATCTTCCCCGGTATGAAGATCGCCGAGCTGTTCGGCGTGAGCGACGGCCCGCTGTGGGAGGAGATGCGGCGGAACATCCTGCATGTGAATGGTGCCGACCACACCCGTTTGCGTGCCCTCGTCAATCCCGCGCTCACGCCGAGAGCGGTCGAGCGGTGGCGCCCGGCGATGCGAGATTTTTTGGATCAGCTGTTCGTGCCCGTGGCAGACACGGGGCGGTGCGAGTTCGTGGAGGCGTTCGCGAAGCCCTACCCCTCGCGGACGATTGCCACGGTGATGGGGGCGCCGATCTCCGACGCGCCGCGCCTGCACCACTGGTCCAACTGGATCCAGCGCCAGTTCGACGCCGCCTCGATGATGAACGAGCGGGCAGGGATCGAGCGGGCGGTGGAGGAGTTCTACGAGTATGCGCACGCGCTTTTGGCGGCGCGACGCGAGGATCAGGCCCACCCACCCGACGATTTGATCTCAACGCTGCTGGCGGCCGAGTACGAAGGCGACAGGCTGAGCGAGGAGGAGTGCGTGAACCTCGTGCTGAACGTGCTGATCGGCGGTGTGGACACGACCCAGAGCCAGCTCGCGCACGCGGTGCGGTTGCTGGCCGAGCACCCCGAGCAGTGGGCGGCGCTGGTGGATGACCCCTCGCTTGCGGGGCGCGCGGTGGAGGAGGCGCTGCGGTATGAGCCGATCACGCCGTTCACCGCACGCGTGACCGTCGAGGAGCTGACCTATCGCGACGTGACGTTCCCGGCGGACACGATCGTGATGGTGTGCGCGTTCACCGGCAACCGCGACGGTGTGGGCGCCGAGCCGGAGCGGTTCGACATCACCGCCCAGCGTCCGAAGGCGCGCGCGCTGACGTTCGGGGCGGGCGTGCACTATTGCCTGGGCGCCAACCTCGCGCGGCTGGAGTTGGAGGAGGGGTTGGCTTTTCTCGCGCGCAAGATGCCGCGGCTGGAGCTCGACGGCGAGCCGGTGTACGAGAGCATCCTCGGCATCTACGGCCTCGCCGAGCTGCCGATCAAATTCGGTGGATAGGAGCGGGCCGAACATTCGTCGATTTTGAGGGTCCGAAGATTCCGCGTCCCTAGCATGGTGGCCGCCAAGCAGATGCTATGGCGGCAAATTGACAGGGGGGTGAGGTGCGCGGCGCCGACGACATGCATGTCGAGGGCGGCTCTGCCGCCGGCCCAATCGGAAAGGAATCTGACGGATGTCCAGGATGAGACGCTCGATAGCTGCGCCCACGTTCGCGCAGCCCGGCCGCGCGGGGGCAGTGCTCGCGATGGCTGCCGTGTTGTGTGTGTTCGCCCCGGCGACGGGCGCGTGGGCGGGGAAGTATCACGTGTACAGCTGCCGGATGCCCAACGGCGAGGTGGCACCCACGGATGGGTGGAGCGGGAGCGCGACGGGCGCATACGTCTATGCCGAAGACAAGTGCGCGAAAGGTGGTGCTCTGGTTGCGGCGCTCGAAGATGATGTCGAACACGAAAAGACCGATATTGCAACGTGGACGTTCAGCACTCTGGCCGAAGAGACGCTGGCTGGAGCGACACTCTGGCGTGCAGGCGATGCTGATGGAGGCCTTGCGAAAAGCGGAACGTATGAGTTCTGGCTTGCTGGTCCAGGCGAGAATGAAGTCTTTGACGAATGTGTTTACGGCGGCTCGGAACCTTGCAAGGCCGGGAAGGGGGAAGTGGATGAACCAATGGCATCTGCAAATCGGTTTGAACTATCCGGCAGCCATCTTGGCTCGCACTTGTACGTAAACGCGGCATGCTTCGCGACGCTTGGGAGTTGCAAAAAGGGTGAACACGACCCCAATGGCTACGCCGCGGTTGTCTACCTCTATGCAGCCGACCTCACGCTCGAACAGACCTCGCAGCCCGCGGTCTCCGATGTCGAAGGCGAACTCGCCACCGCCTCCACGCTCAGCGGCACCGTCGACCTCTCGCTCCACGCCGAAGACTCCGGCTCGGGGGTCTACGAGGCGGTGTTCACGGTCGACGGCGTCGAAACCGGCTCGGTGCTGCTCGACGAAAACGACGGGCACTGCCGCAACGTCGGCCAGACCACGGACGGGCTGCCCGCGTTCCTCTACCTGCAGCCGTGCCCCGCGTCGCTGAGCGCCGACATCCCGTTCAACACAACCACGCTCAGCGACGGCACCCACCACCTCGTGGTGACCGTCACCGATGCGGCCGGCGACTCCACGGTGGCGCTCGACCGCAAGATCACGGTCGCCAACGATCCGCAGGTGTCCCCGCCGTCGAAAGAACCACCGACCTCCAAAGAACCGCCGGTGTCGAAAGAACCACCGGCGCAGTCGCAGGCAGGGGACGGCGACTCGCCCGCGACCACCAGCGGGAACGACCAGCTGACCCAAAACAGCCCCGCCGCGCAGAGCCAGAGCGACAACGGCACGAGCGCATCCGCCGGCGCCACGCTGCACGTGCGCTGGAGTGCCACCGCGCACACGGCACTCGCCGGCACCAGTGGCCACGCCAGCACGGCGGTGGGACAGCTCACCGCGCCCAGCGGCGCGCCGATCGCGGGTGCGCTCGTGCAGGTGCTCAGCACGCCCAGCTATGAGGGTGCACACACGGTCGCGCTCGCGCCGCTGCGCACCGCCTCTGACGGTAGCTTCCGCGTGCGCCTGCCCGCCAGCACACCGTCGAGCCGGATCACCTTCGCCTACAGCGCCAGCACATCAAGCGCCGTTCCCAGCGTGACCGCCGCGCTCACGCTCACGGTTCCCGCGAGCCTCGCCCTGCGCGTCGCGCCGCGCACTACTCGCGCCGGCGGCACGATCGTGTTCAGCGGCACGCTCCACGGCGTCCACCTGCCGCCCGGCGGCAAGACGCTCGTGCTCGAGGCCCGCGCTGGGGGGGCGGGTTCCCATTCCCGCTGGCGCCAATTCCAAGTGCTCGCCACGCGCGCCCACGGTCGCTACCGCGCCAGCTACCGCTTCCGGCTGCCCGGCCCGATCACTTATCAGTTCCGCGCGGTGTCCCCAGCGGAGGCAGATTTTCCATACGGGGCCGGCGCGTCGAATGTGGTGGCGGTGTTCGAGGGGTAGTCCACGTGATGGCCGAGCCTAGCGTCACGTTGTGCCCTCCCGGTCCCGGTCGCCTGCTCGCGGCGGCGCTTGACCCGCTCCGCGAGGTTGGGCTCAATCAACTCGCGATCCAAGCGACCCTCGCCGGTGGCCTCGACGCGCAGGCGCTCGGCGTTCTTGCTGCCGATCTCGCCCTTGGCGGCACGCTCGTAGTGCTTACGCCGTGGCTTGCGCCGGTGTTGGCCCTCGTGGTCTCAGCGTTTGTCGCGATCGTCGCTGTCGCCGTGCCGTCAGGAATCATGGCGCCACGCTGCGCAGCTTGATCAGGGACACTGAGGCGCTGTTCGAGACCGAGGCAGCCAGCACTGACGGAGAGCTGCGCTGGTTGATCGTTGAGAATCTCAGCAACGCACTCGATGCAAACGCCGGCACCCTGCGTCTCAAGGGAAATCTCGTCACGGGTGCCATCGGTCTGCTTCTCCTGAGCGTGCTGCTAATCCTCGCCCACAACCCCTAAGCCAGAGGTACAATCGTCTTATGTCCACAACGAGTCCTCTCACAGACGTGCAGCGCCCCACGATTGCGAGCACGTCGGTGCCTGAGTTGCCGCCGCTCGAGCCGCTGCTGATGCCCAGTGGTCCCGCGTTCCCGGAGTTCGTTTACCGCTTCATCGGCAAGCTGTTCCGCCTCGGTCGCATTTAGTCGAGCCATCTCCATCACGGTTCTCCGAGCGCGTCTCTGAGCTGCTGACCTGAGTGTTGGAGAGTGAGGTGGCCGTAAGTTTGCGGTGGTACGCGCAACCGCGGAGTCCAACGCGTCGGTGGCGGTAAGAACTGTGAAATGGCCCGGGAGGCTCGGGGATCCATTGGGCGAGTAGGGGACATTCCCAATTGCGCTGCCCATGCCCGCGGGCAAGACTGTCCACATGCCCGACATCCCCTCTCCCAACACCCCCACACCCGAGAGCGGGCCCGCACGACGTCCGCGCCTGGTTCGAACCAGGCGCGGACGTCTGATCGGCGGCGTGTGCAGCGGGCTGGCCGCTCACTTCGATGTCGACCCGATCCTGTTTCGCATCGCGTTCGTCGGGCTTGCGATCTTCTCGGGCATCGGCATCGCGCTGTACCTCGTGATCTTCCTGCTCGTACCCGAGGAGGGAGTAAGTCGCGCCCCGATCTGCCTGCTGTGGCGCGGGCCCGCCTCCGAGCAGTGGCATGCGAGTGCCGACCGGCGGCTGCTTCGCTGGTTTGTGCGCGCAGCCGTCGTCGTCATCTGTGCGGTGGCGCTTGCGCTGGCGGGCGCATGGCTCGCGGGCACCCACGCACAGCTCGCTGCGTGGGCGGTGGTGGCGGTCGGCGCGGTGCTCGTGCTCGGCGCGTTCACACGCACCGCCCGCCGGTTTGTGCTGCCGGGTGTCGCGTTCGCGCTGGCTGTCGCCACGATTGCCGCCGCCCACGTCGACCTGCGTGGCGGCGTGGGCGATCGCTTCTACCGTCCGCAAACCCTCGGTGAGCTGGGCGCCGGCTATCGGCTCGGCGCCGGACGCCTTGAAATCGACCTGCGCGATCTCGCGTTCCCGGCCGGCACCACCCAGCTTCACGTGCGACTGGGCATGGGCGAGCTTGTCGTGCTCGTGCCCCGCGGGGTGTGCGTCGCCACCAGCGCGCGCATCGGCGGAGGCTTCGTGGGGGCGCTCGAACGCAGGTCCGCGGGGCTCGACGTCAACTGGTCTGAACGTCCCTCCGCGCCGCCCGGCACACCGCGACTGGTTGTGGACGGCAACGTCGGGCTCGGCACACTGCTCGTGGCCGACCATCCCGTCGAACGCGGCTGGGGCGGCTGGGGTCGCTGGGACGGATGGGGTGGCGAAAACGGCTGGTTCGCCAGTCACAACCACCCCGTCGCGCTCGGCACCAACGAAGCCTGTTTCCCCGCGGACGCCGCGAATGGCTCTCCCGCGGCGGGCACCGGTCGCATTCCCGCGGAAGGGGCAAGTCGATGAGGCGCCCGCTCAGCATCGCGATCCTGGTGTGCGGCATCGCGGTGCTCGTGCTCGGTGTGCTGCTCGTGCTGGGCGCGGGCGGCACTATCGACCTGCGCTTTGCCTACACCGTGCCCGTGCTCGTCGCCGCGCTCGGCGCGATCCTGCTCGCCGGCGGGCTCGCCAGCCGCGGCCGCGGCTGAGAACATGAACCTCGATGTCCCACCCCGCCCACTCGCCGCGTGGCGGCCTTAGGATCGCGCTGGGCGCCGGACTGCTGGTCATCAGTGGTCTGCTGTTCGTGCGCGCAGCCGGCCCGTGGCCGGGAGACGCGATCGTGTGGCCCGCGGCCGTCGCCGTGCTCGGAGCGCTCCTGATCTGGCGCGCGCCCATCCTTGCGCCCCGGCGAGCTCGCGGCTGGGCCGCCCACCGCCCGCACGAGCCCCCGCCGCCGCGCGAGCTCTCCGTGCGCGTGCGCACGCTCGGCCGCCCCGAGGTCAGCCGTGGCGGGCTCGGCGTCGCGCTGGTGCTCGCCGGCGGCTTTGCGTTCCTGTGGGCCAACGGCGCCACGCGGCCCGCGGGCGAGGCGCTGCTCGCGGCCTTCGCGGTGCTCGTCGCGGTCGCGCTGATCTTCGCTCCCTCCTGGCGGCGTCTCGCGCGCGGTCTCGCGGCTGAGCGCACCGAGCGCATCCGCTCCCAGGAGCGCGCCGACGTCGGGGCGCACCTGCACGACTCGGTGCTCCAGACGCTCGCGCTGATCCAGAGCAGCGCCGAGGATCCCAAGCAGGTCGCCACGCTCGCCCGCCGTCAGGAGCGCGAGCTGCGCGGCTGGCTGGCCAGTGGACACTCGCGCGAACCCGACGACACGCTCGCCGGCGCGCTCGACGCTGCCGCTGCGGAGGTCGAGGCGGCGGTGGGCGGCTCGCTCGAGGTCGTGGCCGTCGGGGACTGCGCGCTGGACGAGCGCGCAGGCGCTGTGCTTGCCGCTGCGCGTGAGGCGATGCTCAACGCGCTCAAGTTCGCCGGCGAGGCGCCGGTGTCCGTTTATGCCGAGCTCTCCGGCGAGCGCATCCAGGTGTTCGTGCGCGATCGTGGCGCCGGCTTCGACCCTGCCGGGGTGCCACATGAGCGACGGGGCGTGCGAGAGTCGATCCTCGGGCGCATGCGCCGTGCCGGTGGTCGTGCGGAGGTGCGCACGCTGTCGGGCGGCGGCACCGAGGTTGAGATCGCCATCGACCACGAGAGCCGATCGTGACTGGAAGAAGATCGTGAGCGCGGGCGCCCGTGAGCGGGGACAATCGTGAACGGGGAGCGCGTGCCGCGGGTCGCGATCGTCGACGATCACGACCTGTTCCGCGCCGGGGTGCGCACGAGCCTCGGCCCACGTGTCGAGGTGGTAGCGGAGAGCGGCGACATCGATAGTGCCGTGCGCGCGATCGAGGAACTGGTGCCCGATGCCGTCCTGCTCGACGTCCACATGCCGGGGGGCGGCGGGGTCGAGGTGATCCGGCGTGTCGGCGACAGCCGCCCGGATGTCCGCTTCCTCGCTCTGTCGGTCAGTGACGCCGCCGAAGACGTGATCGCGCTCATACGCGCGGGCGCCCGCGGGTACGTCACCAAGACGATCTCCGGCCCCGAGCTCGCCGATGCTGTCTGCCGCGTGCACGACGGCGACGCCGTCTTCTCTCCCCGCCTCGCCGGCTTCGTGCTCGACGCGTTCGCCGGTGAGATCCCGCCCGCGCAGGTGGACCCCGAGCTGGACCTGCTCACCCCGCGCGAGCGCGAGGTGCTCCAGCACATCGCCCGTGGCTACATGTACAAGGAGATCGCCGCCCAGCTCGGCATCTCCGCCAAGACCGTCGAGGCGCACGTCTCCGCCGTGCTGCGCAAGCTCCAGCTATCCAGTCGCCACGAGCTCAGTCGCTGGGCGGTGCACCGGCGGCTGGTGGAGGAGTAGGCGCCCGCAGGTGGGCGGTAATGTGCGCGACCGTGGAGTCCAGCGCGCTCGGTGGCGGTCCTCGCGATCGCTTGATCCCCCCGAAGGTTGACCCTGCGTTCTGGCGCGGACGCTCGGTGCTGCTCACCGGTCACACCGGATTCAAGGGCGCCTGGCTGTCGCTGTGGCTGCAATCGCTCGGCGCGCGCGTCGTCGGACTCTCGCTGGGCGAGCCGCCCACCGAGCCCTCGCTGTATGCGCTCGCGCGTGTGGGGGAGCGGATGGCCGGTAGCGTCGCCTGCGACATCCGCGACTCCTCCGCGCTCGCCGCGGCCGTGCTCGCCGCGCGCCCTGAGATCGTGATCCACATGGCCGCCCAGCCGCTCGTGCGCCGTTCGTTTGCCGCGCCGCGCGAGACGTATGACACGAATGTGCTCGGCACCGTCAACCTGCTCGACGCCGTGCGCGCTTGTGAGGGCGTCCGCGCGGTCGTGATCGTCACCTCCGACAAGTGCTACGAGCCCAGCGAGTCGCAGCGCGGCCACCGCGAGGGCGATCCGCTTGGCGGCCACGATCCGTACTCCAGCTCCAAGGCCGCCGCCGAGCTGGTCACGAGCGCCTACCGGCGCTCGTTCTTCTCCGATCCCGATGGGCCCCGTGTCGCCTCCGCGCGTGCCGGCAATGTGATCGGCGGCGGCGACTGGGGCGAGGACCGGCTCGTGCCCGACATCGTGCGGGCCGCGCTCGCGGGAGAGACGCTGCGCTTGCGCAATCCCGGGGCCGTGCGTCCCTGGCAGCACGTGCTGTGTCCGCTGGGCGGGTATCTGCTGCTGGCGCAGGCGCTGTGCGAGTCGCCCGAGCACGCGCGCGCTTGGAACTTCGGGCCTGACGCCCGCGACGCTCGCACAGTGGAGTGGGTGGTTGGACGCTTTGCCGAGCTATGGCCTGGCGAGCTGCGCTGGGAGCGGGACGAGGGCGAGCATCCGCAAGAGACGTACTATCTGAGGCTCGACTCCTCGCTTGCACGCGAGCGGCTTGGGTGGGTGCCTTTGCTTGGGCTGGAGGCGGCGCTTGGGCTGACGGTTGAGTGGTATCGGGCTTGGGTTGACGGGCGGGATCTGCGTGAGGTCACGCTCGCGCAGATCGCCGCACCCAACGTCGCCGTCAAGGGCATCCCGACGAGCCGGCTCTGAGCGTACGGATACACATATTCCAAGCATCCCGCGTATTCTTCCGCCTTCTCAACGATGACCTACCTTACGATCTTCACGTTCCCAAAGGGGTTCGTCGACCCCCACATATCGACGATCCAACGCAACGCGCTAGCCAGCTGGCAGCATCTCGGACCCGAAGTCGAGGTGCTGGCGATGGGCGACGATCCGGGTGTCGCCGAGGCAGCGCAGGAGTACGGCGCCACGCATCTCGGCGACGCGGCAACCAACGATTACGGAACGCCCTTGCTCGACTGGGCGTTTCGCGAAGCCGCCACGCACGGCTCGGGGGAGATCCTTTGCTACGTCAATGCCGACATCATCCTGCTCGAGGACTTCGTGGCCGCCTTGCGCCGGCTGCCTCGCAAGCCCCATCTCGCGGTCGGCCAGCGATGGAACTGCGACATCGAGACTCGGCTCGACTTTGACGCCGACGGCCGATCGTTGGGCGGTTGGGCGCGCGAGCACGGAGAACTCGACCTCGGCAGCGGCAGCGACTATTTCGCCTATCCTCGCCACGTCGACTTCGGACTCCCGTCGTTTGCCGTCGGAAGGCCCGGATGGGACAACTGGATGATGGCTCGAGCGCGCGAACTGAGACTACCCTTGATCGACATAACTCCGAGCGTCACAGCGATCCACCAGAACCACGACTACCGTCATGTATCTCAGCGCAAGGGATCGGAGTGGGAGGGCCCGGAGGCCGATCGCAATCGCCAGCTGGCGGGCCGGCTCGACCGATACGTGCATTCCCCGTCAAACGCCACACACTTGCTCACGCCAAACGGTCTGCGCCGGGCGCGCTCGCCCAAGCACCTGCGTGCCAGGGCAGAAGAAGTTGTGGCACTGCGTCCCGCCGCCGCGCCGTTGCGGTGGCTGATCAAGCTGGCTCGCCGCGCGGCCTCGCACGGCGAGCAGTCAAGCGCCGGCACTTAGACTGGGCGCGATGGCCAAACTCCCTCTCCTTGTAGCGTTGCGAATTGCCCCTGCGGAGTTGCGCACGCGCACCACAGCGCGCTTGCTGAGCGCTGTGCGCCGCGAGCCGTTCCTCTTCGACGGGGAAAGCTACGGCTATCTGCTCCACCACTACAACGCGACCTGGCGCAACGAGCGGACGGTCGAGCTCCCGCTTGCGACGCGTGCGATCGAGCGCCACCGCGGTGCCAGGCTGCTTGAGGTCGGCAACGTGCTCCACAACTATTTGGGGGACTCACAGCTATGCCCTGAACGCGAGATCATCGACAAGTACGAGCTTGCTCCCGGGGTGCGCAACATCGACGTGATCGACCATCGTCCCGAGCAGCCGTATGAGCTGATCGTCTCGATCTCGACGCTCGAGCATGTCGGCTGGGACGAGGAGCCGCAAGACCCCGCCAAGGCTTCGCGCGCGATCGAGAAGCTGCACAGCTGGCTTGCACCAAAGGGAGAGCTGTTCGTGACGATGCCCCTCGGTCATCATCCGGAACTGGATCGGCGTCTGCTCGACGGCCCACCGATGTTCGAGCGACTGCGCTTCCTACGTCGCCTGAGCGCAGGCAACCGCTGGGTCGAGGCTCAGGCCGAGGAAGTGCGGGGCGCTGACTATGGAAGCCCATTCCCGTTCGCCAACGCTATCGCCGTGGGTCAGAGCGGGGTTTGAACAGCGGCTTCTCGACTCGACCGGTACCAATCGATCGTATGGCGCAGCCCCTCGCGTAGATCGGTGGCTGCCCGGAAACCAAACATCTGCTCGGCACGCGAGGTGTCCAGCCAGCGCCGCGGCTGACCGTCGGGCTTGCTCTCGTCCCACACGATCTCGCCGCGGAAGCCCACCAACTCGGCGATCAGCGCCGTCAGCTCGGCGATTGAGATCTCCTGGCCGGAGCCCAGATTCACCGGCTCGCCGCTCGTGTAGCGATCTGCCGCAGCCGCGATGCCCTCGGCCGCGTCATCGACGTACAGGAACTCGCGAGACGCGCGTCCGGTGCCCCAGCAAACGATCGAGTCCGCACCGCTCTCGAGCGCCTCGCAGCACTTCTTGATGAGCGCCGGGATCACATGCGAGGTCCGCTCGTCGAAGTTGTCGTGCGGGCCGTAGAGGTTGACGGGCAGCAGGTAGACGCCGTCGAAGCCATACTGCTGGCGATAGGCCTGCAGTTGCACCAGCAGCATCTTCTTTGCAAGGCCATACGGTGCGTTGGTCTCCTCCGGGTACCCGTTCCACAGGTCCTCCTCTTTGAACGGAGCCGGAGCGTGCTTGGGGTAGGCGCACACCGTCCCCACGCACACAAACCGCTCGACGCCGGCGAGCCGGCTCTCCTCGATCAGCTGGATCCCCATGATCGCGTTGTCGTAGAAAAACTGGCCGGGCGTGGCCATGTTGGCCCCGATGCCTCCCACGACCGCGGCCAGATGAACGACCACATCCGGACGCGCATCGGCAAGCACCGTCCGGATCGCGTTCCCGTCGCGCAGGTCATACTGCGCTGAGCGAGGCGCCACGATCTCCGCCACTCCGCGGGAGGAGAGCTTGTCGAGCACTTGCTTACCGAGGAAACCCGAGCCACCGGTTACGAGCACGCGCTTGCCGGCGAGAAAATCCATGCGCGCATGATATGCCCACCGACCAGCAGCTGACCGCTTCACCGATCTCAGAGCCCGATCTGCTCGACACGCCGGGCGCCGGACCCGCGGCCATTCGCGGCAGCCTGGTGCGCGTGGTCGGCTACTGCCTGGGGGTGCTGCTCAGCCTCGTATCGGTGCCGCTGTTGATCCGCCACCTCGGGTTCAGCGAATACGGGCGCTACGTCACGGTCATCTCGCTCGTCACGATCGTGCAGGGGGTCACCGATGTCGGGCTGGGTCAGATCGGAGTGCGCGAGTTCGCCACCCGCACGGGCCCGGAGCGCGAGCGGCTGATGCGCAACCTGCTTGGCGTTCGCTTTGGCCTGACGGGCGTCGGCGTGGCGCTTGCCACTGCCTTCGCGGCGATCGCCGGATACGGTCACGCGGTCCTGCTCGGCACGTTTCTGGCCGGTATCGGCATGGTGCTGACCGTTGTGCAAGGAACCTTCGCGATCCCGCTGTCCGCGCAGTTGCGCCTAGGTTGGGTCACAGCGCTCGAACTCCTGCGCCAGGTTCTCAGCGTCGCCGCGATCGTGGCGCTCGTGCTCGTCGGCGCCAAGCTGCTCGCATTCCTGGCCGTCTCGGTCCCGGTCGCGGTGGTCGTGCTGATCGCGACCGTCGTGCTCGTCTACGGAACGATGCCCATGAAGCCAGCATTCGAGCGCGCGGAGTGGAGCGTATTGATCAGCGCGGTGCTGCCGTTTGCCGCGGCGGTGGTGATCGGCACGCTCTACCTGCGCATCACGGTCGTGCTGATGTCGCTGCTTGCGAGCCCCAAGCAAACCGGCTACTACGCCACTTCCTACGTCGTCATCTCCGTGCTGATCGCGGTCCCGGCGCTCACGGTCGGGTCGACGCTCCCGGTGCTCGCGCGCGCCGCGCGCGACGATCACGAACGTCTGGGCTATGTCCTGCAGCGCCTCTTCGAGGTCACTTCGATCATCGGGGTGTGGCTGGGGCTCGCGCTCGCGCTCGGCGCCGGCTTCGTCATCCAGGTGCTCGCAAAAGAAAAGTCCCCGGTCGCGGTCGACGTGCTCGAGATCCAATCGCTCGCTCTGATCACCTCGTTTGTGGCCAGCTCCTGCCAGTACGGTCTGCTGTCGCTCCATCGCCATCGCGCGCTGCTGCTGGTCAGCGTCGGCTCGCTGGCCATGAGTGTCGTTTTGACGCTTGTGCTCGTGCCTCTACTCCAAGCGCGCGGCGCCGCATTGGCGTTCTCGGGCGCCGAGATCGCGATGGTCACAAGCTCGTTTGTGGCATTGAGAATTGCCCGGCCCGATCTCGGTTTCTCGCTGCGCGTACCGCTACGCGTGCTGATCGCGGCGCTGGTGGCCAGCTCGGTGCTGCTCGTCCCCAACCTGACGAGCTTGCCGCGGTCGCTGATCGCGTCGGCCATCTACTTCGGAGTCCTGATTGCCCTCCGCGCGATACCGGAGGAGTTGATGCAGGCAGTTCTGCGCCGTCCACAGCCCGAGCGCAGCTGAGCCGTGCACGTCGTTTTCGTAACGAGACGCTACTGGCCCGCCATCGGCGGGGTCGAACGCGTCGCCATGAGCCTCGGCGAGACGCTGTGCGAGCAGGGCCACACGGTCACAGTCGTGGCGCAGTGCGTGGACGAAGGGCGCTTCGGCCGGATGACCCACATCGTCCGCGAGAACAAGCCGTTCGCGCCATTTGTCCACGAAGGGGTGCGGGTGGTCCAGTTCCGTCCGTCTCGGCTGCGCAGATCGCTGCTGTCGCCATTCGCGCTCGAGCTGATCCCGCTTGGCGGGCGCGTCTCCGGACGGTGGCTGCGCAAGCACACCTCCGGCTACTACACGGCCGTCGTCCGCGGCATGCTGGCGCCTTTGCTCGCCGATGCCGACGTGGTGCACGTCTTGGGGGGCGAGGTCATGGCGGTGGCCGCTGTGGAAACCGCGCATCGCCTCGGCAAGCCGGTGGCGATCAGCCCCTTTGCGCACCCCGGAGATTGGGGCTTTGACGCCGGCTCGATCAGGGCCTATCGCCACGCCGATGCTGTGATCGCCACCACCGCGGCCGATGCTGGCGTGTATCGCGGCGCCGGCGTGCAGGAGGAGCGCCTGCGGGTCGTCGGCCTGCCCGTTCCGTGGCTGGCTCCCGCGGATGCCAAGCCCGCGCTCATCGGGGAGCTGGATGGCGCGCCGCTCGTGCTGTTCCTCGGTGCACGCCGTCCGACGAAGGGCGTTGAGATTCTCCTGGAGGCCGCGCAACTGGTCTGGCAGCGACACCCGGATGCTCACTTCGCGTTCGTCGGGCCGGGTGGCCCCTTGGGTGTCGCTGACAAGCGGATACTCGACGTGGGAGCAGTCTCCGACAGTGAGCGCGCGGTTTGGCTCTCATGCGCAAGCCTGCTCTGTCTGCCCTCCTCTAGCGAGTCGTTCGGCCTTGTCGTCGCCGAGGCCTGGAGCCACGGGACACCGACGGTGCTCAGCGACATACCGGTGCTCGCCGAGTTGACGAGCGCGTCCGGCGGGGGCGTTGTCGCCGAGCGTGAGGCACGCGCATTCGCGCGAGAGATCTCCTCCCTTCTACACGAGCCCGACCGCGCGCGCGCGATGGGCGAGCGCGGCCGCGCCTACTGGCTTGCGAATCTCACGCCACAAGCGGTGACCGACCGTCATCTCGCGATCTACACGCGACTGCTGGAGAACGCAGCCGGCTAACCGGCGGAGCGATCGGCCAACAGGTTCTCGTAGACCGCAAGGAGACGCTTCGCTGCCGCCGCGGTCGAGTAGTCGCTCGCGAGCGCCGCCGCGCTCGAGCGCCCCTGAACGGGAGCGCTCGCGCTCGAGTGCCCATGAGCGGGCTCGGCCGCGGCGGATTCGCGCGGCCGGCGCTCCAGCGCAGCCGCAAGCCGGCCCGCGAGCCCCACCCAATCGCCGGGGCTGAACAGCGCGGCGTTGCCCGCCACAACCTCGGGGATAGCGCCGGATGTGCTTGCGAGGATCGGGGTGCCGGCGGCCATCGCCTCCGCGAGCACCATCCCGAACTGCTCCTCCCACGACCAGATGGGAAGGCTCGCCAGCACCACACACACGGCATTTGCATATACGCCGGGCATCTCGTCGTAGGGAATGAAGCCGCGAAACTCAACGGCATCGGCGATCCCGAGCTCGCGAGCGTAGTCGCGTAGACGGTGCTCCTCGGGACCGCTGCCCACGATGCACAGTCGCACCCCCGCATGTGGGCCTGCATCCGGCAGGAGCCCACGACGGAGGACCGCCACGGCGCGCAGCACGTCCTGATGGCCCTTCTCCCACACCAAGCGCCCCGGCGAGAGGATCGTCGGCTCCTCGACGCCTGGCGGGGTCGAGTGCGCCTCAAAGCGCTGAGTGTCGATTCCCGGCGCGCACACGCGAATCTTCTCTGCCGGCGCACCCTCCAGCAACAGGGACAGGCGCGCACGCTCGGTGGCGGCCAGGAACAGGTCGGTCTGGGCGAGCACCTGCGAGCGGTAGGCCCGCGTGCGCACGTTGCGATAGGCGTCCAGGAACGGAATCGTCTCCCACACGGTTGTGACCATCTGAAAGCCCAGGTTTGGCTTGAGCTTTGCCGTCTGCATGCTGTACCAGTAGCCCAGCTCCTGGGTGTGCACGATGTCCGCATCCAGTAGCCTGGCGCGCAAGCCGAGATAGCGGTCGCCGGGCACGCGCACGAGCTGATCGCCGATGCGCCCGGATGGCAGTAGGTCGCGCATCGTCCAAGTGCTCTCGCTTTCAAGAGAAAGCGAGTCGGTGTCAAACCAGCCTCGGCGCGAGCGCAGGAAGCTCACGTCGAAACGCTCGGCGATCGCAGGATGCTCCCAGGCTCGCAGCTCCCAGGGGTTTGCCTGGTGGCCGCGCACGATCACGACACGAGGCCGCCCGGCCGTGCCGCGCTTCGGGTTTGCATTCACAGCGGCAACATAGCCGCCGTGCCGGGCGCTGGCCTGCGCGTTGGTGGCGTCCAATAGCATCCGAAGCTTGTCGAGGAGCCTCGCCACACAGACGTTTCGACGGATTCGCCTGCGCCTACCCCAGCCATGGTCGAAGCGATTCGCCCAGCTCGTCTATCTACCCAAGATCCTCGCGGGGCATGAGCCCACACGCCGTACCTTCGTCGAGGAGGCGACGATCGATCGGTTGACCGACACCTCCGAGCCTCTTGCCGATACCGGAGCTGGGCTCAGCGAGCGCGTAATCGAGATTCCATGGGTGATCCGCAACATCTCTCCAAACGGCGATTCCCTGCGGGTGCTGGACATTGGCACGGCCTTTGCTCCCGATGCCTACAAGTGGCTGCTGGTTCGCCTCAAGCACACCGTAGAGGTGGTCGATCTCGCGCCGGCCGACCTGCCTGGAGTCAAGAGTCACGTGGCCGACGTGCGCGAGCTTCCGTTTCCCCCAGAAAGCTTTGACGTGGCGACGTGCATCTCGACGCTCGAGCACATCGGCTTGGACAACGACCACTATGGAATCGAGAGCGGCGGCGGCGGGGACGTTCAGGCGCTACGCGAGCTGGGGCGGGTCGCGCGTCGGGTGCTCGTGACGGTGCCGGCGGGGTGCGACGCGAACATGGGCTGGCAGCGTCAATACACGCCCGCCACGTTTCGTCGACGAGCAGAGGAAGCGGGCCTGCGGGTCGAGCGTCTCGATGTCTTCGCGCACGAGCCGGGAAGCGGCTGGGGGCCGGTCGAGGAGGACTCGGTGGGGCAGCGCACCTACGGGCGGGGGGCGGTTGCCGCCGCGGCGAGCATCTGTGCCGAGCTACGCCTTCGATGAGGATTGCGATCGACGCGCGCGCGGCCGCCGAGGTGCCGGCCGGGCGCGGGCGCTATGTGCGAGAGCTGCTGCGTGGGCTCTCGCGTATAGACGCCGATCACGAGTATGTCCTCTACGGACGCGAACGCTGGGAAGACGATTCGCTCGACGTGCGTTTCAAATGGAGGACGCCGAGCGCCCCTGGGCTCAGCTGGCCGCTGATGGCCGGCAGGCAGATGTCGAGGCACGAGGATGTCGCACTCGCCTGCACGAGCTACGCGATGACGCTACCTTGGCGTATTCCGGGCGCCGCGATCGTGTGGGACTTCGCACCGTTCGACACCAGCCTGCGGACACCGCGTGGAAGCCTCCTGGAGCGAGTCACGCTGCCGATTGCCCTGCGTCGCTGCAAGCGGCTGATAGCGATCTCCGAGGCAACGCGGAGCGAGCTCGAGACGCGCTTTCCGCGAGCGCGATCGAAGACGACGATCGCTCAGCCGGCCGCCGACTCGCACTTCACTCCCGAGCCGGGAGTCGAGGATGCGGCAGTGCTCGAGCGCCATCGGCTGCAAAGGCCATACGTGCTTGTGACCGGGACACTCGAGCCACGCAAGAACCTGCCGCGTTTGATCGAGGCATTTGCCGGTCTCGACGAGGTCGTGCGCGATCGGTGGTCGCTTGTCCTGGCGGGCGCAAGCGGGTGGGAGACCGACGCCACGTTCGCGTCGGTCTCCGAACACGGTGACCTCGTGCGAACTCTCGGCTACGTGTCGGAGGAGGATCTGGCTTGCCTATACCGTCAGGCGGGAGTGTTCTGTTATGTGTCGTTGTACGAGGGCTTTGGCATACCGGTGCTCGAGGCGATGCGGTCGGGCACGCCGGTGCTCACCTCGTCGGTCTCGAGCATGCCCGAGGTCGGCGGCGAGGCGGCACGCTACGCCGATCCATATGACGTCCTCGACATCCGCCGGGCTCTTGCCGAGTTGCTCGGAGACCCCGATTTGCGTGAGCGATGCTCCGCCATGGGCATTGTCCGGGCCGCTCTGTTTGACTGGACCAACACGGCCCGGATTGTGCTCGCAACGCTCGAACGACTGGGCGAGTAGGGCACACGATGGCAGCTCCCAGCAGCGTGCTGCTCAACGCGCTCTATTTCGCCCCCGGCGAGTCCGGAGGCACCGAGACCTATCTGCGCGGCCTTGCGCCGGCACTCGCGGCCGAGTTCCCCAACCTGCGCATCGCGATCGTCACGACGCGCTCGGGGGCGCAGGCTCTGCGCGACGACGGCTGGCAGGCTTGGGCGGAGATCCGCGCTCTCCCCTGCGAGGACGGTCAACGCGTGCGCAGGCAATGGTCCGAACAGGTGCTGCTTCCGCGTCTCGTGCGAGCAAGCGGTGCGGAGGTAGTCCACAGTCTTGCCAACCTGGCCCCGGTCTACCCGGGTGCGCCGGCCGTCGCGACGTTGCACGACGTGACGTTCATGGTCACACCCACCTTCGGGCGCGTGACCACACTGGCAATGAGCGCGCTCGTCAAGATCGCGGCTCGGCGCGCCGACGCTCTGATCGCCGTGACAGCCGCCGCTCGCGAGCAGATCTGTGCGGTGCTGGACGTCGATCCCGCTCGCTTCACCGTCGTGCACCACGGCCACGAGCCCACGCGCGCGGCGCAGCCGACGTCTGAGCTGGAGGTCCGCCGACGTTACGAGCTGCACGATGCCCGCGTGGTGCTGTGTGTGGCCGCCAAGCGCCCCCACAAGAACCAGGAGTTGTTGATCCGTGCCGCCCAGGCATTGGACACGGACATCGCGATCGTGCTCGCCGGTCATGCTGAGTCCTACGAGCTCGAGCTGCGCGCTCTCGCGCGATCGCTGGGTCTGCAACAGCGGGTGCGCTTCGTCGGCTACGTATCCGACGAGGACCTGGAGGGATTGTGGGCGCTGGCCGACTGTGCCGCATTTCCGAGCTTGGGCGAGGGCTTTGGCATTCCGGTGCTGGAGGCGCTGGCGCACGGTGTGCCAGTGGCCGCCTCCGATCTCCCAGCGCTGCGCGAGGTCGGCGGCGAGCTGCCCCACTACTTCGACCCACACGATCACGTCGATGCGGCACGCGCTATCCGGGAGGCGTTGGCTGACCGGGGCACTCGCGCTCGAGGGCCCATTCATGCCGCGCGCTTTACGTGGTCGGCTGCGGCACGGGCCACTCATGAGGTCTACGAGCGGGTGCTCTGCTGAAGAGCGCTCGACAGCGACTCCGTGTACCGTTTGTTGGATGAGAACTATCCTCTTGATAAGGGCCACCGCGATCTGCGCGATCGCCATCGTCGCGGTTGCGCTGATCGTGCAGATGGCCGCTGCCGATCCGGCTTCGCAGAAATCGGGTCATGTGCTGATGCGCCAGCAGGTGCTTCACATCGCGCTCAGGGAAGCCGCTAATTCGCAAGATCCGCACCCAAAGCGCATCGAAATGGCAACAGGCTCGCTGGGGGCCGCCAGCAAGGTGATGGACCCCCAAGGCATAAGTGGATCGGTTATGAGGAGCCCCGAATTGGTCGATCTCGTTGTGATGCGTGGTTACTTCCAAATCAACGGCCCTCACCCGCGCGGTAGCCGTATACGGCCGGGCAAGGTCCTGTGCCTGATCCTCAGCGCCCACACTGGATTCGTCGAGGCCCGCTCGCTCGGTGACAAAGTGCCCGTGCTGTCCCACTTGGGCCGGGTCACGCGGCTGCGTTAGCACCCGAGCAGGTATCAAGGAAGCTGTGGTCGGCTCATGATGATGCGCCTAGATGACTGACTTTATGGCCGATGGCAGGGTTGCGGCCGGCCGGGGCATCCTCCGCTAGCCTGCGCCGACGATGCACGTCGGTCTCAACCTGATCTTCCTGGTCCCCGGCGAGACCGGCGGTATGGAGGTCGCCGCGCGCGAGCTGATCCCCGCACTCGTGGAGGCGGCGCCGGAGGTGCGCTTCACCGCGTTTGTCAACCGCGAGGCCGCCGCGGTGAAAGACGGACCGTGGGGCGAGCTGCTGCCGATGGTGACCGTGCCCGTGAACGCTCGCAATCGCGTGCAGTGGGTCGCGGGCGAGCAGCTGCTGTTGCCGCGCCTGGCCGCTCGCGAGCGCGTGGATCTGGTGCACAGCCTTGCCAGCACCGCCCCCGCGTGGGGTCGCTTTCGCCGTGTGGCGACTGTGCACGATCTGATCTACGCGCGCTTCCCCGAGGCGCACGCGGGCATCCGCGATCTGGGTATGCGCGTGCTGGTGCCACTGGCGGTGCGCCGCTCGGATCGCGTGGTTGTCGACTCGCACAGCACGCAGCGCGACCTGGTCGAGCTGCTCGGCGCCTCCGCCGAGCGCATCGACGTTGTGCCCCTGGGTATCGGCACGACGCGGCGCTGCGAGCCACTGCCCGAGCGCGAGCTGCGCGAGCGGTTCGACCTCGGCGAGCATCGCATCGCACTGAGCCTCTCGGCCAAGCGTCCCCACAAGAACCTGCTCGCGTTGATCGGTGCGCTCGCGCGCATCCCCGCCGAGCGCCGGCCACTGCTGGTGCTTCCCGGCTATCCCACCGCGCACGAGGCCGAGTTGCGCGAGCGGGCGCACATCGCCGGCGTGCAGGAGGACGTGCGCTTTCTCGGGTGGCTCTCGGGAGAGGAGTTCGAGGGGCTGTGGCAGCTCGCGCAAGTGTTCGTCTACCCCTCGCTGTACGAGGGCTTCGGGTTGCCGGTGCTGGAGGCGATGGCGCGCGGGGTGCCGGTGGCGTGCTCGAGCGCCTCCTCGCTGCCAGAGGTC
This sequence comes from uncultured Solirubrobacterales bacterium, assembly GCA_963831725.1. GTDB lineage: Bacteria > Actinomycetota > Thermoleophilia > Solirubrobacterales > Solirubrobacteraceae > Palsa-744. The sequence goes on from CAWHRF010000003.1 coordinate 259,306, forward strand.
GCGGGCGACGCCGCGCTGCTGTTCGACCCGCACGACGAGTCCGCGATCGCCGCGGCGCTCGAGCGCCTGCTCTCAGACCCGGCCGAGGCCGAGCGTCTGCGCGTGCGAGGACTGGAGCGAGCACGCGAGTTCACCTGGCAGCGCACGGCGCGGCTGACGCTCGAGAGCTATCGGCGGGCGTCGACAAGCTGAGTGGTTGTTTGGCCGCGTTGCGGCGGATTACCCTGGGCGCTTGAGCGAGCAGTGGGGCTTCTACGGTTTCCGCCGACCGCGGCAGAGCTCCGACCCGCAAGGAGATGTTATCGGATCTGATAACATCCGATGATGAGGCCTTCGCTGGAAGAAGTACTGGAGAGGGCGGCGCAACTGCAGGAGTTGGTCCCTGGCGCCGTGCTCGTCGGGGGATCGGCGGCAGCGCTCTACGCCCATCACCGAGAGTCGTTCGACCACGACCACGTCGTCGCGGACCTCGCCGAGCGCTTTGATGCGATCCTCGAGAACCTGGAGGCGCTGGGAGACTGGTCGATGGCGCGGGCGCAACCCGGGAAGATCATTCTTGGAGAACTTGGCGGCATCGAGACCGGTGTGCGTCAGCTGCTTCGCAGCCGGCCGCTGGAGAGCACCGACATCGAGGTGCGCGGCAAGCGTCTCGTCGTGCCGACCGCGGCGGAGATACTGCGGATCAAGGCGTGGCTTGCTCTCACTCGCAACCAAACCCGCGACTACCTCGACATCGCTGCCCTCGCGGACTGGATCGGGCTCGACGAAGCTGCGGTCGTGCTGCAGGGCATTGACGACTACTACGCCGACATCAATCGCCAACCAGAGGCGGTTGCCACCCAACTCGTCCGGCAGTTGGCAGACCCTCGTCCACGAGACGCCGAGGTCACCACCCAGCTCTCAAGCTACAAGGCGCTTGACCCCCGTTGGCACGACTGGGCTGCGGTCAAGGCGGTACTTGCCGATCTTGCCGAGAGGATGGCGCGATGACACTGCAATTTCGCAATCTCGACCTCGACACTGCCCTTCCGATGGACGAGTGGCCGGCCGAGGCGATCGAGACGGTCATCGACCGTGGCTCGCTGTCGGACTGGCGCAGGCTCGCCGAGACGATCCGAGGCAACCCCTGGGGACCTGCCGCGCGCGCCACAGAGACTGTCGTCGGTTGGGGCGAGCACTACGGCGTTGACGCGCTCATGAGCAACGTGATCCGCCACGCGCGCGAGGAGATCACCCGGCGAGGGCGAGCCGAGTATGCCGCCCAGATTCGCTCCTGGCGCGCCCGGAGCGGGATGACGCTGCGCCAGTTCGCTCGGGCGGCGGGCACCTCCGCGTCGCGGCTGTCTGACTACGAGAACGCCAAGGTGGCTCCCACAACCGATGTGCTCGGCCGACTCAACCACGTCGCGGTCGGGGGTTCGCTCCGCTCAGGACCGTCGAAGTAGCGTCGTTTAAGGCGCATACCGCTCGACTACCGTGCGCAGCGATGCCTCAAGCGACAGCTCCTCCGCATTCTCCGCAAACCACCGAGCCGTGCTCTGGCGCATGCCCATCCCGGCCTCGTGGACGCGCACGATCGCCTCGGCGATCGCCTCGGGATCGGCGCTGGCGGCGATCACGCCGTTGACGCCGTCCTCGACCAGCTCCACGGCGGCGTTGTCGGGCGCCGCCACCACGACCGCCGGGGTGGCGTGGGCCGAGGCCTCCACGACGACCATGCCGTAGCCCTCGCGCTCGGAGGGCAACAGCACGCACAGGGCACGGCGCATGTCGGCCTCCACGACCTCGCCCTCGGCAAAGCCCGGCGCACAGATGAACGAGCCGGCGCCGTGCTCGGCGATCGCGCCGGCAAGCGCCTCGCGCTCGGGGCCGTCGCCGTAGAAGACGCCGCGCAGTCCCTCGACCCGCCGGGCGGCGCGCGCGACGGCGGCCACGCCGACGGTGACGCGCTTCTCGGGGATCAGACGCCCGGCGAACAGCACCAGCGGGTCGGCTGCGCGCGCCACGGCGGGCTCCCTGGAGCCGGCGTAGAGTCCGCGCAGCACCGTGATCGGGCCGCGCAGGCCCTGCTCGCGCAGACGCGCGGCGTGCAATTGGGAGAAGCAGAATGCGCGCTGGGGGACGCGCGCGCACAGACGCTGCACGAGCTCGCCGATGCGCCCGCCGAGGCCGCCGAGGTAGCCGCGCCAGTACTCGCGACTCCACACCTCAAACCAGTCGACCACCAGCGCGTAGCGCCCAGACGGTCTCGCGAGCCCCGCGGCGAGCAGCGAGAAGTAGGGGAAGGCGCAGGTGTGCACGACGTCGTAGCGGCGTCCGTGGCCCAGCAGGTGCCACAGCACGCCGGCGCCGAACACGAGCGGCGGCAGGATGCGCCGCCGCCCTCCGGTATAGAGCGCCATGCGCGGGCCGGCGCAGACGACGCGCACGCGCGGGTCGAGATCAAGACGCTCGCCACGATCCCACTGGCGTAGCGTGAGATAGGTGACCTCGTGCCCCTCGGCCGCCAGGCGCTCGGCGAGGTTGCGATACCAGCGCTCGGCGCCGCCAACCGTGTAGGGGTAGAGGCAGTCGTAGATCAGGCAGATGCGCATCGCCCAGGGTGCTGAGCAAGCGTCGTTTAGGCGGGGACGAGGACGCTCAAGGACTGCGTCGCGACCCGCGACCGCCGCCCGTTTGGTTGCTCGTCATGCGAGTAGAGCAACCACGCCTCGCCGAGCGCTTCCACAAGCTCGTCGATCGTCTCTCCGGAGGCGAACAGTCCAGGGTGACTGGGCACCTCCGCCCAGTACATTCCATCCTCCTCGTGGATGAGCGCCTTCAGCTCGATTTGATCTGACTTTCCCACGTGATCTTCCTGTCGGATGAGAGTCATGATAGGCCAGCCTGGCGGAGTATCGATTTCGTGAGCTTTGGGCCGTAGTCGTGGCCCTTATGCATCGGCAGCGTGATTGGACGCATCCCTGTCTTTGTCATCTTGACGACGTGCTTTCCGCCGAGAGTCTGCCTCCAATCGTTCTCCCGGAGCAGTCGGCGCATCGACTTCTGGTTGTAGGTCTTGGCCATGCATCAAAGCTACGGACCGGTTGGGACGAAAATTTGGCGCGCAGAGCCCTCCGCCCCGTCCGCTAGCATCTGGGACCGGAAAGCGCGCTGTTTTAGGAGTTGGCGCGCCACTTTTGGGCTCGCTAGGGGTTTGTCTCGACGGGGCCTAACCTGCAGCGAGCGGGCACGGGACCGACAAAGACCATGAGCACCGCACAGAAGAGCAGGCCCACAATCGCCGAGAGCGCCGAGCAGGCGGGATCGACACTCGTGTCGGTCGTGATCCCCTGCCTGAACGAGGCCGAGAACATCGAGGAGTGCGTGCGCACCGCTCTGGAGGTGCTGAAGCGCACGGGCATCGACGGCGAAGTGCTGGTGGTCGACAACGCCTCCGAGGACGACTCGGCGGCGCTTGCGACAGCGGCCGGGGCGCGCGTGGTATCCGAACCGAGGCGCGGTTATGGCAGCGCCTACCTGGCCGGCTTCGCGGCGGCGCGGGGGCGCTACATCGTGATGGCCGACGCCGACCTCACCTACGACTTCAACGAGATCCCGCGCTTCGTGGCCGAGCTGGAAGGCGGTGCGGAGCTCGTGATGGGCGATCGCATGGACAACATCCAGCCGGGCGCGATGCCGTGGCTTCACCGCTACGTCGGTAACCCGATCCTGACGGGGCTGCTCAACCTGTTCTTCCGCACCGGCGTGAAGGACGCCCACTGCGGGATGCGCGCGCTTCGCACCGACGTGCTGTCGCGCCTCGATCTGCGCACGACCGGGATGGAGTTTGCCTCGGAGATGGTGATCAGGGCCTCCAAGGAGAAACTGCGGATCGCGGAGTTCCCGATCGAATATCACCCCCGCGGCGGCGAGTCGAAGCTGTCGAGCTTCCGCGACGGCTGGCGCCACCTGCGCTTCCTGCTCGTGCACAGCCCCACGCACCTGTTCATCGTGCCGGGCACGATGCTGGCAGGTGTCGGCACGGTGATCGTGGCGCTCGTGGGTGGGGGTTTGGATTTGTTTGGGCGTTCCTGGGGTATTCACGCGCTGATCGGCGGAGCGCTCTTGATGGTGGTAGGCACGCAGGTGCTCGCGCTTGGGTTGTGTGCGCACGCCTACGGCACCTACTTCATGGGCGAGCGCGACCCCTGGTTCGATCGGATGCGCGCACGCTTTCGCCTCGAGCACGGCTTGCTGCTGGGGGGCCTGTTCGTGCTCCTCGGCGTCGTGCTTGGCGGGATCATCGTCGGCACCTGGATCTCCCACGGCTTTGGTTCGCTGGCCGACGAACACATGGCGGTGGTGGCAGCGACGCTGCTGATCGTCGGAATCCAGATCTTCTTCTCCTCGTTCTTGCTCAGCATTCTCGGGTTGCGCCGTAACGCTTAGGTAGGTCAGCGGCACGTGCGCTACCTGATGGCTGTCGTTGGGGTGCCCGTGGTCATGTGGGTGCTGTGTCTGGGCTGCGGCCTTGCCCTGGAGCGCGCGCTGCGCGTGCGCCTGAGCAACGCGTTGTTGTTGCCGCTCGGGCTGTGTGTCGCCTTTGCGCTGATCTTTCCCGGCTATGCGGCCGGCGCGGGCGACGCGCTTGCGATCGTGCTGCTCCTTGCGGTGACTATCGCGGGGCTCGTGCTCGCCAAGGATGGACTGCGTGCGCGCCTGAACCCCGGTTGGCCGGGAGCCGCCGGATTGGCGGCCTACGTGCTGTACATGCTGCCGGTGATCGCCTACGGGCATTGGACGTGGTCGGGGTATGACTTCGTGAACGACACGGCCTTCGAGATGCTGCTCGCCAGTCACATCAAGGGCTATGGCCTGATGCTCGGGAGCATCCCCCAGTCGACCGAGCGCGAAGTCCTCCTGTCCTATCTGAACAACGGCTATCCGCTCGGCACGCAGTCGCTGCTCGGCACGCTCAGCGGCCTTACGCACACCGAAGTGGCGGTGCTCTACCAGGGCTTTATCTCGAGTCTTGCCGCCCTCGCCGCAGTTGCGCTCGCGACGGTGCCCCGCGGGCTGCTGAGCGCTCGCCGCGCAGCGCTCGTCGGGTTCGCGGCGATCGCGGCGAACCTCACTTACCAGTACGCGCTTCAGGGCGGTATCAAGGAGATCGGCCTGCTCGCGACCGTCTGCGCGGGCGTCGCGCTGGGACGCGAGGCGGTCTCGCTCGCGCGTCCTTACGTCGGGGCTGTGTTGATGGCGGTGGTGCTGGCCGCGGCAATGGCCACCTACAACGCGGTGGCGCTGGTCTACATGGGCGGGCTCGTGCTTTTGCTCGGGTTGGGAGTGCTGCTCGTCTACGGCAAGCCGCCAAACCGGCGCTGGGTAGGTCCGTTGCTCGTGGGCGCGTGTCTTACGGCCGTGCTTGCGATCCCCTCGCTGATCTCGTTTCAGACCTTCTTTCAGGTGGCGAGCACCGGGCAGGGCTCGACCGGCGTGGGGGCTAGACAGTTCGGCCAGCTACTGCGCGTGCTGCCGCTCAGCCAGCTGAGCGGGGTGTGGCTGTCCGGCGAATATCGCCTCGCGATCCCATCGCACCACGCCGGGCTGCTCACCGCGATCGCGAGTGCCGTGATCTTGCTGGCGGCGATCCCAGCCGTCATTTGGGCGCTGTGGCGACGCAAGCCCGGGATTCCGATCGTAGTCGGGATGGTGGGGCTCGTGCTGCTGATCGTGTTCCCCCGCGCCAGTCCCTACTCGCAGGGCAAGCTGCTGGCGATGTCAAGCCCGCTGGTGGTGCTCGCGGGCTTGGTGGGCCTGCTGAGTCTAGGCGCCCTGCCGGGCGCAAGCGGACGCCGTCTGGGCGTGCTCGGCGCGGTAGCCGCCGCCGCGGTGGGGCTCACGATCCTCGCCTCGGACATCCTGGCCTACAGCCACGACACGGTGGCGCCCACAGCCCAGATCGAAGCGATTCGCGAGACCGGGGATCACTTCGCCGGGCAGGGCCCCGTGCTGTGGAACGAGTTTGAGGAGTACGCCAAGTATTTCGCGCGTGCCGCCAGGATCTACGCGCCATTCGAGGCGCTGACGCCGCAGCAGGTGCAGCTGCGCCTGCCGACCTACTTCTTCGGACGCTCCTTCGACCTCGACCAGGAGCAGCTGTCGTTTGTGGAGAGCTACCCGATCGTCGTGACGCGTCGCTCGCCGGCGGCGAGCCGCCCGCCCGCCAACTACAGGCTGGTGTACGAGAACGCCTACTACCTCGGCTGGCGGCGTGAGGCCAAGCCGCAAGTGCTCGAACACCTGCCGCTGCAGCAGCCCTACGGCCCCTCGGAGCCGATCCAGTGCAGTGCGCTCGCACCGATCGTTGCCAAAGCCCCGCGCGGCTCTGAGCTGGTGCTGGCCGTGGCTCCCGAAGTGAGCTGGTTCGAACCCACTTCCGATCTCACGCGCTCCGGCGGGTGGACCGCCGATCCCAACCAGGCCGGTGCGGTCGAAACGGTTACGCCCGGCCACGCCGAAGGTGTGCTCGGCGCCAAGCGCGAAGGTGCCTATGCGGTATGGGTGCAGGGAGACTTCCCGCGCCCGCTGCAGGTGTATGTCGACGGACATATGGTTGGCTCGGTGTCGGGCAAGAACACCCCCGGGCAATGGCTGCGAGCTGCAACGGTCCACCTGAAAGCCGGCAAGTACGAGGTGCGCGTCGTGAGGGCTGCCGGTCACCGGCACTTCGGACCGGGGGAATGGGGGATCGGCACGATCGGCGCGGTTGCCCTCCAGCGCCAGGTGCCCGAGCGCATGCGCACACTGGCGCCGTCGCGCTGGCGCACGCTGTGCGGCACAGAAGCCGACTGGGTGGAGGTGGTGCGCCCGTGAGGATCGGCGGTGGCGCTCAACGCAGGCAGGAGGCGATCCGGTGAGCACGGACGTCACCGTGGCGATCCCCGTGCGCGACGGTGGAGCGCTGCTTGCCGGAACGCTGCAAGCGCTCGCCAAGCAGAGCGTCTCCCACGAGCTGCTGGTGTGCGACTCGGGCTCGCGCGATGGCTCGCTCGGGCTCGCGCGCTCGCACGGCGCCCGCGTGCTCGAGATATCCCCCGGTGAGTTCAACCACGGCGACACTCGCAATCTGCTCGTGCGCGAAGCCCGTGGCGAGCGCGTGGCGCTGCTCACCCAGGACGCCGAGCCGGCGGACGAGCGCTGGCTCGAGCGACTGCTCGGCGGCTTTGAGCTGGGGGGCGACGTCGGTGTCGTGTACGGCCCCTATCGTCCGCGCGCGAACGCCTCGACTGCCGTGACGCTCGAGCTTACGCGCTGGTTTGAGTCGCTCTCCCCGGACGGCACGCCTCGGGTGGAGCGCTTGGAGGACCCCAAGGGACTGCTGCCCGCGGTGGCGTTGATGGGCAGGCGCGGGTTCTTCACCGACGCCAACGCGTGCGTGGCGCGCGCGGCATGGGAGCGAGTGCCGTTTCGCGCGGTCCCCTACGCCGAGGACCGCGTGCTTGCGATCGACATGCTGCGTGCGGGCTACGCGAAGGCGTTCGTGCCGGGCGCGGCGGTGCTGCACTCCCACGACTACACGACCTCCCAGCAGCTGCGCCGCTCTTTTGACGAGTGGCGCGGACTGCGTGAGGTATACGGGTGGCGCGAGCCCCACTCGCCGGCGCGTCTTGCCGGCAACCTGCGCGGCGAGCTGGGCACCGCGCGCCGCGAGCTGATCGCCCGCGGTGTGCCCCAGGGAAGACGGCGAGCGACGCTCGCCGCGTTGAGCGGTCACCATGTGGTGCGCACTGTCGGCGCACAACTCGGCTCGCACGCCGATTTGCTGCCCGCGTGGGCGCGGCGACGGCTGTCGCTTGAGCGCCGCGCGAGCTTTGTGCCTCTGGATCTCGATCAACAGGACGACCGCACGTGAACGATCAACTCAAAGGGCCTCTGGCCGGCTTGCGCAGGCGCATCTACCTGACCTATCGCTACCTCGGCTGGCGCACGCTCCTGTTTCGCCTACTGACGTTGCCATTGCGCCTCACGCCGCTGCGCCATCGGCTGAACCTGCGCTCGCGCACCGGCGAGGACAGCTACAGGCGCGCGCTCGCGTGGTATCGCGAGCACGGGCGGCCGGTGTGCATCGTGATCCCGAGCTTTCGCGACGCCGAGCAGGTCGCGACGCTTGTGACGAGTATCCACAGGACGGTACCGAGTGGGTTGGCGCGCATCATCGTGGCCGACGACGCCAGTGGCCCCGAGCACGTGGCGGCGCTGCGCGCGATCGAGGGTATCGAGGTGGTCGAGGGGCAGTCCAACAGTGGCTTTGCCGCGAACGTGAATCGGGGTCTGCGCGCCGCCGACGAGCGCCTGGACGTGGTCGTGCTCAACTCCGACATGGAGGCGCGCCCGGGCTGGCTCGCATGCCTGCAGTTCGCCGCCAGCCAGGAGGACGACGTGGCGATCGTGGGGGGCCGGCTGCTGTATCCCGACGGGCGCATTCAGTTCGCCGGCACGGCACGCAACCTGGGGGCGCCAGAGTGGTTCGATCATCGCTATCGCTTCAAGCCGGCCGACTGGGGGCCGGCGGCGATCCCCGGAGCGGTGCTCGCGGTGACGGGCGCGTGCATGTATGTGCGTCGTGAGGCGATCGAGCGGATCGGGCTGCTGGACGAGCGCTACCCGATGGCCTACGAGGACGTCGACTGGTGTTTGCGCGCGTGGGAGGCGGGGATGCGCGTCATGTACTTCCCTGGGGCCTCGCTCTACCACTACGAGTCCCAGACACGTGGCACCGAGGTGGGCGAGCGCGAGCGCGAGTCGCAGCGCGTATTCTGGGAGCGCTGGGGCGAGTTCTTCGACGCGCGCGAGGTGCGCTCCGTCAACGGCAAGCTACGTGTCGTGTACGTGACCGAGGGCACCGGCGTGGGCGGCGGTCACCGCGACATCTTCGAGCACCTCAACCGGCTGGCCGAGCGCGGGCACGAGGTCGCGCTGTACACGCTCGGGGAGCAGCCCGACTGGTTCGATCTGCGCGTGCCGGTGCACAGCTTCGAGTTCTACGACGAACTGGTGCAGGAGCTGGCGCAGGTGGACGCGATCAAGGTCGCGACCTGGTGGAACACGGCGATGCCCGTCTGGTATTCGAGCGTGCTACGGGGCATTCCCGCGTATTTCGTGCAGGACATTGAGACGAGCTACTACCCCGACGACGAGTCGGTGCGCCACGCGGTGATCGACTCCTACCGCCCCGAGTTTCGCTACATGACGATCTCCGGCTGGAACCGCGAGCGTCTGCGCGAGCTGGGCCTGGACGCCGAGCTGATCCCGCCTGGGATCGACCTGGAGTGCTTTCGTCCGCGCGAGGACGTGCAGCGTCGTGAGGGCATGGTGCTCGCCCTGGGTCGCACCAACCCCTTGAAGAACCTGCCGCTGACGGTCGAGGCATGGCGCACATTGCCCGAGCCGCGCCCGGAGTTGTGCATGTTCGGGATCGAGCCGGAGCTCGCCACCGACGAGGGCATGCGATATGTGATGTCTCCCAGTGATGAGCAGGTGGGTGAGCTGTTCAACCAGGCAACGGTCTTCATCCAGACCTCCACGCACGAGGGCTTCTGCCTGCCGGCGCTGGAGTCGATGGCCACCGGCGGCGCGGTCGTGTGCACCGACGCCCACGGCAACCGCGACTTCTGTGCGGACGGCGAGAACTGTCTGATGCCCGAGGCGACCCGCGAGGAGGTCAGCGCGGCGCTGGCACGGCTGCTGGGCGACGCCGAGCTGCGCGAGCACGTCGGGCAGGCGGGGATCGAGACGGCCGCGGAGTTCGCGTGGGAGCGGCGCATCGACGCGCTGGAGGCATTTTTGGAGGAGGTTGCGCGCCCGCGGGAGACGGTGGCGTCGACCGAGGTTGTCCCCGGACAATCCTAGGCGCCTGGTCTGCCGCTATTCAAGCTGTTTGCTGCTCGCGTAAGTACCGTGGCTGGGATAACAGCTCAAATAACGAAGCTGCAAATGGCTGACGCTTTTGCGAGCCTTATTTACATAGATGCTATATTTTGTAAATAAGATCGTTGCCTTGACGTTCTAAAGCCCTAAGTTTTCGATGTTCGCGAGGTCCACGCTTTGCTTTCAGACGATCAGCGTGCCGGTCAGCTCGTAGCCCAGCCGGCTGGCTATCGCGCCTTCATTCCAGCTCGATTGCCGCCGGACCCGCCCGTGGCGCTCGACGGCGAATTGCTTACCCTGCTCTCGCAGGCAGACATCTCGTTGGGTCGCCTGGACGGAGTCGTGAGGGTCATCCCTGACCCGGACTTTTTCGTGGGAATGTACGTGAGGCGAGAGGCCGTGCTGAGCTCTCAGATCGAGGGCACACAGAGCACGCTGGAGGATCTGCTTGAAGTGGAGTTGGAGCCCGACATGCGAGGGCTTCACGGTGATGTAGGCGACATCGTGAACTACATCGCGGCCATGAACCATGGTCTGTCGCGGCTGGAAGAGCTGCCGCTCTCGCTGCGCTTGATACGGGAGATCCACGCCGAACTTCTGCGAGGCGGACGAGGCTCGCACGCCACCCCGGGCGAGTTCCGACGCACGCAAAACTGGATCGGCCCAAAGGGCGCTTCGCTCAGACAGGCCATCTTTGTCCCACCTCCCGTCCCCGAGATGACCGAGGCTTTGAGCGACTTCGAGAAGTACCTGCACTCCGAGCGACAGAATGCGCTATTGATCAGAGCCGGTCTCGCTCACGCGCAGTTTGAGACAATTCATCCCTTCCTCGACGGCAATGGCCGTGTCGGCCGACTACTAATCACCTTCCTCCTAGTGCATGAAGGAGCGTTGAGGGCTCCGCTGCTGTATCTCAGCTACTATTTCAAGCTACACCGCGCGGAGTACTACGACCGCCTGATGGCGGTGCGACTAAGGGGCGACTGGGAGGGATGGCTCCGGTTCTTCCTGCGTGGGGTCGCCGAAACGGCGGAGCAGGCGACCGACACGGCCGAGCGCATCTTCGAGCTCCGAGAGCAAAGCCGTTCTCTTGTGATGGGCGATACAGGCCCCAACGGCCTAAGGCTATTGTCGATGCTCTTCAAGCAGCCACTCATCAACGTCAACGCTGTCGGCCGCGACCTTGATGTCTCGTTTCCAACCGCTAACCGCCTTGTGGCCCGCTTCGAGGAATTAGGCCTATTGCGCGAGCTCACAGGACAGCGTCGCTCCAGACTCTTTCGCTATGAGCCATACCTGCGACTCTTTGATGAGCCCCCGTCGGGGGACGACTTTCAGGTGCCTACACAGGCAACCGGAGTGTAGACCCGAGAGAACCAGAGCTATAAAGGTGCACCCAGTCGCGTCGCTTGGCCGACTGGGCCAAGTCCGACTGAAAGGTATGTCCGTGAAGCTCGAGTTTGCCCGTGAGTTGCGCTGCCCGGCCTGTCTCAGCGACTGCTCGCTCGAGCTTCTGGCTCGCGAAGGCGATGATCGCGAGGTGCGTGAGGGGACACTGCGCTGCACCGTCTGTGGCGCCGAGTTCCCCGTGCACAGAGGCGTGATGGAGCTGCTGTACGAGCCGCCTGACTACATCGTCGCGGAGGCAGCGGGGCTTGAGCGCTTTGCCGAGCAGATGCGCGCCGAGGGCTGGGACCGGGAGAAGGTGCGCCGCCTGCCCGACATCGAGCACGGCTACTGGTACACGCAGTCGCGCTCGATGCACCAGCTGATGACGACGATCCCCTTCAGGCGCGGGCAGAGCCTGCTGGACGTGGGGTCGAACACGTGCTGGGCGGCCAATCGCTTTGCCGAACGCGGCCTGCGGGTGACCGCGCTCGATATCGCCACGACCGAGCTGCAGGGTCTCTACACGGCCGAGTACTTCATCGACGAAGGCTCGACGTTCTTCGAGCGGGTGCTGGGCTCGATGGCGGCGATTCCACTGGCCTCCGCCAGCCTCGACTACGTGTACTGCTGTGAGGTGCTCCATCACAACGATCCACAGGGCCTGCGTCGAACCTTTCAGGAGATCTTCCGCGTGTTGCGCCCTGGTGGTCGGCTGCTGATGGTCAACGAGACGCTCAAGACGCTGAGCGACCCCGATGGCGTGAACCTCGAGGGCGTCGAGCAGTTCGAGGGCTACGAGCACGCGCACTGGGCCCTGAGCTATCGCTGGGAGGCGATCCGTGCGGGCTTCATGACCGAAGTCACCGAGCCCCACTACCGCCCGTTCTTCGGCGACCGCACGCTCTCGCCCAAAGGTGCCAAAGCGCCGCTTGTGGGACGGGTTGTGCGCAAGGGCGCGAGGATGATTCAGTCAAGCGAAGCGGTGCGCCACGCCTACCTGTCCTGGCTGAACCATGTCAAGGGAGGCGTGCAGATGAACATGGTCGCTACCAAGCCCGTGCGCTATGTCGGTACGCACGAGCCGATCGGTCCTTTGCGACGCCTGCCGCGCACGCTCGCGGCCGCAGCCTGCGTGCGCGAGGATCGGCGTGAGGGCAGGGCGCCGACCAGGCCGCCGCGCACGCCCGCACAGGTAGCGAGGGCGATGCTTCGCTCCTAGAGGTTCTCGGCGACGAACGGCGCCGAGCGGTTGAACACCCAGAAGCCAATCGCGAAGGTCGCGACGGCTACTCCCACCGGCTCGAGCAGCGCGGCCCAGCTCCCGAGTGCCTGCCCGGCGCTGATCGTGGCATGGGTGACCATCGCGTGGCGGAACTGCTGGAAGACGGTGACCAGCGGGTTGAGCATGTAGATGTGGTACAGGAGGTGGCCGTGGTCATGCAGGAACCGGTCGAAGGTCGTCTCGTGCTTGGGTGGTTTGGGGTAGAGCAGCGCTTCGCGCACCTTCGTCAGCGGGATGATCACCGGTGAGCCGTAGAAGACGATCTGGCTGACGACTTCCCAGATCGGCGAGATGTCGCGAAAGCGCACAAACAGCGCGGAGAGCAGCATCGCAAGACCGGTGGTGAAGATGACCAACAGCGAGAGGATGAGTGGCAGCTCCACCCAGCTGAGCATCGGGCGCACGCCGGAGATCAGCGCGAAGATGAACACCACGACCAGGTTCAGCAGCAGGTTGAAGACGGACAGCAGCACGATCGCAAGCGGTATTACCATGCGCGGGAACTGGATCTTGCGCACGAGGTTCTCGCGGTCGAAGACGCTGCGCACCGCGCCGCCGGTGGCTTCGGAGAAGAACGTGAACAGAATGATCGAGCCGAGCAGCTGCACGCCGTAGAACTGTTCGCTGGGCTGTCCTCCACCCCCAACTTTGGCGATCAGCACGAAGAACACGTACAGCACGCCGAACAGCAGCAGCGGGCGCATCACCTGCCAGATGTAGCCGAGCACCGACCCGAAGAACTTCAGCTTGAATTCGTTGCGAGCGATGTTGTAGGTGAGGTGCCAGAAGCGTTTCCAGTCGTCGTTGAGCGCGCGCGGGCCCTTGATCGGACGTCCAAGCCCCTCGTAGGGCGCACTCTCGGGACTGCTTTCGGGGATCAGGGTCTCGGTGCTCATTTTGCGATCCTCCCGAGCTGAGCCGTCTCGGCGGCGCTCACAGCACGATCTCCTTAGTGGAGCCTGCCCCGGTGCGACTCATGGCTACCTGTACCGGCAGGTCGACGGCGCCGCCCATCGCTTCGGGACCGGTGACCACGAACGAGAAGGCGCCCTCGTAGCGGTCGATCAGGTCCATGCCGGTGCCGCGATGGGCGAGCGTGAACAGCGGGTTGTAGCGACCGGGCGCGAGCACGTTGTCAAAGGCAAACGAGCAAAGCACTTCCTCGCCCGCGCGGAAGCGTCCGCTGCGCTCATCCGCGCGCGAGCTGCTGGTGGCAACGACGATCGCCAGATGGTCTTCGTTGAGCACATACAGGCTTGCGACGGGATCCTCGACCTCGACTTCAAAGCGCACGAGCGCCTTCAGCACCATCCGCTGGCCTTGTGGCAACGAGGCGGGTCGCTCGCCGCGCTCATCCTCGACCCATGCCTCCAGCACACGCGCCTCACCGTCGCCGCCGCGACCGTCGGCCACGCCGCCGCTGGCGTCTGCTTCGCGGCCGAAGTTGATCTCCAGGTAGCGGTCGGCGACCTCGTGGGGCTCGCCGAGGTGCACGGTCTCGCCGCGCTCGAGCAGTAGCGCGCGGTGGCAGAAGCGGTTGAGCGAGCCCATGTCGTGTGTTACGAACACGATCGTGCGCTGCTCGTCGCGCATCTTGTAGAAGACGTCAAAGCACTTCTGCTGGAAGGCGGCGTCGCCGACGGCGAGCACCTCGTCGACGAGCAGGACGTCGGCGTCGACCTGGATCGCCACCGAGAAGGCGAGGCGAACGTGCATGCCTGAGGAGTAGTTCTTGAGCTTGAGCTCCTCGAACTCGCGCAGTTCGGCGAAGTCGATCACCTCATCGACCCGCCGGCGCGCCTCGCGCGGGGTGAGGCCCATCATGATGCCGTTGAGGACGACGTTGTCGCGCGCGGCGAGGTCCTGGTTGAAGCCGACTCCCAGCTCGATGAACGTCGAGAGCCGCCCGTCCATCCAGATCTGGCCCTTGTCCACGCCGTAGATGCCGGCCAGGCACTTCAGCAGTGTGCTCTTGCCGCTGCCGTTGCGCCCGGCGATGCCGAAGAATTCGCCGCGGTTGACCTCAAAGGAGATGTCCTTCAGCGCCGAGAAGGACTCGTGGCGGCTGCGGCGCAGCGGGTGCAGCGCGGTCTCCTTGAGCGTGTGCGTGCGTTCCTCCGGGATGCGAAAGGTCTTGCTGACCGAACGGGCGACGATCGGCGGGATGCTGTGGCTGGCTAGTTGCGGCATGGGGGAAGGGTATCCGCTGGCCCACTCGTCCCGGGCGCACAGCGAATTACCCTCAGGCGTCTGTCCAGAGGTATGCGAGCGGCCAGGCTTCCAGGCGCTCGCCGAAGGACAGCCGCTCGCTGCCGGGGTAGAACACCACGCCGCGGACGAAGCGCTCGTCCGCGATCCGGTCGCGCATGCTCTTCAGGTGCTTGAAATCCTGGCCGCGCACGGTTGCGGATGCCTTGATCTCGATACCCGCCAGGCGTCCGTCGGCTGCTTCGAGTACGAAGTCGACCTCGGCTCCGGTGGCCGTGCGCATGTGCATCAATCTTGCCCTGGGTGCCTTCGCGGCGGAGATTTGCTTGACGAGCTCCATCCCGACAAAGCACTCCAGAAGAACACCTAGCAGCGGTTCGTCGTTGACCAGGCGCCTACGGTCAGCGCGCAGCAGGTGCGCAAGCAAGGCGGAGTCACAGAGCAGCAGCTTCGGGGCCTTGGTGATCTGCTTGACGCGGTTGGTGTGCCAGGCAGGCAGGCGGTGGACAAGGAAGACGTGCTCGAGCATGGTGAGGTAGCGATCTAGTGAGGTACGGGGAATCCCGACCGAGCTGCTCACCTCGGTCTTGTTCAGTGGCGCCCTAACGCGCGCTGCGAGTGAGGCGAGCACCGCTGGAACCTCTGTGAGGCGCTCGATGTTGGCAAGCTCGCGCAGGTCGCGCTGCACGATCACTGTGAGGTAGGAGGCAAGCCACTCCTCGCGGCGGTCGGCCCCACGGGCGAGCGCCTCCGGAAAGCCGCCGCGTACTATGCGCTCGATGAGCTCCTCACGGCCGCTGGCCGGCGCCTGTGTTGGAGATCTGACCGAGTCGAGCAGCTGATCGATTATCCAGCTCTCCACACCCTCGATCTCGGCCTGCGAGAAGGGCCATAGTGTGTGGATCTCCACACGCCCCGCGAGCGACTCCGAGACCGTCGGCAAGAGCATCACCTGTGCAGACCCGGTCAGGATGAAACGCCCAGGCGTGCGATCGCGGTCGACGGCGGCCTTCACAGCGAGCAGCAGCTCCGGCGCGCGCTGGATCTCGTCGATGACCAGGGCATCACCTGCGTTCTCGATGAAGCCGACCGGGTCGCGGCGAGCCGCATCGAGTGTGCGCAGATCGTCAAGGGTGAGGTAGCGGGCTGGGTGAGGGCCGGCTGCGAGGCCCTGCACAAGCGTGCTCTTCCCAGCTTGTCGAGGACCGACCAGCATCACGACGGGTGTATCGCCGAGGGCCGTGGTGAGGCGGGGAGTGAGTGCGCGCGCGATGGTGGGCATAGTCAGTCTTCCACTATACGGTCATTATATGACCATGCGGTGGTCGATATATGGTCTTATGTTGTGGCGTTAGGTACGCGGCCAGCATCCAATACAGCTTCTCAGTCGAGTGAGGCGGCGACTCGCAGTGTTCCCTGGCCGGCCTGGAGTGCGTTGCGATAACGGGGCTCGAAAGAACTCCTCGCCGACGCTTTGCTGGATCGTTGGGCGCTCCTGCTCGTAGAGGCGTGCGGTGATCGTCGGCTTGTCCTTCGGATCGGCTGCGTCCCAGAGCGCCTCCCCGAACCATTGGATGAAGTACGGGTATCCGTCCACGTCGCGTGCGATCCGTTCGGCCACTCCAGGTGCGTAGAGGATGTCCCCGGCGGGGCGCACCAATGCCTGTGCGGCCGCGCTCAGCCGCTCGGGCGACTGGGGTGTGAGCGAGAGGTTGCCGATCTCCTCGGCCGGGGTTCTTGGAGATTATAGAAAGTGATCAGACCTCACAGATTCTTGTGAGGTTCGGTAATTTTCGGTGAGTTCTCATGCGCGCGGGCGCTTCAGTCGATGCGGCGCAGCTTGGCGAAGCGTCTCGGGATGGTTGACGGCCATCAATCCCGGGATCTGGTTCGGCTGGTGTCAAGCAATGCTCTGGTGGTGCGATATCGTCCTGCTCTCGTGGCGACAGGGGCCGTCCGCCGTCGCGAGGCAATCAATGTTTGAGCGAGTCTGCCACCACCACCGGGATCGGCGATCCGGCAACAGGAGAAGGGCGTGAGCTTACGACGCCAGGCAGCAGCGCCAAGGCTGATCGAGTGGACTGGCGAGCGTTGCGTTCCTTGGTCGCCGGACGTGCAGGTCGTCTACGAGCACTTCCACCGCTACATGTGGGCCGCGCACATCGTCGGCGGACGTAAGGTGCTCGACCTCGGCAGCGGCGAGGGATTCGGCGCCGCCATTCTCTCTGAGTCGGCCGAGCAGGTGGTGGGCGTGGATTTGGACGAGCAAACCGTCGAGCACAGCAAGCTCAACTATGGGGGAGCGAACCTTGAGTTCCGTGTGGGTACGGCACTAGATCTGTCGGACTTCGAGCCCGGCTCCTTTGGCGCCGTCGTGGCGTTTGAGATCATCGAGCACGTGCAGGACCAGGAGCGGGTGCTCGCGGAGATTGCACGAGTTCTCTCGGATGACGGCGTGCTCGTGGTCTCCACCCCTGATCGACGGCTCTACAGTGAGGCAACCGGCCAACGCAACCCGTTTCACGAGCATGAGTTGACGCTAGAGGAGCTCCAGGAGCTGCTGACTGAGCACTTCCCCCACGTCGCCGCCTGGGGTCAGCGGACAATCACGGGCTCCCATCTGCACGCGATAGACACCTCACAGCGCGACACCGGCACCGCGGATCAGCCCGACTTCTACCTCGAGCGAGCAGGTGACGAGTGGCGTGTGGCGGGGGATCCCGCCGCGCTCTATGTCGTCGCGCTCGCGTCGAAGGCGCCACTGCCCGAGATGGCGAACACGTCGACGCTCGCCGACTGCGGCATTGAGCTGGTTCGAGCAAAGGAACTGGACACTGCGCACGCAGCCGGCGAACGCGACGAGGCGGTTCGCCTAAAGGACGACTGGGAGGCGGTGGTCGGGCGCGAGCAGGCGGCGCACGCTGGTGAGCGGGCGGCGCACGCCCGCGAGTTGCGAGACCGCGAGGCGCAGCACAACGACGAGCTTGAGCAGCGCGAGCAGGACATCGTGGTCGGGCGCGAGCGCAACGCGCAATTGCGCGCGGAGCTGGCCGTGCGAGCGGGCGAGCTTGCTGCGCGCGAGGGCGAGCTTGCCGCCGCCAGGAGTCTCAACCGCCGCACCGAGGAGTCGGTGACGTGGCAGGCCTTTCAGCGCGCCCGAGGTCGTCTCTATGGTGCGATCGGCGATACCTCGCTCCTGGCGCGCACGCTGCGTCTCTCGCTGCGGCTCGCGGGCAGGCTACTGATCAAACGCCCCAAGTCGCAAGCGTCGCCCGCCGCCGAGGGACCCGCCGCGGGGGAGGGCGCGGTGTCCGAGCTGGACGTGATCTCGCTGCCCGAGTACGACAGCCCGAAGGTGTCTTTGATCATCCCCCTGTACGCGCGCGCCGACTTGACGCGGGCGTGCCTGGAATCGATCCGCGACAACACGACCCGCGTGAGCTACGAGGTGATCCTCGTCGAGGACGACGCCGACGAGGCGACCAAGCGGCTGCTCGAGGGGGTGCGCGGCGCACGGATCGTCCGCAACGAGCAGAACCTTGGCTACATCCGCAGCGTCAAGCGCGGCGCCAGCTTCGCGTGCGGGCGCTGGCTCGTGTTGTGCAACAACGACATCGAAGTGAGGAGCGGGTGGCTGACGGCGATGCTCGCGTGCGCCGAGTCCGCCGAGGACGTGGGCGTCGTCACGCCGAAGTACCTGTATCCCGACGGGAGCTTGAATGAGGCGGGCGGGATCGTCTGGCGTGATGGCACCGGGGTCAACTACGGCCGCGGCGATCGTCCGGAGCACTTCCAGTACGAGTACCGGCGCGAGACCGACTACGGCTCGGCAGCAGCCTTGATGGTGCGGGGCGAGCTGTGGAAGGACATCGGGGGTTACGACGAGCGCTACCTACCGATGTACTACGAGGACACCGACCTATGCTTCGAGGCGCGCGAGCGCGGCTTGCGCGTGCTCTACGAACCGGCGGCCGTGGTGGTTCATGTCGAGGGCGCCACTGCCGGCACTGATCCCGAGTCTGGCTACAAGCGCTACCAGGAGCAAAACCGCACGAAGTTCGTCGCCAAGTGGCGCCATCGGCTGGAGTCAGAGCAGCTGCGGTCCGCGCCGACGAATCTGCGGTTGGCGGCCAACCGGCATCGGGGGCGTCATGTGCTGATCATCGATCACAGGGTCCCGATGTGGGATCGCGACGCCGGATCGCTGCGGATGCTGCACATCATGCGAGCGTTGTTGGCCGCCGGAGCACGTGTGACGTTCATGCCCGACGGTCTCGCGCCGACGGAACCGTATACGCGTCGCCTGCAGAGTCTAGGCGTTGAGGTGCTCTACGGGCAGCTGCACGTCAACGCGGAGCTGGACACGATCGGCCCCAGGCTCGATCTGGCGATTCTCAGCCGTCCCCACACGGCCAGTCGCTGGCTTGACACCATCCGAGAGTACGCGCCGTCGGCCACAGCCGCGTACGACACGGTCGACCTGCATTGGCTGCGGGAGGCTCGACGCGGCGTCGCCGGGTCGAGTTGGGACGGTCTGGCGGCACGCAATGGGAGTCTTGGAGCGATCGCGCCCAAGGCGGCGGCATTGCGTCATCTGGAGCTCGCCATGATCCAAGCGACCGATGTGACGATCGTCGTCAGCGATTGTGAGCGCGAGCAGGTCGAACAGGATGTGCCTGGATCGCGCGTGGTCGTCATTCCCACAGTCCACGATGTGGAGTCGTATGTGCCACCGCCTGAGGGCCGTGCGGGGATACTTTTTGTGGGTGGCTTTGAGCATCCTCCTAACATTGATGCCGCCGTCAGGTTGGTCAAGGAGGTCATGCCCGAGGTCTGGCGTGAGCTGGGCGATGTACAGGTGACCGTCGTCGGATCCTCGCCTCCCCCCGAAGTGACGGCGCTTTCTGCGCCGCTGGTTGACGTCACCGGCTGGGTAGAGGACCTTCAGCCGCTGTTCGAAAAGGCTCGGCTAATGGTGGCGCCGCTCACCTACGGCGCCGGCATCAAGGGCAAGATCACGCAGTCGCTGGCGGTCGGTCTCCCAGTAGTGACGACTCCGATTGGCGTCGAGGGCCTCGACGGACACGACGAGCCTTGCATGTTGATCGGTAGCACTTCACAGGAGCTGGCGTCAAATGCGATCCGCTTGTACAAGGACGACGAGCTCTGGCGCGATCTCTCCCATGCAGGCCAATCGCTGATAGAGGCGCGGTGCTCCACGCGGGTGCTATCTGAGCGGCTTGGTGTGTTGTTGGACGGCGCCTCGGCTCGTGCGGCTGAGCCGGCGAATCCTGCCAGCTGACGCTGCCGACCCAGGTAGTCTGCAGTCCCATGGATCGAGTCGTAGTCGTCGGCAACTGCCAGGCCAAGGCTTTGGAGATGATGCTCGCTACGAATGACGAGTTCACGAAACGGTTCGAGTTCGTGAGTTTTCCGGCGGTCCATGAGATACCTGCGGAGATGGTGCCCGGACTTCATAGGGCTGTCGCTGACGCCGCAGTCGTGATTCCTCAGAAGGTCGATGACGGATACCGCGATGGGATAGGCCTAGGCACCGAGACGCTGGCGAGCATCGCGGGAACGGCTACCGTTGTGCGCTGGCCGAGTGTGTACTGGGCCGGTTACTTCCCGGATCTTTTTTATCTGCGCTACGCAGACGGTCAGCCTGTTGTCGACGGGCCTTTTGACTATCACGACCGGGCGATCTTGGAGTCATATGCTGCGGGTATCGACGTGCCGGGCGTATGCCGTCTCTTGGAGGATCCCTATCTACCGTCCGAAGCGCAGGCGTGGGCCGCGAACGCCACGGCCGAGCTGGAGACCCGTGGTCAGGACTGCGAGGTCAAGGTGACCTCGTTCATTGCGTCCAAATTCCGCGACGAGCTGCTGTTCTTCACCATGAACCACCCGACAAACCATCTGCTCGGCTTCATAGCGCAGCAGATCACGGAGCTCATCGACATTCCGGGTCTAGTTGACCACAGGCTGATTCCAGACGAGATCCTCGGACCCACGTTCTATCCGCTTCACGCCAATCACGTGCGTGCGCTGGATCTCCGCTTCGGCGAGGAGGTTGGCGCCGGCCGGACGCCGTTTAGGATACGCGGGACTAGCTACGAATCGCCTCAGGCCGTGCAGATGTTCTTTGACTATTACGCCGCACACCCCACTTTGGTCGAGTTCAACGCTGCCCCGCGCGCGGCGTGACAATCCGTCTTTCGACATTGTTGGCGCTCTGTGTTTAGGGTTTGATTGATCTGATGCAACTGCCAGCAGAGTCTCCAGTAATCCGGTTGCATCGCGCGGGGGGCGTGCGCGATATGGCTTGGACCAACTGGCCGGTCGTCGGCTCGATGGCGATCGCGCTGCTGGGGATATGGGCCTATGTGGTTGTCCGGGCCTCGAATGTGGCATTTACCAACGACGAGGCGATCAGCTACGGGATCATTCATGGTACCCAGACCTTCGTCGATACGGCGAACAATCAGTGGCTAAATACGCTGCTCATGCGGGTTAGCCAATACGTGTTCGGTCAGTCAGAGCTAGCGCTGCGTCTGCCGAACGTAGCGGCGTTTGGCCTCTATGGCGCAGCCTCGCTCGTGTTGCTTTCTCAAGCCCGTCATTTCGAGGCAAGGGTGGTGGGGTTCGCTCTGTTGGTGGTCAATCCCTTTCTGCTCGAATTCTTCGGACTTGCCCGTGGCTATGGGCTCAGTTTGGCCTTTTTGGCCGCCGCGGGCGCCTGTGTCGTCTTGACATGGAGGGTGTCGTCGGCTCGGCGTGAGTTGGTCCGACTTATCTTGATCGGCGTCTTCGGGTCGTTGGCGTTCTACGCCAATTTCAGTGCCCTAAATCTAGTTTTGGCGCTGCTCGCGGTGGAGACGATTGACCTCGTCGTGAGAGGTGACCGACGCAAAGTGATTGTTCAAGCTGGCTATCGCCCGGCTGCTGCGGTGGTTGTCTGCCTCACTGCGGCGAGCCTCATTCCCGGCATACTTCAATTGCGGCACTTGCGGGCCATCGGCCAGCTCTATTATGGCGGGCACACCGGCTTCATCAAAGATACGATCGGCTCGCTTCTAGGATCGTCCTCGTGTGGCTATGGCTGCACGCCGTCGTGGCTGACTGCAGGGGAGATCCTCGTTGTTGTCCTAGCGGGACTGGCGGTTGCGTGGGCCGTGTCACGCTACATATTAACGTGCGACTGGTCAAATGTTCAACGTGTTGCCCTGCTCTTTACGGTTGCGGTCTTGGCGGTCCTGCTGGAGTCCTTGCTGCTGGGTACGCTCTTCCCAATCGACCGCACCGCACTGAACTATGTAGTCGCATTTGCCGCGCTCGTCACCTTCGTCATCGACGACATCTCTATAGCAGCGCCGCGACGGACCGTGCGGTTGCTACTCGGTACTGTGACGGCATGTTTCCTAACGTTGGCGACGGTGAATTTTGCCCAAGACGCAAATTTCAAGCGCACGACGATATGGGCGTATGATGCCTCCTCCCGCCAGGTGATCGACGCGGTTATGGGGTTTCAGCGACAGCATGGTCGACCCGCCCGCCCCTGGAAGCTCATCAGCGGCTTTCCTCTCAACGAATCGCTCGAATACTACCGGCTGCGCTTCAAATTGACCTGGCTGCAGCCGGTTACCCGCGAACCGGTGTCGACACCCGGCGGGGATCTGTATGACGTGAGCGTGACTGAAGTATCTGATCTTCCTCCTGGAACGACGATCCTTGCAAGCTTCCAAGAAACTGCCACCGAGCTGCGAGTAGACCCCAAGGCGACTCGCGAAGCAGGTTGAACCGAGGATCAGGATGCCTCAACGCAAAGGTCGAATCCGCGTACGCACCAGTACGAACACCGCACGAAACCCGTCTCTCCACGTGATGTTCTTGCCTTCATCGTAGGTTCGTCCGTAGTATGAGATCGGCATCTCGTAGATCCTCAATTGGCGTCGGCAAATCTCGCCGGTGATCTCTGGCTCGATGCCAAAGTGATCCTCGGTGAGGTGGAGTTGCTTCAAAGCGTCGGCTCGGAAGGACTTATACCCGGTCTCCATGTCCGTGATGGTGGTGTTGAACAAGAGCCCTGTCAACAACGACAGAAATCGGTTGCCGACCAAGTGCCAAAACATGTAGGCGCGCTGAGGTCGTCCGCCAGACAGGCGTGAGCCGTAGACCACGTCAGCCGCCTGACGCTGAATGGGCTCGATCAGAGCTGGCACGTCGCCCGGGTCGTACTCCATGTCCGCGTCTTGGATCACGACGATGTCCCCACGGCAGTGCGGAATGCCGTGTCGCAGCGCCGATCCCTTGCCGCCGTTTGACTTGCGCAGCAGGCGCACGGGCTCGCCCCTGTCCGCGCGCGACGCGACGATGTCCGCCGTCGTGTCGGTGGATCCGTCGTCGACCACGATGGTCTCGTAATCCAGACCGAGAGCCGCGATGCGATCGAGTACCTCGGCGATCGTTCGAGCCTCATTGTACGCGGGGATGAGAAAGGTGATCTCCATATAGTGGCGTATCGTAGACGCTTGCCGTCGCCGACGGCCGCGGCTGCTAGGGATCAGCTCGGCAGTGCCGCTGGCGGTGGGATCCAGCGACGCCAGGCAGATCCCGCCAGCTCGGCCAGCCAGACGGCAGCGAGCACGGTCAGCAGCGTCGCGGGACCCGCCATGAAGCGGGTGCCTTGGTAGAAGTAGACGGCGAACACGAGCAGCGACAGCGCCAGCACCAGCAGGGTGTAGCGGCCGACCTCGTCGCGTCGATGCCGCCAGGCGTAGGCCAACCCAAGCAGCGGTACCAACGGCGGGGAGAAGACCCAGAACAGTCCCGCTAGCAGCGCCGGGTAGAACGTGATGTTCGGGAGCGAGGCCTGCGCGCCGCCGAGTTGGCAGGGGCAGACCCAGCTCATCAGTTTCCCGTTCAGCAGGTCCGGGAAGATGAACGGGCCCTCGCGCACCGAACTGCCCGTCAGGTAGCTGAGCTCGAAGTTGTGACTGGCCACGCCCCAGTAGGAGTAGCCGGTCTCCAGCGGGTTATTGAACAAGACCCACTGCAGCAGCGCAAGCACGATCACCGACGGGATCGCGAACAGAATCGCGGGTTTCAGCAACCGGCGGGGGAGCGTGGCCAGTACCGCGATCAGGTTGACGCCACCGGTGACACGGGCGAGTAGCGAGAAGCCGCCGGCGGCGCCCGCCAGCCGAGCGCCGTCGCGGTTCATATACTTCACCAACGGCAGCATCAGCACCGTGAGAGTCGCGGTGAAGGCGTCGGAGAGGATCAGCCCGGCGGCGTCCCTTGCGAACGGCGAGACGCCGATGAACACTGCGGCGAAGATCGCGGCCAAGGGCCCGCCGAGCGTCCAGGCAGCGATCACGGCGATCAACACGTAGGCCATCGCCCAGAACTTCGCCCCCCGCTGCACGTTCCGTGGATAGCTGCCGACGGCGGCGAACGGAGCCAGCGCGAGCGGGTAGCCGGGTGGGTAGCGCGGCGGTTGCCGCCAGTTGTGCGCGGCCGTGTAGGAGCTGTAGAAGCCACGGCCATGGGCGATTGACTGGGCGCCGGTGGCGTATTCGATCGAGTCCGGTGCCGGCTGCATGGCCAGCGGGCGCTCGGCGGCCCGCTCGACCGTCACGAGAACGATCGTGCAGGCCAGGACGGCAGCGGCGACAAGCAGGTGCCTACTAAGCTTCACGACGCAAGGAGATCGCGTATCTGGACACGAGCACCAGCGCTAGGGGTACCCAGGCGAAGCCGAGGATCTCAAGCAGCAGATCGACTGTGGCCGGGCTCGTACGTGGCAACAGTGGCTGCGCGAAGAGTTCGAGCTTGCTGCGCGCACCGACTCGCAGTCGCGCCAGTGCGCGCCGTCGCGGGGCGGTCGACACCAGTGTCAGCACGTAGGAGGATCGCGCACCGACGACCGGTGGCCTCGCGCTGCCTTCAGGCCCGTAGGCGAACAGCGTTTCCGGTCCGCCGGGTGTGCTGGCCATCACAGCGCCTGGTGAGCCATCGCCGGTCGACCACGTCACCTGCAGCGGTTCCGTTGCAGCTACCGCTGGGTTGGGGTTGTGGACGATGGCCAGGGAGACGGCGCGGTCGCGGCGGTCCGGCCCCTGCGCTGCGGTGGCCGTGGGAACGAGCGAAACAAGCAGGCAGATGCCCAAGCACAGCGTGAACAGCAGTCTGCGGGACCCTCTCACCGACGCCAAGATACAGCACCGCTCAGCGCCGAATGGGTAGCTACACTCGCGTGATCGCTGGGGTGCCAATCAGTCGCGAGCCATCGACAGTGACGCGGACTCGTTCGCGTGCCGTGCTGTCCAAGGATCAGGTGGGACTGCTCGTGGTTGCCGCGGCTACGGCATACTTCCTCGCCGCGAGCCTTGGCGGGCTCTCCGATCCGGGGTTGCAGTACGACGAACTGCTGTTCGTCAACGGGGCGCTCGGCGGTACCCACGCCTACCACGGATTCATTGCCAGCGAAGCCTTCGGTGTGCCGACGATGCTGATGACCTATATCGGTGCGTTGAAGGCTTGGCTGTATGCCCCGATCTTCAGTGTTTTCGGGGTATCGGTGGACACGATTCGGGTCCCGGCTGTCCTGCTTGCGGCGCTCGCCCTCGTGCTGGTGGTGGCGTTGGTTCGCAGGCTGCTCGGGATCTGGCCAACCCTGGCGCTCGCGGTGTTGCTCGGGACCGACCCGGTGCTCAGCTCGATGTCGCGGGCCGACTGGGGTCCGATTGTTCTCAGCGCGCTGCTGCGGGTCTGTGCGCTGCTGGCTTACTTCGCCTTTCTGCGCCGCGGTCATGCCCGATACCTCTGGCTGCTGGTGATCTCGCTTTCGCTGGGAGTCTTCAACAAGCTCGACTACGGCTGGTTCATGGTCGGGCTGCTTGTGGCTGCGCTCGTGATGCACCGTTCCGAGCTGTGGCGGATCGTGCGCTCTCGTCCTGCGGCGATGCTCCCGCCGCTTGTAGTTCAGGTGATTGTGGCGATTGTGGTTTTCTTCTACATCGCCCTGCCGGCGGAGCGCCTGCCGCGGCCTGGGCACCTGTCGATCGGCGCGCGCATCACCGAAGTGGATAACCTCTTTCATGGGACCTTCGACGGCGCTGCGGTCTACCAGTACATGACCGGCTCGGTCCTCGCTCACGTGACGCTGATGGGTAGCCTGTTCCCGTGGGTCCTGCTGGGCTCATGTGCGGTAGCCGTGTGGTTCGCGCTGTGGGGCCGACGGCGCGTGGACTTGGACGCGCTAAGAGCACGGGCGTCGGTGACGGCTTTCTTCGTGGTGCTGTTTTTCGCGATGGCGCTCGGCATCACGGTGACGCGGCAGGCCACCGGACCGCATAACATCTTCCTACTCTGGCCGCTTCCAGCATTGCTGGCGGCGTGTCTGCTCGCCTGCGCCCTGGCGCTGCCGTGGCGCTCGCCGCGGCTTGTCGTCGCAGCCGTGCTGAGCGTGGGCATCCTGGCGCTGGTGGCAACGCAGATACGTACGAGCCTGCTCTATGTGCATGCCTATCGCGACCGACGGCAGTGGAGCGCGGTCTGGACGCCCGAGATCTACGCAGTGGCCGGCGCGGTGTCCCGCTCGGCCACCGGCGTGAACTCGATCATCACAGGCGATTGGGGCGTGGGAACGCAAATCTTCGCGCTCGGCGACGAAGCCGTGCGAAATCGCTTCCAGGATGAGTGGCCGAGCTTCGTCAGCCCGACCGCCACCACCACCTCGCTCGATCAGGAGTTCTTCCAGAGCAGCGTGATCGTCGTCTTCCACACATCGCTGGGACAGGTCATGCCGGGGACCACCGCACGCGTGGAAGCCGTGCTGCGCAGCCTCGGAGGGCGCGCACACGTCCTCTACAAGGGCCGTCAGATTCAGGCGGACATCGTCTCCGCACCCGGCTCGGGCTGATGCCGCGTATTCCCCGCAGCCCGCACCGGGTGGCGCGAGTTGTAGTGGAGCGTCAATACGCCGACGACAATGTATGGCACGAAATTGACGAGATGCAGAACGACGGCGTAGGAAAGCGCGGATGCGTGAGGAACGCCGTAGGCCGTCAACGCGATCAGGGCTGCTGCCTCGAATACGCCGACGGCGGCCGGCGGGGATGGAATGATCATGGCTAGTCCGACCGCGACGGCGACGAGCACCCCACAGGCCAACGGCAGGTGTAGATGAAATGCGACGCTTACAAAGTATGCGCAGAGCGCAGTGGAAAGCCATGCGGTGAGTGTCCAGACGGACGCTTCGAGCGCCAGGCGCGGGTGGCGCAATCCGCTCAGGCCATATATCAGCTCATCGATCGTACGGTCAAAGCGCTCGCCCGAGAACAGCGAAAATCGATGCAGTGGGCGCAGCAGCCAGCGCAGGGGTCGGTCTCCGTATACGGACAGTACCGTCGCGGCGGCGACGATGAGCACCGCCAGCACAATGGCGACCACGGCTGCGGCGCCGAACCAACTCACGTGTGGTAGCCATGACTCGGCTGCGAAGAAGATCACGAGGATCGCGATCACGTCATAGAGGCGCTCGAGTACGACGGTGCCCACGACTTCGGTAGCGGGAGCCGAGCTACGCCGTGTAAGTACCACGACGCGCGCGGCTTCGCCGGCACGAGCGGGCATGATGTTGTTGTAGAGGTAGCCGACCATCATCGCGTCCCACACCACGCCGACAGGCGGGCGGCGGCCTCGGGCGAAGAGCGAGCGCCAGCGGAATGCCCGCGTCACGTTGCCGATGCCAAACGCGACGAGCGATGCGGCGATCCACCAAAAGTTGCTCGTGAGCAATGCGCGCCAGGCCAGCGAGAGGTTGATACTACTGAGAGCGACGTAGGAGAATGCGAGCGTGACCGCGACGATCACGAGATTGAGCAGCAGACGCGAGCCCCGGAGAGTCTGCGGTCGGTAACGTGATGCGCTCTTTCGTGGGTGCATCACGGCCGTGGAGTTGCGGCTCTGGAAGTCTTGGTCCTCGAAGGTGATCGGGATAAGCTATTGGATGTGCCCGATCTACCCGCCGCTGCCTATTGCTTTGGCGATCGTTCAGTCGGTGGCGTTGCTGGGTAGGCTCGATTCCTTCGTCCAAGCGATCACGTCTCGCACCGTCGCCTGCCAGTTGGTGTCGAAGTCGATTCCGAGCTTTTGCAGCTTGGTGTTCTCGACCGCGAAGTGCTTGATGTCGCCAGCTCGCGCGGGTGCGTACTCGATTGGGTGTGGGCTGCCGGTCTGTGCGATCACGAACTCGGCGAGCTCCCTGATGCTTACGCTGACGCCAGAGGCGCAGTTGAAGTCCTGGCGGGACGCGCCCGGCGCCTCGCAAGCGAGCAAGTTCGCGCGCACGACATCCTCTACCGCGGTGAACGAACGTGTCTGGTCGCCCGTGCCGTAGATTGTCAGTGGGCGCCCTTCAAGGCAGCGCCGCGCGAAGATCGGTACTACACCTCCGCGCTCGGAGGAATCTTGTCGGCGGCCGATGACGTGGTAGTAGCGCAGGACGGTGTAGTCCAAACCGAACGTCTCACCGATAACAGGGCAGTAGGACTCGCCGGCCAGCTTGCTCACGCCGTACAGCGACACCGGCCGTCTCGGACAGTCCTCGGCGATGCGGCGATCCGTCTCGCCGAACACCGAGCCGGTCGATGCGTGGACAAACCTACGTACACCATCGTGAGCGGCGCGTAGCAAGAGCCGCAAAGTGCCGAGCCCGTTGACGGCGAGATCGAGCTCGGGGTCGTGCAGTGCGACGGCGTGCTTCGATGCCGCCTGGTGGAAGACGCAGTCGACTCCAGTCAGATCCACTCGATCGGCCCAGTCGAGCACGCTATCGATGATCAGCTCAAAGCGCGAGTCATTGAGCAGGTGCTCAACGTTGCGCGGTGAGCCATCGGTTCCAACGAGGTTATCGACGCAGGTGACGCGATTCTCGCGTGCAAGCAGCGCCTCGCAAAGGTGCGATCCGATGAACCCCGCGCCGCCGGTGACGATAACCCGTTTCAGTCTCAGCTCGGTTGATGACATAGCGCTTTGAACGTCTGAAGCATAGCCGCAGGCACATCAGGCGCTGCCTTCGTCCCGTACGCGACTCGGCTTCGCATACGATGAGCTGCTGTGCGCTTTGTACTAGCGAACCGCCTCCTGGACCGTGCCGGCGGTACCGAGGTCCATCTCCTGACCCTGGCCGAGCAGCTGCAGCGGCTTGGCCACGAGGTTTGCCTGTACTCGCCGGAGCTTGGGCCCTTCACGGATTACGTGCGTCGTCGCGGGGTTGATGTCGTAGCGGAGCTGCGTAAGCTGCCCGACGCCTGCGATGTGGTCCTCTCACAGGACGCGCTCGTTGTCTATGACCTTGCCGAGCGCTACCCCCGGGCGTTCCATGCATTCAGGGTTTGCGGGGACGTGTTCGACTTCCAGTTCCCACCGCAGTTGGAGGGGATCGTGGATCTGATTGTGGTGCTCAGCGACCGCTATGAGCGGCTCGCGCTCGCGTGCGCTGTCAAAGCGCCGGTACTGCGGCAGCGGGTACCGATCGATTCCGATCGCCTGTCTCCGGTTGCGCCGATTCGCGCGCGGCCGCGGCATGCGATCCTGCTGGGCAACTACCGCGACCGCGATGAGCTGGTCAGCGAAGCGTGGGGACGTAATGGCGTTGAGGTCAGTCGCGTTGGCGGGACCAGCCAGCGCTATGACTTGAGTGCGGCGCTTGCCGACGCCGACATAGTTGTTGCGAAGGGTCGCGCGGCACTTGACGCGATGGCCTGCGGGCGCGCGGTGTACGTACTCGACGTGCTGGGCGGCGACGGATGGGTGACCCCCGCGAGCTACGCGGCGCTTGAGGCAGACAATTTCGCCGGAGCAGCCACTCCTCGTGTAATCGATGCAGCCGAGCTTGCCCGGGACCTCGCTGACTACGACCCGAGGATGGGGGTCGCAAACCGCGACCTGATCGCCCAGTATCACGATGCTTATCAGCATGCGATCGAGTTCGTGGAGGCCATCACCGCACGCAGGCCGATCGATAGGTCGCCAGCGCCGCTGCGGGAGCTGGCGCGGCTGACCGCTCTGCAGTGGTCCTGGGAGCGACGCGTCCACGACCTGCAAGGTGAGCGCGCCGAGTGGGTTGCGCGTATCCAGCAGGCTGAGCGCCGTGTGGTTGACGCGGATGCGGATGCGGCTCGCCAGCAGGATGAGTGGGTTGCGCGTATCCAGCAGGCTGAGCGCCGTGTGGTTGACGCGGATGCGGATGCGGCTCGCCAGCAGGATGAGTGGGTTGCGCGTATCCAGCAGGCCGAGCGCCGTGTGGTTGACGCGGATGCGGCCACCGAGGATCAGCGCGCTGAGGTCGCCGAACGAGCAGCTCAGCTCGATGCGATGCGCGCGACGCGCGTCTGGCGGCTCGCAAGCGCGTACTGGCGCCTGCGCGCTCGATTCAAATGGCGTCGAAGGCGCGCGAGAGCCTCGGAGCCAAGGTAAACTATTCTTCTCATCGGTGCCGAGTGTCTATGCTATGCACCAGACCGACCGGATCCCAGCTCGATGCCTCAGCCCCTGCGCGCCCGGTCAAGCGGTCTGGCCAAGAGCTTGGGCCAGGCGATACCGCCGGTGTCTTTGAACCCGACGGCGTGCTGCTCTGCCCGCGCTGGCCTGACCCCCTGAGTTCGGTCTGGACCAAGAAGCGGGGCCAGCCATAAACGCAAGCCGCGTGATTAGCGCGGGCTTGGGCTGTCGGCGCTCAGAAGTGGCTCCGGCTTGGACCTGTTTGGGGTGAGCGTGGGCTTTTCGATCTGCTCGAGTGTGCAAGGAGTTGTGGTAGAGCAGCGTGGATCGATCTGTGCTTCTGGGGTAGACGCGGCAAGGGCGTAGATCGCATTACCGTCCTCTGCGAGTCCGAGCACGATGCCGGGCAGCGGACCGGAGCTAGGGTACTTATCGGCGACCTGATAACCATGAAGATAGGAGGGAAAGTTTTTGTAACAGGAGGTGCGTCTGAATTCAGAGAAGAGCACGCCGTAGCCGGCAGCGAGTGGTGGCTCTAGGTGTTCGACTTCGATCCCGCCGCCTACGCAGGCTTCGGTCACGATCCCCGCGCCTGCGAGGCTGTCGTGCCCGTCGGCTAGATTGTCGATGCGTACTTCCCAACCACCGTGGCCGAGTACGCCAGCACCGTCAATGGCCCAGAGAAAGGTGACGACCTTTCCGTCGAAGTCGAGTGCCCGCACTTCGCCGTACGCGGGCTGCAAGATGCAGTTACGCTTGGATACGCACTTGGCCGGGATTGTGCCTTGGGGAAGGACTCGCAGGGTCCGTGGTCGCCGCGGTGACCACAACATGACCTGCGAGACATCGCTGCGCCCTGCCGTCCTACGTGCAAAAGCTACCTCGCCGTGCCACACCGACGGGTCGTATCTGAGGTGTCAACTGGATGGGGGATGGACAGCACACTTTCGCGCCCGCTTCTCAGCTCCAGTACGTAAAGTCGACAGCCCCACCGCTGCGTGGGACGAGCAGTGAACCGCCGATCGCTTTGGACCCAAGGACTTCCATCTTTGGGGTCTGTGCAACGCGAGAACGTCGCCGTCGGCGCCCCGTGCGAGTCGCTACCCACGTTCATGTCAAACAGTACGTCCGTCGCTTCGCCGCTCGACCGCACAATCCAGTCGGTCCTTGGTCCTGTCGCTGCTCCCGGACATTACCCTTCCCGCACCTCCTTCATCGCGGCTGACCTGCCGAGTTTTCACGATCACTTCCGTCGAGCGATCCGTGAAGCCCCGCCCAGTCATCGTTGTCCTTCCCGACGGCGATGAGCTGTTCATCGAGCCGCGCAGCGACAGGTTCGGTCACCTCTCGCGGCTCATGCGGCGTATGCTTGCGAGCACAGCGTTCACATGGCTAGCATCGAGCGTTCGAACCCGCCCGACCGGTCCGCTCATACGCAGCGGAGCCCGTGGAGAGTCGTTCGACGTGCCGCTCGTCAGGCTATCCGTCGCAGGGCACGACACGCATCTGCACGGACTAGGACGCTCGCAGTGGGGCGCTTGACTGAGCCTGAGCGTTCCTCTGCGTGTCGGTTGTAGCGGCGCACCATCTGTCCTCGATCCTCGCCAGTCGTCGATCCAGACGTACCCCGCGCACGTACACAGACGCGCGGTATGCTCACGGGTCTGGGGCGGTCGCGGGGGCGAGGTATGTCTGGTGCGCTCGGCTCGCCCCACCCATCCAATCCAGTCCTGGCAAGCGCAGCCGAGAGTCTCTCAGCGCCGACCCACCAGTCGCCCCGTCACCGCGAGCGCGCAGTTTCCAAGAGGCTCGGTGAAGTCTTCATCTGGCCCTGTAAGTGCTACGCTTTACTCAAGATGTGGCGTAAACACCACAGCGAGCCGGATGATCCAATCCTTACGGTTAAGGCCGATAACCGTCCTGTGCCGAATACCGTCCCAAGCGCGGCCTACCGTTTTGGCGATGTCGCTTCCCATCGCCAACGCTTGCGATTCACCGGTGCCTTCGAGCCGTCTCTTGGACGCCGTGTTGTCGCTCGCCCAGACGCAGCTGGTCGGACAACTCGCCGACGAGGCGAGCGTCGACGGGCGCACGATGGGCACGCTCGGGTTCAGTGGTGCGCTGCTGGCAGTTGGTCTTGCCGCGAGGAGTTTGCTCGGTGCATTCTGGTGGATGCCGCTGCTTGTGTCGGGCGCCGCGGCGCTCTGCTGTCTTGGGCCGACACTCGGACTTGGTGTTGGCATTGGTCGCGGCACGGACCTCGGTCCAACCGCCGGTACCTTCTATCGGACCTTCGGAACAGAGCCGTTGTCGCCAACTCGCGAACTGCTGTTGTCGGATCTCGACATAGCTATCTCCAACAATGCCTATCGCCTGCAGGCCAAGGAGCGCGCTCTCCGGGTCGCCGTGGCGATTCTCGTCATCGGTCTACCGGTATCCGCCGGATTCATAGGATTCTCCTAGGGAGGCAGAATGAAGAACATACAAGATGAATACGCACCGACGTCCCCGACGCGAGAGCCACTGATACCGTCACAGCCGCCGGCGCTTCCATACCCTCCGTCCGGAGTACCGCACATGAGCCCCACCGGGATCATCAGGGAGCGTGACGGGCGCGGTTGGCGGTGGTTCAGGCGTAAACGCAAGCCACGTGACTAGTGCGGGGCTTGGCCCGGCGGCGCTCAGAGCGGTTCAGGTCCGAACCTGTTCGGAGTGAGCGCAGGCTCTTCGATCTGCTCGAGTGTGCATGGTGCTGTGGTTGAGCAGCTTGCACCTGTCTCGGTTTCTATGTCGGGCGCGGGCGCGGCGAGGGCGTAGATCGCATCACCGTCCTTGGCGAGTCCGAGCACGATTCCGGGAAGTGGGCTGGAGTTAGGACGCTTGGTACCGATCTGGTAGCTGTGAAGATATGAAGAGTAGTGCTTGTAACAGTTAGCGCGTCTATATTCAGAGAAAAGCACACCATCATCGACGGCAAGAGGTGGCTCCAGGCGTTCGACTTCGGTTCCACCGCCAGTGCAGGCTTCGGTGATGATCCCCGAGCCGGCAAGGCTGCTGTGCCCATCGGCCAGATCGTCGACGCGTACTTCCCAGCCGCCGTGGCCGAGTACGCCAGGGCCGTCCGTGGCCCAAAGAAAGGTGACGACCCTTCCGTTGAAGTCGAGCGCCTGCACTTCGCCATACGCGGGCCGCAATATGCAACTGCGCTTGGACCCACACTTGGTCGGGATCGTGCCCTGGGGAAGGGCCCGAAGTCTCCGTGGGTGCCGTGGCGACCACAACATTACCTGCGATATGTTGCTGCGCCCGGGCGTCTTACGCGCAAAAGCGACCTCGCCGTGCCACATCGATGGGCTCGTATCCGAAGTGTCGGCTTGATGGGGTATGGGGAGCGCGCTATCGTGCCCGTTTCTCAGTTCCAGGACGTGAAGTCGGCAGCCCGCACCACTGCGGGGGACGAGTAGTGATCCACCGATCGCTTCTGATCCAAGGACTTCCATCTTTGGGGTTCGTGTGCAGCGGGAGAACGTCACCACGGGAGTACCGTGCAGGTCGGTACCCACGCTCACGTCAAACGGTTGTGGGCGCAAGGGGACAGGTAGCGATGAGAGAGTGCTGTCGTGGTAGGCCTCAAGTCCCCAGCCGCTGGCGACGGGAACGCTCCAAACGAGCCATCCCTCGCCCCCCGAGATCGGGACATCGGCGCTCACCGGAGCAACCACGTGCGGCAGCGAGGTTGCGCAAGCCGTCGATGCGCCGATGAACGTAGTCGCACAGACAAACGCCATCGCAAGGATCGCTCCAAGTACTCGCGCTTTAGGTTTCGCTTTGGTCCTCACGCGCATTTCAACCATGCATAACCTCCAAAGTTGTGTGACGATCGTAGGTCGGGGCTGGCTCGCTATGGCCCAACGACGACGAACGCAAGCTCCACGGGCTTTGGGTGCCCGCCCCCGTTGCTTGCATCGAGCTCGGAGCTCGGGTCGCTGTCGTGACGGGTACCGTCCCAAGCATTCCCCAAAATGCAGAGAATGGTCAGCGTTCCGGCACTCCCCGAGGACTACCCCGAGCTACTCGAGCTTCTCAAGCGCGAGATCGGCTCCGCGCGCACGCGGGCGGCACTCGCAGTCAACCAAGAGCTGATCGGGCTCTACTGGCGGATTGGGCGAGAGATCCTGATCCGCCAGGAGCACGAGGGTTGGGGAGCCAGAGTCATCGATAGGCTCGCCACCGACCTTCGACAGGAGTTCCCTGAGATGAAGGGACTCTCGCGGACAAACCTCAAGTATATGCGCCAGTTCGCTTCCCATTGGCCGGACGGCCAAATTGGCCAACGGGCTGTGGGCCAATTGCCTTGGGGTCACAATATCGTTCTGCTACAGAAGGTTGACGATCTTCGCGCGCGGGAATGGTATGTCGGCCAGGCCGTTGAGCATGCCTGGTCGCGCAAGCTGCTCGAACACCACATCGCCACCAGCCGTTACGAGCGTGAGGGCAAGGCGCTCACGAACTTCTCACGCACGCTCCCGGCTCATGAGAGCGAGCTGGTGGCACAGATAGTTCACGAGGACTACAACTTCGAGTTCCTCGGTCTCTCCGAACACGTTCGAGAGAGCCGGCTGGAGCGTTCGCTGATC
This sequence comes from uncultured Solirubrobacterales bacterium, assembly GCA_963831725.1. GTDB lineage: Bacteria > Actinomycetota > Thermoleophilia > Solirubrobacterales > Solirubrobacteraceae > Palsa-744. The sequence goes on from CAWHRF010000003.1 coordinate 294,244, forward strand.
GCCGAGATCGAGCGGTTCATGATCGAGCTGGGCGCAGGCTTCGCGTTCGTCGGCCGCCAGGTGCCGCTGGATGTAGACGGGGAAGAGTTCTTCATCGACCTGCTCTTCTTCCACATCCCCTTGAACCGTTATGTCGCAATCGAGCTCAAGCTCGGGAAGTTCCGCCCGCGATACACGGGACAGATCAACTTCTACGTCAACGTCGTCGACGATCAGATGCGCCAGGATCACCACGCGCCCACGATCGGCCTTGTGCTCTGCGCCAGTCGCAACGAGACCGTCGCTCGCTACGCGCTGGCTGGTATCGAGCGTCCGGTAGGGGTTGCCCGTTACAGCACTAAACAAGCTCCGCTGGAGCAAGTCCCAGATGAGCTGCATGACCAGCTCCCCGAGCTCGAGCAGATCAGATCCGGTGTTCAGCTGATCGTCGAGCGGCACACAGAGCAGGTAGCCGATGCTGAAGCGCACGCAGACGGACGGTCGGCCGAATCTTCCTAGCCGCTGCGGCTCCCGTTGAGGGCTCTGTGCCGAGTACCGTCCCAAGCGCGGCCTAACGTGTTTAGCGATGTCGATTCATGCAGCCATCGCAAACGATCTCGCCGAGCCCGCGGGCTATCAGCTCTCGCTGGTCCTCGCGCATGACACCCATCCGAGTGCCCTACTCGCAGGTAGCCAGCTTTCGGTATGAGCGCCGACTATCGACGCCTGCTTGATCGCGTCCTGAGGGTCTTCATGGATGTTGAGTTCAAGACCGAGGGACGTGATGTCCTCGACTACTCGGTAGTGCTGCTGGTCGAAGAGGACGGCCAGTTGGAGACGGTGCGCGTCTATGACGGCGCTCACGGCGGGAACGAGCTCCACCGGTACACACGCGAGGATCGTAAGCAACCCGCGGAGATCGTCCACTACGGTACCCTCGGCGAAGGTATGCGTGCCGCGATCCAGGACATCGAGAGCGGGTACGAGGCTATGATCGAATCATGGCGGATGCGATGAGCTCAGGCAACTGTAGATCCCCTGCGGCCAGCGTGATGGACCAAGCGATCGAGCTCGCTATCCAGGGACGCTCCCCCTATCCGGAGAAGGCAGCGTTTCTGGACGCCGACGAGCCGTCGGTTGGTGCAGAGATACGCAGGGCCGCCGACGAAGGTCGCGCGATAGTGCTCGTGGCAGCCGACGGCAGTACGCGCACGTTGCTGCCCGAGCTGGCACACCGCTAACGGATTTTTACACCTCTCCCACACCGCCGCGAACGCGGGATGGGATGCGGCTGGGCCTACCGATCCAATCGGTCCTAGGGACAAGAGTCGAACCGCTCCGCGCCGAGTACCGTCCCAAGCGCGGGCTAGCTTAGTGTCGATGTCGATTCCGCACTAGGGCCAAAGTCAGAGACGCCAGGCGGAGTCCGCGCTGGTTGTCTCCGACTCGCTTGGGCGCCATGCAAAGGGCCATTACCGCTTATAAGCATGTGATCGCGTTTGCTTCTGTTGTGCAGCGCCACAGCACTTCGCAGCAGGCACATGGCCTGTGAGCCCCATTTCCCGCTGAATCTGGCCAATGCCACACTCAACAGTCGCAAATGCCGTAGGGGCACCTGGAGGTGCGGTTGTGCGGTCTTGCCATGCGGCGCGCACGGTGGTCATCCAAACAAACATCTCGCACGCACCGGGAAACATCGATGACGACCAGGCCAACAAATCTCAACAAGTGGTACTAACTCGTCGCGCCTGTGGTATTCTGTCAGCTCAACCGATCGCAAATAGGGCACAGAGAGGGCATCGGGCGCTGACCACGCTTCGGGCTCTCCGTTGGAGGAATGGGTGCACGATGGCTAATCCCCGGAGCAAGCTCCACAAGCGAGAATGGATGCGCGGCGGCTCTGCCTCGATGCGCGGGGTGCTGCTCGGGCTCGTGCTGGAGCGCCCCGGCCACGGTGGCGATCTCGCCAATCGCATGGTCACGCGTCTCGGCAGCACGTGGGGCCTGGACAGTAACGACGCCTACCGCTTGCTCGAACAGCTCGAGCGAGAGGAGTTGCTCGTATCGCGCGAAGAGCCCCGCAAGCACAACGGGCGGGGCACGATGATCGTCTACCACCCAACCGAGAAGACCCCCGGTGCGCTCTCGATGTGGATGGAGACACTGCTCCCCCGAGAGCCTGTGCGCTTCGGCCTGCACGCCAAGCTTGCCGTTGCGCGCCCAGAGGATGCACCGCGTCTGTTGATCGCACTGCGCGACTACGAGCAGAAGTGCCTGGCGCTCGCCCAGCTCGTCACCCCCAACGGCCGCGAACAGCGCTCGTGGAGCGCGCTCTACATGGACTGCACCCGCGAAGCCGTCTACACCCAGTTGCGCGCCGAGATCGACTGGGCCGCCGCGGCGCGCGATCGCATCATCGAGTACGCAAAACGCCAGCCGTCGCGATGAGGTCCTCCAGTCGTGTCCCGCCGGCGAGGTGTTTGCTGTCGCGATGACGCCACTGCTGCGCATCCGCGACATCAGCGTCTCCTACCCCGACGGAGGCGGTCGGATATCCGTCTTTGAAAAAGCCTCGCTCGAAATGGACGCCGGCGCGCACGTGGGCGTGTACGGCAAGCGCCGCTCGGGAAAGTCCACGCTGATGCGCCTCGCCGCGGGGATCGACCGCCCCGACTCGGGCAGTGTGCTGTTCGACGCACTGGATCTCACCCGCATCTCCTCCGGTCAACGCGCTCGTCTGCTGCGCTCGCGACTGGCCTACATCGCCGTGGGCGACTGGCGCCCCAATCCCGGTCAAACGATCGCCCAACACCTGGCGGTATCGCTCGGTGGCGCCGGTTTCACCGTGCGCCAAGCCGAACATCGCGTCTTGCGGGAACTGGACGCGGTGGGGGTGGGTGGCGCGCAAGCCAACTCTCCCGCCACTCAGCTCTCGACAGTCGACCGCACTCGCGTGATGCTCGCCAGGGCGCTCGCCCGCGAACCGGCGCTGATCGTGATCGACGATCCGGTGCTCACGCCCAGCGTCACCGAACGCGACAATCTCTACCAGCTGCTGCGTAGCATTGCCCGCGAGCGCGGCGCGGCGCTGCTTGTCAGCTCTGAGGACCTTCACGCGCTGCAGGGATTTGACGTGTTCGTGTCGATCTCCGCACGCGAACTCTGCTCCAGCGACACCACGGCCACGATCGTGCCGTTCCCGACAACTCCGCAACTCGGTCCCGTTCGCGACGTCGGCTCATGAGCGCGCTCACGCTGCGCGAGGTCGTCAAGCACTATCCAAGCGCAGGCGAGACGGTGCGCGCGGTCGACGGCGTGACGCTCGAGATCCAGCCGGGTGAGATCGTCGCGCTCTACGGCCCCAGCGGTTCGGGCAAGACCACACTGCTGCTGCTTGCCGCGGGGCTGATGTCCCCCGACGGCGGCAGCGTGCAATTCGGTGGACGCGACATCGGTGGGATGTCCGCGCGCGAGAGCGCCCACTACCGCTTGCACGATATCGGCTTCGTGTTCCAGTCCTTTCACCTGATGCCCGGCACCTCGGCGCTCGACAACGCGCTCATCAAGCTCCCCGTCATCGGCTACACGGTGCGCGAGGCCCGCGAAAAGGCCACTCCCTGGCTGCAACGCGTCGGCCTCGGCGCCCGCCTGGAGCACCGTCCTGAGCAGCTCTCGATGGGCGAGCGCCAGCGAGTCGCGATCGCGCGTGCGCTCGTCAGCGAGCCCAACCTGCTGCTCGCCGACGAGCCCACTGGCAACCTCGACTCGGCGCGCACCCGCGAGATACTTGCCCTGCTGCGCGATGTCTGTCACGAGCGCTCGATCCCCGGACTGCTGGTCACACATGACGCCGAAGCCGTCTCGTTTGTGGACCGCACCCTCACGCTCCGCGACGGGCGCCTGCTCGAGGGACTGGACTCAGAGCTGGCCGCGGTCTCATCGTGAGTTCTGCCAACCCCAAGATCTTCGGGGTGCGCCTCACGATGCTGCTGTTTCTCTATCGTCGCCGCCTGCGCGCCCATCCGATGCAGGAGCTGCTCGCGGGAACCGGCATCGCCGTTGGGGTGGCACTGGTGTTTGGCGTACTGCTTGCCAACTCCAGTCTCACAACCTCCGCCGACCAGCTCGTTCACGGCCTGGATGGCTCGGCGCGCCTCACACTGCTCGCACGCTCCAGCGCCGGCTTTTCCGAACAGCTCACCGAAAAGGTCAGGCGTCTGCCGGGCGTGCAGATCGCAAGTCCTCTGCTGCGAGAGAACGTCACCGTCTCAGGGCCGCGCGGCAGCCAGGCGATCCAGTTGATCGGCATAACCCCGAGCCTGGCCACGCTCGGCGGACTTGCCCAGCAGCAGCTCGGCGATGGCGCACTGCTGCTCTCCGGTGGCATCGGAGTGTCCGCCAACGTCGCCAGTACGCTCGGCGCCCACAGGGGCAGTCGCATCGACATCGTCGCGGGTGGTCGCACCCATGTCGAGAGAACCGGCGTCGTGCTGTCCGGCGAAGCGCTCAAAGCGATCGCCGGTGCGCCCGTCGCCGTCGCCGCGCTGCCCACGGCCCAGCGAGTGACCGGGCGGCCCGGACACATCACGCAGTTGCTGATCGAGCCGCGCCCTGGCGCGGACAGGCTCGTCGAAGGCGAGCTGCGAAGCATCGCCCAAGGACGCTTGAATGTCGAGCCCGCCGACTACGAACTGCGGCTGCTCTCGGTGGCGATCCAGCCCAACAGCCAATCGACCACTCTATTCTCGGCGATCAGTGTGATGGTCGGCTTTCTGCTCGCCCTCAACGCGATGCTGCTGACTGTTCCCGAGCGACGACGCTTCATCGCCGAGCTGCGCATGCAAGGCTACGATCCGCGCCAGATCCTGCTACTGCTCGGCTTCCAAGCCACCGCGCTCGGCCTGATCGCCTCGCTTGCCGGTGTGGTGCTCGGCGACGTGCTCTGGCATACGGTCTTCCACCAGGTTCCCAACTACCTGACGGTTGCCTTTCCACTCAGCGCGGAGCAGTCGGTCCGCGCCGCAACGGTGCTCGCGGCAGTCGGCTGCGGAGTTCTTGCGACTGTGCTCGCCTCGCTCTCGCCGGCATTCGATTTGCGTCCAGGAAAGCCCGTCGACACCGTGTTTCGTGAGGTGGGTGGCGGTGGCGAGCTGATCGACTCACTCGCGATACGGCGCGCCGCGCTCGCGGGAGTAGGCCTGATCGCGCTTGTCGGCATTGTGGTCGCGCTTGCGCCAACTCTCACGATCTTCGGTGGGGTCATACTTGCGCTTGCGACCCTCTGCCTGATCCCGGGGGCGCTCAGCGGGATCGTGGGATGGTTCCCCCGCCTGACCGAACGCAGTCGCAGCGGCACCGTGATCGTGGCTGTCTCCGAGTTGCGCGCGATCACCACACGCTCGATCGCGCTTGCCGCGATCGCCGGCCTTGCCGTATACGGAAGTGTCGCTATCGGCGGTACCCGCGACGATCTGCTGCGGGGCATCGACATGGCCACAGCTCAGTACCACGGCACGGCCGACATCTGGGTGACCGCCGGCAACGATGTCTTCAACACCAACAGCTTCGCCCCGGAGGGGATTACCACAAAGATCGCACGCGTTCCCGGCGTGCGCTCGGTGCGGATCTACCAAGGAGGGTTGACCGACATCGGGAGCCGGCGGCTGTGGGTACGCGCCCGGTCGCCCAGCGATCCCGCGATGTTTGAATCGAGCCAACTCCTTATCGGCGACTTCGCGCGCGCCGACACACTCATCCGTCACGGTGGGTGGGTCGCCGTCTCGAGCGGCTTTGCCGACGAACGCAATCTCAAGGTTGGAAGCGCCTTTGAGCTGCCCACTCCCTCGGGTGTCGTCCGCCCCCGTGTGGCCGCCATCACCACCAACTCGGGTTGGCCGGCGGGCACGATCACGCTCAACAGCGTCGACTACACCCATTGGTGGCGCACGACAGAAGCCGCCGCGCTCGAGGTAGATCTGCGACCGGGGGTCGGCGCGCCCGCCGGTGTACGCGCCGTGCGCGCCGCGCTCGGTCCACACGTGAGCCTGTCCGTGCAAACAAGCGCCGCCAGTGCCACCGCCGCCGAGGCCAGCGCTCGCCAGGGCCTGCGTACGCTTGGTCAGATATCGACGCTTCTGCTGATCGCCGCGGCGCTGGCTGTTGCCGCGGCGCTGAGTGCCACCGTATGGCAACGCCGGTCGCGACTGGCTTCACTGAAGATCCAGGGTTACAACGAGGGTCAGCTATGGCGTGGGCTGCTGCTGGAGAGCGGCGTGATGCTGGGGACAGGCTCCGCCGTGGGAGCGATCGTCGGTGTCTATGGCCACACACTTGCCGCCCACTGGTTGACGATCACCACGGGCTTTCCGGTTCCCTTCTCGATCGGGGTCGCGCAAGTGCTCCTCACCCTCGCGCTCATCACCACCATTGCCCTGGCTGTGATCGCGATCCCCGGTCTGATGGCTGCGCGTGTTCCTCCCCACCTCAGCCTGCGGGAATAGATCTTGGCTCAGTGACCTGCCGCCAGTGCGCAATCCTATCCTTGTGGTTCGGACGATACACAAAAGCAGACTTTGGCTCACGGTGGACTTCGCGTGCACAGCGCGTCGCTATTGGCTTGAGGTCTTCCCGCGTGTCGCTCGCGAGGTGTCCCGGCGTCGCGCATTCGCGGCACGCATCCCCGATCCGGCGTTGCGCCGCTTCGCGTTGCAGGCGCTGGAGCAGAAGCGCGGCAACCTCGAGGGGGCCGCTGCGTTCGCGGCGTTGGTGCCGCGTGCAAGCCGACCCCGCGTCGTGGACGCCCTGGTGGGCTGCCAAGCGATCTGCGACTACCTCGATCTGCTTGCCGAGCAGCCCAGCCCAGATCCGGTCCGCAACGGGAATCGCTTGCACAAAGCCCTGACTGTGGCTACCACTCCCGGCGCCTCTCACTGCGACTATTACCTGCATCACCGCCACAGTGACGACGGCGGCTATCTGAGGGCACTGGTCGACTCCGTTCGTGGGTCGCTGAGGACACTCCCGCTGTTCTCGCTGATCGCCGAGCCGATGCGCCGCGCCACAGGGCGCATAGTCGCCTACCAGTCCTTCAATCACGGGGACAACTCGGGTTCCTACGAGTCCTTCGAGCGATGGGCCTCGGCGGAAACTTGCCCCACCACGGGTTTGCGATGGTGGGAGACCGGCGCCGGCGCCGGATCCACCATGACGCTCTTTGTGCTGATCGCCGCGGCCGCCGATCCGAGTCTGAATCCCAGCGACGTAATGGCGATCGAGAGCGCCTACTTCCCGTGGACGGGGGCTCTGCACTCGCTGCTCGACAGCCTCGTGGACCACGATGAGGACATCGCCACAGGCGAGCGGGGATTGATCGACTGCTACGCATCCCCGCACGACGCCGCCAATCGCATGGGCGCGATCGCGCAGGAGGCCCTGGACCGTGCCCGCGCTCTACCCGACGGACGACGCCATGCGCTGATCCTGGCGGCGATGGCGAGCTTCTATCTGTGTGAGATCCGCAGCTCGACCTCGCTCCACGCACAGCTTGCGGGCGCATCCGTGCTCGAGGCGATCGGTGGACTGGCGGCGCCCACGATGGCGGTCCTCGGCGCGCGACGATCCTTGCGGAGCGCACCGGGGAGCGTCTCCGGATCGCGGCGTCGTTGCGTGCCCGCGTATCGCGCTCCCGTCGTGGCGCGTCTTCAGACGTTCGCCGCCCATCGTGTCTCTGCCTCCGAGCATCCTCTTCCCGCAAACGAGCATCTTGAAAGTCAAGTACCTGACTTTCCTCTTTTCTTTTCGCCCGAGAGCGAGCACGATAGTCGCGTAGCACCAACCGATGCCCATTCGGTGCAGTGCCCATTCGGTCCCTTCCCCCATGGGGGGGCAGGCGGCTCGCCCACAGACGCTGAGTGCTCGCGTCTGTGGGCGAGCCCATCGTTCAAGCGCTCCAGCCAGCCGCTTGGCCACTCATCGGAGCGTTGCGCCGGGCGCCCGAAGGGCATCTCGCCGGCCTCGGCGCAGTAATCTGCGCGTTGCTCTGCCCTTCGCTGTGGCGCTGCGTTGTCGTGGGCGCCGTGCTTGCGCCCTCCTCCTATGCAGAATCTCCCCACTCGCATAACAGGCCTCGCACTGATCGAGCCGTCGGTGTTCGGCGACGAGCGCGGCTTCTTCGCCGAGACCTACCGGCGCGAGTGGCACGCACAGGCGGGCATCCCCGCGACTGAGCAGTTCATCCAGGACAACCATTCTCGCTCGAGCAGGGGAGTCGTGCGCGGGATGCACTTCCACATCGGCGCGGGCGTCGCCAAGCTCGTGCGATGCGCACGTGGACGCATCCTCGACGTGGCAGTCGATCTGCGTCGTGGCTCTCCCAGCTACGGCGAGTGGGAGGGGTTCGAACTGGACGACGAGCTGATGCGCATTCTGTATGTGCCGGTCGGCTTTGCCCACGGCTTCTGCGTGCTCAGCGACGTGGCCGACGTCATCTACAAGCAAACTGCCTACTACGACCCGCAAATCGAGCGCGGCATCGCGTGGAACGACCCCGATGTGGGCATCGACTGGCCACTGCCCGAAGCCGAGCTGATCGTCTCCGCGCGCGACCGGGACGCGCCCTTGCTGCGCGAGATCGAGCCCGAGCTGCCCTTCGAGCTCGGCGACTGACCTGCACGGCAAGAGGCCGTCGATGTAATGCTTACGCGCGATGAACCAGCGTCTTGAGCACCTGCGCCGCAGCGCCCGCGAGTTCACACTCACGCCCACCCAATACGCGAGGACCGCGTATGTAGCGATGGGCGCGCTCACGGTGATCGTGATGACCGGCGCCGCCGTGCGGCTCACCGGCTCGGGGCTCGGCTGCCCCACATGGCCGCGCTGCTACGGGAAGATCTATCCGCCGCTACAGACCCACGCGGTGATCGAGTTCTCAAACCGCATAATCACCGTCCCCGTGTCGATTGCCGCGTTCATGGCGTTCGCATTTGCGTTTCGCCGTCGGCCCTACCGGCGAGACCTGATGCGTCTGAGCGCGCTGCTGCCACTCGGGGTGCTCGCCCAAGCCGTGCTCGGCGGGCTCACCGTGCGAGGGGAGCTCGACTACGGCTGGGTGATGGCTCACTTCGCGCTGTCGATGCTGGTGCTCGTCGCGGCCGTGGCGCTCGCCTGGCGCGCCACCTTTGACCCATACGCCCACCCACCCGAGCGCTCGTTTGCCCGCGACAGGACGCTAGCGCTCTGCGCGCGCGCGAGCGCGATACTCGGTGGCCTGACGATATTCGCCGGCACCGCCGCCACCGCTGCCGGTCCCCACGCAGGCGGCTCGCCTGGCCAGAAGATCAATCGGCTGGACTTCGACGGTCGCGGCACGATGGACTTCGTGATCCATCGTCACGCGGAGATCGCGTTCGTATTCGGCCTGCTCGCGCTCGGCGTGTGGTGGTTGGCGCAACGGCGCGAGGCGGATCGGGTCGTGCGGCGCTACGCGACCCTCACCTGTGGGCTGATCGCCCTGCAGGGTGCGGTGGGTTTGGTCCAGTACGAGACCCACCTGCCCACCGAGCTGGTGTGGATACACGTGAGTCTCGCTTCGCTCACCTGGCTGTCTGTGCTGTGGACCGCATGCGCCGCCGGGCGCCTGCAGCCGCGCACCGCCATCTCCCAAAAACCAAGCGCCGCACCAGGGGCGCGCGTCTCGGCGTAGAGCCGAACGCCGCTTTCGGACCGCAAGCGGCCAAAAGTCGCCGTTTTCGGCGTATTCAGCTGAAATTGGGCCTGAAATGCGGGAAAACCCGGCTGTTGGATCTACGGTCGTCCTTGCCACCCGTTAGCCTGGCCAGAGCAACGACACTCGAGAAGGGACTGCCATGACAAAGAACGAGCTGGCTGATGGGGTTGCGCAACGCACGGGTCTCGCGGGAACGCAGGCTCGGGAGGCGCTGGAGGCGGCTATCGATTTGATCTCCGACGAGCTGGCTGCCGGTGGCGAGGTCGCTCTTGCCGGTTTCGGCAAGTTCAGCGTCAGCGCCCGTGCGGCCCGACAGGGACGCAACCCGGCAACTGGAGAGACCATCAACATCGCTGCCAGCAAGGCGGCCAAATTCTCCGCGGCGAGCGCGCTCAAGAAGCGTCTGAACTAAGACCCGCCCACATCGCCTGCCACGGAGCAGATGGACCTGGACCAGCGGCGAGCCCGCCGTGAGGCGCGCAGGCGCGAGCTTGCGCGCCGCCGTGCACGGGGGCTCGTCGCCGTAGGCGCGGTGGCGCTCGTGGTATTGCTGGTCGTCGTGCTGCTCAGCTCTGGCGGTTCCTCAAAATCGGGAAGCGCGAGCGACTCTGCAAGCGTGAGGGCCGGGGGTGCCCACGCGCACAGCAACAGCTCGAGCGTCGCGCAAGCCGGCACGCGTGCCGAGGGCGCAGGCAAGGGCACCGCTGAGACCAGCGCGGGAACCGCGGGCACCGCGCGCGGGACACCGGGCACCGAGTCAGTGCCGATCCTGATGTATCACGTCATCAATCCGCCGCCGGCGGGTGCGAAATTCCCCGGGCTGTATGTTGTGCCCGAAGAGTTCGCCGCACAGATGCAGGCGCTCGCAAACGCCGGCTTTCACGCGGTTACGATGGATCAGATGCGCGCCAACTGGACGCGCGGCACGCCGCTGCCGACGGGCAAGCCGATCGTGCTGAGCTTCGACAACGGCTACCAGTCCCAATACACCCAGGCGCTGCCGGTGCTGCGCCGGCTCGGATGGGTGGGCGTCGAGAACATGCAGCTCACCGGCCTGCCGCCCTCACAGGGCGGGCTCAGCGAAGCGCAGATCGCGGGTCTTGTCGCCGCCGGTTGGGAGCTCGACACGCAGGGCATCAGCCACGCCGAACTGACCAAGCTCACACCCGCCGCGCTGCACGAGCAGGTGGCGGTCGCACGCACCGAAGTGCAGCGCCGCTATCGCGTGCCAGTCAACTGGTTCTGCTACCCCTCCGGCCACTACAACGCCGCCGTCGTCGCCGCGGTCAAGGCGGCCGGCTATGTCGGCTCGACAACCGTGGTGCCGGGCTGGGCCGGTCCGGGCGAGGATCCATACCGGCTGCCGCGCCTGCGAGTGCTGGGAGAAACCAGCCCGCAGCAGCTGCTCAGTGAGATCGCCGCCATACGCTCGAACCCCGCTCCACCGGCCTCTTATGAAGCGAGCGAATGATCGGGGGGCAGCAACGGCCCAGTGGCGCGGCCGCTTGGCCATCGCCCGCGACGCGGCACTTCAGGCAGGCGGATCGATAGGATGCGCGCGATGATCTTGCCGATCACACCGTCAGGGGCGCGCGCCCGAACAACGACCTGCGGATGGTGCCCATGACAAACGTGCCCGGATGGGGCTCCTGGAGCTTTGACCCCGCCGCGATCGTCGGATTGCTCGTGGCTTTGGCGCTGTATGTGCGCATCTACAGACGCGCGGCCACCCGCTCCTCCGCGGTGGGCGCCGGTCACTGGGTTCCCTATGTGGCCGGCATCGCGGTGCTCACGATCGCGCTGCTCTCCCCGCTGGATGCGATCGGCGACCACTACCTGCTCTCCGCGCACATGGCCCAGCACGTGCTCCTCTCAGACGTGGCGCCGGCCCTGCTGCTGCTGGGGCTGCGCTCCCCGATACTCCCGCTTGGCTTGAGCCGCTCCACGCTGCGAGCGGTCGCTCCGGGCGGCGGACGCTCCGGACGCGTGCTCGCCCTACTCACCTCGCCATGGGTCGCGATTCCGCTGTGGGCGATCGCCACCTGGGTGTGGGCGATCCCCGCGATCTTCGACTACGCCGCCCAGCACCAGGTGGTGCACGCGTTCGAGCACGCAACACTCTTCTACACGGGTCTCGCCCTTTGGTGGCTGATCGTCGACCCGCTGCCCCGCGCACGCCTGCGTCCCAACGGTCAACGCCTGGCCCTGCTTGGCTTCAGTCGCCTGGCCTCCGCCGCTGTGTGCCTGCCGCTGACGTGGATCAGCACCACCCAGTACTCGCTCTACGCGAATGCCCCGCGGGCCTACGGCATCTCGGCGATCGGCGACCAGCATCTCGCCGGTGCGGGCATGTGCTTCATCGAGTTCCTGGTCTTCGGCATCGCCTTCGCCACGGTCTTCATGAGCATGCTCGGTCGCGACGACGCGCGTGTTGCTCTGGCCGAGCAGGTTGCCGCCGGGCATTAAGGCCACGCGCCTCTCTCTAACGGTTACCCCCGCGCTCTGGCGATGTAGAGCGTTCGGTCGATCCAGTCGTTGGGAGTAGGCCGTGCCTGCATCTCGCGTTCAACCACCGAGATGATCGTTCCAAACTCGCTGTGATCGATGCCGACGACAATCGCGCAGCCGGCGTGCTTTCTGTTTGCCTCCCCCCAGCGGCGTGCGATGACCGAGAAGTCCTTGACATCAAAGGTGATGAATATGCGATCTTCCTCCGCAGCGAGCGCGAGCAGTTGCTCGTCGCTGCTGCCGTCAAGGTCGCGCTCCTCATCCGCGGCTCGCACGTCATGGCCACGCTCGCGCAGCGGAGCTGCCACGCGCCGTGTTGAGATATGCGCATCGAGGAAGAGCCTCACGGAATGTCTGGCGCCGTGCTCAGACGTCTACGCGGCTGACTTCTATGAACGGGAATTCCTCTTCGAGTTGCTCGATCGGACGCCGGTTTTCGGCGATAGCTATGTCGATCTCCTCCGGGAATCGCCTGTAGTAGTCGAGCGCCAACTGGATCTGGCGTTCGCTGGCCGAACCGCCTTCAGCCATGCGCTTGACCGAGTCGATGTCACGGTGGGCATCGATGATCTGCCATACGTCGAGTGCAGTTCCGATGACCCATGCCCGTCGTTCCCAGTCGGCTCCCCGGAAGGAGATCCCGGGAAACAACCTCATTCGCATGGCCTCCTCGGCGAGCCCTTCGACAATTGCACCCATGCTACGGCCTGTGCGCTGTGCCTCCGCCTGGACCAACGCCTCCAGCCTCTGCGACAGGCGCATGCTGAAAGGGGCGGACTTGGCGGGCATCAGCTCACTGTATCACACTGATTACAGTGTAATTCTCAACCACACCCGGTGTTGTTGCCGCAGCTGGAGCACGTGTAGCAGGACCCTGTGCGCTGCATCATGCCTCCGCACTGGCTGCACGCCGGGCCGAGATCGAGGCCCTGCAGGCGGGCGGGAACCACGGGCGGGGAGTCGGTGAGCGCTGCGCTTGCGGGCACGCCGGCAGTGCCGGCGCTTGCCTGTGGGGCCTCGGGGCCTGCTGTGTCGGAGGAGGAGACCGACTGCGCTGCCTCCTCGGCGAGCTTGCGCGCACGTACCGCTGGTGTGAGGATCCCGAGTTCCTCCTGCGCGTCGGTGTCGAGGAAACGCGAGGCCACCCAACGCAGGATGTAGTCGGGCATCGACTTCGCAAACGGGATCTCCGGGTTGTTCGTGATCCCCTCGGGCTCGAAGCGCATGTAGCTGAACTTCTCCACGAGCGTCTCGAGCGGGACCCCGTACTGGAGCGCGATCGAGATCGCGGTCGCAAACGAGTTCATCATGCCTTTGATCGTCGAGCCCTCCTTGCCGATGTCGGTCAGGAAGATCTCGCCCACGGTGCCGTCCTCGTACATTCCGGCGGTGATATAGCCCTCGTGGCCGCCGATCGAGAACTTGTGGGTGATCGATTGGCGCTCGCGTGGCATCCGCTTGCGCCGTGGGCCCGCCTCGGCGAGCGCCTTGGTGACCGCGGCGTCGACGATTGCATCCACCTCGGCAGGAGCCGGCGCATCCTTCTGTGCGTCGGTGCGCAGCGCCTGCGCCGTCTTTGAGCCATCGCGGTAGATCGCAAGCGCCTTCACGCCCAGACGCCACGCCTGCGTGTAGGCGTCGGCGATGTCCTCCACCGTCGCGCTCTGCGGCAGGTTGACGGTCTTCGAGATCGCGCCGGAGATGAACGGCTGCACCGCGCCCATCATCTTGATGTGGCCCATGTGGGAGATCGCGCGCTCGCCGACGGCCACGTCGAACACCGGCAGGTGCTCGACCGCAAGGCCTGGGGCGCCGATGATCGTGCCGTGCTCGGCCAGGTGCGCCTCGATCTGCTCGACCTGCTGCTCTGTGTAGCCGAGCGTTTCCAGCGCCAACGGCACGGTGCGGTTGACGATCGTCATCTGCCCGCCGCCGACCAGCTCCTTGAACTTCACGAGCGAGAAGTCGGGCTCAACGCCGGTGGTGTCGCAGTCCATGAGGAAGGAGATCGTGCCGGTGGGAGCGAGCACTGTTGCCTGCGCGTTGCGGTAGCCAAAGCGCTCGCCCAGCTCCACCGCCTCCTCCCACGAGCGCCTGGCGGCCTCCAGCAGCTCTGTGTCGGCGCACGCGCTCTCGGGGATTTCATAGGAAGCGTCGCGGTGCATGCACATCACACCGTTGTGTCCGTCGCGATTCTCCTCATAGCGCTCGTACGGGCCGAGCGCCGCCGCCACGCGTGCGGACTCGCGATAGGCGCGCCCGGTCATCAGCGCGGTGATCGCCGCCGCCGTGCCCCTGCCCTCGTCGGAGTCGTAGGGCATGCCGTTGCTCATCAAATACGCGCCGAGGTTCGCGTAGCCGAGGCCGAGCTGGCGGAACGCGCGCGCGTTGACGCCGATCTGCTCGGTTGGATAGCTGGAAGGACCGACGACGATCTCCTGGGCGAGCAGCACGATGTCCACCGTGTGCTCGAAGGAGCGCACGTCAAGCGTGCCGTCGGGGCGGCGGAACTTCATCAGGTTCAACGAGGCGAGGTTGCAGGCGGAGTCGTCCACGTGCATGTACTCGCTGCATGGGTTCGAAGCGTTGATGCGCCCGCTGTTGGGGGAGGTGTGCCAGCGGTTGATCGTCGTGTCGTACTGCACGCCCGGGTCCGCGCAGCGCCACGCGGCCTCTGAGATCTCGCGCATCAACTCGCGCGCGCGGATCGGCTCTCCGACCGGCTTGCCGGTGGAGCGCGCCGTCAGATGCCACTCGCCGTCCTGCTCGACCGCGCGCATGAACTCGTCGGTGACCCGCACCGAGTTGTTGGCGTTCTGGTACTGGATCGACTTGAACCCGTCGCCGTCGATCGACATGTCAAAGCCCGCGTCGCGCAGCGCTTCGGCCTTGTCCTCCTCCTTGGCCTTGCACCAGATGAACTCGCGAATGTCGGGATGGTCGACGTCGAGCACCACCATCTTCGCCGCTCGCCGCGTCTTGCCCCCAGACTTGATTGTGCCCGCCCACGAGTCGGCGCCGCGCATGAACGACACAGGGCCGGAGGCGGTGCCGCCCTTGGCCAGCGGCTCCATCGAGCCACGGATGTTCGACAGGTTGATGCCTGAGCCGGACCCGCCGCGGAAGATGTTTCCCTCCTTGGTGTTCCATTCGAGGATCGACTCCATCGTGTCCTCGACTGACAGTATGAAACATGCACTGCATTGAGGGCTCTCCTCGAAGCCGACGTTGAACCACACGGGCGAGTTGAACGCCGCCATCTGGTGCAAGAGGATGTAGGTCAGCTCGGCCTCGAACGCCTCGGCGTCCTGCTCGCTGGCGAAGTACGCGCGCTCGCGGCCCCAGCCGGCGATCGTGCCGGCCACGCGGCCGATCATCTGCTTGACAGAGCGCTCGCGCTCGGGATGGCCGATCTGCCCGCGGAAGTACTTCTGGGCCACGATGTTCGTCGCGTTCTGGCTCCAGCTCTTGGGAAACTCGACGTCCTTCTGCTCGAAGGCGACACGGTCTCCGTGGCCGATGTGCGCGTCGCGCAGCTCCCACTGCACCGTCTCGAAAGGGTGCGTCTCTCCGGAGGTGAACAGCCGCTTCACAGACAGCGCCTCGCCGGCGCTCGTGTCCTCTGCGATCGTGGGGTGCGGGGTGAAATCCATCGGCCTTACCTCCTCTGCGCCGTGTTGTGCGACGCCCACTCGACTCTGTTCACTTGGGCCGAGCATCGTCTCGCGCACGCCGGACAGATCGCCGTTAATCCTCATTTTAGAGGGGTTTTCGCCTTTCCCGGGGGCGGCGATAGCCCTCCTCAGTGGCCCAAGCGCACCCAGTCTGCGAACTCCGCCCAAGTGACCGATGCGCGACTGCTCGCTTCGCGCAGCGAATACATCAGCGACACCGTCCAGCGAGGCTCCAGCGCAAGCCAGCGCGCCAGCGCCCACACGATCGCACCGAGCGCCAGCAGCGCGCCGAGTATCGCCAGCGCGAGCGCGGCGGCGGATAGGTGTGTGCTTTTCGAGGAGGGCTTGCGGCCCACCACCACGACGGTCCCGGAGCGGGTTGTGGTGGTCGGCGAGGCAGTGGTCGGAGTGCTGCTCGTCGTCGTGCTCGCGGGAGTCGTGTTCGCCGGCGCCACCGTGCCCGGCTTGGCACCGGCGGCGGGAGTCGTGGTCGCGGGTGTCGTCGTCGCTGGTGTGGTCTTTGCGGGGGGTGCGGCGGTCGTGGTGGTTGTCGACGCGACGCCTTTGACCCGCGCCGACGCGGGTATTTTGACTCCGAGGATCTTCTGGGTCGTCGTGTTCGCCGGTGCCGCACCGGCCGGGACAGCGGCCGCGAGCACAACCAGCACGCACGCCAAGCACTCAAGTAGTCGCGCACACGAGCGCCCACGCGCGCGCGAGGCGTCGATGGCTGTGGTGGTCGTCCTCACCACAGCCATGCTAACGGTCGCGTGGGACTACCGGAGATGCTCAGGTTCAGCACTCGGCACGCACGCGCGGGACCACCGATCCGGCCCGCCAACGCCACGACGCACGCCCCGCGCGCGCAGCGCGCCATCCCAACCCACACAGGCGCAACGACCGCCACAGGCCCTGCGCTCAAACGTCGGGTGAAGGGATCAGATCCTCGAGCGCCGCGAGCGCCGCGGCAAGCACGCGCTCGGCGGACTGCTCGGCGTCGATCCTGCGAACACGCTCGGGCTCGGCGACGGCAAGCTGCTCGTAGGCTGCCGCGATCTCCTGGAAGAAGCGCTCGCTCTCGCGCTCCAAGCGGTCTGGCTCGGCGCCGCGCGTGTGTTGGCGTGCCCGCCCGGTTGCCGGCGTGATCCCCAACAGCAGCGTTCGGTCGGGGGTGAGCCCGCCCGTGGCGAACAGGTTGATCGCGCGCACCTGCTCGACCCCCAGCGCCCGTCCCGCGCCCTGGTAGGCCAGCGAGGAGTCCACGAAGCGGTCGAGTAGCACCCACGCCCCCCGCGCGAGCAGCGGCGCCACGCGCTGATGCACGAGCTCGGCACGCGCCGCCGCATACAGGAGCGCCTCGGCACGCGCGCTCACCTCAAGCGTCGGGTCCTTCACCAGTTCCCTGATGCGCTCGGAGAGCGCCACGCCGCCCGGCTCGCGCAGCAACTCCACCGCGAGGTCTCGCCGCGCAAGCGCATCGGCGAGCGCGGCCGCGAGCGTCGACTTGCCCGCGCCGTCGAGCCCCTCGATCGTGATTAGCGTGCCATGAGCCACGAGCGCACGGTACACACACGCCCGCCTTTACCCTCCACCGGCCACGCGGCAGCCTCGCGCGCTCCCGCCTCTACGATGATCCACGTGACGCCCACCGACACCGCGCCGCATCTCCCGGGCATCGAGCAGCACCCGCATGCGCGCGCGGTGCTGATCGCGGCGCTGCCGCCCGCCGGCACGCCTTCGCACGCCTACCTGTTCCACGGTCCGGCCGGCACCGGCAAGCGCGCAGTGGCACGCGCGTTCGCGGGCGCTCTGCTGGCCGACGGCGCGCGCACGCCGGCGATGGTGCTCGAGCGGGTCGCGCGCGGCGCTCATCCCGACCTCACGTGGGTCACCCCCAGCGGCGCGAGCGAAGTGCTCGTGAGCGACATCGACGAGCCGGTGGTCGCCGCGGTCACGCGCACCCCGTTCGAGGCGGCGCGCAGAGTGTTCGTGATCGAGGCGGCCGGCACGATGAACGAGCAGGCCGCCAACCGCTTGCTGAAGACCCTCGAGGAGCCGCCATCCTTCGCGCACCTGATCCTGCTCGCCGAGCACCGTGAGGACGTGCTCCCCACGATCGCCTCGCGCTGTCAGCAGGTGCGCTTCGATCCGCTCTCAAGCGACTTGGTGCAACAGCGCCTGATGGACTCCGCGAGCGAGGAGACAGGTGCCGAGGGCGGTGCGCTCGATTCCATGCGTGCCGCTGCGTGTGCGCGCCTGTCGGGAGGTGACGCGACGCTCGCCGAGCGCTTGGTCGGCGAGCGCGGTGTGGCGCTTCGCGAGTGGGCCGAGGGCTTCGCATGCAGCGTGCTCGGAGAGCCCGGCGAGCAGTGGCGCCTGGGAGAGCTGCTCGACAGCGCAAAGCTCGCCGGCACCGAGGCGGGCGCCGTGGCCGGCGAGCGTTTGCGCGAGCACGCCGAGCTGCTGCCGAGCAAGGAGCGGCGCCGGTTCGAGCGCGAGGGAGCCGACGTGGTGCGTCGCGCCGAGCGTCGCGGCCGCACCGAGACGCTCGACCTTGGTCTGCGCCTGGTGGAGATGTGGCTGCGCGACGTGTGGTGCGTGGCGTGCGGCGCCCGCGAGCTGGTGTTCGCGCTCGACCGCCAGAGTCTGCTCGACGCGCAAGCTCAGGGTAGCGACGCCGACTCGCTGCTACGCGCCGTTGAGCTCGTGCGCGACACGCGCCTGCGTCTCGCGCTCAACGTCTCCGAGGAGCTCGCCCTCGAAGCGCTCGCTCATCGACTCGCGGCGTTGCTCAGTCGATGAGCGCCGCGATCGGCCCGAGGTTGGGGCGCAGTCCGTCGGTGTCAAACGCCATGAATCGCGAGAACAGACGATTGTCGGGTCCGTGGAAGTCGGCCGATCCGGTGCTCAGCAGCTCCAGCTCATCGCAGCGGGCGGCCAGTAGCTCGGTCTGCTCGCGGGTGTGGGTCACGTAGAACGCCTCCACCCCGTCGATCCCGAGCGCACGGAAGCGGTCGATCGTGGCGAGCACCTCCTCGGGGCTCTCCACGTCCCAGAAGGGGTGCGCCCAGATCGCCACTCCGCCGGCCGCGTGGATCGCCTCGATCGCCTCGGCGACAGTGGGCGTCACGCGCAGCGCAAACGCCGGACGTCCCTCGATCAAATAGCTTTTGATGAACGAGCCGATGTCGTCGATCTGCTCCTCGCGCAACCGCTCCGCGTTGGCCGGGTGCGACAGCGCCGCTTCGGCCAGGTGCGGGCGCCCGATCGGCTCTCCCGCGCTCACGCGCGCGTCGATGGCCGCTTCGTCGAGCTGCAATCCGAGCTCGCGCAGGTTGTGCGCCATGCGCAGCGTGCGCTGCTCGCGGTCGGCGAGAAACCCGGCGAGCGTGGCGTTGAACGCCGGGTCGGTGTGGTCGACCAGGTAGCCGAGAATGTGCAATTCGCGCGGCGTGCCCTGCACGCCGCCGTCATCGATCGCCGAGATCTCGATCGCGGGCACAACCGCAACTCCGTGCTCGGCGCCGGCGCGCAGCGCCTCCTCGACTCCCGCAAGCGTGTCGTGGTCTGACAGCGCCAGCAGTTGCACGCCCGCGTGAGCGGCGGCCGCTACGACCTCGGCGGGCTCGAGCGTTCCGTCAGAGCGGGTCGAATGCGACTGCAGGTCAAAGCGTGGCTCTGCGGTGGCGTTGTGGTCTGACATTCCGCCAAGCCTATGCGATCTCCCTCGAGCTGCGGCTCCACGAGCGGCGTGACGCGCTCGGCGACAACCCCACGCAGCACTCTCACCGCCGCGTGATAGCGCCCGGCGGGACCTGAGAGCATCGCCGGCTCGTCCTCGCCTGCGCGCAGGTGCGCGTGTGCCGCGTCGGTCTCCTGCGCACGCGACATCGCCTCGTCCCACATCGCCTCCAAGTAGGCGAGCGCCGCGCGCACTTCCTCTTCTGCAAGCTGCTCGCGCGCTTCGAGATGCTGCAGCACGGGGATCACCTCGCTGCGCAACCAGCACTGCTCGGCGTCTGCCCGCAGCAGGAGGCGAATGTCTGAAGGTATGGACGAGTCGAATGATCTGGACATGGTGTGGGGCCCGGTCGTTGGGGTTGGGGCCTGCTCATGCCTTCGGCCTGGCCTGCAACCGGCTTTAGGAGGATGGCCGCACGTTCCACGCTTTTCCTCTCCCACCGCTCGCCTGAAGCCTCCAGGTCAAACAGTCGGCCAGCGTTCGAGCCGGCGGTAAGGCTAAAGATCTCATAAGGGTCTCAGGCCCACTCCAGCGCCGGGGCGCTTGCTTTGGCGCTCTGCGCCCGGTCGCGTGCCATGGGCAGCGAGTCCGTCGAGACGGCTCTAAAGATCGCGCGCCCGGGTGGTCGATGGAAGACATAGATGTCGATCGTCCACGGTCACAGCGCACGCGTCCCCAGACACCGCGATCCAGCTGCCCGCTTGCCAGGTCAGTACGCGCGCGCGCGATTCCTGCGCCTGAGCTTGCGCACGCTCGCGATACTCGGCGTGCTGGCGGTCCTGACAAGCGTGCTCGGTCGCACGCTCGGGTTGCGCAGCCCGCTGTTCATCGGCTCCGAGCTGGCGCTCTTGATCACGATGTTCGTGGTCGTGCGCTACGTGCTCCCACTGGTCGAACGCCACGACCGCGGCGCCGCCGGCGAGGAGCACGTGGGGGGCCTGCTCGACGAGCTGACCGCCGGCGACTGGAGCGTCATCCACGACGCGAGTTTCGGACGCGGCAACGTCGACCACATCGCACTCGGCGCGGCCGGCGTGTTCAGCGTCGAGACCAAGAGCCACCCTGGCCCTGTACGGGTGCGCACGATCCACGGCGGAGTCCTGCGCCAGGCCCAAGAACAGCGCGAAACGCTCGAAGATATCGCCGGCGAGCGCGTGGAGCCGCTGCTCGTCTATAGCCGCGCATGGGTCGACAAGCCGCTCGCACGCCGTCGCGGGGTGCGCGTGATGCCTGCGCGCATGCTGCTCGGCTACCTTGCGCGCCACCGCCACACGCTCACGCCCGAGCAGGTCGAGCAGGTGCGTGCGCGCATCCTGGCTGCGCTCGCCGAGAGCGAGCCCGCACCCGATAGGGTGGTCGGATGGCCACCGCCGTTGCGCAGCCGCTCATAGAGCCCGCAAAGTCCGCGCGCCCGCCTGCAGAACCGCCCGCCGAGGCGCTCCCTCGCGGCCCGCGTCTATCGCCGCTTGTGCTTACGCTCGTATGGTCGTTCGCGCCCACCTGGGTGATGGACCAGTGTGCGCGACGCTACGGCGACACATTCACGATCACCTTCTGGCCGAGCGGTCGCAAACTCGTGCTGATCAGCAACCCCGACGCGGTCAAGACCGTGTTCACCGCCCCGCCCGAGGTAGCGCCCTCGGCAGCCGGCGCCTCGCCGATCGCCTCGATCATGGGGCCGAGTTCGGTGATCACGCTGGTCGGCCGCGAGCACATGCGCCAGCGCAAGCTGCTGTTGCCACCGTTCCACGGAGAGCGTATGCGCGAGTACGCGGAGACGATCGTGCAGGCTACGCGTCGTAGCATGGCCGAGTGGCCGCTGGGCGAGCCGATGAAGTTGAGCGAGCGCACGCGCGCGATCACACTCGAGGTGATCCTGCGCGCGGTGTTCGGCGTGGAGGCGGAGCGCATGGGCGCGCTGCGCGAGGCGATCGGTGCGCTGCTGGGGCGCCGCCAGACAGTCGCGCTGGTGCTGTATGCACTGCGCCGTCCCACCGGCGAGCGTCCCGCGGGCACGATCGGCCGCGCGATCGATCATCTCGACGCGGTCATCTATGGGGAGATCGCCCGTCGTCGCGCACAGGCCGACCTGGGCGAGCGCAGCGACATCCTCTCGCTGTTGTTGCTCGCGCGCGACGAGGACGGTGAGGCGATGACCGACACCGAGCTGCGCGACGAGCTCGTCACGCTGCTGCTCGCCGGGCATGAGACCACCGCCACCTCTGCGGCATGGGCGATCGAGCGCCTCGTGCGCCACCCCGACAAGCTTGCGCGACTGGTCGCGGAGATCGACGCCGGGGACGGCGATGCCTACATGCAGGCGGTGATCTCAGAGACCCTGCGCGTGCGCCCGGTGGTGCCGCTGGTGGTGAGGGTGCTGCAACAGTCGCTACGCGTCGGCGGCCACGAGCTGCCCGCCGGCACGCGTGTCGTACCGTCGATCTACCTCACCAACCGCAATCCCCGCGTGTACGACGCGCCTGAGGAGTTTCGTCCCGAGCGCTTCCTCGAGAACTCGCCCGAGACGTTCTCATGGATCCCGTTTGGCGGGGGCATCCGCCGCTGCATCGGCGCGTCGTTTGCGACGCTCGAGATGAAGCTGATCCTGAGCACCGTGCTTGGTGAGCTTGCTCCGAGCTTGAGCGCGCGCGACGCACGCTTGGTGCGCAGGGACGAGTGGAACCGCCGGCGGGCGATCACACTGGTGCCGTCTCGCGGCGCGCGCGTGGTGTGGCGCAGGCGCTGAGCGCCTTCTCGCGTCGAGCCTTGCCGTCGTGCGAGGCGCCGATCGGCCTTCTCGCGCGGAGTGCCGCCCGGAGCTGAAGGTAGTTTCTGGGGGGTGAGCGCAACGATCGTCCAACCAGCCCTTGCGGATTCGACGAGTGAGCGAGCAACCCCGGAGCGGTTGCTCGAGCAGTTCGGCTTGCACGCCTTCAGACCCGGTCAGCGCGAGGCGGTGCAGGCCGCGCTCGACGGGCGCGACAGCCTGATCGTGATGCCCACCGGTGGCGGCAAGTCGCTGTGCTATCAGCTCCCCGCGCTCGCCGGCGAGGAGCTGGTCGTGGTCGTGAGCCCGTTGATTGCGCTGATGGCCGACCAGCACCAGCGTCTGCGCCAGGCCGGGGTCGACGCGGCGATGCTCGCCTCCGGCATGGAGGAGGGC
>CAWHRF010000004.1:0-1764071 GCA_963831725.1 uncultured Solirubrobacterales bacterium
GCGGGTCTCCTCGTCGATACCGGCGGTCAAGAACTCTTCAAGCTCAGAGCGATCGTCGTTGAGGACCCCGATCGCGGCATAGCTCGCCCCGGTGATCTCCCTTGCCGCCTCAAGGACACGATCAAGCACAGCCCGCTGGTCAAGCTCGGTGACAAGCGCCTGCCCAACCTCAAGTAGCTGTTGACGCCACGGCTCCTCAGAATCTCTGGTCATCGCCCCATCAGAGCTTACCCGTAGTCTGCCCCCCCGCCCTGCGGGCTTCCCCCGACAAAGCGGGCCGTTCAGAACCTACGCTCGGCATCGGCGTCGATCAGCCCGAAAGGCGCCGTCCGAGCGCGTAATGCCCCAGCCCATGAGCCCTTCTGAGAAACCGAGCCCTACGCCGGAGAAGCGCCATTGCATGCACTGCGGCGATGTGATCGGCGCCTATGAGCCGATGATCCTCCTCGAGGACGGCGAGCCACGCAAGACATCTGCCTCCGCAGAGCAAGGCAGGGACCCGCACGCCGGCGAGTGCTACCACGTGGCCTGTTACCCGCAGTGAATGTCAGTCGCGCTATCCGAGGAAAACCGCACCCCTTACGCGCGGCTACTGCGGATGACGCAGCGCGTGCGTAGTGAAAACCTCAGATCACACCAATCCCACGCGCAAGGAGGAAAGTTAATGTCGCTGCCAGCCCATTTCAGTGAACTCGCCGTCTGCGAGGTGATGAACTCCGGGGTCATCGACTGCCCGCCGCAGACACCGCTCACCGAGGTCGCATCGTTGATGGCCGAGAACACCGTCCATTTTGTGATCGTCGACGGCCTCGCGCGTGGCCCCCATCACACCGAGCAACTCGTGTGGGGCGCCATCTCCGATATCGACCTCATGCGCGCCGCAGGCACCGGGAGCATGGACGGCGAAGCGGGCGAGATCGCCGCGACCGAGATCGTCACGATCGAGCGCGGCGAGGAGGTTCAGCGTGCAGCACAGCTGATGGGCGAGCACGAGTGCTCGCACCTGATCGTGACCGACCCAGACTCGGGCCGCCCGCTAGGCGTCGTCTCAAGCCTGGACGTGGCCCGCGCGCTCGTGTGGGGACCGCGACCGTCGAGCAAGGTGCCGACTCCGTAGTTTCCACGTTTGCGAGCACGGATTTACTCGACTGCCAAAGCCCACACGCGACCATAAGCTCCTGAGCATGACCACTCAAACCACCAAAACCACAAAGCAGCGAGTGCTGATCGCCGGCGGCGGCGTAGCGGCGCTCGAGGCCGTCCTTGCGCTGCACGAGCTCGCGCCGGAGCTGACCGACGTGACCGTGATCGCGCCCAACGCCGACTTCCACTATCGGCCGCTGACCGTTCGTGAGCCGTTCGCCGCGGGGCAGGCCCGCCGCTACCCGCTCGCGCCGATCATCAGCAACGCCGGAGCGCGGCTCGTGACCGGCGAGCTTGCATGGGTGGACCCGGACAAGCAGGTCGCCCACACCAAGGGCGACGCGGAGCTGCCCTACGACCGGCTCGTACTCGCCCTCGGCGCGAAGGCCGTCCCGCGCTATCAGCACGCGGTCACGATCGACGCGGCGCACATGGATGAGATCCTGCACGGCGTGATTCAGGATGTCGAGGGTGGCTACATCAAGAGCCTCGCGTTCCTGGCGCCTGGCAGGATGGCCTGGCCGCTGCCGCTGTATGAGCTGGCGCTGATGACCGCCGGTCGCGCCTATGACATGGGCGTCGAGCTCGCGGTCACGCTCGTCACCCCCGAGGACGCTCCGCTGGCGATCTTCGGGCAGAACGCGAGCAGCACCGTCGCGGGGTTGCTCGACCGCGCGGGCATCCAGACGATCCACTCTGCCTACGCCGAAGTCCCACACGCTGGCGAGCTGGTGATCAACCCCGGCGACCGGCGCCTGCACGTCAACCGCGTGATCGCGCTGCCCGAGCTCTACGGCCCAAGCGTGCGCGGCATCCCGTTGAGCGAACACGGTTTCTTGCGCGTGGACCCCTACGGGCATGTTCTCGACGTTGAGCACATCTACGCCGCCGGGGACTGCACCGAGTTCCCGGTCAAGCACGGCGGCGTCAGCTCCCAGCAGGCCGATACGGTCGCGCTCTCGATCGCCGCGGACGCCGGTGCCACGGTGACACCCGAGCGGTTTCACCCCGTGATCCACGGGATGCTGCTGACGGGCGATAAGCCGCTGTATCTGACGGCGAAGATCACCGGCGGGCACGGGTTCAGCTCAGAGATCACCGACACCCCGGCGTGGGAGCCGCCGAGCAAGATCGCCACGAAGTACCTGGCGCCCTACCTGGACGCCCTGGACCGCGAGACGACACCGGCATGACCCGCTCAGCCTCCACGGGCAGCGACGCGGGAGGGCCTTGCATGGTGCTCGGCTATGACCGCAGCGAGGGCTCGCGCCACGCCGCCCGCTGGGCGGCAAACGAGCTGGCCTCGGGCGGCAAGCTCGTGATCGTTCATGCCTGCCGGGCACAGCACATGCCGCCGAGCCCGCTCAGCACCAGCGGCGAGCGCCACGATGAGGGCCGCGCGATCCTCGATGAGCTGATGCTCGACGGCGATGACGCACTGTTCGACATCGACCTTGTGACCCAGGTCTCAGACCAAGACCCCGCCGCCGCGTTGATCGACGCCGCCCAGCGCCACGATGCTCGCGCGATCGTGCTCGGCGCCAAGCCACACTCGCGGCTGCACGAGGCGCTGGGCACGGTCACGACCGAGCTGCTGCAGACCTCGCCGGTGCCCGTCATCACGGTGCCGGCGACCGCGCCGGCCCCCGGCCGTCCGCTCATGCAGTCCGCCGCCGCAGAGTGAGAGCGCCGAGCGCCAACGCGATCAGCGTCGCGCCGACGATCACGGCGACATCGAGCGCGACCCTGCCGCCGAGCGGGCGGGGATGGGTGGCGCGCGCCAGCGCGTCGTAGGCGTAGGTGAGCGGCAGCGCGCTTGAGAGCCCGTAGAGCACGCCGGCCATCTCCTGCCGGTCCACGAACAGCCCGCACAGCAGTAGCTGGGGGAAGATGATCGCGGGCATGAACTGCACGGCCTGGAACTCGGTGCGCGCGAACGCGCTGACGAACAGGCCGAGCGCCATGCCGAGCACGGCGTTGCCGATGGCGAGCAACCCGACCAGCCATACGCCATGCGGGGCGTGCAGGCCGAGCAGGAGAAACCCGACGAGGCACACGACGAGCGCCTGCAGCGCGGCCAGCACGCCGAACGCGATGCCATAGCCGGCGAGCAGGTCGGTCTTGGCGAGCGGAAGGCTCATCAGCCGCTCCAGCGTGCCGCTGGTGCGCTCGCGCAGCATCGCGATCGAGGTGACGAGGAACATGATGATGAACGGGAACAGCCCGCACATCGGCGCCCCGATCGCCTGGAAGGTTCCGGGCTGCCCGTCGAACACGTAGCGCATCAGCACGAGCAGCCCGACCGGCACGAGCAGCAGCAGCGCGATCGTGCGCCGGTCACGACGAATCTGCCAGAGCACACGCCTGGCCGTGGCGAGTGTGATCTGCACGCTCACCTGGACGCCTGCTCGATGATCGTCAAGAACGCGCGACCGAGGTCGTGCTCGCCGGTGCGCTCGCGTAGCTGCTCGGGGGTGCTGTGCTGAAGCAGTGCCCCCTCGCGCATCAGCAGCAGCTCGTCGCACTCGCTGGCCTCGTCCATCACGTGGCTTGAGATCAGCAGGGTGCTGCCCGCCTGGGCGAGCTCGTGGAAGGTGCCCCACAGCTCGGCGCGCAGCACAGGGTCCAGGCCGACGGTCGGCTCGTCGAGCACCAGCAGCTCGGGGTCGCCAAGCAGCGCGGTGGCGAGTGACACCCGCGAGCGCTCCCCGCCCGAGAGGGAGGCGACGACCTGGTGCTCACGACCTGCCAGGCCGACCGTCTGGACGACCTCGCCGATCCGCTGCTCGCCGACATCGAGGATCGCGGCGAAGTAGCGCAGGTTCTCGCCGATGCTGAGATCGCCGTAGACCGATGGGGCCTGTGTGACATACCCGACGCGCCGGCGCAGCTTTGGGGAGCCGGCGTGTTCGCCGAGCACGTTCACCCGACCGGCGTGGATGATCTGCACACCGACGATCGCACGCATCAGCGTGGTCTTGCCGCAGCCGCTCGGGCCGAGCAGACCCGTCACCGACCCGCTGGCGACCTGCAGGGTGAGACCGTGGAGCACGGGGCGCCCGCCGCGCACGACATGCAGATCCTCGATCTCAATTGCCGTGTCGGCCATCTGGCCGCACAAGCTATCCCCTGGACTCCGCCTCCGCTTAGAATCGGGCGGGTGCAGGTTTGGGAGCTAGAT
Source organism: uncultured Solirubrobacterales bacterium (assembly GCA_963831725.1). Lineage (GTDB taxonomy): Bacteria > Actinomycetota > Thermoleophilia > Solirubrobacterales > Solirubrobacteraceae > Palsa-744. The sequence continues at coordinate 4,325 of CAWHRF010000004.1, forward strand.
CGTCTGCGTGTCGCGGCGCACCATCCGCAGATCCTTCGCTCCGACGAGGACGCGAATCGCGTGATCGCGCTGCTATTGCCGCAGGGTGAGGCTCTGCAGGAGCACCAAGTCCATGAGCACGCGCTTGTGTTCGTCCTACGCGGCGAGCTGTTGGTGAGCGCGGGCGCGAGCGAGCGAACGTTGTCCGCGCCGAGCCTGATCCATTTCGATCCCGGCGAGCGCCACGAGGTACGCGCGATCAGCGAGTGCCAACTCGTTCTGTGCTTGGCGCCGTGGCCCGGCCCCGGACATCCAAGCCACACCGCCGCGGCATAGGGACCTGTGTCAGTTGGGCCATGTTTGGTTCATCGTGCGGTGGTTGCACCTGCTGGCGATGGCGTTCTTTGTGGGCGGCCAGATGATGCTCGCGGCCGTCGTGGTGCCGGTTGGGCGGCGCTCAGGCGATCGTGAGAGCTTGCGCCTGATCGCGCAGGGGTTCGGCTACGGCACGCTCGTCGCGCTGCTCGTCCTGATCGTGACCGGCACGGCGATGGCCTTCCATCTTGACCTGTGGGGAGACTCGACATTTCACGTCAAGCTCGCGCTCGTCCTTGCTGTCGGGGTACTGCTCGTGTGGCATATTCGCCGCTCGGACCTGCACATCCTTGAGGCGGTCATCTTTCTGCTGTCGCTAGCGATTGTGTGGCTTGGTCTGTATCTCTCAAATGGTTACTCCTGAGTCGGTTTCGCCCCGCGATGGCTGACGAAGCTCGCGCCCGGGCACGGCGAGCGATGTGAAGGTGTGCTTGTTTGCGTATCTCTGATCCGCAAAGGGTTCGTCTCCTTGCATGGTCGCGTTCCGCTGTCCCTTGCCTGGTGCAGGTCGGCGCAGAAGGCTGTTAGTGGCACGCCGTAGATGCACCGGAACGCGCGGGTGAAATGATGGCTTACGGTAGCCAACTTGTCGGGCTACCTCGCGCACCTGGATTGCCGGCAGGGAGAGCAGCTCAGCAGCGACGACCATCCGCCTGGCGAGAAGATCGTCTCGGAAGGTGGCGCTGCCGAACTGAGCGTAGACACGCTGTACCTGGCGAGGAGAACTCGCAAGTGCCTTGGCGACCATACCGAGCGTCAGAGGCTCGCGGTAGCGACGCTTGACCAGCAGACGCGCGAGCAGGTACAACCGACGACGCTCCGCGAGTGTGTGAGGACGCATACCCTGTTGCGAGAGTCAGAGCGTCATTATGCGATCGAAGTACGTGGCGACTTCCGAGGCGATGGCCTTCGCGCCACGGCGTTCGATGAGGCCCGCTGCGTCCAGGCGACTCAGTGCGTCAGTGATGTCGAGCTTCTGCTGTGCCCCCTTGGCGCCAAACGCCTCCCAAAGGTCCCCCTCGGCGAGTGGGCCCTGGCCGTCGCTGGCGCGTACCAGCAGGGATTCGAGCACAGCTTTGTCGTGGTGGCGCTCCTCCGCTGAGGCGGCGTCTCCGCTCTGGGTGATCTCGTGGAAGCGCACGGCGGCGCGTGAGGCGGTCACGAGATCGTTCCAACGGTGGATGAGGCCCGCTGTGCGGAGGCGTTTGAGACTGGCGGGGACGTGGCCGGGGGTATTGATCTCACGGGCGATCTCAGCTTCGGACCACGGCCGCTGCTTGTCGATGTCGAGTAGGAGCCCGAGGACTCCCCGGTCGAGGTAGGCGTGCGCTTCGGATTCGGTTGAGCTACGTTGGTCGAGCATGGGAGCGATTACCTCCTGTGTCACGGTCTCGGGCGGGGTTGCCGCCCCGCGCCGAGGCCAATATGGCTAGGACTGAAATGGGAGCTATACAGCGCATTTATGGGGTTGTGGGCGCGGGACACGAAGCTGTTACGTGCCTGGCGCGATCGTGCGACGCCGGTCGCGGGATGCAGGAGAGAGGGTCCGGGGCGAGGCGGTAGCCGACGCCGCGGGTAACGCGCACCCATCCCTCGGCGCCGGCGCGAGCGAGCTTGCATCGCAGCCGCGAGGCGTGCGAGTCCAACGTCCTCGTCATAATCCCCGCGCCGATGCCCCACACCGTCAGCAGTAGCTCGTCCTTTGTGTGGACGCGAGTGGGGTTGCTCGCAAGATGCACGAGCAGCGCGTACTCCAGCCGGCGCAGACCGACGACGGGGGTTGCTCCGATCGTGACCTCGTGCGCGGCGGTGTCGATGCGAAGCTCTCCATACTCGATCACGTCGGGGGCGTCTGCAAGGCCCCGGCGCATGGTGAGGGCTTGAACGCGAGCGCGAAACTCGGCGTACTGGAACGGGGAGCGGATCACATCATCGGCCCCTGCCTCGAATCCGCGCAGCACGTCGCCAAGCTCGCCGTTCGGGCTCATCCAGAGCGCGCGCAACCGCGGATCGACCTCGGGCGCAAACTCGCCAGCGCGCAGTCTGCGCAGCACGTCGAGGCCTGCGCCACGGTCTGCTACTTGACCCAAGATGACGAGCGTGATCTTGTCCGCCTCACACGCGGCGCGCAGCGTCGCGTGGCCGCTAGCACGGCGTACCTCGTATCCGTCTAGCGCCAGCTCGTCGGCCAACGACAGGTTCGTGTGCTCCTCGCCGTAGAGAAGCAGCACAGGCGCACTCGTGATTGGGTCTTCACCCGATACTCGGACGGGTTCTGCGCTCATCTGACCTCCTTTCGGGCACCGAAAGGACCGCCAGCGAGCACGACCGAATATCCGCAGAGAGCTACGGTAGGGCGTGGCATCGAAGGATGGTGCTTCGGTGCTACAGGCCGGGCGGGGTGTCTCAAGCATCCCGCTCGGCCGCATCGGTTTTGGGCTTGTGGCGCGATCAGAGCAGAGCCTGCGGCGGAAAAATCTCCGGCGTCTTCGAGCCTGCCTTTCGCAGGCTTGGGCGTAGAGTGCGGGTTCAGTGCGTGATGCGAGCATTGACTACGACCGGCACGCCGCGGACTACCCGCACCACCGGCAGGCCGACCCACGGATCGCCGCCCGTATCCTCGCGGCGCTCGGCGATGCGCGCACCGTCCTGAACGTCGGCGCCGGCAGCGGCTCATACGAGCCCGAGGACCGCTACGTGCTCGCGGTCGAGCCCTCGGCCGGGATGCGCGCACAACGCCCAGCCCACCTTGCCCCGGCGATCATCGCCAGCGCCGAGGCGCTGCCGCTCGATGATGACGCCTTCGACGCGGCAATGGCGATTATCACGCTGCACCACTGGCGCGACCCGGCGGTGGGCCTGCGCGAGCTGCGGCGTGTCGCTCGCGGCCCGGTTGTCGTGCTCACCTTCGACATCGACGTACTGGCGGGCTACTGGATGATTAGCGACTACCTACCCGAGGCGCTTGCTGACGACCGCGAGCGCTTCCCCATGATCGACGCCGTAGCCGACATCCTTGGCGGTGCTCGCATCGAGCCTGTCCTGATCCCGGCCGACTGTGAGGATGGTTTCTTCGAGGCGCACTACGCACGGCCGGAGGCGTATCTCGACCCCGCTCTGCGGGCCGCTCAGTCCGTTTGGCCGCGCTTGCCCGAGGGCGTTGAGCACCGCGCGGTCGCTGCGTTGTCGGCTGACCTCGCCTCTGGCGAGTGGGATGCGCGCCACGGCCACTTGCGCGCGCAACCAGCCTATGACGGTGGCCTGCGCTTGGTTGTGTCCGACTGACCCTTACTCCTCGTTTTCGCGCACTTTGGAGTTGCTGACGAATCCTGCGGCCAATACGGCGAGCAAGTCGTCGGCCGGCGTGAGTTCTCCGGCTTCGAGCGCTTCCAGATACTCCCGGTCAATATCCGCTGCACATGCAAGCTCGGCTGGGGTCATCCCCTGCTCCTCGCGCATTTGTCGAATCCGCCGGCCGAGCGCGACCATCACGCCTAGCCATCCGTCGCCGAGCCGTCCTCGTCAAGCGCGCCGTCGGCCTCACCCTCGCCGCGGTCTGAGCCCGCGGGCGGGTCAAGGAACTGAACGGAATCGGCGACGATGCTGACGGCCTGGCGGTTGTGGGCGTCGGCGGTTTCCCACTCGCGCCATTCCAAGCGGCCTGCGAGGGCCACGCGGGAGCTTTTGTGCAGATAGCGCTCGACGTTCTCCCCTTGGGCTCCGAAGACGTAGACGTCGAAGTAGTTGGGACGCTCCTGGTAAACGTCACCGTCCTTGCGGACACTGTTGCAGGCGATGCGCAGGCCGCAGACGGTGCTGCCGGAAGGCAGGGCCCGCAGCTCGGGGTCGCGCGTGAGACGGCCGACGAGGACGACTCGGTTGATATCGGCGTAGGACATCACGAGCACCGCAAGGTTCGATGTCGAGCCCTCTGTCGGCCGAGGTAACGTCGTCCGGCTTCAATCGCTTCAAGCTCCTCCCGCTTGATGCCGGAGGCGCAGGCGAGCTCGGCTGGGGTCATCCGTCGCTCCTCGCGTAGCCGGCTAACCGCGCTGCCGAGCGCGAGCAGCAGCTTCCGGTCTTCCTCAGACGGCACGCGCCGGTTCATCGCTTCGATCAGCCTCTTAAGCTGCGGGTTCTCCTCGGCGGCAAGCTCGTCCTCATCCGGGGCTATCGGGGTCCTCGAAGTGCTCATACGTTGCTCCCTTCGGCTTGGGTGCCGCCGCGCTTCTCTAGGCCAGCGGCGGCAAGGAACGTCTCGATCTGCTTGATGTGGCGTCGGGATATGCGAGCCTGCCTGGCGCCCTCGGGGAAGTCGCCGTCCACGTCCATCAGATACCGCTCGAACTCCACCCGCCGGTACAACGCCGCCGTCAGCGCCTCGCGGTGTGTCCGGCGGCGCAGCCTCAGCTCGACCGCGATCGTCGGTGTGGTGCGTATCGCCCCGACCTGTTCCAGCAGCGTCCGGTGGACCTCGAAGTCCTCAAGCTCCTGTGGGTCGATCCCGAAGTCCGGGTGACTGTGGCCGGAGTCCTTGATCTCTTCCGCGCAGTTCGCAACCTCTTCAACGAGAACCTCGCGCATCACGTTCACCAGCCGCGCCGGGACCGTGACCGTGCTCATACCGCGCTCCCCTCCGCTTGGGCGATGAGGTCCGCGAGCTGGCCGATTCGCGCCTTTGCTATGGCGCGATCCTCGTCGCTGGTTTCCGGGTCTTCCTCGACACCGTGCTCGGACTCGATGCGTGTCAGGAGCGTTCGCAGCAGCGCCGTCTGGTGCTTGCGCACGTCAACCTCCACGACGGACGGGGGATTGACGGGCTCGATCCAGCCCAGGACATCGAGCAGCGCCCGAGTGCCCTTCGCTCGGCTTAAACAGCCATCGACCGCGGCGCGGATATCCGCTCGCCCGCGAGGCTCGATCAAGGCGCCGGCCTCCTCCAGTTGGCCGTGCAGGTCGAAGTAGAGCCCGTCGCGCAACAGCGGGACAAGCTCGTCAGGGATGACGATGTGCATGGTCGCTCCGTTCGGTCGGCCGAAGAAACCGCCCGGCGTAGCCATGACTGGACCCGCAGCCAGGAGAGCTACGGTGTCGAGCGTGGCATCCGAAGCAGCATCTTCGGTTGTCCACTGGCCGGGCGGGCGCTCGAACGCTCGCCCGGCCACAACGATGTCTTGGGGCGGGAGAGCAGAGCAGAGCCCGCGCCGACCCGCAAGAGACAATTAGGTGCAGCAGCGAGCCCGCGCCGCACGTCGGGGTAGGAACCCCGAAGGTCGCCGAGGTCGATGTGCCCCGGTGGAGATGGGCGCCAACGCGGGTCCGGTCGGGCGCCGGAGTGCGCGAGGCCGGTAAGGTCGAGTTTGGCGCTGAGCCTGAGGTCCGCGCGGATGTCTTCGTGTTCTCGGTCCAGACCTGCAAGGACCCACAGCGCTACGACGTGCTCGACCTCTCGCAGTCGGAGTTCTACGTCGTAGCTGCTGACCGAGTGCGCGAGTGCGCCTACAAGAGCGTGAGCGTCGCCTGGGTGCGCAGACATGCGGACCCGGTGCCGTTCAGTGAGCTGGCGATCACCGTCGAGTGTGTCGGGCATGGCGGCGGCACCGCGTAAGATCGTCTGATTAGCGAGCCGGCCCCCAGAGTGTTGCTCGATATGCGTATCCGTGTCGCCAGCATCGCCGCGCTTGTCGCCGCGTTTGGGCTCATAGCGCCAGGCGTAGCCGGGGCGACGATCCACACTGGCCGCATCGTGTTTCCCGAACCACGCAATCCTCCGAGCATCGGTGTACCGCCGCCTCCTGCGGTCCAGGCGAAAGAGTCCACGCGCGAAGTCATCATTCGATACGACGCGAGCGCCGGCACCGTCTCCCTACGTGCGGAAGTCTTCGATCCAAGTTTTTGGGGCGAACAGATTGGCGAAAGTTTCAAGCTAGGCTCGAAATGCCTCAGCTACGACGAAAGTGTGTTCCATCCTCCCGCTTTCAGCGCGAGCATGAGCGCTAGGCCGAAACGTGTGGGGCTACTCGGAGAAGAAGTCGGCGGCGTCACGGGCGAAGCGACGCTTCGCGGCTACACGGGCCATGTCAGCGGCACCGGCACGTTCAACGGCCGCTACTTCGAGATCACGTTCACCAGCAGCGCGTTTCGTGACCGGAACTGGCGTTGCGCCATGCTCACATCCTTCGGCTTCACTTGGCCGCGCGTTCCCCTCAATGGCTGGCGCAAGGCGAAGCGGCCCGCGCAGGTCACCCGCTCGACGCTGAGGGTCGCCGATTCAGCGTATCCAGGTGTACCTGATGGGGTTGGCTGCGCCCTTCTTGCGGTACTCGTCCGGGACTCGCTTGCCGACGTACTGATCGCGCAGCTCCGCAGGGGCCTCCCGGCCGATGAAGGCCAACCGTCCGGGCGCATCCTCGTGGCCCGGGAAGTCTTGCGCTGTAGCTGGAAGCCAGTCCTCCGCGACGAACGCGCCGACGATGAGTCCGCGCTGCATGGCGAGGATGACCTCCGCCTGCATCGCCTTCTTGCGGCTGATCTTCCAGGCGTACCGCGTGGCCTCATAGAGCGATGTCTCGGCGGCGCTGCGATTGACGCTGATGAGAATGGCTCTGTGCCGGAAGTCAGCCGCCGGGGCCGAGTAGCGGCGGATGATCTCGCGGGCGTGCATGGCCCCGTAATCGCTTGACCCGGTGCCACCTGAGACGTTGGAGAGGCTGGGGTAGGCGTCCATCAGGGCCGCCTCGACCTCGAACGCGGTCGCGTCGTCCATGCCGTGTCGGTGGATGACGTGGGCGACCTCGAAGCCGGATAGACGTACTTCGCGGATGCGCTTGAGTTTGTCGCTCAGCTCGTCGCCGTCCTGGCTCAGCTCGTCGCGGATGTGCGCGAAGACCCTGTTGCCCTGGCCCTTGCCCACGTAGAAGGTCTCGCCGTTGCGTGGGTCGATGAGGCGGTAGACGTAGGTCTTGAGCTTCGGGATGACATCGGGAGGAAAGGCGTCCAGCTCAGACACGGACCCACGGTAGCCAGCGGCTCGGATGCGGCGGCCGTGATCGAGGTCGCGATGGCGAGCGCGAGGCCGACCCTTGCGACCAACGGGTCGGGCTGCGTCCGAGCTGCCAGGAGTCGCGCTTCGTAATCCGGTATCCTATAAAAACCGACGAGTCGGTTTGTGGGTCAGGGCGAAAGGAGGCTGGCGATGCCCAAGATTCGTCCTGAGACCCGTGTTGAGCGTCGGCAGTTGTTGATTGATGCTGCGTGGCGGTGCGCTGCGGTGCGTGGTTTCCGCGATCTCACTGTCGATGACGTGTGCGCGGAGGCGGGCGTGAGCAAGGGAGCGTTCTATGGCTATTTCACGCAGAAGCGGGACGTGCTGCTTGCGTTGCTCGAGGACGATGCGGCTGCGCTTGACGGCGAGCTGGAGCGGATCACGCAGGGCAACGTTTCGAGCGTGGAGCGGGTGCGGCGCTTTGCTCAGGTGATGCTTGCGCGTGGTGACGATCCGGCGCGTGTGCAGGTCCGCGCGGACCTGTGGGCGGAGCTTTTGACCGACGAGGGGGTGCGGGGTCAGCTCGCCGAAGCGACGCAACGCCGCCGTGAGCTTGTGCGCTCGTGGATCGAGGACGGGGTGAGCAGCGGCGAGTTGGTGGCTATCCCAGCCAACGCGCTCGCCTCGATCCTGCTGGCGCTCACCGATGGTCTGATGCTGCACGGCGCGCTCGACCCGGGCGCGTTTCGCTGGCGCAATATCCGCCGCGCGATAGACGTGATGCTCGCCGGCATCGAGGCCAGGTAAAGCCAGAGTGGCCGTCGCTCGAAAGACGCTGTCGGGCGGGCGCTGGCGGGAGCGTGTGCAGCGCTCGCTCGCTCGTGACTCCACGGGGCTGACGGTTCTAGCGCTGCTGGTGGGCGCCGGCGCGGGCGCTGGTGCTGTGGGGTTTCGCTACATGATCCTCGGCTTCACCTACCTGTTCACCGGCCATCGTGACTACAGCGCCGCTGGACACGCGATCAACCCGCTACTGCCGGGCCTGGGCATCTGGTTCGTCATAATCGCGCCGGTCATCGGCGGGTTGATCTACGGGCCGCTGGTGAGCCGCTTCGCGCCCGAGGCACGCGGTCACGGCGTGCCCGAGGTCATGTACGCGGTGAACCGTCTCGGCGGCAGGATGCGCCCACAGGTGCCGCTCGTGAAGTCGCTCGCCTCGGCGCTGTGCATCGGCTCCGGCGGGTCCGTCGGACGGGAGGGGCCAATCGTCCAGATCGGCTCCGCTCTGGGGTCGGTCACCGGGCAACTGTTGAGCCTGCCAGAGTCACAACTGCGGCTGCTGGTTGCCTGCGGCGCGGCGGGCGGCATCTCAGCGACGTTCAACGCGCCGATCGCCGGAGTGTTCTTCGCACTGGAGTTGATCCTCCGCGACTTCCAGACACGTTCCTTCGGGCTCGTCGTCCTCAGCTCGATCACCGCTGATGCGATCGGCCGCGCGGCGTTCGGCAACCATCCCTTCCTGACGCTCCCGTCGTTCACGTTCAACTCGCCGGTCGAGCTTGTGCTGTATGCCGGCCTCGGTGTGCTCGCAACGGGCGTCGGGCTCACGTTCATCCGCGTCCTCTACACGGGCGAGGACGCCGCCGACCGGCTGTGGCGCGGGCGCCCGGAATGGCTGCGCCCCGCCGCGGGAGGAGTGCTGCTCGGGCTGCTGTTGCTCGCCGTCCCGCAGATGTACGGAGTGGGCTACCCGGTGCTCCAGCTCGCGGTCGCCGGGCACTACGTGATCCTCGTCCTGCTCGGCCTGCTCGCCGCGAAGATCATCGCCACGAGCCTGACAATGTGGATCGGCGGGTCCGGCGGCGTTTTCGCTCCCTCGCTGTTCATGGGCGCCATGCTCGGCTCGGCCTACGGCGCAATCGCTCACCACTTCGCGCCGCACCTGGCGGTCGCCGCCGGGGCATACGGGCTGGTGGCGATGGGTGCGGTGTTCGCGTCCACCGCGCGCGCTCCGATAACGGCGGTCATCATCGTTTTCGAGCTGACCGGCGACTACCGGATCATCCTGCCGTTGATGTTCGCGGTCGTGGTGGCGACCACGCTCTCAAACGCGCTCACGCACGACACGATCTACACGCTCAAGCTCCGCCGTCGCGGCATCGACATCGACAAGGCCACCCCGCCGAGCCTGATGGCACAAATCCACGTAGCCGAGGCGATGGGAGCCCTCCCGCGGGCACTCACGCCCGACGAGCCGCTGCACCAACTCATCGCGTACTTCTCGGTCGAGGAATCGGACACGCTGCCGATCATCGACCGCCACGGCAGACTGCTCGGCGTCGTGGACGCGACCGACGTTGAGCAAGCCATCGAGGGGGAACGCAACGGTCTGACCGCCGCAGGACTCGCCCGCCCCGCGCCCAAGGTCCGCGCCGATGAATCCCTCGAAGAAGCCGTGCAAGCCCTCGCTGGCAGAGACGAAAACGGCGTGCCAGTTCTCGCGGAGACAGGCGAGCAAGTCGTTGGCTGGCTCACACACCGGCGTCTGCTGGACGCCTACCGGACACGACTCAACGGGGGGAGGGCCGCTGCGCTCCACGGCTCGTCGGCGCGCGCGGGAGTGGCGACCTGACCCGTCGCCAAGACGCCACTGTCGGGTCGGGAACCCGAAGGTCGCCGGCTGTATGGGCGCTGTGCGCGGAGGCCTATGCCAGCCGATACAGACCGTGACCGTCCGGCGCGACGGACTTGTCTTTTACGCAATATATTTGCGTATAATGGCTGTGTGGACCGTACCGCCCTCGCGTACTACCCGGCGAGCATAGAGGCCGACCCCGGCGCCGACGGTGCGCGGATCGGCGTAGATGTGATCGGGGTTGTGCGTGACAGCCCCGTGGGGGCTTTGGAGCGCATCGGCACTGGAGAAGTGTCGGCGCTGCTTGTGGCTCGCCTCGCGGACGCGGCCGGTTCGCTGCAGGAGCTGGTCGCGCTGCTCGACTGGCTCGACGCCTGCGACGGCGACCTCATCGCGCTTGACGTTGGGCTGGACACCGCGACGCGAGCGGGCACGCACGTCGCCCGGGTGCTGCACGAGGTCGAGCGCTGGGAGCGTGAGCGGCCACCCGGCAGCGCGCCGCGGGGGCGCCCGGGGCTCGCTCATCACTCGCCTGCGCTAGCCGACCGCATTAGGGCGCTCCGTGACGCTGGCGAAAGCCTCCAAGCCATCGCCAACCTGCTCAACGACGAGGGCGTACCGACGCCGCGCGGCGGGGACCGCTGGCGGCCGTCGAGCGTGCAGACTGCGCTCGGCTACCGCCGCCCACGCCCGCCGGCTCCCGGCGTGCCTCCCCCGCCGTTGCGGCACGCGCCGCGTCCTGGGCATGTGCCTCGCCCGCCTGGGAAGGGGCCGCGCCCGCCCGCGAAGCCGCGCCCCCCGCGTCCCCGAGGAGAGCGCCCGTGACCGGCGTGATCGAGCAATTCGGGGCGCTCGGCGTCTTCCTGCTCATGGTGCCCGAGAGCGCCTGCATCCCGATCCCGAGCGAGGTCACGCTCCTCTTCTCCGGGTTCGCCGTCCACCAGGGCTGGATGAGTCTCCCGCTCGCTGTGCTCGCCGCGACCGCAGGCAACCTCGTCGGATCGCTGCTCGCCTATGGCCTCGGCGCAAGCCGGCTCGTTGAGCGCGTGCCCATCGTGCGCTCGGTACTGCACCGCTGGGACGGCCTGCTTGCCCGCCACGGCACGCGCGCCGTGTTCCTCGCGCGACTGCTGCCGCTTGCCCGCACGTTCGTCTCCCTGCCCGCCGGGGCTCGGCGTGTCAAGCTCGGGACGTTCGTCGTCCTCACCGCGGCGGGCTGCGCGCTGTGGGCGCTCGCCCTCGTGCTGACCGGCGTGTTCGTCGGCGCCGCTTGGATGACCGTGGACTCCGCAGTAGGGCGCGTGTTGCTGATGGTCGGACTGCTCACGCTCGCGCTGACTATGGTCCGCAGGCGTGCGGAGTAGCCCCGGCTCACTCCGCTAGCTTTGTTTGGGGCAATGTTGCTCTTTGCCTGCGTGGTCAGCAAGCGCAGCGCCGAGCGGCCATTCGAGGTGGTCCCGCTACCATTGGCCCATGACGGCGAAGGAGAAGCTACGCGCACAGGTCGAGGACCTGACCGAGCAGGACGCCGAGGCGACCCTTGAGTTCATCGCTGCGCGCGGCCAGAGCTTCGGAGACTGGCTGGACTCGCGTCCCGAGGACGACGAGCCGCTGAGTCCCGAGGAGCGCGCAGCGCTCGCCGCAAGCGACGCGGACATCGCCGCCGGTCGTACCGTCTCCTACGCGCAGGTGAAGCAAGGCCTCGGAGCGGAGTGAGCGGCGAGCGGGCGCTGCGTTTCACGCGCACCGCCGAGAAGGAGCTGCGGCGCCTCGATCCGCCGGTTCGTGCGCGTGTTTCGGGAGCGTTGGATCGTCTCAGCGCCGATGATCGCTCGCTCGATGTTCGGCGGCTCACGGGCAGCGAGCACTTCCGGCTGCGCGTAGGCGACTGGCGAGTGATCTTCGACTACGATCGCGCCACGCAGACCGTACTCGTCCGGCACGTCCTTCCGCGGGGCAGGGCATACGAGCGATAGCGGGTGTGGATCGCTATACGCAGGTTCGGGATGGCATACACCCGGCCTCGACGGCTCGATGCCCGGCATGGGGGTGGTCTGAAAGGCTGCAAACGGGATGCATAAACCCCAAATCCCCTGTATTCAAGCCAGCTCTAACCGTTCGCCCCGATTTCTTTCAGAAACCGTCATCACTGGCACCGAGGATGGCGCCAAGCACTGCGCGATGAACATTCTCTATTCCTCGCAGCATCCAGGCTCCGCAGTCCGCCTCAGACGGACTCCGCTTGGCTTGGTGAGGCTGGTCCGGGCCCCAGCTACCTCGATCCCGGCTCGGGTGGCGCGGAAAACGACTTCACCAACCACAACACCACATTCCTCACTTGGAACCCGTTGCACCTCGCGGGAATGCTCAAGGATGCGGATGGCTTCCCGGCGCACGGAAACCAGCGCTCAGCGTGGGACGCGGGTTGCCGACTGGACTTTGCCAATCCCAACTATCGCCGATACATCCCGGCGGGCGGTCAAAATCCGGCGACGCGACTCGCTTTCGCGCACCGTTCTAACTGAGACGACCTGGGCGCATACTGTAGGAGCACGTCGCGCGCGCGATTTAAGGTGTGCGTAATCTCTACCGCTAACAATTTCGGTATGTCTACGGTCCTTGTCGTTGATGATGAGCCGATCGTGCGCGACGTGGTCGTGCGCTATCTCGAGCGCGACGGGCACAGAACGCTCGAGGCCGCCACCGGCGATGAGGCACGAGGTCTTTTGGAGCGCGAATGGCCGTCGCTGGTCGTTCTGGACGTGATGCTGCCGGGAGTGAGCGGGCTCGAGCTGTGCCGCTGGATCCGTTCGCGCTCAGAGGTGCCGATCGTGATGCTGACGGCGCTCGGCGAGGAGGCTGATCGGATCGTTGGCCTGGAGCTCGGGGCTGACGACTACCTGACCAAGCCTTTCTCGCCGCGGGAGCTGGCGGTTCGAGTTCGCAAGCTGATGCGTCGCACGGCCCAGCCGACGGTCGGCAGAGCGCAGGCGATCGCTTTTGGCGACGTCGTGATCGACCCGGTTGCGCGTGAGGCCCATAAGGGCGGCGAGCTGCTCAAGCTGACGTTGAAGGAGCTGGACCTGCTCCTGTTCTTTGTGTCGAATCCTCGGCAGGTGTTCTCACGCGATCAGCTGATGGACCGTGTGTGGGGATATGCGAGCGCACTCGACACGGGGACGGTGACGGTCCACGTTCGCCGCTTGCGCAAGAAGATCGAGGATGACGCTTCGCGTCCACGTCACCTTGAGACTGTGTTCGGCGTCGGCTACAGGTTCACGCCGTGATTGCGTTCGCGCTGATCGTGTCCTTGAGCACACTCGTTGCGGGTGTCGCGTTGGCCCTGGCCCTGCGTCTGCTGCCGACGGTGCGAATGCAGCTCGCAGGACTTGCGCTGTTGGCGGTGGGCTTGCCGCTCGCGGCGGTGATCCTGGGTGGTCTTGTGATGTTTCACATGCACGACGACGTGAAGATCCTGGCCGTGGCAGCAGCCTCAGCCTCGACGGCGCTTGTCGCGGCGTTGCTGCTCGGAGGGCAGGTCGCGCGGCATATCCGTGGGCTCGAGCTAGCGGCCGACGAGCTTTCCGGCGGGGAGCTGAAGGCTCGCGCGCCGACTGAGGGGCCACGCGAGCTCGCTCACGTCGGCGAGACTTTCAACGCGATGGCGGCAAACATCGAGGCGCTCTTCGACGCGCGTCGCCAGCTCGTCGCCTGGGCCAGTCACGATCTGCGCACGCCGGTAGCCTCAATTCAGGCGATGCTCGAAGCGGTCGAGGATGGTCTCGCTCCGATCGACGAGTACCTGCCGGCGCTGCACCAGCAAACGCAAACGCTCGCGAATCTCATCGACGATCTGTTCGAGCTCGCGCGCATCGACGCGGGTGCGCTTACGCTCGAGCTTCGAGAGGCCCAGCTTCCGCAGCTCGTCTCTCATTGCGTGAGTGGCTTGGAGGCCGATGCGCGAGCGCGACAGGTACGTCTCGAGAGTCAGCTCGACGATGCCTTGCCCGACGTTCGCTGCGCCCCGGAGCATGTGCAACGCGTGCTCCTGAACCTCGTGACCAACGCGCTGCGGCACACTCCTTCGGACGGCTCGATACTGGTCAGAGCGGAACGACGCGACTGCGAGCTGGAGGTGTCGGTCGAGGACACGGGTGTTGGGCTCAGCAAGGAAGCCCAGCAGCGCATGTTCGAGCGCTTCTGGCGCGGCGATGCTTCACGTACTCGCGCGAGTGGCGGCGCTGGGCTGGGGCTCGCCATAGCGCGAGGCTTCATCGAGGCGCAGGGGGGTCGCATCTGGGCGGAGAACCGGCCCGAGGGAGGTGCACGCTTCGCGTTCACGCTCCCCATCGCAGAGCCTTCCGCGATCGCCTGACCTGCTCAGTCGGCCGCGCAACGATTCACGGAATGTTCATCTCTGTGCAAGAGGCACGTTAGGAGTCCCAGGCATCGTGCCCATGGTCGGGGAATGATCCCCGCCCAGCCCAGGAGGTTCACTCATGAAGCTGCCTCATCTCGTTATCCCGCTCGCGCTGGCCGTGGCCGGCGCCACGGCCACATCCGCCGCCGCCCATGAGGGGCGCGAATTTGGTCACCATGAATCCCCAGTTGTTGGTCACGCCTACACCAACGACAACACCGCGGTATCGAACACCGTGGCGGGCTTCGACCGGCACGCCGACGGGTCGCTCACTCCAATCCCCGGCTCTCCTTTTCCCGTCGGCGGCGCAGGGCTAGGCGCCGGCTTGCCCTCGCAGGGCGCCATTCAGCTATCGAGCGACGGGCGCTACCTGCTCGCCGCAGACGCCGGTAGCAACCAGATATCGGTGCTGCGACTTGGTTTTAACGGTGTACCTCAGCCGGTTGGCGCTCCCGTGTCCTCCGGTGGCGGCGAACCGCTCAGCATCGCGGTCTCCGGCAATCTCGTGTACGTCGCCAACGCCGGCGCGAGCGCGCCGAACATCACCGGATTCACGCTTGCCCCGAACGGATCGCTGAACCCGCTGCCAGGATCGACCGTCTCGTTGCCGGCCGGTTCGGGTCCGGATGACGTGTTGATCGACCCCAGGGGTCGGAGACTCGTCGTCGATCTCGACAACACTTCGACGATCGCAAGCTTTCACGTCCTTCACGATGGTTTGCTCATCGCTGCTCCAGGATCGCCCATCGCGGCGCAGGGAGCAGGACCGTTCGGCGCGGAGTTCCGGCCGAGCAATCCCTCACAGCTGTTTGTCAGCAACGCCCACGGCGGTACGGGCAACGGAACGGTCTCGGTCTTCCTGGCGAGCGGCAGCACGGGGCAGCTGGCCCCGATCGGCGCATCCCCATTCGCCGATCTTCAGACAGCTCCTTGCTGGGTGGAGATCAGCCACGACGGACAGTTCCTGTTCACGGTGAACACTGCGTCAGGCTCGATCTCGAGCTACTCGATCAACCCCGATGGCTCACTGGTCTTGCTCGGCAGCACGCCCTTTGGCTCGGCCGGAGCGGGTGCAGTTGACGCCCGTCTGTCTCCCGACGGTAGGACACTGCTGGTAGACGGAAGCAAAGCCAACGTCATCGCCTCGTTTGCGGTGAATGGTGGAAGCCTCACCGAGCTGTCCAGCTCACCCACACCGCTGCCTGTTGGTGCCTTCGCAGCAGGCATCGTCACCGACTGACGATTGCGGCTCGCCGCCGGCTCGGGATATGCCTTTACGAGCCGGCGGCGGCGCTGCGCGCTTCACGATGACGCTCACCGTCAAGAGGCCGGTCGTGAAACTCACGGATGAATGGTCGCAATCAATCGGACGAGTCTCGCCGGCCCCTCTCCTTGTGGCA
This sequence comes from uncultured Solirubrobacterales bacterium, assembly GCA_963831725.1. GTDB lineage: Bacteria > Actinomycetota > Thermoleophilia > Solirubrobacterales > Solirubrobacteraceae > Palsa-744. The sequence goes on from CAWHRF010000004.1 coordinate 20,119, forward strand.
ACGCTCCCGTCCGAGAGCAGTGCAGAACTCGCGGCGGATCTCAAGGCCTGTGCTGACTGTTCCCCTGCCGAGATCGGAACCCGAAGGTCGTCGAAGCCGATGCGCTTGAGGTCCGGATTGCGTCGCAGGCCGCACCCGTCGCTTGTTGGCTCCGTCTCCGATAGCTGCAAGGCTGGGTGTTGTGAACGATTCAACCGCGACGAAGACTGTCGCTGTCGGTGCTCGGGTGATCCTGATTACGCTGGCTGCCGGTCAGTTCCTGATGGCGCTCGACAGCTCGGTGATGAACGTCTCGATCGCGACCGTCGCAGAGGACGTTGGCACTACGGTCACCGGGATCCAGGGGGCGATCACTGCCTACACGCTCGTGATGGCGATGCTGATGATCCCCGGGGCGAAGGTCGGCGCGCTGATCGGCCGCAAGCGGGCGTTCATGATCGGCTGCGTGATCTACGGCTGCGGCTCGTTCACGACCGCGCTCTCTCAGAGCCTGCCGGTGTTGCTGTTCGGCTGGTCCTTTCTTGAGGGTGTCGGCGCCGCGCTGATCCTGCCGTCGATCGTGGCGCTTGTCGCCGGCAATTTCCCGGCGGCCGGCCGTCCAGCGGCCTACGGGCTCGTGGCCGCCGCCGGGGCGATCGCGATCGCTGTCGGCCCACTGATTGGCGGGCTCGCCACAACCTATGCGTCCTGGCGCTGGGTCTTCGCCGGTGAGGTCATGCTCGTGTTGGTCATCCTCGTGCTCGCGCGTCGCGCCGAGGACACTCCTCCCGACCGTCGGGTGGAACTTGACCTAATCGGCGCCGTCTTGTGCGCCGCGGGTCTTGGCGTGTTCGTCTTTGGCGTACTGAAGTCCGGCTCGTGGGGCTGGGTGGTATCGAAGGCGGGCGCGCCCCAATGGTTCGGGATGTCTCCCGTGCCGTGGCTGATGGTCGCCGGGCTCGTGTTGGTCTGGTCGTTTCTGCATTGGGAGGCGCGCATGGTCGCGCGCGAGAAGGAGCCGCTCGTCGATCCGGCGCTGCTGCGCAACGGGCAGCTCGCGGGCGGCCTGACCATGTTCTTCTTTCAATACCTCCTGATGATGGGGATCTTCTTCCTGCTCCCGCTGTACCTGTCGGTGGCACTGGGGCTCTCGGCGATCGCGACGGGCGTGCGGATCATGCCGCTGTCTCTGACTCTGCTGGCCGGGGCACTGGGAGTGCCGCGGCTGCTCCCGAACGTCTCACCGCGGCTGGTTATACGCGTCGGAATCCTCCTGATATTGCTCGGGATGCTGGTGCTCCTGGCTGCGATCGATGTCGATGCGGGGGCGGAGATCGTGACCGTCCCGTTGCTGCTCGTCGGGCTCGGCCTTGGCGGGCTGGCCTCCCAGCTTGGCGCCGTGACGGTCTCGGCCGTGCCCGACGAGAAGAGCTCGGAGGTAGGCGGCGTGCAGAACACGGTGACCAACCTCGGCGCCTCGCTGGGCACAGCGCTCGCAGGCTCGATCCTGATCGCCGTGCTGACCGCATCGTTTCTGACAAACATCGAGAGCAACAAGGCGGTTCCGCAGAGCGTCAAGGACAGGGCGAACATCGAGTTGTCTGCCGGCATCCCATTCATGTCCGACAGGCAGATCCAGGCCGTCGCCGAGGAAGCAGGCGCGAGCAGCGAGGTGACGCAGGCGGCGCTCGACGCCAACGCCCACGCTCGCCTCGACGGGCTCCGCGCCGGCCTCACGGTCCTGATCCTGATCGCCGCCGTCGCGCTTTTCTTCGTCGGGCGAATACCGACGCGACAACCCGGCTCTGGGTCGGCACGGGTAGCGGAGACCTCGCGCGTACCGCAACAGCGTCCCATATGACCTTCGTCGGTCGTTGAAGGGAACAATCCTCGACAGCTCAGTTCCATTGGGCCTTACAGCACCTCTTGAGAGCGCCTATGAGTTCTGCTGACCGCCCGCCCTCAGGGCAAGCCGAGAAATCCGGATCATGCACTCAACGTGAATGAGGGGACAGTTGACGCAGAGCCCGATTCGGTAGACGGGATCTGAGAACATGACCAACATGCCCAGAACGTCGCTGACTTCTCAAGCAGACTGGGCGGCGCAGGGCTCTGGGTTTCGGCGCATCGCCGCAATCCTCGCGCTCATCGCCCCCGCCGCAATGGTCGTGGTGGCCGCCGTTGCGCTGGTGGGTGACATCCCCGTCGCCGTGCTCGCGGTTGGGCTCGTCCTGTTGGCGAACGCTGCCATCTGGTTCGCCTTGACAGAGCGCGGTGCGCTGCGCGCCCTGGGCGCGGTAGTCGCGGTCCTCGCCGGGGGCGGCCTGATCGTGGTGCTTGCGACCCATTGGCAGGGGCTACTGGTGCTGGCCGTGCTGCTCCTGCTGCTCGCTCTGTTCGGATTCACTGCACGCCATGCACTTGGGCGGACTGGGGAGACAGCACTCGGAAGGATGGCCGCTGCTGTCGTGACGGTAAGTGCCGCCCGTTCGGGGGCGCTGATCGTCAACTTGAAGTCGGGCGGCGGTAAGGCGGAGCGCTTCGATCTCGCTGAGGAGGCTCGGCGGCGAGGCATCGAGCCGATCGTCCTTGAGCCGGGCGATGATCTGCTCGCTCTCGCTGAGAGCGCCATCGCGCGAGGCGCGGAGGTCATCGGGATGGCTGGAGGTGACGGGTCGCAGGCGCTCGTGGCGACGGTTGCCGCACGCCGTGACGTTGCCCACGTGTGTATCCCGGCGGGAACGCGAAACCATTTCGCGCTTGACCTCGGCCTGGACCGGGACGACGTTGTGGGTGCACTGGACGCGTTCACCGACGGTGTCGAGCGGCGCATCGATCTCGCGCGTGTGAACGACCGCGTGTTCGTCAACAACGCGTCGCTCGGCGTCTATGCAAAGGTCGTCCAGTCCGCGGCCTATCGCGACGCCAAGCTCGGGACGTGGACTGACATGCTGCCGGACCTGCTCGGCCCAGACGCTGAGGCGATCGACCTCCAGTTCACCGCCCCGGACGGGACCGACTGCGACGATGCCCCGCTCATACTGGTGTCGAATAACCCGTATGAGCTCACGCACCTCTCGGGCGCCGGTACACGCGAGCGGATCGACACCGGCCTGCTCGGCATCGTGGCCGCCCGTGTGCGGGGCGCTGAGGTGTCAAAGCTCGTCGCGCTTGAGCTGATTGGTCAGGCGGGGCGCTACCCCGGCCTGATGTCCTGGTCTGCGCGGGAGTTCGAGGTCCGCTCCGGCGGTCCCGTCGAGGTCGGCCTCGACGGCGAGGCGCTGGTGCTGGACCCGCCGTTGCATTTCGCATCGATGCCCGGGGCGCTGCGCGTGCGGCTGCCCCGCGGCGCAGGCTCCTCGCCGGCAGCACGCGCGGTGGCACTCACCTCGGAGAATCTGGGCGCGCTGGTTCGGGTAGCCGCAGGCCGATGAGTCACAGGCGCACGGCTGCTGCTCGGCCTCGTCGCCTTCGTGCTAGGGGCAACTGCCTTGCCGCTGTGTGCCGGAAGCTTGCGCGGCGATCTCGCCGCCGAGCGTGATCAGCGGGTATCGATGAGCAATGAGGTGACGCGAAGTCATTATCTACAGAACAATGGGGTCCAACCGAGGGAGGACTGTGATGCGGGAGCTGATCTACTCGATGACTGTGTCGCTGGATGGCTTTATCGCCAGACCCGATGGCTCGATCGATTGGACGGTGCCCGACGAGGAGCTGTTTCTCCTCCACACCCAGCAGGTACGGGAGACCGGTGTGCATCTCTGTGGACGGCGGCTCTATGAAACGATGGTCTACTGGGAGACCGCTGAGGAGAGTCCGCTGGCCGCGGAGCATGTCGAGTTCGCCCAAATCTGGAAGGCCCTGCCGAAGGTCGTGTTCTCCACGACGCTTCAGAGCGTGGTGGGCAACACCAGGCTGGCCAGGGACAGTGTCGGCGAGGAGGTCTCGAGGCTCAAGGAACAGCCCGGAAAGGACATCGCCGTCGGCGGCGCCGGCCTCGCCCGTGCGTGTATGAAGCTGGAGCTGATCGACGAGTGGCGGCTGTTCGTCAGCCCGATCCTACTCGGCGGCGGCACGCCCTACTTCCCGACCCTGGAGAAACAGATCGACCTGGAGCTGGTCGAGACACGCACATTTGGCTCTCGCGTCGTTTACCTACGCTACCGGCGCGTGCCAGACGTCCTGTAGGGATCGTCCCCACTCGCGCACCCTGGCGGGACCGGCGAGGAGAGTCGCGCCGCTCTGGTGGTCGCCCTATCGCAGACAATGATGAGCAGGACACTTCCCCGCAACTTCCGAGCAGGAGGAGGAGGTGCAGAAAGGAGTCCTGGAGTTGCTGTTGTCCTCGGATTCCCAGCGTCCGTGGTCGGTCGTGGAGATTGAGCGAGAGCGTGACAAGCACATTCGAGACATTGGGCAGCGTCTGGTGGCCGAGCATGGCGAGGCGCTGGAGATCCTCGCCAATCACGACCCTGACGCTCCACGGCAATAGCGGGCGCTGGTTGAGGGTCAGACCAGCGAGTTCGAGCCGGTGTATCTCACGCTGGCGGATGTCCTTGAGCTGCACGCGCTGATCGTCGACGCGACGGCGACTGAGGGCGCCGGCAATACGGCGTCCCACCCTTGGTCTTTCGCGCCCTACGCTGGGAGCAGGCCCAAGAACTCTGGGAGGCCGTCCAGGGAGCGGATGATCTCGGCGCCAGCATTGCGAAGGTCACGCTCGTCGCTGTCGGCTGCGTAGCCGACAGCCCGCATCCCGGCGGCGACGGCAGCCATGACTCCCGAGGGAGTGTCCTCGATGACCACGCAAGCTGATGGCTTGGCATTCATTGCGGCGGCCGCGTGTTGAAAGAGCGCGGGGTCGGGCTTGGGGCGCGGCACGTCGTAGGCGGAGAACAGCGCGTAGTGCGGGAACAGGTCACGCAGGCCGGTTAGCCCGAGCGTCAATCGTGTCTTGGCCAACTGGCCCTGAGACGCGACGCAGACCTTCATCCCGGCGGCCTTGACTCGTTGCACCGCCTCGGCAGCGCCCTCAATCGGTTTGAGTTCTCGGCGGAACGCCTCGTCGCGCTCGTGTTCGTATTCGGCGATCCAGCCCGGCGGAAGAGGTCGGCCGAGCTTCGTCTCGGCACGGCTGCGGACATCCGTGAGCAGACGCCCTTGGCACTCGCGACGGGCCTCGGCGAGTGTGGTCGGAAGGCCCTCGCGCGTGAGTATCCGGGCGAGCACTTCGTTGGAGATCGCCTCGGAGTCAACGAGCACCCCGTCGCAGTCGAAGATCACAAGCTCGTACATGGCGGCTGAGCACTCTATGGCCTGTCCAGAACACCGGACGCCAGCCTGTGCCGATTACTCGCTGCCGTGCGCAGTCGGTAGACGCGGCAAGGCCACCGGCCCACGGGATAGGCGCGAGGCACAGAGATCGTCCAAGATTGCGCTCGCCATGACGATCGACGCGAACACCGCAATCCTATTCGACCTCGACGGTGTACTGATCGACTCGCGCGCCGCCATCAGCCGTTGCATCAACCATGCGCTCGATGCTCATGGCCTCTCGGAACGACCCCTCGATTCGCTTGAGCGGTTCATCGGTCCGCCGCTGACGCTCGCATTCGCCGAACTCACCGGGCAGCCCCAGGACTCCCAACTCGTCCTTGCATGCCTGAGCAGCTACCGTGCCCGGTACGCCAAGGCGTCGCTGTACGAAACGACCGTGGTTCCCCGGATGCCCGACACCCTTGCAGCGCTGTCTGCATGCTGCCGACTGGCGGTCGCCACCTCAAAGCCCCGAGCGTTCGCGGAGCCGCTGCTCAGCTCGCTTGACCTGCGCGACCACTTCGAGCTGATTGCGGCCCCCGATCTGGATGCCCACGGGGAGGACAAGGCCGCCACGATCCGCGGCGCGCTATTGGCACTCCCCATAACCCACGCAGTGATGATCGGCGACCGATCGTTCGACGTCATCGGCGCGCACGCCTGCGATATCCCAGCAATCGGCGTGACTTGGGGAATCGGCAGCAGAGAGGAGCTTGCTACCGCGGGCGCAGACGTAATCATCGACACGCCCGCCGAGCTGGTGCCAGCGATCGGCCATCTGTTTGGCGCGAGACGACGTGTGTCGAGTTAGCTGAGCGCGCGTTCGTAGATGCGGTATCGGCGCTTGATCTCAGCTCCCATTCCTTCCAGCGCGCGATTCATCCCCTCGTTGACCTCAAGCGTCCAACCCATCTCTCCACCCTTCTGCGGTGTACGTTCGGCCGCGTCGAAGTGCATTTGGTAGAGCCTCGCGGCTACCCCGGTGTGCCGGTAGTCGGGCATCACGCCGAGCACGATCACGCGAACGGCGTCGATTCGGCCGCGCTCACGCAGTGCCCGTATCCAGCCGAACGGCAGCAGCCGTCCGTTCAGCTTGGCGAGCACCTGGTTGTAGTCCAATAGTGTCAGCGCGCCGCCGACGATCTCGCCTGTGTCCTTGCGTTCGGCGAACATCGCCCAGTTCTCATCGAGGATCGGCTTGAGGTCCTTGGCGTAGTGGTAGACCTCATCCTCGGTGAGCGGGACGAACCCCCAGTTGCGTTCCAGCACTGTGTTGTAGAGCTTCACGAAGCGCGCGACCTCAGCCTGGAGGTCCTTCTTTCTGAAGGGTCTGCACACGATTCCGTGCTCGGCCTCAAGCCGATCGGCGGCCTCCCAGATCGCGGGATGGACTTTCTCGCGGCCGGTGATGTGCAGGCTCCACATATACACATCCATCGCCTTGCCCATCCCGAGATCGTGCTCAAACAGCCGCTGATAGTACGGGTGGTGCCATTGACAGAGGATCACCGGAGGACGCTCGTGGCCTGAGATCAGCAGACCGATTTCGTCGTTGGTCGTGAAGTCCATCGGGCCGACCATGCGATCGCGGCCACGCTCACCAAGCCATCCCGCAGCGGCATCGAGCAGCGCACGCGCGGTCTCGGGATCGTCCTCGCACTCAAACCATCCCCAAAGACCCCACGAGTTTTTCTGGAACTCGTTGAAGTTCCGATCAATGTGCGCACTCACGCGGCCAACCGGCCGCCCGTCACGCCACGCCAGGAAGTATTCGGCCTCGGCGTGCTCGAAGAACGGGTTCTTCTTGCGATCGAGCCGCTTTCTGACATCCATCAAAAGCGGCGGAACCCAATTGAGCTCGCCACGGTAAAGCTGCCACGGCAGCTTGATGAACGCGTTCAGCTCGCTCCGACTCGCCACGGGCTTGATCTCGACCGCCATCGCGGCGAGAACCCTACATGGCCGTCACCCGGAGCAGGGGGCGCAGATAGGGTGAGACGCCCACCCAGCAGATCCTATTGGCGTCGAGTGGGCTCTGGCAGGTAGGCCGCGGGTCGTTGCAGCGCGTCTGAGAGCCACGACCTTATGATCCGGTGGGTGCAGCGCTCGGGCGTACACCCAGTCGTGGTCTTCGATCTTGACGGGACCTTGCTGCGCGGGACGACGGTCTCGTCGCTGCTTGCGCAGTGGCTTGGACATGCTGAGGAGGTCGCGGAGCTTGAGCGGAGGTTTCACGCCCACGAGATATCAAACCGCGTCGTGGCGGATAAGTCTGCTGGATGGCTTGCAGGGAAGCGCACCGCAGATGTTTGGCAGGTGCTCATGGACAGCACCTGGATCGGCGGGATGGCCGAGACGCTGCGGTTGCTTGCCGATGCGGGCGTGAGCCTGCTGCTGGGGACGATCACGTGGCGCTTCGCGGCTGAGATGTTGCAGGAGCACTATGGCTTTGTCGCGGTCAGCGGGACGGAGATGCAGGTGACCAATGGAGTCCTCTCGGGCACGGTGACCCGCTACTTCGATGAGCACGACAAGGCGCGGTTCGTTGAGGACTGGTGTGCGCAGAACGGGTTTTCGATGAGCCAGGTTGCGGCGGTCGGCGATTCCCGTTCTGATGTTCCGCTCTTTTGCCGCGCGGGCATGTCGGTTGCGCTCAACGCCACACGCGACGCTCGGATGGCAGCGACTCATGTTCTCGACACCGACGATCTTTGCAATGTCCTGCGCTTCTTCAACCTGTGAGCAAAATTGGTTGACGGTGCCGACGTTCGGCACGGGCGAGGCATGACCGATCAGTTGACGGGGTTGCTCGCCGAGCAGGCCCGCTATTACCGTGAGCGGGCCGGCGAGTACGACGACTGGTGGTTTCGCCGCAGGCGCTACGACCGCGGCGCTGACGCGAACGCGCGATGGTTCGCCGAGGTGGCCGAGGTGCAGGACGCCTTGGAGCGCTTCCAGCCGGCGGGGCGAGTGCTGGAGCTGGCGTGCGGCACGGGCTTGTGGACTCGCCGGCTCGTCGCGCATGCTGACACCGTGACCGCCGTGGACGCCTCGACAGAGATGATCGAGCTGGCTCACGCCGGGCTGAACGATCCCAAGGTGAGCTACGTACAAGCGGACCTGTTCGAGTGGGAGCCGCCCGCAAGCTACGACGTGTGCTTCTTCAGCTTCTGGCTCTCGCACGTACCAGAGGCGCAGTTCGAGAACTTTTGGGCGAAAATCGGGCGGGCACTCGGTCCCGAGGGGAGAGTTTTCTTCGTGGACAGCCTGCCGAGCGACTTGGCCTCCTCTGTGGATCATCGGCTGCCCGACCTGGGGGAGGAAACGATGACCCGGCGGCTTGACGATGGCCGCGAGTTTCGGATCGTCAAGCGCTTCTATAAGCCCCACGCGCTGCACCAGCGGCTTGCCGACCTCGGATGGGACGTGCAGGTACAGACAACGCCGGAGTTCTTCATCTACGGTCAGGCCACGACGGTCTCCAAGCGCGTGGAAGCGGATCGCCAGTGAGCCGGGCGCGTTGCGATGGGCGTGGTCGGTCTGGATCACGTCCAAGTGGTGGCTCCACGAGGGTGCGAGACCGAAGCGCGGCGCTTCTACGGGACTCTCCTGGGCTTGGAGAAGGCCGTGATCCTGCTGGAACGCTTGGCGCGCAACCATCCGCTGCCAGACGGCAACAAGCGCACCGCATTCTTCCTGACCGGTCTCTTCCTGGAGGCCAACGGCGCCCCACTGTGCGGCGCTCAGCCAGACGTCGACGTGCCGATGGTCGAGCGCATCGCCGCCGGCCAGGTCGAGCGTCGAGGATCCTGGCGTGGCTGTCGGAGCGCACCGCTTGAGTAGCCGTGTCCGGCTGCCTATGGTCACCCGGCCGGTGCCCCTACACACGGATCTCGATCGCTGAGGCAACAATCAGGGTCGGACCCTAGGCGCCCCGATTGCCCTGGTGTCAGATGCCGCACACCCGTTCAGCATGGCATACGTCTGGTCTTGGGCGGCTCGAAGCCTGGCATGAGGGTGGTTGGGCGACGCAAACGGGACGCAGGAGCGGGCCAAACGGGACGCAAACGGGACGCAAAGGTTGTTTCCTCACGCATCTGTCATCGCTGGCATCGGCGACGGCGATTTCGACCTCCAACACCCCGATGCCGTCCCGTCCGATCGCCTTAGTGTGGCTCCGGGGGAGGGTCGTACTCGATGCCGAACGTCCGCTGCATCCACGCGACATCGTGCCACGCGCCGAACTTCCAGCCGATCCGCCGGTAGACGCCAACCGGCTCGAAACCCATCGCTCGGTGCAGGCCCGCGCTCGCCTCGTTCGGCAGCGTCATGCCTGCGACCGCCATCCGGTAGCCGCGCGCCGCGAGCCGCTCGAACAACGCCTCGTACAGTGCGCGCCCCGAGCCGGTGCGTCGCCGGCCCCGCTCGACGTAGACGCTGACCTCGCACGAGAAGCGATAGGCCGCTCGCATCTGATGCGGCCCGCCATACGCATAGCCGATGATGCGGTCGTCGTCTTCGAGCACAACCCACGCGTGCGTGCGTGTCGCCGCGATGCGTTCGGCCATCTGCATGGGTGTCGGCGGCTCGCCCTCGAAGCTTACGGCTGTCTCACGCACGTAGGGCGCGTAAATCGCCGCGCACGCCGGCGCGTCGTCCTCGCTGGCATCTCTCACCGTCGCACCGGACATTTTCGGCCTCAGCATACGCGGGCGCGTGCGAGGGGGCATTCGTCCCTGGGTAGTCGAGTCAGCTGAGCGCGCGTTCGTAGATGCGGTATCGGCGCTTGATCTCGGCGCCCATGCCTTCAAGCGCGCGATTCATTGCCTCGTTGACCTCGAGTGTCCAGCCCATCTCGCCGCCCTTTTGCGGTGTGCGTTCGGCTGCGTCGAAGTGCATTTGATAGAGCCGTGCGGCTACCCCTGTGTGTCGGTAGTCGGGCATCGCGCCGAGCACGATCACGCGAACCGCGTCGATCCGGCGGCGCTCGCGCAGCGCCCGCATCCAGCCGAACGGCAGCAGTCGCCCTTTAAGCTTGGCGAGCGCCTGGTTGTAGTCCAGCAGTGTCAGTGCGCCGCCGACGATCTCGCCTGTGTCCTTGCGTCCGGCGAACATCGCCCAGTTCTCATCGAGGATCGGCTGTTTGTTGCGCTGGTGTGAATTTAGCGATTGGATGTTTGTGGGTGCCGCCGACCGGGAAGCAGGACTGCACCCGTATTGGTTGTGAGGATGTGTGTGCACGTGGAGGAGACACCGCTCCCGGTGGCAAATAAGAGCGTTACATCCGACGGCGTGCTGCTAACTGGCGTGACGGGCTTTGTCGGCACGGAGTTGTTGGTGCGCTACCTGGAGTCAACCGACCGTCGCGTGTATGCGCTCGTGCGGGGCACGGATGACCGCGAGGTCACGGCGCGGGTGAAACGTACGCTGCTGTCGCTGTTCGGCGCCGATCATCCTTATGCGGAGCGTGTGATCACGGTTCGCGGCGATATCGCGCGTCCCGGTCTCGGTCTTCGGGCCAACGGCGATGAGCTCGCCGAGCGGGTGAGCGAGATCGTGCACGGCGCGGCGTCCGTGTCCTTTGAGCTCGGGTTGAAGGCTTCGCGTGCTGTCAACGTCGAGGGCACTCGGCGGATGCTGAAGTTCGCCCAGCTCTGCCAGCGCCGCGGCGGCTTGCGCCGTTTCTCCTATATCTCCACGGCATACGTCGCCGGCGAGCACTTCGGGCGCTTCAGCGAGGACGAGCTCGAAGTGGGTCAGAGCTTTCGCAACGCCTATGAGCAGTCGAAGTTCGAGGCGGAGTGTCTGGTTGCGCGCGCACGCTTGCAGATACCGATCACGGTACTGCGTCCCAGCATCGTCGTCGGCGAGTGTGCCAGCGGCTGGACCGCGTCGTTCAACGTGCTCTACTGGCCGCTGCGCGCGTTTGCTCGAGGTGCCTATGCGGCTTTGCCTGCGCGCCGCAACGCGCCGGTCGACGTGGTGCCTGTCGACTACGTCGCCGACGCGATCTTTCTCCTGGCCCAAGCGCGTGAGGCCGAGGGGGCAACATTTCACCTCACGGCGGGGGCGCAAGCGAGTACCGTGGGTGAGCTCGTTGAGCTTGCGACGACGTACTTCAGACGCCCGCCGCCGCGCCTGATCGACCCGGCGGTGTACCGCAGCGTGGTGCATCCGCTGCTCGTTCGCGCAAGCCACGACGAGTGCTACCTGCGGGCGCTCGCGCGCAGCGAGGTCTTCTTCCCATATTTCGCGACCAAGGTTCTCTACGACGATCGTCGCTCGCGCGTAGCGCTTTGCGCGGCCGGGCTCAGACCACCGCCGCTGCGCGATTATTTCAACCGGCTGATGGACTTTGCGCTCGCCAGCGAGTGGGGTCGGCGGCCGATATCGCGCGTCGCCGCCGTAGGACCCGGGGGCTTGTGGGCATCCCGACCTCCGAGGCGACGTCCTGCAGTGCCGGCTCACGGTCGGACGCCGGCATCCCCGCGAGCGCCGGTCACCGCGTCTGTGCTGGCTCCCGCTCGTGCGCGGGCTTTGACTCCCGCCCCCTCGCCGGGTCTATCGGCGTTGAGAAGGTGACCGTCGCGCGCCTGTCTGCGCTCGACGCGTCGTTTCTTGCGGTGGAGACGCCCACCGCGCACATGCACGTCGGCTGGGTGGCCCTGTTCTCCGCGCCCGAGGAAGGCCGCCTACCGAGCTTCTCAGCGCTGCGCGATCGCATCGGGACGCGGATCGGGCGTGCTCCGCGCTACCGCCAGAAGCTGGCGTCTGTGCCGCTCGGGCTGCACGCGCCGGAGTGGGTCGACGACGCGGACTTCTCCGTCGATCGTCACGTCTACTGGGCACCGGGCCCGCTCCCTTGCCTCGTCGATGAGGTGATGTCGATGCCGCTGCGTCGCGATCGTCCCCTGTGGGAGATGTGGGTTTGCGAGGATGCTGGGGACGAGCAGTTCGCGCTCGTCGGCAAGATGCACCACTGCATGGTCGATGGCCTCGCGGCGGTCGAGCTGGCTTCGATGCTGCTCGACCCCACCCCCGAGCCGGTCCCCTGCGAGCCCGACGGCTGGGCCGCCGCGCCGGCACCCGACAATCAGCGGCTGCTGCTCGGAGCCGTTCGCGACCGCGTGGGCGAGCAGCTCGATTTGCTGCGCTGGCCGCTACGCGCCGCTATCTCCCCGTCGCGCGTTGCGTGTGAGCTCACGAGCGCGATCCCGCGTGTGACGCAGGCGCTTGCGCACTCGCTGCGCCCCGCGCCCGCGAGTCCGCTCAACACGCCGCTGTCGCCGTCGCGACGCTTGACATGGGCGCACCGTCCGCTCGACGATCTGCGCAAGGTCAAGCGCGCTCACGGAACCACGGTCAACGACGTCCTGCTCGCCGCAGTGGCGGGCGGCGTGCACAAGTTCATGGCCGGGCGAGAAGAGCAGCCAGTTGCGCTCAAGGCGATGGTCCCCGTCAACGTGCGCACGGACGGGGACGTGCTCGGCAATCGTGTCTCGTTCGTGTTTGCCGAGCTGCCGTGCGAGGAGCCCAATCCCATCCGCCGTTTGCATCGCGTAGCCACGACGATGACGCAGTGCAAGCGCGATGGCGTCTCCGAGGGCGCGGATATGGCGTTCAAGGCCGCCGCGTACACGCCGGGCGTCGTCCAACACGCGATCTCCCGAATCTTCGCCAGCCCACGCACGTTCAACCTCGTCGTCTCAAACATTCCCGGCCCGCCGCTACAGATGTATATGTGCGGGTGCCCCCTGCAGGCTGCCTACCCGGTCGTCCCGCTGGCTGACCGCCATGCGCTCTCGGTTGGCATGACGAGCGTGGGCGGTCGCGCGTGCCTTGGGATCTACGCCGACCGTGACGCGATACCCGACGCGGGATGCTTGGCGCACGACATCGACACCGCGATCTCCGAGCTGCTCGCGACTACTCGATGAGCGATGAGACCCGCCTGCCTGTCCATCGCGCCCACGCCGTTGCCGGTGAAAAGCGATTGCGTTATTGCGGGCGCCCGCGACATGGAGATCCCAATCCGATGAGGAGGTAAACAGTGGACACCGCCGTCATACCCAGTCTCAGCAGCGAGCAGACCGAGTCCCTTTGCCGGGAGCTAGACGCGATCCGCGAGCGCGTCCTTGAGGACTTGGGCGAGCGTGACGCCGACTACATTCGCGAAGTGATCCGCGCTCAGCGTGGCCTCGAGCTTGTTGGACGGGGCCTGCTCTTCTTCAGTCTTGTCCCACCGGCGTGGTTTGGCGGCGTGGCCGCACTGTCGTTGTCGAAGATCCTCGACAACATGGAGATCGGCCACAACGTCATGCACAGCCAGTACGACTGGACGAACGACCCTGAGCTTGACGGCACGAGCTTCGAGTGGGACAACGCCTGCCCCGGCGATCTATGGCGTCACTCGCACAACTACATACATCACACCTACACCAACGTGCTCGGCAAGGATCGCGACGTCGGCTATGGCGTGCTGCGCATATCCGAGCAGCAGCCCTGGAATCCCTACTACCTGGGCAACCCGCTCTACGCGGCGCTGCTAGCGGTCTTCTTCCAGTACGGCGTCGCCTTGCACGACGTCGAGGTCGACCGCATCCTCGCCGGGGAGGCCACGGTGGCAGAGAAGCGCGAGCTGCTGCTCGCGATTGCGCGCAAGACGCGCCAGCAGACGCTCAAGGACTATGTTCTGTTCCCGTTGCTGGCGGGTCCGTCGGGGCCGCTCGTGCTGGCCGGCAACGCGACCGCCAATCTCGTGCGCAACCTGTGGGCGTTCACGATCATCTTCTGCGGGCACTTCCCGGACGGCACCGTACAGTTCACCGAGGCCGAGATGGCCGAGGAGACCCGCGGGCAGTGGTACTACCGCCAGCTGCTGGGCTCCGCCGACCTGACCGGCGGCAAACTCCTCCACGTCCTCTCGGGCCATCTCAGCCACCAGATCGAGCATCACCTGTTCCCCGATCTCCCAGCCAACCGCTACGGCGAGATCGCCGTCGATGTCCGCGAGATCTGCCAGCGCTACGAGCTGCCGTACAACACAGGACCGCTCGTCAAGCAATTCGGGAGTGTCGTTCGCAAGATCGCCCGGTTCGCGCTGCCCAGCCGTGCCCCGACCGCCTGAGATCCTGCGGTGAGCGCGCGAACGACCTCGCCACCAATGGAATGGGTAAGCGGGTCGTTCGCTGGATGCAAGTCCTTTGACGGGCGGCTCCGCGCCCGTGTCTTGACCGGCGAGCCGCTCGTAAATTTCGACGTACATATGTTCGGTATGACATGCATTGGCGCGCTCGTTCGCCACAACGAGCGGCCCAGCGCTGCGAACACGAGCACGATTCGCAGGTGGCCGCCGTCGCATCCGCAAACTGACCGCCGGCAACTCACGTCCAAACGCAACGAGAAGGAGCGAGCATGCACGATCAAGCGAACAGCGGTCGGGAGTCTCAACCCGACACCGGACGGCCAGCCGTCCCGGTCGTCGTGGACCGGGCGACGTTTCAGGCCGAGTTGGAGGCCCTGCGTGTACGAGAGAAGGCACACACCCGCGAAGGCGACGCGATCGCCGCAGCCCGGCGCCGGCTGCCAATGGTGGAGGTCGACTCCACCACGGAGCTGACCGGTCCGCAAGGGCCGGTCACGCTCCTCGATGTCTTCGAGGGCCGCAGGCAGCTCGTCGCCTACTACTTCATGTGGCATCCCGACCAGACCGCTGCCGAACAGTGCGAGGGCTGCACTCGCTACACCACGCAGATCGGCGATCTGTCCTACTTGCACGATCGCGACATCACCTACGCCACGCTCTGCCAGGGCCCGTATGAGGAGAGTGTGCGCTACCGCGACTTCATGGGCTGGACGATGCCGTGGTACTCAGCCCGCCAGTCCCTCGACGCGCTGCTGATCGGGCGCCGGATCGGGATGTATCACCTGGTCTGCTACCTGCGCGATGGCGACCGCGTGTTCGAGACCTACTGGACCAACGGTCGCGGTGTCGAGGCGATGGACTACAGCTACGGGCTGATGGATCTGACCGCGTATGGGCGCCAGGAGAGCTGGGAGAACTCGCCCGCGGGCTGGCCGCGACGCAGCGAACACAACTATCGCACCGGCGGGCGTCCGATTGCCCAGTGGTCCCGCATCGAGGCCGGACGCTCTGACGAGCTCGGAAATGCCGTCGCATGAGGACGATCCCATCGATGTCGGCTACGCGGCCTCCTTGCCTGGCCTGCGGGTGCGGGGCCATCTATCCGCAGTCCCGTGTGGCAATCCGCACGCACCCCCAGCTTGCCCCGACACTGCGATCTGGTGTTGAAAGTGGGGCTGGCCGAGTAGGTCCAGCCACGGCGACTCCCAAGCAGCGAAACATCGACTGAGGCAGCGCAGAGATCGAGGACGCGATGCTCACCGTCGATCTCACCGGTGCAAGCTCGAAGGCGCGGAGCTGCTCGCCAAATGCTCGCCGTGAGTGGTAGTGCTCAGCAGCGCGTGGATCGCGGCGGTGACGCGATCGGCTACCGCCGATGGCGTTGAGGCGTCGAGCTTGCCGTCCAGGTGCAGGAACGCGAGCCCGTGGACGAGCGCCCAGGTCGCGGTCGCCATCGCCTCGACGTCGGCTTCGGGGAAGACTCGCCCGACGATCTCGCGGAGGTACATCGCTACCGCGGCGGTCGCGGCCGTGCGCTCGTCGTTGTCGCGGTCGCAGGGCTCCCCGAACATGATCCGGAACAGGGCCGGTCGCTCCAGTGCGAACTGCACGTAGGCGACCGCTACGCTCGTCAACTGCTCCGGGGTTGCCGGGGAAGGGTGTGCCGCGGCCAGTCGCTGCGCAAGCTCGCGATAGCCGAGCGCCGCGACGGCTGAGACGAGCGCTTCGCGATCCGCGTAGTGGCGGTAGGGGGCGGCCGGCGATACCCCGGCGCGACGTGCGACCGCGCGCAGCGACAGCGCGGTCTCGCCGCTTTCTTCGAGCAGCTCCATTGCGGCGCTGACACACGCCGCGCGCAGATCGCCGTGGTGGTAGGTCGCCTTGGACGCAGGCATCGACTTCCGATGTTGACAGCATTTACTCGATTGGGCTAATGTGAGCACCGTCAACATTCTAGGAAAGCGGTGCTTTGATGTCGAGCGAGCTGTTCTCTGCGCTTGAGCTGCGGTCGGGAGGCACGCTGCGCAACCGGGTAGCGAAGGCGGCGATGGAGGAGGGGATGGCCGGCGATGCGCAGCTCCCAGACGAGCGGCTCATATCGCTGTACCGCCGCTGGGGTGCCGGCGGCGCGGGGCTGCTGATCACCGGGAACGTGATGGTTCACGCCGAGGCGTTGACCGGCCCGGGCGGGATCGTGCTCGACGATCGCGCGCCGCTCGAGCCGTTCTCCCGCTGGGCAGAGGTCGGGAAGGCCGGCGGCGCGGCAATGTGGATGCAGATCAGCCATCCCGGCCGGCAGGTGCAGGCGAAGATGCCGGGAGTGGCGTGGGCGCCTTCGCCGGTTGCGGTCGAGCTTGGAAAGCACAGCAAGCGCTTTGCCCGTCCGGTGGCGATGACCAAGGAGCAGATCGGCGCGACCGTGGAGCGCTTCGCGAGCACCGCGAGCCTCGCCGAGTGTGCCGGGTTCGATGGTGTGGAGGTCCATGCCGCCCACGGCTATCTGCTCTCGCAGTTCCTCTCGCCGCTGGTGAACCAGCGCGGCGATGAGTGGGGCGGGGATCTGGAGAACCGCGCACGGCTGCTGCTCGATGTCGTGCGCGCGATCCGCGAGGCCGTGTCCTCGTCGTTCGCGGTCGCGGTGAAGCTGAACTCCGCGGACTTCCAGCGCGGCGGGTTCGATGCGCAGGACGCGGCACGGACGATCGCGATGCTCGAGCCCCTTGCGGTCGATTTGGTCGAGCTTTCTGGCGGCAGCTATGAGAGCCCTGCGATGTCTGGCCGCCCGGCGGACGGTCGCACCGCGGCGCGCGAGGCATACTTCCTCGAGCTCGCCGCCCAGCTCGCTGAGACCAGCCCGCTGCCGCTGATGCTGACCGGCGGGATCACCCGCCGCGAGACCGCCGAGCAGGTGCTCGCGAGCGGTGTCGCGCTGGTCGGCATCGCGAGCGCGATGGCGACCACACCCGACCTCGGCAGCCGCTGGCAGGAAGGCCGTGAGGCTACCGAGATGCTTGCGCCCGTCACCTGGTCTGACAAGACGCTCGCCTCTGCCGCCGGCATGGCGCTCGCCCGCCACCAGATGCGCCGCATCGTGCGCCGCAAGGACCCCACGGGCAAGACCCACCCTCTCTACGCGCTCGTATGCGACCAGCGTGTGCAACGGCGTGCGCTTGGCCGCTACCGTGCGTGGCTGGAGACCCGAGCATGAGGTCGGGCGGCGTGATGTCGAAAGCGAGGGGATGAGCAGATGAAGGCAGCGGTTATCTACGAGAACGGTGCACCGGAGGTGCTTCGCTACGAAGATGTGCCCGACCCGGAATGCCCGGAGGGCTGCGTGATCGTTGACGCCGAGGCGATCAGCATCGAGGGAGGCGATCTGCTCGCCCGCGCGGCAGGGGATCTGCCTGCGGCCCCACACGTCGTCGGCTATCTGAGCGCCGGCACGATCGGCGAGGTCGCCGCCGGGGTGCAGGGGCGTGCAGTTGGCGACCGGGTGGTCGCCTTGAATGCGGCGGGGTCGCACGCCGCCAGGCGAGCGGTTCCCGCAGCGATGACCTGGCCGATCCCCGTTGGGCTGGACGCGGCGCGCGCGGCGTGCGTGCCGGTCGCGTTCGGAACCGCGCAGGAGTGCCTGTTCACAGCCGGCAACCTCGCCGAGGGCCAGACTGCTCTGATCCACGCCGGAGCCGGCGGCGTCGGCATGGCCGCGATCCAGCTCGCCAAGCGCGCGGGCGCGACCGTGATCGCGACGGCCTCGAGCGACGAGAAGCTCAAGCGGCTGAAGGCGCTCGGACTCGACCACCCGATCAACTACGCGACCGAGAGCTTCGTCGAGCGCGCCAACCGGCTGACCGACTCGCGCGGCGTGGAGGTCGTGCTCGACTCGATCGGCGGCCAGAACCTGATCGACAGCATCGGCGTGCTCGCCTATCGCGGGCGGCTCGTCAGCGTCGGCGTGGCAGCTCGCGCGGGCTCGCAGGTCGAGGCGCGGTCGCTGTGGACGCGCAACAACTCGCTGCACGGCGTCTTTCTCGGCGGCGCGCTCCTCTCGGAGTACGCCCGCGTCCATCCCATGATCGCCGACATGCTGGAGCGGGTCGCAAGCGGCGAGCTGCAAGTGGAGATCGATCGCTTGTTCCCGCTCGCCGATGCCGTCGCGGCGCACGAATACGCCGAGAGCCGCAAGGCGTTCGGCCGTGTCGTCATCACCCCATAGCCGTAGGCTACGCGGATATCCCTTCGCGAAAGGCGACCTGCCCCGCTCAAGCTTGGCTATCGGGCGGCCGATTCGGTGCCCACATGGTCGAAGATCGCCTACGGCTAGGGTCTCTCATGTCCGCCATCGGTGCGGCGCTGCTCGCGGTGTCGGTTTTCCTACCTTGGTATGGGGTCACTCTGACCGCCGGCGGAGCGGCCTCCGCCCGGCAGGCGCTCAACAACGTGGCGCAGCAGTACGGAAACGCCACCTTTCAGACCCAGGCGAAAGTCATTGGCCTTGGGTTCGGTGCATTCACCGGTCATCAGCTCGCCACACTCAGTGCACACCAGGCGTTGAAATACCTCAACGTGATACTTCTAATACTTGCTGCGATTGCCTTTCTTGCAGCGCTGCTGCGCCTCGCGGGCGCCTCAGAGTCAATCCAGTCGGGCTGTGGTCAGATCGCGTTTGTCGGGCTCTTGGCGACTGTCTGTGTCCTGTTTCGGATGGTCGAGCGCCCGGCGCCCCTGGAAGAGGTCTTCTCGTTGTCACTCGGCTGGGGCATCTGGCTTGCGCTCGCAAGCTCCGTGGCGATCGTAGTTGGGAGCCTGTGGTCGACTCTCGCGAGTAGCCAGAATCGCTCTGCCGGCTCACCGGCAGCGTCGTGGGATGGGCTCTCTGGTTGGACGCCTGACGCCTGAGATTGTCCGCCTCTTGGGCGGGCGTGCCTTCTCCCCGATGGGTCCCCTCGGCACATGTGCCGAGGGCCGACCCGTACATGTACGGGTCGGAACGCGGGGCCGCATGCGGCCCCGCGCGGGACGCGCATGCGCGTCCCGTTCGCCGGCACACATGTGTGCCGGCCCGGTTGGCACATGTGCCAACCGGGAATACATGAAATCCAAGCTCAGATCTGCCACGATCGTGAGCGTCCCCGTCCGCTAAGGAGAACCCATGCCCGATTACGCACCCGGAACCCCGTCGTGGGTCGAACTCGCCTCACCCGACACCGATGCCTCCGCGCAGTTCTACGGCGAGCTGATGGGCTGGAGCGCGACAGAGCCCGGCCCAGCCGAGACCGGCGGGTATCGCATGTTCCAGCAGGACGCCAAGAACGTTGGCGGCTTGATGGGGATCATGCAGGAGGGCCAGCCCCCCGCGTGGGCTACCTACGTAAGCGTTGCCGACGCCGAGGAGACCGCCGCCAAGGTCAAGGCGGCCGGCGGCACTGTGGCGCTCGAGCCGATGGACGTGATGGACATTGGGCGGATGGCGTTCTTTGCCGATCCCACCGGCGCCATGTTCGGCGTGTGGCAGCCCAAGAGCTTCACCGGAGCCGACCTCTTCAACGAGCCGAACTCGTTTTGCTGGAACGAGGTACTCACCCGTGACGCCGATGCAAACAAGGCGTTCTACCCGGCAGTCTTCGCTTGGGAGGGCCGTCCCCCCGCTTTCGAGGGCGCCCCGCAGACTTACACGGTCTGGGAGCTCGACGGGAGGCAGGTCGGCGGCATGATGCAAATGACCGACGAGTATTTCCCGGCCGAGATCCCTCCGCACTGGGGTGTGGTCTTCGCCGTAGCCGACTGCGATGCCATCGTCGCCAAGGCGCGCGAGCTTGGGGCAACCGTCACGAATGGGCCGATGGACATGCCGATCGGACGCTTCGCCGGCCTGATCGATCCCCAGGGTGCATCGTTCACGGTGATGCAGGCGGCGCCCACCGCCTAATCGGCTCCAACTCGATGGCCTCCGGGGAGCTGCCCGTCGCTGGTTCCTCGGCTTGGGCCCCGTTTCGCTCGGATGCGTTTCGAGCGATGTGGTCTGCGCAGTTCGTCAGCAACATCGGTGGCTGGATGCAGACGGTGGGGGCGCAGTGGTTGATGCTCTCGCTGACCACGGCCGCGGCGCCCGTGGCGCTGATCCAGACGGCGTCGAGTCTTCCGGTGCTGCTGTTCGCGGTGCCGGCGGGCGCCGTGGGCGACCTCGTGGACCGTCGGCGCTTCCTGCTCCTCGCGCAGACGTTCATGCTGCTTGCGGCGGTCGCGCTTGGAGCACTGGCCCTCGCCGGACTGGTGACTCCGTTGGTGCTGCTGGCACTCGTGTTCGCTCTTGGCGCGGGACAGGCTTGGACATCGCCGACGTGGCAGACGCTCCAGCCGGAGCTGGTGCCCGCCGCCGAGCGACCGCAGGCGATCGCGCTCGGATCGGTGAACATGAATCTCTCGCGCGCCGTGGGCCCGGCAATTGGCGGTCTGCTCATAGCCGCCACGAGCGTGGGCTCTGTGTTCCTGATCAATGCCGCCAGCTTCCTGGCGGTGATCGCGGTGGTCCTGCGCTGGCGCGGCGGTGGTCGCCGCGAAGATGCGCTCGCGCCCGAGCACGTCGGCGAGGCGATCCGCGCGGGCGGACGCTACGTTGCCGCAAGCCCGGTGCTGCGAGTCGTGCTCCTGCGGGCCGCACTGTTCGTGTTCTTCGCGAGCTCGATCTGGGCTTTGCTGCCGCTGACCGCCACGACAGAGCTTCATCTCGGCTCGGGCGGCTACGGTCTGCTGCTCGGATGCGTCGGTGTCGGCGCGGTCGTTGGAGCGGCACTGCTGCCACGTCTGCGCACTCGCTTGACACCCGGTGCGATGCTGAGCGCCGGCTCGGTCATTGTCGGTGCGCTGGCACTCGTGCTCGCCTACGTCCACGTCACCGTGCTGGTGGGCGTGGCGCTTGCGATCGGTGGGACCGCGTGGATCCTCGCGCTCTCGACGCTCAACTCCGTCTACCAGTCGAGCCTCCCTGGATGGGTCAAGGCACGCGGCATGGGCTTCTACCTGATCGTCTTCCAGGGAGGCAACGCCATCGGCAGCGCCGCGATGGGAGTCGCGGCCGGGCAGGCGGGACTCTCGCCAACGCTGCTCGTGGCGGCGATCGGGCTAGTGCTCGGCCCGCTCGCAGGGCTGCGCTTCCCGCTGAAGACGCTGAAGCCCGAGGAACTGCTGCCCGCCGGTGACTGGCCGGTGCCGCAGCTGACCGACGAGGAGACACCGGGAGGGCCGGTCATGGTCAGCGTCGAGTACTGGCCACAAGCGGGACTCGAGGACAGCTTCCTGCGAGCACTCCACGATGCGCGCTTCAGTCGCC
This sequence comes from uncultured Solirubrobacterales bacterium, assembly GCA_963831725.1. Taxonomy (GTDB): domain Bacteria; phylum Actinomycetota; class Thermoleophilia; order Solirubrobacterales; family Solirubrobacteraceae; genus Palsa-744. Next base: position 41,889 of record CAWHRF010000004.1, read on the forward strand.
GGCGGACGGGCGCAAGCTCCTGGCGCGTGTGGCGCGAGAGCTCCACGCCCAACCGCTTCATCGAGCAGTTCGTCGTCGCGTCCTGGCAGGAACACATGCGCCAGCACGAGCGGGTCACCGCCCGTGACCAGGAACGCTTCGATCGCATCCGTGCGATGACCGACCCAGACCGACCGGCGACGGTCACGCACTGGATCGCGCCCTCCCGGACCTGATTCGCATGCATTCGATATCTGCTTCCTCCATCGGCGCGCGCTCTACGGTGCTTGGACTTGTGTCGGTTGCATCGAAGCGCCCTCTGTGTGCCCGTCGGCCTGCTACTCGGAGGCGAGTGCGCTGAGCACATCCAGGCGTGCGGCCCTGCGTGCCGGCAGTTGCGCTGCCAGCACCCCCGCGAGCGCCGCGACCACGAGCAACACGAGCAGCGTGCCCACCGGTATCGAGAGCACATACCCCGAGCCCGACAACGCGAAAGCGGTGACGAGAATCGCTCCGACGACGCCGATTATCAGCCCGAGCACGCCGCCGATCAGCGAGGTGATCAGCGACTCGTAGCGGATCATCTGGCGGATCTGGCGGCGCGAGGTGCCGATCGCGCGCATCATCCCCAGCTCGTGGGTGCGCTCATAGATCGAGAGCACGAGCGTGTTGACGATCCCAAACAACGACACGATCACCGACAGCGCGAGCAGCACGTAGACGAGCAGCAGGAACTTGTTGACCTTGTTGCTCTGTTCCTGGGTGTACTGCGCCGCGGTCTGCGAGTGGGCCTGCGGGAAGCTGCGACGCAGCAGCGCGTTGATCCCGTGTTGCACTTCGGCGCCGCTTGCGCCGGGGGCGTAGGCGACGAAGTTGACTGCGTCTTCGCGTTGCCCAAACGCGGTGCGCGCCAGCGAGCGCGAGATCGTGAGGTTGGAGAGCAGGCCGAGCACTTCTTCGGAGACGATGCCCCGCACCGTCAAGCTCACCACGTGACTGGAGGGCGTCGCCACCGACAGGCGCTCTCCCACGCGCAGTTTGTGGGCGTTTGCGAACTTCTTGGTGACGACCGTGCCGCCCTGCCCGAGCGTGGCGAGTGTCGCGTTCGAGCCGTGCTCCCATTCGATCTTGTACATCCTCGAAAACGATTCGGGTTCGATCGCGGTCACAGTGCTCTGTTCGTCGATCACCGGCGCGCCCGGCTCTGAGGCATTGCGCACCCTGCCCTTCGTGAAGGCGATCGCGGTGACCTCGCCCACGCCGTGGACCTGTCTCACCGCAGGTGCGACCGCCGCGGGGATGCCACCTTCGCTATGGGAGTTCTGCACGATCAGGTTGCCGGCGAAGGAGCGGTTGACCGCGTTGTCGATCGTTGTCTTCGTGCCCGCGGCAAGCACCGAGATGAAAGCCACGAGCCCAAGCCCGACGGTCAACGCGAGCGCGGTCACGAGCGTGCGCCCGGGCTGGCGCACGGAGTTCTCGCGCGCCAGGCGCCCGGTGATGCCGCGCCAGGCCACGAGCGAGCCGATCGCGTGTCCGAGCGCAGGGATCACCCGGTAGTGGCGCGGTGGACGCTCCCCGCCTCGCTTCAATCGTGCTCTCAGCCGGATGCCACGCAGCACGATCACCACCAGCAGGACCACGGCAGCGCCGCCGCCAACGACGATGCGCAATGCCACCACCACCAGGAGATAGAGCGCGAAGCGGATCTGCAGGGCCCGCCGAGTGGGCAGCGGTCGTGGCGGAATCTGCACGCCCTCGCGCATCGCCGCGATCGGCGGCACGCGCGTCGCGCGCATCGCCGGGAAGAGGCCCGCGAGCACCGTCACGACGATGCCCACGCCGAGCGAGACGATCACGGTGCGCGCCTCCAGGACCGTGCCGTTGTCAGGCAGGTCCGCCCCGAACGCCTTGAACAGCCCGTCGAGTGCCGGCGCGAGCAAGACTCCAAGTAGTAGCCCGATCACGGCCCCGGTGACGCCCAGCAAGAGGCCTTCCTGCACGACCGTGCGCATGATCTGCGCGCGCGAGGCGCCCAGCGTGCGCAGCAGGCCGAACTCGCGTGCGCGCTGGGCGACGGTGATCGAGAAGGTGTTGAAGATGATGAATGCGCCCACCACGAGCGCCACATAGGCGAAGATCAAAAGGAAAGTGCGCAGGAAGCCCAGCTTTTCTTCCAGTTCGGAGGTCTGGTTGGCGGCTTCCTGGGCTCCGGTGCGCACCACCAGCGTCCTCGGCAGGACGGCCCGCACGCGCGAGGCCAGTTCCTGTGGCGCCACGCTCGGGCTCGCCGCTACGTTGATGCTGTCGTATGCGCCCGGTTCGCCCGCCACATACTGCGCTTGGCTCGCCTGCAGCAGCGCGACGGTCGTGCCGCTGAATGATTCGCTGCCCGCGAACTTGGCGATGCCCGAGATCGTGTAGTGCCGCGCCGGGGACCTACCCGCGATCACGATCTGCCGGCCGAGCGTCAGATGGTTGCGCTTGGCGCTCGCTTGGTCGATCGCGACCTCGCTCGCGTTGCTCGGCAGATGGCCCATGGTCGCGGTGAACGCCTCGAAGCGTGGCGGCTGCAAGGCATCGACGAGCCCAAACGCGCCGCCGCTGGTGAGCCGCTTGCCGGATGTGGTGAGCAACGCCGCACTGGTTGAGATGTCGCCCGACGCTGCCGCCACGCCCGGCACAGCGCGCACGCGGGCAAGCGTCGCTTCAGTCAGCGAAGAGGCCTGGGAGCCACCGAGCGTTTCCTTTTCGGTGACGACCACCGACTTGTTTGCGTAGGCGCTCCCGAACACTTCCGAGAAGGCATGGTTGATCGTGTCGGTGAGGATGTAGGTGCCTGCCATCAGCGCCACGCCCAGCGCGATCGCGATCGCCGTCAACAGCACCCGCAGCTTGCGCTGCACGAAGCCGCGCAGCACCAGCGTGAGCATCAGCGGTGACCTCGCAACGCCAGCTCACGATGTCTGCTGATCCTCGCTGTACTGCGACCTCGCAGCGTTGGGCCGTCGCTCGATCCGTGAGCCGGTAAGCCGCCGCCGCGGGCGAGCATCAGCCCACGGCCTTCATCAGATCCAGCGCCTGCTCGGCGCTCCCTGCCTCGCCGTCGTGCACGATCTTGCCGTCCGCCAGCACGAGCAGACGATCGGCGAACGACGCGGCGTGGGCGTCGTGGGTGACCATCACGACTGTCTGGGAGAAGTCGTCGACGGCATGACGCAGCAGCTCGAGCACGTCGCCTGAGGATTTGGAGTCGAGGTTGCCGGAGGGCTCGTCGGCGAACACGACCGCGGGACGTGAGATCAACGCGCGCGCAACCGCAACCCGCTGCTGCTGGCCGCCGGAGAGCTCCGCGGGCCGGTGGCTCAGCCGGTCGCGGATACCGACCGTGTCCACAAGGCGGTCAAACCATTCGCGGTCGACCTCGCGGCCCGCGATCGACAGCGGCAGCAGGATGTTCTCCTCGGCGTTCAGCACCGGCAGCAGGTTGAACGTCTGGAAGATGAAGCCGATGCGATCGCGGCGTAGCTGCGTGAGTGCGCGGTCATCCAGCCCGGTCAACTCAACGCCGCCGACGCTCACCGTTCCGGAGCTTGGTCGATCAAGACCGGCGAGCAGGTGCATGAGCGTCGACTTGCCAGATCCCGACGGGCCCATGATCGCCGCGAAGCGCCCTGTTGGGAAGTCCACCGTGACACCGGACAGCGCATCGACGGCCGCCTCGCCCTCGCCGTAGCGACGACGCAGATCGCCGGCCTGCACGATTGTCTGTGAGTGAGGGCGTCAGGTTAACTGTGTAGGCGAGTTATTGATTAAGTGTAACAGTGACTCCGTGGGTGTCAATCAGTGACGGTTAGTTTGCAGTGTCGGGGACGCGGTCGCCGAAGTGGATCTTGAACGCGAGTAGCGCTGCCGTCCAGTTGCGGGTTTTTGTCCATTGTGGGACGGCGTTTTGCAGGGCGAGATAGACGAGCTTGCGGGCGGCGTCCTCGTTGGGGAAGCTGCCCTTCGTCTTGATTGCCTTGCGTAGCTGGCGGTTGAGTGCCTCGATCGCGTTCGTGGTGTAGATCACGCGGCGGACCTCGTCGGGGAACGCGAGGAACGGGGTCACGTTCTCCCAGGCATTCAGCCAGGTTTGGGTGATCACCGGAAACCGTTGGCCCCACTTCTCGTCGAAGGCCTCGAGCTCGGCGTGGGCCTGGTCGGCGTCCTTGGCGGTATAGATCGGCTTCAGGTCGCGGGCGACCTGCTCGCGCTCACGCCGGGGGACGTAGCGCAGACTTGCCCTGATGAGGTGAACGATGCATGTTTGGACTGTCGTCTTGGGGAAGATCGCCTCGATCGCGTCAGGGAACCCGGTGAGCCCGTCGACGCATGCGATCAGGATGTCCCTGACGCCGCGGGTCTTCAGATCGTTGAGGACCTGCATCCAGAACTTCGCGCCCTCGGTCTCCTGGAACCACATGCCGAGCACGTCGCGGTCGCCGTCGAGCGTGACGCCCAGGGCGAGGTAGAGCGCGCGGCGTTGCACGCTGCCGCCCTCGCGGATCTTCAGGACCATGCAGTCCAGGAACACGATCGGGTAGATGTCCTCCAGTGGCCGCTTGGCCCACTCCCGCACATCATCCATGACCGCGTCCGTGACCTTGCTGATCAGATCACGGCTGACCTTCACGCCGTAGATCTCAGCGAGGTGCGCTTCGATGTCGCGGGTCGAGAGGCCACGGCTGTAAAGCGCGAGGATCTTCTCGTCGAACCCGACGAACCGCCGCTGACGCTTGCGGACGATCTTCGGCTGGAAGCTGCCGTCTCGGTCGCGGGGAGCATCAAGCGCCACCTCGCCGTGCTCGGTGAGGAGCGTCTTCGGTGAGGTGCCGTTGCGCTGGTTCTCCGCGCCGCCCGCCGGCTCCCGGTGCGGCTCGTAGCCGAGATGATCGGTCAGCTCGACCTCCATCGCCCGCTCCAACAGACGCTTGGTCAGATCGGCGAGCAGCCCACCGGGCCCGGCGATCTCCTCCTCCGTGCTCGCGCCGGCGAGCAGCTCATCGATCACCTCATCGCTGATCCGCTCCGACCCCACCCCCAGAGTTTGCCGCACACGACGGCGGCCACCGGCACGATCGACGGCCTCATCGACCAGCCCCTGCGAGAGCGACGGGGGGTCCACGACGAGCGCCCCGCCGCCGGTCCTCTCCGGTCGCCCTCCAGGCTCCCTCCGCTCCCCGGCGGCGGGGAACACCAACTCCTGAACCTCAATGTGATCCTGCGTAGTAGTAGGCATAGCGATCCTCTTTCGCTCATGCCTACACAGTTCCTATGACACTCCCCTGTGAGTTGCTCCCGGGGCTTGTGTCTGCCATTGAATTCGTGAGCATAGCCTCACAATAGGCATCGCATGCGGCACTGTCTTTCAGGGATGGATGTTCACGATTCGGCGCGCCGCTCTGCTTGCAGCGGTCAGGTTTCGATCGTGACGAGCGTGCCGATCGGGGTGTATGGCCACACTTCCGCGGCGGCCTGGAGTGGCAGCTCGACGCAGCCGAGGCTCTGTGGCGTGCCGAAGGACGCGCGGTCGAAATTGTGAATCGCATCGCCGCCGTTGAAGTAGCTGATCCACTTGATCCCGGGGTCTTCGTAGTGGGAGCCGTCGGGATTGGTGCCGCTCATCGTACCTTCGGGAATGTGCTCGAACACAGCGAATGTCCCAAGTTCGGTTTCCGCTCCGGCGATGCCTGTATTGGCGGGCGTGGTCAGGACCGTCTTGCCGGCGTGCCACAGCGTCAATATCTCCGGGACTTCGCGGTGCACATACACGTAGGTGTAGCCGCTTGCCAGGTGCTTGCCCGCGATCGCGTCGCTGAGCAGCAGATGCCACACAGTCGGCCCGGCGAGGCCGTCGACTGTGATTTCGTGGGTGCTCTCGAACTTCATCACCGCACCGCGGGTGATCGTGTTCGCCTGTCCGGGGGTCCACATCGCCTGCAGCTGGTGCGGGGTGTCCGGATAGCGCCAGTTGAAGCTGCCGCTCGGAGGACTGACCGCGGCCTGTGCTTGAGCGCTGGGCGTGCGCGCCACGGGTGCGCCCGAAGGTTGCCAGTCGACTGGCAGGTAGCCCTGTTCGGCGAGCAGTTGTTGCAGTCGCAGCGTCGAGCCTGGCGGCACGGTCCATTCGAGCTGGCTGGTTGTGTGCAGACCGCTATTCGTGCCCGCCGCTACAGCGACCTCACGCGGGAGTTGAACGCGCAGGTGGGAGCCCAGCGGCGCTCCGAACCCCGACGGGGTGAACACGAGCGTGTGGCTGTCGGTTTCGCGCCACTGGCCCGGCGTGCTGGGCGAAAGCGTCGGACGATCCGATCCGAGCGCTTCGCTCACAGGCTTTGAAAATGTCAGGCGTATTGGCGTATAAGGAGAGATCGAAGCGCCCGCGGCCGGGATGGTGGCCATCACGGTGGTGTTGGATTGCGGGAACCAGCTCACCTGCGTAGGTGCGCCGACGGTCTCCCAGGGACGCGCCGCCGCGGCGATCTCAACGCTTCCCGTCTGCGGCTGCACGCCAAGCGAGACCGAGCTCCGCGGATCGCTCAGCGTGTGGTGGGCCAGGCTCCCCGTGTTCCCATAGGCAACCGCGCTCACCGGCTGGTTGAAGCTGACGTGAACCGCCGAGCCGCTGGGAACGGTCATCCACTGTTCGGTGACATGGGCCACCGGCGCGTGCAGTGTCAGCTGCTCGTTGCGTGTGCTGCCAAGGGCCCAGCTGAGCCATCCGGGCCTGCGCACCTGCACGTCCACCGTCACCTGCTCGCCTGGAGCCAGCCTTCTCAGCGGAGTCAAGCGATCGTCTTCCACGGTGAGAGGCACCCGCCTGCCGTTTGGTCCGAAAGCCTGCACATGCTCGAGCGTGCCGCCCAGCGGTTGCACGCTCACACGCGCAAGCGCAGTCGAATCGCCCGCGAGACTCACGCCCGATAGCGTCAATGCCGCCACGACCAGCACTACGAGCGCGACGAGCACGACGATTCCCATGCCGAGCAGCACGCGCTTGCCGCCGCGTCCTCCCGACGCGGCTTCCCGATCAGCGGAGATCGCCATCGGTAGATCGTAGGACGCTATGACGACGGTTGGGCCATTGGGCGCCCAGGAGGCGCCGTTGTCTCCCTGGCCGATCTATGGGAACCTGCGCTCGACCTCGAGCTTTAGGGCCGACTGCTCGGATTTTGGCTTGATCTGTTTGTCGACAGATTCGTGCGGGTAGGGATGGTCGAAGCCGTGGCGATCTCTCCGATCCGACCTGTTTGCCGAGCCCCGGCGGACCGCTGATCCTCAGGGGTCTACGCTAGAGCCGACATGCCGGAGACGCCCGACCAGACCGTGGATGCGGCGCCAGCCGCCAGCCCCGAGGCAAAGCCCTCGCAGCGGCGCCCGGCGATCGTGGCGGTTGACGACGAGCCGGCGGTGCTGGCGGCGGTCGCTCGGGATTTGCGTCGCGGCTTCGGCGAGCGTTTTCGTGTGCTGCGCGCCGGCTCGGGAGCAGAGGCGCTGGACCTCCTACGCGAGCTGCGCACGCGTGGCGATCTGGTTGCGATGCTGATTGCGGACCAGCGGATGCCGGGTATGCCGGGCACGGAGTACCTGGTGCAGGCGCGCATGATCGTCCCGGACGCCAAGCGTGTGTTGTTGACCGCGTATGCCGACACCGACGCGGCGATCGCCGCAATCAACGATGTGGCGCTCGACTACTACCTGCTCAAGCCCTGGGATCCCCCGGAGGAGCAGCTGTTTCCGGTAGTGGAGGACCTGCTCGCCACGTGGGAGGCGGGGGCGGCGCTCGAATCCGGGGGTGTGCGCGTGGTGGGCCATCGATTCTCGCGTGAGTCGCACGACCTGCGCGACTTCCTGGTGCGAAATCGTGTGCCCGCGCGGTGGCTGGATGTCGAGCGCGACGGCGAGGCGCGCGAGCTGTTGCGGGTCGCGGGCGTGGACGCCGAGCGCCTCCCGGTGGCGTTGCTCGAGGATGGAACGGTGCTCGAGCGCCCGACGATTCTCGAGCTCGCCGAGCGACTCGGTGTCAGCGGAGCCCCGGCGCAGGAGCACTATGACCTCGTGGTCGTCGGTGGCGGCCCCGCGGGACTGGCGGCTGCCGTCTATGGCGCCTCCGAGGGACTGAAAACCGTGATGGTCGAGCGCGAGGCGCCCGGCGGGCAGGCGGGGCAGTCGAGCCGCATCGAGAACTACCTCGGGTTTCCCGCCGGCTTGAGCGGCTCGGACTTGGCTCGGCGTGCGACCGATCAGGCGCGGCGACTGGGCGCCGAGCTGCTCACCGTCCAGGAGGCGGTGGGCCTGCGCGCGGAGGGATCGGCGCGCCTGGTGGAGTTGAGCGGAGGCAGTGCGCTGAGCGCGAGCTGTGTGATCGTCGCCTCAGGGGTGTCCTACCGTCAGCTGGATACGCCGGGGTTCCCCGAGCTGACCGGCGCGGGTATCTACTATGGCGCCGCGATGACCGAGGCTCGCGGCTGCACCGACCAGCACGTGGTCGTCATCGGCGGCGCGAATTCGGCCGGTCAGGCCGCCGTCTACTTCAGCGGCTACGCGGCCAAGGTGACGATGCTCGTGCGCGGCGCAACGCTTGAGAAGTCGATGTCGCATTACCTGATCGAGCAGATCGCGGCGCTACCCAACATCGAGGTTCGCACGGGCAGCTCGGCGCTCGCGGCCGAGAGCGAGGACGGGCGCTTGAAGTGCCTTCAAGTCAAGACCCCCGACGGGGAGGAGACACTCCAGGCCGACGCCTGTTTCGTGTTCATCGGTGCGTCTCCTCGCACCGACTGGCTGGATGGCGTGCTCGCACGCGACGAGCGCGGCTTCATCCTGGCCGGTCGCGACGCGCAAGCCAACGGCTGGCCACTGCAGCGCGAGCCCTACATACTCGAGAGCACGGTGCCGGGCGTGTTCGTCGCCGGCGACGTGCGCGCACGTTCGATCAAGCGTGTCGCCAGCGCTGTGGGAGAGGGCTCGATGGCGGTTTCGTTGATCCACGAGTATCTGGTCGAGGCGTGAGCGAGGCGCCGACAACGCTCGAGGAGCTGCGCGGCGTCGACCTGCTCGACAGTCTCAGCGACGCGGACTTGGCCGAATGGGTGGCGCTCGCGCACACCCGCCGCGTGCAGGCGGGCGAGATCATTGCCGAGCAGGGCGAGGAGCCGCCGGGCCTGCAACTACTGCTCGAGGGTCGGGCACAGGCGCTGATCCTCGCGCAGGGCAGAAGCGAGCCGGTGGGCCATCACACGGCACCGACGTGGATGGGAGCGATCGCCGTGTTGACCGGTGGCACACTCGGCGTGCGCATGCAAGCCGAGACCGACTGCCGCATGGCAACGGTTGCCCCGGAGGACTTCAAGCGTCTGGCGTTCTCCCAGCCGGAGATCCACCAACGCGTGATGCGCCAGGTCGCACCGGTGATGAGTCGCGTGACCGAACGCGAGCAGAACAGCGAGCGTCTCACCTCGCTGGGCACGATGGCCGCCGGTCTCGCGCACGAGCTCAACAACCCGGCGGCGGCGGCTCGGCGCGCCGCCGCGCAAATGACCGAGGCCCTGGAGGCGATCGACTCGGCATTGGCCTCGTTCGTGGAGGCGGGCGTGGAGCGGGAGGACGCCGCACAACTGGTGGCACTGCAACGGCAGGCAATCGCCCAAGCGGCCTCGGCCACGGCGCTCGATGCGTTGGACGCTGCCGACGCAGAGGACGAGCTACTGGAGCAGATGCAGGCGATGGGAGTGGAGGAGCCCTGGCGGCTGGCTGAGCCACTGGCATCGGCCGGTGTCGATCGGCAATGGCTCGAGCGTGTCGCCCAACTCGCGGGGCCGGCGACCGATGCGGCGCTGCGCTGGGTTGCCGCCTCGCTCACCGCGGGCCGTCTTTCGACCGAGCTGTGCGAGTCGACCGAGCGCATGTCCTCGCTGGTGGGCGCGGTGAAGTCCTACGCCTACATGGACCGTGGCGCGCTCGTGGAAGTCGATCTGCACGAGGGTCTGGAGACCACGCTCACGGTGCTCAGCTACAAGCTCAAGCACACCACGATCGCACTCGTGCGCAACTACGACCGCACGCTGCCGAAGCTCACCGTGCGCGGATCGGAGCTCAACCAGGTGTGGACGAACCTGCTCGACAACGCGATCGATGCGCTTGGTGGCCAGGGCACGATCACGATCGCCACGCGCTCCGACGGAGACTGTGCGGTCATCGAGATCGCCGACGACGGCCCCGGTATTCCCGACGAGTTGGTCGGACGCATCTTCGATCCGTTCTTCACGACCAAGGAGGTCGGGCAAGGCACGGGCCTCGGCCTTGCCACCGCCCGGCGGATCGTGGTCGAGCGCCATGACGGCTCGCTCACCCTCGAGAGCAAACCCGGCCACACCGTCTTTCGTGTGCGGCTCCCATTCACTCAAAAAAACTGATCGGAGAGATTCGATGCCAACATGCACCCACCTCGATCAAATCCAGATCACCGAGCTGCCGGAGTCGGTAGAGGGCTGTGAGGACTGCCTTCGGATGGGCGGTGCGTGGCTGCACTTGCGCATCTGCCTGGAGTGCGGTCACGTCGGCTGCTGTGACAGCTCGCCCAACCGTCACGCCACCGCGCACAATCAATCGAGCGACCACCCGCTGATGCGCTCGCTGGAGCCTGGCGAGACGTGGTCGTGGTGTTTCGTGGACGAGGTCGCGATGAGCATCCCGGAGGTGCGGGGAGAGACACGGATACCGCCGTCGCCGCTTGGTGGTTGAACCCGTGAAGGCTGTCTATTGTCGCTCGACGAAGCGCCCGGGTAGGAGTAGCGTGGTGGTCTAAATCCCAACAGGAAGGATTTCGACATGGCTGGCGACGCATTGTTTCTCGGCTGGGGGCCCGTCGTGCGGGGCCGCGAGTTGAACGCGCTGGAGGTCTTTCAGGAAACCATCGCGTATTACGGCACATTGCAGCAGGATGGCCGGATCGATAGTTTCGAGCCTGTGCTGATCGCCCCGCACGGCGGGGATCTCGCCGGATTCATCCTGCTGCGCGGCGCGCGCGCCTCGCTGGATGAGATCCGTTCCAGCGATGAGTTTCGGCGACTGGTTGCCCGTGCGGGTGCGATTGTGGATGACATCGGCGTCATCGACGGCTATACCGGCGAAGCGCTGGCTCAACAGATGTCTCTGTTCCGATCGGTCTCCGAGGAGCTGGGAGGTTGACCTGAGCGCCCCGGATCGAGCTTTGCCCGATCCATGACTGTCGGTGGTGGCTGTTTGTGCTGTGCTATTGCAGAGCCTGCATTCCACAGGAAGACCGCAAATGGCCACCACCGATCTCAGCACTCCTCCATCCGGGCTCGAGTCGAATTCTGTCGATGTCGCTGTCGCGAACTTCGAGACACTCGTTCGCACGCGCCGGACCCACAAGGCCTTCGGCGCCGAGCCGGTCGGCCGGGGGACGTTGCTCGAGCTCTTCGAGCTTGCCCGCTGGGCGCCAAACCATCATCTGACAAACCCGTGGCGCTTTCGCGTGCTGGGAGAGAAAGCGCGTGATCTTCTGGCTCGCGAGGCTGAGCTGGAGAAGCCCGGCTCGGCGATCAAGCTCCAGCGCGCCCCCACCCTGATTGTCGTCAGCGTCGAGTCCCGCGGCGACCCGTCCCAGCAACAGGAGGATCTCCTGGCCACCGCGATCGCCGCTTATATCGTCGTGTTGGCGGCACACGCGCGCGGACTTGCCGGCTATTGGCGGACACTTCCTCTCCTGGACAAACCCAACGTGCGCACGGGACTCGCGATTCCCGCCGAGGAGCAGCCGATCGGCCTGCTCCATCTCGGCCATCCAGTCCAAGTCCAACGCGTTCCCGAGCGCGCGCCCGTCGATGAGATCGCGATCTTCCTCGATTGATCGCCGCTGGGAGCTCATGTTCAGTGGGGCGGTATGGACACTTTTTGGCTGCGTGTGAGCGTCTCCTCGATGCTAGGCTCGCCGTGGCGGCAGCTTCACGATGCCGATGAAGAAGTCATCGATCTTGTGGACGATCTGCTTGAAGTGGTCGAAGTCCACGGGCTTGGTTATGTAGGCGTTGGCGTGCGACTTGTAGGAGCGCAGCACGTCCTCCTCGGCCTCTGAGGTGGTGAGCACGATCACGGGGATCGTTGAGAGCTCGGGGTCGCCCTTGATCTCAGCGAGCACCTCGGCGCCGCTCTTGCGCGGCAGGTTGAGGTCGAGCAGTACCAGGTCGGGGCGCTCGTGGCCCGCGTAGTCGCCTTCGCCACGCACGAACTGCATCGCCTGCACGCCGTCGCTGACGACCGACAGGACGTTGCCGACCTTGTAGTCGGTGAACGCCTCGCGGATCAGCAGCACATCCCCGGGGTCGTCCTCTACAAGCAGGACCGAGATCAGATCGGCGTTCATTGTGTGGTCTCCTTGTGGTCCTTGAGGATTGGCAGTGTGAAGCGGAAGCACGCTCCGCCTGTGTAGTCGGTGTCGAGCCAGATGCGCCCGCCGTGATATTCGACGATCTTGCGGCATAGGGCGAGCCCGATCCCGGTTCCCTCGTACGCCTCGCGGGAGTGCAGGCGTTGGAAGATCAGGAAGATCCGCTCGGCGTACTCGCGTTCGATGCCGATCCCGTTGTCGATGCAGCTCAGCTGCCACTCGTCTCCGTTGCGCGACGCGGCGATGTGCACGACCGGTGGCTGCTCACCACGGAACTTGACGGCGTTGCCAATCAGATTCTGAAACAACGATGTGAGCCTCGTGCGGTCGCCGAGTACGGTTGGCAGCTCGCCGACCACCACCCGCCCGCCGCTGTCTTCCAGGGTGCCGGCTAGTGCCGACTGCGCGTCGGCGAGAGCGTCGCTCAGCTCGATCGGCTCCTGCTCACGTCCGCTGCGCCCGGCGCGCGAGAACGCGAGCAGGTCATTGATGAGGGTTTGCATTCGCTTGGCGCCGTCCACGGCAAAATCGATGTACTGATCGGCGCGCTCATCGAGCTGGCCGTGGTAGCGGGTCTGCAGTGCTTGGCAGAAGCTCGCGATCTTGCGCAGTGGCTCTTGCAGGTCGTGTGAGGCGACATATGCGAACTGCTCCAGCTCGACATTGGAGCGCGTCAGCTCGGCGGCCTGCACCTCCAACTGGGCGTGCGCGGCTTCGACGGTGGCGAGCTCATCGACTATCCGCTTGCGCATCGCGTCGATCTCACCGCCGACCGCGGCGATCTCGCGCGGGCCACTTGCGATCCGAAGCGGCGTGGCAAACTCGCCGCCGGCCACCCGGCGGGCTTCCAAGCCCAGGCGCGCGAGTGGCCTGGTGATCGTCTGGCGCAGCAGTATCCCGGCGCCGAGAACACCGCCCAGGATCAGCGCGGCTGCGAGGATCAGCAGGAGCTGCAGGTTGCCGGATGCGCGTTCCAGCTTCGCGCGAGTCTGGGAGTCCTCACGCACGAGTGCGGACTGCAGGCGAGCAAGCGACGCTCTGATGGCGTTGAACAACTGCTTGCCCTTCAAGTTTGCCTCGATCGAGTTTCGAGTGGACTCGTGAGGGTGTATGAGCGCAGGCGCCACGAATTCGCGCTGCCAGATCTGCGCACGATCGCGAACCATCTCCACCTCCGCGGCGACGGTCGCGCCGATCGCTTTCTCGCTCGCTCGGAGTGCCTTGTAAGTGAGTGCCTCGTTCTCGAGACCGTCGCGATATGGTCCGAGGAAGCTGGACTGGCCGGTGATCAGATAGCCGCGCACGCCAGTCTCCTGATTGATGAGCGCGTTTTCGAGCGTGAGCGAAGCACGCCGAGCGGGCCCGACTTGGTTCAGCAGGAGGGCGCGATCGCGTTCCACCTGTCCGTTGGCGAGCAGGGCCAAGCCGATCCCCACGATGGCCAGCACCAGCAGCAGCCCGATTGTCATCGCGAGCAGCGGACCTACGCTCATGCGATCGATTCGTCGCGCGATCCATGCGCGTCGTCGTCCGGTGGGGCTCATGTTGTGCAACCCACAAAGCTCATCTTGTCCCGCCTACGTGGCTCACGCGTGTTTGGGGACGCTGCCGAGGAGCAACATCGCGACATCGTCATTGAGCACCTCACCGTTCAGGCCCTCGGCCGCGGCAATCAGCTCGTCCAGCAGTGCCAAGGGCTGCTCTTGCCAGTTCGGAGACGCTTCAACTCGCTCGGCGATCAACCCATGCAGCCCATCTTCACCGAGGCGCTTGGCGCCCTCGCCGACTCGCCCGTCGATGATCCCGTCGGTATACATCAAGATTGTCCATGCCTCGGGCAGACTCACCTGTTCTGTGCGCCACGGCGCGCCTGTGACCCCGATGCCGGCATTACCCCGTCCGTTTGAGAGGTGTGAGATGCCATTCGCATCGATCAGGACCGGTCGCGGATGCCCGGCGCGGATGATCGACACGGACCTGCGATCAGGCTGGATCTCGAGCGTGCAGAGCGTCGCGAACAGGCCGGGGAGGTGGCGCTCGTGGGCGAACACCTGCTGCAAGGTTCCCAGGACCGCCTCAGGCCGGTCTCCTGCCAGGACGAGCGCTCGCCAGGCGGCGCGCAAGCTCACGCCGATCGCGGCTTCGTCGGGTCCGTGACCGCAGACGTCGCCAACCAGGACATGGAGGCTGTCGTCGGTCGTTTGCACCAGATCGAAGAAGTCGCCTCCGAGCAACGCGCGGCTGCGACCGGCGCGATAGCGGGAGGCTACCCACACCGTGGGGTCCTCGAGCAGCGGTTTGGGCGCCAAGCCTCGTTCCAGCCGACTCACCTCACGTGCCTGGGCCTCAGCGAGCAGCAGCTCCCGCTCGGCCTCCTCGGCCTGGCGACGACCGATCGAATAGCGAATCGAGCGTGCCAGCTGATGGCCGTCCACCTGGCCCTTGAGCAAGTAGTCCTGTGCACCCGCCTGTACGGCAGTGACACCGGCTGCCTCGTCGGCCAGGCCCGTCAGGACGATCAGCGGCAGCGCGGGCATGCGCGAGCGAAGTCGGGCGACAGCCTCCAGTCCCGATGCGTCGGGCAGCCCGAGGTCGAGCAGGGCACAATCGATCGCAGGGCTCAGCGCGGCGATCGCCTCCCGAAGGGTGCGAACGCGCACGATATGTGCGCGTGGAAGCACTTCGGCGAGCGCGTCACACACCAACCGAGCGTCGCCGTCGTCGTCCTCGACGAGCAGCACACCGATCCGCTCGTGTCCGACTGCGTGCATGCCGTCTCCCATCACGGGTGGGCAGCCGATTGCTTGAACCCGTTGGCAGGATCCCCCATAGGCATTCATTTTATGTGCAAGCTCGCCTCGATACGGACATGGACGTGCTGGTATTTCTTGCGCGTCGCCTTGCCGCGCTCTAGAGTCCAGCGCGTGACGCTTGTCCTGCTCACCGGAGCCACGCGCGGTATCGGTCAAGCGGCCGCGATCGAGCTTGCTCGCCAAGGCGTCGAGGTGGCGCTCGTGGGGCGCGAGCGCGAGCGCGTGGAGGCTGTTGCGCAAGCGGCCCGCGCGACCGGCGGGGGCGCGGAGGTCCACGAGCATGTCGCCGACCTGATGCTGATGGCCGACGTCCGCAAGCTCGCGCGGGAAGCTCGCGAGCGCTACCAGAAGATCGACGTGCTGGCGAATAACGCCGGGGCGCTGTTCGCCTCGCGTAAGGAGACTTCCGAGGGCTTTGAGCAGACTTTCGCGTTGAACCATCTGGCGCCGTTTCTGCTGACCAACCTACTGCGCGACCGGCTGGATGGGGGACGGGTGGTGACCACCTCGTCCGACGCTCACAGCTCCGGGCGCTTGGATCTCCAGGACCTGCAGTCCGAGAAGTCTTACTCGGCAATGCGCGTGTACGGAACCTCCAAGCTCTGCAACATCCTCTTCACGCGCGAGCTCGCCAAGCGCGCGCCGGAGCTGCACGCCAACTGCTTTCACCCCGGGGTCGTGCGCACCGGCTTCGGCAAGAACGAAGGCGGCATCTGGAAGGTGCTCACCACGCTCGGTGGACCCTTCTTCCGCTCGCCCGAGCGCGGCGCTCGCTCGCTGGTGTGGCTCGCGGTCTCCGACGACGCGGCCGCGCTCACCGGCGAGTACGTGCAGGATGAGAAAGTGCTCGCTCCCAGTGCGCAAGCCCAGGACGAGGTGCTCGCCGAGGGGCTGTGGGAGCACAGCGCCGAGCTGGTGGGCCTGCCCGCCGACGCGCCCGCCTGAGACTTTCGCGCCGACACGCCGCCTGATCGCCTAGTTCCAAGCCGGCGATACGAAGCTATCGGCCATTACTTGACACCCCGTCCGAGCGCTTTGATTGGGCGCGCAGATAACGGGTATCACATTATTACCAGGGGGCTTATGTGAGGGGCCGACTGCCACCTCATCGAAAGCGTGGAGGCGATCTATATGTCAGGGTCAAGGTCATCGGTGAAGCGAGTGGCCTCGGGTGTCCTCGCGATCGCGGTGCTTGCCGCTGTCGCGGGCTGTGGGGGATCCAGCTCGGGGTCCTCGGTCAAACAGGTCGCCGCCTCGGCAAATCAGACGATCGTGTTCGCCGAGTCGGGCCTCGGCACCGAGGGCAAGCAGACGCAGGTCGCGATCGAAGGCTTCGAGAAGGCCAACCCCAACATCAAAGTGTCGATCGACGTGCTTTCGCCCAACTCCACCACCTATCTGCAGCAGCTCCAGCAGCGCTTCATTGCCGGGTCCAGCACGCCCGACGTGCTCGAGTCCGACGTCACCTATCCGGCCAAGTTCGCTCAGGCAGGCTGGATCAGCTCGCTGCAGTCCTTCAATCCCAACATGAGCCAGTTCTTCCCCACCGAGGGCGCGGCCGGGATGTACAAAGGGCAGGTCTACGCGATTCCGTGGTTCGATAACCCAGAGGGCCTGTTCTACCGGACCGATCTGATTCCGACTCCACCGACGTCTCCGGCACAGGTCGTCGCTGACGCGAAGGCGGCAATGAAGAAGGACCCCGAACTGAAGGAGGGGCTGGCGTTCGAGGCCGCCAAGTACGAGGGGGCGATCACTTCCTACCTCACCACTGTTGCGCCGTTCGGTGGCAAGCTGGTCACCAACAGCATCGACTCACCGGGCAACGTGGCGGCTCTTACCTGGCTGCACGAAGCGATCTACACCAACAAGATCGCCCCCGAGGCGGTGACCGGCTGGGAAGAGGGGCAGGTGCAGGAAGAGTTCACTTCCGGGCACACCGCTTTTGCCATCAACTATCCGTTCGTTGCCGCCGTGGCTGCCGAAGGCGGGCCCGCCAAGGGTCATACCGGCTTGATTCCCTTCCCCGCCGGCCCGGGTGGGAGCCCCGGCGCGGCCCTCGGCGGCGAGATGCTGGCGATCAACGCCAAGAGCACGCACTCCCCCGCGGCCTACAAGCTGATCGAATACCTCACCTCCGCGCCGGTGCAGACGGCGCGTGCGGAAGCCACCGGGGACCCGCCGTCGCTGCCGGCGGCCTACACACCTGCGCTGTTCGCGAAGGCACCGTACTTCAAGCAGGTCAAGACGCTCAACCAGTTCGCCCAGCCGCGACCGGTGAGCCCGTCTTACCTACAGATATCGACCTATCTTCAGTCGGCGCTCTCCTCGGTGTACGCCAACTCGAGCTCACCGAGCGGCGCGCTCAGCACGGCAGCAAGCCAGATCAAAGCCCTGGAAGAAGGCTGACCCACTCCACCGACCACCGCGAGGAGTGGTGAGTTGAGCGCCCACGCGCAGCCGGCTGCCGGCCCCGTCGCTCCACCGAGAAAAGCTCATAGGGGCGGCGGGCAGGCACGCTCGCAACGACGGCTGGGGTATGCGCTGGTGGCGCCGGTGGTGATCCTGTTGCTGGCCGTCACGGCCTATCCGCTCCTCTACAACCTGTGGAACTCGTTCCACCGCGTCAACCTCAGCATCGCCAACCAGCCGCGTTCGTTCATCGGCTTTGACAACTACACGAAGATGTTTGGCTCATCGGAATGGGTGACTGCGCTCGAGCGCACCGCGGCGTTCACGGTGGTGTCGGTGCTCCTCGAGACGATCGCCGCGCTCGGCCTGGCGCTGATGCTCAACCGCAACTTCCGGGGCCGGGGTTTCCTGCGGGCGGCGATCCTCGTGCCGTGGGCGGTGCCGACGGTCGTCTCGGCCACCCTGTGGAAGACGATGTTCGATCCGCGTGCCGGCTTCGTCGATTACCTACTCGGCGGGTTGCACCTTCCCGGAGCCAGCACGACGTGGCTGGCAGGTGTGTGGACGTCTTGGGCGGCGATCCTGGTCGCCGACGCGTGGAAGAACGTGCCGTTCATCGCGATCATCCTGCTCGCGGGTCTGCAGGTCATCCCCAGCGAGGTCTACGAGGCGGCGCGCATGGACGGCGCGAGTCAGTGGCAGTCCTTTCGCCGGATGACCCTGCCGCTGCTCAAGCCGGCGCTCGGCGTGGCGCTCATCTTCCGCACTCTCCAAGCCTTCCTGGTGTTCGACGTGATCTACATCATGACCGGCGGTGGACCCGGTGTGAGCACGGAGACGCTGTCCTTTCTCAACTGGCAGACGTTCCTTGTGAGCACCGACTTCGGCTACGGTGGCGCCATCTCGGTGATGTTGGTGGTCATCTCGCTGATCATCGCGGCGATCTACGTGCGTGTCCTGCGACCCGAGCAGCTCACATGAGCGCGGAAGCAACACCCGAGGCTTTGGCGGTCGCGCCATCGCGATCCGCCACGCGCAGGCGCAGAGCGCCGCGCCGCTTGCCACACGGCTGGGCGCTTGTCAGGGAGATCCTCTTCTACCTGCTGGTGCTGCTCGTGGTCGCCATCTCGCTGTTCCCCTTCTACTGGATCCTGCGCACGTCGCTCGAGACGAACGCGGAGGTTGCCCAGGGCGTGGGTGGATCCAACGGACTGCTGCCGTCGCATCTCACTTTCAGCGCCTACTCCAACGACTTCAACCAGCAGCACTTCCTCACGCCGCTGCTCAACAGCGCGATCGTCGCTCTGGGCACCACCGCGGTGACGGTCGTGGTGGCGTCGCTTGCCGGTTACGCGCTCGCCCGCCTGCCGATCCGTGGGGCGGGTGCGATCCTCGCGTTCATCCTGATTGCCGGGTTCTTTCCCGTGCTGGCGATGGTTGGGCCACTGTTCCTGCTGTTCAAGGAACTGAATCTGCTCGACAACATCTACCCGCTGATCATCGTGTATCTGGTCTACACGTTGCCGATTGCCACGTGGCTGCTGAAGAACTTCTTCGAACAGATCCCCAAGGACCTGGAGGAAGCCGCGCTTGTAGATGGCGCAACGTCGCTGCAGGCGCTGCGCAAGGTCGTCATCCCGGTTGCCGCACCTGGCGTGTTCACGGCCGGCATCCTCGCGTTCATTCTCGCCTGGAACGATTTCACGTTTGCCGTCTCATTCCTCGAGACCCCCGCGCACTTCACCGCGCCGCTGGCGATCGTCAACTTCGGACAAAGCCAGTTCCAGGTCTTCTACAACCGCATCGACGCGGCGGTGGTGATCATCACGATCCCGATCGCGCTGCTGGTGCTGTTTGCCCAGCGGCGTATCGTCGCGGGATTGACGACAGGGTCGTTCAGATGAGCCCATCTGTGTCGACGCTCATCCCCATACCGCCCGCGGAGCTGGTCTGAGAGGTTCGTATGGCCACAATCGAGATCGAGCACATCACGAAGGTCTACCCAAACGGTTCGGAGGCCGTCAGCGATCTCAGCCTCGATGTGGCCGATGGGGAGTTCATGGTGCTCGTGGGGCCGTCCGGCTGCGGCAAGACGACCACGCTGCGTATGGTGGCTGGCCTGGAGGATGTGACCGAAGGCACGATCCGCGTCGGTGAGCGGGTGGTCAACGACCTCTCGCCCCGTGACCGCGACATGGCGATGGTCTTCCAGAACTACGCGCTCTACCCGCACATGACGGTCGCCGAGAACATCGGCTTCGCGCTCAAGCTGCGCAAGCTGCCCAAGGACGAGATCCGCGCGAAGGTCGAGGAGGCCGCCCGCATCCTCGGCCTGACCGAGCACCTGCGGCGCAAGCCCGGGCAGCTCTCCGGCGGTCAGCGCCAGCGCGTGGCGATGGGCAGGGCGATAGTGCGCGAGCCGGCCGTATTCCTGATGGACGAGCCGCTGTCGAACCTGGACGCCAAGCTGCGGGTGCAGATGCGGGCTGAGATCTCCCGTATCCAGCGCCGTCTCGGTGTGGCCACGCTGTACGTCACCCACGATCAGATCGAGGCGATGACGATGGGGGACAGGGTGGCCGTGCTCAGCGCCGGCACACTGCAGCAGTGCGACACGCCTCAGGCGCTCTACGACACGCCGGCCAACCTGTTCGTGGCCGCGTTCATCGGCTCGCCGGCGATGAACCTCTACCAGGCCACAGTTGAGCCCGACGGTGGCAGTGTGCGGGTGGGAGACCAGGTGCTCGAGCTTCCCGCGCGAGAGCGCGGCCAGGGGGTCTCGGAGTCCTTGCGAGGCAAGGAGGTCGTGGTGGGCATTCGCCCGGAGGACATGAGCGACGCGGCCATGCCCGGGGCCGGCGAGAGCGCCCGCCGGCAGTTGGTGGGCTCCGTGGAGCTGGTCGAGGCGCTCGGCTCGGAGAAGCTCGTGCACTTTCGTCTCGAGGCCGAGCACGTACGCGGACTACAGACCATCGTGGCCGCCAACGACGACGCAGAGGGGCTCGAAGCGGGGGAGATATCAGGCGCCGCCAACGTCAACGGTGTTGCCCGGGTCGATCCCGCCAGCCGGCTGCGCGCCGGTGAGCAGGCACGCTTCGATGTTGCGATCGATCGCCTGCATCTGTTCGATCCGCAGACCGGAGAGGCGCTTTCGGCCCCGGCGCCCCGTCGTGAGCTGGTGAGCTGAGCAGACGGTCGCCCCGAGCGTCGCTTGCTCGTGCGGATCGATAGTGTGGGACAGGCTCTATGTCGGTCGGTAACGCCACAGGTGGACAACCGCGGAACCTGATCCTGGCGGCGATGATCTTCGCCGTGGCGATGACGTTCATCGACCAGACGATCGTCTCGATCGCCGCGCCGGAAGTTCAAAAGGAGCTGGGTCTCACCAGCACAGGTGTGCAGTGGGCGGTCAACGCCTACCTGCTGTCGCTCGCCGCGCTGTTCGCCTTCGGCGGCCGACTGGCCGATACGGTGGGTCATCGCAAGATGGTGACGCTCGGCGTGATCGTGTTCGCCGGCTCCTCGGCGATGTGCGGGCTGACGCCGAAGGGGAGCCTCGCCGAGGCTTGGATCGTGACGTTTCGCGTCGTCCAGGGCGCCGGCGGCGCGATCATGTTCCCGGCCGCATTGGCGATCGTGGTGCAGACATTTGCCCTACGCGAACGAGGCAAGGCGCTTGCGATCTTCTTCGGGATCGCCGGAGGCCTCACCGCCGTCGGTCCGATCCTCGGGGGCTACCTCACCCAATGGACCTGGCGTGCGATCTTCTGGGTGAACATACCCGTTGCGATCATTGCACTGGTGCTGATAGTGCTCTCCAAACCGCAGACGGTGCACCGTCCCGCGCGTATGGACTACAGGGGTTTGGCGCTGATCGCCTCAGGGGTGGCGCTCAGCGTGTTCGGCTTCCAGCAGTCAACGGTTTGGGGTTGGAGCGATCCCGCCACCGGCGCCTGCATCGCCGTGGGCGCGGCGCTGCTGGTCGTGTTCTATTTCGTGGAGGCCCGCACATCCTCACCGCTGATCGCCGTCAGCATCTTCCGCATCAGGCCGTTCCTGGTCGAGAACCTGGTGCTCGGTATCGCGATGCTCGTGTTTCTGCCCGTGTTCTTCTTCGCCAGCGAGTACGCGCAGATCGCGCTGGGCAAGACGCCATCGGAGGCCGGGCTGTACCTCTTGTATTTCTTCATCGGGTTCGTGATCGCCGCGCAGATCGGTGGGCGGATGCTCGACCGAGGTGGAGCCAAGCGCCCAGTGGTGCTCGGCTGCGCGCTGGGCGCCGTTGGCTTCTGGCTGTGGGCGGGGAAGGTCACCGGACTGGACTTCTCCTCCCAGCAGTGGGACATCGTCATCGCCGGCGCCGGCATGGGGTTCATGCTCGGCCCAGCCAGCACCGACGCCGTCAATCGAGCCTCACGGCTCTCCTACGGTGAGGCGACCGGTATCACCCAGACGGTCCGCAACTACGCCGCCAGCCTGGGGCTTGCGATCCTCGGCACGATCCTGGTCTCCCAGATGCGCTCGCGCGTCGCCACTTCGCTGATCTCCCTTGGCGTGCCGAGCGCAAAGGCGCACGTCGAGGCGTCGAGCATCGCTCAGTCGCGCAGCGGCAGCGTCAGCGCAATCCCACACTTCGTGCGGCTCGACTTCGCCTACGCCACGCGCTCGGTGCTCTACGTGATGGCGGCGATCATGGCGGTGGCGGCGATCACGGCGTTCGTCGGGCTGCGACGCGGGGTACAAGAGGAGCTGGACACAACCGAGCCCGACCCCCAAATGGAGGCAGTTATCCAACATGATTGAGTCTTCGAAAAGATCGTCCGATCGCAGTGCGCGCCGCGATCGCCGTGTCATGTCTCGCTATCGCAAGCAGGCCCTGACCGTCGCGGCACTTGCCGCCGCCCTCCTCTCGCTCTGCGTGATGGTCGCCTCGGCGGCGCCCGCCGTGAAGATCGTCAACTGCAACAGCGCAAGCAGCCGTCCCAAGGCGATTACGCTCACGTGCGGGGATGGCAACACTGCTCTCACCAAGCTGCGGTGGTCGAGCTTTGGGGGCGCCGCCGCTCAGGCCAGCGGCACGTTCGAAATGAACACGTGCACTCCAAACTGCGCTGGTGGCAAGGTTGTCCGCTACCCGGTGACGGTAAAGGCCGGCAACATCCGCAAATGCAAAGCCGGCCTGCGCGTTTACAACAAGCTGAGCCTGAAGTTCACCGGTCGCGCGCCCAAATCGGCGAGCAACTTGAAGAATTGGACATTGGGCTGTCCCATCTGAGCGCGCGGGTCCCCGGCTGTGGCGCTACCCGCGATGGTTCGCTCAGAACAAGCTCTGTTGTGGTGCGGTTGGCTTGACGGGCGCACCCTTCGACTCGGGTGAGGGTCTGGGGCCGCGTCTGAACCCACTCCCGGCGCCATGCCCGCGCACCAGCTTGGCAAGGCGCTTGCGTTCCTCCTCTGGAGCGTAGGCGCCGCGTCGGTATAGCTCCTCGTATTGCCCCACCAGCTCGGGGCGCTGCGTGCGCAGCCAGTCCATGAACACCTCCTTGACCCCGCTGCGCAGGTGCAGCGCAACTCCGCCGATGCTCCTCGCGCCGGCGTCGATGGCACCCTGCAGCAGCGGCTCAAGCTGGCGCGGAGCGTCGTTGATCCCGGGCATGAGCGGCGCGATCAATATGCCTGTGGGGATGCCGGCGCGGTTGAGCTCGGCGACAGCCTCCAAGCGTGCGCGGGGGCTGGGAGTGTGAGGCTCGGTGGCGCGCCACGCGCGCTCGTCCAGCGTGGGGATTGAGAGGGTGGCGCCGAATGTGGTGCGCTGGGCGATCTGGAGCATCAACGGCAGGTCGCGCAAAAGCAGTGGCGACTTGGTGAGCACCGAGCACGGATTGGCTGCGTCGCGCAGCGCCTCCCAGATACCCTGCATCAGCCGGTAGCGGCCCTCCACCCACTGGTATGGGTCGGTGTTGGTACCGAGCGCCACGTGCTCGCGCTTCCACGATGGCCTTGCCAGCTCGCCGCGCAAGACCTCGGGTGCGTTGACCTTCACCACGATCTCCCGCTCGAAATCGCGCCCGGCGTCGAAGCCGAGATATTGGTGGGTTGGGCGAGCAAAGCAGTTGTGACTGACCACGCCATTCGCGATGAAGTCTTCGGTGCCCGTGGTGATGTCGTACATACGCGCCACCAGGTCCAGTGAGCGGATTGAGGTGACGCCCAGTCTGGCGTTTGTCTTGAGGGCGGTGCCCTCGATGATGCGCTTTCTTGTGATCGCGCCTGGGCCGAGCAGCTCGCTTCCAAGCGTGAGATGTGGACGCTGCAGTGGCCCCGATTCGGCACCGATCACATGCTTCCAGCCGCGCCCGGTGAGGAACCGATGGTCCTCGCTGGTGATGAGCTGTGTCCCATCTTCAAGCTCTACCGCGTAGGCCGGCTTGATGCTCGACCACTTCGCGAGCACCCGCGTAGTCACAAAACGTCTGTACGCGCCGCTACGGACGGTCCCGTAGATCGCGTCGCCAACCGCGAGATCGGCGAGCGGCCTGGTGCGCCCATCCGCCATCAGGATCTGTGTCTCTCCCCCCAGGCAGTACACGCATGCATGACTGCAACCCCTGTAGGGATTGATCGTCCAGCGGAACGGCATCTGCGAGCGCGCGGGCACACGGTTGAGAACCGAGCGTGCGCGGACCTCGTAGAAGCGCATATCCAGCGCCTCGGGTACGTCGAAATGGCGTACCACCGCGTCGTCGCGGTATCCCGGCAGCCGTCGCTG
This sequence comes from uncultured Solirubrobacterales bacterium, assembly GCA_963831725.1. Taxonomy (GTDB): domain Bacteria; phylum Actinomycetota; class Thermoleophilia; order Solirubrobacterales; family Solirubrobacteraceae; genus Palsa-744. Next base: position 66,316 of record CAWHRF010000004.1, read on the forward strand.
CTCGTCGGCCTCATCGGTCAGGTTGCTCCAGCGCACGAACATATGTTCGCATATGTTGCGGCTGAACTGTAGCGAGTGGGCGAGCGCCTGCAAGTCCGAGGAGAGCTTGTAGCGGAGCGCGCCACAGAAGAGCCGCTCGTCGCCGTACGCCCAAAGAGAACCACTCGCCGCCGGTCTTACTGCCTCCCCACCGGCGGCGAGCGGATTCCCCCGCGCTCGTCCTGTCTCTCTGAGCTACGTTTTTTCGCGCTCCCTACTTCTTCGGGCAGGGAATCTTGATGGTGGTGGTCGATGTTTCGCCGCCCAGGAATGTCAGTTCGGTCTTCGCCGGGAAGCCGCCCTTCGGGCACTTCGTCGGCACGTATCCGTAGGAGATCAGTTTTTTGCCCTTCATGTACGCAGCGCCGACCTTGACCTTGATCGACTCGACCGATGCATAGGGGGCTTCCGGCACCGTCGTGACGAGCGGCACTTCCGCTTTCAGCGTCGGTCCGAACGGCTTCGGCGAGGTGGTGAACCTGCCGGTCGAGAGGACTTCGAGCGATGCGGGGCTGCGGCCTTCGGTGAAGAACGCGAGTCCACCGCCGGTCGTGAAGAACGCCTGCACGGTGGCTTTCTCATCCACGCGGGTGCCGCCGAAGCTGACTACGCCAAGCACTTCACCGAGCGGGCTGGCGATCGATTTCTTCGGACACTTCTGAATTTCGTGGCTTTCGAGGATCGCCTGCGAACAGGTCGCGAATCCTTGCGGGTGCAGCTTCGTACCTGCGGGCAGGTACACGTTGACGCCGATGAGCGGCGATGGGAACCCGCCGTATTCGGTGCCGCTGATCGTTATCTGCGTTTCGACCGCGGCGCCCGCCCCGAGGATGTTGCCGGTTTTGGGGTAATTCTTGCTTTTCGCCGATGCCGGGTTGACTGGGATCGGCACGACCTTCGCGCGAACAGAGACATTTGGGGTGGCCTGCGCGATCGCCGGGAGACCGACGACCATCACCGCGATGCAAGCCAACATGGGTACGGTTCGTCTGATCATCACGCGCTCCTTGTTTGTGTCTACAAGCACTAACAGTCACTGGTCACCTAAGTAGCGGTAACGTCGCGTGGATGAGCGTCACGATCTCCGACCAAGAGCGACTGCAGCGATGGGACGTGTTGTGCGTGCGGGCCGCAAACCCCGGTCCGCTCACGATGTCGGGTACCAACAGCTGGGTGGTGGGGCGCGATCCGGCTTGGGTGGTCGATCCGGGACCGGCGCTCGCCGAGCACCTGGAGAGTCTCGCCCGTGCGCTCGCCCAGCGAGGCGGGCTCGGGGGCATAGCGCTGACCCACGACCACATCGACCACGCCGAAGCGGTGCAGGCGTTGCGCGAGCGGTTCCCCGCACCGCTCGCTGCCGGTCGCGCCTTGAACGGCATGCCCACCGGGCGCATACTCAGAGGGCACGCGGCGGCAGGCGGGCCGGTCGACGCGCAGTTGCGCGATGGCCTGCGCGTGGGCCCGTTTGAGGCCGTGTACACACCCGGACATGCGCCAGACCACTTCGCGCTGGTCGCCGGCCGCGTGTGCTTCACCGGCGACGCCGTGCTCGGCGAAGGCAGCGTGTTCGTCGCCCCGGACCCAGGTGCGCTCGCGGGCTATCTCGCTGGGTTGGCGCGGCTGGCCGAGCGTGGGCTCGATGTGCTGTGCCCTGGTCATGGCCCGCCGATCTGGACCCCGCGCGAGCGTATCTCGCAATACATCGAGCATCGGCTCGACCGCGAGCGCCGGCTGCTCGCCGCGCTCGCTGAGGGTCGCCGTGGCACAGAGGATCTCCTGGACGCCGCATGGTCCGATGTGCCCGAGCAGCTGCGGCCTGTGGCAGCGATCACGCTCGCCGCCCACTTGGACAAGCTCGAAGAAGAAGGTCTGCTCCCCGACGGCGTCGAGCGGGCTTGTTAGTGTCCGGGCGGGGCTGATGCTGTCCCTGTCCGGCCGCCAATGTTGCCCCGCCGCCGATGTCGACTAGCTCACCGCCACCACCGACGCCCACCGTGCCGCCCTCGCCGGTGGACGACTCGCCGTTCCCGCCGATCGCCGATTATGGCTTTCTATCGGATTGTCATACCGGTGCGCTGGTCGCCTCCGACGGGTCGATCGAGTGGATGTGCCTGCCGCACTTCGATTCCCCCTCGGTGTTCGCCTCGATGCTCGACCGGGGGGCGGGTAGCTTCAGGGTTGGGCCGTATGGGATGTATGTGCCGGTCGGGCGGCGCTATCTCCCTGGCACGAATGTGATCGAGACGACCTGGATGACACCGCAGGGGTGGCTGCGGGTGGTGGACGCGCTGACCATCAGCGACTGGCACGACGAGGACCGCGACACCGATCACACGCGTCCCCCCACCGACTTCGACGCCGACCACCTGCTCGTGCGGCTGGTCGAATGCATCCAGGGCCAGGTGCAGGTCGAGATGGTGTGCGAGCCGATGCTCGACTACGGCGCGACCGTCGCGAAGTGGAGCTATGTCGAGGACGAGCACGGGCATGGGCTGGACGCGACCGACGGGGTGACGGCGTTTCGCCTGTTCAGCGACACGCGCATGGGCATCGAGGGCAACCGTGCGCATTCGCGCCACACGATGAGCGAGGGCGAGAAGCGCTTCTGCGCGCTGTCCTGGACCAAGGAGCTGCGCGGCCCGCGCACCTCCGAGCAGGCCGAGGCGCGGATCGAGCGCACCAGCCACTTCTGGCGCACGTGGCTGGCCGAAGGCAGCTATCCCGATCATCCGTGGCGCGCGCACCTGCAACGCTCGGCGTTGACGCTGAAGGGCCTCACGTTCATGCCCACGGGGGCGCTCGTGGCAGCGCCCACGACCTCTTTGCCGGAGACCCCGCGCGGCTCGCGCAACTGGGACTACCGCTACTGCTGGATGCGCGACGCGTCGTTCACCTTGTGGGCGTTGCACGCGCTCGAGCTCGACTGGGAGGCGGATGACTTCATCCAGTACGTAGCGGACATGGAGCGCAACGAGGACGGCTCGCTGCAGATCATGTACGGGATCAAGGGCCAGAAGGACCTCGCGGAGTCGACGCTCGATCACCTCAAGGGCTACGAGGGCGCGCGCCCGGTGCGGATCGGCAACGGCGCGTACAACCAGCGCCAGAACGACGTGTACGGCGCGGTGCTCGACTCGGTGTACCTGCACGCCAAGCAGCGCGACCACATCCCCGAGCGGCTGTGGCCGGTGCTGGTCGACCAGGCCGAATGCGCGGCGCGCGTGTGGAAGGAACCGGACCAGGGGATCTGGGAGGCGCGCGGCGAGCCGCGTGACTACGTGTCCTCGAAGCTGATGTGCTGGGTCGCGTGCGACCGCGCCGCGCGGCTGGCCGAACGGCGCGGCGAGGAGGGGCACGCCGAGCGCATGCAGGGCACCGCAGACGAGATCAAGGCCGACATCCTGAAGCGCGGGGTGGACAAGCGCGGCGTGTTCCGCCAGCACTACGAAACCGACGCGCTCGACGCGTCAAACCTGCTGATCGTACTGATGCGCTTCCTGCCGCCTGACGACGAGCGGGTGCGCGCGACCGTGACGGCGATCAGCGAGGAGCTGACCGACAACGGGCTCGTGTTGCGCTACCGCACCGACGAGACCGACGACGGCCAGAGCGGCGAGGAGGGCACCTTCCTGATCTGCTCGTTCTGGCTGGTGTCGGCGTTGTGCGAGATCGGCGAGCACCTCCAAGCACGACGCTTGTGCGAGCGGCTGCTGGGCTACTCCTCCGAGCTGGGCCTCTACGCCGAGGAGCTGGAAGCCTCGAGTGGTCGTCATCTCGGCAACTATCCGCAGGCGTTCACGCATCTCGCGTTGATCAACGCCGTCACCCACGTGGTCGGCAGAATGCCGTCGTAGCCGGGCCTGCCGCCAGCGGCATGCGCGCTTCGGTCTGGGCTTGCTGGGGGCGCGGAATGTGTGCTTTGGTCCGGGCTCGCGGGCAAGCAGAACGTGCGTTTCAGTCGTAGCCGGGCTCGCCGGGAAGCAGCACGCGAGCCACCTCCCCGTCGAACCACACCTTCGGTTGTAGCGGCAGCACATCGCGACCGCGCGCGTACTCCAACAGCTCCGTCACGTTTGCGAACACGCCAAGCTGCTCCAGGTGCTTGATCGTGGGGAACACGAGCAGGATCTCCTCGCGCGCGTGGGCGTCGAGCGCGCCCTGTGGTGTGAACCAGCCCTGATCGACGCACTCCTGCCCGTCGACGTGTGGCTCCTGTCCCTCGGGCAGCTCCGCCAGGAAGAAGCGCGTGTCGAAGCGGATCGACACCTCCGCGGGCGTTATCCAGCGTGAGAACTCGATGAGCGCGCCGGGATCGACGAGCGCGATGCCCGCCTCCTCGGACAGCTCTCTCGCGGCCGCCGCGCGATGTGCATCAACGCCACTGCCCTCTTGCGAGGGGGGATCGCTCTCGTCTACGGCACCGCCCGGGAACACCCACACGCCGCCCATGAACCTGGCCTTCTCCGTGCGCTTCACGAGCAGCACTTCAAGCGTGGCTGCTGCTCCGCGCAGCAGGATCACGGTGGCTGCTTGGCGAGGAGGTGTGGCCTCGCCCAGATTGAGTCCCTGTCCGGGCTCCGTGTGCTCGCCGAGGTTGAGCTTCTGACCGGGCCCCGAGTGGCTGTCCAGATCGAGCTCTTGGGCCGACTCCGCTTGGTCGTCGAGGCCGAGCTCTTGGTCAGGCTCCACACAGTCGCCTGGGGTGGGGGCGCTCATGCCAAGGACCCTACCGCCAGGTAGTGTTATGCGCATGAGCGCAACCCAAACCCTGCAACGCTGGATCTGCGAGTCCTGCGGCTACATCTATGACCCCGAGGAAGGCGACCCGGACGGGGGCATCCCCGCGGGAACCGCCTTCGAGGACATCCCCGATACATGGTTTTGCCCGGTGTGTGGTGCCCGTAAGCGGGACTTCACGCTGTACGAGGACTGATCTGGTCCTCGGGAGCCGGCGCCCGGATGTGTCTCCGCGGGGACCGTCTGGATGACTGAGAGCGCCGACTGGGAGCGTCTGCTGGCGCTTGATCGCGTGCAGGTCTGGCATCCCTACGCGTCGCTGCCCGCATCGCTGCCATCGCTTCCGGTCGTCTCGGCGGAAGGGGTGCGCCTGCGCCTTGCCGACGGGCGCGAGCTGATCGACGGCATGTCCTCGTGGTGGTGTGCGATCCACGGCTACCGCCACCCCGCGCTCGACGCGGCCGTCACCGATCAGCTGGAGCGCATGGCGCACGTGATGTTCGGCGGGCTCACCCACGAGCCGGCCGTGCGGCTCACCGAGCGTCTGGTCGAGATCACCCCGGAGGGCCTTCAGCGCGTGTTCTTCGCGGACTCCGGCTCGGTGTCGGTGGAGGTGGCGATCAAGATGGCCTTGCAATACCAGCGCGCGGTCGGCCACCCCGAGCGCACGCGGCTGCTGACCGTGCGCGGCGGCTACCACGGCGACACGTTTGGCGCGATGGCCGTGTGCGACCCGGTCGGCGGGATGCACTCCTTGTTCACGGGCGTGCTTGCCGAGCACGTGTTCGCCGAGCGCCCGCCCGACGGATTCGACCGTCCGCCGAGCGACGCTTGGGTCGAGCACGTCAGCGACCTGTTCGCCCGCCACGCCCACGAGCTTGCCGCTGTGATTGTTGAGCCGGTGGTGCAGGGCGCGGGCGGGATGCGCTTCCACTCGCCCGAGTGCGTGGCGGTGCTGAGCCGGTTGTGCCACGAGCACGACCGGCTGCTCATTCTCGATGAGATCGCCACCGGCTTCGGGCGCACCGGCAAGCTGTTTGCCTGCGAGCATGCAGGCGTCGCGCCGGACATCATGTGCGTCGGCAAGGCACTCACCGGCGGCTACCTCACGCTCGCCGCGACACTGTGCACCGCCGAGGTCGCACAGGCGATCTCGGCAGGTGAGGGCGGCGCGCTGATGCACGGTCCCACCTACATGGCCAACCCGTTGGCCTGCGCAGTCGCGCTCGCCTCGCTCGACCTGCTTGCCGATGGGAGTTGGCGCGAGGACGTTGCCCGCATCGAACGCGGCCTGCGTGAGGGCCTGGCGCCGGCGCGTGAGCTGCCGGGTGTCGCCGATGTGCGCGTGCTTGGGGCGATTGGCGTCGTTCAGATTGAGCGCGAGGTTGATATCGCTGCTGCGACTGCCGCTGCGGTGGAGCGCGGAGTATGGCTGCGCCCGTTTCGCGACCTGGTCTATGCGATGCCCCCGTATGTCATCTCCGACGACGACCTCGCGGATGTGGCCGGGGCGCTAATCGCGGCCGCCGGCTGCTGATCTCACAACCAGGTTCGCCATGGCAAGGAGTTTCCGCTCTCGGACAGCTCGTCCGGGCGTGGTGCCTGCAGGACCCTCAAAGTTGCGACCTCTACCTCGCCAAGTCGTGCGATCGTCTCCATGTTCGACTGCTCCATCTGCGAAGGCTCGGCCGGCCATGGCGTGATTACCACCGCTGCGACTCTCAGCCCAGCGGTCCTCGCGGCCTCGATTGTGAGCAGCGTGTGATTGATCGTGCCAAGGCCTGGCTGAGCAGCGATCAGCACGGGCAGCGCCAGCTCTACGGCGAGATTGCGCACCGTGAAATCGTCGGCCAGGGGAACGAGCAGGCCGCCGACACCCTCCACTATCAGCGTGTCGCCCGCGCTTGCCACTGCGTGCTCGATCATTACCGCGGTGTCGATCCGCTCGCCGGCCAGTGCCGCTGCCAAGTGCGGCGAGACCGCCGGTCCGAAGCGCAGCGGCGCGACATCCTCCGGGTCCATCGCGGCCGCTGCGGCCAGCAGCTCGTGATCGGGCGGCCACTCGCCGCTTGGCTCTGAGAGCCCGGTGACAACCGGCTTGTACGCGCGCACCGGCTCACCCGCCTCCCGCATCGCCGCCAGCAGCGCGGCGCTCACGATTGTCTTGCCGACGCCGGTGCCGGTGCCGGTTACGAATAGGCCACGCACGTGTGTGAGCTAGGCGACGCGGACGAGCCGCGGTTTGGATGCCGGCCCTGAGTCGGGGGTAGATGTTGTGTGCGAGCCGGGTGTCGAGGACTGTCCAATGAGTGCCGAAGGCTCGCCAATCCGCGTCGGGTCGAGTCCCACCTCGCGTGCCGCGTCGCCCAGCGATTTCGCCGCTTGGCGCAACTCCTCGGCGCCGTGGGAGGCCATCGTCGCCAGTCGCAGCCTCGCGGTGCCATTGGCGACTGTCGGCGGGCGGATCGCCTGCGCGAACACGCCCCGCTCAAGCGCCGCCTGGCAGAGGCGCATCGCCTGTTCGCTGTCGCCCACGACCAAGGGCACGATGTGCATGTCGCTTTCCTGCACCGCGAAGCCCTCCGCCGCGAGCCCCTTGCGAAGCGTGCGTGCGGCGCTATGGAGGCCAGACACCAGCTCGGGCTCTGCTTCGAGCAGCTCGAGCGCCGCCAACGCGCCGGCCGCCGACGGAGGGGGGAGAGCGGTCGAGAAGATCAGCGGGCGGGCGGTGTTGACCAGGTAGCTCACCATCTGCTCGCTCGCGCACACATAAGCCCCGTAGGAGCCGAACGCCTTGCCGAGCGTGCCGACGAGCACATCGACCTTGCCCCGTAGTCCCGCCGCGGCGACTGCACCTCGCCCACCGTCCCCAAGCGCGCCCGTTGCATGCGCCTCATCCACGATCGTGCGCGCGTCGTGCGCGCGCGCAAGCTCCACAATCCGCTCCAGCGGCGCCACATCGCCGTCCATCGAGAACACCGAGTCGCTCACGATCACCCGGCGACCCTCGCCGCGATGCGCGCGCAGGTGGCGCTCTAGGTCGTCCACGTCGAGGTGGCGGTAGACGACCACCTCGGCGCGCGACGCGCGGCAGCCGTCGACGATCGACGCGTGGTTGAGCTCGTCGGAGAAGATCGTGTCATCGGGGCCTGCGAGCGCTCCGATCGCGCCGAGGTTGGCGAGGTAGCCCGAGCCGAACAGCACGCACGCCTCGCTGCCCTCGAACCTGGCCAGGCGTTCCTCCAGAAGCGCGTGGATCGTCATCGTGCCCGACACCAGTCGCGATGCGCCCGTGCCGACGCCCCAGCGCATTGCGGCTTCCGCCGCCGCCTCGCGCACCCGCGGGTGCTCGGCGAGTCCCAGGTAGTTATTCGAGCACAGCAGCAGCACGGGCTCGCCGTCGAGCAGCACGCGCGGACCCTGGGGTCCGGAGACCATCCGCAGCCGACGATCCAAGCCAAGCCGCTCCAGCTCGCTCAAGCTAGCTTCGATCTCGTTCATGCCTTGTCCTCAGAGAAGATCATCGCCGTGTCGCTTGTGCTTCCCTCCGATCGGCTCGCCGGCTGGGTCCGGCGCGTCAATCCCCCCAGCCGGCGGGCACGGCGTTGCGAGCACCGTCCGGTCGCGGGGGCACGGCGCGCTTGGCCTTGAAACGCAGCTGGGTGGAGGGATCCCACATTCTGATCTTCAGCCCGTCCTCGCGCTCGGAGGCGCCCTCCGCCAGCGCTGAGTCGTCGAGCAGCTCCTCCACCACGTCCGGCGTCTCGCCGTCGAGCCAGCCTGAGCGGTTGTCGGGTCGGGGATTGGCCCCGTTGTCGGCTTGACGCGCCACGTTGAGGCCCAGCTCCTCGAACATCGCGCGGTCTTCCTCGGGGCTCGATCCGAGCGTGGTGAGGAAGTTGCCCATCATCACGCCGTTCAGTCCGGCCTTCACCGCGAGGGGTTGCAGCTCCCCGAGGTTCTCCACGCGACCGCCGCACAAGCGAAACAGGGCTTCGGGCAGGATCAAGCGGAAGATCGCCACCCACTTGACCGCCTCCCACGGGTCGATGTGCTCGCGGTCGCCGAACTTCGTGCCGGGTCGCGGGTTGAGCAGATTGATCGGCACGCTCGTGGGGTCGATCGCGGCGAGCTCGAACGCCATCTCTACGCGCTGCTCGCGACTCTCGCCAAGGTTGAGGATGCCACCCACGCATGTCTCGAGGCCCGCCTCGCGCACCGCTTGGATCGTGCGCAGGCGACCCTCGTAGCGCACGGTGCTCGACACTTCGTCGTAATAGCTCTCCGCCGTCTCCACGTTGTGGTGCACGCGCTGAATACCCGCCTCCCGCAGCGCCTTGGCGCGTGTCGGGGACATGTGCCCGATCGACGCGCAGCGCTTGAGGTTGGTGTGCTCGGAGACCAGTCGCGCACCCTCGAGGATCTTCTCGAAGTCGCGCTTGGACAGCCCCTGACCCTGGGTGACCATGCAGAAGCGATGCGCTCCCGCGGCCTCCGCGGCGCGCGCGTGCTCGAGGATCTGCTCCGGATCCATCATCGCGTGCAGTGGCGTCTCGGCCTCGGCAAAACGCGATTGCGCGCAGAAGCCGCAGTCCTCCGCGCAGCCGCCGGACTTGGCGTTCACCAGCGAGCACATGTCGGTCGAATCCGAGAAGCGCTCCACGCGAGCCGCCCAAGCGCGGTCGACGAGCGCTTCGATCTCGGCGTGGTCCTCCAACTGGCCGAGCTTCAGGGCTTCCTCGCGAGTTATCAGCGGCGGCATCTGCGGCGACCTCCGGTCGGTCTCAGGCTTTGGACGTTAGGGACGTTCCGAGACAGTATCCGAATAGGCTCAAACCCATGATCGAGGAGATCCTGCCCGGCTGTGTGGTTGCCGTCGAGGCGTGGCACGACCGACAGGACGCGAGGCTGTTTCCAGAGGAGCGGGCGCTTCTCGCCAATGCCGTGGAGAAGCGCCGGCGCGAGTTCACAACCGCCCGCGCGTGCGCCAGAGAGGCGCTTGGCCGGCTTGACTTGCCCGCGGTCGCGATTCCCGCCGGGCCCCGTGGCGAGCCGTTGTGGCCGGCCGGCGTGGTGGGGAGCATCACTCATTGCGACGGCTACCGTGCGGCGGCGCTCGCGCGCGCGGAGGAGATCGCGACGATCGGCATCGACGCCGAGCCTCACGCCGGATTGCCCGACGGTCTGCTCGTTGACATCGCCAGGGCGCAGGAGCTCCCGACGCTGCACCGGCTCCAGCGCGAGCTGCCCGAAGTCCATTGGGATCGGCTGTTGTTCAGCGCGAAGGAGTCCGTCTACAAGGCGTGGTTTCCGCTGGCCGAGCGCTGGCTTGGATTCGAGGACATCTCGATCGAGATCGATGCGCGAGCAGGCATGTTCGTGGCGCGCATCCTGGTGCCCGTGCCGGCGACAGGAGACGGCTTGCCGCGGGGACTCTCCGGTCGCTGGACGGTTGGCGACGGACTGATGCTCACGGCTGTCGTCGCTTTGCAAGTGTCCGCGATCTGAGCGCCGCGCCGGCGTCCGAGGCCCAGCGCAGCGTAAGCGCCCGAGCCCCATGAAAGCGCCGAGACCAAGCGCCCGCGAGCGCTCGCGATCTAAACGCCGCGCCAGCGAGCGGGGCGTTTCTCGGCGAACGCCTTCATCCCCTCGCGCATGTCCTGCGAGGCGAACGAAGCGCGGCGCAGCTCGACCAGCTCCGCTTCGACCTCGGGCGAGAGGCCGTCGCGCGCATCTAGCAGCGCCTCGATGACTCGCTTGTTGCCGGTTTGCGAGAGCGGCGCGTTGCCGGCCAGCTCGGTGGCCAGCTCCAGCGACGTGGTCTCCAGCTCCTCGCTGGAAGCCACCCGATTTACGAGCCCCCAGCTCAGCGCGACGTCGGCTTCGATGTAGCGTCCGAGCAGAAACAGCTCGCGTGTGCGTGCGGCGCCGATCGCGTCGATGAAACGGCGCAAGCCGGTGTGCGAATAAACAAGGCCGAGCTTGGCCGGTGGCATCCCGAGCTTGATGCTCGCTCTGGCCACGCGCAGATCGCACGCGAGCGCGAGCTCCAGTCCGCCCCCGATCGTGTGCCCGGGTAGCGCGGCGAGCGTGGGGTAGGGAAACGCTTCGAGCGCTTCGATCGCTTCGGTGAAGGGATGCGCGACGAGCGCCTCGGCGCGCTCTTCGAACTCCTCGTCGGGGATCTCGCCGATGTCATAGCCCGCGGAGAACATCCCGCCCGCGCCGGTCACGATCACGCAGCGCGGGTGGGTGGGATCCGATTGCCCGTCGGCTGCCGAGGCGTTGGAGGCCAGCTCGGAGAGCTTGGCCGCGATCGCGTCGAGGATCGGATGGTCGAGTGCGTTGCGCTTGGCGGGGTTTGAGATCGTGAGCCGAACGACCCCGTCGGCCGGCTCGTCGACGAGCAGCTCGCCCATCGCTACTCCAGCACGACGAGCGTGTCGCCCTCGTTGACCGCCTGGCCCTCCTCGCAGAGGATCTCCACGACCTTGCCGGCGTCTTCGGCCTCGACCGGCATCTCCATCTTCATCGACTCGAGGATTGCCACTGTGTCGCCCTCCTCGATCTCATCGCCCACGGCGCACTCGATCTTCCACACCGTGCCGGTGATGTGAGCCTCTACCTCAGCCACGCTGAACCTCCGAGAATGCCGATGTCGATAACAGCGGGGACAATACCTACCGTGGCCAAACGATCATGACCTCGGACGTATTCGTAATAGTCGCCGCCTACAACGAGGCGGACAGCATCGAGATGACGCTAGCCGCGCTCTCGCGCGCGTTTCCCGGCGCGCCGCTGTGGGTTGCCGACGACGGGTCCTCCGACGGAACGGGAGCTGCCGCCGAAGCCGCGGGCGCCAGGGTTGTGCGTAGCGAGCGCAGGGCACCGCGCCGGAACGGCGTGGTCGGCAAGGGCGGCGCGGTCACACTCGCCGCACGGGAGGCGCTTGCGTCGAAAGGATTGATCGCGCTGCTCTGCGACGGCGACCTGGGCGACTCGGCGGCGCGGCTGGGGCCGCTAGTGGAGGCCGTGCGCAAGGGGGAGACCGACCTTGCGGTGGCGGCGTTCTCCAAGCGTGTCGGCGGCGGGTTCGGGCTGGCCGTCGGCTTCGCCGGCTGGGCGATTCGCCGGCGCTGTGGCCTGGAGCTCCGAGCGCCGATCTCGGGGCAGCGTGCGCTGAGCGCGCACACGCTCGCGCGAGTGCTCCCGTTCGCGTCTGGATTCGGGATGGAGATCGGCATGACAATCGACGCCGCGCGTGCGGGGGCGCGTGTAGGGGAGATCGAGCTGGACCTGCACCATCGCGCCACGGGTCGCACGCTCGGGGGGTTCGTCCACCGTGGGCGCCAGCTGGTCGACTTCGTGCGCGTGTATCTCTCCAGGAGGTAGGGTCGCGCCACGATGATCCTCGCCATCGACCAGGGCACCACGGGCACCACCTGCATCGTGTTCGACGAGCGGGCCGAGCCCGTAGGACGCGCCTATCGCGAGTTCACCCAGCATTTCCCGCGGCCCGGCTGGGTGGAGCACGACGCGCAAGAGATCTGGGAGGTGACGCACGCCGTCGCGGGCGAGGCCCTGGCGGATGCCGAAGTGCGCGCGGGGGAGCTAGTGGCGGTGGGCATCACAAATCAGCGCGAGACGGTGTGTGTGTGGGACCCCGCCACGGGCGAGCCCCTGCACCGGGCGATCGTGTGGCAGGACCGCCGCACGGCGGAGCGCTGCGAGCAGCTGCGCGCCGAAGGTCACGAAAAGCTGGTGCGCGAGCGCACGGGACTCGTGCTCGACTCGTATTTCTCGGCCACCAAGATCGAGTGGCTGCTGCGCAATGTGGATGGCCTGCGCGAGCGCGCGCACGAGGGGCGCGCCGTGTTCGGCACGATCGACGCGTGGCTGATCTTCAAGCTGTGCGGGGAGCACGTCACCGACCCCTCGAACGCGTCGCGCACGATGCTGTATGACATCGCCGCGGGCCGCTGGGACCCCGAGCTGCTGGCGCTGCTCGACATCCCCGAGCGCGCGCTCCCGCGCGTGGGCACGAGCGCGGGCGTGCTCGCGACCACACGGCCCGAGGCGTTGCACGGTCACGCCGTGCCGGTGGCGGGCGTCGCCGGCGACCAGCAGGCGGCCCTGTTCGGGCAGGCGTGCGTGGATCCGGGGATGGGCAAGAACACATATGGCACGGGCTCGTTCGCGCTCATGAACACCGGATTCCTAGCGCCCGAACCGGCGCCCGGGCTGCTGAGCACCGTCGCGTGGGGGATCGGGGCGTCGAGCGGCGCGGGCGCCGGCGTGGGGTCGCTCGCATATGCGCTCGAGGCGTCGATCTTCGTGACGGGCGCCGCCGTGCAGTGGCTGCGCGATGGGCTCGGGGTGATCGGGCAGGCGAGCGACACCGAGGGGCTCGCCGCCTCGCTGACCGGCAACGACGGCGTGTACTTCGTGCCCGCGCTCACCGGGCTCGGCTCGCCGTACTGGGACCCGAACGCGCGCGGCACGATCGTGGGGCTCACGCGCGGCACGGGACGGGCGCATCTGGCCAGAGCGACACTGGAGGCGATCGCCTACCAGTCGGTCGATGCGCTGCGGGCGATGGGCGATGCGTCGAAGCGGCCGTTGAGCGAACTGCGCGCCGACGGTGGCGCCACCGTCAACGCGTGGCTGATGCAGTTCCAAGCGGACGTGCTCGGCGTGCCGGTGGTGGTGGCGGAGATCGCCGAGACGACCGCGCTCGGTGCCGCGTACCTGGCTGGCGTAGGGGTTGGCGCGTGGACCGTTTCCGACGTGCGCGACGGCTGGCGTGCGGGCGCTCGCTACGAGCCGCGGATGGGCGGGGACGAGCGCGAGACGCTGCTCGCCGGGTGGGCCGATGCGTTGAATCGCGCTCGCTCTCGGGGTGAGGCGTAACTTTGCGACGCCGGCGCTGTAGAGCAATTAGATGAGCGAGCTGGCGCCGATGCGCGAACAGGTCTACACCGACCCGCGCCCCAAGGAGTACTTCGACCGTTTTCACGAGCGCGCACGCACGCGCGAACCGGACTGGTGCTACGAGGCGACGCGGTTCCTGACATCGCTGTACGCCTACACGTTCTTCAGAGCGCGTCCGATCTCGACCGAGAAGGTGCCCGGCAACGGCGCGGTGATCCTCGCGCCCAACCACTTCAGCTTCATGGACCACTTCCTGATGGGCTGCTACATCCGCCGCAAGGTGCGCTTCATGGCCAAGTCGCAACTGTTCAGCGGGCCGATGCAGTTCGTCTACACCCATGGCGGCGTGTTCCCGGTGCGCCGCGGTGCGCGCGACGAGGAGATGTTCGTCACTGCCAAAGCGATTCTCGCGCGCGGCGGCGCGATCACGATGTACTGCGAGGGCGGGCGCTCGCGCGACGGGAAACTGGCCGAGCACGCAAAGGCCGGAATCGGGCGGATCGCCCTGGAAAGTGGCGCCCCGATCGTGCCGATCGCGATTCACGGCTCCAGCAAGATCCGCAACTGGAAGCGTCTTCAGTTCCCGAAGGTCACGGTCCAGTACGGCGAGGCGATCCGCTTCGAGGCGGTCGAGAACGCCACACGCGAGCAGCAACAGGCGGTGGCCGAAGAGGTGCTCACGGAGATCAAGGCTTTGTACAACGGCCTGGAGGAACACGGCCGCAAGGGCATGTTGCGCCGTGTGCGCGAGCAGCGCCGCGCTCAGGTGAAGGCCAAGGGGACGGCTACGGCGTAAGCCGCGGCTGCACGCAGCGGGTCGGTCGGGTCGTTGCGTCGGCGGCCTCCGCGCGCACGTATGGCGTGGAGGGAGGCGGAGGCTGTTATCGCTTTTTTGCTCGATTCACCAAAGTAGCTACATACTGTAGTCACAAATGTGAATCGCAGAAAAACGAACTATATGCCTCCGCCCCTTCCGGCTGAATCCGTTTCCTTCGGACCACTCCCTCCGGGCCCTTCCCGGCTGGAATCGTCGCTAAGAGGTCATCCCGACGAACTGCCCGCCTGTGACGTTGAGGACCTGGCCGTGCACGTAGTTGGACCACGGCGAGCACAGGAAGAAGACGCCGCCGGCTGCCTCCTCGGCCGTGCCGGGACGTCCGAGCGGGATCAGCATCGAGGCCATTCCGCGCATCTGCTCGGGGATGCCGAGCTGCACCTTCTCGCCGCCGATCTCCATCGTGTTGTCCTCGACCTTCGCGGCCGTGAGGCGCGTGTCGATGAAGCCGAAGGCGACCGCGTTGACGTTGACCTTGAACTGGCCCCACTCCTTGGCGATCGTCTTGGTGAGACCCACCACGCCCGACTTGCCCGAGGAGTAGTTGGCCTGCCCCGCATTGCCCATCGTGCCCGAGATCGAGGAGATGTTGACGATCTTGCGGAACACCTCGTTGCCTTCCTCGCGCTCCTTCTTGGCGGGCTCGCGCAGGTGCGGCGCGGCGGCGCGAATCACCTTGAACGGCACGATCAGGTGGATGTCGAGCATCGCCTGGAACTGCTCGTCTGACATCTTGTGGATCGGCGCGTCGATCGTGTAGCCGGCGTTGTTGACGATGATGTCGATCTTCCCGAACGCGTCGATCGCGCTCTGCACGAGCTTCTCGGGCGCGTCGCCCTTCGTCAAATCGCCGGAGAACACAGCGGTCTCGCCCGCGATCTCTTTGGATGCCTGCTCGGCGACGTCGCCGTCGAGGTCGTTGATGAGGACCTGCGCGCCCTGCGCTGCCAGTAGCTCAGCCGTCGCGCGTCCGATGCCGCGCGCCGAGCCGGTCACGATCGCGGACTTACCGTCGAGAACTCCCATGTCTATTGATTCTCCTTGTAGTGGTCGGGCGCCGGAGGTTATCCGCCTGGCCAAACCCATGCTCTCCCACAACCGCCTCGCGCGACGGGCCAGGCGCAGCTCTCGCTCAGCCCGGCGTCAGCCGGTGATCGTGCCGAAGTCCTGCGTATACATCCCGCCGGCCTGGCCGCCTGACATCGACTGCGGCAGGTTCGGGTCGACGCCCACGCCCGTGTAGCGGAAGGCTTCGTCGAGGATGTTGGCGCGGTGGCCTGGGGATTCCATCCACGCCTTTACGATCGCGCGCGGGGTACCCAGCCACAGCGTGCCCCACGCGATGTTCTCGCCGAGTGTGTACCCCACATTGTCGTTGGGGATGAAGCCGCTGGCTTCGATGCGCATCAGCAAGGTTTGCCCGGTGGGGCTGGTGTGCCCGAAGTAGTCGTGCTCGTCCATGTCGCGCGAATGGCCGGCCGCGGTCGCGGCCAGGCGTGGGTCTTCGATCAAGGCCGGCTCGCCAAAGCGGATGCGTTCGTCGTTGACGAGACACAGCGTGGCGGCCACGACGCTTGCGATGTCGTTTGCGCTGGGCGTGAGGTTGGCGTTGGGGCATTCGTCCGCGGCGGTGGCGGGAAGCATCCGTCGCGCATGGCGGACAGCCTGCTTGCCATGGTGCTTGCGCTTGTGTTTGTGCCCGTGTTTGGACTTGCGCGGAGCGCGATGGATGCGCAGGTGCCGAACGTGCACGCTCCCCTTGTGCGAGTGCGTGGACGTAGCCCCTGCAGCGCCAGGCAGCGCACAGGCCAACGACAGCGTCCAAATGAGCGCGATGAATAGGAGCGGACGGCACCTCACACTGCTGCATCGGCAGCCGGCTCCACTTATTTGAGCCTTGGGCTAAGTGTCTAGTACGGATTGGCCGGTGGCTCGGCCGCCGTTCTGCACGCCTACAGTCCCAGCAAACGTCCCAGGATCTCGCGCATGATCTCGTCCGACCCCCCGCCGATCGGCCCGAGGCGGGCGTCGCGGGCGGCGCGCTGGGCCCAGTGCTCGCCCATGTAGCCCATGCCGCCGTGGATCTGCAGGCACTCGTCCATCAGCTCGAAGGAGGCGCGCTGGGTCATCAGCTTGGCCATCGTCACCTCCTTGATCGGTTCCTCGCCGGCGACGAAGCGGCGCAGCGCGTCGTAGGTGACGCAGCGCGCGACGTACGCGCTCGTGGCGAGGTCGGCGAGCTTGTGCTTGATCGCCTGATGCTTTGAGAGTGGTCGGCCGAAGGTGGTGCGCTCGCGTGCGTACTCGGCCGTGCGCTCGTAGGCGAGCTGCATCGCTCCGACCGTGCCCAGCGCCATCGCCAGGCGCTCCCACTGGAAGTTGGCCATGATCAGCTTGAAGCCCTCGTGCAGCTCGCCGAGCAGGTTCTGCTCGGGCACGAACACGTTCTCGAAGGCGATCGTGGCAGTGTCGGAGGCGTGCCAGCCGAGCTTCTCGAGCTTGGAAGAGCTCACGCCCTCGCCGCGATCGATGATGAAGAACGAGATCCCGTGATGCCCGCCCTCCTGCGTGGTCTTGACCGCCGTCACCATGAAGTGTGCGCGCACGCCATTGGTGATGTAGGTCTTCTCCCCGTTCACCACCCAGCCGCCATCGACCCGCTCGGCCTTGGTGCGCAGCGCGGCCACGTCCGAGCCGGCGTCGGGCTCGGTGATCGCGAGCGCTCCGATCTTCTCCCCCTTGATCGCGGGCACTAGATACTGCTGCTTGTGCTCGTCGGTGCCGAACTTCCAGATCGGAGGCGTGGCGATGTTGATGTGCGCGCCAATTCCGGCGGCTGTGCCACCCGAGCCGATCCGCGATAGCTCCTCCACGAGCACCGCCTCGTGCAGATAGTCGCCGCCCTGCCCGCCCAGCTCGGTTGGGTACTTCAGGCCGAGCAGCCCCTGCGCGGCGAGCTTTGGAAACACCTCGTCGGGAAACCAGCGCTCGGCCTCCCACTGCTGCGAGTGTGGTGCAAATTCCCGGTCAAGGAATCCGCGAACCGATTCTCGTAGCTCTTCGTGCTCCTGGGTGAATGGGGGAGTGGGATTACTCATTAATTAATTATTGGGAAGTTCCTGCCGGCACATGTGCCGGCAGGCCCGACGGTGCATGCACCGTCGGGGACCGGGTCGCATGCGACCCGGTCTTAATAGGCTCAAAGCTCAAAAGCGTGCAGCCCTCCGCGCGGACCTTCTACAGCCCGTACGAACGCCCGATCACGTCAAGCATGATCTCGTCGGTCCCCGCGCCGATCCGGTTCAACCTCGAATCGCGCCATGCGCGCTCCACGCCGTACTCCTTCATGTAGCCCGCGCCGCCGTGGATCTGGATGCACTCGTCGGCGACTTCCACGGCGATGCGCGAGGCGTGCAGCTTGGCCATCGAGATCTCGCGCACGGGGTACTCGCCGTTGGCAAAGCGCCACGCGGTCACGTACACCATCTGGCGTGCGCTCTCGATCTTCGTTGCCATCTCGGCGAACTTGTGGCGGATCACCTGGAATTTGCCGATTTCACGGCCGAACGCTTTGCGCTCTTTGGCGTACACGAGCGTGCGCTCGAAGCATTTCTGTGCTCCCGCCACCGAGCCCGCGGCGCCGATCAGGCGCTCGCCCTGAAGCTCCCACATGATGTGGTAGAAGCCCTTGCCCACCTCGCCCAGCACGGCACTCGCGGGCACGCGCACGTCCTGGAAGGCCAGCAAGGCCGTGTCGGAAGCGTGCATGCCGAGCTTCTCGAGCTTCTTCTCGCGGATCACGCCGGGCGCGTCCATCGGCACGAGAAACAGCGTGAAGCCGCCGTAGCCCGCGTCGGGGTCGGTCTTCGTCACGAGCACGATCACGTCGGCGCGGAGTCCATTTGTTATGTAGGTCTTCGAGCCGTTGATCACATACTCGTCGCCGTCCTTCACCGCACGCGTCTTGATCCCCGCCACGTCCGAGCCCGCGTCGGGCTCGGTGATCCCGATGCACAGGATCTTCTCGCCTTTGATCGCGGGCACGACCCATTCCTGCTTCTGCTCCTCGCTGCCGAACGCGAGGATCGGGGGCATCGCCATGTCGGTGTGCACAGCCACGCCCATCGCCAAGCCGCCCGAGTTGGCGCCCGTCATCTCCTCGCCCAGCACCAGACTCGTGAAGTAGTCGCCACCCTGTCCGCCGTACGCCTCGGGCTTGTCGAGGCCGAGCAGGTCCAGCTCGCCCATGCGCCTGAACACCGAGTCGGGGAACGTCGTCTCCTCCCATTCCTCCGCGTGGGGCGTCAGCTCTTTCGTGACGAAGCTGCGGATCGACTCGCGCAGCTGTTCGTGCTCGTCGGTGAAGATGAAGTGCTTGCGCTTTGACTGGTGGTCGGGCTTCAATACGGTGTCGGTGGCGGCCATTTCGGCTGTGGCTCCTTGGGTCGGTTCGTGTCGTCGCGTTGGTCGTGCTCGTCGAAGCTGGACCTGGCGCTTTGCCACGAACAGGCTATCGGTTACTGGCTATGCGGCCAGCCGCGCGCTCGCGGATTCGGCGGGCAGTTAGGATGCCGAGCGTGCCCGAGCAGCCCACGAGTGAGTCCGGTCCCGCCGACGGCGGCCTGTCCCCCGAACGGGGTGGCCAGTCCGCCGAGCCGGACGCTCCGGTAGTCCTCTACGCGCAGGCCGACGGCGTGGCCACGATCACGCTCAACGAGCCCTCCACGCGCAACGCGCTCTCGCCCGCGGTGCTCGACGGCTTGATCGCGGCGTTTGAGCGCGCCCGCGACGACGACG
Source organism: uncultured Solirubrobacterales bacterium (assembly GCA_963831725.1). Taxonomy (GTDB): domain Bacteria; phylum Actinomycetota; class Thermoleophilia; order Solirubrobacterales; family Solirubrobacteraceae; genus Palsa-744. The sequence continues at coordinate 85,655 of CAWHRF010000004.1, forward strand.
TCGTGCGCGCGGTCGTGCTCGCCTCCTCGCACGAGACGGTGTTCTCCTCGGGCGCCAACCTCGGCGGCTTCGCGGCCGACGCGCCGCTCGTGCATCGCCACTTCGGCTCCGAGCGCTTCGTGACGCTGTTCAAGACGATCGGCCAGCTGGGCAAGCCGACGCTCGTAGCGGCCTCAGGGCATGTGCTCGCGGGCGCACTGGGGATCGCGCTCGCGTGCGACCTGATCGTCGCCAAGGACACGGCCACGTTCGGCACGCCCGAGATCAACGTGGGCGCGTTCCCGTTCATGATCATGGCGTTCATCTACCGCAACGTGCCGCGCAAGCGGGCCAACGAGCTGCTGCTGCTCGGCGAGCGCTGGTCGGCCGAGCAGGCTTTGGCGGCGGGGCTCGTCAACAAGGTCGTTCCCGCCGAGGAGTTCGACGCGGCGGTGGCGGAGTGGGCGGCCAAGCTCGCCTCCAAGTCGCCGGTGATCATGCGCCTCGGCAAGGAAGCGATGCGCCGCCAGCTCGACATGCCGCTCGACGACGCGCTCGACTACCTGCGCGCGCAGCTCACGCTCGCGACCTCGACCGAGGACATAGTGGAGGGCGTAACCGCCTTTTTCCAGAAGCGCGAGCCAGAATGGAAGGGGCGATGACCTCGCTGCTGCGCCCACTCGTCGAGGACCTGGCGGAGCGTCGCGCGAAGATCCGCCTCGGCGGCGGCCAGGAGAAGATCGACAAGCAGCACGAGAAGGGCGCTCTGACCGCGCGCGAGCGGATCGCCCTGCTTGTCGATACCCATCCGGGCACAGGCGACTCCACCTTCACCGAGCTGGGTATCCACGGCAAGCCGCACACCTCCCAGCGCGCGATGGATGGGGTCGACGCACCTGCCGACGGCGTGATCACTGGCTACGGCAAGGTGGACGGCCGCTTGACGGCCGTGTGTGCATACGACTTCACCGTAATGGCGGGCTCGATGGGCATGACCGGCGAGTTCAAGGTTACGCGCCTGCGCGAGCTGGCTTTGACGAAGCGCATCCCGTTCGTGTGGCTGCTCGACTCCGCCGGCGCGCGTGTGCAGGAGGCCGCAGGGGCGATGTTCGCCGGCTCGGGCCACCTGTTCCGCGAGGAGGTGATCATGAGCGGTGTGATTCCGCAGGTCGCCGCCCTGCTGGGGCCGTGCGCCGCCGGCACCGCCTATATCCCTGGCCTCGCCGACTTCGTGCCGATGGTCAAGGGCCGCGGTTCGATGGCGCTCGCCGGTCCGCACCTGGTGCGCGCCGCTGTCGGCGAGGACGTGACCCAGGAGGAACTCGGCGGCTCGCGCGTGCACTGCCGCAAGTCGGGCGTCGGGGACATGGAGGTCGCGAGCGACGAGGAGTGCATCGAGCGGATCAAGCAGTACCTGTCGTTCATGCCGCAGAACTGCGAGGCGCCGGTGCCGGTCAGGCCGGTGAGCGACCCGATCGAGCGCGGCGATGAGGAGCTGCTCGACGTGCTGCCGGAGTCAAACCGCAAGCCGTATGACATGTACGAGGTCATCAAGCACATCGTTGATGACGGTGAGATCTTCGACATCAAGGGCCAGTGGGCCAAGACGATCATCACCTGCTTCGCGCGCTTCGGCGGGCGCCCCGCGGGGATCGTCGCCAACCAGCCCAAGCAGCTCGGCGGCATCCTCGACAACGACTCCGCCGACAAGGCCGCGCGCTTCGTCAACCTCTGCAACGCGTTCGGCATCCCGCTCGTGTTCATCCAGGATGTCCCCGGCTTCATGGTCGGCACGAAGGTCGAGGCCGCCGGCATCATCCGCCACGGCGCCAAGATGCTCTACGCCGTCGCCAACGCCACCGTCCCCAAGATCACGGTGATCACGCGCAAGGCCTACGGCGCCGGCTACTACGTGATGTGCGGGCGCGCGTACGAGCCCGACCTGATCGTGGCGTGGCCGAGCGCCGAGATCAGCGTGATGGGGGCGGAGGGCGTCGTTGAGATCGCGTTCCGCAAAGCGGTCGATGCGGCAGAGGACCCCGCCGCCAAGAAGGCCGAGCTGGTCGAGAACTTCAAAAAGATGTTCGACGTGTACATCGCCGCGGGCAACGACCTGGTCGATGACGTGATCGACCCGCGCGAGACGCGCGCCACGATCTGTCGCGGGCTGGAGCTGGCGGAGGGCAAGAAGATCGAGCGTCCTTATAAGAAGTCCGGCGTGGTGCCAGTGTGAGCGCCGTGACCACGTGCATCCCCACAACGTTGTACCCACGGAGGGCGGCATGAGCCTTGAGGACCCTGTCGTAATCACCTGCTCGATCTCGGGCGTGATCGCCAACCGCGAGCAGTGCCCCGCGATCCCCTACACGCCCGCGGAGTACGGCGCCGAGGCCAAGCGCGCAGTGGACGAGGGCGCCTCGATGATCCACATCCACGCGCGCAAACCGGATGGCACGCCGAGCTACGAGGTCGAGGACTTCTCCGCGATCACGGAGGCGATCCGGGGGGCGGTTGACGACGTGATCGTCAACTACTCGACGGGTACGGTCGGAGTGCCGGTGTCAAAGCGCGTCGAGTACCTGCGCGCCTGCCGCCCCGAAGTGGCGGCGCTGAACATGGGCTCGATGAACTACGCCAAGTACTCGCGCACGCGCAAAGACTTCGTCTTCAAGATGGTGTTCCAGAACCCGTTCGAGGAGATCGTCGAGCTGCTGGGAGCGATGAACGAGCTTGGCATCAAGCCCGAGCACGAGTGCTTCGACCTCGGCCACGTCGGCTCGCTCGCGCCGCTGGTGGACATGGGCGTGCTGAAAGCGCCGCTGCACGTCGATTGCGTGATGGGTGTCGTCGGCGGCATCCCACCCACCCCGCGCAACCTCGCGGCGATGGTGGACAACATCGGCGACGTCCCAGGAGGCGGACATGTCAAGCACCACTGGGGCGTGATCGGCATCTCGCGCGACCAATGGATGCTGATCGCCACCGCGCTCACGCTCGGCGGCTCGATCCGCGCGGGCGTCGAGGACAACCTGTATCTGCCCAGCGGTGAGATGGCCCGCTCCAACGGAGACCTGATCGCCCAGGCGCGCAAGATGACCGAAGACGTCGGACGGCGCCCGGCGACGGTCGCCGAGGCGCGCGGGCTGCTGGGCATCGCCTGAGGCTTGGGCGCGGCTCTGGCGGCTCTCCGACCCCTTCAAAGAAATCGCCTGACCGCTGTCGAGGGCTTCCCCGAAAAATCCCGTCCCAAGCTCGGCCTACTCTGCTTCGTCGATGGGACGGCGCCAACGCGAGAGCGAGTTTCAGAACCTCAGCGATGAGAGGGTCTCACGTCGTGCACGCGACAAGAGCCTTCCTGCCGAGGAGCGGCGTCGCTACCAGCGCGAGGAGAAGTTTCGCGGCCTTCGAAGCAGGCGCAAGCGGCGATGAGGGAGATACCATGATGAGCGTGAACGGTGGCCGGTATCGACTGAGGACTTGGCTACGCGGACGCCTGCCGGCCGCGCTGGCAGGGCTCGTGCCCAAGGGGCGTCGCGATTGCGGCGCGCATGAGTGGTATCGCGCCGATGAGCAGACCTGGCGCTGCTACCACTGCGAGCCCGGCAGCTCGACGGTCTCGCCGTGGACGCGCGAGGAGCATCTTCAGCACACGCTCGGCGGGATCAGCTCCACGCTGCGGACCCTCGCGCTTCGCGGTGGGCCGCGGGGCGAGCGGGAGCTCCTCGAATTGCGCCGGCTGATCAGCGAGGCTCTTACCGCCCTGCCCGAAGAGGAGCATCGCCTTGAGCGTCTTGCCGCAGCGCCCGACGCGGAGCTTCCGGGGCTCGTACAGGCCCTTCAAGCAAGCTGACGGGGCTCCTGCCCAAGACGTAACCACCCTGCCGACAATTGTCGTCAGCACGCCCTAACATGTTGCGTATGAGCCACGGCGATATCCCTCGCAATCCATTGGAGACGCCTGGTGCGCATCGGATGACGGCCTGGACGCTGCGCCTCGCGGAGAGCTCAGCCTTCGGCTGGCTACTGACCACCGATCCGCATCTGTTCGCGCTCTTCTACGCGACCTGCGCGGCGGCCGTGCCACCTCCAAGCCCGCTTGCGGGAGAGCGCGGAGCATCAGGTGCGGTCTCCGAGAAGTTGCTGCCCACGCTCAAGGACCTGCAGCGTCAGTTCGGCGATGACACCAGCGGCCGGTTCGCGCGCCTCTACCTGCAGGGCATGGCCGTGTTCCCGCTCGTCGAGACGCAGGGAAGCGCATGCAAAAGAGCAGTGCGGGCATGGCGCAAGGCGGCTGAGACCGAGGCATCGCGGCTCGTCACCTCCCAGCAGCAGAACCTCGACCGGCTCTCCAGCCTGCTGGATCTCGAGACGGTCGAGCGCAAGCTGCTCGCCTTTCAGCTCAACCGCCACCGGCCGGGTTTTGCGCAGCTGTTCGACCTGCTCCTGAGCTCCGATCATGCGATGGCGGCTGTCATCGCTGTCGCCCTCAACGTCACCGAGGTCGAGATCGTCGCTGCGCTGTCGGAAAGCTCCCGGCTCGTGCGCTCCGGACTGCTGAGCGTCCAGCACCGCCCGCTCCGCATCGGCGAGCCGTCGAGCCACCTGCGGGCGACGCTGAGCGAGCCGGCCGATGACAAAGCCGACTTCATGGAGCGTTTCGTCGCACCTCTCGTGCCGTTGCCATCGACCGGCTCGCTGGCGCGCTTGCACGATGACGACCGCAAGATCCTCCTGGGCATTCTGCGCTTGGCGATGCCGGAGGATCACGGCCTGCACGCCCTCGTCTACGGCCCGCGCTCGGTGGACAAGCGTGACATGCTCGCCAGGCTGTTGCGCGAGGAGGACATCGACGGCTATGCGGTCGTCACCAAGCGCGTGCCGCCCGGCGATCTGCCGACCTGGGTCTATGTGGCTCAGCGCCACCTGGAGAGGTCCCATCCAGACGCCGTGCTGGTCGTCGACCGCGCTCACGAGACGCTCGTCTCGCGCCACGAAAGCGTGTTCAGCATCTTCGGGCTGGAGGACGAGCCGGTCGCCGATGAGGAGACCCGCGCGTCCGACGAAGGTCTCACGGGCAGCGGCGTGCGCTGCGTATGGCTGACCGACCGCGCCAAGCGTCTCTCGGAGCGCAACCTCGGCGCCTTCCTGTTCCATTGCGAGGCGCTTCCGGGTTCGCGCGCCGATCGTCGCGAGCGCGTTATCCAGACAATCTCCGACTTCGGTCTCTCAGAGAGGCTCGAGCGACATCTGACCAAGTACAGCCTGCTCGGCGAGCAGCAGGTGCGTCAAGCGGCGCAGCTGGCCCGTCTGCTCGACTTGGAGTCTGGCCGGGTCGCTACCAACCCCGCCGTCGAACGCGAGCGCGTCATCAAGCGAGCGGTCGCTCAGAGTCAGAAGGCGCTCGGACGGGATCGCACCGAAAGTCTGCGCGAGTCCGTCACCCAGTACAGCCTCGACCACCTCAACATCTCGGGACGCTTCACGCCGCGGCAAATCGTGGCGGCGCTGCGCAAGCATCCCAATGGCTCGCTCTGCTTCTGGGGGCTCCCCGGAGCGGGCAAGACGCAGCTCGCCGAGCACATCGCCATCGAGCTGGACCTACCGATCCTGGCGCGCTCGGCGTCCGACTTGCTCTCGAAGTGGCTGGGCGAGACGGAGCAGCACATCGCCGCCATGTTCGCCGAGGCGGAGGCCGAGGGCGCGCTGCTGTTCCTCGACGAGGCCGACTCGTTCCTGCGCGACCGCGCGCTGGCCCGCGCGGAGTGGTCGGTCACGCAGGTCAACGAGTTGCTGCAGCGGATGGAGCAATTCGACGGCATCTTCATCGCCGCCACCAACCTGATGGACTCCATCGATGCGGCGGCGATGCGTCGCTTCACCTGGAAGCTCGAGTTCAAGGCGCTCGATGCCGAGCAGGCATGGTCCATGTTCTGTGTTGAGGCCAAGTTCGACGCCGGGGCCGACCCCGAGTGCGCCGAGGAGTATAAGCAGCGACTCGCGGCCATTGCGGACCTCGCGCCGGGCGACTTCGCGACGGTTAAGCGCCAGTCGAACATGCTCGGCGAGCAGCTCTCCCCGGATGACTGGCTGGAGCAGCTCGCCGCCGAGGCCAACGCGAAGATGACCGGCCTGCGGCGGCAGAAGCTCGGCTTCGGAAGCTGAGCTACGAGCCGATCGAGTCGTCAGCGGCCGCGGAACTCTCCACGCTGACGGTCCGGGTTCACGAGGCTCGTGTGTGATGCACAGCCCACCCAGCTTTAAGCAGGTGGCATGCTTATACCGTAGCGTGCCGATGATGAGTCTTCCATTGCGGGGGATAAGAGTCCTCGACCTCTCGCGCCTGCTGCCCGGCGGCTTCTGCTCGCTGCTGCTGGCCGACTTCGGCGCGGACGTGCTGAAGGTCGAGGACACCGGCGCGGGCGACTACATCCGCTGGGCGCCGCCCTACTACGAGGGTGCGCAGGACAGCGCGAAGTCGGCGATGTTCCTGTCGCTGAACCGCAACAAGCGCTCGATCCGCATCGACCTCAAGAGCGAGGGCGGTCGCGAGGTGCTGCTGGCGCTGGTGCGCGAATACGATGTGGTGCTCGAGTCGTTTCGCCCGGGCGTGCTCGACCGGCTTGGCGTCGGCTACGAGCGCATGCGCCAGGAGAATCCGGGGCTTGTATATTGCGCGATCAGCGGCTACGGCCAGACCGGGCCCAAGCGCGACGCCTCCGGCCACGACATGAACTACCTCGGCCTGATCGGGTTGCTTGGTCTGACGGGCGAAGCGGACTCGGTCGGCGGACATGGCGCGGGTGGGCATCCCATCCAAGCCGCGGGCCAGATCGCAGACCTGGGGGGCGGCGCCTTGATGGCGGCGTTTGGCATCCTTGCCGCATTGCGCGAGCGCGACGGTGCGGGTGGGTGGGCATCCCAATCAGGGGGTCGTGCCGCCCAACCTGGCTCGGGAGACGGCCAGTTCGTGGACGTCTCGATGGCCGACGGCGCGCTCTCGTGGCTTGCGATGGTCGCAGGCCAATACTTCGCCGACGGCGTGGTGCCCAAACGCGGCGAGCAGCTGCTTGCCGGCGCGGTGATCTGTTACCGCCCCTACGAGTGCGCCGACGGCTGGATCTCGCTCGGCGCGCTGGAGCCCAAGTTCTGGCAGGCCTGGTGCCGCGGCGTCGGGCGCGATGACTTGATCGAGAAGCAGTTCGAGAAACCGGGCTCCGAGGCGCACGGGCAGGTGGTCGATGTCTTCAGGGGCCGCACGCGGGCCGAGTGGACCCAGTTCGCAACCGAGCACGACTGCTGCCTTGAGCCTGTGCTCGATCTGGACGAGGCGCTTGACTCCGAGCTTGCACAACAGCGTGAGATGGTCGTCACGCTCGACCAACCCGGGGTACAGGAAGGCGTGCGCCAGCTCGGGATCCCCGTCAAGCTCGACCGCACGCCGGGCGAGCACAACCGCCTGCCGGGGCCGGGGCTTGGCGAGCACACGGAGGACGTGTTGCGCGCCGCGGGCTATACGGACGAGCAGATCGCCGATCTGCTGGAGCAGGGCGCGGTGGCCGGCCTGGCCGGCACTGGCAAGCAGGACTCGTTCCTAGCTTGAGCACGAAGGCGTCTCAACGCTATCCTCTTGGGAGCGTTGACTGACCAGTCAATCTATCCACGTACCGGGACACCGGGGAGTTCAGAGCGCATATGAAGGCTGCCGCCGTTCAGCTCAATTCTAGTGCGAGCGTGGAGGCGAATATTGCGGCGGCTGACAAGCACGTGCGCGCGGCCGCGGCCGATGGGGCGACGCTGATCGTGCTGCCGGAGAAGTGGACGGTGGGCAGTCCCGAGGACCTGCGCGCCGGCGCTCAGACGCTCGACGGCAGCGCGATCTCGTGGGCGCGGGATACGGCTCGCGAGCTTGGCGTCGATCTGGTCGCCGGCTCGATTTCTGAGCGCGTGGAGGGTCGCGAGAAGCTCTCAAACGCCAGCGTGCACGTTGGCCCTGACGGCGAGATCAAGGCCGTGTACCGCAAGCTGCACATGTTCGACGTGGAGATCGAGGGCAAGCGCTACTGCGAGTCCGACACCGACGAGCCGGGCGAGGAGGTCGTCGTCAGTCAGCTGGCGGACGGCGCGAAGCTGGGCATGTCGATCTGCTACGACCTGCGCTTCCCCGAGCTGTTCCGCGTGCTCGCTCTGCGCGACGCTCGCGTCGTGGCTCTGCCCGCCGCTTTTACGCTGCCGACCACGCGCGATCACTGGGAGACGCTCATACGAGCCAGGGCGATCGAGAACCAGGTGTTCGTCGTGGCCGCCAACCAGGTCGGCGAGCATCCTGGGGGTCACCATTCAGGCGGGAGCTCGCTGATCGTGGATCCATGGGGGGCGGTGCTTGCGCGGGCCGCCGGCGAGAAGCCCAGGCACATCGTCGCCGAGCTGGATTTCGAGCATCAGGACGATGTGCGCAAGCGCGTGCCGCTGCTTTCTCATCGTCGCCCCAAGCTCTACCATCGCTCCTCGGTGCAGGTGCACAAGGGGGCAGAAACATGAGCTCCAGCAGGGCCAAGGCAGTACCCGACCGTCGCCGGGCGATCCTTGACGCCGCCGTGCGCGTGTTCGCGCGCCAGGGCTTTCACGCGTGCCGCGTGTCGGACATCGCGGATGAGGCGGGTGTGGCGTACGGCTTGCTCTACCACTACTTCCCCTCCAAGGAGGAGGTACTCAACACGCTGTTCCTGGAGCGCTGGGGCGTGATGCTCGAGATGATCCGCGAGGTGGACCGCGAGCCCAAGCCGGTGCGCGAGAAGCTCGGCGCGATCGCGTCGTTCATCGTCGACAGCTACCGTCACGACCCAGACCTGATGAAGGTGATCATCGTCGAGGTCACGCGTGCGGCCAACTCGTTCGGCCAGACGCACCTGGGCCAGATCCGCGAGGCATACCGGCTGATCGGCGAGATCGTCACCAAGGCCCAGCAGGAAGGCGTGTTCAAGGAGGAGATCGACGCCGAGTTCGCCGCGATGACGTTCTACGGCGCGATCGAGCAGGTGCTGACCGGCTGGATCTTCGGGCTGCTGCCGCAAGGCGAGGAGGAGTTCGAACGGGCCAAGCAGCTGGTGGTGGAGACGGTGTGCGGGGGGCTCGAGGTTGCGTCGGGGACATCGCCCGTCTGAGCTGAGCGCATCGCCCGTTCAGGTCGATCCACCTGACGGCAAGCTTGTTTGTGTCCCCTCTACCAGTGCGCGCGGTGGTGCTCGACCACCCCGACGGCGTTTGCCAGCCGGATGCCACCCGGCAGGGTGCCGCTGAAGGTGCCGAATGGGGCGCGGTAGTCGCTCCGCACGAGCAGCAGGTTCTCGCGGCGGCTGCGCTCGGCCTCGGGTGCGAAGCGAAACTGCGAGCCGTCGTCGGCAGAGATCGAGCGAAGGTCCGCCGAGAATTGCACCGGTGGCGTCTCGTGGGGAACGCCCGCGACCCATATTGCGCGCTCGCTGCCGGACGGCGGGTCGTTGACGCCCTGCACGAGGTTGAAGGCAAGCGGGGTGCCATCGGGGGCGTTGCCCACCCCGGTTGCCCACCACCACTCGGTCACGCGGGCGTGATAGCCGGCGGTGTCGTCGATCACCGCGAGGGCATCGACAGAGATCGGCGCTCGTGCGGGTGGGTGGGAATTAAAGACAAGGGTTCCGTGCGCGCGCACGCCGGCCTGCTTGCGCGTCCACACATATGAACGCCCGTTGGGGCACGTCGCTTCGACTCCCTGGTCTTCCTCGAGTGCGAGGTCGAGCAGGATCGCGTCGTCGCGGATGCGAAGCCGACCGGGTGTCAGCTCGAGCGCGCCACGCCGCGGGATTAGTCGGGTCCGCTCGACCAGGACACCGCCCGCTGTTCCCGCCAGGGCACTCGCCCGCTCGTACACAGCCCAGAACGTCTGGTGCGCAGGTCCCACCTGGACCGAGGCCGCGCAGATCATGAACCGCTCGCCGAACACCCCCACATAGCGCCAGCGCTTGAGTGGGCGGGTGCCACGGAACAAGGGCAGCGAATCGGGTCGGTCGGATGGACGCGCCACTGACGACCCCTGTTGGCGTCTAGGGCTTTCTGGCTGTGACGATCAGGTTGTAGAAGATCGCCGGCGGAAGCCGTGACTCCAGCAGGCGCCTGTCGACACCCTGCAGCGCGAGGTATCCCCGGTAGGCGTAGTTGCGCCAGCCCCAGGGCACGTCGTCGGGATGGGCGGTGGCCTCCAGCGTGCGGTTGGTCCAGCCGAACCAGTTGGCGAGCAGCTCCTCGCCGGTCACGCGCACGTCGGTGAGGCCGGCCTGGTTTGCAAAGCCCGACAGCTCGCCGGGGGAGAAGGCGTGCACGTCCACGGACCCCTCGAGAGAGGCCTCGGGGGCGCCTCCGTCGGCGGGCGGGGCGGGACGCGCGCCGATCGCCGTGCGCCACAGCGGCGCGACCGCGCCGGCTGCGCGCTTGGGGACTTTCGCGAGGCGGTCGCCGTAGCGCGAGGGCTCGCCGGCGAACAGCACCGTGCCGCCGGGCGCGAGCACGCGCGCGAACTCGCGAAATGCCTGGGCCAGGTCGGGAATGTGGTGCAGGATCGCGTGGCCGATGACGAGGTCGAAGCTCGCGTCCTCAAAAGGCAGTTCCTCGGCGTCGGTGGGCACCGTCTTCACGTCGAGACCGAGGCGCTGCGCGTTGGCGCTCAGCGTGGCGAGCATTCCGGGGGAGATGTCGGTGCAGGTCGCCTGCCCGATTAGCCCGGCGCGCATCAGGTTGAGCGTGAAATAGCCGGTGCCCGAGCCGATCTCCAGAGAGCGCTCGAAGCGGGCGGGCTCGCGGCCGAGCGCCTTGCGCACCTTGGAGAGGACCTGCGCTTTGCCGACGTCGCCGAAGTCGATGCCCCACTTCGCGTCGTAGTGGTTGGCCGCCACGTCGTGGTAGCGGGTGTTGACGTCGCGGATCTCCTCCGCCGATAGCACGGGTGTCACGGCGCCAGAGGATATGGGATGGGATTGCTGGGCGTGCCCTCGCCGCTCCCGCGCTGGATGGCCGGGCGTGCCCTCTTCGCTCCTGCGCTGGATGGTTGGGCGTGCCCTCTTCGCTCCCGCGCTGCTCGTATACTCGCGCTCCGTGTCCGGCCCTTCCGCCCATGCCCGCGAGGGTGCGCCCGCAGGCGGCCTTCAGGAGGCTCCAGCACCACTCTTCCAGCAGGGCAACCAGCCGGAGGGCGTGCCCCCACTGGCGCTCACCGGGGAGCGCACGCTGCCGGACGTGCCCGAGGAGAACTACTGGTTCAGGCGCCACCTCGCGGTGTATGAGTGGATCGCCGCACGCGTTGGTGGCCTGCGCGCAATCGACATGGCCTGTGGCGAGGGGTACGGCTCCGATGTGCTCGCGCACAGCGCGGCATCCGTCGTGGGTGTCGACGCTAATCCCGAGGCTCACGAGCACGCGCGCCTGCGTTACCGACGTGCGAATCTGCGCTTCGCGCGGGACCTGGTGGAGACATTCTCCGAGCCGGCCGATGCGGTCGTGTTCTTGCAGACGATCGAGCATCTGCAAGACCCGGCGGCCGTGCTGGCGCACTTCCGCTCGCTGGTGGGAGAGAAGGGCGTCGTGTTCGTCTCCACACCCAACGTGCTCACACTTGCCCCAAAGGGCGCGGAGCGCTCGGACAATCCATGGCACATACACGAGTACCGCTCGGGCGAATTCGAGGAGCTATGCCGGGGCACGTTTGGGACGGTTGAGATGTATGGCTTGTTCCACGCGCGCAAGTTGCAGTTGCACACGTTCGCGTTGAAACTCGGCTGGGATGCGGTCCACCCGCGTCTGCGCCTGACCAAGCCGTTCTATGACCGGTTCACGCCCGCGATTGCGGCAAGCGACTTCGTGCTGCGCTCGGCGGACGAAGCGGATCTCGACAAGGCACTCGATTTCATCGCCGTTTGCAGGCCGTGAACAAAGCCCTCCGCCAATCGCCCACGGCCGTCAGACCATGAGCCAATCCCGCCCTCGGGGGGAGCTGGCGATCGTCCTGCACACGCACATGCCCTACGTCGAGGGCTTCGGGACATGGCCGTTCGGTGAGGAGTGGCTATGGGAGGCGATCGCCGGCAGCTACCTGCCGTCGCTCGAGCTGCTGGATGCAGGCGCGCCGCTGACGCTGTCGTTGACTCCGGTGTTGTGCGACCAGTTGGAGGTGCCCGGCGTGGGGGGGCGCTTTGAAACATTTGTCGATGAGGTTCGCCGCCGCACCCACGCCGAAGACATCGCGGGCATGCGCAACGGCGGACACGAGATGCTCGCGCGCGAGCTCGAACGCTCGTGGGGGGAGTACGAGCATGTGTTGGCCCGTTTCCGCGAGCGCGGGGGGGACCTGCTCGGCTCGCTCGGTCGCCACGCGCAGTGGACTTCGACCGCTACGCATGCGGTGCTGCCGTTGCTTGCCACCGACGCGGGCGTGCGCGCACAGGTGCAGACCGGCGTGGATTCCCACCGGGCGCGCTTCGGCGGCTGGCAGGGTGGCTTCTGGCTGCCCGAGTGCGCGCACGTGCCGTACCTGGAGCCGCTGCTGGAGGAAGCGGGCGTGCGAGCCACATGCGTGGAGTTGACCAACCGATATGGTCTTGGCGCACGCGAGCACTTGCGACCGCTTGTGGGCGAGTCGGGCGTTGTGCTGGTCCCGATCGACCGCGCGACGATCTCGCGAGTGTGGAGCGACGTGGGCTACCCGGCGCACGGAAGCTATCGGGACTATCACCACCACACGACCCATCACCACAATCCGTGGGCCAACGACGGCAATGGCTACGACCACGAGCTGGCGCTGGGACTCGCGCGCGAGCACGCGCGGGAGTTCGTGGCCGCCACGCTCGAGCGCCTGCGCCGCGCCAACGAGACCCAGGAGGCGGGTGCCAGAAACAGATCGTTGCCCGGGGGCGGGTTGGTCGTGTGTGCGCTCGACACCGAGTTGCTCGGTCACTGGTGGTACGAGGGCGTGGAATGGCTGCGCGCTGTTGTGGATGAGTGCTCGCGCCAGGGACTGTCGATGGTGCGTCTGGACGAAGCACGGGCCTTGCGCGATCCACTGCCGTTGGACGACACGGAGTGGGGGGCGAGCACTTGGGGAACCGACGGGAACCTCTCGACCTGGTCGGGGCCTGCCGTGGCCGACATCGCCTTTGCATCTCGCGCCGCGGAGCTGCGGACACTGGCCGCCGGTCACGAGGCGGGTGCCCCCGCGTTGCGGGAGCTGCTCGCGCTGCAGGCCTCCGACTGGGCGTTCATGGTGTCCCGTGGGCTGGCTGCTCCCTATGCGCAGGAGCGTTTTGCCAACCACCGCGCCGAGTTCGAGCAGGCGCTTGCAGCCGGTCCAGACACGGATCTCAGTGCTCTACGCAACCTGGCGGCGCACGCCGATCCGCTCGCGTTGCTTGCACCGTGAAGCGGACGGCTGAGGCCGGCACGTGTGTTTGCTGCCCGCGGATGTAACGCGTTCGCGGTATCCGGCCACATAGTGGTTGTGGAGAGGCGATTGCGATTCGAGCTGCTGTACGCCAAGCACGCGCCGGCGGTCAAGGCGTATGTGCTGCGACGGGCCGACACTTCCATCGCCGACGACGTGGTCGCCGAGGTGTTCGTCGTGTGCTGGCGGCGCTTCGAGGAGATCCCCATCGATCCCCTGCCGTGGCTGCTTGGCGTCGCCAGGCGCGTGCTGAGCACACAACGGCGCGGCGAGCGCCGCCGCGTGGCGTTGCGCGATCGTCTCGCCCAGACGGCCGGCAGCTCCGTTGGCCAAGCACCCGGTGAGCTCGTCGGGGAAGTGCCTGGCGGGTTGGCCGGCGATGAACCTGGCGGATTGATCGATGCGATCCCTCGGCCGGGGGATGGAGCGCTTGCAAGCCTCGCCGACGGCGCGTTGGCGACGGCGATCGCCCGGCTCAGCGATCGCGATCGCGAGCTGCTGTTGCTGATCGCCTGGGAGGGACTCTCCCCGGCGGAGGCCGCGAGCGTCCTCGGCGTCAAGCCTGCCACCGCCCGTGTGCGCCTGCTGCGCGCCCGGCGACGCTTGACCCAGGCGCTCTCATGCGAGCGGCCCGATCCCACCACCTGCCCACCCCTGTCGATGGAGGCACCCTCATGACCCTTGACTCGATGACGCGCTTGGCCGCAGCCAACCCCGTGCCCGAGGTGCCGACCGTCGAGTCTCCCGAGCGGCTGCGCCGTCTGATCGAGGACGATGCTCCCGCACTCGACTTGGGTGACCAGCGTCATCGAAGCTCCTCAACAGACAGGGTCTCGCGGGTGTGCCGACGCTTGCTCATTGCCGCTCCCCTGTGTCTCGCCGCGAGTGTGGTCGGCGTGGTGCTCTCCTCCGGGTCCTCCGGCCCCGGTGTGAACGTGGCCGCGGCCGCCTACGCGGCAACCTCGCCCGAGCCTGGGATCGTCGAAGCGACCTTCACAACCCATATCGAGCGGGGCATCCAGGCCGGAAGCATCCTGCGTCAGCGCGAATGGGACGACGCCAGCATCGGGCTGCGACGGGAGCGCGTGATATTCACCGAAGCGTACGACGGAAAGCGCGAGACGCACGTCAGCGAATCGGCGTCTGCGCCGGGGCGCCGCGAAACGTGGTATCGCGGTCGCCTCGAAGTAAGCACGGTCCCTCGCGAAAGTGCTCCCAGTGGCCTGAAGGAAAATGCTCCCAGTGACTTGAAGCTAAGGATGGCTGTCGAGGCCACCTTCGACGGAGTCGAAGGGATAGCGCTCTATCGCGCGCTCTACCGCGAAGGCCTGATGAGGCTCGTGGGTCACGAGCGTCGCGACGGCCAGTCGCTGTGGAAGCTGGAAAGTGCTCCCACGAGCTACGACGCCAACGGCCGGAGAATCGCCATCCGCACGAGACTCGTCGTGCTGGTTGACCCGAAGACGTTCCTGCCGATTGTCGAGCGTGTGATCGATGCGGCGCTCCCCGGTCATCCGGCGGCGCTCGAAACCAGTCTCCTCAGCTACCGGCGCCTTCCCTCAAGCGATGGGAGCGACAAGCTGTTCGACCTCACCGCCCAGCATCCGGGTGCACGCGTGCTGCGGGGCTGGACGTCCCATTCACCCCATAAGCGACGCTAGATCCGCTCGCCGGCAATACCACCCCTACTCCCAGCGCAAATGCTCGGGCGCCTCGCGCATGCGCAGTACGCGCGCGGGCACGCCGCCCACGACCGCGTTCTCGGGCACATCCTTGGTGACCACGGCGTTGGTGCCCACCACACTGTTGTGCCCAATGCTCACTCCCCTCAGGATGCACGCCCCGTAACCCACCCAAACATTGCTGCCGACGCGCACGTCGCGCTTGTAGATGCCCTGCAGGCGGATCGGGCGCTCCACCTCGACCACGCCATGGTCGAAGTCGATCAGCATCACCCGGTCGGCGATGATGCACTCGCTGCCGATCGACACGTGCTGGTAGGCGGAGATCGTGCACTCCTGACCCATCACGGTCTTCGAGCCGATCGACACTTCGCCCTCGTGCACGCGGATCTTCGAGTCGTGCCCCACCCACGACCAGCGGCCGATGCGCAAGGTAGCGTTACTGCCGATCTCGAACTTCACGCCGGGGCATATGAAGCACATGCCTTCGGTCTGAAAGCGCTTGCCGTAGCGCAGCTTCAATCGCACCCAGCGCGCCGCGAGCAACGCGAAGTGCCGGTTGACCATGTTCTTTTGGCGCATCCATCGCCATGTGCGCAGTGCTTCTTTGAGCTGTTCCACGAGCGCGCATCCTAGAGCTATGTGTCGCGCGGGGGACGCCGGTCGGCGAGTGCGTGGAGGCGGCTTTCCTAGATACTTCCCCGATGCCACCCACGCTCGCCCAACGCCTGCTCGACGGCGATCGCCGCGCGCTCGCGCGCGCCATCACGCTTGTCGAGGACGACCGTCCCGAGGGCTGGGAGCTGGTGCGCGAGGTCTACCCTCACACCGGCAAAGCCGCCGTCTACGGTTTCACCGGTCCGCCCGGTGTCGGCAAGTCCACGCTGATCGGTGCACTCACCAAGGCCCGTCGCGAGGCCGGACGTTCTGTCGGTGTGCTCTCGATCGACCCATCCTCGCCGTTCACCCAGGGTGCGCTGCTCGGCGATCGCATTCGTTTGACAGAGCACTTCCTCGATCAGGGCGTGTTCATCCGCTCGATGGCCAACCGCGGCGCGCTCGGTGGGCTCTCGGAGGCCGCGCTGCAGGCGGCCTTGCTGCTCGACGCGGCCGGGCGCGAGGACGTGTTCGTGGAGACCGTCGGCGTCGGTCAGGCCGAGATCGACATCATCGACCACGCCGACACGATCGTGCTCGTGCTGATGCCCGGCTCGGGCGACTCGATCCAGGCGCTCAAGGCCGGAGTGATGGAGATCCCCGACGTGATCGTCATCAACAAGGCCGACCACCCGCTCACCGACACGATGGTGCGCGAGATCCGCGGCGTGCTCTCGCTCGCCAACACCGGCGCCGACTCAGAATCGAGTCCCACCCACCCTCAGTGGCGTGTGCCGATCGTCAAGACCGAGGCCACCCACGGCAAGGGCGTCGGTGAGCTGATCGAGCGCCTCGACCAGCACCGTGCCCACATCCTGGAGGAGGGGACCCTGCAGGAGCGTCGCGGACGCAACCTGCGCAACGAGGTGCTCGCGATCGCCACCGCGCGCATGCGCAGGCGTCTGGAGGAGGAGCTGCTCGAGGACGCCGAGTTCAAGCGGCTGCTCGAGGAGGTCGTGCAGCGGCGTCTGGATCCCGCCAGTGCCGCCACCGCGCTCCTGAAGGACGATTCGCGCCGCTGATGGCAGGCTAGACGAATATATGGCCCGCCAAACGGCACAACCTATGCCGAAGCCTGTCAACCTAGAGCGATACCTCGCCTGACGCTCAACAACCGCATCGCGCTCTGCGCCGGCGCGATCGCCATGTCGCTCGTCTTCGGTGGGTCGGCCTTCGCCCGTTCCGCTGAGGTATCCGTGCCTCAGGCACGGATCGCGGAGGCCAGTCATCTGGGATGGCCCACGATCACCGGGATGCTGCTCCAGAACTCGACCAACGCAAGCCGACCGCTCGATGGCAGGCCCGGGTACGACCCGTTCGACGGCACCGATCCCAGCTACTCCTGCGACGGCGCGGAGACCGGCGGCATTTACCACAACTGCGGCTTTCCGGGTATCGGCGACGGTCCCCGATTCACGACGCTCCCCCAGCTCGAGTCCGAATGCCAGGGCGACGGCAGCTCATCGAACGCCGCCCTACCACCGCTGTTCCCATCTGTGGTCCTGCCCGCGGGCCTGCCCACGTTCTGTGCCCACAAGTACGAAGAAACTGACCTGGTGCCGGCTGACATCGGGCACAACGAGCTGCTTGGCGGAGACGGCAACGACACGATCCACGCAGGGCCCTCCGGCGACGTGATCTGGGGAGACTCCCACGCCGAAGGCAACGACACGACCCAGGTTGACCGTCTCTACGGCGGCGCCGGCAACGACTGGATCTATGCAAGTCATGGCACCAACTACATCTGGACCGGCGCAGGGGAAGATCACGTGCTGCTGGTCTATGGCCATGGGGTCGTCTATTGCAATGGCGCCGGTCGCAAGATCCTTGTGATGCGCAAGCTGGCCACAAATCGTCACTACCGGCTGATCGGCTGCACCGACAAGACGGTCGTGGCCTACGCGGCATAGTCGCGATTCCGTCGGCGCTCTGCCCAGCGTCCACGGCGTCGCTCAATCAAAACTAAAGCGCCCGCGGGAACGTGTCGAATATTGGGACGTGCCAAATGTGAGCGCCGCCGCCAGCACATCGGAGATCGGCGATCACATATTGCCGATCGCCGATACCGACCCTCACGTGCTGAGGGCGCGTAGAACCGCGGCCTGGACGCGTGCCGCGCTCGGTGCGATGGGCATCGCGCTGATCTTCGCCGACCGCACGCTGCTTGTACACCCCTTCTTTGCGATCGCCGGTTTCGCGGTGATCCTGGTCTCATCGGTGATTCAACTCACCGCACGGCGACTGTCCTGGGTGAGCACCGAGGAGTCGCTTGCGGGTATCGCCGGTCTGCTGATCGTCGGCATGCAGTCAGAGCGTGTGAGTGTGATCGGCATCGTCTGGCTCGCCGCCGTCGCGAGCGGCGTGCTCGCGCGCGGAGGGCGCGTTCACTGGATTGGACGCACCGTGGTGTTGAGCGCCCTCGCCCTGCCGATCCTACGCATGGGTCATCTCAGTCTTGAATACGCGGCGCTGTTGGGCGCCACGGTCGGCTTGCTGCTCACCAGCGGACGTCTCACGCGCGAGCTCAACCATCTGCTGCACCAGGCACGCTATGACGCCGATCACGACGACCTCACCGGATTGCTCTCCTATGCAGCCTTCCGCGCGGTGCTGAAGCAGACAGTCGAGGGGTCCGAGCGCTCGGCGCCCGTCTCGCTGCTGTTGCTCGACCTGGAGCGCTTCGGCATCATCAACAAGACACACGGCCATGCCACCGGCGACGCCTTGCTGGCCGCGGTCGGCGAGCGACTGCTGCTCGTCGCCGGCGACGAGCACCCGGTCGGGCGTCTCGGTGGGGATGAGTTTGCCGTGATCTTGCGCACAGCCAATCCGACCGCGTTTGCCAGGATGTTGCTCGAGACGCTCCCTCAGCGATCCGAGGACGACCATCGACCGATCTCGGCGTGTGTGGGGATCTCCCAGACCCCGGCCGACGGAGACAGCGGCGAGGCGCTCCTACGCGCCGCCGACATCGCCTTGCGCGTCGCCAAGCGCAGCGGGCTCACGGGACAGATCTCCGCATACACCGGCGGGTCGCTCAGCGGCACCGGCGAGCGCAGCGCTCGCGGCACGCTCGACCGCCTGATCGAAGGCAAGGGCCTCTCGATGGCGGTGCAACCGATAGTCGATCCCCGCAGCGGTGCGGTTCACGCATATGAGGCACTGGCACGCTTCGGCAGGCGCAGCACCGACAGCCCGCTGCACTGGCTCGCGGTCGCCGAGGAGTTCGGCGAGCGCGACCTGCTCGAGCGGGCATGCCTGCGGGCCGCGCTCGAGCTGTTCGCCTCGCGCCCGCCCGGCACGCTGCTGTCGGTGAACCTGTCGGCGCCGGTGCTGCTCGATCGGCGCACGCTCGAGCTGTTGGAGCAGCCGGCCGACCTCTCGGGATTGATCGTCGAGGTCACAGAGGAGGCGCTCGTGCAGAGCGAATCCCAGCTGCAGCAGGCGATGCGACCGTTGCTTGCCCGTGGCGCGAAGCTGGCTGTCGACGACATGGGTGCCGGCTATTCCGGCCTGCGTCAGATAACCACCGTTCACCCCAGCTATCTCAAGCTCGATCGCTCGCTGATCACGGGCATCGATGAGGACAGCGACCGCCAAGCGCTTGTCGGCGCACTGGTCAGCTATGCGACGCACGTCGGCAGCCTGCTCGTCGCCGAGGGCATCGAAACGCCCTCCGAGTTGAGCGCGCTCATAGACCTCGGCGTGCCGCTCGTGCAGGGTTTCTACATGGGGCGCCCTGCCGCTCCGTGGTCGCGGGTCGCGGCCGTGGACAGGCAGCTCGCCATGCCGGCGTGAACGCGGTCGCACACGGGCATGGGCCGTGTACGCGTAGGGCACGGCCTACGTGAGAAGTGGTTCCCTCAGCGCTCGCCGTGCAGCGAGCGGGCGGTGGCTGAGCGGGGGACGGTGCTCTGGTCGCGCAGCGTTCCATACACGCGGTCGCCGACAGTCGATGTCACGCCGAACCAGTAGCGCTCGTTCTTGAAGTGGTGCAGGCGGTGATTGCGCCAGATCGCTCTGAAGTAACGACCCCTAGGCCGGTAGGGCGTGTGGATCAGGAAATGGATCCACTCATAGGCGGCGAGGATCGCGAAGCTCGCGAGCACGCCCGTCGTCGCGTTCGCCAGACGCGGGCCGCCGAGCACGAGATGGATCGGGAACGACAGCGCCCAGTTCATGAGCGCGATCATCGCCAGGAACGCGAGCACCCCGTAGACGGGCAGTAGCACGCCTCCGAGCTTGCCCGGCGCCTCATGATGCGCGCGGTGCTCGCGCGCGGTCAGCACCTCCACCTTGTGGCCGAAGATGTTTAGCGGCCGGGAGTGCAGCAGGTAGACGTGGATCGTCCACTCCGCGAACGGGGTCACGCCGATCAAGCTGGCCACCGCCACGATGTCCCGCCAGCTCCAGGAGCCCTGCGCGACACGTAGCCCGAGCGCAAGCGCCACGGCGCCGAGAAGATAGGGCGGCGAGGGTTGACGCGCGAACACGCGCGCACACTCGCCCAGGGACGGACCGCCTCGGCGCTCGGTCGGCACCGCCTCGGAGTCGGCGGTCAAAGGGTCTCCTCCGCTCCGTATGATGCCTGCGTGGATAGTCACAGT
The DNA here is from genome assembly GCA_963831725.1 of uncultured Solirubrobacterales bacterium. Taxonomy (GTDB): domain Bacteria; phylum Actinomycetota; class Thermoleophilia; order Solirubrobacterales; family Solirubrobacteraceae; genus Palsa-744. The sequence continues at coordinate 106,042 of CAWHRF010000004.1, forward strand.
TGCCTTCGACACCAACATAATCCTACTAGAGTAGGCTTGCGTCTTCAATGAAGATCGACTACCTGAGCTGGGTGGATGGCAACTGGTCGCTCCTGAGCCGGCTGATGGGCGGCCACGCCAAGGTGTATCGCGCGACCGATGGCCTGATCGGCCATCGTGTGCCCGGAGTTCCGGAGATGCTGTTGCTCGACCACGTGGGCGCCAAGAGCGGCAAGCACCGCTACACGCCGCTCGTGTTCGCCCGCGACGACGGAGACGTCGTCCTGATCGCCTCAAAGGGCGGCTATCCGAAGAACCCTGCCTGGTTTCACAATCTGATGGCCAATCCCGACACGACGATTCAGATCGGCTCCAAGCGGACAAGCGTGCACGCGCGTCTCGCCACACCCGAGGAGTACGACCGCCTGTGGAAGCTGGCGGTCGGCGTCTACAAGGGCTATGAAGACTATCGTCGGCGCACCGAGCGCCAGATACCGCTGGTCGTGCTGGAGCCTCGCTAGGGGTGCGGTTGCTGCTCGCCGCGGTGTGCCGCGGAGGCTTCAGGCGCCCAGTGCACGCGCGATCACCATCTGCTGCACCTCGTCGGTGCCCTCGCCGATCGTGAGGATCTTCGCGTCGCGGTAGAAGCGGCACACGGGATACTCCTCGATGTAGCCATACCCGCCGTGGATCTGCACCGCCTCCTCGGTGCAGCGCACCGCCAGTCGTCCTGTCTTCAGCTTGGCCTGAGCGGCGGTCAGCGTGAAGTTGCGCCCGGCGTCCTTCTCGCGCGCCGCCTTGTACACGAGCAGCCTGCCCGCCTCGATCTCCGCAGACATGTCGGCGAGCTTCGCCTGGATCGCCTGGAACTTCGAGATCGGCTTGCCGAAGGCCTTGCGCTCTTTGGCATAGGCGAGTGCCTGGTCCAGCGCTCCCTGGGCGAGTCCGACGCCCATCGCCGCCACCCCGATCCGGCCAATGTCGAGGATGTGCAGGAACTGCTTGAAGCCATGTCCGCGTGGGCCGAGCAGGTTCTCCTCGGGCACCCGGCAATCGCTGAACGTCAACGGGCGTGTGTCCGAGGCGTTCCAGCCCATCTTGCGATATGGCTCGCCCTGCTCATAGCCTGGCGTGCCGTTGGCCACGAGGATGTTCGAGATCTCCTTTGGAGCGGCGCCCGCGGCCGTCGCTCCGGTGGTGCCCGTCTCGCCCCCGGTCTCGCCCTCGCCGGTCACTGCGGTTATACACACGACACCTGAGATCTCGGTGCCGGCATTTGTTATGAACTGCTTCGCGCCGTCGATCCTCCACTCGCCGTCTGCCAGTCGTGCGCGCGTGCGCGTGTTGCCGGCGTCACTCCCTGCCTCGGGCTCGGTGAGGCCAAACGCACCGAGCTTCTCGCCCGAGCACAGTCGCGGCAACCACTCGCGCTTCTGCTCCTCCGAGCCGAACAGGTAGATCGGCTGGGTGCCGAGCGAGGTGTGTGCGCACAGCGTAATCGCCACCGATGAATCCACCCGCGTCAGCTCCTCGACTGCCAGCGTGTAGGCGAGCGTGTCTCCGCCGCCTCCGCCGTACTCCTCGGGGAAGGGGATCCCCATCAGGCCGAGCTTCCCAAGCTGCGCCACGATCTCATACGGGAACGACTTGGTCCGATCAAGCTCCTCGGCGACCGGCGCCACCTCGCCTTGCGCGAATTCGCGCACCGTGCGGCGGATCAGCTCGTGGTCGGGGGAGAGATCGAAGTCCATCTAGGAGCTGTGGGAGCGTGCCAGCTCGACCAGCAAGCGCACGCCGTACCCGGAGGCGCCCTTGCCGACGTATGCGCGCCCGAGATCCCACGCCGAGCCGGCGATGTCCAGATGTGCCCATGGCGTGTTCCCGACGAAGTTCGACAGGAACGTCGCTCCCACGATCGTGCCTGCCTTGCGTCCTTCGGGGGCGTTGTCGAGGTCTCCGTATTTGCCCTTCACCAGCTCCTCGTACTCTTCGTGCAGCGGCAGTCGCCAGAGGATCTCGCCACTGCGCTCCCCGGCATCGCTCACGCGGGCGGCCCAAGCGTCGTCGTTTGAGAGCAGTCCCGCGTAGGTCGAGCCGAGTGCGACGATCACCGCGCCGGTCAGCGTCGCCAAGTCCACAACCCGCTCGGCGCCCAGGCCGATCACGTGACACAGGCAGTCGGCCAGCACGAGCCGACCCTCGGCGTCGGTGTTGTTGATCTCGATCGTCTTCCCGTTGGAGGCGCACACGATGTCACCGGGCTTGACCGAGCGGCCGCTCGGCAGGTTCTCGGTGGCGCCCACGACCGCCACGATCCGAACCGGCAGTTTCATGCGTGCAATCGCCGCCACAGCCGATATCACGGCTGCGCCGCCGGACATGTCGAACTTCATCTCAGCCATTTTCGCCCCGGGCTTGAGCGAGATGCCACCGCTGTCGAACGTCACGGCCTTGCCCACGAACCCGAGCAGGGGACCGGTCGCGTTCGGCGGCTCATAGCGCAGGGTGATCAGCGCGGGCTCCTGCTCTGAGCCCTGCGCCACCGCGGCAAACGCGCCCATCGAGCGCTCCACGATGCCCTCGCGCCCCTCGACCCGCACCAACAGGTGCTCGATCTGCTCGCCCAGTCCGTGTGCATGATCGGCAAGCGCGGTCGGGGTCAGGTCGTTTGCGGGACGATTCTGCAGATCGCGCGCTTCGTTGACGGCCTCGGAGACGATCGCGGCCTCGCCGACGACTGCCCCCAGGTCATCCTTGCCTGCCAGAACCAGGCCGGTCAGATGCTTTTGCCCGCCCTCGAGACCCGGTTTGCCCGCCCGCCCCTCTTCATGGGGGGCGCCCTTTGGGTTGCTCGCACCCTGTGGAGTGTCTTTGGCCTGAGACTTGTAGAGATCGAAGCTGTAGTCGGCGAGCATCGTTCCCTGCACAAGCGCCGCCGCCACCTCGCCGTCGGCGCTCGGCATCTGCCAGCACAGCACCTTGGTGGACAGCTCCTTGGTCCGCTCACGAACTATCGCTGCCGCCACGCGAGCCCGCTCGGGCGTGAACTCGCCACGCTCGCCGAGCCCCACGATCAGCCAGCGCTTGCCCTCCGCGTGTGCCAATGCGAGCGACTTCAGCGAGCGACGGGCCTCGCCGCTTGCGAGCAGCGCGCCGAGCTGCTGGGGCGCTGGGCTCGGCATATCGGTTCCCTCGAACACTCCGATCGCGACCGTGTCGGCGTCGGTCTGCTCAGCCGGCTCGGTTGTCCACGACACATTCACGATCCGAGCACGATATCGAGCTGCCGCTCGGGGTTGTCCGTTGAGGTGCAAGCACGTACTCTCGCCGGGGTACGGGACCCGACGCAGGACCCGATTTGCTTCCCGCACATGTGGGATGTGCTCATCGTCACGTTCTCGGCTCCGGCGGCTCGGTAGGATTGCATCTCCCCTGGCCGCAAGCCGGCCGGGTGGGTGGGACAAATCTAAATTAGGAGAACCGCCTCGATGCCCAAGACCGTGATCCTCGGCGCAGCGCGCACACCCATCGGCAAGATGGGAGGAGGCCTGTCAACGCTTGACGCCACCGAGCTCGGCGCGATCGCGATCGAGGCCGCTCTCGAGCGCTCGGGCGTCGAGCCTGCTCAGGTCGAGCACGTCGTGATGGGTCAAGTGCTGCAGGCCGGGCAGGGTCAGATTCCCTCGCGCCAAGCTCAAATCAAGGCCGGCATCCCCAAGGAGGTCTCCTCGGAGACCGTCAACAAGGTGTGCGCCTCGGGCGTGCGTGCCACCGTGATCCTCGACCAGGCGATTCGCGCGGGCGATGTGCAGGTCGGCGTCGCCGGCGGGATGGAGTCGATGTCCCAGGCTCCCTACCTCTTGCCCGGCGCGCGCTTCGGGTTTCGCATGGGCGACGTCAAGGCGCTCGACGCGATGGTCCACGACGGCCTCACCAATCCCTTCTCCGGCAAGCAGATGTTCGTGGAGGCCACCGAAGTTGGCGATGAGCTCGAGCTGACGCGAGCCGATCTCGACCGCTGGGCCTTGCGCTCGCACGAGCTGGCTGTGAAGGCCACCGACGAGGGCCGTCTCCTCGAGGAGATCGTATCCGTGACGATCAAAGGCCGTAAGGGGGACACGGTCGTCGAGATCGACGAGGGTCCGCGTCGCGACACGTCCTTGGAGAAGCTCGCGGCGCTGCCGGGCCTTGTCGGCAAGGACGGTACGCACACAGCGGGCAATTCCCCCGGTGTCAACGACGGCGGGGGCGCGCTCGTCGTCGCTTCCGATGAGTGGGCCTCGGCTAACGGCAAGCAGGCGCTTGCCGAGGTAGTCGCCCACGCCCAGTCCGCCGACGAGTTCGCCTATCTCGCCCGCACACCGGCCTCGGCCGCCAAGAAGGCGCTCGAGAAGGCCGGTTTGAGCGCACAGGACATCGACGTGTGGGAGATCAACGAGGCGTTCGCCTCGGTCACGCTCAACTCGATCCGCGTGCTCGGCATCGACGAGGACAAGGTCAACGTCAACGGCGGTGCCGTGGCGCTCGGACACCCGATCGGCGCCTCGGGCGCGCGTATCGTCGGCAGCCTCCTCTTCGAGCTGCGCCGTCGCGGTGGCGGTCTCGGCTGCGCCGCGATTTGCTCCGGCGGCGGTCAGGGCGACGCCTTCATCATCAAGGTCTGAGATGGCCGGCACGGGTCCAGCCCACCCCAAGATCCGTGTCGTCGTGGCCAAGCCCGGCCTCGACGGCCACGATCGCGGCGCAAAGATCATCGCGCGTGCGCTGCGCGACGCGGGCATGGAGGTCATCTACACCGGACTGCACCAAACCCCCGAGCAGATCGTGGAGACGGTGATCCAGGAGGACGCCGACGCGGTCGGCCTGTCGATTCTCTCGGGCGCGCACATGACACTCGTGCCGCGGGTGGTGCAACTGCTGCGCGAACAGGACATCGATGACGTGGTTGTCACCGTTGGCGGCACCATCCCCGCCGAAGACATACCCGAGTTGAAGAGTCTCGGCGTGGCCGAGGTCTTCACGCCAGGCGCGCCTACCCAGGCGATCGTCGATTTCATTCGCGGGGCCACCAGCGCGCGCCAGGCCAGCTGAGTGTGTTGTATTGTCTTTTTCTGTTAACTACTATCGTAACTACAAATAGTAGCTACTATCGTAAATCGCACAAAAAGTATTTATGTGCGCGCCCGGTCATGGTGGGCCGCACCTGCCCAACTGCCTGATTGACTCGTCAGTCAACTCAGGTAGGATTGCCCCATAGACACCCCCTAAGGAGTAGCTGAATGAAGATTTGCGTCCTGGTGAAGGAGGTCCCGGACGCCGCCGTCGAGAAGCGCATCAACAGCTCGACGGGGCGCATGGACCGCAGCGGGGAGAAGAACCTCAACCCGTATGACACGCACGCCATCGAGGCTGCGATGCAGATTCGCGAGGGCGGCGTCGCCCCCGTCGAGGAGATCGTGGCTGTGACCATGGGCCCGGAGAGCGCCGTGCGCGCCCTGCACAAGGCCGTCTCGCTCGGAGCCGACCGCTCCGTGCACCTCTCCGATCCGGCCGTCGCCGGCTCAGACGTGGCCGCCACCGGCTACGCCCTGGCCCAGACCCTCGACCGTGAGAAACCCGACCTCGTGCTGCTCGGCCAGCAGTCCGACGACGGCGAGTGCTACACGATCGGCGCGGTCGTCGCCGAGCACCTGCGCATGCCCTCGCTCACCCAGGTCATCAAGATGGACGTGGAGTCAGACGCCCTGCGCTGCGAGCGCCAGGCCGAGTACGGCTACGACACAGTGCAGATCAAGCTGCCCGCCGTGATCTCCGTCGGCGACGCCATCAACGAGCCGCGCTACCCGTCGCTGAAGGCGATCATGGGCGCCAAGAAGAAGCCCCTGGACACAGTTACCGCCGGCGACGTCGGCGTCGACACGAGCAAGGTCGGCGGCGATAATTCCGCCGCTCAATGGATCGCCGCGAAGGCTCCCCCGGCCAAGGCCGCGGGCGAGATCATCGAGGACGAGGACACCGCCGAGACGGTCGAGAAGATCGTCGCCTGGCTCGATGAGAGGAAGCTGATCTAGATGGCAAACATCCTGGTCTACGCGCTTCACTACAAAGGCGCGATCAACAAGAACTCCCTCGGCGCGGTCTCCGAGGGCGCCAAGCTCGCCGCCGAGCTCGGCGGCGAGGCGCACGCGATCCTCGTCGGCGAGGGCGTCCCGCAGGACCTGGCGGCTTCGCTCGGCAACTACGGAGCCAAGAAGGTTCTCATCGCCGAGGGCCCCGAAGGGCTCGCCCAGCCAGTCGTCGACGCGATGGGTGCCGCCATTTCAAACGGCGACTACAAGTACGCATTGTTCGGCGGCGGCCTGCTCGGCTTCGAGATCGGCGCCGGTCTTGCCGCGCGCCTGGGCGCCGGTGTGGCAATGGAGGTCACCGCCGTGCGCGCCGAGGGTGGCGAGCTGATCGCCGAGCGGCCGATCCTCGGCGACTCGGCCATCTCGGAAATCAAATACCGCTCGCCCGTCGGCATCGTGATCGGACGCCTCAACGCGTTCGAGATTAGAGAGACCGGCGCAGGTGCGGCTCCTGTCGAGCAGGTCAGCTTCGAGCTGAGCGATCACGCCAAGCAGGCCACGATGGTCACGCGCGGCGAACAACGCGGGGCCGACGTCGACATCGAGGGCGCCTCGATCCTCGTCGCCGGCGGTCGCGGTCTCGGCAAGGCCGAGGGCTTCCAGCTCGCCGAGGACCTGGCGGCGGCATTCGGCAACAACGCCGCCGTGGCGGCCACCCGTGCGGTCGTGGACGCCGGCTGGTACCCCTACGCCGCCCAGATCGGGCAGACCGGTAAGACGGTCTCTCCGAAGCTGTATTTGGCGGCGGGCATCTCTGGCGCGATCCAGCACAAGGTCGGAATGCAGTCCTCGGAGAACATCGTCGCGATCAACAAGGACTCGAACGCGCCGATCTTCGAATTCTCAGACCTCGGCATCGTTGGCGATCTGAACAAGATCCTGCCGAAGTTGACCGAGGCCGTGAAGGCCAAGAAAGCGTCGTAGCAATGGGATCTGGGCGGATGCGCGAGCGAAAAGGAGCGGCAAGCAATGTCATCTCATAACGGCTCTCGAAATGGGAAGGTCGTTCCCGCGGCCTTCCCGCCGCCCGTCGATCCCCAAAAGGAGTTCGTCAAGCACGGCCTCGACCCCGAGGACGAGCTGATCGAGGTCGGCGTTGCGATCGTGGGCGGCGGCACCGCCGGTCTCGCCTGCGCCAACCGCCTGCTGCAACTGCTCGGCGACGACCCGGAGATGATGGAGCGCCTCGGCGAAGTGCCGGTGGCGGTCGTGGAGAAGGCAAAGACCTGCGGCGGTCACAACCTCTCCGGCGCGGTCATGCGCCCCGAGGCGCTTGAAGAGCTGTTCCCCGAGCTGACGCGCGAGCAGTGGCGCCAAGAGGGCTTCGCCTTCGGCGAGGTCACCAAAGAGGCGGTCTACATGACCCCGACTTCCAAAGTGTCGTTTCGCATCCCCACGCCGCCGCCGTTCAAGAATCACGGCAACGAGGTCGTCTCCGTCTCGGCGCTGGCCCGCTACCAGCAGCAGCAAGCCGAGGAGGCCGGGGCCTACATCCTCACCGAGACGGCAGCAACCCAGCTCGTGGTCGAGAACGGCCGCGTCGTCGGCGTGCGCTCGGGCGACAAGGGCCGCGGCAAGGACGGCGAGCCGCTCGGCAACTTCGAGCCCGGCACCGACATCAAGGCACAGGCGACAGTGCTCGCCGAGGGCTGCTGGGGGCATCTGACAGGAGCGGCGATCCGCGAGTTCGACCTCGCCGAGGGCCGCGAGCCACAGGTGTGGGAGCTTGGCGTCAAGGAGGTCTGGAAGGTCGCCAAGCCGCTGGACCGCCTGATCCACACGATGGGTCCCTGGCCATTGAAGATCTCATCCAAGTACGGTCAGATCGGCGGCACCTGGATCTATCCGATGAAGAACGAGAAGACCGGCGAGGACATGGTCTCGATCGGTTTCGTAGTCGAGCTCGACTACGCGGACGCCACCACCTCCGCGCACGACCTGCTGCAGACGTTCAAGACCCACCCGCTCGTACGCAAAATCCTCGAGGGCGGCGAGCGTGTCGCCTGGGGCGCCAAGGCGCTGCCGGGTGGCGGCTACTGGTCGATGCCCAAGCTCTCGATGCCCGGCGCGGTGCTCGTGGGGGACTCCGGCGGCATGGTCGACACGATGGCGCTCAAGGGCGTGCATCACTGCATCAAGTCGGGAATGCTCGCGGCCGAGTCGATCTATGCGGCGCTCAAGCGCGGTAGCCAAGACCTCTCCGACTACGAGCGGGCGATCGAGCAGTCCTCGGTCGGCAAAGAGCTGTGGGAGGTGCGCAACGCACGCCAGCCACTGCAGAAGGGTCTGTTTCTCGGCGGACCGCTCTCCGGTATCCAGCAGATCACCAGGGGCAAGCTCCCGGGTCGCGCCGACTGGCACCGCAACGACTCGATCCCGATGTTCGTGGGCAACACCAAGGACGTGTACGTCAAGCCCGACGGCAAGTACACATTCGACAAGCTCTCCAGCGTGTTCATCACCGGCAACGCCACGCGCGACGACGCGCCCAACCACATCCGCGTGCAGAAACACGTCCCGCGCGAGGTCGCCGAAACGTGGCGCTGGATGTGTCCCGCCGGGGTGTATGAGATCCCCGACGACGCGCCCGAGACGGGAGTCGTGGACGTGATCGTCAACTACACCAACTGCGTGCAGTGCGGGGCGATCACCGCCAAGGGTGGGCGCCTGACCACACCAGAGGGGGGCGACGGTCCCCTCTATCAGATCACCTGAGCGTCATCGACACTGCGCATGACTGTGTCCTCGCCCGCTCACGTGCTGAGCACGCCACGCGGGCTGCGTCCTTGTCCTGCTTGGTCGATGAAGCTCAGGAACGTAACGACGAAAAGCGCTTGTGCCCACTTTGTGCGAAACATCGTGGGCTTATGAGTGTTAGTGGCTTGTGAATGGCAAGGACGACGTTCCAACCCACCCGTGTCGTGAAGGCGGCGCTCGTGCTCGCATGTGCGCTGACGATGCTCGCCTGCGCCCAGGTCGCGCTCGCAAAGGGGGGTCTGCGCGACAGCGCGACAACGACGCCAAACGCCCCGACCGGCTATGCGGCGACGCTCGAACAGTGCGTCACCTCGACCGTGCAAGGCGAACGCTCGGCGACCTTCACCGCGCACATGGTCGCGCCCGACACGACTCAACGGATGGCGATCAAGATCCAGCTTCAGCAGCGCCTCCGCGGCGAATCCGAATATCACACGATCACCGCTCCAGGCCTTGGTGTGTGGCACAGCTCCGAACCGGGAGTGAGGATCGACAACTACGTCCAACAGGTCACGAACCTCACCGCACCCGCCTCCTACAGAGCGCTCGTGGAGTTCCATTGGCTCAGCAACAAAGGGCGTTTGCTCAAGCGCGCCGAACTGCACACTTCGCACTGCCTGCAACCTACGCTTGCCGGGCAGGTCACGCAAACGCCGCCTACCGCGTCGACCCCGACGCCGACGCCGGCCGGCTGAGCCGACCCAGGCCCTTCTGTCCCTGTCCGATCGCCGCCGGCAAGATCGCTCAAACTCGTCTCGCCCGCCCGCTGCGAGCGGCTCATTGGCCGATCGGCCCGAAGCTCGCTAGAATGCCCTGAGCATGAAGACTTCGATCCACCCCAACTATGTCGAGGCGCACGTTCGCTGCATGTGCGGCAACGAATTCACCACGCGGGCGACCCAAGAGGAGATCCACGTCGAGGTGTGCTCCAACTGCCATCCGTTCTACACGGGACGCCAGAAGCTCATAGACACAGGTGGACGCGTCGAGCGCTTCCAACGCCGGGTCGCCAAGGGACGCTTGCACAGCGCGCAAGCGGGCGCGCGGACCGGTACGGATCAGGCCCGCCCCCAGTAGCGCTATGTCCTCTCGCCCGGTTGTCGGTGGGGGGGTGCAGGCCAGCAACCTCCAGGCGACCTCCAGTGCGCCCGCGACTCGCAGTGCCGACGGCCCCGATCTACAACTCGGCGCTGAGGTCCAATTACCCGACGGTCAGCTGACGGCCGCCCGCGACGCGCCGCTCGGCGGCCAGGCGGTGCTCGAGGGTGTGATGATGCGTGGCGTGCACCACTGGGCAGTGGCTGTGCGCAAGCCCCTGAACGCCGCCACAGGCACACACGACACCGCCACAGGCACACACGACGCCGCCACGGGCACACCCGAGGGAGGCGACGTGCGAGCTCAGAATGGGTTGCACGACGGTGCCGACGCGCGCAGCAACGGCGCCTCACATGACGGCAGCGTGCGCGATGTGTCTCACTCACTGGAGGTGGCATTCGCCAGAGAGAGCGAGCTCAGCAGGGAGGAGCGCGACGGCGAGCTGGAGCCGCTCGGCGAGATTGAGGTCACGATGTCGCCGCTCACCTCCGCGCTGGCGCGCCACCGATGGCTACGGGTCCCCATATTGCGTGGGGTAGTCGCGCTCGGTGGCTCGCTCGCGATCGGCTTCAAGGCACTCGGTATCTCCGCCAACGCACAACTACCGGAGGGGGAGGCAGAGGAGGACCCGCAGGAGATCTCCTCCGCCGTGTGGGTTGGCACGGTGATCATCGCGATGGCGTTCGCGATCGGGCTGTTCTTCCTGCTGCCGCTGGGCCTCACGAGCCTCATCAAGGACCAGCTGCACTCCTCGGCATTGTTCTGGATCATCGAGGGGGTCGTGCGCACCGCGATCTTCCTTGCCTACATGTTCGCGCTCTCGCGTGTAGGAAGCCTGCGTCGCGTGTTCGAGTATCACGGCGCTGAGCACAAGACGATCTCCTGCTTCGAGGCGGGATTGCCGCTCACGCCGTCCAACGCGCAACGCTTCTCACGACTGCACCCACGCTGCGGCACCAGTTTCCTGCTGATCGTGATGGTCGTCTCGATCTTCGTGTTCGGGGCCGTCGGCATGCCCGCGTGGTACTGGCTCGTCGCCACCCGCATCCTCGGCGTGCCGGTGATCGCGGGCATCTCCTTCGAGATCATCAAGTTCGCCGGGCGCAACCGCAATCGACGCTGGGTCAAAGCTGTGATGTGGCCCGGACTGAAGCTCCAGCTGCTCACCACCCGCGAGCCCGACCTCGACCAGCTCGCCGTCGCCATCGCCGCGCTGCAGGCAGTGTTGGAGCACGAGACGCCGGGAAGCATGAGTGCGGCGGAGCTGGTCGGCGTGGAGGTTGTCGCGTAAGTCACGGCCCACGGCGCGTGGCATCACCGGTAGTGCCATCCGCTCCCCGTAAGCTGGGGCAATGATCGAAGACCTGATCGAGCAGATCGAGACGCGCTTCGCCGAGCTCGGCGAGCAGATGACCGACCCCGCCGTCATCGGCGACCGCGAACGCTACGCGGAAGTCGGTCGCGCCTACCGGCAGCTCGAGCCAGCCGCCAAGCTCGCTGTCGAGTGGCGCCGCGCAAGCGACGATGCGGCCGGCGCGGATGAACTGATATCCGAGAGCGGCGAGGACCCCGAGCTGCGCGAGATGCTGCTCACCGCGCGCGAGCGCGTCGAGCAGCTGGAGGAGGAGATCCGCTTTGCGATGGTCGAGCGCGACCCCAACGACGAGAAGAACGTGATCGTCGAAATCCAGGGCGGCGCCGGCGGGGACGAGGCGGGGCTGTGGGCGGGCGACGTCTATCGAATGCTCACCCGCTACGCCGAGCGAGTGGGACTGAAACCCGAGCCGCTAGAGATCGGAGACAGCAAGTACACCTTCGCGGTCAAGGGCGAGGGCGCCTACTCGATCTTCAAGTTCGAGGGCGGCACCCACCGGGTGCAGCGCGTCCCGCAAACCGAGTCCCAGGGGCGCATCCACACATCCACCGCGACCGTCGCCGTGCTCCCAGAAGCCGAGGACGTCGATGTGGAGGTCAACCAGGGCGATCTGCAGATCGACGTGTACCGCTCCTCGGGTCCCGGTGGACAATCGGTCAACACGACCGACTCGGCGGTGCGCATCACACACAAGCCCTCCGGGATCGTCGTCTCGATGCAGGACGAGAAGTCCCAGCTGCAAAACCGCGAGAAGGCGCTGCGCGTGCTGCGCGCTCGACTCTACGAGCGCGCGCTGGCCGAGCAGCAATCCGAGCTTGCCGCCGACCGTCGCTCGCAGGTCGGCACCGGCGACCGCGCCGAGAAGATCCGCACCTACAACTACGGCGAGCGACGCGTCACCGACCATCGCATCAAGCTCACCGTCCACAACCTCGACCAGATCCTCGAAGGGGAGCTGCAGGACATCACCGCCGCCCTGCAAGCCGATGAGAAGCGCCGTCGCCTGGAGGCCCAGACGGCAGTTTGAGCACCACCAAGCACGCCCCGCAAATCCAAACCATGTCCGAATCCCGTGTTGGAGCGCTCGCCGGCGGAACCCCCGTCCGCGACGCGCTCGACGGAGCCCGCACTGCGATCGCCGCGGCCGGCTGCGAAACCCCGCGTCTGGATGCCGAAGTGCTGCTCGCCCACGCTCTCGGGGTCTCGCGCGAGCGGTTGCTGCTCGACCGCGATCTCACCGTCGTCGGCCCGACGGTGCGCACTTTTCAGGATTACGTTCGCCGCCGCTCGGTGCAGCGCGAGCCGGTCGCCTACATCCTCGGCGCTCGACACTTCCGTCACATCGAGCTGGCGGCCGACCCGCGGGCGCTGATCCCGCGCCCGGAGACAGAGCTGCTTGTCGAAGTCGCGCTCAGCCTGCCCGAGGGCTCGCGCGTGCTCGACGTCGGCACCGGCAGTGGCGCCGTCGCGCTCGCACTGAAGGACGAGCGCCCCGATCTTCAGGTGAGCGCCAGCGATCTCAGCGACAGCGCACTGGAGCTTGCCCGCGAGAACGGCACGCGCCTCGGTCTCCAGGTGCGCTGGCTCCAGTCCGACCTGCTCGACGGCATGAGCGACGAGTTCGACGCGATCCTCTCCAACCCGCCCTATGTCCAGGATGCGGACCGCGCGACGCTCTCGGCCGAGATCCTTCGCCACGAGCCGCCCTCCGCGCTGTTTGCCGGCGCCGACGGACTCGACGTCATCCGCCGGCTGACAGGCCAGGTGGCAGCGCGCGCCTCGGTGCTCCTACTCGCGCTCGAGATCGGCGCCGGGCAGGCTGCCGCTGTCGGTGAGCTGATGCGCGGGGCCGGCTTTCCCACGGTTCGCGTCGAGCGCGACCTCTCGGGTATCGAGCGTGTCCTCGTCGGAGAACGTCCGTGAGCCTCACGCCCGAGGACGCAATCCGGCTGGAGCGGTGCCTGGCGGGAGACGGCATCGCAGTGGTCCCAACCGACACCGTCTACGGCATTGCCTGCAATCCCGACAGCGAGACCGCCGTGCAGCGCGTCTATGAGCTCAAGCGGCGCGCACCCCTCAAGCCGGCCGCCGTCATGTTCTTTGCGATCGAGCCGGCGCTCGACACGCTCGCCGAGCTGGGACCGCGCACCCGTGCCGCACTCGCCGCGCTGCTGCCGGGCCCGGTGACCGTGCTGCTTGCGAATCCTGGGCGTCGGTTCCCGCTTGCATGCGACCCGGGCTCCACCGGCTCGGGACTGCTCGGCCTGCGCGTCCCCGTGTGCGATGGCCCGCTACATGCGCTGGCCGCCGTGGGCGCTCCGGCCGCGCAGTCGAGCGCGAACCTCTCCGGGGGCCGCGATCCCCGGCGTCTGCAGGACGTGCCCGCGGAGCTGCGCGAGGGCGCGGATCTCCTGCTCGACGGCGGCGAGCTTCCCGGCATTGCCTCCACCGTGATCGACCTGTCCGAGTACGAGCAGAGCGGACGCTGGCGGGTCGTGCGCAAAGGGCCGCTCGATGCGGCATTCCTTCAAACGACGCTGGCTGGCTCCTGCTAGCCTCGTAAAGCGCAGTCGCGACTGGCGCGAGAGGTGGAACCGACCACCGGGGAGCGGCTGGAACATCATCGCCGCGCGCCTGGGCACCCACAGCTATTCACAAGCTTCAGGAGCGTGCCCATGTCCGATCTCAGTCCCGACTACTTCAACCGCCCGCTCGCCGAGGTGGACCCCGAGATCGCGGCGGCGCTGCGTGGCGAGCTGGAGCGCCAGCAGAACACGCTCGAGATGATCGCCTCGGAGAATTTCGTACCCCAGGCCGTGCTCGAATGTCAGGGCTCGGTGCTCACCAACAAGTACGCCGAGGGCTATCCGGGACGCCGCTACTACGGCGGCTGCGAGTGGGTCGACGTGTCCGAGCAGCTCGCGATCGACCGCGCCAAGGCGCTGTTCGGGGCCGAGCACGCCAACGTGCAGCCGCATGCAGGCGCACAGGCCAACACGGCCGTCTACCACGCGCTGCTGCAGCCCGGCGAGACGATCATGGGCCTGTCGCTCGCCCACGGCGGCCACCTCTCGCACGGTATGAAAATCAACGTCTCCGGGCGCCTGTATGACATCGCCGCCTACGAGGTCGACCGCGAGACGAGCACGATCGACATGGAGGAGGTCGCACGCATCGCACGCGAGCGCCGGCCCAAGCTGCTGCTCGCGGGCTGGTCGGCATACCCCCGCCAGCTCGATCTCGCCCGCTTCCGCGAGATAGCCGACGAGGTCGGAGCGCTGTTGATGGTCGACATGGCCCACTTCGCGGGTCTTGTCGCCGCCGGACTGCACCCCAACCCCGTCGAGTACGGCGCCGACGTGGTGACCACCACTACCCACAAGACACTCGGCGGCCCCCGCGCGGGAATCATCCTCTGCAAGGCCGAGCACGCCAAGAAGATCGACTCCGCCGTGTTCCCCGGCCAGCAGGGCGGCCCACTCGAGCACGTGATCGCCGGCAAGGCCGTCGCGCTGAAGATCGCGGCAAGCGAGCTGTTCGCCGAGCGTCAGCGCCGCACCGTGCAGGGGGCCAAGGCACTTGCCGAGCAACTGATGCAGGCCGGTCACGGAATCAACGTGCTCACAGGTGGCACCGACGTGCACCTGGTGCTTGTGGACCTGCGCACCTGCGAGCCCGAGCTGAGCGGCCGCCAAGCCGAGGATCGCCTGCACGAGATCGGCGTCACCGTCAACCGCAACGCTGTGCCGTTCGACCCACGCCCGCCGATGGAGGCATCAGGCCTGCGGATCGGCACGCCCGCGCTGGCCACCCGCGGCCTGCAGGTGGAGGACTTCACCGAGGTCGGCCAGATCGTCGCGACCGCGCTCACGCCCGAGTTCGAGTCCCGCCGCGAGGAGCTGGCTGAGCGCGTCCAGGCGGTCGTCGCGCGTTATCCGCTGTACGAGCACCTGAACGCGCCAAGCGCCGTGTAGTACTACCGACGTCCGCGCCTGCGATGCTGTGCGCGAGTCGATGGCGCATCTGAATCAACTCGACGCGCTTGCCGCATTCCTCGTCGCCGCGGCCGTGACCGCGTTGCTGACGCCGCTCACGATGCGGTTGGCGAGCGCGGTCGGCGCCGTGGACGAGCCACGGCAACGTGGTCTCTCCAGTCGCCCGACGCCGTTGCTCGGCGGTCTTGCGATCTTCGCGGGCGTGCTCGTCGCGACGCTCGCTTTCCTGCCGGCCGGCTACGGGTCGAGCACGCGGATGTGGCAGGGAGTGCTGATCGCGGCCGCGCTCATCACCGTCGTGGGTGCGCTCGACGATCGCTTCGACCTGCCGCCGATCGTCAAGCTCGCCGGTCAGATCGCGGCGGCCGTGATCGTGGTGCACTACGGCGTCGCGGTCAAGCGGATCACGCTGCCGTTCATCGGCGCGCTGGCGTTCCCCAAAGCCGGCCCCACCGACGCGGGTCCGGCGCTCACAGTGATCGGGCTGGTGGTGATGATGAACGTCGTCAACCTCTCCGATGGCGTCGACGGCCTTGCAGCAGGTGTGTGCGTGATCATCGCCGGCACGCTCGCGATCATCGCGTTCGACCTCGATCGCGCGGCGCCGGGTGTGCTCGCGGCGGTCACCGCCGGCGCGGCGCTCGGCTTCCTGATCCACAACTTCCCACCCGCCTCCAGCTTCATGGGCGATTGTGGGGCGAACCTGCTCGGTCTGCTGATGGGGGTGGTGACGGTGGAGGCGGCCGTCAAGACAACCGCGGTGGTGTCGTTCGTGCTGCCGCTGATCCTGCTCGCCGTGCCGTTCCTCGACACGACCTTTGTGGTGCTCAAGCGCCTGAAGTACCGCCGCCCCATATATGCGGCGGATAGCGAGCACTTCCACCATCGCATGGCCCGCATCGGCTTCTCCTCCAGGCGCACGATCGCTTATCTGTACGCGTGGACGCTGATGCTCGCCGGCTTCGCGCTCGCGCTGCGGTTCGTGCCCTACTCCGACCACAAAGGACGGCTCTATCTCGGATGGACGCTCGTGATGGTGGCGCTCGCGCTGCTCGTTGTCGCTGCCAGCATCTATCTCGTGTATGTGCTCGAGATCCTCAAGTTCCGCCGACTCGACGCGCTACGCCTGCGTCGTCTGCGCCCCGACGCCTCGCCCGCGGAGATCGAGCGCGGGGTCGCGCACGACCTCGAGACCGGCGAATACGACACCGTCACCGCTGTCGACGGCGACTCGCACGCGGGTAATGCGCTTGCTGTGAGTGACATGCCTGGCGGGACTGAGCAGCGGGTCGGCGAGCGGCAGGTGGATCAGGATCGCATAGGCGCAGAACACGAGCGTGGCGGCGCGCAGGCGGCGGCTGTCGGCGAGGGCGGCGAGCGGCAGCGCCCATATCGCATACCAAGGCAGTAGCCAGGCGGTCGACAGCAACAGCGCGAGCGTCGCCCAGCCCGCCATCGTGCGCCAGTCCGCGCCGCGCGCGGTGCGCCACAGGCATGTGAGCGCCACCAGCACGAATCCCACCACGAACACATCGCGCCACCAACTCGGCAACCCGCTGAGCCCCACCCAACGCGCGGTCTCCGCCGGGATGCTGTGCGTGGCGATCAACTGCTGCTGCTCGCCGAGCGAGTCGATGAACCCAAACGCGTGCGAGCCGAAGCCCACAATCGCCACGACCGCAAGCAGCACCAGCGCACCCGCGGCGCTCGCCGCCACTCGCACCCGCTCGCGCACGTGCCGGGGTGCAAGCACCACGAATGGCAACACCAATCCGGCAGAGGCCTTCACGCCCACCCCGAGCACGATCAGCATCGCGGCACCGCGCAGTCGTGGCGCCGCACCGGCTGCCAACAACAACGCGCCCGCGAGCACGAGCAGCACGAGCGCGTCGTTGTGCGCACCGCCCACCGCCAGCTCGAGCGTCACCGGGTTCAAGCCGACGAAAGCGGCCGCCCACTTCGCCGAGTGCCCCATCTTCTCCGCGGCCCGCGCGATCAATGCCACCGCACCAAGACTCGACGCCACCGCGAGCGCCTTCAGCACCCACAGGCCGCCAGCCAGACCGAGCGGTGCAAGCGGGTAGGTGCCGAGCGTGAACAGCGGCCCATAGGGAGAGTTCTGAAACGACCACCCGATGAACGGGAACACCGCGTCGGTGGGCGCTTCGGCGGCCACGTGCGTGTAGGGGTCCAACCCGTGCAGCACGCCCAGCCGCGCAAACGCCAGGTAGCCGAACACGTCCTGGGAGATGAGCGGCGGTCCCAGCAGCAACACCACATTCACCGCGAGGATCGTCGCGAGGATCGCCTTGCCCGGCAGCGCCCGGGCGGCAAGCAGCACCGCCACGTAGCTCGCGCACATCACAAGCGTCAACGTCTGGAAGCTGCTCGAGCCGAGCCCAAGCCCGAGGCCGTGCAGTGGCCCATACAGCCACGAGGGCCAGCCGCCTTGGCGTCCCGGCACATACTGAGTCGGAGCGCCGGCCGCTCCGCCGGCCACGCCGAACACGCTCACGAGAGATCCCAACAGCCCGGCGACTCCAAGTGCTCGCGGCGCCGTCGTCGAGCGCATTGTCCCGCTCGCGGAGCTGCGAGCGTTCTGCGCGGCCGCTACGCTGTGCATGTCGCCGTGCCTCCAGAGCATCCGTCACCATGCGCGCGACCGAGCCGAATTGTCCGGCAGATGGGCAAGGCTTGAACTGTATGCGACGCCGTAACCGCACACACACATCGCGCCGGCGCCCCGGGCCCAAGCGCGTGCTGATTCTCTCCGCCGACGTGGGGGAGGGGCACGCCGCCGCCGCGCGCGCGCTCGCCCGCCAGATCGACTGCTCGCCTGAGACCACCGAGGTGACGGTGATCGACGGCCTCGCCGCGATGGGGCCTCTGCTGCAACCGGTCGTCGAGGACGGCTATCGGGTGCAGCTGCGCTTCTTCCCGTGGACCTACACGGTCATCTACTGGCTGCTCGAGAACATCGCGCCGGTGCGGGTGCTCGCGCGCAAGCTGCTGTGCCTGCTGGGCTCGCGCCCGCTCGCACGATGTATCGCCGAACACGAGCCGGATGTCGTGGTATCCACATATCCGGCGGTCACAGTCGTCCTCGCTCGCCTGCGGCGCACGCAGGCCGTGCGTTGCCCGACGGTCGCCACGATCACCGACCTCACCGGCCTGTTCTTCTGGGCCCAGCCGGGGATCGACACCCACCTCGTCATGTACGGCGAGTCGCTGGATTCGGTCGAGCGCATCGCCGGGCAGGGGAGCGCCCGGCTTGTCCGGCCGCTGATCTCCTCCGAGTTCCTGGACGAGCGCTCTCAGGCCGATTCGCGCAAGTCCCTGGAACTACCCGAGCAGGGTCGAATGGTCGTCGTCTCCGGCGGTGGCTGGGGAGTAGGCGACGTCGAGGGCGCCGTGCGCACGATCGCCGGGATCCCCGAGGTCAGCGCGATCGTGTGTCTGGCGGGACGCAACGAGCAACTGCTGCAACGCCTCCGCGAGGACTTTGCCGACGAGTCGCGCGTGCACGTGTATGGCTTCACCGAAAGGATGCCCGAGATACTGGCCGCCGCCGACACGCTCGTGCACTCCACAGGCGGCGTCACCTGCCTGGAGGCGAAGGCCACCGGCACGCCCGTCGTGTCCTACGGACTTCCGGTGGGCCACGCCCGCCTGAACACGCGCGCGATGGCCGATCTCGGTCTGCTGCGCCTGGCCAACGACACACGCGAACTGGGCGAGCAGGTGCAGGCGAGCTTTGCTGAGCGCCACTCGGTCAGCGGACGCGCGGCGCACCCCCGCGAAGGACTACTCGCGATCGCCGGTCAAAACACGATCGCGGCACCGGAACTAGCTGACCTGCCTATCGTCGCATGGGACAGCAACGTCTCGGCCGATCTCTCAAGTTCCTCGACGGGAGGCGCCTCGGCGCCCGCCGATCCGCACGCCCCCACAAACGGGGTGGGGCTCTCCGAATCGGACCTGGAGGTTGCACTCGATCCAGCCGCGGTCGATCTGGTGCTCGACGCGCCCCGCCGAGTGCATCCGATCCCGTTGTGGCGCTTGCGCATGATCGCGTTTGTCACCCAGTTCGTGCTACTGCTCGCAGTTAGCACGTGGCTGATGTCGACCGACGAGGTCACCGCGGTAGCCGCCCTGTTCCTGGGTGGACACGCGCTCAAGCAAGTCGACACGAGCGCGCCCGACGTGGGACTCGTGGTGCGGGCTCCGGCCGGCGAGGTCCCGCGGCTCGCCAGCGGGCTCGAGCGTGCCGGCGTGCACGCGTCGTTTGCCGACAACGGCGCCTACGCGTCGAGCACGATCGCCGATCTGCACATGCTGCACGACGAACTCATGCCGGAATTGCCGCACTCGGGCTCGGTGTTTCGGTGGGTGCGCACGCGTGGCACGCTGAGCCGTCAAGCCCACGCGCTTGGTTTGCGCCATCGCTTCTACTTCCTGCAGCCCTCCAAAGGCCTGACCGTGGGTCAGCTCGTGCTCGCTCGCACGGCGGGCGCCACGCCTGTCGCCGGCGCGCTGCGCCTGAACGCCGGTGGGTCGATTCCTCAGCGCTCGGCGCGTGCTGGGGATGTCGTCGTGGTGTCCGCCGCCGACGGCTTGCCGTCCTCGCTGAGCGGGATCGAGCGGATCGTGTCGTGGTTGCGCTCCGACGGGCTGTCGGTCGAGCCACTTGGCTCGCTCATGCGCTCGCCTTCCATCAAAGCGAGCAGGAGCGGCGAGCGCGCCAGCGCGGCGGCGCCCACCACGAGCACCGCCAGCGAGATCGACAGCGGTACGCCGCCGAGTGGGGTGGAGGCGAAGCTTTCGCCCAGCAGCAACGGCGCGAGCACCACCGGCACGATCGTCTGAGTGACGAACACCACCGGCGCGACCTGGATCGCCGGGCGCATCTGCAGCGAGCTCATCTCGCTGAGCGCCGCCACCGCGGAGGCCACGGCCGTGGAGAGGCCCCAGGCGAGCGCAAACCACAGGCGCCCCCGGGAAAGGTCGTCGGAGAACAGCTTGGTTGCCACGCCGCTCCAGGCGTAGCCCAGCCCTGCCGCGATCATCGTCAGCGAGGCGGCCGGCCGGCGCACGCGGTTGACTATGTACGGGAGCAACGTGAGCAACCCGAGCCCCACGAGCACGAGCGTGACGACGAGGTAGTCCCTGTGCCCGGTGCTGCGGTTGGGAGCGCACGCGGCAATGCCCACGACGCCAATCACGATCGCGCCCATCGCAAGGTGCTCGCGTCGCCCGGCACGCTCGCCGAGCATGCGCTCCCCGAAGAACAGCAGCACGAGCAAGCCCACGGCCATCGTCGGCTGCACGACCACCAGCGACACCAGCAACAGCGCCACCACCTGTAGCGGCCAGCCGAGCATCGAAAGCCCTGTCCCCGCAAGCCAACGCGCGCGACGCAGTAGATTGAGCGCCAGCGCGGGATGCAGGTGCTCGGTGTGAGGGGTGCGCTTGGCGTCCATCGCCTGCAGCGCGACCCCTAGGCTGTAAAAGGCCGACGCGGCCACCGCCGCCAAGATTCCCAGCGTGAGCTTGAGCATTTATCCAACCGATCATCGCAGCACAGCCCCCCGGATCGCGGGTGCGGCAGCGGCCGTGGCGATGGCAAGCTACGCGCTGCCGGCGCTCGCCAGCTCGTGGCCGGTGGGCTTTCCGCGCTCGCCTGCGCCGATCTGGCCCGGGCTGCGCCGCTCGCTGGGGGTCGAGGATCGCACCGCGAGCGAGCACGGTTGGGCGCTCACCTTCGATGACGGCCCGCACGCGCAGGGGACCCCCGCGGTGCTCGAGATACTGGCGAGCCGCGATGTGCCCGCGACGTTCTTCCTGGTCGGCGAGCAGGTTCTGCGCAACCCCTCGATCCCCGCGGAGATCCTTGCCGCCGGCCACACGGTCGGACTGCACTGCCACCGCCACCGCAACCTGTTGCGGCTCTCGCCGTGGCAGGTTCGCGAGGACCTGGCGCGCGCACGAGCGGCGATCGAGGACGCCGCCGGCGTCACTCCGATGCTCTACCGCCCGCCCTACGGAGTGCTCAACGCGACAGCGCTGCGCCTCGCATGGCGAGCGGGACGGCGCACGCTTCTCTGGACCCACTGGGGACGCGATTGGGAGAAGCGCGCGACCCCAGAGTCGATCGCCGCGCGCTTGACAGACGGCGTTGAGGAGGGTTCGATCCTGCTGCTCCACGACGCCGACGACTACAGCGCGGCAGACTCCTGGCGGCGCACCGTGCTCGCTTTGCCGCGCGCTCTCGATGCGCTCGGCGAGAGCGGCATCGAGGCTGTGCTGCCTTGAGAAGATCGTCGAAGCCTCGTTCTGGCTTCACCGCTGGATAACATCGTCTGCTTGCCCGATTCGAGCACAGCCGAGCGCGTTGCGAGGCCGAGACTCGTGACGCAGCCTGACGTCGGCAGCGGATCGGCGCCGACCCCGCGGGAGGTCAAACGCCCCCGCTGGTGGGGCGAGCTACTGGTGATCGCGTGGTTCGCGTGGGTGTATGACGCGATCAACAATCTGGCTCCGGTGCGCGAACAGACCGCGCTCGCCCACGGTCGCGCGATCCTCAGCTTCGAGCGCTCGCTGCAGCTCTCGCCCGAGCTCACGCTCAACCGTTGGCTTGCCGCCCACCACACGCTCGGGGCGATCACCTCCTATTACTACGACAACGCTCACTTCATCGTCACGTTCGGGCTGCTTGTCTGGCTGTGGTGGAAGCGCGCGGACATCTACCGGCCGCTGCGCAGCGTGCTCGTGACGATCAACGTGATCGGGCTGATCGTGTTCTGGCGCTATCCGGTGGCTCCACCGCGACTGCTCGCGGGGAAGGGCTTCACCGACGTCGTGGCCTCCTCGCACACGATCGGCTCCTGGCACACGGGCAGCCTTGCCGCCGACGCCAACCAGTTCGGGGCGATGCCCTCGCTGCACATCGCGTGGGCGGTGTGGTGCACGCTTGTACTGTGGCGACTCTCCTCACGCGCGTGGGTGCGCGTGCTCGCGGTGATCTATCCCTGCGTGACGAGCTTGGCGGTGCTCTCCACCGGCAACCACTATCTGCTCGACCTGGTCGGCGGCCTCGTGACGTTTGCGCTCGCGCTCGCGCTCGTGCGACTCGGCTCGATGGCTGTAGCGCATGTCACAAAGTTGTTACTAAGTCGGAAAACAGGTAGACTCGCGGCGGCCACCGACGACGTGCTCTGAGGGGAGCGACGGGTCCGCCGCCTGAAACGCGCGCGGGCCTTTGCATCTGTAGGGTGGCCCACCATCGAATATGCCCGACCGACTAGCGACAATGAGTGATGTCCCCGCGCGCGCGAGCGCCGCGGCCCTGAGCGCCGACGCGCCCGTCGGCCCCGGCCGCCTGGGCGCCGTGCTGTGCCATCTCGATCTGATCCTGGTGGCGGTGGCGGTGCCCGTCACGCTGGCGCTGGGTGCGCCCGCGGTGGGCATTGTGGTGAGCGCGGCAGCGTGGATGCTGCAGTACGTGGTCGCCCGGGCCGCCAGGCACTGGATCGCCGGGCAGGGATCCAATGCCCGCTTCGGTCTCAATCTGCTCGACGGGTTCGGGCGCATCTGGCTGCTTGCGGGCGCGATCGTGCTCGCCGCCGTCATCGGCGGACGCTCAGACGGGCTGGCCGCCGCGCTCATGATCTTCGGCGCTTACTCCGTCGCATTCGCCGTGCGTATGGTCAGCGGACGACCGCAGGGAGCGCCGCGATGAGCGCGGTTGCGGTGGCAACGCCCAGTGGAGCGCCGGCTCCCCAAGCACCGGCCCCGGGCAAGCAGGGGATGACCCAGGGACGGAAGGTTCTCTACTCGGTCCTGGGGGTGTGGCTCGGCGGAATCGTGCTGTTCGTGATTCTGTTCGGCGTAACCGCCCACAAGGCCCCGTCGGTAGCCAGCAGTGTCTTCTCCCCGACCGACGAGTTCAAGCTCGAAAGCTGGTTCAAACTCGGCCCGGTCGCATTCAACAAGGGTGTTCTGTATCTGCTGATCACGGCCGGCATCACGATCGGGGTGATGCTCTACATCTCGAGGCGCCTGCAGCAGCGCCCCGGTCGCCTCCAGGCGGCGGTCGAGATGTTCTACGACTTCACCCGCAACATGTCGAGGGAAAACCTCAACAAGGACATGGAACGCAAGTATTTCCCGCTGATCGCCACGATCTTCGTGTTCATCCTGGTGAGCAACTTGATCGGTTACATCCCGCTGCCGGTCAACTCGGGTGAGACGTTCAAAGTGTTCGGAGCGAACATTCCCTCGTTTCAGATCTATGCGGCCGATACCAATGTCGCGTTCCCGCTGATCCTCGCGCTTGGCGTCTTCGTCATGTTCACCTATGAGGGAGTCAAACATCACGGCCCGATCGGATACCTCAAGAGCTTGATGCCCGGTGGCGTCAAAGGCGTGATCGTGCTCCTGATCTTCCCGATCGAGATCCTCTCCAACTTCCTGCGCCTGATATCCCTCACGGTGCGACTGTGGGCGAACCTGCTTGCCGGTCACATGCTGATCGCGTTCATGGGAGGCGAGTTGGGCGTGCTCGTCGGACTGCAGCTTGTGTCCTGGTTCTTGTTGCCAGCGGGAATCGCGATCTTCATCTTCGAGGCCGTCCTGATCGCCGGTCTGCAGGCCTTCATCTTTGCCATCTTGACCGCCATTTACCTCGGCGGAGCGGTCGAAAGTCACTAACGAACAAGGAGCTATCCAGCGATGCAGTTTCTACACCTGTTGAGTGCGATCCACCCGCTGCTGGGTGTCGCAGAACCACTCATCAAGCAGAGCCAGGATGCCGGTCGCGCGATCGCGCTGGGCGTCGGAGCTGGTGGCGGTGCCGCCGGTGCCGGGGCGGGCATCGGAGCGGTGTTCAACGCCTCGATCCAGGCCAAGACCCGCCAGCCCGAGCTGCGCGCCGACATCGAGCGCGATCAGTGGCTTGGTTTCGCGCTCACCGAGGCGTGCTTCTTCTACGGCCTTGTCGGCGGCTTCATCGCCTTCTTCCTGTAGGCCGAGATGCTCGCTGCAATCCCACTCGCCTCCAGTAGCGGCTCGTTCCTGATCACTCCAAATGTGGGGATCATGATCTGGACCATCGTTGTGTTCGCCATCTCGCTGTTCATCCTGCGCAAGTGGGTGTACCCGGTCATCGGTGAAGCCCTGGACAAGCGCGCCAAAGCGATCGCAGGCGACATCGACGCCGCCGAGGAGACTCGTAAGCAGGCCGACGAGCTGTTGGCCGAATACCGCGAGCGCCTGAAGGAGGCTCGCGCCCAGTCCGAGGAGATCGTTCAGCGCGCGCGCCAAACCGCGGAGTCGCATGAGCGTGAGGGGCGCGACCGAGGCCAGGAGATCGTCGCGGAGGCGGCCAAGCGCGCCGAGCGCGACATCGACGCTGCTACCAAGCGCGCGCTCGATGACATCCGCCGTGAGGTCGCCGACCTCACGATCATGGCCGCCGAGAAGGTCACGCGCAAGTCACTCGACGACGCCGACCAGCGTCGTCTGGTCGAGGAGGCACTGGGCGAGCTCGACTTCTCGAGCCTATCTTCGGGAGCGCAGAACTGATTCGGATGACGGCCCGCTCGCCACTGATATCTAGGAATCCGACACGTCATCCCGGGCTGGTTTTGCCGACCCCGGCGTTGACGAGCGGGCCGAAAGGACGCCCCTAATGGAGGAGCTGGCCCAGGTCTACGGACGCTCGCTGTTTCAGGTCGCCCTGGAGAAGGGTCGCCTGGATGAGATCCGTGAGCAACTCGGTCAGTTCGCGGACGCTCTCGATGAGCATCGCCAACTTGCCATGTTCTTCTTCTCGCCCTACTTCTCGAGTGCCGAGAAGCAGCAGTCGCTGTCCACGCTGCTCGACGGGGCGGATGAGATCCTGCTCAACTTCCTCTCCTTGCTCATCGAAAATCACCGCATGCCCGTGATCTTTCGCATTCGTCAGGAGTACGGGCGACTGTGGGATGAGGAGAACAAGACTCTGCCGGTGGAGATCACGAGCGCGATCGCGCTCGATGAGAGCACCACCGAGAGCTTGGGCAGGACGATCGGGGAGCGCGCCGGGCGCAAGGTCACTTTGGCGGCGCGCGTTGACCCGGACATTCTCGGTGGCATCATCATCAGGGTCGGAAACTCGATCCTCGACGCCTCTATTCGCAACCGACTGGAGCAGCTGCGCAGGCACGTTGCCCAAGGAGCCTCTTAGGGGGGGAAGGGGGAGGACCAGCCCTCCCCCTTCCCCCCTCAACCCCCCTTCCCCCTCCCTGAGACGAGTTAAGGACTAGGACTGACACCATGCAGATCAATCCAGATGAGATCACAAGCATCCTCAAGAGCCGCATCGAGGGACTCGACAGCGGCACGGCCGAGCTGACCGAGGTTGGCACCGTGCTGAGCGTGGCCGACGGCATCGCGCGCCTTCACGGCCTGGAGAACTGCATGTCCTTCGAGATGCTCGAGCTTCCCCACGGCGTCACCGGTCTGGCGCTGAACCTCGAGTCCGACAATGTCGGCGCCGTGCTGTTCGGCGAGTGGGAGAAGGTGTCCGAGGGCGACACCGTCAAGCGCACCGGCTCGCTGCTGGAGATCCCGGTCGGCGAGCACATGCTCGGGCGTATTGTCGATCCGCTCGGGCGTCCGCTGGACGGCAAGGGTGAGATATCCGTCGAGCAGACACGCCCTGCCGAGTTCAAGGCGCCCGGCGTCGTGCAGCGCCAACCGGTCAAGCAGCCGATGCAGACAGGCCTGAAGGCGATCGACGCGATGATCCCGATCGGCCGCGGCCAGCGAGAGCTGATCATCGGCGATCGACAGACCGGCAAGACGGCGATCGCGATCGACACGATCATCAACAACAAGGACACCGGTGTGGTGTCGGTGTATGTGGCGATCGGTCAGCGCATGTCGACGGTCGTGGCGCTCGCCCAGACGCTTGAGGAGTACGGGGCCCTGGAGAACACGATCATCGTCGCGGCCCCTGCCGATGAGGCTGCTCCGATCAAGTTCATGGCTCCTTACGCCGGCTGCGCGATGGCCGAGCACTTCCTCTACAACGGCAAGCATGCGCTGTGCGTGTACGACGACCTGACCAAGCACGCCTACGCGTACCGTCAGATGTCGCTGCTTCTGCGCCGCCCGCCGGGACGCGAGGCCTACCCGGGCGACGTCTTCTACCTGCACTCGCGTCTGCTCGAGCGCGCCGTCAAGCTCAACGACGACCTCGGTGGCGGCTCGTTGACGGCGCTTCCGATCATCGAGACGCAGGCCGGCGATGTCTCCGCCTACATCCCGACGAACGTGATCTCGATCACCGACGGGCAGATATTCCTGGAGTCGAAGCTGTTCAACTCCGGTGTGCGCCCGGCGATCAACGTCGGCATCTCGGTCTCGCGCGTCGGTGGTAACGCACAGATCGGTCCGATGAAGAAGGTTGCCGGACGAATCAAGCTCGAGCTTTCCCAGTACCGCGATCTCGAGGCCTTCGCCCAGTTCGGCTCGGACCTCGATGCAGACACGCAGCGCACGCTTGCTCGCGGCGAACGCTTGGTGGCGACGCTCAACCAGCACGAGCGCGCTCCGCTGGCGGTGGAGGATCAGGTGGTGCAGATCTTCGCCGCGACCAACGGCTACCTGGACCGCCTCAACGTCGAGCGCGTGCCCGAGTTCCTGCTCGCGGTAACCGAAAGGCTGCACTCCCAGCACCCGGAGCTGCGCGCGAAGATCAACGGCGGCGACTGGTCGGATGAGACCCAGAAGGAGGTGCGCGACACCGTCGAGGCGTTCGCACGGGACTTTGGCTACGACCTCGACGAGGAGGGCCAGCCGCTGGATGAGGACGCGCCGCTGCGCAAGGATGAGTCCCCCGCAGAGCAGGAGCCCCAGGCGGCCTAGCGCCGGCCAAGGTCAAACGTCATGGCATCTCAACGCGACGTCAAGAACAAGATCGCTTCGGTGAAGAACATCCAGAAGATCACCCGAGCGATGGAGATGGTGGCCGCCGCCCGTCTGCGACGGGCAGAGCAGCGTATCTCCGCTCTGCGTCCGTACGCGGATGCGATCGGAAGGATGACGCGCCAGGCCGCGCAGGCGGCCGGCTCGGAGGCCGCGAACCTGCCGCTGCTGGCAGAGCACGAGTCTGAAAGCAATGTCGGCCTGCTGCTCGTCACCGGCGACCGCGGCCTTGCGGGCGGCTTCAACTCTCAGATCGTCCGTGCCGGCGTGCGCCTGTCCGCCGAGCTGACTGGCGAGGGACTGGACAGCCTCTGGTACGCGACTGGGCGCCGCGGCGTCTCCTCGATCACCTTCCGTGGGCACGAGCTCAGCGGTAGCTACACGGGCTTCTCCGACCGGCCGTCCTATGCCGACGCGCGCACGATTGCCGACGACGTGATCGAGGCTTACGTGGACGGTCGCGTCGATCGTGTCGAGATGCTCTACAACTCATACGTATCGCCGCTCACGCAGCACGTCACACGTCAGCGGCTGCTCCCGCTCTCCCACCAGGAGATCGCCGGCGATCAGGACGATGCTTCCGCAGGCTCACGAGAGGCATCTGCCCCCTCGGGGCCGACGCCGGTCGACTACGAGCCGGACCCTGAGAAAATTCTCAGGCGCTTGGTTCCCGACTACATCGAGATATCGATCTACCGGGCGCTCGTGGAGTCGGCGGCCGGTTTCTTCGGCGCTCAGATGACAGCGATGCGCAGCGCTTCGGAGAACGCCGGCGAAATCATCACCGAGTACACGCTACAAATGAACCGTGCCCGCCAAGCCGAGATCACCCAGGAGATCATGGAGGTGGTTGCCGGCGCCGAGGGCCTCAGTTAGGACCCCGCCCAGTCGCGCGCAGCCACCACGAAACGAACTTGAACAGATGATTAGGAGATCAGAGAGCTAATGCCACCCAGCACCACCACAGAGCCCGCCACAGCAGCGAACGGAACCACCTCGCGCAACGTTGGGCGCATCGAGGAGATCCAGGGCGTCGTGATCGAGGCCGTGTTTCCCGAGCGCCTGCCCGAGATCAACCACGCGATCACGATCGCGCGTCCGGCCGACGCGGCTGACGAGGAGGCCGAGGGCATCAGTTCCGAGGCCGGCGGCGACGTGTTGGTGTGCGAGGTCCAGCAGCACCTCGGCGATGATCGCGTGCGCGCGGTGGCGATGGACACGACCGACGGCCTGGCGCGCGGCGCAGAGGTGATCGACACCGGCGGCCCGATCACGGTGCCCGTCGGAGAGGCGACGCTCGGACGCATCTTCAACCTGCTGGGGGAAACGATCGACCTCGGTGAGGAGCTGCCCAAGGACACCCCGCGCCGCGGCATCCACCAGGATGCACCGCGCGCCGAGGACCTGACGCCGACCGTCGAGATGTTTGAGACGGGCATCAAGGTTGTCGACCTGCTCGCGCCATACGCCAAGGGCGGCAAGGTCGGGCTGTTCGGTGGCGCCGGCGTCGGCAAGACGGTGCTGATCCAGGAGCTCATCCACAACCTCGCCAAGGAGCACGGCGGGCTGTCAGCGTTCTGCGGCGTGGGCGAGCGCTCACGCGAGGGCAACGACCTGTGGCTGGAGATGAAGGAGTCGGGCGTCCTCGACAAGACGATGCTCGTCTTCGGTCAGATGAACGAGCCCCCCGGAGCGCGCATGAGAGTCGCCCTCTCAGGGCTCACGATGGCCGAATACTTCCGCGATCAGGGCCAGGACGTGCTGCTGTTCATCGACAACATCTTCCGTTTCGTGCAGGCCGGCTCCGAGGTCTCGGCACTGCTTGGGCGCATGCCATCCCAGGTCGGCTACCAGCCGACACTCGAGACCGAGATGGGCCAGCTGCAGGAGCGCATCACCTCGACACGCGAGGGCTCTGTGACCTCGGTGCAGGCGATCTACGTGCCTGCCGACGATCTCACCGACCCGGCGCCGGCATCGGTGTTCGCCCACCTCAACGCCACGACGGTGCTCTCCCGGGCGATCTCCGAGAAGGGCATCTACCCAGCGGTGGATCCGCTCGACTCGACATCGACGATCCTCAAGGCCGACGTGCTCGGTGACGACCACTTCGCTGTCGCCAACCGCGTCAAGGAGATTCTGCAGCGCTACAAGGAGCTGCAGGACATCATCGCGATCCTCGGCATCGACGAGCTCTCCGACGAGGACAAGCTGACGGTGCAGCGCGCGCGCAGGATCGAGCGCTTTCTCTCCCAGCCGTTCTTTGTGGCCGAAGAGTTCACGGGTACTCCGGGCGCCTACGTGCCGATCGCGGAGACGATCAGGGGCTTCCAGGAGATCATCGACGGCAAGCACGACGAGGTCCCCGAGAGCGCGTTCTTCCTAAAGGGCACGATCGACGAGGTCGTCGAGGCGGCCAAGAAGTAGATCATGGCGCACACAAAGTTCCCAGTCGAAGTGCTCACCCCCGAGGGCGAGATCTTCTCCGAGGAGGTGGAGATGCTCTCCACCTTCACGACCGTCGGCTCGATCGGCATCCTTGCCAACCACGAGCCGCTGCTGGCTCGCCTGGAGCCGACAGAGCTGCGCTTGTACCGCTCGGAGTCTGAGATCGTCCGCTTCGCGCAGGCCGAGGGCTACCTGCAATTCGCCGAGAACCGCGCGCTTGTGCTGGTGGAGGAGGCGATTGCCCCGGATGCGCTGGACCGCACGACGATCGAGACGCAGCTCTCCGACGCTCGTGCCTCGGCCGAGCGGTCCGCAGAGGGCTCAGAGGAGCGAGCACGGGCACTGCGCGACGTCAAGCGCTACGAGGCATTCCTCGCCGTTGAGGCCTGACGCTCGCAGCGCCGCCCAACCTCGCCCGCTGACACAAGCTAGCCTTCGCGACCTCATGAGCTATGAACAGGCGCGAAAGACGGACACCGACTTGGCCCAGTGGCATGAGCGCTGAGCGCGAGCCGATCGGAGTGATCGGCACTGGCTATGTGGGACTGGTCACCGCTGTCGGCTTTGCCGAGTTGGGTAGCGACGTGTGGTGCGTGGACGTCGACGCGGAGAAGATCGCACGCCTGGAGCGCGGTGAGATCCCCATCTATGAGCCCGGTCTTGCGGAGCTGATGGCCGCCAACCGCGAGCGTCTGCACTTCTCGACCGACCTTGCGCCCGCGCTCGAGCACGCACGGCTGCTGTTCGTCGCCGTCGGCACACCGCCCACCCACTCGGGCGACGCAGACCTCTCCGCCGTGCACAGCGTGGTCGACTCGATGCCCGCGCCCGACGGTCACGCGCTCGTGATGAAGTCGACAGTGCCGTGCGGCACCGGCGCGAACATCCGACGGATCTTCAAGGAACGCGGCAAGTCCGGCTTCAGCTACGTGTCCTGCCCCGAGTTCCTCAAGGAGGGCTCGGCCGTCGGCGACTTTCTGAACCCCGACCGCGTCGTCATCGGCGGAGAGGGCGACTGGGCGCACGAGGCGGTGGTGGGGCTGTATGAGCCGTTTGGCGCGCCGCTGGTGAGCACCGACGTGGCGAGCGCGGAGATGATCAAGCTCGCCGCCAATGCGTTCCTGGCGACCAAGATCTCGTTCATCAACGAGATCGCCAACGTCTGTGAGGAGGTCGGCGCGGACGTTGTCGAGGTGGCTCGTGGAATGGGCCTGGACGATCGCATTGGCCCGAAGTTCCTGCAGGCGGGCATCGGCTACGGCGGCAGCTGCTTCACCAAGGACGTCAGCGCGCTGAAGCTGCTCGCCGGCAACTCCGGCTACCACTTCCAGCTGCTCAATGCCGTGATCGAGGTCAACGAGCTGCAAAAGCGCAGGGTCGTCTCCAAGCTGCAACGCCATCTCGGGGAGCTCACGGGCCGGCGCGTGGCGCTGCTCGGGCTTGCATTCAAGCCGAACACCGACGACATGCGCGGCGCATCCTCGCTCGTGCTTGCCGCACGCCTGCAGGCCGAGGGCGCGCATGTGCGCGCATTCGATCCGGTCGCAGAGGAGGCCGCGCGGGCGCTGATGCCGCAGCTCGACTACGCAGACTCGGCTCTCGATGCGATCGTCGACGCAGACGCGGTTATCCTGGTCACCGAGTGGCCCGAGTTCCTGCAGCTGGAATGGAGCGAGGTCGCCCGCGCGATGCGGGGGACGTTGCTGATCGACGGGCGCAACGCGCTCGACAGCGAGGCCGTGCGTGGCGCCGGTCTCGCTTACGAGGGGATCGGCAGACACTGATGATCCACACGCCTCGCCAGCCGATGGATTGCGATCGCGCAACCAGGCGGATTGGGGAGTCATGCAAGCCGTGATTCTCGTAGGCGGTGAGGGCACCCGCCTGCGTCCGCTCACCTCGACAGTGCCCAAGCCGGTCGTCCCGCTGGTGGACCGGCCTTTCATCTCCTACATGCTCGAGTGGCTGGGGGTGCACGGCATCGACGACGTGATCATGTCGTGCGGATTCCTCGCCACCAGCGTGCGCAACGTGCTCGGTGACGGCTCCGCCTACGGGATCAGATTGCGCTTCGTCGAGGAGCCCGATCCGCGTGGCACCGCCGGTGCGCTGAAGTTCGCCGAGTCGCTGCTTGACGAGCGCTTCTTGATGCTCAACGGAGACGTGCTCACCGACATCGACCTGACCGAGCAGATCGCTCAGCACGAGCTCACCGGCGCCAAGGCGACGCTCGCGCTCGTGCCGGTCGACGACCCCAGCGCCTATGGCCTTGTGTGCCTGAATGACGATCGCGCGGTGAAGGACTTCATCGAGAAGCCGAGCTCCGACAGGATCGACACGAACCTGATCAGCGCCGGCGCGTATGTGCTGGAGCGCGAGATTCTCGAGCTGGTGCCGGTTGGGCGCAACGTGTCGATCGAGCGCGAAGTGTGGCCACGGCTGATCGGCGAGGGCCTGTACGGCTATCCATCTGACAGCTACTGGCTCGACATCGGCACCCCGGCGCGCTACCTGCAGGGCACCTTCGACATCCTCGAGGGCAACGTCAAGACCGCGGTGCGCGAGCGCCTCGGAGACAGCTACATGTCTGTGTCCGCGGAGGCTCTCGTGAGTGGGCGCGCGATCCCGCCGGCGGTGATCGAGGCGGGTGCCACGGTCGCGGAGGGCGCGCACGTCGGAAGTCTCGTCGTGCTCGGCCACGGCGTGAAGGTGGGTGCGGGTAGCACCGTCGAGCGCGCCGTGATCCTTGCCGGCAGTGAGATCGGCGAGAACTGCACGCTGCGAGACTGCATCGTGGCGGGCGGTTGTCGCATTGGTGCCGGCACCCACATCCAGGATGGCTCCGTGCTCGGCGAGGGAGTCACGGTGGGGGCGGACAACACAATCGCTGGCGGCGCGCGTATCTTCCCTGGTGTGGCGCTGCCCGACGGCGCGATCAGGTTCTAGCCATACAGTTCGGCCAACCCCAACAGGAGACGAGTAGATGAGCGAAGGCGGCGCTGCCACCCCGACCACCGACGCCCTCTCACGCGAGGCGATAGCCCGCGTGGATGCGTCCGGCCAGCTGGATGACGTGCTGTCGTTGCCCGAGCACCTGCGCGACGCGCTGTGGCGCGTGGAGTCGGCGATCATGGCCGAGTGGGATACGCCCGCCGGTCTGGTGGTGGCGGGCATGGGCGGATCGGCGATCGGCGGTGCGCTGGCGCGTGCGGCGCTGGGCGATCACGCCTCGAGGCCGATCTTCGTGACACGCGCCTACGGGCTGCCGCCTTGGACGATGCCCGACACGACCGTGCTGTGCGCGAGCTATTCGGGCAACACCGAGGAGACGCTTGCCTGCTACGAGTCGGCCGGCGCGCTCGGCGCTCAGCGCGTGGTCGTCACCACAGGTGGCCGCCTCGCGGAGATGGCACGCGAGGACGGTGTCCCGGTGATCCCGCTCCCCGGAGGCTTTCAGCCGCGTGCCGCGGTCGCCTACATGACCGTCGCCGCGCTCGAGGTGGCCGCGATGTGCGGCGCCGGACCGCGATTGACCTCCGAGATCGACGTGGCCGCCTCCCACACTGAGCAGCTCGTGGCCGAGTGGGGACCGGACGCTCCCGAGGACTCGCTGGCAAAGCAGACGGCGCGCGGCCTGCTCGGCACCGCGCCTGTGATCGCGGGCGCCGGTCTCACGGTCCCGATCGCCTATCGCTGGAAGACCCAGATCAACGAGAACTCCAAGCAGCCCGCTTTCGCTCATGAGTTGCCCGAGCTCGACCACAACGAGCTCGAGGGCTGGGAGGGAGCCCAGGAGGTAGGACGCTTCTCGGCCGTGTTCCTGGACGACTCCGATGCCCACCCGCGGGTGAAGGAGCGCATGGACTTGACCGAGAAGCTGATCGCCGGTAGCGCGTCGGCGAGCTTCCGCCTGGAGACGCGAGGCCAGACCACGATCGAGCGTGTCATCTCACTCGTGCTGCTCGGCGATCTCGTATCGATCTATATGGCTGCGCTACGCGGGATCGATCCCGGTCCGGTCAAGCTGATCCAGCAGCTCAAGGCCGACCTCGTCAGTTGAGACGACTGTGGGCGCGGCGCGGTCGCCCACAAGTGGGCCCCGGTCCTACCGATCGGAGATCGATGGGATCTCCGATCGGCCAGCACATGTGCAAAGCACATTTCGCGGGTGGTGGGTCCCCAATCTCTTGCCCCGCTTGACCCACAGCCGTCTCAACCTTGACATAGTCTTGATAAGGTCTGTCCAATGCAGGCGACTAGCGTCGATGCGCTGACGATCAACGAGGCAGCCGAGACGACCGGTTGGTCGGCGCGGATGCTGCGCTACATAGAGAGCATTGGGCTGGTCGAGCCGGGCCGCTCGAGTTCGGGATATCGGCTGTATGGCCCTGCCGAGCTACAGCGCTTGAGCACTCTGCGAGAGCTGCTCGATAAACGGAAGCTCGACCTCGGTGAGGTTGGATTTGCGCTGAGGTTGCGGCGCGAGCCCGCGCTGCGTGAGGCGATCGAGCTGTGGCTCGCGGCCGAGCCGGCCCGTCCCGAGCATGTGAGCGCCGACGACTGGTTGCGCTTCGAGCAGGAGAAGCACCAGCGGCTGCTTGCCGACGCCAAGCCGTCTCTCGGAGACGACGCCCTGCCTGCCAAGAGTGCCACCAAACCACCTGTGAACACCGCCAAGCCACATACGACCATGGAGATCGCATGACCCCCACAGCTACGCTGAACGACACCGACTTCAAGGTCGCCGACCTCTCGCTTGCCGAGTTCGGGCGCAAGGAGATCACGCTCGCCGAGCACGAGATGCCCGGGCTGATGTCGATCCGCCGCGAGTACGCCGACGCTCAACCGCTCGCGGGAGCGCGCATCACCGGCTCGCTGCACATGACGATCCAGACCGCCGTGTTGATCGAGACGCTCACATCTCTCGGCGCTCAGGTGCGCTGGTGCAGCTGCAACATCTTCTCCACCCAAGACCACGCCGCCGCAGCCATCGCTGTTGGGCCTGACGGCACACCCGAGGACCCACGCGGAGTGCCCGTGTTCGCGTGGAAGGGCGAGAGCTTGGAGGAGTATTGGTGGTGCACCGACCGCGCTTTGCGCTGGCCCGGCGAGGACGGTACGCCTGGCGTCGAGGGCCCCAACATGATCCTCGATGACGGTGGTGACGCCACGCTGTTTGTGCACAAGGGCACCGAGTACGAGGCTGTCGGTGCTGTGCCAGATCCGGCCTCGGCGGAGTCCGAGGAGTTCCAGGTTGTGCTCTCGCTGCTCACGCGCTCGCTGGAGGAAGATCCGCAGCGCTGGACGAAGATCGGCCAGGGCATCAAGGGCGTCACCGAGGAGACGACCACCGGGGTGCATCGTCTCTACCAGATGGTCGAGAGCGGCGAGTTGCTGTTCCCGGCGATCAACGTCAACGACTCAGTGACCAAGTCGAAGTTCGACAACCTCTACGGTTGCCGCCACTCGCTGATCGACGGCATCAACCGCGCCACCGACGTGATGATCGGGGGCAAGGTCGCGGTCGTGTGCGGCTTCGGCGACGTCGGCAAGGGCTGTGCCGAATCGCTGCGTGGCCAGGGCGCGCGCGTGGTGATCACCGAGATCGACCCGATCTGCGCGCTGCAGGCTGCGATGCAGGGCTATGAGGTCAACACGCTCGAGGATGTCGTCGAGACGGGCGACATCTTCGTCACGACGACTGGCAACAAGGACATCATCACCGCCGAGCACATGGCGCGCATGAAGCACCAGGCGATCGTCGGTAACATCGGCCACTTCGACAACGAGATCGACATCGCCGGTCTCACCAAGACTCCGGGAATCCAGCGCATCAACATCAAGCCGCAGGTTGACGAGTGGGTCTTCTCAGACGGTCACGCGATCATCATGCTCTCCGAGGGACGGCTGCTGAACCTCGGCAACGCGACCGGCCATCCGAGCTTCGTGATGAGCAACTCGTTCACCAACCAGACAATCGCCCAGATCGAGCTGTTCTCAAAGAACGACGAGTACGAGAAGCGCGTGTACGTGCTGCCCAAGCACCTTGACGAGAAGGTTGCGCGCCTGCACCTGGACGCGCTCGGCGTGAAATTGACAAAGCTCAGCGAGGAGCAGGCGGCCTATATCGGCGTTCCCGTGGGCGGTCCCTACAAGTCCGACCACTATCGTTATTAGCCGAGAGCTCACGGTCGAGTGGAGTCGTGACCGTGGGCAACGCCGAGGCTGACAGCGGTCAGGCCCGCATCGACTGGGCCGATTCTCAGATGCCGGTGTTGGCGCAGGTGCGCGAGCGCTTTGCGCGCGAGCGACCACTCGACGGGGTGAGCGTGGCGGCGTGCCTGCACGTCACCGCCGAGACTGCCAACCTCGTACGCGCGCTGCTCGCCGGTGGCGCGCACGTGGGGTTGTGCGCCGCCAATCCGCTCTCCACCCAGGACGACGTTGCGATGGCGCTCACCGAGCGTCATGATGTGACCGTGCTCGCGGTGCGTGGTGAAAGCGCCGATCGGTATGCCGAGCATGTGCAGAGGCTTGCGCAGAGCGCTCCCCAGGTGACGATCGATGACGGGGCCGATCTGATCGCCGCGATCCACGAGGATGCCCCAAGTCATGCCGCCGAGATGCTCGGTGGCACCGAGGAGACCACAGCCGGCCTCTTGCGGGTCAGGGCGCTCGCCGAGCAGAGCACACTCGCGTGTCCTGTGCTGGCGGTCAACGAGTCACGCACAGAGCGCGCCTTCAACGACCGTTTCGGCACCGGTCAGTCGACGATCGATGGAATCCTGCGTGTCACGAATCTGCTGCTTGCCGGGCGCACGATCGTGGTGCTCGGCTACGGCTGGACGGGGCGTGGGGTGGCGTTGCGTGCTCGCGGCGCCGGTGCGTCGGTGATCGTGTGCGAGGTCGATCCGCTGCGTGCACTGGAGGCTCGCATGGAGGGCTATGAGGTGATGGGCGCTCTCGCGGCGGCCGAGCGCGGTGATGTGTTCGTGACCGTCACCGGAGGTCGCGACGTGCTGCGGCGTGAGCATTTCGAGCGCATGAAGGATGGCGCGGTGCTCGCCAACGCCGGACATTTCGACGTGGAGATCAAGCTGGAGGACCTGCGCGCGCTGGCGGTGGGCGGCCGCCGCGAGGCGTTGCCGTTGGTCGAGGAGCACACACTCTCAGACGGCCGACGTCTGAACCTGCTCGCCCAGGGCCGGGTCGTCAACCTTGCGGCGGGACAGGGGCATCCAGCGTCGGTGATGGACATGTCCTTTGCGGGTCAGGCTTTGTGCGTCGAGTACCTGGTCAAGCGCGCCGGCAGCCTACCGGTTGGGGTGTTGCCCGTTCCCGATCGGATCGACGAGGAGGTGGCACGCCTGAAGCTCGAATCCCTCGGTGTGCAGATCGACGAGCTGCGCGAAGATCAGCGCGTTTACCGCAGCTCATGGGAACACGGCGCGTAGGGTGCCGTAGACGCGGCGCGATACTGCGTCCTCCCTCCCTTGTGTGCGTAGCACACTGCGGTCGGTGCGTCCTTACCGATTGGAGATCGATGGGATCTCCAATCGGCCAGCATGGTCTACGGCACCCTACGGGGCTCTCGGATTTCCGCTGTTTCCTATAGGTTGCGCTTTCCATGAGAGCGATGGTCCTTGCTGCGGGTCTTGGAACCCGCCTGCGCCCACTCACGAACGAGATCACCAAGCCGATGGTGCCGGTGCTCGATCGTCCGGTGATGGCGCACATCCTCGATCTACTCGAACACCACGGTTTCGAGGATGTGATCGCGAACCTGCACTACTTCCCCAAGTCGATCGAGCAGTATTTCGGCGCGCGCTTGACCTATCGCCTCGAGCCGGAGCTGCTCGGCACAGCCGGCGGGGTGCGCGGCTGCGCCGAGTTCTTCGACAGCGATCCGTTTCTGGTGATCTCCGGGGACGCGCTCACCGACATCGACCTGAGTGCGTTTGCCGCCCGCCACCGCGAGTCGGGTGGGGTGGCGACGCTGGCGGTCAAGAAGGTGTCAGACACACGCGAGTACGGGGTGGTGCTGCATGATCGTGAGGGGCGCATCACGGGCTTTCAGGAGAAGCCGAGCCCCGAGGAAGCGCTGTCGGATCTCGGCAACTGTGGCATCTACATCTTCGAGCCGGAGATCTTCGACTATTTTCCCGAGCGCCCGTTCGTGGACTGGGCCCAGGACGTGTTTCCCGCGCTGCTGGAGAACGACATCCCGTTCCACATCCACGAGGTGCGTGAGTACTGGAACGACGTCGGCTCGCTCACCGAGCTACGCCAGGGCACCTTCGACGCACTGCGTGGCGAGCTGCGCCTGCAGGTCGAGGGCCGCGAGGTTGCCCCAGGTCTGATCGTGGCGGGGGAGAGCGTCGTGCCGCGGAGCGCCGAGATCGAGGGTTCTGTCTGGATCGGCCATGACGTCGAGCTGGGAGAGAACGTCCGCCTGACTGGTCCGCTGGTCCTCGGTGACGGCGCCTGTGTCGGCGAGGGCGCGCAGCTGCGCGACAGCATCTTGCTTCCGGGAACCGAGGTCGCCTCGGGCGCGATCCTGATCGGTGCGATTGCCGGGCATGCGGGGATCTTGGAGAGCCTGCGCTCCAGATAAGCCGGGGGCCCGCTAAAGCAGGCCGCCGAGAGCAGTCCCTTGACGGGTGGATTGTGCCCGCTCGAACATCCGTGCAAAGCTGCCACATAGTCGCTCCCGAGAGGGGTACGATGGATGTACATCGCCTCCGAGTGAAGGGAGTCCCTGATGCAGATAGACATCAAGGGCCGCAATGTCCCGGTCACCGACGACATGCGCGAGCATCTGGAGCGCCGGCTGGAGAAGGTTTCCCGCCAGGTCTCTCAGTTCGCGCGCTTGGAGTTCGAGATCTTCAGGGAGCCAAACCCGCGTGTCGCCAACAGCGATGTGGCTGAGGCGACGCTCTATCTGAAGGGCATCACGCTGAGGGCGCGCGACTCCTCGCCGCAGATGCTGCATTCGCTGAACCTCGTGGTCGACGAGCTGGCGCGTCAGGTCAAGCGTCACCGCGACAAGCGCCGCCACCGTCGCGAGGCCCACGTCGGCCCGCCACCGCCGTCTCGAACCACTTTCCCGGCGGCCGAAGCCTGACGGGCAACCGTCGCCGTGTAGTCGGTACCCTGAACGCATGTCGATTCTCGATCGTGCGCTGAACATCGGCGAGGGAAAGAAGTTCAAGCAATACGAGAAGCGCGTTGCGCTGATCGGTGCGTTTGAGCCCGAGCTCGAACTGGAGACCCAGGACGAGCTGCGCGAACGCATGAACGCCCTTCGCGAGCGCGCCGGCGAGGGCGAGTCGCTGGACGAGCTGCTGCCGGAGTGCTTTGCGGTCGTGCGCGAGACGGGCAAGCGTGTGATGGGCATGCGTCACTTCGACGTGCAGTTGATCGGTGCGATGGCTCTGCACGAGGGATGTATCGCCGAGATGAAGACCGGCGAGGGCAAGACGCTGACGGCGACGCTAGCGGTCGTGCTCAACTCGCTGGCGCCTCGCGAAGATGGCCCCGACCCAGAGCCTCGTGAGAATGGCTCGGAGCCGGCGCCGCCGGAACGCAAGGGCGTGCACTTGGTCACGGTCAACGACTACCTGGCGCGACGCGACGCGGAGTGGATGAGCCCGCTCTACACGGCGCTTGGCGTGAGTGTGGGAGTGCTGCAGAACCAGCAGGCCTACGACGAGAAGCAGTTGGCGTACGCCTGCGACGTCGTGTATGGCACCAACTCGGAGTTCGGCTTCGACTACCTGCGCGACAACATGGCCAAGGATCTCGCCGAAAAGGTCCAGCGCGGCCACCCGTTCGCGGTCGTGGACGAGGTCGACAACATCCTGATCGACGAGGCACGCACCCCGCTGATCATCTCGGGGGCGCCCGAACAGGCGGCCGACCTGTACGTGAAGTTCGCTCGCCTCGCGCCCCGCCTGGCAGCCGGGCAGACCCCCGAAGGCATGGACCCGCGCACCAAGAAGGGTTTCGTGGCGGATTTCGACTACGAGTTCGACGAGAAGCAGAAGACGGTGGCGATCACCGAGCAGGGCGTCACAAAGGCCGAGCGCTTCCTCGGCATCGACCATCTCTACAAGGCCGAGAACGGCCATCTCGTCAACCACCTGATCCAGGCTCTGCGCGCCGAGTCTCTGTACAGGCGCGACGTCGACTACGCGGTGATCGACGGCGAGGTGAAGATCATCGACGAGTTCACCGGACGCATCCTCGACGGGCGGCGCTGGTCTGAAGGTCTGCACCAGGCGGTCGAGGCAAAGGAGGGCGTGCGCGTGCAGGAGGAGAACCAGACGCTCGCCACGATCACCTACCAGAACTACTTCCGCCTGTACGACAAGCTCTCGGGGATGACCGGCACGGCGCTGACCGAGGCGACCGAGTTCATGAAGATCTATGAGCTGCCGGTAGTGCAGATCCCGACGAACATGCCTATGGTCCGCGACGATCGCAACGATCAGGTCTACAAGACCAAGGAGGGCAAGTGGGAGGCGGTCGTCAAAGAGATCGCCGCTCGCAACGAGAATGGCCAGCCGGTGCTCGTCGGCACGATCTCCGTCGAGGTCTCAGAGCTGCTGGGGGAGCACCTGAAGAAGCGCGGGATCATCCACACCGTCTTGAACGCAAAGCCCGAGCACGCCGCTCGTGAGGCCGAGATCGTCGCCGAGGCTGGCCAGCCCGGTGCCGTGACGATCGCGACGAACATGGCCGGTCGCGGTGTGGACATCAAGCTTGGCGGCAATCCCGAGCACTTGGTGCGATTGGAGCTGGCAAAGGGCGATCTCGACGCTGAGAACCCCGCTTACGAGCAGCGGATGAAGGACATGCTGCCTGAGGTCGAGGCGCGTGTGGAGGCAAACCGCGAACGCGTGATGGCGGCGGGAGGATTGTTCATCTGCGGCACCGAGCGTCACGAGTCACGACGCATCGACAACCAGCTGCGTGGACGCGCGGGTCGGCAGGGCGACCCCGGGGAGAGCCGCTTCTTCCTCTCTGCAGAGGACGACCTCGTGCGCCTGTTCGCGGGCGATCGCATCTACAAGATCCTTGATCGACTGGGGGGTGTGGACGAGGAAGGCAACGAGGAGCCGATCGAGGCGGGGATGCTCTCCAAGCAGATCGAGAAGGCCCAGAAGAAGGTCGAGGAACAGAACTTCTTGATCAGAAAGCGCGTGCTCGAATACGACGATGTGATGAACGAGCAGCGGCGCATCATCTACACCTATCGTGACGAGGTGCTCGAAGGCAAGGAAATGGGCGAGGAGGCACGTCAGCAGGTCGAGGGCACGATCGAGCGCACGATCGACCAGTACACACCGGGCGACTACATGGAGGACTGGGATCTCGACGGACTGTTCACCGCGCTCGGGCAGTTCTTCCCGGTCGAGCTGGGCGATGATGAGCTGGATCCCGAGACGGTTGACACCGGCTACCTCAACGAGCGCGTCAGCGAGATGGCACTCGAGCATTACAACGAGCGCGAGCAGGAGCTCGGCAGGGAGCTGATGGGCGCGCTCGAGCGCTTCTTGATCCTGCAGATCATCGACGAACGCTGGCGTGAGCACCTGTACGACATGGACTACCTGCGCGAGGGCATCCACCTGCGCGGATTCGCCCAGATCGATCCGCTCGTCGCCTACAAGAACGAGGCGTTCGAGCTGTTTGGAGACCTCATGAACAGCGTGTGGGTGGACTTCACGCGCATGATCTTCAACGTGCAGGTGAGCGTCGACGGACAAAACGGCGACGGACAGGGTGGGCCTCCGGCTCCCGCGTTCGCGGCCTCGGGCAGCTCCACACGCGCCGGTCGTGTTTCCTACTCCGGTGGCTCGAGCGCAATGGGCGCTGGCGCATTGGCGGCAGCAGCCGCGGCGGCTGGACCGAACGGCGCGGCCTACGAGGGCGAAGGCGAACCGGAAGAAGCGCTACCGGTGGTCGAGCAACGTGTCACCGATACCGAGCACGAAGTCGGGCGCAACGACCCGTGCTGGTGTGGGTCAGGCAAGAAGTTCAAGAAGTGCCACGGAGCATAGGACGGCCGTAGACGCTGCGCGATACTGCGTCTTCGCTCACTTATGTGCGAAGCACACTGCGCTCGCTGCATCCTTGTCTCGCTTGGTCTACGACCGTCCTACAAGCTGAGCGCTTTGACGCTCGACGATGAACTCCTCGGTTGCGCGGGGGCCCATGAACGGGATCAGCACCGTGCGGATCAGATCGGGGAGGATCGTCGGGACCGACTCCGCCGAATGCTGCGTGATCTGCAGGTAGAGCTGTTCGAAGAAGCGTTGGGTGACCGGCTGGTCGAGGCTGCCAGCGGCCGCTGGATCGAGCAGGTCATAGCCGGGTTGCAGGAAGATCGAGAAAGCGTCCATCAGCGACTGCGCCAGCTCGCGCGCGGAGGGCCCGATCGAGAGCAGCTCTACGATCCCCGTGCGGGCGAACGCGGGCTCGTTCACGATCCATTCGGCATACGCGTGCATGCCGTCCCAGACCGCGTCGGGCCAGTTGGTCGAGCTCTTGTAGATTTCCTGGCCGAAGCCCATCACGCTGTCCACGCCGGCTTCGATCCCTGAGAAAACAGCTTCTTCCTTGCTCGCGAAGTGCTCGTGGAAAGAGCGCGCCGAGATGTGGGCCTCGGCACAGATGTCGCGAACGCTGGTCTGGTGGTAGCCCCTGGCGGCGACCACACGCACGGCAGCAAGCTGAATCTGCTCGTGCGTGTTGTGCACGATGAAGCGTCGAGGAGCCTCGTGGAGGCTGGCAGCGTTACGGATGACAGCTATGACGACAGCGTACACCAGTCCGAGCGTCTTGCAAGGCCGCTGCTGTTGATAGCGTTGGCGCCGATGGCAACCGCCCCTCCAAGCGAGTCGACGCCGCAACGCCTTGCGGCCATCCGTGAGCAGCTGACCCTGCTTGCGGACTATCTTTGACCCAGCTCACCTGAACGAGCGCATCGCGGCGCTCGAAGCGCAGATGCAGGCGCCGGGCTTCTGGGATGACGCGCAGGCCGCCGCCAAGGTCTCCTCCGAGCACGCAAGTGCGAGCAAGCGCCTGCAGACGTTCACGGCGTTGCAGTCCGACGTGGACGACCTCGACGGTCTGGTGGAGATGGCCGAGGAGGAGCCCGCGCTCGAGCAGGAGGTCCAGGAGCACCTCGCCTCGGTCGAGGAGCGCTTGGCGGAGCTCGAGGAGCAGCGTTTGTTCTCGGGCTCCTACGACGCGGGCGACGCGCTCGTGAGCGTGAACGCGGGCGCGGGCGGCACCGACGCGCAGGACTGGGCTGAGATGGTGTTGCGCATGATGATGCGCTGGGCTGAGCGGCGCGGCTTCAACGTCGAGCTGCTGGAGGTGAGCGCGGGCGAGGAAGCCGGCATCAAGTCGGCCACGTTCAAGGTCTCAGGGGAAAACGCCTACGGCCTGTTCGGCGCCGAGCGAGGCGTGCACCGGCTCGTGCGTCTCTCGCCGTTCGACTCCGCCCACCGTCGCCAGACGAGCTTCGCGGGCGTGGAGGTGGCGCCGGTCGTGGAGGACACAGGCGAGGTCGAGATCGACGAGGACGACCTGCAGGTGGACACCTATCGTGCCTCGGGCGCCGGTGGGCAGCACGTCAACAAGACCGACTCGGCCGTGCGCATCACCCACCGTCCGTCAGGGATCGTGGTGCAGTGCCAGAACGAGCGCTCGCAAACCTCAAACCGCGCCACAGCGATGGCGATGCTGCGCTCAAAGCTCGTGGAGAAGCAGGAGCGCGAACGCCAGGAAGAGATCGCACGCGAGAAGGGGGAGGCCCAGGACGTCAACTTCGGCTCGCAGATCCGCTCGTACGTGCTGCAT
Organism: uncultured Solirubrobacterales bacterium; assembly: GCA_963831725.1. GTDB lineage: Bacteria > Actinomycetota > Thermoleophilia > Solirubrobacterales > Solirubrobacteraceae > Palsa-744. Next base: position 149,664 of record CAWHRF010000004.1, read on the forward strand.
CCCTACTCGATGGCCAAGGACCACCGCACCGACCATGAGATGGGCGACGTGCAGCGCGTGCTCGACGGGGATTTGGATGGGTTCGTGCGTGCTTACCTGCTGAAGTCGGCCTCCGTCGGATCGTGAGCGAGGACGAGCTGACCGAGCTTGTTAGGCGTGCCCTGCGCGAGGACGTGGGCGATGGCGACGTCACGACCAGCGCGACCATCGCGCCCGACGCGCATGCGCAAGCGTTGATCGCGCAGAAGGCACCCGGCGCGATCTTTGGGCTGGACGCGGCCGAAGCCTGCTTCGAGCTGCTCGATCCCGACGTGCGCTTCGAGCGGCTTGCGCAGGAGGGCAACTGGCGCGAGCGGGGCGGACCGGTGCTCTCGATCGAAGGCTCAGCCCGTGCGCTGCTGACGGGCGAGCGCACCGCGCTGAACTTCCTCGGGCGCTTGTCGGGTATCGCGACGCTCGCGGCTCGCTTCGTGCGCGAGGTCGAGGGGACCGGGACAGTTGTGCTCGACACGCGCAAGACGACTCCGGGACTCAGAAAGCTGGAGAAGGCGGCGGTTGCGGCCGGTGGCGCATCGAATCATCGCGTCGGTCTGTATGACGCGATCCTCGTCAAGGAGAACCACATCGCCGCCGCCGGCGGGATCGCACAGGCCGTGGGCCGTGTGCGCGAGTCGGCGCCGGAGCTGGCGAGCACGCTGGAGGTCGAGGTGCGCAATCCTGCTGAGATCGAGGAGGCGCTCGCCGCGGGCGCACCGCGTCTGCTGCTCGACAACATGAGCGTCGCTGAGCTGTCGGCCGCTGTCGCCCAAGTGGGCGGTCGCGCGAAGCTCGAGGCGAGCGGCAACGTGACGCTCGAGAACGTCCGGGAGTGCGCGCTCACCGGGGTAGACTTCATATCGGTAGGCGCGCTCACACACTCCGCACCGGCCCTCGACCTGTCCCTGATCCTGGAGGTGACAAGATGAAGACGTTGCCGATGATCCCTACCCAGGGACCGCTCCCCGAGCTGACGGCGGACGAGGTCGCTGAGCTGCACGCCGAGGTGCGCGCGCTGGCAGCCGAGCGCAACGCCACTATCCTCGCGCACAATTATCAGGTGCCAGAGGTGCAGGACGTCGCCGACTACGTGGGCGACTCGCTCGGGCTCTCGCGCCAGGCGGCGGCCTCCGACGCCGAGACGATCGTGTTCTGCGGCGTGCACTTCATGGCCGAGACCGCCTCGATCCTGTGTCCGGAGAAGACTGTCCTGATCCCCGACCTGGATGCAGGCTGCTCGCTGGCGGCCTCGATTGACGCCGAGCAGCTGGCGGAGTGGAGGGCTTCATATCCGGAGGGTGTGGTGGTCATGTATGTGAATACCACCGCGGAGGTCAAGGCGCTGACCGACTACTGCTGCACGTCGGCCAACGCGGTTGATGTAGTGCGCCACATTTACGAGACCCGTGGTCCCGACACCGAGATCCTGTTCGGGCCGGACATGTGGCTCGGCGCCTACGTCGAGAAGGAGCTTGGTCGGCGCATGCACGTGTGGGACGGTGAGTGCCACGTGCACGCCGGCATCCGCCCGTCTGACATCGACGCAACTCGCGCCGCGCATCCAGATGCCGATTTCCTGATCCACCCTGAGTGTGGTTGTACGACCTCGATCATGGAGTACGTCGCGGCTGGAGACGTCTCTGCCGAGGGCGTGCACATGCTCTCCACGGGCGGAATGCTGCGCTACGCCGACGACCTCGAGAAGGTCGCGGCCGGCGGTGTCGAGGGATCGTTCGGGAACTCCGAACCCCAGCGCGAGGCGGTCGTCGCCACCGAGACCGGGATGCTCTATCCGCTCGAAATGGCGGCCCCCAACGTGAAGTTCATTCCGGCCAACGCCGAGGCCTCCTGTGTCTACATGAAGATGATCACGCTGGAGAAGCTGCGCGATGCCTTGCGCGACATGAAGTTCGAGGTGCGCGTGGTGCCCGAGATCGCCGAGCGGGCACGGGTGCCGATCGACCGCATGGTCGCGCTCGGCTGACCTGAACAGTCGCGTCTCCTCGAGATTTAGCCGCGCAACAGCTGGCAACGGCGCGGTGCGGCGTGACGTGGCGGCGTAGGCGGCGTACCCATGGCTCACGTCTACATTTGCCATTGACAACTAGAGTCGTCATCGGGTAAGGTTCTCTACGGCAGCCGGTGGGAGAGGGTCTAGGCCGGCGCGGGTCCACAGTCGCAGCACAGAGGAGGGGAACGTCCTGATGAGAAGTCTGTTCAAGCCTGTCGAAGGGATGGGGATCGCGGTCGACGTACGGCACGAGCGTAGGGCGTTCCGGTCGAGGGCAGCCCGCGGGATGGCCTCGACGACCCTGGCTTCACTCTGCGGGCTCCTTTGTGTGCTTGCAATGGGTGTGGTTCCGGCGGCCGCCGGCGCGACGCAGTTCGGTGCCGAAGGCCGTGAAGCCGGGCAGTTGAATGGTGCATTTGGCGTGGGGCTCGATCAGGAAACGGGCGATGTGTACGTCGGTGAGTTCGGGGGCGGGCGTGTTTCGAAGTTCGATGGGTCTGGGAGCTTCTTGTTCGCGTGGGGTTGGCGTGTCAACGAAGAACATCCCGCGGTAGAACTTCAGACGTGCACGGTCGCGACTGGGTGCCTTGGAGGCAATGAAGGCTCGGGCGCGGGCCAGTTTACGGGCACGGGTGGCGCTGAGGGCGTGGCGGTCGACAATGATCCCTTGAGCTTCTCTTATAAAGACGTGTATGTAGTGGATTTTAGTAATCACCGCGTCCAGAAGTTCGATCCTTCAGGGAAATTCCTGCTGATGTTCGGCGGGCATGTCAACGAAGCGAAGGACAACACGCCCGCTGCCACGGAAGCGGAAAAGGACGTGTGCATCGCCGGCGAAGCGTGCACAAGAGGCTCCGAAGGCACCGACGACGGCGAATTCGAATGGGCGTATAAAGACAGCTATATCGCGGTGGGTCCTGGTGGCGCCGTGTATGTCGGCGACAAGGCGCGTGTCCAGGTGTTCGAACCCTCTGGTGCGTGGAGGGAAAACGTATCGCTCACGGGATTGTCAAGCACCGGCAAGGTGACAGCGCTGACCGTCGACTCGGCGGGCGACATGTTCCTCGCCGATGAAGGAGTGGCCGGTGTGCGAGAGTTTGAACCGGGCGGGATCGAAAAGGCGACGCAGTTCGACGCGGGCAGCACCTCGATCGAAGCGATCACCGTTGATAAAGCCGGCGAACTGTTCGTCGCCGACGGTACCGGTGGGTTTCACATCGCCGAGTACGACCCGTCTGGCGTCCAGCTTTCCAGCTTTGGCTCCAAAACCGCCGGCGAAGCGAGAGGGATCGTGTTCTCGGAATCCCTGGATGAGCTGTACACCTCGACGTACGCGAGCATATTTGTGCTGACCCCGTCTGCGCCTGGTCCGGTGATCGCGCCGGAAAGCGAGCGCGCTACAGCAGAACTGCGCGGCGCCGCGACGCTTGAAGCCGTCGTCAACCCCGAGGGCAATGCGACGACCGCTCACTTCGAATACGTCGATGACAAGAGTTTCAAGGAAAACGGGTATGCGAGCGCGACAAGCACCAAACCGCAATCGATCGGTTCGAGCTTCGGCGAAGAACAGGTGACAATCCATCTGCCGGCCAAGACGCTCCTGCCGGGCGTGACCTATCACTGGCGTGTGGTGGCCGTCGACTCGTCCAACCGGGCGGCGACTGCTCCCGATCAGAGCTTCCAGGAGATTCCGGCGGCTCTGGTCGAAGGTCCGTGGGCGAGCAATGTCGCGGGGACGAGCGCGACGCTGAGCGCGAGTATCGACCCGCAGGGTGCGAATACCACCTACCGCTTGGAATACGGCACGGGCAGCTCCTACGAACACGTATTCAGTGGCAACGTCGGTGAAGGCATGGGCTACGTGACGGTCAGCTACCACATCCAGGAACTGCAGGGGCACACGACGTACAACTACCGGCTTGTGACCGAAAGCGAAGTGGGTACCGTCGAAATCGTCCACAGCTTCACCACACAGCCGGCAGGCGAAGAGCGAAATCTGCCCGACGGGCGTGCCTGGGAACTGGTCTCGCCACCGGACAAACAAGCGGCCTCGATCGGACCGCCGGGCGGGGGACTCCATGAAGAGTCGTTGACACAGGCTGCGATCGATGGGAATGCGCTCACCTACAAGGTGCGCGAGCCGATCGGAGAAAACACGGTGGGTCATATCTGGGGGGCGCAGATCCTCTCAACTCGTACGGCCGATGGGTGGCGCACGCAGGATATAGCCGGGCGCGGAGGCCTCCCGCCGGAAGGCGAAACTGCCAAGGAAGACCTACTCAGCGCCATCGAAAATTGGAGGCTGTTCTCGCCGAACCTGTCGCAGGGTCTCATGGAACCGGGTCCTCGCGGGACGCCGCCGCAGTCGGCGGAAGCAACGGAACGAACACTATATCTGCGCGACAGCGCGACCGGTGATTTCCAGCCGCTCGAGAGCGAAGCTGACGTGCCGGTGGGCCTGAAGTTCGGCGACGAAGAAATGGTGTACTACACCGCCACCCCCGATCTCAGCCATGTGGTCCTCGGCACGTGGAAGGCGCTTACGCCCGAAGCCGTCAGCGAAGTGTCGTCGTGTAGTAAAGGCTGCGCTAACTTGAACGTGTACGAGTGGTATGACGGACGGCTGCAATTGGTGAATGTCCTGCCGAACGGGACCACGAGTCCGGGAGCGACCGCGGCCAACGCCATGAGCAGCTTCGCTTGGGAGATGACCGGGCGTGCTCCCATCTCGAGCGATGGCCGTTGGGTCGTGTGGAAGTACGGCGGCCTGACCCCGCCGGAAGGTGACAAAGTGAGCCTGTATGTGCGCGACATGGTCAACAAGCAGACGTTCAAGGTTGGGGGTCCGAATGCGCGCTTTGAAGCGATGAGCAGCGACGGATCGAAGATTTTCTATGTGGAAACCGAAAAGGGAAGCAACGGCGACCTGCATGTCTTCGATACCGCGACCGACACGCAGACCGATCTCACGGCCGGCCACGGCAGCGCCGAACCCAGCGCGGGAGTTCAGAACGCGGTGATAGGGACAAGCCAGGACGGCTCGTATGTCTATTTTGTCGCGACCGGGGTGCTGGCGAGTGGTGCTGTGAGTGGAGCGGATAACCTCTATATGCTGCACGACGGCTCGGGTGGGTGGGTCACCACATATATCGCAAGCCTCTCCGAGGAAGACGAACACACGTGGGGAAGCGAAGGAGGGACAACGATCTCCCCGTGGCAGGTGGACTCGGAGGTCTCGCCGAGCGGACGCTACATGGCGTTCATGTCCAACAGCCCGCTCACGGGCTATGACAACCGCGATGCGGTCAGTGGTCAGCGCGATGAGGAGGTCTTCCTATACGATGCCGCTTCGAACCGGCTTGCGTGTGCCTCGTGCAACCCGACGGGGGCGCGTCCTGTGGGTGTGTTGGATCAGGGGTCTTTGCTGGTGGACAGTGAAGAAGCGTGGTGCGGCCATTGCGGACTTCACGGCGGCAGCGACCACTGGCTGGCAGGGAGCCTGGTTGCCTGGAGCAACCTGTCCAATCGGGCGTCCTACCAGCCTCGATATGTGATGGACAGCGGGCGGTTGTTCTTCAACAGTCCGGATGCGCTGGTACCGCAGGACACCAACGGGCTGGAGGATGTGTATCAGTACGAGCCGTCAGGGGTAGGCAGCTGCACCGAAGCGACCTCCTCCGGCTCGACCGTCTACGCGCCGTCCGAGGCCGGCTGCGTCGGCCTGATCTCATCGGGACAGTCCTCGGCGGAATCGGGGTTTATGGACTCTAGCGAAAGCGGCGATGACGTTTTCTTCGTCACCTCCAGCAAACTCGTCTCTGGAGATTACGACAATGCGTATGACGTGTATGACGCGCATGTGTGCACGTCAGCGGCGCCGTGCCGTGCGGAACCGGTCTCCCCGCCTGAATGCACCAGTGGCGATTCGTGCAAGGCCGCGCCGTCCCCGCAACCGACGATCTTTGGTGCGACGCCGAGCGCGACGTTCAGCGGGGTGGGCAATGTGGCGGCTGCCTCCTCTGGAGTCGTCGTGTCGAAGTCGTTGACGCGAACGCAGAAGCTGGCTCGGGCATTGCGAGTGTGTCGCAAGAAGAAGGGGAGGAAGAAGAAGGCGGTCTGCGAACGGCAGGCGAGGAAGAGCTATGGGGCCAAGAAGTCTGGTAAGGCCAAGACGACTAGGAAGGGCAACCGGTGATCATCGTGAACTCAATCAAGCGAGGTGGGTTGCTCGCCGTTGTCATGACGTTGTTGCTGTCTGTGCTGGGTGGAAGCGGTGTGGCGTTCGCGGCGGAGCCGTGGTGGCATCTGACGAGCGTCTCCGCGCCCGCCAGTAAGACCGGCACGGAAGCGAGGATCGAGGTGATCGCGGCCAACCTCGGGGACGAATCGACCAGTGGTACCGCGATCGGGAACGCTCTGGAAGTGATCACCTCCAACGAACACAAGAACTTCGTCACGGTGGAAGACACGCTGCCGGCCGGTGTGACACCTACGGTCGCTTTTGTGGAAGGTGGAGGCACGGAATTTGGTCGGCAGCTGGCGAACCAGGGCACTGGGCATCCGCTTGCGCCCTATCTGGCTCCGCCGTGTGCGATCGCCGGACAGAAGGTCACGTGCCAATATGGGGTGCCTGTGCGTCCGTACGAACAGTTGATTCTCGCGATTACCGCGAAGGTGGCACCCGGGGCCGGTACTGGACAGAGCGAGGTGAGCGTATCAGGTGGCGGCGTAGCCGAGGCCTCCCGTAGCGAAACGCTCGCCATCGGCTCGCCGGGCCGGTACGGAGTGCAAACGTATGAACTGACCCCTGAAGAAGAGGGTGGCGGGCTGGATACCCAGGCGGGCTCCCACCCATTTCAGCTGACCACGACGCTGATCTTCAACAGTCAGGCGGTGCCGGTGCAACCGAACTTTCAGGGTGAACTGGTGCCGGAAGTGCAGCCGGTGGCGATGGCAAAGGACCTGCGCTTCAACCTGCCGCCGGGCCTGATCGGCAACCCGACTCCCATACCGAAGTGCAGTCTTAAGCAGTTCATCCTCAGTGGAGAGAACGGGGCCTATCCTAACTGTCCTGATAACACTGTTGTGGGCGTAGCGACGCCGATCGTCACCGGTTTTGACGAAACGGCGCGAGTCTCCTATGTGTTCTCTCAGCCTTTGATCAGCCTGGAACCCGCGGTTGGCGAGCCGGCGAGATTTGGCTTCCAGACCCCGGTGGGGCCGGTGATCCTCGATACGTCGGTGCGCACAGGTGGAGACTATGGCGTCGTTGTAACCGTCCCGAACATCACGGAGGCAATCGGCTTCATCGGCAATATGGTGACGTTCTGGGGAGTGCCCGGCGATGCACGGCACGACAACTCGCGCGGCGCGTGTATTGAGGAAGTAAAGGGCCGCGAAGAAGGCGAGGGCGAACCGCTGTATCAGCCTGCTCCCGAACCGTCGTGTCCGGTCAGCGAAAAACCGCAGCCGCTGTTGATCACGCCGACCTCGTGCACGGGTCCGATGCACAGCACGATCGAATCGGATCCCTGGACTGAAATCGGTCAGTTCACGGCGCCGAAGGACTACACGTTCCAGAACAGCGCGGGCGAACCGGTGGGGCAGGATGGGTGTAACCGGTTGAACTTCGAACCGTCGATCAGCGTCGCCCCCGACGGGCAGGAGGGGAGCACCCCGACGGGTTTGACGGTCGGTGTGCATGTCCCCCAGGAAGCGAACTTGAACCCGACGGGACTGGCGGAGTCGACGGTGAGGAACACCCAGGTCACGTTGCCTGCCGGTGTGGCCTTGAACCCGGCGGGCGCCGACGGGCTTTCCTCGTGCAGTCTGGGAGAGGTCGGTCTCGAAAGCCCGGCTGAACAGGAATGTCCGGAATCCTCGAAGGTGGGGACGGTCGAAATCAGTACCCCACTGTTGCCGAACCCGCTGGTGGGTGCTGCCTATTTGGCGCAGCAGGACGCCAACCCGTTCGGGAGCCTTGTCGCGCTGTACCTGGTGGCGAAAGACCCGGTGGCGGGTGTGATCGTCAAGCTCGCCGGGCAGGTGACCCCGGATCCGGTCACAGGCCAGCTGGTTTCGACGTTCGACAACACGCCGCAGCTGCCGTTCGAAGAATTGAAGCTGCATTTCTTCGGTGGCTCGCGTGCTCCGTTGGGTACCCCGGCGTTGTGTGGTCCCTACACGACGACCGCGTCGATCGGTCCGTGGTCCGGGAACGCGGCGGTGGACTCCTCCTCGGAATTCTTGGTCACAAGCGGTCCGAACCACACGCCTTGTAGTGACCCGTTGCCATTCAAGCCGGAACTGACGACGGGCAGCCTGAACATTCAGGCCGGTGCGTTCACGCCGTTCACGATGACGATGAGTCGTGAAGACGGCAATCAGAACCTGGATGGGATCCAGCTGAAGATGCCATCGGGTCTGCTTGGCACGCTTTCCTCGGTGAAGCTGTGTGGCGAAGCGGAAGGCAACGCGGGTACGTGTGGTCCTGAAAGCTTGATCGGTCATACGACCGTCAGCGTAGGACTCGGCGGGAACCCGTACACGGTGAATGGTGGGGAAGTGTTCATCACCGGTCCCTACAAGGGTGCGCCGTATGGCTTGTCGATCGTGAATCCGGCGAAGGCCGGGCCGTTCGATCTCGGGAAGGTGATCGTGCGGGCGAAGATCGAAGTCAATCCGGAAAACGCGGCGTTGACGATCACGAGCGATAGCACGGGTCCGTATGCGATTCCGCAGCTGATCGACGGTATCCCATTGCAGATCAAGCACATAAACGTGTCTGTCGATCGGCCTGATTTCACGTTCAACCCGACCAACTGCGCGCCGCAGGAAATCGGGGGTAGCCTCACCAGCAGCCAGGGCGCCGTATCGATCCTGCACGTCCCGTTCCAGGTCACCAACTGTGCGGTGCTGGGCTTCAAACCGATTTTCAGCGTCTCCACCAACGGCAAAACATCGCGCGCCAACGGTGCGAGCCTGAACGTCAAGCTCACCTATCCCAAAGCACCGTTCGGGAGCCAGGCGAACATCGGGAAGGTCAAGGTAGACCTGCCAAAGCAGCTCCCGTCGCGCCTGACGACGCTCCAGAAGGCGTGTCCCGTGGCGACGTTCGAAGCGAACCCGGCATCCTGTCCGGCGGATTCGAGGATCGGTAGCGCCACTGCTACGACACCGGTCCTACCTGTCCACCTGGAGGGGCCGGCGTACTTCGTATCCCATGGCGGGCAGAAGTTCCCCGAACTGATCGTCGCGCTCTCGGGCGAGGGCGTCACCGTCTATCTGCACGGCGAAACGTTCATCAGTCCCGCCGGGATCACGAGCAGCACGTTCAGGACGATCCCCGATGTTCCCATCGGCGTGTTCGAACTAAAACTCCCCCAGGGCCCCGACTCGGCGCTCGCCGCGAACGGGAACCTGTGCGCCACCAAACTGGTCATGCCGACCATCTTCGTCGCAGCCAACGGCGTCAGCCTCAAACAGTCAACGCCCATCAAAACAACCGGTTGCCCCAAGAAGAAGACCAAGAAGACGAAGGCAAAGAAAACAAGCAAGCACAAGAAGAAGAAATAGATCGGCCGAGCGCGGTCCGCCGCCATCCCCACGGCGGGTGGCGTTCGCTCTAGAGTCACATTCAGGGGAGAGGTGTTCGTGAGCAACGACAAGTCGCCGGCTTTGGATCGGTCCTTTACCGGGAGCGGTGCTCTCCTACGTGATGAGGTCGAGAACATCCAGCGGGCTCGCATTCTCAGCGCGATGGTCGAGGTCGCCGCCGAGCAGGGCTATATCGGCGCGGCTGTGGCCCCTGTCGTCGCGCGTGCCGGGGTCTCGCGGCGCACGTTCTACGAGCTGTTCGAGGGGCGCGAGGATTGCTTCCTCGCAGCCTTCGAGTGGGGTGTCGCTCAGGCGCGCGCCGCGATGGTCGAGGCGTACGACTCGCAGCGCTCGTGGCGAGAGCAGGTTCGCTACGCGCTCGCGGCATTGCTCGCCTTGCTCGATGCGGAGCCAGAGCTGGCGCGTGTGTGCGTGATCGAGGCGCTGGGCGCCGGTAGGCTCGTGCTCGCGCGGCGCGCCCAGGTGCTGGACGAGCTGATCGCCGCACTCGATACCGATGCGCCGCGGGCGCGCGGGGCGTCTGGGAAGCCGCTACTGACTGCCGAGGGCGTCATCGGCGGGGCGTTCTCGGTCATCCACGGACGTTTGCTCGAACAAGGAGTCACCGATAAGCAGCGCGTCGCCGGGGAGGCCGACGACGACCCCGCGCCGCTGATCCAATTGCACGGCCAGCTGATGGCGTTGATCGCATTGCCCTACCTCGGCCCCCGTGCCGCCGGCGAGGAACTGACGCGCAAAGCGCCCGAGGTGCCGCTGCGCGAGAGCGTACGAGCCTCCGGCAACGGCCACCCGCGGTTGGGGGCAAGCGGGAGACTTCTGGAGCGCCTGGACATGCGCCTGACCTACCGCACGGTGCGCTGCCTGCTGTTCATCGGCGAGCATCCTGGCTCCAGCAATCGCGAGATCGCCCAGGGCGCGGACATCGCCGACGAGGGCCAGGCGTCCAAGCTGCTCGCACGGCTCACGCGCGTCGGGCTGGTCGCCAACAGCAAGCCGCACGGTCCCGGCTACGCCAACTATTGGATGCTCACCCCACACGGAGAGCAGGTGCTCTCCACCGTGCGTGGACCCTAGAAGTCGCCCTGCTCGTGGGGCCCCACGCAGGCCACCGCCAGCTCCTCGGCGACGTTCGAGGCAACCTCGCGCACCTCATCGAACGTGACCGCGTCAAGCGCAGCAATCGCCGCGTCGGGATCGATGTCCTCGCCGTAGACGATCTTCTGGCTCGCCCCATAGCGCGCGACCGCGTTGGTGTTCTCAAACGCCAGCACCAGCCGTCCGGCGGAGTAGGCGCGCGCACGCTGCACCTCCTCCTCGGTGGGCCCGTCATCGCGCAACTCGTCGACGATCTCGCGCATGCGCGTGTAGGCCTCCACGCACTTTTCCGAATCGAGCCCCGAGCCGAGCTGCAGGATCGGCACGTCGGCGAACGCATGTGCGATCGCGTACACCGAGTAGCACAGCCCGCGCTTCTCGCGGATCTCCTCGAACAGCCGCGAGCCCATCGAGCCGCCGAGCAGCGTCGAGTAGATCGACAACGCCGCACGCTGTTTCGCATCGGCCACGCTCACCTGCGGCCTATAGATCATGCGCAGGTGCGATTGGTTGGTGTCGCGTTGCTCGACCATCGTGCGGGGTGCGAACTTCGGCGCCGGCACGTACGGTTCGGGTGCGGGCAGGGTGGGGAAGCGGGAGAACAGCTCGCCCAGCTGGTCCTGCTCGGGCACGCCCACGCAATTCCCTACCAAGAAAGCCCCTCCGCGCACCCCGGCCCAGCGGCGCTCGCGAAAGCCCACGATCCCCTCGCGGGTGAAACCGCTCAGGTTCTCCTCGGGGCCGAGCACGGTGCGTCCGAGCGGGTGGTCGCCGAATGCGGCCTTGTCGATCAGGTACTCAGCCACGGTCGATGGCTGGTCATACGCGCGGTTGATCTCCTGGATCACCACGCCACGCTCGCGGTCCAGCTCGTCCGCGTCGAGTTTGGGGCGTCCCACGAAATCGCTCAGCAGGTCGATCGCCTGCGGGGCGGACTCGGCGCGCACTGTTATGTGGAAGGCGACGAGGTCGTGGCTGGTGTACGCGTTCAGCATGCCCCCCAAGCGCTCGGCGGTCTCGTTGACGTCCTTGTAGGTGGAGTACTTCTCACCGCCCTTGAACACGAGGTGCTCGAGGAAGTGCGCCATCCCGTTCTCCTCCGCGCGCTCGGTGCGCGCGCCGGCGTCGAACGCCACCAGCACGGTCAGCGCGCGCGTGCCGGGGAGTCCCACCGTGTACACGGGCAGGCCGTTGGCCGCGACGGTGCTTGCTTGGATCTCCGCCATTGCCCTCACCTTATGCCAAGCCGGCCGATCCGCGGGGGCCGGATCGGGCCAGATCGTGCAAAAGCCGTTGCATGCAGGGAAAAATGCGGCCTTGCGCGGCGCACAACGCTACTGTGCCCGGCCATGGCCGACCACGAGAATGGAGCTCCCCGTCCTGTGAGGACGATCCCGCGCAGGGCACTCGCGCGACACATACGCCCCGCGCGCGCGCAAGTGGTGGCGCCAGAGGTCCCGAAGAGCGCAGGTCCCATCGCGGCACCGTTGCCTCCGGCGAAAGCCTCGGGCGAAAGCACGGTTGTCGAGTTTCGTGGCGTCACCAAGCGCTATGACAGCGGCGATACGGGTCTGGAGCGCGCCACGTTCGCGATCGACCGCCAGGAGTTCGTGTTCCTCGTCGGTGCGACCGGCTCGGGGAAGTCCACGATCATGCGTCTGCTCATCAAGGAGATCGACCCCACCGAGGGGACGATCCGCGTTGCCGGCCGCCAGCTCGCCGAGATCGAGCGCAAGCGCATCCCCTACTACAGGCGCAATGTGGGCGTGGTGTTCCAGGACTTCAAGCTGCTGCCGACCCGCACCGTGTACGACAACATCGCCTATGCGCTGCAGGTGACGGGCGCGTCGCGCAAGCAGATCCGCACCAACCTGCCCGACATCCTGCGCCTCACCGGATTGTCGACCAAGCTTCACAACTATCCCCATCAGCTCTCTGGCGGTGAGCAGCAGCGGGTGGCGGTGGCGCGCGCCTTTGCCTCACACCCGCCGTTGCTCCTGGCGGACGAGCCCACCGGCAATCTCGACCCGCACACCTCGATCGGGATCATGCAGCTGCTGTACCGCATCAACCGTGCCGGCACCACCGTGATCGTGGCGACTCACGACAACGAGATGGTCGACAAGATGCGCCGCCGTGTGATCGAGCTGCGACGCGGACGGATCATCCGCGACGAGGCGACCGGTCTCTACGCACAGGATGAGACCACGGGCGACCTGGCCGAGCGCCTGAAGCGCGAAACCGCCGCGGAGGCCAACCCGCGTCTCCCACCAGCCACTCATGGGGCCGCAGACCAAGCGAGGCAAGGACACAGGGAGCGTGGCGTACTGAGTACGCGAGCGACCGAGGACGCAGCCTCGCGCAGGTATCCGGCCCCATGAGACTCGGGTTCTTCCTGAAGGAGGCTGTGCGCTCGATGCGGCGCAACCCGGCCCCTTCGTTCGCGGCGCTGTCGTGCGTGCTCGTGACGACGCTCGTGCTCGGCGTGTTCATCCCGGTCGTGCAGGCGACCAACGGCGCTGCCAACTCGATCCGCGGACGAGTGATCGTGGATGTGGATCTCAACACGACCGCCACCGCCGCGGAAGTCGCGCGCGTGCGCCACGAGGTCGAACACGCTCGCTATGTCGGTCATGTGGAAGTCGTCTCCAAGCAGGCCGGCTACGAACAGGAGCGCAAGATCGATCCGCAGGCGTTTCAGCTGATCGGCTACAACCCGCTGCCGGAAATCCTGCGCATCACGCCGTCGAATCCCGCGAAGGCCGACGCGATCCGCGCAGAGCTCTCTCAGTCGAGCCCGGCGAGCGTGCGCACGGTCACCGACTCGGCTATCGCCGACGTGCAGGACCGCCAGGCGCAAACGGATGAGATCCTGTCGGCCACGCGAATCGTGAAGATCACAATGGCGCTGCTCGCCGCGCTGCTCGTGCTGTCCTCGATCCTGCTCGTGAGCAACACGATCCGCCTGTCGCTGTTCTCGCGCCGGCGCGAGGTCGAGGTGATGAAGCTCGTGGGCGCCACCGACTGGTTCATTCGCTGGCCGTTCGTGATCGAGGGACTGTTCCTTGGTGCGCTCGGAGGGATTGCCGCGATTGCGCTGCTGCTCGTGGCCAAGCTCACGTTGATCGATCCGCTGGCCTCGACCGTGAAGCTGATCTCCCAGCCCGACATGATCGACTTCCGCCTGTTGGTGGTGGTGCTGATGGGTTGCGCGATCGCGGTGTCCGCCGCCGGCTCGGGTCTGTCGCTGCGCCGCTTCCTGAGGGTCTGAGCGGCGTAGAAATCCGCCGCAGCACATAGGCTGGGGGAGATGGAGTCCCGCAAACAGACGCCCCTGATCGTCGTGCTGGTGCTGCTGCTGCCCGTGCTGCTGGTGCTCGGCGTGTGGCTGGGCGGGCACCCGAAAGACCTGCCCGGATTCGCGAGCAAAGCGTTTGTGGCCGACCACGAAACACAGGTGGTTGACGAAGCGATCGAACGGGTCGCCCACGACTACTACCGGCCGGTGTCGCAGTCGAGCCTCTCCAATGCCTCGATCGCGGGAATGATCTCAAGCCTGCACGACCCCTACTCGACGTATCTGAGCCCGAAGGAATTCACCTCGTTCGACCAGCCCGCGAGCTTCGCGGGGATCGGCGTGGTGATCGACCCCAAGACCCAGGGTCTTGAAGTCATCAGGGTGTTCAATGCCTCGCCCGCCGAACGCTCGGGGTTGAAGGTGGGCGAAACGATCGTCGCCGTCAACGGCCGCTCGCTGCACGGGGTTCCCGCGAGCGTCTCCACCGCGCTGATCAAGGGCTCGCCCGGCACCAGCGTGCGGCTCACGCTCAAGCCGCCGCACGCGCGCACGCGCGGCGTGACGGTCACGCGCGCCACGATCTCAGAGCCGGTGGTGGCCTCCCAGATGCGCACCGTGCACGGCGTGAAGCTCGGGTGGGTGTACCTGGCGACGTTCAGCGAAGGCTCCGCAGGCGAAGTGCGCACGGCGGTCGAGAAGCTCTTGAAGCAGGGCGCGCGTGGGCTCGTGTTCGATCTGCGCGCCAACGGGGGCGGGCTCGTGAGCGAAGCGCGCCTGATCGCGAGCATCTTCATTCCCTCCGGCACGATCGTGACCACGCGCGGGCGCGCGCAGCCCACGATCGTGCTCACCGCCGTGGGCGATGCGATTCCCACTTCGATCCCGATGGTGGTGCTGGTCGACCGCGACACCGCGTCGGCTTCTGAGATCGTGACCGCCGCCCTGCAGGACCATCGGCGGGCCACGGTGGTGGGCACCCACACCTACGGGAAGGGAGTCTTTCAGGAGCTGGAGCCGCTCTCCGGCGGGGGGGCGATCAAGATCACGGTCGGCGAGTACTTCACGCCCAACGGGCGCAACCTCGGCGGCGGTGGCGTGAAGGAGGGCGCGGGGATCGCCCCCGAAGTGCGCGTTCCCAGCGGTGTGAACGCTGAACACGGGCTCGAAGTCGCGCTGCACACGCTGCTCGCCAAGGTCAAATGAGCCCGCCGCGCGGCGGCTCGCGCGGAGGAGGGGCCGGCAAGCGCGGTAAGACCGGGGGCGCCCGCAAGACTGGGGGCACCGGTAAGACCGGGGGCGCCCGTAAGGCGGCGAAGGCGCCCGCCGCTCGAATCCCCAAGCCGAGCGCGGCACGCGACAAAACTCCCGCGCCGCACCGGCGTGGGTCCTCGAATGCACGTGTGGTGTGGCCGCCGCAGGAGCGCACCGAAACCGCTAGCGACGCGATCGAGCGGATGATGCGCGAGGCCGGGCACGCGCGTCGTTTCGATTCGGCGGTCGAGCGCGAGGCGCGCAAGGCGGGCGCACGCGCGTGGTCGAAGGCCGAGGCGCAGGTCGATGCTGGGGAGCGGCGTGACCTGCGCGAGCTGCCGACATTTACCGTCGATCCGGCGACTGCGCGCGACTTCGACGATGCGATCTCCGCCGAGCGCGTGCAATCGGATACCGAGCACTCGACGGTGCGCGTGTGGGTGCATATCGCCGACGTCGCCGCGCACGTGCCGCTGGGCTCACAGATCGATCTGGAGGCCCGCAGGCGCTCCACGAGCGTGTACGTGCCGGGGAAGGTCGAGCCGATGTTGCCGCACGCACTGTCCAGCGACGCCTGTTCGCTGGTGCCCGGCTCGGAGCGCCTGGCGGTGAGCGTCGAGATGCTGTTGCGCGGCGCGGAGGTTCTCTCCGCGAGCTTCTGTCGTTCGGTGATCCGCTCGGACATGCGCCTGGACTACGAGCACGTGGACCGCGTGTTCGCGGGCGATGAGCCGGCATCGGAACCATGGGGCGAGCCGCTTGCCGCCGCTCGCGCGGCCGCCGCGGAGCTGCAGAAGGCGCGCGAGGCGAGCGGTGCGCTCGTGGTCGACTCCGAGGAGCCGGAGTTCTCCTTCGACGAGCACGGCAACGTGACCGAGATCGTGGCGCGTGCGCAAACCGAGTCCCACCGCCTGATCGAGCATCTGATGATCGCCGCCAACGAAGCGGTCGCGCGGCAGCTTGCGCAGTCCTCGACGCCCTGCTTGTATCGCATCCACGAGCGCCCCGACCCTGAGCGCGTGCGCACGCTCGTGGCGCAACTCGCCTCGTTGGGTGTGTCCACGCCGCCGCTTCCCGACCCGCTGCCACCGGCCCGGGCGGCGGAGCTCGTCGGTGAGATCTCCCGGCGCGTGGACGCGCATGTGCGCCGCACAGGTCACGGGCGCGTCGCTCTGTCCTCGCTGGTGCTGCGCTCGCTCAAGCAGGCCTGCTATTCGCCGCGCAATGTCGGCCATGCGGGCCTGCACTCCTCCTGCTACTGCCACTTCACTTCGCCGATCCGTCGCTACCCGGACCTCGTGTGCCACCGCGCGCTGCTGTCCTCGATCGGAGCCGGTGAGCGCACCACCGGGAGAGCGAAGCTGGTGGAGCTCGGCGAATGGACCTCGCAGCGCGAGCGCGAGGCGGCGAAGCTCGAGCACAAGGGGGACGACATCGCCGCCTGTTTTCTGCTCGAACAGGCGCTGCTGGACGGTGGCTACGAGCAGATCTTCGTGGGGGAGGTGACGGGCCTGACCGGCGCGGGCGCGTTTGTCGCGTTCGGCCCCGGCGTGGAGGAGAGCAGCGAGGGGAGGAATGAGGATTTGCGTGGGCGTGCCCGCGGGGCTCCCACTCCCATCTATGAGGGGATGCTCCCGGTGCGGCTGATGCGCAGCGAGGAGGGCAGCGACTGGTGGGAGCTCAACGAGCAGAGCACGATCATGCGAGGCCAGCGCTCCGGTGCGACCCTGCGTCTGGGCGATCCGATCGAGGTGCGAGTCGTGCGCGTGGACGCGCCGGCCGGGCGCGTGGATCTCGCCCCGGCTCGTTAGGCTCGACCGATGGCCAAGACAAAGGGCAAGAAGCGCAAGATCGGCGCGGGCGACGTGGCGAGCAATCGCTACGCCTCCCACCGCTACGAGCTGCTCGAGCGCGTCGAGTGCGGCGCGGTGCTGCAGGGCACCGAGGTCAAGGCCTTGCGTGCCTCCGGCGCGCAACTGAAGGACGGCTACGCGGCGATTCGCGAGGGCGAGCTGTGGCTGCACTCCGTGCACATCCCGCCCTATGAGCCCGCCTCGCGCGAGAACCACGATCCCGAGCGCCAGCGCAAGCTGCTGCTGCATCGCTCGGAGATCGAGCGGATCGCCGCGCGCGCGTCAGAGCGCGGTCTCACGCTGGTGCCCACGCGCATCTACTTCAAGGGCCCGTACGCGAAGGTGGAGATCGCGCTGGCGCGGGGCAAGGACCTCTACGACAAGCGTCAAACGCTGCGCGAGCGCGACTCCAAGCGAGACATGGAACGCGGGATCAGGGAAGCGCGGCGTTAGGGCCTGAGATCGCCCCTGGGATCGAGCGCCCACGCGGGCCGCTGGACCGGTTTCCCCGCTCAGATCGAGCCGAAGCTGTGCCCGCCGCTTGAGAGGATGTGAGTTTCGTGCATCCCGAACACGAGCAGCGCGATCAGGCCTACGTAGACGGCGCCCACAAGCAAACGGTGCTTTGGCGCCACGCGATAGTAGGCGGCCTGCTCGATCGAGCGCGTCTTGCGCTGTTGCCAGCGATGCCAGGTTTGAAATCCCGCGAACACAACGATGATCAGCAGGATCGGGTTCCCCGGGTCCAGGAAGGCGAGCGCTACCAGTACGCCGAAGCCGAGGAACCACATCCACGGGGTCATCGCCGCCGCTGCGCGACCGCCATCGAGCGGTATCACCGGGAGCAGATTGAACAGGTTGATGAAGAAGCCGAAGTAGGCAAGCGCGATCAGCAGCGAGCTGCCGGTGAGCTCGCCGACCGCGGCGACCGCGGCGGCGCCGAGACTGCCGAGGATCGGGCCGGCGAGACCGACGCGTGCCTCGGCGAGCGCGTTGTCGCCGAGCGAGCGCGAGAAGATCGCGGCGCCCATGAACGGGATGAACATCGGCGCGCTTGCTTTGATCCCCTCGCGTCGCAGTTGGATCACATGACCCATCTCGTGGATGAAGAGCAACACCACGAAGCCCGCCGCGAACTCCCAGCCGAAGAAGATGCTGTAGGCGGCGACCGACACAAGCGCGGTGCCTGCAGTCACCACCAGCTTGAGGTTGGGAAGCGCGATCAACAGCGCCTTGATGGCCACGCCGAACTTCGCCAAGAGGGCAAGCACGCCCGCGAGTCCGCTGCCGATCCGCTTGCGCAGTCTGCGCAGGGTGCTCGGTCGCTGCTCGCCGAATGCCGTCTCGCCGCTGCGCGGTATGCCCGTCGCGGGCACCGCGGGCACCGCAAGCGTGTGTGTGGCGTGTGCGCCGACGGCGAGCGGGTCGCCAAACGGGTTGTCGCTTGCGAGCGGAAGCTCATTGTCCATGCACACATTGTGGCAGCTGCGATAAGCCGCTCATAAGGCTGCGCCCGGGACGTCCGGGCACGGCCCCTCGCGAATCCACGGCCCGCACCGTGTCGCCTCCGACAGCGGGTGCTGCGCCTTTTTTCGGAACTTGCGGGGAGAACCGCTGGAGCCCCTTGACGCGGGCCCAAAACAGGCGTACGTTGAATGAAGACGCGGACCCGAGCCGCGAAGAGCGAGGCCACCGAGGTGTGAGGCCGCGCCACCCGCCCCCGGAAGGCCCTCGGGCCGACCGGCAGCAGGTTCCTCAAGGCGGCCCGGGGACGCGTCGATTTGTTTAAGTGCCGCGCCCAGCCCGCGTTCTGTGCGGACGCGCGCGCGGCGCTACACTGGAGCAGCAGCATCCACGGGGACGACAGGCTTCGACGCGGTTGGTTCGTGTGGGTGGTCGCGAGTCGAGGTCCCGGGCGGCCTCGTAAAACACCCGGGAAAACCATAAGTGCGGACTCTCACGAGTACGCCCTCGCTGCTTAGTCAATAGCTAAGGCACGAGGTCTCGAGCCCCGCTCGCCTACGGCGGGGATCCTCGGGATCAGAAAGTAGGCTCACCCGGCGAGGCCCGCCTCCGCCGATCCGGGAAAACTTCAGGAGGCTGGTCCCCCACAACCCGGCCGGCGAGGCGAGCGGGGGATGAGATCAGAGCGCCGGCTACGCTCGTAGACGCCATTCAGACGCGACCGCGGACGCGGGTTCGATTCCCGCCGTCTCCACTCCGGACGTTGGACGAACCCCTGCCAAGGGGGGGGGTCCTCGTCGGGGATTGTGACGCGGTAGGTCGGGCGGATATCGGCCTTGCCGTTGACGCGCCCGTACATGGTGAGGCCGGCGCTCTGAGCGTGTCCTACGGACAAGCGGGGCGCTTGCGCTGATGGTATCCGCCCCGTTGGGCAGAATCGCGGAAATGGAGGAGACGATCGATTCCCTTGGGCGTACTGTGCACCTCGCTGAGGAGCGGTGGCAGCACATCGTCGGCGGTCACCCGTACATGGCGCCGTTCCGTACCGAGGTGCTTCGGGCGGTTGAGGCGCCGACTGATCGAGCGGCCGCGGCCCGGCCAGGACTGGTTCTACCTGCGGGATGCAGGCCCAAGTCGGTGGCTCAAGGTCGTAGTAGCCTTTGACGAGGATGCTGTTGGGAGCATACGGACAGCATTCCCAAGGAGAAGCAAGCCATGACCGTCCATATCGGCCCATATAAGTTCGACCGCGTACGCTATGACCATGACGCGGACGTGCTCTATCTCGCTCAGGGCGATCCTGCGCGCGCTGTCGACTTCGACGAGACGCCCGAAGGGCATGCCGTCAGCTTCGACGAGAACGGGGATCTCGTGGGCCTGACCCTGATCGATATCCGCAGGCTTCTCGATGAGGCTCAGGGTGAGCTTCGACTGGAGCTGCCCGCAAAGGCCAGTCCAGCAGACCTCAAGCTCGCCCTCGCGTAGCATCACAACCTGTCCACGAAACCGGGTCCACTCCAGTCTGGGCTAATACGGGCGGCCTCGCACGGGAATGATCGATCGCAGTCCAGGGCGGTCAGCGGCGCGCTTAGGACATGTCGAGAGCTGGTGCGTTGACTTTGATGCCCACGCGCGGCTGTCCAGTGGCGGGGCCTCGCGGAATCCCGTAGCTGTCGGCATCACTACGAGATGTCCAGCTTGGGTGCTCCGAACGTAGTCGGGTTCGCCCAACGTACGCCCCTCTCCATCATCTTGACGAAGGTCGAACCGGCCCAGTCCCTTCGGGGGCTGGGCCTTCGGCGTCTTTTGGTTCGCGAGAGCGCGTACAGCGCCTTCTGGAGGCATTGCTGGCTGCCCGTCGCTGAGAATGGTTGCTAGATGTCCGTGCGTGGGCGCATACTCGCCATATGGCTGCAATCGACCCGCTTCCTTCTGGTGTTCTTCGCCGCATTTGTGCGGTGCTGGGCGCGAGAACTACTTTCATGCTGTCTTTGAGACGGCTAAGAGCCTTGCCGACCGCATCCGGGACTTGACGGGCTTGAGCGACGACGGCACCGCGCTCGTCGGTCGCGCACTCGCGCGACCGGCGGACAGGCTCCCCATGCTCGCTCTCAACCGACTTGAGACTCGCACCGACCAATCTGAGCACGACGGATACGCCAACATCCTTCGCCCAAGCGGCATTCTCGGAGTATGAAACTCAGGCTCTCGCTAGAGAGATGTAGAGCCCTCTGTCGGGCAGAGCTTGGTCACGCGTAGATGTCGCCAAATATCGCTGTCCCACGTGCCATCGAAGCGAATGCGCACTACGTAACGCGACGCGTCCGTGTTACGGGCCGTGACAACCAAATCCAACTCTACTTCTGCCGACAGCAGATGCTGCCTTTTATCCGAAGGCTGCCACGCGGTTTGAAGTTCCAGCGGCCTTATAGAGTTAGAAGGATTTCGCTCTCTATGAACAGACGCGAGGTCCAACAAGCGCTGACCGCCTGGTGCGATGTGAGCGCGATCCTCGTCACTCGCTCCTTCTTCCTTCATCGACCATCGGAGTGCAGCTCCCGCGAGGGCTGGAACGGAAGCCCACGGCACAGTGTCTTCCCGGAGCGCTATCTCGCGAAGATCCTCAATCAGCACTTCGACATCCTCAGCAGTTTCGCGCCCCGGCGAGTTGGTGATGAGTAGTCGCACCCACGCGGACTCGCCGGTGTTCGCATCGCCGACATTGACCAGCTCTCGTCCGGGCAAGGGAAAGTGCATAGTCAGCTTCGGTCGGCGATGACGAACTTGAATCACGCCTACCTTCAGAGCAACCCACGCCGCGAATGCGGCTGCCAAGGCACCAGCGGCCGTTCCGACGCCAGTGACCAATTCTAGAGTTGACGCGGTGGCGGTCGGGATCAAGGGCACAGATAGTAGAGATGGTGCCGGTCGTCTCCGGCGCGCAGCTTATCGATGTCCTCCAGAAGCGCCCTGCTCTATCTCGCAGAGCACCGGGGAGCGAGCAACCGACAGGTAGCCATAGCTGTCGGCATCTCCCGCAACGATCGGATCTCGACGGTGCTGGCACGGCTGGCGCGCATGGAGTTGCTGGTCAAGTGTCAGGGTCCCCCGGGGGGCCAACGCGTGGTCGCTCTCGCCGTACGGGCTGCAGGTCGCGCAAGCGTTGGGAGACACGGCTGAATCTAGCGAGCGTCGGGGAGGTCGTTGGGCATCGAGCTTGACCGGTTCAACCGATTCTCGACACACATACGGTTTAACCATTCCCGACAACCGGCGAACCCTGTGTAAAACCTTGACGGTGCCCTGCCCACGAGCATAGGTTGCCGGTGGCACGTCTTGTGCCGTGTTACCTGATTATCCTATCAAGGAGACAGCAAATGGACGATTATGGGCGTAGCCCAAGGTCGGATGGAGGTTCTGCTCGGAGCGTGCGACTTGCCCGCCGCACGATGATGGTGCTGATGGGGGCGCTTGTGCTGGCGGTCGCCGCTCCGGCCCTCGCCGGCGCGCACCCTGTGTGGACGGTGAACGATTCGCTCGTGAGCAAATCGACAGCGGTGGAATGGAACGGGCAACTGAAGTTGAACGACACAGTACCGCCCCAGGATCTCGAATGCACAGAGAAAGCCGAAGGGTCTGTCGGCATCGGCGGTACTGGTGAAATAACGAAATTGACCGCATCGAAATGCATTGGCGTTAAAGGTTGTGAGAAAACGGAAACAAAAACCTCGCTCACGGCACTGAACCTGCCATGGCATACGGAACTCGTTCTGGTCGGGGGGTCTCTGTACACCAAGGTTGTCAACGGTGGTAAAGGGACTCCGGGCTTCAAGGACGAATGCGTCGACATAATCTGGGTGAACGACGAATGCGGTGGCACGTTCAGCGCTACGACTACCAACGGCGGGAGCGGCGTCGCGGCGGCGTTCAACAGCAGCGAAAAGCTGAACTGCACCGTTGGCGGTACCGGTAGCGGCATCGTCGAAGGCAGTCAGACCGTCACGGTGCCTGGAGGCAGTGTATTGGGCGCACAGAAGGAAGTGCCCGTCTGGCTCAAGAACGGTGTGGCGATCGAAGGAGCAAGTAAGTCGATCGAATTCGGTAAAAAACTGTCGCTATATGCGGAAACCGGATACGGTGACCTCGGCGTGACGTGTGAAGAGCGCGGTGAAGGCGTGGCCGGGGAAACCGGTATGGGTTCCGTGTCTAAAATCACGCTATCCAACTGCGCGCCGGCGTCCGGCCAACGGGGATGCCAGAGTGAATACGGGATCGAAGCCCTGCACTTGCCATGGAGTACGCAACTGCTCTTCGAAAGTGGAGTGGTGCACGAGTTCGTCCTGGAAGACGGTGCGGGAGTACCGGGCTTCGTGTTGAAATGCGAAGTAAACGCAACCAGAGGCTTCACAGATACCTGTACATATTTGCCATCCCTCACCCTAAGCAACACCGAACACGGTGTGCTGGGCGAATTTGGCTCTCAAAGAATGAGGTGCACCATTGGTGGGATTGCTGCTGGCTATATCTACGAAAGCCCTCAGACGATCGACCTGACAAGCGGTGAAACATTGAACGTCTCCTAGCGGGGATACCGAAGTCACGCGGCTGAACCGCGTGCTTGCCAGTGTCAGGCGGGGCAGCAAGCCTCGCCTGGCGCATGGCGGGCTGTACACAGGGGAAAGGATCTGTGGAGAGAGGATTTCGACTCCGATCGCTTCGACGTGCTGGTCAAATCGCGGTGTGCTTCGTGCAACGTCTGGTTCTTGCCGGCTACCCGTGCCCGTTACTGGACGGCGCCGGCCACACGAGCACCGGCCCGCGGGCGCTGAGGCCGATGTTCGTGCCGGGTGCCAGGTGGACGTCGCCGGGGGTGCGCACGATGAGCGACTGCTCGCCGTGGTCCCGGTCGAGCCGCACGTGCAGGACAGCGTCGTGTCCGTGGTAGCCGGAGTGCACGATCTGCCCGCTGAGGCTTCCACCGTCGCCCGTGGGGTGCAGGTCGATCTGCTCGGGGCGAATCAGGATCGTCACCGGGCACGGCGTGGTCAACGGCTCGCCGCGCCACTGGGCGGGGAGCTTGCCGAGGGGTGTGTCCACGAGTGTGCCTTCCAGCACTCCGCTGATGAGGTTGGCGTCGCCGACGAAGCGAGCCAGCTCGTCGTCCACCGGTCGGGCATACAGGTCCTGCGGGGTGGCGCACTGGGCGATCCTGCCGTCTCGCAAGACTGCGACGAGGTCGGCGAGCGAAAGCGCTTCGTCCTGGTCGTGGGTCACGAGCAGTGTCGTTGTAGCCGACGCGCGCAGGACTTTCACGACCTCCTCCCGCACGCTTGCGCGCAGGTGCGCGTCAAGCGAGGCGAACGGCTCGTCCAGGAGGACGATCTCGGGTTTGATGGCGAGAGCGCGGGCCAGGGCGACCCGTTGCTGCTGGCCACCGGAGAGCTGATGCGGGTAGCGACGCTCGAGGGCACCCAGTCCGACCATCTCGAGAAGATGGCTTGCCCCTCCTCGGCGTGCGGGTCGGGGAAGTCCGAAGGCGACGTTCGCGGCGACCGTGAGATGGGGAAAGAGGCCGCCCTCCTGGGGGACATAGCCGATCTTGCGGTGCTCGGGATGAACGTGCGCACCGTCACCGTCGACCATGTTCTCTCCGATCCTGACGGTGCCTCGATCGGGTATCTCGAAGCCGGCGAGCAGCCGCAGTAGTGTCGTCTTGCCGCTGCCCGAGGGTCCGAGGATGGCTGTGAGCGATCCCGCCGGCACCTCGAGGTCCAGGCCGGTGAGGACGGAGTGCGCTCCGAAGCTCTTGTGTAGGTCTGTGACCGCGAGGTTGCTCATCGCGCGAACGCCGATCGGGATGGGAGCCTGTCGAAGAAGCGACCGAGCACGTAGCTCGGTAGTGCGGCGATGACGATGATCGCGAGTGCGAACGGCGCGGCTTGCCCGTAGGCGAGGTTCTGTTGATAGGCCCAGAATTGGGTGGCGAGCGTTTGCGAGCCGATCGGGATCAGGATCAGCGTCGCTGTGAGCTCGGTCGCCGCCGAGAGGAACACCAGACAGAACGCGGCGGCAAGTCCGGGACCGGCGAGTGGGATCGTCACTCGCCACAGCACTGCAAGCCGCCGCTGGCCGAGAGAGCGGGCGATCTCTTCCAGGTTGGGCGGCGCTTGCGCGACGGACGCGCGTACGCAGACGAGTGCGAGCGGGAAGAACAGGATCGCGTAGGCCAGCACGAGCAGCGGGGCGCTCTGGTAGAGGAACCCGTCTGCGTAGCGCTCGATGAAGTAGGAGAACGCGAGTGCGATCACCAGGCCAGGCATTGCCAGCACGAGGTAGGTGCTTCGCTCCAGCAGTTGGTAGCCACGCTCACGGTGGCGAACGCTCAGAAGCGCCACGGGCAATGCCATCAGAGTGCTCAGCGCCGCCGCCGCGGTGCTGTAGATGACCGTGTGCCAGGCCGCATCCAGCAGCGAGACGCCGGTGAGGAAAGCCTGCTTGGCCTCGAGAATCCAGTAGATGGCAGATCCGATCGGGACGCCGAGCGCCAGGCCGACGAGCAGGCCGAAGCCGGCGAGCACCACGGGTGTGGCGCGTCCCAGCGGTCGTGGCGCAAGGACCCTCTGTGCGAGCGGACCCGATCTGCTGACCCTGCTTCTGCCCCTGGCCAGCCCCTCGCCGAAGAGGACCGCCAGGCTGAGCAGCACGAGCACAAGCGAGAGTGCCGAGGCCGCAGGCACATTGAAAGAAACGTTGAACTCGGTGAAGATCTCCGTTGTGAACGTTTGATAGTTGAGGATCTCGAACGCGCCGTACTCGGCGAGCATTATGAGCGCCACCAGCAGGCAGCCTCCCAGTATCGCCCCGCGCGCCTCTCCGAGCGTGATCCGCCAGAACGTCTGAAGTCGCCCGGCGCCGAGACTGCGCGCCACCTCCTCCTGGCTGGGGTCAGCATTGCGGAAACTGGCGGCGACCGGCAGGTACACGAGCGGGTACACCGCAAGGGTCATCACCAGCACCGCGCCGCGGAACCCCTCCACCCAGGTGCTCAGCGAGGACCAGCCGAAGCTCACCACGAAGTCGGGGATCGCGAGCGGCACGACCACGAGCACGGCCCACACCCGCCGGC
Source organism: uncultured Solirubrobacterales bacterium (assembly GCA_963831725.1). Taxonomy (GTDB): domain Bacteria; phylum Actinomycetota; class Thermoleophilia; order Solirubrobacterales; family Solirubrobacteraceae; genus Palsa-744. The sequence continues at coordinate 175,415 of CAWHRF010000004.1, forward strand.
CCGGCAGGTCGGTGCGCTCGACAAACCAGGCCGCCGTCGTCCCGATCACGGCGCACAGCACCGTCACGACTGCGGTCAACCTGACCGTGTTCCACAGCAAAGTGGCTGTGAGTGAGCGGAAGACGATGTGCAGGATCGTCGAGGCCCCCACACCTTGGGTCTCGATCAGCAGGAAACAGATTGGCAGCACCAGTACGACGGTCACGGCCAGGCTGAGCGCGAGCAGTACCCGCGGTCGAGGGGCGCGCCGCGACGGTACGAGCAGGCTCCGCTGCTTTGCGGATCGTGCTTCCAATGTCACTGGCGCCGGCGCGGTCATCGAAGGCGACTTGGTCTGCTGCTTGGTTTCACAGTAGTCCGGCCTTGCGCAGCAGCGCGATTGCCGTCGATCCGTCGCCGAGCTCGGGGATCGTGATCGGGTTCGGCTGCAACTGATCAAAGGGGGTCTCCGGTGCGGCTGTGCTGACTCCCGAAGCGATCGGGTACTCAAAGCTGATCGAGTGAGCGATGATTTCCTGGCCCTGCTTGCCGACGATGAACGCGAGGAACTTCTGTGCCTCCGCCTCGTGCTTGGACGACTTGAGGATTCCGGCGCTTGAGATGTCGAGAACGTATCCGGGGTCGCGGGGGGCGAAATACGTGATCTTGGAGTGCATGTTTTCAGCGCCCAGCTCGGCCCGCATCCGATACCAGTAGTACTGGTTGACGACGCCGAACGCGACGGCGCCGCGATTGACCTCGTCGGCGATCGTCTCGTTGTCGGGGTAGATGTGGCTGCCGGCGTTTTCCTTGATCGCTTCCAGCCACTTCAGTGTGGCCGCTTCGCCGTAGGTACGCGCATAGGAGGTGACGATCGGCTGGAAGTCGGTCTCTCCGGCTGCGAACGCGAGCTTTTCCTTGTACTTCGGGTCGGCCAGTTCGGCGACTGTCCGCGGCAGTTGGCTGGCGCTGATGAGGCTTGGGTTGTAGATCAGCACGCTCACACGGGCCGACACGCCGACCCAATCGCCCCGCGGCGAGTTGTACTTGCTCGGGGTATGCGTAAGCGTCGATGGGTCGACCGGTGCAAGCAGGTCCTTGCCCTGCAGGTATTCGAGAGCGGGTGAGTTCTCGGTATAGATGACTTCCGCAGGCGAGTGCGAGCCCTCTGTGACGATCTCATCGACCAGGGTGTCCTCGTCGTCGTTGCGCACGTTCACCTTGATGCCTGTGGCCTTTTCAAAGCCCGAGACAAGCGAGTCGGTTGTCGGCACGTGCTGGCCGCTGTAGAGAGTGATCGACTGGCCAGATCCAGAGGAGCCCCCGCAACCGGCAAGCAGGGCGCTCGTGAGCGCAAGCGCCACGAGGGCGCCGACACAACGTGTTCTGATCGTGGGTGTCCTCATTGGGTCAGCCTTTCCGCGCCTGGGCACACAGCATGGTTGCGGTGTCGCGGCGGCGACCATACCACAACTTAGGTAAGCCTAATTAGGCGGTCCTAAGTGGGATTTGGGGGTGCAAGCCGAGCAAATCCTCGAAGTCCTGCCGGCCTGCATTTCCATGTGGAACTTGCGATCCGAAGCTGCATCGAGTTGTGGCGCTTGGAGGGCGTCCGATCCGGATTCTCGGCGCTGCCCGGGTGCGGAAGGGGTGAAGCCGGCGCATAATCCATGACATACAACGAAAGGCAGACCCCAATGACTGAGCAGTTCGAGATGACCGAGCGCACGATCGCGATCGAGCGGGAGTTCGACGCTCCGCGCGAGCTGGTGTGGAAGGAGTGGAGCCGGCCTTGGGCTCGACTGCTGGCGCCGTGCGCTACTGCTGCAGCCCGAGCTTTTCCAGCAGCGAGTCCCATGCCTGCTGGCCGGTCGTAAATTCTAGTTCTTCAAATCTCTTGATGAGGTGCTCTACCTTCGCAAAGAGGCCCCGGTCAGCGGGCTGTATATAGGGGGAAAGTATCTTTGGAGAGGGGACTTCGACTTCGATCGCTTCGACGTGCTGGTCGAACTGCAGCGCGCTGGAAGGAACCGTGGCGTAGCCGGTTGCGGTCCACGAGCGCACGTCGCCGCAGATGTTTGGCTCCTGCAGAGAGATCATTTCGCGCAGTCCCTTGATGAACTTCTGCGCGCGGCGGGTGAGCGCGGGGTTGCTCCATTTCAGCGGGCTCACCGTTTTGATGAACGTATTGGCGATCTTCGCGTCCGCGTGATAGCCGGCGGCAAATAGCGCACCGGCTACCTCGTAGCTCAGCCGTTGCTCCGGTTCGCTCTGGGGGGATCCCTTGCCCACGTCGGGGCATTCGGTGTCGTACTTCTGTTCGAGTTTGTGCAAGCTTGCTTCGACGGTGGGCCAGGTCTTCACGACGGCGTTCAGGGTCGTGTAGGCGGCCACGAGGGCGGTGTGGGTGGAGGAGGCGTCCTGCGAGGACTCGGCCAGCGCATCGCTGGACACCAACCCGGCCGACAGCAACCCGACCGCGAGCACCGTCGCGAAGACAGCCAACCGTCCCCTGAAAGTAGACAACCGTCCCCTCATTCCTACTCCAGTGTAGCTCAACGGCCGCGCTCTATTTGCGGTAGTCGCGTGCGTTTCACGGCAGTGGCCCCCCGACCCCGAGCAGCAACTAACCTCCGGGGATGGCCTACACGACCGCCGAGGGACGGCAGCAGGTGCTCGACGTGCTCGCGGTGGCGGCCGACGAGCTCGACTCCGCGCTCGCGCTCTTGGGAGAGGCGTACGAGCATCTGGACGAACAGGCCGCCGAGGTGCTCGAGGTCGAGCTGTTCCGAGGGGTCCAGCTTGCCTATGGGCGCGTCAAGCGCACCTACAGCGAGTTTGCCGGCCGCTCGGAGCTGCCAGGCCGCACGTTTGAGTCGGCGCCCGCGGTCGCCCCCTCGAATGGCGCGAAGGCGCTGATCGACGCGGCCGTCGAGGCTGCGGGCAAGGCGGATGCGGCGCTTGTCGAGCTGCAGGATTCGATGTTGCCGATCGAGGTCGGCGATGCCGAGCTGCGCGCCGGGATCGCGGCCGTGCGTGAGCTGGTGGGCGGACTGCGCGGTCGCGCGCGCGAGGTTGTGCGCACGCTGGGGCGCTGAGCACAGCGGCAGAGGACTGAGCGCGAGACTCGACGAGCGGCGCCCGCTTCGCTCAGCTGTAGGCGTGCCTGCGACTGTCGCGATAACCCAGGCTAGGCGAACTGGACGGGCGGCGTGCGCTCCTGCCAGTGCTCGACGCGCTCGAGCTGCGCGGCGAGCGACAGCAGCGTGGCCTCGCTGTTGGCGGGACCCAGCAGCTGCATGCCGAATGGCAGGCCATCGGCGGTGAGGCCGGCGGGGATGCTCACGCCGGGCCAGCCGAGCACATTCCAGGGCCACGCGTATGGGCAGGCGCCCGCGATCACCTGGTCGGTGGCCCAGCCGCCGAGACCGTCGGTCGCGCCGACCGGCAGCGGAGGGCTGGCGCTCGTGGGTGTGAGGATCACATCGGCGCGATCGAAGCTCGAGCCGACGCGGCGGTGCAACAGCGGCTCCAGCCTTCGTGTGAGTCCCAGCACGGTCCGCGAGAGAAGCCAGCCGATGCGTGCTGTTCCGCGCGTGCGCGGGTCCAGCAGCGAGGTGTCGGGCACGCGCGTGACCCACTCCGACACGCCGGCCTGACCGCGGGCGACCAGTGCGATTCCCATCAGGCCATAGCGTGGGTCGGCTTCGCTGACAGTGTGGCCGAGCTCGCGCAGCACTCCGGCGAGCCGTTGTGCGCCGGCGCGGATCTCGGGATGCAGTTTCACGGGGGCGCCGCTGAACGGATGGCGTAGTGAGAGTGCGATGCGTAACGGGCGCGGTTCGCGCGCGATCGTCTGCGAGTAGGGCTCGCTCGGCGGCGGAGGCGCGTGCAGGTCCTGGTGGTGATTGCCGCTGAGCACGTCCAGCAGCAGCGCCGCGTCGGAGACGGTACGCGTGAGCGGGCCGATGCACGTGAGTCCGTTGAAGGACTCACGGTCGGGCCAGGTGGAGATGCGTCCACGCTGGGGCTTGACGCCGATGAGGTTGCACCACGCGGCGGGGATGCGCACCGATCCGGCGCCGTCGGAGCCGGTGGCGGCGGGCACGATTCCGGCGGCGACCGCCGCCGCGGAGCCACCGCTCGATCCGCCGGGAGTGTGCTCGAGGCTCCACGGGTTGCGGGTGGCCCCGAACGCGGAGCCCTCGGTGAACGGGTAGAGGCCGATCTCGGGGGTGTTGGTCTTGCCGACGATCACTGCGCCGGCGTCGCGCAAGCGCCGCACCATCTCGCTGTCGTGCTGCTCGGGTAGGAACGGACCGGCGCAACCAAACGAAGTTGGCTCGCCGGCCATGTCGACATCGTCCTTGATGGCGATCGGCACGCCGAGCAGCGGCAGTCGCTCGCCGGCGGCGATGCGTCGGTCCGCCTCGGCGGCCTCCTTGCGGGCTTGCTCGGCGCACACGACGCGGAACGCGTTGAGCGTCTCCTGGCTGGCCTCGATCCGAGTGAGGGTCTGCTCAACCAGCTGGGTCGAGCTGATGCGTCCATCGCTCAGCGCGGCTGCGTACTCCGCCAGGCTTGTCGACGAGCCGAGTCCCTCGGCGCCGTCAGCGTCCGAGCCGTGCGTTGAGTGGGCGGCGGGGGACATTTTCTGGATTTGCGTGGGCGTGCCCGAGGGGTTCAAATCTCCCCTCGAGTCACTTGGCGTTCGCTTCGACGAACGGTACTACGACCTCTGTCGCCGGGTGCCTGTGGGTCACGCCACGCCATACACTTCGCTCGTGAGCATCGGTGCGCCCAGCTTCGACGTGCCTGCGGTGGTGCGGCGCTTTCACGAGGCCCGTCGCAGCGAGGATCTGGTGGTGTTGCAGGGCTTTCACGCGCTCAAGCACGCGCTCAGGTTCGGTGCGCCGGTGGAGCTGGTTGCGTGTGCCGACCCCGCTGAGCTGGAGCGCCTCGCGCAAGAGCTGGCCCCCGACCTGATCGAGCGGATACAGGTGCTTGCCGTGGTGCTGCCCGCCGAGGCGTTCAAGCGGCTGGGGCCTTATGTACCGCACACCGGTGTGGTGAGCGTCGCGCGGCGCGTGCACACCGATCCGCTTGCACTGCTTGCCGAGGAGGGGAGGGCGCCGCTTGTGCTGCTCGAGGATCCGCGGCATTTCGGCAATCTGGGCGCCGTGATCCGGGTGGCCGCGGGGGCTGAGGCGGCGGGGGTGCTCACGACCGGCCGACAGGACCCGTGGGACCCCGTGGCGGTGCGGGGCTCCGCGGGGCTGCACTACGCGCTGCCGGTCGCGCGTGTGCAGGCATTGCCGGAGAGCAACAGGCCGCTGCTGGCGCTGGATCCCGGCGGCGAGGAACTGCGCCCCGAGTTGGTACCCGAGCGCGCGCTGCTTGCGTTCGGGACCGAGCGGGACGGCTTGAGCGAGGAGTTGCTGGGGCGCGCCGACGCGCGCCTGCGTCTGCCGATGCGCGCGGGCGTCTCGAGCTTGAACCTCGCCACGTCGGTGGCGGCTGTGCTCTACGGCCTGCGTCTCTCGCGTTGAGGGTCGACGTCTGCGCCTCTCAGGCCGAGGGCATGTACGGCGCGAGCTCGCGGCGAGCGATCGACAGCTTGTGGACCTCGTCGGGACCGTCGGCGAGACGCAGCGTGCGCAGATGCGCGTAGGTCCACGCGAGCGGGAAGTCGTCGCTCACGCCGCCGCCGCCGTGGACTTGGATCGCGCGGTCGATCACCTTCAGGGCGATGCTCGGTGCAGCCACCTTGATCGCGGCGATCTCGGTGCGGGCGTGGCGGTTGCCCACGGTGTCCATCAGCCACGCGGCCTTCAGCGTGAGCAGTCGGGCCATCTCGATCTCGATCCGCGCCTCGGCGATCCAGTCCTGGATGTTGGCGCGCGCGGCGACGGGTTGGCCGAAGGTGGTGCGCGACACGGCGCGCTTGCACATCGCCTCCAGCGCTCGCTCGGCGGCGCCCAGCGAGCGCATGCAGTGGTGGATGCGACCGGGTCCGAGCCGGGCTTGGGCGATCATGAAGCCGTCGCCCTCGCCGGCGATCAGGTTGGAGGCGGGCACGCGCACGTTCTCGAAGAGGATTTCGGCGTGGCCCTCCTGGTCCTGGTAGCCGAACACGGGCAGCCCGCGCACGATCTCCACGCCCGGGGTGTCGATCGGCACGAGGATCTGGCTCTGCTGGCGATGGCGGGGCGCGCTCGGTTGGGTCTTGCCCATCACGATCATGATCTTGCAGTGCGGGTGCAGGGCGCCTGAGATCCACCACTTGCGTCCGTTCAGCACATACTCATCGCCCGAGCGCTCGATGCTCAGCGCGATGTTGGTGGCGTCGGAGGAGGCAACCTCGGGCTCGGTCATCGCGAAACTGGAGCGAATCTCACCCTCGAGTAGAGGCTTAAGCCACTGCTCCTTCTGCTCGGGAGTGGCGAATTGGTGCAGCACCTCCATGTTGCCTGTGTCCGGCGCCGAGCAGTTGCAGGCCTCCGAGGCGATATGGCTGCGTCCGAGGATCTCCGCGAGTGGCGCGTAGTCGCTGTTGGACAATCCAGCGCCGTGGTCGGCGTCGGGCAGGAACATGTTCCACAGTCCGGCATCCCGGGCGTGCGCCTTCAGCTCCTCCATAACGCGCGGCTGGTGGTGCGGGTCGCCGGACTCGCGCAGCTGGCGCTCGTAGATCGGCTCGGCGGGATGCACGTGCTCGTCCATGAACGCCCGCAGGCGCTCCTGAAACTCGATGCAGCGCTCGCTTGGTTGGAAGTCCATCGTCTCCTCCTCGGCAGTGGGCAGTGAGATCATCGCCGATCTTGGCCAATTGGCCAACTCAGGCATGCCCGAGAACCGAATTCTCGCCCACGGCGGACACCACCTAGTTGAACCTGTCGGCCGATACGGCTAACCTTCCAGACAAATCGCCAATGCTTCCCGAGGGCTGAGACCTAGGGGACTCGATGTCGCCGGACCGTCAAGGATCCGGAGCTACCCGGATCGTGGGCGCACCCATCAACAGAGGAGAGAAGCTGATGCGTAGAGCATCTACCCGTTTGGCCTTGCTCGGCCTTGCCGTATTGACCCTGGCTCTGCCGGCAGCCGCGGGGGCGGCCCCGACAGTCACGGTCAAAGTCAAGATCGTGCCGATCCCGAAGAACCCAAGTGCCGCGAACGGACCGACCTGGCCCGGTACCGGTCTGCTCGGCGCCGGAGCAGCGCTCGAAACCGAAATCGGGATCAGCGGCACCGAATACGGTGGCTTCCCGCCGCCGCTGATCGGCGTGAAGTTCATCACGCCGGCGGGCACCAAGCTGCATTCTCAGGGCTTCCCGACCTGTCCGGAAGCGACACTCGAAAGCCACGAAGTGCAGAAGTGCCCGAAGAACTCCTCGGCGGGTCCGACGGGCCAGGCAAATGGAGTCGTCAGCTTCGGCGGCACACGCGTCCACGAGTCTCTGACGATTCAGCCGTTCTTTGCGCCCGGTGGGGGGATCGCGTTCTTCTCCGAAGGACGGAGCCCGGCTTCGATCGAAATCCTGTCGAAGGGTGCGTTCTCGACCGGTCCGAGCGGATTCGGCCCTGAATTCAATGCTGAAATACCGCTCGTCGTGACCGTCCCTGAAGCGCCCTACGGAGTGGTCGAATCGATCAAGGTCAAGGTCGGCGCTGCCTTCAAGCAGGGCAAAAAGCTGATCTCCTACGGGACCGTGCCGTCGAAGTGTGCCAAGGGAGGCTTCCCGGTGAAGGCCGAATTCTCGTTCTTCGGTGGAGCCAAGGTGCCGGTCAGCATCAAGGCGCCGTGTCCCAAGAAATAGGTTGCGACGGAGTTAGTGCATAGCAATGACGGCGGCCGCTCTCGCCGAGAGCGGCCGCCGGCAGGACTTAGACAAGATCGACTGAACAAGAACTGAACAAGACATCTGGACGACGCGCGGATCGTGCTGCGCATACGATCCGGACGACAGCGATAGGGCTCGGCCCATAGGATGGGTCGGCCTTACTCGTTTTCGAACATAGAGGTAGGGTCGGGTTGAGGACGAAGAACCGGGGGTCTAGGAGGGGTATGGCCGCGATTGCGGTCGTCGGTTGCGCGGTCGCGCTCGTCGCGATCGTGTTGCTTGCGACGTCTGCCGGCGGGTCCAATGGCGGCTACACGATCCGTGCGATCTTCGACGACGCCAACAACCTCACCAGCGGGGAGAACGTGAAGGTCGACGGTGTCGATGTCGGCACGGTCGGATCGGTCACGGCCACGCCCCATGCCCAAGCGGCGGTTGTGCTGAATATCACCAACCCGGACTTCAAGAACTTCCGCACCGACGCCAGCTGCGAAATTCGCCCGCAGGCGCTGATTGGCGAGAAGTACGTCGACTGCCTGCCCACTCAGCCGCGCGTCGAAGGCACGCAGCCACCGCCTTTCCTGAAAGTCATTCCCTCCGGGCAAGAAGGCGCGGGCCAGGTACTGCTGCCGGTACAGAACACCCACAGCCCGGTCGAACCGGACCTGCTCGGCGATATCACGCGCCTGCCCGAGCGTCAGCGCTTCACGATCATCCTCAACGAGTTCGGAGCGGGCCTCGCCGGGCGCGGCTCGGACCTCAACGAAGTGATCAAGCGCGCCAACCCGGCTCTGCAGGAACTCGAAAAGGTGTTGGCGATCCTCGCCAACGAGAACAAGGTGCTGACCAATCTCGCCGAAGAAGGCGACAAGGCGGTCGCGCCGCTGGCGGCCGACCGTGGGCGGCTCGTGGGCTTCATCAACGAAAGCAACAAGATCGCCCGGGCGACTGCCAACCAGCGTGGCGCGCTCGGTCAGAACTTCGCCGACTTCCCGGCCTTCCTCGAACAGCTCGGACCGGGCGTCGAACGGCTGCAGCGCTTCGCCGAACAGGCGAACCCGACGCTGGAGAGCTTCGGAGTCGCCGCGCCGGGCATCGACAAGCTTTTCCAGAACGTCGGACCGTTCTCGACCACCGCGACGGCGTTCCTCAAGTCATATGGCAAGACCGGCAAGACGATCGGCCCCGCCCTGAAAGCGGTCGAGCCGCTGCTGCCGCTCGCCAAGTCGCTCGGCAAGGAAGCCAACCCCTTCGCAACCAACTTCTCGGGGCTGCTCACCAGCGTGCGCTCCACCGGCGGCCTCGAGCGCCTGCTCGACTTCATCTATCTGGGCGCCGGCAACGTGAACGGCTACGACGCGCTCGGACACTTCATTCGCGCCGAAGGCGTGGCGGGCACCTGTCTGAGCTACGCGGTCGAAACGACCCCCGGTTGCTCGACCGGCAAATTCATCCAAGGCAGCACTTCTTCTGCTGCTTCCAGCACCAAGGCTGCGACTGCGAGCGCCAACTCGACGAGCCTTGTGATGGCGCGCACGCTGGCGGTCCTGAAAGGCATGACCCCGGCACAGGCGATCGCGCGCTACCCGGGTTCGATCGCAGGCGAAACAGGCGCCGCGAGTACCGAAGCGACGGCGCCATCCTCGACGTCCGCCTCATCGCCGGCGAGCTCCCTGCCGGTCGGCGGCGCGGCGACCGGCACCACCTATTACACGCCCGGTGAAGAAAACTCGGAAGCGAGCGGCATGCTCCTCAACTACCTGCTCGGCAACTGATCCGTGATGGACCCGAAATGATCCGACGAACTCTCACAACGACGCCGATCCCGCTCCTGGCGGCGCTGCTCGCACTGACGTTCGCGGGCGCCGCCGAGGCGAGCGAAAGCGCCAGTCCCTCCGAAGCCACGGCGGGCGCCACCGGCACGACGACCGTGCCGGCGCCCCCGTCCGAGGCGGCCCCCTCGGAAGCGGCAACGCCTGCGACGACCACGAGCACGACCCCGAATCCAAACACCAACCCCGCCCCGGCGACCACTACGACCGAAACCACCACCACGATCGAAGCGACGTCGGCGCCGGCGCCTGAAGTTCGCACGCAGCGCTCCCAGCCGCGCACGGTGGTCCCCGCGCACACCGGCACATCCACCGCTCAGGCCGGCGAACCCAGGCAGACCCACACGGGCGCCAAGGCGGTCTCGCCCTCGGCGATCACGCCGCCGCTGCCCTCGACGTTGAGCGCGTCCTCCTTCTCCGGCGTGCCGAGCTTCTTCATCAACAGCTTCAGCATCCCGCCGTTCTTGCTGCCCATCTACCAGGCCGCCGGCGCCGCCTACGGGATCCCGTGGCAGGTGCTCGCGGCGATCAACGAAGTCGAGACCGACTACGGTCGCGACCTGAACGTCTCAAGCGCGGGCGCCGAGGGCTGGATGCAGTTCCTGCCCACCGAGTGGGGCCAGTACGGGGTGGACGTCAACGACGACGGCTTCGAGGACCCCTACAACCCGGCGGACGCGATCTTCGCGGCCGCCCGCTATCTGAAGGCCGCAGGCGGCGACGCCAACATCCGCGCGGCCGTGTTCTCCTACAACCACTCCCAGGCCTACGTCGAATCGGTGATGCTGCGCGCGCGGCTGCTCGGCGGCACCCCGCCACAGCTGCTCGGCGCCATCACAGGGCTCACAGAAGGGCGCTTCCCGGTGTACGCCGCCGCGCACTACAGCGACGGCTTTCCCGCGACCGAAAGCAGCTCGCCTCACACGGTCGCCGGGACGACGATCTACTCGCAGGACGGCGCCCCCGTGATCGCCGCGCAGGACGGACGCATCACGCGGATCGGCCAGAGCGGTCCGCTCGGGCTCAGCATCTCGCTGACCGACGCCTACGGCAACACCTACACCTATTCCGAGCTGGGCACGCTCGCGACGCTCTACCCGGTGCTGGAAGCGATCGAATCCAGTCCACCTCTCTCCGCGCACGGCTCGAGCCGGGGAGGGAGCGGATCGGGTGGGAGCTATCCATCCACACAGGCCGCGCGCGGCGCTACAAGCACGTTCAGGGCCGGCTCTGAGAACGTCTACCTGCATCCATTGCGGGTCGGGGTACAGGTGATCGCCGGTACCGTGCTCGGACACGTAGGCGCGAGCGCCGAACCCCACTTCGTCTTTCAGATCCGTCCAGGCGGCATCGGTGCGCCGCTGATCGATCCCAAGCCGATTCTCGACAGCTGGGTCAAGCTGCAGAGCTCCTCGGTCCTCAAAGCCAAGGGCCGCGATCTCTTCGCGAAGATCAGCCCAACCCCCGGCCAGGCGTTGCTCGAGTCTCAGTCACAGCTCGACCAGCAGGTTCCCCGTGATCGCGACATCCGCCTCGCGGGATGCGAGCGGCGCCTGATCGACGATGGCCAGGTGGACAGGCGCGTGCTCGCCGCGCTCGCGTTCCTGTCCGCCTCGGGCCTGCAGCCGACCGTCTCCGCGCGCAGCTGTCCGCGCGCGTCGGCGCTCGGCGCCGCTGCCGCCTCGGTGGGAGTCGTGAGCGCCGCGGTCGATATCTCGGCCATCAACGGAGTGTCGGTGCTCACGGGCGACGAAGCGGCCGCGGTGCTCGCCGCGGTGCGCAAGCTCAAGGGCTTGCAGGGCGCCATGAAGCCGCTGCAGATCTCAAGCTCCACGCCACTGGCGGGTCTCCCAGCCGACACATCGCAGCCGGGCCGTGCAGGCCTGATCCATGTCGCATTCGCGCCGCCGGCCGGCGTCGGCAAGGCGCACGCCGCCTCGGTCCTTGGCTCTACGCTCTCGCCCACCCAATGGCTCGGGCTGATCGCGCGCCTGGGCGAGGTACCAGACCCCGAAGTCAGCTCCAAGCCATCCTCGGCGGCGATCCCCGACCCGAGCCCGGCGCCCCCGGCCGCGGAGGAAGGCAACTAGCGCGATGGCGACCACCGTTCCCCCACATCCGCCGGCGTCTCCGCCACCTTCCTCGTCCCCGCCGCCGCTGGTCCGTCCGCCGCGGCGCGTGAACACGACGCGCGCCGCTGCCTTCGGAGCGCTTGCGGCGGTGGTCGTGATCCTCCTGGTGGTCGTGTTCGGCGGTGGCGGAGGCGCCACCTACCAGCTGATCTACGCCAATGCCGGCCAACTCGTGCGCGGCGACCAGGTGCAGGTCGGCGGGGCGCCCGTCGGGTCGGTCAACAACATCACGTTGCTGCCCAACTACCAGGTGCGCATCACAATCCACGTCAACTCCTCGCTGACTCCGTTGCACGAAGGCACCACCAGCGAAATCAGGGTGCCCTCGCTGTCAAGCGTCGCCAACCGCTACATCGCGCTCTTGCCAGGCCCCAACAATCGTCCCGCGCTGCCAGACGGCGCCACGCTGCCGATCACAAGCTCGCATGGTGTGGTGGACCTCGACCAGTTCTTCGACATCTTCAACCCCGACACCCGCAAGGGGTTGCAGCAACTGATCAGAGGCTTTGCCGAACAGTACTCCGGAGCGGGCGCGGCGCTGCAGACCTCTACGATCTATTTCCCCCCCGCACTGGCCGCGATTGACCACGTGCTCGCCGAATTCGGCCGCGAACAGCCGGTGTTCACAAGCTTCCTGATCGAATCGGCCAAGGCCACGACCACGCTTGCCGACCGCAGCGGTCAGCTCACCGAACTGATCAGTCACGCCGATACCGCCTTCGGCGCGCTCGGCTCCCAGCAATCCAACCTCACCGCCGGCCTGAAGGCGCTGCCGGTTACCTTCCGAGCAGGCAACCGCGCGTTTGAAGAACTGACGCCGACGCTCGCCGACCTGACGAAGCTGGTTGACGTCTCCAAGACCAACACAAAGCAGCTCGCGCCGTTCTTCTCCAAGTTGCGACCGTTGGTGAACAGGACGACACCGGTCGCGAGCGATCTCAGCGAAGCGATCAGCAAGCCCGGTTCCGACAACGATCTGACGGAAGTCGCGCTCGCGCTGCCGGCGCTCGCGCAGGCGCTCACCACAGCCTCGCCCGACGGGGTGCGCGCCGCCGAAGAATCGCTGCCCGTCACAGCGCTGTTTGGCCCCTATAGCCCAGATCTCCAAGGACTGATACGCGATTTCGGCCAGGTTGCCGGCTACTACGACGCAAACGGCCACTACGCGCGCGCCGTGGCCCAGTTCCCCGACTTCGAACTCGGGGCCAACAACACGCTCAAGCCGGCCAACCCCACGCAGGTGCTCCAGGGTCTGAAGACCGGTCAGCTGCGCCGCTGCCCGGGCTCTGCCACTCAGCCCGCCGCGGACGGCTCCTCGCCCTTCACCGACAACGGCGCACTAGGCTGCGATCCGACGGAGACCCCTTGAGATGAACCGCCGTCGCTCAAATTCGCTTGCCGGTAGTCCGCTGCTGATCGGAGCGGTCACGACGCTGATCGTGATCGTCGCGGTGTTCCTCTCATACAACGCCAACAACGGACTGCCGTTCACCCCCACCTACAACATCAACGTGCAGCTCCCCGAGGCCTCGGGCCTGCAGAAGGGCAATCAGGTACGCATCGGTGGCACGCTCGTCGGGATTGTCGGCTCGCTGCGACCGTACGAAGACCCCAAGACCGGGCGGGTCACGGCGATTGTCGAAATGAAACTCCAAAAGAGCGTGGAACCCCTGCCCGCCGATACGAGGGCGCTCGTGCAATCGGTCTCGGCCGTCGGGCTGAAGTACCTTTCGCTGATCAAGGGCCACTCCTCGCAGGTTCTAAAGTCGGGCGCCACGATCCCCGTCTCACAGACTGGCGAACCGGTCGAAATCGCCCAGCTGTTTGACATGTTCAACACCAAGACGCGCAACAACGCCCAGATCGGCCTGACGGCCTTCGGCGATGGCCTGGCCGGGCGCGGGATCGGCATCAACGAAACGATCGTCGCGCTGCGCCCGCTCGTCGCCAACGCGATCCCGGTGCTGCACAACCTCGCCTCGCCGCAAACCGGCTTCGGACAGCTGTTCGTCGCCTTTGACCGCGCCGCCAAAGAAGTGGCGCCGGTAACCGAGCAGAACGCGGACTTCTACAGCAACCTCGACACCTTCTTCACGGCCTGGGCGACTGTCGCGCCGTCGCTTGAAGAATCGATCAAGGGCGGTCCGTCGGCGCTGCGTCAGGCGACCCACTCGCTTTCGTTCACCGCGCCGTTCGTCAACAAAACCACAGAGTTCTTCCGCTTGTTGCGCCCGAGCGCGCACATCCTGCGTACCGTCGCCGCTCCGCTCGGGCACGCATTTGCTGTCGGCACAGTCAACCTGCGCTCGGCGATCGCGCTCAACAACGGGGTCGCCGAAGCCTCGCAGGCGTTCGCGGCGTTTGCCAAGAACCCGATCATCATCAGCGGGATCGAATCCCTCACGCAGACGCTCAAGCTGGGCAACCCGCTGTTCGCGGGCCTCGCGCCGGCGCAGACCAATTGCAACTACGTGACGCTTGCGTTCCGCAACCTCGCCAGCACGCTCTCGCAGAGCATCGGCGTCGGCACGGTCGCTCGCGCCACGCTCGTGCTCGCGCCCAACGGGCCCAACAGCGAGGGACTACCCTCCTCGTCGTACGCAAACGGCCCCTCGGTCGATCACACACCGGGCGGCACCCCACTCGACAACAACCACCTGCACTTCAATCCCTATCCGATCGTCGGCGGACCCGGCCAGCCGCTGGAGTGCGAAGCCGGCAACGAGCCCTACACCAAGGGGCAGGCCACGATCGGCAACGTGCCCGGCGGCGTCGGCACCGCCCGCACCGAAAAAACCACGCGCGAAGAAGACCTCTTTGGCGAAAAGTACCCGGCACAGACACTCGAAGCGCTCGGCCTGAAGAGCTCGAAAGCGAGCAAGAAATGAGTCGCGTGCGCTGGTGGAAACGCTACGACGAGCTGCCCGTCGTCGATCTGCAGAAGTCGAACCCCGTGCGCTTCGGGCTGATCGTGATCGTGATCGTGGCGATCGTCGTGTACTTCGGCTTCACCAAGCGCATTCCGGGCGAGCACGGCTTTCGTCTGAACGCGGCGTTCAATACGGCGGTCAACATCGCCCCCAAATCGCCGGTGCGCATCGCCGGTGTGGACGTCGGCGCCGTCAGCTCGGTCAAGCGGGTTGGGAACACCGGTGTGGTGAGCATGGAAATCTCAAAGACGGGCCTGCCGATCCACGCCGACGCGACGCTGAAGATCCGTGCGCGAATACTGCTTGAAGGCAACTGGTTCATCGAACTGCAGCCCGGCACGCCCTCGGCGCCGACACTCTCCTCCGGCGCCACGATCCCCGTGTCGCAAACCTCCGATCCGGTTCAGCTCGACCAGGTGCTCGACGCACTGAACACCGACACCCGCGCAAACCTGCAGACGTTGCTGATCGAATTCGGCTCGGCGCTGACACGCGAGCCGACCGCGGCCGAGAACGCCGAACAGAATCCCGCCGTGCGCGGTCTGAACGCGTCGCAGGCGCTCAAAAAGCTCTACATCGACAGCCCGGAAGCGTTGAAGAACGGCGCGATCGTCAACCAGTCGTTTGGCGGTGTGGAAGAACGCGATCTTTCCAAACTGATCGCAGGCGCCGAGAAACTGAGCGCGTCGCTCAACGTGCACGAACAGGCGCTCAGCGAACTGATCCCCAACTTCAACACATTCCTGGGCTCGCTCGCCGCCCAAGCGGCCAGTCTGAGCGCCACGGTCGCTCAGCTGCCAGGCGCTCTACAGAGTGGTGAGCGAACGGCCGTCAACTTCACTGCCGCGGCACCCACAATCAGAACGTTCTCGCTGGAGCTTGCCCATAGCACCGAACAGACCGGCTCGACGATCGCGGCCGCCTTCCCCTGGATCGAACAGACCAACGCGCTGTTCGGCCCCGAAGAACTCGGCGCCTACGCCAAGGGTCTGAAGGCGGCGGCCCCGACGCTCGCCAGCCTGATCGTGTCCTCGCCGCCCTTCTTCAAACAGACCGACCTGTTCTCCAAGTGCTTGAGCAATGTGTTCTTCCCGTCCGGCAACGCCAAGCTGCAGGACGGCTCGAGCACCTCGGGCGTCGAAGACTACAAGGAGTTCTGGTACTCGATGGCCGGTCTCGCCGGCATCGGGCAGAGCTTCGACGGCAACGGTCCGCTGGACCGCTTCATGATCGGCACCGGCAGCCAAACGCTGAAGTCGGCGCCAGCCACCGTTGTTGGCGTGCCCAGCGGCGCGGACAAACTCCCAGTGCTCGCTCGCACCTCACAGTCGCCGCTGGGTACGCGCCCCGCGTTCCCAGCAAGCGAGCCTCCCTACAAGCCGCTGGTGCCGTGCTACACGCAGACGGTGCCCAACTTCAACGGCCCGCTCTCAGAAGGCCCAGCCGATGGGGGTGGCGCATGACCGCCGATGAGCATCACGGCGAGCGCGGGCTGCTCGACCAGATCGAGCGTTATCGCACCGCGTTCATCTCGATCGTGGTGATGATTGTGATCGCGGTGTTCGTGGGCGGCTACATCCTCTCCCACGAGCGCATCTCGCTGCCGAGCTGGGTGCCGGTGGTCGGCAGTAGCTACGTCACGCTGAAGGGCGAGTTCCAAACCGGGCAGGCGCTGACGCCGGGTCAGGGGCAGTCGGTCACGATCGCGGGCGCCAAGATCGGCGAAATCGCAAGCGTGGATCTGCACGAAGGCGACGCGCTCGTAACGATGAACATCACGCCCAAGTACGCCAAGTACATCTACCGCGACGCGACGATGCTGCTGCGGCCCAAGACGCAGCTGAAGGACATGACCGTCGAGGTCGACCCGGGCAGGCCGAGCGCCGGGCGCGTGCCAAGCGGCTATGTCGTCCCGCTTTCCCAGACCGCGCCGGACGTGAACTTCGAGGAGTTCCTCTCGGCTCTGGACGCCGAAACGCGCCAATACCTGCAGGAGCTGGTCGACGGCGCCGGTATCGGCCTGAAGGGCAACTCGAAGAACCTGTCGGCGATCTTCAGGCGCTTCGATCCGATCACGCGCTTGACCGAGAAGATAACCAAGGAACTGCACCTGCGTCACAGGAACATCGAACGCGGCATCCACAATTTCCAGCTGATCCTCAGCGCGCTCGGCGGCAAGGACACCGAACTCGCACAGGTGATCGAGTCATCCAACGCCGTCTTCAAGGTGTTCGCCGAACAGAACCAGAACGTGCAGCGCACGCTGCGGCTGTTCCCTGGCGCGCTCGCCAAGACGAAAACCGGATTCGCCAAGCTCGCCAAGACCTCCAGCTTGGCGGGAACGACGCTGCGGGCGCTCGAGCCGTTCGCGAAGGCGCTTGGACCCGCTCAGGAAGCGGGGCGCAAGTCCTTCCTGGAAACCACCCCGATCATCAAGAACCAGGTCAGGCCGTACACGCGCGAAGTGGTGCCGGTCATCACCGAGCTCGGGCCCTCGATCAAGGAAATTGGGGAAGCCTTCCCCAAGTTCGAGAGTGGCTTCTCGGTGTTCAACGAATTCTTCAACGAGCTCGCCTACAACCCCGGCCCCAAGCAGGGCGGCTTCATGTTCTTCCTGGATTGGGCCAACCACGATCTCAACAGCGTGCTCAGCACGGCCGACGCGCACGGGCCGGTCGGGCGCACGCTGCTCTACCTGAACTGCAAAGTTCTGGAAATTCTCCAAGGCGCCGGCGAAGTAAACCCGACGGTACGGCTGCTCATCGCCCTGTTCAACCCGCCGACCAGCGCCGAATGTCAGGCGCTGGGCTTGGGCTCCAGCACGACCACCACCACCGCCGCGAGCGCCGCCGCGGCTCATGTCCCGGCGCACTCGGTTTCGAGCAAGGGCTTCTCGATGGGCCTGCTGGGGTCCAAGCACAGCGCGTTTGGACGTCTTGCCACCGCGGCCGAGGGAGATCGCTGATGCAAAAGCGCGCGCCCACGTTGGCAAACATCCTCGTGATAGTCCTGTTCGCGCTGAGCTGCTTTGGGCTGCTGCTGTTCCTGTGGGAGTCCTTTGGCGGTCCGGTGCCGCTCAAGCCGAAGGGCTATCGCTTCACGATCGAGCTCTCGCGCACGCTTGCGCTCGCCGAACAGTCCGACGTGCGCATCAGCGGTGTCAACGTTGGGCACGTGATCAGCCTCGAACACAACGAGGATGGGCTTACGCATGCGACGATCGAAATCGCCGGCAAATACGCCCCGATTTCCTCCGACACGCGCGCAACGCTACGCGAAAAGACACTATTGGGCGAGACCTACGTCGAACTGCAGCCGCAGAAAGCCGCGGCGCCGCCGCTTCCAGACAACGGGCTGCTCCCCGTCAAGCAGGTGGAGCCGTCGGTGACGCTCGACGACATCCTCTCGACCTTCAATCCCCAAACGCGCGCGGAGTTCCAGCTCTGGCAGCAGGGTTTGGCGGAAGGTCTCGGCGGGCGGGGCGAACAGATCAACGCGGGATTCGCCGAGATCCAGCCGTTCATCGAAGACTCCAACAAGCTGGTGGGGATCATCGCCACGCAGGAAGGGGCGCTGCGGGCGAGCATCCACAACACGGGCGTCGTGTTCGATGCGCTGACCGCGCGCGAGGGCCAGTATCGCGGATTCGTCGAGAATGGCGAGCAGGCCTTCCACGCCATCGCCCAAGCCAGCCAGGCGTGGGCAGAATTCTTCCGCGTGCTGCCCGCGTTCGAGCGCAACTCGCAGATCGCGCTGCGCAGTGTGGACGGCTTTGCGGTCAACACCGAACCGTTCCTCACCCAGTTCCGCCCCGCCGAGGAACAGCTCACTCCGCTGCTGAGGGCGCTAGAACCGTTCACGCCGCCGTTCAACTCGCTGCTGACGGTGCTCGGGCCCTTCACGAAGGCCGCCAAGACGGGGCTTCCGGATGTCAAGAAGGAGCTCGACCTGACCGTCCCGCTGGTCGGGGCCACCAGCACGGCGCTGCACAACTTCAACCCGTTCTTCCAGTACCTCAGCGAGTACGCGCCAGAGTTGCAGGGGCTGTTCGCCAACGCGACCGCCGCCACCCAGACCCACGGGAAAAACACGAACATCCCCGGCGGTCCGCAGCAGCACTTCCTCAAGGTGATGAACGTGCTCGAGCCAGAAGGGCTGTCGGCCTACCCGCAGCGGATTGGCGTCAACCGCGCAAACGCCTACCCGCAGCCGGGCGCGTTCCGCTCGCTCGCCGGCGGCCTGCAGGTGTTCAGCAGCGCAGCGTGCGCAAACTCTGCCCCCTCGGTGAGCGGTCCGGAACTTGGAGCGATCACGCAGAGCGTCATCAACCAGCTGATCGAAAACCACGTCGCCAACGCGCCTGAAAGCGCCTCGAACGCGGTGGCGGCGCCCTCCTGCAACCAGCAGGGGCCGTTCACGTTCAACGGCGAAACCAGCCAGTTCCCGCACGCCACGCCAACGCCGGCGGGATAGTTCGGCCACAGCGCCTAACGCCAGGATGGTTGAGGTAAGCCGGCGAAGACCTCGCAACCGCCAGCGGCCGCTTAGGAGTGGCGTGTGCTCTCAGGCCGCGTGCAACCCGGCCACAGCCATCGCGCGCTCGTGGTCGAGATAGGGGAGCAGCGCGAAGTAGGTCAGGTCGTCGTGCAGGGAGGGAAGCTCCGCGGTATTTGCCTGTAGGACGCGGCGATGCAGGATCGAGGCGATTCCGCCGACGATCGCCTCAGAGGTTTGCGCTGGCAGATGTGCGCCGTCGGAGCATTGGGCGCGACCCTGCTCGATCAACGAGGCGAACAGCGCGAGCGCCGAGTGTTGGCGCTCGCACGAGGCGGGTCCGGCGCTCAACATCTCCACGAACGCCACGCGTGCCGCGTCTGGATGACGGGCAAGTGCCCACAGCAGGCTCTCCAGGCCGGCTCGTACCTGCTCCTGCCACGGCGCATCCGAATGGAACTGCTCCAGCGCGGCGAGTTCGACACGACCGATCAGATCGTCGGTCGCCTGAGAGAAGCAGTCGTGCTTGTCGTGGAAGTGCTCGGTGAACACCGCCTCCTGAAGATCGGCGCCGCAGAGCACACGGCTGATCGTGGTGCGATCGTACCCGCGCCGCGCGACCGTTTCGATCATCGCGTCCAGCAGTCGTCTGCGCGGATCTGGGCGAGGAGCTGTCGCGACCTCGGTCGCGACACGCATCGACGAGTCTTGTCTGGACTCCGGCTCGGCGCCCGAGCGCCCGTTGTAGAACATTGCCTCTACCTCCCACGCTGGATCGTAGACCCAATGGCCCTAGTTTGTCAAGCATGATGTGTATGGATTGGTACCCGTGGGAAATGTGGGTCGCGGTTGATCTGATCTCCTCCGACCACTAACATCTACGTCTGTGGAGGGTGTTGAGGGAACTCACGGGGATGAGGGGGAGGGCGAGCAGGCCGCAGGCCTCGACGCGCCCGTAGGCGTCCAGGAGGACAGCGAGGAGTTCCAATACCACGCGACTGGCGGTGACATCGACCTCGCGGGGGAGTCGACCGACCACGAGTGGTCGATTCGCTGTGTGGACGTGGTCAAGCGATTGGCGGGCGTCCCGGTGCTCAACGGCCTGAACGTCGCGATCCCCGACAACATGATCACGGTCGTGCTCGGACCCTCTGGCACCGGCAAGAGCGTGCTGATCAAGCACCTGATCGGCCTCATGTTCCCCGACTCGGGCGACATCCAGGTGCTTGGCAACTCGGTCCCCACGCTGACGATGCCCAAGCTGCTCGAACTCCGCCGCAGGATCGGCGTGCTGTTCCAAGACGGGGCCCTGTTTGGCTCGATGTCGGTGTTCGACAACGTCGCGTTCCCGCTGCGCCAGCACACCGACATGTCCGAGGGCCAGATCGGCGAGCGAGTACGCCAGCGCCTCACCGACGTGGGCTTGATCGAGGCGATGGACGATGCGCCCTCGCAACTCTCCGGCGGTATGCGCAAGCGCGCCGGCTTCGCGCGCGCGCTTGTGACCGAACCGGACATTGTGATCTTCGACGAGCCCGACTCGGGTCTTGACCCGGTGCGCACGGCGCTTTTGTGCGAACTGATCCAGGAGATGCACGAGCTTCACGGCGGCACCTACATCGTCGTGACCCACAACATCGCCTCGGCGCGTCAGATCGGCGAATACATCGCGTTGCTGTGGCGAGGACGGATCGTGGAGGCGGGTGACGCCGAGCGCATGTTCTCCTCGGAGAACCCGTTCGTGCGCCAGTTTCTCAGCGGGTCGGCCAGCGGCCCGCTCGGCATGGACTGAGCTCGGCCGGCGGCGCCAGGCGCCACCCACGATGCTCGACGTACAACCAGTACGCCTCCGCTCGTGTACGACGCCTGGCATCCACCGGCCGAGCTCAGGAGCCTGAGTCCAACTGTCTGTTGTGGGGGAGTGACCGTATGCGAACATATGTTCGCCTATGGTCGTGTGTGTCCACATACCTCGTTTCGCGCTGACGGTTGCCGCCGGCGGCGCGCAGGTGTTGGCGGGCAAAGCGCTTGCGCTCGCTCCGATGGCCGGCGCGGAGTTACGCGTCGGGGAGGTGTCGGGGGCGGCTGAGGCCCATGGAGTGAGCGCTGAGATGACCCTCGGGGAGGCGCTTGCGCGCTGTCCAGGTCTCGAGCTGGTGCCGGCCGATCCGCTCGCGGTGGCCGAAGCATGGGAGGGAGTCCTGTGTGCGCTCGAGGGAATCGGCGCGGCGGTCGAGCCTGCGCGCGAGGGACTTGCCTACTTCGATGGGGACGGGTTGCGCGGAATGCACGGCTCTGATGCCAACACGCTCGTGGCGACGCGTCGCGCGCTCGGAAGGCCGGTGCGGATCGGTGTGGGACCGACGCGCTTCTGCGCGCTGGCCGCCGCGCTCGAGAGCGGCGCTCGTCGTGCGAAGGTAATAGACACGCGGACGATACGCCGCTATCTCGCTCTCCAACCGGTGGAGCTGCTCGGCTTTCGCGAGCAGACCGCGGCGCTGGTGAAGCCGCTTGGACGGCTCGGCGTGCGCACGCTGGGGGAGTTGCGGCGCCTGGGTCCCAGCTGCTCGGACTCTCGCGATGCGCTGGCAGACCGCTTTGGCGAGCCGGGTGTTCTTGCCTATCGTCTGGCCGGCGGTGAGGACGGGCCGCTCGTGCCGCGCGGCGTCGAGGAGACGCTGGAGGAGCGTCTGGAGGTGGGCGACGCCGGTAGCGGAGAGATGTTGCAGCGTGTGCTCGGGGTACTTGTCGATCGGTTGCTTGCGCGCCCCGAGCGCCGTGGCAGGACGCTCAGAGCGGTGGTGCTCTCCGCGCGGCTAGTGGCCGGCGGGACTTGGCGCGAGCGGGTGGTGTTTCGTCAGGCGCTCAGCGACGCCAGGCGCGTGGGACTGGCTTTGTCGTTGCGCCTGCCCCTGCTGCCGGCCCCCGCCGAGTCGCTGCGCCTCGGTGTGGAGAGCTTCGGTCCCTCCGGCGGGGAGCAGTGCTCGCTGCTCGAGCAGAGCAAGCAGGCACGCCGTGAGCGTCTGGGAGAGGCGGTCAACCAGGTGCGTGCGGTAGCGGGAGCGGACGCCGCGTTGCGTGCCGTGTGCATCGATCCCGATTCGCGTGTACCCGAGCGTCGTGTGGTGCTCACGCCTCTGCTGCGATGAGAGCTTCTCCGCGAAACAGCCCTATGCGCGCTGTCGGTCCGGTTCGTCCGACCGCCAGGATGAGCCCTCCGCGAGCCCTGAACCTCCCCCGCGCCGCTCGCGTGCACGCGCACGGTGGCGCCCCAAGCGAGGTCAACGGCGAGCGGGTGGAGGCGGTGCGCGAGTCGTGGCTGGTGGAGGACCGCTGGTGGACGGAGCAGCCTCTGCGCCGTCGCTACTGGGAGCTCGTGAGCGCGCGCGGACGCAACCTGATCGTGTTCCATGACCTGTGCTCGGGTGGCTGGTTCACCCAGGGTTCCTGAGAGCAGGGTTCACGGATGAGACCTCCCTTGTGCGGCACGCCGCCATACATCGAGCTGCACTGCCACTCCGCCTACTCGTTCCTGGACGGGGTGTCGCTGCCAGACGAGCTGGCCCACAGCGCGGCCGAGCTCGGGCACGCCGCGCTGGCGCTCACAGATCACAACTCGGTGTCCGGCTCGATGGAGCTGGCCCAGGTCGCCGAGGACGCCGGCGTGCGAGCGATCCATGGCGCGGAGATCGATCTGGAGGATGGGCGCCACCTGACGCTGCTCGTGCGCAACGCGCGCGGCTGGAGAAACCTGTGCCGGATTCTCACGCACGCGCACGCAGGCACGCGCGAGGGCAGCGGACGCGAGCGCACAGAGCCCTCGGTGGCGCTCCAGACCGTGCTGGACCATGCCGAGGGAATCGTGTGCCTGACGGGCTGCGCGGAGCGCGGCGTGCATGAGCGCTCGCCCGCGCGGCGACTGCTCGACGCGTTTGGTCCGCAGGGTCTGCGGGTGGAGCTGCAGCGTCCCTACGCTCGCCATGACCGCGCCCGCAACCGGGCGCTCGCGGCGCTCGCCCGCGAACTGGGGGTGAAGTGCGTGGCCACCGGGAACGTGCATGCCCACGCTCGCTCGCGCGCCGAGCTGCAGGACGCCTTCGTGGCGCTGCGCAATCACATGACACTTGACGCCTCCGAGCCGCTGCGACGCGGCAACCACACACACGTGATGAGCTCCCCGCGGGCGATGGCAGGTCGTTTTGCGGACCATCCCGAGGCGGTGCGCGAGACGTTGCGATTGGCCGAGCAGCTGCGCTTCGATTTGACAATCGACCTCGGCTACCGCTACCCGGGGTCCGAGGAGGCGAGCGCTCCCAGACGCTTGGCCGAGTTGTGTTGGGCTCGCCTGGATGACCTCTACGGCCCGAAGGCCCTGCGCCTGCGCTCGGGCGAGCAGGCGGGTGGGGTGGGGGCGAGCGGGCGAGCAGTCGGCCAGGTCACACGTAGCGTTCGTGCGGAGGCCGAGGCGCGCTTGGGGGAGGAGCTGCGCGTGATCGACCGGCTCGGCCTGGCCGGCTTCTTCCTGCTGCACCACGACATGCTCGAGCTTGCGCGTGAAGTGGCGCTGCAGGTGCGGGGAGCAGACACGGCACGCTCACTGCTGGCCCCCGGACGCGGACGTGGCTCATCGGTGTCCTCGATCGTGTGCTACCTCACGGGCCTCTCGCACATCGACCCGATCGAAAACGGGTTGTTGCTGGGGCGCTTCCTGCACGAAGATCTGCATGGGCTGCCCGACATCGATCTCGATTTCCCGCGTGACATCCGTGAGGTTTTGATCCCGCGTGTGCACGAGCGCTACGGGCGCGACCACGCCGCGCTTGTGGCGGCCTTTCCGACATTTCGCGCCCGTGGAGCGATTCGCGAGCTGGGCAAGGCGCTGGGCTTGCCCGCCGGCGAGATCGAGCGCATGGCGCGCACGGCCGACCACAGGGCGGATGTGGAGCGCGACATCGCTGCCGAGGCTCGCTCCACACGTTGGCGCTGGCTTGCGCGACTGGTGGGAGAGGCATACCGGCTGCCCCGTCATCTCTCCCAGCACTCCGGCGGGATGGTGGTGTCCACGAGACCCTTGATCGACTGCTGTCCGGTGGTGCCATCGGCGATGGAGGGCAGGCAGATGGTCCAATGGGACAAGGATTCCTGTGCGGATGCCGGCTTTCTGAAGATCGACCTGCTCGGGCTCGGGATGCTCTCGGCGGTGGAAAGCTGCGTTGATCTGGTCGCAAGCACACGTGGGGAACGCGTCGATCTCTCGCGTATCCGGTTTGACGATCCCAGCACGTTCAAAGCGATCCGCGCGGCCGACACCGTGGGCGTGTTCCAGATCGAGAGCCGTGCGCAGATGCAGTCGCTGCGGCGCACACTCCCGAAGGACCTCGACGATCTGACCGTGCAGGTGGCGATCGTGCGTCCCGGACCGATCCAGGGCGGGGCGATCAACCCATACATAGAGCGGCGCGATCGCCTCCGGGAGAACCCCGACTACCAGATCCCCTATGTGCATCCATCGCTCGAGCCGGTGTTGCGAAGCACGCTCGGCACGATCATCTTCCAGGATCAGGTGATGCAGGTGGCGGAGGCGTTCGCTGGCTTCTCACCGGGTGAGGCCGAAGGATTGCGCCGCGCGATGAGCCGCAAGCGCTCCGAGGAGGCGATGCAACGCCATCGAGAGAGCTTCATCGCCGGCGCCATGCGACAGGTGGGCGCCGATGAGCAGACCGCCCGGCAAGTGTGGGAGATGGTGGCGGGCTTCGCCGGCTTCGGTTTCCCCAAGGCTCACGCTGCCGCCTTTGGTCTGCTGGCCTATCAGTCGACGTGGCTGCGCGTCCACTATGGGCCCGAGTTCCTGTGCGCACTGCTCAATGAGCAGCCGATGGGCTTCTATGCCCCCGACAGCCTCGTGCACGAGGCACAGCGACGGGAGATAGCGGTGTTGGGGCTCGACGTGAACGCCTCACAGGTGCAGTGCACGGTGGAGAAGCTCGATTCCGGCTCAGGGCAGAGCGCGTCGGGCGAGCGGACGCCGGCAAGCAAGAACGCGGCGACCGCTGAGCTGGGTGTTCGCATCGGTTTGGGCTATGTCAAAGGCGCTGTCGCCGATGAGGTGCGCGAGCTGGTGGCCGAGCGCGACCGCGGCGGTCCATTCGGCGATCTAGGCGATCTCGCCGCACGAGCGGCAACGCGTCGTGGCACGCTCGAGCAACTCGCATGGGCGGGTGCTTGCGACAGTCTCATGGACGCCGGCGCGGCGGCTGACGGGGACCACTCGCCCGACGCGCGCAGACGCCTTGCCCTGTGGCAGTTGGGGATCGCCTCTCCCGGGGAGGCCGTCGGCGATGCGGTGCAGCTTGCTTTGCCGATCGAGTTGCCCCAGACGCCCCGACTGCGACCGCTCGACCGCTGGCAGCGGGCGCTCGCCGACTATGCCACCAGTGGGGTGACGGTCGACGATCATGTGATGGCGATTTTGCGTCCGCGCCTTTCCATTCCGAGCGGCGCCGACCCGGTCGTGCTTGCGAGCAGCGCTCAGCTTGCTCGTCTCCCGCACGGCTGCTCGGTGGCGGTGGCCGGCATGGTGATCGCCCGTCAGCGACCCGGCACCGCTAAGGGGACGATGTTCCTGCTCTTCGAGGACGAGTGGGGCACCGTCAATCTGATCGTGCCGGGCGCCGTGTATGAGCGTCACCGTGGGCTCGCTCGCGCCGAGCCGTTGCTGTTGGCCCGCGGTCGTCTGGAGCGCTCGCCTTCGGGCGTGCTCAACGTGCTCGTAGGTGAGCTGGTCGCGCTCGAACGTTTCCTTGCGGAGCCCGAGGAGGGGACCGTCAGCGTCGGTGCCTCGACGCGGATCGGGCGTCTACCGGGCGCCGACGGGACCGGGCGGACCGACGAGGAGCAGGACGGCGCTGAGATGGCGGCCAACATGCGGGCTGTCGCCCCACCGATCCAGAGCTTCGCTTCGGGTCGGCGACGGTAGGACTCTCAGGACCGTCGCTGGTCGACGATTGTGACGTGGGTCGCACGTGGCGCGGTACCGATCGCGCACAGCGGGTACTCTGCCTTGCGTGAACTACCGCAAGCTCGGCTCCAGCGGCATCGACGTCTCGGAGATCAGCCTCGGCTCGTGGCTGACCTACTCCGGCGGGGTGGCGCGCGAGCAGGCCGAGGCGTGCGTGCGCACGGCGTTCGAGGAGGGCATCAACTTCATCGACACCGCCAACATCTACGGACGCGGCGCCGCCGAGTCGCTACTCGGTGAGGTGCTCTCGGGCTATGACCGCTCCTCCTACGTGCTCGCGACGAAGGTCTACTTTCAGATGTCCGATACCGACAGGGGTCTCTCGGCGGCACAGATCCACAAGCAGATCGACGCTTCCCTGGAGCGCTTGCGCACTGACTACGTCGACCTCTATCAGTGCCATCGCTACGACGAGGACACGCCGCTTCAGGAGACGATGCAGGCGCTCACCGAAGTGGTCGAGGCAGGCAAGGCCCGTCACATCGGCTTCAGCGAGTGGCCGGCCGAGAAGATCGAGGAGTCGCTCGCGCGGGTGGGTGGGTCCCCATCCATCGCGCGATGGGTGTCGAGTCAGCCCCAGTACTCGATGCTGTGGCGCGCTCCGGAGGCAGAGGTGATCCCGTTGTGCGAGCGCGAGGGCATCTCCCAGATCGTGTGGTCGCCGCTGGGTCAGGGAGTGCTCACCGGCAAGTACCGTCCCGGCGAGCAGCCACCGGCGGACTCGCGAGCCGCCAGCGACAGCATGAGCGACTTCATCGGCCAGCTGATGCAGGACCCCGTGCTCGAAGCGGTACAGCGCTTGCGGCCGGTCGCCGAGGAGGCCGGCTTGACGATGGCCCAGCTGGCGCTCGCCTGGGTGCTGCGCCAACCGAACCTCGCCTCGGCGATAGTGGGCGCCAGCAAGCCCGAGCAGGTGCGTGCGAACGCGTCCGCGTCGGGCATAACGCTCGACGCCTCAACGCTCGCCGCGGTGGACGAGGCGTTGGGCGACGTCGTCGTTCGCTGATTTACGCCTGCTTCACCGCCGACACATCGACAAGGATCTTGACCTTGTCGCTGACAACGACATTGCCCGAGCCGAGCGCGGCGTTGAACTTCATGCCGTAATCACCACGGCTGATCTGCGCGCTGGCCGAGACGCCGACGCGGTCGTTGCCCTGAGGGTCGGTCTCGGCTCCCTCGAAGACGGCCTTCAAGGTGACGCTGTTGGTGACGCCGTGGATCGTGAGGTCGGCGTCGATCTCGAACTCGTCGTCGCCGAGCGGGCGGATCGCGGTCGACTCGAAGGCGATCTGCGGAAAGCTCTCGACCTCGAAGAAGTCTGCGGAGCGCAGATGCTCGTCGCGCTGGGGCTCGCGTGTGTCGACGCTTGCGACCTCGACGGTTCCGTATGCGCGGGCGCCGGAGTCGCTGACATCGAGTGTTCCCTCGAACTCCTTGAACTGTCCCTTGACGGTTGCGATGCCAAGGTGCTTGACGTGAAACTCGACGCTCGAGTGGATCGGGTCGACCTTCCACGTGCCGGTTGGCAAAGGTGTGGTGCCGGCGGGGGAGGTGGCGGTGACGGTGTCGGACATTGGAGCTCCTTTTTAGTGGTTGGGCGATGGCTGGACGCGGCGAATGAAGTGCATGCCGTGTAAGCGGACTGCCGCTCAAGCAGGGTTATAACAGATGTTTGCACACGCAACTATCCGGGGGAGATCGCTGGAGCGCATGCAAGGTCTCGGGGTAGGAGAATGAGCCGATGCCCCAGGCGAAGCTGATCCTGTTCGACATCGACGGGACGCTGATCGACACTGGCGGCGCCGGCGCGCGCAGCTGGGCGTGGGCGTTCGAGCGGCTGTTCGACACGAAGGTCGACATCGCCGAACACTCAACGGCGGGGATGACCGACCCGGCGATCGGGCGTGCCACGTTCAAGAAGGTGATGGATCGCGGACCGACGAGTGCCGAGCTCGCGCGGTTGATGGCCAGCTACCAGGCCGTGCTACCCGATTTCGTGGCCTCCTCGGAGGACTATCGCGTGCTCGATGGCGTGCAGGGCCTGCTCGAAGGCCTCACAGACGCCGGTGTCGCCCTTGGCTTGACGACGGGCGGGCTGGAAGCCGCAGCTCACGCGAAGCTCGGGCGCGGCCAGCTGAACCATTTCTTCCTCGTCGGCGGCTACGGCTCGGACTCCGAGGACCGCGTGGCGCTCACGCGCGCGGCGGTGGAGCGTGGAGAGCGGCTGCTCGGCCACGCGCTCGATCTCGGCGAAGTGTTCGTCGTCGGGGACACACCGCTAGACATCGCCGCCGCCAAAGGGGTTGGCGCGGTGTCTGTCGGGGTGGCGAGTGGGCGCTATGACGTCGCGGAACTCAAGGCCGCCGACCCGGATCACGTGCTGGCATCGCTCGCCGATCCGTTCCCCGGCGAGCTGGCCTGAAGACCGAAGTTCGCGCCGCGCCGGCGTTTAATGTTTGGAGGCTGTGGCTGAGGCGACCGACACGCAGACCGACAGCGCCCTGTCCGTCGCGCAGGTCGCCGGCCGCATCGGTGGAGCGCTGCGAGCGCTGGGCGACGGCTGGATCGAGGGGGAGGTCACGCAGGTCAGCGTGCACCGCTCCTCGGGTCATGTCTATCTGACGCTCGCCGACGAGTCCGCGAGCCTGGACGCGTGCATCTGGAAGGGGCGCGTCGCGCGCTGCTCGCCGCTGCCGGTCCAGGGCGACTTGGTGCAAGCGCACTACGAGCGCGTTGACTTCTACGCGCCCCGCGGCGCCACCAAGTTGATTGTCGACCGCGTTCGCCCGACGGGCGAGGGAGAGCTGCTGCGCCGTCGCGCCGAGACGCTCGAGCGTTTGCGAGCGGACGGGCTGTGCGACCCCGACAGGCGCAAGCCATTGCTCGCATTCCCGCGGCGCGTAGGTGTGATCGCCGCGCTGGGCGACGCCAACATCGACGTGATCCAGGCACTGCGCCGGCGCTTTCCGCCGCAGGACATCGTCTTCTGTGCTGCCTCCGTGCAGGGAGTGCACGCGGTTGGCTCGACGATCGACGCGCTCGGACGCCTGCAGGCCGTAGAGGGTGTAGACGCGATCGTGCTCGCGCGCGGCGGCGGTTCGACCGCCGACCTCCTGGCCTTTGACGACGAGCGGCTGTGCCGGGCGATCTTCGCCTGTGCGGTGCCGGTGATAACGAGCATCGGCCACACCAAGGATCGCCCTAACTGCGATCGTGTGGCGGCCGCCTACGCGCCCGTCCCGGCGAAGGCGGCTGAGCTTGCGATCGGCCATTCGGCCGTCGAGCTACTGGAGGAGCTCGATCGCCACCGTACGGCGCTCGCGCGCGTATTCGACCGTCCACGCGCAATGTTGGAGCGGATGGGGGAGCTGCTGCACAGCTCGCGCACGCGCGTCACGCGCAAGCGTCTGGATCTGATCGCCGCCCTGGATCGCCGCTCGGCCGAAGCGATCCGCGAACTGCGCCGGCGCGTTGTCACTCAGCACCAGGCCGTCGACAGCGATGCGAGCAGGCTGGGTCCCGCGGCCGAGCGTCTGCTCCTGCGTCACGCAGAACGCGTGGGGGCTCTCGGCGCTGTCATCGAGGCGAAGGACTTTCGCCGGCGCGGATGGGTGATGGCGACCGACGCAGGCGGCGCGGCGGTCAAGAGCGTCGTCGAGCTGCACCCGACCGACAACCTTTCGTTGAGCTTTGCCGACGGCGAGGCCAGCGCCACGATCACCGACATCAGACGAGGGGAGCACCCATGAGCGATGCAGCACAGTCGCAGGCGATCATGTTCGAGTCGACCGATGGGGAGGAGCTACGCGCCAGTCGGGGAGAGCCAGGGTCGGAGCGCGTTGGAGATGCAGAGTTCAGGCCGGTGGGCGCCGGTGGGACAGAAGGTGCGCGTGCTCCCGAGCAGATCACGTTCGAGCAGGGCTATGAGGAGCTGAAGGGGATCGTCAGCCGCCTTGACGACCCCGAGCTGCCAGTGCACGAGATGTTCGAGGGCTTTCGCCGTGGCAAGGGTCTGGAGAAGGCGTTGCGCGCCTACTTGCAGGAGCGCGAGGGTGAGCTGGTCGAGCTGGAGGAGGGCAACAACCTGCCCGAGTTCGAGATCGCCTCGCCGTCGAGCGGCCCGGCGGGCGGCTGACGCCCGCTAGCGCGGCTGCACCACGAGCGCCTGGGTCGCCAGACCGAGCGGTCCAAGCTCGTCGTGCAGCACACTCTCGGCCCACCCGATCCCGCCGGGATGAAGCAGCGTGCGGGCGTCGAGTGCGACCCACTCGCCCACGGGTCGACGGTCGAGCGAGATCGTCAAGTCGGCGTTGATGAACAGGTACCGGTCGAACGGCAGCACCGTCGCCACCCCATTGCCGAAATCTGAAGTGGCTATAACGCGCGCAAGCGGGGTCAGCGGCTCCTCCGGTGACAGCGGATGGCGCAGGCGCATCCAAACCGTCGCCGCGCCGCTGGGCACATGCCCGGCTGCGCTCTGCTCTGGGTTCTGCTTGCCGGACATCTCCGGGCCGGGCAGCTGCTGGTCTGCTCCGTCGCGCTCAGGCAAGCCACCGGTCAGCGGCTTGCCTCGCAGGAAGCGCATCTCCATTGCGGTCGCGGCAAAGCTCTTGCGCTCCATGTCATCGAGCGCAAAGTGCACCGGCTCGCCGTCCTCTGCGGGCGCGATCGTCGGCGGTCGCGCGGCCGCGAGCTGAGCGAGCGCAAGCTCCGGCAACTCATCGGGCACCGGCACGAGGCGCAGCGCGCTCGCGCGACACACGGTCACGCCGTCGGCGCTCAACTCCGCCTCGAGTGCCTGCACGCGACGGCCGGGGCGCGAGATGCGCGTGCTCAGCTGTAGCGGCGCCATCGGCACCGGACGCAGGAATTCAAAAGACAAACGCGCAAACGGCAGCTCCGCGCCCGGCTGCATCCGCTCGAACGCGGCCGCGATCAGCGCGGCCGGAGCACCGCCGTGAAGCGCACGCGGATCCCACGGGCCGCGCGCGTGCTCGGTTGGCACGAAACTGTCCCCGTTGGGGACGAAGATGCTCTCGCCCATGGCGGGGGATCGTATTCGCGTGGCCCCGCCGGCGCTCTCACCGCCGGCCTGCCCCGCCTCGCGGTACGCGTGTCGCGCGAGTGTCGCTTACGCCGGCAGCCGCGCTGCGAAGTCCGCGAGCTTGTCGGGGTCGCGCAGCGGCGCGCCGTGACCGAAGAGCGCGAGCGCGGGCCGCAGCGCCGCGACCCTGCGGATCGAGGCTCGGTTGCGCACCGAGTCGACGTTGAACAGCGTCGGTGGCTCGTGCAACCCTGGGATGCCGGTCATCAGGTTCACGTTGTTGAGCACGTCCCCGAGAATCAGCACGCGGTCGGACTCGCGCCAGAAGGACACCTCGCCGCGCGTGTGCCCGGGGGTGTCGAGGACCGTGAACCCGCCCACCTCATCGCCCTCGCGCAGCGCGCGTGAGACGGGGTGGGGAGGACCCACCCAATAGCGTTCCTGCACGCGCTTCAGCCATGCGGGCGCCTTCGCACCGACGACGCTCCCGGCTGTCTCCATCGCCGGCACGTCATCCTGGCCCACCCACAAGGGGATGCCCAGACGCTCGCAGACGACGTGGCTGCATCCCTGATGGTCGGGGTGCACGTGCGTGAGCGCGTGCGCCGTCAGCGTCCGCCCGGCGATCTGCTTGAAGATCCGCTTCTCGGCCTGGCGTGTGCCCGAGTCGACCAGCACATCGCTCGCCACGTACACGTTGATCGCGTTCGGCGGGAAGCCCTTCAACATGTAGACGTCCTCGGCGAGCTGCTTCATCGCACTACCTCCCACGATTGTTGGGGCGACGCGTCGGTTCTCGCCACGACGGTTGTGGTGGCGCGACCTTGCGAGCTATGTATTTCAGTCGCGCGATTGCTCCCAGGAGAAACCGCGCACTGCGAAGTAAACACCGAACACGCCCCACAGCGCGATCACAGCGAGCGCGGACAGGTTGTCGCTGAGCCCCTTGCCGGTCACCATCGCGCCGGAAATACCGTCGATCAAAGGCTTCAGGGGCAATGCTTCGGCGATGTTGCGCACGAATGCGGGCGCGCTTTTGCTGTCGAACACATAGAACGACACGAACACCACCGGTAGGAAGATCGCGTTGACGTATGCCGCGGTGGACTCGAAGTTGGGGATCGCATGCGCGAAGGCGACTCCGAGCCCGGCAAAGCACACGACGCCCGCCAGCACGAACACGATCAGCTCGATCCAGTCCAGTGGCCAGCCGATCCCAAAGAACAGCTTGCCCGCGAGCGTGATGATCGAGATCTGAAGCACCGTGTTGGTGACGGCGTTCGCGGCCACTCCGCCGAAGTAGGAGATCGTAGGCAGCGGCGTGCCGCGGATGCGCTTGAGCACACCTCGCTCGCGCAAGAACACGATGTTGTAGGCAAGCGCGGTGAAGGTCGTGGACATCACGCTCATGCCCGCGATTGCGGGCACCAGCAGGTTGAGGTCGTGCTGCTTGCCGTTCAAGATGATCCCTCCGGCGAGCAGAAACAGCAGCGGCAGCGCGAAGTTGAAGAACGCCGCGCTGGGGTTGCGCCAGAACATGTGTCGCTCCAGCCGGTACTGGCGCCAGCCGAGGACGACCCCTTCAGACATTGCTCGTAGCCCTGCTCTGGAGATCGGACTCCGGCGTTTGGTCGCCGCCGTCATGACTCCGGCCGGCTTGCTCGTTGTGTGGGTGGTCCCCGCCGGCGTCCCCGCCCTCGCCCTCGCTCTCCGCGGGCGCGGTCAGCTCCAGGTACACGTCCTCGAGCGTCGGGCGTCCCACGCTCAGCTCCTGCAGGCGCTCCCCGCGGGCCAGCGCCTCGCCGGTGAGCTGTGCGAGCAGGCTTGTGGGATCGTCGGTCTCACGCTCGATCAGCCTGCCGCTCGTGTCGCGGTAGCTCACGCGGTAGCGCGCCGCACCCACGCCGAGCTCGCGCGGTGGGCCGATCGCAAGCACGCGTCCGTCCTTGACGATCGCCACTCTGTCCGCCAGCGCTTGAGCCTCATCGAGGTAGTGGGTCGTCAGCAGGATCGTCTTTCCCAGTTCGCGCAACGAGCGGATCGTCTCCCAAGCCGCGCGTCTTGCCTGCGGGTCAAAGCCGGTGGTGGGCTCGTCGAGGAAGATCAGCTCGGGGTCGCCCACGAGCGCCAAAGCGAAGTCCAGTCGTCGCAGCTGCCCGCCGGAGAGCTTGCGGGTGCGCGCATCCGCCTTATCCTGAAGGCCCATCAGGCTCAGCACCTCCTCGACATTGCGCGGGTGCGGGTAGAAGCCGGCCCAATGGCGCAACGCCTCGCGCGGGGTGAGGTGGCCGTAGATGCCGCCGCTCTGCAGCACGATCCCGATGCGCTTGCGCAATGCCAGCTCGCGTGCCGCGGGATCGTGGCCGAGCACCGACACCTCGCCTGAGCTGCGCGCGCGGTAGCCCTCCAAGATCTCCACCGTGGTCGTCTTGCCGGCGCCGTTGGGCCCGAGCAGTCCGAACACTTCGCCGGTCGCCACCGAGATGTCGATGCCCCGCACGGCCTCGAACTCGCCGTAGCGCTTGTGCAGGTCGTGAACCTCGATCGCCGCGTTTGCCACTGTTCAATCCTATTTCTGTTCCAGTCGGTGCATGCACCGACTGGCCGACCGGTACATGTACCGG
Organism: uncultured Solirubrobacterales bacterium; assembly: GCA_963831725.1. Classification (GTDB taxonomy): domain Bacteria; phylum Actinomycetota; class Thermoleophilia; order Solirubrobacterales; family Solirubrobacteraceae; genus Palsa-744. The sequence goes on from CAWHRF010000004.1 coordinate 209,315, forward strand.
TCGGGACAGCGCCACATGTGGCGCTGTCTTCCTACCAATGCACTCCCCGCATCAGGTTCGCCATCGCGAGTTGCTCGAGCGACGCACGCTCGTCCGTGCCCTTCTCGCCGCGCGAGGCGGCCGAGTCGGGGAACACCCGGTAGGCGAGGTGCAGAATGCGATCGACCACGCCAGGAGCGAGTGCGTAGAGGACCTCGCCGGTTGTCCCGAGCGTGGTGCCCATGTGCTTCGGGCGCGTGCGCAGCGACTCGCAGATCATGTCCGCCGCCTCCTCGGGCGTGATCGTGGGGAACGCGTCATACAGTTTCGTCGGCGCGATCATCGGCGTGCGCACCAGCGGCATGTGGATCGTCGTGAACGTCACCCCGTCGCCGATCACCTCGGAGGCCACCACGCGCGTGAACGCGTCGAGTGCCGCCTTTGAGGCCACATATGCGGAGAAGCGCGGCGGATTCGTTTGCACCCCGATCGAGGAGATGTTCACGATGTGGCCAAAGCCGCGCGCGCGCATCTGCGGGAGTAGCCCGATGATCAGCTTCACCGCGCCGAAGTAGTTGAGCTGCATCGTGCGTTCGAAGTCGTGAAAGCGCTCGTAGCTGAGCGCGATCGAACGACGGATCGAGCGGCCCGCGTTGTTGACGAGCATGTCGACGTTGCGATGATCGTCTTTGACGCGCCCGATCAGCCGGTCGATCTCATCCATGTCGGAGATGTCGGCCGCATACACGTAGGCGACACCACCCGCCGCCACGATCTCCGCGCGCAGCTCCTCGAGCTTCTCAACGTTGCGCGCCACCAGCAGCGGAATGCCACCCGCGGCCGCCACCTTGATCGCCGTCGCGCGGCCGATGCCCGAGGAGGCGCCGGTGATCAGCACGCGCTTCTCGCGCACAGCCTGTCCGAGCGTGCGTCCGCCGCTGATGCTCGGGTCCATCTCGCGCTCCCAGTAGTCCCACAGGTGCACCGCGTACTCGCGCAGCGCCGGTGGCTGCTCGAACTCAGAGCCCGCCAGCGCACGCTCCGCTTGGCGCGTGTTGAAGCTCGGCACGAGCTCGATGTGCTCCAGCACCTCCGTGGGGATCCCCAACTCGCGCAATGTCAGCCGGCGTGCCTGGCGCAACGGGGGCACGCGCATCGCCAGCGACAACGGCGCGGTTGGCACCGCGTTCAGCAGGCGTTTGTCGATGCTCAGCGCAAAGCGCGGCGCGTGCGCGGCGGCCGCGATGTCGTTCATCGCCTCATCCACGCGCTGACCGCCGGGATAAGTGAGGTGGAAGGCTCTCCCGTCGAGCTGCGGCCTGTGTGCGATGTGGTCGAGCGCGCCCGCCACCCAGTCCACGGGCACGATGTTCGTCTTGCCAAGATCCAGCCCCACCAGCGGCATCCACTGCGGCACGACCTGGCGCATCCGCTGGATCGCCTTGAAGAAGTAGTAGGGGCCGTCGATCTTGTCCATCTCGCCGGTCCTCGAGTCGCCCACCACGACTCCCGGCCGATACACGCGCCACGGCACCAGCTCCTGCTCGCGCACCGCGCGCTCGGCCTCGAACTTGGTCGCGTGATAGGGCGAGGGCAATCGCTGGCCCTCATCGAAGAAGTCCTCGCTGAACTCCCCCTTGTACGCGCCCGCGACCGCGATCGAGGACACGTGGTGAAAGTGTCCCGCACGCAGCGCCCCCGCGAGTTCGATCGCGTGGTTGGTGCCGCCCACATTGACCGCCGTATCGAGCTCCACGGGCGCTGTCATGTCATACACGGCGGCGAGATGGAAGAAGTGCTCGACCGTTCCATCCAGCTCCGCTACCTGCTCGTCGCCCAGACCGAGCAACGGTTGGCGCAAATCTCCGACCACCGCGTGCACGCGTCTGCTCACGGTCGCCTCGGAGACCCTTTCCAAGCGCTCGATCAGCTCGTCGAGCCGTCCGAGCGAGTCCTCGCGCACGAGGACGTTGATCTTGCCTTTGCGCTCCAGCAGACGCTCCACCAGCCGCCTGCCGATGAAACCCGTTGCTCCCGTCACGAAATAGGCCATGTGCTCTCCCGAAGGGTGGACCTGCCGAGGATAGCCTTCTGGCGGGGACGGTCGTTTCCCGCCGCTGTTCGCGGTTCGGGGCGGGGGGCGGCGATGCTGGAGTGTGGGGCGACTGCTTTTTCCTGCCGACTACGATAATAACTACTATATGTAGCTATCATAGTAGTCCGAGCAAAAACAGACTATGCCCCGGCGCCCTCGCCGTGACGGCCCTCGCCGCCGGCGAAGCGGGTCGCTCCCCGCACGGCGTCCAGATAGGTGTCAGGCCCGGCCTGAGCCTCCAGCTGCAGTCCCTCCTGCAGCGTCATGCCCAGTCCCTCGATCGCCGCGCGGCGGTCGGCAAGCATCGTGCTCTGGGGAAAGCGCGCGAGATTGTTGGCAAGCTCGACCGCCCGCCGCAGATGCGCGCCCTCGGCGACGATCTCGGTGAGCATCCCCATCGCGTGCGCCTCGCCGGCGTCGACTATGCGTCCCGTGAGGATCAGGTCGAGTGCCCGCCCCAACCCGACGATGCGTGGCAAGCGTTGCGTGCCGCCGTCGATCAACGGCACCCCCCAGCGGCGCTCGGGGTAGCCAAGCCTCGAGCCCTCGGTGGCGATCCGCAGATCGCACCACAGCGCCAGCTCGAGACCGCCGGCCAGGGCAAACCCGGAGATTGCGGCGATGGTCGGCTTGGAGGGGGTAAGCCGTGTGAAGCCCATCGGGCCCTCCGGGGACATCAACCGTCCGCCGAGCGTGTCGATCGCCTTCAGGTCGGCCCCGGCGCAGAACGCCACGCCGCCGGCGCCGCACAGCACCATCGCGCGCGCGTCGTCTTCGCCCTCGAAGCGCTCGAGCGCGGCCTGCAACGCCTCGGCCGTGGGCCCGTCCACGGCGTTGCGCCGCTCCGGACGCTCGATGCTCACCACCGCGGCCGCGCCGTCGCGCTCGTAGCGGACGGGCTCAGAGCTCCCGATGTCTGAGCCGGGAGCTGCGTTCGAGCCGGATCCGCCAGGCTCGCTCATCAGTCCTCCGCGAAGCGGGGCTACCAGCCGCCGCGCCAGCGCGCGTCGCCGAGTTGCGCTTTCGCGGCCGCTTTGCGCGCCTCTTTGCGCTTGTCCAGGCGCCACTGCAACAGGCTCATCAGCAGCACGAACGTCGGGAAGAAGATGATGAGGATGAACCCGGCTTTGGTGATCACCTTGTCGTTGGTCGCGCCGTAGAAGCCGCGCCCGTCGTTGTACGCGAACGCCGCGGGGGCGAGCAGCAGCAGCAACAGAGTGGATGCGAACAGGGTTGCGAGCAGTCGGCGCATTCGGTCGCGAATCTTATATCAGCGGGTCCCTACCATCCTTCACGTGGCCCTCCTGATCGCCTCCGACCTGCGCAAGGACGTTGCCGGCAAGCCGTTGCTCGGCGGCGTGTCGTTCAAGCTCGAGCGCCGCGAACGCCTCACGATCGCCGGTCGCAACGGCGCCGGCAAGACCACGCTGCTGCGCATGATCTCCGGTGAGGAGCGGATCGACCGCGGCGAGCTGAGCGTCGCCAAGGGAGTGCGCATCGCGCTACACGACCAGCGCCCCCCGCGGGACCGCGGGATGTCGTTGCGCGATTACGTGCTGTCGGGCTGCGTGGAGGAGCTGGCGGTCGAGCGGGAGCTTGCGAAGCTCGAGGGCGATATGACCGCGGGCGGGAGCGACGAGGCATTGCTGGACCGCTACGCCCACGCTCAAGCGCGCCTGGAGTCCTACGGCGGGTATCTGTGGCGCGATCGCGCCACCGTGATGACGCACGGCCTGGGATTCTCCGACGCCGATCTCGACCGCGGCCTCGACACGTTCTCGGGCGGTCAGCTCACGCGCGCCTCGCTCGCGCGCGCTCTCGCCACCAGCGCCGACGTGCTGTTGCTCGACGAGCCCACCAACCATCTCGACATCGAGTCGCTGGAGTGGCTGGAGCAGACGCTTGTCGAACTCGACGCCGCCGTGATGCTCGTCGCCCACGACCGCTGGTTCCTGGAGGCCGTCGGCACCGCGGTGCTCGAGCTCTACGGCGGGGCGGGCGGGGGTTCATCTCGCTCGCGCTTCTTTGCCGGCAGCTGGCACGCCTGGCGGCACGAGCAGGCCGCGCGGGAGATCGCGCTTGGCAAGGCGATCGACAAGCAGCAGGCCGAGATCGCACGCATGGAGCGCTTCGTGGAGCGCTTCCGCGCGAAGGCCACCAAGGCGCGCCAGGCACAGTCGCGCGTCAAGCAACTGGCCAAGATCGAGCGCATCGAGCGCGATCCCCGCGACGCCGCTTCACTCGAGTTCAACTTCAAGGCGCCAGAGCGCAGCGGCCGGGTGATCTTCGAGCTGCAGGACGGGCGTGTGCAGATCGACGGAGCCGGCGCTGGCGGGGGGCCGCTCGTCCTGCTCGACCACGGGGAGCTGTGGCTGGAGCGTGGCGAGCACGTCTCCTTGGTGGGCCCCAACGGGGCCGGCAAGACAACCATGATCGAAACGCTCGCGGGACGGCGCTCGCTCGGCGCCGGCAAGCTCTCGACCGGCCACAACGTGACGGTCGGCTACCTCTCCCAGCACGCGGAGGAGCTGGGCGCAGGCGGTCCGCCAGGGCAGAGCGTGGTCGAGGCCGCGGCGCGCGCGACCGGTCTCACGCCGGGCAAGGCACGGGCCCTACTCGGCCGCTTCTTGTTCTCAGGCGAGGACGCCGACAAGCCACTTGAAGGGCTCTCCGGCGGCGAGCGCCGCCGGCTGTCGCTGGCGATCCTGATGAACGGCACACCCAACCCACCCAACGTATTGATCCTCGACGAGCCCACCAACCATCTCGACATCGAGAGCCGCGAGGCGCTGGAGGACGCGCTGCTCGCCTTCGAAGGCGCGCTGCTGCTCGTCTCCCACGACCGCGCGCTGCTCGACGCCGTAGGCACCCGCACGGTCGCGATCGAAGACGGCACTTTGCGCAGCTTCCTTGGCGGCTGGCCCGAGTATGTGCGGGTGCGCGAAGAGCGCGCGGCGGGTGTGCGGACGCCGACGCCGGCAAGGTCGGCGCGCAACGCGACCGGCGAGGAGGAGACGGCGGAGTCGGCGCCCGCAGGGTTGGCGTCCAGGCCATCCGCGAGTACCCGTAACGGCGTATCCCCGAAAGAGCAGTCCGTCACCAAGGGCACAAACAAGCCTGCGGGCCCGTCGAAGAACCGTGTGCGCGAGCAGGCCAAGGCCGAGCAGGCGGTCGAACAGGCAGAGGCGGCGCTACGGGAGCTCGAAGACGAGCTCGCCGATCCCAGCGCGTGGGCGAGCAAGTACGAGGCGGCCAAGTCCGAGGCTCGCCACACCGCAGCGAAGCGCGCGGTCGAGTCGGCTTACGAGCGGCTCGGCACGCTGGTGGACTGAGGATCCATCCCGGGATGGATCCTGCACCATTGGCGCCGGCATCGCACCACCGGCTGCACGATGTGGCACGCACAACTTCCCACCATGAGCGCCGACAGCTTAAAAAACAGGCACCGGGGCTCTCTGACCTGAATGACGAGTACCCCGGTGCCTGCCAACCAACCCTCGTTCCGGTCACTAGGACCGAATGGGCCTCCGAAGTATAGCGCAAAACGCACCCCATGGTGGAAACGTTCAATGACTTGCATGCATCAATCCGGACGTTGCGGGATTTTGCTCGTCGGAGGATGGGTTGGCGGGTCCTTCTACACTTCCAAGCCGTGAACGGAGTGGCGTCATGGACCGTTTGAGAATCGCGCGCAACGTCGCGATTGTCGCCCTGATCGCAGCCGCCGTCGAGTTCCTGCCCGGCGGCGGACGCGCGGCCTCGGCGTTCTCCGCCGCTCTATGGATCGTGTTCGCCGCGGGGCTCGCTTTCTTCGCCTACCGGCTCTACCGCGAACATCGCGTCACTCTGTACGGCCTCGGCGACCGCCATCGCGCGCTGCTCTACGGCGCGGCCGCCGTCGGCTTCATCACGGCCGCCGCACAACCGCGCATGTGGCGCACGAGCTTCGGTGAGTTCGCCTGGTTTGCGCTGATCGGCGTCACCGTCTACACGCTGCTCGCCGTCTACCGCTACTCCCGCACGTATTGAGCGACGCCGACCAGCGATGGGACGGCGATCCCGGCCGGCAAGTGGTTGACAGCGACGAGCGGCGACGAGTGAACCTGCTGGCGCAACGGCGCGCACTGCCCGACAAGCCCGGCGTCTATCTCCTCCGCGACGAGCGCGGTCGGGTCATCTACGTCGGCAAGGCCAACTCGATCCGCAAGCGCGTCGCCTCGCACTTCTCAAAGGCCCAGGTTCCGTCAAGCCCCGGGCACGCCGAGATGGTCGCGGCGGTCGACGCGATCGAGTGCGTGGTCGTCGCCAGCGAGGCCGAGGCGCTGCTTGCCGAGCAGAGCTTCATCAAGCAATACCGCCCACGCTTCAACATTCGCCTGCGCGACGACAAGTCCTATCCGTTCATCGCGATCTCGCTCGATGAGGACTACCCGCGCGTCTATTTCACCCGCGAGCGCCACCGTTCCGGGCGCGCCTACTTCGGTCCCTACTCCAGCGCCAAGCGTGTGCGCTCGACGCTCGAGGTGCTCGCAAAGGTGTTCATGTACCGCTCCTGCACCGGCGCCGAGCCGGGGCGGCGCAGTGGCAGCCCGTGCCTGGACTACTACATCAAGCGCTGCGAGGCCCCCTGCGTCGGGTATGTCTCCAAGGAGGACTACCGCCACAGCATCGACGGTGTGATCGACTTCCTCTCCGGGCGCTTCAGCGCGATCGAGCACGATCTGCGGGAGCGCATGCAGGCCGCTTCGGCCACGCTCGACTACGAGCAGGCGACGCTCGAGCGCAACCGTCTGCGCGCGGTGCGCTCGCTGATGGAGCGCCAGCGCGTCGCCAAGAGCTCGATCGGCACGTTCGACGCCGTCGCGATTGCCGTCGACGGCCGCGACGCCAACGCGCAGGTCTTCCAGGTGCGTGATGGCATCCTCTCCGACCGTCACTCCTTCTACCTGTCGAACGAGACCGAGCGCGAGGTCGCCGAGGTCGCCGAGGAGTTCCTGCTGCAGTACTACGGCGGTCCCACCCAGGTGCCGGCGCTGCTGGTCGTACAGCGCGAGCTCGCGGGTCGCCTGGTGCTCGCCGAGGCGCTCTCGCGCAAGCGGGAAGGCCCGGTCGAGCTGCGCGCCTCCGAGCGCGGCGACAAGCACCGCATCCTCGAGCTGGCCGAGCGCAACGCGCTGCTCGCGCTCGACCAGGAGCGCCTGCGCGACGAGCGCCGCCACCAACATCGTGCGCAAGCGCTCGAAGGACTACAGCTCGCGCTCGGGCTCGACGCGGTGCCGGTGCGCATCGAGTGCTTCGACATCTCCAACCTCGGCGGCACCCACACGGTTGCCTCGATGGTGGTCTTCGAGGGCGGTGCGCCCAAGAAATCGGACTACCGGCGCTTCACGATCCGCACGATTAGAGATCCCGCCCGCCCCGACGACTACGCCTCGATGGCCGAGGTGCTCTCCCGGCGCTACGCCCAATGGCAGCAGCAAGCCGACTTCTCTCCACACGACCCCTCCTACGACGCGAGCTTCGCCGCACTGCCCAACATCGTGGTGATCGATGGCGGCAAGGGTCAGCTCGCGGCCGGCCTCTCGGTCCTGCAAGGCTTCATCGAGCGCGGTGTGGCAGTCATCTCGCTGGCCAAGCGCATCGAGGAGGTGTTCGTACCGGGTGCCCCCGAGCCGCTGGTACTCGACCACTCCACGCCCGAGCTGCAACTGCTGCAGCGAGTCCGCGACGAGGCGCACCGCTTTGCGATCACCCACCACCGCTCCCGGCGCGACAGTGCGATGACGGGATCGCTGCTGGACGGCCTGCCCGGGATCGGCCCGACGCGCAAGCGTGCGCTGCTTGGCCACTTCGGCTCGCCCGAGGCGGTCCTTGCCGCCTCACGCGAGGAGCTGCAAGCCGTGCCCGGACTGCCGGCCAAGACGGCCCGCGACATACACGCCCTCCTGCACCGAGCAGGCTGAGCCGGCCGAGGGGCGGCGCGAGGCTTGTCCTCGGTCCCTCGTGTGCTGAGCACACTTCGCTCCCTGCGTTCTCGCCCCGCTTGCCCCTCGACCGGCTCAGCAGCTGTCTGGAGATACGTTCGTTCCCCGTCTGGTGACACGTTCCCCCGCCGCACGCGCCACAATGGCTGGCATGGCCGCAGCCAGGCCCGTGGCGCCTCTCCGCAGCGAAGGTGGACCGACCGTCGAGTCGCGTCTGCAGGATCTCGTCGTCATCACCGGCTTCTCGGGTGCCGGCAAGTCCACGGCGATGAACGTATTCGAGGACGCCGGCTACTTCTGCGTCGACAACCTGCCGCCGGAGATGATCCGCTCGCTTGTCGAGCTGTTCGTCCACGAGGGCTCCAAGGTCGAGCGTGCCGCGGTTGTCTCCGACGTGCGCGGCGGTGTCTACTTCGAGGCGCTCACGGCCGTCATCGACGACCTGCAGGCGCTCGGGATCACCCACCACGTGCTGTTCTTGGAAGCAGCCGAGCAGACGCTGTCCACGCGCTACAAGGAGACCCGCCGCCGCCACCCGCTCGCGCCCGCCGGCAGCGTCGCCGCCGGCGTGGCCTCCGAGCGAGCCCTGCTCGAGCCGCTGCGCTCGCGTGCGGATCTCGTGATCGACACAACCGGCATGTCCGCCGCGATGCTTCGCACCCGCATCGCCGACGAGATGCTCCCGCGCCAAAATGTCGGTCGCCTGGCGCTCACGTTCATGAGCTTCGGCTTCAAGCACGGCCCTCCGCGAGAGGAGGACCTGGCGTTCGACGTGCGCTTCTTGCCGAACCCCCACTACGAGAACGAGCTGCGCGAGCTGACCGGCCACGACGAGCGCATCGTGCAATACATAGCGCGTGACGGGCGCCTGGAGGAATTCTACAATCGTCTGCACGCACTGTTGGACTTCCTCTTGCCGGAGTACGTCACCGAGGGCAAGGCCCACCTCGTGATCGCGATCGGATGCACCGGTGGCCGTCACCGCTCGGTCGCGATCGCCGAGCATCTGGCCGCCCGCTACCGCGACCGCGAGGAGCTGGTCGTCGCCGTCGCCCACCGCGACATCGACAAGCGCTCACGCGACTCTTGAAGGCTCGCAAGCCGCCGTCGCGAGAATCCGTTGATCGACCGGCGGGCAGGCCTTGAGAGGCCCAGGAATGGGCCGCTGATAGCCTTTTCCACCCACGCCGGGCAACGGAGCGAGGCTCCCGAGGCCCGGCATCGTTCATTTTCATATAGAGGGTGGCGCGGTTCCCAAGGACGAGCCGGGTCCCTCGCTTATCTTCGTCAGGAGGCTGTGAGTGCCCGTTCGCGTGGGAATCAACGGATTCGGTCGCATTGGCCGAAACGTATTCCGCGCCGCAATGGCTCGGGGGGACGTGCATGAGATCGAGTGGGTCGCCGTCAACGACCTCACCGACTGTCGCACGCTGGCTCATCTGCTCAAGTACGACTCGATCCTCGGACCGTATCCGGGTGAGGTCGAGATGCGCGACGAGCACACGATCGCGGTCGACGGACGCGAGCTGCGAGTGCTCGCCGAGCGCGACCCCGGCGCACTGCCGTGGCGCGATCTCGGCGTAGACGTGGTGATCGAGTCGACCGGTCTATTCACCGATCGCCCCAGCGCCGCCAAGCACCTCGCGGGCGGCGCCAAGAAGGTGGTGATCTCCGCCCCGGCCACGGATCCCGATGTGACGGTCGTGCTTGGCGTCAACTTCGAGGAGGTCTACGACCGCGCGGCCCACGACGTCATATCGAACGCGTCCTGCACCACCAACTGCCTGGCGCCCGTCGCGAAGGTCCTGGTGGACACGGTGGGCGTCAAGCACGGACTGATGACGACGATTCACGCCTACACCGCCGACCAGCGCCTGCAGGACCTTCCCCACAAAGACCTGCGCCGCGCACGCGCGGCCGCGATCAACCTGATTCCCGCCTCGACCGGCGCGGCGAAGGCGATCGGACTGGTGGTGCCGGAGCTGCAGGGCAAGCTCCACGGCTTTGCCGTGCGCGCCCCCGTGCCGACCGGCTCGGTGGTCGATCTCACGGTCGAGTGTTCCCGCGAGACGAGCGTGAAGGAGGTCAACGAGGCACTGAAGGCGGCGACAGAGAGCGGTCCGCTGAAGGGCATCATGGCCTACACCGAGGACCCGATCGTCTCCAGCGACATCGTCGGCTCGCCCTTCTCCTCGATCGTCGATTCGCAACTCACCTCCGTGATCGACGGGACCATGCTGAAGGTGGTGGCCTGGTATGACAACGAGTGGGGCTACTCCAACCGGATTGTCGATCTCATCCAACGGGTCCTATGAAGTCCATCGATCAGCTCGACGTCCATAGCAAGCGCGTGCTCGTGCGCGTCGACCTCAACGTGCCGATGAGCACCGACGCCGAGGGTGCCCCGAGCGTCGCCGACGACACCCGCATCGTGCAGGCGCTGCCAACGATCGAAGAGCTGCGTGCGCGTGGCGCACGGCTGGTGCTCGTCTCCCACCTCGGTCGACCCGAGGGTCGACCCGAGGCAGACCTGTCGCTGGCGCCGGTGGTCGAGCGCCTGCGCGAGCTCACCGGGGCACACATAACGCTTGCCCCCGAAGTCGTGGGCCCACGTGCACAAGCGCTCGCCGAGCAGCTGAAGGACGGCGAGATTCTGGTGCTCGAGAACGTGCGCTTCGAGGCCGGGGAGACCACCAACGACCCCGAGCTTGCCCGTGTGCTGGCATCGCTTGCCGAGGCCTATGTCAACGACGCGTTTGGTGCCGCCCATCGTGCGCACGCCAGCACCGCGGGCGTGGCACAGCTGTTGCCGTGCGCCGCCGGGCGGTTGCTCGAACGCGAGGTGAGCACACTGACCGGCATTCTCGAGCACCCAGCGCCACCGTTCGTGGCGATCGTCGGCGGAGCGAAGGTGGCCGACAAGATCGGCGTGATCGACCGGTTCCTGCAGCTGGCCGACGTGGTGATGATCGGGGGCGCGATGTGCTTCCCGTTCCTGTGCGCGCAGGGTCACACGGTCGGCGAGTCGCTGTGCGGCGAGGAGGACACCGAGCTCGCCCGCAAGCTGCTCGCGCGCGCCAGCGACACGCACTCGCCGCAGCCCGGCCGCGCCCGCCTGCTGGTGCCCAGCGACCTGGTGATCGGCGACCGTCTCGCCGAGGATGCCGAGCACCGCGTGCTGGACGGGGTCGAGGTGCCGAAGGGTTGGATGGGACTCGACATCGGACCCGCCACAGTCGAGCGCTACAACGTCGAGATCGCGCGGGCGGGCACCGTCTTCTGGAACGGTCCGATGGGCGCCTTCGAGCACGAGCCGTTCGCGCAGGGCACGCGCGCAATCGCCCAGGCCGTCGCCCGCGCGCCGGGCGTGACGGTCGTTGGCGGAGGCGATTCGGCCGCCGCGCTCGCACACTTCGGCCTGGAGGACACTGTCGATCACCTATCGACCGGCGGTGGGGCGACACTCGAGCTGGTCGAGGGTCGCACGCTTCCCGGTGTGCAGGCGCTCGAGGGCGCCAGCGTGGCGTGATGGCGGTCCCACGAACTCCGCTGGTCGCGGGCAACTGGAAGATGTACAAGACCGAGGAGCAGGCCGAGGACTACATCCAAGCGCTGCTTCCACGCGTGTCCTCGGTCAGCGGCGTGGACATCGCGATCTGCGTCCCGTTCACCGACCTGCGCGCGATGGTCGACAGCGCTCGCGGCTCGCGCGTTGAGGTGTACGCGCAGAACATGCACCATGAGCCCGAGGGCGCGTTCACCGGGGAGATCTCGGCACCGATGCTCTCCGAGCTCGACGTGGCGGGCGTGGTGCTCGGTCATTCCGAGCGCCGCGAGCTGTTCGGCGAGACCGACAAGGCGCTCGCGCTGAAGGTTCCCGCGGCACTCGCCGCCGGGCTCGCGCCGATCCTGTGTGTGGGGGAGACCGAGACCGAGCGCGACGACGGGGAGACCGAGCGCAAGCTGCGCCATCAGATCGGTGAGAACCTTGCGGGGGTGGCAGAGGAGCAGCTCGCCTCGGTGGTGATCGCCTACGAGCCGATCTGGGCGATCGGCACCGGTCGCGTCGCCATGCCCGAGCAGGCACAGGATGCGATCGCGTTCGTGCGCGCGCTCGTAGCCGGGCGCGCCCCCGACGTCGCCGAGCAGGTGCGCATCCTCTACGGCGGCTCGGTCAAGCCGGAGAACGCCGCCGAGTTGCTCGCCTTGCCCGATATCGACGGAGCGCTGGTCGGCGGAGCCTCACTGGAGGCGGAGTCCTTCGCCGCGATCGTGGAGGCCGTCAGGCAATGAGCGCGCCGGGAGGGCTGCGAGCGGCGCGCGCGCCGAGCGTGTGTCTGGTGGTGCTCGACGGATGGGGCCTCGCGCAGCCCGGCCCCGGCAATGCCGTGTCGCTTGCCCGCACACCCGTGTTCGACAAGCTCTGGGCGGGCTATCCCCACACTACGCTGACCGCATGCGGTGCGGCGGTCGGCCTGCCTGAAGGCCAGATGGGCAACTCCGAGGTCGGTCACCTCAACCTCGGTGCGGGAGCGGTCGTCAAGCAGGACCTGGTGCGCATCGGCGAGTCGATCGCCGACGGTTCGCTTGCCGAGAATCCAGTGTTGCGGGCGGCGTTCTCCGACGCCCCACGCATCCATCTGCTCGGTCTCGTCTCCGACGGCGGGGTGCACTCCTCGCTGGATCACCTACGCGCACTGATTGCGCTCGCAGGGGAGCTGGTGCCCTCGGCCGACGTGATCGTGCACGCTTTCACCGACGGCCGCGACACGCTGCCCCACGCCGGTGTGGACTATCTCGCCGAGCTCGACCGCACGCGGGGGGCGCGCGTCGGATCGGTCGTGGGGCGCTACTGGGCGATGGACCGCGACCGCCGTTGGGAGCGCACGCAGCGCGCCTACGACATGCTGGTCCACGGTCGCGCTCCGTATCGCGCCTCCAGTGGCGAGCAGGCGGTGCGCAACGCGTATGAGCGAGGGGAGACCGACGAGTTCATCGAGCCCACGCTCGTCGGTGCCGAGGCCTGCATCCGACCGCGGGACAGCGTGCTGTGCTTCAACTTCCGCCCCGACAGGATGCGCGAGATCGTCAGGGCACTGGCCGAGCCGGGATTCGGCGAGCGCGCCGGAGGGACCTCCGGGCAGGACACGGGAGCCTCGGGCGCCGGGGCGGAGGAGGATCTGCCAGGGTGGGGAGGACGCGATGGAGCCCTCCCGGTGAGCCGCGTGGCGACGCTCACCGAGTACGAGGAGGGGTGGCCCTATCCGGTTGTCTTCGCTCCTGAGCGTCCCGCGACCACGCTGTCGCACGTGATCGCTCTGAGTGGAGCCAAGCAGCTTCACGTTGCCGAGACCGAGAAGTATCCGCACGTGACGTACTTCTTCAACGGTGGCGAGGAGACCCCCTACGGCGGCGAGCGACGCGAGCTGGTCGCCTCTCCACGCGACGTGCCCACCTACGACCACAAGCCACAGATGAGCGCTCGGGAGGCAGCGGCCGCATTTGTGGGGGCGTGGGGAGAGGACCGGCCTGAGTTTGGGATCGTCAACTTCGCCAACGCCGACATGGTTGGCCACACCGGCGTCATCCCGGCTGCCGTAGCGGCGGTCGAGACCGTTGACGAGTGTCTTGCGACGGTGCTCGACGCGGTGGGTGAGAGCGGTGGTGCGTGTGTGGTGACCGCCGACCACGGTAACGCCGACCACATGCTCGAGCCCGATGGCAGTCCCAACACCGCCCACTCGCTGAACCCGGTCCCGCTGATCGTGACCGTGCCAGGGCTGACGCTGCGCGCCCGGGGCGGCATCCTCGCCGATGTCGCCCCTACTGTGCTCGACCTGCTCGGGATCGCGCAGCCCGCGGAGATGACCGGCCGATCGCTGATCGAGAGCTGAGGGCGATCTCGATGGGCTCATAGCGCCTGCAGTGGATATTCTCACCCGTGGCTTTGCCCTGAGGGCCCGACGAAGGAGACAAGATGGACGCAGACACCCCCACACCGATCGCTGACGCGCCAACGCCGATCGAACACGCTCGCGGCGGGAGGCGTTCGCGGTTGCTGCTCGGCGTGGCGTTCATCGGCGCCGGTATCAACCACTTCGTAATGCCCGGCGCCTACGAACGGATCGTGCCACCCAGCATGAAGCGCAGCGCCAAGAGCGTTGTCGCTCTCAGTGGCATGGCCGAGATGGCAGGCGGGCTCGGTGTGCTCTTGCCATGGACACGCCGCGGCGCCGGGCTGGGCCTGATCGCGCTGCTGGCCGCGGTGTTTCCAGCGAACCTCCATATGGCACGTGCGCCCGAGGAGTTCCGCAAGATCCCTCGTTGGGCGCTGTATGCGCGCCTACCGCTGCAGCCGCTGATGATGTGGTGGGCTTGGAGAGTCACGCGCAGCTAGCGCGCGTGGCACTGTTGACAGGGATTCTCGTGTCCGACACTGCTATGTTCGAGTCAGCACGCAGCTAGTGCAGATTGCCGTCATGTCCACCGCAACAGCCACAGCGACAGTCCTGAAGCTCGCCCCCGGAGAGGAGTCGAGCCTAGGCTCTCAGGACGGCCTGAGCGAAGCGGAGCTTCGCGCCTGGCGGGGTCTGCTCCGGGCTCACGCCTCCCTTGCCAAGCGCCTGGAGAGTCGTCTGGAGCGAGAGCACGGTTTGCCGCTCAGCTCCTATGAGGTGCTTCAGCATCTCACCGACGCGCCTGGCGGTCGTATGCGGATGTGCGATCTGGCTGAGCAGGCGCAACTGTCGCGCAGCGGCCTCACGCGCCTGGTGGATCGTCTGGAGCGCGAGCAGCTGATCGGACGCTGTACTTGCGAACACGACGCCCGCGGCGCCTACGCGTGCCTCACCGACCGCGGGCGCGAGCGACTCTCGGCCGCGAGGGGCACCCATCGCGCGGTCGTGCAAGAGCATTTTCTCTCGCACTTCTCCGAGCCCGAGCTTCACGCGCTCGCCGAGATGTGGGACCGGATCACGCCCGGCTGCTGCATCTCCTCGCGTTAGTCGCCCCCGCGCAGGGGAGACCTGCTCGCTCCTCGCTCGGACCCAGGCTCACACCTTCCTGGCTGGTTTGCCGGGCTCGAGCAGCTCAGTCCAGGCGATCCTCGCCAGCCTCTCTCGCCGTCGCTTCGAGATGGCGGCGATGGCGCAAGTGTCCGACCAGGAACACGCCGATGGCCAGCAGCAGAGCCACGAGTCCGTAGATGCCGAACGCTTCGATCGCGCTGCCGGCTGACTTGCCCAGGAAATATGCGACCAGCCCGACTCCGGTCGCCCAGCAGATCCCCCCGCAGGCGTTCCACAAGAAGAACGAGCGCCAGCGCATGTGGGTGGCGCCCGCCAGCCACGACGCCCACACACGCAGGCCCAGCACGAAGCGCCCGAAGAACACAGCCTTGGGACCATGGCGCTCGAAGAACGGTTCGCCGGTGACCAGCACCTGCCGGCGCTGGTGCTCGAAGCGGCCAGGTCGTTCCAGTAGCCAGCGGCCCCCCTTGCGTCCGATCTGGTAGCCGATGTTGTCGCCTACGATCGCCGCGAGGGCGGCGATCGCGATCACGAACTGGATTTCCAGCTTGCCTGCGCTTGCCAGCACGCCGGCCGCGATCAGAGCGGTCTCGCCCGGGATCGGCACGCCGCTGGACTCCGCCATCACGATCACGAACAGCAGCGGGTAGCCGAATGTTTCGACAAGGTGAGTTACGTTGATGAGCGCGGCGAGCATGATGGGTGAGCCGTGAACGTCTCGCGCCAGCGTATCCGGCCGCTGGGTGCGGTCCGTCTAGGATGCCGCGTTGGTGGCCCTGACTATCGAAGCGCGCGACGGCGCCACGGATGCGCGAGCCGGACGCTTGCATACCGCACACGGCGATATCCGCACGCCCGCCTTCGTCCCGCTTGCCACCAAGGCCACCGTCAAGGGCCTGCTGCCGGCCGAGGTGAAGGCGCTCGGCTATGAGATGGTGCTCGGCAACACCTTTCACCTGATGCTGAATCCCGGCGCCGAGCTGATCGGGCGCTTTGGCGGACTACACCGCTTCATGGGCTGGGACGGCCCGATCGTCACCGACTCGGGCGGATTCCAGGTGTTCTCGATGGGTCATGGCACGATCGCCGATGAGATCAAGTCCCGCTCGTCGCGTGACGCGACGGCAAAGCGCGAGGGCGCGATCCTCTCGATCGAGGAGCAGGGCGTGCGCTTTCGCTCCTACGTGGATGGCGCCGAGCGTTTCCTTGCCCCGGAGGACTCGATGGCGGTGCAGGCATCGCTTCGCTCCGACATCGCGCTCGTGTTCGACGAGTGCACCCCCTTTCATGTGGACCGCGACTACACCGAGCGCTCCACCGAGCGCACCCACCGCTGGCTCGAGCGTTGTCTGGCCTGGCATGGCGAGCACGGGCCTGAGGACCAGCTCGTCTACGGGATCGTGCAGGGTGGCGTGTATGAGGACATGCGGCGCGCATCCGCTCGCACGGTTGTTGCCAGCGGCTGTGACGGCGTTGCGATCGGTGGCTCGCTGGGCGCGGAGAAGGCGCAGATGTATGAGGTCGTCGGCTATGCCGTCGCAGAGCTCGGGAGTGAGCACGAGCGGTTGCCGCGCCACTTGCTCGGGATCGGCGATGTGGACGACCTGATCCGTGGCGTGGAGCTTGGTATCGACACGTTCGACTGTGCGATGCCCACGCGCCTGGGACGCCACGGCACCGCGCTCGTGCCCGACCCGCAGCACCGCTGGCGTGTGGACCTGACGAAAAGCGTGTGGCGCGAGCGCGAGGAGCCGCTGATGGAGGATTGCGCCTGCTACGCCTGTGCACAGGGACTCTCCCGCGCCTATCTCTCCTATCTGGTGCGCGCCGGCGAGTTGACCGGGATGCGATTGCTTACCGAACACAACCTCGCGTTCCTCGCACGGCTGATGGCCGATCTGCGCCAGGCGATCTTCGACGGACAATTGTCTGCGGTCGCGGCTACACTACGAGGTGAGTGACGGTTGCCACGCTCGAAAGGGCGGTAGTTCTTACCAGGGGTCCGCGCAAGCGGGCCCCTCGCCTTTGTGGCGCTACTGCGTGTTTTCCTCGACCAGCTGTTTCAGCGCTTCGGCCGATTCCTGGGCGTCTTCGTAGACGACCTTGCGGAGCGTGATCTTCGTGGGGGCCGGCGCGGTGATCACGGCGATTGCGGCGATCACGCCTCCCAGAGCGAGCAACACGAGCACCGTCATCGCCAACCGGCGCAGGCCCGTGCGGCGCGATCCTGCTCCTGCGTGCGCCGCGGCCACCGGTGCCGGCTCGGCGGCGCGTGCGGGACCCCTGCGGGGCTGACGCGGTACCACCGCCCCGCCTCGCCCAGAACCCTCGGGTGCGCGCGTGGCGCCTGTGAGCACGCTCGTTGCCTCGGTGGCGCGCGTGCCACCGCGCGCACCCGAATGGGACTGAGCCGGCGAGATGCCGAGCGCGCCGTCGCTGATCGCGCGTCCCATCTCGCGCGCGCTCGAGTAGCGGTCGCGCGGATCGAGTGTGAGCGCGATCGCCACGGCCTCCGCTAGCTCGGGGGTGACCGCGGCAACGAGCGAGTCGAGCATCGCGGGCTCTTCCTGCTGCTGTTTGAGCGCAAGCTCGGTGAGCGAGGCCGCCTCGTAGGGCAGGCGCCCGGAGATCAGCTGGTAGGTGACCACGCCAAGCGCGTACAGGTCGGCGCGCGGTCCGGCTTCCTCACCGCGCGCCTGCTCGGGCGCGAGATAGGCGGCGGTACCGAGCACCGAGCCGACCTGGGTGATGCTCGACTGCTCGGTGGCCTTGGCGATGCCGAAGTCGGCGAGCTTCACCTCGCCGTCGCGCGAGCGCAGTAGATTGCCCGGCTTGACGTCGCGGTGCACCACGCCGTGGCGATGGGCGTAGTGCAGGCCCTCGCACGCCTGTTCGATGATCGCGACCGCTTCGTCCACCTCGATCCAACCGTCGTCGCGCAGGATCTCCGCGCAGGATTGACCCTCGATGTACTCCATCACGATGAAGTACTGCCCGGTGCGCTCGTCCTGACCAGAGTCGAACACCTGCACGATGTTCGGATGGATCAAGCGTGCGGCGGCCTGCGCCTCACGCTGAAAGCGTGACACGAACGTCGGATCCTCGGCTAGGTGCTCGGCGAGCAGCTTCACGGCGACGCGACGCTCCAGGCGCTTGTCGAAGGCCAGGTGCACCTGCGACATGCCGCCGAAGCCGAGCCTGCCTTCCGCCCGATAGCGCCCGGCGATCTCCAGCCTGCCTGCCTGCCGTGCGCCCTCTGGGTGTGCCCCTTGGGGTGCGCCCCTCTGGGTGTGCCCCTTGGGGTGCTCGCTCACTGGCCTCCTCCAGGGCTCGCTCCACCGACGTTTGATTCCCCGCCGCCGTTTTCCTGACCGGCGCCGTGTTCGCCATGTTCGCTACCGGCTTCGCTTGGGTGTTCCCCACCGGCTTCGGTGCCCCCGCTCGTGTTCGGCGAGGTGGTGGCAGGCGTTGTCGGAGTGGTGGTTGGGGTGTTCGTGGTGGTTTGCGTGGTACTCGGCGTGGTCGCGGTTTCGGTGGTGCCCGTTTTGATCGGGGTCGTCGTGCCGGTGGTGGTGCTCGTCGTTCCGGTTGCGCCCGCGGTTGGCTGGATGCACATCGACAGTGCGCGTTTGCGGAGGTTCGCGATGCCTTCTTCGAGGGTTTTGTGCAGCCCGGCGTCGACGGTGGCGGGAAGCCCGAGGAAGTCCTGCTCGGTCTTGCCGAGCGCCGATTCGGTGGCGGTGCAGTTGCCGTTGCCCGCCGCGGCCGCTTGGGCGACCGCTTCGAAGTCTTCCTGCAAGGGGCCCGCCTTGGCGGAGGGGATCAGACCCTTGCCGGAGCTTCCGCAGGAAACCAGCAGGGCCGTGGTGGCGCCGAGCAGCGCCACCACAGTGAAGCGTATGAGTGATTTCAAGTTCATTGACCGTACTCCAAGCGCTCAGCGAGAGAGTTTGGCAGGCGCGCCGCCTTGATCGCGGCGGCGGCGCCGGCTACGTCATAGCGCGTGCGCCGGTAGGAAGCCGAAGGATCGTCCAGATCGAGCAGCAGCCAGGCGGCGCGAGGATCGCCGTCGCGCGGCTGGCCGACGCTGCCGGGGTTCAGCAGCCATTCGCCACTTGCCAGGTCGAGCTCGGTGCCCTCGCGGCAAGGTTCGCCGGTGGCAGGTCGTCCCTCGTGACGCACGAACGACAGCGCCACGTGCGAGTGACCGATCAGGCAGGTCCGGTGTGGTTGAGCATCCAGGCACAGCTCGGCCAGCAGCGCCGAGAGCACGTACTCCCAAATCGGGTCGCGCGGGCTGGCGTGGTAGAGACCAACGGCCTCCTCCTGTCCGTGGGGGCGCAAGCCTTCGAGGAACCTGATGTTCTCGGGCGCTATCACCTCGCGCGTCCACTGCGCGGCGATGCTTGCGCCACGCGAGAAGTCGTCCAGCGGCAACTCTCCGACCACCGCCATGTCGTGGTTTCCCGCCAGGCACACGGCGGTGTGACGCCGTGCCAGCTCGACGCACGTGTCCGGGTCGGCACCGTATCCGACGAGATCGCCCAGGCACCACAGCTCTGAGGCATCGCTGTCGGCGACCGCTTCGAGCACGGCTTCAAAGGCCTGCCGGTTTGAGTGGATGTCCGAGACGACCGCGACCTTCATCCTCCATTGGCCCTCACTGGGGTCTCCGTGCCTGCGGAGACGCACCGGTGTGCGGGAAGCGGGCAAGGCTCGCGCATTCTCCGCGAGACGCGTGCGGAGGCACTACTCGTCCGAGTCTCCAGTCTCGGCGCCACCGTACTCGGAGAGGTTCTTGATGTCCTCGCGAGTGCGCCACTTCGAGTAGTTGTCCTCCATCGCGTCGATCAGCTCTCGCATGAAGCGCGGCGAGAGATTCACGCGCGATACGACCACGCCCGGGACCTCCTCGGACTCGACCTCATGATCGACCCTCGCGAAGGTCACCGTGAACTCGTAGTCGGAGTGGCTGACGTTCGCGAAGTTCGCATATACGCCCCCCATGATCTCGGGGGAGAGATGAATGTTTATGTGGCGCTCGGCGCCTGGGTTCTCGTCGTTCACCCGGCTAGTATCGCAACCCTTGCGGGGGAGCGCCCCATAAGATCCTCGCCGGTGAGCCCGAACGCTACTGAGACAGGTCTGCGCCAAACCGTGTTGGCGCTCGCCGGCGAGCTTGCCGGTGGTGCCGGCGCCCGCCAGACGATCACGCTCGAGCGCCCTCCGCGTGCGGACTTCGGCGACTATTCCACCAACGCGGCGCTGCTGCTGGCGCCGGCGGCGGGGATGCCTCCGCGGGAGCTCGCCGAGCGGTTGGGGGAGGCGCTGGCGGCTGGGCTCGGCGAGCGGTTGCAGCGCTTTGAGGTGGCGGGTCCAGGCTTCCTGAATCTGTTTCTCGCCGACAGTTGGCATCGCGAAGCGCTCGCCGCGGTGCTCGGCTCAGGCGAGAGCTTCGGTCGCGGCGAGACAGCGCTCGTCGCCGAGCGGATCATTGTCGAGTTCGTCTCGGCCAATCCGACGGGACCAATGCACGTCGGTCACGCCCGCAACGCCGCCTACGGCGATTCGCTCGCACGGGTGCTCGCCTTCTATGGACACGATGTGGAGCGTGAGTTCTACGTCAACGACGCCGGCTCGCAGGTGCGCAAGCTCGGGGAGTCGATCGGTGCGCTTGCACGAGGGGAGCAGGTGCCCGAGGATGGCTACCACGGCGACTATGTGGTGGACCTCGTCGGCGAGGTCGAGCGCGAGATCGACGCACACGGGGGCGTCGCCGGCGAGTCCACCGCCCGTGAAAGCACGCCGGGAGGGTCGTCGGAGACGGGTGAGACCGCCCCGCCGGATCTCGACCCCGACGAGTTGGGATCGGCAGCCGTGAAAGTGATGGTTGGGCGCATGCAGTCCTCGCTGGCGGCGTTTCGCGTGCAGGACTTCGACCACTGGGCATATGAGAGTGCGCTGCACGATCCCCGCGAGGATCTGCACGATGGGCGGGGCAGGACTGTGAGCCCCGTCGAGCACGCGCTTGGCCTGCTCGAGGAAAGCGGGCACACATATCGCAGCGAGGGCGCCCTGTGGCTGCGCACGACCGACTATGGCGACGACAAGGATCGCGTGCTGGTGCGCTCCAGCGGCGAGCACACGTACTTCGCCTCGGACATCGCCTACCACCAGGACAAGCGCGAGCGTGGCTTCGATCGCCAGATCGACGTGTGGGGTGCCGATCACCACGGCTATGTGGCGCGCATGAAGGCTGCGTATGAGGCGCTCGGGGGCGATCCTGAGCATCTGGAGATGCTGATCATGCAATTGGTGCATCTGATGCGCCGCGGTGAGCGCGCGCAGATGTCCAAGCGCTCCGGCGAGTTCGTCACCCTCGAGGATCTGTTGAGGGAGATCGGCGTCGACGCGGCGCGCTGGTTCTTGCTGTCGCGCTCGCACGACACAACGATCGATCTCGATCTCGATCTGGCTCGCGCGCAGTCGGCGGAGAACCCCGTGTATTACGTCCAGTACGCCCACGCGCGGATCGCCTCGATGCTCGCGAAGGCCGGAGCCGAGCACGTCGAGCGGGCACTCGAGAGCGTCGATGGCGAGCACGAGGAGTTGGACCCCGCCGAGCGCATGCTGATCAAGAAGCTGCTTGCCTTCCCGGGCGAGGTGCGGGAGGCGGCGGCGCGCCGCGCACCGCACCGGATCGCGGCCTACGCGCTGGAGCTGGCGCAGCAGTTCACCGCGTTCTACCGCGACTGTCGCGTGCTGGGCGCCGGGCCAGTCAGGCTCGAATCGCGACGGCTCTCGTTGTGCGTGGCCTCACAGCGGACGATCGCCTGCGCGCTCGATCTGCTCGGGGTGGAGGCGCCCGCGGAGATGTAGGGTGCCGGGCCAGCCTGGACTCGGGACGCTGGGGTCAACTGGAGCTCAATCGAACTGCGCGAGGTCCGCATCCAGGCGCGCGGCGTCGGCCGGGCTCAGCTCGGGTGTGTCCTCGGAGTTGTCTCGGCGCGCGAGCGCGTGGCGCCGCCAGGAGGGCAGCAGGAACGCCAGCAGCCCCAGCAGCGCCAGCACGACCGCGATCGGCACCAGATACGCCGCCAGATCGAAGCCTTTGGTGCTCGGCAGATCCAGCACCGACGGGCCGTACTGCGCGACCAGCGAGCTCTTGACCTGGGCTTCTGTTTGGCCTTCGGCGATCAGCCCACGGATGAACACCCGCTCACGCGCGGCCTGTGGGGATTCGGCCACGGTCAGAGGGATCTTGCAGGTCACGCACATGACCTGGTGTTCGATCGCAAGCAGCGTCGTGCGCGGTGCGACCGCACCCGCCTGCGCGCACAGGAGCGTGGGGGAGAGCGCGAGCACGAGCGCCACCAGCACAACGCTCATGCTGCGAGTCGCGCTCATGAGCTCTCCGAGAGCGACACCGCACGGTTCAGGAAGGCTTCGTCGATCTCCCCGCGCGAGATCGCGACGATGTGGCCTTCGCGGTTGATCACAAAGCTCTCCGGAAGCTGGTTGGTGCCGTAGGAATGGGTGAATTCGCCGGTGGTGTCACGCAGGTTCGGGTAGCTCAGGTGGTAGCGCTTGACGAAGCTGAGCGAGTCGGGGGTGACGTCGAGATATGTCACGCCGAGCACCGTGCCGTTGTGATGGGCGAGCGACCGCTGGGCACGCTCCAGCAGTGGCGCCTCTTCCTGGCACGGTTCGCACCACGAGGCCCAGAAGTTGAGCACCACAACCTTGCCCCTGTAGTCGGCAAGCGATTCGCTGCCGGTGCCCGACAGTCGCGGCAGCATGTGGCTCGCCGATGGCGCCTGTGGGTAGGAGCCGCGCTTGACGGCTTCGTCCAGCGAGCGGCTGGGGGCCTGGGTGGCGATCCCGTATATGAGCAACCCGACGAGCGCCGCGCCGAGCACACCGACGATCACAGGTATGGAGAGGCGTTTGGCCACGGCAGGAAGGGTAGTGCCCGGAGGCAGGTCGGGGCCCCGACGAGCGTGCGAGCGCCGTAATATCCGAGTACAGCGCGGTGGTAGCTCAGTTGGTAGAGCGCGAGCTTCCCAAGCTCGAGGTCGCGGGTTCGAGGCCCGTCCGCCGCTTGAAGGTCCGGCCGGCCATGTACAGGGTCGGCGGTGGACCGTGGGGGATCGCGCTGCATTCGTTCAGCGGCGCCGCACCTTAATCGTGCGCTCAGGTGGCTAGGCTTGGAGCCTGGCGTTCACGATGATCGGAGGCAAGATGACAAAAGTGCTCTACACCGCGGAGGCTAAAGTCACAGGCGGGCGGGCCGAAGGTCACGGTCGCACCGACGACGGCGCTCTGGAGGTCAATCTTCGCATGCCCTCGGAGCTGGGCGGCGAGGGCGGGGGCACGAACCCCGAGCAGCTTTTTGCGATCGGCTACGCGGCCTGCTTTGAGGGTGCGATCGGCGTGGTGGGTCGTCGCGAGCGTGCCGAGGTCGGCGATGTGTCGATCGACAGTCGCGTCAGCCTGTTGCCGACCGAGGGCGGTGGCTTCAAGCTTGCGGTCGCACTCGACGTGAGCTTGCCGCAGGTCGAGGATCCCGAGCAGGCTGTGCGCATCGTCGCCGCCGCGCATCTGGTCTGCCCGTACTCCAACGCGACGCGGGGCAACATCGAGGTCGATCTGACCGCCAACGGGCAGGCTGTGCCGGCCTGACTCCACGGCACGGCGGTTTAGGAGAGAATGCGCGTCGATGCACGTGACCGCCAAGGCCGACTATGCCGTGCGGGCCGCCGTAGAGCTGGCCGCCGGCAGTCAGGATGCGCCGCGCAAGGTCGACGAAGTGGCTCAGGCCCAGGGCATCCCGCTGTCGTTTCTGGAGAACATCCTCACGCAGCTGCGCAGCTCCGGGATCGTGCGCAGCCAGCGCGGGCCCGAGGGCGGCTACTGGCTCGCGCGTCCCGCCGATGAGGTCAATCTCGCGCAGGTGATCCGCGCCGTGGACGGCCCGCTGGTGGGCGTGCGCGGACAGCGCCCCGAGGAGATCGAGTACATCGGCTCGGCCGAATCTCTACAGCAGGTTTGGATCGCGCTGCGGGCGAACCTGCGCAAGGTGCTCGAGCACGTGACGGTCGCCGATGTGGCGTCCGGCAAGCTCCCGAAGGACGTCCTCACGCTGACACGCGAAGAGGAAGCCTGGGAGACCAGGTAGCGGGCGTCTCAGCCCTCGCGGCGCGCGCCGACCGAGGCGAGCACCGCGTCGATACATGCACGCTGGACGCGCGCGGGCTCGATCGGGAATGGCTCGGGGATGCCGCGGGTGGCGGCGCGCACGCCCACGCCGATGCGCGCGAGGTGCATCGTGCCGAGCGTCTGCGCGTAGAGCTGGTTGGCTGTGAAATCGGCGTCATCGACGTCGAACACGCCCTGCGCGGCGCCTTCGGCAAGGATTTGCGAGAGCTTGCTCAGGCACGCCGCCATGCTCTGGCCGAGGCGGATCCAGATGGCGTCTGAGATCGCCTCGCGCAGCTCCTCTGCGGAGCGGCGCATCAACGACAGGCCGCAGTCCAGGAAGGCGGGGTGCTCCAGGCAGAAGCTGGTGTAGCGCCACCAACCATCCTCCAACCGTGCGACGGGGTCGAGCTGGGTCGGGACCTCCTCGAGGCACGCGGCGAGGTCGGCGAGATAGGTCGAGAGGGTCAGCACATACAGCTCCTCCTTGGAGGAGAAGTGGCGGTAGATCAAAGCCTTGTTGATGCCCACAGCGCGCGCGATGCTCTCGATCGGAGCGTCCTGCAGGCCGCGTTCGTCGAACAGCAGGCGAGTGGCGGCGATGATCTCGCGTTCGCGCTCACGCCGACGCGAGGCGCGACCGGCCGTACTCGATTCCCTGATGCTGGGCATGGTGACCATCTCAGGCGACTATACCGCGAATGTAAACGATGTTCAATCTTGCATTTGACAACCGTTTACCATTTGCTAAGATCGATTGGCCGACAACGGGCCCGTTCGCCCGTGGGTTGGTCCCGGCAGGCAGGCAGGCCGGGTCGGTGCGATCTCGGCGCTTGAGCCGGAGAGCCGCACCGTCAGTTCCACCAAGCCGTCACCGAGCCAGCAAAGGAGTCTTCGTCCCATGTCCGCAACCGACGTAACCGCCACTGAGGCAACCGAGGCCGCCGAGGCCGCCGTGGAGGCGATCACGAGCGCCGCGAACAAGGACGCGACCTTCTCGATGGCGCTGACGCAGGATCAGAAGGACATCCGCGATTGGGTTCACGGTTTCGCCGCCGACGTGATGCGACCGGCGGCCCACGAGTGGGACGAGAAGGAGAAGACCCCGTGGCCGATCATCGAAGAGGCCGCCAAGATCGGCCTGTACGGCTTCGAAGGGTTGGCACAGTTCTTCGCCGACCCCACCGGGTTGACGCTGCCGATCGTCAACGAGGAGCTGTTCTGGGGCGATGCGGGCATGGGCATGGCGATCATGGGCACCTCTTTGGCTGTCGCCGCGATTTTCGGTCAGGGCACGGGAGAGCAGATCGGCGAGTGGATCCCGCGCTGCTTCGGCACGGCCGATGACGTCAAGGTCGCCGCTTTCTGTTCGTCCGAGCCCAACGCCGGCTCGGATGTGAGCGCTGTGCGCACCACCGCCAAGTTCGACGAGGCAACCAAAGAGTGGGTGCTCAACGGTCAGAAGGCATGGGCGACCAACGGCGGCATCTCCGACGTGCACGTCGTGATCGCGACTGTCGACCGTGAGCTGAACTCACGCGGACACGCGGCGTTCGTGGTGCCGATGAGCGAAGCGAAGGGCATCTCCGAAGGCGCGAAGGTCTCAAAGCATGGCCTGCGCGCCTCGCACACCGCCGACGTGTACCTCGACGATTGTCGCGTTCCCGAGAACTACGTGCTCGGCGGCAAGGAGAAGCTCGACGAACGTGTCGCGCGTGCCAAGGAGGGCAAGAAGAACAAGTCCAACGCTTCGATGGCGACCTTCGAGGCATCGCGCCCCACGGTCGGCTCGCAGGCGCTCGGGATCGCCCGCGCTGCGTACGAGTACTCGCTCGAGTACGCAAAGGAGCGCGAGCAGTTCGGCAAGAAGATCATTGAGAACCAGTCGATCGCGTTCACGCTCGCGCGCATGAAGATGGAGATCGACGCCGCGCGCCTGCTCGTGTGGCGTGCCTCGTGGATGGGCCGCAACCAGGTCCCGTTCGAAAACGCCGAGGGCTCGATGTCAAAGCTCAAGTCCGGCGAGGTGGCAGTGTGGGTGACCGAGCGCGCGATCCAGATCCTCGGCGGCAACGGCTACACGCGCGAGTTCCCGGTCGAGCGCTGGCACCGCGACGCGAAGATCTACGACATCTTCGAGGGCACCGCCGAGATCCAGCAGCTGGTCATCTCTCGCGCCATCAGCGGGATGCACATCAAGTAGCTTGGGCTGAGCTGGGGCTCTTTCTTTGGGCGAGTCCCTGCCGCCTGCCCACCGGCTCCCTGGACCGCCCCGAACCGGCTGCCGGCCCTCGCGACGGCGATCGGGCGCGGGTTACGTCAGGTCCCGCGGCAGTCCGTGCTCGTTGGATGGTGGTGCGCAGCCCTACCACGCTTGCGTGCGCCCGCAGTGCGGGCAGGACACGCTGGTGGAGACTGCGGCGATGAAGAAGTAGCCGCATGCGCACGGGTAGCAGGCCTCATCGACGGGGCCGCCGGCGTCGCGTACGCGACGCACGGTGATGTCGGGTGCGGCCGGCGGCATCTCGTGGTGGCGCCAAGCGGCAATTGGATGGAGGAGGCTGGTTCGCATCGGGTCTCTGTCTTCTATGACAATCCGTACGTCCAAAGGTTTCGCTGCGCGGCCGATATTTCCTGGCTGGTAGGCCAGTCGAGGGTCGATGCGGGCGTGCACGCGGGGTCTGCGAGCGTCGATGCGGCGCACACGCGCGCGGTTCTGAGATAATCCACGACCGATGGATCCCGCACGCAAGCGAAGGGTGCGGCTGGTGGTGGCGTTGAGCGCGGCTGTGTTGCTCGCAAGCGCTCTGATCTACACCAGCTTCAGCGCCGCCAGCCCGACTGTCACGCCCAGTCAGCTCATCCATGAAGCGGTGGCTGGCCGCAGCTACCAGCTGACGGGCACCGTAAAGACGGGGTCGGTGCGCCACGAAGGCGACACGCTGTACTTCAGCGTGCAGGACAGGGCCGGCGAAACATCGGTGCCGCTCAGCTACACCGGGACGGTCCCCGATCCCTTCCGCGAAGGGCGCGAGGTGATCGTGACCGTCGAAAAGAAGAACGGCAGCTTTGTGGGCGAACCAAACTCGCTGATCACGAAGTGCCCGTCCAAGTACACGGTGGCCCCTCCCAAGACCAAGACTTACTGATGCCTCTGCTGGGAAGCGGCGCTCTGGTGCTGGCGCTCGTCGTGTGCGTGTACGGGATTGGCGCATCCTTGTACGGGGTCAAGACGGGGCGCGTCGAATGGTCGGAGTCCGGGCGTCGCTCGGTGTACGCGCTGGCGGGAATCCTCACAGTCGCCTTCGCGGTGCTCGAGGTCGCGTTCCTGCGCAACGACTTTGGCTTCAACACGGTCGCAGACACCTCCAGCGTGACGACTCCGACCTTCTACAAGGCCGCCGCGGTGTGGTCCTCCCAGGAAGGCTCGCTGCTGTTGTGGGCGTGGCTGCTGTCGCTGTGGTCGACGCTCGTGCTGTTCCTCACGCGCAAGCGGATGCGCGACGTGAGCGCCTACGCCACGGCGATCCTGCTCGGCTTCGGCGGCTTCTTCATCTCGCTGATGGTGTTCTACGCGAACCCCTTCAAAACGACCAGCCCCGCGCCCACCGAAGGGGAGGGGCTGGACCCACTATTGCGCCATCCGAGCATGATGATCCATCCGCCGATGCTCTATTCGGGTTACACCCTGTGCATAGTGCCGCTCGCGTTCGGCATGGGGGCGCTCTTGGCTCGCAAAGTGGACGCCGAATGGATCAGGTCGATACGCCGCTTCTCGCTCGCTGCTTGGCTGTTCCTCGGCGTTGGGATCATGCTGGGCGCTCGCTGGTCCTACTCGGAGCTGGGTTGGGGCGGATACTGGGGCTGGGATGCGGTCGAGAACGCTTCGCTTATGCCGTGGCTTACCGGGACGGCGTTCATCCACTCGCTGATGATCCAGGAGA
This sequence comes from uncultured Solirubrobacterales bacterium, assembly GCA_963831725.1. Taxonomy (GTDB): domain Bacteria; phylum Actinomycetota; class Thermoleophilia; order Solirubrobacterales; family Solirubrobacteraceae; genus Palsa-744. Next base: position 237,543 of record CAWHRF010000004.1, read on the forward strand.
AGCGCGGGATGCTGAAGGTGTGGAACGTGTCGCTCGTGCTCGCCACCGGCACGCTCGCGATCATGGGCACGTTCCTGGTTCGCAGCGGCATTCTCAACTCGATCCACGCGTTCGGCGGACAGACGCTGGGGGTGCCGTTCGTGATCTTGATCGGGGTGCTGATTCTCAGCTCTATCTACCTCGTGAGCTCACGCAGGGACATGTTGCGCAGCGAGCACCGGCTGGACTCGCTGCTCTCGCGCGAGTCGATCTTCGTGGCCAACAACATCGTGCTCGTCGGCCTGTGTTTTGTGATCTTCTGGGGCACCTACTTCCCACTGATCTCGGAGGCACTCACTGGCCATGAGGCGTCTGTGGGCCCACCCTGGTTCGACCGCTACACGGTGCCGCTTGCGCTGATTCTCGTATTGCTCAGCGGGGTCGGGCCGGTGATCGCCTGGCGCCGGGCCACGCTTGCCAACGCACGGCGCAATTTCGTGATTCCGCTGGTCTGCGCGCTGACGGTGCTGGTGGCGCTGCTCGCCACGGGTATAGCTGCGGGCAAACCGTTCGCGCTGGCGATGTTCTGCTGCGCCGGATTCGTGTTCGGCAGTATCGGCCAAGAGTATTTCCGCGGGGTGCGCGTGCGCCGTGCGATGGCCGGCGAGCCCGCGCCGCTGGCGCTGCTGGGACTCGTGAGGCGCAACCGCCGGCGCTACGGCGGCTATATCGTCCATATCGGGATCGCGGTGCTGTTCGTTGGTATCGCCGCCTCCTCCTCCTTCCAGCACGCCTCAGAGCTGAGCCTCTCGCCGGGCCAGTCGACCAAAGTGGGCGCCTACACGGTGCGCTACGTGCGCCCCACGGCTGCGATCACACCCCAGTACGATCCCGCCCATACCGGCTCCACGATGAGCATCGGAGCCGTGCTCGACGTGACCAAGCACGGCAAGTACGTGGCGACGCTCACGCCCGCGGAGGACTTCTATGACTCCGGCGAACCTTCCCAGGGATCTGTGGGGCACCTGATCGGCGGCCAGCCCGTCAGTCAGGTGAGCATGAACGCGGGCGTGACCCGTGACGTTTGGACCGCGATCGCCCCGGAGATCGACACTCCCCGCTTGAAGCGGATCATCGAAATCGGCAACAAGACAATCCCGCTGGTGCGTCCCGACGAGGGCATGATCGCGCTTGCGGTGATGGAGCGCGAATACTTGAAGGCGCCGCCGCCCGCCGAATTCCACTTGATCGTCTCGCCGCTTGTGATGTGGATTTGGATCGGCGGGATGATCGTCGCCGGCGGTGGGTTGATCGCGTTGTGGCCGGCGCCTAGCGTGGTGCGCCGTCGCGTTCGCGTGCTCGCGCGTGGACGCGCGGCGGAGGGTCTGGCGCGCGCTTGAGCATCGGGGTTGTCGTGCTCACGCTCGTGATGCTCGCGGTGGTGATCGCGGTGGTGAGCCGTCCGCTGCTTGCGCCGCGCACGCCGAAGGACGTATTCGCGAGTCCTCATGACGAGGGTGGCAGCCGTGAGGGCGCGTCAGAAAGACACTCGCCGGAGGGACAGGCCGACCGGTCGATCGAATCGGACGTGTCGCTTCGCGAGGAGCTGGAAGCGGCGCGCGAGGCCAAGTACCGGGAGATTCGCGACGCCGAGCTCGACTACCGCACAGGCAAGCTCTCATCCGAGGATTACGAGATCGTCAACGGCACCCTGCGCGCCGAGGCCGTCGAGATCCTCGACCGGCTGGAAGCGCTGGAAGACCGGAGACGAGCGAGGGAAGGTCGGAGAGAAGCGAGAGACGCGGACGACGGGCCGGGGCTGGAGGGGCCCGCAGGCTCCGCTACCAGGGTTTCTTAAGCAGGATGATCGTGTTCAACGCGAAAAGGATCGCGAAGAACACAGTCCAGCGGTTGAGGTTGCGCTCGACCATCGAGCCACCACCGAGCGGGCCCTGACCGCTGCCGACGCCAAACGCGCCCGAGAGGCCCGAGTCCTTGCCCGAATGCATCAGCACGAGCAGAATCACCGCGATGGCGATGAACACCTGCAGAACCGAGAAAATGGCTTCCATCTGCCCCAAGGTTAACGCCTTTTGCAAGTTGGCGTGCGCAAAGTCGGTCAATTCGGCCAAGTTCGGGGTTGACGCCTCGCCCATCGATACAGTCCAGCCGCTCTGCCGCTATGGAGGTCTTTCAAGGTCGGCGCGTGGTGTGTCGATCCCTTGGGCGACGCACCAAGAGAAACCACATGCGCCTGGACACGATCTCACACCCCGGTTATGGCTCTGATTACGAATCCTTTACCAAGGTGTGGTTCCCTGCCGATATGAATATGGTCAAGGGGGCGCTTGCCGTGTGCGGCGTCCTGCTCTACCGCGACCACGGGACCAAACAACGATGAGCAGGGGTCAAGCATGTCAGGGGTGAATGGCGCGCGTTCATGGACGCGCCGCGCGATCATCTCAGCGCTCGCGGGTGGCGGTTTGACAGCGGTCGGACTTGGTGGGCCACTGACCGGTGGGGCGCTTGCAGCCGAACCGTCAACGGGCTCCTCGCCCCCTTCGGGAAGCTCGACCACGCCTGCCTCCGAAGCGCCGACACAGACCACCACGACAAGCACCGCGCCGACGGGCACCACCACGACTCCGGCTACGACAACGCCCACCACGACGGCGAGTGTCCCCGCGAGCGAACCCACGGCTACGACGACGACTCCCACGACCACGACGCCGGCGAGCGCCCCGACGACCACCGAAGCAGCCAAGCCGCCCGTCGTCGTCCCGAAAGTGCTCGTTCAGCGCAAGCAGCAGACGACCGAGGAGGAAGCGGGCAACCAGACCACAACCGATTCGGCCACGACTCCTGCGACCAACCCAGCCGGCTCCACGGGCTCCGGAAACATCGCGCCGGCGCCGCAGCTTGCGGCGGTGCAGTCGAGCGCACTTGCGGCGATGCTCGCCGATTCCGCCGCTTCGACCCAGGCGCTCGACTTCTTCCGGATCCCGCTGTTCTTGCTTCCGATCTATCAGGCCGCGGCGGTTCAATACGGCGTGCCGTGGCAGGTTCTGGCGGCGATCAACGAAGTCGAGACGAACTTCGGCACCGATCTGTCGGTTTCGAGCGCCGGTGCGGTTGGATGGATGCAGTTCATGCCCGAAACCTGGCTGCAGTACGGGGTCGATGCCGTGAATGCCGGCTACGCCGACCCCTATAACCCGGTCGACGCCATCTTCGCGGCCGCTCGCTACCTGCACGCTGCCGGTGCGTCCACCAACCTGCGCGCGGCGATCCTCGCCTACAACCACTCCGAAGCCTATGTCGAATCCGTGCTGCTGCGAGCGCGCCTGTTCGCCAGCTACCCGCCGTCGGTGATCGCGACGCTGACCGGTCTCACCGAGGGCAGCGTGCCGGTCGCGGACGCACGGCTGATCGGGAGCTCGACGGTTCCAGGTGACGGCCCGGCGAGTGGTCAGGATTCGGCGCCGACCGGCGCAGCGAGCGCCACCGCCGGCGCGACACAGGTCCAGTCCCCCGCCGCGAGCGCCGCTGGAGCCTCCCGCACCCCATCGACGCTGCCCGGCTCCACACCCGCTCCCTCGCCGGCCGTAAGCGCGGCCGCCGCCGAACACGCGTTGGATGCCGCCGCGCCTCCATCGCAACTGTCTGAGCTGGAGGGTCGCAGAGACGCCCCGGTCGTGGCGGTCGAGAACGGGCGCGTGGTCGGACTCGGCAAGTCCCGCAAGCTTGGTCGCTACTTGGTGTTGCGCGACACCTATGGCGACGTGTTCACCTATGCGGGTCTCGGCAGCATCGCTCCCGAGTACCGTCTGCCCAAGTCCGCGCAGGTGCATGTCCCGAAGGGCGCGCTCGCCGAAGCCGAAGCAGGCAGCGATTCGACACCGACGCGGGTCGCGAGCGCGGGCAGTCAGCCACCCCTGACTCTGCACGTCGCCAAGCCGAAGAAGCGGGCACCGAGCTCGTCCGAGCAGGCGAATGCCGCCGCGGCAGGCTCATCCGGCCAAGAATCGACGCCGGTGAACGGGGGCAAGATCCGCGTGTATGCGCACCCCGGCAACCCGGATGCGATCGCCGCTGAGACACTGAAAGCCCAGGCCGCTCGCTCGAAAGCTTTGGCCCCCGGATGGATGAGGTTGGACAAGGGCTCGGTCGTGGCGCAGGGCACCGTGCTCGGTCACCTCGGCTCAGACAGCGAAAGCCCGGATGCGAGCTTGCGTTTTGCGATTCGCCCCGCCGGTTCTCGTAGCGCGGTCGATCCACTTCCGATCCTCACCAACTGGAGGCAGCTGGAGATCGCGTTGCACCCGAAGGGCGCCAAAGACGGTCCAGTGCTCGCGGGCGCGACCGCAAGCGATGCGTTCCTGCTCTCAAAGAACGAACTGCAGAGCGCTGTACTCGGCGACCCCGGTATCAAGCTGGGCAAGTGCGACCGCGAACAGCTCGCCACAGGCAAGGTCGGTCGCCGGACCCTCGCACTGCTCGTGTTCCTCTCGCGCAGTGGGCTGAAGCCGACCGTCGGGGAGCTGCGCTGTGGACGCCCCGCCTACACGGCCAAGGGCCTGACGACAAGCTTCCCGCCCGCGGGCACGATCGACATCGCCGCCATCAACGGGATCCCGATCTCCGGTCATCAAGGAGCGGGCACGATCACGGACATCGCGATCCGCACGCTGCTCACGATCCCAAGCCAGTTCGCGCCAAAGCGGATCGTCAGCCTGATGAGGTATCCGGGCGCGCCGAGCACGATCGCGGCGGCGGACTATTCGAACTACATCAAGATCGAGCTGGCCAATGCGCCGGGCGCCTCTGCAAGCAAGGTTGCGGGGGCCAAAGCCAAGAGCGCAAAGGCCGCGTCGAGCAAGACCGCCACGGCCGCCACCGATGTGGTGCTGGGCACAAGCGAGTGGCAGCGGCTGGTCGGGCAGATCGGCAGCCTAAGCTCGCCAAAGCTTTCGAGCAAGCCAAGCGCCTCGGCGATCCGCGACAAGCAGGCGGCGCCCAACAACCGCGGGCTCGGCACCAGCGTTCTGCCGTAGCTGGATTTAGAAAGAGCTTCTAAGACGGGGCGACGCCGCCGTGGCGCCGCCGCCCCGTGAGCCCTCGAGTTGCCGTTCTAGTGGGAGCTTTCGCCGCCGGCGGGAGATCCACCGGGCGCGGGTCTGCCGACGCCACCCGGACGCCTGAACGCGCTCGTCAGCGCGCTGCGACACTTCGTCGTGGCGGCCCTGAACTGCGGGCTGCTCGTGTCGATGCCCTTCGTGTTGAACACGGGGCCCTTGCCCGAGGTGTTCGGGGCGGGCACATTCACGCCGTTCTGGCGTAGGCATTCGGCGAACTTCGCGAGCGCCGCCTCAAATGCCGGATCGTTGGAGAAGCGTGCGCCCGCGCCGCCGAAGACGTGCCCTCCGCACTTCTTCAGGGCGGCTTCATACTGGGCACGCGTCACGCCCTTTGGCAGTTGAGGCCCGCCTGCGCCACCGCCGAGAAAGCCTCCCGGCCCACTATTGGGACGACCGCTGCCGGACGTACGCTGGGGAAGGGCGATGCCATTTTTCTCCAGGCATTCGCGTATCGCCGCGGAGCGGGCTCCGCCCCGTCCCACACCCGATGTGGGCGCGCTCGATCCGTTCGATGAGGTGCCGGTCGATGAGGCACCTGTCGATGAGGTGCCGGTCGAAGCGGTGCCGGTCGACGCCGCGTTGGCGCTCGAAGATGTTTTGCTCGATGAGCCTCCACACGCCGCCAGCCCGATGCAGGCCAGCAGCAGGACTACGACTGCCGCGGCCGCGGACTTGCGGCTGCGAGTGTTGGGGTGGGGCATGAAACTCCTTTGTCGATTGTTTGCGCCGTCCACTCTTGCACGACTAGCCCCCAAACAGTGCGGGTTCGCCGCCCTTGGAGCCGCTGGAGCCCGAGCCGCCGCGCGCGCCGGAGCCGCCGAACAGCGAGGCAAGCCCGCCGCCGCTTGAGCCGACGCTGATCTCCTCAGCGCCGATCGTGCCACCCGAGCCGGTTTCGCCGGTGACTGTCACCGTTTCACCGGGGTGGATGCTTTTGACGGCCGATTTCACCGTCTTGTTGACGGTCGTGCCGGCTGAGGTCGTGACCTTCACCGTGTTGCCTTCGGCGTTGGTCACATACAGCGTGCTCCCGTCGAGATACGCCACGGTGCCCGCGGTCGGCCGGGTGAAGCCGCCGCCGGAGCCCGATGCGCCGCCGAAAAGACCGCCGCTCGCAGTGCCCGATCCCGAGCGCGCACCGCTGCCGGACGCGCCCGCGGCGCCCGTGCCCAACGCGCCCCCGCGCAGAGCGGCAAAGCGTGAGGCGAGGCTCGCGGCGCCGCCACTGGAGGAGCTGGAGGAGCTTTCGCCCTTCTCGACAAGCACGCCGCCGATGAACCCGCAGGCGATCAGCAGCACGCCCAGCAGCGCGAGGGGGATTGGCGTCAGCAGCTTTCGCCGTGGCCTGCGTGGCAGCTCTTGCTCGTCGGGCTCCTCGATCCATTCATCCTGTTGCTCGACTGTGGCTTGGCCAGGGGGGATGGTGCCTCGCCCAAGAGGAGTGGTGTCTTGCTCTAGGGGTGCTGTGGTTGGGTCAGGGGGCATGGTGTCTTGCTCGGGGGGCATGGTGGACTCCTCTTGTGGGGAAGATTTCTCACTCAAAGCGCAGCGCCTCGATCGGTCGCAGCGACGCGGCGCGAGCCGCGGGATAGGTGCCGAAGAACAGACCCGAGAGGGCGGCCGCGCCGAATGCGAGGAAGATCGAGTAGGTGGCGACTTCGGGGTGCACTCCGGCGATCTCGAATTGGCTGCCAACCACGCCGACCAGCACGCCGGTGAGCCCGCCGATCAGCGACACGAGCACGGCCTCGGTCAGAAACTGGGTGAGGATGTCGCTGCGCCTGGCGCCGATTGCCTTGCGGATGCCGATCTCGCGGGTGCGCTCGGTGACGCTCACGAGCATGATGTTCATCACGCCGATCCCGCCCACCAGTAGCGAGATCGCAGCGACCTCGCCGAGCAGCGTCGTGAACACGCTGCTGGTGGAGCTCGAGGTTTCGAGCAGCGAGCCCTGGTTGAGCACGCTGAAGCCGGGTTCGGCGGTGTCCTTGATTTTGTGGCGTTCCTCGATGATCGTGGACACCTCGGCTTCGGCAGCGTTGAGCGCGGACTCCGAGCGGGCTTGCACGGTGATCGAGTCGATCGGCCCGGCTCCGCTCAGCGTGTTCTGCACTGTGGTGATCGGCGCCATCACAACGTCGTCCTCGTTGGTGATGCCGCTGGTGCCCTTTTTGGCGAGCACCCCCACGACTTCGAAGTTGCTGCCGTTGACCTTCACGTTCTGCCCGACGGCGCTCTGCCCGGAGAACAGTTCTTCCACGACCGTCTGGCCGATCACCGCGACGCGCTTGTGTTCTTTGACATCCGCTTCGGTGAAGGAGGCGCCTTCGACGATTTTGTAGCTGTGGGCGGTCAGATAGGAGGGTGTGGTGCCCACGAACGAGGACGGTTCGTAGCTGGAGCTGCCGTAAACGAGTTTCACGTCACTGGCGTCGACCACCGGGGAGGCACTCTTGACGTCCGGGGCGAGGCCGGGATTCTGGAGCGCTTCGGCATCCGCCTTGGTCAGCGACACCGTTCCTACGGTGCTCGCGCGTGCGCCGAGGCGAAAGCCGCCGCCGCTTGGCATCACGATCAGCACGTTGGTGCCGAGGCTCTGGATCTGCGACTGCACTGCTTTGGAGGATCCTTTTCCGACCGCGATCAGCACGATCACCGAGGCGACCCCGATCGTCATGCCGAGGATCGTCAGCCCGGAGCGCAGCTTGTTGGCGGTGATTCCGCTCCACGCGATCCGCAGCGTCCCCGGCCCGATCATGGCCGTGCCTCGATCGTGTCCGCGGTCATGCGCAGGGTTTGAGTCCCGCCCGCCTCGATCATGGCTGCGCCTCGACTGTGGCCGCTGTCCCGGCGGGCGCGGGGTGGGCCGACTTCTGGGCGTGCACCGCCACGGGATGGTCGTGCACCCCGAGGGTGCGCCGGTCCTCGACGACCTCGCCGTCGCTGAGGCGGATCACGCGCTTGGCCTGTTCGGCGACGTCGGGCTCGTGGGTGATCAGCACCACCGTGCGCCCTTCGTCGTTGAGGCGGGCGAAGATCCTCAGGACGTCCTCGGTGGAGTGCGAGTCGAGGTTGCCCGTGGGCTCGTCGGCGAGGATCAGGGAGGGGTTGGTGACGATCGCTCGGGCCACCGCCACGCGCTGCTGCTGGCCGCCGGAGAGCTCGGAGGGGAGGTGGTGCAGGCGGTTGGACATGCCCATTGCGCCCAGGGCCGCCGCGGCGCGCCGGTGGCGCTCGGGACGGCTCAGGCCGGCGTAGGCGAGCGGCAGCTCCACGTTGGCGATCGCGCTCGTGCGCGGTACCAGGTTGAAGCTCTGAAAGACGAAGCCGATCTTGCGGTTGCGCAGGTCGGCGAGGTCGTCCTCGTCGAGCGTGCGCGCGTCCACGCCGTCGATCAGATAGCGCCCGCAGGTAGGAATATCCAGGCAGCCGAGGAGGTTCATCAGCGTGCTCTTGCCGCTGCCCGAGCTGCCCATGATCGCGACGAAGTCGCCGCGCTCTATGCGCAGCGAGACCGAATGCAGCGCATGGACCTCGATCTCACCGAGCCGGTAGGTCTTGCTGACGTCGTGCACCTGGATGACCGGCGGGCGCCGGGCGGGCGCGCCGGCAGTGGAGCGACGCCCGGCGGGTGCGCCGCGGGCGACCAGCGGTTGCGCGCGCGGAGTGCGTGGCGCGGCGGAGCCGCGTGGCGCGCCCGAGGGTCTGCGCAGGCGCATCAGCCGCCGCCTCGCATCAGCCACCGCCTCTGAAGAAGGCCCCGCCACCGCCGGCGATGCCTCCGCCGCCACCACCGAGGCCCGTGCCGCCGCCGAGCCCGCCACCGCCGGCCAGGCGGCTCAGTCGCGAGGTCAGGCTCGTGCTGGAGCTGGTGCTGGTTGCCGCCGGCAGCACCACCGTTTCGCCCGCCTTCAGGCCGCTGAGGACGATCGTCGAGGTGTTGCCCGCCAGGCCCGTCACCACGCGCTGGCGCACATCCTTACCGTCGCGCACAACGGTCACCGAGCCGCCGGAGACGGCGGTGGTGGGGACGTTCACGCCTTCAGCCTGCTTGACGACCACTTCGGCGGTGGCGCTCATGCCGGGCTTCAGCCCGGCTTCCATCTGGTCGAGCTGGAAAGTGACGTCGTAGCTGACGACTCCGCTGGTGCTGGTGGAGAGTGTGGCCACTTCGCTCACGTGGGCGGCCAGCTTGCGGCCTTCAAGCGCTTCGACCGTGACCGTGGCGATCTGCCCGACTTTCACGTGGCCGATTTCCGATTCGCTGAGCGCCACCACGAGCTGCATCGAGGAGAGGTCGCTGAGCACCGCAAAGGACGAGCTCGAGGAGCTGGAGGAGTCTGAAGAACTCGAGGAACTGGAAGCGCCGGTGGCGGAGCGTCCCGTGGAGGCTCCGCCGGCCGCCGAGGCGTCCGACCCCGAGGATCCCGATCCGGATGAGCTGCTGTTCGAAGCTCTGGTGGTGCCGCTGGCTGACACCACTTCTCCAACCTGGCCCGAGAGCGAGACGATGGTGCCGGTCTCGGGCGCGTACAGCTTGGTGTTGGCGACAGCCTCTTCATCGCTCTGTACGGTCAGCTGATCACTCTTGACGGCCGCCCGTGCGGAGGCGAGGTTGGCTTCACGGGTGGCCGTGCTGATGACCGTTTTGGCGGCCGGGGGGCTTTCGCTTGTTTTGGGGGATGAGTCGCTGGACCGCGATTCTTCTTGGTTGCCATGGGGGGTGGTGGTCTTGGACGAGTCGGTGGTGCGGGTTGGTTCCGCGGAAGTTGCGCTCGGCGTGGTGGAGGTGGTAGTCGTCGATTCCGCTGGTTCCTTTTCAGCGTCAATCGGGTGAACCGATGCGGCCGCCGCGCTAGCGCCGCCAGAGCCCGAGCTGCCAGAGCTAGTAGCGCTTTCGCCGTCGGTTTCTTCCTCCTTGGCGAGGTTGGCTTCGGCCGACAGAAGCGCGGCCTTGGACTGTTCGAGCGTCACTTCGGCGCTTTGCGGGTTGAGTTCGGCGATCAGCTTGCCCTCGGTCACATGCTGCCCCTGGGTCACGTAGATGTTGGTGACCGTGCCGCTGGTCTTGAAGCCGAGGTTCAGCTGGTTGGCAGCCTGCAGGTTGCCGCTGCCCGAGACGGTTGACTGCACGACCCCTTCGGCGGCCTTGGCGGTGCGGGTCACGGCCGTTGTGCTGCCCGACGCCGGACCTACCACCAGGATCGCGGCGACAACCGCGCCCGCACACAGCAGGCCCAGCAGGTAGTTGAGCCAAGGACGTCCTGTGCGCTCGGTCATCGCCACCTTCGATCTTGGTGTTGGCTGGTAAGAAGGGGCTAAGAACCCTCTAAGGACAAGTAAAGTCCGAGCCTATGGCCACCTACGGCGGAATCGACCTCGGCGGGACCAAGATCCAGACGATCGTGATGCGCCGCGAGGACCACACGGTGCTCGGGCAGGCCCGCCGGATGACCCCGCACGAGGGCGGCCCGCCCGCGGTGATCGACGCTCTCGTTGAGTGCATGCGCGAGGCGGCGAGCTGGGCGCAGCTCGACGTTGCGCAGCTCGACGGTATCGGCGCAGGAGTGCCGGGTGCGGTTGACGCGCAGGCGGGCACGCTCGCGCGCGCGGGGAACCTTCCGGAATGGGAGCACGAGGTCCCGCTCGCGACGCTGCTCGCCGAGCGGCTCGGCTCGAGCGTGAAGCTGGGCAACGACGTGTCGGTGGCCGCGGGCGCGGAGCTCGCGCTCGGCGCCGGTCGCGGCGCGAAATCGCTGCTCGGGGTGTTCTGGGGCACAGGCGTTGGCGGTGGCATTGCGCTCGACGGCGAGCTGTGGCACGGTCGCGGCGATGCGGGGGAGATCGGCCACATGGTCGTCAAGCAGGGCGGCGCGCGCTGCACCTGCGGTCGGCGCGGCTGCATGGAGGCCTATGCGGGTCGCCGAGCAATGGAATCCAAGGCAAAGCGCATGGTCGAGAAAGGTCACGACACCGACCTGTTCGAGATCATGCGCGAGCGCAAACGCGACACGCTCTCAAGCGGCGTGTGGGCACATGCGCTCGCCCACGACGACAAGCTTGCACAACGCCTGATTGAGCGTGCCGTGAAGGCGCTCGGCAGCGGGATCGCCTCCGCTGTGAACCTGCTCGACGTGGAGCTCGTGCTACTCGGCGGCGGCCTGGGCACGCGCTTTGGCGAGCCGATGCTCGAGCGAATCCTCGAGGCGATGAAGCCGCATCTGTTCAAAGACGAGCAGCCGCCGATCATGCGCTTGGCCGGCCTCGGCGATCTCGGCGGGGCGATCGGCGCGGCGTTGCTCTGCGAGTCTTGAGGGAGTGGTGGTGCTGTTCCAGTCGGTGCATGCACCGACTGGGGAGGCCGCACGTGTGCGGCCTCCACCGGGACGTACATGTACGTCCCGGCCGACCGGCACATGTGCCGGTCGGAGCAGGGGCGCATGCGCCCCTGCTGACCGTCCCGCATGCGGGACGGTCTTCTAGGAGAAATACAAAGCGCGGGACGGTCTTCCCATAAATGGTCCGTCCAGGTATGGTCCGAGTGGAGCACTAACGTATGGACGCTTTGTCAGCACCGGTGATGCACCTCTCGACGGTCCTGCGCAGCCCACTGCTCGACAGGGCGGGCGAGAGGCTTGGACGCGTTGAGGACCTGATCGTGCGGCTCGCCGACGGCGGCTATCCGCCCGTGACCGGCTTGAAGGCGCGGATCGGCGGTCGCGAGCTGTTTGTGCCGATCGCGCGGGTCGCCAAGCTCGAGCCGGGAGCCGTAAGGCTGGCCGGGGAAAAACTCAGCCTCGGGCGCTTCGAGCGGCGCGTAGGGGAGGTGCTGCTCGGCCAGGACGTGCTCGGGCGCACGCTCGTCGACGTCGAGGCCGACCCGCCGGTGCTCGTGACGGCACACGAGATCGAGCTTGCCTGCATCGAGGGCTGGTGGCGGGTGGTGGGCGTCGACAACACGGCGCGCGCGCGCCTGCGCCGCCGGCTGCCGCGCCCGCTCAAGCACCTGATCGGCGATCAGGCGTTTCTGGACTGGTCCGCCCTGGAGCCGTTTGTGGGCCACGTGCCGAGTGCGCGCCTGCGCTTCTCCCACCGCAAGCTCGCCGAGCTGCATCCCGCCGAGATCGCCGACCTGGTGGAGGCCGCCTCCCACGAGGAGGGCGAGGAGATCATCAAGGCCGTCGGCCAGGATCGCGAGCTGGAGGCAGACGTGTTTGAGGAGCTCGACGAGCACCACCAGCTCGAGTTCATTCGCGAGCGCCCCGACGAGCAGGTCGCGGCCGTGATCGCACGTATGGCCCCAGACGACGCGGCCGATCTGATTGTCGAGATCGAGCAGGATCGCCGTTCCAGGATCCTCGCGTTGCTGCCGCCCGCCCAGGAGCACCAGATCGAGAGTCTGCTCGGCTACAACCCGGAGACGGCCGGCGGTCTGATGAGCCCCGATTGCATCGTGCTCGCCTCAGAGGAGTCCGTGGCGGCGGCGCTCGAGCAGGTGCGCTCGAGCGAGATCGCGCCCACGACGCTCACCACTGTCTACCTGCGCGACGAGCAGGGCAAGCTGTCGGGCTCGGCGGCGGTCGTGACGCTCCTGCGCAGCGACCCCCACACGCCCCTGTCGGACGTCGCCGAGCAGGAGACCGAGTCGGTGCACACCGACGCCGACCTGCCCGAGGTGGCGCGCACGATGACCGACTACAACCTCGTGATGCTGCCGGTCGTGGACGAGGAGGATCGCGTTGTGGGCGTGGTCACGGTGGACGACGTGCTGGAGCTGACACTGCCCGCTGGTTGGCGGCGCCGATTCGGCCTCGCCCGCGACTGACCCTCGCGCGTCCTGGTGCTAGGCTGAGCGCGTCCAGAAGGGCCCGTAGGCGAAGCGCAGAAAGGAGACCGACGTGGATCAAGACTTGCCGCGAAGTACCCAGCCGGTCGCGCGCTCGACGGGCCTGGCTCTGCTTTCCTGACCCTGGCCTGACCCTCTCGGGGGGTTGTCCTCGCGGGCGCGTGACAGATGAGCGTGCGCGCCCTGGCGCGCACGCTCCTCGCCGACCGACACAGGCGAGGAGCGGCTGACACGCGAGCCTGTCGATCGCCACGCAAGAAGGTGAGAGAAATGGCAGAGGACACGACGCTCAACACGACGCCCGACGAGCAGGCCTGGACACCCCCGGATGGCGTGCCGCCGGTGCTCGACGAGGCCCATATCGGCGACATTCGCGGCGCGCTCGGCACGATCAAGTTGCACGACACGGGCGCCCGGCGCGGCGTGCGCGCGAAGCTGTTGGCGCTCTTGGCGATCATGGGCCCCGGGCTGATCGTGATGGTCGGCGACAACGACGCCGGCGGCGTCTCCACCTACTCGCAGGCCGGGCAGAACTACGGCACCACGCTGCTGTGGACGCTCGTGCTGCTGATCCCCGTGCTGATCGTCAACCAAGAGATGGTGATCCGTCTCGGCGCAGTCACCGGAGTGGGCCACGCGCGCCTGATCAACGAGCGCTTCGGGCGCTTCTGGGGCTGGTTCTCGGTCGGCGACCTGTTCATCCTCAACTTCCTCACGATCGTCACCGAGTTCATCGGCGTGAGCCTGGCTCTGGAGTACTTCGGCGTGAGCAAGTACGTAGCGGTGCCCGCCGCCGCGCTGACGCTGGTGGCGATCACCTCCACCGGTAGCTTCCGCAGCTGGGAGCGCTTCATGTACGTGTTCGTGGTCGCCAACTTCCTCGTGATCCCGCTGCTGGTGCTCGCTCGTCCCGATCTCGGGACGGTCGCCCACGACACGTTCTCGCCCAGCATCAAGGGCGGGGCCGGCTCGACCGCGGTGCTGCTGATAATCGCGATCGTCGGCACCACGGTGGCGCCGTGGCAGCTGTTCTTCCAGCAGTCGAACATCATCGACAAGCGCATCACGCCGCGCTGGATCAACTACGAGCGCACCGACACTGTGATCGGTGCATTCGTGGTGGTGCTGGGCGCGGGCGCGCTGATCTCCGTGACAGCGTTCGCGTTCGGCGGCACCGTCTACGCGGGTCATTTCAACGATGCCGGCACGGTCGCAACCGAGCTGCGGCGGACGCTCGGATCGACGGCGGGAACGTTCTTCGCGATCATCCTGCTCAACGCATCGCTGATCGGCGCTGCGGCCGTGACGCTCTCCACCTCCTACGCGTTCGGCGACGTGTTCGGTCAACGCCACTCGCTCAACCGCGGCATTCGCGACGCGAAGGTGTTCTACGCGAGCTTCGCTTCGATGGTCGCTTTCGCGGCGGGCATCGTGCTGATCCCGGGGGCGCCGCTCGGCTTGATCACCACTTCGGTGCAGGCGCTCGCTGGAGTGCTACTGCCAAGCGCGACCGTGTTTCTGCTGCTGCTGTGCAACGACCGCGAGGTGCTGGGCCCATGGTCGAACCCACCGTGGTTGAACGCGATCGCCAGCGTGATCGTCGCGGTGCTCGTGGAGCTGTCGCTGATCCTGATGGCAAGCACTATGTTCCCGAGCATCGACGTGACACGCCTGTTCGAGTACCTCAGCCTCGGTACCGCCGCGGCCCTGCTGGTTGCCGGCGTCTACACGTTGCGCCGACGGGGAGCACTGCCGGCGGTGGCATCGGAGGGGGAGCCGGTCGTGGAGCGCAGCACCTGGACGATGCCGCCGCTGGCGCTGCTGGAGCGTCCGGTGTGGTCGCCCGGACGCAAGGCGGGCATGCTCATGCTGCGCGGCTACCTGCTCGTGGCGATGGTGCTGCTCGTCGTCAAGACAGTGCAGCTCGCGCACTGACGCCCGGTCGAGGGCGCGCGGTCATCCGCGTGGAGCCGCATCTGGTCGGGGTAGGCGGTTGGGTCAGTCGCCGCTCAGGTTCGTGGGCAGCGGCAACCCGTGAGGCGGTGGGTCGTTCTCGAGCAACTGCGGGACCGTCACCGGATGCAGTCCGCGCTTGCGCAATCCCTTCACGATCTCCGGCAGCGCGGCGATCGTCTCTTCGCGGTTGCCGCCGCCGTCGTGCATCAGGACGATCGCTCCCGGCTTGGCGCCGGCGAGGGCCGTGTGCACGATCGCGCGCACGCCCGGGAGCGTGTAGTCGGAGGTGTCGACAGACCACAGCACCATCAGCAGGTGCAGGCGGTGCAGCTCTTTGAATGTGGTCGCGTCGAAGGAGCCATACGGGGGACGAAACAAGCGCGGGCGCGGTCCGCCGACCAGTTCGATGCGGGCGATCTGTTCAGACAGCTCTTCGTACTGTTCGTGCGCGGAGAGCGTCGCCATCATCGGATGAGTCTCGGTGTGGTCGCCGATCGCATCGCCGGATTTGATCTCGGCGATCGTGCCTTCGGAGAAATACCGCTCCTGCTCGCCGATCGCGAAGAACGTGGCGCGCACATGCAACCTGTCGAGGGTCGCCACGAGCCGCCGGGTGTAGGGGCCGGGCCCATCGTCGAAGGTGAGCGCCACCTCGTTGCCCTTCGAGCCGCCGCTGGTCACCGCGGGCGTGTAGGCCAGCACCGAGTCGATCGCGTTCTGTTCGGCCCTTGCGCTTGCGGCCGCTCGTTCGGCTGTGTTCGGATGTCCGATCGGCGCATGGTGGGTCGTGCTGCGCGCCTTCGCGCGCGTGGAGCCACCGTGTGAGCTGACCGCTGCGATCAGCAGCGCCACGATCGCGATTGAGCCAAGGCCCACGGCGGTGCGACGGCGACGATACACACGGTCGGGAGTCATGGGCGTCTATTTTGACCGTGATGCTCCCGTTCTGGATTTCGATCGCCGTGCTGTCCGTATCGCAGGGCGTGGTGGCGGCGCTCCCGCGCGCGTGGTCGCAAGGCTGGTTGGCGCGCGTGCACAGTCGCGCATGGGCGCTCGTACCGCCGTTGTCGGTGATCGGGTTCGTGGCGATCGGCCAGGTAGCCGAACGCGACAGCGCGCAAGCGCTCACCTATATCGCGCTCGTCGGGGTGCCGCTCGGGGCCGCGCTTGCACTCGGTTGGCTGATGCGTGGAGCCAGGCCATGGTTGGCGTTGCTGGTCGCGCCGCTGTTCGCGCTGGCGTGGGCCGATCGCGGTGGGCTGGCGGGAGACGGCGCGGCGCTCGCGCTGAGTGCGCTCAGCTGTGTCGCGCTCGGCACGCTGATCGGGGGCGTCACGCCCGCGCGCTGGCTTGCACTCGGAATCGTCGCGATGGCGTGTGCGGACGCGGCGCTCGTGATCTCAGACCTGCTGCAGGCCCCCAACAACGCGCTCAATGCGGCGCATCCGGTGGGAGGCTTGCCGCAACTGCAGGCCGAGGTGTTCGGCTCGGCTGTGATGGGCTATGGGGATCTGTTCGTTGCCGGGGTGTTCGGCGGGCTGCTCGCTTGCCTGCCCCCTCGCTCGATGGGCTCAGGTGTGGATGCGGCGGTTGGTATCCGCTCACGACAGCTCAGCGGAGCGTTGCTTGCCGCGCTGCTCGCGGTGGCGTTTGACTTTCTGTTCTTTGCAGTGAATGAGCTACCCGCGACGGTACCGGTGGCCGGCGCGCTCGTGATGGTCGTGGGGGTGAGCCGCCGTCGCGGCGTCAACCTCTTGGCCGGTGGATCGCGGCAGACTGTCGCTACGGTGCCGAGCCGTTTGCCGGCAGGCGCTGCTGCTCCTGCTCCTGCGCCTGTGCGTGCTCCCCGTTGAGCGGAGCGAGCGCCGGTTCCTCAGGGGGTTGTGCGGCGAGTGGACGCGGGCTGGACTCGACCGGCGCCGGGGCTCCCAGCTCGCGCTCGGACTTCGCACCGGCCTCCTCGATGCGGCGAAGCTGCGGTATCACCCGACCGTCGAAGGAGCCCACGGCTTCGTTGTAGGCGCCCACCGCCGAGCCAAGCTGACGTCCCACCTTGGCGAGCGGATCCACGAAACGAGCGATTCGCCGGTGCAGCTCGCGAGCCGCCTCGGCGATCTCGCGCGCGGATTCGGCGATCAGCTCCTGGCGCCAGCCGTAGTGCACGGCTCGCAACAGCCCGATCAACGTGGTGGGGGTGGCCATCAGCACCTGCTGGTGCACCCCGTACTCGATCAGCGCGGGGTCCTCCGCCAGCGCGGCCTGGTAGATGCCGTCGGAGGGCACGAACATCACGACAAGGTCGGGGGTCGCGTCGAACTGACGCTGATAGCCCTTGGAGGCGAGCTTTGTGATGTGGTCGCGCGTCTGCCTGGCGTGGCGCGCCATCTGCACCGCACGCTGATCGTCGGTCTGGGCCTCCAGATGGGCGAGATACGCGTCGAGCGGCACCTTCGAGTCGACCACGATCACCTTGCCGCCCGGCAGCTTCACGAGCACGTCGGGGCGCAGCGGGCCGTCATCGGACTGGACCGTGCTCTGCTCCAGGAAGTCGCAGTGCTCGATCATCCCCGCCATCTCGATCACGTTGCGCAACTGGATCTCGCCCCACGATCCTCGTGTGCTCGGGCGCTTCAGCGCGGACACGAGATTGCCGGTCTCCTGTCGCAAGCCGCCGACCCCCTCGTGCAGTTGGCGCACCATGTTGGCCAGTTCCCCCTGCGCCTGCTTGCGCTCGCGCTCCAAGCGCCCGATCTCGTTCTCGACGCGCCCCAGCTTCTCGTTGACGGGCCCCACGAGTCCCTTGATCTCCTCGGCGCGCTTGGCCATCTCCCCGGAGGCGCGCTCCTCCTCGGCACGGCGCTGGTCGGCGAGTCGTTGCGCAAGCGAGTCGCCGGTCTGCTTGAGCACGTCGCTCGAGATCGCGGTCATTTCGTCGCGCATCCGCTCGCGGTTCTCGCTCGAGATCTCCCGCAGCTCCACACCCAGCCGCTCGCGACTGGAGCGTGCGAGCGCGATCGCAACCGCGGCGCCCGCCAGGGCGCCGACGACCAGCCCAACGATCACCAGTAGAACAGACACGGATCCTCTCTTTTCAAGCTCATGAGCTACACGGTGACATCGTATGCGGACGCTGAGGTCTACCATGACGTTCGTGAGCACGACCGAGGCGCAACTGACTCACGGCGATGCGGACGTCGGCGGAGGCGTTCGCCTGCACTATGTCGAGGCCGGCGAGGGCCCGCTCGTGGTACTGCTCCACGGCTTTCCGGAGTTCTGGTACTCCTGGCGCCACCAGATCGGCCCGCTGGCACAGGCCGGCTACCACGTCGTCGCACCCGACATGCGCGGCTATGACCTCTCGGACAAGCCGCAGGGCTGGCGCGCGTATGACGCGGGTCTGCTGGCGGGGGACATCGCCGGACTGATCCGCAGCTTTGGCGAGCAGGACGCCTATGTGGTGGGCCACGATTGGGGCGCCGCCGTGGCTTACGCCGTGGCGATGCTCCACCCCGATGTCGTGCGGCGCCTGGCGATCCTCAACGTGCCACACACCGCACGCATGCTGGAGGGCCTCAGGACACCGCGGCAGCTGCGCAAGAGCTGGTACATGTTCTTCTTCCAGATCCCCCGCCTGCCCGAGTATCTGATTGGGCGCGACGATTTCTCCTTCGCCAAGCGCTCGTTGCGCGCCGACTCCAAAAAGGCGTTCACCGACGAGGACCTCGAACGCTATGTGGAGGCCTGGTCGCAGCCCGGGGCGCTCACCGGGATGATCAACTACTACCGCGCCGCTCTGCGCCGCTCGCCGCGCGCGACCCTCGCGGGGCTGCAACCGATCCCTGCGCCCACGATGGTGATCTGGGGGATGCTCGATCGTCATCTCGGCAGCGAGCTGGCCGAACCGGCGAGCGAGTGGGTGCCCAATCTGCGCATGGAGCGCATCCCCGATGCCACGCACTGGGTGCAGCACGACGCGCCCGAGCGCGTCAACGAGCTGCTGATCGACTTTCTGGGCGAGGCTCGCTCCTAAGCAGCGGCTACATGCGGCGTCTGCGGTCGCTCGCGATGCCGTTGCATGCGGTGCCTGGGGTCGCTCGCGATCGCATAACGTCGCCTTGGCGTGTGCACGGGAGCGACCGGTCGACGCGTCATGACTCGGCGGGTCTTGGGGCGCTGTCGCTGCGGGCGAACGGCGCGATCCCGCGCAACGCCATCAATCCCACCAGCCCCACCAGCAGGCAAGTGACGGCGCCGATCCCAAGGCCGGCGCGAGCGCCCGCCCAGGCCATCGCCCAGCCGACCAGCGGACCGCCGATCGGGGTGGTGCCCTGGAAGGCCACGAACCACAGCGACATCACACGACCGCGCATCGACGGTGCGGCGGCGAGCTGCAGCGTCGAGTTGCCGGTGGCCATGAACGAGATGCTCGCCCAACCCACCAGCGCGAGCGCGGCGAGCTCCACCGGCAAGGTCGGGGCGAGCGCGGCGAGCCCGATCACGACCCCGAACGCGCCCGCGGCGATCACCAGGGGTCGCAGTCCGGTGCGGCCCACGGCGGCGACCAGCAGCCCGCCCACCACCGCGCCCGCGCCCATCGCGGCGGTCATGAAGCCGTAGCCGGCCGCGCCCACGTGCAGACCCTGGCGGGCCATCACCGGGAGCGTCACCTGGAACTCGTAGGCGAGCGTCCCCGCGACCGCCATCATCAGCAGCGGGATCGCCAGTTCGCGGTTGCCCCTGATGTAGCGCAGGCCTTCGCGCAACTGTCCGGGCTCGCGTCCGGAGGGCGGGCTCGGCCGGATCGCCGTGAGATCGAGCGTCAGCAGCGAGGCGATCACGGCGATGAAGCTCGCGGCGTTGGCCAGGAAGCACACCCCCTCACCGACGGTCGCGATCAGCAGTCCCGCGACCGCGGGGCCGATCGTGCGTGCCACATTGACGAGCACCGAGTTGAGGCTCACCGCGTTGCGCAGGTGCTCGGGTCCCACCATCTCGAGCATGAACGACTGACGCGCGGGATTCTCGAAGGCGTTGTTGACGCCGAGCAGCATCGCGAGCGCCCCGATCTGCCACACGCGCACCTCGCCGGTGATTGTGAGCACGCCGAGTATCAGCGCTTGGATGCCCATCATGCCCTGCAGGAAGATCATCGTGCGGCGCTTGTCCACGCGATCGGCGATCACCCCGCCATAAGGGCCGAGCAGCAGGATCGGGAGCGTCTGCAGCGCCACGATCAGCCCGAGCGCGGTCGCCGAGCCGGTGAGCGTCAGCACCAGCCACGACTGGGCTGCCATCTGCATCCACGTGCCGCACAGCGAGATCGCCTGGCCGGAGATGTAGCGACGGTAGTTGGGGACCTCGAACGCCTTGAAGGTGGTGCGCCCCGCCGCGAGCAGGCGCGTGGCGGTGTGTCCGCCGGTGAGCTTCGCGATGTGCCTGTGCAGCACCTCGGGTGCTCACCTCCTGTGGTCGCCTATCCGTCACTATAGAAGCCGACCATGACCTTTGTGCCATCAGGCGAGCAGTTCGAGATCGCCAGCGGCGAGCAACACGCGGTGATCGTCGAGGTCGGCGCCGGCGTACGTGAGTACGCGCTCGCGGGTCGGCCGGTACTCGAGCCCTACGGGCTCGATGAGATCTGCGACGGCGCTCATGGCGCTCCCTTGATCCCGTGGCCGAACCGGCTGGCCGACGGGCGCTATCGCTTCGACGGGGTGGAGCATCAGCTGGCGCTGAGCGAGCCGCGGGCGCACAACGCGATCCACGGTCTCTTGCGCTGGCGCCCGTGGCAGGCCACCGAGCGAGAGTCAAACCGGGTGGCGATGCGCACTCGACTGCATCCTCAGCCCGGGTATCCCTTCGAGCTGGATGTGTCGATCGCCTACGAGCTGAGCGACCGTGGACTGTCGGTCACGACTACCGCGGTCAACACGGGCGACCGCGCGTGCCCATACGGGGCAGGTCAACATCCCTACCTGTCGCCCGGTGCGGGACCCATGGACGAGTGCCTGCTGGAGCTTCCGGCCGACACGCGCTTGCTCACCGACGAGCAGCGTCAGCTTCCCATCGGCAACGAGCCGGTCGAGGGCGGCGAGTTCGATTTCCGGGTGGCTCGGCGTGTGGGCGAGATTCGCGTGGACGCCGCGTTCACCGATCTGAGGCGCGATGAGACCGGTCAAGCCGTCACGAGACTCACGAGACCCGACGGCGACAGCGTGGAGCTGTGGGTCGACGAGCGCTATCGGTTTCTCGAGGTCTACACAGGCGACACTCTCGCTCCCCCGCGTCGGCGCAGGGGCTTGGCGGTTGAGCCCATGACCTGTGCTCCGAACGCCTTTCAGAGTGGAGAGGGGTTGATGCGTCTGGAACCGGGGCAGTCGCTGAGCGCACGCTGGGGAGTCAGGCTCCGCTAGCGTTTCGCGCAGGGCACGCGGTAGCCCGCGGTGGTCTGCGAGCCGTCTTCGAAGTGCACCACGGCTGCGAACGGATAGCCCCCGGGCGGGCATGTCTCTGGGACTCGCACACCTTGCGGGTGGTAGGAAACACTGCGCCCGTTCACCTCGCGGTGGTAGGTGAGGCCAAGCGGTCCAATCGTTGAATCAAACGTTTCCAAAGCAAGATTTGGGCCTTCCGGCCACGCCTGGACGAGCGGTACGCTCGTGTTGAGCTGTTCGCCAAACGGGGGTGAGTCGGACTGCACGACGCTCGGCAGCACAAGCCGGGTGAGAACGGGGGAGAGCCCTTCGACGTAGAACAGGACTTCCAGGCGATCTTCGACAGGCGGTCCCATCAGCGCGGTCAGTGAGACTTTCTCCTGGACCGCTCGTTCGCCGACCGGCACGACCGCGGTGGCGCTGCCAAGCCCGATACGCGCATTGACCGAGCATCCGTCCAATCCTGAGCGGATCAGCTGGTCCGGGTCGCAGTTGCTCTGTCCCAGCGTGGTCGTGGCGATGCCCATGTTTGGAGGAAGCCGCAGGTCGAGGCTCGTCATCGGGGCCGGGGGAGCATCGCCAGGCCCGTTGATGCGCAGTTTCAGCTCGATGGTCGTGCGCCGGCCCGCGACGTCGGGGTCGAACGCGACCCGCAGCTTCACGTTCTGGGCCGCTTGCGCGGCGGTTGCGCAACATGCGCAACCGGCCAGCACCAGCGCAATTCTCCGGGCGATACACAGGGCTCTTGCCGCGCGATCGCTCATCGCGCCCGATCGATCGCGCGGCGGGTACCGCTACAGGTTGATTTCACCGTGGGCTTTGACGGTCATGGCGAAGCTCTCGCGGTTGATCGTCCCGCTGATCCCAAGCCCCCTACCGGACACGTGTCTGTAGGTGCCGGTCCCGTGGGTGATCGTGAAAGTGCCACCGAAATAGCCGGTCGAGCCCTTCACGATGTAGTTGGCTTGAGCGGTTCCCGTGATCGAGCCGCCTTTCGGAAAGATCGTGACCGTCGCCGTCACCGAGTTCGGGTGAATCGTGAGGATCGTGTTCACAGGCGCGTTGTAGGTGCCGGCCGCCTGTCCATACTCGACGAGCGCCGAGCCGTCTTCGCGCGTGAACTTCAGCTGAGCGCTCTCGTTCAACTGCATTTTCTTAGCCTCTCTGGCGATCGCGTTGCCCGTTGCGCCCGATGCGGGTACGGGCAGCGAAACGATCAGGGCCGCAAGCGCCGTCGCGCACATCGCGACGGCAGGCATGGCTGGGATTTTCCCCGCACTACGCCTCATGGCAAGTCACCAACGTATGCACCGATTGCACCCACGACCTCCTCCGTTCACGCCAAGTATACATTTCATATGCCCCAGTGATCCCGAGGAATGGGCAATCGTCGTGCGGTTCGGGCTTTGCTCGCCGCGCAACCGCTCACTTCGATCTTCGTGTTCTGACGGGAGATTGCGCCATTCTGTGCGACGAATTCGCTTGGCATCCTCAGATTCGCGGGTACGGGCTTGCGTTCCTTGGTCGTGCGCAGCACAGTGCGTCCGCGCGCGTGCCGGGTGACCTGGCGCTTGACGGTGACGGTCTTGCTCAGCTTGCACAGGCTCGTGGTGGCACCGAGCACCGAGTGCTGTCCCTGTGGCAGGTGCAGCTCGAAGCTGTCGATCGGCATGTCGGGGATCGCGTCGAATGCGATGCTCGAGGCGCCTGCGCCTGCGATCGCGGTCGAGCCGCTCAGATCGAGCCTGACGCCGTCGCCCTCCAGGACGACGAGCGGAGAGGGAAACGCCTGGCGGCCATACGCGAGGAGATACACGGGTCCTGCCAATTCGCCCGACAGCATCGGGGTCTGCGCTTGCGCGGTTCCGACGATCGAGGTTTTTGGACATGCTGCCGGGTTTGTCCGGAAAACGGCGTCGGCGCACGCTCCCTGCAGTGTGGTGAGTCGCGACGCGAGCTGTTTGGGAAGCGTGAGCTTGATCTGTGCGAGGTTGGCCTGTGTGCCCTGCTGTGCTTTGGGGAACGCGAGCTTCATGTCGAGGCTCGCGCCGTTGGCATAGCTGGTGTGGGCGTTCGTGGAAACTTTGAGGCTGGGTTTGAAGGTGAGGTTCTTGCAGTCGCCGACGGCGAAGGGGTTCGACACGTTGGCGCTCGCCCCCTGCGCCCCGGCGATCGTGGCGTTGATCTGTAGCCGGCTGCAGTTGGTTGGATCGAAGGTGAAGTCAGGACGGTCGATGTCGAGGGTCACGCCCTGGATGCGCAGCGGGACACCGAGCACGATCTGGGGCAACGGGTCGCTCACGATCGTCATCGCGGCGGTCTGCGGGTCGATGTCGATGCGCGCGCGGATCGCGATCGGCCCGAGGTTCAGCGGTCCCGCGGCGGCGTCGGTGACGATGCTCAACCCAAACGGAGCGCCCTCATACGGTCCGGTCAGATAGATGTTGCCGGGCATCCGGAGCGGTTGCGAGCCGGCTCCCGCGGTGACCAGTGAGTCTCCGACGCGTGAGGCTTCTGGGCAACCCCCTGCACTTGCCTGCGCTTCTTGGCACAGCGGCACGCTCGAGAGCATCGCCGAGAGCCCCGGCGGAGCATGCAGTTGGATGCCGAGAAGGCTCTGTTCTCCTTCATCGCGTGTGACGCTGAGCGTGAACGGGCTGAACGCGCCCGCATCGGCGTTGGCGCTGCCGGCTATGAGCATGGGGTTCAAAGGAGTGGGGTTTGTGCAACCCGTCACGTCGTAGTAGGAGGACGGATCGGCGTCCTTGGTGTAGGGCGCACTCCACGGTTCGAGATTCGCGCTGGTTGTTGCCGAGCCACAGGTCGCCGGGTTGGCCAGCAGAGCGCTTGGTCCTCCAAACAGGTGCAGGCTCAATTCGCCGATCGGCAGTTGCGGATCTTCGGGGAGCCGTACCGTCAGCTGGCCCGTCGCGGGGTTCGCCTGAACGCTTGCCTGGAGCTTGAGCAAGACGCCGTCGCCCTGCGCTTCGCGATTGGAGCCGAGTTCGACGTACATGCGGTAGAGCTTGCCGTCAACGGCGTCTTCTTCGGTGCACGCCTGTTCGCCATCGTTGCCACATTCGGGTCTTGCGATATACACATGACCTTCGATCGGATGCGCCAGTAGCGGTGTGCTTGCCAGGGCGGTGCCGACGATCGACCCTTTGGGGCAGTGTCCCGCCGCGAGCCGCGGTTCGCCACCGGGACCTGGTTCTTCGCCGGGTCCGATTTCTTCGGGCAGCAATGATGTTCCGCTCGCGCTCAGGCCCGTTGGGATGTCGATACCGGCGGGACCGGTGGGTTCGCACGCCTGCAGGCCGTTGCCAACGCTCGGGTTGATCGAGACGCCCTGCGGCAGCGTCACGGTCGCATCGCGCAACGGTGGCGTGGCGACCACCGCGGAGGCGTATTCGATCTGAGGGACCTTGATGTTGACGTCCATCCCGACGGGATGCTCGGCAAGCATCGTTTCCGGGCGCACCTCGATTTCGGCGCCAAACGGCAGACGTTCGCAGTAGGCCATTGCCGGCAGACTCGCCTGTGCTTGCACATAGCGTTCCGGTTCCTCCCACGAGTCCGCCCACGCCACCGCGTTCTGTGGCGCGCTTGAGCATTCGCTGCTCATCGTCAGGAACGCGACCTGTTCGGAGCCGCTGGCCGTACCTCCCTCTTGACAGTTGGATTGCGGGTCCGGTCCACTGCCAATGCACGACACTCCACGCAGCGGATCGTGGATAGCTGCCGCCGGCACTCCCCACAGCGTCGTTTCGATGCTGAGAATGCCATAGGTTGGAAGGCCGCTCGCAACGAGCGCGAGGCTGTATCCCTGTGGTGTGCGCACGATGCGACCAAACAGCAAGAACATTCCCAGTGGCGTTTCGAGCCCCAGCTCGGCGGCCTGTCCGCCTACCGGCACCAGATTGACGATCGGCCCGAATATCACCGCGTCGATCCCGTCCAGGGACGCGTGGATCGCAAACACGCCCACCTGTGTGTCGACGGGACAGTGTTCGTTGTGCTCCACCGGGCAGCGCGCTGTGGCCTGAGGATTTGCCAGTAGGCCTGCCGGCAAATCGATGATCACGTTCTTCGGGTCGCGTGTTGGCTCGGGCGCGCGATCGGCGCCGACTTCTTGGCTTGCGAACTGGACGGTGCTTGTCAGGGCCACAGGGTGACCGCCGGCCTGGGTGAACATGTACGGTTCGTTCACGAGCGCCTGCGCCGGGTTCGCTTCGGTGGTCTGCATCGTGAACCCGGTGATCCCCAACGATTTGGCACTCGATTCGGCGGCACGAGCGGGCACGGTTGACACGCATGCGAACAACGTCAAGCTCACAAGCACCCCTACTGCAAGACTCGCCAGAGCCCCGATCCTCACAACGCGCCTCTCCCCGAGGGTCACTTCGCCCTACATCCATTGGTTGGGTGTCCCACCTCGCGATACGCTCCGCGCAAGCGGTGGCGAAGCTCGAAATGGGACTCGCCAACAATATCAGTCTTGCTCCAAAACGCCCGCAGGCTGGTACATGACCAACTGATGAACATCTACGGCGGTGTACGGTTGGCGAAGCGCGCTTTCCTCACCCCCTCGAGGGATGCGCGCTGGGGCCCTCGAACGTCGCGCGCTTTCGCGTGGCGCTCGAGCGGCCCCGATCCGTTCTCCGGTCGTGGGCAAATCTCGCTTAGTGTGTCGGTGTGGGCTCCATGGTCAAAGCCACACGCAACCCTGCGGAGATGGCGTTTGCGGGTTGGAGCCCCGGGTTGTTGGAATAAATTCGGTAGAATTAGTGGCCAATTCAATGGCGTGTCCCGAAAGGACCAACGATGACCCTGCAACTAGGCGACGTCGCCCCAGATTTCACGGCGGACTCCAGCGAGGGACCGATCCATTTCCACGACTGGCTTGGCGATTCGTGGGCAGTCCTGTTCTCCCATCCAAAGGACTTCACTCCTGTGTGCACCACCGAGCTCGGCTACATGGCCAAGATCAAGCCCGAGTTCGACCGTCGTGGCGTGAAGATCATCGGCCTGTCGGTAGACCAGTCGGACAAGCACGATCAGTGGGCCCGTGACATCGAGGAGACCCAAGGCTACGCGCCGAACTACCCGATCATCGGCGACAGCGACTTCAACGTCTCAAAGCTCTACGGAATGCTCCCGGCGAGCACCGCCGGGGACTCCGACACGCGGACCCCTGCCGACAACCAGACGGTTCGCAACGTGTTCGTGATCGGCCCGGACAAGAAGATCAAGCTGATCCTCGTCTATCCGATGACGACCGGTCGCAACTTCGACGAGGTGCTGCGGGTGATCGACTCGTTGCAACTGACCGCCGACCACAAGGTGGCGACACCGGTCAACTGGCAGCCGGGCGAGGACGTGATCATCGCCGGGTCGGTCTCCGAGGAGGAGGCGAAGGCCACCTATCCCGACGGCTGGAAGACACCCAAGCCATACATCCGAATCGTGCCTCAACCGAAGTGACGGACAGCGGCCGAGGGCGATGCTCTTCAAGCAGATCACCCACGATGACCTCGGCTGCGCGTCATATCTGATCGGAGACGAGCGGGCCGGCGTCGCGGCGGTCGTCGATCCGCGCTTTGAGATCGACGAGTACCTCGAGCTGGCCCGCTACCGCGGAGTCAACATCGAGCACGTGATCGAGACCCACAATCACGCCGATCACGTGTCCGGGCATGGGCGCCTCGTGGCCGCCACCGGAGCTCAAATCCATATCCATCGTCTCGCGCGGCCGACCTACGAGCACGAGCCGTTCGAGGACGGTTGGGAGTTGCGACTGGGATCGCTCGTGGTGCGCGCCGCACACACCCCCGGGCATCGTCCCGAGCACACGGCGTTCCTGTTGATCGACACCAAACGCTGCAGCGATCCATGGGCGGTGCTGAGCGGCGACAGCCTGTTCGTGGGGGACGTCGCCCGCACCGACCTGGCGGTCGAGCAAGCTGAGGGCGCACGACAGATCTTTCGCTCAGTGCACGAGCGACTGCTCACGTTGCCCGACGATTGCGAGCTGTGGCCGGCACATCTCGGTGGGTCGATGTGTGGAGGGCCGGGAATGGACATGAAGATCTGCTCGACGGTCGGCTATGAGAAGCAACACAACCCGACGCTCGCGATCGAGGACGAGCGAGAGTTCGTGGAGCAGGCCGTGAGCAAACTTGGCCCCCAGCCACCCAACTTCGAGAAGATCGTGGCGCTCAACCGTGGGCCGCTGATCACCAGTGGTGTGGAGGCGCCCGCGCTGTATCCGCATCAGGTCAAGCTCAAGCGCGAGGAGGGTGCGTTGCTGGTGGATGTCAGGACCGATCTGCTGTTCGACGATGCCCACATTCGCGGCGCCATCTGCATTCCGTCGTTCAGCTCCGGATTCGGCTCAAAGCTCGCATGGCTCGCCGATCACGATCGCGAGGTCGTGTTCGTCGGACGCGACGACGCAGACGGCAGACGTGCTGCTCAGCTGGCGCTGGCAGTGGGAGTTCGCAACATTGCGGGACTGTTGGCGGGAGGCATGACGAACTGGCGCCAGGAGCGCCATCCAGTGACTGAGACGGAGCGATTGGCCGCCGACGAACTCGTCGATCGGCTCGCGCGGGAGCCGGATCTTCAGCTGCTTGATGTCCGCGAGTCGCGCGAGTGGAACGCGGGTCATGTGCCGGGGTCCGTGTTTACGCCCTGGCATGACATCGACGGGATCCCGCACGGGTTGGATCCAGCGCGTCCGATCGCCGTGATCTGTGCGGCGGGAGTGCGAGCGGCGACAGCGGCGAGCTTGCTCATGCATCACGGCGCAACACGCGTCATTCACGTGACCGACGGCGGTGTGCCTCGGCTTGCCCATCGAGGCCGGCGGCTGGAGTCAAGCGACGAGACGTCGAGATAGAGGCTTTGTATTCGGGTGAATGACGAGCCTTCTACCGAGACGCTCGTGGGATTGGAGACCTTGGGGACGGGTCGTGCACTCTCAGCGGACTCGCTCCGACTACTTTCGTCGCCTCCAGAGACTGCCATCCACAGACGAGTCATCGGCGGCATCACGACGGTTTCACTCCATGCGCTCGAGTGGACTCGAACCACCACGGACCATTCGGTCCACAAGGCTCTCAACCTTATTCATAGGGGCCATATACGTCCGCCCGTGTCCAGATCGTCCGTTTTGTGCGGGATCGCGGACGCATCGGACGTATCGGACGAAATGGCTTGTGTCAGAGATGGGTCACGGATAATGGCCGCATGGCGGCGCCAGCTTGCCTGGTGGTGGCGCATTGGCTGTCGAATGCGGCGCTAAAGCGCGTCTTGGCGCGCGCCGGCTCCTGTACAGCGGGGAGTAGGCCACAGCGGAAGCACAGAAGACCATACCCCCGGCGGGCGGCGGATATGATCCTGTGGGCAACGTGATGGATCAGCGGATCACGAGACTCCTTGCAGCCCTTGGCGTGTCGGCCCTGATGTGCGGTGCGTCGCCGCCGGTCCGCGGGGCATGGGGCAGGTGACCTGGATGGGCGGACCTGGATGCGGGGGGGCGAACGAATGGCGCCAGCATCCGGTCGCGTTCCCGTACTTCTGCGACGGCACCGCAGTCGTCGAAGACGCACGGTGGCGCAACTGGGGACGTTCCACTGCAACCGCCCAGGCAACCTTCCATGAAGCCCTGCTGTCGTCGCACAACAGCGTCGCGAGTGCGCCGCGCCGGCGCTTGGCCGTGACGATCACCGCATCTCACATCGAGCTCTGCTCCGGCCGTCGCGCGTACACGTCGATCAAGATTCGCTACGTGGCGCCCAAGAACGGCATCAGCACCCTCACGCTGCCGACCTCCTTGCCCCATTGCCGTCCGCTCGCGCAGAGCGGCACGCACTAGCTCGGCCAGCGCCAAAAACCTGAGCCCCTGCAGGCGAGCTCTCGCACCAGCCACTATGGTGCCGTTCATGATGCGCCTCTATCACCGAGAGCACGCGGGCCGTCCGATCCGCGTCGCGTGGATGCTTGAGGAGCTCGGCGAGCCGTATGAGATCACGGTGATGACGCGCGAGCAGAGCAACGGCGAGGAGCACCGCGTCCGCCATCCCCTGGGTCGCGTGCCGGTGCTCGAGGACGAGGAAGGGTTCGTATTCGAATCGGCGGCGATCTGCCTGCACCTCGCAGACCTGCATCCCGACGCTGGCCTCGCGCCGGCACTGGGGACCCACGAGCGAGCGCTGCTTTACCAGTGGACGATCTTCGCCCCAGCCGAGCTCGAGCCGCCGCTGATCGAGTCCGCCGTGCACGCTCAGCGCGACCCCGACCGCTCCGCCGCTGCGCGACAGCGCTTTGACGAGGCCGCGCGCGCGGTGTCCAGCGCCTTGGATGGCAGCGACTATCTCGTCGGCGAGCGCTTCACGGTGGCTGACGTACTTGTCGGGAGCGTGCTGGCTTTCACGGAGCGCATCGGCTTTGCGGATGAGCTCCCGGCGAACCTGAGGGACTACCTGGCGCGGCTCACGCAGCGGCCCGCCCGCCAGCGCGCCCTTGAGCGCACGACATCTGGCTGACAGACGGAAGCCCTCCGAGGTGAGGCGCCTCACGCCTGCATACGCGACACGATGCAGAAGTGTCCTTGTTGACGCGCGCCAGTGCCCGTGCTCGTCCGCCGCGGCCGTCTGCTCGGCACCGGGGTGCGCGGCTACATTGACGCGAAAACGCAACGCTGACACGAGTCCTATCGGGTCAGGGTCTTGCGAAGGTGCCACCCGTGCCACATGCCGGCGTGCGATTTATGGCAAGCTCTCCGACCGTGCGCGAAGCTGTGATCTGCGAGCCGCTGAGAACAGCCGTTGGCGGTTTCGGTGGCGTTTTTCGCGACGTGTCGCCTGCAGAGCTGGCCGCGACGGTCATCCGGGAGCTTCTCCGGCGCACCTCGTTGCCGCCCGAGGAGATCGACGATGTGCTCCTTGGCCAGTGTTATCCGAATGGCGAGGCGCCGGCGATCGGTCGGGTGGCCGCGCTCGACGCGGGTCTGCCGACCGAGGTTCCAGGGCTTCAGCTGGACCGGCGCTGCGGCTCTGGCCTTCAGGCGATCATGCTCGGCTGCATGGAGGTCCAAACCGGTGTTGCGGATCTCGTTATCGCGGGGGGTGCCGAGAGCATGAGTCAGGCCGAGTTCTATGCGATGGGTCTGCGCTGGGGCGTAAAGGGTGCCAGCGTGACGCTCGAGGATCGCCTGGCGCGGGGCCGGGTGACGGCCGGCGGTATCCACTTTCCGGTGCCCGGTGGCATGATCGAAACCGCCGAGAACGTACGCCGCCAGTACGGGATCTCGCGCACGGAGCAGGACGAGCTCGCACTGCGCTCGCACCACCTCGCGGTTGCCGCTCGAGAGAGCGGCGTATTCGCTGAGGAGATCGTTCCCGTGTCCGTCAAGAGCCGGGGGGATGAGAGGCTGATCGAGCGTGACGAGCACCCGCGTTCGGACACAACGCTCGAGCGGCTCGGCAACCTGCGGGCACTGATGGCGCGCGCCGATCCCGAGGCGACGGTGACCGCCGGGAACGCGAGCGGTCAGAACGACGCCGCGGCCGTGTGCATCGTCACTCACCCGGACAAGGCGGCAGAGCTCGGCTTGCAGCCCCTCGCCCGCCTCGTGACGTGGGCGGTCGCAGGTGTGGCGCCGGCGAGCATGGGCATCGGTCCCGTCCCGTCGACTCGGCGGGCCCTTGAGCGAGCCGGGTTGAGGATGCAGGACATGGACCTCATTGAGCTCAACGAGGCGTTTGCGGCACAGGTGCTCGCAGTTCTACACGAGTGGGATCTGCCCGACGGCCTCGAGCGCGTCAACGTACACGGGTCGGGCATCTCACTCGGTCATCCCGTCGGAGCGACGGGCGGGAGGATCCTGGCCACTTTGCTGCGGGAGTTGCGCCGTCGCGGTGGGCGCTACGGGCTTGAGAGCATGTGCATCGGGGGTGGTCAGGGGATGACCGCGATCTTCGAGAATGTTGGGCTCTAGTCGCCCGCGAGCGCGGGTGCACTTGGCCGGGAGATGAACGATGGAGCATGAGGACTTGCAGGACATGGTGCGCGCGGTAAGGCAATTCGTGCGCTCCGAGGTAGTCCCGGAAGAGACTACGATCGACGAGAGCGACGCGATCCCCGGGCGCATCCGCCAGCAGGCCATCGACATGGGCCTCTATGGGTTCGCGCTTCCCATCGAGCACGGTGGGCTTGGCATGACGATGACCGAGGAGGTGCGGCTCGTGTTCGAGCTGGGCTACACGACACCGGCGTTCCGGTCGATGTTCGGGACCAACAACGGCATCGCCGGCCATGTGCTGATCGAGGGCGGCACGGACGAGCAGAAGCGCCACCTGCTGCCCGAACTCGCCTCCGGGGCGGTGACGGCCGCGTTCGCGCTGACCGAGGCGGAGGCCGGGTCTGACCCGGCCGGGCTCGTGACGCGCGCACGACGCGACGGCGTCGAATGGGTCATCGACGGCGCCAAGCGCTACATCACGAACGCGCCCATCGCCGACCTGTTCATGGTCTTCGCCCGCACCAGCAAGGCCGAGAAGCCCAGCCAGGGGATCTCTGTGTTCATGGTCCCGCGCGACGCCGCCGGACTCAGCGTCGCTCCCAAGGACAGGAAGATGGGTCAGGCCGGTGCCTGGACCGCCGACGTGTACCTCGACGAGGTCCGTGTGCCCGAGTCTGCGCTCGTGGGCGCGAGCGAGGGCACCGGATATGAAACCGCGATGCGGTGCCTCGCGCACGGGCGGCTGCACATCGCGGCCCTGTGCGTCGGGTTGTCCGAGCGGCTCGTCGACGAGTCACTGAACTTTGCTGTTGAGCGCAGGCAGGGCGGCAAGCCGATCGCTGAGCACCAGCTCATCCAGGGGATGCTCGCCGACTCACAAACCGAATATCTCGCCGCCCGCGCGCTCGTGCTGGAGAGTGCCCGCGCCTACGACAGCGGCGCGGACCGGCGCATGGCACCCGCCGCCAGCAAGTACTTCGCCAGCGAGGCGGTCGGGCGCATCGCCGATCGCGCCGTACAGATACACGGCGGCGCAGGCTACATGCGGGGCGTCCCCGTGGAGCGCCTCTATCGCGACGCGCGCCTGTTTCGCATCTACGAGGGAACCAGCCAGATCCAGCAACTTGTAATCGCTGGGCAGATGGTGCGCAACGCGGCTCGGCCCGTGGGCGCATCGACCTGACCGCAGCTCACCCACAACGAACAGGAGGCCGGCCGCCGCAGCATCGCGGAGTGGCACAGTATCCGGATGCGCTCATGCAGCAGATCACCGGCGCGATCGCCTGCACACGCTGTCGCATCAAGCACGGATCTGCGGCCGACGACCAGCATTACCTCTGTGCAATGGCAACCTGGCGAGACGCCCGATGATCTCCTCCACGCAGCCGACATCGCGTTGCATGCCAGGAAGGCTGTGGCTACTTTTCTTTTTGAGCTTGATGGTCAGGGACTGGGTGTGCATGGTGGGGCTGTCGCCGAGCGAGGATTGGGATGTGAGGGTCGCGGTGACGGGCAGCCCCCGCTTGTGCTCGAGCGCGTCTTGGAGTGCCTTCAGCGCGGAAGCCGTCGACGTGACCGTGAAGCTCACGGTCCCCGCGGCCGCCAGCTAGCTGCAGACCTCAGGTCATGCCCCGGGTGGTAACGGGATGGTTTGCACGGTGCTCGCGTCCTGCGATGTGCAGCCGGCTGGCGGCGAGTCTGTCGCGAACAGGCATGTGATGAGCGATCCAGGATGAGCGGCGCTGGGGGCTACGAGGCCGGCCCATCCTTCGCGCCAGAGCTGCTCGCCGATCTGTTGATAGGCGAGCCATGTGCTCCGAGTAGGTCGGCTCCATAGGGTGGGTGCCTGATCCACGTGCCCTCGACGGTGCGAGGACGAACGGGCAACTGCTCCACGGTCAGGAGATGCCGGGATACTCGATCTCGGCGATCAGCTTGGCGACCTTGCGGTATTCGCCGCGGGCGATCAGCTCGATCGGCTTCTCGTCATCCAATTCGAGGATCGGACACTGCAGCCAGGACGGGATCGACTCCGGTCGCAGGACGAGGGCAAGCCGTTTGATCATCTCGGCTAGCTCGATCAGTCGTTCGGCGCGCACGCCCGTCGGCTCGCTTCGTCCGGCAAGCCAGCCCCGTACGGTGCTCGGCTTAGCTCCGGTCGCGGCAGCGATCATTCGGTCGGATAGGCCAGCCATGTCGTGAACGCGTTGGGCGTCTTCGAGCAATGGACTCATGGGCTGAAGGTGTAGCTCGCAATCGCGATTACGTCGCGATACAGTCGCTTCGAGATGTTCGGCAAATTGTTCGGCTGGGCCAATGGCACAAACCGAACAGCGGCGCTGCGCAGCGATGGGA
Organism: uncultured Solirubrobacterales bacterium; assembly: GCA_963831725.1. GTDB lineage: Bacteria > Actinomycetota > Thermoleophilia > Solirubrobacterales > Solirubrobacteraceae > Palsa-744. The sequence continues at coordinate 271,278 of CAWHRF010000004.1, forward strand.
GAACCCCTAACGAGAAAAAGCCTTGGTTTCCAGGGCTTTCTCCATGCGCTCGAGTGGACTCGAACCACCACGGACCATTCGGTCCACAAGGCCCTCAACCTTGCGCGTCTACCAATTCCGCCACGAGCGCAGAGCGGGCGAGTATATCCGGCGCCCGGCTCGGGCAATGCCTGCCGGTTGCATCTGTCCACGCGCCGCGCTACTGTACGAACACATGTTCGTTTCAGGGCCCATTCACGACCGGGGAGCCGCACTCACATGGATTTGACCAAGCGTCAGCAGGAGATCTTCGACTTCATCCGCAAGTACTCCGCCAAGTATGGCTACCCGCCCACGGTGCGCGACATCGGCAAGGCGGTTGGGCTGGCGTCCTCCTCGACGGTCCACGCCCATCTCGCCAATCTCGAGAAGATCGGTCTTCTGCGCCGTGATCCCTCGAAGCCGCGCGCGATCGAGCTGCTCGACCGCGCGGTCGGTGGTGCGGTGGACAGCGTTCGCAGCATCGTCCGGCCCGAGAGCCTGCCATTGCTCGGTTCTGTCGCCGCAGGTCAACCGATCCTCGCCGAAGACAACATCGAGGAGTACGTTCCCGTTCCGAGTCTTGCGGGCGGCGGCAAGGGCGACTATCTGTTGCGCATACGCGGCGAATCGATGAAGGACGCCGGCATAGTCGATGACGATCTCGTCGTCGTCCACCAGCAGGACACGGCTCAGCAGGGCGACATTGTCGTTGCGTTGCTCGGCGAGGAGGCAACCGTCAAGCGCTATTTCCGCGAGTCGGACCACATCCGCCTACAGCCAGAGAACGACACGATGGAGCCGATCCGCACCAAGGAGGTCCGTGTGCTCGGACGCGTGGTCGGCTTGCTCAGGAGCATGTGATGAGCACGCTGTTGCTCGAGCGACCGCCGGTATTTGCGCACGGGCTCAGACGCGATCGGTGCCACCCGAACGACCCGAACGATCGCCAGACGGATAGCACTTGCACTCCGGAGCGGGATGGCGTGTACGACAGGCTTACGCTGGATGACCTGGTCACCGGCGTGTGGGAGGGCCTTGCCGTGCGCGCCACCGTTTCCTGCCCGGTGTGCGCTGGACCGATGGCCTTCGGTTCGCGCGACACTGGAGCGGAGGCACCGATGGGCGCCTGTCTCAGCTGCGGTTCGCAGCTCTCCTGAGCTGGACAGGCCGTGTCCCTGTGGCTCGGCCGTTCGAGTCGGTTACGGTTCTGGTCCTTATCGCCCGGGTCTTCACACGGCGCGCCACGCGCGCTACGGTGACAGCGCAGGTCAAGCAGCCGCGGAGGCCATCCGGCCTTCGAGGAAACTCCGGACATCACAGGGCAGGGTGGTCGAGCTATCGACCCGGGGAAACCCGCGGGAAAGTGCCACAGAAACAAACCGCCGATGTCGGCCGTCCCACGTGAACGGCTGGCAGGCAAGGGTGAAATGGTGCGGTAAGAGCGCACCAGCGCCGCGGTGACGCGGCGGCTGGGCAAACCCCACCCGATGCAAGGTCAAACAGGATCGTTCGCAGGTTGCCCGCCGAGATCCAGGTAGGCCGCTCAGATGGATGGCTGCTCAACGACAGGATCCGGGTTATCGATCTGCTAAGGAAAAGCCCCGCCCCGGCGGGGCTTTTCTATGCGCAAGCAGCCCGATTTCTCCGAATGAGTCGCAGAGTTCCTCGCTGCAGAGCGCGAACCGAGCGCCGACGGTGGGAGCGGACGATTATGCTGAGCGACCGCAGAGACGAAACCTTCTGCCCACATGGAGATCACATGCCCACCGCCGCGATCCAAGGGACTCCCACAACGCCATGAAAACGTGAGCACGACCCCCAATCCCCAAATCCCGCTGACCGAGCGCCCCGCCTGGGGCGAGCTGACACGCCACCACCTCGCGATCGCCAAAACATCGCTGCGCGAACTGTTCAACTCCGACCCCGCCCGTGGCGAGAAGCTCACCGCCGAGGGTCCCGGCTTCTACCTCGACTACTCCAAGAACCGTGCCACTGCCGAGACAATCGAGCTACTGGTCCGTCTCGCCGAGCAGTCGGGCCTTGCAGAGCGCACTGCGGCGATGTTCGCCGGAGAGCGCATCAACGTCTCCGAGGACCGCTCCGTCCTGCACGTCGCGCTGCGGATGCCCAAGACCGCCTCGTTGCTGCTCGACGGCGTCGATGTCGTCAAGCAGGTCCACGCAGTGCTCGATCGCATGGCCGCTTTCAGCGAGCGCGTGCGCTCAGGCGAATGGACCGGCCACACCGGCAAGCCGATTCGCAACATCGTCAACATCGGCATCGGCGGTTCGGACCTCGGTCCCGTGATGGCCTACCAGGCGCTGCGTCACTACACCCGCCGCGAGATGACCTTCCGGTTCGTCTCCAACGTCGACTCGACCGATTTCGTCGAGGCGACTCGCGACCTGGACCCCCAGGAGACACTGTTCATCGTCTCCTCAAAGACGTTCACCACCCTCGAGACAATGACCAATGCTCGCTCGGCGCGGCAGTGGTCGCTCGCGACGCTCGGAGACGACGCTGCGATCGCCAAGCATTTCGTTGCCGTCTCCACCAATGCTGAGGCCGTTGCCGAGTTCGGCATCGACACCGAGAACATGTTCGGCTTCTGGGACTGGGTCGGAGGGCGCTACTCGATGGACTCCGCGATCGGCCTCTCCACGATGCTCGCAGTCGGGCCAACCTGCTTCCACGAGCTGCTGGGCGGTTTCCACGCGATGGACGAGCACTTTCGCGGCACCCCACTCCAGCGCAACCTCCCCGCCTTGATGGGGCTGCTCGCCGTCTGGTATGCCAACTTCTTCGGGGCGCAGTCCATCGGGGTGATGCCTTACAGCCAATATCTCGCGCGCTTCCCCGCCTATCTACAGCAGCTCGCGATGGAGTCCAACGGCAAGCACGTCACGCTCGACGGGGGTCCCGTCGACTACGACACCGGCGCGATCTACTGGGGTGAGCCCGGCACCAACGGACAGCACTCCTTCTACCAGCTGATCCACCAGGGCACGCGGCTCGTGCCCGTTGATCTGATCGGCTTCGCGCGCTCGCTCAACCCGCTGGGCAATCACCACGATCTACTGATGTCCAACGTGTTCGCTCAAGCCGAGGCGCTCGCGTTCGGCAAGACCGAGCGGCAGCTACGCGAGGAAGGCGTCCCCGAGGCAGTTGTGCCGCACCGGGTGATGCAGGGCAATCGTCCCACCAATGTGCTGCTCGCAGAGCACCTCACGCCGCACACGCTCGGCGCGCTCGTGGCGCTATACGAGCACAGCGTGTTCACGCAAGGCACGATCTGGGGCATCGACTCCTTCGACCAATGGGGCGTGGAGCTGGGCAAGGCGCTTGCCAAGCGGATCATTCCCGAGCTGGAAAGCAAACAGGAGCCTGCGCTCGACCACGACAGCTCCACCAACACCCTGATCCGTCGCTACCGTTCGCTGCGCGACTCATGAGCACCGAACTGAGTACACGCGATTTCGGGTCCCGGCAGAGCAACCACGGCATCAGCGCTGGGCAAGCGTTCAAAGTATGAGCGCCAAGCCGATCCCGATCGAGATTCTCCCTGACGACAGCTCTGTCGCGCTGCGCGCCGCCGAGCTGGTAGTCGAGCACGCCACCGCCGCGATCCTCGAGCGCGGCAGCTTCACGCTGGCCGTCAGCGGCGGCCACACCCCCGCCCAGATGTTCGCCGACCTGGCTCGTCGAGAGGACTTCCCCTGGGAGCAAACTTCGATCTACCAAGTCGACGAGCGTATCGCTCCCGATGGCGACCCCGATCGCAATCTAACGCTGCTGTGGGACAACCTGTCGTCGGAGGCCATCAGCCGGCTGCACCCGATGCCGGTCACAGCCGACGATCCGGACGCAGCCGCCAACGCTTACGCAGCCGCGCTGCCCGAGCGTTTCGATCTGGTCCACCTGGGCATCGGCGCCGACGGCCACACTGCCTCGCTCGTGCCAGGCGATCCGGTGCTGGAGGTGATCGATCGCGATGTGGCGCTCACAGCAAAGTACATGGGCCTGCCGCGCATGACGTTCACCTATCCGCTGCTCAATAGAGCAAGAACACTGCTGTGGCTGATCACCGGCGAGGCCAAGCGTGACGCGCTGGCTCGTCTGCAGGTCGGCGACGAGTCGGTCCCCGCCGGGCGTGTCTCGCGCGAGCATGCGCAGATCGTCGCCGACTCCGCGGCAGCCGGGAACTGATAGCTCCCGTGCCGAAGGGGACGGGCTACGCCCGCGCGTCCACTCGCTAAACAGGCAGCGGCTGGCGCGCCGAGGCTGCCTGTCCCTGGAGGTCGCTGAGCACGGCCAGCATCGACTCCGCCTCGCACTCGGTCTGGGGCCAGGGCTTCTCGGGATGATCCTCGAGTGTCTTCAGCCCGTTGCCGGTGATGATCGCCACCACGGTCGCGTCCGGGTCGAGCTCGCCCGACTCCGCCAGCTTTTTGAGCACCGCGATCGTGGTACCCCCGGCCGGCTCGGTCAGGATCCCCTCGGTTTCGGCGAGCAGGTCGATTCCCGCGAAGATCTCCTCATCGTTTGCGGTGCCGGCGCTGCCTTTGCGCGAGAGGACCGCGTCGATCACCAGATAGCCGTCGCCGGGGGAGCCGATCGCCAGCGAGTGCGCCGCGGTCTCCGGCGTGCACGGGTGGATCTCCTCGTCGCCGGCCTCGATTGCGCTGGCGATCGGCGAGCACCCCGCGGGCTGCGCTATGTGCATCTTGGTGGAGCCGGTCTGAGCAAGCCCCACCGTCTCCAACTCCACGAGCCCCTTGTGCAGCCGTGAGGACAGAGTGCCCCCGGCCGTCGCCGAGACGATGTGATCCGGCGCCCTCCAGCCAAGCTGCTCGACGATCTCGAAGACCGTCGTCTTGGCGCCCTCGGCATAGAACGGTCGCAGCGTGATGTTGGCGAACTCGAGCCCGCTGGCCGCCGCCACCTTCTTGCACTCGCGGTTGGCTTCGTCGTAGTTGCCCGCCACCTGGCACACTCGCGCGCCGAGCGCCCGGCACGCCTTCGCCTTGGTCTGCTCCAGGCGGTTTGGGTAGAACACATACGGCGTCACCCCCGCCTTGGCGGCGAGTGCGGCCACGGCGGTGCCGACGTTGCCGGTGGACACGCAGCCGATCTCAGTCTTGCCGAGCTCGAGCGCGCGCGCGATCGCGCTTGACACAACCCGATCCTTGTAGGAGAGGCTGGGACGCTGGGTGCTGTCGTCCTTCAAATACAGTTTCCGCAGTCCCAACCGGCCCCCGAGCCGGTTCGCCGGAATCAACGGCGTCATGCCCGACACCTGCCCAACTTCAGCTTGCGCGTGCGCGGAGCGGATCGGCAGCAGCTCCGAGAGCCGCCAGATGTTGCGGGGGCGCTCATCCATCGGCAGCTCGCCCAGGCGAGCCTTGGCGAGCTCGTAGTCGTAGGCGATGTCAAAGCACTTGCCGCACTCCGGGCAGAACGCCTCCGTGTCGGTTATCGGGCGTCTCACATCGCATCTGTGGCACACCAGCTCGGTAACGCACGAGCGCGTCGCCTCGTCATCCTCGACGCGCCCTGTAGCGGTGCTCATCGGGTCTCACCCCTTCTCGATCGAGTTGGTTGGTTGTGGCATGTACCGCTCATCGTCTCACAAGCTCCCCTTCGGGCCACGAGCTGTCGATTGCCTCGCCATCCGCCAGCGAGGCGATCAGCAGCTCCTCGGCGATGTGCGGGGCGAACGGCATCAGCACGCGTGCGAGCATCGCAAGCGCCGCGACCAGCGCTTCGTGGTCCTCCGCGCACAACCATCCGCGCTTGGCGATCACTCGCTTCTCGTAGTCGCGGATGCGATCGAACAGCCGCATCACGTTGCGCACGGCGCTGTGCATCTCGAGCTCGCGGGTGTCCTCGGTGATCTTCTGAACGGCTGTCTCACACCATTGCTCCAGGCGTTTGCGCAGGTGCTCGGTCTTGTCGGGGCCCATCGCGGCGGCTTGCTCACCGTCGGTCGAGGCGCCGTTCGTGGGTCCCTGCTCGCCGGCCGCCGCCGACGCTCTGTTCGCAGCGCTCTCTGCGAGCCCGGCTGGGTCGAGCGCGAAACGCGCGTGCGAGTAATCCCAAAGCTGGCGCAAAAAGCGGTGGCAGCGCTTCACATCGCTGTCGCTCCAGTTCAACGAACGCTGCGGGCGCGCCGCGTAGAGCACCGCCAGGCGCACCGTGTCGGCGCCGTACTGCGCCACCAGCTCGTCGGGATCCACCACATTTCCAAGATGCTTGCTCATCTTGCGCCCGTCGCGGATCACCATCTCGTGAAACAAGCAGCCAGCGAACGGCTCTCCGTCGCGCAGAAACTCGAGCGGCCCGATGTCGCGCAGCGCCTTCGTCACGGTGCGCTGATCGAACACGAAGTTGCCGCTGTCAGAGCCTGCCACGACACGCTCGCTGGGTAGCCACGTGCGTAGATCCTCGAGCGCCAGGATGTGCTCGAGCGTCTGCTCGCGCTCGCTCGGCGGAACGCACACCGGAACCCACAGCCACAGTGCGTCGAAATGACAGTCCAACGTGTCCGTCTCGCGAGTCGCGCTCCCGCCGCACGCAGGGCAGCTGGTCTGCACGAAGTCCTCGCGCTCGGCAAGCGGATTGCCCGTGCCGGTCGGCTTCACATCCAATGGCAGGATCACAGGCAGCTGCTCGCGGGGGAGCGGCACTGCTCCGCAACGATCGCAGTACACGATCGGGATCGGCGTGCCCCAGGAGCGTTGCCGGGAGATCGTGAAGTCGTTTGCCCGGTAGCGCACAGCCTCGCGCACATCGCCGACCCGCGGGGGGGCGGAGGCCGGGGTGGTGTGGGTGTCCGCGGGCGCCTCGCTCCCTGCATGTCCGTCTCCGTTGAGGGATGTGGGGGGGGCCTCCGCTGGGCCGAACAGCCGCTCGGCGATGAGCGCGTCGGTACGGTCGCGCTCGGGCACGCCAAGCACGGCGGTCGGCCCAAAGCGACCGTCCACGGTCGGGGTGACAATCACGGGCAATGGCTTCCCGCCGGTGGGGGAGGCAAGCGTGCGTCCGGTATCCACGAGAGGCATCGTTTGCGCCTCGCGCGCACTCCGCTCCAGACCCACTGCTCGCAGCTCCTCCAGGCGCTGAGCCAAAACCCCATCCTGCGCCCACTCCTCCACCTGCGGGTGTCGTGGCGACACCGCCACGAATCGCGCGAGCTCAAGCGCGTCTGGGTGGGGGGTGAATACTGTCAGCGGCTCGCCGTCCTCGGCGGATAGATCGAGCTCCACCCCATCCACGCGGCCCAGCACGAAACGCTGCGAGGCAAGTGCGTTCTCATCCCATATCCCGCTCGCCGCGAGCTCTTGTAGGCGCTGGTCGTTCTCGCGCACGTACTCACTTATCCGCAAATACCACTGCGGACGCTGGATCAGGCGCACTGGGTTGTGGCAGCGCCAGCACAGCCCGTCCTCCACCTGGATCGTCGCGAGCACCGTCTGGCAGGTGTCACACCAGTCCACGCTGCCGGTCCCCCGATACACCAAACCGGCGTCCAGCAGGGTTAGAAACAACCACTGCGACCAGCGGTACATGATGGCGTCCGAGCTCATGAAAGTGCGCTCCCAATCAAAGGAGAATCCGAGACGTCGAAGCTGACCCACCATGTGCTCCGCACAGCGCTCTACCCACGCGCTCGGAGACTCTTTGCCGGCGATCGCGCCGAGCTCGGCCGGCAGACCGAAGGAGTCAAACCCAAATGCGAACAGCACCGACGCGCCCTGGGCTCTGCTGAAGCGCGCATAGGCATCGCCGATCGAATAGCTGCGTACGTGCCCGATGTGGATGTTCCCCGAGGTGAACGGGGCCGACGGCTTGATGTACTTGTGCACCCGACCGGCGCTCACATCAGGGGTTGCAAACGCGTTTTGCGTGCGCCAGGCATCCTGGCGACGGGCCTCGATCGCCTGCGGGTCATAGCTGGGGAGATTGCGCTCGCTCATCTCGGTCGAGCATACCCAAGGGCCCCCGGGGCATTGCTATGCTCGTCCGCCTCTAGTGTAAGGATTCCCAGATGGAAGTAGAGATTGGACGCGGCAAGCAAGGTCGCCGTGCTTACGGCTTTGACGACATCGCGATCGTGCCCTCCAGGCGCACGCGCGATCCCGACGACATCGACATCTCCTGGAAGCTCGGCCCCTACCAGTTCGAGCTGCCGATGATGGCCTCCGCGATGGACGGCGTCGTCTCTCCCGAGACCGCCGCGATCGTGGGTGGGCTCGGGGGTCTCGCGGTGCTCAACCTCGAGGGGATCTTCACGCGCTACGAGGACGCCGATGAGCAGCTGGAGCGGATCGCCGCGCTGCCCAAGGATCTCGCCACGCGCGAGATGCAGGAGATCTACAGCACTCCCGTCAAGCCCGAGCTGATCGCCCAGCGGATCGCCGAGATCAAGGAGCACAAGGTCGTGGTGGCGGCCTCGCTCACACCTCAAAAGGTGCTCGCCTATCACGAGATCGCGCTCGAGGCGGGCCTCGACGTGCTCGTGATTCAGGGCACCGTCGTCTCCGGCGAACACGTCTCCACGGTGTCCGAGCCGCTCAACCTCAAGCAGTTCATTCCCTCGCTCGACGTGCCCGTGGTGGTCGGCGGTTGCGCCTCCTACCAGACGGGCCTGCACCTGATGCGCACCGGCGCCGCCGGAGTGCTCGTCGGCGTGGGACCGGGCGCGGCCTGCACGACCCGCGGGGTGCTCGGCATCGGCGTGCCGCAGGCAACCGCCATCGCCGACGTCGCGCATGCTCGCTCCACGCACATGCTGGAGACCGGCGAGTACTGCCAGGTCATCGCCGACGGTGGTATGCGCAACGGCGGTGACGTCTCCAAGGCGATCGCGCTCGGCGCCGACGCGGTGATGATCGGCTCGCCGCTCGCTCGCGCCCACGAAGCGCCTGGACGGGGCTTTCACTGGGGAATGGCCACATTCCATCCCACGCTCCCGCGTGGCGCGCGGGTGGCCACCACCCGCAACGGCACGCTCGAGGAGATCCTCGTTGGTCCCGCGCGCGAGAACGACGGCACCTTCAACCTGTTCGGCGGGCTGCGCACCTCGATGGCCACCTGTGGTCACAAGGATCTCGCGGAGTTCAACCGCGCCGAGGTGGTGATCGCCCCGGCGCTGCAAACCGAGGGCAAGCAGCTGCAGCACGAGCAATCCGTCGGCATGGGCTCCAACGGCAAGGCAGCCGAACTGGTTAATGACTGATACCGCTGCCACGGCCCCAGCGCCGCCGCTGGAGGCGTCGGATGGCCTGGCGGCAGCCCGTGAGGAGGTTGTGGTCCTCGACTACGGGGGCCAGTACTCGCAGCTGATCGCGCGCCGCATCCGCGACTGCGGGGTGTTCTCAGAGCTGCTCCCTCACCACGTCGGGCTGGAGGAGGTCGCCAAGCGCAAACCGCGCGGGATCGTCCTCTCCGGGGGGCCCGCGTCGGTGTACGCGCCGGGGGCGCCACGCCTGGAGCGCGGACTGCTGGAGCTCGGCGTTCCGGTGCTTGGCATCTGCTACGGCATGCAGCTGCTGGTGCACGAGCTTGGCGGGCGCGTCGAGCAGGCCGAGATTGGAGAGTTCGGCCGCTCCGAGCTGACGGTGATCGAGCCGGGAGTGCTGCTTGCGGGGATGCCCAAGGAACAGACCTGCTGGATGTCACACCGCGACACAGTGTTCGAGCCGCCGGCGGGCTTTGTCGCCCTCGCCTCCTCCACCGGCTCGCCGGTCGCCGCGGTCGAGGATGTCAAACGCGGCATCTACGGCATCCAGTTTCACCCCGAGGTTGTTCACACGCCCTACGGGCAGGAAATCCTCACGCGCTTTCTCACCGACGTGTGCGGCTGCGAGCTCACCTGGTCGGCAGCCTCGATCGCCGAAGACCAGATCGCGCGCATCCGCAGGCAGGTGGGGGATGGGCGCGTCGTCTGCGGCCTCTCCGGCGGCGTCGACTCATCGGTGGCGGCACTGCTCGTGCACCGGGCGATCGGCGACCAGCTCACGTGCGTGTTCGTGGACCACGGGCTGATGCGCAAGGACGAGGGCGAGCAGGTGATCAGTGCGTTCAGGGACACCTTCAAGGTGCCGCTCGTCGCGGTCGACGCCGAGCAACGCTTCCTGGAGAAGCTCAAAGGTGTCACCGAGCCAGAGGCCAAGCGCAAGGCGATCGGCGCCGAGTTCATCCGCGTGTTCGAGGAGGAGGCCGCCAAGATCTCCGCCTCAAGCCCCGCGCGCTATCTCGTGCAGGGCACGCTCTACTCGGACGTGATCGAGTCGGGAGGCGGCACCGGCGCGGCCACGATCAAGTCCCACCACAACGTCGGCGGCCTGCCCGAGGACATGCAGTTCGAGCTTGTCGAGCCGCTGCGCGCCCTGTTCAAGGACGAGGTTCGTGCTGTCGGGGCCGAGCTAGGTTTGCCCGAGCGGCTCGTGTGGCGCCAGCCTTTCCCGGGCCCGGGTCTCGCGATCAGGATCGTGGGCGGCGAAGCCACCCGCGAGCGCCTGGACGTGCTGCGCGAGGCCGACCACATCCTCCAGGAGGAGATCCGCAAGGCCGGTCTCTACCGCGAGCTGTGGCAGTCCTTCTGTGTGCTCCCCGACGTGCGCACTGTGGGAGTGCAGGGCGACGAGCGCACCTATGGCTATGTGGTCGTGATCCGCGCGGTCACCAGCGACGACGCGATGACCGCCGACTGGGCGCGCCTGCCGTACGACCTTCTCGAGACGATCGCCTCGCGCATGATCAACGAGCTGCGCGAGGTGAACCGGGTTGTGCTCGACATCACGTCGAAGCCACCCGGCACCATTGAGTGGGAGTAGTCCTGGTGGGCGCCTCGGGACGCCTGGCTATGTCCTCCCTCCCTTATGTACGAAGTACACCGCGGTCGGTGCGTCCTTGCCAGACGCCCCGATCCACCCACCAGGATGGCTAACCGACTCAACATCGCCTATCATGCACTCCTCGCCGCGCGCGACAGATCGCGTGCGGCCTTTTTTACGCCATGAAGACCTACGTCGCCAAGCCCACAGACCGCGAGCGCAACTGGCTCGTCGTTGACGCCAACGGCAAGACGCTCGGACGCCTGGCCACGCAGATCGCCGATGTCCTGCGTGGGAAGCGCAAGCCCGAGTACACGCCGCATGTCGACACAGGCGATTTCGTTGTCGTGATCAACGCCGAGAAGGTGTCGGTCAGCGGTAAAAAGCGCCAAGACAAGCGCTACTACCGTCATTCGGGCTACCCGGGTGGTCTGCGCTCGCGCACCTTCGAGGAGATGATCGCGCGCCGTCCCGAGGAGATCGTGAGGCTCGCGGTCAAGGGCATGATGCCGCGCAACCGCTTGGCCCGCAAGCAGATCACCAAGCTCAAGGTCTACGCCGGTCCCGAGCATCCCCACATCGCCCAAAAACCGCAACCGATGGAGATCGAGGCCTGATGGCCGACGAGAACAACCCAGAGAGCCCCGAGCAGCCCGAGGACACCATGATCGAGGCAGCAGCGGCAGCGGGCGAGACTTCCGAGCAGCGGGCCGAGGAGGCAGCTGTAGAGGCCGAGGCTGAGGCCGAGGCAGTCGTGGAGGCTGTAGTCGAGGAGCTGGTCGAGGAGGCGATCGAGGAGATCGCAGTCGAGGCTGTGGTTGAGGAGGTCGTCGAGGAGGCGGTTGCTGAGGAGATCGCCGCCGAGGTCGAGGCTGAGGCCGTCGCCGAGGCCACCGCTTCTGAGGACGCCGAGGAGGAGGACGACGAGCCGGCCCCGCGGGTGAAGCCCACAGTGCCCGGTGCTCACCTCGAAGTTGACATCGTTCCCGAGGGCGTCGATCCACTCGCGCCCGACCAGCCTGCCGATCCGTATGCGATCGAGGACGAGGACGAGCCGCGGGCCGAGGAGGAGCAGGAGGGGGGACGACTGTCCGAGCCGATCTCCACCGCCGCGATCGATCTTGCCGCGGGAGCTCGCTACAACGCCACCGGCAAGCGCAAGACGGCGATCGCGCGAGTGATCCTCCGACCGGGGACTGGTGCGTATCTGGTCAACGGACGCGCGCTTGACGAGCACTTCCCGCGTGTCACCTTGCAGCGCAACATTCGCCAGCCGCTGGAGACAGTTGGCTATCAGGACCGCATGGACGTCGTTGCGCGTCTGCAGGGCGGCGGTATCTCCGCACAGGCCGGGGCTCTGCGCCACGGCATTTCCCGTGCGCTACTCGAGGCAGACCCAAATCTGCGTGGCGAGCTCAAGCGTCGTGGCTTCTTGACGCGCGATTCGCGCGCGAAGGAGCGCAAGAAGGCAGGTCTGAAGAAGGCCCGCAAGCGCCCGCAGTTCTCCAAGCGCTAACAACCGCAATGGGCAAGCTGTTCGGGACCGATGGCGTCCGCGGGGTCGCGGGCGAGCTGCTGAGCGCTGAGCTGGTTCTGGGACTTGGCAAGGCCGCGACCTTCAACACCGGCACGCAGCGACCTCGTGTGCTGATCGTGCGCGACACGCGCGAGTCGGGGGAGATGCTACAGGCGGCCCTCGCGGCCGGGGTGAGCGCAGCAGGTGGGGAAGCGCTGCTCGGGGGTGTGCTGCCCACGCCCGCGGCGCCGCTGCTGCTCAAGCGCTACGGCCTCGATCTCGGGGTTGTCATCTCCGCCTCGCACAACCCCTACAGGGACAATGGTGTCAAGTTCTTCGCCGCGGACGGTTTCAAGCTCTCCGACGAGACGGAGCGGACCATCGAAGAGCAGCTCCATGCAGACTCCGGCGCCGCCAGTGGCGCCTCTGCGATCGGGCATGTGCGGGAGTTGCGCGGGACCCACGAGGACTACTTGCGCGAGCTGCAAACCCGTTTTGCCGATCTGCGTCTCGACGGGCTCGATCTGTTGATCGACTGCGCCAACGGCGCCACCTACAAGGTCGCGCCGGAGGTGTTCAGGCGCCTTGGGGCCGACGTCACTGTCCTGGCGGCGACGCCCGATGGGCGCAACATCAACGAGGGATGCGGCTCGACGCACATCGCGAAGCTCGGTGAGCGCGTTCGCGAGGGTGGACACGCACTCGGCCTGGCCTTCGACGGCGACGGCGACCGCGTGCTGGCGGTCGATCGCACGGGTATGGTGGTGGACGGCGATGAGCTGATCGCGCTCGCCGCGCTGCACTTGCGCGAGCAACAGCGCCTGGCGGGCGACGGAGTGGTCGTGACCGTGATGACCAACTACGGTTTTCATGCCGCGATGCGCGACGCGGGTATCGAGGTTGCGAGCACCAACGTCGGCGATCGCTACGTGCTGGAGGAGCTTCGCCGCAAGGGCTGGATGCTCGGGGGCGAGCAGTCCGGGCACATCATCGACATGGGTTTCAACAGCACTGGCGACGGGATCGCCGCGGCGTTGCTGACGTTGGAGGCACTCGGAGGACGCGATCTCGCCGAGCGCGATGCGATGCGAAAGCTGCCGCAGCGACTGGTCAACGTGCGTGTGCGCGACCGAAGCGCGCTGGAGAGAGCCGAGAGCGTCACAGAGGCCGTGCGCAGCGAGGATCACGCACTCCGTGGGCGTGGGCGGGTGCTCGTGCGTCCCAGCGGCACCGAGCCGCTCGTGCGAGTGATGGTCGAGGCGCCCACCGACGAGGAGGCCGATGCGACCTGCTCGCGTCTTGTGACCCTCGTCGAGCGCGAACTGGGCTGAGTCCTCAGTTGGCTCTCTGCAGCCGCGTGATTCCCGGCCGGCCGCGAACGTGACCGTCGCCACCATCCGCACCGGGTGAGGTCGTTCATTCGTCCAGCCTCCGTTCGGCCGCTGGTATCGTCGGCGGCGTGTGTGGCATCGTCGGCTATGTAGGCAAGCGCCCCGCCCGCGAGCTGCTGCTCGCAGGGCTGTGCAAGCTCGAGTACCGCGGCTATGACAGCGCCGGTATCTCGCTGATCGCCGAGGATCGCATCGAGGCGGTGCGCTCGGTCGGCAATTTGAGCGCGCTGCAAGCGAAGCTCGACGGTCTCGACGGCGCAAACGGCGGCGGAGCGGTGGCCGTCGCCGAGCGGGTGGATCGGAGTCCGAGCACCGGCATAGCTCATACGCGCTGGGCGACCCACGGGCGCGTCAGCGAGGAGAACGCCCATCCCCACTACGACTCTGAGGATCGCCTGCATGTCGTGGTGAATGGGATCGTGGAGAACTACATGGCGCTCAAGGAGCGCCTCGCGGACCGGGGCAGCGTGTTCACCTCCGAGACCGACGCTGAGGTGATCGCACATCTGATCGCCGACCACTACCACGGCGACCTTGCCGCTGCCGTGCAAGCCGCGTTCGGCGAGCTCGAGGGTCACTTCGCGTTCGTGGCGATGAGCCTGGAGGAGCCCGACACGCTGGTGGGAGCGCGCAAGGAGTGTCCGCTGATCATCGGAAGGGGAGAGGGTGAGCAGTTCATCGCCTCGGCTGTGCCCGCATTTCTCGCGCAGACGCGCCTGATTCAATACATCGAGAACGGCGAGATCGTGGTTTTGCGACCCGAGGAGGTCACGATTCGCACCGAGGCGGGTGTGCCCGTACAGAGGGCCGTCGAGCAGATCGACTGGGATGAGGCCACAGCGGAGAAGGGCGGGTATGAGACGTTCATGCTCAAGGAGATCCACGAACAGGCTGACGCGGTCGCCGAGACGATCGCCGATCGGGTGGCTCGTGGGAGCGGCGTGGACCTCGACGAGGCGGGAGCTCTCGACGAGGCGATCCTCGCGGACGTCAAGCGCGTGGTGGTGCTTGCGTGTGGAACGTCCTACCACGCCGGACTGATCGGCCGCTACGCGATCGAGGAGTGGGCGCGCCTGCCGGTTGAAATGGACATTGCCTCGGAGTACCGCTACCGCAACCCGGTAGTCGGTCCCGGCGATCTCGTGGTCGGTATCTCCCAGTCAGGCGAGACTGCGGACACGCTGGCCGCGATGCGCAAGGCGCGCGAGCGCGGCGCCACGGTGCTTGCGATCACGAACGTGATGGGCTCGCAGATCACGCGCGAGGCCGACGGCGTGCTGTTCACACGGGCGGGCCTCGAGATCGGTGTGGCGGCCACCAAGACGTTCGTGTGCCAGGTCGCGGTGATCTACCTGCTCGGTCTGCGCCTGGCGGAGCTCCGGGGCACGCTCACGCCCGAGCGTCTCACCGAGCTGGTCGGCGAGATCAAGCGGTTGCCGCATTGCATCGATGAGGTGCTTGCCGATGTAGGGCCACAGATGAGCGACGTCGCCGATGGGAACTGGAGCAAGGAGTTCTTCCTCTATCTCGGGCGCCACGTCGGGTTGCCAGTGGCGCTGGAGGGAGCGTTGAAGCTCAAGGAGATCTCCTACATCGCCACCGACGCATATGCGGCAGGGGAGATGAAGCACGGCCCGATCGCGCTGCTCGAGGACGCGACTCCCGTGGTCTGCGTGGCGACCGACTCGCCGGTGCGCGAGAAGATGATCTCCAACATGCAGGAGGTGCGGGCTCGCGGCGCGCAGGTGATCGCGATCGTCACCACCGGCAACAACCTCGTAGCAGGCCAGATGGACGTGGCGATCCCAATCCCCGAGATCGACTGGATGCTGCAGCCGGTGCTCGCGGTGATCCCGCTGCAGCTGCTGGCCTATGAGATTGCCAGGCGTCGCGGCCTGAACGTCGATCAACCTCGCAACCTTGCGAAGACGGTAACCGTCGAGTAGCACCACCGGAGTGCGCGCCGGGATATCGCGCGCGAACGCTTAGTATCGCTCGTGATGAGCGTTCTTCCCGACTGGTGTGAGCCGCTGCTCGACGCGCCTCAGATGCGCGCTGTGGACCAATGGGCGATCGAGGAGCGCGGGATCCCCTCGCTGGAGCTGATGGAGCGTGCCGGGGAAGGGGTTGCACGCGCAGTTGAAGGCGTCTCACGCGACGGTGCGCTGGCGGTGGTGTGTGGCAAGGGCAACAATGGCGGCGATGGGCTTGTGGTCGCGCGTCTGTTGCGCAACGCAGCCAGGGAGGTGAGCGTGGTGTGTGTGGCCGACCCCGCCGAGCTCTCTGCCGACGCGCGCGCCAATCTCGAGCGCCTGCCGGGCAAGCCGCCGCTGCAGTTCGGTCTGCCCTCCGCGCAAGAGGCGATCGAGCAGGCCGATGTGATCGTGGATGCGCTGCTTGGGACAGGCTTCTCGGGTGTCCCGCATGGTGTTGTCGCGGAGGCGATCGAGGCCGTCAATGCGGCGCCCGCGCACGTGCTCGGCGTGGACGTGCCCAGCGGGGTCGATGCCTCCACGGGGATCGTCGCGGGCGTGGCGGTCAAGGCGCAACAGACCGTGAGCTTTCACGTAGGCAAGCCCGGCCTGTGGATTCATCCGGGCAAGGGTTGTGCGGGGGAGCTGACCACGATCGAGATCGGGATTCCACGCGGCGCGCCTGCAGCGAGCGATGTTGGCTTGATCTGCGGGGGCGTGCTTGGCGAGCTTCCGCGCAGGGCGTCTGGATCGACGAAGTTCACCAGTGGCCACGTCGTCGTGGTCGGCGGTTCGCGTGGATTGAGCGGCGCGCCCGCGATGGCCTCACTCGCGGCGATGCGTGCTGGAGCCGGTTATGTCACGGCGTGCGTGCCCGAGTCGCTCCGTGTGGTGCTCGACGTGCAGTCGATGGAGGTGATGACGCGGGGTCTGCCCGAGGAGCTGGGAGCGCTCACGCCCGAGGGGCTCGCCCAGGCGCTCGACTCGCTGCAGCGTGCGGGTGCGCTGGCGCTCGGGCCAGGGCTTGGGCGCGATCCCCGCAGTGCGTCGTTCGCACGCGAGCTGGCGCACGAGGCCAAGGTGGCGCTGGTGCTCGACGCCGATGGGCTGAACGCTCACGCAGGCCGTCTGAGCGAGCTGGCCGGCAGGGATGCGCCCACGGTGCTCACGCCACACGTGGGCGAGCTTGCGCGCCTGCTGGACACCGACAGCGAACAGGTGCAGAGCGAGCGGCTGGCCCACGCCCGTGCCGCCGCCGAGCAGGCGGGGGCGGTGGTCGTGCTCAAGGGCGACGACACCCTCGTGGTTGAGCCCACCGGACGTGTGGCGATCAGTCAAGGAGGCAGTCCCGCGCTCGCGACGGCCGGCACCGGCGATGTGCTGACCGGCACGATCGCGGCGCTGCTTGCACAGGGCATGGATGCCTTCACAGCAGCCGCGGCGGGTGTCTACCTGCACGCGCAGGCGGGACGCGACGCCGCCCGCCGGCAGGGTGCCCCGGAGGGCGTGATCGCCAGCGACGTGATCGCGATGCTGCCACTTGCTCGCGTGCCCCAGGCGGACCGTCGCGGACCTCGCGGGCGTGGGGGAACGAAGGAGCGTGCGACGCGCACAGACGGTGCTCGGGGAGCGCGGCGAGCGTGACCGTGCGGCGCGCGATCGCGCTCGTCAACCTCGCCGCGATCGAGCGCAACTGCGCTCGCTTGCGAATGGAGCTCGAGGATGAGTGCGAGCTCTGCGTGGTGGTCAAGGCCGACGGTTACGGACACGGCGCCGCTCAGAGTGCTCGTGCAGCGCTGAATGCCGGGGCCGGTTGGCTGGCGGTCGCGGGCGCGCTGGAGGCGGTGGAGCTCAGACAGGCCGGCTTCCACGACGTGCGGTTGCTCGTGATGGGCGCGCTCAGCCCAGCCGAGTTGCGCGAAGCCCTCGCGGTTGACGCAGACGTCGTGGTTTGGCGCGAGGAGGGCGTGGCAGCGGTTGCAGAGGCCGGCGGCGGGCGCGTGCACGTGAAGCTCGACACCGGCATGGGGCGGCTTGGCACGCGCGACCCCGAGCAGGCATCGCGCGTGGTTGCGGCGGCGAGCAACGCCCCCGAGGTCCAGCTTGCTGGAGCGATGACCCACTTCGCGACCGCCGACAACAACGACGATCCCTTCTTCGAGCGCCAGCTGGAGCTTTTCTCCGTCTGGGCGAGTGAGGTCAAGGCGGCCCATTCGGAGATCCTCGTGCATGCCGCCAACAGCGCGGCGACGCTGCGCGAGAAGCGCGCGCATTTCGACATGGTGCGCTGTGGGATAGCGGCGTATGGGATGGACCCCTTCGGGCACGACCCGCTTGCGCAGGGCCTAGATCCGGTTCTCGAGCTGCGCTCGTATGTGGCTGAGGCAAAGGTCTGCGCGTCGGGGCAGAGCGCGGGCTATGGGCGGCGTTTCGTGGCCGAGCGCGACACGCTGCTCGGGGTGCTTCCGATCGGCTACGGCGACGGCTGGCGCAGAGCCCTGTCGGGCAACGCTGACGTGCTCGTCGCGGAGGAGCGCTGCCCGATCGTCGGCACGGTGAGCATGGACAATCTCACGGTCGACCTCGGCCGCCAGGCCGATGCGAGCGCACTATCGGGAAGCGAGGCAGTGCTGATCGGCGCTCGCGGCAAGCAGCGGATCACCGCCGAGGAGGTGGCGCGGCGGATCGACACGATCAACTACGAGGTCACCTGCGGACTGACTGCGCGAGTGCCACGCGTGTACCACCGCGACGGTCGCATTGACAGCGACGCCTTGGGTGAGCCTTTCGGCAAGCCGGATCTTCCCACGGCCGACGTCGGACCCTGATGAGCACCGACGCGTGGGAGTTGACCCGCTCGGCGCTTGCGGGCAGGCGCGGATGGCTTGTCGGCGGCGCGGTTCGAGACCGTGCGCTCGGCCGTGAGGTCGCCGATCTGGATGTTGTGGTCGAGGGCGACCCCGAGGAGGCGGCGCGCGCGATCGCTCGTGCCGCCCGCGGGAGCGGGGGAGGGGCTGCCTGCTTTGCGCTGTCCGAGCGTTTCGGGGCGTGGCGCGTGGTTGCTCGCGAGTGCTCCTGGCAGGTGGACGTCGAGCAGCTGCGGGGAGGATCGTTGGAGGCGGATCTCATGCTGCGCGACTTCACCGTGAACGCTGTCGCCGAACCGTTGGAGGGTGGAGCGCCTCTGGACCCGCTCGGAGGGCTCGGCGATCTGCGACTGGGGCGCCTGCGGCTCGCCGGTGCGCGTGCGTTCGAGGATGACCCGCTGAGGGTGCTGCGCCTGGTGAGGGTCGCGGTCGAGCTGGGATTGACCCCCGAGCCCGATGTGATCGTGGCGGCACGAGCGCAGGCGGGGCGGCTGACCGAGGTCTCTCCCGAGCGGATCTTCTTGGAGTTGCGGCGGATAGTCGCCTCTGAGCGCGCACTGCGGGGGATCGAGATGATGGGAGGTCTCGGTGCTGCTGACGTGGTGCTGCCCGAGCTGGGAGCGATGCGAGGGGTCGAGCAGAGCCGCTATCACCACCTGGACGTGTACGGGCACACGCTGGAGGTGCTCCAGCACACGATCGCGCTCACCGCCGGGCTTGGCGCCGCGGAGATGCTGGAGGAGGAGAGCCGTGCGCGGGTGCTCGCGATGCTCGCCGAGCCGCTCGCCGACGATATGACCCGCGGAGAGGCGCTGCGCTGGGCCGCGCTGCTGCATGACGCCGCCAAGCCCGCGACCCGCTCGGTGCGAGCGTGGGATCGACGCGTGACGTTCATCGGGCACGACGCGCTTGGTGCCGAGCTCGCGCACGATGTACTCGGTCGCCTGCGCACGAGCATGCGCCTGCGCGAGCACGTGGCGGCGCTGGTGCGCCATCACCTGCGACTCGGCTTTCTGGTTCACGAGCCACAACCGCTCGCGCGCGCGAGCGTGTTCGACTACTTGCGAAGCTGCGATCCAGTGGAGGTCGACGTCACGCTGCTGTCGGTATGCGACCGGCTGGCAACACGCGGATCGAAAGCGCAGGAGGCGATCGCGGCGCACGTGGCCCTGGCACAACGGATGCTCGTGGATGCGCTCGACTGGCGGGGAGACGGGCAGCCTGCGCCGTTGTTGCGCGGCGACGAGTTGGCCGCGGAGCTGGGTATCGCGCTCGGCCCACGTGTGGGGGAGCTGTTGGCGCAGCTCGAGCGGGCGCGCTACACCGGTGAGGTGAGCACGCGCGAGCAAGCGGTCGCGTTTGCGCGCAGCCGCGAGCGTGCCAGCTAGGATTGCCGGCGATGGGTGAGCCGGACTGCATCTTCTGCAAGATCGTGGCGGGCGAGCTGCCGGCGACGATCGTTGACGAGGATGAGCGCACGCTCGCCTTCATGGACATCAATCCCGCGACCCGCGGTCACGCGCTCGTGATACCTCGGGCTCACGCCACCGATCTACTGAGCATCGACGCGGAGGAGCTCGCGGCAGTGAGCCGGGCGGCACAGCGCCTTGCGACTCGCGCAAAGGAGCGGTTGGGGGCCGACGGGATCAACGTGATCAACTCCTGCGGAGCGTCGGCGTGGCAAACGGTGTTCCACTTCCATCTGCACGTGATTCCTCGCTACGAGAGCGATCCGCTGCGCTTGCCTTGGGTGCCCGAGCCCGGGGATCCGGCCGAGATCGCCGCGGCCGCCGCCGCCCTCGGGCCGGCGTCCAAAAAGGGGGAATAGCGACTTGCGCGTCGAACCGCTACATAGTTCCCGTCCACGTGTTCCTGTTGAATGGTCCATATGAAACGTGCTATCGCTGTGATCGTCGTCGCCTGCGGGCTGGCCCTTGCTCTGCCCGCGGGTTCGCTCGCGACGCTGAGCGAAGTCGGCGTGATCCCTGAAACAACCCCGCCCAGCACTCCCAGCTGCCCCACGCCGTCGTGTCTGGCGGTGAGTCGCACGACCGGCTTCCAGGTCAAGGTCGAAACGAATAACAACGTGGAGGCCGCACCGCGCGAAGGGACCGTGGTTGCGTGGACGGTCACGCTCGGCAAGCCCAGCGCGACGCAGATCAAGTACTTCAACGAAAACGAGGGCGGCCCCGCCTCGGCCGGGATCGCGATATTGCGTGCCCAGAAGAGCCCCAAACTCACCTACAAGCTGATCGCCCAGAGTCCGGTGGTGCCGCTGGAAAAGTACTTCGGCAAGATCGCCCAGTTCCCGCTCGCGAGCACGCTGTCGGTCAAGAAGGGCGACGTAGTGGCGCTCACCGTGCCCTCGTGGGCGCCCGTGCTGGCGCTCGGCTTTGGCAAGGGGACTTCTTGGAGGGCCAGCAGGCCCAAGGGCCAGTGCGCGACCACGGGCACCCAGACCGCGCAGGCATCGCTCGGTACCAGTGTGCAGTACTACTGCCTCTACCAGACTGCGCGCCTCACCTACAGCGCGACGCTGATCTCAACGCCGTGAGCTAGGGAGCCGAGGCCCCGCCGCTGGGGCTGACGCTGCTTGCCGGTTTTTCGGCGGTTTTTTCAGAAGCGGGTTTTTCGCTCGCCGGGTTTTCGCCGGGTGCTTCGCTGCCGGCGGCGGAGGTGCCTCCAGCCGCGCTGCTTTCCGAGGAGGTCCCGCCGGGTGCCCCTGAGGAGCTTTCGCCTCCGCTTTCGCTGCCGCCGGTCGTGGAGGTTTTTTCGCCGCTTGTGGACGTCGTCGCGGTTGTCGACGTCGAGGTGGTTTCAGTTGCTTCTTTTTCGGCGGCGGTGTTGTTCGGCGGAGCGATTTCGGGTGTGCTCTTGGGAGTCACGTCCGAGACGCTGGTCCCTCCACACGAGCTGATACCGAGACCGGAGAGGCAGATCAAGGCGCCTGCGGCGAGCGCAACGAAGCGAGCCCGATACTGCGCGGTGCTCACGCCCCGAGCGGCCCCATCCGGCGGCCACAGGTGGGGCAGTCGTTCAGGTCCTTCTGCGAGTGCTGCTCGCACCAAGGGCAGAAGCGCAAGTTCTCCACAGCCCACGGTAGTCGTGACTGTGAGGGCGCGAGCGGCAGCAGCTTGCCGATGACCTCCATGGGCTCGCCCGACTCGCGATCGAGATAGATCTCCTCAGGCTGCGCATCGATCACGATTTCGCGGCCGGTCGAAGGGGTGCGTAGACGATAGCGTTGGTTTGTGCTCACGCCCGGCACTCTAGCGAAGCTAGTACGGGAATAGGCTGGTGGCAGATGCGCGTCCTGATCTTCCACGGCTACCTACTGGCGGGTACGGGCTCCAACGTCTACAACGCACGGCTGGCGGAAGCGCTCGTGAGGCTCGGGCACGAGGTGCACCTGTTCTGTCAGGACCGCCATCCCGAGCGCCAATCGTTCGTCGACGCCACGGGCGACTGGGACGACGGTGCACTTCGGGTGAGCGCGCTTGGTGGGCCGCCTGCGCCCGGATCCCCGCTTTGCACCGCCTACCGTCCCAATCTGGGTGGATTGCTGCCGGTGTACGTGCAAGACCGATACGAGGGCATCGCTGCCAAGACGTTTGCGCAGTGCAGCGAAACGGAGGTGTCGGCCTATGTTCAGGCCAACGTGGACGCGGTGCGCGAGGTTGCCGAGCTGGTGCGCCCCGATGTGGCGCTCGCCAATCATCTAGTGATGGGTCCGGTGATCCTGGCGCGTGCACTGGAGGGTCGGACGCCCTATGCAGTGAAGGTGCACGGAAGTGCGCTCGAGTACACGGTCAAGCCTGAACCCGAGCGCTTTCTGCCGTTTGCACGCGAGGGGCTCGCGCAGGCGAGGACGGTGCTCGTCGGCTCCAACCACACCGCCGTCAGCCTGTGGCAGGCCATTGGAGACCCTGCGCTCGAGCGGCGTACACACCTTGGTCCGCCGGGTGTCGACGTCGAGCGCTTTGCCCCCTCGCGGCCCTGCGAGGCCGAGGCGCGCATCCGAGGCTTGATCGAGCGATTGCGTAGCGGCCCGTCGGCGTCCGCCGGCGAGGGCGAGAATGCGTTTGCGCGCAACGAGCAGGAGGCGGCCGATGCGCTGGAGCGCTTGGCCGATGGCCTACCGGCCGCGGCGCGTTCCACCGAGCGTGTCGCACAGGGCGTCGGCGGCCAGACCGGACCGCTGGTCGCGTTCGTGGGCAAGTTGATCGTCAACAAGGGTGTCGATCTCCTGATCGCCGCCTGGCCTTTGGTGTTGTGCTCGGCGCCCGACGCGCGGCTCGTCGTCATCGGCTTCGGTGCGTACCGTGAGGGCATCGAGCGTCTGATCGCGAGGCTTGCAGACGGCGACCTGGAGGGTGTGCGAGAGATCGCCCGTGCCGGACGGGCCCTGGAGGCTCGCGAAGGGGCCTCAGAGGACGCTCACGTGGCAAGTGACGACCTCCCGCTCGCGCACCTGCTCGCATTCCTGGACTCGTTGTCGGACCCAGAGGCCGAGAGCTATCGTCTGGCGGCACGCACGATCGCAGGGCGGATCCTGCTCACCGGGCGTCTCGACCACGACGAGCTCGCCGATGTCCTACCCGCGTGTGAGGCGTTGGTGGTTCCGAGCACCTTCCCGGAGGCTTTCGGGATGGTGGCCGTTGAGGCCGCCGCCTGCGGTGTGTTGCCGATCAGCGCCGCCCACTCCGGTCTTGCCGAGGTGAGCGAGGTCATCGTCGGGAAGGTGCCGGAGCGGGCCGCCGCTTGGCTGTCGTTTGCTGTGGATGACAACGCCGTGCGAGCTATCGCCGAGCGCATAGGCGACTGGCTTGGAGCGGATCGTGCCCTGAAGGAGCAGACTCGAGCCGCGCTCGTGTCGCTCGCCCGCGAGCGCTGGTCGTGGGAGGGGGTCGCTCGTGGGGTGATTGCGGCGGCGAGCGGTGAGCTCGGCCAGCTGGAACACGATCCCGACTCACCGGCACTGTGAGCGCACTCCGTTGTCGGTGACGCTGGGTTCGATCCGCGCATCGCGCATATCGGATCTTCTACGGGGTACTTGACGCGCAGGCTCTGGCCCAATACATTGAGACAATCGTTGCAAGCAGTTTCCGAGAACGGGAGGTGAGGCGCGATGCACGTACGAGACGGAATGAGTCCGATGGTCCTGGCTGTGGGCCCGGGTCACACGCTGCGCGATGCGGCGCGGCTGATGTCAGAGCGCCGTGTGGGCGCCGCTGTGGTGATCGACCCCGACGCGAGCGGTCCGGGGATCCTGACCGAGCGGGATGTGCTCTCGTCGATCGGCGCGGGCGAGAGCCCCGACGCCGAGCTGGTCGCAGACCACCTGACCCGCGATGTGGTTTACGCCGAGCCGAGCTGGTCTTTGGAGGAAGCCGCCGCCGCGATGGTCCGCGGTGGCTTTCGCCACCTGATCGTCGTCGAGCACGGAGAGACAATGGGGATACTCTCCGTACGCGACGTCGTGCGCTGCTGGACGGACGACGGGGCTATGTGTCCCATGCCGGTGAGCGCAGCCGTGGGGTGAGAGAGGGAGGTCGCGCGCCTGTCGCACGGAAGCGGGCGCCGCCTTTTCATTGGGGCCGCGCGTGGTGGGGAACCGCGCGCGGCGCCTCACCACGCCCCGGAGGGTCAGTGATGGTCGAGCGGTAGCTCGTCGACTTCGCGGCGAGTGTCCTGGATCCAGCGCACGACGCACACGATCGTGATGATCACGCCGCCGACCAGCAGGATCTTGCTGATCGTGATGCCGATCACCGCGAGTGTGATCCCGGCGGCTACGAGCAGTGGCAGGATCGTGGGGCCCGGAAGATGGACCTCCTCGCCAGTGGGCGGAATCTCGGGGTCGAGCGGGCTCACGAGAGATACAGCGCGGCCACGATGAAGGTGAGGCCGAACATGAACATGCAGATCCCGGCGATGACGATCCCGGCGCGGATGTTCTTCTGGGCTAGACGACGATCCATGACGACGTGAAGATTACAACTTTGCGTCGACGACCATCGCGCAGAACAGCAGCGCAAGGTAGGCGAGCGAGAACAAGTACAGCTGCAGCGCGCTGCGCCGGTCGGCGCGACGATAGAGCCTCACAGCGCCCGCGATGAATCCGAACCCGAGCAGCAGCGACGCGACGAGGTAGATCGGGCCGAAGCCTCCCGCGCAGAACGGGAGCTGGGTGACCGCGTACAGGAGCACCGAGTAGAGCAGTATCTGCCGGCGTGTCTCGGCCTCGCCGCGCACCACCGGGAGCATCGGCACCCCGACCTTCGCGTACTCGTCCTTCATCAGCAGCGATAGGGCCCAGAAATGCGGCGGCGTCCAGAAGAACACGATGAAGAACAGCAGCACCGCGACGCCGCTCACAGAGCCGGTCACCGCCGCCCAGCCGACCAGCGGTGGGATCGCGCCGGCCGCGCCGCCGATCACGATGTTCTGAGGCGTGCGTCGCTTCAGCCACATCGTGTACATGAGCACGTAGCCGAGGAACCCGGCGAACGAAAGGCTCGCGGCGAGCACGTTCACCGTCAGTGAGAGCTCCAGGAAAGACAGGGCCGCCAGTACGCAGCCGAAGGTGAGGGCCGCCGTCGGAGATACGCGTCCGGAGGGCACCGGCCTGTTGGCTGTGCGCGCCATGCTTGCGTCGATGTCGCGGTCGAACCAGTGGTTGACGGCGCTGGCGCCACCGGCCGACAGGTAGCCGCCAAGGCAGGTGAGCGCGATCAACGCCACCGATGGGCTGCCGGCGACGAGCATCGTGGCGATCGTCGTTAGCAGCAGCAGCGATTGGACCTTCGGCTTGGTCAGCTCCGTATAGTCGGCGAGCAGCTGCCGAGTCCGTGGAGCGAGGCCTATAGGCAGCTGTGCATGGCGACTGGATTCGAGCGCTTCAGTCGCCGAGAGCGATGCCGGGGAGCCGTCCATCGCGATGAGTCTACGTGCGCGGGGCCGCGGACACGCTACAAGCCGATCTGGGTGGCACCCGCCGGCACCGTGGCGCCTCCTGGCGCGGGCGCGCCCGAGGTACGCTGCTCGATCTCGCGGCGGATGTCCTTCATCGGTTCGTGCGAGCGCACGGTTGGGACCGCGTCGAAGTTGTTGACCGGCGGGGGCGAGCTGGTAAACCACTCGAGCGTGTTGGCCTTCCACGGGTCCGGGCCGGCCACGGCGCCGTGTTTGAGGCTGCGCACGACGTTGACGATCGTGAGCAGCACGCCGCCGGCGAGAATGAACGAGCCGATCGTCGAGATCAGATTGTAGAGGGGGAGGTTGCCGGTGTTGCTGTACTCATACACGCGCCTCGGCATCCCGTCGAGGCCGAGCACGTGCTGGATCATGAACGTAATCAGGAACCCGAAGAACATCACGTAGAAGCTCCATTTGCCCAGAGTCTCGCTCAGCATTCGCCCGGTGATCTTCGGGAACCAGTAGTAGATCGCGGCAAACACCGTGAACACGGCGCCGCCCATCAACACGAAGTGGATGTGGGCGACCACGAAGTAGCTTTCGTTCAGCTGCCAGTCGACTGGGAACACGGCGAGGAACACCCCGGATATGCCGCCGATCGTGAACAGCGCGATGAAGCCCACGCAGAACAGCAGAGGCGTCTTGAATTCGATCGTGCCACCCCACAGCGTTGCCAGCCAGCCGAAGATCTTCACGCCTGTTGGAATCGCGATCAAGCACGAGCTGAGCATCGCGAAGATGATGATTGCCTCGGGAATCGGCGCGGTGAACATGTGATGCACCCACACCAAAAAGCCGAGAAACGCGATCGTCACGGTCGATGCCGCGATCGCCTTATAGCCGAAGATCGGCTTGCGCGCGAACACGGGCAGGATCTCCGACACCAGCCCGAATCCGGGCAACACCATGATGTAGACCTCGGGATGCCCGAAGAACCAGAACAGGTCTTGCCAGAGGATCGCCGAGCCGCCGTTGGCGGGGTCGAAGAAGTGCGTGCCGAAGTGGCGGTCGGTCAGCAGCATCGTCACGGCTCCGGCGATCACCGGCATCGCGAAGATGATCAGGATCGAGTAGGTCAGGATCGCCCAGATGAACAGCGGCAGCCGTCCCCAGCTCATGCCGCGAGCGCGCATGTTGGCGATCGTCACGTAGAAGTTGATTGCGCCGAGGATCGAGGAGAGGCCGGTGATGTGGATCAGGTAGATCCACGCGTCCTGGCCGCCTCCGGGGGAGTAGGTGATGCTCGACAGCGGCACGTAACTCGTCCAACCCGATTCCGGTGGAGTCCAGAAGACCGAGGCGTAGAAGACGATGCCGCCGGCCAACAGCAGCCAGTAGGAGAGCGCGTTCAGGCGCGGGAAGGCCATGTCGCGCGCACCCACCATCAGCGGCACGAAATAGTTGGCCAAACCGGCCATCATCGGCACGACGAACAGGAAGATCATCGTGGTGCCGTGCATCGTGAACAGCTGGTTGTAGGTCTGCGGTGCGATCAGCGTGTTTTCCGGCACCCCCAGCTGTAGACGCATCATCAGCGCCTCGACGCCCCCCAGTAGGAAGAACACGAACGTCGTGACCATGTACATGATCCCGATCCGCTTGTGATCGGTGGTCGTGACCCAGCTCATCCAACCGGTCGGTTCCTTTTTTGCCTCGTGCGCGACGATCTGGGGGATTGGGGCTGCGTAGGTGGCCATCTGGGCTGGGCTCCTAGTGTCCGGAGGCGGAGATTCGGTGGGGGCGTGGCGGGCGAGCGCGGATCATGGGTTTTCGACCTGTCCGGCGCCGACTTCGTGGTTGAGCTTGGTGCGAGCGGCCGCCGCGGCCGCATTGGCTTCGGCGATCTGCTTCTTCTGGTAGGCCAGCCACGCTTCGAACTGCGGGGGCGGAACGGCCTTGACGGTGGCGATCATGCGTGCGTGTCCGCGCCCGCAGAGCAGCGCGCACTGGCCGCGAAACACGCCGGGCTTTTCGATCTTGAACCACGTGTAGTTGTGGTAGCCGGGCACCGCCTGGAACTTGCCGCCGAGCTGGGGGACCCACCAGGAGTGGACCACGTCGGAGGAGACGATGTTGAGCGTGACGGTGGTTTTCGTCGGCACCACCAGTTCCTCGTAGGAGTACGGAGCGCCGAGCCCGTCCGGTTCGTTTGCGCCCGGGTAGACGAACTGCCACACGAATTGACGGCCGATCACGTCGATGTTCAGTGACTTGCCGTCGGGCGGAAGCTTCTGTTCGTCGCTCGCATACAGACGGGAGGTGTCGCTCACCAGATGTTCGCCTTCGGGGCTGGAGTTGACCGGATCCTGGATCGAGGAGAGCTTGACGAAGGTGATCACCGCGAGAATCAGCAGGATCACCGCGGCGCCAACGGTCCAGCCGATCTCAAGACGCGTATTCCCGTGGGTCTGGTTGGCCACGGCGCCCTTGCGCGCGCGGTAGCGGTAGAGCACGTAGCAGAGGGTGCCCTCTACGATCACGAAGATCACGAGGGCCACCCACAGCGTGATCTTGTAGAGGCTGTCGATCTGGTTGGCGTTCGACGATCCGCCCGACTCGGGGGTGAAGAACGCGAGGGGTATGGAGAGCAGGTGTCCCAAGGCGGGCAAGATTCTATTCACGACCGGGCGGAACGCGCGTCAACGTCCTTTGAAGCGTGCAGAACGCTTGGCCAGGAAAGCGCCTACGCCCTCCAGGAAATCGTCGGTACCGGCCATCTGCTGCTGCAGCGTGGCCTCCAGCTCGAGCTGCTCGGCCATGTTCGCGTACACCCGATTGTTGAGCTCGCGCTTGGTGGCCGCATAGGCGCGGGTCGGCCCCGCGGCCAGCCTTGCGGTCAGCGCGAAGCTCTGCTCGAGCAGGCTGTCGTCCGCGTGCACCGCGTTGACGAGTCCCCACTCGAGCGCTTGCCCGGCGGGCACCCGCTCGCCGAGCATCGCCATCTCGGCCGCTCGCGTCACCCCGATCCTTGCGGGCACGAACAGCGAGGAGCCACCGTCGGCGACCAGGCCGATGTTGACGAACGCGAGCAGGAAGTAGGAGCTCTCGGCTGCGAGCACCAGATCGCAGCACAGAGCCAGCGAGCAGCCGATTCCCACCGCCGGGCCGTTCACGGCGGCCACCACCGGCTTCTGCATCTCGCGGATCGCGTGCATGATCGGGTGGTAGCGCTCGGTGAGGACCTTGTAGACGTTGGGGCGCCCCTCCGGCGTGAGGTCGTCCCCGCCGATGTCCTTCAGATCTGCCCCCGAGGAGAACGCGCGGCCCGCGCCGAGGATGCGAACGGCGCGCACCGCCTCGTCCTCGCCGGCGCGCCGCAACGTCGCGAGCAGGTCTTCGCCGAACTGCTTGTTCCAGGCGTTGAGCGCCTCGGGCCGGTTCAGCTCGATCGTCGCCGCTCCGTCTTCGATCGTGGCATTGACCGTCTCCAGCTGCATGTATGGGCTTGTCATCTCGCTCTCCCGGAGGACTCGTCGGCTTGGATGGCTCTCGCGCGCGGTCGTGCACCGGCAACCTGGCAGGACGACCGCGCTCGGGCTGCATCGAAATTGGGTTTGTGATCCTATGGTGTGCGGACATGAGCAGAGCGGTGATCGGCATTTGCACGGCGCTTGAGCGCGCTCGCTGGGGCATGTGGGACCAGCAGGCGGTGCTGCTGTCGCGTAGCTACGTACAGGCTGTGCAGGATGCGGGCGCGCTGGTCGTGATGCTGCCCCCCGACGAGCTGCTATTCGATAACCCCGCGGAAGCGCTCGATCTGCTCGACGGGCTGGTGCTTGCCGGCGGCGCCGACATCGATCCGTCAAGCTACGGCGAACAGGCTCATCCCGAGACGCTCGACACGGTCCCCGAGCGCGACCGCTTCGAGATCGCCCTCGTGCGCGCCGCGATCGAGCGCGATCTGCCCGTGCTGGGGATCTGTCGTGGGATGCAACTGATCAACGTGGCCTACGGGGGGACGCTGCTTCAGCATTTGCCCGAACGTTTTGGTCATCACGAACATCTGCGGGTGCCCGGCACCTTCGACGGCGCCGACCACGATGTCGATCTGATCGACGGAACGCTTGCGGCGGGCGCGGCGGGGGAGACTCATCATGCGACCAAGTCCCACCACCACCAGGGCGTTGACCGGCTGGGAGCGGGACTGCGTGTGAGCGGCAACTCCTCGATGGACGATCTTCCGGAGGCGATCGAGATGCCGGATCGCAGTTTCGTGCTCGGTGTGCAATGGCATCCAGAGGCCGACCCGGCCAGCCATGTCGTCGGTGCGCTCGTCGCCGAGGCCGAGAAGCACATGCGCAGGCGTGTGGCTGAGGGAACCGCCGCATAGGCGCGGGTCCCGGCAGGAGTCCTCGCGCGACACGGGCTGGTCGAGGAAGGCATCGCATCGCGTCGCATCGCCCCGGGAGTCGCCGCTCAGCGCCATATACTCCCCGTCCCGTGCGGGGGTCGAAGGCCATCAGGACAGCCGCCTGGGGCTTGGTGGCCGCGGGCGTGATCGCCCCGCTCGTGCGCAAGCGCCTCTCTACGCCGCCGATCGTGGCGCAGACGGTGGCGTTTGCCGCTCCGCTCGGGCTATGTGTGGCGGTACGCCGCTCACGCACTCGCGATGTGGCGGTATGCACGCTGCAGATGTGGGCCTACCTGGCCGCATACAAGGCGCCCAACGA
This sequence comes from uncultured Solirubrobacterales bacterium, assembly GCA_963831725.1. Classification (GTDB taxonomy): domain Bacteria; phylum Actinomycetota; class Thermoleophilia; order Solirubrobacterales; family Solirubrobacteraceae; genus Palsa-744. The sequence goes on from CAWHRF010000004.1 coordinate 301,532, forward strand.
CAACGAGAGCGAACAACGGGATCGAGTGCTGATCGACTATCCGATCGACGCGGACCGCGTGATCGGTCTCGGCGAGCTGCCCACCGTGCGCTTGCAGCGGCGCCTTGCTCGTGGCCAATGGCGGCTTGGCGATCGTGTGCTCGTGTGGGCGCACTGGCTTTGGTTTCTCATGCCCCACGGCACGCTCGTATACATCATGCTGCGCCGTCGCGGGCGCTTCGACCGCGCCGCGGTGATGACCTATGCCGTGTTCGACATCGGCGCGATGATCTATTGGATCCTGCCGACCGCTCCACCCTGGTACGCGGCCGCGCATGAAGGGCACGAGGGGCATTTCGATGGCCCGTCGCACGCGTCCGGGGCGTCCAACGGGACCCCGGATGAGGTTGCCGTCAGGAGAATGATGGTCGAGTATGGGGAGTTCTTTTGGAAAGACGGCTGGGGTCCGCTTTACAGTGTGCTGGGAGGCAACCCATTGGCTGCGATGCCCTCGCTTCACTTCGCTACTTCGATGATGGCCGCTCAGCTGCTCTCAGAGACTGGGCCGGTTGCCGGTGCCGTTGGCTGGGGCTACACCGCCACGCTCGGGTTCGCGCTGGTGTATCTCGGCGAGCACTATGTGGTCGATCTGATCGCCGGAGCCGTGCTCACCACGACTGTGCGTCGGTTGGGTCCACAGGCCGCTCCCGCTCTACGGCGCTTCGGGGCGGCGGTTGCGGCAATCGAGGCCAGGGCACATGATGCGACATGAGCCCGCGGGAGACGAGATGAGCTCGGCAGGTCCATCCGCGCGTGAGCACGGCACAGTCAAGCGAGGGGAGGCGGAGACCCGACAGGACATGGAGCCGGCGCAAGGGGACATCGCGGCGGCGCGGGCTCACATCGTGCCCGACGGCGGTGGCGCCGAGGAGCAGATGCCGCGTGTGCCGGTCACAAGGCGCAGTGCGATCGCCTTTGGCTTGTTCGTGCTCTCAGCGGTGGCGTTCCTTTATTTCGTACTGCCAAAGCTGGCCGGCCTGAGCGGCACCGCCCATCGCATCGAGCGTGGCGACACGTGGTGGATCTTGATCGGCGTGTTCCTGGAGATCTGCTCGTTTGGGGGCTATGTGGTGCTGTTTCGCGCCGTGTTCGTACGTGGACGGCACAGCCCGATCGGCTGGCCCGAGAGCTATCAGATAACGATGGCGGGGTTGGCCGCGACGCGTCTGTTCGCCGCGGCCGGTGCGGGCGGTATCGCGCTCACAGCCTGGGCATTGCGCCGCTCGGGCATGGAGCCGCGGCTGGTCGCATGCAGGATGGTGGCCTTCATGGTTCTGCTGTATGTGATCTACGCGGGCGCGGTGCTGCTCGACGGCGTCGGTCTGGGAACCGGTCTGTTCCCCGGCGAAGGCTCGTTTGCGATTACGATCGTGCCGGCCGCGATCGCCGCGATCCTGTTCGCGGTGGGTGGCGCGATGGCCCTGTTGCCGGGCGATATCGAGCGGCGTCTGGCGCGATGGGCGGCCGGTGCGGGTCGTCTGGAGCATTGGGTGGCGCGGGCGGCGACGGTGCCCGCGATGGCGGCCAGCGGGGTGCGCACCGCGATCGAGCTGATCCGCTCGCGCGATCCAGGACTACTGGGTGCGCCGGCGTGGTGGGGTTTTGACATCTGCGTGCTGTGGGCGTGCTTTCACGCGTTCGGCGCCGCGCCCCCGTTCACGGTGATCCTGATGTGTTATTTCATCGGGATGGTGGGCAATCTGCTGCCGCTGCCCGGTGGATTGGGAGGCGTGGAGGGCGGGATGATCGGCGCGTTCGCGGCGTTCGGCGTCGAATTCAACCTGGCGGTGCTGGCGGTGCTCTCCTACCGCGCGATCTCATTCTGGCTGCCGACGCTTCCCGGTGCGATCGCCTACTTCCAGTTGCGCCGCACTGTGGCCCGCTGGAGGGTCGAGCAAGCCGCTCCGGCGGCCGGGGCGCCAAAGGGAATCGAAGCCGCCGGCCCGCTTCACGTCTAGCAAACGCGCTATACTTTACAAAGTAAAGCACGCTTGGGTTGGTTGAATGCAGACCGGCCGGATACGCGCGAGGCGGCCGATATTGGCTACCTTTGAGTGACAGAGCTTGCGCGAGCGGGCGGGAAAAGCAGACGACACGACGGGAGTCAGCGAGATGGCGGAGGTCGAGAACACGATCATCATCGGCAGCGGCCCGGCGGGCTATACCGCGGCGCTGTACACCTCGCGTGCCAATCTGCACCCACTTGTCGTGGAGGGTTTCGCGTGGGGAGGTCTGCTGCAGCAGACGACCGATGTCGAGAACTATCCGGGCTTCCCCGAGGGCATCATGGGACCCGACCTGATGGGCAAGCTGCGCGAGCAGGCCGAGCGCTTCGGCGCGACGCTCGAGACCGACCAGGTCGAGCGCGTGGAGCTTGCCGATGAGCCCGGGGGTGTTCACAAAGTGTGGGTGGGCGACACCGAGCACCGTGCGCGCACCGTGATCCTCGCGATGGGCGCCGAGCACAAGAAGCTCGGCGTGCCCGGCGAGGAGGAGCTGAGCGGCCGCGGCGTGTCCTACTGCGCCACGTGCGATGCCGCCTTCTTCAAGGACGCCCAGACCGTGATCGTCGGTGGCGGGGATTCGGCGATGGAGGAGGCGATCTTCCTGTCGAAGTTCGCCAGCAAGGTCACCGTGGTGCACCGCCGCAAGGAGTTCCGCGCCTCGAAGATCATGCTCGAGAGGGCGCGCGAGCAATCGAACATCGAGTTGCTGACGCCCTACGCTGTCGAGCGCTTCGAGCCAGGCGATAGCGGTGCTCTCGGCGTCGCCAAGCTGGTGAACACTGAGACCGGCGAGCTGCGCGACATCCCGATCACAGGCGCGTTCATCGCCGTCGGCCACGAGCCGCAGTCATCGCTCGTGGACGGTCAGATCGAGTTGGACGAGGACGGATATGTGAAGGTTGAGGGCCGCTCCACTCGCACCAACAGGCCCGGCGTGTTTGCGGCCGGCGATCTCGTCGACCACACCTACCGTCAGGCGATCACCGCGGCGGGATCGGGCTGCCAGGCGGCGCTCGACGCCGAGTGGTATCTGAGGGACACGCCCGAGGTGCCGACCCCGGAGGGGATGCCGGTTGGCGATTTGGCCGAGGCTCAGTGGGCACCGGCGGCGGACGCTCAGTCGTAGCGCAAATTTGCACCTAAATGTGGTGCAACTTGCGCCAGGATTCAGCGCAACGGCTAACAGGGCGTTTGCGGGGGTGACGCGAGCCTACGACGAGTGGCGCGGCCCGGCGATCCTTGAGAGCAGCGTGCGCACGCGGCTTGGGCGCTGCGCCCGAGCGAGTCGTCGCTCCTCGCGGCGACGGGCTTCTTTTGCCCGAGATGCTCCGCGAAACTCTTCGATGAAGATGTCTGTAGACAATTTTCCGAGGCGTTCCGATGGCGTGGGCTTGGACGACATGTGCTTAATGTACCGCGATGGCTGTCAGCCAGGCGAGGGTCTGCGCGAGCATGAGCGCGGCCAAGACGCCCGACAGCCACGACATGCGGCGGACGTTCGCCGAGTTCTCTTCGTACACCTCCTGATGGGCGAAGCCGGCTAGGGCCAGCCAGTCGAAGGTTTCGGACAACCGCTCGGAGATGGCCTGATCGCGCAGCTTGTCGTAGAGGTCGTGCGCGTCCACGGCAAAATACAGTCGCCACGGGGCGAGTAGGATCGCCGCGACTGCCAGTCCGAGTACGAGCGAAGCCAGGGCGATCCAGCTTAGGACTGAGGAGCCTTGGTCTCGGAGCGTGGCGCCGCCCAAGAAGGAGGCCACGATCGCGTGGGCCGCGAGCAGAGTGCCTGTGCGCTGACGAATCCCCGCCACCAGGGACTCTTGATCGGCCAGGGCATGGCGGCCGGCGTCATAGGTGATCTCCTCAAGTGTGCACATGGTTCCCTGCATACCCATCCGACGGCAGCGGTCAGGCGGGACATATGCGCGCTCTATGCTTGTCAGCCGCTATGCGCTCGGCACCGGCGGTGTGCGTGGGTCAGTCGATCGTCCCTGGCTCCGCGACCCACACGCTCTCGATCCCGAGCACGCGGCAGAGGGTGTCGAAGTGGCGGTCGTAGTGCAGCACTCCCGCGCCGCGCTCGGCGGCAGCGGCGGCGATCAGGTAGTCAGAGGCGGGGATGCGCCGCTCACCGCGCAGGTCGCGCGAGGCGCCGATCGCGGCTTCGCCGGCGCTGCGTGTCACCGGTGCCTGCTTGAGCGCGTCGAGCGCTCGATCGAGATTGCGGAATGCCTCCTCGTTACGTGCCGCCGACAAGAGCTCCAAAGCCACCACTGGGCAGACGGTCAGTAGGCCGGCGTCGCGGGTCGCCGCCCACCTGGGCAGCACGGCAGGATTGGTACGGCGATTCCACGCTGACGTGTCGAATACGAGCGGTTCGCGCCCTCTGTACGGCTCAGCGGCGCGCTGCATGGAGCTGCTCGGACACCGTGAAGTCGTATCCGTCGTCCTCGCCTGAATCGAGTCGCCGCAGGAAGTCAAGTGCCTCCTCGCGTCGCAGCTGCTCGGCGCGGATCGCCTCTGCCCCGCGCAGCGCGAGGTCACGCACTGTGCGTGAGCGCGGCTCGGCCCCGCCGAACTCCGCCACGGCGGCGGTCAGCTCGGGGTCGAGTGTCACCTGGATACGGCGTGTGGTCTTCGGGCGTGCGGCCTTCTGCATTCGGGTAGTGTACCGCATGGCTGGTACAGCAACGCAATGGCCGGTCGCAACCGGCCGGGGTGAACCGCTGCCCATCGCAGCGGGGGATTACCGGCTCGTGTCGTCCGCCCCGGTCGCGTGAAAGCCGCGCCAGGTAGGATCGATGCCCTCGCTGCGAAGCAGCTCGTCGCCGATCTCAAGGTAGTCCTCGGCGGTTTGATTCGGTCCAAGCCGGACGCCGGGGCTTATTCGCGCCACGCGGTCACCCTCTTGACCAGGTCGTACAACTCTTGGTTCAGCCATGACGGTCTCTCCGATTCTTTTCGCTGGCGGCGCTCGATCAACAGCGAGTAGATCTGGGCGACCAGCTCGTGGGTGTACTCGTTACCACGGTAGCCGGCGCCTCGGATGGAACCGCTGACAGCTGTCGGAGCGAGATCGAGGAGCGTGGGGCCGGCGGCGACGTCTTCGGTCGTGCAGCGGGCGATGCTCAGCGCGTGACCCCACTCGTGCCAAGCCGTTCGCGTGAGGAACTGCGCGGACGCGCGCCGGCTCAGCCCGGCGAGAACCGGATGCCGAGTATTGAAGACTACGATTCGCAGATCGGGAACCCAAACGGCTACCGCCGCGTCCGTCTGCAGGCGCAGCCGCTTGGAGAGCCCACGATGGCCGGCGGATCGAAGCAGCCCATCAATGGACGAGCCAAGCGCCTCCTCGACGACGATCCACTGCGAGGCGCCCACCTCCTCGAGCAGCAGCCTGTGGTCGGGCGGCAGCTTCCTCCAGGCCGTCTCAACGATCCTTATGGCACGTGCGCGCTCCGCCGATTCCGCATGCTCTGGCCGTTCGGTCACTCTTCCTGATCCGACCTTGCGGCTATGAGCGGGACAGGTCTGTTCCGTCGAGCACCGTCACACCGAGGGGAGGCTGCCTGGACGCGGCCTCCCCAAAGCGATCTCTGAGCGCCGCGGACGGTCTACGAGCGCCGCGGACGGTCGGGGCCACCCTGCCGTTATCGTCAACCGTCAACCATAAACCGTTTTTTTTCGTCCTGACCCTTGACATCTAGAACGTGGTCCGCTATTAATCAACATGTCTTGATATCCCACAAGGGATGGACGGCAAACATAAGGTCGGGTTTTGGGTTGGACTCTGCGGTCTGACGCACAACCGGTTTGGCAGGGCCCTTGGGAGAGGGACCGGGTCGTAACTGAGAGGGAGTTGTATTCAGCGTGGTTTCTTTGGGGAATAACGTGATCGAGAGTCCGTGTGCCGCTTTAGCGTCCTTTATAGGACGTGTCAGCGTCGCTGACACGTCTCTCTCTCTCTCTCTCTCTCTGGCGCCGCCGCCTAAGCAGGGCTAACCCCCTCCGTCCGGCCCTGACGGGCCAGACGGGATCCCCCGAAGGGGGTAAGGGGAGAGCTGGGCGCGTTAGCGCCCTTCGCCGCCGGATAGCTCCGCGGCTCGCCGGGTGCAGTGCCCGGCTTGGTCACTCGCGCGTAGTAAAGGGCGCGTCGTGATGGCCGCCTCCGCGCGTGTGCGAAGGATGGGGGCCGCGACGGCGGCTCCACGGCCGCAGGTGCGCACTCGCGCCGCGGCCGGCTCTGTCAACGGGCGGCCCGGCGAGCAGGCGGCCGAGATTCGGCGCACGAGCGAGCGGGTGGTTGAGATCCAGCGCGCGCGGCTGCTGGTCGCGGCGGTGCGCGCGGTCGACGAGATCGGCTACACGGGCACGACGGTCGCGCACATAACCGCTCGCGCGCGGGTCTCGCGGCGCACGTTCTACGAGCTATTTCCGAACCGCGAGGATTGTCTGGTCGCGGCGCTCGAGGGCTCGGTAGCGCGCATCCGCGAGCAGGTCGAGCGGGCCGAGCTCGCCGGCCTTCCGTGGCGCGAGCGCGTGCGCGGCGGCTTGTGGGCGATCCTCTGCTTCTTCGATCGCGAGCCGGCGCTCGCGCGCTATTGCGTGGTGCAGTCCGCGCGCGGCGGTCAGCGCATGCTCGAATGTCGCGAGCGCTATCTGGGCGCATTGGTCGCGGTGATCGACCAGGGTCGTACCCTCAAGGGCACAAACGGCGAGAGCACGCGCGCCGGCGACTGTCCCCCCCTGACGGCGGAGGGCCTGGTGGGCGCGGCGCTTGCGATCGTCTACGCGCGCCTGCTGCACGGCGAGGACCGGCCGCTGACCGACCTGCAGGGCGAACTGATGGGCATGATCGTGCTGCCCTACCTGGGGCCGGCGGCCGCACGCCGCGAGCAGGCCCGTGAGGCTCCCGTGCCGCCGGTGGCGGTGGAGGCAGGCGCTCAGGACATGCTGGAGGCGGGCGAGGACCCGCTACAGGGGGTGCCGATGCGCTTCACCTACCGCACGGCACGCGTGCTGGAAGCGGTCGCGCTGCTGGGTGGGCGGGAACCGGGTCTATCGAACCGCATGGTCGGCGAGCACGCCGGCATCTCTGACCAGGGCCAGATCTCAAAGCTGTTGACGCGCTTGGAGCGCCTTGGCCTGCTGGAGAACACGGGCGTCGGGCACTCGAGGGGCGAGCCCAACGCGTGGCATCTCACCCCCACGGGCGAGCGTGTCGCGCAGTGCATCGGCGCTTACGAAGAGAACTTCACGGCACAAAGGGGAGAGGGCGAGCGAGAGCGATGACACTCGCACGTCACAGCTTTATCCGCGCTCACGCGGACAACGACAAGCAGGTCGCGTGATGCGCCTGAAACGACTGAATCAAGCAATGGGAGGAACCCGATGTTCTCAGCAATAAGCAAACGCATTCGCCTGACCCCGACCACGGTGATCGCGACGCTCGCGCTCGTGTTCGCGATGACCGGCGGTGCGTACGCCGCCGGCAAATACCTGATCACCTCGACCAAACAGATCAAGCCGAACGTGCTCGCGCAGCTGAAGGGGAAGACCGGGGCGAAGGGCGAAACCGGGGCGGCCGGCGCGCCGGGAGCGTCGGGCAAAGAAGGCCCAGCCGGTAAAGGAGGCGAAGCTGGTGAAAAAGGCGCACCGGGCAGTCCAGGCGCCAACGGCAAGAGCGTGACGGTCGGCGAAGTCCCGACTGGGGAAGCGAGCTGCGAAGAACACGGCGGCTCGAGCATTGAAGCGGAAGGCTCTGGCAAAAAGACCTACGCCTGCAACGGCGCGCAGGGTAAGGCCGGGTCCCCCTGGCCGGGTGGTGGCGTGCTCGAAAAAGGCGCTACCGAGTACGGGTCGTGGGAGGCTGACGCATACGAATCTCTCCGTCAGGAATTTGTGACGATCTCCTTCCCCGTCAAGCTGAAAGCGAGCGCAGAACCCCACTACATCACCGAGGAAGAATGGTCGACGGGCAAATTGCCCACAGGCTGCAAAGGCACGCCCGCCAAACCGGAAGCCGCCGAAGGAGTTCTTTGCGTGTTCGACTCGTTCCCGCAAAACATCGGTTCGACCGATGTTGAAAATATCTCTAGTGTCACGTTCTACGACACATCTGTGAACCCCACAGAACCGGGACAGGCGTCGCAGTTTGCGGGGAAAGTGGGGCCGACCGGCGGCAATATGTCCCTCTACCCGCAAGAAGCAGGGCATGGACGGAATGCGTACGGCACCTGGGCGGTGAGCGGAAATTGAGTAATCGATGGCCGTGTCGGTCTGGGCGCATGGGAGGGGCGGCGATCTGTCGTCCCTCCGGCTCGACCGCTGTCGCCTGCGCCGCAATTATTGAACGTCGAGGAGTAGCGCGATGACATCCAGCGAGAGGAGGGTCGGTCAAGTGAAGCGTCTATGGTCAGCCGTTGTCGTACGCAGAGCATGGATCCTGCAGGCGCTCATCGCGGTCGCCTCGCTGGGCATGGCCGCACCGGCCTTGGCCGCCCGTGCGCACGTTCCCGGCCCGTCGTTCGGCGAAGCTGGTTCGGGCATGGGTCAGTTCGACACGCCCCAGGGCGTCGCTGTCAACGAAGCGCTCGGGCGGGTGTACGTGGTCGACAGCGCGAACAACCGGGTGGAGTACTTCGGTCTGAGTAGGGTATATGAAGGAGAATTGAACGGCAGCGGCACGGCGCCGGGGGAAGGCTCGGCGCCGCCGACGGGCCGGTTCTCCGATCCAGGCGCGATCGCCGTGGACAACTCCACGAACGCGTCGGACCCATCTAGAGGAGACGTGTACATCGCAGATGATCGGAACCACGTGATCGACAAGTACAGCGCGTCCGGTGCGTACATCGGGCAGGTCACCGGAACCGCCACGGGCTCTTTCATCGAACTCGCTGGGTTTCTCAATGACGCGGTCATAAAGGGTCTGGCTGTCAGCCCGCAGGGTGAGCTTTTGGTAACTTTCCTTAGTGGTTCCAACTTGTACGGTTTCAGTGACGCCGTCGTAAACGCGTTCCTAGCCGAATATTCGCTCGGACACGGCTCCCTCGACCTAACGGGTAGTGGGTTGGCGGTAGATTCACACGGTGACACATTTTACCCGCTCGGCAGCTTCGGTGGTGAATTCTCTGGAGGAGGAAACAGCGTCGTAGAGAGCAATGGCGCCCATGAACTCGTTGCGGTGCATCCCTTGCCGGGCCGAGAACCGCCGACCAACGAAAAGCCGATTGAATACCCCTGGGTGACACCTGGTGGATCTGGGATCGGTTGGCCCGCGGTAGAATCGCCGAGCGAAGACGTGTATGTCGCTGACTTGTCGCGTGTGGTGAGGTTCGATCCGCGGGCGTCTGCCGTGGAAGTTCTCGGTGAAGGGGAACTGGGCGAAGAAGCCGAAGAAGCAGCGGCCGGCGTGGCGGTGGATTCGGCGACGGGAACGGTGTACGTCGCCGATCAGGTGGCCGACAGGGTGCTTGCGTTCCCGCTGGAAGGTCCGGGCAAGCCGAAGGTAGAAGAACAGTGGGTGTCGAGCGTGATGGATGAAAGCGCTGTGTTCGACACGCGGCTCGAACCCAACGGCGCGCCCACGGAATACCATTTTGAATACGGGCGCTGCACTACGCTTTCCTCGTGTGTTTCCGCGGGCTGGGAAGCGAGCGTCCCCACGGGCGGCGCGTCGGCCGGTTCGGAATTCACGACGTATGCCGCGAGCGTGAGCGCCCGCGGCCTCTCGGCGGGCGTGCCATATCACTTCCGTGTGGTGGCGCACAACAGCTATGGGACGACAGATGGGCCCGAACAGGCGCTTGTGACGCAGGCATCCGCGGGCGGATCGCTGCTGCTCGACGGGCGTCAATGGCAGATGGTCACATCGCCTGAGAAGAACGGAGCGTTTGTGTTCGCGCAGGAATCTGAAACGGGCGGCGCATTTCAAGCCGCGGCGTCGGGCGACGGCTTGGCGTACATGACACGCAGCCCTACCGAAGTGGACCCGGAAGGATACGCGCCGCAGTTGGTTAACGTGCTCGCGCTGCGAGGCGCCGACGGATGGTCCTCGCAGGTGGTCGATCCGAAGGTCACGCAGCCAACGGGCTTGTCGGTTGGAAAAGGCACGATGATTCGGGCCTTCTCCGAAGACCTCTCGCTGGCCGTGGTGCAGCCGCTTCAACCGTCGATTGAGAAGTTCACACCACTCGCACCGGATGCGACAGAACAGACTGCGTATCTGCGCAGCGACTACGTGGAAGGGAACGTGAACGATCGCTGCGGAAGCGAATGCTTCCAGCCCCTTGTCGACGCGGCCAACGTGCCGTCCGGTGTGAAATTCGGTAGCAATGCGCCATATTTCGCGGCAGCCACACCAGACCTGAGTCACGTGGTGCTAACGTCGACCGCGGCTTTGACACCAACCCCGTTGTCGGGCCAAACTGGCCTGTACGAGTGGTCGGGCGGGAAGCTCGAGCTCGTCAGCGAACTGCCGCCGGGCGAAAAGAACGCGCAAGGCGGCGTGGCGAGCGGTGGCAGCATCGCCGACGAAAAGAAAGATGGAAGAGACGCCGGATATGCGCGCAACGCGATCTCGACCGACGGTTCGCGGGTGGTGTGGCAAAGTAATGGGCATCTCTATCTGCGTGATGGCGCCGATACCTCACATGGAGAATCGGTGCGGCTGGATGCGTCGCAGGGCGGCAGTGGGACGGGCGCCGCCCGCGGACAGTTTGAAATTGCGAGCGCGGACGACTCGCGCGTGTTCTTCCTCGACAGCGAATGTTTGACGAGCAGTTGCTCCGCGTCCGGTACTGACCTCTACGAATACGACCTGAACGCACCGGTGGGCAGTCGCTTGACGGATCTGTCTGTCGATCCGAACGCCGGCGAAGCGGCGAACGTGTCCACCGTGCTCGGCGTGAGCGAAGACGGCTCGTACGTGTACTTCGCGGCCGGTAGGCTGACGGGCGACGCGGCCCCTGGGTTGTGCGAGGACAGGCCCGGCGCGGCGCCTTGCGATCTGTACCTGTACGTGCGTCACGATGGCGTGACGAAGCTGATCGCGGGGCTCTCACAGACCGATTTGAAAGCGTTGGGCTCGCGCCTGAACCGAGTCTCTCCGAACGGGGACTGGCTTGCGTTCCAGTCGGACCTTCCGCTGACAGGGTATGACAACCGCGATCTCGTGAGTGGGCAGCCCGACGAGGAGGTGTACTTGTATAACGTGCTCAGCGAACATTTGGTCTGCGCTTCGTGCGACCCGACGGGCGCACGCCCGTCGGGCGTCGCGGCGCCTGAAAGCTCGCCGATCGTTGTAATCAGGGAAGCGTGGGGGACTGACACGCCGATCGATGGGATATTGCCACCTTGGGTAAATATGACCTTGCAAGAATATCGTCATCAGCCGCGGTATTTGTCCAACAGCGGGCGATTGTTCTTCGACTCACACAGCGCGCTGGTGCCGCAGGACGTGAACGGCAACTGGGATGCGTACGAGTACGAGCCGCCCGGTGTCGGCGATTGCTCGACGGGCGCCTCGACTTACAGCGAACGCTCCGATGGCTGCGTCGGGTTGGTCTCCTCGGGCGAAGCGGCCGGGGAATCGGGGTTCCTCGACGCGAGCGAAACGGGCGGCGACGCGTTCTTCATAACGGGCGGGAAACTGGTCGCGCAGGACGACGACACCGCCTCCGACATCTACGACGCGCACGAATGCACGCAGGTCTCGCCGTGTATACCCGAAGCGGGGGCGAGCCCGCCGCCGTGCGGGGACGGGGAATCGTGCAAAGGGGCGCAGAGCCCGCAACCGGCGATCTACGGCGCGCCGGCGAGCGCGACGTTCAGCGGGACGGGGAACCTCGCGCCGCCCCCGCCCAGTGCGGGGAGCGTGAAGCCCAAGGGGTTGACGCGGGCGCAGAAGCTCGCGCTGGCGTTGCGGGCGTGTCGCGGCAAGCGCGGTGGGAAGAGCCGCTTGACGTGTGAGCGGCGGGCGCGCGAGCTGTATGGGGCGAAGGGACGCAAGAGCGCTCGCCGAGCGCAGGCGAGCGGAAGGAGGGGGCGATGAGGACGGTGGCACGCAGGACCCGCGACGGCGCTCTGTGCGCGCTGGCGGCGTGCGCGGCGACGATCGCGCTGGGCGCTGCGCCTGCCTCGGCGCTTTCGCCGTGGTGGCATCTAACGGCGCATACGGGCCCAACCGTGCTGAGGTCGGGGCACGGCGGCGCCGACGGGCTGATCTTCGTCACGGCGGCGAATCTGGGCGACGCGTCGGCGAACGGTGCGTCGGAACCGATCGTGATCTCCGACAGTCTGCCGGTCGGTGTCCAGCTGCTGAGCATCGAAGGCCGACAGCATCCCGTGAATGGCGTCTCACTTGGAGAAAAACCGACGTGCTCGTCCGCGAGCGCGAGCTGCACGTTCGATCAGCTGCTCGGCGCGGACAGTGAAGATGAAATCGTGCTCAGCGTGACGATGGCGGGCGCGAAAAGCGGCGCTGTGAACCGCGCCAGCGTGACCGGTGGCGGCGCGAGCGCGGCAAGCGTCAGCGATCCCCTGCAGATCGGCGGATCGGTGCCGTTCGGGGTGCACGCATACGAAATGGCGTTTGAAGAAGAAGGTGGCGGGCCCGACGAACAGGCCGGCTCGCACCCATTCCAGGTGACGACGACGATGATGCTGAACCAGTCCGGTGAAAGCGAAACCCCCGCGCTGGGCAAGGATCTCGAGTTCAAGCTGCCGCCCGGGTTTATCGGCAACCCGACGCCGTTCGCCCGTTGCAGTCTCGCCCAGTTTTACACGAAGACGAAAGAATACGGCGAGGAAGGTATCGCGTGCCCCGCGGCGTCGCAGGTCGGCATCGCGCGCGTATTGTTCAAAAGTGGGGGTGTTTCGGTGGCGGGGTGGTATGCGCTACCGCTTTTCAACCTCGAACCGTCGGTGGGGGAACCGGCGCGGTTCGGGTTCAGCGTCGGCGGCGTGCCGGTCCTGCTGGACACGGCGCTGCGTACGGGCAGCGACTATGGCGTGACGGTCAGGGTGCCTGACATTTCCGAGATCCCCGATTTCCTGGGCAGCGAAGTGACGTTCTGGGGCGTGCCTGGCAGCTCGGCGCACGACGCTTCGCGCGGGTATGGATGTTTGACACCGACGCTCGAGACGAAAAGCGAGCCGGCCGCCTGCGCGGAATACGCGCCGCCGAATCCACCGCCGCTGCTGTCGTTGCCGACATCGTGCACGGGCGAACTGTCGAGCACCGTGGAAGCGGACTCGTGGAGCACGGAGGGCGACTTCGCCTCCTCGCCGAACACGACGCCGATGCCCGCGCTCGACGGTTGCAACCGGCTGCCGTTCAGCTCGACGATCAGCGTCGCGCCGGACAGCGAAGACGGAAGCAGTCCGAGCGGTTTGACGGTCGCCATCCACGTCCCCCAAGAAGAGGCGCTGAACGCGGAAGGGCTCGCGCCGTCGAGCGTACGCAACACGACGGTCACGCTGCCGCAGGGCGTAGCGTTGAATCCGGCCGCGGCGGACGGGCTGCTCTCCTGCTCCCAATCGCAGATAGGGCTCCAAGTCGACGCCCTGCCGAGTTGCCCAGAAGCGTCGAAGGTCGGCACGGTGACGATCGCGACACCGCTGCTGCCCAACAAGCTCGAAGGCAACGCGTACCTGGCGGCGCAGGACGAAAACCCGTTCGGGAGCCTCGTCGCGCTGTATATAGTGGCCTACGACCCCGTGTCGGGATCGCTGGTTAAGCTCGCGGGCGAAGTCAAACTCGACCCGGTGAGCGGTCAAATCGTCTCGACGTTCTTGAACACGCCGCAACTGCCGTTTGAAAACCTTGAGCTGCACTTCTTCGGCGGCGCGAGGGCGCCGCTGGGGACGCCGGTGTTGTGCGGCACGTATACGACCACCGAGTCGGTCACGCCGTGGTCGGGCAACCCGCCGTCGGAATCCTCTTCGAGCTTCCACGTCTCCAGCGGGCCGAATGGCGCTCCGTGCTCCGATCCGCCGCCGTTCGACCCGTCGCTGACGGCTGGCATGACGTCGATCCAAGCGGGCGGGTTCTCGCCGTTCACGATGACGGTGTCGCGCGAAGACGGCCAGCAGAACATTGGCGCGATCCAACTGCACATGCCGCCGGGCCTGTCGGGTCTATTGTCCGGGGTGGAACTGTGCGGCGAAGCGCAGGCGGACGCCGGCACCTGCGGGCCGAACAGCCTGATCGGCGAAACGATCGTCTCGGTCGGCCTCGGCGGCGATCCCTTCAGCGTGACGGGCGGGAAGGTCTACATCACCGGCCCGTACGAGGGCGCGCCGTTTGGCCTGTCGGTTGTGGTACCGGCAAAGGCGGGACCGTACAACCTCGGCCAGGTCGTGGTCAGAGGCCGGATCGAAGTCAACCCGATCACCGCGGCGCTGACGGTCATGACCAACAGCGAAGCGCAGGGGTACGCGATCCCGCACATCCTCGACGGCATCCCGCTGCAGATCAAGCACGTGAACTTCGTCACGACACGGCCGGGGTTCACGTTCAACCCGACCAACTGCGAACCGATGAAGGTCACCGGCAGCATGTCGAGCGTCGAAGGCGCAGCCGGAGCGCTGTCGGTGCCCTTCCAGGTGACCAACTGTGCGGTGCTGGGCTTCAAACCGGGTTTCGCGGTCTCGACGTCGGGGAAGACCTCGCGTGCCGAGGGTGCGAGCCTGTCGGTAAAGCTGACCTATCCGGCCGGCTCGTTCGGCAAGGACGCGAACATCGCAAAGGTAAAGGTCGATCTGCCAAAGCAGCTGCCCTCGCGCCTGACGACGTTGCAGAAGGCGTGTTCGGCCGCCACGTTTGAAGCGAACCCGGCATCCTGTCCGGTGGATTCGCGTGTCGGGCAGGCCAAGGCGATCACGCCCTTGATCCCGGTCCCATTGGAAGGCCCCGCGTACTTCGTCAGTCACGGTGGCGCGAAGTTCCCCGAACTGATTGTCGTGCTGCAGGGGTATGGCGTCACGCTCGATTTGCACGGCGAAACGTTCATCAGCCCCGCGGGCATCACGAGCTCGACGTTTGCGACCGTCCCCGATGCGCCCGTCGGCAGCTTCGAACTGAGCCTGCCCGAGGGCCCGTATTCCGCGCTGGCCGCCAACGGGGATTTGTGTACCTCAAAACTGGCGATGCCGACCGCGTTCGTGGCACAGAATGGCGCGGAAATCCACGAGTCCACACCGATCAGCGTGACGGGTTGCGCGAAGGCGAAGACGCGGACGCGAGCACAGAAGCTCGCGGCCGCGCTGAAGGCTTGCCACAAGAAGGCCAAGGGCGAGCGAGCGGCCTGCGAAACGGCCGCCCGCAAGCGCTACGGGACGGTCAAGAAAACGAAAAAGAAATAGGCGCTGCCACCGCCCCGACATTGCGCCCAGTTTGGACGGGCCGCCTCCGCTACGCCCCAGCCAGGCGACGCAAGGCGGGCGCGGGGCGGTAGCGCTCCTCGCGATACTGGTCACACAGCGCGTCGAGCTGCGCCAGCACGCGCTCGAAGCCGAGCTGCTCGCCCCAAGCGAACGGGCCACGGGGGTGGCTGAGGCCGAGCATCATGCCGGTGTCGATGTCATCGGCCGAGCCGACGCCTTCGCCGAGCGCGAACGCCGACTCGTTGATCACCTGACACACGATTCGCGGCAGCACGCCGCCGGGCACCAGTTGCACGCGCGCGGTGTGCAGGCCGAGGCCCTGGAAGGCCCGCTCGCCCGTTTCGCCCGTTACCTCCACGAGCGCGAGCGGCACGAGCGCGTAGAACGGCTCGCCGTCTACGCTGCCGCCGAGGCCGTCCACGGCGATGTCCGGTCCGCCATTGCCCCGGGCAAGCGCGCGCAGCGCGTCGGCCAGCGGGCCGTCGCCGCTCACGATCGCGTCGCCCCCGCCCGCGGGTGGGTCGGGGTCCGCGGGCCGGTGCGGGCCAACGCCTGAGTAGTCGTAGTAGCCGCGGCCCGTCTTGCGCCCGTGCAGACCCGCGGCGACCTGGCGCGCCTGGATCGGCGAGGGGCGCCAGCGCGGCTCGCCGAAGCTCAGCTCGTAGAAGCTCTTTGACACGTCGAAGCCGGTGTCCACGCCCACGAGGTCGCTCAGCTCGAACGGCCCCATGCGAAAGCCGCCGCCGATCCGCACGATGCGGTCGATCGTCTCCACGTCCGCGATCCCCTCCTGCAACAGGCGCAGCGCCTCCAGGCCGAACGGGCGGTTGCAGCGGTTCACGATGAAGCCGGGCACGTCGGCGGCGCGGATCACGTCCTTGCCCATCGCGACCCCCGTGGCCTCGGCTATCGCGAGCGAACGCTCGTCTGAGAGCACGCCCGCGATCACCTCCAGCAGGCGCATCAGCGGCGCGGGGTTGAAGAAGTGCATCCCCACGACGCGCTCGGGGTACGTCGCTCCGGCCGCCACCGCGGTGATCGGTAGCGAGGAGGTGTTGCTCGCCAGCACGCAGTCCTCTTTGACGATCTCCGACAGGCGCGCGTACAGCTCGTGCTTGACGTCAAGCCGCTCCGGGGCCGCCTCGATCACCAACTCGCACGAGCTCATTTGCTCCAGTCTCTGCACCGGCTCCAGGCGCTCGCCGGCCTCTCGTGCCTGCTCGGGCGTCAGCTTTCCCTTGTCAGCTTCCTTCTGCAGACCCTTCAGCACGCCCTGCGCGCCGCGCTCGATCGCCTCGGGAACGGGGTCATACAGGAGCGTTCTTGCACCAGCCCTACACGCAAGCTGGGCGATACCGCTGCCCATCGTGCCTGCACCGACAACCCCTATTACACCAGCGGCACGCCCCGCAAATCCCCCCAAATCCTCAGCCTCCAGTTGCATTGTGGCCTCCTTTCAGGAGACCACGAGCGTGGTTGTTTGGATGGTGGGACACCGAGGCCCCGTTCAGGACGGCACGAGCGCGTTGATGCCCGTCATCGCGCGGCCGATGATCAGCTTCTGGATCTGGGAGGTGCCCTCGTACAGGGTGGTGACGCGCACGTCGCGGAAGTAGCGCTCGACCGGGTGGTCGTCCACGTAGCCGGCGCCACCGTGCACCTGGATCGCCGTGTTTGAGCACTCCACCGCCGCCTCGGTGGCGTGCAGCTTGGCCACCGAGGTCTCAAGCGTATTGGGGCGGCCCTTGTCCTTGAGGAAGCCCGCGCGATACACCAGCATGCGCGAGGCGTCGGTCTTTAGCACCATGTCCGCGATCATCGCCTGCACCAGCTGGAAGCTCGCGATCGGCTTGCCGAACTGCTCGCGCTCCTTGGCGTATTTGACCGACTCCTCCACGCAGCCCTGGCAGATGCCCACGCAGCCAGCCGCCACCGAATAGCGCCCGGAGTCCAGCGAGGACATCGCCACCTTGAAGCCGTCGCCGATCTCGCCGAGCATCTGATCGTCTGAGACCTCGACGTCTTCCAGGGCGATCGAGGCCGTGTCGGAGGCGTGCAGCCCCATCTTGTGCTCGATCGTGCTCGCCTGGTAGCCCGGCTGGTCGGTGTCCACCATGAAGCACGCGAGCCCCCTGTGGCCCAGCTCGGGGTCGGTCTGGGCGAAGATCAACGCCACCTTCGCGTAGTTGCCCATCGAGATCCACATCTTCGCGCCGTTGATCACCCAGCCCGTGCCGGTCTTCTTCGCGCGCGTGCGCTGTTTGGCGGCGTCTGAGCCGGTGTCGGGCTCGGTCAAGCCGAAGCAGCCGAGCCACTCGCCCGAGCACAGCTTCGGCAGGTAGTGCTGCTTCTGCTCCTCGGTTCCCCATTTGAGGATCGCGCTGCACACAAGCGAGGTTTGCACCGAGATGACGGTGCGCACCGAGGAGCAGCCGCGGCCGATCTCCTCCACCACGAGCCCGTAGGAGATGTAATCGAGGCCCGCGCCCCCGTACTCGCGCGGCACGATCGCACCCAAATAGCCTTGATCGGCGATCTTCTTCACGATCTCCAGGTCGAAGTGGTGGTTGCGCGCGTTCTGCTTCGCCTGCTCCACGATCTCCTTGTCGGTGAACTCGCGTGCGGTGCTGCGGATCAGCTCTTGCTCGTCGGTCAGGTCGAAGTCCATCTCTCTCCTTATGCGTTCAACTTGGGTGTTTGCCAGGGCGCCGCCAAGCGCCTTTCGAGCTCGCCGGGGAGCTCCTCGATCTTGATGCGATCCTGCGCCAGCGAATCGCGGTCTCTTAGTGTGACGGTCCCGTCCTCGATCGACTGGTGGTCGATCGTCACGCCCCACGGGGTGCCGATCTCGTCCTGGCGGCGATAGCGCTTGCCGATCGAGCCGCCCTCGTCGTACTCGGCCTGCATGCGCGCGCGCAGGTCCTCGTAGATCTCGCGCGCAAGCTCGGGCTGGCCGTCCTTCTTGACGAGCGGCATCACCGCCACCTTCACCGGCGCCAGGCGCGGGTGCAGGCGCAGGACAGTGCGGGTTTCCTGCGGCTTGCCGGCCTTGCCCGTCGTCCCATCCTCGCCGCTCGGGCCGTCCCCGCCTGCGGCGGCCCGGTCGCCGCTCTGCACGACTTCCTCGTCATACGCGTCCACTAGAAACGCGAGCGTCGCTCTATCGGCGCCGGCGGCCGGCTCGATCACGTGGGGCACGTAGCGCTCGCCGCTCTGCGGGTCGAAGTACTCGAGCTTCTCGCCGGAGAACTTCGCGTGCTGTTTGAGGTCGAAGTCGCCGCGGTTGGCGATCCCCTCCAGCTCCGACCAGCCGATGGGGAACAGATACTCCACGTCGCTCGTCCCCGAGGAGTAGTGCGAGAGCTCGTCGGGATCGTGCGTGCGCAGGCGCAGGTGATCGGGACGCAGGCCGAGCGTGGTGTACCAGCTCATGCGCTCTGCGAGCCAGTGCTCGAACCACTGCTGGGCCTGGTCCGGCGGCACGAAGAACTCCATCTCCATCTGCTCGAACTCGCGCGTGCGGAAGATGAAGTTGCCGGGCGTTATCTCGTTGCGAAACGACTTGCCGACCTGCGCGATCCCGAACGGTGGCTTCTTGCGCGAGAACTGCAGCACGTTCTTGAAGTTGATGAAGATCCCCTGCGCGGTCTCCGGGCGCAGGTAGGCGACCGAGCCCGACTCCTTCACAGGGCCGATCGTGGTCTCGAACATCAGGTTGAAGTCGCGCGCCTCGGTCAGCTCGCACTCGTCGGTCTCGCCCGGGTGCTTGGAGGGCTTGCGCCCGCATGGCAGCTCGCCCAGGTGGTCGGCGCGGAAGCGCTGCCCGCAGGTCTTGCAGTCGACGAGCGGGTCGGTGAAGCCGGCGAGATGACCGGAGGCCTCCCATACGCGCGGATGCTGCAGGATCGCCGAGTCGAGCGCCACGATGTCATCGCGCCGGCCCACCATCGCGCGCCACCACTCGCTCTTGACGTTGCCCTTCAGCAGCACCCCGTAGTGGCCGAAGTCATAGGTCGAGCCGACGCCGCCGTAGATCTCCGAGGAGGGGAAGATGAAGCCGCGGCGCTTGCACAGCGCCACGATCTTCTCCATCGTCACCACGTCGTCGCTGGCGTATTGCTCGGGCATCGGTTCGGATGGTATTGGAGCTTGGTCGATGGAGGGTTGGGACGGTTGGTCGGCCGGGTTCGAAGGAGCGTCGTGGAGGGCTGCTCCGTCGCGCGGTGTCGCCGCCGCAGAGAAACAAAGAGACCGGGCTTGACATATCCCCGCACTTGTGTTTACATACGTTGTGTTCTCTTGCTGACAAGACGGTGGAGGGGACGGTTCTCCACCTGAAAGGTGACGAGCAAGCCAAGAGCGTGAGTGACTGAGCAAGATCGCACATAGGGGTTCACCAGGGCGTCGTTACCCAACCTCTCCCGCGGCGCCCCGCGCATGCCTCGTAGTGCGATCGACTATGCCGGTCTCCTCGACAGGGCGCCGCGGTCCCCACCGGCCGCGGCGCCCACTGTTCTCCTAGGATTGGCGCGTGGCGAGATTCCTGATCGTCGGGCACGGGCCCAATGCATCGGCGCTTGCCGACGTACTGGAGCAGGAAGGCCATGTGGTGAGCGCCGTCGCGCACACCGACCGCGGAGCGCTCGAGCACGTCGCGATCGTCTGCTGGCTGGACGGCTCCTCGCCCGAGCGTTTTCTGCTCCGCTCGGTGGACAGCTCGATGCGTGGCTTTGTGTATCAGGCGGGCGACTCGGAGCGGTTGGTGTCAGAGACAGCGGCGCGCAACTCGATCCCTGTGGCGATCCTCACGACCGATCCACTCGACATCGACGCGTGGCTGGCGCAGGCACGCTCGGCGTTGGGCGCGCTCTTGGAAGGCCGCGCTACCGAACGGGGCGGGAGCTGAGCAGCGGCTTGACCCGCATTAGCAGGTCCTCGAGGATGCGTGCGGTGGCGCCCCACACGAGCTGACCGTCGAACGCGTACGCGTCGGTCTCGAACCGAAACCCACGGCGCTCGATCTGTGTGCGGGTGCGTCCAGCGAGGACCTCGCGCAACGAGGGCTCGATCACCTGCTCGACCTCGCGCGCCGACGCTCGCCATGTCCGCTGCCTGTCGATCACGCCCACGAACGGGTGGATCGCGTAGTTGGTCACAAACGTGGAGGTGCGCTCCAATGTCCCCACCAGGCGCACCTGCGCGCGCGTCAGACCGATCTCCTCCTCAGCCTCGCGTAGCGCGGTGTCGGCAAGCGTGCCGTCCTCGGGATCGCGTCGTCCACCCGGGAAGGAGATCTCCCCGGCATGACGGCGCAGGTCGGCGCGCCGCTTGGTCAATACCACGTGCAACTCCTCATCCGCGCCCTCATACAGCGCCACGAGCACGGCCGCCGGCACCTGCTCGTCGGCCTGCGGCTCCTCGTGAGACCCGACGTCCAGCAGTACCGCGCCGAGCGCATCCGCGAGCGACACGCTCAGACGACTGCGTGGGTGCGCTCGACACGCTCCTGAAACATGACCTCACCGTCGAGCGTGCGGTGCACCGGACACTTCGCGGCGATCACCTGCAAGCGCTCGACCTGCTCCTCGGGAAGCTCCTCGGGTAGACGCAACACCACGTCGAACTTGGTCGGGCAACCGCGCTCGGCGGGGGTGTATTGGACATCGACCTCGACCTTCCCTATGTCCCAGCCCTTGCGCGCCGCGTACATCTCCATCGTGATCGCCGTGCACGACGCCAGGCTCACCGCCAGCAGCTCCTGCGGGTCGGGTCCGTCATCGTCGCCACCGGACTCCAGCGGCTCGTCCACGATCAGCTGGTGATCGCGCACCTGCACGGTGTGTTTGAACGCCGAATCCTTGCGTCTAACGCTGGCCTTCATCACTGCAACACCTTCCGATTGGGTTGTCACAGCACCCTCTCCTTCCATGGTATCGACGGCATTGAGCTACGAAAGGGGGTTGAACAGCAGGCCCGTGAGCAGCTTCGGGTAGAAAAACGTCGACTTGGGTGGCATGTTCTCGCCGCTGGCCGCCACGTCGCGCACCCGAGCGACCGGTGTCGGGCGCATGAGGAACGCCGCGTCGTACTCGCTCGAGCGGACCATCTCCACCGCCTCCTGCGTGCTGCGTGCGTAGAACAAACCGTTGAAGTGCGATATGTCCTCGTCGGACAGACCCAGCGCTCCCTTGAGCAGCAGCGCCTCGAGCACCCCGGTGTCGAGGCTGCGATAGGCCGCTGAGAAGCCCGGCAGCGCCGCGTCGGCGATTGCCTGGTCCTTGAGCGTCAGCCGGTAGGGCTGCTGGTGGTGGGCGTCGATGTATCCGAGCTGCAAGGGCCCACCTCCGGGCTCTGGCGCGAGCCGATCGAGTGGCACCTCCGCGATCTCGAAGTCGCGGCGCAACGCTTCTCTCAGGGCCTCCTGGCGCTCGCGATCGAGGCCGCGCACGAGGCGGTGGGTGGGGAACACGGTCAGGCCGGGGTCCTCCAGCGCCACCAGACACATCAGCATGTAGCGGTGCTCGCCCTCACCGCCGAGCTCCTGCGCGTAGGTGTTGGCCGTCTCATAGCGATGGTGCCCGTCGGCGATCAACAGCTCGACATCCCGCGTGGCCGCCTGCACAGCGGCGATCGTGTCCGGGTCTGAGACGCGCCATATGCGGTGGACAGTGCCGTATGCGTCTGTGACCTCGCCCCACGGGGCATCTCGGGTCGTCGGCTCGAGCGCATTCCAGGCCGCATTCGTGGGGTCGGAGAACAGCGAGAAGATCGGCGACAGGTTCGCTCTGGTCGCGTGCATCAGACGTAGGCGATCCTCCTTGGGCCCTGGATGTGTGCGCTCGTGAGGGCGTACGCGGCCGGGACCGTAGCCCTCGATGCGAACTCGACAGAAGAAGCCGTTGCGGGTGCGCGTCTGGCCGTCTGGTCCGGTGTAGGTCTGCGTGTGCGTCCACAGCGCAGGCTCGGGATCGCGCACCACCGCTCCCCGTAGCTGCCACGCCTCCCACAGCTCGCCTGAGGCCGCGTATGGATCCGGCTCCCCTTTCGGGAGATCCACCGCCACCACGTTGAACGGCGAGCGCTCCAGCAGCTCTTCGCGCTGCTTTGCGTCGATCACGTCGTAGGGCGGGGAGGTCACCTCGGACAGGGGGCCGACCAGCGATTGGTCGTAGTGAAGTGCGCGCAGGGGTTGGATGTCGGCCATGGCGGCGCGGAGGCTAGCAGTAGGGGTGGGGCGGTGCCAACATAGGGACGCGCCAGAACGCGAGTAGAATGCGGCCCATCGGGGCGTGGCGCAGCCTGGTAGCGCACCTGCTTTGGGAGCAGGGGGTCGTGGGTTCAAATCCCGCCGCCCCGACTGATTTTTCGACGTCGACTCTGTCGGCGTTCCCTCCGAACTGCTGTATCACGCGTGATACAATCGGGTCATATGGCTGAGGTCAGCATCCGAGATTTGCGTAACCACGGCGGCGATGTGGTGGATCGCGCTGCGCGTGGAGAGCAGATCACGATCACACGGTCGGGCAAGGCTGTTGCCGAGCTGCGGGCGATATCGCCTCGCGGACTGTCGGCGGAGGCTCTATTGAGTCGCTGGCGGCGGCTGCCGTCCGTGGACCCCGTGGTGTTTCGTGAAGATGTTGACCGGCTGCTGGACTCGAGACTGTGAGTGAGAAGTCGCCGCATCCGCGCGGCATACTCGACACATCGACGGTCATCCTTCTTGAGAGGCTCGCGGACGCAAAGACGCTCCCCGCCGAACCGCTCATCACGGCCGTGACGCTTGCCGAGCTTTCTGTCGGTCCACTGGTCGCCAAGGAGGAGTGCGAACGTGTCGCCCGTCAAACACAACTCCAGCAGGCCGAGGCAGATTTCGAGCCGCTCCCCTTCGATGCGGATGCCGCTCGGGCCTTCGGTAGCGTGGCCGCCTCATTGCGGCGCGCCGGTCGCAAGACCACCGCGCGAACCTACGACGCGATGATCGCCGCCACGGCCGTAGCCAACGACCTGCCGGTCTACACCTGCAACCCGGCGGACTTCAACGGCATCGACGGCCTCGAAGTTGTTGCCGTTCCCGTTCCCGACGCTCCACCGGCGCCGAGCGCCCTTGAGCAGACCGCTCACGACCCCGAGAACCCCCAGCAACCGAGCTGACACACCATTTTCTCCCGATAGCCTCCGCTCGTGTCTAACCGCACGGCGTTGAATGTGTTTGTGGCTACCGTGCCGTCGCGAGGCTAAAGCAGCCACTATCGCCGTCGATACGCTGCGAGTGACTGGCATCGCGTCGCGTGCTCGCCCCTTCTCGTTCTGCGCATTGCTGCTGACGTGTGCCGTCGCCCTGCTGAGCGTCGGCTCGGTGGCCGGGGCGGCGACAAGCAAGAAGCTGACCGCGGCCAACTGGGACAGTTCGGAACAGAGCCTGGTCGTGAGCAACGGGCTGATGTCCGAAGTGGAAGGCGGCGGGTTCGGTGGAGCTGGCGACATCACGGCTCAGGCCGAGAGCGCCGCGTTGGCGGCGATCGCAACGCGCGAGGGGGTTGCGCCGATCGTCTTCGACGCCAACGCGCCGATCGCACTGGTGCGCTTCGATGCGCTGCTCGTGGACCAGCTCGGGCTCGGAGAAGTCGCCGAACACGTCCAGCAGGTGGCCGCGGGCGCGGGGCTCTCCCCGCCAAGCTATTTCGGCAGCGAGGTGGTCGCGCGCTACTTGGGCCTGCGCTACAACCATCCCGCGGGCGAAGACTCGCTCGAGCTGTACCCGTGGAATGCGATCACGCGCGCCGAAGCCGCGCACTCCTTTGCGGTGGTGCTCGGACTCGAAAGCTGGGTGCTCTCGGCGGCGCGCGAAACGCTCTCGACCTTCGCTCTGCCGCAGTACACCAGCGCCCAGCGCGAGGTGTTGCGAATCGCGGTGTCGAAGATCGGGATGCCCTACGTGTGGGGTGGAACGACCGACAACACCGCGGATGGACTGGAACACGGGGGCTATGACTGCTCGGGCTTTGCCTGGCGTGTCTACAAGCTCTCCGGGCTGCCCTGGGGCAAGAGCATCCTCGGTCGTACCGCGGCTCAGCAGGCGGGCGAAATCCCCAAGAGCAGTCGCATTCACCTGGAAGACGTGCAACCGGGCGATCTCTTGTTCTTCGGCTCGGCAAGCTTTGACGCGAACGCAACCGAGTCAAACGTGATTCACGAGGGGATCGCGCTGAGCGGGCAGTGGGCGATCCACTCCTCCGGCCAGGGGGTCTACGTGCTGCCCCTCACCTCCGGATGGCTCGCGGAAAGCTTCGCCTGGGCGCGTCGAGTGCTGTAGTCGTTCCCATTCAAATACTTGGGGAAGACAGCGCCGCATGCGGCGCTGTCCCGGACCGTACATGTACGGTCCGGCCGCCCGGCACATGTGCCGGGCGGAACAGATCGACTCGAAGTCTCGGCGTCAATGAGCCCAGCGGTCGGTGCGGCGTCTGCCAACCATTGCGCACCTCGCGATAATCGTCGGGTATGGCCGACGCTCAAGCCAGCACCTACAGCGGTCGCACAGCCTGGGCGCGGAACCTGGGCGCACCCGTGCGCGACTTCCTCGGCACCGAGACCGGCGGCGCGATCGTGCTGCTGGCGGCGGTGTTCACGGCGCTGCTGTGGGCGAACTCCCCGTGGTCTGGCAGTTACGAATCGCTGTGGACCACGAAGCTGTCGATCACGATCGGAAGCGGCGGGATCGCGGCCGATCTGCGTCACTGGGTGAACCAGGGGCTGATGACGTTCTTCTTCCTGGTGGTCGGTCTGGAGGCCAAGCGCGAGCTTGACATGGGCGAGCTGCGAGAGCGTCGCCGCCTCGCGATCCCGGTGTTCGCGGCGCTCGGCGGGATGACGGTGCCGATCGCGATCTACCTTGCGTTCAACGCCGGCGGTCCAGGAGCCCACGGCTGGGGCGCCGCGATGTCAACCGACACCGCCTTCGCACTGGGGGCGCTGGCGCTGCTGACTCCGCGCGGCGCCACGCGGCTGCGGGTGTTCCTGCTCACGCTGGCCGTCGTGGACGATCTCGGTGCGCTGATGGTGATCGCCGTCGCCTACACCACCCACGTGTCGATCCTCGCGCTCACGATCGCGATCGGCCTGTTCGTGCTTCTCATCGGGCTCCGCTACCTACCCGCCTGGCGGCGCCAGCTCTCGGTCGCGGTCGGAGTGGCGCTGTGGGTCGCGATGTTCAAGTCGGGCATCGATCCGGTGATCACCGGCCTTGCGATCGGCCTGGTGACGAGCGCCTATCCGCCCTCGCGCGAGGATCTGGAGCGAGCCACCGAGCTCACGCGCTCCTTCCGCGAGCAGCCCACCCCGGAGCTGGCACGCTCCGCCCAGCTGGGTGTTCTCGCGGCGATCTCCCCAAATGAGCGATTGCAGTACGGACTGCATCCCTGGACCAGCTACGTGGTCGTGCCACTTTTTGCGCTCGCCAACGCGGGCATTCACGTGACCGGCGGCCTGCTCGGGAAAGCCGTCACTTCGCCGATAACGCTCGGAATAGCGCTCGGCTATGTGCTCGGCAAGCCGCTGGGCATCTTTGGCGCCTCCTGGCTGGCTTCTCGACCGCGTTTGCACGGTGCGCGTCCGACGCTGAGCTGGCCGATACTCGCCGGGGGCGGGGCGGTCGCCGGCATCGGCTTCACCGTGTCGCTGCTGATATCGAGTCTCGCGTTCGGCGGCGAGCACCTGAAGGAGGCAAAGCTCGGAGTGCTCGCCTCCGCGATCGTGGCGCCGCTGGTCGCGTGGTGCGTGTTCGCCGTGGTCAGACGACTGCCAGGGCAGGTTCGGGCTCGTCAGATCGTCGGCACAGCCGCGGACATTCTCGATCTTTCCGACGACGTGGATCCGGCTCGCGACCATATCCGCGGATCTGACGATGCCCTCGTCACGCTGGTCGAGTACGGCGACTTCGAGTGCTCCTATTGCGGGCAGGCGGAGGCCGTCGTGCGCGAGTTGCTGGCGTCGTTCGGCGATGACCTGCGCTACGTCTGGCGTCACCTCCCGCTCAACGATGTCCACACCAGTGCGCAGTTCACCGCCGAAGCGGCTGAGGCAGCCGCCGGGCAAGGCAAGTTCTGGGAGCTCTATGACGTGCTGCTCGCCCAGCAGGAGCCATCGACTCCTCCCGAGCTGCGCGACCATGCGCAGGAGCTGGGACTCGACGTCGAGCGTTTCTGGGACGAGCTGCGCCACCACGATCACGCCGCGCGTGTAGCCGAAGACGTCGCGAGCGCCGACGCGAGCGGAGTCTCCGGGACCCCAACCTTCTTCATCAACGGACGCCGTCATCACGGCGCCTATGACGTCGACACGCTCACCGTTGCCGTCCAATCCATACGCGGGCGTGCAGGACTGCTGGCCAAAGCCGCGGCCCTCTGATCCACTCGACTGCCTCTTGCTCAAATACCGTCCGCGCGGGGCGATGGAGGGGCTGACGGGTGGGAGGGAGTCAGCGAATAGTTCGAACTAGACCAAATCCTCTGACTAGAACAAGTGTCCAGGACTTGCGCTTTTGACTAAAGCCCTTTAGTCTGCCGCTGACCACGTGAGGCCAGCCGGCTCTTAATCGGTAGAATTCGAATGGCTCAACGTATCCCAGGAATTGAATATGTTGTCGGAGACAAACAAGTTGCGTCGAGTCGGCTCTGTCACGACAAAGCCCCCGCCGTTCAGTCGGCGCCCCGCGAAGATGCCAACGGAGTGGGCCGGCTTGCCAAGTTCCGGGTCGCCCTTTGCTCGTTCCAGTCCGGAAATCACACTTGTCCTGATAGGTGGGCAGCGTCTGCCGCGGGACTCCACCGCGCGTCTGCTCGCCGCCCAGGATGGAGCGGATGTGTTGGGGACCTTCGAGTCCGTAGCCAATTTCTTGGCGGTTGACATGGAGAAGTTGCCGGCCGTTCTCCTGCTCGACTGTGACGGAAGTTGTCATAACGCCGTGGCGACGCTCAGTGCTCACGTGAAATCCGGGATCGTGATGCTCTGTCGAGAGATGTGCGAGGAAGTGGTCAGCTGCGCGATCGAGCATCGAGTGAGCGGCGTCATTCTAAAGAGCTTCTCGACCGAAGACGTGATGGCGGCAATCCAGTACATGGCCACCGGCCGCACTGTGATGCCCGCCGGTTGGCAGCGAGCGGTCGCTGTGCCCCTGGGGCAGCGACTCAGTCTGAGTCCGCGTCACCGTCAGATACTCGCACTCATCGCACAGGGCCGGCGCAATGAGGAGATCGCCAGCTGAGCTTCAGCTCAGCCCAAACACGATCAAGTTTCATGTCCAGGCTCTCTACTCACGACTGGAAGTGCGAAATCGTGTCCAAGCGGCAAATCAGTACGCGCAGATCATCGGTGAGGGCGACTGACTCCAGAATCGCGATCGTCGGTGTAGTTGAAGCGCTCGCGACAGAGGCTCTCGCTTGGATTCTCACGAAGAGCGGGAACTATGTGGTCGGTGTTTATGCGACTGTCGGCGAGCTGGGCTCAATGCTGCGCACAGGTCGGCAAGGATTGAGGGCGGCAATCGTTGACGCCGATGAGCAGATGGCCGACCTGGAGGAAGTGGCCGAGATCAGATGCGCGTATCCCAAGATGAAGATCCTGCTGCTCTGCGAGGCGGCCACGCCGGCGATCGTTCGCTGTGCGATCGATGGGCATCTTGACGGCGTCGTTCTGAAGTCAGAGAGCGTCGAGGAGGTGGTCCTGGCACTTCGTCATGTGCTGGCCGGACGTGCGGTGATGCCCGTCGGCTGGCAGGCAGCCTCACTCGAGCCAGAACCTGGCGCATCGCATGCCGCGTTGAGCGTGCGCGAGCGCGAAGTCCTGGATCTTGTCACCGCGGGGATGAGCAACGAGGAAGTCGCCAAGCATCTCGTGATCTCTCCCAACACCGTCAAGTTCCATCTGCGCATGATCTACTCGAGGCTGGGCGTGCACAATCGCGTGGAGGCGACACGGGCGGGGAGTTAGAAGCAGGTAGATCGGGGTAATGCCCCGAACATGTCAGATAGTCAGCTGACGAGAAGCGTCGTTGTGCCACCTCCCAGTGAGTTGCCGAACTCCGTGCTCAGACAGAGTTTTCGGCTTTAGCACCAACACATCGCGGGCTGGACCGGCATTTTGGGTGGGGACTCACCTACCTGTTTGCCCTGGTTAAAGACTACCCGACATAACGATTGTGGAGGGCGGACAATGCGCATAATATCCCGCCCCGATATTCCCGTTGTGGGTTTGATGTCACACCTGCGATGTCAATGGAAACGGACTTCTAGTCCACTCATTCAAGGAGGAGGCCGCACACAAATGCGACCACAGCAGAACAAAAAAATGATCGCTGGACTAGCTTCCGCGGTAGCAGCTGCGGTATTGGCTCTGTGTCTACTTGCCACAGGCGCCTTTGCCGCACCAAATCCCGGGCCCGGATCCGACGGCCCTCAGAGTGCGAACATTCCCTATGTGGCGTGGGTGGGCGAGCACGTGCGCCTGGTGGTGTGCGACCCGTCCATAACCACCGGCTATGGTGACGAAGCCCAGGTCGCCAATTATCAAGTCGAGGACTGGTCTGGCTACCAGTTCCAGCCCCCGACGCCCGACGGAGAATCGGGGAGCAGCATCGGCCAGATATTCGACCCAGGGCCGGCTGCATTCTTCAGGTCCTCTGAGCCTGAACATCGCGATCGGCGATAGCGATGAACAAGAGGGCTGTGTGGCGACCGACTACAAGTCGCTGAATCCTGGCTTGACTCGGATCAGGGTCGACGTCCGCAGCGAGGAAACGGGAGCCATCGTGTTCTCGCACCAGTTCCTGGTGATCTGGCTGACGGTCAACAAGCCGACGCTGGCCGAGGCCGGTCTCTCCGGCAACGTCAACGCCGACGGTAGCGCTGGAGACAATACATTCCAGTCGCAGGCGAATGGCAGCGGACGTCAACTGAGCAAATTCCTGGGCGATCCGACTGGCGATGGCAAATTCATGCCCTCGCCGTTCAACCCGCAGACGGCCACCAATGAAGACAAGGGCCTGGTCCAGATCAAGGTCACCGGTAGCTTCCCGGTCGTAGAAGAAGATCGCCGCTGTCCAACATCCTTACCAAGTCGTAATACACGCTACCAAGCGACTGGACGACTCCTTGCCGAAACGCTGGCAAGCAGCTCAGAAGAAACAGAACCGCCAGGTACCAACCCAATGCTGTGGGATATCCACGGCACGCCGAGCGAAGCCACGACATCAAACGCCGGCTCCGCGACGAACGACCCGCTGCACGACCTGTTCTCCCGACCCGCGTTCTCCAGCTTCACCTCAGGTGAAACGGCGACCGTCGGGCCCTTCGACCCGCAGGCGGCTGACGCGACGCTGCTCAGCGATGGCAGGCTCAACGCTGACGATGCGCCGATGCCGGCTATGCGTGTCGACGTGAACATCGCCGCGAACGAAGGCGGGGAAGACCTGGGCGGTGTGGGTCAGATCTCGGGTGCCAGTAAGGCCCAGGTCTACAGTCACGACTTCACGGGCAACGCGGAAGAGGAAGGCAATCTGTACAACCCGTACTACGGCGAGTACATCCCGGCCACCGATCGTCCCGTGAACGAGGCGTCTGGTATCACCGGACCGAGCCCCGGTGGCGACTTCCCAGGGTTCTTGAACGAACACCCAAATCCGTACACGTTCTGGAACTCGGTTCTCACCACCAACTACAGGTCCTCGTCTCCGACGGGATGCCTGCAACGGGCGCCTGGGCTGTCGACTGAAGCGACGTCGGAAGACGACTACCAGACCCCGAGCGGTCCGCGGACCGAGACGTTCTACACAGACGAGCGCGGCGAGGCGTATGTGACTGTACACGCCGGGTGATGGGTTCTATCTGAACCACATCCCGTCGATCACATCCGACGCCAATGGCGGATGCGATCTCGAATCGCTCTATGAAAAGGAAATCGGCCACTCGTCGATCACAGCGAGGGCTGTGTACCCGTATGAGCCAGTCGATTACCCGGCGCTCACCTCAGAACCGATAGTCAAGACGGTTAGCTCCTTATGGCTAAAGGAAATCTACGAGTTCCCGAAGGGCACTAATACGGCGGATCAGAACGTACGCATCGTTGTAGCCAAGGCCCAGGACATCGATGGGTATCCCTTCGTGGATGAGACGGTGTGCTTCCACGCACAGCAGGAAAGCGGAGTGCTCCAGTTCACCGGAAGCGTCACAGACACGAACGGTGTGCTGGAAGGCGAACCAGGCAAGACGGTCAACCTGGGTGGCACCACGGTGGTGCCCTCGCCGATCCCCTCCGAAGGCGAGTTCTGCGAGACCACAAACTCGCAGGGCTTGGCGGCGATCGAGCTGCAGAACAGCTCGTTCTCCTCGGTGGATCTGACCAGCCTCTTCGTCAACGAGGGCATCACGCGCGACAATTCGATCGATTTCTCGACGAATCCAGCGGGTGTCAAGGAAGCCGAAGAAAAGAAGAAGGCTGAAGAAAAGGCCGCTGAAGAAACAAAGAAAACAGAAGAAAAGAAGAAAACAGAAGAATCAAAGGAAGCCGCTGAAAAGAAAGACAAAGAAGAAGAAACGGCTAAAAACGAAGCCCGAGCGACGGAAGAAGCGGCTAAACAGAAGGTCCGCGAAGAAGAAGTCACTGCGGAAAAAATCACGGAAGAAGAATCCAATAGTCAAAAAGCTGCCGAAAAGAAGTCCAACGAAGAACAGGCAGCAGCCGAAGCAAAGACGCACAAAGAAGAAATAGAAAAACTGACCGAAGAAATAGAAAAACTGTCCAAAACGGCAGTCGCGCCGGCGGCCGTAGTCAGCAGCGGTGCCCCACCGCTGCTCTACACGCCGGTTGCGGGCACGGTTGGTCTGAGCAATACGGTCGCCACCACGGCAAGCGCCGGCAAAGGCCACAAGGCGCTGATTGCCAAGCACAGCAAGAAGAAAGGCAAGAAAGGTAAGAAAGGCAAACAGAGCAAGAAGGGCAAAAGCAAGAAGAAGAAGTAGTAGGACTCGCTAGTGTCATGAGACTGAGGGCCCGCCTGGTGCGGGCCCTCAGTGCGTCTACTGGGACATCGCGTGACGAGCACCGAGGTCGGGCGCCACATGGCCGGAGTCGGTTAGCGGAGGGGGCAGCGATCGCGGGTCTCGCCGACTGCGAGAATATGAGCCCCGAGAACAACCTGACTCTGGAAGGACAAGCATGGCCCCTGATCTGTTGAGCACGATTCGCCGCGAAATCGACGAGCGCTTGGGCGAGCTGCGCCCACTGCTGGCTGAGCGGGAGCGATTGCTTGGAGGCATCCAGGCGCTGGAGGAGGCGGCGGCGGCCGAGGCCGGCTCGGAGCTGGTGCCGGAGTCGGTTGCGGCGGAGCCGTCCCTACCGGGCAAGCCCGCTCGGGGCCAGGCGCGCCTTGGCGCGCCTCGTCGCGGCTCGGCCGCCAGCGTCATCGAGCGGGCCGCGTCTGGCCCGGCCAAGGTCGCGACCGCGAAGCGCAAGGTCGCGAAGCCCGCTGTCGAGGACAAGTCCGAGCGAGCCGTCCGCGGGGTCGCGCGCGAGACGATCCTCGCCGCCTTGGATCATGGATCGCACACCGTCAGCGAGCTGGCGGTGGTGACGGCGATGAGCGGACCGAGCATCAACAACAATCTGCGCAAGCTGGTCGCAGAGGAAGCCGTCGTCAAGACCGAGCGCGAAGGCAAGGCCGCCTGGGCCTTACCGGACGCGGTCTAGGTGACTGACGTGCCCGGGGAGGTCACCTAGCCAAGCGGGCTCGGCGTCGGGTCGGCCGGCGCCTCGCCTGTCACCGTGGGCTCCCCGTGGAGGCGGAGTAGCGAGAAGTAGAGCACCGCGCCTATCAGGCCGGTGAACGGCGCGAGCAGGATGTCGAGGATCCACTGCACGATCGCGATGCCCACGGTGCCAAGACCCGAGGCGAGCACGGCGACGACGATCCCCACCACGATGCTCAGCCCGATGACGACGAGGATCACGCCGAACACCTGCCAACCGTGGCCGCGAACGAGCTCTCGGCTGCGCCCGAACGCGGCGAACACGCCTCGACGCTCGACCACGAGCGAGGGCGCGGCCACCGCCCAGATCGTAATGAGATACAGGCCGGGCACGATGATCAGGATGAAGCCGATCGTCACGCCGATCCCCAACAGGATCGAGAGCCCGATCAGCGGTAGCACCACGGGAGCCACTCCGCGAAACAGCTGGCCCGCGGAGCTGTCGCGACGCCCGTCCTGCACGTCTCGCACGAGTTCCACAACCATCCCCTGATAAAAGGTCGCTATCACGAGCGCCACGAGTGAGACGAGCCCCGCGGCGCCGCCTGTGAATATCAGCCTCGCCACAGCGACGATCGCGAATATGGCAATCGCGGCGGGGAGCAGCACGCTCGCCTGTTCGCGGTATATCTCAAGCGCAGACCCGATGATCTCGCTCGGCTTGATCTTCTCAGTGGACATTCGACCCTCCCGTTGAATGCGAGACCGTCGTTGCGGGCGCTCGTTTGCGTTGCCCGTGCTGCGCGACGGCTATCCCCGGTGTTCGGTCTCCGGCCCCTTGATCCTGCTCGGTGTGCCGCGGGACAGCGCGCCACCAGGAGGGCTACCGTGGTCTGATGGTCCTCCGTAGCGACGCTTCGAGGAAGCAGCTGACCCTCGTCGCCTGCATTCTCGGCTCGGGCATAGCGCTACTCGACGGCACGGTCGTGAATGTCGCCCTGCCGACGATCCAGCGCGAGCTCGGCGGCGGTCTCGCGGCTCAACAGTGGGTCGTGAACGCCTACCTGCTCACGCTCGGCTCGCTGATCTTGATCGGGGGCTCGCTTGGCGATCTCTACGGCGAGCGGCGGATCTTCGCGCTCGGCGTCGGCGGTTTCGGCGTCGCCTCGCTGCTGTGCGCGCTCGCGCCCTCGATCGGAGCTTTGATCGCCGCGCGAGCGCTGCAGGGGGTGGCCGGCGCGCTGCTCACCCCAAGCGCGCTGGCGGTGATCGTCGCGACCTTCCGCGAGTCCGAGCGCGGTCCCGCGATCGGCAGCTGGACCGCCTGGGGAGGGATCGCCACGGTGCTCGGGCCGCTCGCCGGGGGCGAGCTGTTGCAGATCTCCTCGTGGCGTGTGATCTTCCTCATCAACCTGCCGTTCGTGGTCGTCTGCGTGGCGTTGATCCTGCTGGTCATCCCGAAGGCCGAGCCCCGACGCGAGCGCGCCCGAACGGTCGACTTCCTCGGCGGTCTGCTCTGCGCGCTGGGTCTCGGTGGACCGGTGTTCGCGCTGATCGAGCAGCCGCGCCTGGGCTGGGGGAGCCCGGGCGTGATCTTCCCGTTCATCGCCGGCGTGGCGCTGCTCGTGTGCTTCGTCGTGCACGAGGCGCGCACGCGCGATCCGATGCTGCCGCTGGCGCTCTTTCTCCGGCGCAACTTCTCGGCCGGGAACATCGAGACGCTTGCGATGTATGCGGGTCTGGCGATCCTGTTCTTCTTCCTCACCATCTTCCTGCAGCAGATCGGCGGCTACACGCCGCTGCAAGCCGGTCTGGCCACGCTCCCCGCCACGGTTGTGATGTTCGCGCTCTCCAAGCGCTTCGGCGCGCTGGCGGATCGCTATGGCCCGCGCCTGTTCATGGGGGCGGGACCGCTGGTGGCCGCGTGCGGACTGCTGCTATTTCAGCGCATCGGAGTGCACGTCGACTACCTCACCGACGTGCTCCCAGGAATTCTTGTGTTCTCACTCGGCCTGTCGATGACCGTCGCCCCTTTGACCGCGGCGGTGCTCGCCGGCGTCGAGACCGGCCAGGCCGGAATCGCCTCCGCGGTCAACAACGCCGTCGCTCGCGTCGCCGGCCTGCTTGGCACCGCCGCGGTTGGCGCGGCGGTCGCGGCGTCCTTTGTATCGGGCTTGGACAGCAACTTGGCCGGCCGCCCATTGGGGCCGCCCGCGAAAGCCGCGGTCGCCGAAGCCAAGCGACTTCCGCTCGGTCGTCCCTCCACCGCGGGCTTGCCGCGAGCTCAGGCGAGCGCGATCACGCTCGCGGCCGACGACGCATCGCTGAAAAGCTTTCACCTCGGTCTCGGGATCGCCGCGCTGCTCGTCGCGGCGGGGGGCTTTGCGGGCGCTGTCGGTGTGCGCAATCCTGGGCGTGCCGTGAGCGCCGAGGAGTGCGAGGGAGGACAGCTCGTCGGAGCGGCGCTGGATGCCGCCGGTTGCCATGAGGGGGACCTCCCGCTGGCCGGCGCTACCGTCACAGCCGACGAGGGGTAGCGGAAGCTCGTGCCCGCGGGTTCGTGCCCATCGTTCTACGTGCGGTGATGAGGAGCCCCCTGAGTTGCGCTAGCCGATGCCCTCGGCGTAGGCCCGCATCGCCTCGATCACCGGCGCCAACCTTCGCCCCCGGGGCGTAAGTCGGTACTCCACTGTCGGCGGGCTCGTGGGCAGCACGGTCCGCTCGATCAACCCGGCGCCCTCCAGATCGCGCAGGCGCTCGGAGAGCATCCGCGGGGAGATGCCGGCGATCGCCTCGGCGAATTCGTTGAAGCGAAGTGCCCCCGTCAGCGCCGCGTAGATGATCGAAAGCTGCCAGCGGCGCTCCAGGAGGTCCGCCGCCTGGCGGACCTCCAGAGGCACTGGCTGGCATCGGCGTGAGCTGCGTGCGGACATCGAACCGACCCCGCTCAGGAGACCTGTGCGACCTTTGGCGCCGGCTCCAGCGCAAGGTCGAGCACTTCCTGCACGCTCATCACCGGGTGGAAGCTCATCTGCTCGCGAACCTCCTCGGGGATGTCGTCGAGATCTCCACGGTTGCGCTCCGGCAGGATCACGTCGGTGAGCCCGGCGGCGTGGGCGGCGAGCACCTTCTGCTTGAGGCCGCCGATCGGTAGCACGCGGCCCTGCAGCGTGACCTCGCCGGTCATCCCGACCGTGTGCTTGACCGGGCGCTCTGAGAGCAGCGAGGCGAGCGCAGTGACCATTGTCACGCCGGCGCTGGGGCCGTCCTTCGGGATCGCGCCGGCAGGCACGTGCACGTGGAACTCGCTGTTCTCGAACGCCGCCGGGTCGATGCCGAGGTCCTCGGCGTGACCGCGCACGTAGGAGAGGGCGATCCGCGCCGACTCCTTCATCACGTCGCCGAGCTGGCCGGTGAGCACCAGTCCGTTGCCGGCGGAGCCGCTGCCCTTCATCGCGGTTGCCTCCACGAACAGCACGTCGCCGCCGGTGCCGGTGACCGCAAGGCCCGTGGC
The DNA here is from genome assembly GCA_963831725.1 of uncultured Solirubrobacterales bacterium. Taxonomy (GTDB): domain Bacteria; phylum Actinomycetota; class Thermoleophilia; order Solirubrobacterales; family Solirubrobacteraceae; genus Palsa-744. The sequence continues at coordinate 337,216 of CAWHRF010000004.1, forward strand.
AACGCCTGGGGTGGCTGTACGAGCTGCCGACTCCTGGAAGAACTTCTGGCGTCCCAGCGCGTCGCGTACGGTCTCCAGGGTTATCTCCGTGGGGGGCTCCACCTCGCCCGAGGCGATCCGGGTGGCGGTCTTGCGCAGCACCGTGCCGAGCTCGCGCTCGAGGTTACGTACGCCGGCCTCACGCGTGTACTCGGCGACGATCGTGCGCAGCACCTCATCGGAGACGCTCACCTCGTCCTCGCGCAGGCCGTTGCGGTCGCGCTGGCGCGGCCACAGATAGCCCTTGGCGATCGCCAGCTTCTCCTCGGAGGTGTACCCGTCGAAGCGGATCACCTCCATGCGATCGAGCAGCGGTCCGGGGATCGTGTCGGCGACGTTCGCGGTCGCGATGAACATCACCTGGCTCAGGTCCAGTTCCACGTCCAGGTAGTGGTCGCGGAAGGAATGGTTCTGAGCAGGGTCGAGCACCTCCAAGAGCGCGGCCGATGGGTCTCCGCGCCAGTCGGCGCCGACCTTGTCGACCTCGTCGAGCAGGATCACGGGGTTCATCGTGCCGGCGTCGCGCAACGCGCGCACCAACCGTCCCGGCAGGGCGCCGATGTAGGTGCGCCTGTGCCCGCGGATCTCGGCCTCGTCGCGCACACCGCCGAGCGACATGCGCACGAACTCGCGTCCGGTCGCGCGGGCGATCGACTCGCCGATCGAGGTCTTGCCGGTTCCCGGGGGTCCGATCAGAGTCAGGATCGCACCTGACTTGGGGTCGGCCTCGATGCCGCGATCCTGGCGCAGCTTGCGCACGGCCAGGTACTCGGTGATGCGGTCCTTGACGTCCTCCAGGCCCTCGTGGTCGGCGTCGAGCACCTCGCGTGCTGCCACGGGATCCAGGTGCTCCTCAGAGCGCTTGCCCCACGGCACCGCGATCAGCCAATCCAGATAGGTGCGGATCATGCTCGACTCGCCGGTCTGCTCGCCCATCCGCTCCAGGCGGCCCAGCTCCTTCAGCGCTTGCTCCTGGACCTCCTCGGGCATCTCGGCGGCCTCGATCTTCGTGCGGTACTCCTCGACGATCGACGTCTCGTCTTCGTCGAGCTCCTTGCGGATCGACTCCATCTGCTTGCGCAGGAAGTACTCGCGCTGCTGCTTGTCGGCGCCCTCTTGCACGTCCTCGCGGATGCGCTTGCGCACCTGCAGCTCGGCGAGGCTGTCGCGCTGTAGCTTGACCGCCAGCTCGAGCCGATCGGTCACGCCGAGCGTGCGCAGCAACTCGACCTTCTGCTCGTAGGTCAGGTTGGGGGAGTAGCCGGCAGAATCGGCCAGCGGCCCGGGCTCGACGATCGCGCGCAGGAACGCGGCGATGCGGCCGTCGTCGCCGCGCAGCTCGAGGATCTCCTCGACCACGGCGCGATATTCGCGCTCGAGCTCGCGTGTGCGCTTGTCTACAGGTAGGTCGTCGGGGCGCTCGTCGACCTCGACGCGCAGCTCGCCTTCGGGACCGGTCTGCGCGGCGCCGATCAGCGCGCGGTGCTCGCCGGAGAGGGCGACCGCGTGGCCGCCGCCGGGCAGGCGCAGCTGCTCTGAGACTTCGGCGATCGTGCCGACCTCCAGGAACTCGTTCTCATGGCGGGGGACGAGCACGACACGCTCGTCCTCGCCCACGTCGATCGTGAGCGTGATGCCCATGCTTGGGAACACGACGGTGTCATCGAGCGGGATCAGGCGCAGCACGGGCTTTGGCTGTTGCTCGGGTGGCTGTGCGCCGGGTGAAGGTGGTGAGGGTGGTGTTGAAGCCATCGGTATACGCTCCATATGTGCTTACGAAAGTTTAGTTAGTATAGCTCTTGTGGAGGAGAATTCAAGGGCCTCCCGCGAGGCCTCGTCGGCGGCTCGCAAGAGCGGCGTACCACGGGACCACGCCCGCGGCTCGCGAGGGCATTGGGACTCTTATCCGTCCTTGGAGAACAGCGAGCGCGGCCACAGCCGGCGCGCACGTACCACGTTGGCCTCGGCCGCCAACACGGTCACCTGACCGCCCAGATACAGCCACGTGAGCAGGCCGAGCACGAATGCGAATAGGCCGGACGTCTCCTTTGCGTGGCGCACCACGTGCTCGACGTAGTAGCCGCCGACGTGCTGGAGCAACTGCCACAAAATCGCCGCGACGATCACCCCGAGGATCAGATCGCGTGTGTCCACCTCCTCTGAGGTGAGCAGTCGAAAGGCCGTGAAGAACAGCAGCAGGTTCGCCGCCAGCGCCACGACTATGCCGCCGAGCACGGTCCCGATGCCCGCGGTCTGGGCCGTGACATATCCCGCGACGACCGTCGAGACGATGCTCAGCACCCCGAACACCACCAGCATCCCGAGCCCGCGCACGCGCCAGGCGATGAAGCTGAGCTGGTGCGCTCGCGGGATCTCCCACACCTTGTTGAACGCGCTCTGGGTGGCTCCCGTTATGCCCAGTCCCGCGAGTGTCGCGCCGACGAGCCCGATCGCGAGCGCCGGCACACTGCCCTTCAGCGAGTGCACGTTGCTCTGCAGCTGGTTGCCGATGATCGGGAACTGGCTGAGCGTTGAGTGCAGGACGCTTTCCTGGGTGGAGCGGTCGCCTTCGAGCACGAATCCGAGCACGGTCACGAACACGAGCAGTAGCGGGAACAGCGAGAAAAACCCGTAGTAGGCGATCAGCGCGCCCATCTGCGATCCCTGGTCGTCGCTGTAGCGCTTGATCACCGCCACCACGAAGCCAAGTCGCGGGCTGCGCTGCTGAAAGCGGTCGACCGCGCTCAGCCACGCGCGCACGAGTTGGGAGGGGGGTCTGCGAGCCACTTGTACCGACATGCTTACGTGTCTACCCGACAAGAGAGCGTTAAACGACCAGCCGGGCCTCTTGCGGCTGATGGCGGCGGCCGACATCTCGGCCCGTTCGACACGGTGCAGGCGGTCGCGCTTGTTGCTCGCTCACGCAGGGAGATGCTGCTGGCTGTCCATCGCCGTCGCCTGGGTCGCGAGGACCTCGAAGACTGCTACAGCCAGGCGACGCTCGAGCTGCTCACACGCGCCGAGCGCGGTGAAGCGTTCTCGAACCACGCTCACATCGCAAACGCTCTCGAGCAGCGTCTGCTCTCGCGAGTGCACGATCGGCGCCGTGCGCTCAGCGGTCGCAGCCCGATCGAGGCGGCACTGGCCGAGGCGCTTCCGATCGCAGATTGCGAGGGCTGCCAAGTGCAGGTTGCCGACCCCCGCGCCGATGTCGAGCGGCTTGCGATGTTGCGCCACGATCTGCGGCGCATCGGCGAGATCTCAGCGAAGCTCTCGCGCGACCAGCGGCTCGTTCTCGCAAGCCAGCTGACGGGCGATATGGAGCGCGGTGAGTTCTGCCGTACGCACGGTTGGTCGACCGAGAAGTACCGCAAGGTCGCCCAGCGTGCTCGCAGGCGCCTGGCGCAGTTGCTTGCCGGCGAGGTTGACTGTCCCGTTCACTCATATTCGTCGGATCAGAGAGCAGGGACATACCTATGAAAATCACTCGCCCCTCACATAGGCACGTCCCTTGGGACACCGCCGATCGGTTGCCGAGACGATCGCGCGGCGCTTCCACCGATCGGGGATCGATACCCCATTCGGGGCACGTAGCGAGATCCCCGATCGGCCAGCACGTGAGCGGTCGGGAGCTGGATATCTCCCCATCCTTGCTCCCGGCCGCATGCGTGCTTGAAGACGGCCTCCCGTGGAGGCAGGTATGACGCTCTGGCGTCGAGCTCCACGCTCGGTTTATCGGGTGTATGACGAGGAGAGCTATCTCTCCGGGGAAGGTGCGGCTGCCGGCGTGGGTGAGCCGGCCGGTGCAAGCCCTCCGGCCGGCGCAGACAGGTCGGCCGACGGCGGGTACGAGCAGGTGGAGGCGCTGTCACACAGCCCGCGCGTGGTCCGGCTGCTCACGCTCGGCCTGCTCGGGGTCGTCACCGCGATCGCCGCGACCATTGTCGCCGCCCAGCTACTGCACCATTCCCAGGCGGCGCAGGCGCCCGTCGCCGTGCACCGCGACCGTGGTCGTTCGGCGTGGACGGCAACGCCCCGACCCCCTACGCCCGCGCCACCGGTGCGGCCAGGCTCGAGAACGCGGACGGCGACCGTCGCTCCCGTGGTCTCGGCGTCGGCGATACCAGCGCCGCCGGCGCGCATCTCCGCCGTCGTGTCGTCGGGAGGTTCTGGGAGGAGCGGTGCCTCTGCTGTATCCCCTTTGGCGTCGCGTATGCGACCGTCGCCCGTCGTCGCCGATGTGGCGTTGTTGCCAGCAGGCGAATCTTTGTCGGAAAGCGAATCGCACACCGACGGCGAGTTCGGCTTCGAACGGTGAGCGGGATGACAGGCTCTCCCTCCCACAGCACAGTGACTGTCACCGCGTGGCCGATGTGGCGTATACGTCTTTCGCGCGAACTGCCGCGCTATCTGTTGCAGGGGCTGGCGCTTGCGGGCCTGCTCGCGAGCGCGCGCTTTGCGATCGATCCGCCCCGACCTGCGGTCGCACACGCGTCGGCACCGAGCTCCGCGAGCGTCGACCGCGGGGCCGAAGGGTTTGCCGCGCTGTTTGCGCGGCGCTATTTGACATGGAGCTCGCGCGACCCCGAAGCGCACCGGCTTGCACTCGCCCCGTTCCTCGGCTCCTCGATGGAAACGGAAGCGGGTCTGCAGCCTCCGGAAAGCGGCGAGCAGCAGGTGCAGTGGACGCAGGTCGTGCAGGCTCGTGCTCTCGGGTCAAGCGAGCACGTGTACACGGTCGCCGCCCAAACCGACACGGGCGGCCTGCTCTACCTGACCGTCGGCGTCGTGCGCGCGAGCGACGGCGCGCTGGCGCTGGCGGGCTATCCGGCGCTCGTCGGCCCGCCCGCCTCGACGCCGGCGGAGCTTCCAGAACACCTCTCAGAAGTCGAAGATCCGGCGCTTGAGACCGTGATTGCGCGTGCGCTGCGCAACTACCTGGCGGGTGCCGAATCGGAGCTCGACGCCGATCTCAGCGCGGACGCTCGCGTGTCGCTGCCAGGGCTGACGCTTGTGCTCGAGTCGGTTCAGAGCCTCGATTGGTCCACCCCCGGGCGTGCGGTGCTCGCGGTGGTCCGTGCTCGTGACGAGCGCGGCGCTCAGTACACGCTCGGCTACGAACTAGACGTCGTGTCGGCTGCCGGGCGTTGGGAGCTATCCGCGATCCAGACGAACCCCAACACATGAAGGAGACCCAATGAGACTCGGAAACGTAGTTGCCTGCCTGCTCACGACATGCGGTATTTGCGCCTGTGTGCTGGTCATGCCGATCGCAGCCGACGCCGCGACGACGCCGAGCGTCCCTGGAGCGCCTACGCTCGCAGCCGTCGCTGGCTCGGGCGAAGAAGCGGGATCGCTGGAATCGGCAGCCACGAAGGCCGGCGAAACAGGGCGCAAGATCGCGATGAGCCTGATCGGGCTCGGCTTCGCGATCGCCTCGATCGTGCTCGCCTTCCGCCGCGACTTCAGGGAGGCCGCGGGCATCTTCGCCGTGGGCTTCGTGGCGGTCCTGCTCGCCACTCCCACCGGCGTGAGCGTGTTGCACGACACCGTCAACACGTTGTTCGGGTCCTCCTGAGCGCGCCGGCGAGGGCGGCCGACCGAGTGGGCGGCAAACAATGGAGATCGTCTCCTACAGAACCGTGTTTGACCTGGAGCGGCGCGTCTATCGCGTCGACAGGCTGCGGCTGAACCCGGGCGGGGTCCCGCTGCGCGGGATCGTCTATTTCCTGGCGCTCCTCGCGGCGGCGCTGCTGGCCGCCAAGCTGCCGCTCCTGGGAGCGCCGGCGCGGCTCGCGCCTTGGTACTTCCGCGATCTGGCGATTCCCGCCGCCGCGGCCGCGCTGTTCACCATGATCCGCATCGAGGGCCGCCCGTTTCATCTCGTGGCGCGCGCGGTGATTCGCTATGGAGTGGGGCCTCGCCACCTTGCCGGGGTGCGGCCGTGCGCTGCGCCGGGAGGGCACTGGCATCCCGGCGAGCTGTTGGTGCTCCCCGACGGCTCCGACGCCCGCCTGCGACGCCTGCGCTATGTCGGCGCGGGCGCTGTGCGGGTGACTACTACACACATCCGCAGCGAGTATGGCGTAGGCGGGATGTGGGGTCTGCTCAGGCGTCCGCAGGTGACGCTCGAGCAATTGGCGGGCAGCTCCGCGCCCGCGCGCGGACAGGTGATCGCGCTGGCGGCGGGTGCCCGGCTCGAGGTGCGGGGGCGCTCGTGAGACCTCCGATCTCGCTCGTCTACGGCAACCTCGTGTTCGGCGCGAGCCTCGACGACGTGTGGGCGGCTTTCGCGGTGCCCAGCGCCTCATACGAATGGCTGCCAGAGGAGGGCAAGCGCTCACGCATGCTCGCGCTGCTGGCGGCTCTGCAGACCCTTGAAGCCGATGTGCAGATCGTGCGTGTGGCTCGGCGCTGGGATCTGGGTCGCTACGTCGAGGAGTGCGCCGCGCAGAGCGAGGGCCCGCATGCGCACTCTCGCGCCTGCGAGGGCTATGCAAGCGAGCACGCCGAGCGTCTGCTTGACATCGGCATCGCGCGACCTGCCGTGTTCTTCCTCGTCAGCCTGCGCGAGCCCGAGCGCGACGTCGCCGCGTATGTGTCGAGGACCGCCGAGCAGCATCCACGCGAGTGGCTGCGCTCGATCGGGCGAGCGCTGTCGATGCGCGATCGGCGCCTGCTGCCGGCGGCCGAGCTGGAGCGTGCACGCGTGCGCGCCGACCAGGTTCACGCCAGACTCGGCGACTTCCTGGAGGCGCGTCCAGCGCGCGGAGTGGAGCTGCAGTGGCTCGTGCGTCGCGCGTTCTGCCGGGGTCTTGGCGAGCCGCGGCTCGACGGCCTGCACGAGCCGCGGGCGCTGGCCTTCGAACGCAACGGCGAGGCCGTGCTCGCGCCGCTGGAGGGCGACGTGCTGCGCTGGATGGACGGGTATGTCGAACATCGCGCTCGCGCGTTGCGGGTGGAGTCCGAGCTTGGCGTGAGCTGGCAGGCGCAGCTCGTGCTCGGCGCGCTGCCGGAGCGGGCCACGTTCCCGGGCGCGCGCGTCGAGCTGATGTTCGCTCCCATCGAAAGCCTGCCGTTCGCGGTAGACCTGTCGTTGAACGCGCGCTTCCTGCCCAACGGGCTGGCGCTCAGGATCGCGCGCAGACGCGTGCAGGACGCCGATCAGATCGCGCGCGCGGAGTCCGACGGCGATCAGGGAATCTCCGATCTCGGCTATCAGCGCACGCAGGAAGCTCGCGATCTGCTCGGCTATCTGCAGGCCGCGAGCCGTCCACCGCTGCTGCGCGCCACGCTGGCGGTGGCTATCGGCGCAAGCGACGAGCAGCAGCTCGCAGAGCGTGTGGAGATGTGCCGGCGAGCCTACGGCGAGGTTCGTCTGCACCGCCCGCTCGGCGACCAGCTCGAGCTGTTCCTGCAACACCTGCCGGGACAGCGCACACGCGTTGTGGGCTACGACGACACGCTCACCACCCAGCAGGCCGCCGCGATGATGCCGACCGCCACCCACGTGGTCGGCTCGCGCGGCGGCTTCTACCTGGGGCACACGCTCAGCGGCTCGCGCCAGCCTGTGCGCTTCAACCTGCGCGAGGGCTCTGAGCGCGACGGCAACACGGCGATCCTGAGCGTCGGCGCGCTCGGCTCGGGCAAGACCACGCTCGCGCAGAAGCTGAAGTGGGAGGGGTTTCTGCAGGGCGCGCGCGTGATCGACTGCGACCCGAAGGGAGATCACCGCTTCCACCTGCTGGAGGAGGTGGCGCCGTATGTAGAGACGATCGCGCTGCGCCCCGATCCCGCGCTGCGCGGGATGCTCGATCCATTGCGTGTCGCGCCCGAGCACCTGCGCCAGGACGTGACGGTGTCGTTTCTGCGCGACCTGCTGCCCCTGCGCGCCGATCCCGCGTGGGAGACGGCGGTCGTGGGCGCCGTCGATCGGGTGCTCAGCCGCGCGAGCGATCCGACCTGCGTGGAGGTCGTGCGTGCGCTGTGCGAGGGAGAGGGCGACGAGCGGCAGGTGGGCAAGGCACTTGAGGTATATGCGCGCTCGGGTCTCACCCAGCTCGGCTTTGCCGATCCAGCTGTGGCGCTCGCGCCGGTCGGCCGCGCGCAGGTGACCTATATCCCGATCCGCGATCTGCCGGGGCCGGAGCCCGGCACACCGCGCTCCGAATACACGCAGGTCGAGCGGGTCGGCCAGCAGATCGTGCGGCTGATCGCGATGTTCGCGATGCACCTGATGTCCTACGAGCGCGACCGCCTGAAGATCTTCAGCTTCGACGAGGGCTGGCGGCTGCTGGGCGACCCGGTCGGGCGCACGCTGCTCGCCTCGTTGCAGCGCATGGGGCGCTCGGAGCTTGCGGTGCCGATCGTGAGCACCCAGCTGGTCACCGACGCGCTCGTCGGCGAGCGCGAGTCGCTCGAGAACCTGCTCGGCGCGACATTCGTGTTCGGGATGCGCTCCGAGGTGGAGGCGGCCCGCGCTTTGACGCTGCTCGGCCTTGATCCGGAGGATCGGCGCGCGCGCGAGCGACTGCTGGAAATGGAGGCGGGCCGCTGCCTGCTACGCGACCATCGCGGACGCGTGGAGGCGATCCAGGTCGAGGTCGTCGCCCCCTCGTTGCTGCGCGCTTTCTCAACGACCCCCGGCGCCGCGGACGCATCTTCTGACAGTGGCGAGCACCACACGCGGGCAGAGCGAGTCGCGGTTCAGTGAGCAGTGCGCGCACGACATCGCTGACGCTGACGCTGGCGATGTCGCTGGTCGTGTGGCTCATGCAGGCCACCGCAGTGCAGGCGCGCTCGCCAGCTCGCATCGGGTCCGTCACTCACTCGACGCTGCGCACACGCTCAGCGCCGTCTGCGCCGATCCCTACGCGCGCTTCGACGCCTGCACGCTCGCCCAGCGTCCCGCCGCTCACTGTTGGCGAATCCCACAGTGAAGAAGCCTCGGCGTCGGCGCCGGCGAGCGGAGGGGATGCGCTTGTGGAAAACGGTTTGGGTAGTCCCCTGTGCCGTGACCCGGAGGGGCTCTCGGCGACCGAGCAGCGCAGTTGTCAAACCGCCAGCTTCGTGGCAGCGCCCGACCCGACGAACGATTACGCGTTTGACGTAAACATCAACACCGGGGTCAGCAAGTGGGGAAACGACGTATCGGCGACGCTTGAGAACTTCGCCCAGCTTGGGTGGATGGTGCTGGTGTCGGCCACGCACGGACTGGTGGTGATGTTCGAGTGGTGCTATTCGCTGAATCTGCTCAGCGACTCGCTGCTGCGCGAGGTGACCGTCGCGCTGCATGACGCGCGCCTGTCGTTTACCGAACCGTGGATGGCGATCGCGCTGGCGATCGCCTCGACGCTCGCCGTCTATCACGGCTTGATTCGCCGCCGCGTGACAGACACGATCGGCGGGGCTCTCGCGATGCTGGCGATGATGGTCGGAGGTCTGTGGGTGATCGCCGATCCCGCTGGAACCGTGGGGGCGGTCGAGCAGTGGGCAAATCAAGCGGGCGCCGGCACGCTGGCCGTTGTTGCGAGCGGGTCGCCCAGCCATCCTGAGCGCACGCTCGCCGAAAGCATGCAGGTCCTGTTCATCGGTGTGGTGGGCAAGCCGTGGTGTTACATGGAGTTCGGCGACGTCGATTGGTGTGAGAACAGCGGGCAGCTGGACCCCGGGCTGCGCAAGGTCGGCTTGGCGATCGCCGACAGCGAGGAAAAGAAGAGCGGATGCCACGACCTGTGTGACGCGGGCGCGAGCCCGGGAGATCGAACGCTCGCGGCGAGTGCGGTGTTGCTGCGCGAAGCTCAGACCAACGGCGAGCTGTTTCTCGCGCTGCCCGCCAACGAACCGGAGCGCAATTCGGTGAAAAACAAAAGCACGCTGTTGGGCGTGCTGTGCGGCGGCGGCGAATCGGCCGACAAATGCCGGGGGCCGACCGCGCCGCAGGCGGAATTCCGCTCCGAGAAGGCGACGGGGTCGCGTTTGCTCGGGTTGTTCTTGATTTGGGCCGGCGCGCTTGGCATGCTGCTGTTGTTGGGCTTCCTGGCGCTGCGCCTGTTGTACGCGGCGCTGATGGGACTTTTCCTCCTGTTGCTGGCGCCCGCGGCGGTACTCGCTCCGGCGCTCGGCGACGGGGGACGTTCTGCCTTTCGCGGCTGGGCTCTGAAGCTGATGGGGGCGGTGGTCGCAAAGCTCACCTATTCGTTTCTGCTGGGCGTGGTGTTGTTGATGATGAAGGTGCTGTTGGGCCTGACGATCCTGGGCTGGTGGACCCAGTGGTTGCTGATCTCGGCCTTCTGGTGGAGTGCGTTTATAAAGCGCGATCAGGTGTTTGAATTCGCCCCGGACGGCGGTCCAGGCAGGCTTCCGCACGGCCCACGATCGATCGCCCGGCGGGTGGGTCAGGCGCTTGAGACGCCGCGCGCGCTGTTGCACCTCGGGAGCACGGTCAAGGACAGGTTCGCGCGACCCGCGCCTGACGTGAAACCGAAGCCCAAGTACGGCAAATCGGGGGACATACCGGTGCCGACCGTGCCGACGCCGGTGAAGAAAGGGCCGAATGGCGAGCTCTCGCAGCCGGGTTCGCCATCAACGAGGGGTGAAGGCGAGGATCGGGTGCGGGGTGGAGGCGGTGATGGCGACCTGGTTGTGACACACAACGGATATGCACTGGTCGACAGTTTCGGCTGGCCAGGTGGGGATCATGCGGGTGGACCGGACGGAAGAAGTGGGCCGCACCGAGAGTCTGGGGCTGACGGGAGCAGCGGGCGCGCCGGCAACCGCACGGCGGGGCTGGGTGGCGTAAACGGTGGGAGCAGCGAGCGCGCTCAGGGACAAGCGCGCGAACGGAACGGCGAGGGGGTCGGGCGGCCGCGCATACAGTCATCGGGCGATCGCTCGCCGGGACACGAGCGTGGCAGTGGTCGGCACGATCGCCGAGCCGATATGCGCACGGTCGCCGAAGCGATGGGCGCCGTCGGGGGCTCGGGACAGAGCGGAGGGTCGGCGCAAGGTGGAGGGTCGGCGCAGAGCGGAGCGTTGGAGCACAGTCGGCAGCTCGAGCGCGTGCGCCGCGAGCGTCAGAAGGCGATCGCGGAAGACAACACCAAGAGGGTCGCCAAGCTGGGAGCGCGCGAACAGCGTGTCGAGGCAAAGCTCGCCCGCCACCAGCCCCATGCCACGGAGGCAGTCGATCCCGAGGTTGGCGTAGGCGAGCTGGTGGCGGATGCCACGGCCATCAGGCACATCGGCGGGAGCGGCTCCCACGGTGGCAGTGCGGCGCGCGGCGGTGCGGCGCGCGGTGACCCACCCGGCTCGGCGGCTGCCGAGCCGCCCGTGTCGGTCACGCGACGCTCGCGCGTGATGGACGACGCGCGCGAGGTGGCGGCACGGCGCAAGCGCCAGTTGGGTTGGGAGTCGGAGGCTTGAGCGTTGCCTCCTCCTCGACGCTTCCCTCGCCGGCACGACGGCGAGGATCGCTCGGCGTAAAGGTCGGCGCGAGCGCCGCCGTGCTGCTCGCGCTCGGCGGGTTGCTACTCGCGTTGATGGCAAGCGCGGTGGTGCTTGGCGTCACGTTCAGCCTCCCCGGCAGCCCCGCGGAGAGCTCGCCGATGGAGACCGAGGGCGTGTCGGCCCTGGCTGAGCGCGAAATCCCGCCGCTGTACTTGAAGCTGTATCTGCGGGCCGCCGCGCACTACGGCCTTGACTGGGCGATCCTGGCGGGCATCGGCAAGGTCGAGTGCGACCACGGGCGCGACCCGGCCCCGTCGTGTACGCAAGAGGGCGCCGTCAACTCCGCGGGCGCGGGTGGCCCGATGCAGTTTCTGGTGTCGACCTGGAGCGAGTACGGGGTGGACGCCGACGGCAGCGAACCGCCAGACCGGTGGGACCCGGCCGACGCGATCTACGGCGCCGCCAGCTACCTGCGTGCCTCGGGCGCTCCTCGCGACTACCACGAGGCGATCTTCGCCTACAACCACGCCGACTGGTACGTGGCGGAGGTCGAGCACTGGGCGGCGCTGTATCGCGGCTCGAGCACAGCGGCCCCCGAGGTCGTGTCCTACGGCGGGACGGTCACCGGGAGTACCGCGCCTGTGCAATACATAGAAGGGGAACGCGCGCGCCTGTCGCCCACCGACGGCCACGTGGCGCTGATCCCGAGCGGCGTGCCGCCGGTGGCGCAGGCGATGCTGATGGCCGGCAACGAGCTGCAGGATCTGCCCTACGGTCCGACCGGCCACCCCGATCCGCTGGGGGCCAGTAGCGAGGACTGCTCGAGCACCGTCAACTACGTGCTCTACCGCTCGGGGATACGCTCGCTCGCGGAAATCCTGCGCGAAAATCCGCTCGCCCAGGACTACGTCGATTGGGGAGATCCGGGACCGGGGAGATGGGTGACGATCTATGCGACCACCGAGCCCACCGACCACGTGTTCACGGTGATCGCCGGATTGCGCCTTGACACAAGCTACAACGGCACCGACGTGGGTCCCAACCGCAACGAAAGCGGGCCACGCTGGCGCATACTCGACCACATCCCCACCTGGGCGCACTGGTCTGTCAGGCACCCTCCGGGGTTGTAAGGTACCGCGATGACCGCACGCGAGGTCGACTATCTGCTGATCGGCGGCGGCCTGGCCGCCGCCAACTGCGCCCGCTGGCTGCGCGAGTCCGGTGCCGACGGCGAGATCCTGCTTGTCGGGCGCGAGCCCGACCCGCCCTACAACCGCCCGGAGTGCTCGAAGGGCTACCTGCGCGGCGAGGAGAGCCGCGAGGAACCGATGTTCAGGCCCGCCGAGTGGTGGGAGGAGCAGCGCGTGGAGCTGCTCACGCGCACGAGCGTGACCGCGCTGGACGTGCAGGAGCGCACCGCGCAGCTCTCCGACAAAGAGGACGTCAGCTTCGGCAAGGCGCTGCTTGCCACCGGCGCGAACGTGCGCCGTCTGAACGCGCCCGGCTGTGATCTGGAGCAGATCCACTACCTGCGCACGCTCGCCAACTCCGACACGATCCGCGACGGCGTGGCCGACGCCGAGCGGGTCGTGCTGATCGGGGGCTCGTACATTGGCTGTGAGGTGGCCGCCTCGCTGACCTTGATGGGCAAGCAGGCGACGATCGTGATGCAGGAGCACGCAACGCTCGAACGTGGCTTTGGCAATCAGGCCGGACGCTTCTTCCAGGAACTGCTCGAATCGCACGGCATCGTGGTGCACGGCCCGGACGGGTTGGAGCGCTTCGAGGGCAGTGGGCGCGTGGGTAAAGTCGTGACCACAAACGGTCTGGACCTCTCCGCCGAAGCCGTGGTTGTGGGTGTGGGCGTGACGCCCGACATCGCCCTTGCCCAACGTGCCGGTCTGGAGATCGGCGAGCGTGGGGGAGTGCTGTGCTCCTCGCGACTTGAGACTCCCGCTCCCGGTGTGTTTGCGGCCGGCGACATCGCCGAGTACGACTCGCCCTTGCACGATGGGCACGTGCGCCTCGAGCATTGGGATGTGGCCTTCAACCACGGCAAGACGGCGGCGCTGAACATGCTCGGCGGCGATGTGCCCCACGAGGTCGTGCCCTATTTCTACTCGGTGCTCGGCAGCTGGGGCGAACTCGAGTACGTCGGCCCCGCGTATGAGTGGGATGAGGAGATCGTGCGCGGCTCCTACGACGACGGCGAGTTCACCACCTGGTACCTGAAGAACGGCCGAGTGCTCGCCGCGCTCACGTTCGGGCGCTCAGACGACCTGGATCACGCCCGCCGGTTGATCGTCGAGCGTCCGGTGCTCGACCCGGGGCAGCGCGTCGCGCTCGCGAGCCTCGACGCTGACCTCGCCACTGTGGGCCTCTGAGTTCCGCTTTGCGCATTGCGACAACTGCCCGACTCGTGAGATCGTAGCAAGGTTGAGCAAGTAACTAGCACCCTCATACACCTAATGGTGTATTATGGTGTGCATGGCAAGAACCAACATCGAGATAGACGACGAGCTGGTGGGTCGCGCGATGCGGGTCTACCGTCTGCGCTCCAAGCGCGAGGCCGTGGACCTGGCGTTGCGAAGACTGGTCAGCGAACCGATGGACGATGACGAGGCACTTTCGATGGAGGGGAGCGGTTGGGCCGGCAACCTCGATGAGATGCGAGCACCCGACGAGTTCCCGCCGCAGTGATCCTGGTTGACAACTCCGCGTGGGTGGAGTATCTGCGCCGTACCGGCAGTTCCGTCCATCTCCGGGTTCGGATGGCGCTCGAAGAAAAAGTCGAGCTGGCGAGCACGGACGTGGTGCTCATGGAGATTCTCGCGGGCGCCCGCGACGACGGGGACCGGGATCGGCTTCGTCGCCTGCTCTATGGACGCACATTGTTGACGGTTGAGGGACCGTCGGACTACGAGCAGGCGGCCGAGCTCTATCGCGCCTGTCGTCGTCATGGCGAGACTCCCCGTAAGTTGACCGACTGCCTGATCGCGGCGGTGGCGATCCGCCATCAGGCGCAACTCCTTCACGCAGACACGGACTTTGACGTCATCGCACGGCACACGGCCTTGAGGGTCGTGACGTTCGCGGCCTGAGTGCACCGATAGGCGTGGTGGACACGCCGCGCTCGCGAGCCTCGACGCCGATCTTGCCAGCCTGTAGGGTATTTAGTTCATACGGTCGGTGGTCAAGGGAAGCCGGTGCGAATCCGGCGCGGACCCGCCACTGTGACCGGGGATGCCAATCGTGGCGCGAAAGCGCAGCCACCGATCGACCGCTCGGCGGATCGGGAAGGCGCGAAAGGTGGGCCCGGGAGCCAGGAGACCTGCCTCCGACCACAAGCCCACAAGCCCTCGTGGAAAGGGGTGGCTCCAATGCATATATCTATCCGTACGTCAGTGGCGCTCTGTGCCGCGCTGGTGTTGCTGACCTCCACCTCGATAGGTGCTGTCTCTGCGCAAGCGTCCGGTCCGGCGACCGTGACCGTGACCGTCAGGGTGGTTGGATCCGACGACCAGACGTTGCTCGGGCCCACCGAAGTCACGACTAACGAAACGCCCATCGTCAAGAACGGCGACTCGTCAGACTCGTGCTCTGGCATGAGTGCCGCCGGTGCCCTCGAACTTGCTACCAAGGGCGACTGGGACGGGGCGTGGAACAGCAGTTTCGGCTATTCAGTCGAAACGCTGGAGGGCGTGAGCTATCCGTTCACCCAACCGTACTATTGGGCTTTCTGGCGGAACAACAAACCCTCGGAAACTGGAGTGTGTGGCACCGAACTGAACTCGGGAGACAGCCTTCTCTTCTTCGTCGAATGCTATAGCGAAACAGCCGATACATGTCCGTCGGCCCCACCCAATGTGCTTGCCATCGAGGCTCCTGTGAGCGCTGAAGTGAACAAGCCCGTGACCGTAACCGTGCTCTCCTACCCCAACGCGGGCGGTGAACCCAAGCCGGCGGTCGGCGCCACAGTCGAGGGTGGCGGTGACACGAGCGCTCTCCCCACCAACGCACAGGGACAGACGACGCTGACTTTTGCGGGCGACGGCGATTATACGATCAACGCGACTGGTGCCGCGGCGGAACCAACCGCGATTCGCGGCGAAGCGCTCGTCTGTGCGCATGAAGGCAACGACGGAACATGTGGCACGCAGTCCCCTCGCTCTTCCACGCAGACGCCAGCAGGTATCGCTTCGAGCGGCATGACCCCAACCGTAACCGCAACCGCAACCTATACCGGGCCGTATGCAGTGGTGGCAAAGGCGACCGGTCTTCTCGACGGGCACGTATACAAGCGCGGCCACGCGCCGCGCTTGTTGCGGGGCACGGTCATCCTGCACCGCGCACTACAGGACGTGAAGCTGCGCCTGACGCGCACACGGGGACGCAAGTGCTCCTACTACGACGGTGTCACCGATCGTTTCCGGGCGATGCGCTGCGGCGCCGCGCACGGGAAATACTTCTCTGTGGGTGACAACGTCAACTTTTCCTATCTGCTGCCCGAGGCGTTGCCACCCGGCAGGTATGTGCTCGACATCGAAGCGACCAACGCCGCGGGTGAACACACAACGCTTGCGCGCGGGACGTCGAGAATCGTGTTCTATGTCAAGTGAGCGGATCGCGGCCGCTGCTCACGTGCCCCGCCAGTTGTGTGCGAGGTTTGGGTGAGGTCGAGGCCGGACATAGGAACCGTCACGAAGCTCGCGGCTGCGATGCTGGCGGTCGCGACCTTCGCCGGTTGCGGCCTCGGCCCCGGGCCCACCCCGGGCGGGGTGAGGCTTGCGGTGAGCGAAAACTTCGGTACGCACGTGCTGGGGACATCTAGCGCGCCGAAGATCGAGGGCCAGGAGACGGTGATGAGCCTGTTGATGCGCAACTACGACGTGAAGACCCGCTACGGCGGCGGCTTCGTGGAGAGCATCGACGGGCATTCTGGGGGAACGCAGGGGGAAGGTCCGAGCGACTGGTTCTATTACGTAAACGGTGTGGAGGCGCCCAAGGGCGCGGCTGAGACCAACGTGCACGGGGGCGATCGCATCTGGTGGGATCTGCATGACTGGGCTCAAACCGACAGCGTGCCGGCGGTCGTCGGCTCCTACCCCGAGCCGTTCTTGAACGGGATCGAAGGCAAGCGCTATCCGCTGCGCGAGGAATGCTCTGAACCGTCCGGCGCGGCCTGTGCGACCGTGCGCAAGCGCTTGACAGCACTGGGCGTTCCAGTGGCGCTGGCGGCCATGTCAAGCGAAGAAGAGCAACTGACCCTGCGCATCGTGGTCGGCCCCTATTCGGCGCTGGGTGATTCTCTGAGCGTGCACGATGTCGGTCTCGGTCCCCGCTACAGCGGTGTGTATGCGCGCTTCTCCGCGAACGGCGGCACGCTGACGGTGCTCGACGGCGCGGGACGTGCGGTGCGCACGCTCGGCGCGGGCGCGGGGCTGGTCGCGGCCACGCGCTACGGCGAACAGGCGCCGGTGTGGCTCATCACCGGCACGAATGCCGCCGGGGCGAAGCTGGCCGCCGATGCACTCGGCGAAAGCGCGCTTCGCAACCGTTTCGCGTTGGCGCTCGAACCATCGGGTGGCGCGCAGCCCGTCCCGGCATCGGAACCGTGAGCGCTCGGAGCTAGCTATGGCAATCGGCGCCACGTTCTTCTACCGTCGCCTCGCGAGCCCGCTGCACGCGACACGCGCGACGGTGGCGGCGATGTGGGCCTGCGTGCTGATCGCCGCGACGCTGCTCAGCGAAAGCCCGCTCGTGCTGGGAGCGCTGCTGGTCGGCGTGCTCGGCGCGGGCGCGGGAGCCGGGTTGGGGCGCGAGCTGGCGCGTACGCTGCGCACGGTGCTGATCGTGGCGATCCCGATCGTGCTCGTGAACGTGCTCGTCTATCACGAAGGTCTCACGGTGTTCGCACGCCTGGGCGATCTGGGGCCGTTCGGTCAAGGCGATCTCACGGTCGAGGCGCTTGTGTATGGCGCTGTGATCGCACTGAAGGTGGGCTTGCTGATGCTGATCACCACGCTTGCGAGCCTTGCGATCGACCCCGACGAGCTGCTTGGCGTGTTTCGCGGGCGCTCGTTTCGCTCGGCACTCACGGCGTCGCTGGCGACGCGCATGATCGGGGTGTTGTCGGCCGACTCCCAGCGTCTGGCCGAGGCGCAGCGCACCCGTCCCGACGGTGGAGCCGGCGGCGCCCGAGCCCGCGTGCGCTTGCTGAGCGCGATCGTGGGCTCCTCGCTGGATCGCTCGATGGACGTGGCCGCGACGCTGGAGCTGCGTGGGTTCGCAGCCGGCGTGAGAAGGGCGGGGCGAGGCCGGCGCCGTCCATTCTCTCGTCACGACCGCGCGTTTGCGGTGTCCGCGGCGGCTGTGCTCGTGCTCGCACTCGTCGGGTGCACCGCGGGGCTCGCTCCGTTTGACCCCTATCCGCTGGTGAGCATGCCGATGTCCGGTGCGACCTTTGTGCTGTGTGCCGCGCTGCCGGTGGCGATCCTGTTGCCACTGGCCGACCGTAGGGGGATTGAGATTTGAGATCCGCTGTGGCGTTCTCGCGGGTGACCTATCGCTATCCCGAGCGGTCACAGCCCGCCCTGCGTGAGATAAACGTGCAGATCGAGCAGGGCGAGCTGTGCTTGCTCGCTGGTCGCTCCGGACAGGGCAAGTCAACGCTGATCCGCGCCGCGTGCGGTCTTGTCCCGCACTTCCACGGCGGCGCGTTCGCAGGGACTGTGAGCGTCGCGGGTATGGACACGCGCGAGCACCCGCCGGCGCAACTCGGCGCGTATGTGGGCGTGTTGCAGGGCGACTCGGAGACGCAGCTGGTGATGAGCTCGGTTCGTGCCGAGCTTGCGCTTGCTATGGAGAGTCGCGGGCACGGCGCTACCGCCGTTGCGCGTGCTGTCGAGGAGGTTGCGCTCGCGCTCGGAATCGATCACCTGCTGGAGCGCTCGACCCACGATCTCTCCGGGGGTGAGAAGCAGCGCGTGGCGCTCGGCGCGGCGCTGGTGGGTCGTCCGCGCGTCGTGCTGCTGGACGAGCCCACCTCGCAGCTGGACCCTGTCGCCGGCGATGAGTTGATCGGGTTGCTGCGCCGGCTCAACCAGGAGTGGGACACCACGATCCTGCTCTCAGAGCACCGTCTGGAGCGCTGCCTGTCGGCCGCCGATCGCGTGATCGCGCTCGACGCGGGCGCGGTTGTCCACGACGGCTCGCCCAGCTCGTTTCTGCAGTTCGCAGCGGATCGCGAGCCGTCGCTGCAAACGCCCGGTGCGAAGCTGTTTGCGCTTGCCGGGATAGCTCCTCCGCCGGTTGGCGTCAAGCAGGCACGGGCGTGTTTGCGCGATCGGGGGCTGCTGCCCGACGAGCCGGACCCGCGCGATCCGGTGGCTTCCCCGGGCGCGGATGAGCACGCGGGCGTCCAGCGGCCCAGCGCCGGTGTGCGCGGTCGTCTTGTGAGGCGGGGCAAGAGAGAGGCGGCGGTCGCCTCGGCGCTCACGCTTGAAGGGGTGTGGTGTGAGATCCCGCGTGGGCCGTCGATCTTGCGTGGCGTGGACCTCACGATCGCGCCTGGTGAGCGTGTCGCGCTGATGGGTCGTAACGGCGCGGGCAAGTCCACGTTGCTGCGCCACGCAGCCGGTCTGGTCGCCCCGACGCGCGGGAAGATCGAGCGAGCGGGCAGGGTGGCGCTGCTGCTGCAAAATCCAAACGACTACTTCCTGCACGAGCGCGTGCGCGACGAGCTCTCGCCCGAGGCGCTACAGCGCGCGGGACTCGAGGAGCTGGCCGAGCGCAACCCACGCGATCTCTCCGGCGGGGAGCGCCAGCGGCTGGCGCTCGCGATCGTCGCCGATGGCGGGGAGCCCCCGGTGGTGGTCGCGCTGGATGAGCCCACTCGTGGCATGGATCGCGAGGCCAAGGCACAGCTTGCACAGGAGCTGCGTCGTCGCGCGGCAGAGGGACAGGCGGTGGTCGTCGCCACGCACGACCCCGAGTTCGCGGCTTCCTGTGCCGAGCGCGCGATCCTGCTCGCCGACGGGCGCGCGATCGCCGACGGCCCGGCGGCGGACCTGCTGGCGGGCGGTTGGTACTTCGCCACCGAGACAGCTCGCATCCTCGGCGGCGCCGGGGGTGTGCTGCGCCCGGAGGATGGAGCCGAGCTGTTGCGCGCGGTTCCAGCCGGGCAGGCCGGATCGCTACCTGACGGCGCCGAGTCTCGCCCGGTGGGGGACGTGCAACGGGCGAGCGGTTCCCAGAACGGCACGAACAGCCAATCCCAAGAAGCGGCCGAACTGACGATCCATGCCGCCGGAGAGGCCCACACGTGAGCTGGCCACTGGCTTCTTTCGCGATCGTCGCCGGCGTGCTGCTCGCCGGTTGGCTGGCCTACGAGCGCTCGCGGCCATCGGCTCGAATGGTCGCGGTCGTGGCCACGCTCGCCGCCGTGGCGGCGCTCGGCCGCGACGCGTTCGTGGCTTTGCCCGATGTCAAGCCGATCACGGCGATCGCGTTTGTCGTCGGTTATGCGCTTGGCCCGCTCCCCGGCTTCACGGTCGGCGCGATCGGGATGCTTGCCTCCAACATGATGCTCGGACAGGGTCCTTACACGCCGTGGCAGATGGCCGCATGGGGTCTCGTCGGTCTTGCGGGCGCGCTGCTCGGTCGTGTGAGCAACCGGCATATGGGTCGCGTCGGACTTGCGCTCTCGTGTGCAGCGATGGCACTGGTGGCCAAGGAGATCATGAACGTGTACACGTGGACGCTCGGCGCCGTCCACACTCCGGCGGCGTTCCTGCTGATCGCGGGAGGGGCGCTGCCGTTCGACATCACCGACACCGTCGCCAGCTTCCTGTTCGGGTTCGCCTTCGGCCCCGAGCTTGCGCGCTTGCTCGGGCGTATGCGCGCGCGTATGGACGTTCAATGGGAACCGACCAGCCCGCCACCGGCCCACCAGCCCACTGGCTCGGCCGTCCACCCGCCGGCAGGGGCGACTGTGCTGTTGGCGGCGATCGCCCTGTCGAGCATTGCCGCGCTTGGTTCCTGGAGCGCCACGGCAAGGGCGAGCAACGCCACGACCGCGAGCGTCTCGCCGGAGATCTCGTTCTTGGTGCGCGCCCAGAACAGCGATGGTGGCTTTGGCGGCGCGCCCGGTGAGCACAGCAGCGAGCTGTACTCGGCGTGGGTCGCGATCGGGCTGGCCGCGGCCGGGCGCGACCCGCTCACGCTCACGCGCGATGGCCACTCGGTGCTCGACGCGCTGCGTGGCGAAGCCTCGACGCTGCAAGGCGCCGGCGACGAGGAGCGCACGATCCTCGCGCTGCATGCCTGCGGTCTGCCCGCATCCGATTTCCCGGGCACGAGCCTGGTGGGGGTGCTGCTGCGCGAACGCTCCAGCGACGGCTCGTTCGACCAGCTCGTCAACATCACGACGTTTGCGATCTTCGCCCTGCGTGTGGCCGGCAGCTCAGCCGACAACCACCTCGTCACCGCCGCCGGTCGCTGGCTGGCCGCCCAGCAGGACTCCGACGGCGGCTTCGGCTTTGCCGGGCGCGGCGGGGGCGAGGACGTCGACGACACCGCCGCGGCGCTGCAGGCCGTGATCGACGCGAGCGGGCAGCGCCGCAGCGCGGTGGTGGCACGCGCGGTGGCCTACCTGCGCCGTGCCCAGGATCCCGACGGTGGGTTTCCCCAAGAGCCCGGCGGCGAATCCAACGCCCAGTCGACCGCGTGGGCCGTGCAAGGCCTGGACGCGGCCGGTGTGAACGTAGGCGCCGTCAAACGCGCGGGCAGCCGCTCGCCGCTTGGCTACCTGCAGAGCCTGGTGGCCCCCAACGGCAGCGTGCGCTACTCGCGCACCAGCGCGCAGGCGCCGGTGTGGGTCACCGCGCAGGCGCTCACCGCGCTCGCCGGCAAGCCGTTCCCGATCGCGCCTGTGTAGGAGCCACTTGCGATTGCGCCGTGGGAGCCCGTCAGGCCCAGGGCCGAGCTAAGCGTCGCCGCCACGCGCGCGGGCGCCTACCCTTTGAGGGTATGTCAGAGCGGTCTCAAGCATGATCGTCGGCGAACGCCACGGTGCCCGCGCGGCCTTGCTGCTCGCCGGGCTGTGCGTGGTCGGCCTCGCGCTCACGTGGGTGCTCGCGGATCTGGTGCCGATCACCCACGAGAAGGATGCGGTCGCGCTGTATGACTTCACGCGCCTGAATCGCCCGTTCGTCGAAGGGCCGGCGAATGCGCTGCTGGACCTGCTCTACACGCCGTTCTACATTGCGTGGGGACTCGTGCTCGTGGCTATCGCATTGCGGGCGGGTCTGCCGCGGGTCGCTGTCACCCTGGCGATCGTAATTGCCGTCGCGCCGCTCAGCGCGGAGCTGCTAAAGCCACTGCTCGCTCATCCCCATGACCAGATCGGACCGAAATACATAACCAACGCGTCGTGGCCAAGCGGTCACGCGACCGCTATCACCACACTGGCGTGGTCGGCGTTGCTCGTCGCTCCCCCTGCGCGCCGTCGGGCCGTCGCGATCGCAGGCGTGGTTCTGGCGGCGGCGGTGGGCTGCTCGCTGCTGATACTTGCGTGGCACATGCCAAGCGACGTGCTCGGCGGCTACCTGCTCGCCACGATGTGGTCGGCGCTCGCACTCGCCTTGTTGCTCAGCATTGGCCCGCGGGGGTCGCTGAGGTTTGTTCTCAGGCCCGCGGATCGACCGGCCCGGCCTCGTGCTCGCCCGGAGCCCATAGCGCCTCCGCTGTCTCATTCGCGGCGCGGCTGAGAATGAACAGCATGTCCGAGAGTCGATTGAGATAGCGGATCACCTCGGGGTTGCACTCCTCTCCGACCGCGATCGCGCGGCGCTCCGCGCGTCGGCAGACGGTGCGACACACGTGCAGCTGCGCCGCCGCGGCGGTGCCGCCGGGGATCACGAACGAACGCAGCGGCTCGAGTGTGGCGTTGACCTCGTCGCACACTCCCTCCAGCCATTGTGCGTAATCGGCGGTTACGCGCAGGCGCGCCCCGCCCTTGCGTGTGGCATCCGGTGCTCCTTCGGGGGGAGTCGGTACCGACAGGTCGGCGCCGACGTCGAGCAGGTCGTTTTGCACACGCGCCAACCATTGGGAGAAGCTCGCCGGCAGGCCGGGCGCGAGCAGTGCCACACCAAGCGTCGCGTTCAGCTCGTCCACGGTGCCATATGCCTCCACGCGCGGGTGCAGCTTGGACACCCGGCTCATGTCGCCCAGGTGGGTCTCTCCGCTGTCTCCGCTCTTTGTGTAGATGCGTGTCAGGTTGACCGTCACGGCTCCTCGAGTCTCGCATATGAGCGGCTTGAGTGGCGTTCCGCGAGGCACGTTTGGGGGCCGTTCTGGCGGCTTGAGAATGGCCTCCCGGTCCTCGTGTGAGGAGTCGCACTGCGCGGCGTCGGGTAGATCGGATACTTTCCCGGCCTTCATGCGGGTAGGTGTTCCGAAGGAGACCGCCGAGGGCGAGCACAGAGTTGCGCTCGTGCCGGAGGTCATAGGCAAGCTGAAGGCCAAGGGCATTGATGTCCTGGTCGAGAATGGCGCGGGCGCAGACGCGCTGCTGCCCGACGCCGCCTTCGCCGAGGCCGGTGCGCAGATGACCGCAGACGCTGCCCAGGTGTGGCAGTCCGACGTGGTCGTAAAGATCTCCCCGCCCACTGAGTCTGAGATCGGGCGTCTCGGGGCCGGCTCGATCCTGATCGGCTTCCTAGCGCCGCTGACGAGCCCACAGACGACGCGGGCGCTCGCGGCAGCCAAAGCCACCGCCTTTGCGATGGAGTCGATCCCGCGCATCTCGCGCGCGCAATCAATGGACGCGCTCTCCTCGCAGAGCAACATCGCCGGCTATAAGGCGGCGCTTTTGGGCGCGGAGAGCATGGGACGCTTCTATCCGATGCTGATGACCGCTGCCGGCACGATCCCGCCTGCCAAGGTGCTCGTGCTCGGAGCGGGTGTCGCCGGCCTGCAGGCGCTCGCCACCGCAAAGCGCCTGGGCGCGCGCACAACGGGCTACGACGTGCGCCCGGAGGTGGCCGAGCAGGTGCAATCGCTCGGCGCGCAGTGGCTCGATCTCGGACTCGAGGCCAGTGGCGAGGGCGGTTATGCGCGCGAGCTCACCGAGCAAGAGCGCGCTCAGCAACAGCAGGCGCTCACCGATGCGATCAAGGGCTTTGACGTCGTGATCACAACCGCGCTGGTGCCGGGGCGCCCGGCTCCGAAGCTGGTTACCGCCGAGGCTGTGGAGGGGATGAAGCCTGGCTCTGTAATCGTCGATCTGGCGGGCGAATCGGGCGGCAACTGCGAGCTGACAGTGCCTGGCCAGAGCGTCGTCAAGCACGACGTGAAGATCGTATCGCCCTTGAACCTACCCGCGAGCATGGCCGAGCACTCCTCGCAGCTGTTCGCCCGCAACGTGCAGGCGCTGCTCGATCTGTTGGTCGCAAAGATTGAGGATCCCGCCCACCCAGGTGCCGAGGGCAAGGTCGAGCTGAAGCTCGATTTCGAGGATGAGATCGTCGCCGGCGCGTGCGTGGTGCGCGACGGGGAGATCGTCAACCCGGGCGCCAAGGCGGCCGTGGAGGCGAGCGCATGATCCTCGCGAGCGTGCTCACGACCAACCTCGCGATCCTCGTGCTCGCGGGCTTCATCGGCTTCGTCGTGATCTCCAAGGTGCCCAACACGCTGCACACACCGCTGATGAGCGGCACCAATGCGATCCACGGGATCGTGCTGCTCGGCGGCCTGCTGCTGTTCGGCCTGACCGACCTCGACGCGCTCAGCAAGGCGCTGCTCGTGATCGCCGTGGCCTTCGGCACGATCAACATTGTCGGTGGCTTTCTCGTGACAGACCGGATGCTTGACATGTTCAAGTCGCGCCCGAAGCCCAAGGCGGACGAGGAGAGCTCCGCCGAGGAGACGAAGCCAGGCACGGACGGGAAGCCGGGCTCATGACCAACCTGCCGCTGGCCACAACGTTCCTGCAGAGCGAAAGCTTCATCTACGTCCTCTACATCATCGCCTTCGCGCTGTTCATCCAGGGCTTGCGCGGACTCTCCGGCCCGACCGGCGCCGTGCGCGGCAACCGCATCGCGGCTGTAGGCATGGGAATCGCGGTGATTGCGACGCTGCTCGACCCAAGCGAGGGCAACTGGGGTCTGATCGCGCTCGGCATCGCGCTCGGCGTGGCCGTCGGGATGCCGGCGGCGCGCCAGGTGAAGATGACGGCGATGCCGCAGATGGTCGCTCTTTTCAACGGGGTCGGCGGCGGCGCGGTCGCAATCATCTCGTGGGTCGAGTTCCGCAGCTATGGCTCCACCTACGGCTCGCACACGATCGAACGTACGTTCACCAGCGGCGTGTACCTGGAACGCGCTGCCGTCCACGTGGGCGGTCCGCCCACCTACGTGGCGATCTTCTCCGTGTTCGCGGCGATCGTCGGCTCGGTGTCCTTCTGGGGATCGAACATCGCCTTTGGCAAGCTCCAGGAAATCCTCCCCGGGCGTCCGATCACATTTGGCTCGGCCCAGCAGATCGTCAACCTCGTGCTTTTGATCCTTGCCCTGGCAGCCGGCATCGACCTGGTCTCCGGGGCCCACTCCGAACTGCTGTTCATCGGGATGCTGGTGGTGGCGGCGCTGCTCGGCAACGCCGTGGTCCTGCCGATCGGCGGAGCCGACATGCCTGTTGTGATCTCGCTGCTGAACGCGTTCACAGGGCTCTCCGCGGCGGCCACCGGGATGGCGCTCAACAACCCTGCGCTGATCGTGGCCGGCATGATCGTGGGCGCCTCGGGCTCGATCCTCACCAACCTGATGGCGACCGCGATGAACCGCTCGATCCCCTCGATCGTCGCCGGCGGGTTCGGCGGGGGAGGCGTCGTGGAGGGCGCCGAAGGAGCCGGTGAGCATCAGGGCACCGTGCGCTCCACCAGCGCCTCCGACGCGGCGATTCAGCTCGCCTACGCCAACCGCGTGGTGGTCGTCCCCGGCTATGGCATGGCCGTCGCCCAGGCCCAGCACGCGGTGCGCGAGTTGACCAAGGAGCTGGAGAGTCGTGGGGTGGAGGTCAGCTACGCGATCCATCCGGTCGCGGGGCGCATGCCGGGGCACATGAACGTGCTGCTGGCCGAGGCCGACGTGCCCTATGACCAGCTCAAGGAGATGGACGACGCCAACCCCGAGTTCCAGCGCACCGACGTGTCGCTTGTGATCGGCGCCAACGACGTGACAAACCCCGCGGCGAAGAACACGCCGTCCTCGCCGATCTATGGGATGCCGATCCTCGAAGTCTCCGACTCCAGTTCGGTGATCGTGATCAAGCGCTCGATGAACCCCGGTTTTGCCGGCATCGAGAACGAGCTGTACTTCGACCCGAAGACCTCGATGCTCTTCGGGGATGCCAAGTCGGCTGTGAGTGAGATCACAGCCGAGCTGTCGTCTCTCTGACGCTCGGCCCACTCGGGCCTCACGCGGCCGCGCCCGTGGGCTGACCGTTTCTTGACATGCGTTTCTCTGTGCGCGGTGTTTTTCGATGCTCGGGGCGATTCGGTGCGCGCACTCCCGTACGTGCCAAATTGGTACGCGATGCAGACAAAAGAGGCATTGCTATTGGAGTACATCGTATCTTACACTCAACTGAGGAGAGGAAACGTAGTCATCTGAGGGGTCTGGTATTCCATTTCGCCGCCCAACTTCGGGTCAATCGCGGTTCATGCCGGTCATTGGCGTGCTGGCATGTGTCGTGTCGGTCGCCGGGGCAGCTCTTTCTATTGGCGGGAGAAACGAGCTGCCCCGGGTCGATCGCGAGATCCATCCGGCGCGAATGGCAACGCCGGCGCAAGCCACGGCCCGTGCATCCGCACCACACGCGAAAGCAAGCATCGTCGGCGGAGCGGGCACCTCGATCTCGAATTTTCCCTTCCAGGTCGCGCTGTATGACACCCAGGCCGGCTCCCCGGTCGCGGGCTTCTTCTGCGGCGGGGTGATCGTCGACGCCACACATGTGGTGACAGCCGCCCACTGCGTTGTCGGCAATGCGGGGGGTCCCGGCGAAATGGCAGTGCTCGCCGGCTCGAGCTCGCTCGTTCGCGCCCGACCCTGGAAGTGTGCGCGACCCCGTGGCGTCGAGCACGTTCGACTCGCACTACAACCCGGTCAGCAGCGAAGACGACGTTGCGCTGCTGACGCTCAGCCGGCCGCTGTGGTCGGGCTCCACGCCGAGCATCAACGGCTCCGACGCGATCGCTCCGCTGCCGCTGGATCCGGGGGCCGCGCGAGCCTACGGCAACCCCAATGTGAGTCCCGCGATCGTGGCCACTGCGAGCGGCTGGGGGGACACCAACCCGGCGCCCGGACACACGCCCAGCTACCCGACGAGCTTGCGCTTCGTACAGATGCCGCTCGTCTCCGAAACGCTGTGCGAAGAACAGTATGCGGCGATCGAACAGCCGATCAGCCCGAGCATGATCTGCGCGGGTGGGGGCAAGTCCCATGTGGACACTTGCTACGGCGACAGCGGCGGGCCGCTCGTGGTCGATCGTGACACTCCCGCTCATCCCCCCGAGGACTATGTGCTGGTGGGGTTGGTGGACTTCGGCAACGGATGCGCCCAGCCGGGCTACTCAGGTGTGTACACGCGGATCGCAAGCCCCGCGATCATGAGCTTTTTGAGCTCCGGTTCCGGTCACCTGGTGGGGCCGGTCGGCTTGCAGGCCAAGCACCGCAAGCGCAAGAAGCACCGTCCTCACCATCACGTTTCCTAGATCACTGGCTCCTGACCGCGGAAGCAACGTGGCCATCGCTGTCGCGGCGCCGCGATCGACTCCCGCTGAGACGCGCTCGCCGTGACTTCCGCGTCCTCTGGAACACTGGGACCGTGATCTCCAGAGAAGATGCGGTCGCGGCGCTGGCGGCCAACGAGTTCGACGTGGTCGTGGTCGGCGGCGGCATAACGGGTGCGGGCGTCGCCCTCGACGCGGCCGCTCGTGGCTACAGCGTGGCGCTGATCGAGCGCGCCGACTATGCGTCGGGAACGTCCAGCCGATCCAGCAAGCTCGTGCACGGAGGGCTGCGCTACCTGCAGCACTTCGACCTTGGGCTTGTGCGCGAGGCGCTGCTGGAGCGTCAGCTGATGGTCGCCCTCGCTCCTCATCTGGTGCGACCGTTGCCGCTTGTCGTGCCCGCGTTCGACGGCGCTCGACCGGACCGATTGATGGGGGTCGGGTTGAACCTGTACGACGTGATGTCGGTCACCGACCGGAGATCGGCCGGAGATCGGCTGCGTACTCGTCGCTCGCGCCGTACCCAACGGGCACTGGACGGCCAGAAGGCGCAGGATGAGCAGCTCGCCGGCGAGCTCGGGTCCAGCGCCTCGACACTCGTGATCGAGGAGGGGGAGTCATGGAGCCCCGAGCGCCACCGCGTGATCTCTGGCGAGGATGTGATCGAGCTGCTACCGGCTCTCGCCAAACGCGAGCCGAGCAGCGGCTATCTGTTCTACGACTGCCAGACCGACGATGCGCGTCTGGTGCTCACTGTGCTCGGTGAGGCCGAGCGCTTCGGCGCGGTGTGCGCCAACCGCTTGAACGCTACGACGCTGCTCGAACGAGACGGGCGCGCCGGCGGTGTGCGTGTGCGCGATGAGGAGAGCGGTGAGCTGTTTGACTTGCGTGCCGCGAACGTGATCAACGCCACGGGGGTGTGGGCTGACGAGCTGCGTCCGAGTGACCGATCGAAGATGGGCCAACAGGACGAGGCGGAGCTGCCGGTCATAAGGCCCAGCCGCGGCACACACGTGACCCTGCGCTACGAGGACTTGCCGCTGATCGGCGGTGCGATCGTGCCGGCCGGAGCGGGCCGCTCGATCTTTGCCCTGCCATGGCTGGGACGAACGCTGATCGGCACGACCGACAACGACTATGAGGGCGCGCTCGAGCACGTGTGTCCTTCCGGGGAGGACGTGGACTATCTGCTTGCGGCCGTCAACGAGTTCTTTGCCACGGAGCTGAAACGTGGCGATCTGACCGGAGCCTACGCCGGGGTCCGTCCGCTGATCTCCACCGGCGACAGCAAGAAATCGGTTGACATCTCGCGCAAGGCGGAGCTGTATGAGACCTCCAGCGGCATGATCACGATCACCGGCGGCAAGCTCACGACCTGGCGACGGATGGCGAAGATGGCCGTCGATCGCCTGGTCGAGCGCGAAGCGCGCGACGCTCCCTGTCGCACCGCGGAGATCCCTTTGGGCGCGGCCGTGAGCGTCGAGGAGCTGCCGCCTGTCGCGGGTGTCTCGGAGTCGGCGCGGGTGGCGCTCGCCGGTCGCTACGGCTATGGGGCCCACGAGGTGCTCGAGCTGGTCGCCGAGCGTCCTGAGCTTGCTCAGCCGATCGTCGGCGGGCTGCCCGACCTGATGGCCGAGGTCGTGATCGCGGCCCGCCGCGAGCAGGCCCGCACGGTTGGCGACGTGCTGCTGCGACGCACGCGTCTCGGACTGATCGCGGCACGTGAGCTCTTGGGCGAGGGCACGGAAGGCGCCTCGCGGATCGCGGGCGTCGCCGCTCTGCTGGGAGGTGAGCTCGGCTGGGACGAGCGGCGCACGGTCGCAGAGCTCGAGCGCTTCGGGCAGGAGGCTCGCCTGGAGGGGATTCTCGTCGCCGATGAGTAGAAGCCTGTGACCACGCTCGCTCCCACCCACCGTCTCACCGCCGGGCGGCACGCGATCGAGCTTGGTGGCAGGCCGTTGTTGATGGGTGTGGTCAACGCCTCGCCGGACTCCTTCAGCGACGGGGGACGCTACCGAACGCTCGAGCGGCGCCTGCAGCTGGCGGCTGAGCAGCTGCACGCGGGCGCCGACATCCTTGACATCGGGGGGGAGTCGGCGAGCACCAACTGCGCGCCGGTTACAGAGCAGGAGGAGATCGAGCGGGTGGTGCCGCTGATCGAGCGAGCGGTGACAGAGCTGGATGCGGTCGTGTCGGTTGACACCTACAAGCCCGCGGTCGCCCGGGCGGCAATCGCGGCGGGCGCCTCGATCGTCAACGATGTGAGCGGACTGCGCGACCCCGAATTGGCGCAGGTATGCGCACAGAATGGCGCCGGGCTCGTGGTGATGCACACCCGCGCCGCGCCCAAGCAGCGTATGCAGGATCCCGATCTCTATGAGGACATCGCCCAGGAGGTCCGTGGCTTCCTGGGCGAGCGCATCGCGGTGGCGCTCGCGGCGGGGATGGCCCACGAGCAGCTGATCGTGGACCCCGGCCCCGATTTCGCAAAGACGCCTGCTCAGACGATCGAGCTGCTGGCAAACCTGGGGAGCCTTCACTCGCTTGGCTGCCCGCTGTTGATGGCGATCTCGCGCAAGGACTTCATCGGTGCGCTCACCGCTCGCGCTCCGCGTGAGCGCCTTGCCGGGACGCTCGCGGCACTCGCGTACGGGGTGGACGCGGGAGCGCACATCTTTCGCGTGCACGACGTCGCTGCCGCCTCTGACTATCTGATGGTGCGGGCGGCGCTTCGGGGCGAGCTCGAGCCGGGCAGGGATCTGAAGCTCGCCGAGGAACTGCGACACGACCGCTAGGGTGTCCTGTGCAAATGGGTGCCGGCCGCTGTCCAACGCGGCTGGACGCCAACCGCCCGAACCACGACGAAGGAGAAGAGAAGATGACCGTGCTCGACCGTTCCGAGCTGCAGGCAAGTCCGCTTGCCGACCTGCATGTAATCGCCGATGAGATCGGACTGGAGGGCTTTCGGCGACTGCGCAAGGCAGATTTGATCGATGCGATCCTCGGCGAGAAGGGTCCCGGGGATTCAGAGGGCAACGGGTCTGCAACGCAGACGCGCTCGAGCCGGGATGACGAGGATGGGTCCTCCGATGAGGAGACGCCCGCGCGTCGCACGAGCTCGCGCCGTTCCCGCTCGACCCGTTCGCGTGGCGGCTCGGCGGCCACGAAAGCGGCGGAGAGCGAAGGGGACGCGCCCGACGAGCCCGAGCGCGACTCCGCACCGGCACGGCGCGGTACCCAACGGACACCGGGCGGTCGCGGTCGCGGTCGCGACCGCGATGAGGGCAGCGAGAAGCAGGCAGAGCCAGAGCGCCCAGCCGAGGGAGTGGTGGAGGTTCTGGGCAACGGTTCGGCGTTTCTGCGCGTGGATCCACCGGAGCCCTCCGACGCCGACGTGTATATCTCCGCCGCCCAGGTGCGCCGCTGTGAGTTGGTGTCGGGCGATCGCGTGAGCGGTCCGGTCCGCGCTCCGCGACGATCGGAGCGCTATCCCTCGCTCGTGCGGGTCGAGAAGATCAACGGCGATCCGGTCGAGTCGGTGGCTGAGGGCACCCGCTATGACGATCTGGCTGTGTCCTATCCGAGCGAGCATCTGGCGTTCGACTCCGAGGACGCGACGCTGAAGGCGATCGAGTGGCTGACACCGCTCGGTCGCGGCTCGCGCGCGAGCATCGTGGGCGCGGCGCGCTCCGGCAAGACAGAGACGCTGCGGCTGATAGCTGGGGCGCTCGCGACCGATCATCCGGGATCGGCCAGCAAAGGACTCGAGCTGACGCTTGTGCTCTGCGGTGTGCGCCCGGAGGAGATCGCCGAGTGGCAGCAGGGTCCTGTGGCGCCCGCCGCGACACTGACCTTCGCGGCTTCGGCCGAGGCTCAGGGACGGGCGCTCGAGGCGGCGCTCGAGACCGCCAGGCGCGTCGCTGCTCGTGGGGGGGATGCGGTCGTGTTGATCGACAGCCTCGACGGGCTGCAACCGCATGTCGCTCGCAAGGTGCTCGCGGCTGCTCGCAACCTGACAGACGGTGGCTCGCTCACGGTGATCGCAACAGCCACGCGCCCCTTCGGTGGCGAGACGTCAGTGATCGCCCTCGACGCGGCCCGCACCAGCACAGGACGGCTGCCGGCGCTCGACCTGGTGAGCAGCGGCACGCTGAAGGCGGAGCTGCTGGTGGGCGAGGACGGCGCCGAGGCGATCATGCACGCCCGCGCCACGGCTGCCGAAAACTGAGGCTCGCCTCTAGACGATTGATCCCGCGGGGTTTAGGCGCAGTAGTTGGCGAGTGTGCGGCTGGGCGGCCGAGTTGGTCGATCGCGCACGCCGCCGTGTGCCAATATGACAATCTCCACCGAAGCTGTAGACTATCGCGCGACGTGAGCCTTCGCAATATCCATCGCGCACGGTCGTCGGGGAGGCCCCGGCTTGGATTTCTGCTGTGTGCCCTCCTCGTACTCGCCTGCCTCGTGCCCACCTCCGCGCTGGCCGCGCCAACCGTGACGCTCTCGACGACGAGCGGCAGTCCCACCACCTCGGTCACCGTGACCGGCGCGGGATTCCCGGCGTCGCAGGCGATCGATGTGTTCTTCGACACCGGCGACGTGGCGCTTGCGACGAGCAACGCGAGCGGTGCGGTGTCGGCGACGATCGCGATACCAGCGAGCGCTCAACCCGGCCTGCACTGGATCACGCTCGAGCAGCTCGGCACCTACGCCGCTGCACAGGAGAGCTTTTCCGTGGGCACCAATTGGCCCGCACAGGGATTCGGCACGTCCAGCCGGTCGTTCAATCCGTTCGAGAACACGATCGACACGTCCAACGTGGACGCTCTGTTCAAAGCGTGGACGGTGCCCGCCGGAGGCTTCGGCAACCCGTCTCCATTCATCTACTTCGACAGCCGCCTCTACCTAATCGAAGTGAGTGGGAACGTGTACGACTACTCGAGCAGCGGCAAGCTGCAGTGGACGGCGAAACTCCCGGGCAACTTCGGGACCGTCACACCGGCCGCGGCCGGCGGCTACGTGGTGTTCGGCGCCTCGAACGGCGATGTCTACGGGTTTCCCGCCACGTGCCGCTCCGACGGCGGCGTGTGCACTCCCACCTGGACGGTCAGCGTCGGCAGCTCGGTCACCGGGGCGCTGTCGGTTCGCAACGGCATGGTGTACGTGCCCTCCTCCGACAAAACGTTCCACGTCCTGAACCCGGCGAGCGGCGCCGCGGGCACCTCTATCCAAGCCTTTGACGCGAACGCCCCCGATACGCCTATTGCCTTCGAAACCAACGGCGCCTTCTATTACGGTGCCGGCAGCAACTTCGAGTACAACACGCCTTCGTCCAGCGGCACCGTCGTCGAGTCCGGGACCGTATCGCCGGCCGCCATATACAACGGCGCGGCATACTTCACGACCGGCGACGGCACATTGCACCAGTTTGGCAATGCGAACTGGAGCGCCGGCACTTCGAGTGGCGGTTGCGCACCGGCACCGGCGGTCGCCGAAAACGTCGTCTACGCGGGAGGCTGCAGCAACCTGGAGGCCGTCAACGCCGGGGACGGCTCGGTGCTGTGGAACGTGAAAACGCCCGGCGGGGTGGTCGGACTGTCGGTCGCCAACGGCGTGTTGTATGCGTGTGTGGACACTGGTTCCGAGGGCCAATTGCTCGCTTACGCCGCGAGCTACGGAGGCGAGCTGTGGAGCGGCGGAGGGTGTACCGGCACTCCGGTGGTCGTCAACGGCGCCGTCTACGGCGCGCTCGCGGAACTCAGCGCCTACAACCTCGTGTTGGCCGCGGGCGCTTCGCGAGATTCGGGCGGGATTCCACCGAGGCCCAATCCGCGCGCGCTGCGTCCGAGCCTGCGTCTGCACCCGAACCTGCGGCGCCACGGCGCGCATCTCCCACGCCGTAGCCGCCACCGCCGGCCGGGTTGACCCGAGCTCGTCTCGCGCGCCCCCTCTGCGCGGCCCTGAGCCTCGGGGCCGCGGGAGCGCTGCTTGCAGGGGGCCTCGCCGGGGCGAGCGGCGCCGCCGGGGCGATCTCGGGGCATATCAGCTCCTCCAGCGAAGACCCGGTGTGCGTGCTCGTGCTGGACGGCGAAGGGCAGGCGATCGCGTCGGGAGCGTCGACCGCGAGCGGCAACTACACGGTCGAATCGGTGCCCCCCGGGAGCTGGACGGTCGAGTTCATACCCGACGAGGGCTGCGCCGGGATCGAAACCGGGCTGGCGTTCCAGTTCTACTCCGATCGGAGCACCCGCTACACGGCCAACCAGGTAGCGGTCGTCGCGGGACAGACCACCACCGGGATCGACGCCCAACTGGTCCTGGCCGCGGAGATCACCGGCACCGTCGGCGAACCGGCCGGCAAGCCGCTGTTCGGGGTGTGTGTAGTGCTCGACGACGTCTCGGGGCGCCAGGTGTTGAGGCAGTTTACGAACCCCGCCGGCGAATACTCGCTCTCCCAGTTGCCGCCGGGCGGCTACCTCGTTCAGTTCCTCGACGAAGGTTGCGTCGGTGCTTCCTCCAGCTTCGCGCCGCAGTTCTACCCGGGCGTGAGCGAACTGGCAAGCGCAACCGAAATCACGCTCACCCCCGGCGATACGGTCAACGGGATCGACGCGACCCTCCAGCCGCTGCCTCCGAGCGTCGGCGGCCCGCCGGGCTCCTCGGTTCCTCCCACCGGCAACCGTCCTGAGGGCGAGGGCACCGGGAGGCGGATCGCGCGCACCCACCCACGGCTGCATCCGCGGGGCTTGCGTGTGTCTGTGTCGCCTCGCCACGCGCGGCGCGCAACCTTCATCTTCAGACTGACCGGGCAGCTGCTGCTTCCACGAGGCGTCGGTCGCACAGCTGGGTGTCGCGGCGCGATCGAGGCACGCGCGCTCGTGGGGCGCTCGGTGGTTGGCCTGGCCAACACGCACCTCGGGCACGCGTGCCGATTCCGGCTCCAGATCAGACTTCGGCCCCGCAGGCCTGGAGTCCCGGGCCGCGCCCGCCTGCTCGTCTCCTTTGCCGGTAACGCCCTGGTGAGCGGCAGCTCGACGCACGCCCTGTTGGTGCGCCTCAGAGGAGGCGAGCCGAGTTTGGTGAGCGGCTACTACCCTCGATAGGCGACTCGGCCCCAGGACGGCTCGGGCGCAAGTTCGATCGGCTCGCCGAGGCCGTCGTGCTGCACGTAGACGAAGCTGCCGGTCTCCTCCATGAACATGAACGTGAGCTCGCCCTCGTTGACGCGCTGGTCGAGCCACGCGCCGCGAAACACAAGGCGGCGCAGCCAGTGCACCAGTGAGCGCTCGGCTGGGCCCACGAGTTCCGGCCAGCAGTCGTTGACGTGCTCGCCCAGCGCGGATGCGGGGTCCTGGATGTCGCCGTTGACGGCGAGGTTGACCAGGTCCTCCAGCTCGTCCTCTCCGAGGCGCCCGCCGACGAAGCCGAGCTTGATGGCAGCCTGCTCGCAACGTTCGCCGAAGTCGCGTTCGTTGAAGGTGAAGCGCAGGTCACCGTATTCGAGGACGAAGTCCTCACCGGAGTTGTAGTTGCCGCGACGTGTCTTTTCCATGACTGGGGTTCCGTGTGAAGTTGATGGGGGGCGCTTGGGTCTTATCGCTTGGGTTCTTATCGGCACCAAGCCGTCGGGATCATATGCGGGGCTCCTGCCCGTGTGGTGTGTCTGCACGCGATATTGCATTCCGGCGATGCGAACAACGGGAGGTGGTGGCGGCTACCGCCGCGAACTGGCCGTCCGAGCGGGAGACAGGCTGGCCCGCGCCGGCGCTTGCCGCGCTGGCCGGCTCTATACGCTCCCGGTAGATGGCGCGTCTCAGCGAACGTGGGCTACGTAGGTCGGTCGGGGTTCCCGGCCTGTTTGCGACCGCCTACGGGAATGTTGGCTCCTCGATCTACTACGCGCTCGGCCTGGTTGCCGCGCACGCTCTGGGGCTCACGCCGCTCGTGTTCGTGTTCGCCGGCGGTTTGTTTGCCCTCACCGCCAAGACCTATGCGGAGGGCGCCGCGATGTTCCCCGAGGCGGGGGGGTCTTCGTCTTTCGCTCGCCATGCTTTCAACGAGCTCGTGTCGTTCTTCGCCGGGTGGGCGCTGAGCCTCGACTACATCCTCACGATCGCCATCTCGGCGTTCTTCGTGCCCCACTACCTCAGCGCTTTCCCGGGGCTGTCGGGGCTCAACCACAATCCCGGCGACATCTTCGGTGGGCTGATCGTGATCGTGGCGCTCGCCGGTCTGAACATCCGTGGGCTGGGGGAGTCGGCGAAGCTCAACTTCGTCCTTGCGATTGTGGACCTCTCCACCCAGGTGCTGCTCGTGGGCGTGGGTGCGGTGCTGGTGCTGGACCCGTCGCTGTTGATCCACCAGATCCATCTCGGCACGGTGCCGAGCTGGCACGAACTGATCTTCGCGCTGTCGCTTGCGATGCTCGCCTACACGGGGATCGAGACGGTCTCGAACATGGCCGAGGAGGCGACCGACCCCGGCAGGCAGGTGCCCAAGGCGGTCAATCTCGTGGTGCTCGCGGTGCTGGGCGTGTATCTGGGGATTTCGATGATCGCGCTGTCGGCGTTGCCCGTGACGGCGATACCCGGACATCCTCACCACTTCCAAACCCTGCTGGGGGTCGAAGGTCATGGCGGCTTCCAGAACGACCCGGTGCTTGGGATCGTCTCGCGGCTGGGATTGCACGGAACCGTTCTCACGATCGCGCGGTACTACGTCGGTCTGCTGGCCGCGACGATCCTGTTCATCGCCACCAACGCGGGCATGATCGGGATCTCACGCCTGTCGTGGTCGCTGTCCGAACACCGCCAGCTACCCGGCATCTTCTCGCGGTTGCACGTCCGCTTCCGCACGCCGTGGTTCACGATCCTGTTCTTCTCGGGACTCGCCGGCATCCTCGTTCTGTACGGCAACACGAACGTGCTCGGCAACCTCTACTCGTTCGGCGCACTGCTCTCCTTCACGGTCGCGCACATCTCGGTGATCGCGCTGCGCGTGAAGGAACCAGACCGCGAGCGTCCCTATCGGCTTCCTTGGAATGTGCGGATCCGCGGTGTCTCGATACCGATGACGGCTGTGATCGGCTGCATCGGCACGGCGACCGTGTGGGCGGTGGTGGTGATCACCCATCCCGAGGCGCGGGTGGTGGGCATTCCGTGGATGATTCTCGGGATGGTCGGCTATGTCGTCTACCGGCGCCGGCAGGGCCTGGATTTGCGCAGCAGCCATCGCATTGCGCGCGCGGAGCGCCCGGCCGATTTCGAGGCGCTTGGCTATCGCACGGCGCTGGTGCCGATCTTCGGCGGAGACGTGAGCGCGAGTGCGCTGTCCAGCGCGGCGAAGCTGATCGGCTACGAGGGGGTGGTGTACGCCGTGTTCGTGCTCCCGGTACCGAGCCAGCTTTCGCTGGAGGCGGGACTCGAGGACGAGGAGGCTGAGGGACGCGCGGCGCTCGAGAGCGCGCGCATCAAGGCACGCCGCTCGAACATCAAGGTGCGCACGGGCTTGATCCGTACGCGCAGCGCGGGGGCGGCGCTGGTCGAGGAGGCCAAGCGCGTGGACGCCGACGTGATCTACTGGTCGACGATCCACGCCCCCGTGGGCGAGCAGCGGATTGGGCCCACTGCCGCCTATCTGCTGAGCAAGCGTCCGTGCCGGGTTGTCATTGAGACTGAGAACCTTCCCCCCCGGCGAGACCCACTACCAGCCGGAACTGCTGCACTCCCGAGTGGCTGACCGATCCAGCCGTGAGCGTGCCGAGCGACTTGAGGTAGGGCACCAGGTTGGATATCCCGGGACTGTTGGTCAGCCCGATCCCTTCCAGGAAGCCGAGCAGCGTGGGGAATTCGACGATCAGGCTCGGTTCGATGCCACCGCCGAGCGCCGAGCTGGCGGCGGAGTAGGAGGCCGCGGTCGAGAGCGTGCTCGAGGGGCTCAGCGCGCCCTGGATCGATGGCAGTCCGAGCCCGAGCACGAACTTGTTCTGGCCGCTTGCGATGTAAATGACGGCCGGGAAGCCCTGCAGCTTGACGCTGACGGCCGTGTCGGTCCCGGGGATCGAGGTTTTCGCGACGATCGCGCCGGAGCTTTGCATCACGTCGGCGAGCTTGCCGACTGCCGCGTCGGAGGCGGAGGGATCGTTGGAGTTGATCACGAGCGCGGCTTCGAGGTTGAACAGTCCAGTTCCGCTCACGTACATGCCGCCGGAGCCCGCCCAGCTGGAGAAGCTCTGCTGCAGTTTCGCGCTTGGCGAGCTCAACCCGGTGAACAGCTTTTCGATGCTTGGGCCACCGAATGAGGAGAACACGCTCGATGTCGCAAGCGAGGCGACTCCGTGCAGCAGCGCAAACGCACGAGGAAGGTCGGCGCCCACGTTTTCCACGCCGGCCGCAAGCCAAGCTCCTCCGGGCATCTCGCCGAGTGCCTTCGCGCCTTCCTGGCCAAACAGCGGCGTTGCGCCGCTTGCCGATTGGACTTCGCCTTGCACCGAGATCGAGTTGGCGGTGGGCGTCACCGACACCGATGCCGTCTGTGCGCCGGCGAACAGCTTGCCGAGCAGTGACACGCCCTGGCTGAGCTCGCCGCTTGTGCCTTTGACGGACTTCAGCAGCGCTTCGGGCTCGACGTAGGCGCTCGCGATCGCATCGGCCGGTGGCTTTGAGTAGTGCGGCGCGGTCATGATCGACGCGCCTCCGAGCGAGGTGTCGATCACGCTGTCGATGCCCGACTCGCTGCCGATCACGGCGAATTCCTTCACGATGCCCTCGGCCGCTCCGCTGGGGG
Source organism: uncultured Solirubrobacterales bacterium (assembly GCA_963831725.1). Classification (GTDB taxonomy): domain Bacteria; phylum Actinomycetota; class Thermoleophilia; order Solirubrobacterales; family Solirubrobacteraceae; genus Palsa-744. Next base: position 375,278 of record CAWHRF010000004.1, read on the forward strand.
AAACCTGGTAGGAGACGCCTCGGTAGCTGATCGTGTGGGCTTGCTGCTGCTGGGCTCGTTTGGAGAGGAACGAGCGGGCTTCTGAGACGTTGGAGGTGGCGAGCACGATCGCTCCCTGGGCGCCTTTGGCGCCGAAGTCGTCCGTTCCCAGCGAGGACAGGTTGCCCGCGAGTGCCCCTTCGAGCAGTGCTTGGGCGGAGCTCGAGCTCTGCGGGAGCCCGTCGGTATTCAGCGAGGTGATGAACACGCCGGCGTTGTTGCCGATCCAGGACTTGATTTCGCTCTTGTATTGCGGGTGAGTGGATTCGCTGCTCAGCAGCGCCTGCGCGATGGAGCCGTAGGGTTCCGCGAGGTGCGTGAGTTTCTTTGCCGCTGAGCTGGCCACGCCGTTTTCGCCGCCGCTCGGCTTGATCGCAACGCTCGCGTACAGTGGCGCCGAGGCGGGCGTGACGGTCGCGGGGTCCGCGTTGGGGGAGGAGTTGGAGGATCCGCATCCGGCGAGTGCGACTGCACCCACGAGCAGCGCCGGCGCGAACATTCGTCGCGCGCTCGCCCTGCTGCGCCCTGGCAGGCGCAGGCTGAAGTGCCCGTCGATGATGGCGGCTCTGGGGGAGCGCCGATGCTTGGTGGACGAGCTACGACGATTGCGCGGGGGGATCGTGGCGATGGACAACGCGTTCCTTTCTTCTGGCTGAGTCCGGTCAGAGATCTCGCAACGAACGTTACACGCGCGCGCTCTGCACGTTTGCATGCAGCTTTGGCGTGCCCGAGGGGACATGCCTCCCACAACCAAAACACGACCCTGAGCAGGGATTTTTGTGTGTTTTTGGGGATTTGGGCGTGCATTGTGGGAGGAAATGTGCAATTGGGGTTGCGTTGTGGGGGGAAGTGGGGTAAGTTCGCGTTAGCGAGCCGGGGTGGAGGGGCTCCTCCCACTCCTCCACTCCGGCTCGATTACTTTGATTGGAGCCTTTACGTGGCTTTCCGCGGCACTTTCGACCACACGCTCGACGCGAAGAACCGGCTCACCGTTCCGGCTCGCTATCGCGCGGCGCTGTCGGAGGGCGTGGTGCTCGCGCTGCCCGTCGACCTGAAGCCGTACGTTGGCGTGTGGCGTCCACAGGACTACGAGAGCTACACCGAGCGCTCGCTCGCCGAGCTGCCGCCACTGTCCTCGCGGCTGACCGAGCTCGAGCGCTTCTTCTACGGCAGCTCGCAGGACTCCGACCTCGATGCCGCCGGGAGGATCATGGTGCCGGGCTTCCTCAGCGAGCATGCGGCGCTCGGCAAAGAGGTCGTGGTGGTGGGCGCCGGCGAGCGTTTGGAGCTGTGGGATCGAGCCGCTTGGAATGAACACCGACCGGCGCTGCTCGGCAGCGTCGCAGAGATAACCGCGCGCGTTGACCATCCTGCTTGACATGACCACCGCTCACATCCCGGTGCTCGCCGAGGAGCTGATCGAGCTGCTCGACCCCCAGCCTGGGCAGACCGCGATCGACTGCACCTTCGGAGGCGGTGGCCACGCGCGCCTCGTCGCCGAGCGGCTCGGCCCTGAGGGCACGCTCGTGGCGATCGACCGCGACCCGATCGCTGAGGAGCGTTTCTTGGAGCTCGCGGAGGAGCTCCCGTGCTCGGCGCGCTTCGTGCGAGGCGGCTACGCCGAAGCGCTGCGGATGCTTGCCGAAGACGGAGTGCGCGCCGACATCGTCTACCTCGATCTGGGAATGTCATCGATGCAGATCGACACACGCGAGCGCGGTTTCTCCTACTCCTACGACGCGCCGCTGGACATGCGCATGGACCCCCGCTCGGAGCTGGCCGCGCGCGAGATCGTGGCCAATTGGGACGAGCGGCGGCTCGCGGCGATCTTGCGCGAGTTTGGAGAGGAGCGCCACGCCTCGGCGATTGCGCGAGCGATCGTGCGGCGTCGCGCTCAGGCCCCGATCGACACGACGCTCGCGCTGGTGGAGGTGATCAGCGCAGCCGTCCCCGCGCCCGCCAGGTTCGCCTCCGGGCACCCGGCCAAGCGCACCTTCCAGGCGTTGCGAATCGCCGTCAACGATGAGCTGGGCCAGCTCGAGGCGGCGCTGCCGCTGGCGTGGGAGTTGCTCGACGAGGGCGGCGTGCTCGCCGCAATCTCCTTCCATTCGCTGGAGGACCGCCGCGTCAAGCACTTCTTCCGCGAGCGCGCGCGCGGTTGCATCTGCCCGCCGGATCTACCCGTGTGTGGATGCGGGCGCGTGCCCGAGGCGGCGCTGCTCACGCGTGGCGCGATCGTGCCCTCCGCGCAGGAGACAGCAAGCAATCCGCGCTCCTCCTCCGCTCGTCTGCGGGCCGCCACCAAGCTTTCGGTCTCATCAACACATCCAGGAGGTCACGCATGACCCCGCCCGTCGCAGGTGCAACCAGGTTGCTCGATCGTCAGGCGACGCGAAATCCCCGTCGCCTCGCCGCGCGCAACGCCAGACGCGTATCCGGTCCTGGCCGTTCGAGCGCCCGAGCGTCCTCAGGCGCTCGGCGATCGGTCGCGGCGGTGGCCTTGCCGGCTCCCGGCGTCGTGCTGCCCACAAGACGTCCGCGGCGTACCACCGCGCCCTCGCGCCGGCACGCAAAGCCCGGCTCTACGCAGAATCCCGGTATCGCACTGCGCACCGCGGGAGCGTTCGAGCGCGTCTCGGCGAGTGCTCTGCTCGACCGGTTGATCCATGGGCGTCTGTGGATCGGCCTGCTCGCGTTCGCACTGATCGGGATCGTGGCGATGCAACTGGTCGTACTCAAGCTCAACACCGGCATCGGCGACAAGCTGCAACGCGAGGCTCTCCTGCAACGCGAAAACGCCGAGCTGGGCATCGAAAACTCGGTGTACTCGGCCGAAAGCCGGATTGCGCCGCTCGCGGCCGCGACCGGAATGACGTTTGCCCCGGCGGGGACCGTTCATTTCGTAACGGCCAGCCCCGATGACTTCGCGCGCGCGGCCAGTGCGCTCGCGAGCGCTCCTCAGTCCTCCACAAGCACTCAGTCTGAAGCCGGCGATTCGGCTCCAGGCGAAACAAATGCGACAACGCAAAGCACCGCCACGAACGGCGAAGCCGAAGTCTCGGGATCCTCCTCCGCTCCGGCCGAAAGCACCAGCGGCTCGAGCGAAGCCTCCCCGGCGGCAAGCGCCGAATCCAGCGCGGCTGCCGCCACCGCGATTGCGCCCACAAGCGCGTCGGCTTCGGCCGCTACGCCCGAATCGGGCGCCGGCGAACAGCCAAGCGGCGCCTCCGCCACGCCGGCGGGCGGGGCGAGCGCTCCCGCCGAGGACGCCCAGGCCGCTCCGCAGGGATAGTCGATGGCCGTCGTCCAGCGTCGTGTGGGGTTCCTGTTCGCGGGTTTCATCGTGCTGCTCGGGATCGCCGGCGCGCGGGCCCTATATCTGGGGGGGCCTCACAGCGGCACGCTGCGTCGCGCCGCCCAGACCCAGCAGGTCACCTATGAAACGGTGCCCGCCCAGCGCGGCACGATCACCGATCGCAACGGTGTCGCGCTGGCGATCTCAGAACCCGCGCAAGAACTCTCCGCCGATCCCTACCTGATCAAAGCCCCGCTCTACAGAGCCGGGCAGCTGGCGCCGCTGCTGGGCCTGCCCCAGGCACAGGTGCTCACCATGCTCAGCGAGCACACAGGTTTCGTAAAGCTCGCGAGTGCGCTGCCCTACAACACCGCCCAGAAGGTGCTCGCGCTGAAGACCCCCGGAGTGCAGGGCCTGCCGGTGATGCGGCGCGTGTATCCGCGCGGCACGCTCGCAGCCCAGGTGCTCGGGTTCGCCGGCACCGAAGGCAAGGGCCTGATGGGCCTGGAATACTCACGCAACTCCCTGCTTGAAGGCCACCCCGGCAAGCGTCGTGTTGTGAGCGACGCGATCGGACAGCCGATCGCCATTGCGGAAGCAAGCCACGTGCGCTCCGGCGCTTCGCTGTCGCTGACGCTCGACGCGAACATCCAGCAGCGCGCCGAAGACGTGCTCTCGGCGGTCGGTCGCGTGTTCCATCCGAAGAACTCGACCGCGATCGTGATGGACCCGCAAACCGGCGCGATCCTCGCGATGGCCAGCTGGCCGCTTGTCAACAGCAACGAACCCGGATCAAAGCCCGAGGAACCGTTTCAAAACCTGGCGGTCAGCTTCAACTACGAACCGGGCTCCACGTTCAAGACGGTCACCGTCTCCGGTGCGCTCCAGGAAGGACGCATAAACCCCAGCACGGGCTTTGAAATTCCCGATCAGATCGAACTGGGCGGGCGCACGATTCATGACGACACCGAACACGAAACCGAGACGCTCACAGCCGCGCAGATCCTCGCCCAGTCCAGCAACGTGGGCGCAATCAAGATAGCCAGCCTGCTCGGCCCGGAAAAGTTCAACACCTGGGTGCATCGGTTTGGCTTCGGTTCCCAAACGAATGTCGAATTGCCGGGCGAGGAAAGGGGCGCCACGCTGCCGCTCGAACACTATTCGGGCTCCTCGATGGGGAATCTGCCGATCGGCCAGGGCGAGCTGGTGACGCCGATCCAGATGGCCAGCCTCTACTCGGCGATCGCCAACGGAGGCGTCCTGCGCGCTCCGCACATCATCGCCCAGGTCAACGGGCGTCCCGTCGCCGAGCCCGCGGGCCATCGCGTGATCTCCACGAGCACGGCGGCCGAGGTGCGCGAAATGCTCAAGGGCGTGCTCGCGCCGGGGGGCACCGCCAGCCAGGTGTCGGTACCGGGCTACGTGCTCGCCGGCAAGACCGGCACCGCCAGCAAGATCGATCCGGCCACCGGCGAATACTCCGAAACCGCTTTCGTCGCTTCGTTCGTGGGCTTCGCCCCGGCATCGGACCCGAAGCTGCTGTGTGCCGTCGTCGTCAACGAACCGCAGAACGACTCGATCTACGGCGGGGTCGTCGCCGCCCCGGCGTTCGGGCAGATCATGGAATTCGCGCTGCCGTATCTCAACATTCCGCCTGGTTAGGCGCGATGGTGTGCCAGTCTGGGACCGATGGTCATCGTGGCACACGCAGGAGAAGCCCGACGGCCGCGGTCCCGCTGCCCCCGCTGGCCTGAGCCCTAGACTCTGCCACCTTGCACTCGACGGGCGCAAAGCGATGAGGTTGGAGGAGTTGACCGCCGGTGAGATTCCCGGCCTGCGGTTCGTCTCGCCGATCGCCGACTCGCTCGAGATAGGCGGGCTTGCCTACGACAGCCGCCGCGTGGAGCCCGGTGCGCTGTTCTTCTGCGTGAACGGCCTGCAAGCAGACGGCCACGAGTTCGCCGAGTCCGCGGTGGCGGCCGGTGCGGTGGCGCTCGTGGTGGAGCGCCCGCTCGGGCTGGGCGTGCCCGAGCTGCTGGTCCAGTCCTCGCGCGCGGCGATGGCGCCGATCGCGGCACGGTTCTACGGCGAGCCGAGCAATGAGCTGCGGGTCATCGGCGTCACCGGCACCAACGGCAAGACGACCACCGCACACCTGGTGCGTGCGTTGCTGGAAGCCGAGGGCGAGCGCTGCGGCCTACTCGGCACCGTCGAGTCGGTCGTCGCGGGCGAGCATCGCCAAGCCACGCGCACGACCCCCGAGGCGATCGACCTGCAAGCCGACTTCCGCGCGATGCTCGATGGCGGCGAGCGCTGGTGCGCGATGGAGGTCTCCTCACATGCCCTCGCACTGGGACGCACCGATCACGTGCGCTTCGCCGCGGCCATCTTCACGAATCTCACCCAGGATCACCTCGACTTCCACGACTCGATGGAGGACTACTTCCAAGCCAAGCGGCTGCTGTTCGCACCAGTCGCCGACGGTACCCGGCCGGGAACGAACGCGAGCCTTGAGAACTCCGAGGGCACGCCCGCCGTGAAGGTCGTCAACCTCGACGATCCCTACGGGCGTCGGCTCGCCGATGAGCTGGAGGACGTCGTCACGTTCGCAATCGACACCGATGCCGACTACCGGGCCCGCGAGGTCCAGATCGATCTCGACGGCTCTCGCTTCGAGCTGGACTCTCCAGCGGGCACGCACGCCCTTTCGATACCGGCACCCGGCCGGTTCAACGTGTCAAATGGACTCGCTGCGCTCGCCGCAACCCATACCCTCGGAGGAGATCTCGACACGCTGATCGCGGCCCTGCAGCGGGGCGTGCGCGTGCCCGGACGGGTCGAGTCCGTCGAGGCCGGTCAGGGGTTCTCTGTGCTGGTGGACTACGCCCACACGCCCGACTCGTTGCGCAACGTGCTCAGCACCGCCCACGAAGTCGGTCGCGGTCGCATCATCTGCGTGTTCGGCGCCGGCGGCGACCGCGACCGCGGCAAGCGGCCGCTGATGGGAGAGATCGGGGCTCACCTCGCCGACGTGCTGCTCGTCACATCCGACAACCCGCGCTCTGAGGACCCGCAGACGATCATCGCCGAGATCATGGTCGGCGTCGAGCGGGCATCGCGCCCACCCGGCGCTCCACCGGTCGCCGCCGAGGTCGATCGGCGCGCCGCGATCGAGCGGGCGGTGGCTCTCGCCGAGCCCGGTGACGTGCTCGTGATCGCCGGCAAGGGGCATGAGCAGGGACAGGAACTCGCCGGCGGCGTGAAGATCCCCTTCGACGACGTCACGGTGGCGCGCGAAGCGCTCGGCGTGAGGGTCGGCTGATGGGACGCATCCTGATCGGCGGCACCGCTGCCCTCTTGATCTGCATCTTCCTGAGCCCGAAGTTCATCGAGTTCTTGCGCAACCGCGAGTTCGGCCAGCACATCCGCGAGGACGGCCCACAGGGCCACCACGAGAAGGCCGGCACACCGACGATGGGCGGGATCATCATCTTCCTCGCCGTTGCGATCCCCTTTCTGATCCTCACCAACTTCGAATGGCGCTCGGTGGGTGTCTTTGCGACGGCGATAGCCTGCGCGCTGCTCGGCTTCGCCGACGACTACATGAAGCTCATCAAGCGCCGCTCGCTCGGTCTGCGGGGACGCACGAAGCTGATCGTCACGATCGTGATCTCGCTCGGGCTGTGGTTCATTGCAAGCCACGAGGCTCATCTTGCAAGCACGCTGCGGTTGCGCTTCGTCGACTACCAGATCGACCTGGGGGTCTTCTATCCAGTGCTGATCTACTTCGTCGTCGCCGGCACCACCAACGCGGTCAACCTCACCGACGGCCTGGACGGGCTTGCCGCCGGGTGCGGGGCGATCGTGCTGCTCACCTACATCGGCATCACTTTCATCGCCGAAGACTCCGACCTTGCGATGCTCGCAGGGGTGCTCGTGGGCGCGTGCATCGGCTTCCTGTGGTTCAACGCGTTCCCGGCCACGATCTTCATGGGCGACACTGGCTCGCTCGGAATCGGTGGCGCGATCGCAGGCCTTGCGGTGATGACCAAGACAGAGGTGCTCCTGATCCTGATCGGTGGCATCTTCGTGATCGAGGCGCTGTCGGTCGTGACCCAGGTGATCTCATTTCAGATGACCCGCAAGCGCGTGTTCCTGATGGCGCCGATACATCATCACTTCGAGCTGAAGGGTTGGTCTGAGACGAAGATCATCCTGCGCTTCTGGATCGTCGCGGCGATCTGTTGCGCGATCGGCTTCACGCTCTACCGGCAGAGCCTCGGTTGATGCTCACGCGCGCCGCTCGCTGCGCGCGAGCAGATTGGCGTTGACATGAAGCCTCGAGGAGATCTCCCGCCCGGCCCCTATCTGGTCGTAGGGCTCGCCCGCTCGGGTATTGCCGCCGCGCTTGCGCTACGCGCCAGGGGAGAGGAGGTGCTCGGCGTGGACAGGGGTACGCCGGATGGCCTGCAGGAGCTCTCGGCGGCGGGCGTCGAGCTTCATCTGGGCAGCGACGGACTCGCGTTGCTGGAGCGCGCACGCACGCTGGTCAAGAGCCCCGGGGTGCCCGGCGAGGCGCCCGTGATCGCGCAGGCACGCTCGCGTGGGATCTGCGTGATCGGCGAGCTCGAGCTAGCGTGGCGAATGCTGCCCAACGAGTTCATCGCGGTGACGGGCACCAACGGGAAGACCACCACGGTCGAGCTGATCGGCCACATTCATCGCGAGGCCGGACTGCCGGTGGCTGTCGCGGGCAACGTGGGGGTCGCCCTCAGCGGGCTGGTGGGACGGCTCGATGAGCGCGCGATCGTCGTCTGCGAGACATCCTCATTTCAGCTGGAGGACACGCTCGCGTTCGCCCCGCAGGCTGCGGTGCTGCTGAACCTCACGCCCGACCACCTCGACCGCCACGGCACGCTTGAGGCCTACCGGGCCGCCAAGCTCGAGATCTTCGCGCGCCAGGGCAGCGACGACCTCGCGGTGGTGCCGCTTGCATTTGCGCCCGAGGGACTCCCGGGCGCAGCGCGACGTGTGAGCTTTGGCGACGTCCCCGAAGCTCAGCTTGCGGCGCAACACGGGACGCTCTACTGGGAAGGGCAGCCGCTGCTCGCGGTCTCCGAGCTGTCGCTGCGCGGAGCCCACAATCTGCACAACGCGATGGCCGCCGCTGCGGTGTGCCTGGCGCGTGGGCTCGATCCCGCCAGCGTGCGCGCCGGCCTGCGCAGCTTCGCTGGCGTGGCTCACCGGTTGGAGGAGGTTGCCGACAGGGACGGCGCTCTGTTTGTCAACGACTCCAAGGCCACGAACGTCGCGAGCACGCTGGTCGCACTTGACTCGTTCGCGGCGGGATCGATTCACCTGATCCTAGGCGGGCAGGGCAAGGGACAGGATTTCTCGCAGTTGCGCAGCCCGGTCGAGTCTGCGTGCCGGGCCGTGTATCCGATCGGCGAAGACGCCCCCGCGATTGCCGCGGCGCTACAGGGAACGAGTGTGCCGGTGCTCGACTGCGGCGATCTCGAGCGGGCCGTGGTCGAGGCCGCCGGTGCCGTTCGCGGCGGCGAGGTGGTTCTGCTCTCACCCGCCTGCGCCAGCTTCGATCAGTTTGTCGATTTCGAAGCTCGCGGCGAGTGCTTCCGCGAGCTCGTCGCACGCCTTTAGCGCGTACCGCAATTGCACGGTCGGCACGGTGGTTGCGAGCGCGAGCAGCGAGCGCTTGCGGCGCCACGGCCCCGGCCTTGGAGGCTTCCTCGATCCCGTGTCGAAGTGAACTCTGATGTCAGCAGCCCCACGGCGCTCCAAAGCCTCCGCAGCGAGCAAATCGCGGGCAACCGGCTCATCCCACGGCGCGCGTTCGGGCTCAGTGCGGACGCAATCGCTCGAGTACAACCTGCTGTTGACCGCGACCCTCTGTCTGCTCGCCTTCGGCGCGGTCATGGTCTACAGCTCCTCCTCGGCGAGCACGCTGCTGGAAGGGCAGGGCGACGGAATGGGCGAGCTGGTGAAGTTCGTCGTCTACGGCGCGCTCGGGCTCGTGCTGATGCGCGTGCTCGCACGCGACGGGATCGCCAGGGTGCAGAGCCTGGTCGCGCCGCTGCTGGTGGTGTCGCTTGTGCTGGTGCTCGCCGTGCACATCCCGCACGTCGGCGTGAGCGTCAACGGCGCCCGTCGCTGGATCGGTGGCGGCCCGCTGCAATTCCAGCCCTCCGAGCTCTTGAAGATCGCGCTCGTGTTGTATGGCGCGACGCTGCTTGCGCGCCGTCCCAAGCGCGTGCACGACCTGCGCGAGCTCTTCAACCCGTTGCTCGCGGTCGTTGGCATTGCCTGCCTGTTCGTGGTCACCCAGCCCGATCTCGGCACCGCGATGGTGATCGCGTTCACAACCTGTGCGCTGCTCGTGGCGGCCGGCATACCTGCTCGCAACCTCGCGATCGTCGCCGCCACCGTGTTTGCGATCGTCGCGCTGATCGCGCTGGCGCGTCCTTACGAGCGCGCCCGCCTCACCTCGTTCATCGACCCGTGGGCACACGCGTCCGGCAGTGGCTTTCAAGCGGTGCAGGGCCAGATTGCGATCGGCTCGGGAGGGCTGTTCGGCGTTGGTCCCGGCCAGTCGGTGCAGAAGATCTTCTATCTGCCCGAGGCCCAAACGGACTTCATCCTGGCCGTGATCGGGGAGGAGCTGGGGGTGGTGGGGATATTCGCGCTGCTGTTCCTCTACGGCATGATCGCCTACGCGGGCTTGCGTGTCGCCAAGGCCGCTCGCAGCCTCCACAGCGCGCTGGTCGCCGTCGGGATGACCTCTCTGATCGTCTCCCAGGCGATCCTCAACGTATTCGCCGTGCTCGGCCTCGCGCCGCTCACGGGAGTGCCGCTGCCGCTCGTCTCCTACGGATCGAGCAGCTTGATCGTGACGCTTGCGGCGATGGGCCTGCTGCTGAATGTCGCCGCCGGCGGTACCGCGCACGTGCGTGCCGTGGCGCCCGCGCGTCCCCGACGCACCCGTGCCGCCGGCACAAAGGGCGTAAGTGCAGGCGGGCCTCCCCTCGAGCGGGCCAAGCGGCGTGTGGCCGACGTCTCGGCGCGCGAACCGGCACGATGGGGCGATGAGCAAGAAGATCGTGATAGCCGCGGGGGGAACGGCCGGGCACGTGGTGCCGGCGCTCGCGGTGGCCGACGCGCTGCGCGCTGAGGGCGCCGAGGTGACGTTCATCGGGGGCGAGCGCGCCGAGGCGGAGCTCGTACCGGCGGCCGGCTACCCGCTGCATACGATCGCCGTGGAAGGTCTCAGCCGCACCAGTCCGCTGCACGCCGCACGAGCGCTGCTTCGCTCGGCGAAGGCCGTGCTGCGCTCACGGACGCTGCTCGGCGAGCTGGCTCCCGATGCGGTGATGGGTGGCGGTGGCTATGTCGCCGGGCCGGTCGGAGTAGCCGCGCTCACGCGCCGTATCCCGCTGGTGCTCACCGAGGCCGACAGCCATCTGGGCCTGACCAATCGTCTTCTCGCTCCGCTCGCACGACGCGTGTGCCTGTCGTTTGCGCTCGACGCTCGCAACGGCTCTCGCTACCGTGTGACGGGCCGTCCGATCCCACCATTCCAAGTTGATCGGCGGCGCGCTCGTGAGCGCTTCGGGATCGCCGAGCACGAGCTGTGTGTGCTCGTGTTCGGCGGCTCTCTGGGGGCACGCACGATCAACCGCGCCGCGCTGGAGGCGTTCTCCTCGGGGGCCTTCCACGTTCTGCACGTGTGCGGTCGGCGCGACTATCCCGAGCTCTCCGAGCGTGCGCTGCCCGCGGGGTATGACCTGCGCGCGTATCTCGAGCTGGAGGAGTTCACAGAGGCTCTGGCTGCCAGCGACCTGGTGGTTGCCCGAGCCGGAGGGTCGGTGTTCGAGATCGCCGCCCACGGGCTTCCGGCGATCCTCGTGCCCTACCCGCACGCCTCCGCCGACCACCAGAGCGCCAACGCCCGCTGGATGTCCCAAGCCGGAGCCGCGATCGTGATCGAGGACGGACAGTTGAGCGACTCCCGGCTCGCCCGTGAGGTGGCACAGCTGCTTGCCAACCCCGCCCGGCTGGCGGCGATGGCCGGCGCCTCGCGTGCGCTCGCACGCCCCGGCGCGGCTCGGGACGTGGCTGCGGAGCTGCTGGAGGCCGCCGACCGATGAGCGAGCGACCGTGGGCGGGACGCCGCCTGCACTTCATCGGTGTGGGTGGGGCCGGCATGAGCGGCTACGCGCGTGCCGCCAGTGCCCTGGGAGCGACAGTCAGCGGATCCGACCGGACGGCCGGCACCTATCTGCGGCGTCTGGGCGAGCAGGGCGTGCTCGACGCGCGCATCGGCCACGACGCCGCCAACGTGCCTGGCGGCGACGACGTTGAGATCGTCTATTCGAGCGCTGTGGCGGCCGAGAATCCCGAGCGTGTGGCCGCGCGCGAGCGCGGCCTGCTCGAGCACCCGCGGGCTGAGCTGCTGGCGGAGCTGACGGCGTTGCGCCGCACGATCGCGGTCGCCGGCGCGCACGGCAAGACAACGACCGCATCGATGATTGTGCACGTGTTGCGCGAGCAGGGCCGGGACCCCAGCTGGCTCATTGGCAGCTCGGTCGGTGCCGGACTCGACAATTCTTACTGGGCATCTGAGAACCCGGACGGGTGGCTGGTCGTCGAGGCGGACGAGTCCGATCGCTCGATGCTCAGCCTCAACGTCGAGATCGCGGTGCTCACCAACGTCGAGCTCGACCATCACGCAACCTTCTCCTCGCTTGCCGAGTTGCGCGAGGCGTTCCGGACGTTCCTGGCCGGTGCGCCGCAAGCTGTGATCTGGGACCGACCGGACCTGCGCGCGCTGCGCGATGGACCCGCTGTGTTCTACGACGCTCGCGCACCGCTCACAAGCGGTGGGAGCTCGCGTTTTCAGTGGCGTGCGCACGAGGTCGGGCTGATGGTGCCCGGCGCCCACAACGCGCTCAACGCGACCGCTGCGCTTGAGACCGCACGGCTGGCCGGGGTGCAGGAGCAGGGCGCGGCGGTAAGCCTTGCGGGCTTCCGCGGGGCTGGGCGGCGCTTTCAGCGCGTCGGGCACACCGCCACCGGAGCGGTTGTGATCGACGACTACGCACATCACCCCACCGAGGTCGCCGCCACGCTCAGCGCCGCCCGCACGCTGGTCCCACGGCGACTGGTGGCGGTGTTCCAACCGCACCTGTACTCGCGCACCGCGATGCTCGCCCGCGAGTTCGGCGAGGCGCTCGCGCCCGCCGATGTGATCGCTGTGCTCGATGTCTATCCGGCGCGCGAGCGCGCCGAGGACCACCCGGGGGTGAGCGGTCTCACGATCGCGCGTGCCGCCGCCGAGCAGGCGGACGGGCGCCCAGTGCTGTGGCTACCGGAGTTCGACGCGGCGCAACATGTGCTCGAGGGGCTGCTGCGTGAGGGCGACTTGTGTGTGGCGATGGGAGCCGGTGACATCGACGTGCTCGCCCGGCGACTGGTGGGGGGCGAGGGTGTCTAGGATTTCCCCGAAGACCGTGCCCTCGACCGTGCAGCGCGATTTCCCGCTTGCGCGCATGGCGACGATCCGCACCGGCGGCGAGGCCGACTATTTCGCTCGCGCCGGCTCGGGCGCGCAGCTGCGCGAGCTGCTTGCGTGGGTGAGGGCAATCGAGGTGTCGGTGTTCGTCGTGGGTTCGGGCTCGAACCTGCTGATCGCCGACGAGGGCGTTCGCGGCCTGGTGCTCAAGCTCGATCGCAAGCTGGCGCTTATCCAGCACGAGGGCTCGCGCATCGTGTGCGGAGGGGGTGCGCGGCTGCCCTCGGTTGCCGCGCGCGCGGCTCAGGCGGGGCTGTCGGGGATCGAGTTCGGCGTGAACATTCCGGGTAGCGTCGGGGGCGCGGTGCGGATGAACGCAAACGCCTACGGAGGACAGCTGGCTGACACGCTGGAGTGGGTTGAGATCGTCACCGCCGAGGGCCTTGACCGTCGCGCCCCGGCACAACTCGGGTTCGACTATCGCCACTCCAATCTGGGTGCCGGCGAAGTTGTCGCGCGTGCTTCGTTCCTGCTCACCCCGACCAGCGTGGACAGCGTCAAGGCCACACTCACGCAGATGCGCACCAGTCGCCACGAAGCCCAGCCCCAGGGGATCAAGACGTTCGGCTCTACCTTCAAGAATCCCGAGGGCCCGGAGGCCGAGGGTCGCACTGCCGGATTGTTGCTGTCGGAGGCGGGCTGCAACGGACTGGGCGTCGGCGGAGCGCGCTTTGCGCCCAAGCACGCCAATTTCATCGAGAACATCGGTACGGCCACGACGGCTGACGTGCTGGCGCTGATGGACGAGGGTCGCCGGCGCGTGATCGAGCGCTTCGGCGTGAAGCTCGAGCCCGAGGTTCAAACGCTTGGAGAGGTGCGCTTTCCCTGGGCCACGTAGCGGTTTGCCGCATGCTCGAGAATCTTGAGCATCGCCGGAGTCGCGGGGCTCAGACGCGCGTCGCTTGGCGCGGCGGCGATCACCTGACGCACCGGCGGGCTGGGTGAGAGTGCCCGGATGACAATGTCCTCCCGCACGACCGACAGCGCCAGCTCGGGGATCAGCGCGACGCCCACTCCAGCCGCCACAAGACCCTGCACGGTCTGGTAGTCGTCGCTTTCAAAGGACACGTTCGGCTCGAATCCGGCCGCGTGACAGGAGCGCACCACGTGACGCGCGCACGGGCTCGAGCGTGAGGTCTGCACCCACGCCTCGCCATGCAGCTCGGTCAGGCGCAAGCCGCCCTTGTCCGCCAGCGGGTGCTCATGTGGCAGCGCCAGATACATCGGGTCCTGCAGCAACTCGACGCGCATCAGACTGTCCACGCCGGTGTCCTGCGGCTCGTCGAACTCGAACAACAGCGCGAGGTCGAACTCACCCGCACGCAGGCGTGGCGCGATCTCCTCGGGCTCACCCTCGGCGAGTGTCAGCTCGATCTCCGGGTGGGTCGCGCGGAATGTCGCAATCGCGAGTGGCATCAGCGTCGCGCCGGCTGTCGGAAACGAGGCCATCCGCAATCTCCCGGCGCGCAATCCGGCGATCGCCGAGAGCTCTGCCTCCGCGGCCTCCAGTCGCGCGAGGATGCCTTCGGCATGCTCGACCAGCGCCCTCCCCGCAGGCGTCACGCGCACGCCACGGGGATGACGCTCGAGCAGCGTCATCCCGGTTTCGGCCTCGAGTGTGGCGATCTGCTGGGAGACCGCCGACTGTGTGTAGGAAAGCGCATCGGCTGCGCCGGAGAACGAACCGCGCGCGGCGACCTCCACGAGCACCTTCAATCGGCCGACATTGAGCATTAGTTGTCCTTATAGCTCAGATTATGAATTTCACTGGTGCTGATGGCAGGTAAGTGCCAATCTGTCATCGAAGCCCAATTCCAGATCGTGCCACAGGACGATCGCCGCCAAACGGCAATAGGCGCCCGGCACACCAACAGGAGCCAGGCGAAAGGCACAAAGAGAAAGAGCCAACATGTCCGCCAACATCATCATCTCCTACGACGGAACAAACAACGAGGACGACGCGGTCGCCCTCGGCCGGCTGTTCGCAAACGCCGGCGCAGACGTGTCGCTCGCATATGTGCGCCACGCACCCGAAGCAGAGACCAGCCGTGAGATCCTTGCCCAGCACGAGGCCGAGACGCTGCTCGTGCGCGGCGCTGAGCTGCTCGGCGACTCCGATGCGCAGCGCTACGTGATCACAGACCGCTCAACCCCCGAGGGTTTGAGCACGCTCGCCAAGCAGATCGAGGCCGATGCGATCGTGTTCTGTTCGGACTCCCACACCGCGAAGGGTCACATCGCGGTCGGCAACTCCGCCCAGCGTCTGCTGAACGGCGGCAGCACCGCCGTGGCGATCGCGCCGGCGGGATACGCGCAGAGCGGAACCGCACAGGTGCAGAGGATCGGCGTGGTCGGCGACGGTAGCGCTCAGACCACCGCCGCCGGTCTCGCTCGCTCCCTGGCGGCCGAGTTGGCTGCATCTGGCGAGCAGAACGTCGGTCTGCTGGTCGTGGGCTCACGCCCAGACGCGCAAGAGGGTACCGTCTCGCTCAGTGCTGCCAGCGAGAACCTGATCGAGATCGCAACCGCCCCCGTGCTCGTCGTGCCGCACGGCAAGGCGATCGCCTTCGGCGGAGCGCCCGTCACCGCGTAAGCAGAGAAGTCTCACGTTGGGGGCCGCGCGGGTGGGGGGCCGCGTGGCCTCCGTGGGTTAGTGCGACCCGCTGCCGGCTCGTCGCGAGCGCACGTAGCGGATCAGCGCCTGGGTGAAGTCGAGCAACCCCCCGATCAGATGGCCGACCGGGCCGGTCCACAACCATCCCTCCAAGCGGCGCATGGGGTGAGCGGGTGCGGGCACTGGGCGGCACGGTATCGTGGCACCCATGCCCACCGCTCTGACCACGACCGTCACCGAGCTGCCCGAGTCGCGCGTGCGTGTGCAGGTGCAGGTGCAGCCAGGCGAGATCGAAGCTCGGCTGGAGCACAAGGCTCGCCAGCTCGGACGCGAAATGAGATTGCCCGGCTTCAGGCGTGGCAAGATCCCGGCGCCGCTGGTGATCCAGAAGGTGGGTCGTGAGGTCGTGCTCGAGGAGGCTGTGCGCGACACGCTTGGCAACTGGTACGCGGACGCGATCGAGACGGCGGGCATCGTCCCTGTCGGCGATCCGCAACTCGACCTCTCCGATCTGCCCCCGCAGGGAGCCGCGCTCGAGTTCTCGATCGAGATCGGCGTTCTCCCGGTTGCGACGCTCGGTGAGTACAAGGGTCTGGAGGTCGGTCGTCGCGAGGTCTCGATCGACGAGCAGGAGCTGCAGCGCGAGATCGACGGTCTGCGTGAGCGCCTTGCGCGCCTTGAGACCGTCGAGCGGCCTGCCGGCTCGGGTGACTTCGTGGTCGTGGACTATGTGGGCTTGATCGACGGTGAGCTGTTCGACGGTGGCGAGGGACGCGACCAGTTGGTCGAGCTCGGCTCGGGCAACCTGATCCCCGGCTTCGAGGAGGGTTTGGAAGGAGCCGGCGCGGGCGAGACCCGCACGGTCGAGCTTTCATTCCCGACCGACTACGCAAGCCAGGAGCTAGCCGGCAAGGACGCCTCCTTCGAGGTGACCGTCAAGGAGGTCAAGCACAAGCAGCTCCCCGAGGTTGACGAGGACTTCGCAGTGGACATGGGCTTTGACACGGTCGAGGAGCTCACAGAGGACATCCGCACGCGGCTCGGCGAGGCCGACGCCAAGCGCGTGGATGGCGAGTTCCGTGAGGCGGCGCTCGACGCCGCCGCAGCCGAGGCTCAGGTGCAGACGCCCGACACGCTCGTGCAGGCAAAGGCTCATGAGATGTGGGATCGGATGTTGCACTCCCTCTCCCATCGCGGCATAACGCGTGAGGCATACCTGAAGATCACCGGGCGCGAGGAGGACGATCTGATCGCCGAGCTCGCCCCCGAGGCGGCGCAATCGCTGCGCCGCGAAGCCGTGATCGCGGCGATCGTCGCGGCTGAGCAGATCGTGCCGAGCGAGGAGGACTTGCTCGAGGTCGTCGCACCCACCGCCGAGCGCGAGGGGGTCGAGGCTCAGAAGCTGCTGGAGGATCTACGCGAGTCCGGGCGCTTGGAGGACCTTCGCGAAGACCTCGCGGCTCGCCAGGCCGTCGAGCTGATCGCCTCGGAGGCAAAGCCGATCTCTATCGAGCAGGCTCAGGCGCGCGAGAAGCTGTGGACACCCGACTCGGAGGAGCAGCAAGAGGACGGCGCCGCGGAGCCCCCAGCGGCGCGATTGTGGACGCCGGAGCGCTAGCCTTGGCACCAGCCGATCGACAATGCTCTGAAGGAATCCGGCCAGTGAAGCGAAACTGAAGCGAGGATCATGAGCCCACTTGTACCAATGGTGGTCGAGCAGACCTCGCGAGGCGAGCGTGCGTTCGACATCTACAGCCGTCTGCTCAACGAGCGGATCATCTTTCTGGGTACCCCCGTTGACGACCAGGTCGCCAACCTGATCGTCGCCCAGCTGCTGCACCTAGAGTCCGATGACCCAACCAAGGATGTCTCGATCTACATCAACTCGCCCGGTGGATCGGTGTATGCCGGTCTGGCGATCTACGACACGATGCAGTTCATCAAGCCCGACGTACAAACGATCTGTGTCGGTATTGCGATGTCGATGGGCGCACTGTTGCTCGCCGGAGGCGCCGCCGGCAAGCGCATGGCGCTGCCCAACGCGAAGATCCTGATCCATCAAGTGTCCTCGAGCTTCCAAGGACAGGCGACCGACATCGAGATTCACGCGAAGGAGATCATCGACGTGCGCAAACGTCTCGATGAGATCATCGCCAAACACACTCACAAGAAGCTCGAGCAGGTCAGCAAGGACACCGAGCGCGACTACTTCATGAGCTCCGAGGAGGCCAAGGAGTACGGCATCATTGACCGTGTGATCTCAGAGCACTAGGACGATTGTTGGGCGGCGCGATGCTGCGTCCTCGGTCGCTCGCGTACTTAGTACGCCACGCGGGGTGGGTGGGCTTGTCAATTTTTGCCTCGCTTGCCCAGCGACCGTCCTAGACGCTTTTGCGAAGTAACGTCCCACTAGAGATACAAGAACACCAATCATGGCCAGACCAACAGATTCCAACGAGCAGCTTCTCTGCAGCTTCTGCGGCAAGTCCCAGCGGCAGGTCAAGAAGCTGATCGCCGGTCCCGGCGTCTACATCTGCGACGAGTGCATCGATCTCTGCAACGAGATCATCGACGAGGAGTTGGCGGCTCCGCCCGCATTCGATCTGGAGAACCTCCCCAAGCCGCGGGCGATCTATGACGTTCTGGACGAGTACGTGGTTGGCCAGGACGCTTCCAAGCGCACGCTGTCGGTGGCGGTCTACAACCACTACAAGCGCGTGCAGATGATGCAGTCCGGAGACTCGGACATCGAGCTGCAGAAGTCCAACATCCTGCTGCTCGGCCCCACCGGCTGCGGCAAGACGCTGCTCGCGCAGACGCTCGCGCGGATCCTCAACGTGCCGTTCGCGATCGCCGACGCCACCGCGCTGACCGAGGCAGGCTACGTCGGCGAGGACGTCGAGAACATCCTCTTGAAGCTGATCCAGGCCGCCGATTACGACGTCAAGAAGGCCGAGACCGGCATCATCTACATCGACGAGGTCGACAAGATCGCGCGCAAGGCCGACAACCCCTCGATCACGCGCGACGTCTCCGGGGAGGGTGTCCAGCAGGCGCTGTTGAAGATCCTCGAGGGCACACAAGCCTCGGTGCCCCCACAAGGGGGGCGCAAGCACCCCCATCAGGAGTTCCTCACGATCGACACCACCAACATCCTGTTCATCTGCGGCGGTGCGTTCGCCCATCTGGACAAGGTGATCGAGCGACGCATCGGTCACAATGGCATTGGCTTCGCCTCGGCAATCGAAAGCAAGCTGGAGCGCGACACGGGCGAGATCTTCGAGCACTGCCTGCCGGAGGATCTGATCGAGTATGGACTGATCCCTGAGTTCATTGGCCGCCTGCCGGTGATGTCGGCGGTGCACCAGCTCAGCTGCCCCGATCTCGTATCGATCCTCACCGAGCCGCGCAACGCTCTCGTCAAGCAGTTCCAGCGCTTCTTCTCCTTCGACGGCATCGAGCTGGTGTTCGCCGAGGACTCGCTGCTGGCTGTGGCCGAGAAGGGCCTGGAGCGAGAAACCGGAGCGCGCGGGCTGCGCTCGATCATCGAGGAGATCCTGCTGGAGGTTCAGTTCGAGCTGCCCTCCCGTCGCGACGTGAAGAAGTGCGTCGTCACGCGCGATACGGTCGAGAAAGGCACCACGCCCACGCTCGTTACCGAAGCAGCGCCGGAGGAGCCCGCCGAGCGCTCCCTGCGCGAGGAGTCGGCGTAAGCGCCGGCGCACCGGCGTCGATCGATACGATCAACGTCCGTGAGCGAGCAGAGAGAAGAGTGATCTGATGCACGACGAGTTCCGCATCCGCGTGGAGCTGGCGCACGACGACGCCACCCGGCTGATCAAAGAGCTGGAGCAGGTCGAGCACGATACGGCGAGTGCCAAGCATGTCGCCGTCAGCCACGAGGGTGGGCATGTGTTTCTGTACGCCGATTCCGGCGAGAGCGCGACATGGGCACGCGCGGCAGTCGAGAAGATCCTGGCCGATCGGCACATCGACGGACAGGTGAGCTCCTGGCGCTGGCATCCGGAGGAGGACCGTTGGGAGGACACTTCGGTGGCGTTGCCCAGCACTCCCACCGAGCGCGCGGCCGAGCACGAGCACCTGGAGCAGGAGGAGACCGAAGAATCCGATCAGGCCGGCTACCCCGAGTGGGAAGTACGCGTCACGCTGCCCAGTCATCATGACGCACGCGAATTCGCAGAGCGGCTCGCGAGCGAGGGGATTCCGGTGCAGCGTCACTGGCGCCACCTGGCGCTGGGAACGAAGGACGAGGATGAAGCGCACGCGCTGGCTGAGCGCCTGCGGGTGGAGGCGCCGTCGGGTACGACCTTCGACGTCGAGGGCAGCGCCTGGTCAATGTGGGTCACGGTCAACGCTCCGGGTCGTCCGTTCGCCGTCTTCGGCGGGCTCGGGCAGTAGCGCCGGCGTCGCGTCTCCTCGACAATCGACGGTACCGACACCCGGCAAAATCGGCGTAAGCTTTCCGCGGAGCGCTCTCCCGCGTACACTCACGCTCCCATGAGCGAGCGCGTCAAACAGCTTGAAGATCGCACCCGGTTCGAGCCCTCGGAGGTCGAGCCGCGGATCGCCGAGCGCTGGCTGTCGAGCGGCCTGTTCCATCCCGAGCCAGAGGGTGAGGCGAGCGAGAACTACTCGATTGCGATCCCGCCGCCGAACGTCACCGGCTCGCTGCACATGGGTCACGCGCTCAACGGCTCGGTGCAGGACACCCTGATCCGCTACCACCGGATGAACGGCCGTCGCACCAAGTGGATCTTTGGTACCGACCACGCCGGGATTGCGACCCAGGCGGTTGTTGAGAAGAGGCTGATCGCGGAAGGCAAGAGCCGTCACGAGCTTGGGCGCGAGGCGTTCGTGGAGCGCGTGTGGGAGTGGCGGGCGCACTACGGCGGCACGATCGTCGAGCAGTTCAAGCGGCTCGGGGCCTCCTGCGACTACTCCGAAGAGCGCTTCACGCTCGACGACGGCTACGCCCGTGCGGTCGCCGAGGTGTTCGTGGGCCTATACGAGAAGGGTTGGATCTACCGCGACCGCTACATCGTCAACTGGGACCCGGGAAGCCGCTCGGCCATCTCAGACCTCGAGGTGGAGGAGCGTTTGGAGCACGACACGCTCTACTCGATTCGCTATGACCTGGAGGGCGGCGGCAGCGTCACGATCGCCACCGTTCGCCCCGAGACGATGCTGGGGGACACCGCGGTGGCAGTGCATCCTGACGACGAGCGCTACCGCGAGATCGTCGGGCGCCGGGCAATCCTGCCGTTGGTCGGCCGCCACCTGCCGATCATCGCCGACGACTACGTGAAGATCGATTTCGGCACCGGTCAGCTGAAGGTCACGCCCGCGCACGACCCCAACGACTTCGAGATCGGCTCCCGTCATGACCTAGACCAGGTGTCGGTGATCGGCGAGGACGGCCGCATGACCGCCGAGGCCGGCGAGCGCTTTGCCGGCTTGACGGTGATGCAGGCGCGCGAGGCGGTGGTGGCAGAGCTCGAGCGCGAAGGGCGGATCGTCGCTCGTGAGGACTATGCCCACGAGGTTCCCTACTCACATCGCTCTGGCGAGCGCATCGAGCCGCTGATCTCGCTGCAATGGTTCATGGCGATGGAGGAGCTTGCAGCTCCCGCCGTGGAGGCGGTGCGTGACGGGCGCGTGCGGATCCTTCCCGACAATCACCGGCGCGTGTATCTGGACTGGATGGAAAACATTCGCCCCTGGTGCATCTCACGGCAGCTGTGGTGGGGTCACCGCCTGCCGGTCTACTACTGCGAGACCTGCGGGCACGTCAATGTGGCGCTCAGCGCACCCGACGGCTGCGCGGAATGCGGCGGTCACGTGCGCCAGGAGGAGGACGTGCTCGACACCTGGTTCTCCTCTGCGTTGTGGCCGTTTGCGACGCTCGGGTGGCCAGAGGACACACCCGAGCTGAAAGCGTTCTATCCGACGAACGCACTCTCCACCGCGCGCGACATTCTGTTTTTGTGGGTAGCCCGCATGATCATGATGGGCCTGGAGCTGACAGGGAAGGCGCCGTTCTCCGATGTCTATATCCACTCGGTGATCCAGGCGCCCGACGGGCGGCGAATGTCGAAGTCGCTCGGCACCGGCATCGACCCACTGGATGAGATCGAGCGCCACGGCGCGGATGCCGTGCGCTTCGGCCTGCTGGCGATGTCCTCCACCCAGGACGTGCGCTATTCCGCCGAGAAGGTCCAGCAGGGACAGGCGCTCGCCAACAAGCTGTTCAACGCGGCGCGCTTCGCGCTCACGCGCATCCACGCGAGCCTCGGAAGCGAGCGGGCTGTGGCGGTCGAGCCCGAGCCGCTGCCATGCACCGTCGAGGATCGCTGGATCCTCTCCCGCCTCGCGCGGATCGAGACAGACACGGCGACGCGGATCGAGAGCTATGACTTCTCCCACGCGGCGCTCGGCATCTATGACTTCGTGTACAGGGAGCTGTGCGATTGGTACCTGGAGCTTGTCAAGCACCGCTTGCCCGATCGCGCCCAGCACAGCGAGGAGCAAGCTGTGGGGACCCCTGAGGATCGCGCCACGGATGCGGCTGAGGAGGATCGCGTGGCGCTGGCCGCCACGCTTCTCTACGTGCTGCGCGAGACGGTCGCGCTGGCCCACCCACTGATCCCGTTCGTGACCGAGGAGCTGTGGAGCTATCTCGACGGCACCGCGGGGCTGCTGGCGGGGGGGCCCTACCCGCGGGCGCAGAGCGCTCTGATCGACCCCGAGGCCGAGGCTGTGCTCGAGCGCACGATCGAGGCGATCACGCTCGTGCGAGGTTGGCGAGACTCGGTGGGAGCCCGCGCCGGGATGATCGTCTCCGCGCGGCTGTGTGCTGAGGGCTACGAGGAAACCAAGCCGCTATTGGCACGCCTGGCGCGCTTGCAGCTCGCGGAGGACGTGCGCTCCATTGGAGCGCACAGCGACGTGGTCGGGTCGGATATGCCCAAAGAGGTGTCGGATGACAGTGTGGTTGTCGCCTCGATTCCCGTGCCGGGGGGCACGGTCGACGTCCTTTCGGGGGAGGGGCTCGACCTTGGTGCGGCCGAGCGCCGGCGCGCCGGCGCCAGGGAGAAGCTGCTCGCCGAGATCGAGCGAGTGAAGGGCAAGCTCGCCAAGCCTGGATTTGTCGAGCGTGCCCCGGCGACCGTTGTGGATGGCGAGCGCGAGCGCCTGGAGCGTTTGTGCGCCGAGCTTCAGGCGCTATGAGCGTGCCGTGGAGTCCTGAGCACGCCGAGCGCCATCTGCGCTCGCTCGAGCTGTTCGGGATGCGCTTCGGCTTGGATCGGATGCGGCGCATGATGACCGTGCTCGGCTCGCCCGAGCGCAGCTTCGACACGATCCATGTGGTCGGCACCAACGGCAAGACCTCGACCACCCGCATGATCGCCGCGATCCTGCAGCGCCACGGACTGCACACCGGTAGCTATCTCTCGCCGCACCTTGTGTCCTATGCCGAACGCGTGCGGATCGATGGGGCAGATGTCGAGACACATGCGTTCGCGGGGGCGATCGCGCAGGCCGCATGGGCCGCCGAGCGCGTCAACAGAACGCTCGCAGAGGACGACCACGTGACGCAGTTCGAGCTGCTCACGGCGGCGGCCTTTTGGGAGCTGGCACGGCGCGGAGCGCAGGTCGTCGTGGTCGAGGCTGGTCTGGGCGGACGCTATGACGCGACCAATGTGATCGACTCGACGGTCGCGGTGCTCACGAACGTCGGTCTCGAGCACACGCGCTGGCTTGGGCCCACTTTGCGCGACATCGCCACCGAGAAGCTGGCCGTCGTGGGCGATGGCTCTGTGCTCGCGCTCGGCTCACAGTTGCAGCCGGAGGTGCTGGAGGTCGCCCGCGCCGTCGTCGCTGAGCGCGGCGCGAGATCGATCGTCGCTGAGCCGGCAGGTACCGAGGTGACGGTGGGCGCCCACGGCTCTTTCCAGCGCGAGAACTTCGCGCTGGCGCGACTGGCGGCGCAGGCGTATCTGGCTCGTGCGGGCATCGAGTTCCAGGAGCGGCATGTGCGCGAAGCCGCGGCACGCACATTCGTGCCCGGCCGTATGCAGGTTGTGGCACACGATCCGCTGACCGTGCTCGATGGCGCGCACAACACCCCCGCGATTGCGGCGCTGGTGCAGTCTTTGCCAGAGTTGCTTGCCGGTCGCCCGCTCGCGCTGGTGCTCGGTGTGCTCGAGGACAAGGATGCCGCGGGTATGCTTGCCGCGCTGCTGCCGCTGTGCGAGCAGGCTTGGTTCACGGCCCCACCGAGCCCCCGAGCGCTGCCGCCCGCGACGCTTCAATCGCTGGCCCGTCAGCTCGGCTTCGAGCGGTCGCTGTGCGAGGCCCGGCCCACGAAGGCGCTGATCGTCGCGCGTGACTGGGCACAGCTTCAGGAGAATGGCGCGGCGGTGCTCGCCACCGGCTCTGTGTATCTGGTTGGGGACCTGCTGGCACACGCTGAGGAGCTGGATCTGCATGCCGGCTTGGGGCAGGTCGACGGACGCATCGGAGATGCGGACGGTTATGGCCAGGGGACGCACGGCATCGAGAGGAGGGAAGAAGCGTGAATGACGACGGCCCGTCGGTGCTGATGATGATTGGGGCGGTGGCTCTGATCGTCGCGCTTGTGATCCTGGTGTTTTTTGCGGTTGGCTATGGCTTCGGTCGACTGTTCCTCTGAGCTCGCGACCTGCAAGAACATGCCCCTGGTGGGCGTGGTAGCCCAATTCCTTCCCGATAGCCTCTAAACTCGGCCGCCCGATGCGCCACCATGGATCGAAGCGTCCCGTTTCACGCGTGCTTGCAGGGAAAACCCTCAGCAGAGCCGTATAGGGTCATCGATGCCACCACCAATCGCATACTTCGGAATCGAAAGCAAAAGCTTGAGCCTGGTAATCGACCTGTTGATCCTGTTCGTCGTGGTCCTGTACTTCTCGCTGCTGTACTGGACCTACGCAGATGCCCGCCGGCGGATCGTCGATCCAATGCTGATCGGCTGCGCCACCGCCGCATCGCTGTTCCCGTTCGTGGGAACGATCGTGTACATGATCCTGCGTCCGCCTGAGTATCTGGAGGATGTGCGTGAGCGCGAACTGGAGTTGCAGGCCGCCGAAGCGCGGCTGCACGAACTCGACCACAGCCTCTGTCCGCACTGCGACTACCGTGTCGAGCGCGACTTCATTCGCTGCCCCAGTTGTCTGCGCAAGCTCAAGGAGCGTTGCGCAAGCTGTTCGCGCCCGCTCGATCGTGCCTGGACGATCTGTCCCTACTGCGAGACCGAGGTGGTGTCGGCCAAGCCGGCACGTCGGACAACCAGGCGCGAACACGCCTCGGCGCCAGGTTCAGAGCGCGCTCCGGGACCCAAGTCCTCCGCGCGCGCGCGTGTGGAGGCAGATGGCGAAATGCAGGCAGATTCGCTGGAGGCGCAGCCCGCATCCGAGGCGCGGGTACGTGCCGCCGAACGTGCCGCGGCCAGAGCCCCTGAGCTGACAGGGCGCGTGGCGGCCGAGCAGGAACCCGAGCCCGCTACCGCCCCTTCTCGCAGCGCACCGTCGCGAGGAACTCCGCGTCCGCGCTCGAGCACCTGAACAATCGCAATCCGAACCAAAGGACCACATGGACCGTACGCTGATCCTCGTAAAGCCTGACGCCTTCGCCCGCTCGTTGACGGGCGAGATCATTGCTCGCTTCGAGCGCAAGGGTTTGCGCATCGTCGCCTTGCGCCACATGACTGTGTCGGTGGAGCTGGCCGAGCGCCACTACGCCGAGCACGCGGAGAAGCCCTTTTTCGGCGAGCTGGTGGCATTCATCACCTCCGGGCCGATCGTCGCGATGGTGCTCGAGGGAGTCGACGCCGTCAAGGCGGCTCGTCAGGCGATCGGGGCGACCAATCCACTGGACGCGGCACCCGGGTCGATCCGTGGCGACTTCGCGATCGAGATGGGACAGAACATGGTCCATGGTTCGGACTCGCCCGAGTCCGCCGCTCGTGAGGCAGCGCTGTTCTTTCCCGATCTCGCAGGCTGAGCCGAGGTGGCGTCGCGCTGCCGAGGCGTCGGTGAGGGTGTGCGCCACGCGCACACCGCGGCGACGCGTCTTCTCGGTGGTTGAGCTATGAGCCTGTCTTCACTAGTGCTGGCCTCCGCCTCGCCCCAGCGGCGGGCGATCCTCGAGCGCCTGGGTGTGTCGTTCACGGTGCGGCCCACCCACGTCGAGGAGATCATGCGAGGCGAGCCCGAGGAGGTGGCCGTGCGGAATGCACTGCTCAAGGCCCGTGCGGCCTACGCAACGCCGGCCGGCGCCTCGGAGCCGGGTGACATCGACGAGACGGTGCTGGGGTGTGACACGCTCGTGGCACTCGACGGGCAGATCTACGGCAAGCCCGCGGATGAGTACGAGGCGCGTGCGACACTCAGGGCGCTGTCGGGCGCCACGCACACCGTGTTGAGCGGCGTGGCGTTGCTCTCCGCCGGGCGCGAGCAGGTGGCGCTTGCACGCACACAGGTCGAGTTCCGCCACTATGGGGAGGAGCTGATCGACTGGTATGTGGCTGGTGGCGAGTGGCGAGGGCGGGCCGGCGGTTATGCGATCCAGGGCGTGGGCGCTGTGCTCGTATGCGCGATCCACGGCGATTATGAGAACGTCGTCGGGCTGCCACTGGCGACGTTGCTCGACATGTGCCCCGAGCTTCTGTGAGGGCCGACGGGCAGGCTGCTCGACCAACATGGCTTGCGAGCCTCGGCGCGAGGATGCGTAAAGCTCCTCTCGCGCTAATTGTGCCTGCAAATGCGCTGTCAAACTTGCAGAGCATAGGGTGCGGTCCGCTAGACTCCTCGCGGAGCGCGCCCCGGGCCACCGGTCGCCAGATAGCCGGTGGGACAAAGCCGAAGCAGAGCGTGATTCAACCCTACCTATGAGCTTCCTCACGTACCTAACCGGATTCGGCGGCCGCGACATGGCGGTCGATCTGGGAACCGCCAACACGCTCGTATACGTGCGCGGACGCGGGATCGTGCTGTCTGAGCCGAGCGTTGTCGCGATCGATTCGCGCACTGGCGAGGTGCATGCCGTGGGAATTGAGGCCAAGCGGATGCTAGGTCGTACACCCGGCACGATTCAGGCGATCCGCCCGCTGAAGGACGGCGTCATCGCCGACTTCGACGTGACCGAGGAGATGCTGCGCCACTTCATCCAGAAGGTCCACCAAAACCGCTGGGCACACCCGCGGGTCGTCGTGTGTGTGCCCTCCGGGGTGACGGGAGTCGAGAAGCGCGCGGTCGAGGAGGCATGCCTCTCGGCAGGCGCGCGTACCGCCTACTTGATCGAGGAGCCGATGGCGGCCGCGATCGGGGCCGGTCTACCGGTCGGCGAGCCGACGGGCTCGATGGTGGTGGACATTGGCGGCGGCACCTCCGAGGTGGCGGTGATCTCTCTCGGTGGGATCGTCGTCTCGGAGTCGATCCGTGTGGGCGGCGATGAGATGGACGAGGCGATCATCAACTACGCCAAGAAGGAGTACAAGCTGCTCATCGGCCAGCAGACCGCCGAGGAGCTCAAGCTCGAGATCGGATCCGCGTGCCCGATGGAGGAGGAGCTCCAGGCCGAGATTCGAGGACGCGACATGGTTGCCGGCTTGCCGAAGACTGTGGTGCTCACAAGCGAGGAGATCCGCCAGGCGCTCGACGAGCCGCTTTCGCAGATCATCGAGGCGGTCAAGGAGACACTTGACCGCACCCCGCCGGAGCTTGCCTCGGACATCATGGATCGAGGCATCATGCTCGCGGGTGGCGGTTCGCTTCTACAGGGGCTCGACCAGCGCTTGCGCGAGGAGACGCAAATGCCCGCGCACCTCGCGGAGTCGCCGCTTACCTGCGTCGCGGTCGGCTCGGGACGGTCGCTCGAGGAGTTCGAGGCGATCCACCGCTCCAATCGCAACTCGCGCAGTCGCCGCCGTCGATGATTGCTGGGCTCTGCTCCGTCGCTGCCCGTGGCGGGAGACACGCGCTAACGGTGCCGGCCTGCGATCGCCCCGCTGCCGGTTACTCTGTCCGATGAAGGCTTCGGAAGGCAAATATTCGTGTATGAGAAGACGGTCCGGCGTCGACGCGCGGTGCTCGCACTGCTCGTCGTGCTCTCCCTGATACTGCTGACTGCCTACTTCGGGGAGGCCCCGAGCGGTGGCCTGCACTCGGTGCAGCGTGGGTTCCTGACGGTCGTATCGCCGATCCAGGATGGCGCCAACAAGGCGCTGAAGCCCGTGCGCGACCTGTTCGGGTGGTTCGGCAGCACGCTGAAAGCCAAGAGTCAGAACGCCGAACTACGCAAGCAGCTGGACAAGCTGCGCGCGCAATACACCGCCAACCAGTCAAACGAACACTCCTATCAGGAACTGCTCAAGCTCGATCATCTCGATCACGAGCTCAGCATTGCCGACTACAACCCTGTCACCGCGACGGTCGTCTATCAGTCGCCAAACATCTGGTATTCGATCATCACGATCGATCGAGGCTCGTCTTCTGGAGTGCGCGTGAACGATCCGGTCGTGAGCGGCGAAGCGCTGATTGGCAAGGTCACCGAGGTGGTCCCCGACGCGGCCCAGGTGAGCTTGATCACCGACAGCGCGGTCGAAGTGACCGCCAAGATCAGCGCTACGGGCACGGTCGGCATGGTCCAGCCGGAAGTCGGGGCGCCCGGCAAACTGCTGATGCAATACCTGTACCCATCCTCGAGCGCTACGCCCCTTCCGGGCGATTATGTTGTGACCTCGGGCACGGTGGCAAGCCCCGGCGCCTCGCTTTACCCGAAGGGGATCCCGATCGGACAGGTCACCTCGGTCAACGAACAGGGCGGTTTCAAGTCGGTCGAGGTGAGCCCACTGGCCGACCTGCACAGCCTCGAATACGTGCAGGTGCTGACCTACTCCTCCGGCTCGCGGGCTGCCGCGCTGAGCAGCGTGGCAGCCAATCTCACGCCCACCCATCAGCTGAGCTCCGGAGAAGAATCTCAGGGCGGAGAAGAATCTCAGGGCGGACAGGTCGCGCAGGCAGGGGGCGGCGGATGATCATGGCGAGCAGACACTCGAGCTCGCCGGGAGGCGGCCGGTGAGCGCGCGCGTCGGCTATACCCAGCGCGCACGGCCCGGTCCCGCGCAGACAGGCTCGGCCTGGTTGCCCGGTTCGCTCGTGTGGCGTGTGGCGGTGCTGTCGATCGTGGTCGTGTTCGTGCAGATCAGCGTCGTCTCCGAGGTGCCGGTGTTTGGGGTCAGCATCGACCTGTCGCCGTTGCTGGTGGCGTTCGTAGGCCTGCTCTGCGGCTCCACGATGGGCGCTGTCGCCGGCTTTTGCGTCGGCCTGCTGATCGACCTGGCTTTGACTCAGACGCTCGGGGTGACCTCGCTGACGTTCACGATCATCGGCTACTGGGCGGGTCGCTTGCGCGAGCTGCGCGACCCGCAGGCGGCGCTCACACCCTTGTTCGTCGGTGCCGCGGCCGCGACGGCGGCGATGGTCGGCTATTCCATCATCGAGTTCCTGCTCGGGGTCGACGCGCCGGTGAGCCTCGAGTTGTTGCGCGAGATCGTGGTCGGAGTGCTCGTGGACACCGCGGTGGCGCTCCCTTTCTGGGCGGTGGTGCGCCGCTGCATAGTGGGGGCACTGCCAGACGATCCGCGCCGTCGCCGCCGCCGCGCCTATACGACGGGCGGCCTGAGCCCGCTGTCACGATCCAGGGGCGGCCGGTGAGCTTCGCCTCAACCTCGCGACTCGTCGGAGCCGGGCGATGAGCTCGATCGAGCGCCTACGCCCGAGCGAGCCGCGTGGTGGACCGGTCTCGCCCCAGCTGGCGTTGCGGGTCGCGATCCTGGGCAGCATCGCACTCGTCATGTTCGGGATCATCTTCTTTCGCCTGTGGTATCTGCAGGTGCTGAGCGGCGAACAGTACGTCCAGCAGGCCCAGGCCAACGACCAGCGCGAACTGCCGATACCGGCCCCGCGTGGAGAGATCCTCGCCAGTGAAGGCCAACCGCTCGTGACCAGTGAGGTCAGCAACGCGGTGCAGATCTTGCCGAGCGCGCTCCCCGCCGCCGTCAAGGAACAGGCGCACGAATATCAAGTCCACCTTGGCGAAGCAGGCGCGGAATTCGCGGCGGCGGGCGAACGACTGAAGGCGTACGAGAACGATCTGAACGCTTACGACAGCGACGGAAGGCACGGGCATCGTCGTGCCGACGCAGCACAGTTGGCCGAGCTGCACGTGCTAGCCCGAGCGGATCGTCTGCGGACCGTTCCGATCCCTGCGCTGCCGGCCTCGGCCGTCAAACTCCGCGAGCTCTTCAAGAGTTTGGCGCCCGTAATCGGCCTCAGCTCAAGGTTGATCGACGAACGTGTGATCGCGGGCATAACGCAAGTCCCATATGCGCCGGTCACGATCAAGACCGACGCAGGAAGGGCGGCCCTTACCGTGTTGGGAGAGCGCCAAAACGATTTTCCCGGAGTCAAGCAGGAAGAGGTGGCGATCAGTGCCTACCCGTTTGGCGAACTCGCGTCACAGACGCTCGGTCACGTCGGGCAGGTCAACGAAGAAGAGCTCGAATTGCCGGCCTTCAAGGGCGTTCCGCGGGACACGGTCGTGGGCCAGTCGGGTCTCGAGTACTACTACGACCGCTATCTGCGCGGCACGCCGGGAGAGCGGCGCGTGCAGGTCAACGCCGAAGGCCAGCCCGAGGCGACAAAGCTCAAAGAGACGGCCCCCAAGGCCGGCCACGATCTCAAGCTCTCGATCAACCTCGGGCTGGAGCGGGTGGGCGAACGTGCGCTGCGCTATGGAGTGTCGCTGGCCCAGGCCAAAGGCAACCCCGGCTCTGGAGCGGCCTTTGTGGCGATCAATCCGCTCAACGGCGAAATCTATGGGATGGCGTCCTACCCCGGATATGACCCCAACCGCTTTGCCAAACCGATGACTCAGGCCGAATACGATCAGCTCAACGGCAGTGGCGAAAGCGAAGGCCCCGATCCTCCCGCGCCACTGCTCAATCGCGCCGTGGAAGGTCAGTATCCGACCGGCTCGACGTTCAAGCCGATCACCGCGATGGGCGCGCTCGAAGCGGGCGTGATCGACCCCGAAGAGGCGCTGGGTGGCGGACAGTGCATCACCGCCGGCGCTGAGCAGTTCTGCAACTCCGGTCACACCGACTACGGCTCGTTGCCGTTGGTCGATGCGCTGAAGGTCTCCTCCGACACCTATTTCTTCACGGTTGGCGAGTACGCCAACGAACACGGCGACGTGATCCAGAACATGGCAAAGGAGCTGGGGATCGGCAAAGAAACGCACGTCGATCTGCCGAAAGAGATCGAAGGGACGGTGCCCGACGCAAAATGGCGCGCCCAGCAGAACAAGCTGCAGGAAAGCTGCGAACGCAGTCACCCCAAGAATGCCGCGAGCGTCTGCCATATCGTCTCTGAAATCGGCCCCTGGACCGTCGGCGACAATATGCACCTCGCGGTCGGACAGGGCGAACTGCTGACCTCCCCGCTACAGATGGCGGTCGCCTACTCGACGCTTGCCAACGCCTACGTGAACGGCGGCGAGGGCACGGTGGTGCGGCCCCATCTGGGCGTGCAGATCGACAACTCCAGCGGTGGTCTTCTACAGGAGCTCCCGGCGCCCCCGATCGGTCACGTGCACCTCAACTATTCAGACCTCAGCGACGTGATGGAAGGCATCCACGACGCGACCTTCGAGCCGGGCGGCACCTCGACCGATGTGTGGTCGGGCTGGAACCAGGCCGAACACCCGGTATATGGCAAGACGGGTACCGCCGAACGCACTGGGCAGGTCGAACAGGCGTGGTACATGTGCTTCCTGCCCGACCCCAAGCATCCGATTGTGATTGCCCTGACCGTCGAACAGGGCGGCTTCGGCGACGAAGCGGCGGCGCCCGCCGCCCGCCTGATCGCCTCCCAGTGGTTCCACAAGCCGCTGACGTTGACCACCGGCACCAATCCGGATCAGTGAGCACGAGCGTGTCCGCCTCATCGCTCAGCCCAATCCAGCCAAGCGAGCCTGTGCCCGTGCCGTCAGCCAGAGGGCCGCGCCTGCCGCTGGACCCACTGCTGACACTCGCCACGGTGGGCCTTGGGATCTGCTCGATCGTCACGCTGCGGATCGTCACGATCAAATTCGTTCCGGGCCAGCCGCACTACTACATAGATCGCCAGGCGGTCTATCTGATCGTGGGACTGGTGGCGATGGTCGTGCTCTCGCGCTTTGACTACGCGCGCTTGCGCCAGCTCATGTACCCGATCTACGCCGCTCTGCTGGTGAGCATCCTCGCGGTGCTCGCGCTCGGGCACGAGACCACGCTGGGCGCGCAGCGCGCGATCGAATTCCCGCTGTTCTCCTTCCAGGCCTCGGAGATCGGCAAGGTGCTGTTGATCCTTGCGCTGTCGGCCTTCGTGGTGGGGCGCTCGCGACGCTTGCGCGAGCTGGATACGACTGCGCGCGTGTTGCTCGCGGCGCTCGTGCCGGCGATGTTCGTGATCCTCCAGCCCGACCTCGGCTCGGGCATGGTCTACATGGCGATCGCGTTCATGCTGCTGTTCGTGGCGGGCACGTCCTGGCGGCAGCTCGCCGGACTCGTGGCGCTGGTTGCGGTGTCGGGAGCGATCGTCCTGGTGGCCGCGCCCGCGGCAGGGGTGCACGTGCTGAAAACCTATCAGGTGGAACGTTTGACGGCCTTTCTGCACCCGTCGAGCAACCCCGAAAAGCAGGGTTATCAGCAGGAGGAGTCGAAGGTGGCTATCGGCTCCGGTCAGAAGACTGGCAGCGGCGTGAACTCCACCCAGATCAAGGGCGAATATGTGCCGGAGGACGACACCGATTTCATCTTCGCCGCGGTCGGCGAGCAGTACGGCTTCGTCGGTGCGGCACTCGTCCTGTCGCTGTATGCACTGCTGATATGGCGCACGCTACGGATATTGACGATGTCCAAGGACCTGTTCGGCTCGCTGGTGGCCGCCGGGATCCTGGCTATGCTGATGTTTCAGGTCTTCGTGAACGTGGGGATGGCAGTTGGGATAATGCCCATCACCGGCGTCACGCTACCGCTCATGAGCTATGGCGGATCGTCGGTCATAACAACACTTCTGGCTGTGGGTCTACTGCAATCGATCTACGTCCAGGCACGCGTCTCCCAGGCGCATAAGGGCCGCGTTGTCCGCTAAACACCAAGATGTCCGCCGAAACTTCCCTCCAACCAGCCCAGGCCGCGCCGCAGACCGCAGAGGTTCGGTGCCCGCCTGCACGGGATACGGCGATAGCAAGGGCCTCGGCCGGTGTGCGAGCCCCAATCAACATGTCGGTCGGGGCCAATACACGCGCCTTGGCCGCTACAGATATCGAAAGACTGGATCAAATTGAGAAAGCAAGTACTTGTCAGCGTCGATCGCGCGGAGACGCGCGTGGCGCTTTTGGAGGCAGCCGGAACGCCCGGCGCCTTGAGTGCCCAGAGCGGCACGTCACGTTCCGCCGGGCGCGCCCGCAAGCGCTCCGGCGCCCGCCCGGGAGCCGGCTATCGCATAGCTGAGCTCTACATAGAGCGCCGCGGAGGGCGCTCGATCGTGGGCAACATCTACAAGGGCAAGGTCGACAACGTCCTGCCCGGACTCGAGGCGGCGTTTGTGGACATCGGCCTCGAGAAGAACGGGTTCCTGCACGTCGATGAGATCGTGCTGCCCGGAGTGGAGGCGCCCAAGCGTGGAGGACGCGGCGCGGGTCGCAAGATCGCCGACCTGCTCAAACCGGGCCAGGAGATCGTGGTGCAGGTCGTCAAGGATCCCCTGAAGACCAAGGGCGCGCGTCTCTCGATGGAGTTGACGATCGCCGGGCGCTACATGGTGTACGCGCCGACCGGCGAGGGAGTCGGCGTGTCGCGGCGCCTGGAGGACAAAGAGCGCGAGCGCCTACGCCGCCAGACAGCCAAGCTCGAGATCGGCGAGGGCGGGGTCATCGTTCGCACCGCCGCCCACGGCGCGCAACGCGAGGACTTCGAGCGCGAGCTGCTGTATCTGCACAAGCTGCACGAGGTGCTGATGAAGCGCGTCAAGGACACGCAGGCCCCGGAGATGGTCTTCCAAGAGGCCGATCTGTCGGTCAGGGTTGTGCGAGACATCTTCTCCGAGCACTTCGAGCGAGCGATCGTGGACGACGAGCAGCAGCATCGCAGGCTCGTGTCGTTCTTCGCGCGCACCGCACCGGAGCTGGTCGAGCGTGTAGAGCTGTGGGAGGGGCCTGAGCCGCTGCTTGACGCCTACAAGGTGACCGAGGCGATCGACGGGGTGATGTCGCGGCGAGTGGACCTGCCGAGCGGCGGCTATCTGATGATCGACTACGCCGAGGCGCTGACGGTGATCGACGTCAACTCCGGCAGCTTCATCGGTCGCGGCAAGGGCGCGGGCCTGGAGGACACGATCACCAAGACCAACCTGGAGGCCGCGGAGGAGGTCGTAAACCAGCTGCGTTTGCGCGACATCGGCGGGATCATCGTGATCGACTTCATCGACATGGCGCGCGCGCGCAATCGCGACGCCGTGATGAAGACGCTTCGCAAGTCGCTGGACGAGGACCGCACGAAGACGTTCACCGCCGAGCTGTCGCGGCTTGGGCTGGTCGAGATGACCCGTCAAAACGTGACCGAGGGCGTGCGCGAGATCATGAGTCGTCCGTGCCCCACCTGCGACGGGGAGGGCGTGATTCGCTCCGAGGAGACGATTGCGATCGAATTCGAGCGCAGGCTACGCGACCTGGTGGCCGAGCACACCGACGCCGAGGCGTTCCTGGTGCAGATCAACCCGCGCGTCACCGCCCAGTTCACCGGGCAGGGCTCGCGCGTGCTGCACGCCCTGGAGGCACAGACGGATCGCTCGTTTCACTTCGAGGGCTCCGAAGGGCTCGCGCTTGACCATTTCGCTATCACCTTCCAGGGCACGCGCGAGGAGGTCGAAGAACGCGCGCTTCCGTTCCGCGAGGGCGACGAGGTGCTCGTGGACATTGTCGAGCCGCACATGTACGACGTCGATGACGCGGTGGCCAAGCTCGACGGCTACATCATCTCGATCGCGGGCGCCGCGCGCCAGGTGGGAGAGAAGCGCATGGTGCGGATCGAGACGGTCGGGCGCACCGCCGCATCGGCGCTGCTGCTTGACGAGTCAGGCGAGGTGATTCGCCCCGCGCCGCGACCGGCCGCTCGTCCCGCCGCCAAACGCTCGCGCAGGCGCAGCTCCAAGCCGGCGGAGCGAGTCGCAGCGCCGGAGTCCGCGCAATCGAGCTCGGAGGAATCGGCAAATGGAGCCGACACGCCCGAGCCTCAACCAGCCGTCGAGGACCATGATGAGCAGCCCGTCGCGGTCGACCCCGAGGACGGCGCACAGGAGCCGCAGGGCGAGGAGGGTCAGGATGACCTACAATCCAAGCCTCGGCGCCGCGGCCGTAGAGGCGGACGGCGCCGTTCGGCTGCAAAGGCCCAGGCAACCTCGGAGTAGACATGTACGCGATCGTCAAGACAGGCGGAAAGCAGTACCGCGTCGAGCGGGGTCAAACCCTGCTCGTGGAGCGCCTTGCCGCCGAGCAGGGTGCGAGCGTTGCGCTCGAGCCGATCCTCTATCGCTCCGATGACACCGTGTTCGACACGGACGGCCTGAAGAAGGTCAATGTCACGGCGAAGATCCTCGCCCACGAGCGCGGCGAGAAGCTGCGCGTGTTCAAGTTCAAGCCCAAGCGCGGCTACAAGCGACGCACCGGCCACCGCCAGGAGCTGACGAGGATCGAGGTCACCGACATCTCGATGGGCGCGGCCACCAAGGCTTCGGCCGCTAAGGCCGTCGCAAAGCCTGCTGCCGCGGGGTCCGAGGCAGCCAAGCCCGAGGCTGCGAAGCCGACCGCGGCCAAGGCGCCGGCAGCAAAGGCCGCCGCCAAGCCGGCCGCTACGAAGCCGAAGGAGGCAGCAGATGGCTCATAAGAAGGGACTCGGCTCCAGCCGCAACGGCCGCGACTCAAACGCTCAGCGTCTTGGCGTGAAGACCTTCGCCGGACAGACCGTCACCGGCGGGGAGATCATCGTGCGCCAGCGCGGTACCCGCTTCAAGCCCGGAACTGGCGTGGGGATCGGCAAGGACGACACGCTCTACGCACGCGCGGCTGGCACCGTGCAGTTCACGACCGGCCGTCGTGGTCGTGTCGTGAACGTCGTTGGCTCCTGACAGCCCGGAGGGGCTATACCAGCTATACGACGAGTTGAGCGCTGGCGGCAAGCCGACTAGCAGCTCGTATGCGGGGCAGGAAGTCGAGCTGTCAGATGGAACGCGCGTCGGCATCCGAGCAACGTCAAAGACAGGCGGCCCGACGATTGATATTAATGGCAATGAATACAGGATTCACCTAAAGTAATGAATGATGGAGTACGTAACGAGCTGTTGGACAGAGGTCTCGACGACATTCTTCAGCTCAGTGAGATGGCGTCCGTGGCGCGTCGGCATCTTGGCGGATCACCGAGCGAAGCTGAGGTCATGCGGGTGACGACCGATATCATCGGTGAGCTATTGGGCGCTGGTCACGCGATCGTGGGTAATGTGATTAGGGATGAAGGGCTCCTCTGTGTTCGCTCCTGGGGGCTCGGCGTCTCTGAGACGATCGAGCGGATTGAGGATGAGTGGCGCGCCCTCGGGCGCTCTCCTAATCTCGGCGATGTTTGCTGGCTTGAATTGACCGAGGCTGGGCGTGAGTATGCTCTCAGCGTTTTTAGGCCGAGATACATGATCCACCGGGGCTCATTTTATGTGTGGTTTTCTGGGGAGCGGAGCGTCAGAAGGCCTAGTTTTGATTGTCTACTCAGCGTCACTGACGCAGGGGAGCTTGTTGGGATCGAGATTCCTGATTGCCGACGGCAGCTAGAGGATGTGTCTTTTCCGTCTGCTCCTGCACATGGCGCGTTTGAGTGGTCATACGATGCGGAACGCGACGTATTCTCTGTTTGTCTCGGATGGCTTGATGGGCTGACCCAGAAGGGTTCATCAGGGAGGGCACGAGTCGATGACCAGCGGTCAATCGTGGATCTACAGGTCACGCTCGGGGATGATGTTGCCGCTGACGATCGCGACCTGACTTACCTGGGGACTAGTTGAGCTGACGGCCACGCGAATGCGAGGGAGTCGTGTTCGTGATGCATCGGCGCTGAGCGCCAGCCTTTATGCGGCTAGGCGTTTGGCTTCGTGGCTGAGGAGGAGGTCGTTGATGAATCTCTTGACGAGTTCTCTGTCCTCGAGTGTGAGGCGTTGGGTGAGCACAGCTATGGTGCCGACACAGCCTGACATCACAGCCCGCGTCGATCGCTCGCTGCTGTCACGATGCTCGGATGCTCTACGACCGCGCGAGAATCGAAGTGAGAGCCGGC
Organism: uncultured Solirubrobacterales bacterium; assembly: GCA_963831725.1. Classification (GTDB taxonomy): domain Bacteria; phylum Actinomycetota; class Thermoleophilia; order Solirubrobacterales; family Solirubrobacteraceae; genus Palsa-744. The sequence continues at coordinate 412,287 of CAWHRF010000004.1, forward strand.
GCCGGCGGCGACGGCAGCGCGGGCTTTCGCCGCGAAGCCCACGTGCCGCGCGGTGGCCCCGATGGGGGCGACGGTGCGCGCGGGGGCGATGTGGTGCTTGTGTGCGACGACTCGCTGCGCGACCTGCAGAGCTTTCGGCGCAAGCCCCACTACCGAGCCGGGCGCGGCGGCCACGGCGGGGGCTCCCTGCGCCACGGGGCTGACGGTGAGACGCTGCTCGTGAGGGTCCCGCCGGGGACGGTCGTCGAGGGCGTCGAGGGCGACGTCGCCGGTCGCCGCTGGGATCTGGTGAGCGCCGGCCAGCGAGCGGTGGTAGCCAAAGGCGGCTCGGGGGGAAGAGGCAACAAGCGCTTTGCGACCCCTACGCGTCAGGCGCCGCGTTTTGCCGAGCGGGGGCTCTCCGGCGAGGAGGGCTGGCTGACGCTCCAGCTCAAGCTGCTGGCCGACGTCGGCCTTGTGGGGCTGCCAAATGCCGGTAAGTCATCGCTGCTGGCGCGGCTCACGAGGGCGACTCCGAAGGTCGCGAGCTACCCCTTCACAACGTTGTCTCCGGTACTGGGAGTGCTTGATACGCCTTTCGGAGCACACGGAGCCGAGGAACGCCAGCTTGTGATCGCCGATATCCCGGGCTTGATCGAGGGAGCGAGCGACGGGGCCGGGCTCGGCCACGACTTCCTCGCCCACGTCGAGCGCACGCGCCTGCTCGTGCACGTGCTTGACATCGCGCCCGAGCTGACCGGGGACCTGGACCCCGAGCACCCCGCCGACGCCGTGGCCAACCACGCCACGATCGAGCACGAGCTGGCGGCTCACGACGAGCGCCTGTCCGGTCTGCCGCGCGTGCTGGCGCTCTCAAAGGCGGATCTGGCGTCCTCCGAGCGAGTGGACGAAGCGGTCGAGCAGTGGTCGCGACGGCTCGGCCCCGGCGTGCCGGTGATCGCCACCTCCAGCGCCACCGGCGCGGGCCTCAAGGAGCTGGCCGCGGAGCTGCTGCGTCTTGTGCCCGCGGTCGACCAAGCTGAAGGGCGAGTGGGACCGGGTCTTGAGGACGGGCGCCGTGCCGATTCCGGTGGCGGTGCCGGAGCCGCGGAGCAGGACGGCGCGCCGGGCTCTGCGAGTGCTCGCTTTGCCAACACGGATGAGCCCGCGCTGGCCGAGCACATGGTGTTTCGCCCGGCCGCATCCACCGGCTTCGCCGTCGAGCGTGTCGCGCCCGGCTCGTTTGCCGTCAACGGCCGGGGTGTGGAGCGTCTGCTGGCGCGCTATGACGTCGACAACGAGGACGCGATGGCCTACCTGGAGGGACGCCTGCGCAAGATCGGCGTCCTGCGTGCGCTTGAGGCCGAGGGATTTCAGGCGGGCGACGATCTGGAGATCGCGGGAGTCGCGTTCGAGCTCGATCCAGAGGAGCCGGGGTAGGACACGCTTCCACCAGTATCTGGAGGCGTCCGTATTTTCGATCGCTCACGCAAGATGGTATGACCTGGTTATACTGGTGGTGTGAAGACTGCGATCTCACTTCCGGATGAGACCTTTCATCGCGTTGATCGCGCCGCAAAGCGGCTGGGACTCTCGCGTAGCGAGCTTTTTGCGCGCGCAGCGGAGAACTGGCTTGACGGTCTGGAGGACGATGGTGTTACCGAGGCGATCAACCGTGCGATCGCCGGCCTGCCGGACGATCACCAGTTCACCGATGCGGCTGCTGCGGCACTGATTGCCGGCGATTACAGCTGATGGTGCGCGGCGAGCTGTGGTGGGCCGATCTCGGCCTGCCCAGGGGTTCTGCTCCCGCGCTGCGGCGACCGGTACTGGTCGTCAGCGCCGACCAGTACAACCGCTCCAGGCTTGCGACCGTGACAGTGGCTGTGCTCACAGGCAACGTTCAGCTCGCGGCGCTGCCAGGCAACGTGCTTGTGGCGGCTGACGTCATTGCCGAGCTTGACGCTGATTCGGTCGTCAACGTCACACAGCTCGCCACGATCGATCGCGGCGCGCTCGAAGAGAGCATCGGTGTCCTGCCGGACTGGCTGATGGCCGAGGTCGACGCCGGCCTCGCTCGCGCGCTCGCACTCGCTGGCCTCTGAGCACGCGCCGTGTGCGGGTGATAGTGCTCAGCCGGTAGCCCTCCGGCGGCGGTCGCGAATGGTGGCGCAAAGAAGCCTGGGCTGAAGGTGCGCTTTTCCCAGTCGTGGAAGCGGAATCTCAACTGAATGGGGCACTCAGCAATTGTGAGCACTCAAGCAGACACAACTTGCTCCTCAGCACGAAGCTGCGATTGGGCCAGCCAGTCGCGCAGCGCTTCGTGCATCGCCTCCACGCCGACGATCGGGGACGATGGTTCGCTCCAGTCCGTCGGCACCACCGCAAAAGGCTTGGTCTGCGGTCCGCCGAGACCGCCGTGGGAGCCCATGAACTCCTCGAACGGGGCCACCTCATCGGTGCTCGGGTCATACATGCAGTTGACGAGTATGTCCGGGCAGTGGGGAAAGCGGTCGTGGCGACGCAGGTGATCGGCGGCCGTGGCGTCGAAGTCGGCGAGCGGGTCCTCGCCCTCGATCGCGTCGTCGCTCAGCCGACGCCACCCGGCCCCGCCGATCACCAGTGCGCCGTGCTCCTGGGAGCGCACCAGCACGTATCCGACTCCGGGATGACTCGCCAAGGCGTCGAGCAGGCGCGGGTGCGCATCGGCGATCTGCTCCATGGTGAGTCGCTGTGGACTGGACGACAGGTAGATGAGCCCGAGCCCGCCCGAGGCCATCACGATCGCCTCCTTCGCGTCAGTCCCAGCCGCCTCCGCACCACCAGCCGACGTCCGCTGGTCACCCATCTGCCTCCTGTCCACGGGTTCGGAGGCATCGCGCTCGGCAAGAGCCTCTCGGTTCGGTCCCAGGGCGACCGTGCCTCCAACCGATCGGCTACGTGTGGCCCGCGCCAGAATGCGCCCCCCGACGCTCGGCTCCTGGCTCGCGTCGGCGAGCACCGCGCCCACGTCACCCCAGGCCTCATCGACGGCGGCCGGCGCATACACCTCGCCCTGGGTCAGCGCCTCGCGCACGACATCCTCGAGCGTCTCGCCGTAGCGCTGGCGAAACGGTGCGCCCTGCGTTTGGCCGTGGTCTGAGAGCACCACCAGGTGGTAGGGGCGCGGGGACTGTGCGGTCGCGCGCTCCAACCGGGCCAGCTGGCGGTCGTGTCGCTTGAGGACCGCCAGCGCGTCGGGCTCGCGGATCCCCGAATGATGGGCGACCTCGTCGTAGCCCACGAAGGTCGCGTAGCTGACCGGCACGCCCTCCACGATGTCGGCCAACAGCAATGCGGTCACGAGGTCGCGCATAATCACGGCGATCGTGGCTCGGATCAGCGGATACATGCCTTTGCGCTCGACGTGCGCTGCGCCGCTGCGACGCTGGCGGAATGCCGCACGACGCTCATAAGCGATGTCGGCGAGCGAAAGTACGATTGTGCGCATGAACCCATAGGGGTCGGAGAAATAGGCAAACAGGTCTCCAGCTTTCGATCGAGAACGGTCGCGGATCACACTCATCGTCGCCGTGCAACGTGGGGCATCGCCGGAGAACATGTTCCCCCGGCTCGTTCCCGTGGCGAGCAGGCCGGCACCCGTGGAGCGCCGACGCTCGATCTCGGCTGCGTCGGCGGGATGATTGGAGACCATCGTGCGCCCGGACTCCTTCTCATACCAGCGAAAGGCGGGCATGTCCCAGTTGCTGCCGAGCAGCAGGCCGGCCTGACTCGCTCCCGTCTGCGAGGAGAGATCGCACTCCCAGCCAAGCATCCGGTGGGTACCGTCGGCGAGCCAGCGAGCGATCGTGGGGGTGTGTCCATCGCGGATCGCTTCGCGGAGGACTTTCTCTCCGAGTCCGTCGATCTCGAACAAGATCACTCCCGGAACATCCGTGCGATTGCCCTTTCGCGTGCGTTTCACCCGTCTGCGAACCACACGTAGATGGCGAGCATCGCCATCCACGTCGAGCAGGGGTGCCACGAGCATTGAGACAAGAGCAAGACCAAAGGCGATGGCCACGTCGGTCCAGAACGAGGGTGTTTTGCCGTCCACGGCGTAGAATGCGAGCGCGACCATGCCGGCGCTGAGAGCGAGCGAGCCGAGTCCGAACGTGACGATCGTGAGTGGCAACGCAACGCGTATCAACAGCGGCCACAGAACCGCGTTGATGATCGCCATGACGAGGGCGACGAGTATCGCGGCGTCGAGAGACAGCGAGTCGCGACCTGAGAGCAATGTGGTCATGACCAACAAGGTCAAGGCCTGGACTGCCAGCATTGCCAGCGTTCGTGCGCCAAACCCCAATAGTGCTCGCAAGTTACCCAAGCGTCGTTGGGTGTTGCGCTCATCGATCGCTGAATCCAGCACTTGCTACCTTCTGGTCGATGGTCGAGGGTGCGGATGCTGTCCGCTACACACGCACAGCCGCAGACCGTATCGTCTTCTTGGGGCACGCCACGGTGCTGATCGAACTGGAGGGGGTGCGCCTGCTCTTCGATCCGTTGCTGCGTGGCCGTGTCCTGCACCTACGCCGCCAGGTCCCCGCGGTTGACGAAAGCGTGTTCGCCGGTCCGGATGCGGTGCTGATCTCACACATGCATCACGATCACCTCGACCTGGCCTCATTGCGCCGTCTGGGTCGCGACACGCGTCTGATCGTGCCCCGCGGAGCCGGCGTGTGGCTGGCGAGCAAGGGGTTTGCCAACGTGTCGGAGATGGACGTCGGTGACGTCATCAAGGTGGCCGAGCTCGAGATCACGGCAGTTGTTGCCCACCACAACGGCGCGCGTCTAGGTGGCGGTCCTCAGGTAAGAGCACTCGGGTATCTCGTTGCGGGCAGGCAGGTGGTCTACTTCGCTGGAGACACGGAAATGTTCGCTGGCATGAGCAGCTTCTCGCCAACGCCCGATGTTGCGTTGCTGCCAGTCGCGGGATGGGGTCCGAAGTTGGGCCCAGGCCACATGGATCCACTCCAGGCGGCTCACGCTGTCGAGTTGCTCCAGCCGCGCCTGGCCATACCCATACATTGGGGCACCCTGTTGCCGATCGGGTTTGCCCGCAACTACCGTGCGCGCCTCGAGGACCCGCCGCGCCTGTTTGCCGAGCACGTCGCGCGCCTGACGCCCAATGTTGAGGTGCGAATTTTGAGGCCGGGGGAGTCCACCGCTGTAGACTGCTAACAGTTCCGTTCCGTTGTGACGGCAACCCCATCTCTCGGAGATGTCTCTTGGTGCACAGAGCTCGCAGCCAGTCCCTCGTCGTGATCGTCTCGCTGCTCAGCGTGTTTGTGCTTGCGTCCTGTGGCGAATCCTCCCAGGAAAAAGCAAAGGCCCAGGTATGCGCGGCGCGCTCAGATATCTCCAAGGAAGTCAAGAAGCTCAGTGAATTGACGCTCTCCACCAGCATTCTCAGCGAAGCCAAGAGCGGCGTGGAAGCGATCGGCAAGGACCTGACCACGATCAAGGACGCCCAGCCAGACCTTGAACCGGCGCGCAAGGAACAGGTTCAAGCGTCAACCCGTACCTTCGAAGGTCAGATCAATTCGATCCTCTCGGAACTGGTCTCCAAACCTTCGCTCAGCAAACTCGAAACACAGCTCAAATCCTCGCTGACGCAGCTCGCCTCCAGCTACGAAAAGGCGCTCGCTCCTCTCAACTGCTCCTAAATACGGAGAGGGCGGGCAGGGAGTGGCGTTACACTCGGCGTACTTCCCGCTTGGGGGTGCCTTCGGTGCACCGATCGGATCACGTTGGGCCGGGGCGCAGGCCAACAAAGAGGAGCAGCGATGAGCAACGAGGAGTTGGAGCTCGGTCCTGTCGACGTCGTAGTGATCGGCTATCCGCCGGATGCCCCACGTACCGGCGAGGCGATCCCATTGTTCGTGGATCTCGTTGACCGGGGGATCATCAGAGTGCTTGACGTGCTCATGGTCCAGAAGGACGCAGACGGCGAGATCTCCGGACTCGAGATCACCGATCTCGACGGCGATGGGGTAGATGACCTGGTGGTTTTCGCCGGTGCGCGCACAGGAATGCTTGGCGAGGAAGATGTGAGCACCGCCGGCGAGGCGCTCCAGTCCGGCGAAGCGGCGCTGATGATCTGCTTCGAGAATGCTTGGGCGGCGCCGTTCGCGACCGCCGTGCGTCGCAACGGCGGACAAGTGCTCGCGTTCGAGCGGGTCGCCGCGCAGGACGTCCTCGACACACTCGACGCGCTCGAGAGCGCGTCCTGAACCGAAAGGCGTATCTCATGCCACTACTTCGCGCCATGGCACGCACCGCCGTCGTTGCCGGCACGGCTACAACCGTCTCAAATCGTGTCAGTCGTCGCCAGGAAGGACGCTGGGCCGCTCAAGAACAGCAGCAGACGGCTGCCGCGCCACCGCAACAAGCATATGCGGCTCCGCCGCCGCCGGCCCAGGAAGCCGACCCGATCGAGCGCTTGAAGGAGCTTGGTCAGCTGCACGAGTCGGGTGTGCTCACCGACCAGGAGTTCGCGGAGGCGAAGGCAAAGATCTTGGGCTGAGCAGCCACTCGCCGGCGCGCGGGTCGCGCGCCGGCTCGTCGCTTGAGATCTGGTGGCTCGGCTCAGGCGGTCTTGGGCTCGCCTAGAACAGCGAGTCCGTGGATCACGATCAAGCAAATCGCGAATATCCCAAGTGACCAGAATGGGTACACGCCGCCGATCGACAGCAGTGCGCCGACGGCCCCGATCGTGGCCGCGATGATCCCGACAACGCGCCCGTAGGCACCGCCGCCGAACAGCGAAAGGGCGGCGGTCAACTGGATGACACCGAGGATGATCGTGATCCAGCCCCATGTGTGCAGGCTTGCGAACACGTACCTGTTGTCGTTTACGAAGAAACTTGCGTTTCCGATGGCGGCGATGCCATAGATGATGTTGATGGTGCCCGCGACCAGCAGCAGGATGCCCGCGAACAACGCACTACCAACTCCTCGCATACGCACTCCTTCCGTAACGGTGCCTTGTGACACCTGTTACGAGATTCGATGGAAGTGCCTGTAATCCTGTGCGTCCAGTGGCACTCCCTATGTGCCGCGAGGAACGTGTTTGCTCAATAGCCCGTTTTCGTCTTGACCCGTTTGCGATCTGACTCGTGCAGGCGTCCCTTCTTCTCGAGCGTGGCGCACGCTTCCACGATGTCCGAGCCGAGCGTGGCGACAAGCGAATGGCCGAGCGTCTGCTTGACGAGCGCGCGCATGATCTTCACATGCTCGGCGTTGGGGGGCAGTGTGTAGGCGGGCACCATCCAACCTCGCTCGGCCGCCAGCTCGGAGGCCACATCGAACTCGTCGTAGGGGTGCTCGCCTTCCAATTGGAAGGCGACGAGTGGCAGTTGCTCGTCCTGCTCTGACCCGACCAGCGCGAACTCGCCGCAATCCACTATCTCCTTGGCGAGCAGGCGAGCGTTGTACTGCATCGTCTCCATGATGTAGCGGTAGCCGTCATGGCCGTAGCGCACGAAGTTGTAGTACTGCGCGAGCACCATCGCCGAGCCGGTAGAGAAGTTGAGTGTGAACGTCGCATCGCGCTTGCCGAGGTAATTCTCGTAGAACACGAGGTCCTCGGGAAGATCGGTCTTCTCCCTGAACACAAGCCAGCCGATGCCGGGGTAGACTAGGCCGAACTTGTGACCGGACACGTTGATCGAGCGAACCTGCTCCAAGCGGAAGTCCCACTCGGTGTGCGGATAGAGAAACGGCCACACAAACCCTCCGCTGGCCGCATCGACGTGGAGGGGAACGTCCAGTCCCTTCTCGTTCTTCAGCTGCACCAGGTAGTCGTTGATCCCGGTGATGTCATCGGAATGTCCGGTGAACGTGGTCCCGAGCACCGCAGCCACCCCGATCGTGTTCTCATCGATGTGTGGTTCCACGTCCTCGGCCCCGATCGTGTACTTGTCGCGCGCGAGTGGCACGATGCGCGGCTCGACGTCGAAGTAGCGGCAGAACTTCTCCCACACGACGTGCACGTCACCGCCGAACACGAGGTTGGGACGGTCGATCGCCTTGCCCTGCGCTTGGCGGCGATCGCGCCACTTCCACTTCAGCGACAGCGCGCCGAGCATGATCGCCTCGGAGGAGCCCTGCGTGCGCGCCCCGGTCGTCTCACCCGGAGCGTTGAAGAGGTCGGCGAGCATGCGGATGCAGCGCTGCTCGATCTCAGCGGTCTGTGGGTACTCGGCGTGGTCGATGAAGTTCGTGTGCAGCGATCCGGCGATCAACTGGTCGGCCTCGGGCTCCATCCAGGTCGTGACGAAGGTAGCCAGGTTGCGCATCGGGAGCCCGTCGAGCAGTACCTCTTCGCCCACGAGCCCGAGCGCGTCCTCGGCCGGCATGCCACTCTCGGGCAGCTTGTTGTCGGGGGGCGGTTCGAGTCGATAGCGGCTGCCGTACTCGCTCTCGAGCTTCTTGATTCTGCTTCCGATGAGATCGGGCGGGGTCTCGTGCCCTCGCCGGTGAGCTGTCTTCTCGTTGGACGGCACAGTCATCCTCCTCCTGGGAGTAGCGCGATGGGTGGCGAATCGCCTGCGATCAGCATAGGTTGTGCGCGAGATCGTCGCCCAGCCGTCCGATACCGCTCGCGACGGCCTCACCATCTAGGCTCCGGTCTGTGAAGCGCGTGGTCATAAAGCTGGGATCGAGCATCGTCGCCGAGGAGGACGGCGAACTGCGCACCGACGTGCTCACGCGCATCTGCGATCAGGTCGCTTCGTTGCACGGGGAGGGCAAGGAGGTCGTGATCGTCTCCTCGGGGGCGATCGCACGGGGCGTGCGAATCATGGGCCTGCCGGCTCGCCCTGGTGCTGTGGAGGAGTTGCAGGCGGCCAGCGCGGTCGGGCAGGGCAAGCTGTACCGCGTCTATGACGAGCTGCTGCGCGAGCGCGATCTCGTCTCCGCGCAGCTGCTGCTCACGTTCATGGACATGAGTGCGCGCACCCACTACCTCAACGCTCGTCAGACGTTGCGCAAGCTGCTCGACTGGGGGGTGGTGCCCGTAATCAACGAGAACGACACCACCGCCACCGATGAGATCTCATTTGGCGACAACGATTTTCTGGCGGCACAGGTTGCGATCCTCACCGCAGCCGACCTGCTCGTGCTGCTGACAGACATCGACGGGCTGTACATAGCCGATCCGCGCCACAATCCCGATGCGCGGCTCGTGTCCGAGGTCAGCGACTTCGAGGCGCTGGAAGGGATCGAGGTGGGCCACACCACATCGCCGCTGGGTTCTGGCGGTATGCGTTCGAAGGTGGTTGCGGCCGACATGGCAACCGCCGCGGGGATCCGTGCGGTTATCTGCAACGGCGTGCGCGATGGCGCTCTTGCTGCCGTGCTCGCCGGCCAGGCGGAGGGCACCAATTTCCCACCGCGCGTCGCGCGTCACTCCTCCTTCAAGCTGTGGTTGCGCTATGCCAAGCCAAGCCACGGCACACTCGTCGTAGATACGGGCGCCGCGCGCGCGCTGCGCGAGGACGGCACGAGCCTGCTCCCGGTCGGGATTGTCGAGGTACGCGGTTCCTTCGACGCAGGCGATGCGGTCGAGATTGCAGAGGGCGTGCCTTCGATGGGCGCGAGCGGCGGGCCGGCCGAGCTCGGCGGTAGCGGCCCGCTGGTAGGCAAGGGCATCTGCAATTACTCGGCCGAGGAGCTGCGTCGGGTGATGGGGTTGCAGTCCAAGGCGATCCAGGAGATCCTGCCGCGTGCCACCGAGGAGGCGGTGCATCGCGATTACATGGTGCTTGCCTGAGCGCTCGACGGGGCTGTCGTACCCTGTAGAGCGATGGCAACCACCGTCACATCGCCTGCCGAGGTGTGTGCGCGCGCACGCGAGGCCTCTCGTCGTCTCGCGCGTACCGACACGGCTACCAAGAACGCAGCGCTCGCGGCGATAGCTGCTGCGCTGCGTGAGCGCACCCGGGAGATCCTGAGCGCCAACGAGCGCGATCTGCAGGCCGGCCGCGAGGCCGAGATCGGCGATGCGCTACTTGATCGCCTGCGCCTGGATGAGCAGCGCATCGAGGGGATCGCGCAAGCCGTGGAGGCGGTTGCGGCGCTGCCCGATCCGGTGGGTGAGCTCATCGACGGCCATCGCCTGCCCAACGGCTTGGACGTGCGCAAGGTGCGTGTGCCGTTGGGTGTGATCGCGGTGGTCTACGAGGCGCGTCCCAATGTCACGATCGACGCGGCGGTGCTGTGCTTGAAGTCGGGCAACGCGATTGTGCTGCGTGGCTCCTCGACGGCCGAGCACTCAAACGCGGTACTCGCCTCGATCGCCGCAGAGGCGGCGGTGACGGCCGGGCTTCCCGACGGCTGTGTCGGTCTGGTGGCCGGCGGTGGGCGCGAGGAGCTGTCCGAGTTGGCGACACAGACCGACACGGTCGATCTGATCGTCCCGCGCGGAGGGGAGGGGCTGAAGGCCGCTCTGAAGGACGTGGCAACCGTGCCTGTCATCTACGCGGCATCTGGCAACTGTCATGTCTACATCGACGAGTCCGCCGATCGGCGGGATGCGGTTGCGATCGTGCTCAACGCCAAGACGCAACGGCCGGGGGTGTGCAACGCGGTGGAGACAGTGCTCGTGCACCGGCTTGCCGCCACCAGGATCCTCGACCCTCTGTTGCGCGCTCTGGCTGAAGCGGAGGTCACGGTGCGCGGGGACGAGGCGACGCTCGACTCGGCGCAACGACTTGCCGTGGATCTCGAAGCCGGCGAGGAGCACGAGCTTGCAGAGACGATCCGACGCTCGGTGCAGCCGGCATCGGCGCAGGACTGGGACACCGAGTACTTGGCGATGACGGTTGCGATTGGCGTGGTCGAGTCGACCGAGCAGGCGATAGAGCACATCGCCCTTCACGGCTCCGGGCATTCGGAGGCGATCCTCACAAAAGACACTGCCGGCGCTCGCGAGTTCCAGCTCGGCGTGGACGCAGCGTGCGTGTATGTCAACGCCTCCACACGCTTCACCGACGGGGGAGAGTTCGGGATGGGTGCGGAGATCGGCAATTCTACGCAGAAGCTCCACGCGCGCGGGCCGATCGGTCTGCGCGAGCTGTGCACGTTCAAGTACCTGGTCGAAGGCGCCGGCCACGTTCGTGCCTGAAGCCGCGGCCTCATCGGGGTACGGCGACGCGGACTGGGAGACCCGCCGGCTTGGGCGCATCGGCATCCTCGGTGGCATGTTCAACCCGCCGCACCTCGGTCACCTGGCGCTCGCGCGCGCCGCCGCAAGCGAGCTCGGGCTCGACGTGGTGCTGTTCACGCCAGTGTTGATCCCACCGCACAAGCCCGCGAAGTGGGACCCGGGCGCCAAGCATCGCCTGCATATGTGCGAGCTGGTGGTGCAGGCTGACGATCGGTTGGGTGTCTGCACGCTGGAGCTGCAGCGACCAGGGCCGTCCTACACCGTCGATACGCTGAGAAGCATCCATGCCAGCCATCCCAACGCAGAGCTGACACTGATCCTCGGCGCCGACATGGCTCGAACGCTTGGCTCCTGGCGCGAGCCGCGGGAGATAATCGATCTGGCTCGGATCGCGGTCGCCGAGCGCGATGGATCAAGACGGGCGGAAGTCGTCGACGCGCTGGTCCCGCTGGGTGGCGGGGAGCGAGCGGTGTTCTTGGGCATGGAGCCCCACGACGTGTCTTCCTCGCTTGTACGCCGTCGCCTTACTTCAGGTGCGCCGATCGAGTCGCTGGTGGGCCCCGAGGTGGCCGACTACATTGCACGCAACGAGCTCTACGGTCACCAGGCGGAGCGAACAGCCGGCGGGGCCGCGCCGGGAGGCACGCCCGAGGTCGCGTCGGGACGTACGCAGGGGGTGGCGCCATGAACTCCCAAGAGTTGCTAGCCGAGATCTGCCGCTATGCCGAGGACAAGAAGGCCGGAGAGCTGGTCGAGCTGGACCTGCGCGGGGTGCTTGGCTACACCGACTGGTTTGTGATCTGCTCCGGCAACACCGAGCGCCAGACCAAGGCGATCCACGACGGCATCCTCGAGGGGCTCAAGCACGATCACAATGTGCTTCCGCGCCGGGTCGAGGGCGCCACCCGCGCCGATTGGATCCTGATGGACTACCTCGACGTGGTGGTTCACATCTTCACGCCCGCCACGCGCGAGTTCTACCGCCTGGAGCAGCTCTGGGGCGAGGTCCCCGCTCGGCGGGCAGAGAGTGGGTGACTCCCCCTGAGCCGTTGCTAGTGTTGCCCACCAGGTGCCAAAGTTCGACGAGTGGCAGATCGAGTTGCATGGGCGCCGCGCGGTCTATCGGATCGCCGGCGATGGCCCGCCGGTGGTGCTCGTGCATGGGATGCTCAACTCATCCAGCCACTGGCAGGCTGTCGCACTGGACCTGGCCACCGAGTACACGGTCATCGCCCCTGATCTGATCGGCCATGGCGACTCGGCCGCGCCGCGCGGGGACTACTCGCTTGGGGCACACGCGGCAAGCATCCGCGATCTGCTCACCGCCCTTGGCATCGAGAGCGCGACCATAGTCGGCCACTCACTTGGTGGGGGCGTGGCGATGCAGTTCTTCTACCAGTTCCCAGGGCGCGTGGAGCGCCTCGTACTCGTCTCCAGCGGCGGCCTCGGGCACGAGGTCAGCCCGATGCTGCGCACCGCGGCGTTGCCGGGCATGTCTACCGCGCTGTCGCTCGCGGCTCATCCCCGGTTGCTCGGCACTTTGTGGGATGTGGGCAAGCGTCTGCGTGGGGCCGGTGTGCGCCAGGGCGCCTATGTGCAGGCGGTGGCTCGTGCTCTGCGCCCATTGGAGCGTCCGCAGGCCCGCGAGGCCTTCCTGCAGACGCTGCGAGCGGTGATCGACGTGCGCGGTCAGCGCGTGAGCGCGACAGATCGTCTGTATCTGCTCGAGTCGATGCCCACGATGATCGTGTGGGGCGAGCGCGATCACACGATCCCGCTCGAGCATGGGCGTCGTGCGCACGAGGCGATCCGCGGCAGCCGCTTTCGCACACTCCCACGAGCCGCGCACTTTCCTCACCTCGAAGACCCCGAGGCTCTGACCACCGTCCTGCGCGAGTTCCTGGAGGAGACCGAGCCGTGTGAGATGGACGACGCCGACTGGGGCGCGCTGCTCTCCCGGCACTCCGCGCGCGAGCGACGACTCAGTGACACGGTGGTGTAGAGATGGCATCTGCCGAGTCTCTGGGACCGCGACACGAGTAGATCCGCTCAGCGGTGGGGTCGTTGTGGATCTCATGCAGCGAGATGTTGGGACGGCAGGTTGGCTTCCCACCATCATGTCGCAATACCGCCAGACTTTCGCCGGTGGGTAGGTCAGACTGGGAGTTGTGATCGAGGACTTCGACCGTTGCTACCAGGCCGCGCAATCGCGTGATCCACGCTTTGACGGGTGGTTCATCACGGCGGTGACATCGACCGGCATCTATTGCCGTCCGAGCTGTCCCGCGATGACGCCCAAGCGCGAGAACGTGCGCTTCTATCCCTCCGCCGCCGCGGCCCAGCAGGCGGGCTTCCGTGCGTGCAAGCGCTGCCGTCCAGACGCCGCGCCAGGTTCGCCGGAGTGGGATGGGCGTGCTGACGTGGTGGCACGGGCGATGCGACTGATCGGCGACGGGGTGGTCGACCGCGAGGGCGTGCCCGGTCTCGCGACACGGCTTGGCTACAGCGTGCGCCAGCTGCAACGGATGCTGCTCGCCGAGTTGGGAGCAGGGCCGATCGCGATCGCCCGCGCCCAGCGTGCTCAGACCGCGCGCGTGCTGATCGAGACCACCACGCTCACGATGGTCGAGATCGCATTCGCCGCCGGCTTCTCGAGCGTTCGCCAGTTCAACGACACGATCCGCATGGTGTTCGCGACCGCACCCACCGAGCTGCGACGTCGCGCGAACAAGCGGCGGGACACAAGTGACGACACGCAACGCGTTCGCCATGCCCAGGAAGTCTCGCTCTCCGGCTCTGGTGTACCGCTCTCCGACTCTGGCGTCCCGGGTGCGATCGTGTTGCGCCTCCCATTCCGCAAGCCGCTGTGTCCCGACAACCTGTTCGGTCACCTCGCCGCCACCGCCGTACCCGGTGTGGAGGAGGTTCGCGACGGCGCCTACCGGCGCACCCTGCGCCTCCCGCACGGCCCCGGCATCGTCGAGCTGACTCCCACCCCCGAACACGTGGTGTGTCGCGCGACGCTCACAGACCTGCGCGATCTCACGACCGCCATCGCCCGCTGTCGCTGGCTTTTGGATCTCGACGCGGACCCCATCGCGATCGACGAGCTCCTCCGCCTGGACCCCGAGTTGGGCCCGGTGGTGGCGAGTGCACCCGGGCGTAGGGTGCCGCGCTGCGTCGACGGGGCGGAGCTGGCTGTGCGTGCAGTGCTTGGGCAGCAGGTCTCAACCGCGGCCGCGCGAACCCACGCCGCCCGTATCGTGGCCCAGCACGGCGAGGCCGTTAGCGACTCGCGCGGCGGGCTCACGCATCTGTTCCCCACGCCTGATGCGCTCGCCGAAGTGCAGCTCGCGATGCCCACCAGTCGCCGGTGCACGCTCGCCGCGCTCGTGCAGTCGCTCCGTGCAGAGCGCCTGTCGCTCGACCCCGGCTGCGACCGTGAGGAGGCGATCGCCCAGCTCTCAGAGCTTCCCGGCTTCGGACCGTGGACCATCCAGGTGATCGCGATGCGCGCGCTCGGGGACCCCGACGCGTTTCCTGTTGCCGACCTCGGTGTGCGACGCGCTGCCGAAGCGCTCGGGCTGCCGGCGGCACCCGCGGCACTCACCGACCGCGCCGAGCGCTGGCGGCCGTGGCGCGCCTACGCGGTGCAATACCTGTGGTCGGCCACGCCACACCCCATCAACCATTGGCCGCTGCCGAGGAGCAGCGAAACCGTCGATCCAGTGTCCAGAGGGACACTGGACAAGGAGGCAGCGTGACACCCACAAGCACGAAATCGCCCACAACCATCACAACGACAATGGACAGTCCCATCGGAGCGCTCACCCTCACCGCTGTTGGCGCAGTGCTCACTGGTGTCCACATGCACGAACAGCGGCACCTCCCAAAAATTCCTGCCGAGTCTCGACGCGACGATGTGGGACTCGCGCATGTCGTGGAGCAGCTCGAGGCGTATTTCGCCGGTGAGCTGCTCGACTTCGATTTGCCGATGCAAACGCGCGGGACCGAGTTCCAACAGCGCGTGTGGATGAGTTTGTGCGAGATCCCCTATGGCGAGACCATCAGCTACGGCGAGCTCGCGCGCTGGGTGGGCAACCCCAAAGCCTCGCGCGCGGTCGGTCTCGCCAACGGTCGCAACCCCATCGCGATCATGGTTCCCTGCCACCGTGTGATCGGCGCCGACGGCAGCCTCACCGGCTACGGTGGCGGGCTCGACCGCAAGGTGTGGCTGCTCGAGCACGAGGCCGCCCACGTGTCCAGGCCGCTTCGCTCCGGACAGCAAGCAAAGCTCGATCTACAGCCCCAGTCCGCCTAGTGCCGTGGCCATTGCAGCACCGTGTCCTGCGCCGCCACTCTCACGCGCACGTCCGCAGCCTCGTCGAAGCGTCGCGCAAGCTCGTCGAGCGCCACGTCGGTGCGGTCGGGCCTGTGATGGAACAGCACCACCTCCTGCGCCCCCGCTCGCACTCCCAACGCGACCGCATAGTCGGCGGCGGCGTGCCCGAAGCGCGCTTCCGCTTTCAGCTCGTCGTCGGTGAGCAGTTGCGCGTCGTGCACCAGCGCGTCGGTCTCTGACGCGAGCTCTAGCGCCGCGGGGTGATACTCGCCGCAACCGTCCGCGCCCGCACCGAAGGAGGTGGGGCAATGGTCGGGCATGTAGGTGAGCGTCGAGTGCCCGTCGCTCACGCGATAGCCAAACGTGTGCCCGCCCTTGTGTGGAATCTCGAGCGCCAGCACCGTGAAGCCCTCGCTCTCCCACTCACCCTCGGCGACCGTGTCAAACGTCCACGATCCCCGAAGTTGGCCTGGTGTGATTGGGAAGTGTGGCGGTGACATCGCGCGCTCCAACACCAGCTCCGCACTTGCGCCGTTCTCCTGCTCGGGCAGCAGCAGGCGTACATGCGCCTCTTCGTTGTCTCCCGCGGCGAAAAACGGCAGCCCCTGCACGTGGTCCCAATGCAGGTGGCTCAGCAGGATCGTGCCGACAAACGGTTCATCGCCCAGGAGCTGGGTGACCGAACGTATACCCGTGCCCGCGTCGAGGATCAGCGTGGGGGCGGACGCGCCGTCGTGGGCTATCGCCACGCACGAGGTGTGCCCGCCATAGCGCAGAAAATCAGCTCCTGGTGCGGGCGTCGAGCCCCGCACGCCGCAAAGATGAGCTCGCACGAGAGCTCAGCCTTGCGTGGGATCTTTGCCGTGCGGGTCTCCGGGCTTCGCCATCGTCGGCGCGACTTCGTCGAGTCGGTCAAGGATCGCCTTGATGCCCCCCTGGGTGTGGATGTCGAGCCGATCGAGGATCCTCTGCACATCTGTGAACGTGTTCTCAGATCGCGCATCGGCGGTCAAGCTCTGCACGTTCTGCCCAACCATGATCACCGACAGCAGCACGAGCTGTAGGAACGTTTGCGCGATCCACGCGATGATCCCCTCACCCCCCGGTTTCAGCGCCGGGCCCAGGCCGAGCAGTGCGAGCGCGGTGAACAGGTACGCGCACCACATCGTCCCCACCAGCCTGGTGATGAGCACCGCGAGCTTGGCGTTGAAACCGTCCACCTCGCCCATCGCCTCTCTGAGCACGCGTGGAGTGGGGTGCAGCGCCTTGGCGAGATGGTGCTCTGACTTGACTGGTCGAGGCTGGCTCATCGATCCTCCCTTGCCATCCTCGATGGCGGTCTCGAGGGGTGTGCGGATGTGCCGGGCCACGATACTCGCCCAGCTCGCACGGTGATGAGATTGCGACAACTGCACACCACCCGAACCCGCGATTGCGCCATACGTCGAATGCGATCGCACAGCTGGGGAGGGAGAATTTCACGGTGAGCTCTCCCACCCAGGCGCCCGCGATCGACGGGTACCGTCCTCGCGCGCCATTCCTGGATGAGCTATTCGAGCACGACGGCTCGCCGCGTGCCGCGGCACGAGCGCTGGTGGGCGAGCTGAACCGTCTCGGCAGCGATGGTCTTGCCGAGGCGGGCCGGCGGCGCGATGCGATCTTCATGCAGCAGGGGATCACGTTCGAGACCAGCGGCGAGAGTGGGGCCTCCCACGAACGCCCGTTCCCGCTGGATCTCGTGCCCCGAGTGCTCAGCGGTGAGGAGTGGCGCGACATCAAGCGCGGGCTGGCCCAACGCATCCGTGCGCTCAACCATTTCGTAGACGATGTCTACCACGCGCGCGAGATCGTGCGCGAGGGACTCGTACCGTGGCGGCTGGTGGCTGGCTGCTCGCACTTCGCCCGCGCCGTCCACGGGATCCGTCCCCCCGGCGGTGTCTACACGCACGTAGCCGGCTGCGATCTGGTGCGCCACAGCGACGGCAGCTGGAAGGTGATCGAGGACAACGTGCGCATCCCCTCCGGGATCTCCTATGTGCTGGAGAATCGTGCCGCGATGGCGCGGCTGGTACCCGAGCTGTTCGCCTCCTACCGCGTGCGTCCCGTGGACCACTACCCGCAATTGCTGCTGGGGGCGCTTCGCTCGGTAGCGCCCTCCGCCGAGAGCGAGGCAACGGTGGTCGTGTGGACCCCCGGCCCAGCCAACCCCGCCTATTTTGAGCACGCCTTCCTGGCTCGGCAGATGGGGGTGGAGCTGGTGGAGGCCTCCGACCTGGTGGTGCGCGACGACGTGCTCTACATGCGCACCACGCGGGGATTGGAGCGAATCCACGCGGTGTACCGGCGCCTGGACGACGACTTCGTGGATCCGCTCGAGTTCCGCGCCGATTCGCTGCTGGGCGTGCCGGGGCTCGTGCGTGCCTATCGCGCTGGCAGCGTCGCGATCGCCAACGCGTTCGGGACCGGAGTGGCCGACGACAAGGCGATCTACTGCTTCGTACCGGAGATGATCCGCTTCTACCTGGGGGAGGAGCCAATCCTCGAGAACGTGCGCACCTATCTGCTCTCAGACCCCGAAGTGCTCGAGCACGTGCTCGAGCGGCTCGACCAACTGGTGGTGAAGCCCACCGGCGAGTCGGGCGGCAGGGGTGTGATGATCGGTCCCCACGCACACGAAGTGGAGCTGGAGGAGATGCGCCGCACACTGCGGGCCCACCCCGAACGCTGGATCGCCCAGGACGTGGTGAGCCTCTCCACGGTGCCCACCGTGGGGGCCGACGGAGGGTTGCACCCCCGCCACGTCGACCTGCGCCCGTTCGCGGTGTTCGGCGAGCGCATCGACATCGTCCCCGGCGGGCTCACGCGCGTTGCGCTGGAAGAGGGCTCGATGATCGTCAACTCCTCGCGTGGGGGTGGCTCCAAGGACACGTGGGTGCTCGAAGACGGCGACGACGCCGACCGTGCGGGTCCGCCGATCGCCGACACCCTGCCGCCCGCCCTACCCGACCTGCGCTACGGCGCGTGGAGCGGGCAACAGCAGCAACAACAACAGCAGGACGAGCACTGATGCCTGAGAGGACCGTCCAACCACGGTGGGCTCCGGCTGATTGATGCTCGCGCGGATCGCACACGAGCTCTACTGGCTGGGGCGCAATCTCGCACGCGCCGAGTTCACCGCGAGGGCGGTGGAGGCCGTGTTTCAATCGGAGCTGCAAGGCGCCTCGGAGACGACGCCCAGTGTGAGCTTCGGCTCGGGCGGGCTGTTGAAGATGCTGGGCGTAAAGCAGGACGAGGATGGGCTCGGCAACGAGTCGCTTGGTCACCTCACGCTAGACGCCGAGCGTCCCGGCTCGATGCTCGCGAGCGTGGAGCGCGCGCGCGAGGGCGCACGCACGGTGCGCGACGTGATCAGCGCCGAGATGTGGGAGGCGATCAACACCACCGCGCTCGGTTTGCGAGGTGGGGGGCAGCCCGGTTGGGGCGCCCCCGCGGGTCCATACCTCGCCTCCCAGTACGTCAAGCAGCGCACCGCACTCATCTGGGGAGTGGCAGACCGCTCGATGCTGCGCGACGAAGCCAAGTGCTTTCTGGACGCGGGTGGGCTGATCGAGGTGTCGGACATGGTGCTGCGCATGTTGCGCATCGCGCTCCCCCCGGGAGGCGACAGTGCGCCCGCCGACGGTCATGCGTTGATCCTGCTGCAGGCGGTCGGCGGCTTTCACGCCTATCTGCGCGCGGTCACCGCGCCCCCCAACGCACATCCGGTGGCGCGCTTCCTGCTGTTCGAGCGCGACTACCCCGACAGCGTGGCGGCTTGCGTGGATTCCCTCCACGAAGTGTTCACCGCCGCCGACGCCGGCCCGCGCAACTCAAAGCCGGTGCTGCGCGTGAGTCGTCTCGCTGCCGACCTCGACTTCCAGCGCCGAGCGCTGCCCGACGGGGCAGAGCTGACCGGCATCTGCGAGCGCACCCAGCAGGAGCTCGCACGGATCGACCAAGATGTTGCCGAGCGCTATTTCGCCGGTGCGGCCCCTGCCGCGGAGAGGAGGTGAGGGCACTTTGCACTTCGCGATTCGCTATCTCACCGAGTACGGCTACGACGCTACCGTCACCGACAACCTCAACGCGTTGCGGGTGCGTCCCGCCACCACCTCCTCCCAGCGTTGCGACGAGTTCCATACCCGCATCGAGCCGGAGGCCCGCGTGAGTCGCCATCTCGACTATTTCGGCACCGAGGTACTCGAGTTCGGCATCCCCACCGCACACGAGCAGTTGACGATCGATGTGCGCGCGCGGGTGGTCACCTCAGAGCCGCCCGAGCCACCGGACGGGCCTTGGGAGAACGTGCGTAGCGGCGCTTATCTCGACGCGGCCGGCGAGTTTGCCCTGCCCTGGCAGGATCAGCCCGCGATCGGGGGTATCGATGACCTGTGTGAAGCGCTGCACAGCGACAGTCCACTGGAGACCCTCGAGTTGCTGTGCGATCTGGTTCCCGACCGTTTCGAATACAGGCCAGGCGCTACCTATGTGGGATCCACCATCACCGATCTATTGGATGCGGGAGCGGGGGTCTGCCAGGATTTCGTGCACCTTTCACTGGTGCTGCTGCGCCGCAGCGGGATTGCCGCGCGCTACGTGTCGGGCTATTTGTGGGCGGCGCCTGAGGACGGCGGCGCCGACTCGCTCGAGTTGGACACCCACGCGTGGCTGGAGGCGCTGCTGCCCGGCACCGACGGTCATGGTGAGCCGGTGTGGGTGGGCGCCGATCCAACCAACCGCCGTCT
This sequence comes from uncultured Solirubrobacterales bacterium, assembly GCA_963831725.1. Taxonomy (GTDB): domain Bacteria; phylum Actinomycetota; class Thermoleophilia; order Solirubrobacterales; family Solirubrobacteraceae; genus Palsa-744. Next base: position 432,604 of record CAWHRF010000004.1, read on the forward strand.
GGCGGGGGAGACCCACGTGAAGATCGGCCACGGGCGCTTCTACGCCGACGTGCCGCCGGTCAAGGGCCTGTATCTCGGCGGAGCGCACTCGGATCTGACGGCCGCGGTGACGATGTCGCGTCTGGACCCGCAAACCAGCGCACGCGCCTGAACGCAAAGAGCGGCGACGGGAAGCCTAGATCTCCGCGTGAGGCATATCCGACGGTTCGCTCGGTGAGCTGTCAATCGAGCTGAAACTCGCCGTCGCGGTAGATCACGCGTTCGCCGCCGCCACGCAGACTGGCCGTGACGAGGCGATCGGTGGTGGAGACGATGTCGGTGTGCACGCTCGAGTTGTTGAAGCCAAGCTCCTCCCATTGCTCGGGGGACAGCTCGCTGGGATCGCCGGTGTAGGCGTCCTGGTAGGCGCGCCCGACAGCGATGTGGGTGTTGCCGAACGCTCCTCCCACGTTCTCGTCATAAAGCGTCTGGGCCATGAAGCGAGTGATCCGCGAGAAGCGCCGGTCGGTGAGCGAAAACTCGCCCACCCGGTCGGCTCCGGGAGTGGCGATCATCTCGGTGAGCACGCGCTCGTTCTCCTCGGCGCTTGCCTCGATCACACGGCCGTCGGCGAATGTCAGGCGGATGCCCTTGACGAGGTTGCCATAGCGATAGAGCGGTTGATTGCAGTAGATCCAACCCTCTGTGCCGCGCCAGTCGGGGCTCGTGAAGATCTCAAAGCTCGGGATGTTGCGACCCCGCCCACCGAGCCAGCGCCGCCGTTCGCCTAGCGCGATCCACAGATCGACATCCTCGCCCTCGATGTGCAGCCGCTCGATATCGAGCGCATCCAGGCGCTCGCGGGTCTCGTCCAACTGCCGGCCCACCTCGCGCCAACGCGCGATCGGATCGTCCTCGTCCAAGAAACAGGCGTGCACGATCTGCTCCCAGTACTCCTCCGCGCTCATGCCGGCCTCCGCGGCCATTGCCGGCGTGCCGTAGAGCCCTAGCGTCCATGTGAAGCGCCCGGCGTTCTCCTTCTCCCCGCGCCAATCCAACAGTGGTCGCATCGCCTCACCGCGGCGCATGATCTTCGCCGGATCCACAGAGTCCAAGGCATGCGGATCGGCGGCGGCGATCACCGACACCTGATGGTCCATCTCATCGACCATCCCGCGCGTGTAGTGCGCAGGGAAGTGATCGAGCTGGGCCGGATCGGCCAACTCGAAGAAATCGCGCGAGAGGTTCAGGAGGTGATCGTCATCGGGCTGATAGGCCCCGATCACGTGACCACCGGCACGCCAGACGGCCTTCTGCAACTCGGCATACAGCGGCTTGGCGCTCTCGGGAGCGGCCACGCGCACGACCTCGCCGGGTTGCACACCGCGACCCCCGCCGAGGGCAAAATCGACAAGGACAGAGGCGTAGCGCTCGAGAATCTGCTGCGGAGGTATGTAGTCCATGAGCGGACCTTAGACGGATCGGCACATTGTGCGCTGGGTGGTCGTGTTTCACCTGTTTCGATCCGCCGCGTAGTGCCGAGGACTCGCATCCCTAGCTCGGTCCTCACGCGGCGCGATAATGGCTCAGCATGACCTCGAGACGACGCAGCCCCGCTCCCATCGGCGCCACCCAGCCTCCTGACTTCGACTCGGACCTGTTGGAGAGCATCGAGCTCGACGGGCTCGAAGAGCGATTCTCCCTTGAAGACGTTCGTGTTCGCTCGGTGTCTGTTGCCGGCGCCGAGGCGGGCTCGGGACGCTTTGAGCGTGTTCATCTCGAGGACGTCGATCTTGGTCAGTCAAAGCTGCGAGCGGTCGAGCTCATCGACGTCGCGGCCGAGCGAGTCGATGGGGCCAACTGTGATTGGGGAGGTGCACGGTTCAGGCGTTCGACCTTCAGCGACGCCCGACTGACCGGTGTCAATTTGGCGGAGGCGCAGATCGAGCAAGTGAGCTTCAGGGGTTGCAAGCTCGACTATGCCAATTTTCGCCACAGTGCGATCAAGCACGTGTCATTCGAGGACTGCATGCTCATCGGCGCGGACTTTCAGGGCGCCAATCTGGACTCCACGCGTTTCTCGGGCTGCCGGCTCGCGGAAGCGGATTTCTCAAAGGCTCGGTTGACACGGGTCGATCTGCGGGGTTCAGAGCTCGCGCTCGCGGGATCTGTGCTCGGACTGGCCGGTGCAATCATCGATCCGTTGCAGCTGATGGAGCTTGCTCGAACGCTCGCTCAGGAGCTCGGGATCGCTGTCGAGGACAGTTGAACGCGCTCGCCCGTGGCTATTGCGGGGGGAGCGTTCGTCTCTGCGGATGAGGCGTCTCCCCACGTGCCAGCATCGCCACGAATTGCCCGATGCGCTTGGCTCGAGTGTCGGCACGCTTGGCGTTGTGGATTCGAAACAGCACGGCATAGCGGTTCTGGCTGCTGAGAATCTCGAACATCGCTTCTGCCGCCGGCGCGGCGCTCAACGCAGCTGCGAGATCGGCCGGTACCGTCATCGCGGCTTGGCCCGAATAGGCCGCCTCCCAACGACCATCGGCCTTTGCCAGTTCGACCGCGGCGATTCCAGCCGGCTCGAGTCGGCCTTCGCTCATCAGCCGCTCCACGATTTCGGTGTTGCGCTTGGACCACACGCTGCGGGGGCGCCTTGGGGTGAAGCGCTGACGATAGGTTCGCTCGTCAAGGCGCCGCACCTGACCGTCGATCCATCCGTGGCACAGGGCTTCCTCGAGCGCCTCGTCATAGGTGAGGCTGGTTGGCTCTGTGGTGCCCTTCTTGGCAAGACACAGCCATACGGCGTCGGATTCCGTATGGTGCTCGGCCAGCCAAGCGCGCCACGCGAGGATGTCGGGGAGGATCAGGGGCGGCTGCTCATCGGTCATGGCCATAGCCTGGCAGCACGATCTATGGCTGTGGCTCTGCACCCCCGGGCCGATGTTCGCTCTCAGCGCTGTCGCGCGCTCGCAATGCTCGTCCGAGGCGGCCTCCAAGCGCGCCCAGAAGCATTCCGGCGATCGCGTCGATCGCTATGAGCAACGGCGGAAAGCTCCCCAGTGAGACCTTCGCGTGTGTTCCCGCGATTGCGTGGGCGATCAGGATGCCCGCTCCGAACAGGGCGCCACCGACAAAACCTCGATCGGCCCCGCCCCACCCGTCCTGATGCTCGAAGCCGGCCAAGATCGCCCCGAGCCCGGCGAGCGACGCCAGCGCCCAATAAGCGGCCGCGGAGATCCCGATCGCGATTCCCACCACGGCGCCGAAAGCGAATGGCACCAAACCTCCGAGGACCAGCTGGACCGGTCGCGGTCTGTCTCGGAACAGCGGTGGCGCCTGCATCGGTCCTCATCCCCTACAGCTATAAGCGAGCCCCTGTAAAGACATTACTACGCCCACGGCAGATGTTCGGAGGCTTCTCGAGCGCGGGTACTAGGAGGGTTCGGAAAGCCGACACAGATGAGCGTGTGCGGTCTTCGCCTTGACATGCAGCCGCTGGGCTGCATATAATGATAATGCAGCCAGATGGCTGCATGACTAACGTAGCGAGGATGGCGATGGATGAGGTCTTCAAAGCGCTGGCCGACCCTGGTCGGCGTCGGCTGTTGGACAGCTTGAACGCGAACAACGGACAGAGCCTGCGAGATCTGTGCGGTGAGCTCGACATGGCCAGACAGTCGGTCAGCAAGCATCTGGCGGTGCTGGAGGCCGCCAACTTGGTGACCACGGTTCGGCGGGGTCGGAAGAAGCTGCACTACCTCAACGCCGAGCCGATCAACGCCATCAGCGAACGCTGGATCGATCAATACGACCACGAGCGCGCGCATGCGCTCGCCGAGCTCAAGAGAGCGTTGGAGGACACCACAATGCAGAAGCCTGAGTTTGTCTACACCACCTACATCAAGACCACGCCTGAGCAGCTCTGGCAGGCACTGACCAACCCGGCGTTCACGCGACGCTACTGGGGAGCGACCTTCACCTCCGACTGGAAGGCCGGCTCGCCGATGACCTGGGAGTACGGTGGCGTCACGATCGTCGATCCTGCCCAGGTGGTGCTCGAGTCCGAGCCATACAGCAGATTGGCCTACACCTGGCAGACGATCACGCCGGAGTTCGCGAAAGTCGTCGGGTTCAGCGACGAGTATTTCGAGAAGGTAGCCGCCGAGCGTCGATCCAAGGTGAGCTTCGACATCGAGCCGAACGGGGAGGGGGTCAAGCTAACGGTCGTCCATGAGGACTTGGGAAGCGAAACGCTGGAGAGCGTCAGCAACGGCTGGCCTCTGATCCTCGCGAGCCTGAAGACGCTGCTCGAGACCGGCGAGACGCTATCGGGCGGGCCTGAGGTTCCACGCTCAGATGGGGCTGCATGATCTGACCCACGAACTCGAGCGCGCCGCGCCGGTTGACCGTCGTACCGCCTTGTAGAGTGAGGCGCATCTGCTGGTAAGGCGGTGAAGGAGTGTCATATGCGACGGGTGACGTTCTACTTTGATCTTGGTTCGCCCTACGCGTACCTGAGTGCCGAGCGGATCGCGGATCTGTTGCCCGAGCCGGTCCAGTGGCAGCCGGTGTTGTTGGGAGGGCTGTTCAAGCTGACCGGAAGAAGCTCATGGGCGCTGGGCGACTACCAACGCCGGCAGACCGGGATGGCGGAGATCGAGCGCCGTGCCCGTGACTATGGCCTGCCGCCAATCCACTGGCCGGATCCATGGCCCAGCGACTACCTGACGGCGATGCGGGTGGCAACGTTTGCCTTCAATGTCGGGCACGGATGCGAGTTCACGCTGCGGGCGTTCCGCGACTCCTTCCAGCGTGGACGCGACTTGGCTGTCACGAAGCACGCCCTCGATGCCGCTGCAGGTGCCGGACTCGATCTGCGGGAGGCCGAGGAGGCAGCGCAGGATCCTCAGATCAAGCATGCCCTGCGCGAAGCCACCGACGCGGCATTTGAGCTTGGTGTGATTGGAGTGCCGACGCTCGCCGTCGACAGTGAGCTCTTCTGGGGGGACGACCGCCTCGAGGAGGCCGCCGGGTATTTGGGTGACCTCGCTGCTGAGGGCTGATCTCCGCGCGCGCTCTCGCCATCTCGCTCACTGGGTAGCCTTGTGCCATGGAGATGACCGAGCTGCCGATCGCAGCTGTGCTCGCCGATGTGGATGGCACGCTCGTGACGCAGGAGAAGCTTCTGAGCAAGCGCGCGATCGCGGCCGTCGGTCGTTTGCGCGAGCAGGGCATCGAGTTCGCCTTGACCAGCGGCCGTCCTCCCCGAGGCATGTCCATGCTGATCGAGCCGCTCGCCCTGACCACGCCGATCTCGGCCTTCAATGGCGGGCTGATCGTGCGCCCGGACATGTCGGTTCTGGAGCAGAGGACTGTCCCTGAAGCGGTCGTCGGCCAGGCAATCGAGCTGCTGTCCGCGGCCGGGCTCGACGTGTGGCTGTACAGCGGCGCCGACTGGCTCGTTCGCGACCCCAAAGCTCCCCACGTGGACCGAGAGGCGAGCACAGTCAGGTTCGAGCCTACGGTGGTGAAAAGCTTCGATGGCGTCAAGGACATCGCCAAGATCGTGGGAGTCTCCGACGACCACGGCCTGGTGGCGGCGATCACCGAGCAGGTGCGCGAGAAGTTCGGCGACCACGTCTCAGCTGCGCAATCCCAGCCCTACTACCTGGACATCACCCACCCTCGGGCGAACAAGGGCGAGGTCGTCAACTACCTCTCCGCGCATCTCGGCATTCCGGCCAACCAGTTCGTGACAATCGGGGACATGCCCAACGACGTCCTCATGTTCGCCCGCTCCGGCCTCAGCATTGCAATGGGCAATGCGAGCCCGGAGGTGCAGCGCGCAGCCCGGCGCGTGACCGCCTCCAACGAGCAGGAGGGGTTTGCGAAGGCGATGGAGCGCTTCGTGCTACGCGGAGCGACACGGGGGAAATAGCCGCTTTGCGCTACACGCAGAGCCGACCGTGAACAACTCCAATGGGCGAAACTTGTCTGTGCGCAAACCATATTCGTGTGTCCGCAGAGCCGATCTCCCTCGGCTGACCCGCGGTGGAGCCTGCCCTTCAGGTGCGTTTCCGGCGTGCTCGTATGGCGCGGAGCTGGCTATTCGTCGAGTTCGTGCCAGCTCGTGACGGACTGATCGCTCTCTTCGAGACGATCGACTGGATGGCGTGGGAAGGGCGACGTAAGCCTATTCTCCGGCAGGTTGCTCTCTGGCTCAAATCGGACAGGCTCCGCTTTGGCGGCGGGATTATCACGATTACTGGGCCGAGAATCGGAGCTGGGCTTCTGCGGTTCGGTCATGGCTTGGCGACTGTCGGGTCGTCCTGCTGGTTGTGATTCATCGGGTCAGATGGTTCTGGCGTACTGGGGGCGGAGCCGTTGGACCTAGCGTGCTCGACCTCGCTCAGGGCGTGCTCGACCGCGGCCTTCTCGGCCGGATCGAGCGGGTAGCCCGACATCACGGCGGGTCGTGCGAATGGGCTGTCGTCAGTCATCTTGCGAATGTGTTCGAGGATTGCCTGGGTCCTGGCTGAGCGGCACCATGTCCATCGGTGGCCTCGGGAACGGCGATGCCGGTCCATCCGCAGGCTTAGTCCCTGGGCGAGCAGGCGCCGGGGGTCCGGGATCTGATGGTGCCTGGCCAGTGGGTGCGGATGGTGTGGTGCTCTCGTCGCTCATCGTCGCTCGCTATCGCTCTTGGCTTCCTTCTCGACCAGGTCCATGTTCGGAACGGCGAACGGGGAGGGCTCGGCGGCCGGCGGCTGTGGCTCGTTCTCCGTGGGCGCACTTGGCGCGGCCGGTTCTGGCGCAGATGGCTGTTCCTGGCTGGAGGGTTCGTCCGGCACTTGGCACCCCGATCAACTTGGCATCGTGAAGTCCGACTAGAAACCCGAGTATAGAGATGCAGGCCAAGCCCACAAGGAGCAGCCTGTAGCCCCAATGCAGTCCGGCGGCCTTCGATCCCGCACGCGAGCGCTCGATGACGAGGGCGTCGATCAACCCGCGCATGACGCTGCCCTGATTCATCACCTTCGGCCTGTAGATGTACTCCGGCAGCGGGTACTTTTCGACCTCCGCGATGCCAAGGCTCGCGGACTCGCGCGGACGCAGCACTTTGGTGACTACGACCACGACGCTGCCGACCAACGACGCGAGCGCACCGGCGAACAGGCCAACAGATATGCCCTTCCACGGGGCGCCCCAGTTTGCGGCGAGGGCGTCGTGGCCGAGCGTGGTGCTCAGCGACACGACGATCCCCACGAACCCGGCGAGACCGACACCGCGCGTGTTGAAGCTCTGATCACGCGAGTTCTCTTCCTCCAAGAGGTGCCGAACCGTCTCCAGCAGCGCATCGACCGTCGCCTCTGTCTTGGGATCAAGAAGCTCCTCCGGCGGAGAAGGCATGGCGGCTGCGGGTCCGGCCGGGGGACCTTCGCCATCGGGCGGGCGGATGCCTTGAGGCTGCCGGGGCTCGGGTTCGGAGCGCTCGTCGTTCATCGCGCTGAGGCTACGACCGCATGCGGATGGTTGGCGGCTGCGCCCGGTTGGCTGCTACCGCGAGCGGCTGTCGTCTTGGCGCATCAGCGCCAGCGCGTCGATGCCGAGTCGCTCGGCGATCCGCTCGACCGACTTGAGCGTCAGGTTGCGCTCGCCGCGCTCAAGACCGCCCATGTAGGTCCGGTGGACACCGACGAGGTCGGCGAACGCCTCCTGGCTCAGGTCCCGCGCTTGGCGGTAGGCGCGGAGATTGCAGCCCACGATACGCTGGAGATCGCCTTCCACGCGCAGGCACGCTGCCCCGTTGCTACTTGCTAGTCTACAGACTTATAGGTAGCGCAGAGTCCCATGGTGCCGGACAGGCTGGGGTCCTGTAGCGTTTGGTCTGCGAGCAGAACCGATGAATCTCCCGGGGGACAAACCGACGGACCGTGGCGTCCTGCACTTTGGTATGGTCGCCTATGTTTGCGGGCTGCTCGCGATCACTGTGTTCGTGAGCGTCGCCAGTGCAACTCCGCTGGTTGCGGACTCGTCGCTCGATCCGTTTACTTCGCCGTCGCCGCTGGCCTTTACGTCAGCTGACGCGGCGACGTCACCGGCGCGAGCGTTCGGAGTGTCGGTGCGGGGGGCTCAGGTTGTAGTTCGGCCGGGCCGTGCGGCGACATTCTCGGGTCAGGTCACCCCGGGTGCCCCGCGCGAGAAGGTGGCCCTTCAGGTGCTCGCCGGCAGCCGTTGGCGGACGCTGCAGACGCAATCGCTATCGCGATCCTCCAAGTTCCGCTTCGCGGTGCGCCTTATGGGTGTCGGCGGCCACTTCGTTCGTGTCCTCAAGCCCGCCGGCGGCGGGTATGCCAGTGGCTTCAGCAGCGTGTTGGAGGTGGTCGTTCCCGGGCGGCGCAGCGTTCGCAGTACAGGAGGTCCGCTGCGGCTTGCCTTGGGCGCGGTCCACATCAGTGCCCCCGAGGGCGCGATCGCCCGCGGTCAGACGCTCACGATCTCGGTGGGCGTCGCGACGGGATTCGGAGCGGAGGGTGGCTCCTCAATCGCTGGCGGTCCCTACATGGTGAGCTCGAGCCAGGGGGAGCCACGGAAACCAGTGACGGTCACGATGGGCTACAACGCTGGGTTGCTCGCTGCAGGTGAACAACCACTGCTACTGCATGGCTGGTCGCCGATTCACAAATGGGAGCCCGAACCAGCGGTCGTCAAAACAGCGAGCCACACGGTAACGGCAAGGCTTGAATCCTTCAGCCCGCTTGATGTGATCAATGACGCGACCTACTACGCGGGAATCGTAACCGGAAACCGTGCGAGCCTACCGAGTGGGTGCGGTGGCTCTCCAAGCTGGCTAGACGAGGTTAGTCTCCCGGACAGCAACCAGGACCCGCTACCGGTCTGCTTCAGCAGCACCTCCAACAATGCCGAGGCCGTGTTGAACATGGTCAATAATCGCGGTTACGCACAGGTGATCACAATCAGCGGTGCGAAGATTGATGTCGCCAAATCTCACTTCGCTGACTCGCTGGAGGGCGAGGCTGCCACACTGTTCGCTGCTCTCGGCTCCAAGGGCAATTCCTCCACGTTCATTCTGGGTCCAGGCGACAGCGCGACTGTCACGATCGACCGTCCCACGCCCCAGCAGGCCGCCCAAGAGGTTCATATCGACCAAGCCCCAGAGGTCGCATCTGGCGTGGGCGAGCTGGCGTGGGCGGTGCTGAGCACCGCGAGTGACAGCGTTTCGGTGCCGGTTGATCGCGTGAACTGCATCATGAGCGCGGTCTACAACGCGAGCTCTTCAGGTAGTGATCCCTCCAGCGCGATAGACCAGATGCACTCCTGCATCGACGCTGCCGCAGCAGGCACAGCGAAGGACCTGCTCAAGAAGCTCTCTTACGGGCTGCTCGTGGATGACTTCTTCTACAAAGTCATCGACCTAGAGGGCGACAGTCTCTACCCGCCCCAGACGGGTTTTACGATCCCCGGCAGCAATCCGACCTTCACAAGCCCAGACATTCACATCAGCCCTCTCAACCTGGGCACGCTGCCCGACGGACAAACCACAACCGTCCAACTCACAGCGACCGGCGGCACCGCCCCCTACCTCTTCTACATCTGGAACGAACCAGTCAACGCCGCCAAAGTCCCGAGCTGGGTACACCTCGCCACCGACGGCACCCTCACAATCGAACCACCCGAAGGAGCCAGCGGCGAAGTCAGCTTCGCTGTTTACGCCTTTGATGCGAACGGTGATCACTCACCGTTTGCGAGAGAAGAAGTCCGGTTCCAAACATTTGTAGGAGCGGGCGGTGTCGGCGGTCCGCCCAGCGAAAACAAAGGCGTCGCTATTCAGATCGCTACAAACGATTTGGATACGTGTACACTACTGTATAGTGCCGTGGTCAAGTGCTGGGGCGACAACGAATGGGGTCAGCTCGGGAATGGAACGACCGAAAGCAGTAATGTACCGGTGACGGTGAGCGGTATATCGGATGCCGACGATATTAGCGCTGGCTGTGCGTTGTTGTCGGGTGGCAGTGTCGAGTGTTGGGGAGACAGTTCCGAGGGAGGGCTTGGCGATGGTACCAGTACAGGCCCGGAAACCTGCTCCTATTATGAGTTTTTTTGCAGTACCAAGCCTGTGCAGGTAAGTGGAATCACAAACGCTACCCAAGTCGCCGGTACGTGTGCGTTGTTGTCCAGCGGCGGTGTCGTATGCTGGGGCATCAACAACGAGGGGCAGCTCGGCGACGGGACCATCACAGGCCCAGAAGAGTGCGACGGTAGCGCCGGTTACGACCCTTGTAGTACGATACCCGTGCAGGTCAGCGGCATTACCGGTGCTACCTCCATTACCTCTGGCAGGGAACACGAGTGTGCTTTGCTGTTGGGCGGCAGCGTCAAGTGTTGGGGTTGGGGGGGTTTTGGGGATCTCGGCAATGACACTACCGAAAGCAGCGATATTCCAGTTGGCGTGAGCGGCATTACTAACGCGAGCCAGGTCACAGCCGGTTCCCAACATACGTGTGCGTTGTTGTCCAGTGGCACTGTCGAGTGCTGGGGCGAAAATGAGTTTGGGGAGCTCGGTGATGACACTACCGAAAGCAGCGATATTCCAGTTGACGTGAGCGGCATTACTAACGCGAGCCAAGTCAGCGCCGGAGATGCACGAACATGTGTGTTGTTGTCCGATGGCACTGTCGAGTGCTGGGGAGACAATGCCGAAGGAGGGCTTGGGAACGACAGTAATACAGGCCCGGAAAAATGCTCTGGAGCCTATGATCCTTGTAGCACTAAGCCGATACAAGTTCGCGGCATCACCGACGCGACTGCGATCTCCAGTTCCAACGACACGTGTGCGTTGTTGTCCACAGGCAGTATCGACTGCTGGGGTTTTGGCGGTTTTGGGAATCTCGGCGACGGCACTAATGAGAACAGTGATGTTCCGGTAGCAGTAACTGGAATCGAATGATCAGACGGCGCACATGCACCGATGTACGCGGTCAGGTGTGTCCCACCGCCGCAGGCGTCTGGTAGCGTTTTCTCGTGCGTCTCTACTTGGCCCATCGCAGCGGACGACCACTTGCCAGCAGAGCCTGGTGCGGATCGAGCTAAAGACATGGGCCTCTTCTCCAGACAGTCGGCCAAGGCGTCGCAACCAGCGTTCACGGCCACCTCCGCTGACCTCGTAAGGATCGGGATGGCGGCATTCGGTGGGCCCAGCCCGAACCCGCCCGGTCTCTCCGCCCTCTCGACTACAGAACTTGACGGGTACGCCGTGGCTGCGTTCGCGTCTGCCAACTATCCCGCCTCTGGCTCGCCTGAGTGGGACAGACTCCAGGGATTGTTTCTCGATGAGCTGACCGCCGCGGCAGAACGTGCCGGCGACTGGGGGTTCGTAGGGGCGATGTGCATCGCGATGAATTTCGTCGCCGGCGGGCACAACCCAGATCCGCGATATCTCGCGATCATTGATCGAGCCTTGAATGTCCTGCGGCTTGGTGGCGTCGCCTATCCAGCCGTTCCACCGTTCGCGATCGAGTACTGGCAGCGGGTGCACGGATGGGACGGCGCGCGTCCAGCGGGATGGCCAAGCGCACTCGACTACGTATCCGTGCCGGCAGCGGACGACCAATCCCCCGTGGCTGACATCCAACCCGGCGAGTCGCGGCGGCTCGCTCAACCGCATGACGGGGATCAGTCCAACGTGATCTACGCGGAGCGCCGGACGGACGGAATGATCGTCGCCGTCATTGACGGCATCGACACGGCTGATGGCGTTCGGAAGCGCTGGGAGTGGCAGGGGCTTGAAGCGCCGGACTATCTGTCATTTCTGCGCGAGCTTGGCGATCGACTGGTAACGCCCTCCTATTGGGCTCACGAGGATCTTCGTCCATACTTTCCGTGTAGAGCCAAGTCCCGCGACTCTATGAGGATCGAGGCAAAGGCCGCGACGCTGTCACCTGCTAGCCAGTCGTGATCCGGGCGGACGGATCGAGCGAGAGCATCGATCATGATCGTGATCGGCGACATATGTCAAGAATCACTGCGGCGAGCCAACTCGCCGCAGGACGATTTGTAGGCTGAAGACAACTGGTGAAGAGGTCGCCAAATCTTTCGCACAAAACGCTCGCGCGCGAGCGCGACACCCTGGTTGCACTTCAACGTGGCGGCGAGATCTACAACCAAGAAACTACCTACGCCTCACCACTCCTGTCCGACCGCGCGCTGCCAGACGGACCTCTCGTTCAGGCTCAGCCGGTCCCAGCTGTAACCTGAGTCACGGAGAAACTGGAGCGCCGCCATGCTGATGGCGTCGGAGTCAGCGTGCGGGGCATCCGATTGTACGAGCCCGAAGTGCATTACCAGCCGCATCGCGCCATAGGCGGTCCAGCCGCCGACAGGGACTGTCGCCGCCGCAAGCGCGGCGACGAACCCATCGGGGTTCTGCTTCGCCATCTGCAGCAGCGGGAACTCCGCGTTTGGTAGGCCCACGGCGTCCACTCCGCTCCCCTGGGGGTCGAACTCGAAGCGCCCAAACGGCTCAAGTCTCGCTACCAAGTTAGATGAGAGCGTGACACGTGCATTCGCTGAGGGCGCACCCGAGTCTCGCTTGCTAAACAAACCCATTAATCCCTCCTCCATTGTTGCCTCGGATGCATAGCTAGAAGTCAGTGCCGCTTGCGGCAGTGCGGACACTCCCAACTCCCGCTCGAACGCGCTTGGTCGGGATTGACGTAGAGCGATGCGGCGCACTGGCTGCACCGGACTTTGATGTTATTAACGAGACCACTGGGGCTCGTCGTGGCTTTGTACGCCATTTTGTCCTTCCGATGGCAGCTATGACACTCGTTGGGGTGCCAGCATCTCCTTGATCACGTCTTCTGCGGCTTGCGCGACGGCGTCAGACGGGAGGCTTCGGACCTGCGCCTTCATGCGGGCATGATCGCCTGCCGCACGCATTGCCTTCTTGAGCGCCTTGTCGCTACCCACCTCCTGTGCCGCTCCGGTGAGGGCCCGCTTGAGCTGATCGCGCTGGGACTCGCTTTGGATCATTTCTTCTGCTGCACCCGCCGGAAGCTGACCAAACGCTTGGTCGGCAACCAGTCCGCCGATGAACTCGGACGCCTTCTTCAGCCGCTTCACGGCCTCGCTGTCGAACCAGCCCATCGCGATCTCCAAGCGTAGTGGCGGCATATAAGCAGCCAAAAGCATACCGGCCCACCGATCGGTCGACGCTGGCAGCGAAGACATGTGCGCACTATTGTCTAATGGCCGTGTTGCTGCTGGGACTCGAACCGCTTGGGACAGCTCGAAGTTGGCACGATGACATCAAGCAAAATACCAGTCGCGGTCAGTGGGATCGAATGATCGGCCGACGCCTGCTGCGCGATACGGTCCCGTGCATGCCAGCCACGGGGTCTGTCACAGCCGCTCGCTGACAGATCACTGACAAGTCACTGACAAAACCGCCCGAGAATCCGGTCATGGGCCGAGTGGTTGTGTACCGCAGGAGGGTCTGGATCGACTTTTAAAGGGTGGAAGCTCCGAACGGGGAGCGGGTCGTGTGGTCCGCTCCGTGATGGGCTCTGATCAGAACTCCGTCCGGCTCGATGACTATGAATGATCGTGTTTGTGTCGCTCGCCCCAGGGTCGAGCGGCTGTCTGTGGAGATGGAACGCGAGGCCGTCGGCCTGCTGGCGGCGCTGCTCGCCGATGCCGTGCGCAGGGGCGATGCCGTGCCATGCCCGGTGCCGTCTGCCGATACACCCCCCTCCAATTCGCCCTCCATTCCGTCCTCCATTACGCCCTCCAATTCGTCCTCCAATTAAGCGTGGAGGACCCTGTATCTATGGAAATCCCCGCTAATGACCGGAATCCCAGAAAAATAAGCAACCCCGATAAGATGGGGAGAGAAGTAGTTTTTGCTCGCCTGCGCGATGCGATGAGGGATTGTGCTTGCAGTCGCGATTGGGGGTTGCGATCCGTCGCCGGGTCTGCTCTCCTCGGATACCCCGATCACGACCCTGACGAGCAGGAGCCGATGCCATGACGCGCACATGCCTATACACACGCATCTCGACCGACGAGGAGAACCAGCCGACCTCCTTGGCTTCCCAGCACGAACGGCTGGAGGCGTTCTGCAAGGTCCAGGAGGACTGGCGTATCGTCGCCCACCACGAAGACCGTGCCACCGGCACCAAGCTGGAGCGGCCCGGCTTGCAGGCCGCGCTCGACCTCGCACGCCAAGGCAGGATCGACCAACTGCTCGTCTACCGTATCGACCGCCTATCGAGGAAGGTGCGTCAGCTCGGCGGGATTGCCGAGGAGCTCGACAAGCTCGGCGTCGTGCTGCGTTCCGCGACCGAGCCGTTCGACACCGGCTCGGCGGCGGGACGGATGATGCTCCAGATGCTCGGCGTGTTCGCTGAGTTCGAGCACGCTACCATCGTTGACCGCGTAACAAGCGGCATCGAGCGCCGTGCCCGCGAAGGCCGCTGGCCCAACGGACGCATCCCGTTCGGCTACGCCCGCAACGAGCGCAAGGAGCTGATCCCCGACGAGCGCACCGCGCCGATCATCCGTCGCATCTTCAAGTGGTACGCAGCCGGGCGTTTGGGCGCTGCCGCGATCGCTCGACGCCTCGATGCCGAACATGCGCCAGCGCCCCCGCGCGGCTGGCAGCCAGCGGCCGTGCTGTGGATTCTCGCCAACGAGGCGTATGTCGGGCGCGTCCACTGGCGCGAGCAGACATTCCCTGGAATCCATGAGCCGCTGACCGACCAAGACACCTTCGACACCGCACAAGCGTTGTTGAAGGAGCGCGGGGAGGATTGGTCGTTGCGCGCCTCAAACCGCGCGGACTTCCTGCTCTCTGGGCTTTTGCGCTGTGGGCGCTGCCGCCGCGCCTACGTCGGCATGTCCGCCAAGGGCAACGGCGGCACCTACCACTACTACGCCTGCTCCGGGCGGCAAAAGCTCGGCCGCAAGGGCTGCGACGGCGAGCGGCTACCGAAGGACAAGCTGGAGGGCGCGATCCTCGACCAGCTCACCAGTCTCTATCGGCACGGAGGCCTCATCCGCGACGCGATCGAGCAAGCCGCCGCCAGCAGCGCAACCGACCGCGTACAGCTCACCGAACAACGCGCCTCGCTCGCCAAGGAGATCGCCCGCGCCGAACGCGCGATCGAGCGCTACCAGGACGCCTTCGAGAACGGCACCCTCGACCCCGCGCGCTTCAAGGAGCGGCTATCCGCCCTCGACACGCGCCTGGACGCCCTCCAAGCCCAAGACCAAGCACTCGCACGCGAACTCGCCGCAGACACGCCCACAACGCCCGACACGGCCGCACTCCACGCCGTCGCCGACCAGCTCGCCCACGTCATCGCCAACGGCGACACCGACCAGACCAAGGCCCTGCTACGCATCCTCATCGCCGACCTGCACGTCAACAGCCGCGCCGAAATCCTGCCCACCTACCGCGTCGGCGCACCCGTGGTTTGCGCACAGACAAGTTCAGTGGACCTTATAGGGGTCCTCTCCAACCCTGTTGGACCCCTGAAGACTTTGCTTGATGGGGCGGCAAAGGCTGCCCCTGAGTCCCGCCAGATCAATCGCTCGGTCGCTCATAGATCGGAGGCCATTGGGGCTCGGCACCGTCGGCCGGGCTGGATCGTGGAGGCGATAGTCCGCGTTCTGGCAGATAGACCGAAGCCGATGCAGGCCCGAGCCATCCATGCAGCGGTTGAGGCGTTGCTGGGGGAGTCGGTGCGCTGGGGCTCAGTCAAGGGTTCTCTGGCCTCCAATGCCTCGGGATCAACGCCCCGATTCGTGCGGGTGGCCCGCGGCTCCTATCGGCTCAGGGAGCAGCAGTCGGGGGGCTAGCGCCTGACGATCTGCGAGACGCGCTGGTGGCTCATGCCCATGACCTGAGCAATGGCTTTCATGGGCAGGCCCTGGCTGTAGGCCGTCCGTATGGCTTCGTCTCGCTCTTGCCGGAGCTTTTCGGCGGTTTGCTCCAAGGCTGCTTCACGCCTGACGTAGTCCTGGGCGAAGGCGGTCAGATGGGTTCTGGCCTGGGGAGCATGGCGTTCAGGGCGGGCGATCTAGGGATCGTGTAGCCTATTCCTGCTAGTCGGTTAGCAGGAATAAACAGCGGCACCTACGACACCGAGGGGGAGATCACCAGCCATGCAGATGCTCTTGTGCCAGTCACGACGCCCATCCTGGGCCTGGGCCTTCGCTGCTCTGGTCGCTCTCGTGGTCTGCGGCTGCTCATTGGTGCTGGTGCCGATCGCTTCGGCAGCCGACTTTACGTGGAGCGGCGGCGGTTCATCGACGGCGTGGTCGAACACCGGCAACTGGATCGGGGGGACGGCTCCGGTCGCCACTGAAGCCATCGGCACGCTGACCTTTCCGGCGCTGACTGCCTTCCAGAATTCGGAAAACGATCTGAGCGGTCTGAGCGTCAACCAGCTGCAAGTAGATGACAGTCATGGTTATGCGCTGACGGGTCAGGGGTTGACGCTGGCCAGTGGTGGTCTGTCGATCAGCGCGGAGGAAGGCAGCACCGGGGCCTTCAACACCATCACGCCGATGACTCTGGGCGGCAGTCAGACTTGGGACATCGCCGGGCCGAGCGTAGGCTTTGGGCAAAACGTCGAAGTCGGCGGGGCGCTGTCAGGCGAAGCGGCTGACCTGACCGTCAATCTGAGTGATCCGACACAACTCATCTTTGGTCAACGCCAGATTCCAGGGAGACCGGCTGACACCGCTAATGATGAGCTGGGTGAAGTGACCATCAACGGTGTTCAGACAGCAACGGGGGTCAGTGTGGTCAATCTCAATGTGGCGGACTTCAATGCCAGTGATGGTCATGCCCTGAATCTGCATAACGTCGAGTTGGAAGACTACGAAACGGCCACAGGCCCGATTGTTGCGACTAACTCCGACCTGTCCTTGGGCGGCGGTGCGTCAATTGGGCCGGTGACGGCTATCAAATCCAGGTTGGAACCAGGTGAAATCCTGTCCTTGCCAAGTTTGTCACTTGACAGTGATAGTTCACTTCTGCCTTATATCTTTGCGCAGGGCACCACACCCGGCGTAGACTACGATCAGATTATCTCGACCGGAACGGTGGCGCTCGGTGGATCAACGCTGGAACCCATCGGCGTGGGGACAAACAACGGCACCGAATGTCCGGCGCCACCCGTTGGGCAAGTTGACACGCTTATCTCGACTACCGGCAGTTTGACGGGCACCTTTGGCAATGCTCCCAACGGCAGCGACGTTGTGACGGTCTGTGTGCCCGACGAACGGTGGTACTCCTATCGCATCAACTACAACACGGCCAGCTCACCGGAGACAGTGACGGCCACCGCTTTGCCTGCGGTGCCGACCTTCGGTGAAGCGCCGACCATAGCCGGTCCTGCTATCGAAGGACAGACACTAACTGCGGGGCATGGCTACTGGACAAACAACCCCACCAGCTACAGCGATGAGTGGCAACGCTGCAACAGCGGTGGTACGAACTGCCAGCCGATCAGCGGTGCAACGGCGCAGAGCTACCCAGTGACAGCCGCTGATGTTGGTTCCACCATCCGGGTACAGGAGACGGCCAGCAATAGCGAAGGTGCCAGCACACCGGCATTCTCCGAACCAACGGGCGTCATACAAGCAGTACCAGCAGGCGGAAGCAGCGGAGGCGGAAACGGAAGCACCACCACAAGCAGCGAGAGTACGGCGGGCAGCACGACCACTGGCAGCGCAGCAAGTTCCGGCGGCAGCACAACTGCCACCATCAGCAGCGCTCAGATAGCCGCCTTGCTCGGGCAGCAGCTCATCCCGTCAGGCAAGGCAGCCATGATCGCCATGCTTCTCAAGAATGGTGGGCTTACGATGCCGTTCAAGGCGTTGGAGGCTGGGACGCTCTCAGTGCAGTGGTATGAGGTTCCGAGTGGAGCAAAACTGGCAAAGCACAGCAAGGCCAAGCGGGTGCTGGTGGCGTCAGGTCAGATAAGTTTCTCAGCAGCCGGAACGGGCCAGATCAAGGTCAGGTTGACGGCTGCCGGAAAGCGGTTGCTCAAACACGCCAAGCAATTGAAGCTGACGGCGAAGGGGATGTTTACGCCGAGAGGTGAGGCAGCGGTTAGTGCTGCGAAGGGGTTTACGGTGAGGCTGTAGGCTGGTCGCGCCTCAATGCAAGATAGGACTCGGGCAGCTCAGGATCATCGCAATGCGCCACTACCAAGTCCCGCAAGGCATCACGAGCCTGGTCAAGACTGCCTTGACCGCTGAATTCGTCCGTCTCCCGACGCCAGGACCACCAGCGACGTATTAGGTCACGGCCCTGAACAACCCGCCGCAGACCACCCGACACGATAGTTGCCTCGCGGCGACGAATGAGCGTTATGGAGTTGGGTCCTTGTGTCTCGTCATGTGCCTCGAACAGCCAATCCCGTTCAACCTCATCGAACGGCATGGCACCGTGCAAGCGCAGCAACACTTCGTTGAGGTCTTCAACCTCGGTTCCCATCTCGGCTTGAGCCGCCGGTCTGTGTCCTTCAATGTTGTACCAATTGTGCAGGGTCGTGATATCGCTCAACGTCCACCACCACCGTTTTTCTTCCGTCCAGTGTGGCACCTCGCACAACTCTTCCAGGGTGTCATAAGCAGCGCCTCCTAATCCGGGACGGCCTCCTCCAGGGGGCATAGGTAGCGGCGACAGTGTCTCCTCACCAGCCTGTAGTGCTGCGCTCACTCTCAAAAAGTGCTCAATGCGGCCCGAGCCAATAGGGTCGTCATCTTCGGGGTCGTCATCGTCAAGCGAGTTCGCCCACTCAACAATGCTCCACTCATCCTCGTCCATAGGCATTACGTGCGCATAAGGATATTCACTCATATTACCATTATCTCATCTTTTGCAGCTTTTGCAAAGTCTTAGGCATGTCTATTACCGGTCCACGGTCTGGATAACCTTCAAGAGCGTGCTGCACTTGTTCCCTCTTGATTCTAGTCAAAGGATACTCTTCGCACTCAAGCGCCCGCCCAAAATGAATTGATAGCTGTCGCTCAGCCTCACTCTCCGCAATCGCTGTACGACCATTATATCTCCACTCATAGCAATGCCCATGATAGTAATGCACCCACGCATTGCCGGAAATGTCCTGCTCAACCTCCGCGAACTCAGCTAATGCTTTTGGCGGTTGGGCGTTAGCGAATCGCGCGAATGCCCGGGCGCTGCGAGCACGCGCGATGCTTGCAGAATCGAGCTGCGGATTTTCGATCGCACTGGTTAGTTCAGCAATGGCCTCAACCGGTCTGCGCCAAACGGTAAACAGCAAACCACGGGCATATGTAACGTCCAGCTTGGATGCCTTATGCGTGGCTGCCATTTGCAACGACGCCAGTGCTGACGTAAAGTCCCGTTGTTCCAGCTCCAGCATACCCCTGAGACACCAGAGATTGCCGGCAGTGAAGTGTTCTGTGAGCGCTTCCGTGAGCATGAGATACACATACTGCGGATCATAGTCTTGGAGGTTTGCCAAGATAATCCTCTCCCACAATGCGGCGGCCTGCTCTTCGGGTGTCGGGGCACGCCTCAGACATAGTCCAGCCCAGGCGAGCAAATCCCAACCGCCTAGCAGCGATAGCTCGGAGTTACGGGGTAGGTTGAGCTGGCGACAAGTCTCGTCCACGCTGAGAAATAGCTTGGCGAGCTGCAAACAATCACTACCCTGTCGAAACTCAGCCATCAGCACTTTCCACGCCTCGTCCAGTCCACCGTTGCGTGCCAAATCCTCTACAGACCGGAACGTCGAAGGAAGGACGGAAGGTTTTTGCTTCGGCAAGGTCATAAACGGTATCGCTGCCCTCACAATGTCGTCCTTCTCGTCCGGGAAAACCTGAACCAGGAGGTCTACCACTCGCCAGGTTGGGTTGCGATTGCCACTCTCAATAGCTCTCAGTAGTGACGGCGATATGCCAACGAAATGAGCAAAAGCTTCCTGCTTTAGGTCGCCTTGTCGTTTCCGCAGGGGCTTCAAGAACACGCCGTACTTCCGAGGCCGCGTTGACCCACGGGGCGACATATCAGCGGCCTATCAGTCGATTGTTACAAGGGGTCTGCATTGTTACGTCAGGAATGGTCTGTTTATGATCGGAGTTCTGTAACAATTTAGGGCTAATGAAACACTATGGGTAGTGGCATCTTGGGCTTATAAGTCAACTCGGATAGGAGCCCACTATGGCTAACATCGTATCCCGCCGTTCCGCGCAAGTCATCCAGCCCGATCACTTCCTCAACGCTCAAGTGGCTGAAGCTGAGCGCGGTGGTATCGCCGCCGCTGCCCGTATCCAGTCTGGAGCCTACGCTGGCTTTGTCGCTATGCAGAGCGCGACCGCACTATCCCGTTCGGCTGACGCTTCTTTCAGGATCAGCCCGATGGGCGAGGACACCTATAGAGCGATCCTCGCTGCTTTCGGCACACTAGCCGTTGCTGAGCTTCAGGCGCTCGGCATGAGGGGGCGGTCCTGATGGGTGTTCTAGAGGCAGGGCTTGCCCTGATCGGTCTGGTGGCGCTCATTGGAGCCATCGCCTACTGGTTCCTACGACGGCTGCCCGATACACCAGTCGAAGAAGACTTGGCCGCTCCCTACCGCGAAGGACTCCATGCCGCCGTGCGTCTACAGAGCGCGGCCCGAGACCTCGAACAGAAGATGTACACCGAGGCGATGCGGCACGCTGAAGGCGACACGGGGCGGCCATGACCACGCCTCCGTCCCGCTGGCGAGAGGGCGCGCTGAATCTGGCGGTCACAGCCTTGGCTATCGCCCTGATGCTGTACGTCGCTGCCCGTCTCATTATCGCGGTGCTGCCGGTCCTTATTGTCGTTGGCGTCATTGTGCTACTCGGCTTTACCGGCTGGTCAATTTATCAATTTCGGAAGTCGAGGTGGTGACAAATCTCCTCGATAACAGGGGCGTCGTGTCGGTGTTGTGAAATGCACAAGCCTTATTGACTAATACGCCAAATCATTATTTACTAGTCATTCTCCCGTTATTGCCATAAGCGGTAACACGGTGCGGTTGTGAGATACGGGTTTACCCGTTAGCAGGTAAATGTCCCCTTGCGGGATGTGCTGCTCTGCGTGCTCATTTTCCGGCTGGTCGCGGAGAGGAAGGAGGTTCACAATGAGTAGAACCTATCGTGGAAATGATCGTCATATTCGAGTGCGGGGTGTAAGGCGACCCACCGATCTGCGCCGACTGGCGCGGGTCTTGATCGACTTGGAGCAGGCCCAGGCAGAAGCCGAGGCCGAAGCTGAACACGAGCGAAAAAGTAAGGCGAAGCGCGCCAGGCGTCAAAGCCTGGATAACAATGCGTCGGCGGATAACGACGCCGAGGCTGCTACGTGAAGTCAGTATCACTCACTTGGTATCGCCTGCGTTGGCCGCGTGAGGTGGAGCCGGAACAGGTGGCGCAGGCTTTTCGTCTGCTGGCGACGACGGCCGGAAGCCCAGTCATAGTTGAGACTGTTGGCTCGCCTGGCATGGTCGAGCATCGTCTGGCGTTGCCAGCGAATCGGGGCGATGCAACCGCCGACCAGCTTCGGGCCAGTATCCCGGGCCTCGCAATTGAGGAAATCTCCACTCGGCCAGCGATGGCGGCTACTCGCGCTGTTGAGCTGCGCTTGTCAACGAAGCGTCGGTCGGTACGCACCGATGACATGGCCGGGATCAGCCGGGCCGTGCTGACGGCGCTGGCATATGTGCGTAGAGGCGAGCGCCTCAGTATTCAGTGGGTGCTCGGCCGACCGTTCACGCCGGTTGCCGTGCCAAACCAACTGGAGAACGCCAGTCGGGAGTCGTGGCTTGGTGCCCTGCTGCTGGCTCCGTTTGGGCCGCCGCCAGTGATGGACGTTGAAGTTCGTAATGCCCTGCGAACGAAGCAGGCCGAGCCGGGCTGGCGAGTTGTCGGGCGGGTGGCTGTCAAGGCCAAGACCAAGAGCCGTGAACGGCAGTTGGTCCGCCAGGTGGTCGGCGCGCTGCGAAGTGCCGAAGCGCCCGGCATCAGTTTTTGGGTGCGACCGACGAGCGCCAGTCGGGTGATCGAGGCTCGCGTGCCGCGCTGGCGTATGCCGCTGCGGTTGAATGCCAGCGAGCTCGCCACAATTTCAACCTGGCCGAGTGGGTTGACCAGTGAGTTGCCGGTAGCCATGATTGGCAGCCGCTTGATGGCTCCGTCAGCGGCCATTCAAAGATCCGGGCGGATTATTGGCAAGGCTACCTTCCCTGGCCGCGAACGTACTTTGGCGCTGTCGCCAATCGACTCGCTACGACACTTGCACGCACTCGGGCCGACCGGAACCGGCAAGTCCACGCTGCTGCTCAACCTTATTACGCAGGACATGGCGGCTGGGCGGGCGGTGGTCGTCATCGAGCCAAAGGGAGACCTCATCGCTGACGTGTTGAAGCGCATTCCGCCTGAGCGTATTGGCGACGTGGTACTGCTCGATCCGGCCGATACCGAGCGTCCGGTCGGTCTGAATCCGCTGGCGCTCGGTGGGCGGTCGCCGGAGCTAGCGGCCGATCAGTTGCTCGGGTTGTTTCACTCGCTCTACGCCGCGCATTGGGGGCCACGGACGCACGACATCCTTGGCGCGTCGCTGCTGACACTGGCTCGTTTACCAGGCATGACGCTTTCGGCGCTGCCGCTGCTGCTGACCGATGCCGGTTTCCGGCGGCGGGTCGTACTGGGCGTGGTTGATCCGATCGGATTGGAGCCCTTTTGGGCGGCGTTTGAGGCGTGGAGCGAGACCGAACGAGCGGCGGCCATCGCGCCGGTTATGAACAAGTTGCGCCCATTGCTGCTGCGTCCGGAAATGCGTGCGATTGTCGGACAGACCCGGCAGAGTTTTGATCTGCGCCGGGTCTTCACGGAGCGGAAGATACTGCTCGTTGATCTCAGTAAGGGACTGCTGGGGCCGGAGACTTCGGCGCTGCTTGGCAGCCTTATCGTGTCGCAGCTCTGGCAAGCCATCCTTGGCCGTGCCGCCATTGCCCCAGAGCGTCGCCATCCGGTCTTTGTCTACGTCGATGAGTTTCAGGACTACATGCACTTGCCGCTGGACTTCGCCGATGCCTTGGCCCAGGCTCGCGGTTTGGGGAGCTCGTTCCATTTGGCTCATCAGTACATGCACCAGCTCGACCCGGCGATGCGCTCAGCGGTCTTGGCTAACGCGCAGTCGCGGGTGGCGTTCCGCCTGCCGAGTGAGGATGCCCGGCTGATTGCTGCCGGCAGTGTCTTGGCTCCCGAGGACTTCCAGAGCCTTGGAGCTTTCCAGTGCTACATGCAGCTCGTCGCCAAGGCGGCCGTTCAGCCGTGGTGCAGCGCCAGCACTCTGCCGCCCGGTAAGCCGATCAGCGATCCGGGGGTGGTGCGGGTTGCCTCGCGCAGCGCTTACGGTGTTGATCGAGCCGAGATTGAGGCCGATCTCCATGAGCTGTTTTTGGGGCGTCGCCAAGCAGTTGGTGATGACCTTGCGCCACGGCGACGAGACGCTGGGAGTCCAGTATGAGTGCCTGTCGCATCGCCCGTCGCATCGCGTCGATGACACTGCGCCAAAACGCTTGTAGTGACGGTGTGAGCGCCCGACGTTTGGCGAGGAAAGTCTTTCGGCGCTTGCCGACGAAAGGCTCCTTTACTGAGCCTTTTTGCTGGTTTGGGTGTGGATGTGACTGGCCGGTGTGGTCATCAACAGAGGTGAGGCCGGTCCGTGGACGTGGGGGTGCTCGTCGCTTCGTGTGTCCGGCACCGCTCGTCCCAACGCCTTTCAGCACATCCTCTTTGGCAACGAAAGGAAAGAACAATGGAGGGGTGCAATGAGCGCTGCTGCACCGACGCGGCCCTACGCGTCGGCGAGGGGGGTAGCGCAGACCCGTGAGCGGCTGTCAGATCGGGACCTGAGCGTAATCCGTCAGGTGGCCGAACTGCGGCTGATGAGCGCCCGGCAGATTCAGGCCGTCCATTTCCCTGACGGCGAGCATGACAATGAGCAGGCCGCCACGCGCGCTCGTCAGCGGGTTCTCAAGCGATTGACGCGCGAGCGTCTGCTGATTCGTCTGGACCGTCGCATCGGTGGAGTCCGGGCTGGCTCGGCGGGTTTCGTACTGGCGCTGGGGCCAGTCGGTCAGCGGGTGCTTGCCACGAGTGGTCCTCGGCGGCGTTCATACGAGCCGACATGGCGCTTTGTCGATCACACCCTGGCGATAGCGCAACTCGTCGTAGACGTAGTGGTAGCTTCCCGCCAAGGTCTGCTTGACATGCTGGCTGTTCAGGCCGAGCCGCGCTGTTGGCGGGAGTTCTCGGGCTTGGGCGGGCGGCGCTTGCTGCGCCCCGATGTGTTTGTGACACTCGGCAGCGGCGGGTATGAGTTGCGCTGGTTCGTTGAGGTGGACCGCGCAACCGAGAGCCTGCCAGTCGTTGTGCGCAAGTGTCGCCTTTACGGCGACTATTACCAATCCGGCAAAGAGCAGGGCGCGCATGGTGGGGTGTTTCCGCGCGTCTGCTGGATTGTGCCGGATGAATTGCGAGCTGAGCGTTTGCGTCACGCCATTGCTCGGGATCGCCAGTTGCCTGAGCGATTGTTTGTAGTGACTACAGCTGCTCGTGCGGTCGATGTACTGCGGGAAGCTGCGTTATGAGGCGGCAGTTAATAAATAGCGCAGCTTTCTTCATGAGAAGGCTTCTGTGATGCTCATAATTGTTGTGAAATGGGTGATAATGCGATACTTCCACGCATCGACTGTGGTAGAGTTAACAACGCCATTCAAGCACCCTGAGAAAGCGCAGACCGGAGGAAGTCTATGACGGTGAAACTAAAAGTTGATGCTTCTGAAGGAGCCGCCGCCGTGATCTACCTGAGGGTTTCCAGCAAAGAACAGGCCGAGAGAGGCGGCGAAGTCGAGGGCTACTCCATCCCGGCTCAGCGGGAGGCGTGCAAGCGCAAGGCCGCCAGCCTCAAGGCGGCCGTGATTGAGGAGTTCGCCGACCGGGGCGAGTCGGCCAAGACCGCTGACCGCCCGGAACTGCAACGCCTACTAGAGTTCGTCACTGAGCAGCCGGTCAAGTACGTCATCGTCCACAAGGTTGACCGCTTGGCGCGGAACCGGGCCGATGACGTGGCGATCAACCTGGCACTCAAGCAGGCTGGGGTCACGCTCGTCTCTGTCAGCGAGAACATCGACGAGACCCCTTCCGGGCTGCTGATGCACGGCATTATGAGTTCGATCGCCGAGTTCTATTCACAGAACCTTGCGATGGAGATTCTCAAGGGCAGCGTCCAGAAGGCCAAGAATGGCGGCACTCCGGGGCGCGTCCCACTCGGCTACCGCAACGTCCGTCACTTCGACAACGGCCGTGAGATACGGACCGTCGAAGTTGACCCCGAGCGCGGGCCACTGATGGCCTGGGCCTTTGAGGCGTATGCCACAGGGGACTGGACTATCCGTAACCTGCTAGTCGAGCTGACCGAGCGCGGACTGACCACCGCCCCTGGCCCCAAGACCGCTAGCAAACCCCTCAGCGACTCACAGCTACACACATTGCTACGTCACCCCTACTACATGGGCCTGGTGCGCTATCAGGGGGTTCTCTATCCCGGCAAGCACACCCAGCTTGTGACCCCTCAGACCTGGCAGAAAGTTCAGGAGACACTCAGCGCCAAGTACCTGGCTGGTGAGAAGCAGCGCGAGCACCCGCACTACCTCAAGGGCAGTATCTACTGCGGTGTTTGCGGCAGCCGACTGATCGTCAACTACGCCAAAGGCAATGGCGGCACCTACCGCTACTTCGTCTGCATCGGCCGTCAGAAGGACAAGACAAGTTGCACCCTGCGCGCCATCCGCATCGAACATGCCGAGGAAGCCATCGCCGCCTACTACGCGACTGTGCAGCTACCCGAGGATGAGATCACGCGACTGCGGGCTTACCTCAGCGGGGAGCTATCCACGCTCCGCACCGATGCCGAGCACGACCGCACCAGCTCCGAGCGCCGATTGCGCAAGCTCGCAGATGAGCGCAAGAAGCTGCTCGATGCCCACTACGCCGACGCCATCCCGCTCGACCTACTCAAGAGCGAGCAGGCGCGGATCGCTACCGAGGTCGCAGCCATCGAAGGCCGACGGGTTGCCGTAGAAGGAGACTTCAAGGCTGCCGAGACCAACATAAGCCGCGCCCTCACGCGGGTAGGCGACTGCGAGACGGCCTACCGCGAAGCATCAGCCACAATGCGCCGCCAGTTCAACCTCGCGTTCTTCAAACGGCTGGTGATTGACGATGACTACGGCGTCGTAGGCGAACTGGCCGAGCCCTTCGACCTGATCCTCGGCGATGATCTGCGGCTTGCCGCTGCCATCAAGGCAGAAGAAGACGAGCGGGCGGTCGAACTGGCCCAAGGGCTGCCAGCTATCGGAGTCGAAGCCCACAACGAACAGCACCCACGAGAGCCCGAACGGGTCCTCGTGGGTGCCGGATCAACCCCGGCTTCTAAGGTCGGCGGTTGTGGTCTGGTCAATTTGGTGGAGCTAGTCGGGCTCGAACCGACGACCTCCTGCATGCCATGCAGGCGCTCTCCCAGCTGAGCTATAGCCCCAAGTCTCTGTCAATCGTATAACGCTTGAGGCTGCTCATGCCTCAACCTCGCGGTATGAACTCCGGCACGTCCAGATCGGTGTCTGGCTCCTCGTGCGCTGAACGGCGCGTGCGGGGGAGGCCTGCGCCTCGGGTCTTCTCGCCAGTCGGGGCGCCACCCGGAGCAGCCTGATCTAGCCTTGCGGTCATGCTGCCATGGGTGAGACGCACGTCGCGTAGCAGGCGCTCGGCGTTGTTGCGCAGCGACACAGACAGGTCGCTGAGGTTCTGCGACACCTCGCTGCCGTCGCGCAGCACTTCGCGGGAGATCGCGTGGGCTTCACTGACGATCTCACGTGCGTCGGCCCTGGCCTTGGCTTGCAGCTCGTTTGCCTGCTCCTGAGCCTCGGCGAGTCGTACAGCTTGCCGACGCTCGCCCGCGGCAAGCGTCTGCTTGACCTGCTCGTGCGCGTCGGCAAGCCTCCTCCCTGACTCCTCGCTCGCCGCCTGCGTGACCGTCTCGGCCTGCTCCTGTGCGCTTGCAAGCGCGCCGTCTGCCTCGGCGTGTGCAGTGGCCAACGTCTGCTCAGCCTGCTCTTGAGCCTGGGCGATCGCCGTCTCGGCTTGCTCGTGGGCTTCGGCGCGCAGCTCTTCGGCCGCACGCATCCGCTCGTCGGCCTCGGCGTGGATCGATCCGACCGACGCCAGCGCCTCGTTGCGCGCCTGCTCGGCTTGAGCTCTTGCATGCGCGAGGATCTCCTCGGCCTCCTGCTCAGCCGCGCTCACGCGGTTGGCAGCCGCGCGATCGGCCTCCGCGATCCGCTCTGCGGCCCGCTCCTCCGCCTGCTCGCGCAACTGCCGAGCGGCTCGCTCGGCAGCGTCGAGGATGCCCTGCACACGTGCTGAGGTGTCGCTCGGCTGCATGCACGCATGGTAAGGGCTCGCGCCGCCGCACACGATGCTCCGCGTGTCCTCCCTTCGTGGGCGGCGCGGCCTGTCGCGCCTGCCCGCGTGCCCGCGTATGCTCTCCCGCTTGCCGACCACCGCCAGAGCCCGCTGGACGATCCTGTTCGTAGTCCTGGCCATCGCAGCCGCACTCGTCGTTGCCATATCCCCGCACGCCGATGCCGGTCCGCCGCCGCCGTGCCAACCCACGACGCTCAACGCCTCCGCGGCGCTAGCCGGCGGCGCCGTGACCGTCTCGCCCGCGCCCGACACGCTCGACGCCTCCTACCGCACGCAAATCAGTTTCCTCGGCAGCGGGGATGCCGAGATCGTGGGCGTCACGGTGGTCGGCTCGCGCAGCGGCTCGCACCCTGGGCGACTCGAGGCCTATTCCCAGGGCGACGGAGCGAGCTTCCTCCCGCACAAATCGTTCGCGCAGGGTGAGACCGTCACAGTGCACGCCTCGCTGCGCCGGGGCGCGAGCACGACCCCCCTCGCGTGGCATTTCACGGTCGCCGAGGTAGACGCCGTGAGTCGTTCGCTTGAGACGCCGCCGCCACCACCGCCACCACCGAAGCCAAGCGAACTCCAGCACTTCGTCTCGCGCCCTGAACTGCTGCCACCCACAGTCACGGTGAGCACCGACACGGGCACACACGCGCCCGGGGACATCTTCCTCGCGCCCTACGCTGGACCAGGTCAGTACGGGCCGATGATCCTCGACAGCTCCGGCCGGCTCATCTGGTTCAAGCCCGTCCCGCACGGCGCCAGGGCGGCAGACCTGCGGGTGCAGGAATACGACGGCAAACCCGTGCTCACGTGGTGGGAGGATCCGCTCGTCTCAGGCGGTCGCCACGAAGCCGGGATCGTGATCGCCAACAGCTCCTACAAAGACGTTCAGATCGTGCGCGCCGGCAACGGCTATCAGCCCGACCTGCACGCGTTTGAGATCACGCCCCAGGGCACCGCCCTGTTCACCGTCTACGACGCTGTTCGCTGCAACCTGAGCGCCTACGGCGGTCCCGTCAACGGCGCTGTTGCCGACACCCTGTTCCAGGAAATCGACCTGAAGACGGGTCTCGTGCGCTTCGAGTGGCACGCGCTCGACCACGTACGGCTCGCCGACTCATACATGCCCGTCAAGCATGGTGGCACCCCGATCTCGCCGTGGGACTTCTTTCACATCAACGCGGTCTCAAAGTACGGCGACACGATGCTCGTGGATTCACGCAACACATGGGCCGCCTACAACGTGAGCGCTCACACAGGCAAGGTGATCTGGCGCCTCGGCGGTAAGCAGTCGAGCTTCAAGATGGGTCCCGGCGCGCGCCCCGCATGGCAACACGACGTGCGCTCGGAGCCCGGCGGGAAGATCTCCTTCTTCGACAACGGCGGCACGCCAAATGTGCACCCCCAGACACGCATGATCGTGTTGCAACTCAATCTGCACACCATGACCGCCTCGTTGGCATCGCGCTTCGTGCACCCCAAACCGCCGCTGCACTCCGCCAGTCAGGGAGACTTCCAACCCCAACCCGACGGCAACTGGTTCGTTGGTTGGGGGCAGGAACCGTACTTCTCTGAATTCAGCCCCGAAGGCGGTCTTCTGCTCGACGCTCACCTACCGGCCCTCTACCAGTCCTTCACCGCACTGAAGTTCCCTTGGGCTGGAAATCCCACCGAGCCCCCGCGGCTTGCCGTCCACGCAAGCTCTAACGGAGGCATCGTCGCCTACGCCACTTGGAACGGCGCCACCGCGGTCGAACAATGGCGTCTGCTCGGAGGAGCGAGCCCGCAGTCGCTTGCGCCGATCGCGACCGTGCCTCGCGGTGGCTTCGAGACGGCGATCGAAAGCTCCACCACGCCGGCGTATGTAGCCGTGCAAGCGCTCGGCGCGCAGGGTCAGGTGCTTGGCAGCTCGGCCACGGCTGCATCCTGAGCTCCTGGCGAGAGCAGGCGCTCGCATTTGCTTGCGGCAGAAATCGTGGGAAATCTGTCCTTGCAGACAGGCCCGTGTTGGGCCATGATCAACTCATGCCCTACCGCCAACGCCCACGCCAGATCGCGATCCTCGCGTTCCCCGGTGTGCAGAGCCTTGACGTCACGGGGCCGCTCGAGGT
Source organism: uncultured Solirubrobacterales bacterium (assembly GCA_963831725.1). Lineage (GTDB taxonomy): Bacteria > Actinomycetota > Thermoleophilia > Solirubrobacterales > Solirubrobacteraceae > Palsa-744. The sequence goes on from CAWHRF010000004.1 coordinate 462,280, forward strand.
GTTCGCCGGCGCGCAGACGCTCGTCGAGGCCACAGGTCGCGCTGACCGCGGCTATGAGGTATCGATCCTCAGCCACGACGGCGCACCACTACAGACCTCCAGTGGGCTCACGATCACGCCGCACGCCGACTTCTCCCGCGCGCCCGCGCGCCTCGACACGCTGATCGTGGCCGGCGGCGCCGGCTCGCGCGGCGCCGCCGGCGATCCCCCGACCGTCGATTGGATCGCGCACGCCTCCGCACGGGCTCGACGTACCGCGTCGGTGTGCACCGGCGCGTTTCTGCTCGCGGCCACCGGGCTGCTCGATGGACGGCGTGCCACCACCCATTGGGCGGCCGCCACAGAGCTGGCCCGCCGCCATCCCGCCGTGTGCGTGGATCCCGAGCCGATCTTCCTGCGCGACGGGGATGTGTGGACCTCGGCGGGAGTCACCGCGGGAATGGATCTCGCGCTTGCGCTCGTGGAAGAAGACCTCGACCGCGAAGCGGCGCTCACGATCGCGCGTCACCTCGTGCTGTTCCTGCGCCGGCCCGGCAACCAAGCCCAGTTCAGCGCCACGCTCGCTGCTCAGGAGCCCGTCCGCGAGCCGTTGCGCGAGGTTCGCCGCCACATCCTCGAGCACGTCTCCGAGGACCTCTCGGTGGACGCGCTCGCGCTGCTGGCCCACATGAGCTCGCGCAACTTCGCTCGCGCGTTCGCCGCCGAGACCGGCGTCACGCCCGCGCGCTATGTGGAGCGCGTGCGCCTTGAGGCCGCGCGCCGCGCGCTGGAGGACACCGCCGAGCCGATCGCCACCGTTGCCGACAACTGCGGCTTCGGCACCGCCGAGACGATGCGCCGCTGTTTCCTGCGCGGGCTCGGCGTCGGCCCCGCCGAGTACCGCCGCCGCTTTCACCCATCGGGCTCTGCCGCGGATGTGACCGCGGCGGCCTGAATCGGCCAAGAGCGGCCCGCCCACGAGCACGCCCACGCAAATCCAAATCCACCACGAGAGGCTCCCGTCCATGGACATCGCGATACTCATTTACGAGCGCTTCACCGCGCTTGATGCTGTAGGGCCATATGAGGTGCTCAGCCGGCTGCCGGGCGCGCAGGTCACGTTCGTCGCAGAGCACGCCACACCCATCCGCACTGACACCGGACGGCTCGCGCTGCTCGCCGACGCCACGCTCGAGCAGCTCGCGCACCCCGAGATCGTGGTCGTGCCGGGCGGTCCCGGGCAGGCGGCTCTGATGCAAGACGGTCCCGTGCACGCATGGCTGCGCGCCGCCGACGCCACCTCCACGTGGACCGCGTCGGTTTGCACCGGATCGCTGATCCTCGCCGCCGCCGGCCTGCTCACCAGCAAGCGCGCCACCAGCAACTGGCAAGCGCTCGATGAGCTGGGTACGCTGGGCGTCGAGGTTGTCCCCGAGCGGGTGGTGTTCGACGGCAAGTACGCAACGTCCGCTGGCGTCACCGCCGGGCTCGACATGGCTCTATCGCTCGCCGCCAAGGTCGCCGGAGAACAAATCGCACAAGCGATCCAGCTCGGCCTCGAGTACGACCCCGAGCCGCCCTTCGACTCAGGCTCGCCCGCCAAGGCGCCCGCGGAGATCGTTGAGGTCGTGCGCGCCTACTCCCGCTTCGAGCAAGCCCGCTGAGCACGCGGGGCGTGTGGGGATCGCCAGTTCGCACATCCCCACACGCTTGTGGGGCAGCGTTTTCAGAGAATCGTCGGGGGCCGACCGCTAACCTGCGCTGTCCAATGGCAGAACGTCGCTACCACCCCGCAGAGATAGAGCCCCGCTGGCAGGCCGTGTGGGAGCGCGAGCGCACCTGGGAGGTATCCAACGACCCCGTCGCAGGTGAGGCCGCCAGCGACAGCTCCTATGTGCTGGAGATGCTCCCTTACCCGAGCGGCGAGCCCCACATCGGGCATCTAAAGAAATACGCGGTCGGCGACGCCATCGCACATTTCCACAGGCGTACCGGCCACCGCGTGCTTCACCCGATGGGCTACGACGCCTTTGGACTACCCGCGGAGAACCACGCGATCAAGACCGGCGTGCACCCGCGCGAGTCGATCGCCTCCTCGATCGCCTCCTTCCAGCGCCAGTTTCGCTCGTGGGGAATCTCGATCGACTGGTCTCGTGAGTTCGGTACTCACGAACCCTCCTACTACCGCTGGACGCAATGGATCTTCCTAGAACTGTTCAAGGCGGGTCTCGCCTACCGGCGTGAGGCCGCAGTCAAGTGGTGCCCCAACGACCAGACGGTCCTCGCCAACGAGCAGGTGGTCGATGGTTGCTGCGAGCGCTGTGGCGCGGTGGTCGAAGTCAAGCAGCTCGAGCAATGGTTCTTCCGCATCACCGACTACGCCGAGCGCCTGCTAGGCGACCTCGACGGGATCGACTGGCCCGAGCATGTGAAGACGATGCAGCGCAACTGGATCGGGCGCAGCGAGGGAGCCGAGGTCACCTTCCGCTGCGAGGAGCTCGGCATCGACTATCCGGTGTTCACCACGCGTCCCGACACGCTGTTCGGCGCCACCTTCTTCGTGATGGCCCCCGAGCACCCCGACGTGCAGCGACTCGTTCAGGGCACCGCCCAGGAGCAGGCCGTGCGCGACTACATCAACCACGCGCTCACCGAGTCCGGCGAGGAACGCGGCTCGATCGACAAGCCCAAGAGCGGTGTCGCGCTCGGGCGCACCGTCACCAACCCCGTCAACGGCGAGCAAATCCCGATGTTCGTCGCCGACTACGTGCTGATGGAGTACGGCACCGGCGCGATCATGGCCGTTCCCGGCCACGACGAGCGCGACTACGCGTTTGCGCGCGCGTATGACCTGCCGATCCGGCGTGTCATCGAAGGCGTCCCGGAGGATGGGGGAGACGCGCAGGGGCTTCCATACAGCGGCGACGGTCCGCTGGTCGGCTCCCACCCCGACTTCGACGGCATGGGCAACCGCGAGGCGCTGCGCGCGATCGTGCAGTGGCTCGACCGCGAAGGCAAGGGCCATGCGTCGGTCAACTATCGCCTGCGCGACTGGCTGATCTCGCGCCAGCGCTACTGGGGTTGCCCGATTCCGATCCTCTACTGCGAGGATTGCGGGCTGCAACCGATCCCCGTCGAGCAGCTGCCCGTGGTGCTGCCCGACATCGAGGACTACGCCCCGCACGGACGCTCACCGCTGGCGGCCGCCGAGGACTGGGTGGCCACCGAGTGCCCCGCCTGCGGCGGGCCCGCGCGGCGGGAGACCGACACGATGGACACGTTCGTGGACTCCAGCTGGTACTTCCTGCGCTACTGCGACGCGCGCAATGAAGATGCCGCATGGGACCCGGCCGCGCTGCGCCAGTGGATGCCGGTCGACCAGTACATCGGTGGGGTCGAGCACGCGATCCTCCACCTGATGTACGCGCGCTTCTTCACCAAGGCCCTCGCCGACTTGGGACAGCTCGACTTCCAGGAGCCCTTCAAGGCGCTGTTCACGCAGGGGATGGTCACCAAGGACGGCGCCAAGATGAGCAAGTCCAAGGGCAACGTGGTCTCCCCGGCCTCGATTGTCGAGCGCTATGGCGCCGACACCGCACGCTGCTACATCCTGTTCGTCGGGCCCCCCGACCAGGACGCCGACTGGTCGGACGAGGGCGTCGAGGGAGTCCACCGCTTCCTCGCGCGACTATGGCGCTTGGCGGCCGATACCGCGGAGAGGGGAGGCGCCGACCAGCTGGGCTCAGTCGGTGCTTTTGGTGAGAACGGTGCGCCCCAAGGCGATGACTTGGAGCTCGTGCGCAAGGCCCATTGGGCAATCGAGAAGGTCTCCGAAGACATGCGCCGCTTCGGCTTCAACACAGCCATCGCCGCCGTCATGGAGCTGCTCAACGACTGCTCGCGCATGCGCGAGACACTGGATGTCGCCACCTTGCGGTTTGGCCTCGCTACCGCCGCCTCGTTGCTTTTCCCTTTCGCCCCGCACCTCTCCTCCGACATCTACGAGATGCTCACCGGCAAGCGCGTGTGGGAGCAGCCCTGGCCACAAGCCGACCCGGCGATGCTCGAACGCGACGAGTACGAGCTGGTGTGCCAGGTCAACGGCAAGCTGCGCGACCGCGTGCAGGCTTCCAGCGACGCCACCGCCGAGGAGCTCAAGGCACTGTGCCTTGCCGCACCCAACGTGCTCACGCACATCGACGGGCGCGAGATCGTCAAGGAGATTGTCGTCCCGGGCCGGCTTGTCAACCTCGTAGTGCGCTAATGGTTCCTGGGCTCGTCGGAGCACTGGCTTAGACTCGCCTCAATGCCCGCCCTGAAGCCCGCCTACCTGATCCACGGCGACGACCATGGAGCGATCGCCGAGCGTCGCGCACGCTTGAAGTCGCTGGCCGAATCCGACGGCGATGCAGGCAGCGTGGAGGTCCTCGCCGGCGACGCGGGCACACCCGAAGCGGTGGCGCTCGTGCTCTCCACGATGACCTTCGCGATCGGACAGCGCGTGATCGTGGTGGACGGTGCCGAGCGCTTCAAGGAAGCTGAGGTCGCCGAGCACATAGAGCCGGCGATGGCGGCGATGCCACCGGACACGACGATCGCGTTCTTCGCCCGCGAGGAGGGTCGCAGCAAGGCCCCCGCGGTGCTGCACACGGCGGTGAAGGCCGCGAAAGGCCAGATCGTGGCCGAGGCGACGATCAAGCCGTGGGAGCTGGCGGCGTGGGCGCGCGAGCAGGCGACGCGACTCGGCTTGTCGCTCGACGCGTTTGCCGCAAAGACGCTAGTGGCGCAGGTGGGCGAGCGCCAGCAGCGCTTGCTGCGGGAGCTCGAGAAGCTGGCGCTGGCCGCCGAGCAGGCTGACGGCCCGATCAAGGTGAGCGCCGAGGACATAGAACAGCAGGCCGCCCGCTCCACCGCCCACCGCGCGTTCTCGCTCGCCGACTCGCTCGTGGGGGGCGACGCGAGCGAAGCGGTGCGCTCCTACCTGCGCCTGCGCGCCCAAGGCGAGCGCCTGCCCGGGCTCGTGTACCTGATGGCCCAGCGGTTGCGCGACGCCAAGGGCGTGTCGGTGCGTATCCAGGCCGGCGAGGCGCCCGCGGAGATCAAGCGCACGCTGCGGATGCCCCCGCGAGCCGCGGACCGTTTTATTGCCGATGTGGCGCGCACCGAGCCCGAGCAGCTGCGCAGGGCGATCTGCCGGATCGCCGACCTCGAACTTGACACGCGTGGGGGAGCGCCGCTGAGCCAGGCGCGCACGCCGCTCTCATCGCTTGAAGAGGACACGCTCGCGATGCGGACGATCTTGGCGATCGCGAGCTGAGGATGTATGTTCGATTTTCTGTCTACTACTATAGCGACTACTATATGTAGCAACTATAGTAGTAGGTGCAAAAAGAGAGAATGCCAACCCGCGCGTTTGTTTCGATCTTCTCGTCTCCAGCTAAGCCAGCATCGAGAACCGAGCGCCGAAAGAGCGGCGCTCAGGAGCTGCTTTTGGCAACAGTACGTGCCGCACGGGACTTCTTGCGCGCCCCCGTGTTGCGGTGCAAAGCGCCGCGCTTGACGGCCTTGTCGATCGTGCGCACAAGACGGCGGTGCTCGGCCTCGGTGGCGTCGCCGTCGCTCTCCTTGGCGAGCGCTTCCAGGCGGCGGAAGTAGGTCTTGATCGCCGAGGTGTATTCGCGGTTCTCAAGACGCTCGCGCTCTGAGCGGAGGATGCGCTTCTTTTGGGATGCGATGTTGGCCATGTGAAGAGACGCTTGCGGCCCGAGCAGCCTGCCGGGGCGCGCCGCGCAGCGCCGTACTATAGCGCCCCGTGGCTGTGAGCTCTGAGACGGGAGAGGAAGCGGCGGGGCCCGAGCCTCCCAACAGCATCGCGCGCAACACCGCGATGTTCTCGGTTGTGACGGGCTTCTCGCGGGTCGTGGGGCTGTTGCGAGAGATCGCGTTCGCGAGCTACTTCGGCACGAGCGCTGCCGCATCGGCCTACACGATCGCCTTCCTGGTGCCCAATTTCGTCGCACAGCTGTTTGCCAACGCGGCGCTGTCGGCGGCGTTCGTGCCGGTGTTCACCGACCTGCTTCAGCAGGGCAAGAAGCGTGAAGCGTTCCGCCTGGCCTCGACATTGTTCTGGATCCTGCTGATCGCGCTGAGCGTGATCACGGCCTTCTTCATCCTCGCCGCCGGCACGATCATGCCGCTGTTCACCGGCCCGAAGTTCCTTCCCTCAACCGTGTCGCTGACGGTGGGGCTCTCGCAGGTGCTGTTCCCGGTCGTGCTGCTGTTGGGCCTCACTGGGCTGCTGCTTGGGATCCTGCAGTCCTACGAACGCTTCACCCTCCAGGCGATCTCCCCGGCGGTGTGGAACGTGATCATCATCGTGTTCCTCGTCGTGCTGCACCCACACTTCCACGGCGAAGCGGGCATCTACGCCTTTGCGATCGGCGTGCTGGTGGCTACGGGCGTGCAGATGCTGATGGCCTTGGGGGCGCTCGCGAGAATCGACTTCCGCCTGCAGATGTCGATCGACTGGCACGACCCACGCGTGAGCCGGGTGTTCCTGCTGATGATGCCCGTCACGATCGGCCTGGGCATCGTCAACCTCGACCAGTTGATTAACTCGGCCTTCGGCACGCTCGTCTCCGACGAAGCGCCGCGCGCGATCGAAAACGCCTTTCGCGTGTACATGCTGCCGCAGGGCATGTTCAGCGTGGCGGTTGCGACTGTGCTGTTTCCGACGATGAGCCGCATGGCCTCTCGTCGCGACACCGCGTCGATGCGCAGCACCGTCGCCTCTGGGATGCGCCAGATCAACCTGCTGTTGATCCCGGCGGCGGCGTTCATGGCGGTGCTCGCGACCCCGATCGTGCGCTTGCTGTTCCAGCGTGGCGAATTCAACACGCAGTCGACCCACCTGGTGTCGATCGCGCTGTTCTGGTTTGCCTTCAGCCTTCCCTTCGGTGGGCTGAACCTGTTGCTGACGCGCACTTTCTTCGCGGTGCAGCGCCCGTGGATTCCCACCCGCCTGGCGGGGATCAACATCATCGTGGACATCATCGTGAGCATCGGCCTGTACAAGCCGCTGGGGATCGCGGGGCTCGTGATCGGAACGCTCGTGGCGAACGTGGTGATGACCGTGCTGCTGGCCACCCGCGTGCGTACCGGCTTCAATGGACGTCTCGACGGAGCGCGTACGACGATGATCACAGTGCGAGTGTGCACGGCCTCGGCGCTACTTGCGGGCGTGTCCTACGGCGTGTGGTACGTGCTCCATGCGCTGCTCGGCGTGTCGCTGCCGGCGCAGATCGTGAGCGTGGGGGCCGCGGCTCTCGCGGGCTTGTGGGTGTACTCGCGGGCGGTGCTCGCGATGCGCGTGCCCGAGGCCCATCAGGTGCACCGCCTGATCATGGCTCAGCTCGGGCGCGCGTAGAAGCCGTTGGGAGCAAAGCACCGCACGCGCGGCGTGCGCAAGACGAAGGGCCGAGAAGGCTTTCGCCCTCCCGGCCCTGGTCCGGACAAAGATCACCGGGTTACTACTACGTCCCAGGACTTAATACGTGTCTATGCCTGGGCGGCTATGACACTCCCAACCACCGGGACTGGCCATCAACACAAGGTTGGTGCGTGGCCCGGTTGAGCCCAAGGGCTCCGGTTGAGTAGGCGATCCGCCGGACCTATAAGGCTATCGCCTCTACAGTTTGGACCTCGCATGGACCAAGACAAGATCCGTAACTTCTCGATCATCGCGCACATCGACCATGGCAAGTCGACGCTGGCCGACCGCATCCTCGAGCTGACGCACGCGGTTGACGAGCGAGCTATGCGTGCGCAGGTGCTCGACTCGATGGACCTGGAGCGCGAGCGGGGGATCACGATCAAGGCGCAGGCGGTGAAGGTCGCCTATACGGCCTCTGACGGGGAGACCTACCAGCTGCACCTGATCGACACGCCCGGCCACGTCGACTTTACGTATGAGGTGTCGCGCTCGCTGGCCGCGTGCGAGGGGGCGCTACTGGTCGTGGATGCCTCCCAAGGTGTTGAGGCGCAGACGGTGGCGAACACCTATCTGGCAGTCGAGGCCGGTCTGGAGCTGATCCCGTGCCTGAACAAGATTGACCTGCCCGGTGCCGAGCCCGAGCGCGTCGCCGGCGAAGTCGCCGAGCTGATCGGCGAGCCGGAGGAGGCGATCCTCGAGATCAGCGGCAAGACCGGGGCCGGCGTGGCGGAGGTGCTCGACGAGCTGGTCAAGCGCGTGCCACCGCCCTCGGGCGACCCGGATGCGCCACCGCGCGCGCTGATCTTCGACTCCGAGTTCGACCAGTACCGGGGCGTGATCGCCTACATCCGCGTGGTCGACGGTGTGTTCCGCAAGGGCGAGGCGATCAGGGCGATGGCCGCCGGGACGCACGCGGAGATCGACGACATCGGCTTCTTCTCGCCGACGATGACACCGGTCAAGCAGCTTGCCGCCGGTGAGGTCGGCTACCTGATCACCGGCATCAAGGACGTCACGCACCTGCGCGTGGGCGACACGCTGACGACGACGGTGCACGGTGAGAAGCGCACCTCCGAGCCGCTGCCGGGCTATCGCGAGGTCAAGCCGATGGTGTTCTGCGGCTTGTTCCCGATCGACTCCGACCGCTACCCCGACCTGCGCGACGCCCTAGAGAAGCTGACGCTCAACGACGCGGCGCTCTCGTGGGAGCCAGAGACATCCGACGCGCTCGGCTTCGGCTTCCGCTGCGGCTTTCTCGGGCTCTTGCACATGGACATCGTGCGCGAGCGCTTGGAGCGCGAGTACGACCTGGAGCTGCTCGCGACGATGCCCTCGGTCGAGTTCGACGTGACGCTCTCAAGCGGCGAGGAGCTGGAGGTGCACAATCCCTCCGACATGCCCGATCCGGGCACGATCGCCGAGATCCGCGAGCCGTTCATCAAGGCGCAGGTGATCGCACCGCGCGAGTTCGTCGGCGCGGTGATGGAGCTGTGCCAGGAACGCCGCGGCGAGCCGGCGGGCATGCACTATCTCTCGCCCGAGCGGGTGCAGATGAGCTACGACCTGCCGCTCGCGGAAATCGTGCTCGACTTCTTCGACCAGCTCAAGTCGCGCACACGCGGGTACGCCTCGCTCGACTACGAGTTGAGCGACATGAAGCCCGCCAACCTCGTCAAGCTCGACGTGCTGCTGGCGGGCGACACGGTCGATGCGCTGTCGATGGTTGTGCACCGTGACAAGGCGTATGACATGGGACGCACGCTCACCGAGAAGCTGCGCAAGCGGATCCCACGCCAGCAGTACGACGTGCCGATCCAGGCGGCGATCGGCTCTCACATAATCGCGCGCGAGACGGTGAAGGCGTTTCGCAAGGACGTGATCGCGAAGTGCTACGGCGGTGACATCTCGCGCAAGAAGAAGCTCTTGGGCAAGCAGAAGGAGGGCAAGAAGCGCATGAAGCAGGTTGGGCGCGTTGAGGTGCCTCAGGAGGCTTTCCTGGCGGTGCTCGAGCTGGGCGAGGAGTGACTACCGTGGATCTCGTGCTTGTCAGAGATTCAGGTGAGATTCGTAGCGGCAGAGGATTTTTTTTGGATTTGCTGGGCGTACCCGCGATGTACCGCTCACGGTGAGAATCCTGTTCGTGTGTTTGGGCAATATCTGCCGTTCTCCGAGCGCAGAGGGTGTGATGCGCCGGCTCGTAGCGGAAGCCGGCTTGCAGGAGAGCATCGAGCTCGACAGCGCGGGGATGGGACCGTGGCACCTGGGCGAGCCCCCGGACCGGCGTGCGACCGAGGCCGCGCGCGGGAGGGGCATCGTGCTTGAGGGACGCGGACGCCAGGTGGAGGTCGAGGATTTCGAGCGCTTCGATCTGATCGTGGCAATGGACCGCTCCAACGAGCGCGCTCTGAGCCGGCTCGCGCCGGATGAGAGCGCGCGCGAGAAGATTCACCTGATGCGCGAGTTCGACCCCACGAATGCGGGCGGTGAGGATCTGGACGTGCCCGACCCCTACCACGGTGGCCCGCAAGGATTCGAGACGGTGCTCGACCTGTTGCAGAGCGCGTGCGCGGGGCTGCTCGAGCGGGTGCGCGCGGCCGAGCCGGCGTGAGCCTGCCCGCCGGCGCAAGCGAGCCCCGTCGGGTGGGCGGGGGTGACATCAACCAGGCTTGGCGCGTGCGCTTGGATGGGGAGGACGTGTTCGTAAAGACGCGCCCCGATGCCGGTGAGGGCGAGTATGAGCTCGAGGCCGTCGGCCTGGAGTGGCTTGGCGAGCCTCGGGCGTTGAGGGTGCCGAGCGTGATCGAGATCGCCGAGGACTACCTGGCGCTCGAGTGGGTGGCTCCGGGTGCGCTGAGTGGCGCGGGCGCGGAGGAGCTGGGGCGTGGGCTGGCGGCGATCCACGTCGCGGGAGCGCCAAATTTCGGCGATCCCGGCTTCGGGGAGCGGCTGGGAATACAAGCGCGTATCGGCTCGTTGCGCTTGCCGAACGATCCGAGCAAGGACTGGTGTTCCTTCTATGCCGAGCGCCGCCTGCTGCCGCTGGCCCGGATCGCCCGCGAGCGTGACGTGCTCACAGGCGCGGGAGTGGCGGCCGTGGAGCGAGTGTGCGCGAGACTCGAACGGCTGGCCGGACCCGCCGAGCCGCCCGCGCGTCTGCACGGCGACCTGTGGAGCGGCAACGTGCACGCCGATACACAGGGGCGTCCGTGGCTGATCGATCCTTCCGCGTATGGCGGGCATCGTGAGGTGGACCTGGCGATGTTGCGCCTGTTCGGCGCGCCGTCTGAGCGCGTGTTTGCGGCTTACGAGGAGGTGAGCCCGCTAGCAGACGGTTGGCGGGAGCGGGTGAGCCTGTGGCAGCTGCTGCCGTTGCTGGTGCACGCGGTGCTGTTCGGGGGCTCCTATCGCGCGGCGGCGGAGCGAGTGGCAAAGAGTTACGCCGACTGACGGTCCCGCTGAAGCGCGCCGGTCGGATAAGGGAGTGTGCGTCCCTCCACGATTGATCGGCGTCGTCGCCTGTATCTGCAAGCCCGTGTCGTGGTCGCACGCCACTACCGGAGATCGTTGACGCTCGAGGAGGTCGCGCGGGCACTTGCCAGCTCGCCGCGTCAGCTCACCCGCGCATATGCACAGTTCGGCGAAATGACCTTCCGCGAGGATCTGCTCGCGCGTCGTCTGAACGTTGCGGCGCAATTGCTGATCGAGCAGCCGGCGATCTCCGTGCGCGATGTGGCAAGGCTCGTGGGGTTCCGCCAGGCGCCGCACTTCGCGAAGGCGTTTCGTTGCCGCTACGGACTCACGCCGGCGAGCTTTCGCGCGGAGGGCAGGTCGTATGCGAGGAGTGTGCGTGCGGCGCCATGCGCTTCTGGCACAGGACACCGTGAGCCCACGCGGGCTTCGGTCCTTCTCTAGGGGCCGGCGTGAAGTGCCGTGTCAAGCTCCGGCAGCGACTGCACCGCGGTGGCGCCGGGGAGACGCAGGCACATCAGCGTTCCGCCTCCGGGCGCGGGTTGCACGCTGACGCTGCCGGCGTGCTGTTCGGCTACCTGGCGCACGATCGCAAGACCGAGTCCCGAGCCCGGGCGCCCGCGGGCCTCCGCGCCGCGATAGAAGCGATTGAACACATGGGGGAGGTCGGCTGCCGAGATGCCCTGGCCGTGGTCGCGCACTGTCAACTGCCGGCCGTGCAACGCGATCTCGACGGGGCTGCCGGGCGGGCTGTAGTTGACCGCGTTGTCGATCAGGTTGTTGATGGCGCGCCCGAGTCGTCCGGGCGCTCCGGTCAGCACCACCGGCTCCAGCTCGACATGGAAGGGAGTGTCGGGTGAGTGCCGTCGGGTGCGCTCGACCGCCTCCTCGACGATCAGGTCCAAGCGCACGTCCTCCTCGCCTGAGCGTGGCTGCTCGCCGCGACCCAGCTCGATCAGGTCGTTCATCAACAGCGTCAGCTCCTCGATCTGCTCCACGACATCGCTGAACATCCGCTGGCGCTCCTCGGGCGCCATATCGGGTTGCTGCTCGAGGATTTCGATGTTGGTGCGCAGGCTCGTCACCGGGGTGCGAAGCTCGTGTGAGGCGTCGGCCACGAGCTGACGCTGGGCGTGCACGGAGGCATCCAGGGCGCTCATCGAGCTCTCGAGCGTGCCCAGCATCGAGTTGAAGCTCTGTGCCAACCGTCCGATCTCATCTTCGGCGGCGGGCTCGATCCGCTCGGAGAGGTCGTGTGTGCGCGTGACGTGCTCGGTGGCCTGGGTGAGGCGCTTCACGGGCGCCACCGCGGCGCCGGCGACCAGTCTCCCGAGCAGCGCGGCGAGCGCGATCCCACCGATGTCGAGCAGCACGAGGATCAGGCGCAGGCGCGCGAGCAGGTTGTCGACGCTCGTGAGCGGCTGTGCGAGCTGTACCGCGAAGCCAGGGTGCACCGCCTCGGTGAGGATGCGCAGGTGGATGCCGTCCGCGTGGGCGTCGCGGAAGAACGGCTTTCCGCCCTTCGCCGCGAGGGTGCGTGTCGCCCGATCGACTGGCAGCTTCACGTTCTGCGAGGAGTCGAACAGGATCTTGCCGCTCGAGTTGACCAGCTGCTGGTATCCCCGCACCTCGTCCGGGTGGGGGGAGAGATTGCTGAGCGGGTCGCGTGGGAGAGAGGCACCGGAGTCCGAGCCGTTTGTCGGGGGGCTTGCGATCGCGCCCTCGGCGCTTGCCGGCGGCGCGAACAGCGGGCCGAACCCGGAGTCGGGTTTCGCTCCGGGTGGGAGCGGCTTGTGCTGCGCGGTGTGTGCGAGCACCTCCTTGAGATAGCGTTCGTCGCGGGTGCTCAACCCGGCCGGTGCGGAGCTAGCGATCAGGCGCAAGCCGTCTGAGCGGGTGCGCAGCTGACTGTCGACTTGTCCGCGCAGCTGGTGTGAGACGAGCAGGTATGTGAGCACCGAGGCGAGCACCACAGCGATCGCGACCGCCGCCGCCGAGACGAGTGTGATCCGCCTGCGGAAGCTCATCTCTGCTCGTTGCTCGGGGTCGTGCTCGCCGGGCCGCTCATGATCTCAGCACGTAGCCGACGCCGCGCACCGTGTGCAGCAGGCGCGTGTCGTCGTTGCTCTCGGTCTTGCGGCGCAGGTAACCCATGTAGACGCCCAGCGAGTTGGAGCTCGAGCCGAAGTCGTATCCCCACACGTGTTCGAAGATGATCGAGCGGGTGAGGACCTGCTTGGGGTGGCGCAGAAACAACTCGAGCAGCAGGAACTCGGTGCGTGTGAGGTTCAACGAGCGCTCGCCGCGCCAGGCCTCGTGCGCGAGACGATCCAGTCGCAGGTCCTGGAAGGACAGTGTTTCCTCCTGGTCGTTCTCGTCGGCCCTGCGCAGCAGGGCGCGCACGCGCGCCAACAGCTCGCGCAGCGCAAACGGCTTGACCAGGTAGTCGTCGGCGCCCGCGTCCAGGCCCGCCACGCGGTCATCCACCTGCTCACGGGCGGTGAGCATCAGCACCGGTGTGCGATCGCCACCGTCGCGCACGCGTCTGCACACCTCCAACCCGTCGAGCACGGGCATCGACACATCGAGGATCACGGCGTCATAGGAGCCCTCCGCCATCCGCTCCAGGGCGTCTCCGCCGTCGCCGGAGAGCGCCACCTCGTAGCGCTCGAGTGTGAGAGCGCGCGAGAGCGCGTGCTGGACAGCGGGCTCGTCGTCGACGACCAGTATGCGCGCAGGCTCTGCCATCTCGTTTCGATCGTCCACCAGTTCGGATGCCGCTGGGTGGAGGCTATGGTGACGGTAGCGCAGGGAACATACGATCGGGGCTGAAGAGGATGCGAAGAATCGTCGAAGATGACACCGCCGAGACGGTTCAAAGCGCGGGTCCCGAGCCGGCACCGCCGGGCGCCAAGGGGGGCATCTCAAGCGAATCGCGCCGGCTGCGCAATGGTCTGATCAGTCTCGCGATTTTTTTCGCCCTGATCGCTGCGCTGCTGCTCGCCGTCCCGAAACTGCGCTCGACGGGGGAGCTGATCACCGACGCGAAGCCCGCGTGGGTTGCCGCGGGTATCGGCCTGGAGTTGCTCTCTTGCGCGGGCTACGTGATCCTGTTCGAACTGGTGTTCAAGATGGAGCGGCGCTTCAGCCTGCGGCTGTCGCTGTCCGAGCTTGCAGTCAACTCGGTGGTGTCGGTCAGTGGCATCGGTGGGATCGCGCTCGGCGCATGGGTGCTGCGCACGAAGGGTGTGTCGGTGCAGCGGATCGCACGACGCTCGGTGCTGATGTTCGTGCTGAGCAGTGCCGTGAACGTCGCCGCCGTGGCCGTGATCGGAACGTTGATGTGGCTGGGTGTGCTGCCGGGCTCGCGCGACGCGCTGCTGACGCTGCTGCCCGCGACGCTCGCGATCGCGACGATCGCTGCCACCTTGGCGATCGCCGCCCTCGCGGGGAGACTCGCGCATGGCCGGCTGAGCAGCGGACGGGTGCACGTGGCGCTCGTGGCGATCAGCGACGGGGTGCGCGGCGCGCTGCGGCTGATCTACCGGCACGACTGGCGCCTGCTGGGGGCGGTCGGTTACTGCCTGTTCGACGCGCTGGTGCTGTACGCGAGCCTGCGCGCGTTCGGGCCGGCGCCAACGTTCTGGGTGGTCGCGATGGCGTATCTGGTTGGCCTGATGGGCAACTCGATCCCGATCCCGGCGGGCCTGGTGGCAGTCGAAGGGGGCCTGATCGGGATGCTCGTGCTGTTCCACGTGCGGCCCGTGAAGGAGGCGGTGGCAGCGGTCGTGATCTACCGTGCGATCTCGCTGTGGGTGCCGGCGCTGATCGGCTCGGTGGCGTTCTTCGGGATGCGCCACGAAATCGGCGAGCCGCTGGCGGCGACGTCGGGCAGCCCGGCGGCAAGCTGAGCGTCTGGGCGCTACCGGTGCACGTGCACTGCTGAGCGCGAGCGCGCTAATGGGTGCTTGCCGGTCGTTCCAGGCGTTCGGTGGCGGCAAGCGCCGCTTGGGCTTGCTCGCAGGGGTGCCCGGGGAGGCTTTGCATCACGTGGTGAAGCTGGGGCGATTCGGGGCCAGAGAGGCCCGGGCAGTAGACAGGCGGAGGAAGGTTCGCGCTTGCCGAGCCGGGGGCGTTGAGCGGTCGCAGCTGTTGGGCGGCAAGCAGTGCGTGGGCGAGGGTGTTTGAGAACACGTCGATCGCGGTGCGTCCGCTGTAGAGCTCGATCGAGCGTTCTTCGTTGAAGATCGTCGCGGGCACGCCACGCACGAGGATGTTGCGCTGCGCACCAAGCGCGCTGTTGGAGTGAAGGCCGTAGATGACTGTCGTGACCTGCAAGGGCAGCAGGCAGCTCCCGCCACCGCCGAGCAGGCCCTTGCCGCTCACGCAGTCGCCGTAGTACACGCTGTCGCCGATCCCGGCGCTGTAGCTCTTCGTGCCGTCGACCGCGGCGAGCGGGCTGCCGGCGAAATTGGGCCCGGCCCAGTAGAGCTTGTAGTAGGGGAAGGTCTCGGCTTCGACGAGCGCCGCGCTGGTCAACGGCGGGGGGTGCGTTGTGCCGCAGCCGGAGATCGGGGCCACGAGCGCGAGCGCGATGAACATGAGCGAGGTGCGTATGAGGGCTCGACCGGTCCTGCGTCCGCCTCGAGGCGCCGGTGGGGAGGCAGGGGTGCGCGGGCCCAGGCGGTGCTTCATCGGCGAGTGCTCTTGCGGGCGACCATCGGCGCTGATTATCGGCTACCGAGGTTCGCGGCGCGGAACGCGACTTCTGGGGGACTGGGCTGTTCTTAGAAATACAAGCGCGCGACTCGTCCATTTGAGATCGACTCGCGTGTGTGCTGAGGCTCGGCGGGGTAGCACGCCGAGCCTCAGCCAATTTTAGAGCCATGCCGCTGCTCCGCCTGTGCATGTGGCGTCCTGGTGAGCGAGGCGGAGCCGGCGAGCGTGGCCGCCGCTCTCGCCATACTGGGCCGCTTGAGCTCTGCCGAAAGCCAAGCGCTCACCGGGCGGCGACCCCGGATGGGGCCGACGCGAACCTGGTCTGTGGGCACGCGCACCTCGCTTGCTCTGCCAACGGCGGCGGTGCTCGTCGGGGTGTGGCTGCTGCTGGCGCCGCGCTCACCGGACCTGGCGGCCCAGGCTTACCGCGCGAGCCTGTTTGAAAGCTCGGGGTTCACGGTGTGGGACAACAACTGGTACGGCGGCCACCACCTGCCCGGCTACAGCCTGGTGTTCCCGTGGGCGGCGTTGCTGGTGGGGATGCGGCTCGTCGGTGCGCTCGCGGTGCTCGTGTCCACGTTCGCGTTCGAGCGAGTCGTGCTCGCGGTGTACGGGCCGCGTGCGCGCTGGGGTGCGCTGTGCTTCGCGGTGGCCGCGGCGGGGGATGTGTGGATCGGGCGGCTCACGTTCGCGCTCGGCGTCTCGTTTGCGATGCTCGCGGTGCTCGCACTCTTGCGCAAGCATCCCTGGCTCGCGGCGCTGCTGGCGGCGGTGTGTGCCGCGACAAGCCCCGTCGCCGGACTGTTGCTCGCGCTTGCGGGCGGAACACAGGTGCTTGTGACGCTCCGTGCGCAGGCGGGACTCACACTTGTGTTGCCGGTGCTGCTTGTGGTGCTGCCGATTGCCGTGCTGTTCCCCGAAGGGGGCTGGGAGCCGTTCGCGGCCAGCTCTGTTACCGCGACGCTGGCGGTGACGCTCGCGTTCCTGTATGTGCTTCCGAAGCAGGAGCGGCTGCTGCGAGTCGGCGGCTACGTGTATCTGGCGGCGACGGTCCTGTCGATCGTCCCGACTCCGATGGGCAGCAACATCGATCGCTACGCGGTGCTGCTGGCGGGGCCGCTGCTGCTGTGCGCGCTGGGGCGCGACGGCTTCACTCGACCCGGACGACCGCTCGCGGCGGTGGTGCTGGCGGTGCTCGGAATCCTCACGTGGACAGTGTGGGGGCCGGTGCGCGAGACGACGGGGGTGATCGGCGACGCGTCCACCAGCACGGCCTACTACACGCCGCTGAAGCGCTTCCTGCGCGCGCACGGCGGCTCGCTGTTGCGCATCGAGGTGCCCTTCACCCACTCGCACTGGGAGGCCGCGCTGCTTGCTCCGGAATTCGAGCTAGCCCGTGGGTGGGAGCGTCAGCTCGACACGAAGTACGACCCGATCTTCTTCAAAGAAGGTCTTACCCCGGCGGCGTATCGCGCGTGGCTGGACGCGAACGCCGTGAGCTATGTGGCGCTGCCAGACGTGCGTCTGGATGGCTCAAGCGACGAAGAGGCGGCGCTGATCCGCAAGGGGTTGCCATACCTGCGCGAAGTGTTCAGAAGCGCCCACTGGCGGGTGTTCAAGGTGCTCGACCCGACGCCGCTTGTGTCAGCGCCCGCAGTGCTGACCGCACTCGGGCACAGTTCGCTGACGATGCGTTTTGCCGGCGCGGGCCGAGCGCTGGTGCGACTGCACTACACGCGCTACTGGACCGTCGCTCGTGGCGAAGCCTGCGTGGAGTCAGCGCCCGGAGGGTGGACCGCCGTCAGCGCGAGGAAGCCCGGTGTCGTGCGTGTGGTGGCGAGCTTCTCGCTGGGACGCGCGCTGGGGCTTGACGGTGGGTGTGCACGATGATCGTCGTGCCGGCCGCAGTTCTGACCTTCGTGCGCGTCGTTCGTGTCGCGCCGGCCTTCGCCCGCCTCTTCGCGGCCTTCGCCCGTGCTGCCTTGACCTTCGCCCGTGCCGCTGCGCCCCGCGCTTGCCCCGGCACATAGGGCGCGAGCGCGTACAGGCCGGTGGTGCCCGTGAGGTAGATGTAGTGGTCGTCGGTGATCACTGGATCGAACGAGCCACCGTTCATCGAGAACACGACTTTCCCGGTTGAGATCCCAAGGCCGTAGGTGTGGTGGGCGCCGAGGTCGGCGAAGTACACGATCCGCCCGAGGATCGTGGCCGAGCCGGAGATGCGCCCGCCGGCGTTGTATTCCCAGTCGATGTGCCCCGAGCGCGCGTTGAGCGCGTAGAACGTGCCGTCGTAGGAACCCATGTAGATGGTGGGGCCGAGACCGGGCGCGTTGGCGACCGCGGGCGAGGAGTAGACGTAAGCGCCGGTTTGCACAGCCCAGTCGAGTTTGCCGGTGGCGGCGTCATACGCGTAGATGCGCCCGTCGGTGTTGCCGAGGAACACGCGGCCGTACACGATCGCGGCGGTCGAGTAGAACTGGCCGCTGCCCAACAGCGCGCCGTCGGAGCCGCTCACCCAGAGTCTGTGCCCGTTGCCCTCGCGCACCGCTTGCAGATCGCCGGCGTAGTCGCCGAAGTAGAGAGTCCCGTTTGAGAGGCTCGGACTGGCCTTCACGGCACCTGCTGCGTGGTAGGTCCACACGATATTGCCGGTACGTGCGTTGAGCGCGTACACGGTGCCGTTTTCGGTGCCGAAGAACAGCTTGCCGTCGGCGAGCAGGGGGGAGGACTCGCAACGGCTCGACAGGTCTCGCGACCAGCGGATGTGACCGTTGGCGCTATTCATCGCGACGACCCTCCCGGACTGCGACCCTGACGAGCGCGAGAGGACCGTGGCGTACACGGTGTTGGAGGAGACGGCCGGGGAGGAGGCCGACAGCGCGCCGAGGGGTCTGCTCCACAGGGCCAGGCCCGTGTACTTGTCGATCGCGTGGATCACCGCGTCGTCGCCCAGCTGGAAGATGCGGTTGCCGTACATCACGGGTGGAAACTCCAGCAGCGCGGTGCCCCCGTGTGTCCACACCGTCCTGAACGGGGGACGCAGTTGTGCCGAGGCGGGGAAGAAGCGCGTGTGATTCTTGGTGTAGCCGTACAACGGCCACGCGAAGCGGCTCGGCCCTTTCGCCGGGAGGGTGGGGGTCACCGCTTGGGGCACGAACGGTGCTTGGGGGTGGTAGACGTTGCCCGTGCGGTTGCGCTCGTACAGGTAGCCGGCGAGCGCGATGCCTGCAAGCACGAGCACCACCGCGCCCGCGAGCGTCAGCCGGCCGCGCGTGGAGCGGGGCAGCAGGCGCCGTTGCTGCCCGCCGGTCAACTGTGGACCCTTCGGTTCAGGCCGCCAGCCTGCGAGAGGACGAGTCGGACTCGGCAGTGGGACCGTGCGCAGAGCGTTGCGAGAGTGCAAGCTCGTGCGAGGCACGCTTTGCGCGAGCACTTGTAGACGAGCGTCGGGCCACGTGCGAGAGCAGTCCGGCGGCGGCGAGCACGAGCCGATAGACGCTGATCGCGATCAGCGGCACCAGCGTGCAGCCCGCGAGCAACGACAGCACGTCGTGGCCGCCCGCAATCGACCATTTCCACAGCAGGTAGTCGCCCGCGGTGAGGGCGAGCAGAAAGAGCGGAACCCTTAGGCGCACGCGTGTAGCTTAGTGGGCTGGTGGGACGGTACGATGGTTCTCTGCGCGCGGGCGAAGTGTTGTGGTTGCACAAAAGCCTTCCAAGCTTTTAGGGCGGGTTCGATTCCCGTCGCCCGCTTCAGACAAGCCACCTCAGGAGGAGCAATGGTCAAGCCGATACCGGACGACTACCCGCAGGTGATGCCCTACCTGATCGTCGATGGCGCAAGCGGTGCGATCGAGTTCTACCGGACCGTGTTTGGTGCTGAGAAGCGCATGCGCATGGACGGACCCGACGGCAAGGTTGGCCATGCAGAGCTTCAGATCGGCGACGCGGTGATCATGCTCGCCGACGAGAACCACGCGATGGGCATCGAAGGCCCACGGTCGGTCGGGGGCACGCCCGTGACGATTCACGTCTACGTCGAGGATGCGGACGCTGTGTTTGAACGCGCTGTTCAGGGTGGAGCCAAGTCGCTGCGGGCGGTCGAAGAGCGCTTCTACGGCGACCGCTCCGGGCAGTTCGAGGATCCCTATGGCCACCGTTGGAACGTCGCGACGCACGTCGCGGACATTGCCGAGGAGGAGATGCTTCGGCGCGCGGCGGAAGCCGCGGGCTCTTGAGACGACGCTCGCCGGCAAAGATGGCGCGCGCCACCTGGCGCGCGTTGGCCGTAGAATCGAAAGGCACCACGGGGAGTGGCGCAGTCTGGTAGCGCACCCGGCTGGGGGCCGGGCGGTCGCAGGTTCAAATCCTGTCTCCCCGACTAACCGACGTAAGTACGAACCACCGCGAAAGTGCGGCTGTGAGCCGGTGTTTTGCGGCTCTGGAGCTACCAAAGGTGCGAACGGATTTGCAGGGCTTTTGTCCTGGAAGTAGCGGGGTTGGGTCGCAGCTCGGTAGCAGGACCGTCCCAACTCGGTAGCAGCCAGCGCCGGATGCCGGAAAGCGAAAGATGGCGTGCGCGCTCCGTGCGCAGCGCATAGTCGCTTCATGAAGCATTGCCAGACCTACCTCCTCGGGGCCCCGTGACGCAATGGGAAGCCCGGCCTCTTCACTTGAGGGCCGGAGGCGAACGCAGTTCGCCGGAGGCCCATATGCGAAACGCGTCGTTGAGTTGGACGTTCTCGCGGGCCTGGAGCCGGGACTGTTCGAGCAGCGCGAGCGTTTGGAGTTGCACTACGCACGCGCCATCGCGCGTGTGCCTGAGCCGGAGTGCCCGAACACGGATGGCTGGTGGGCCATCTCGGACAGCTCCGGGATGGCCGTTCCGAGACTGTGCAAACGCTGGACCTGTCCATCGTGCGTTCGTCTCAAGCGCGCGGCGGCGCTCGTCTCCATCCAGGACGGTCTATGTGCCGCCGCCGAGCGCGGCTCGCGCGTGCGCTTCATGACGCTCACAGACGGTTGCGGCGATATGGACTTCGCCGCCTTCTATGCGGCGTGGTCGCGCAAGCTCCGACCCCGACTCCGCCGCCGAGCGAAGCTCGGCGACTACGCGTGCGCGCTTGAGGTCCAGCCGCAGTCTGGTCGCCTCCACGGGCATTTCCTTCTCATTGACAGCGCCAAAGGCGGGGGTTTCATTGCGCAAGCCGAGCTCTCCATGTTGGCGGAGGCTTGTGGCTTCGGACGAATTGTTGATATCCGCGAGGTGACAGATATTCCTCGTCGCGAACAGCGACTCTCGGCGTACTTCACGAAGGGGACCTATCGAGTGGCGACGGAGGAGGCGGGTGTGGTTGCCGCGTATATGGCCAAGGTGTCGCGCGTCTCTCAGCTCGGGGAGCTGGCCGCAGCGCGAATAAGGCCGTTTCGTGTGTCAGCTGGCTGGCCTCTGAAGCTCACAGAGGCTCAGCGCCGTCTCGTCGAGGAGTGGTACGGAGGCGGCGAGGACGATGGGCCGTGGCGTATGGTTCATGAGGGTCATGCAGGGCGCTTTCTACTGGCGGAGCGCGAGCATCAGCGAGAGCGCTCGACGGGACGTATCAGCCTTGGCTCCAAGAAGCGGCAGGCGTTGCTTTTGGCGTGTGAAGGCGGGTGAGGGACTTCGCTGTCCGCCAACGCGCCGGAGGGAGGCGACCGACCGAGCCCGCGTAGCGGGCGAGTGAGGGCGGCTCCGGGAGGCAAGTGGGCGGACGAGCCGCGCGGCGGCGAGCGCGGTGCGAATAAGCGATAAGTAGTCATGTTGTCGAGGAACACCCAGCCCCGCTAGCGCGGCCAGTAACCCTATATTCGTGTCAATGACCGCGCCAACGCTTTTCTTACTCATCGTTTTCAACGATGCGGGCTGCCATACGTCGAGCCATCTCGCGAGCTGCCTCGGGCGTGACGAGGAGGCCGTTACCGAACTTAGTAAATTGCGCCATCACCGCCTCCGCGAGGAGCCACTCACAACGCTCGGCTGAGGGTATCCAGCCGTCTGGTTCTTCGTCAAAAAATGCCTTGGGTGGCATAGTTATTCTCCTTTGATTTGGTCCGCCGGGAGTAGCGGATATCAATACGAATAGGGGCTTGCGAGGGGCTGACCGGAAAAAAATTGCAGCGGACAAGAAATGGCCGAAATCTGTGTGCGCGTGGGTGCTCGGGTCTATGGTCGGAATATGAGACCCGCGCCCCCGCTACGCCTCGCTGCCCCCGGTCTTGAACGGGTTGGGTACTGGTTGCTCAAAGCAAGAACGCCGACTGGCATGTGCCCGGCGTTCAACGAGCGCCGGGGTGCGCTGTGGTGTCGCTTGCTCGCTAGACGGACCTTGCCGAAGCCCACCGAGTTCGAGGACGAGATAGAGGCGCTCCGCGACCTTCTCGTCGCTGACGAGCCTCCGCATGGCGCGCTCTACGACGCGGTGACGGAGCGCGAGTTGAACCGCAGTCTCCGCTGCCTTGATGCGGCTGAGGTCGCTGCGCACGACGCGGGGCTATTGGGATAGACGGCTCCGCTTAGCCCCTCTCGGAGTTATCGGACTCTCGTCCGCTGCGTCTAGGCTCTGAGTCAAGGCGCAGCTCCAGTCCAAGCGCCTCAAGCAGCGCGGCCAACTGCTCGACCTGAATGGGCTTTTTGCCCGTCTCCCAGGCCGACACCTGCGGTTGATGAGAACCGACGCGCCGCGCCAGCTCATCCTGGGACACGCCCTGTCGCTCGCGGGTCGCCCGCAGGAAGTCACCGGCCAGTGATGCCACGGGAGCGGAGGTTATCGGCGGACGGCTCTCGCCGAGCCCCGCAACGTAGGGCACTCTCGGGGGTGCTCCCGGTCAGCCTCCCAAAACGCCCGATGGTGTTGGTTATGGACAGACAATCATCGCCGAGCAGCCGAACCCGACCCCTTGAAGCGATATACGCGAACGCATATAATCAGGCGCATGGTCGGTTTTCCCCGGTTAGCTCTTGGCGAGGCCCTATTCGTATTGATATGGGCATCGTCATACCGTTTCCGCGCCGCACAGACTGGGAGCCGGAGTTGAGCAAGCGCCAGGTTGCTCAATGGTTCGGTTTCTCGACCCGCTGGGTCGAGCTGCGAGTGCGCGAGGGGATGCCTTCGCGTATGCGAGGCAACCAGCGCCGGTTTCTGCTCTCCGAGTGCGAGGCATGGCTCGCGCGACCGAGTGAGGCGAACGCATGATTTACAAGCGTGGTAACCGATACGGCGTTCGCATCTACGTCGCAAAGCGGCAGGTTTGGGTTGGTAGCTTCCGCACACGCCAGGAGGCGCGTCTGGCTGAACGCGAGGCGCTTATGCGCGCGCGCCCGGCGAACGACGAGACCGTCTCAGAGTTCGTGGAGCGATGGCTCCGTGACTTCAAGCGCCCGCGCGCCTCGACCAACCGCCACAACGCTTATATGGTGAAGCCACTCGTCGCTGAGTTCGGCTCAGTGAAGATGGCGGAGATATCCCGCCGCCGGGCGCGCGAGTGGGCGCTCCGGCACCGTGGCAGCGTGCCGGTCGTGCGCGCGATGTTCAACGACGCGCTTAACGAGGAGTGCGTCACCACTAACCCGTTCGCCAACCTGCGCCTCGACCAGCGGCGCGGTCGGCGTGACCTGGTGGCGCTTAGTGAGGCGCAGGTCCGTGACCTCGCCGACGCTTCGCTCCACCTGTTCGGAGCCTATGGTCCGACGTTCCGCGCGTGCGTTCTGTTCGCCGCATACGTTGGACTGCGGCCCGCCGAGCTGTTCGTCCTGCAATGGTCCGACCTCGATATCGCAGGCGGCCTAATCAATATCAATCGCTCGCTCGGCAACACGGGAGAGATAACCCTCCCGAAGAACGGACTCAAGCGATGTGTCGTCCTCCCGCCACAAGCCAAGGAGGTTCTTCTGGCTATGCCCCGTCGGGCCAACAGTCCGTATGTATTCACAACACCCGGCGGACAGCGGTTCTCCAAGACCTCGCACTATTACTACTGGCGGCTGCTCCGCTTGGCCGCCAAACGACCGGACATGGCGTTTTACGAGCTGCGGCATTTCTGCGCCACACACCTACTGGAACTCGGGGTGAGCCACGCTGATGTGGCCGTCCAGCTCGGCCATACCGACGGCGGCGCACTCGTGATGAGCACCTACGGACACCCCTCTGATGAGGCAGCGCGCGCCCGCGTCCTTGCGGCGTACCAGCGCAACCCCGCCTGGCACTTGAAAGCCGTCGGCGATTAGCAGGCAGCTAACCCTTCGCCGCTAGCCACTACCTTCTGAGGTTGCGGGCTTGTCTTCGGGCTTTTCTTCATAATGGACTTTCTTCCCCGGTTCCACCGACACTTCAAAATATCTGGTTTCAGAACCAGGTTCGGAAAGGGTGCATACTAGGTGGGAATATTCTTCGTATGTACCTTCCGGGCAGCTAGCCTTTTCGGACGCGCGGGGTTCCTCCTCTTCGCTGAACCATTTGGTGACTTCTTTGCCGCTGTATTTTTCGCTCGGCTCGCTCGCCCGTTCTTCCTTTTCTTTCCGTTCCCCCTTGGCTTGCGGCGTGTTTTCTTCTTCGTGTCTCCGATTTGCTACTTCTTCGGAAGTGTGTTTGCCTTGTTCTTGTTCGCACGCGAGTCCGCCCGGATGTGCCTGGCAAGCACTCTGCCCGCAGCCTGCCATCACCCCGAGCAGGCCGAGCACCATTGGGAGTGCGGTAAGCCGCCTCATGGATGTGGTATCGGCTCGTCGGTGGAGAGAGCTTGAGGCCCGAACCGAGATGGCAGGAGATGCATTAGGGCTGCGTGGTTGGCTTCGGCTGCCTGGGACCTCGTTGGGTCGTGCTGCCCGTACCAAGGCATTGGGGACATTCGCGCCACCAGTCGCCGGTGGCTGGGGTCAGCGGAGGGGTCGTGGGGGCAGGGTTCCATATCCACCCGCGACCCCCGCAGGTCGGGCAGTCGCGGTCAGCCGCCGTCATTGACGGGGCTGCGCTCAAAGTCTTCCTCGAACTGGTCAGCCTCGACGTAGCTCACGGCCCCATCGTCGTGCCAGACGAGCCAGCCATCAACTCGCGCTGCATCGAGGTCGCGCTTCGTCGCGGTCTCGCGGAACTTGGTCCGCAGTAGCGCATCAATCAGCACACCAGCCACGGCGTAACCCTAGCGCACCAGGGGTGCGTCGGAGGCCACGGTTCTATGCTCCGTCCCCGGCTCTGAACGGTCTGGCGACCGGCCCCGTACGCGCGAACGGGGCGTTCGAGCTCATGGTTCTTTCCATCCCGTTTCGTGATAGGTGCCCTTGCGACCGCGAAACACCGCGTGGTCTTCAAGGATGTAGTTCAGCTCGTACCAGATTTGCCCGGTGCAACCGTTATGACGACATGACACGCGAAGTTCTACGGGCTGCCACTCTGACGAGCCGTCCCCCTGGGGAAAGTCCATTTCCAACTGGTACTTCTTATTTCGCCATTCCGGACCGTTCGGGCCTTCGACTTCCTGCCCTTCCGTTACTTGACCCCACCTGACCTTCGGGGACGGGCCGCCATTGTATTCAGCGAACAGCTTGGCAGTCATGCGCTTGCTCGCGACGCTGCGGTTGCTCGCTTCCGCGATGCCCGGTGCGCAAAGCAGAAGGATTGCTGCAAGGAGCGCGCTGTGCGTCTTCATGACGCTCCACTTTACGCGGCCTGCGGGCCTTTCGTCGGGCCGCTGCGCGTGGTGCGCGACTGAGAGCGCTCTCGCGCTGAGCGCGCCCTTCGGTATTCCGGAGTTCAGCCGACGCCTCCACGCCGGATACACTCCCGGCAAATGAGCGCTCGGGACCACGCCATTGGCCGATGGGACGACTACATTCACGACTGGCTCACGCGACCTTCGCCGCCACCGCTTCCGGCCCCCTTTGGTGAGTGGTTCGCCAGCTACGGCGGCTCTGTGACAACGGAGGCGATGCCGGAGCCCTACATAGGCCGATGGGAGGCGCCGAGAATGGTCACGCTCGGCCTCAACCCTGGGGAGGCCGACACCAGCTTCCAGGGCCGCCACGGCATCTTCGCCGGCGAGATAGGTGATGGGGCCTACAGCACCTGGGCGGCTACCGACCCCTACCGTCGGCCGCCCTGGGAGGACAGCCACGGTGTCCCTCGGCATAGCCGGAGGCTGCTCGACTTCGCGCGCCGTTGGAACGACGATGAGTCGGTGTCAGGAGCCGACCTGCTCACCGTGGAGATGTACCCGTGGCACTCCAAGAGCGTGACCGCAACGATGCACCCGCCCGCAGGGGTGCTCAACGAGTTCGTGTGGGCTCCGCTGGCTGAAATCGCCGTTCCGTTGTTCTTTGCGTTCGGTGCCGAGTGGGCGCGAATGTGCGAGCAGCTCGGGCTAGAGCCAGAGAACCGATGGGGGGCCGGAGGCAAGGACTTCAGCAGTCCCGTGAAGTCGCGTACCGTCATCACGTACTGCCTCAGCGAAGAGCAGCGGGTCGTCGTATCCTGGCAGCAGGGCTACGCTGGGCCGCCCCGTGCGGAGGACGTGATGCGACTTCGAGCTGTTCTGGACGACTGAAACCGAGTAGCAATCGGGTAGCAGTGGCTCCGTCACGCCCCGCCGTTGCTGGCCGTTCGGGGGTCTTTGAACTAGTCTCCCCGATTTTCGGTCATAGGTTCAGAACCTTGCAACTCGCCGCGATTGCTCGCAAAAGCCGCGAAAAGACTGCGTTTCTCGGTTGGCTGTTCCCAGTTGCTCCCGGCACGCGGGACCGCAAAAGGATCGCAGGGAGCACGCTGCGGTCCCCCTGGCAAGGGCGCACGGGTCCCAAGCCGCCAGTCGCGCTGATTGGGCGCGAGGTGACAGGCGTCCGCTCCCTGTTGCCGGTCGGGCTCGATCACGGCTGCGCCGTGAAGACGTGGGCGACGCCTCCGCCGCTGAAGGCGGTGGTGCTAACCGGCTCGATGGCGAGGGGTGCGGTGAACAGCCGCTCGCCTGCACCGAGGAGGACCGGGTGGACGACGAGGCGGTACTCGTCGATCAGCCCAGTCTCGACGAGCGATCGAGCGAACCGGACGCCGCCCTGCGCGAGCAGGTATCCGCCTGAGCGCTCTTGCTTCAGACGCGCGACGGCGTCGGCCAGGTCTCCGGTCGCGATCGTCGTCTCGCCCCAGTCGGCGGACGTGAGCGACTTCGAGAACACCACCTTGGGGATATCGTTCATCGGTGCCGCGAACGGCCCGGATGCGCCGGGCCAGAAGCCGGCCCAGAGCGCATAGGTCGCGGCGCCCACAAGGTGCGCGGCGGCGTTGCTCACGGTGTCGAGGACCCACTCGGCGCCGTCGGGAGAGCGTCCCGCGGCCTCCCAGCCGGAGCTCCCGTCGGCCGGTGCGACGTACCCATCGAGCGAGACGGACATCTTCAGGATCAGTGAGGTCATGCGCTGCTTCCTTTCCGGGATGGACGACATACCCTATGGACTCCGCCGACTTCGGAAAGTTGATCGGTTGCGCGCGCGACGGCGAGGGGCACGGGGAGGCGAGTGCGCCGCGAGTTCTGATCGTACGAATCCGCTCGGCGTCATTTGTGTCGCCGATGAACGCCATCAAGTGAATTGGTCTATGCAGTTGATGAGGGTCAGACCTGTGCTGCCCGGCGGTGTCGCGGCGCCTGCGCCCTGCCGGCTACCACGGCTTTGCGATTCTCAGCGCGCTGAGGATCGCGCGCGTGGCGGGGGAGCGGTTGAGCGTGATGAAGTGGATGCCGGGCACGCCCTCGCGCAGCAGCTCCGCGCACTGCAGCGTGGCGTAGGCGACGCCGAAGTCGAGCACCGCCTCGGGGTCCTCGCCGCGCGCGTGCAGCTCGCGACGCAGGCCGTCGGGAATGGAGGCCCCGCAGAGCTTGGCCATGCGCTCGACCTGCCCCACTTGCGTTATGGGCATGATGCCGGGGATGATCGGCACGTTCACGCCCGCCGCGCGTGCGCGCTGGACGAAGTCGAAGTAGAGGGCGTTGTCGAAGAACAACTGTGTGATTAGGAACTGCACGCCCGCGGCCACCTTCTCCGCGAGATGTTCCAGGTCCTCCTCGGGGCTGACTGCGTGGATGTGCGTCTCGGGGAAGCAGGCGCCGCCGATCGCAAAGTGGTAGTCAGCGGCGATCAGTTCCACCAGCTCGCGCGAGTACTCCAAGCCGCCCTCCGTTTTGCGCCATTGCTCCTGGCCCGCGGGCGGGTCGCCGCGCAGCGCGAGCACGTTGTCGATGCCCGCGCTCTGCATCTCGTCGAGCGTGGCGCGCAGTTCCGCCACGGTGGCGCCCACGCAGGTGAAGTGCGCCATCGCCTCCAGCCCGTACTGCTCGCGGATGCGCTTGACGATCTCGACCGTTTTGCCCTTGGTGGAGCCGCCAGCGCCGTAGGTGACGGACACGAACGACGGGTCCAGGCCGCGCAGCTCGGCGAGCGCCGTGCGCAGGTTCTCCTCCCCCGCCTCCGTCTTGGGCGGGAAGAACTCGAAGGAGAACGTCGGCCCGGAGGAGGCCAGGCGGTCGATCCGCATCCGGGGATTATGCAGCCCAGCGCTCGACTTCCCGACGATGCGTCGGATGCCCCGGCGACTTCATCGGCGCCCTGCCCGTCAACTCCCTCATCCACCCAGCTGGCCTGCCCATCAGCACCTCCAAGATCAAGGTGTTGCGAGGACCAGTTGAGTCCAGCCAGGCATCCTGTCCGCGCACCACGACAGCGCGAGAGACGAGTGGGGGTTAGCCCGAATCTTCGGGTAGGTCCGCCGCGATCGCGACAGGCAGGGCCACCTCTAGGGTGGTGCCCCTGACCGCGCTGGCTGCAGAACCCGGTCGGGGTGGCGCCGGCCGAGGATGGCAGTCCGGGCACTCCTGCGAGAGCGAGGACTTGGCTAAGGGGTTTGCGCGTGTTCGGAGGCGGGTAGCGGCCGGCCAAAGACTGGACGGGCGTTGGCCTAGTCGCCCCGGCGGTCGGTTGGAGACAGGTTGTGGCTCGTCCCTGAACCCACACAAAGGAGCTGACGCCATGTCTTCCACCGCCACAGACCCCCAGCCCGTCGTTGACGGTCGCGGCGGGACCATCCTCGGCCCACGCAACATTGTCATCGAGCGGCAGAACCCGGACGTCCTGATCGCGCCGGAGAGCGACGCCGGCACGGTGCCGAATCTGAAGTGGCCGTTCGCGCTGTCGCACAACCGCGTGCTCAGCGGCGGCTGGGCCCGCGAGACGACGACCCGCGAGCTACCGATCAGCACGGAGATCTCGGGCGTGAATATGCGCCTGAAGCCGGGCGGCATCCGCGAGCTGCACTGGCACAAGGAGGCCGAGTGGGCCTACGTGATTGCCGGCGGCTGCCGCGTCAGCATCCTCGACGAGGAGGGCCGGTTGTTCATCGACGACGTCGGGGTCGGCGACCTGTGGTACTTCCCGGCTGGGTTGCCGCACTCGATCCAGGCGCTCCATGACGGCGTCGAGTTCCTGCTGGTGTTCGACAGCGGGGACTTCTCAGAGAACGAGACGTTCCTGATCACCGACTGGTTCAACCATACCCCGCGAGACGTGCTGGCGAAGAACTTCGGGGTGGCCGAGTCCGCCTTCGACGCGTTGCCGACCGACATCGGCCACACCCGATACATGTTCGCCGGCGATCTGCCGCCGGCGCTGGTCGACGATGCGCCGCCCTCCCCGGCCACCCAGCCGCCACGGTCCTACACGTGGCACATGCACGCCCAGGAGCCCACCGAGACCCCAGGCGGGCGGATCCGGATCACCGACTCGCGCAACTTCACGGTCTCCGAGAGGATCGCTGCGGCGCTGGTCGAGATCGAGCCGGGCGGGATGCGCGAGCTGCACTGGCACCCCAACGCTGACGAGTGGCAGTACTACCTGAAGGGCCAGGGGCGGATGACGGTGTTCGCTTCCGGAGGCAAGTCCCGCACGTTCGACTACCAGGCCGGCGACGTTGGGGCCGTGCCCTTCGCCATGGGCCACTACGTCCAGAACACGAGCGATGAGACGCTCACGTTCCTGGAGATGTTCCGCTCCGATCGTTTCGCCGACGTTTCGCTGAGCCAGTGGATGGGCGTACTGCCGCCTGAGCTGGTCAAGGCCCACCTCAACCTCGACGACGACGTGATCGCCGGCCTGCCACGCAGCAAGCCGGGCGTCGTCGCCTAACCGTTCCCTGGCTGGTTGCCGGCGCCGTCCGCGCCGGCAACCAGCCAGGGAATCACAGCCATGTCCAGCTTGCCTGCAGCACAACTGTTCGGCCAGACAGCGACCGCGGCAGGCTGGCGTGCTCACCGCATCCGAGACGTACTGCTGGGAGTCCTCGCGTTCGCGGCCGGATCGATGTTCTGAGTTGGCTGGCGGTGGGGAAGGTGTTCTCCGCGTTTATGACCGGCAACGTGGTGTTCCTCGCCGCGGGATTGTTCTCGCACCAGTCGGAGTTGTCTTTGCACGCGGCGCTCGCCCTGTGCGCGTTCGGGCTAGGCGCCTGGGCGACGGCATCGGCGATGCCTCGCGAAGACCCCGGCGTGCTTTGGCCCGCCCGAGTAACGGCCGGCCTGATTGCTTGCGCGCTGGTGCAACTGGTGTTCTGGATCCTCTGGCTAGCAGTTGGGGGCCACCCCGGCTCCACGCTCATGGTCCTACTCGGGATCTCAGCGTTCGCGATGGGCATCCAGACCGCAACCGCGGTGGCCCTCGGCGTGCATGCTGTCTTCACCACAGCCGTGACAGCGACCTGGACGGTGCTGGTCGGCGATGCCGCGCACTGGTCGGCGACACGAACCGAGCGGCATCGGCTGACACTGGTGCTCGGAGGAACGATCCTCGGAGCTCTCGCCGGAGCACTGCTGCTCGCCCACTTGCGGCTGTGGATGCCGCTGCTGCCGGCACTACTAACCGGTAGCGTAGCCGTGGCCGCACATCAAAGCGTCGAGCAATACGTGAACCCAACGCGGAGCACCGTATCGGCGGCGCCGCACCCGCCGAACCGAGGGTTCGGGCGTGCACCCGGCGAGCCTCCATCGATGCCCCATGGACACTGAGCCGCAGCCGCCGCCGGTCCGGCCGCTGGCGGCGTTTGCGGCCCCCAACTTTCGGCGCTTGGTCGCGGGCCAGACGATCAGTCTCGTAGGTTCGTGGACGGAGACGGTGGCGCAGGCGGTGTTGGTGCTCCAGCTCACCCATTCCGGCGTGTGGCTAGGGCTGACCACAGCCGCGCGGTACACCCCAGTGCTACTGCTTTCGCCAGCGAGCGGTAGCCAGAGCGGGCGATTCGGACTAACATACGCGCGTACGCTATGACATACGTCAGGTCGCAGCGAGCGAAAGCCCTGGTCTGGCGGCATCCGGGGATCTCCGCCAAGCAACTCCAGTGCCAACTCGGCCTGTCGCGCTACGCAAAAGCCAGTAGGCACCGGTACGTAGCCCTTATTTGGCGTACCGGTCTGTCAATGACCCACGCGGCTCATGAAACTCTCAGGAGCGGCTGTTTGCCGGGGTCGGGAGCTATTCGCCGATGATGTTGTTGTGTGGGAAGCGCCCAGCATGCCGACGCCGGCGGCGTCATCCGGGGCCGCGACGCGATCCTCGAGCAGTAGGGTGGAACGATGGGAAAGCACACAGGCGTCGTGCTTTACGTGCTCGCGCTGGTAGTCGTCGTGGTCGGCGTGGACGTCTTGTTCTTCAGGCATCGGTTCTTGGAGCGTCTGATGGTAAACGTCGGAACTGTCCTGATGTTCGCGGCGTTCTATTTGAGGTTCCTGAAGCGAACATGAGCGAGACGCCCCCGATGAACGCAGCCAGCGACAACGCCGCTCGGAAAGGTCTTCGTCGAAGGTGGGCATCTCCCTCGCGACCCGGCATGCAACGCCCGATCAATCCATGGGAATACCGCCACCTCCACGCCTTCGGGGTCACGCGTATTGTCGGTGGCTTTGTCCCGTCATCGGGCGATCGACGTATAGGTGGATAGTGAGGTGTCCGAGTGCTCTTCTTGGTGCTGTGCTCTGTGCTGTTGTGCTCGTGGCCTGTGGGCGCTCAGGCGCTTTCTCGGGGGAGGGTCCCAATGGTTGTGTGGGGTCTCCTGCGACATTCTTGTCTGGTGTCGCGCTGGAGAGTGGCGCTACGCTCACGGTCAGGGTGGGCGCGGTCGTCTATGTGGAGTTGGTGGAGGCCGAGAAGTATCTCTCTTGGCCGGCGGGCACGAAGTCGCCCCCGCGTGTTTTCCCTTGGGCCGCTGTTCGCTCGTCGGACCCTAGTGTGCTGCGGCGCGTAGCGCTCTGCCCGAGCGGCGGGGCCTCTACGCTGCCTGTCGTGGCATACGCGTTCCGCGCGTTGACCCCAGGCACGACCATGCTCACGGCTCCTATCGCGCAAGCCTGGAAGCGCGTCGGGCCGGCGCGACGTCGCGGCTTGCACCCTTATCGCGCGACCGCGATCGTGGCGAGCTGAGCGTTGGCTGGCACACCGGCGAGCTAAAGCTTCTCTGCGCGTGGGTGTCCTTGTTCGATCGGGGCATAGCTTAGGCGGGATGCTGAGCTACACACCCGACTGTATTCGCACTATCGGGCCACGCATACGAGGAGACACGACATGCGGATCGCCAAAGACTCCGTGGAGACTGCGACCGGGCCGAGCGACTGGTTCACCGGAGCGCGTGTTCTTCGAGCCCGGCGAGAACGACAGGCACGGCGCCACCCCAAACCGCTTCATGGTCCACATCGCGATCCAAGAGGCCGAGCTCGTGTCCAGCGTGGTCTCGCGGCGGATATCAGCCAGGAAAATGACGGCCGTGTCGATTTCGGCCGACCTTGTTCGACGTGCGGGTAGAAGCCACTCCATCCAACCACAAGGAGATAGATATGCGTTTCATGGTTCTGGTCCCCGGGAGTCCCGAGTCCGAGGCGGGCGTGATGCCCAGCACAGAGGCCCTGGGGGAGATGACGAAGTACAACGAAGAGCTGGCCAGGTCAGGCGTGATGCTGGCCGGCGAGGGCCTGCACCCGACCTCCAGGGGCGCGAAGGTCCGCTTCGACGGCAGCGAGCGCACCGTCATCGACGGTCCCTTCACCGAGACCAAGGAGCTGGTTGCGGGCTACTGGGTCTGGGAGTGCGCGTCGCGCGAGGAGGCGATCGAGTGGCTCAAGCGAGCGCCGTTTGACGGCGGTGTCGAGATCGAGCTGCGCCAGATCTTCGAGGCCGAGGACTTCGGTGAGCAACTGACGCCGGAGCTGCGCGCGGCCAACGAGCGGCTGCGCGAGCAGGCAGCCCAGAATTAGGCGCGTGAGCCCGTCGGCCACCCATCGTGCGATCGACGCTGTCTGGCGGATCGAGTCGGCCCGGTTGATAGCCGGGCTGACTCGCATCGTGCGCGACGTGGCGGTGGCCGAGGATCTGGCCCAGGACGCGCTTGTCGCCGCGCTCGAGCAGTGGCCTGAGTCGGGGATCCCCGACAAGCCGGGCGCATGGCTGATGGCCACCGCCAAGCGCCGGGGCATCGATGCGCTGCGCCGGCGTGTCGTGCTCGAGCGTAAGCGGGAGCTGATCGGGCGAGAGCTGGAAATCCTCCAACAGCTCGATCGGCCCGACCTCGCCGCGCAGGTCGAAGACGTGCAGGACGATGTGCTGCGCCTGATCTTCATGACGTGCCATCCGGTCTTGTCCCGACAGGCGCGGGTCACGCTCACACTACGCCTACTGGGCGGTCTGTCGACGCCGGAGATCGCGCGGGCGTTCCTCGTCTCCGAAGGGACGGTCGCGCAGCGTATCGTCCGTGCCAAGCGCACGCTTGCCGAGGCACACGTGCCGTTTGTGCTCCCCAGTCGCGACGAGCTGGCCGAGCGCCTGTCTGCCGTGCTCGAGGTGATCTACCTCGTGTTCAACGAGGGCTACGCGGCGAGCACCGGCGAGCACTTGATCCGCCCGGTGCTGTGCGCGGACGCGCTACGCCTGGGAAGGATCCTGGCCGCGCTGATGCCCCGCGAGGCCGAGGTGCACGGCCTCCTGGCCCTGACGGAGCTCCAGGCCTCGCGGCTGCGGACGCGGGTCGGTCCGCACGGGGAGCTGGTACTGCTCGCCGATCAGGACCGAGCGCGCTGGGACCACCTGCTCGTGCAGCGCGGTCTCGCCGGGTTGCGGCGCGCCGAGAAGCTCAGCGGCACGCTGGGTCCGTACACGCTGCAGGCCGCGATCGCCGCCTGCCACGCGCGGGCCCGGAGCGTCGAGGAAACCGACTGGCCGCGGATCGTCGCGCTGTACGACGGCCTGGCGGCCCTCACCGGCTCCCCGGTCGTGGAGCTCAACCGCGCTGTGGCCGTGACGATGGCTTTCGGCCCCGAGTCCGGGCTCGAGCTCGTCGATTCGCTCGCCGAAGATCCCGCGTTGCATGGCTACCACCTACTGCCCAGCGTACGCGGCGACGTCCTCGTGCGCCTGGGTCGGCTGGCGGAGGCCCGCGAGGAGTTCGAGCGCGCAGCAGACCTGTGCGACAACCAGCGCGAGCGCGAGCTACTGCTCTCGCGCGCGGTCGCTTGTGGCGCACATGGACCGCCTTGAGCGGTATGGGCCAACACCCTCGCATCCAGCGTGAAGCAGGCGCGTCCCACGGGGACGAGTGGACGCCTGCGTAGGGCGAATTGCGAGACCGCCGAGATGATACCTTCGGCCACGCGACGCACCTCAAGGCGTCCCCATGGTGGGGTGGCCGAGCTACTGCTCTTCGGCGTCTGAGCGCATGAACCGCAAGTTCAGGCGGTCGGCTGGGTCTTCGTCTGCCTTGGGCGGGTCGAACCGGCCTCGGGTCAGGGTACGGATCGTGCCATCCTCGGGATACTCCACCAGCTCGGGCATCACCTTATTGGACACCATCAGGTACCGCACCGGCTCGTCGGTTCGATTAGCCAGCGTGTGGCCCCCCCGGCGGCCCCGGGGGAAGGCGACGATGTCCCCGGGCGCGAGCGCGGACTCGCCCTCAAGCGTTCGTAGCGTCGGCCGGCCGGAGATCACGATGACCAGCTCCTCCATTCCGTGGTGGATGTGCAGCGGGACACCCTCGTAGCGCGGAGCCAGCTCGTACAGCGTCCCGCCGAGCAGCTCGCCCCCCGCGGCTCTCACGACCGGCTCGGCCCGCAGGCCGGAGCGCTCCCTGCTGAACCTCTCGGCGAAGACATTCGGCCGCGTGCCGCTCACGACAGCGATCATAAGGCGCTATGACGCGAGGTGCGAGCACTGCTTGCTCGACACGGCCTGGGCGTCCTTCGCTCACCTCGCTACGCACCCGGTCGGGAGGACGGTCTCGGCGTGCCGCTCGAGGCCGGTCTCCCAAGGCTGGGGAAACCCGAGCCCGGCATCTCACCCAGGCCTGACAACCACCAGCGGGATCGGGCGTGATGTCCCTGCCTGATACGCGTCGTAGCGCCCGTGGTTCTTCTCGTTCACGAGCCGCCACAGGCGATCGTAGTCCTCGTCTCCCGACTCCAGGACGCGCGCGGTCCCGGGACTCTTCCTGCGGGCGACTTGAACCTCGACCGCGGGCTGATCGCGTATGTTGAAGAACCATCCCGGCGAGCGGTCCGCACCACCGTTGGAGGCGACGAGGACGTAGTCCGCGCCATCCATCGCGTAGACGAGCGCGTTGCAGCGCTGAGCCCGGCTGCGCCGGCCGGTGCTGCGCAGCAGCAATGTGGGCACCCCGATCATCTTGTGGCCCACCCTTCCGTCGCTGCGCTCGTAGAGCTGCTGGTGAAGCTTCAGGTAGCGACCCTGGATGGCGGCGGTCAAGCTCACGACCGCAGTCTACCCATGGCATCGCCGTCGCCGATCAAAAGCTCGCGAACGCGTGCAGCTCCCAGACCGAGACCATTGTTAGATGCGTCTCGTGTCGATACGTCTGCTTTCGGTATGGTCCGGCGTCGTGCCGCGCGATCCTGTCGAGCTGTTGCGCCAGCTGATCCGGTTCGACACGACCAATCCACCCGGCAACGAGGCTCAGTGCGTCGAGTGGATCAAGGATCTCTGCGACGGAGCTGGCCTTGAGACGAGAATCCTGGCCAAGGACACGGTACGGCCGAACCTGCTGGCGCGGCTGCCCGGTCGGGGTGTCGCGCCGCCGCTCCTTCTCCAGGGTCACGTCGACGTCGTCACGACCGACGGTCAGAGCTGGCGCCACGATCCGTTCGGCGGCGAGCTGATCGACGGCGAGATTTGGGGCCGAGGCGCCCTGGACATGAAGGGCGGTGTGGCGATGATGCTCGGGGCGATCCTGAGGCTCGCCGAGTCCGCAGAGCCTCCACCGGGCGACGTGCTGCTGTGCGTGCTCGCGGATGAGGAGAATCTGGGGGCCTTCGGCGCGCGCTTTGTGGTTGAGGAGCACCCTGAGCTGTTCAAGGGTGTGAGGCACGCGCTCGGTGAGTTTGGTGGCGCGCGCACCGAGCTGGCGGGTCTGAGCACTTACCCGATTCAGGTGGGTGAGAAGCAGCCGTGCTGGTCGCGCGCAACGATCCGGGGGCCCGGCGGGCACGGCTCGATCCCGATGCGCGGCGGCGCGATGGCAAAGCTTGCTCGGTTGCTGGGCGCGCTGGATGCACGGCGACTCCCGGTGCACGTCACCCAGATCCCGCGGTCGATGATCGAGGCGGCGGCGGCGGCGCTACCAGCCGGCGGGCGAGAGCTGGCCGACGGGCTGCTGGACCCCGAGCGCACCGACGCCACGCTCGACATGCTCGGCGAGGCGGGCCAGACGCTGGATCCGATGTTCCACAACACAGTCAACGCCACCGTCGTGCGAGGCGGCGCCAAGGTCAACGTGATCCCGAGTGAGTTGCAGCTCGAGCTCGACGGACGCCTGCTTCCCGGGCAGACGGCGGACGATCTCTTCCGAGAGCTGCGTGAGCTGGTCGATGACGACGATCTCGAGCTGGAGGTAACGAGCTATGAGCCGGGATCCGCTCGGGCGGATCTGTCCCTGATGGGGCTGCTGAGCGACGTGCTCACCACCGCCGACCCCGATGCCGTGCCGTTGCCGATGCTCACGCCAGGCTTCACCGACGGTCGGTTCTTCGCCCGGCTTGGAATCCAGACCTACGGCTTTCTACCGATGCGCCTTCCCGCGGAGATGAAGTTCACGAGCCTCATTCACGCGGCGGACGAGCGCGTACCGGCGCAGGAGATCGGCTGGGGCACTGACCGCATCTGCGAGGTGCTGACACGGTACAGATAGCTGACTAACACGACCGCGCCGCCGCTTGGCCGCACGCACCATCGTTGCTGGACATGCTCGCGAGGGCCCGGCGACGGATCAACCCAAGGCGTCGCTGCTGCTTTCACGAACGTGTGGCACTCTCATACTGCCTCAGACTGGCCAGCAAGACTTGTGCTTGGGACGAGCTGCAAGTGAGAAACACGACGAGGTAAGCACTTGTGCTTCGCCCGCGCGACCGGGCGTGGGCGGAGCCTGAACCGACGTGCTCGGACATCGTCCGGAGCGCAAGCGGCGTGTGCCTGTGCAGAGATGCCTCCTCCAACGCGGATGCGAGCCCATCGGCGGAGGAGCTTCGTTAGGTCGGCAGCCGCGCGTTTCGTTTCGCGCTTGTCGCTGCGATGACGGCCGAAGAACACGAAAACCTCGCGATCGACGGAACCCACGTAGATGCACGCGATCAGATCGCGCCGACCTTCAATCGTGGTCGGGAGATACGCGTGAGCGGAAACTACCGCGGCCCTTCCAGGTGGGCGCTCGTGGCCGGCGTCGCCGCGGCACTCGGCGAGCGTTCTCGATATCTTGAGCATATGGATACTTCGGATATCGCAATGGACCACGAGGTCGTCGTGATCGGTGCCGGCTTCTCGGGCATCGGGGCGGCGATCAAGCTCGACCAGGCCGGCTTCCGCGACTTCGTCGTGCTCGAGGCCGGGGACGGTGTCGGGGGCGCCTGGCATTGGAACACCTACCCGGGGATAGCGGTCGACATCCCGTCCTTCAGCTACCAGTTCTCCTTCGAGAAGCGCAGCGACTGGTCGCGCGTGTACGCGCCGGGGACGGAGCTCAAGGCCTACGCGGAGCACTGCGTGGACAAGTACGGGGTGCGCGATCGCATCCAGCTGAACACCAAGGTGGTCGGGGCGAGGTTCGACGAGGACGCCCACGCGTGGCACATCCAGACCGCGAACGACGAGCAGATCACCGCGCGATACGTGGTCGGCGCGACAGGCGTGTTCAGCCAGCCCAAACCGCCCGAGATCGAGGGCCTCGACTCCTTCGCCGGCACGACCATGCACACGGCGCGCTGGGATCACTCGGTCGACCTGCGCGGCAAGCGCGTCGGGGTGATCGGCACGGGTGCCTCGGCGATCCAGCTCATCCCCGCGATCGCCCCTGAAGTCGAGCAGGTCACCGTCTTCCAGCGCACTCCCATTTGGTGCCTACCCAAGCTCGACGCCCCGATGAGCCCACGCGTGCGCCGGGCGCTGCGCTCGGTGCCCGGCGCCGAGCTCGCCACACGCTGGGCCAGTCAGGCCTTCGTGGAGGTCACCTTCGTGCTCGCCGCGCACTTCGCCGGCCAGTTCCCGAGTCTCACCGCCCGCGGCGAAGCCACCGCTCGCAAAATGCTCCGCGAGGTCAAGGATCCCGTCGTGCGCGAGAAGCTCACGCCTAAGTACTCCCTCGGGTGCAAGCGCCCGAGCTTCTCCAATGAGTACATCCCCGTCTTCAACCGGGAGAACGTGCTGCTCGAAACCACCTCCATTGAGGCGATCGCCGAGACGGGCGTTCGCACGAGCGACGGGGTCGAGCATCCTCTCGACGTGCTCGTCCTTGCAACCGGGTTCAAGGTGTTCGACTCGGGAAACCTGCCGGCATTCGAGATGCTGGGAGCGGGTGGTGTTGACCTCGAGGAGTGGTGGGATGCCAACCGGCTGCAGGCCTATGAGGGCGTGAGCGTCCCCGGCTTTCCGAACTCGTTCTCGATCCTCGGTCCCTACGGGTTCAACGGCCAGTCCTACTTCGGTCTGATCGAGACCCAGATGCGCCACATCGTGCGCTGCCTGAAGCGGGCGCGCAGCGAAGGCGCCACGCGCGTGGAGATCACGCCCGAGGCCAACCGTCGCTACTTCGAGTCGATGCTCGGGCGCCGCCACAACCAGGTCTTCTTCCGGGGCGCCTGCTCGAACGCGAACAGCTACTACTTCGACAAGCACGGCGACGCGCCGTTCCGGGCAAGCCTCTCGCTCGAGGCGGCCTGGCGCAGCGCCCGCTTCGACCTCGACGACTACGCGTTCGCACGATGACCCGTTTGACACGTGCAGAGTCCCAGGCGCGAACCCGAGGGCTGATCGTCGACGCGGCCACCCGCCTGTTTCTGCGCGACGGCTTCCAGGTCACCTCCCTCGAGCAGATCGGCGAGGACGCGGGGTTCACCCGCGGCGCGGTCTACTCCAACTTCCCCAGCAAGACCGCGATGGGGATCGCAGTGATCGATGAGCTGTACGAGCGCATGGCGCGCGATCTCAGACATTCGCTTGAGGAGACAGACAGCCTCGATGAGTGGTTTGACGCGCTCGCTGCGTGGGCGCAGGACACCATCGGCGAACCGCGGTGGACGCGCTTTGAGATAGAGCTCGCGGCATTCAGTGCTCACGACGACACCTACAAGGCCGCCACTGCCGCTCGCCACGCGCGCCTTCGCGTGGGCTGGGCCGAAGTGATCGCTGCGCGGCTCGGCGAGGACTTCCCGATCGACCCCGAGGCGCTGAGCATCATCATCCTCGCGCTCGGACTCGGCACCGGGGTGCAGCGGGCCGTCGAGCCCGACCTTCCCGGGTCGGACTGGGTCGAGCTCTTGCGCGTGCTCGCCGGATCGATCGTCGCGAGTGCCCGATGAAGGCCGTGAACTGTAAAGGAGGCCAGTTGACGGTCGTCGATCTGCCGACGCCGACTCCCGAAAGAGGGCAGGTATTGATCGATGTCCTTCGCTGTGGCATCTGCGGATCGGACCTTCATGCTCGCCATCACTGCAACGAGATGGCAGACGTGGCTCTGGAGACCGGCTATGCGGACTTCATGCGCTCCGATCAGGACGTCGTCATGGGGCACGAGTTCTGCGGTGAGATCGTCGAACACGGCCCCTCCTGTCGGCGGTCGGTGCCGACGGGGACGACGGTGGTCTCGTTGCCTCTACTGCGTGTCGGAAAGGACATCCACGCCACCGGCCTGTCGGTGGCGGCTCCCGGTGCCTATTCGGAGCAGATGCTCGTGCAGGAGTCTCTCACCGTTCCCGTGCCCAATGGCCTCGCGCCTGGAGTCGCCGTGTTGACCGAGCCGATGGCTGTCGGCTGGCACGCTGTACGCCGAGGTGAGGTCAAGAAGCGCACCGTCGCGGTCGTCATCGGCTGCGGTCCAATCGGCCTGTCGGTGATCTGCATGCTCAAGGCACACGGCGTGCGCACCGTGATCGCGAGCGACTTCTCCGCGGGGCGTCGCGCGTTGGCGAGGGCATGCGGCGCTGACGTCGTCGTCGACCCAGCACACGAATTGCCCCACGCCTCAGCCGAGAAGCACGGGCACCTCACAGCGGTTCCCGCCGCCCTCAACCTCGCAGTTGACGGTATGGGCAAGATGCAGCGGCTGCCGATTCCCTGGCATCACACCTGGCGCGCGGCGGAAGCGCTCGGCCTGGCCAAGCCCAAGAGCCCCGTGATCTTTGAATGCGTTGGCGTGCCCGGGGTGCTCGACCAGGTGATCGCGAGTGCGCCTCTGTTCTCCCGCGTGGTCGTCGTCGGCGTGTGTATGGGTACGGACAAGATCAGGCCGGCGATGGCGATCAACAAGGAAATCGACCTGCGCTTCGTCCTCGGTTACACCCCCGTCGAGTTCCGCGACACGCTTCACATGCTCGCCGAGGGAAAGGTGAACCCCGGTCCTCTTGTCACCGGCACCGTGGGACTCGACGGCGTCGACGGGGCCTTCGAGGCGCTCGGAGATCCCGAGACCCACGCGAAGATCCTGGTCGACCCGAAGAGCGCCGCCGCCGCGCCTTAGCGCAAAAGCGAGCGCGTCAATCGACCGCTCCGACACTCGTGCAACGGACGACGAGCAGCAGCCACGCCAACGCCTGACGCTGCGCTCGCTCTCACGCCAAGCGGCAACCTGCTGGTGGGTGGACTTGCGTCCAGCATACGTGCGTGCTGGATGAACCTGACTCACGTCGGCGCGCGACTCGACGAGGCGCAGATCGAGCGGGCGATCCGCGACCCGTCCGAGCCTGAGTCCGGTGACATTCGGCGCCGAGTTGAACGCGTTCGGTTCGCTAAAGAGTCGGTCCAACTCGAGAACCCGGAAATAGACGCAACCGAGTTCCGCACGAACATTGTTCCGAGTCCTTCTTCTCGCTGCGTCGCGTTCAGCATGTGAAGGTGCATAAACGCCTCGTTGCCGAAGGCGATACGGTCAACTGAGCTAAACCCGACGACTTCGCCGTCCAGCTCCCAAACCAGCGAGTAGTTCTCCCGCTCGCGCGTCGGACGCACGTAGGCCTCTGCGTAATGTTGTCGCCAGGCTTCTCGCGTCGGCAGGCGCGCCTGGTCGACGCCGAGCACGCGAAGATGCTCATCCGAGGAGTCGTGGAGGTAATCGATTCGCACACCCAACTCATCGAGCCGCATCTCCCTAACGCTCAGAGCTTGCTCGACGCTCATCGTGCCGATCCTACCGCGAGTCGGAAAAAGTGCTTGCCTTACGGCCGTTCTTCGTGGATGACAAGCCTGGGGGGCAACCCTGGGGGTTGTCAGGCTCGGCGTGAGCGGATCCGCACACGTCCACCGCGCGCCGGGATCATTGTGACGTTGCGATGGACGGGCCGCTCGGGCTTGAGGTCGTCGGCCTCGATGTCTAGGCGACGAGCCATCTCGCGCAGCACGATGCGCTGCTCGGCCATCGCGAGCGCTGCCCCCAGGCAGCGGCGGGTGCCGCCGCCGAATGGCAGCCACTCATAGGCGCCGGGCTTGCGGCCTAGCCAGCGCTCGGGCTTGAACGCGGAGGGGTCAGGGTAGAGATCCTCGCGATGGTGGACCAGCAATATGCTGATCGCGATTGCGGTATCCGCGGGGATGCCGTAGGGGCCCAGGCGCCAGGGGACTGTGACGCGCCGTCCGGTGATCGGGATCACCGGACGCGAGCGCATGGCCTCGACGATTGTCGCTTCCACCTGCTCGGTGGCGTCCTCCTCTGAGCGCACGGCGTCGCGTAGGCGCTCGTGGGCGGCGGGTGTGCGGACGAGCCGCTCCCATGTCCACGCGAGCTGGTTCGCGGTGGTCTCGTGCCCGGCGAGCACGAGCGTCATGAGCTCGTCGCGCAGTTCGCGGTCGGTCAGCGTCTGTCCCTCCTCGGTGCGGGCGCGCATGATGAGCGACATGATGTCGGTGCGCTCCTCGAGGTCGGTCTCGCGGCGGCGCTTGGCGATGATCGCGTACACGTAGCGATCGGGTATGAGCAGAGCTGCCCAGGTGAGCCCGAAAGGCTCGGTGCGACCGATATTCATCAGCTCGGCGAGCTTCGCGCCCGGCAGTGTGGAGCTCCGCAAGAGCCACTTGATCACATTGCGCAGCGAGTGCTCCAGTGTTCCCGCCTGGGGTCGCCCCTCGATGCCGAAGATCCCGGCCATGATCACGTCGAGCGTGATTGCCTGCATCCGCGGTGCCAGGGCGAACGGACTGCCGATGGGCCAGCGCGCGATCTCCCGCTCGGCCGCATGCGTGATCATCTCTTCGTACCTCGCGATTGCCTCGCCGTGAAACGGTGGCAGCAGCAGCTTGCGCTGGCGCAGATGACGCGGTTCGTTGGACGTCAGCACCGAGCTGGGGCCGAGCACGGGACGCAGTGGAGACTCCTCCGCGAGCGTCGGCGCCAGCTGGGGGCGCGCGGTGAACAGCGAGCGTACGTGGTCGGGGTGGCAGGTGACAGCGGAGCTGCCCCGGACGTAGCCCCGTGCGCTCCAGACCTCTCCCAGCTTCCTGCGGTGGTGGAACACAAAGTTCGTCTGTTGCTGGCCGAACCACAGCACCTGCACCGGCCTGGGCCAGCGGATCGCCGGTGGACGGGGCAGTTGGACCAGCTCCGCGGGCTCGATCGGGCCGGCGGGGGAAGGCGGCGCGCTGCCGACCAGCTCGCTGTCCCCGATGATGTCGGGAGGGGAGAGGGGTTGCGTGGAAACGTTCGTCACGATGCGACTGCCTCCTCGGTGCGACGGGTCTGGGGTTGGGTTCCGGCGAGGCTCCGATAGCGGTAGTCCTCGAGCGGGAAGCTGCGGCTTGCGCGCTGTGCTTGGCGACCGGAGGTGGGCCGCAGGAACGGCACGTCTCCGTGGTGGTCGAAGTAGTAACTGTTGGCGGAGCCGCAGTTACCTGTGAGCCACAGCGATCCCGCCATGCGCTCCTGCACGAACTCGTGAAAGCGATCGACGGCCTGCGGAGTGATTTCTACATCTGTAGCGCCTCGTCGTCGGGACTCCTGGATCACGCGCGTGATGTGCCGAGAGGCGGTCTGGACGAGCACATGCCAGGACGCGCCGGTCCAGCCATACGGTCCGAAGATCATGAAGTGGTTGGGCAGTCCGGGCATGCTGATGCCCTCATATGACTTCAGGCGGTTCTCGGCGTAGTGTGTCGCCAGATCGAAGCCGTCGCGCCCGCTGACCGGAGTGCGACGGTAGTTCTCTGGGTCCGATGCCATCCGAAAGCCGGTCGCCAGCACGATCGCATCGACCGGCCGCTCACCGCTGTTTGCAGTCCTGATCCCGTTTGGGGTGATGCGCTGAATCGGATCGGTGATGAGCTTTACGTTCTCGCGGTTGAACACGCGCAGGTAGTGGTTGGAGACGCTCGGGCGCTTGCATCCGAGGCCGTAGTCCGGTGTGAGCTTGCGGCGCAGTTCGGGGTTGCCCACGGACTTGGCGACCCAGCGTCTGTTGTTGCGTTCGGCCCAGCGCGTGACGAAGGGGAAGCGCCGGTAGTTGACGACCATGAAGACGATGATCAACTCGGCGATCGCGCTTGCGAGCAGGCGTGCCAGGCGCTCGGTGGCGGGGATGCGCGCGAACAGCCGCTTGACCTGCTCGGGGATCGCGGGGTCGAACTTGGGCGAGACCCAGATTGCGGTGCGCTGGTAAACGT
The DNA here is from genome assembly GCA_963831725.1 of uncultured Solirubrobacterales bacterium. Lineage (GTDB taxonomy): Bacteria > Actinomycetota > Thermoleophilia > Solirubrobacterales > Solirubrobacteraceae > Palsa-744. Next base: position 506,127 of record CAWHRF010000004.1, read on the forward strand.
CGAGCTGTGCGACTTCGCGGGCGATCGCGGGAACGATCTGCACGGCGCTGGCGCCAGTGCCAATCACCGCGACGCGCTTGTCGGCGAGGTCGTAGCTGTGATCCCAGCGCGCGGAGTGGATGATCTTGCCGGCAAACTCATCGAGACCCTCGATCTGGATTGGCTTGGGGTCGACGAACGCCCCGATCGCGCTCACGACGAAGCGTGCCGTGATCTCTCCGCCGGCGATTCGCAGGCGCCAAAAGTGGTTTTCCTCATCCCAGGTGCGCGCGGTGACCTCGCTGTCGAAGCGAATATGCGAGGCGAGGCGGTACTTGGCGGTGAAGTCGTCGATGTAGGCCTTGACCTCGTCGCCCTTTGGGAATACACGCGACCAGTCGGGCTTGAGCTCGTAGGAGAACTGGTAGGCGTAGGCGGGGATGTCAACGCCGACTCCGGGATAGGTGTTCGCGTGCCACGTACCGCCGACATCGTCGGTGCGCTCGAAGATCACGAAGTCCTCGATGCCCGCCCGGAGTAGCGCGGCGCCCATCCCGAGTCCGCTCAAGCCGGCGCCGATGATCGCAACCTCATGGTCCGGTGTGGCGGGCGCGGGAGTCATCCGGCGCTTCCGCGGGCAGAGGCAGCCGGGTTATGCAGGATCGGCGCGAGGTAGTGCTCGGCGAAAGTCCGGATCTCAGCGGGCGTCTGGAGTCCCAGCACCGAGTCAGGGGTTAGGACGAAGGAGATGACGAGGCGCGTCAGCAACTCGCTGAGCCCTGTGATCCCATCTTCGGTGAGCGGAAGTTCGCCTCGCTCGGCCTCACGGCGGGCGAACCCGGCGATGAACTCGCGTGCGGCGGTGAGGATCGGTGCAGCCTTGACCGTGAGTATCGGTAGCAGCAGCTCAGGCTCCGTGCGCAGCAATCGGTTGAGTAGCCGGTGCTCGCGTAGGAACGTCAGGGCGAACACGAACCCCTCCACGAGGCGTTCCTCGAGTGTCTCGCACGGCTCGATAGCGGCCCGGACTTCCCTGAGAAACTTGTGCAGCTCGCGTAGGACCACGGCTTCGATCAGCCGGTCCTTCTTTGGGAAGTGCCGGTAGATGGTCACGCGCGAGACGCCGACGCAGCGCGCGACGTCGTCGACTGTGAAGCGTCGGATACCGAAGTCCTCGACTTGCTGCATGGCGGCTACCAGGATCCGCTCCCCGGCCTCGTTGGCCGGCAGCGCACCGTCGGTGAGGATGCGGTCGAGCAGCGAGTCCTTGGCCGTGGGGTCCTCGGCGGACGCCTGAGTGGATGTGCTCATTGGATTGGGATGCTCAGCGGATTGTCTCGGTTGACTGTCAGTTCCAGTCTGGCTCGACAAGTATACAGATTGACGAAAGATGTTTCAAGCAGCTCATTGTTGCACCGGCCGTAGCATGCCTGGCGGCGAGAACCGCCTGGCTCTCTTCAGGCCAATGGGCGCGCATTCCCGCCAGCCGATCGGCAGCCGAGAGGCGCTGTCGCTGGGGCCGTCGTGTCGCTATCGTCGAGCGCATGACGATCCGACGCATGGATCACGTGGGCATCGTGGTCGACGACCTCGCGGCCGCAACGGCGTTCTTCGTCGAGCTCGGACTAAAGCTGCAGGGCGAGGGGTCTGTCGAGGGCGGTTGGGTGGACCGCGTGGTGGGGCTCGAGGGCGTTCGGGCGGAGATCGCGATGATGGAGACACCGGACGGCCATGGACGGATCGAGCTGGCGAAGTTTCACGCCCCGTCGGGCCGTGGCGGCGACCGGCACGCGCCGGCGAACACCCCGGGCATTCGCCATGTCGCATTCGCAGTCGACGATATCGATGCCGTCGTGGCTGGCCTGCGAGCCCGCGGCGAGGAGCTCGTTGGCGAGGTGGAGCGCTACAGAGACAGCTATCGCCTCTGCTATGTCCGCGGCCCGGAGGGGATCATCGTCGAGCTGGCGGAGCGGATCGGCTGAGGGCTCCGGCCGGCTGCCAACCGCCTCGCCGGCGTCAGTGGTCATCCCGGGGCGGACCCGGCTTGACAACCAGTAGTTGATCGACAGTCCTGCGCGAACCCGTCACCCTAGACCCTGGACCCGGTCGGTTGCGTCACGATCGCGCGGCGGGTGGCTGGTCGATGCGCACCATATTGCCCGAGGGGTCGCGCACGGCACAGTCCCGCGTGCCCCATGGTTGGTCGGTCGGCTCCTGCACGATCTCGGTGTCCGAGGCGCGCAGCTTCTCGAAGGTGGCGTCGAGGTCGTCGGTGTGGAAGTGGACACCGTTCAGGGCGCCCTTGGCCAGGAGAGCGGCGAGTGCGTCGCTGTCGGCGGGGCTGCCGTTGAGATAGTTCGTGAGGACGATCGCCACGCCGGGCTGGGAGGCGGCACCTACGGTGACCCAGCGGAAGTCCTCACGGGCGACATCGTTGCGTAGCTCGAGGCCGAGCGTGTCACGGTAGAAGGACAGCGCGAGGTCGGGGTCATGGACGAGAACGAAGCACGTGGAAAGTGTGAGATTCATGTGCCAAACACTAGAGAGCCAGCGCCTCCTGCGTTTCTTCGATCCTGCTTGGTCTGCGGCTCGGGCGGGTGAGGTCCCTGGCGAGGCAGCCCGGCACGCTCTCGAGCTCGCTGTGGTCACGGACCCGGTAGCTCGTCGGTGTCTCGCCAACCAGCTCGGTGAAGCGGGCGCTGAACGAGCCGAGCGATGAACACCCCACAGCCATGCAGACCTCGGTGACCGACAGGTCGCCGAGGCGCAGCAGCGCCTTTGCCCGCTCGATTCGCCGCGTCATCAGATAGGCGTAGGGCGTCTCCCCGTACGTCGCGCGAAACTGCCGTGAGAAGTGCGCGGTCGACATCAGCGCAGCGCGGGCGAGCGCGGCGACGTCGAGCGGGCTCGCGTACTCGCGGTCCATCAGGTCGCGGGCGCGACGCAAGTGTGCGAGGTTGGCAAGCTCTTCCGGTGTCACGATGCGAGCGTAGTGGCTTGTGGTCTTATCCTGGCGGAATGGATCAACTCGATATTGCCTTCGCCGCGTTTGATCGCGACAGCGACGAGCGTTTCCAACCCCTGCGTCGTCAACTAGCTGTGGAGTCTTTCGGTATGAACCTGATCGTGCTTCAGCCCGGTCAGCGAGGGCGTATACATTCGCATGATCGCCAGGAGGAGGTCTATCTCGTGCTCGGGGGCGAGCTCACTCTGGTCGTTGAGCGTGTGGAGCGCATTCTTGGCCCCGATCGTCTTGTGCGGGTCGGCCCGTCGGTGCGTCGCCAACTCGTCAACGCTGCCGCCGAGCCGCTTGTCCTACTTGCTCTGGGTGGATCCGGAGAGCACATCGGGCGCGATGGTCGAGCGTGGGTCTCCTGGGATGAGGGCGGCCCCGGTCTTTCCCCGCAGGAAATCCCATTGCCCGAGGATCTGCCGGACATCTGAGTACGGTGGATTCCGAGCCCGGCTCGACAGGGGGAATGCAGCTCACGGTTGCCGACGCGCACGCGGCGCGGACCGAGCTCGCGGCACGCGGGGTCGAGGTCAGCGAGGTGATGGAGTTCCCGTGGGGCTCGTTCGTGTCCTTCGAGTACCCGGATGCCTCCTCAGCCGCTCACAACGTGTGTGGGCACATCAGCTACCGGCTCGCTGGAGCACGGTCGACGCGCAGCTCAGGTTTGCCCTGCCGAGTTCGAAGTGGATAGCGGGCTCCGGTGCGAGGAGGCGTCGCAATATCTTCCCGCGGTGGGTCTGTCTTCGACGCGGACGATTGGAATGGCTCTGAATTTGCGGGTTTTGCGCGGCCGGTAGGATGGGGGCATGTCGAGACCCAAGAAGAAGCTCAGTGAGTATTCGCCCGCCAAGCGACTCTGGATCGCCGTCGTCTTCCTCGTGTCGCTGGGGCTTGTCGCCACCGGGGAGCGCGATATCCAGCGTCGCCCGACCGAGCAGGTGCGCGGCGGCAAGTTGTTCTGGCGCGTCGTATGCCTGAATGCCCTTGGCGCGGCAGGCTACTTTCGATGGGGACGCCGGCCCGCGGCCAATACCGCGAACGCATAGCTTCGCTTGCTTCGAATCTGAGCCAGATCAGGCTGGAGGCAAGCTCCTCGGTGTTGGGGAGCGAGGCTCGTCGGGCGTGTCTTCGCGCTGATGCGCGGGGCGGTCTCGGGCGACGCTGGCGAGCTGGATGCGGCTACTGACACCGAGCTTTCTGTAGATGTGTGTTACATGCGCCTTGACGGTGCCGCGCGAGACGAATATGCGCTCGCCGATCTGGGGGTTTGTGAGGCCTTCGGCGGCGAGCCTCGCGACTTCGCTCTCGACGGGGCTGAGGCTCGCCCAACCGTGGGTTGGCCGGCCACGGTGACCGCGCCCGCGGCGCGCGTAGTCGATCGCACGTGTCAGCGACAGCGCTTCGCCGTCGGCGAACGCGGCCGCGCACCGCTCGCTCCCGAGGGCCCGCTCGACGCGTGCGTAGAGCGCTTGCGAGCCTTCGGGGTGGGGCGGCACGCGCACGATGCCGCGCGCTCGCCGGGCGGACCCGGCGCCGCCGATCAGCCGTGCGGCGCGGGCCGCGTCTTCCGTCACGAGCGCGAGCTCGCCGAGCGCTTCGAGCGTATCGATCGCCTCGGGTGCAAGCTTCTGCTCAGCCTGCCGAGAGAGCGCCGCGTGCAATGAGCTGTGAGCGTGCTCGGGTTCCCCGCACAGCAGCGCGGCCGCGCCGTGCCCCCAGTCGGCGAGTGCGAGCTTGCGCGCGCTGCCGGTGCTCTGGCCGAACGCGCGCAGCGCGGCCGCGTGCCGGCGTGCCGCCCGCGCGTCGCCGCTGGCGAGCGCGATCCGAATCAGCGTCTCGCGCCATTCCGCGGCTGTGTAGTAGTGCGGATTCTCGAGGCCCCGCTCGGCGCGGGCCTGTGCTCCGTCGAGCTCGCCCAGCGCGAGCTCGGCGCCGGCGACGCCGCGTTCGATCGCGGCGGCGGCTATCGCTAGTCCCGTCCGGCCGGTCGCGTCGAGCACGGCGAGACCCTCGTCACGCGCCCGCGGAGCTTCGCCGGTCAGCGCCATGGCCTGCAGCCTGTGTGCGGTCGCGATGTAATAGGGGAGGGTGGCGCGTCCGGCCTCGAGCTCGAGCGCCCGATCGCAGTGCTCCAGCGCCGAGCGCGGGTCTCCCTGGCAGACATCGGCCCACGCGAGCGCGTTCTCGACCCACGGCAACAGCCAGGGCGGCTTCTCGCCGGGGAGCGCTTCGAACTCACCGCAGGTCTCGCGGACCGCGTCGAAGCGGTCGCGCATGCCTTCGGTCAGCGCCAGGTTCGCCAGCGCGAACGCGAGCCCGTGCGTGTCGCCCTCACCGCGCAGGATCTCGACCGCTTGGCCTCCGATCGTGGCGGCGGCATTCGCGTCGATCGAACGTTGCGCGTTGCCGGCCATGATCATCCAGCGGCCGATCGTGCGCTGGTCGCCCGATGACTGCGCGAGCGGGAATGCCTCCTCGGCGTAAACGCGCGCCTGCGTGAAGTCCTGGTCGAGGATCGCGAGCAGCGCGGCCGCCCACAGCACCTGCGCCCGCGCCCGCGCGTCGCCGCCCGGCGCGGCGTCCAGAACGCGTGAGCAGGCCCCACGCGCCGTGTCGTAGCTGTCGTGGATCAGCCACCAGTATCCGAGGTCTGAGGCCATCTCCAGGGCGCTCGGCGGATCGTCGTGCAGCGCGAACTCGAGTGCGGCAAACAGCGCCGGCGCGTCACGCTCCAACCGCCGGCGGCCGGAGGGAGTCTCGAGCAACTGGTCCGCATGCGTGGCGAGCGCGCGAAAGTGGCGCATGTGGCGCAGGCGGGCGGCTCGCTCCTCGCCCGCGCCGCGCAGGTGCTCGAGCGCGTAGCTGCGGATCGTCTCGAGCAGCCTGTAGCGGAGCTCCGAGCCGCGGTCGATAGCGCTCACCAGCCCCCTGTCGGCGAGCGCGGCGAGCGTGTCAAGCGATGCCGCAAGCTCCGTATCACCCTCGAGGCAGACGGCCTCTACAGCCTCCAGCGACCATTCCGAGGAGATCGCGAGCCGGCGTAGCAGCGCGCGCTCGCGCTCCTCCAGCAGCGCGTAGCTCCAGTCCAGCGAGCCGCGCATGCTCCGCAGTCGCTCGCTGCTGGTGCGCGGTCCGCCGCCGAGCAGTCGCATCCGATCGGCGAGACCCTCGGCGATCTGCACCGGCGAGAGCACCCGCGCACGCGCCGCGGCGAGCTCGATCGTCAGTGGCAGCCCCTCGAGCTCGCGGCAGATCAAAGCTACGTGGCCGGCGTTCTCGGCCGTGAGCGCAAATCCCGGTCGGCCGCGGCGGGCACGGTCGACGAACAGCCGTCCCGCCTCCGATTCGCCGACCGCGGTGAGCTGGTCAGCAGTGTCCCCCGCCGGCAGCGACAGAGGCGGCGCCGGCCACACGGTCTCGCCGTCGACGCCCAGCGGCTGGCGGCTTGTGGCGAGCACGCGCAGCCGCGGGCAGCGTCCGAGCAGCGAGATGACAGCACGGGCCGCCGCATCGACCAGGTGCTCGCAATTGTCGAGCACGAGCAGCGCGTCGCGGTTCGCGAGATACCGCGCGGTGGCGTCGAGCGCCGAGTGTCCGGGCGCCCGCGGCGAGCCGTCTGTCTCGCTGCTCCAGACCGCCTGATGTACGGCGGCGGCGAGGCGCTCAGGCGTTTCCAGCGCCGCGAGCTCAATCACCCATACGTCCGACTCTCCTGACTCGCCGGTGCGCAGCGCCGTCTCGAGCGCGAGCCGGGTCTTGCCTGCGCCGCCGATACCGGTAATCGTCAACAGCCGCGTCGTGCCGAGCAGACCCGCGATCTCGCCAAGCTCAGCCTCACGTCCGATCAGCGGTGTCAGCGAGGCGAACGCGGGGAGATCGATGTCAGCCGACCGTGCTGTCCTGCCCACACCTCGCCCTTGGCTGATCGACATCGCGCAATTGTTCCAAGATTGGGCCAGAAGTCGAATTGTGAGGCGCGAGCGGGCGACGATTCGAGGTTTGGCCAGGTGGCCGATGTTTTTTCGGGCGCCGTCGGTTAGCTTCGCGGCCGATGATCGAATTGCAGATGCTGGCCGCGCTCGACCGGCTCAGGCACGGGCGCGGCGGCCCATCGAGGGGCGGTATTACCGCCACTCGCTCGATCCGTGACCTGCCTGCGCCGCCCGGGCTGCCGCTGCTGGGCAACCTGCAACAGACATGGCGTATCGACCGAGCGCACCTCGTGGTCGAGGGGTGGGCCGATCGCTACGGCCCGATCTTCAAGTTCCACGTGGGGCGACGGCTGACCGTCGTGATCAACGACGTCGAGGAAATCAACCGAGTCCTGCGCGAGCGCCCCAGCGGCTTTCGACGCTGGCGCGAGATCGAGCAGAGCTTCGAGCGGATCGGGTTCCCCGGCGTGTTCTCGGTCGAGGGCGAGGACTGGCGCCGCCAGCGCCGCCTCGCGGTCACCGCCCTGAACTCCAACCACCTGCACCGCCACTTCCACGTCATCCGCACCGCGACCGAGCGGCTGCACCGCCGGCTGTCGGCGGCGGCGCGCGACGGCCGCTCGATCGACCTCTCTGGAGAGTTCACCTCCTATGCCGTTGACGTCACCTCGACGCTCGCGTTCGGCCACGATCTGAACACGCTCGAGCGCGGTGAAAACGAGCTGCAAGGCCACATCCAGCGGGTCTTCACCATGCTCAACTTCAGGATCTTCTTTCCCTTTCAATACTGGCGCTGGTTCCGGCTTCCGGCCGACCGCAGGCTCGACCGCTCACTGGTGATACTCAACCAAGCGGTCGCGGGCTTCATCGAGCAGGCGCGGGCTCGGATGCGCGAGCGCCCGGAGCTGTTCGAGGCGCCCGAGAACTTCCTCGAGGCGATGCTCGCCGCCCAGCAGGAAGACCGCGCGTTCACCGACGAGGAAATCGTCGGGAACACGTTTGCGCTGCTGATCGCGGGGGAGGACACCACGGCGCACACGATGGCCTGGACGAGCTGGTTTCTCGCACAGCACAAAGACATCCAGGCGCGCTGGGCACAGGAGGCGTCGGGGGTGCTCGGCGAGGAGCGGCTCCCCACCGATCACGAGCTCGTCTCACGCTTCCCTTATGGCGAGGCCGTGCTGCGCGAGTCGATGCGCCTGAAGTCCGTCGCGAACGGGATCGCCGTGGAAGCGCTCGCCAACACCACGATCTGCGATACCCACATCCCTGCGGGCACACGCCTGATCCTCGAGACTCGCTATGCCGGGCGCAGCTCGCACGGCGCGGAGTTTGACCCCGAGCGCTGGCTCGATGACGGCGAACGCCAGGCGCCCGACCAGAAGACGTTCCTCGCGTTCGGCGCCGGTCCTCGCTTCTGTCCGGGGCGCAACCTCGCGTTCCTGGAGTCAAAGACCGCGATGGCGATGATCGCCCGCAATTTCGAGCTCGAGCTGGACAGCAGCGGCGGGCCCGTCACGGAGCGCTTCACCTTCACGACGATCCCCAAGGGCCTGCGCGTACGGCTGTGCGAGCGCACCCCGCTCGAGTCCGTGCCCGTCGGGGCAACGGGTAGGGCAAATGGCAACAGTTGACTCTCGCGATAGGCTGGCGACGGGAGACCCTGGGTATGCGCTGAGTTCAGCCGCCGAGCACGAGCACGAGCGGCTGAGACGCCAGTCGGACTTGTATGAGCCGTTTACGCGCCGTCTGTTTCTGCGTGCGGGGATCCAGCCCGGGATGCGGGTGCTGGACGTCGGCTGCGGTCCGGGCGATGTCAGTTTTCTTCTGTCCGAGCTGGTGGGCGCCAGTGGCTCGGTCGTCGGGGTCGAGCGTGACGAGCAGGCGGTTGCTGGGGCGCGCCGGCGGGCGGAGGAGTCCGAGCTTCACAACATCGAGTTCATGGTCGGGGACTTTCGCGATGTCCAGCCCGACGGGCGCCCATTCGACGCGCTGGTTGGGCGACTCGTGCTGATGTATCAGGCCGACCCCGCGGAGGCGCTCAGAAGCGCGGCGCGCCACGTCCGTCCGGGAGGGGTGGTCGTGTTCGCCGAGATGTGCTTGCTGATGGGCTCGGTGAGACCACAGAGGTCACTGGTGTCCTGGCCACCGACGCCTGCCTCTGAACAGCTCAGCGAATGGTTTCACGAGGTCTTCGCCAGACTGGGCACGCAGCCCGACATGGGCCTGCGGTTGCCGGCGACGTTCGCGGCGGCCGGCCTCCAGCCAAGCCCGGATCTCGACACCGAGGTCGCGATCGCCGCCGGCGAGGACGCGATCGCTCATACCGTCGATCTCGCCCGTAGCCTGCTGCCGGCCATTCTCGCCGCCGGGATCGCCACCGAGCAGGACGTCGACATCGACACCCTCGCCGAACGCCTGCGGGCCGACAGCGGACCGGTCGGGCGGGTCGGGTGCTGGCCGATGGTCGTCGGCGCCTTCGCGAGCAAGCCGGAGTAGCGGCATGGCGATGGCAAATACCGAGGCTCCGCCAGGTGGCGAGACGACCTCATTGCGTGAGATCGCCGATCTGCCGGCGCCGCGAGGACTGCCGCTGCTGGGCAATGCGCACCAGCTCGCGCGCACCTCCCGTCTGCATCTGACCGCAGAGAGGTGGGCCCGCCGCTACGGTCCGATCGTGCGCGTCGACATCGGGCGGCGGCGCATTCTCGGCATCAGCGACGCGGAGGAGATTCACCGGATCCTGCGCGAGCGCCCGCAGGGCTTCCGGCGCTGGCGCGACCAGGAGACCGTGATCATGGAGATGGCCCCGCCCGGGTCCTCGCCGGGGGTCTTCGTCGCCGAGGGCGAGGCTTGGAAGCGCCAGCGGCGGCTCGTCGTCACGGCGCTCAACACAAACCATCTGCACCGCTACTTCGATGTGGTCCGCACCGCCACGGAGCGGCTGCACCGCCGGCTGGGCGAGGCGGCGGCTGACGGTCGGGCGCTTGAGATCACGCGAGAGATGACCTCCTACACCGTCGACGTGATCTCCACGCTGGCGTTCGGCCACGACCTGAACACGCTCGAGAAGGGCGAGAACGAGCTGCAGCTGCACATCGCGCGGGTGCTGGAGATGACCGCGCGCCGCCTTGCGATGCCGGTGCCCTACTGGCGCTGGTTCAAGCTGCCCGCCGATCGCGCGCTTGACCGCTCGCTCGGGGAGCTGCGCAAAGCTTATGAGGAGTTCACCGCGCGGGCGCGCGCGCGGATGATCGCGCGCCCGGAGCTGTACGAGGCTCCGGAGAACATGCTCGAGGCGATGCTCGCCGCTCAGCGGGCCGACGGCACCTTCACCGACGAGGAGATCGCCGCCAACGTCGGCACGATCATCACCGCGGGCGAGGATACGACCGCGCACACGCTGGCCTGGACGATCTGGCTGCTCGCCTCCCGAGGAGACATCCAGCGGCGGCTGGCGGCGGAGGCGGACGAGGTGCTTGGCGGACCCGGCGGGGAGCGGTTTCCGACCGACCACACGACGATCGAGAGCCTGCGCTATGGCGAGGCGGTGATCCGCGAGTCGATGCGCCTGAAGACGGTCGGTCCGCTGCTGACGATCGAGCCGTTCGCAGACACGACGATCTGCGCCACCCGCATCCCCGCCGGGACACGCCTGTTGCTGCTTCTGCGTCAGGCCGGCTACGAGCAGGAGCCCGCGAGTGAGTTCGACCCCGAGCGATGGCTGGGCGAGGACCAGACGCGCGCTTCCCAGTCGCTCGTCTTCGGCGCCGGCCCCCGTTTCTGCCCGGGACGCAACCTCGCGTTCCTGGAGGCGAAGACCGCGCTCGCGATGATCGCGCGCAACTTCGAGATCGAGCTCGACAGCTCCAAAGGGCCGGTGCGCGAGCAGTTCGGCTTCACGATGATCCCCAAGGGACTGCGCGTGCGGCTGCGCGAGCGCGCCACGTGGAAGCCGAGGGCCGCGGGTGCGCCGGACAGGCTGATAGCGACGGGCGCCGCGGACAAGCCGCTGCCCACGAGCGCAGTGGAGAGGCCGATGGCGGCGCGCGCATGCGAGCGTGGAAACGGGGGTGCCAGCGGGCCATGACGCGGGGCAGCGAGTACGTGATGGGCGGGATCGACGCGGCGACGGAGTCCGATCGGCTGGGATTGCTCGAGTCCGCTCGCGATTCCGGGACGATCGGCCGGCTGGAACATCTGAGCGTAGCGGCCGGCTGGCGTTGCCTGGAGGTCGGCGCGGGACGCGGCTCGATCGCCCGCTGGCTGGCCGAGCGGGTCACCCCGGCAGGGTCGGTCGTGGCCGTCGATATCGACCCGCGCTTTTTGACCGACATGCCCGAGAACGTGCAGGTGCGCGCGCTTGACATCCGTGAGGACGAGGTCGAGGCCGGCCACTATGACCTCGTGCATTGCCGGGCGCTGTTGATGCACATGCCGGACCCGGCTGCCGTGCTGACCCGCATGGCGAGCGCCCTGCGGCCCGGGGGCGTGCTCCTGGCCGAGGAGGGCGATTACGGCCTGTATCACTACGGCGGACATCCAGACGCGCAAGCGTTGACCGAAGATGCGCACCGGGCGCTCGACGCGATAACCGCGGCCGGGGTCTTCAACGCCCGCTTCGGGCGCGGCCTGCCCGCGATCTTGGCCGAGTGCGGGCTGGAGCCGCGCGGCGCGGAGGTCGAAACCAGGGTCACCAAACCGGGCGAGCCCCACTACGAGTTCGTGCGAGCCTCTGCGCTCGAGTCTCTGCCCGCACTGCTCGCCGCGGGCATCACCGACGATGCCAACATCCAGCGGCTGGAAGGCTACTTCGGCCAGCCCGGCACCGTCATCACCAGCCCCAGCATAGTGGCCGCGTGGGGTCAACGGCCGGAGTGAAAAAGGCGCGTACGCCGCCGAGATCATGCGGCTGTACAGCGAAGTCGCGGCGTCACCTGAAGTCTAAAAATATCTAAAAGAACTCGGGAGCAGGTCCCGCTCCACTGTGCGCGCCCACCAGCCCGATGAGCAGAGGACAGCATGCGCTCGGTTCATGAGTTAGCGCTTGGGCTCTGCGGTGGGTGGAGTCGCCCGACTTCTTCCAGGTAATCGCGATCCTTGTCCCGGTTGGCGACGCGCTTTGAGTGCTCGACGTCATCGAGGCTGGCTATCGCAACCTCGATATGGGTCCTGCTGACCCGGCCGTGCCGTGCCGCTGGGGCGAGTTGCGTATAGCCATTCGGGACGCCAGCCACCTGTCCACCTCTTCTCGTGCCTCTTGCTCGGTCAGTTTGCGTATCGCAACCTCCTCTGGGCGGTGACGCAGCCGTTCAGTCAGTCGCAGCGTCTCGTCGAACCCGCGCGCGAACCGGCGGCTGTAACGGCTGTTCTCGCTGTGCGCTATGCGCAGCAGATCGATGAGCGCCGCGACCTGCAGCTCAACCCCGTCGACATCCATCGGCACGCAGTTGCGCGCCAGGTCGGCATAGCCCCATGCTCCTGGAAGCGTCTCCACCAGCCGAACCCGCTCTGGGCTTGGCGCCGTTGCAATGACCTCCTCGACCCGTCCGCGATCCTCGCTGTGCACGAGCAGATCGAGCTCACCCTGTCCATCAAGTACCAGTGGCCAGCCGTGCAGCGCTCCCGCAACCTCGCCGACGATGATCGCCCGCAGCCCCGAGCTGCCGATCTCCTGCAGCGCGCCGACACGGTCGTAGTTGTCATGCGAGAGCTGGCGCACACGCTCGGCTGGCGTGCGTCGCAGCTGCTCGTAGATCAGCGAGTTCCAAGACCCTTCGTCAGCGTTGGCAAACCCCAGAGTCAGATCGAACCCACACGCCTGTGCCACATCCTGTACCGCACAAAACTTGGGCTCGGTGGCACCGCTCTCCCACCGTCCGACGGTTCCCTGCGGCACACCGAGCCGTCGCGCGAGCTCCTGCTGGGTAAGCCCCGCGCGTCGGCGGGCGATCACGATCACATCCCTGGCACGCATAGGGAGTATAATATCAGAACTGATGTTGACAAAAGGCATCATAGCCCGACCGGATGCCGACTGTCCACTCGAAGAAGTCCTCAGTCCACGATCGTCTCTCCGGAGTGTGCCGCGTATCGGGAGTTTGCACACGGGCAAGCAGGCCACGTAGCGCAGGAAGGGCTCGATCTCCAAAGGGCGTCCGGTGGCCCGCTCGACCGGGGCATTGTGTCCAGATGCCGTCCGTAGCGGTGCACGTGCTCGCCAGCCAGTCCTGGATCACATTCAAGCGACCTCCGCCGCCGCGCGCGCGGGATCGCGTGCCCGGCTCGGCGTGAGCGAGATCGCAGCCAGCGCGGCGAGCGTCGCGATCGCGCTCATCGTGAAGGCGTGAGTGAACCCCTGGGCGCTGGGCAGGCCCGATGGCAGCTTCGGCGCGGCGGTCAGGACCGCTGTGGCGATCTGCGCGCCGAGCACCGTCGCGACAGTCCGGATGGCCGTGTTGACGGCGACGGTGGCGCCTGTCTCCCCGGGCGCTGAGGACAGCACCACGAGATCGAGCAGCGCGCCGAGCGCGAGCCCCACGCCAAACCCGAGCGGGATCATCGCCAGCGCGATCGTCGTCGCGCTCCAGGTAGACATGACCAGCACGAGGTAGGCGGCCGTGGCGCACAACGTCCCGGCGACCGCCTGACCGCGCGCGCCGGTCCGTCCCGCCAGGCGCCCCCCGAAGACCCCGCCGGCGAGGCTGGCCAGCGCGCTCGGGGCGAGCACCAGCCCGATCTGCGTGGCCGTCAAGCCCAGACCATAGCCCGAGAGCTTGGTGGGGTAGCCGCAGATCAAAGGTATGAGCGTGAAGGCGATCAGCAACGAGAACCCGACCGCGAAGACGGCCAGGTTCGCGCTCCACATCGCACGGCGCGCGAGCGCACCCGGGTCGATCAAAGGCGCGTTCGCTGTGCGCTCGCGCACAGCGAACGCCAGCAGCAGCGCGACGCACGCCGCAAGCAGGGCGAGCGTGCGGCCCGAGCCCCAGCCCCATTCGTTGGCGCGCGAGATCGCGAGCATCACGCCGCCGAGGGCGCCGGCTAGCAGCGCGCCGCCGCTCCAGTCCACACGGACGCGATCGAGCCGTGGCGACTCCGCGACCGTCCAGCGCACCGCGACGGCGAGCAGGACCGCGACGGCGAACAAGAACCAGAAGATCGCGCTCACCGAGACGTGTTCGACCAGCGGCCCGGCGATCAGCAGCCCGACGGCGCTGCCGGCGCTCGCCGCTCCGACCAGCAGCCCGACCGCAAACGCGATCCGTGAGCGCTCCACGTGGTCGCGGGCCAGCGCCAGGGCCAGCGGCGCCATCCCGGCGCCGACACCCTGAATGACCCGCCCGGCGATCAGCACGCCGATCGTGTTGCCAACGGCACACACCACGGAACCGGCCGCGAAGGCCGCGAGCGACCACAGCAGCAGCTTGCGGCGACCGTGGCGATCGCCCAATCGCCCGGCAAGCGGTGTCGCGATCACGGCGGCCAGCAGAAAGCCGGTGAACAGCCAGGTTGTGGAGGTCGGCGACGCTCCGTAGCGATGTTGGATCGCCGGCAGCGCCGGTGCGAGGATCGCCTGCTCCAGCGAGAAGTCGAGCGCCCCGACAGCCAGCACGATCAACGCGCTAGTTCGATGCACCGGCATGTTGAGACAATAGTCGCATGAGCACAGGCAGGGCAGCGTCGGGGTCTGGTCAGGGGCTTCTCGCTGTTTGAAGCTCGGCGTCAATCGATGAGCGTGGGTTGGCGGTGCGGCTCGCCATTGTCATGGCGAGCTCGGTGCGGTTGGCGACGCCGAGCTTGCGATAGGAGTGCGAGAGATGCGTCTTGACGGTGCCTCGCGCGATGAACAGCCGCGTGGCGATCTCCGGGTTGGATATGCCGCTGGCGGCTAGCCGCGCGACTTCGAGCTCGACCGGGGAGAGGCTCGCCCAGCCCGTGTGCGGGCGCTCGCGCGAACCCCGACCCCGGTGCGCGTAGGCGATCACTTCGGGAAGCGCCAGCGCTTGGCCCTGGGCCCAGGACGCCTGCCAAGCGCCGTCCTGCTCGTCCGTGGTGGGCCTGGCGCGGGCGGCGTCGAGCCGGTCGCTCGCGCCCGGCCAGGGCGCACAGCCAAGTCGCGCGCGCGCTGCCGCGGCGGCCGCGGCGAGCCGAGCGGCGCGCTGGAGCGCGCCCGTGTGCGCGGCGAGCAGTGCGAGCTCGTCGAGCACGTCCGCCGCTTCGCGTTCGAGATCGAGCTCGGCAAACGTTTCAAGAGCGGCGTGCAGCAGATCCCGCCCTGCGCAGGTCTCATCGGCCTGGACCGCCGCGCATCCCCTGATGAATTGCGCGAGCGCATTGTGGCGGGGGCTGCCGGACCGTCCCGCGATCGCTTCGAGCTCGCGAGCGTGCGTCTCCGCTTCATCGGCATCACCGCGAATCAGCGCGATACGGGCGAGCGTCTCGCGCGCGAGCGCGAGCGTGTGCAGGTGCGGCATCTCGAGCAGCCGGCGTGCCCGGGCCTCGGCCGCGTCCGGGGCTCCGTGCATGAGCTCTGAGACCATCAGCGCCAGCTCGATCGCCGGTACCGCCTGCAGCGCGCCGGACTCCCGCGCACGGCGCATCGCCTCCGTTCCCTCCCGCAGCGCCTGGTCGGTGCGCCCGAGCCTTGCGAGCGCGTGGATGCGGAAACTGAGGACCTGGAAATGGGTCATCGACGGCCACCCGCCCTCCAGCGCCAGGCAGCGATCGGCGTGCTCCAGCGCGCGCTCGGGCGAGCCCGTGGTGACCTGCGCCCACGCGGCCGCCTGCTCGGCCCAGGTCCGCAGCCGGGCGTGCTCGCACGCTCGCGGGATGGTGAGGAACTCGCCGTAGGCGGTGTCGAGCAGATCGAAGCGCTCGCACAGCATGGCGGCCACCGTGAGGTTGACCAGCGCGAACGCGAGCCCCAGCGGATCTTCTATCGATCGCTGCCGCTCCACAGCGCGCTCGGCGTTGCGCAGGCCTTCGTCCAGATCCAGGCCGGTCTGGATCAACACCATCGAGGAGAGTTGCAGGCAGGTGGACTGTGCGCCGGCGTCCTGCACATCGCCGAGCAGCTCAAGGCCGGCGCGGGTGCTCTCGATCGCGCCCGCGTAGTCCTCGCTGAGCATGGCAACCAGGCCCGCGCCGCAGTGGACCACCGCACGCGCAGCCGTATCCCCGGGCTCGTCCCCGTCCCCGGTCGCCAGGGCCGCGGCGGAAACAGAACCGGCTTCCTGGTAGTGCTCGGCCAGTATCCAGTGGCGCATCAGCGAAGCGGCGATCCGCAGCGCGCCGCGCCGATCGTGCTCGATCGCGCGCTCTGATGCGCGCCGCAGATTCGGCGTCTCCCGCTCGATCAGCTCGTGCCCGTCGGGCTCCAGCAAAAGCGTGTCGGCGCGCGTCGCATACGTCAGGAAATGGGCGAGGTGGCGCTTCGCGGTCTCCTCCCATTCGCCTGCCCGCGCGAGCTGCTCGGCCGCGTACTCGCCGATCGTCAGCAGGAACGTCCAGCGCTCCTGTCCATCTGCGAGCACGGGCATTATCAGTCCCTTTCCCTCCAATGCGTCCAGGCGGTCGCGCACGCGCGTCTCGCTCAGCTCGGGGGCCGCGACGGCGCGCGCCGCGCGCGCCGTGAAGCCGGCGGAGAACACCGAGAGGCGCCGCAGCAATGTCCGCTCCTGTTCGTTGAGCAGCCGGCAGCTCCAATCGAGTGACGCTCGCAGGGAGGTGTGCTGGAAGAGGCCGTCCTCACCGCGCGCCGCCGAGAGGCGCTCGCCCTGTGACAGGCCGTCTGCGATCTCCCGGACAGAGAGCATGTCCAGGCGCGCGGCCGCAAGCCCGAGGGCGAGCGGCAAACCGTCGAGCTCGCGACAGATCTCCGCGACCGCACGCGCGGCGCTTGGCGTGAGCGCAAACGCCGGGTCGATCCGCTCGGCGTGATCGACGAACAAGCGCCCGGCATCCGAGCGCACTATCTCGCCAACGCCACCGTCGCGCGCGGGCAGGCTCAACGGACCGAGATGAAACACATGCTCGGGATCGGTCCTCAGCGGCTCTCTGCTCGTCGCCAGCAGCCGAACATCGGGCGCGCCGTTCAGTAGCTCGCCCGCCAGCCGCCCGACCGCGCCCGCGATGTGCTCACAATTGTCGAGGACCAGAAGCAGGCGCCGTCCCGCCACGTGCTCGAGCAGGACCTCCGTTGGGCGACTCCCGAAACGCTCGCGAGCCCCGACGGCCGCCAGCAGCGCATCGATGAGCTGCTCCTCGCTCGCAACGCTTGAGAGCAGGGCGATCACGCACTCGGGCCCATCCTCGCTTGAGCTGACGCGGTCGGCCAGCTCCAGCACCAGGCGTGTCTTACCGCATCCGCCCGCGCCCGTCACGGTCAGAAGCCGTGCGTCGTCGAGCATCCCTTCCAGCCGGGTGAGCTCTGACTCGCGGCCGATCAGCGGCCCCACGTTCACCATGCCCGCGAATCCTGCCACAAACGTGTTCACTTGTGGCCACTTGGCCGATGTTTTCCGCCCTCGAGCCGACTATGTTTCATCTTCTATGAGTGTGTCTGGAACGGATGAGGCCACCCTCGATGGCGCACGACGGTCCGCGCCGGCGCATGGACGCGGCGCACTGCGTTCGATCTCCGATCTCCCCGGACCGCCGAGGCTGCCGCTGCTCGGCAATGCGCACCAGGTGCGCGCGTCCAGGCTGCACCTCACGGCGGAGGAGTGGCGCGAGCGCTACGGGCCGATCTTTCGCTTCGACCTGGGCCCGAAGCGGATCGTCGTGATCGGCGACCTGGATGAGGTGAACCGGGTCCTGAGAGACCGGCCCGATGGCTTCCGGCGTGCGCGCGAGGTGGAGGGGTCAGAACTTGGATTTGATGATGTGTTTGGCGCCGATGGTGTCTTCTCGGCCGAGGGGGACGACTGGCGCCGCCTGCGGCGGCTGGCCGTCACCGCGCTGAACTCCAACCACCTGCAGCGCTACTTCCATGTCGTCAGGACATCGACGGAGCGGTTGCGTCTGCTGCTCAGCGAGGCGGCACGCGACGGGCGGAGTCTGGACATCTCCAGGGAGTTGACGTCGTTTTCGGTTGACGTCACCTCGGCGCTGGCCTTCGGTCACGATCTCAATACGCTCGAGCGTCGCCACAACGAGCTGCAGGGCCATATCCAAAGAATCTTCGAGATGTCGGGTCGCAGGATCTTCGCTCCTGTGCGCTACTGGCGCTGGTTCAAGCTGCCCGCCGATCGTGCCCTTGACCGCTCCCTGCTTCAGTTGCGCAGAGCGGTGGAGGGCTTCATCGAGCAGGCGCGGCAGCGGATGCTCGCAGAGCCGCGGCTGCACGAGTCACCGGAGAACTTCCTGGAGGGGATGCTCGCCGCCCAGCGGGCTGAGGGGACTTTCACCGACGAGGAGATTATCGGCAACACCCTCACCCTTCTCAACGCCGGCGAGGACACCACGGCGCACACGATGGCGTGGACGATCTGGTGTCTGGCAGAGAGACCTGAGATTCAGGCACGATGGGCTGCAGAGGCTCAGGAGGTTCTTGGCGAGCACCCCTTCCCGGTCGACTACGAGACGATCGAGTCGTTGCGTTACGGAGAGGCGGTGCTGCGGGAGTCGATGCGCCTGAAGTCCGTCGCCCCCGTGATGCTGGTCGAGTCCCTGATGCAGACAACGATCGCCGGCACTCACATCCCGGCGGGGACACGCCTGCTTCTGCTGACCCGTCAGGCGTGCAGACACGCGGTCGAGCGAGGGGACCAGTTCGATCCCGAGCGCTGGCTGGGCGATGACGGCCGCTCGGCCCCCGACCAGAGGTCCTTCCTTACATTCGGAGCGGGACCCAGATTCTGCCCCGGTCGCAACCTCGCTTTCCTGGAGTCCAAGACGGCGATGGCGATGATTGCCCGCAACTTCGAGATCGAGCTCGACGAGTCACACGGACCCGTGACTGAGCGCTTCTCATTCACGATGATCCCCGAGGGCCTTCGCGTGCGCCTGCGGGAGCGCGCGCCGGGCAACTCTCCTTTGCCGGTTGGCACCGGCGACCGCGGGACGCGCGTGGCCGCTGAGACGAAAGGCGCATAAATGTGGTTTGAGCGTCTGGTTTTCAGACGCTGCCTTCACGACGACAGGAGTGACCGCGGATGAGCACACAGACGATGATCGACAGCGACGAGCTGTTCATCGGGGGTGAGTGGACCGAGCCGCGGGGCTCGGAGCGCATCTCGGTGATCGCGGCGAGCACCGAGGAGCGCGTGGGATCGGTGCCGGAGGGCACCAACGCTGACATCGACGCGGCCGCGGGCGCCGCGCGTGCCGCTTTCGACGATCCCAGCGGGTGGTCCTCATGGCCTTCGGAGGATCGTGCGCAGGCGCTCGAGCGGTTGGCGGACGCGTTGGCGAGCCGCGGTGAGGAGAGCGCGCGCCGCGTGTCGCTGCAGAATGGCATGCCGATCTCGATCGCGATGGGGACGGAGGCGGTCTTTCCGGCGGTGCTGGCCCGCTACTACGCCGGCCTGATCCGCCAGAGCCCGTTCGAGGAGACGCGCGACGGGCTACTGGGTGGCAAGATCCGCGTGTTGCGTAAGCCGGTGGGAGTCGTCGGCGCGATCGTGCCGTGGAACTTTCCGCAGTGCCTGTCGATGTTCAAGCTGGCGCCGGCGCTGGCGGCGGGTTGCACGGTCGTGATCAAGCCCAGCCCCGAGACCGTGCTCGACAGCCTGCTGCTGGCCGAGGCGATCAGCGAGGCTGAACTGCCGGCGGGCGTCGTCAACATCGTCCCAGGCGGTCGCGAGCTCGGGGCCTACCTGGTGGAACACCCGCATGTGGACAAGGTCGCGTTCACCGGCTCGAGCGTCTCGGGCCGTCTGGTTGCCACACGCTGCGGCGAGCTGCTGCGCCCGGTCACGCTCGAGCTCGGCGGCAAGTCCGCCGCGATCGTGCTCGACGACGCCGACCTAGCGAGCGCCGTCGAGGCTCTGTTCGCGGCGACGCTGCTCAACAACGGACAGATGTGCGCGCTCAGCACGCGCGTGCTGGCTCCGCGCTCGCGCTATGACGATGTCGTGGGCGTGCTCGCCGGCCTCGCGGGCGCGCTGCACGTCGGAGATTCGCTGGAGCCCACGACCCAGATCGGCCCGGTGGCGAGCGCGCGTCAGCGCGAGCGCGTCGAGGGCTACATCGAGCGGGGCCGCGCGCAGGGCGCGCGTGTGGTCGTTGGCGGTGGTCGCCCGCCCGACCGCGATCGCGGCTGGTTCGTGGAGCCGACGATCTTCGCCGACGTCGAGAACAGCCACACGATCGCGCGCGAGGAGATCTTCGGGCCGGTGCTCGCGGTGATCGGATACGAGGGGATCGACGAGGCGGTCGCGCTCGCCAACGACTCCGACTTCGGGCTCGGCGGCAGCGTCTGGACGAGCGACCCCGAGCGCGGTGAGGCTGTCGCGATGCGCGTGCAGACGGGCAGCATCGGCGTCAATCACTACACGCTCGACCCCGCCGCCCCGTTCGGGGGCGTGAAGGCGAGCGGCATCGGGCGGGAGCTCGGCCCCGAGGGACTTGCCGCCTACCTGCAGCTGCAATCGATCTACAAGGCGCCGCCCCCGCGGGCCGCGGCCGCGTCGTAGCTGGAAACGATGTCAAGCGGTGCATCGTTTGGGACCGAGTGAGGAGATGATGGGATGGCTGTGACTGTTGGGGTTCTGAGTGACACACGAAGGCACACGCTCGAGGCGATCTGTGACACGTTTGCGCCGTCGATCGAGGCCGATGACGACGGGCAGGTGCTGCGCGACTTCTACGCGCGGTCCGCGTCTGATCTCGGCGTCCCCGCTCAGATCGAGGGGCTGCTCGCGCAGTCGATGCTGCCGGAGGAGATAGAGGCTCTCGGCCAGCTGCTCGACGCCTTCGCGCGGCACGGCTTCGCGAGCATGGCGCTCCCCGCGCGGACCGAGCTCCTTCACCAGGTGGCCGCCTCAGGTTCGGAGGCGAAGCTCGGCGTCCGCCGGCTGCGTGGTCTCACGTTCCTGTTCTTCTACGGCCTGCCCGACGAGGCCGGGCAAAACCCAAACTGGGAGGCGATCGGATACCCGGGGCCGATTTCAGCCCCGCCCTCGCAGCAGCAGACGCCAAAGACGATCGCGCTGGAGCGGATCTCCGGCGAATCGGCGACGCTCGAGTGCGACGTGTGCGTGGTCGGCTCGGGAGCGGGCGGGAGCGTGATTGCCCACGAGCTGCAGAGGGCGGGCAAGTCCGTGGTGGTGCTCGAGATGGGCCAGTACCGCAACGAGTCCGACTTCAAGCAGCTCGAGCTCCCGGGCATGCTCGAGCTCTACCTCGGCGGCGGCCTCGCCGCCTCGCAGGACGGCTCGATCGCGATCCTCGCCGGCTCGACGCTGGGCGGCGGCACGGTCGTCAACTACATGAACTGCATCCGCACCCCCGAGCGCATCCGTCGCGAGTGGGCGGCGATGGGCATCGAGGGGATCGACCAGCCCGACTACGACGCACACATCGACGCGATCTGGGAGCGGCTTTCGGTCAACGACACCGCGACCTCGCACAACCGCACGCACAAAAAGCTGATCGAGGCATGCGAGAAGCTCGGCTATCCACACCGGGCGCTGACCCGCAACACGGATGTCTCGTGCGAGGACCCCAGCGTCTGCGGCTACTGCTTCACCGGCTGCCAGAAGGGCTGCAAGCAGTCGACTATGAAGACGTTCCTGCAGGACGCCGCCGACGCGGGCGCGCGCTTCGTCGTCGGCGCACGCGCCGAGCGCATCCTCGTGCAGGACGGCTGCGCCGCGGGCGTGCAGGCGACCGTCACGCACGAGGACGGCTCCACGAGCATCCTGACCGTGAACGCGCCGAGTGTCGTGGTGGCGTGCGGCTCGATCGAGTCCCCGGCGCTGTTGCTGCGCTCGGGCATCGGTGGCCCGGCGGCCGGCAAGCACCTGCGGCTGCATCCGGCGTCGGTCGTCGCGGGCGTCTATGAGCAGCCGATCGAGGGCTGGATCGGGCAGCTCCAGTCGGCGCTGTCCGACCAGTTCAACGACTGCGAGGGCGAGCACGGCTTCCTGATCGAGGCCGTAGGCGTCTCGCCGGCGATCCAGGCGATGTCAATGCCCTGGGAGGACGGCCACAAGCACAAGGAGCTGCTCGCGCGGACGTTCAAGCACCTCGCGCCGTTTGTCTCGGTCGCCCGCGACCACGGCGAGGGCGAGGTCGTCCTTGACGAGCACGGGCGCGCCCTCACACGCTGGTCGCTCAGCGATCAGATCGACGCGCGCATGTTCGCAAGGGCGATGGTCGAGCTCGCCAAGCTGCAGCGAGCAGCAGGCGCGCAGGAGATCATCACTTTCTACCAGCAGCCGCTGGCCTGGCGCGAGGGCGATGACTTCGACGCCTTCCTCACCGCGATCGAGCGAGGCTCGCTGCAGGCCAACGACGTCGCCGTGTTCACAGCGCACCAGATGGGGTCGTGCCGGATGGGCTCAGACCCGGCCGACTCGGTCGCCGACGGGCGCGGCGAGCTGCACGACACCAGGGGCGTGTGGATCGGCGACGGCTCGGCCTTCCCGACCGCGCCGGGCGTGAACCCGATGATCTCGATCATGTCGCTCGCGCACCGCACCGCGGGCAACATGCTCGCCGCTTCATAGGAGGTCGCAAGTGGCATCGGGTGAAAGTTGGATGATTGGCGGGTGAGCTCGACTGCCACTGAGATGGTCGCGGTCCTGATGACCGATCTGGTCGGTTCGACCGCGATCGCCGACCGCGTAGGTCCGGAGGCCGCGGAGGGGCTGCGCCTGGAGCACTTTGGGTTGCTGCGCGGCGCGCTTGAGGGTACTGGTGGCCGGGAGGTGAAGAATCTCGGCGATGGGCTGATGGTGGTGTTCTCGAGCGCCGCTCAGTCGCTCGCGTGTGCGGCCCATATGCAGCAGGCCGTCGAGGCGCGCAATCGCCGCTCAGAGGAGCGGCTCGGAGTGCGGATTGGCGTGAGCCTTGGTGACACCACGGCCGACGACGGCGACTATTTCGGTGAGCCGGTGGTGGAGGCGGCGCGGCTGTGCGCTCACGCGCAGGGCGGGCAGATCGTGATCAACGATCTCGTGCATCGGCTCGCGGGCGCGCGTGACGGTCACAGCTTCCGCTTGCTCGGGGATCTCGAGCTGAAGGGCATCTCCGAGCCGGTGGCGGCGTTCGAGCTCGTCTGGGAGCCGGCCATCCCGACAGGCATCGCGCTGCCCGAGCGGCTGCGTGAGCTGCCGGCGATCGGCTACGTGGGACGGGTGGCTGAGCGCGACCGCCTCACAGACCTATGGGCGCAGGCGCGGGAGGGATCGCTGCGACTGGCTCTGATCGGCGGCGAGGCGGGTGTCGGCAAGACGCGACTGTCCACGCACCTGGCGCTTGCGGCGCACGGGGAGGGCGCGACCGTGTTGTACGGGCGCTGTGATGAGGATCTCGGCGTGCCCTATCAGCCGTGGACGCAGGCGCTCGGACACCTCGTCAGGGAGGCGCCGCAGAGAATCCTCGATGGGCATGTCAAGCGTTTTGGCGGCGATCTGGCGCGCCTGGTGCCCGGCCTCTCCGATCGCCTGTCCGAGCTGCCCGCCCCGCGTCAGAGCGACCCTGAGACCGAGCGCTATCTGCTGTACGCTGCGATCGCGGGCCTGCTGGAGGGGGCGAGCGCGGACGAGCCGGTCGTGTTGATCATCGACGACCTGCACTGGGCCGACGCGCCGACGCTGTCGTTGCTTCGCCACGTCGTAACGGGCGCCCCCGCGATGCGGGCGCTGGTCGTGGGGACATATCGCGATTCGGATCTCTCGCGCGAGCATCCCTTGACGGCGCTGCTGGCCGACCTGCACCGTGAGCAGGGGGTGGAGCGGATGAAGCTCACCGGCCTCGACAGCGAGGACGTGCTCGCGTTGATGGAAGCGGCGGCGGGCCACGAGCTGGACGACGACGGGCGTGCACTCGCGCGGGAGATCGCGCGTGAGACGGCGGGCAACCCCTTCTATGCGGGTGAGGTGTTGCGCCATTTGACGGAGACCGGCGCGCTCGTGCAAGAGGATGGCGGGCGCTGGCGGCTGACTGGGAGCCTGGCCGAGCTGGGTCTCCCGCAGAGCGTGCGCGAGGTCGTCGGTCGGCGTGTGGAGCGTCTTGGTGCGGACGCCCGCACAGCGCTGAGCGCGGCCGCGGTCATCGGCCGCGAGTTCGACCTCGATCTGCTGCTGGCCGTCGTCGAGTTTCCCGAGGACAGGCTGCTGGACCTGCTCGATGAGGCGGTCGCGGCGTCGCTGTTGCAGGAGAGCGCGGAGCGTGCGGAGCGCTTCGTGTTCGCCCACGGCCTGGTCGAGCACACGCTGTATGAGGATCTCGGGCGTGCCCGCCGCGCCAGGCTGCACAAACGGGTCGCGCAGGCACTCGAGGAGCTATGCGGGGGTGAGCCCGGGGAGCGGCTGGGTGAGCTCGCGGGCCACTGGGCCGCGGCGGTCGTGAGCGCCGACACCGCCAAGGCCATTCACTACGCCCGGCTGGCCGCGGAGCGTGCGCTACAGCAGCTCGCCCCAGATGAGGCAGCGCGCTGGTATAGCCAGGCGCTGGAGCTCTATGACCAGGCGCCGGGCGGGGAGCGCTCTGGGCGCTGCGAGCTCTTGATCGGCCTGGGGGAGGCCCAGCGCCAGGTGGGCAACCCCGAGCATCGCCAGACGCTGCTCGACGCCGCCGCGCTTGCCCGGGAGCTCGGCGACACGGACCGGCTCGTCCGCGCGGTGCTCGCAAACAACCGGGGATGGACCAGCCAATTGAGCGCGGTCGACTCCGAGCGTGTGCAGACGCTCGAGGCTGCCGCGCAGACCCTCCCGGATGATGATCCGCGGCGGGCGCGGGTGCTCGCGCTGCTCGCCTCAGAGCTCCACTTCGCCGGTCAGCCGGCGCGCTGCCGGGCGCTGACGGCGGAGGCGATCGAGATGGCCCGAGCCGCGGGCGATCCGGCCGCGCTCGCGCACACGCTCGTCAACGCCGGTTATGCAATCTGGGTCCCTGACAGGCTGCCGGAGCGCGAGCGGCTGACCGACGAGCTGCTCGAGCTGGCGCGGCGCCTGGACGACCCGTCGTTGAGCTTCCGGGTGGCCGTCAAAAGCCTGGGCGTCGGTTTGGAGGCCGCGGATCGCCCGCGGATCGAGTCCGGTCTTGCGGCGATGAGAACGCTGGCTGCGTCCGTGCCGGAGCCCTTCTTGGAGTATCAGCGGCTGGTGTGTGAGGCCGGCTGGGCCCTCACTCAGGGGGAGCTTCAGGCAGCTGAGCAGTGGGGTATCCAGGCGTTCGAGGCCAGCAGGGCGTCCGGCCAGCCTGACACCGTGCTGAACTTCGGGGTGCTGCTGTTCCATGTTCGCTACGCCCAGGCCCGGCTCGGAGAGATCGTGGAGGAGTCGCTGCGGCTCGCCGACGGACAGGACAACCGCTCGGGGTGGCGGGCGGCCGCCGCACTGGCCCTGATCGAAGCCGGTCGCGAGGATCAGGCGCGCGAGCTGGCGCTCGCGGAGGACTTTCAGAACGTGCCGTGGGACATGGTGTGGTCAACAGCCATGCTCCTGTGGGTCGATGCCTGCTCGCGTCTGCGCGTCCTCGACCGCGCGGGTGAACTCTACCAGCTCTTGGCGCCCTTCTCCGGTCAGCTCACGGGCGCCGGCGCCCATGTGGTGGGATCGTTCTCTTGGGCTCTCGGCAGGCTGGCCGCGACGCTGGAGCGCTACGAGCAGGCCGAGGATCATTTCGCCGCTGCCGCCGAGCTCGAGCAGCGCCTCGGCGCGCCGCTCTTGCTCGCCCGCACCCGCGCCGGCTGGGCCCGAGCGCTGATCGCCCGCGGCCGGCCCGAGGACCGAGGGCGCGCACAAACCATGATCGAGCAGGCCAGTGAGACCACCGAGCGTCTGGGAGCGCATGGGATCACGCGAGAAGCCGAGGCATGCCGCACCACTCTGGCCGGGGTGGGCGGTTGACCGGCTGTGTTACAGGCGAACCGGCATAGGCCGGCCGGAGCGGAACGGGTGAGCCGCAGAACTATGGCCAGGTGGCCGATGTTTTTTGGGGCTGAGCGGAGTAGCGTGAGCATCCGCGTCCTCGGCTCATCATGCCGGTGTGATGAGCGTCTGGGCTATCGCAGCCCTGCGCCGCTGAGCGTCGCGCACGAACACCACTCAGGACCTACACGATGATCCCGCAGGGCCTGCGCGTGCGGCTGCTCGAGCGCGCCGCGCAGACGCCTTACCAGTGGTCGAGCGGTCACACATTATCCACGTAGCGAGAGCGAAAGCGGGGATTCATGTCCAGCGAGAACGTAAAGTTGACACGCAGCGCCTATGACGCCTTTGGTCGGGGAGACCTGCAGGCGGTCGGCGCCACCTTCGACGAGAACGTCGAGTGGTGGACCTCCGACTCCATGCCCCTCGGCGGCCTCGTGCGCGGCCGCGACGCCGTCCTTCAGAACTTCGCCCAGATACCCCAGTACTGGGACAGGTTCGAGGTTGTTCCCGAGGAGTACATCGACGCGGGCGAGTGGGTCGTCGTGCGTGGCACCCAGCGCGCCACCGCCAAGAACGGACGCTCGATCGAGGGACCCTATGCCCACCTCATAAAGATCAAGGACGGCAAGACCGTTCGTGGCGAGTTCCACGCCGACACGGCCAAGGCCGCGCAGGCGCTGCAGGCGTAGGAGACATCTGACATGGAGAGTGCCACTGCATCCAAAGCGTCCACCACAGCGGAGGACCCCTCAATCGATGCGCGCCGTTCGGCCGCCGTGCACGCGGAGACGATGGTGCAGTCGTTCGAGATCACCTCCGCGAGGCTAGGCGACCGTGTGGCGATCCGCACCAGGGACGATGCGCAGACGCTCACCTGGTCGCAGTGGCGCCGGCGGGCGCACGATCTCGCCGGCGGACTGCACAAGCTCGGTTTGCGGCGCGGGGACACGCTCGCGATCATGCTCTCCAACAGGCCCGAGTTCCACATCGTCGATGTCGCCGCCGTGATGCTCGGTGCGACCCCGTTCTCGATCTACGAGACCTATGCCGCAAACCAGATCGAGTATGTCGCCTCCGATGCCGCCGCGCGCATCGCGGTGGTCGAGCGCCGGCATCTGGACCGGCTGCTGGAGGCCCGACGTAATCTGCCGGGGCTCGAGCACGTGATCCTTGTCGACCCGCCCGCTGAGGGTCGTGTCTGCGAGGGCGTGCTCACGCTCGCCGAGGTCGAAGCGTCCGGCCGCGACGAGCGCTCGCGGGCGACCGTGGCAGCGGCCTCGGCGCAGGTGAGTCCCGAGGAGCTCCTGACCTTGATCTACACCTCGGGCACGACCGGGCCGCCCAAGGGCGTGCAGCTCTCTCACCGCAATCTGATGTCGCTGGTCGCCGCGCTCGAGCACGTGGCCAAACCGCCCGCGGACTCCTGTGTCATCTCCTGGCTGCCGGCCGCCCACATCGCCGAGCGCGGCGCCCAC
Organism: uncultured Solirubrobacterales bacterium; assembly: GCA_963831725.1. GTDB lineage: Bacteria > Actinomycetota > Thermoleophilia > Solirubrobacterales > Solirubrobacteraceae > Palsa-744. Next base: position 533,575 of record CAWHRF010000004.1, read on the forward strand.
CACTATCTCCCGATTGTCTATGGCCTGCAGATCACCTGCTGCTCGGACCCGCGCAAGATCATGTCCTACCTCCCCGACGTCCGCCCCCAGATGTTCTTCGCGGTGCCCCGCATCTGGGAGAAGCTGAAGGCGGGCCTCGAGACGATGCTCGCGGGCCTACCCGATGAGCAACGCAAAAGCACCGAGCGCGCACTGGCCGCCTCGCTGCGCAAGGTGCGCTTGGAGCAGCGCGGCGAGCCCGTCCCCGAGGAACTGGCGGTGGAGGTGGCGGCCGCCGACGAGCGGGTGTTCTCCGGGTTGCGCGAGATGCTCGGCCTCGACCGGCTGCAGGCGGTCTACGTGGGCGCCGCTCCCACCCCCGTCGAGGTGATCGAGTTCTTCCACGCCATCGGCATCCCCCTGGCCGAGCTGTGGGGGATGTCAGAGACATGCGGTCTGGCGACCGTCAACCCGCGGCAGGCAATCAAGATCGGCACCGTCGGTCCGCCCGCTCCGGGCATTGAGATCTCACTGGCCCAGGACGGCGAGGTGCTCGTGCGCAGCCAGACCGTGATGCTCGGCTACCGAGGCGATCCTGAACAGACCGCGCAGACGATCGACCCGGATGGCTGGCTACACACCGGCGACATCGGCGAGCTCGATTCCGACGGCTATCTGCGGATCGTCGATCGCAAGAAGGAGCTGATCATCAACGCCGCCGGCAAGAACATGTCCCCGGCCAACATCGAGGCGCAGATCAAGAGCGCCTCCCCGCTTATCGGCCAGGCGGTCGCGATCGGCGACCGGCGCTCCTACAACGTCGCTCTGATCGTTCTGGACGCCGATTTCGCACCGGCATGGGCCGCCCAGCACGGCTTGGAGGGCCGCACCCTGGAGGAGCTCGCCGGCGAGCCCGCCGTGCGCGCAGCCGTGCAGGAGGCGCTCGACGCCGCCAACTCAAGCCTTGCCCGCGTCGAGCAGATCAAGAGGTTTCAGATCATCCCCGGCGACTGGCTGCCCGGCGGCGAGGAGCTGACTCCGACGATGAAGCTCAAGCGCAAGCCGATCCAGCAGAAGTACGCCGCCGAGATCGACGCGCTGTACGCCTGAGCAGAGCCATTGATCTGCCCCGGTTTGCGGCCCCACGCCGGCCGGCGGTCTGTATGTAGCATGCGCGGCTTTGCTCGATCAGCCCGGCGGCCCCTGCGCAAGCGGCGCCACATAGCGCAGGAAGGGCTCGATCTCCAGAGCGCGTCCGGTGGCCCGCTCGACCAGGGGCATCGTGTCCAGGCGCCGTCCGTGACGGTGCACGTGCTCGGCCAGCCAGCCCTGGATCGCCGCGACCTCGCCGTTGCGCAGGTCCTGCTCGCGCGGCCCCAGCTCGGCCTCCATCGTCTCCCACAGCTGTGCGGCGATCAGGCAGCCAAGCGCGTAGCTCGGGAAGTAGCCGAAGCTTCCCGCGCTCCAGTGCACGTCTTGGAGACACCCGAGCGCATCGGAGCTGACCTCGACCCCGAGCAGGCGGCGCATCCCTTCGCGCCAGGCGGCGGGGAGGTCCGAGACCGCAAGCTCCCCGCCAATCAGCGCCTGCTCCAGCTCGAAGCGCAGCACTATGTGCAGCGGATAGGTGAGCGGGTCGGCCGAGACCCGTATCGGGGAGCGCTCGACCCTGACCAGGGCGGCGTGCAGCTCGGAGGGCGCAAGCGCAAACCCGCCGGCTGCCAACTCGCCCGCCAGGACCTCCGCGAAGGCCGGGCTGCGTGCCACATGGTTTTCCCACAGCTTGCTCTGGGACTCGTGGATCGACATCGAGGTGCCGCTCCCGAGGTTGGTGCGGTTGAGGGCAGGGTCGATCTGGCGCTCGTACAGCGCGTGACCGTACTCGTGCAGCGAGCTGAGCAGCGACTCCACGTCGCCGTCGCTGTAGCGGGTGGTGAGCCGTGTGTCGCCGCTGTCCATCCACGCTGTGAAAGGGTGGGTGGACACGTCGACCCTCCAGCTCGCCCGATCGACGCCGAGACGGCGCAGTGTGCCCGCCACCGCCGCTTGCTGGGCGGCCACGGGGACCTCGAGCGTCCGTGCCGGCGAGTGGACGCTCGCCTCTGCGATCAGTGGCTCGAGTGCTTGGGCGAGCGCGCCGAAGATCCGTTGCAACTCGGCGCTCTGCAGCCCGAAGTCGTAGTCGCCGAGCAGCGCGTCATATGCGCTCTGCTCGCCCTCGACCAGGCATTCGCCGTACGCCCGCGCGAGCTCCACGTTGCGCTCCAGCGCCGGCGCGAACGCGGCGAAGTCGTCGTCTGCGCGGGCGCGCTGCCAGATCTCCTGACCGTCCGCGCTCGCGCGCGCAAGCTCCACAGCCAGCTCGTCCGGCACGCGACGCGCCCGCTCCCAATCGCGGCGCGCCAAGCGCACGATGTCGCGGTCGAGCTCGTCGAGCGTCGCACCGCCGGAGGTTCCGCCATCCGATATCGCGCCGTCGAGCTCGTCAAGCCAACCTCCGATCTCCTTGCCGGTGGCGCGCTCGTGAGTCAGGCGTGCAAGCGCGCCGAGCTGGTGGGCTCTTGCCTGCGCGCCATCGCCGGGCATCGTCACCATCTGGTCCCACTCCAGCAGCATCCCCACCGACCCGAGATCGGCGAGCTCGGCCAGACGCTCGCGCAGTTGCTCCAAGGCGGCGGTCATGCGGTGAAGAGTACGTCCACCCGGCGGGGTTGCGCTATCTACGTCGGGTTGTCGCCGCCAATGCCGGGTTGGTCCAGCCGGCGTCGGTCGGGTTGATCGTGGTCCCGGGCGCCACGATCTCATCAATCCGGTCGAGCAGGGCTGTGTCGAGCTGCACGTCGGCGGCGCCCAGCTGCGACTCGAGCTGCTCGATCGTGCGCGGGCCGATGATCGCCGCCGTCACCGTGGGGTGGCGGATCACGAACGCGAGCGCCATGTGAATCAGGGAGATACCCGACTCGTCCGCGAGCTGCCCGAGTGCGTCGGCGGCCTCCAGCTTGGCCTGGTTTGCCGGTATCGAGAGGTCATAGCGCTGTGGAATCAGCGCCGAGCGTCGCGACGTCAAATCGTCTGCGCCCTTGCGCCAGCGCCCCGACAGCCAGCCGCCCGCCAGCGGGCTCCACGGGATCACGCCCATCCCGTGCTCCAGGCAGGTGGGCAGCACGTCGGCCTCGATTCCGCGCGCGAGGATCGAGTAGGGAGGCTGCTCGCACACGAAGCGGTGGTAGCCGCGCTCGCGCGCGACCCACTGAGCCTTCACGATCTGCGCGGCCGGATAGGTCGAGGAGCCGATGTAGCGCACCTTGCCCTGGGCCACGAGGTCCGAGAGCGCGCCGAGCGTCTCCTCGTGATCGGTCCACGGGTCCCAGCGATGCACCTGATAGAGGTCGATCCAATCGGTCTGCAGGCGCTTGAGCGAGGCCTCGACCTCGCGCATGATCCAGCGCCGCGAGTTGCCTGCCTGGTTTGGATCGTCGCCCATCGTGCCGTGGAGCTTCGTCGCGAGCACCACGTTCTCGCGGCGCCCGCCGCCGAGCGCCTTGCCGATGATTTCCTCCGACTCCCCGCGCGAGTACACATCGGCGGTGTCGATGAAGTTGATGCCCGCGTCCAACGCCCGGTGGACGATCCGGATCGCGGCGTCGTGGTCGGGCTCGCCCCACGCCCCGAACATCATCGCGCCGAGACACAGCGGGCTCACCCGCACGCCGGTGTGCCCGAGGGTTCGCAGCTCCATGGCGCCACATTAGCGCGAGATGCGCTCTGGAGGTGCGCCATTCCGACCGCTAGGATGCACTGGCCCCGAGTGGCGCCGAAGGGAGCAGTCGCAGTGAACACGCTCGCCGCAGCACCAGCCGTGCCTCGCTCCGCCAAGACGCCACGTCTTGGAATCGTGTTCAGCGGCCTGATGCTCGTGATGCTGCTGGCCGCGCTCGACTCGACGATCGTCGCGACCGCGCTTCCCACGATCGTCGGAGACCTCGGCGGGCTGGAGCGGCTGTCGTGGGTGACGAGCGCCTACCTGCTGGGGCAGACGGCGGTCACTCCTTTGTACGGCAAGCTCGGCGATCAGCTCGGACGCAAGCGGGTGTTGCAGAGCGCGGTCGTGCTGTTCCTGCTGGGCTCGGGGCTGTGCGGTCTGGCGCAGTCGATGACCGAGTTGATCGCGTTTCGCGCGATTCAGGGGCTTGGCGCGGGAGGGCTGATCGTGCTCGTGCAGGCCAGCGTCGGCGACATCGTCTCCCCGCGCGAGCGCGGGCGCTATCAGGGACTGTTCGGGGCCGTGTTCGGTCTCGCGAGCGTCGCCGGCCCGCTGCTCGGCGGCGTGATCGTCGAGCACCTGTCGTGGCGCTGGATCTTCTACGTGAACCTGCCCGTGGGCCTGCTCGCCCTGGCGGTCATCACCACAACGCTGCCCGCTGCCGCCGCCGCGCGCAGCCGTCCCGTGATCGACTACCTCGGCGCCGGTGTGCTCGCGGCCGCGCTGAGCGCGATCGTGCTGGTCGCAAGCCTCGGAGGCACCACGTGGGCGTGGGGCTCGGGACAGACGGTGCTTGTCGCGATCGCCGCCGTGCTCCTGCTGGGCGTGTTTCTCGCCGTGGAGCGCCGCGCGCGCGAGCCGGTGCTGCCGATCTCGGTGCTTCGCGACGAGGTGTTTCGCATCGCCGGCCTGCTCTCGCTGATCGTCGGCTTCGCCCTGTTCGGCTCGGTGACGTTCCTGCCGCTGTTCTTTCAGACGGTGTTTCACGCCAGCCCGACCCAGGCGGGTCTGCGGCTCGTTCCGCTGATGGGCGGGCTGGTGCTCACTTCAGTCGTCTCCGGTCGGGTGATATCGCGCACCGGGCGCTACAAGGCGTTTCCGATCGCGGGCACGGCGGTGATGACAGTGGGGTTGCTGCTGCTCTCGCGCCTGGATGCCGCCACGAGCTCGGCCGCCGCCGACGTGTACCTGCTCGTGCTCGGCCTGGGCTTGGGGATGGTGATGCAGGTGCTGGTGCTCGCTGTGCAAAACGCGATCGACTACTCGGTGCTCGGCGCCGCCACCTCAGGCGTCACGCTGGCGCGCGGGATCGGCGGCTCGATCGGCGCCGCCGTGTTCGGCACGATCTTCTCCAGCCGCCTGCGCGGCGAGCTGCACGACGCGATCGGCGGCGTGCTCGGCGCCCAGGTCGCCGGCGGCGCGCGTCTCACCGGTGCGCAGGTCGAGAGTCTGCCGGCGAAGGCCCGGCTTGCCTATGAGAACGCCTACGTGCACGCGCTGCAACCGGTGTTCCTGGTCGCGGCGGGGGTGGGGGCGGTCGGGTTCCTGTTGAGCCTGCGTCTGCGCGAGCGACCGCTACGCGCGACCGCCTCGACAAGCCAGGGGATCGACGACGCGCTCGCGGCGCCCACGAGCCCCAGCTCGCTGGCCGAGCTGGACCGCGCGCTCGGCGTGCTCGTGGGCCGCGAGCGCAGGCGCGCGTTCACCGAACGGGTCGCGGGCCGTGCCGGTGTGGATCTCAGCACGGGAGCCGTGTGGGCGCTGGCTCGCTTCGACAGCTACGGAATCGAGGGCACACGCGCGATGGCGGGCGAGCTGGAGATCGAGCCGGAGCGCGTCGAGGCGGTCGAACGCGAGCTGCGCGAGCGCGGCCTTGTTGACGGCGCGCGGGACGGCGCGCAGCTCACGCCCGCGGGCCAAGCGATGGCCGACCAGGTGCTGAGCGCGCGGCGCGAGGAGCTGCGCGCGATGCTGGCCGACGACTCAAGCCACCAGGCCCCCGAGGTGCACGAGCTGCTGGAGCGGCTGTGCGTGGAGCTGGCGGGCCAGCAGCCTTGAGCCGCGCGTGCAGGCGGCTCAGCTGTCGATGCTCGCCATGTTCGCGTAGCGGTCCCCGGCGGTGACTCCCACCGGCGCGGCCTCGTCGATGCGCGCGAGATCCTCCTCGGACAGCTCGATCTCGGCGGCCGCGACGTTCTCCTCCAGGTAGGAGCGGCGCTTGGTGCCGGGGATCGGCACGATGTCCTCGCCGCGGCTCAGCACCCACGCGAGCGCGAGCTGTCCGGCCGTGACCCGCTTCTCTGCGGCTATCTGCTCGATGCGCGCCACCAGCTCGAGGTTCTTCTGGAAGTTCTCGCCCTGAAAGCGAGGATGGTGGCGGCGGAAGTCGTCCTCGGGCAGGTCCTCGGGCTGCTTGTACTTGCCCGAGAGGAACCCGCGCCCGAGGGGCGAGTAGGCGACGAAGCCGACGCCCAGCTCGCGCACGGTCGGCAGGATCTCCTGCTCGGGGTCTCGCGACCACAATGAGTACTCGGTCTGCAGGGCAGAGATCGGGTGCACCGCGTGTGCGCGGCGGATCGTCTGCGGCGATGCCTCCGACAGGCCGAGATAGCGCACCTTGCCCTCGCTCACCAGCTCGGCCATCGCGCCGACGGTGTCCTTGATCGGCACGCTCTTATCGACGCGGTGCTGGTAGTAGAGGTCGATGTGATCCACCCCCAGACGCTGTAGCGAGGCCTCACACGCGCTGCGCACGTACTCGGGCTTGCCGTTGATCCCTACCCAGCTACCGTCCTCGCGGCGCTCGTTGCCGAACTTGGTCGCCAGCACGACCTGCTCGCGACGGTCTGAGATCGCGCGCCCGACGAGTCGCTCGTTGGTGTGCGGGCCGTACATGTCGGCGGTGTCCAGCAGCGTCACGCCCAGCTCCAGCGCGCGATGGATCGTGGCGATCGCCTCGTCTTCGTCGGCGCGCCCGTAGAACTCGGACATGCCCATGCAGCCAAGTCCCTCCTCGGCCACCTGCAGTCCCTCGCTTCCAAGCTTGCGCGTGTTCATGCCTATTCCTTCCGCTCGATGGGCGCCCAACGCTGCCTACCCTTTGCCCGCTACGGCTGTCGGTAAATCGCGGGTCCCGTGAACATAGCCGCCCGGTGCGGATCTCGCGCATGGCTCCACGCGTCGCACAGGCGGGCGTCTCGCCGCTCGGGTGCGAACGTGTTGGCGTCGGGTGGCGGTGTGCCCGCCGGCTCACGCGTCGGGGAAGCGGGGCGTCTCGCCGGTCATCTCACGGCGCAGCTGGTGCACCTGGCGAAGCTCGCGCACGTCGTCATCGAGCGCGGGTCGGCTGTCGGGCTCGCCGGCGCCCAGCAGCTCCGGCTCGATGCGATGGCGCACGAGCTCGCCGGCAAGCGCATCCACCCGTTGGGCGCTCGCGCCCGGTCGCGAGCTGACGACGCGCGCGATCTGCTTGCCGTCAAACAGCAGCCCCACGCCATCGTCGGCCGCCCAGCCTCCGGGGAGCGCGCCCTCGCGCACGCTTGCCAGCCACACCGGCAGCCGCTCGGGCTCACCGTCGGCGTGAACCGTGAGCGATCCGGGCAGCAGTCCGAGCCCGGCGAATGGCTCAGGGGGTCCACTGGAGCGCGTCACTCCGCCTTCGAACCAGCACATCGCGCCCGCGCTGATCCCAGCGAGCACGATGCCCTGCTCCCACGCGCGGATCAGAATCTCATCGAGCTCGTGCGCGCGCCACAGCGCGAGCAGGTTGCGCATCGAGCCGCCGCCTACGTACACGATGTCCTGGGCGAGCACGACCTCCTCGAGCGAGCCCTCGAGGTCGGCGAGGCGAAACAGCGAGAGGTGCGTCGGCGCGCATGCGCGCCCGCCGAATCTCGCGTAGAACGCGTTGATCTGGGTGGTGGTGTCGCCGGAGGCGGTGGGCAGGAACAGGATGCGGGGCTCGCGCACAGGGGAGAGCGAGAGCACGAAATCGTCGAGCAGGGGATTGGTGGGCTCCATCGTGAAGCCGCCTCCGCCCATCGCGAAGATCGAGCGCGGTCGCGCCTTGGGGGGGTCTGACGTGCTCATCTCGCGGGAGTCGTGCTCGCGCACGAGCCGTCGGGCGATGGGGCCGCGCTCGCGCACGCCCCGTGAGGCGATGGCGACGGCGGGATCACGCGGCGGCGACCGCGTGGTCCGCGGAGGTCGGGGCGAGTGCGCTCGTACCGAGATAGGACACGTTCAACTGGGCCTCAACAATCCGATCGTCGACCAGCTGGACATGGTAGGCGCGCCCGTCTGCTCGTGAGCTCACAACCCGCTCCAGGCGCGTGTGCTGGAAGTGCAGTGCCACGCCGTCGTCAACTGCGAACCCCGGGCGCATCCCGTCGCCCACGAGCGTGTGGTACTCGGCGCGTCGGGCCGGCTCGGCGTTGTAGTGAACACAGTTCGAGTATGGCAACAGCCCGAGCCCTCGAACCCGCCGCGGTGGGCCGTGGAAGGCACTGAGGGCCTCCTCGAACCAGCACAGCGAACCGGCGGAGGGCCCGCACAGCACGATGCCCTGCCCCCAGGCCTGGCGCAGGATCTCATCGAGCCCGTGCGCGCGCCACACGCCGAGCATGCTCACGACGTTGCCGCCGCCCACGTAGATCAGATCCTGGGCCAGCAGGTGCGAGGCGAGATCGTCCTCGACGCCCCGCCCGCCCTGGTCGCGGCGAAACAGCGAGATGTGGCTTGCCTCGCAGTGCGTCGAGAAGCGCCGGTAGAAGCGCACCACATAGTGGTCGGCGTCGCCGGAGGCGGTCGGCAGGAAGCAGACCCGCGGCCTGCTCGCCGCGGTCAGCGACAACACGTAGTCATCGAGGGTGGAGCTGTCCTTCTCCATCGAGAACCCTCCACCCCCGAGGGCGACGATCTGAGGGGTGCGGGATCGCATCGTTGGTTTTCTCGCTTGGCGCCGATTGAGGATGGAGTCCCAGTTTCATGGCGCCCCCGCGTTGGGCCTATGGACCGGCGCACAAGATCCATCGCTCGGCTCTCGACAATCATCCAACACCCGTTTTGGTTTGCCCATGCCACATGTGGCATGGGCCCGGTCGGTACATGTACCGACCGGAAGACCGCGCCGCATGCGGCGCGGTTCGCCACCGCACATGTGCGGTGGCGCCTCTCGGCACATGTGCCGAGAGGAACAGCACGCCACGGCCCTGTAAGCTCATCGCGAGCGATGCAGTCATCGACCGCCAGCAGCGAGCCCCTCGAGCACGTCGACGTGCTGATCGTCGGCGCCGGTCTGTCCGGGATCGGCGCCGCCTGCCACCTGCAGGCGAACTGCCCGGGCAAGAGCTACGCGATCCTCGAGTCGCGCGATCGCATCGGGGGGACCTGGGATCTGTTCCGGTATCCGGGGATCCGCTCGGACTCGGACATGTACACGCTTGGGTATGTGTTCAAGCCGTGGACCGAGGCCAAGTCGATCGCCGACGGCTCCTCGATCCTCGAGTATGTTCGCGAGACCGCGAGGGAGAACGGGATCGAGAGCAAGATCCGCTTTGACCATCGCGCCGTGCGCGCCGAGTGGTCGAGCGCGGATGCGCGCTGGACGGTGGAGGTGCTTTGCGGTCAGGCCGGGGACGATCAGGTGGGGGAGAGCGTCCAGATGAGCTGCAACTTCCTGTTCCTGTGCAGCGGCTACTACCGCTACGACGAGGGCTACACGCCGGAGTTTCCCGGCAGCGAGCGCTTTGCCGGGGAGATCGTGCATCCCCAGCATTGGAATGAGGACATCGACTATGCGGGCAAGCGTGTGGTGGTGATCGGCAGCGGTGCCACCGCGGTCACGCTCGTTCCCTCGATGGCCGCCGACGCCGCGCACGTGACGATGCTGCAACGCTCGCCCAGCTATGTCGTCTCGCTGCCCGCCGAAGACCCGATCGCCAAGGCACTGCGCCGCTTCCTGCCGGCGAAGGTCTCCTATCCGATCATGCGCTGGAAGAACGTGCTGCTCACGATGGCGAGCTTCCAGCTCTCGCGGCGGCGTCCACGGGCGATGAAGGCGCTGATTCGCAAGGGCCTCGAACGCCAGCTTCCCAGCGGGTATGACATCGACACGCATTTCAAACCCAGCTACAACCCCTGGGATCAGCGTCTGTGCCTGGTTCCCAACGGCGACCTGTTCGAGGCGATCGGCGACGGTCGCGCCTCGGTGGTCACCGACCACATTGACAGCTTCACCGAGACGGGCATCAGGCTCGCCTCCGGCGCGGAGCTCGAGGCCGAGGTGATCGTCACCGCGACCGGCCTCAACCTGCTGGCGCTCGGCGGGATCGAGTTCTGTGTGGATGGCCAGGATGTGGTGCTCAGCGAGACGATGAGCTACAAGGGGATGATGCTCAGCGGCATACCCAACATGGCGTTCTCGGTGGGCTACACGAACGCCTCGTGGACGCTCAAGTGCGATCTCACCTGCGAATACGTGTGCCGGCTGCTCAACCACATGGACGAGCACGGCTACTGTCAGTGCGCGCCACGCAACCGCGATCCAGCGGTGCACGAGCGGCCGTTCATCGACTTCTCCTCCGGCTACGTGCAGCGCTCGATCGAGCGGTTCCCCAAGCAGGGCTCAAAGACGCCGTGGCGGCTGCACCAGAACTACGCGCTCGACATCGTCAACCTGAGGATGGGCTCGGTCCAGGACGGCGTGATGGAGTTCGCGGGTGCGCGGCCGCCGGTGAGCGAGCCCGCGGAGGCCGTGCCGGTCTGAGCCGCGGAGCGCGCCGCCTGCGTCGAGGAGCGAGGGGCCGCCTGGCGTCGAGGGGCCTGCCGCGCTTGGCCCTAGACGAGTAGTTCGTCGGGCGACTCGATGATCCGCAGGTGCTCGTCCAAGCCGGCGATGCTCAGCAGACGCTGAACCTGCGTCGAGCCGCGACTGAGAGCGAACGCCTGCCCCCGCTGCTGTGAGCGCTCGTGCGCGGCGAGCACCACTCGCAGGCCCGCGGAGTCGATGAAGCGCAGGTCCCTCAGATCGAGCACAACCATCTCCGTGCCCTCGATCTCGGGATTCTCGATCTCGCTCTGCAACAGCGGCGCGCCGAGGAGATCCAGTTCTCCGTGGAGCCCGATCACGATCCGGTCTCGCTCGTGGCGGACATCGATCTGAAGATGCTGGTCAGCCAACACCACTGTATTTTAGCGCCGCGGGGACGTCCGATTCAACATGCGTGCGCCCACGAGCGCGATGTCGTCGCGGAGCGTGCCTTTGGCGCGATCGAGCGCGACGTGCTCGACGTGCTCGAGAATCCCCGCGAGGCTCAGTTGCGGTGCGCAGCGGCATAGCTCGATCAGTCCGTCTTCTCCGAGCGGTTGCTCGCCCGCGATGCCCGCGTCAGGTACCCCGTCGGTGTACAGCAGCAACGTCTCATCGGCATCGAGCTCGGTGCGATCTTCGGTGATGTCGATCGGGTCGAACACCCCGAGCAGGGTACCGAGGCGGCCGATCTGCCTGGCGGCTCCGTCCGGTCCGATCACCAGCGGCGGCGGATGCCCCGCGAGCGCAACCGTCAGCTGTGCGCGCCCGGCGATGTGGGTCATCAGCACCAGGCACGCCGTGCACATGTCCTCGCCCGGAGGCTGGCAGCGCAGCGCCTGATGGAGCGTTCCAAGCATCTCGCTCAGCGACTGGCCGCTCATCGCGGCGGCTCTGAGAGTGTGTCGCGCGAGCGCTGTCACCCCGGCCGCTCGCGGACCCTTGCCGCACACGTCGCCGATCGCAAGCACCCAACCGTCGGGGCCGTGCGCGAACGCGTCGTAGAAGTCGCCCCCAACCTCGTTGAGCTCGCCGGCGGCGCAGTAGCGCGCGTCGATCTCCGCCCAGGGCACCTTGGGTAGGGACTCCGGAAGCAGCGCTCGCTGGAGGGTGTGCGCGATGCGCGTGCGTTCGGTGTACAGGTGTGCGTTTTCGACGGCCGTCCCCGCCCGCCGGCCGAGCCGCACGGCCAGCGCGAGATCCGCATTCGAAAGCCGCCGCGCGGACTCCGCGGAGACGAGCGTGATCGCCCCGATCGTCTTTGTGGGACCGGCCAACGGCACGATGATCACCGCGGTCGCCCCGATCGCGCTGAGCAGCTCCAGGTGCTCGTTGTCGCGCGCGTAGGCGGCGAGCGCGTCGGGCTGGATGTCGGTGTAGATGTGCGAGTTGCCTGTGCGGATCACCTCGGGCACGCCCGCGGGCTCATCCAGCGCCGGGCGATAGCCGCGGTCCAATTCTTCGGCCAGTGCGAGTCGGGCCGGATCGGAATGGTGGACGGCCACGCGTTCGATCGTGTTCTGCTCGGTGAGCAGATCGACCGCGCACCAGTCGGCGATCTGGGGCACCGCGAGCTCTGCCACACGCTTGAGCGTCTCCCCGTAGTCCATCGAGGAGGCCAGCACGCGGCTGGCCTCGGCCATGAAGCTTTCGGCGAGCTCCACGCGCTTGACCTCGGTGATGTTCTCGAACACGTTCACCGCGTACAGCACCTTCCCGCTATCGGGATCTGAGATCGGCGTGGAGCGCACGATCAGCCAGCGCTCCTCGCCTGTCGCGCGCACGATGTTGCGCACGAGCAGCGGCTCGGCGGGCTCGCCTTTGAAAAGACGTCTCCCTGGCATGTGCTCCAGGTCAAGCTCGCGACCCTGCTCGTCGAGCACCAGAAACCTCGACATCACCGTGCCGGGCGCCCCGTTCGTGAGCTGGCTCGGCGACTCGACGCGAAGCAGCTCGGCCGCGGCCTGGTTGGCATAGATCGTCCGCCCCTGCTCGTCAACCACCGTGATCGCCTCGGCGACGCTTGCCAAGACTGCCTCCAAAAGCCGCTCCGCGTTCTGCGGGCCCGAGAACAGCTGCGTGCTGTCGAGTGCAAGCGCCGCGCCAGCCTCAACCAGGAGGCTCATGGCAGCCTCGCTCGCAGGCTGGGCCTGGGTGCCGATCGGTTGCCCCTCCTGTGGTTCTCCCATTGCGCATGTCCGGCATTTCGAGAGAATCGCCTGAGAGGAGTACCGCTCGACGCCGGACAGCGATCAGTATCGCATGAGGGCTGGCTACGTCAGGAGTGGGCGTAAAGTCGGGCCCGCCGCGCGGGGGTGACTGTGTGTGGCGCGAGGCGGGCCCGGTTGGGGGGCGATGGAGTGTCGACTATCAGCGACCGTACCAGCGGCGTCGTCCGCCGCCCTCGGGAAGACCGCCCACAAAGAAGCCGATGAGCCACAGCAGCATCGCCACGATCAGGACGTACCAGAGAACGTGCACCGCGAAACCCAGCCCTCCGAGAAGCGCGAGGATCAGGACCAAAGCCACTAGAGCAACCATGAACAGCCTCCCAGTTGGTAGGTGCCGACGCAATGGGTCTCGCCGGGTTGTGTGATGTCGATACCCGTCCCGGCGGCCGCTAACCGCGCCGCCAGACGCCCGGTGCTCAGATCGTCTGTCGCTGTCCACTATTGGCGCCGGATCGGTTTGTGACGTGGAGCGCAGATCGAGCTAACGTCGGTCCGTCAGCTCCAGCGTGAGTGTCTCCTGAGCACCCGTGCTCGCCACGCTGTGGCGGTCGGCGAGCTTCTCGATGATCCGACCGAGACCATCCAGGTTCGAGTCGCCCACCAACCGCTGGGCTCGCCCGGCCTCGAGCGGTCCGATCCGCAATTCGAGGTTGCGAGGCTCGACGCTGACCACGATCCTGAGGTGGTCGGCGCCGAGCGATTCGCGCGCCTGGGCGACGAGCGCGTCGCCGACCAGCTGCATGTCGGAAATCCTGTCTGTTGAGAAATGGGCGCGCGCCGCGAGCGTGCTGAGGATTCGTGGCAGCACCGGGCGCGCCAGCTCGACCGGTGCTATCGCCACCGTGCTCATGCTCGCGGATGTGCCGGCTGCGACAGGGGGAAGCTCGGCCTGCTCCGCGTCGAGCAGCGCATCCAACGCATCGTTGCTCGGAGCGGCGAACTCCATGCACACTTCTGTCCCGCCCCGTGGACCGTCTCGCAGCTCGACCCGATGGACGAGTGCCTGAATCACCGGCAATCCGATTCCAAGCGTGGACTCGTCTGTGACAGACCGTGCCTGGATGCCGGTTCCGTGGTCGCGCACCACGACTTCCAGCGCGCACCGAGCAAGCATCACTTCGACCTCCAGCGGCCCTTCCTCGCCGCCGTAGGCGTGCAGCACGACGTTGTTGCACGCCTCTGTGACAGCGGTCAAGATGTCGTTGATCTCGTTCTCGCCAAGTGTCATCGCGCACGCGACACCGGTCAGCATCTCGCGAACGACAATCACGTTCTCCGCCCTGTTGGTGACATTGAGGAGAACGTTTGGTTGCTCAGCCATTGTGTGTCGCGATCGATGATGGCCGACGTGGATCGTCCGGCGAGTCTCGATCGCTTGAACAGACGATACTTGTGCGCGGAGCTCTCGCGTTCGCTCCGGGGCCGTCCTAGGTGAGGGCTCGCAGCTGGTCGAGCGAGCGGCGCAACAGTCGCGAAACCTGCATCTGGGAGATCCCCACGCGAGCGGCAATCTCGGTTTGGGTCAGGTCCTCGACGAAGCGCATGTGCAACATCTTCCGCTCACGCGCCGGGATGTGCTCGAGCGCGGCGACCACTGTGGCGTCCAGCTCGACAAGCTCGTAGCGCTCGTCTTCCTCGCCGACCGCATCGCCATAGGTCGTCATGCCGTCCTCTGCGCCGGGGCGCGGTGCATCCAGCGACAGCGACTCGTATGCCTGCACCGCCTGCAGAGCGTTGATCACCTGTTCGGTGTCCAGCTCCAAATACTCCGCCAGCTGATTGACGGTGGGTGCGCGGCCCCGTTCGCGGGCAAACCGCTCCTGGGCGTCGCGCACCTTCAATGCACGCTCCTGATCTCCACGGGGCACGTGCACCGACCAGCCGCAATCGCGGAAATAACGGCGCATCTCGCCGAGGATCGTGGGCACCGCAAAGGACGCGAATGGGTGACCCCGCTGCGGGTCGAAGCGATCGAGCGCCTTCACCAGTCCCAGCGAGGCCACCTGCAGCAGGTCTTCGAAAGGCTCCGAGGAGCGGTTGTATCGTCGCGCGAGGCTACGCGCCAGCGGCATGAACCGCTGCACCAGTGCATCCCGGGCGAGCTGGTCGCCGTGCTGGTGCCAGCGCATGAACAGCTGAGCCGGATCGTCGTCTTTTCCTGTGAAGCGTGGGCTGGGCGCAACTTCAGCGACTGATGACATCTCAATCTCCTCCCTGGCTTGACCCGGTTGCGGTGTCCGCCGGCAGGATAGCCGACCTTTCGAGAGTGCTCTACCCCCATCCTCGGCGAGTTATGCACGATTTACGAGAGCTTTCGGATCGACTTGTGCCTTCGAGGTGGGGGTCGGCTCTGCGATCATCGAGCGATCGCAAGCACTCCCACGTTGACCTGCTCGGACGCGCCGGGTGCACAGCGGCGGATGATCCTCCGTCCGCTCGTGGCAGCTGACGAGGCTGAGCTGCTGCGGATCCACAGCACCTCCGAGGTGGCGCTGTGGTGGGACGTTCCCGACGAGGGGTTCCCGTGGACCGATGAGCCCGAGTCGACGCGCCTGACGATCGAGGTGGATGGGACGGTCGTCGGGCTGATCCAGTTCGGGGAGGAGCTCAGTCCCAAATACCGCCACGCGACGATCGACCTGTTTCTCGACCCGGCCAGGCATGGGCAAGGCTTGGGCACCGAGGCGCTCAGGCGTCTCGTGCGTCACCTGATCGAGGATCGTGGACACCACCGGATCACGATCGACCCTTCGGCGACGAACATGGCTGCGATTCGCTCCTACGAAAAGGTCGGGTTCAGGCCGGTGGGGGTGATGCGCCGCTACGAGCGGCCGACCGGCGCCGAGCGTTGGCGAGATGGGCTGCTGATGGAGCTGCTCGCGGGGGAGGGTTGAGCTTTGGCTCGGTTTTCGGCGTGGCTGCTTGTTCGGGAGGATTGAGCCGGGCCGACTGCCTCGGGAGGGTTGAGCCGGCTCGACTGCCGGCGGAGTCGCCCAGGGGAGCTTGAACTTGCCGCCGGCTTGAATGCGCCGCCGGCCCGTGCAATAGTTAAGTGAGTGCTTAACCAACGTGTCTCCGCCAACCCCATCCCCTTGGATCTCGCCTTCCAGGCGCTTGCGGACGTCTCTCGACGGACGATGCTCGTTCGGCTGAGCGAAGGCCCCGCTTCAGTCAGCCAGCTCGCTCGACCGCTCGCGATGTCGCTACCGGCGGTGATCCAGCACCTGCACGTGCTCGAAGCAAGCGGCCTGGTTCGCTCCGAGAAGGTGGGACGGGTGCGCACCTGCAGCATCCAGTCGAGCGCGCTGCAGACGGCCGAGGAGTGGATCTCCCAGCGGCGCGCCGGCTGGGAAGAGCGCCTCGACCGGCTCGGCGAATACCTCGCCGAGCATCCAGAGCATCTCGGTCCGCCGGATCAACAAACAAGCCAGAGGAGTCACCCATGAGCCAGAGATCGGTCGTCCACGCCACCTTTGCGATTGAGCGCACGTACGAGGCGACGCCCGCGCGCGTATTCAAGGCGTGGGCGGAGCCTGCAGAGAAGGCAAGCTGGTTCGGTCCCCCGAGCCTCCCGCACGAGAGCCGCGAGTTCGACTTCCGGGTCGGTGGGCTGGAGCGCTTCGAGGTCGCCGGGCCGGATGGCGCCACCTACACCTTTGACAGTCGCTACGCGGACATCGTCGATGAGCAGCGGATCGTCTACGTGTATGACATG
Source organism: uncultured Solirubrobacterales bacterium (assembly GCA_963831725.1). GTDB lineage: Bacteria > Actinomycetota > Thermoleophilia > Solirubrobacterales > Solirubrobacteraceae > Palsa-744. The sequence continues at coordinate 550,071 of CAWHRF010000004.1, forward strand.
TATCGCGGGCAAACGCGCATTTCGATCTCGCTCGCGACGATCGAGTTCCAGCAGAGCGGCGCCGGCACGAAGCTGACGTTCACCGAGCAGGGCGCGTTCCTCGACGGCCATGACACGCCCGCCGAGCGCGAGCATGGGACGCGGGCGCTGCTGGATAACCTGGGTAAGGTGCTGCTACAGGAGGCCTCCTGATGCGCTTTGGCGCCGACAGCCCAGATCTGGCTCTGAACGGAGCCGCGTGACGCGACCCTCCGCAACCGACCGGGAGCACCCGATGGCGACACATAGCGAGCGACGCACCGAGTCACAAGCCACGCGAGACGTCGAGCACGCGCAGGACCGCTCGCGGTGGATCGCGCTGTATGTGCTGTGCGTGGGGGTCCTGATGATCGTGCTCGACGTGACCGTCGTCAACGTCGCGCTGCCCTCGATCCAGGAAGAACTGCACTTCTCCACCTCCAGCCTCGCCTGGGTCGTGAACGCCTACCTGATCGCCTTCGGCGGCCTGCTGCTGCTGGCCGGGCGCTTCGGCGACCTGCTGGGGCGCAGCCGCATCTTCCTGCTCGGCGTCGGACTGTTCACGCTGGCCTCCCTGATGTGCGGCCTGGCGTGGACACAGACGTTGCTGGTCTGCGCGCGCTTCGTGCAGGGCATCGCCGGCGCGATGACCTCGGCCGTCGTATTGGGCATGATCGTCACGATGTTCCCAAGTCCCCGGGAGCAGGCCAAGGCGATCGGCGTATATGCGTTCGTCGCCTCGGCCGGAGGGTCCGTCGGGCTGCTGGCCGGAGGGGTTCTCACGCAGGCGCTCGACTGGCACTGGATCTTCTTCGTCAACGTCCCGATCGGGATAGCGACGATCCTGTTTGCCAGGCGCCTGCTCGACAAAGACGAGGGAATCGGCTTCGGCCAGGGCGCCGACATTCCGGGCGCGATGCTCATCACAAGCGCTTTGATGCTCAGCGTCTACACGATCGTCTCGCCCGCGGCCGAAGACGGCTGGGGCGCCGGGACCACCCTGACCCTTGGCGCGCTCTCACTCGCGCTGCTCGCGGGCTTCATCGCACGCGAGGCGACGGCGCGCAACCCGCTCGTGCCGCTGCGCATCTTCCGCTCGCGCAACGTCAGCGGCGCCAACCTGATCCAGGTCTTCTCCGTGGCGGGAATGTTCGGGATGTTCTTCATGGGTGCGCTGTACATGCGCAGGGTGCTCGGCTACGACGCGCTTCAGATCGGGCTGGCATTCCTGCCGGTGACGATCACGATGGGCTCGATGTCGATCCGCTTCTCCGAGCCGTTGATCACGCGCTTCGGCGCCCGCGCGCTGCTGCCGCCCGGGCTGGCGATGATCGCGGCGGCGCTGGCGTTGCTCGCCCTCACCCCGGTTCACGCGAGCTACCTCACCGGGCTGTTGCCCTCGATGCTGCTGCTGGGCACCGGGGCGGGTGTGTGCTTTCCGGCGCTGATGGGCGTCGCGATGTCCGGCGCCACCCCCAGCGATGCGGGCCTGGCCTCGGGTCTTGTCAACACCACCGCCCAGGTCGGGGGAGCGCTCGGCCTGGCGGTCCTGGCAACCCTGTCGGCCTCCCACACCACCAAGCTGCTGGCTCAGGGAAGCTCCTCCGCGGCGGCGCTCACCGCTGGATACCACCTTGCCTTCTGGATCGCCGCCACACTTGTGGGGGTTGGGATCGCCATGTCCCTCATGGTCCTGCGCCCGCAGCCCGCATCCGCGCACCATCCCGAAATCGAGGCTGAGCGCCGCCAGGCGTCAGAAGACCAAGTGGCGGCTGAGCCCGCGTACTCAGAAGCGCTGTAGAGCACTCAACCCGAGGCTGCGCGGCGACTTTGGCGGGTCAGCGCGCGCACAAGCTGTGCGACCGAGCGCTCGAGCTGCTCGATGCTGGCCGACTCCACGCGCGTGACGCCGACCTGGCGGTTTATCCAGGCGTTGATCTCGCGATGGCTGCTGCGGCTGCGCGTGGCGAGATCGGCCACCAGGCGGCGGCGCTCCTCGCGCAGCTGGGTCCTGCGCTCGAAAGCGGCTACCGGCGGGGGCTCTGAGGGCACCGGTGCGGCGGTCTTGGTTTTCGGGGCGCTCGGCGCGGGTCCGAACAGCGTCATCTGCGGCGCCACTTCCGCGCTCAACGGCACGAACTCCAGCGCCGGCGACGGCTCGCTCGCGCGCCGCTCGCGCGGATCGTCCAGACCCTCGTCCTGCTCGCGCCGGCGCAATGCGTGGCGCAGCTCGCTCTCCACCTGCGCCGCGTGCGCGCGCAGCACCGGCTCGGCGGGCAGATAGACCCAGCTCGGCTCGGGCGGACGTCCGGGAATCGTGCGCACGAAGCGCCCCACGATCTGCCTGAAGATCATCGGCGTCTTCGCCGCGGTGGCGTATACGCCGACGCGCAAGCGGGGAATGTCCACGCCCTCGGAGACCATGTTGACCGCCACGATCCACGGCTCGCGCGACTCTCTGAAAGCGGCGAGCTTCTGCGCGGCGCGCGCCTCGGTGTGCAACACGACGACCGGCGCCTTGCCGGTGGCATCGCCAAGCAGCTTTGCGATCTTGCGCGCATGCGTGGCGTCCGCCGCGACGGCAAGACCGCCGGCGTCGCGGTGGCCCTCATCGCGCAACACCCGCAACTTCGTGTCGGCCTCGCGCAGGATGCGCGGCAGCCCGTCCGGCAGCTCCGTGGAGATCGCCGTGCGATAGCGGCGGCTGGCCTCGCGCGTGCTCAACACCGTCTCAAACGAGGACTCGATCACATCCTCGCCGCTGCGCCACGAAAGCGTGCCGTCGAAGGTCACGAACGCCACAGGCCGGCAGATGCCCTCGGCCACCGCTTCGGCGTAGGTGTAGGACACGTCTGGTTCGGCCACCCCTTCGGCGTCATAGCTGACGCCGGGAATCGGAGTCGCATCGGAGCGAAACGGGGTTCCAGACAGCAGCAGCCAGCGGCGTGCCGCGGCGAAGGCCGTCTGGAAGCTGGTGCCCCACGCCAGCTCCTCGCCGAGGTGGTGGGCCTCATCCACGATCACCAGCATGTCGGGAGCCACCTTTGCGCGCCATCCCTTCGGATCGGAGGCCACGCGCGCGTAGGTGACGGCCACGCCGTGGAAGTCGCGCGGCGGCAGCGGACCGGGGGCGTCGGGCTGCAGCTGCACGCCGAGCTGCGCCGCGGCCGTGGCCCATTGGCGCGTGAGCGGCGTCGTCGGGCACAGCACCGCCACACGGCTCACCTCGCCGGCGGTGAGCATCCGGCGTGCCAGCTCTAGCGCCGGACGTGTCTTGCCGGCCCCGGGCGCCGCCGAGATCAGGAAAGGGCCGTCTTGCCAACCGTGCAGACGCTCAAGCGCGTCGCGCTGCCAGGCGCGCAGGGATGTCACGGGGGCTCTAGACAAGAGCCCGGCATCCTGCGCCATCGCCCGGACGGATCGCCCGGTTTGGCTCAGTCAGTGGCCGGGTGGGGGTTCGTCAGCGCGGCGTGGTTTGCGATGAGCGGGATTGACCCCCGGGTGGAGCGCGGCGGGGCGCGTCAGGACCGCGGCGGGGGCGGCGCGTAGCGGTTGTGCAGGATCAGGAGGTTGCCGTCGGGATCGTCGAAGATCGCCATGTGGCAGACGCTCGTGTCGAAGGTGTCTTGGGGAAAGCTGACACCACGCTCTTCAAGCGTCGCACGCGCGCTCGCCACGTCCTCCACGTGCAGGGCGATCCCGCTGCGCATCGGCACGTGCTCCAGACCCATCTTCTCGGCGTCGATCACGCTGATCGTCAGATTGCCGGTCTCGAACTCGGCGTAGTTGCGCTCTTCCAGGTAGACCGAACGCTCCAGGCCAAGCGTCTCGCCGTAGAACTCCACCGCTCTGGGGAGGTCGTGTGTGGGCACAGCCACGAAGTCCACACGCGTGATCATCTCGGTCGCGTTACTCATCTCCAGGTCTCCTTGCTGTCGGCTTCAGGCGCTCTCGGCCTGTACCCGCCCGGACTTTACCGCCTGCGCAAGGGCGTCATAGTCACGTTCGTTCTGATCGGCGTAGGCCTCTGAGAAGTCCACAAGCGCCTGGTCGAAGACGCCGCCGGCGCCGAGGTAGGAGGCGATCGCGATGCGGTCTCCCGTGCGCGCGTGTGCGCGTGCGAGCGTCCACGCGCACAGCGCGCCGTAGGAGCGCAACATGCGGTGGTCCATCGTCTCGATCTCAATGCTCAGCTTGCCGTCCCACAGCTGACGCACATAGAAGTCGCGCGTCACGTCGTCGATGCCTGTGGCCGGCAGCCAGCCCAAGAGGATGTCGCCGGAGGCCTGCATCAGGCGCTGGCCCTCGACCACGCGCTGGCCGTGGTTTGCATACTGGGAGGCGCCCGCGAAGGGCTCGAGCACCGAGGCCTGTGCTTCCTTGGCCTGTAGGACGAGCGGGTCCTGCTCGTCGCGCCCCATGAACAGCAGCACCCATGCACGTGTGCCGACGCTGCCCACGCCCACGACCTTGCGCGCGATGCTCTGGAAGGTGTAGTCGCCCAGCAGCACGCCGTACTCGTCGCTGAGGCTCGAGCGATAGTCGGCGAGCATCTCCTCCAGGCGCTTGCGCAGCTCCTCGGTCTCCGCTTGGCCCAACAGCTCCAGCGCCGGCACGATCAGAGGCGGTTCGCTGACGAAGCGCAACTGCCCGTCCACCGCTTCGGTGAGCTTCAGGACCGCGCGCGTGCTGTTCTTCGCGCGCGCCTTGCCCAAGCGCTTTTCCATCTGCGCCAGGCGCTTGCCCTTGACGATCCGCTGTGTGCGCACCACATCCAGGACGTCTGCGGCGTTGAGGCTCGCATACCACACGTCCAGATTGCTCATCTGGGCAAAGCCCCGCATCGATTGTCTGTATGCCTGCGCGGTCCACACCAGGATGTCTGCGATCTCCTGGTGGGTCAAATTGCGGTCGCGCCCGGCGACGCACAGGCTGACGGCCAGCCGCTTGACGTCCCACTCCCACGGCCCCGGCAAGGTCTCGTCGAAGTCGTTGATGTCGAACAGCATCTCGCGCTCGGGCGAGGCGAAGATGCCGAAGTTCGACAGGTGCGCGTCTCCGCACAGCTGCACCCGTAGCCCCGAGGCGGGAGTCTGAGCGAGGTCGGCCGCCATGATCGCCGCCGCGCCGCGATAGAAGGTGAAGGGCGAGACGAGCATCCGCCCATAGCGGATCGGCACCAGCTCGGGCACGCGGCTCTCGGCCTGGTCTTCGAGGATCGCCACGGGGTCCTTGCGATCCTTTGGCGCCTTCCATTCGGCGTGGCTGGAGCGCGGCGTGTGCGCTCGCGCATCCTTGCCTTCGGCTTCGCGTCGCTTGACCGTCTCGGCGTCGCTCATGTCTCGCTCCTTGGATTCTCGTCAGGGTCGCGCTCGGGCGCGGGTGGTGGGGGAGCGGGCGTGGCCGCTCCCGGACTGTGAGGGGGCGATCGGGTTGCCGACGGCGCAGGCTTTGGCGGTATGCCGGCGGGTTGGGGAGGCCCACCCTGGGCGTGGTGTGTGAGATGCGCGTCGGGAAACTCCAGCGCTGTTTGGCGGCGTAGCGTCTCGGTGCCGACTACCGCGAGCACGATGACGATCAGGATCCCCGTCAATGATTTGGTCGCGTCGATCGGGCCCCACGCAAACAGCAGCAGCAACACCAGACCGAGCGCGCCAAAGGTGACATCCGGGCGGTCGCGCATGTAGGGCGCCATCAAGCGGCGCAGCGATGTGGCGATTCTCGTGGGGCCTGCCAGCATCGCCGCGAGGACCACGACCACGCCGATGAGCACGGTCGACCACGCGACATTCGCGAGCACGCTCGTCCCGATCGACCAGGCCGCCTGTGCGGCAGGCCTCACCGCTTCGGTGGTCGCCAGCGAGTCGACCACCTTCGATCCGGCGATCCCGCGCACAACGACAACCGCCAGGCCCGCACCGACGAACGCCGCGCCGACCTCGATCAAGGTCTGCCGGCGTCGTCCGCGCGCCAGATACACCGCCAGCGCGAACATCGCCACCACCAGCAGCGGCAGGACCAAGGCGAGGCTGCGCAGTAGGTTGACGGCATCCTGCATCGTCTTCAGCTGGTCGGACTTGACGATTCGCAGCTGGGCCACTTTTGGCGGGATCTTTTCGACCAAGCTCGCCGGGGCGCCGACCTTTTCCGCGACTTCGCCGAGCATCGGGCGCAGGTCGAGCACCACCGCACCGCCGCCGGGCAGCTTCACGACGCTGCCTTTGTTCTCGATCAAACGCACGAACTCGGCGTGGGTGACGCTGTTGGCCTTGCTCCACAGTTCCTGCACTCGCGGGCGTTCGAGCAGCAGATTGATGCCCTTCTGGACCACGTCTTTCAGCGCTCCGGCCGCCGGGGAGGCAAGCGGTTGGAGTTCGCTTGGCAGCTCTTTCTTCAGTTCGCCCGCGACATCCACGTTCGCGTAGAGCTGTTCGGTGAGATAGCCCGACACCGCTTCGCGGATCGGGGGGCTCTCGATCAACTTCGTGTTCGTGCTCGTCCAATAGCTGTTGTCCAGTAGCTGCCGGTTTGCCCAAACCGCGAAGATCGCCACGATCCCAAGCACCGTGGCCACGCCGATCAGGCTGCGTACTAGCCAGCGGTGAGGATGGGGGTTTGCGAGTCCGAGCGAACCCTGGGCCGGAGATCCAAGCGGGGCGGGGGCAGGGGTGCTCACGCCAGCAGGCTAGCCCCAGACTTGCTTTTGTGCAAGCGTGCAATCCCGTATGTCGGCATAGGGGTTTTCCTGCAATGCGGCGAGCGGTGGGACTCAGCTGTGACGCAGGCGCACCGCTCGCGAACGACTCCCGTAGAGTAGCTCGCGCACCTCGACCTCGATCTCTTCGCGACCGTGTGAGGATGCCTCGGGTTCGAGCGAGCGCACGATCAGCCGTCGTGGGCGTGCCAGTCGAGCGGGCTTGCCACAGCAAGCGCAGCTGGTCACGTTGCTGTATGACCCCTCGCCGCACGATTCACAAAAGATGTATGGCATCCTGGCCTCCGGCTTTCTACGTAAATTGCGTAAAGATTTGTGTTCCTCTATTTCCCTTTAGGGGCATGTCCTAAGCAGACACAAGGTTCGGGCGCTCTGACTAGCTGAGCACTCGGTGCTCCACACCGTTGGATCCGGCGATCAGGATGTCGCTGACCATCTCCGGGGCGAACAGACCATGGTCGACCAACCCCGGCGTGCCCGACAATCGCTCGCTCAGCGCGCGGGGGTTCTCGATCGGGCCGAGATAGTAGGCGAGCAGGTTGTCGTCGGGACTGGGAGGGACATCGCGCAAGATCGCCTCGCCCAGCGCGGCGAGCGTCGTGTGGGCGCCAAAGCGCAAGATCTCCAGCGGAACCGGCGGACGAAGCGCGTCGACAGCCTTCTCGGCGGATGCGATCGCCACAAACCGCATGGCGGCCGCAGCGACGATCTTCTCGCGCGTGTGGGCGCCACCGCCGCCCTTGATGAGCCATCCGCGTGGATCGATCTGATCGGCACCGTCGATCGCGATCTCCAGTCGACCGAGCTCGTCGAGCTCGTGCACCGAGAGCCCCAGCTCACGGGCTGCCCGTTCAGTGGCAGGCGAGGTGGCCGCGCAACGCAGACTCAGGCCACGTGCGGCCAGCGCCGGGAGCAGGTACGCGACAGTTGAGCCGGTTCCCAACCCAACGCGCGAGCCGTCGTTCACGAGCGACGCGGCCGCTTGCGCTGCCGCCTGCTTCTGGCGTTCGATGTCGCTCACCTAGCTGGGAATTACCTGTGCCGCGGGTTGCCCCTCAACAGGCCCGGACAGTGGCGATTCGTAAGCGGAGCGCTCTCCCCTCAAGAAGCGCCACACCGAGAGGCACGTGAGGATCGTCATGATTCCAGCGCTGGAGGCGCACCACTCGCAGACAGCGTGGATCGAGAACAGCTCGCGATAGGTCAGGTACGCGGAGAATCCGAAACCGGCGAGCGTGAACACGAGCGTCGCCAGACGACTGTTCTCGCTTTCGGGTATCAGCAGCGAGCCGAGGATCGCGACGTAGCCGATCAAGCCCAGCAGGGCAACCGGTACGCCGACGAGCTTCGAGTAGACCGACGTCTGCACCTTCAAGCAGCTGCTCGACGTGCACACCGGATGGATGGCCGCGTAGTGAACGTAGGTCAGGTAGCTCGCCACCCCCAGGCCGATCGTCGCCAGCACGATCATCGCGATTCGGAGGGCACGCGAGCTCATCGCGCCTGCACTCAGGCTTTCAGCTGCTTTTCGATCGCCGCTTCGAACGGACCGGCTTCGGTGAGCGAGGAGGATTCGAACTTCTGCAAAGTGCCGCCGCTCTTGCCGAGCAGGAACGACGGGGTGCCGGTGAAGCCATTCTGGTTGGCGGCCTGTGCATCCGAGATGACCTGGTTGGCGTACGCCGGATCGTTGCGCGCTTCGCTCCAGGAAGAAAGGTCCAAGCCGGGTATCTGGGAGGCCAACCCTTGCAGGTAGCTTTCGGTGACATAGCCGCTGTCCTCTTCTCCCTGCTCGTGGTAGAAGAGCTCGATGAAGTACCACGCGAGGTTCTGCTTGCCGGCGGCGTAGGCCGCGATCTGCTGTGTGCGGAAGACTTCAGGGTCTTTCGTGGCGGTTTCCATCGAGTTGTATTCGATCTTCAGCTTGCCGGTGCGAACGTACTTTTGGATGATCGTCGGCAGCGTGCTGACCGTGAACTGCTTGCAGAAGGGGCACTCGAGGTCGCCGAAGTACTGCATCGTGACGGGCGCGTTGGGATTGCCGAGCACGTTCGCTTTCTGCGGAATGCCCTGCAACATCGTCGTCACGGTCGCCAGCGCCGAGTTGGCGGCCGCGCTTTTCGGAGCGGGCGCTTTGCTGGAGCCGCCGGTGCCGGTGGCGACCAGGATGATCGCGATGATCACCACGACCACTCCACCGACCGCGCCGAGCTGGATCAGACGCTTGCGCTGCGCGGCCTGGCTGGCCTCGGCTTCCTCGATCGCCTTGCGCTGCTCGCGCGCCTGCTCGCGGCGCTGCTTGCGCGTCAGATCGGACTCTGGCTCAACCGGACTCATGGATGCAACTTTTACATACTTTGCTTCAAGATTGCTTAAGGACCCACGCCTGCTGGGCCGAGGCAGCTCGTGAGGGCAAATCGGGAGGCCACCCGAACGGCCCCGACAAGACTTGGCGCGAGTCGCCACCCGCCTTGCTCGTGGCGTACCGTAGACGGAGACAATGCCCCCGTAGCTCAGCTGGATAGAGCGTCGGACTTCTAATCCGAGGGTCGCAGGTTCGAATCCTGCCGGGGGCACTCTCAATCTTCTCTATCTGAGCCAAGTAGATTTAGTGGCGATTGGGACGAATGACGATTTTGTCCCAAATCTGTCCCGATGCTCTGTTAGCGTGCAGAGGCGAATCCGAAGGCCGGTCTGGCCTGTTGGCGGTCAGTGGGGATAGATGGAGACAAACGTCAAGCCGATAAGTGGGCACGTCTTCCGCGTGCAGGGCAAGCGCGGGACGCGCTGGTATGCCAAGTACCGGCTGCCCGACGGGCGCCAGGTGCAGAAGGCGCTCGGGCCTGCATGGACGCAGCGCGGGCGTCCAGCCGACGGCTACTTCACGAAGCAGACCGCCGAGGCGTGGCTGCGTGACGTGCTCGACCAGGCGCACAAGGGCACGCTGCCAGGGATGGTGCGCACCGGCGCGACGTTTGCCGACGCTGCCTCCGAGTGGCTGCGCTACGTCGAGCAGGAGCGAGGGCGCAAGCCGTCCACGCTTGCCGACTATCGCTCGGTAGTGCGCGCGCACTTCCTGCCCGCGTTCGGGGATCAGCCGCTCGAGCAGATCACGGGGGAGACGATCGAGGGGTGGCTGGGCGCGCAGCTGCGCGAGGGCGAGCTTTCGCGGCGCAGCTTGCAGAAGATGGTGGTCTTGCTAAACGGCATCTTTCGGCGGGCGCGCAAGGTGTGGAAGCTGCCACAGAACCCGGTCGCGGATATCGAGAGGCTGCCGGTGCCGAAGCGCACCGACATCGAGTTCTACTCGCCCGAAGAGGTCCACGCGCTCGTGCGCGCGAGTGGCGACGAGCAGGATGGGGCGCTGTTCCTGACTGCCGCGATGACCGGGCTGCGGCTGGGGGAGCTGCTGGCGCTGCGCTGGCGCGATGTGGACTTCGTCACGCAGACGATGCGAGTCACGGCGAGCTACACCGCCGGGACGCTCGGCACGCCGAAGTCGGGGCTCGGGCGGGCTGTGCCACTGGTCGATGAGGTCGCTCAGGCGCTGGCTCGACTTGGCGCGCGCAAGCGCTGGACGGGACCCGACGATCTCGTGTTCGTAGGAACGGCCGGTGGGTACCTGGATGGCTCGGCGCTGCGCCGACGCTACAAGAAGGCGCGCGACGTGGCTGGGTTGCGTCCCCTGCGCTTCCATGACTTGCGCCACACGTTCGGGAGTGTTGCGATCCGCACAGCCGATCCGCGCGAGCTACAGGAGTGGATGGGCCACTCCGACTTCTCGACGACGCAGATCTACATGCACTACCGGCCGAGGGCGGACGCGGCGCGGCGGTTGTCGGCGGCGTTCGTTGGGGCATCGCCCAACTCAGAACCGACCGGAGCATTCGGTAGAAATTTGTCCGCATGAAGACAAGTGAGGTTGTACGCCTTCTCGAAGAGGCTGGTTGGGAGCTGTCGCGCACGCGCGGGAGCCATCGCCAGTACAAGCACCCGCACCGGCCGGGCAAGGTCACTGTGCCTGGGAAGCCGAGTAGCACCTTGCATCCCAAGACACTCGCTAGCATCTTGAAGCAGGCAGGAATGGAGAAGCCATGACTCACCGCTATCTCATCGTTGTCGAGGGCGACGGCTCGACGAACTATTCGGCTTACAGCCCGGATGTGCCTGGCGTCGCCGCTGTGGGAGCCACGCGCGAGGAGTGCGAACGCGAGATGCGCGAGGCAATCGAGTTCCACATCGAAGGTCTGGCTGAGGACGGGGAACCCGTGCCCGAGGCGAACAGCACGGCCGGTTACGCCGTCGTTCAGGTTGCGTGAAGGTCTCCTTCGGTCATTACACGTTCGACAACATCTCCTATGACGCCGAAGTCGACGTGCTCTATCTGCATGTGGGCGATCCCTCGACGGCGGCGGATTTCGATGAGTCACCAGAGGGTCATGCGCTGCGCTTCGACGTTGAGCAAGACCTGGTCGGAGTGACGATTGTGGGTGTCAAGCGCCTGCTTGAGCAGGACGGGAAGGTGACGATCACGGTGTCCAAGGGGGTCCGCGTCGACGCTGAGGTCATCGCTCTGGCGCTCGTGACGCCGTAGGCGCGACGCCCGCTGGTCACCATTTGGCTGCGACTGGCTCAGTCGGTGATGCCCTGGTTACCAGCCCTGTCCTGCTAAATGCTGCGCTTGCCCCAATCAACGGGCACGCCCGTGTTCTTGAAACGTCGGTCACCGGTCGGCGTCTGATCGATGATGCGAGCGAGCTGCTGAAGGCCGTTGTGAAATGCGATCTCCGCGCGCGGGTCTTCGCTGGCGGCGTCGATGTTCGTGCGCCATGTAGCCATCGCGGGTAGCCACTCCACGAATCGAGCGTCGCGCCACCAGCGGTCGGGGAGCCCTCCCAACATGGTCGGATAGCGTTCGAGCAGCGCGACGATCGAGCCCCACATGTTCTGTAGCCAGATCCATTCCTCGTTCTCCTCCCACGGCGGCAACCACGACGGACGACGCGTGGGTCTTGGCTTCGGAGGTCTCGAGGCGGTAACGGGCGCGGCAGGTGACTGGACGTGGGTTTCGCCAGCGAGTGTCAAAAGCACAAACCGCGCCGCCACGCCCGAGGTCGGCTCGCCCGTGGTCTTCGCGATCACGCGTAGTTGGTCGATGGCTGTCTCGGGCAGGCTGATCTGGATGCGGCTCATCGGGCCATCTGGCCCCGCTCGGGTGCGTAGTTCATACACCTACTGACCGCCAACCTGCGAAACCGGCCAAGTTTTTTGCAGCGTCTCGCCCCTGAGACCGGGTAGGAAGTGATGCAGTTCTGCACCGCGTGCATCTGGTCTGTCCGAGAGTTGGCGCAGCGCTTGCGCGTGTGCAGGACAAGGCGGTTGGTCATGTCGAGGGACCAAGGTGGCCATCTTTGGGCCTAAGGACTGTTTCAGGACCCGTGTGGTGTTGCCGCGGGCTTGGAGAAGAAGACGCGTTGGAAACCGTCTTCGGTGCGGCGGTCGATCTCGATGTAGCCGAGGCGTGGATAAAGAGTGAGGTTCTCAGTCATCGTTGCGTTGGTGTAGAGCTGCAGCTCGCGAAGGCCATGTTCGCATGCGTATGTCTCCGCGTAGGTCATGAGGGCACGGCCGATGCCGGTGCCTTGTCGATTGGGGTCAACGGCGACATTCTCGATCAGCAGGTGATGTGGAGCGGCGATGAGGACGATGAGCCCTATGACGGCGCCGTCGTCGGCGACAAACACTCGGCCTTCACGGACCTTCTCGGCGTAGTCGTCGTCCATGGGCGAGGGGCGACGGCCGATCCGGTCGATGTATGGGCTGTAGGCCCGCTCGACCAGATCGCTCAGCGGGGGGACATCGTTGTCGTGGGCGAGGCGGACGGTCACCCGCCTAGTTTCTCAGGCGCGGACGACTCCCCCGATGAAGGTCGATCAGAAGCTCGCTCACGCGCTACGCGACCTGCGCGAGCAACGCGGCATTACTCAGGACGGCCTCGCGCACGCGGCAGACGTCACTACCATGGCATTGAGCAGGATCGAGGGCGGCGAGGCCAATCCGACATGGATCATCCTTGCCCCATTCTCACGGCATCGGGGGTCACCCTGGCAGAGCTTGAAGCGGTATTCGTGCGCTTAGAGCGCTGAGCTTCACAGACTCGCTCCAAAGTTTTTGGCCGGTCTGACGGGTTGGCGGTCAGTAGGTATATGGACACCAGCAGATCAACCGCCAAGTTGAGCGGGGTGAAGCTCGACGGTCCCTTGCTTTGCCCAGATGAGGCTGCCCGTTTGCTTGCCGTCAAGACGAACTGGATCTATGAAGCCGTGCGCACGGAGAGGCTGCCGTGCCTACGTCTCGGCCGCCATATCCGATTCACGCGGGCGATGCTGGAGCAATGGCTCGAAGAAAGGGCACGCTTGTGAGGGCGGCGAAGGACTCCGTCTTGGCGAATGCATGATGCTTCGATCTCTCTAGCGTGCCTCATCGAACCTGACGGTATCTACCGATCGCAATTCTTCCGCTTGGCACAGATATAGAATTGCAGCAATGAATGGAACGCAACTAGATGGGCAATCGGATCAACTCGTTCAGACTGAGACAGACGTAACCGAAGTCGATGCCTCGGCTTCGCGCCGAACTGCTGAGCAAGTGGAGCAGTTTCGCGCTGCGCTTGAAGCGCGTAAGTCCACGGGCAATGAGGCCGATGATCTAACGCGACTGTTGGAGCACCAGATGGCGCACCTGGTGCCTGGCGATGATGAGCAAGCGCTTGACACGCTTGAGGTTAGACAGAACTTTCTCATGCATAGGTTCGAGCTGCCGCTGAGGCGCTATCAGGGGAGGGATGGCTTCTATCAAGGTCTCGATACCTTCCTGAACCTGACATCAATCTTGGCGGGTGTGGGCGCTTCGCTCGCGGCATCGCTGAACGTCGGCAAGGCTCCGCTGATACTCCTCGGACTAGCTGTTGGCGTGTTGCAAAGCATTAGTCAATGGGTCAAGCCTGCGCAGCGTGCCAGCCAGCTAAGGAGCGCTGCGGCGGAAATGCGCCAAGAGGCGTGGGATCTACTACAGAACCAGAATCGGTACTCCGACACCAATCCCGAGAAGAATTGGCTTGCCTTCTGTGCGCAGATCAACAAAGTGGAGCAGAAGGAGGAAGTGCAGGAGGATCAAGAAGCTGCCCATTCAGGCTTGGCCGGTCGCCTGCAAGTAGCCGCAGGCAAGCTGCCTGGCGGGAAATGACCAATGCAATGATGTGATTGTTGATCTCGTACGACGTTTACTTCAACCCTCGTATTTCAAAGAGTCTGTACCCAGCCCGTCCCCGACTCGGCAAATATGACCCCCGCGACCCCCATGCAGTCCGACCGAATCCCACCAATCTAAGCGAAAAACCCTTGCAAATGGGCTACTTCTAATCCGAGGGTCGCAGGTTCGAATCCTGCCGGGGGCACTGCCGGGGCGCTCTTTGTCCGGCGTGGGCTGTCGCGTCGTAGTAGTAGGCGAGGATGGCACGTGTTTTCGAGACTGGCTATCGGCAATGCATTCGACGCGGACTCTGCGCGGCGCCTTTTAGCCTCGTTCGGCTCGGTGGTGGAGCAGTCGGTAGGGAGGCGTCGTGACTGTTCGTGGCGCGGTCAACGATCGGGACGGCCGGCGCGCGGAGTTGACCGACGAGCGCTGGGGCCACATTGTCGAGCGTCATCCTGAGATCGACGGTCGCGAGGATGAGATTCTTATGACTGTCGAGGCTCCCGACGAGCGGTTGCCAGGAAGTGTCGAGAACGAGGATTGGTTCTACGCGAGGACGGATGACCCTAGCAATTGGCTGAAGGTCGTCGTAGCCTACGCTGAGGGACGTGGCTACATAGTCACGGCGCACGCAAGGAAATCAATGCCATGACCATCAAGATCGGCCACTTCGTCTTCGACAACGTGTTCTACGACGCGGATGTCGATGTGCTCTACCTACATATGGGCGATCCCTCGACGGCGGTCGATTTCGATGAGTCGCCCGAGGGCCACGCGTTGCGTTTCGACGCCGATGGGAACCTGGTGGGCGTGACGATCCTCAGCGCCAAGCTCTTGATCGAGCGCGACGGGGAGCTGACGATCACAGTGCCGGAGGTCGTCCATGTCGGTTCGGACGCCGTCGCCCCGGCGCTTGTGGTTGCGTAGTCACCACTTAAATAGGTCAACTCGCGGGCCGCGACTGTCAGGAGCCGGTCTAGGAAGACCGGGCGAACAGCCGCAGGAACAGCAGGAAGATGTTCAGCACGTCGAGGAAGATCCCGGCTGCGAGCGGGATCGCTTCCTCGTTTCCGGCGCGGCGCAGGCGGTTGAAGTCGACCACCGTGTAGAGGCCGAAGATCACAAGTCCAACCAGCGCATAGGCGGTGTAGAGCGCCTCGATGTGAACGAAGATCAGCACGATTCCCGCGAGGATCAGCCCGAGCAGCATCCAGAACAGCGCGCGGTACAGGAAGGAGAGGTCGCGTCGGATCGCGTAGCCGCCCGCGCCGAGCGCGCCGACGAACAGTGCGGTCGCTCCGAACGCCTGACGTACAGCGGTGGGATCGGCTGTCGAGTAGTAGTTGACGGTGCTCGACACGCCCACGCCCAGCAGCAGGCCGAAGGCGAACAGCAGGACGAGCGCAAGTCGGTGATTGCCGCGGGCGTTGGCGGCGTTGAGACCGAACAGGCAGCCGAACGCGACGATCCATGCGATGAACCAGCCGGCGCCGCCCATTTCGCGGGCGACGTACACACCCAGGGTCGCGAAACCAGTGGCGACGGCCACGAGCCCCATCACTCTGCCGAACAGCGTTTGCGTTCGCGCTGGGGTCAGTCCCGCCGCGTAGCTTGCCGAACTCATCTCGAAGATCGTACGGTTCGGTCGGGCTGAGCGCAATATCGCCCCCGATGTTGCGGGGACGAATGCAGGCGATGACGCTGAAGATCGTTCTGCGCTCGGTGTTGGGAGTCTCCGAGAGACCGCGGCTGGAGCGCCCGCGCGTCGGGATGGTCGAGGTGTTTTTGCGCGGGCTGCTTGCGATGGCTGAGGTGCCGTGGGCCACGTAGGTCAGCGCTCATGTGCGAAGCGGCGGTTGTCGAGGAAGTACTGGGCGCTTCGCCCTCCCTCGACGCATTCAATCTCAGGAGCTTGCCATGACAGGCAACACGACACGTCGCTCGATCGCGAGCGAGATCCCTCAGGCCATCGCGGCCAAGACCGCCACACAGCGCCTCTCCGAGCCGACCCGCCGCCGTGCACGCGCGGGGCTGGGCGCGATCGGCGCGGTGCTGGCCGCGAGCGCTCTGGCCGCCGGCACGTCCGCGGCCGCAACTCCGCCAAGCGTGAGCGAAACCTTCGCCTCGACCGGCGTCGAGCAGTCGTTCACGGTGCCCGCGGGCGTCACCGAGATCCGCGTGCGTGCGATCGGCGCGGCCGGCGAAGCGGGTCGGGTGGAGAGCCCATTCTCAGCGGCTGCTCCCGGGGGGTACGGGGCCGATATGGCCGGCGATCTGCCCGTGACGCCTGGCGAGGTGCTCTACGTGGAGGTTGCGAACAAAGGCTGGGGCGGCGGTGGCATTGGTGGCTTCGAGGGTGGTGGCGAAGGGGGCGGCGCCTCCGATGTGCGCACCGTCTCGGGCAGCTCCGGCGAAACGCTTGAATCTCGTCTGCTGGTGGCCGGAGGCGGAGGCGGCGGAGGCGCCACCTTCGAGGAAGGCAGTGGCGGTCGGGGTGGAGATGCAGGTACTCCTGGTGCCAACGGCTTCACCGGGGAACGCTTCGGTCCCGATGGCACGCAGAACAGCGCCGGGGGCGGCGCGGGCACGCTCACCGGTGGCGGTTCGGGTGGCGCTCGTTGTCAAGAGACCGGCCCATGGACCGGAGCGGAAGGCGTGCTCGGGTCAGGTGGCGTTGGTGGCGAGGGGTTCGCCTCGCCGGAAAGCGGTGGCGGTGGCGGTGGCGGCGGCTACAGGGGCGCCGGGGGCGGCGAAGGCTCGTGTCCCTTCGACGAGGAGTTTGGCGGCGCCGGCGGTGGCGGCGGCGGTGGATCCAGCTACGTCGAGGAAGATGCCACGTCCGCCTCATTCGGCCTGGCTTCGCCCGCGACCGCGCCGTCGGTGACGATCGGCTATGCCACACCCGCGACGGCCACACCGGGCGTCTCGACCGTGTCGTTCCCAGGTACGCAGCCGCTTGACACGGTGAGCGCACCGCAGACGATCAAGCTCGCAAACGAAGGCGGCAATCCGCTTGAGATCGGCGCCGAGACGTTTGCCGACTCCGAACCCGCTTTGTCAACCGACGATCCCGAAGCCTTCCTGATTGGCTCCTCAAGCTGTATGGGCGAGATCGCGTTTGAAGGAAGTTGCGAAGTGACCGTGCGCTTCGATCCTCAATCGACCGGCACGAGCACCGCGACACTCCAGATCGCCGGCAACATGGGCGCCGGGCCGACCGCGATCGACCTGAGCGGCACCGGCGGCACGCTCCCGCAGGGATCGCAGGGCGCAGCAGGCGCTTCGGGCTCGCTGGGAACTGATGGCCAGAAGGGCGCCACCGGACCCCAAGGACTCAGGGGCCAGGTTGGGCCGCAAGGCGCGCGCGGGCCGCAAGGCTTGACCGCGGAGTACGTGTGCCACCCACGTCAGGGCCACGGCAAATACAAGAACGCGTGCTTCGTGCGCCTCGTGTCCGCCTCCGCCTCCAAGGCGGCTGTCAAGGCGACTCTGGAGCGCAAGGGCGTGGTGTACGCGAGCGGCGCCTCCGGTGGGGGGCAGCTCGTGCTCCCCGCGCGGCGAGCAGTGCCCGCGGGGCGTTACACGCTTGTGCTCACCGGCAGGCACGGCACGAGCAGCGAGACCGTCACGATCGGGTGAGGCGCCGACCCTGCGGTGGCCGAGCGTCGGTCGCCGCAGGGTCTGTGTGGCAGACCCTGCGCTCATGCTCGACGTCGGCGCGGCCGAGCTTCGGCGTCGCCGGCCGTCGTCTGCAACCGGCTCGCCACCCTCGGCACGGCGCGGATGCCGTGTGTAGCATCGGCCGCCGCCGATGTTCGTGCTCACCACGCTGGTATATCCGGTTGTGCTCGCGTTGCTGTGTGTCGGCGCGGCGCTGCTGGTCGACCGGGTGAGCGGAGGCTGGCTACCGGCGATGCTGCTGCCGGTGGTGGGCGCTGCCGCGTTGATCGTGGTGTCGCAGCTGAGCACGTATGTGACGCCGCTCGCACCGGCCACGCCCTACCTGCTCCTCGCGGTGGCCCTCGCAGGATTCTTGCTCGGTCGCAAGAGGGCACGCGCGCTGGTGCTCGCGGCGCGTAGCGCTCGCGGTGCGCGCTGGCGGCTGCTGGTGTGTCCGCTGGCCTATCTGCTGGCGCTCGCGCCGGTGCTGCTCGCCGGGCGCGCCACGTTCTCCTCCTACATGGCGCTCGCCGACTCGGCCGTGCACATGCTGGGCGCCGATTTCCTGATTCGCCACGGCCAGGACTACTCGCACCTGGACCTGCGCAACTCATACGGCCTGTACATGCACAACTACTACGCATCCGGCTACCCCTCCGGCGCCGACACGTTGTATGGGGGCAGCTCGTCTCTGTTGGGGCTGCCGCTGATCTGGAGCTTCCAGCCGTTTGTCGCGTTCATGCTCGCCACGGCCGCGGGGCCGGCGTGGGTGCTCGTGAAGCGGGTGGGGCTCGACGGCGCGTGGGCGGCGCTGGCGACGCTCACCGTGACGCTGCCGGCGCTCGTGTACGCCTACGAGCTGATCGGCTCGGTCAAGGAGATCGCCTCGCTGCCGCTGATCCTGAGCATGGGCGCGCTGGTCGTCTCACACCGGCGCTGGCTGAGCGCGGGCGCACGCGCGGCGATCCCGTTCGCGTTGCTGGTTGCCGCGGGCGTCTCGGCGCTCGGTGTGGCGTTCGGCGCGTGGGCGTTGGCCGCGGCGCTCGTGCTCGGCGCGATCGCGATCGCACAGCTCAACCCGCGTCGCGTGGTCGGGCTGCTCGCGGTGGGCGTGCTCGTGCTGGTGGTGGGCGCATGGCCGACGTGGTCCAGCGTATCGGGCTCGTTGCATGTGGCCGGCGCGATCGTCTCGACCTCCAACCCGGGCAACATCCACACTCCATTGCGCGCTTGGCAGATGCTCGGTGTGTGGCTGGGCGGCAGCTATCTGGAAGTGCCCACGGGTGTGCTGCTGGCGCTCACCTCCGTGGCGATCGCGTTCGTGCTTGCCGCCGCGATCGTGGGTGTGGGAAATGCTGTTCGTGCCCGCTGGTATGTGCTCGCCGGCTGGTTCGGTTTGTCGATTCTCCTGTGGCTGTTGCTCGGCACGTACGCGACCACTTGGGCGAACGCGAAGACCCTGATGCTCACCTCGCCGCTGGTCGTGCTGATGGCGTGGGCGGGGATCTCCGCCCTGCGCTCGTCGCGCATTCCTGTTCTCGCCGCGCTGGTGGCCTTCTTGCTGGTGGGCGGGGTGCTGGTGTCCGACGCGCTCCAATACCACGCCTCGAACCTCGCGCCAACCGCACGCTATGAAGAGCTGGCGTCGATAAACACGCGTTTTGCCGGACAGGGGCCGACGCTGGTTGCCGACTTCGACGAATACGCGTTGTATGAGCTGCGCGACATGGACATCGGCGGTCCGAGCTTCGTCTACCCGCCGCCCGCGCTCGCCACCGCGGGTGGTCATGGCAAGCCTGTCGACCTGGGCAGGATCGCTCCGTCGGCGCTGCTGGGATACCCGCTGATCGTCACACGCCGCGACCCGAGCGCGGTGCGCCCGCCGGCGGCCTACAGACTGCTGTGGCAGGGCGCCTACTACCAGGTGTGGGGGAGGCGAGCGCACGCTCCCGCGGCGCTCGCGCACGTGGCGATCTCAGCGCCGGTGGCCCGGCCGCGGGCCCAGTGCGCCGAGGTCGGCAGTGTGGCCACAGTGGCGTCTCCTGGAGGGCACGGGTCCTCCGGCGGTGCACTGCGTGTCCAAGCATCCGTCGGTGGTGAATCGCCGGCGAGCGTTGGGCCGGCGCGAGCCGCGACCGCCGGGGCTCGGCTGGTCGCGGCGCTCGCCCCCGAACTGGTTGCGGTGCGACTCAAACGAACCCACCGCCCCCGTGGCTGGGGGCGCACGCGGGCGGGGATCGTGATGCGCGGCTCGGGAACTTTGCGCGCGAGCTTCACGCTGCCCCACACCGGCACGTGGGAACTGTGGTTGAAGGGCGAGGTGATGCGGGCGGTCGATGTCGCGGTCGACGGACGCGAGCTGGGGTCGGTCGGCGGCCAGCTCGACGGCAACTCGCTGGTCGCAAACCCGCTCACTCCTGTGCGCGCGACCCTCGCCGCCGGGCGCCACACGCTCACGATCGCACGCCCCGGCGCGAGCCTCGCCCCGGGCGACGGCGGCGCGGCGACGCTCGCCGCGATCTTCCTCGTCCCCGCTGGACCCGCCGGCGAGCCCGCCCTGCGGTCGGTGCCTATCTCCCGCTGGCGAACGCTGTGTGGGCATCCGCTGCAGTGGGTCGAGGTCGTGAGCGCTGGATAACGGCGTGGGCTCGGCCGGTGGGCGTGGCGACCGGCGACGTGGGCGATCTACGGTGGCGCAGCGGATCTTGTCTCCCACCCATATCCACATGTCGGGTGCTGCCCATAGCCTTCGGACGCGTGAGCCAGGCATGCCAACCCTCCGCCGATGAAGTGCTGCTCGGCGACTGTCTGGAGCTATTGCCGCGCTTTGCCGACGGCTCGTTCCAGCTGATCTACATCGACCCGCCGTTCAACACGGGGCGCGCGCAGGCACGCCGCACCGTCGCCACCGTCTCAGGGGGGCAGGGAGACAGGACCGGCTTTCAGGGTCGGCGCTACACCACCAGGCTGCTCGCCGAGAGCAGCTACCGCGACTCGTTCGACGACTACCTCGCGTTTCTCGCCCCGCGCCTTGAGCACGCCCACCGGCTGCTCGCGCGCGAGGGCACGCTGTACTTCCACATCGACTACCGCGAGGCCCACTACTGCAAGCTGCTGCTCGATGAGATCTTCGGCAGGGAGTGCTTTCTCAACGAGATCGTCTGGGCATACGACTACGGTGCGCGCTCGCGGCGGCGCTGGCCCTCCAAGCACGACACGATCCTCGTGTACGTGCGCGACCCCTCCGCCTACTACTTCGACGCCGAAGAGGTCGACCGCGAGCCCTACATGGCGCCGGGCCTCGTCACCCCCGAGAAGGCCGTGCGCGGGAAGCTGCCCACCGACGTGTGGTGGCACACGATCGTGCCCACCCGCGGCGCGGAGAAGACCGGCTATCCAACCCAGAAGCCCGAGGGCATCGTGCGGCGCATGGTCAGCGCCTCCACGCAACCGGGCGACTGGTGCCTGGACTTCTTCGCCGGCAGCGGCACGCTCGGCGCTGTCGCCGCCCAGCTCGACCGCCGCTACGTGCTGATCGACTCCAATCCGCAGGCGGTCGAGATCATGCGCACGCGCCTGCCCGCGGTCGTCTCGCGGACTGTCGCGAAGCTCGGCTGAGACGGTCGCTTTCGGCGACTCTTTGGCCAGAGGGCCAGTGTCGGAGGCGGACGGCGCTCGCGCGAGATAGGGTCTAGGCGGTGACCAACCGCGTCCTGATCCTCTCCTGGGAGTATCCCCCGGTGATCGAGGGTGGTCTTGCTCGTCATGTGCGCAAGCTCGCCGAGGAGCTGGTGGCCCAGGGCGTTGCGGTGGATGTGCTCACGCGCGGGCGCGACGACTCCCCGGCGTGCGAACTGCAGCATGGCGTCGCCGTCCACCGTGTGAGCGAGCCCCGCTTCCCACTCGATCTCGATCGCTTCCTCGGCTGGGTTGCACGGATGAATGACGACATGCTCACCGCCGGCAGCGCGCTCGCCGAGGAGCACTCCTACGACCTCATACACGGACACGACTGGCTCGTCGCGCACGCCTCCGCGGCGCTCGCCGAGCAACTGGGCGTTCCCTACGTCACGACGATCCACGCCACCGAGCACGGGCGCCACCAGGGTTGGGTCGACAAATCCCCGCAATCGGACATCCATGCGATCGAGCGCTGGATGGCCCATCGCGCCGACTCTGTGATCACCTGCTCGCACTACATGCGCGGCCACGTCGCCGACATCTACGACATCGACGAGCGCCGCATCACCGTGATCCCCAACGGCATCGACCCGCGCGACCTGCGTCCCGTGGACGACCTGGGCGCGCTGCGCCTGCAATTCGCCCAGCCGCGCGAGAAGCTCATGTTGCTTGTGGGGCGCCTCGTCTACGAGAAGGGCTTCCAGCTCGCGCTCGACGCGCTCCCCGGTGTGATCGAGAAAGTCCCAGGCGTGCGCTTCCTGGTCGCCGGCTCGGGCACCCACGAGGGTGAGCTGAAGGCGCAGGCCGAGCGCTTGGGTCTCTCGCGGCACGGCGCGTTCCTCGGTTGGATCGGCGACGATGCGCTGCACTCGCTCTATCGCATCGCCGACCTGTGCGTGGTGCCCTCGCTGTACGAGCCGTTCGGATTCGTGGCGCTTGAGGCGATGGCATCCGGCTGTCCGTGCATCGTCGCCGACACCGGCGGGCTGCGCGAGGTGGTGCCCGCGGGCGAGCGCGTCGGGTTGCGCTTCAACGGCGGCGACCCCGAGCACCTGGGAGTGATGATCGAACGACTGCTCGTCGATGTCGAGCTGCGCGACCGCCTGGTCACCGAGGCCACCGAGCACATCCTCAGCTTCGACTGGAGCGACATCGCACAGCGCACGCGCGCGATCTACAGTGATGTGCTGCCGCTCAGAGAAGCCACCAAGAGGGAGTAGGGGAGATGCTCGAAGGTTTGATGCAGGACGACTTCCAGCTCACGCTGCACCACCCGCTGCACCGCATGCGCAGCGTGCACCCGCAGGCCGAGGTCGTCACGCTCACAGACGCTGGCACAGTGCGCGCCGGCTATGGGGAGGTGTGCGAGCGCGTCGACCGTCTCGCGCGCGTGCTCGAGCGGCTTGGTGTCAAACAAGGCGATTGCGTTGGCACGTTCGCGTGGAACAACCAGCGCCACTTCGAGCTCTACATGGCGGTGCCGTGCGTGGGCGCGGTGCTGCACACGCTCAACATCCGCCTGTTCGCCGAGCAGCTCACCTACATCGTCAACCATGCCCGCGACGGCGTGATCTTCGTGGACGAGTCGCTCGTGCCGATCCTCGAGCAGCTCGCGCCCACCTTCTCCGGTGTACGCCACTACGTTGTTATGGAGGGTCCCACCCACCCGCGCCACGGCGCCGCCCACGGCTCGCGGGGCTGGGCGGGGTCGCTGCCGAACGCATTGCACTACGAGGATCTCCTGGAGGAGGCGGGGGAAGGTCCTTACGACTACCCCGAGATCGACGAGCGCCAGGCCGCCGCGCTCTGCTACACGAGCGGCACCACCGGCAACCCCAAGGGCGTGCTCTACTCCCACCGTTCGATCTGCCTGCACTCGACCGCCTCGCTGATGAAGGACGCGCTCGGGCTCTCCCAGCGCGACCGTGCGCTGCTCGTGGTACCGATGTTCCATGTCAACGCCTGGGGGATACCGCACGCAGCCGCGCTCGCCGGCGCAGATCTGGTGTTGCCCGACCGCTTCCTGCAGGCCGAGCCGCTGGCGAAGCTGATCGAGTCGGAGCGCCCCACGATCATGGGGTGTGTGCCCACGATCTTCTCCGAGCTGTTGCGCTACGCCGACTCACACGACGTCGATCTCTCCTCGCTCACCAACGCCGCCTGCGGAGGCTCAGCGGTGCCGCGTCAGCTGATGCGCGACTACGAGGAACGCCACGGGGTGAACATGTTCCAAGCGTGGGGTATGACCGAGACCAGCCCGGTCGCCAGCTATTCACGACCGGACGAGCGCGACGGACATGACGATGCTTATTGGGACATGCGCGCCAAGCAGGGAAAGCCCCTGCCGTGGGTGCAGACGCGCCTGGTTGACGACGACGGCCGGGAGGTCCCCTGGGATGGCGAGTCCACCGGGGAGCTCAAGGTACGCGGCCCATGGATCCTCGCCAGCTACTTCAACGACGACTCCGGTGAGGAGCGCTTCGATGAGGGCTGGCTGCGCACCGGCGACATCGCCTCGATCGACGAGCACGCGTTCATCCAGATCACCGATCGCTCCAAGGACGTGATCAAGTCCGGCGGGGAGTGGATCTCCTCGGTGGAGCTCGAGAACGAGGTGATGGCCCATCCCGACGTGATCGAGGCCGCCGTGATCGCCAAGCCCGATGAGAAGTGGGCCGAGCGTCCGCTGTGTTGCGTGGTGCTGCGCGAGGGCGCCACCGTGGACGCCGGACAGCTGCTCGAGCACCTGCGCCCGCGCGTGGCCAAGTGGTGGTTGCCTGATGAGTTCGCGTTCGTCAAGGAGGTTCCCAAGACGAGTGTCGGCAAGTTCGACAAGAAGGTATTGCGCCGCGATCTACGTGATGGCACACTGCCCGGCCGCGTCAAGGTCGGCACGTAGGCGGCGTCTCAGCGGCGAGTCCCGACAGCGCACTCAGCCGACGCTTGCGAGTGAAGCGTCCGGTTTATGGGCAAATATGCAGGAGAATCGGGCCCAATAGTAAAAGGGTTCTTCAGTAGACTGCCCAGTTGCGGCGTCGCCGATCGGTCGGGGACGCTCTCAAATGGACATGAGGGGCCTCTCGCAAAGGGGCCCAAGCGACCAACGGACGCGGGAGACAGCAAATATGCGACATGACGTGAAGGCCTCCCTGAGGTCACAGCCCCAAACCGCAGCACCGATCGGACGTGGACGCGCGCGTCGGCGCCGAATGGCACTCCGCGGGCTGCTCGCGCTTCCGGTCGCGCTGATGCTGCTTGCGCCGGGCGCCAGCGCCCTCGCGGCAGAAGCCACCACCGGCTACAGCCAGACCACGCCGCCGCCGACGACGACAACGACCACCACCACGGTCACAACCACGGCGACCACCACACCGACGACGAAAACGGAAACGACGTCCACGCCCAAAGGCGGGGTAGCGCCGTCGAGCACCTCGAGCACGCCCAAAGCAACGCCGACCAGCACCACCGAACCGGCCAAATCGGCAGTTGAACCGAGCACGACAACAGCCAAGGCCACGACGCTGCCGTTCACCGGCCTCGATCTGCGCTGGGTAGTGCTCGCCGGCGTGCTGCTGGTGGGCCTCGGTATGTCGATCGTGGTGGCGCAGCGCAGCCGCCGCGGCACCGAACGCTGAGCCAGACCCACAAGATCTGAAACACACGAGATGACGGCCGCCGGTTCGCGCCGGCGGCCCATCTCTTGACGTTCAGCCGCTTACGATCACCAGATCGCCGATCGCCAGCAGCGGGTACACCTGTGCCGCTGTTCCGATCGGCAGCTCGACGCAGCCGTTGGATTGCGGGAAGCCATATGAGGCGCGCGGGAAGCCGTGCACAGCGTCGCCGCCGTTGAAGTAGTTCACCCAGGGCACGCCCGGATCTTCGTAGTGGCTGCCGTCCGGATTGGTGCCGGACATCGTCGTCGACACGTACCGCGCATAGATCGGGAACGTGCCGAGTTCGGTTTCCGCTCCCGCCACGCCCGTGTTCGCCGGGGTCGTGATCGCGATGTGACTTCCGCGATGGACCTCGAGCGTCTCGGGGATCGACTCGCTCACGGTCACGAACGTGTACGGCTCGGGGTCTCCGTGGCCGAGCGTCTCGGCCGCCAGCAGCGACGCCCAGGTCGAGCCGTCGGGGTCGCCTGTCGCTGCCAGCCCGTGATCGGACTGGTAGACCATCAGCGCTCCGCGCGTTGTGGGGTCCAACGATCCGTAGCGCAGGCCCGGCGCGTCGGGCACGTCCGCTGCGAGCCTCGCCGCGGGCGGGTCGAAGGCGTAGTGCGCCGCGCTCCCCCGCGCCTCCGGCCGTGAGCCGCTGTTGCGTCCGTGCGCCGCGTCGATCGTGTACGGCAGGTAGCGCAAGCGCGCAAGCGCCTGCTGCAGGCCCTGTAGCGACGGGCACCCAACGCGCAGCGTCTCGCGCCGGCTCTTGCCGAGCGGGGGATGTCCGAGCGCGTCGGTGCCCGCCCACACGGTCAGTGTGTAAGTGGAGCAAGGCTCGAGCGTCGAGGCGGGCGTGAAGGTCTCCGAGTTGCCGCTCGTCTTCCAGGTTCCCGCCACCGCCGGGGTGAGCATCGGCTTGGGCGAGTCGGACGCCGGGGGTGCGGAGAGGCGAACCACGAGCCGCGCGGCGCCGTCCGCGATCGAGCCGGAGGGCAGGCCCGTCAAGCGCGTGGGGGGCGCGGGCTTCGTGGGCGTGGGTGGGGTGCTTGGAGTCGTGGGCGTGGCGGGTGTCGTCGGCGTCGTTTGACCGGCTGGTGTGCTCGGCGTGGTCTGGTCCGCCGGGGTGGTGCTAGCCGAGGTGGTCTGGGTGGCGGTGCCTGTGGCTGCCACGGCCGCGGTGCTCGTCAGAGCCATGCCTGGGGTCGCGATTGCCGCAAGCGCGCACGTGAGCGTGAGGAGTCTCTTAGTGGTCACGGATGTGAAGGGTAGCCAGTCGAGCGGGCCCCATCGTCGCTTGAGCCACGGCTTGCAGCGCGTTGGGGCTGCCACAGGGTTGCCGTGTGCCTCCGATGCGCGGGGCCGATACAGCATCGGGCCACGCCGACGGCTCCAACCTCGATGCAACAGTGCGGATGAGAGGACTCGAACCTCCACGTCCTTACGGACACGGCGACCTGAACGCCGCGCGTCTACCAATTCCGCCACATCCGCGTGTCGGGGACGCGACGATATCGCACCGAGGCTGAGCACACGTTCGAGCGCGCGGCTAGCTCAAACGCCCCCCGCGCCCTCGCCTCAACCGCGGTACGGCCCTCTGCTTTGCTAGCCTCGACGGCGACTAGACAGGCCGCCATCGTCTAGGGGACTAGGACGCCGCCCTCTCACGGCGGTAACACGGGTTCGAATCCCGTTGGCGGTATTGCGTTCGGCCCCGTGCTTACGGGGCCTTTCGTATCTCAGGGCCGGTGTGCGCCAGTAAATGCGCCAGTGAGCCGCTACCGCCGTCACAGCCGGTCTCGTGCGTGTGGCCGCGTAGGCTCACGCGCTGGGAGGCGTTCTGTGCGCTCGACTGGCGCACGGCAGCCTCCGGTGCCGCGAATCTTGTCCGGGGCTGTAACGCTACGGGGAGTGTCGGCAATAGAGAGATGATGTCGAAGCTAGGCGACCGCCATGAGCAGCCGATTCGTGCCGCCGGGCAGCTTGAGGTGCTGTTTCGGTCGCATTACGCCGCGGTCGTTGCCTACGTGCGCCGTCGCGCGCCTGCGGAGAGCGTTGATGATGTCGTGGCCGAGACGTTTCTAGTCGCTTGGAGACGATTGGAGCATGTGCCTACCGAGTCGCTGCCGTGGCTGCTGGCTGTCGCGCGCAACGTGATCGCGACCCAGCGGCGGGGTACTGCCAGACGCCGTGCTCTGCACTCGCGGCTACAGAGCGCCGCCGTAGAGACCGTCGAGCAGCTGAGCGTGGCAGAGCTAGGACCCGTTGCCGCAGCTCTGGCAAGCCTCTCTGAGAAGGACC
The DNA here is from genome assembly GCA_963831725.1 of uncultured Solirubrobacterales bacterium. Taxonomy (GTDB): domain Bacteria; phylum Actinomycetota; class Thermoleophilia; order Solirubrobacterales; family Solirubrobacteraceae; genus Palsa-744. Next base: position 577,362 of record CAWHRF010000004.1, read on the forward strand.
GGGAGGCGCTGACGCTGATCGCATGGGACGGATTGCGGCCAAGCCAGGCCGCAGCTGTGCTCGGAGAGTCCCCGAGCACGTTTCGTGTCCGTCTTCATCGGGCCAAGCGCCGCCTAAGACGTTTGCTGGGCGAGCACAGAGAGCAAATCGAGTCGCCCGCATCACATATTTTGGAAGCTAAGGAGACAGCCCCATGACAAGAACCACACCTACTACTGATGAGCAGTTGTTCGAGTTGCTCCGCAAGACTGATCCGCTTGCGGACAGCGGTCCATCCTCGGCCCTAGAGGCCAGCGCTGCCGGCGTTGAGCGGGATCGTTTGCTACAGCGGATTCTCTCCAGCGAGCGTGTCAGTATCCCGCGAGCGGGCTGGCACCACGCCTGGCGACGGCGGCTGGTTTTGAGTGTGGTATCTGGCGGCGGCGTGGCCGTGGCCGCGGTAGCGGCTGTCCTCGCGTTTACGGCAGGTGATGCCCCAAGCGTTGCGTTCGCCGGTTGGAGCGCAGACCCGACCATGCCATCAAGCGGACAGGTGCAGGCCGCGGAATCGGAATGTCAGCGCGACTCCAAACTCGCGTCGTCGTCGCCTACCCTTGCGGACACGCGTGGACCATACACGCTGCTGGTCTATGCCGGGAACCCCAGCGGGTTGTGTGTTACGGGTCCGTCTCTTCGGTCGGCCACGGGGGAACCCGTCGTCGCTCCCCTTCGCGAAACGGCACTCACTACCTCTGTAGCTGCCGATGCGATCAGGCGGATCGACAACGCATTGGTCATCGTGAAAGCCTCGTCACCGTCAGCGGTGCTCCACTTCAATGACGGACGCGTCGGGGCAGATGTTACCGCCGTCGCGCTCGTGCTCGCAGATGGAAGTCGCGTCCAAGCGAGCGTCGCTAACGGCTGGTTCGCCGCATGGTGGCCCGGCGGTCAAGCGGCTCAGGTAGCGGAAATCACAACAACGACCAGTACTACCACTCAGCAGCTCATTCCTCCGCCGGGCTACGAAACCTCCACAACCGCCGGCACCACCGGCACACGTTGAACTGGGAGTGGGCGCCACCTGCTTCGGCGGCGCCCACTCATCAAAACCACCCGGAGGACCGCCTTTTACAGGACAGGTCCAAGGGGTGCCGCCGTTGCCGGAGCAGACAGCGCTGGCAGTTGCCGTGTGGTTGTTTCCCCGGACGCGTTCTTGAGCGTTACTGTGCTCGGGCTACCGCTGGTAATCTCATACACACCTTTGGTAACCGAAACCGTGCTGCTGCTGCCGTCAGCGTCGGTGACCTCAACAGACGTATTCCCAGAGGGCACGAGACCCAGTACGACCGGGGCGCCAGCCGAGTTTTCGGTTGCCACGGCCAGTCCATCTGTCGCCGCTGCGGTCGATCCACATACACCGCCTGGTACGTCACCAGGACCCATAGCGGCGTGTACGAGGCACACCTTGCTTGAGCCAGGGATAACCCATGTCGAGTAGGCGCCACCCGCGAATATCGCGGAGGATGGGTCAAACCCCGTGTTACTGATGCCTTGAGCCACCGCAGTCGGCAGTGGGTCCGCGCTAGGACCGACTGGCCCAGCAGGGGACACTGACGGTTTCACTAGCACGTCGGTGTGATAGCCGTACTCAGTGGCCACTACTTGGTGTTTCACCGATCCACCGTTCCAAGCGCGGGGATATCCATATTCACCGCCAGGGTACTCTTTGGCCTCTTCACCAGCATAGTACATGCATTCTTGACCAGTGTACCCACTGTTCGACAGGTACTCGTCTATGCACGTCTCGTGACTTTCTCCGCCGGCGTCGCCTTCGTTCAGTTCGAGATGAGCAGATTCACTACTACCGTTAGGTGGGCACGTCCCACCGGGTTCCAACGAATTGTTGCAGTAATGGTGTTCGTACTGAAAAGCCAACGCCGAAGACGGCGCCATTGCAATCGCAGCCACCGCCAAGAGTGGGCTCAGTCCGACCAATAGTTTCTTGAGCATGTTGGTACACTCCTTGTGTTAGGGCCACCGGCCAGCCGGCCGGGGACCTTGACTAGGTTTGGCTCTGGGGCTCCCGTCCTGCCAGATGCGGGCTCCGGGGCCAGTCCTCTCAGGGTCGTTCTCTCCGCCTCGCTTGCACCGATGAGTGGCGAACTCTCCGTTGGGGACGCAGGCGATTTTACGCGACTCGGAGAGGAGATCAACGTCGCCGAGATGAGCGATTGCCCTATTCACTACAGTCGGCGACGAGCGTTTCTGCCCCTTTCGGCCGACATTGAGGTCCCCTTTGGGACGACAAGACGGTCTAGGTCGGCGCGTGATTAGGAGGTCTGGAGCCCGGACTTCAAACGGCGACGCCTAGATAAATGCTCACCACTTGATCGTGATTGGTAGCCTGAGCGACGAGTATCTTTTTTCCCGCTATTTGCGACTTTTGTTTTGCAGTACCGTTCGATGATGCTTCTGATCTCCGCTGAGGCGGTGTACGAGCGGCTATGACAACCCGCGCGTTTAGAGGTTCAGCGCCGATACTAGGCTGATGAGCACTGTCCGCGCCGATCCGGCGTCTCCGTCGATTGCGACGGTGTTGAACTCGCCGCTGAGCATCGCTTCGCACCATGCTCTCGGGGCGGCGCTGGCTCGCGCGTGTGGGTCGCTGAGCGTGAGTTCAGGCACGGTCATCCGTCCGTCGATGAGGGATACCACAACGTCGGGCCAGCCGTTGCTCTCCGGTGGTGCGTCTACGTGCAGCACGACGCGGATCTCCGTCTCGTCTGCCACGCGCACACGCGGGGCGAGCATCCTGACAAGGCCAGGAAGATCGCCGGCCATCCGCGGGACGCTCGTGGGAGTCCAGCGCCAGCGCCAAAGCGCCGAGTGCAGCGCCACCCGTCCCAGTCGCCAGATGTCATCACCCAGCGCGTAGAGTGCCGCTCCGCGCCGGGGTGCCGGCAACCGGCTCACCAGGCCGAGCTGTTCTAGGCGCTCCAAGCGCAAGCTCAGACCGGCGGCCGCCAGTTTTGTTGAGCGCCCCGCGCCGTCCGGGTGCCAGGTGCCGTGCGCAAGCCGCAGCAGCTCGTTGAACGGCTGTGGCGCTTCGAGCAGTATGCGCACGATCGTGCGATCCCACGGGTCGGCGACCACTTTGACCAGCAGAGCATTGAGACGGCCGCTCTGCGCGTCGAGGCTCGCAGCCGCCTGCGCCAGCTCCCCGCCGATCTCAAGCAGATCCCTGCCGCTATGGGCGAGCCTGTATTCCCTGCGGCGATGGTCCCGCAGCGTTGGCGTGGTGATGATCACTCCCATCTGCGTGAGCTGGCTCATCCGTCGGTCGAACGCGCTGCCGCCGAACTCCAGCCGCGTCATCAACTCCTCTCGCGCGAGCGTCGCGTCGCGTACCGCCTCCATCAGCTCGACTGCGCGTGCATCGGCGAGCAGACCGAGGAACCCTTCACCGCGGGCGGGGCGCAGCAGCGGGTCTGTCGCAGGATGAAACGTCTCGTTCTCTCCGGTTCTCCTCGATAGGCCCATCAGCAGCACCCCGCATGGGCAGGGCGCAGGGCCGCAGTTCCGATGGTAGATGCGAGTCCAACCGCCGGTCGCAGCACCGTTACGCTGCGCTAACAGAAGGCGCACCAGGAACCACGAGGCGAGCGATTGGCATATTTTGCCGCGCTTGTCTACCCGTGTTCGCGCGTATGCGCGTATCTGGATGGATGCCGGCGCCGCGGGGGGCTACACCTGCGGACATCGTCATAGCTCGCTCCGCAGCTCGGCTCGGTGTCTCAGTGTTCCCAAGGCTCCGTGAGTGCGCGGGGATGCGCTTGCGTGGGGTGCCGTGGGTGGCGAGCGCCGGATCGAGATGGTTGAGGCGCTTGTAGTAGCCGGGGTTTGCCGGGGTGGTGTGGTGGCGCTGGTAGTCGCGTTGGATGTCATCGAGCCAGTCGCGCAGGTGGATGACCGGAAGAAGCGAACGATTCGACATACGGAATGGGAGTCGTTTACGATTCGGTGGCTCATGGGACGCGGGTCAACAGCATCGGACGAGTTTGGACGAGAGGTCATCCTCGGGCTGCTCGCCGAGGAACCGTCCTGCTCCTACCAGCTTGATCGCCGTCTCTCCGAGCGCTTTGGCTCAGCTGGCTACACCAACGGTATGGCGAGACAAACGATCATGCGTCTGCTCAAGATCGACCTCGTGCGCCCCATCGACGTTGACGCAGATGTGGCGCCTACGCCTAGCGTTAGCCGAGCGGGTGTCATAGTGTATGAGCCGACGTCCGCCGGCATCAAGCACTTTCGGCGGTGGATGTGGGCCTCGGTCACGACGCCGCCTGTCCGTGAGGAACTTCACGCCAAGATCGCGCTCTGCCAGCCGAGCGACATGCCGCGCATGATTACGCTCGTCCGTGAGGCGGTGGCAGTTTGCACCGGGAAGCTACAGGATTTGAACCTAGAGACCCAGGCCCGTCGCGGGCGTGCAGATCCCAGGCATTGGTCTACACGGATGGACGTGATCGTCACTACGGGCGATCAGGCGTGGTGGGAAAGCAGAATTAAGTGGCTCCAAGGTGTCCGCGTGTACTTGGAGCACGAGTGGCGGGCGTATCAGGCTGGTCCGCGCTCGCGGGTCGCTTGATTCTGTATGGCACTATGGATGCCCTGCTTTCGTTCCAAAATGTCTCGCTGACTTTTTCACGCGGACAGCGGCACGTTGTCGGCGTGCTCTCGGATGTCTCGTTTGATCTCGCTCGCGGCGAACTGGTGGCGGTTCTCGCCGGGCGCGCTCAGGGCAAGACGACGCTACTGTGGGCAGCCGCCGGGTTCGAGAAGCCAGTGCGCGGCAAGGTCGTCTTCAAAGGCAGCGATCTTTCTCGCCTCTCGGACAAGCAGCTGTCTCGCCTGCTGAGCAAGCAGATCGCGTTTGTCGAGCCGATTGGTCCTGAGCTTGATCTGCCGGTCATCTCCCACGTCGCCGTGCCGCTGCTGGCGGAGCTTAGTGAGCGCGTTGCCTACGAGCGCGCGGTCACGATGCTGCGACGGGTGGGTGCCGAGGAGTGCGCCGATCAACGGTGGTCGAGCCTCGCCGATTCTGAGCGGGTTCTGGCAACGCTGGCGCAGGGGCTCGTGCGCCAGCCTGAGCTATTGCTCGTGGACGATCTAATGGCTACCCTGAACATGGCTGCGACCGAGCAGATTGGTCGCTTGCTCCACACGATCGCCCGCGAGGACGAAATGTCGGTACTGATGAGCGCGTCCGACGCCGAAGCGACCACATGGTTCGACAGGGTGGCGACCCTGGCCGGCGGTGAGCTGTACGTGCCGCCGCCGTCAGAACCCGATCGCAACGTGATCGACTTTCCGAGCGACCAACCCCGAAGCGCATAGTCGGGATGCTTGAAGTACGTGACCTCGTTAAGCACTATCGCGTCGGCGACGGCGAGCCGGTGCGCGCCATCAATCGTCTGTCGCTCTCGGTTGACGCGGGCGAGTTGGTCGCGCTTTACGGCCCGAGCGGGTCGGGCAAGACGACCCTGCTCACGCTCATCGCCGCGCTCATCCAGCCCGACGCCGGGACCGTGACTGTCGCCGGGCGCAATCTCGACACTCTCAGCGATGCCGAGCAGTCCCGGTATCGGTTGCGCGACCTCGGCTTTGTCGATCAGACCTTCGACCTCCTGCCCGGCGGCAACGTGACGCAGAACGCCGCGATGAAGCTATGGATGGTCGAAAACACCCGCAAGGCAGAACGCCGCGTCGAGCCGCTGCTGATCCGGCTGGGCCTCGGAGACCGGCTACGGCACCGCGCCGACCAGCTCTCGATGGGCGAGCGCCAGCGCGTGATGATCGCGCGCGCTCTATCGACCGAGCCGAAGCTCGTCCTCGCTGACGAGCCGACTGGCAATCTCGATACCCGCCGCAGTCGCGAAGTTTTGGAGCTGCTGAGCGAGATTTGCCGTGAGCGCAAGACCGCCGTCCTGCTCGTCACCCATGACCCGCAGGCCACGGCCGTCGCCGACAGAGTGCTGGCGCTTCACGACGGACGGGTCACCGACTACAGGCCAGAGGACTTCTTCCATCCGCCCTACGACAGTCAGGCGGTCAGCTCGTGACCCGAATGGTAAAAATTATGCGGTTCTATCGGCTCCGCTTGAAGGTCCGCACGGTCCTGGTCCAAGAGCTGCTGGCCGTCCTGGGCATCGCTGTAGGCGTCGCGCTGCTGTTCGCTTCACAAGTCGTGAGCACTAGCCTAGACAACTCGATCTCTGAATTGACAAGCAGCGTCATCGGGCCGGCGAAGTTCCAGCTTGAGGCTCGTGATTCCTATGGCTTCAGCGAACGCCTGCTCGCCGAAGTCCGGCAGACGCCCGGCGTACGTGCCGCTGTTCCTGTGCTTGAGCAGCGCATCGAGATCATTGGTTCAAGGGGCCGGGAGAATGTGGATCTGATTGGCGTCAATCCCCAAGCCGTGCATCTGGCGGGGCCTCTTTTGGGGCGCTTCAGCGCACGCCAGCTCGCCAACCAAAGTGCCGTCGCGCTCCCCGAATCGGTGGCGCACACCGTCGGCGCAGGACCACTCGAAGCGGTGCATCTCCAGATCGGTGCCGGGTCGGTGGAAAGTCTCGTCGCGGCGGAATTCAAACGGAGTGATATCGGTTCGCTGGCAAGTAGTCCGATTGTGGTCGCACCGATGCGGTACGCGCAGAGCTTGACCGGAATGCGTGGGCGGGTGACGCGCATCTTCGTTGAGCCAGTGCCTCACGCGGAACGGTCCGTAAGGGCTGCGTTGGCCCGGATCGCGGGTGAGGACATCAACGTAGTTCCGGCAGATTTCGACACAACAGTATTCGACCAGGCTGCCGGACCCATCAATCAGTCCACGAGCACGTTTGCCGCGATCTGTGCGCTGGTTGGGTTTATGTTCGCGTTCAGCGCCATGCTGCTCACGGTCCATCTGCGCCAAGGGCTTGTGCGGGAACTGCGCTTCAACGGCGCAACCCGCCTGTATGTGACGCAGGCGCTTCTATTCGATGCCTTTGTTCTCGGCACGATCGCCTCGCTGCTGGGATTGGCACTCGGGGACGCATTGTCGCTTACCGTGTTCGGCTCTAATAGCGGCTACCTCTCATTTGGCTTTACGGTCGGCTCCCATCGCACGATCACGGCGCAGAGTGTCATCATTGCGGTCTGCGGTGGGATGTTGGCTGCCTCCGTTGGGGTACTCACCCCGCTCCGCCACTTCCTGCGCCGCACCCGACGAGACGAGTCAACCAAACTACGGGAACCGTTACCTAGCTGGACCGTCGCGGCGGTGGCGGCCGGGCTACTCTGCCTGATAGGCACGACGATTATCCTGGTTGTCACCCCACAGTCGGCGGTGATCGGAGTTGTGCTGCTGATCGGCGCGCTGCTGTGTCTCATACCGCCAGCGCTCGACGGATTTTTGCTTATCCTCGATCATCTGCCGGAGGGACTACTGCGTGGCGCCAACCGTGTCGCCGTCGTCCAAATGCGAGAGAGGGGGAACCGTCCGCGAGCGCTCGCCATCGCCGCTACCGGCGCCATTGCCGTGTTTGGCAGCGTCACTATCCAGGGATCACACCGCGATCTGCAAAGCGGCCTCGACCGCTTGTTCGGTGAAGTTACCAGCGCAAGTAATCTCTGGGTCATGCCGTTTGGATCTCAAAACCTGCTGGCGACCACGCCGTTTCATTCCAACATCATGCCTCGGATCGAACGCCTGCCTGGTGTAAGAGCGGTTGGTGTCTATCGAGGAAGTCTGCTCGAATACGGCGACCGCCGGGTCTGGGTCGTGGCACCGCCGTCGAGAGCGGCAAGCCCCGTCCCCGCTCGCCAGGTGGTCGAAGGTCAAGCCGCCACTGCGACGGCTGCGCTGCGTCACGGCGGCTGGGCAGTGGTCTCACAGTCGCTTGCGGCGCAAAACCATCTGCATATCGGAGAGCGATTTACGCTGCCGGCGCCACGACCGATCGGATTGCGCGTCGCTGCGTTGAGTACGAACCTCGGATGGCCTCCAGGCGCGGTGATACTCAACTCGGCAGACTACGCCGCTGCTTGGGGCAGTGGCAATCCGAGCGCCTACGAGGTCAGGATCACGCCGGGGTATTCGTCTTCGTCGGTGCAAGCCGCGATCCGACGCCTTCTCGGGCCGTCGAGCGGCTTGACTGTGGAAACCGCTGGCGAGCGCGACGCGCTACAGCAGATCGCCAGTCGCCAAGGGCTGAGCCGCCTGAGCCAAATCTCGCTGCTGGTTCTCCTGGCGGGTCTCTTGGCGACGGCGACTGCGATCGGCGCGATGATCTGGCAGCGGCGACGCCGATTCGCACGGTTGAAGGTCAACGGCTACTGGACGCGCGTGCTCTGGATAGCCCTGATCTGTGAGGCTGCCACCCTACTCTTTGTCGGCTGCCTAGTCGGAGCGGTATTCGGTATCTACGGCCAACTCCTGCTCACTCACGCCCTGCTCTCCGTAACGGGTATGCCGGTCATATTCTCATCTCGTGCGCTGACTGCTGCTGGAAGTTTTCTGCTCGTGACCGTGGCCGGAGCTGTGATCGTCGCCGTGCCCGGCTGGCGCGTGGCGAGCGTGGCCCCCCGAAAGTAGTCATCGGCTGGGATGCCGCAGCTATGGGAGACATTCCCAAAGCTGCGATCGGCCCGTGCGGCACACCCGATCGAGGGTGCAACTCGGCCCCCGTCTCGCTTCGGCAGTTCTACGTGCTCGCCCGCGCGATGGTCCGAGCCGGCACTTGGGCCTGGCCCACCGCCTCACGCGAACTTGCATACTGGCGAGAACGGGCGGAATCCATCCCAGACGCGAGCGTCAGAGACGAAGCGCTGCGGTCGATCGACCAAAAGAGAGACAACGCCCTGGGCGCCGCACTCTTTTGCGTGTTGCCCGCCCGCCGCGAGCCGCACCTGCTGACGCTGCTCGTCGCCTATCAAACGCTCTGGGATTTTCTCGACAACCTCAGCGAGCATACAGCCTCGCTAGGTGTCGAGAACGGATATCAACTACACAACGCATTGATGGCAGCGCTTAGTCCTGATACTCCGACATCGGAGTACGACACGGCTGGATTCTGGAGCCAGGGCGGGGGATACCTGGACGAGCTGGTAGCGACCTGTCAACGCTGCTGCCGTCGCCTGCCGTCCTACGCGCATGTGCAATCACTCGTGCGCGACGGGGTTCGGCAATGTGCCCTCCAAGATATGAACCACCTCTCCAACGAGCAGGCGCGCGTTCGTGGGCTCAAGACGTGGGCAACCCAGCTCGGTTCGCTTCACGAGCAGTTGTCGTGGTTTGAGACCGCAGCGGCGTCCAGTGCATTCCTGCCGCATCCCCTCCTGACTCTGGCCGCTGACCCGGATTGCGAGACCTCGCAGACCTCCCAGGTGAGCGCAGCCTATTTTCCCTGGATGGCACTCGCCATCACCATGCTCGACAGTTACACCGATCTCGCGCAAGACGGGAACACCGGGGATCACAGTTACATCTCCTACTACGACACCAAGGGGATCGCCAGCGAACGGCTATGCGAAATCGTGCGGACCCTGATGCTCGGAATGGCGAAACTGCCAAACCGAGATCGTCACGTCCTAATGGCCGCAAGCATGGTCGCCATGTATCTGTCGGCCGAAGGCCACGGGCAATCTCCACAGTCGGCGCGGATCGCTCGTCGCATCGCCGCAAGCGGCGGCTCTCTCACACAGTTGCTCGTGCCAATGGCTCAGCTCTGGCGCAGAGCCAACGGAGGGCAGCCACCTACACCGACGTATCGCGCCGACCCGCTGCCACCGCAGCTTCCCGTGCCCTCGTCGATGCAAACAGCACTGTTTTGGCGCACGCCATTTACCTACCTCACCCACTGCCGCCGTCGATACGGCAGCCGATTTACACTCAATCCGACCAGCCATTCACCATTGGTCTTTCTCAGCGACCCGCAGGACATTCGCACGCTGATCGCGGCTCCCGAGAATGTGCTGCGCGCCGGAGAGGGCGGCGCCACCGTCTCGCCGATCGTCGGGGAGCGCTCGTTCATGCTCTCCGACGGCGAGCCCCATCGAACCGGCCGCAAGACTGTGGTCGCGGCCTTTCACGCACGGGCCATCGCACAGCACGCCAGCGTGGTCGCCGATGCCGCCCAACGAGCGCTTGCCAGTTGGCCCACAGACAGAACGGTGGCCGTCCATGATCGCCTGCGTGACCTGACCCTTGAGGTATTGCTGCGTGCGCTCACCGGACGGTCGGAGGGTCCGCTTGACGGGCAGACCCAGCTTCTCCATCAAACTGTGCTCGACATGCTCACCGTGACACAGAGTCCAACCTTTGTCGAACCACGTTTGCGACACGGACCGGGCAAGAGGGTGTGGCAGAGATTCTTACATCGTCGGGCACAGGTTGACGAACTGCTTGCCGCGCTCGTGACTGACCACCAACCGGCGCCAGATGCAGCCGACGACTTGCTCGGTCGCCTGGCGGCGATCCCCGCAGACGACAGCGCACAGTCCATGCAACGTCGGCTGCGCGACAACACCATGTCGCTGATCCTGGCCGGTCACGAGACCACGGCTGCGCAACTGGCCTGGGCATTCCAGCTCCTAGCCCACCATCCGTCCGTCTGCGATCGGCTGATCCGCGAGATTGACGCCGACCGAAAGGACGAGTACCTGACCGCCACCGTCCAAGAGGTTCTGCGGCATCGGTGCGTTTTCGTCTTTGCGATCCCTCGGGTAGTCACCAAGCCCGTCGAAATCGGCACCTGGACCTACGCCCCGCAGACCAATCTGCTGGCGTGCATCTACCTACTGCATCACGATCCGGCGATCTACCCCGATCCCCATGCGTTTCGCCCAGAGCGCTTTCTTGACACGCCTCCAGACCCACTGACGTGGACCCCCTGGGGTGGTGGCCGAAAGCGCTGCCCCGGACTGCACCTGGCGATGCTTGAGATGAAGGTCGTCCTGCGCACCGTGCTCAGAGAGAGGACGCCGCGCGCCAGCGCACGCCAGATGGAGCGGCCACGATGGCGCAGCGTCATCGTGGCGCCGCACGCCGGCTCGCAGATCGTCCTCGCCAGCCGCCGCTAAGACCTGACCGTACACAGACGCGGCGGTTGTCAAAAGACAACAGAGACGTGTCCCTATGCAGGCCCGAAAGCAGTCGGCATCCTCCGTCGCGCGGTGGATACACGCCCGCACTGATCCCCTCCCGAATCCGAAGCACATGACCAGCGATGAGCCAACCCGATGAGAGCGCCGAATGCCCGGAGGGAGGACCGGGGCATTCGGTCGCTCTATCGGGTGATACGCAAATGCCGCTATCGCCGAGTGCGACATACAAGCCCGTCAGGCCGCGGGTGCCGACGCCATTCGACGCGCACGCGCTCAGGCACAGACTGATCGGGATGAACGTTGCCGCCACGCTTGCGGTGCGGTCCACCGCCGGGGAAAAGCTGTGCTTGGCCCGCAGGTCGGCCTCGTTCATTGTGTACCTGTTCCCCGGCAGTGCCACCTCTCCGGCACACGGCGCCGATACCCCGCTCACGGATGCCGAGGAGCACCGCGGGTTCCGCGACCTGCACAAGCAGATCACCGCACAGGAGGCGACCGTAGTTGGGGTGAGCAGCCAATCGGCGGAGAAACTGAAGGATGCTATAGCCAAGAACCGCTTGTGCCAGCCGCTTGCGTCTGACCCGAACCTCCGGGTTGGTGAGCTGCTGAAACTACCGACCTTTCGAGTCGGCGCGGAATGCCTCTATGAGCGATTGACGCTTCTCATTACCGCCGGGAGGATCACCGAGGTCTTCTATCCGGTGCTCGCCCCCAATCACCACGCAGGAGAAGTCCTCGATTACATCACAGAGCGGTGTGGTTAAGGGACCGATGAGAGACAAGCCTCCCATACGGGGCGACATCGGACGCCTGACCACGGCAGACAAAGAGCCAGAGGCGATGACCTCTGCCCGTGACGGCATTCGCGTCATTGGTTGCTTTGACTTCCAGCTCGATCACGAGTTGGAGGTCATCGAGTTGGCGGCACTCTCGGGTTTGGACTGGTCAAAGCTGATGCAGGCGCTGAAACGGCTGTGCCTGCTGGGTTATCTGGAACCGACCACGGGGCAGACCTATCGTCTGTCGCCGCGTATGTTCCCGGCGGGCGGTCGAGGACAAACTCCCCGCGTGTATCGCGCCGACCGCAAATGAGCCCCAGGCGCGACGACATCACCGTGTCTGACCTCGACCGCGGCGACGAGCCGCGGATCGTCGCGGAGCCCACGGCCCGCTACTCGCACTCGCTGGAACTGGCGCTCGCAATGCTGGAATGCTTTACAACCGATCGCGCCGCGCTGGGTATCTTTGAGCTGGCAGACCTGCTCAATACCAGTCGCCCGACAGCCTTTCGTTATGCCACAACCCATTTGGAGCTTGGGAATCTCCAACAGGGCAGCAAGCGAAGATACTGCCTGACCAGTGGCGCCGGCAATCCTGGCGCCAAAATTATCGCGACGATCAAACGTGCGCTCAAAGCTCGCACGGCGCTCGAAGGTCTGCGAAATCAGACCGGGCATACCGTGAGCCTGGGAGTGCTAAACGACGCACGCGTTGTGTTTATCGAACGCCTGTATGGGCACAAGCGCGGCCAGTACGAAGCGGATCACGACCTCGGCGTTGGCGCCAATGTACCCCTTCACTGCACGGCGCTCGGCAAGGTGCTGCTGGCAAGCCTCACCGACAAACAGCGAAAGGCGCGGCTGGCACGTATCAAGCTCACGCGCCACGGACCTAATGCGATTACCAGCAAGGGGCGATTCGCAAAAGCAATCGAGGAGATTGTTCCGAACGATGTCGTGGTCTGCGACGAAGAGCTGTTCAGCGGCGCTCGGTCCATCGCCGCGCTCGTGCCTCGCACACTCAGATATGGCTACGCGGTAGCCATCGACGTGACGGTTCCATCGACTGCGTTCACCGTTGAGCAGTTGGTCGAGCAGATAGGACCACTTGTCGAAGCCGCGGCGGACAGCATTGTTGGTTAACGCTTATCTGGAACAGAGTGCAGGAATGAGTGACTTCGACAACGGTAACGAATGGCGCGAGAGAATAGTTGACGCTTCTGAGCTTGCACCACTGTCACGCGAGGTGCTGCTGGCACGCCGTGAGGTGATACTCGCGAACCGACGGGCACGCAAAGCCGCGAAACCTGCCTACGTCAACACGGATGCCTCGTGGCGTCGCGGGGCTGCTGGCCTTGCTTATGACAGCGGCGCACTCGGCCAGAGGATAGAGTTGGTCCGCTGTGGCGACAATCACGAGGCCGAGTATTTGGCGCTTTTGATGGCGATGAGTGATGCCGAGAATGCGCTGACTGGTCATATCGCTTTCCGTACCGACTCGGTAACGGTGGTGAATCTTAGACCTGGACGGGACGGTCAATATATCGGGTTGCACAAGCAGGTTGCACGGTTACTGGCGCGTCATCCTGAGTGGACCGTGGTGCTCGTGGAGGGGTATCGCAACCGGGTTGCCGACTCTCTCTCAAGGCGCCCATTCGGCAAGCCGCGAAAAGTCGCCAGGAAGCACGGACATCCGCGGACATCGAAGAATGGACGGTGAGGATAAGGGTCTCGACTGACGGTTATGTATCGCTTTCTCTGACTCACCCGGCGAATCGCATGGGAGAGCTGATGCTGGCCGTATAAATTGCCTCTTTATATTTTTTTACGCCGGAAATATGCCCGTTATTTGCTATACTGTGCGGTGCCCATTCTTCGGCCCTCACCCGGCCGACCGAGGGAGGGTTGGTTGGCCCGGCGCCGGGGTGGCTGCTTCAGTTCGCCCCGGCGCCTGGTTTGATCGAAGTACGTGGGACGCGCGTCATCGGACCTGACTTTGCCTATGAAGTTTGGGGCCAGCGCGAGGACGACGCTCAAGAGCGTGATATATGACGGTACTTCAAACGGATAGCCACACATTGCGGAGAGCCGCACGGATCAGAAAAACAATTTGGCCGCACCCGGAATATCAAGGCACTCATATCCGCCGGGTCGTTATGGTCATCCTAACGTTTCTCGCCCTCCAGCTAATTGTGCGGATTGCCCTAGCGTCCGTCCCAGAGTGGCGAAAGGCGGTGGCCGCGACGGCCGTTATGGCTATCTACGGCGCGGCCGAGCTACTGCTTGTGCGGCGTTTGGAATAACGATCAAAGATGACGCGCTAACTCTGCACCAACTCGGACGGTCGCGGCGGGTGCTCTGGTCAAAAATCGAGGGCTTTGAGTGGCAGGTTTGGGGTCGGGTAGAACTGCTTGTAGTGAAGCTCGACACCCGCCGTCTGGTACTTGCGACGACGATCTGGACAGTCAAAAACTACCTCTCGTGGCTCGGGTCACCCACGATGCGATCAAAAGCAGGGCTTGAAGTTGACCCGCTGGCGACGCTGGAAGGCGCATGGCGAAGACCCTGGGAGTCCGGGAGGGCAATCCACTTGATCTGCTCCTCCTGTGCGGTTGTGAGGACGTGCGGATCGGCTGTTACCACACGGTCCTCCTCGGTGGCCATGGCAAGGAGCAGACAGTCACCCAGAGACAGCGGCCTGCGGGTGCGGTGGTAGTGCTTGACTCGTAGTTGCGCCGCTCGCCATGCATGGGTGCGCTCTGTCGCCTGCACCCGGAGGTCGGTTGATTGCTCGAGCGATTCGACAGCAGCGCGTGTGCGCTGTACCGCAATCCCATGGACGCGACCAAGGCGATCCGCCGTCTCGGCAAGGTTGGGGGCAGCGACCGCCGTGCCACCACCGGCGATCAGTTCTCCCACCTCGTTTGCCGCCGGCTCCTCCGCGAGGAGGGCGATCAGCGCGTAGGCATCGAGCAGGATCACCGCTGCCCGTGCGTCTGGCGACGCCGCTCCAGACCGGCGTCCTCGGCGCGGGCGCCTGCGCGCAACTCGTCGATGTTTCGCCCGCCGCTCATCTCCTCAGCGAAGATCCCGCGCACTGCCGCGATCGGATCATCCGGCGCGGGACGCAGAACCAGCTCGTCTCCACGGTCCTCTGCCAGCACTGTGCGCGTCCCCCAGCGCTTGCGGATGACCGCTGGCACCGAGATCTGCCCGCCACTAGAGATCACAAGTCGCTTGACCATGGCCATGAAAGTCTACCATGAGACTCAGCCGACCTCGACGATATCTCCGATCTTGAGCATCGGGTAGACCTGCGCGG
The DNA here is from genome assembly GCA_963831725.1 of uncultured Solirubrobacterales bacterium. GTDB lineage: Bacteria > Actinomycetota > Thermoleophilia > Solirubrobacterales > Solirubrobacteraceae > Palsa-744. The sequence continues at coordinate 592,587 of CAWHRF010000004.1, forward strand.
CCGCTTCGATAGGCAGCTCCACGCAGCCGTTTGACTGCGGGAAGCCGTAGGAGGCGCGGGGGTAGCCGTGGACGGCGTCGCCGCCGTTGAAGTAGTTGACCCAGGGGACGTCGGGCACCGTGTATTTGGTGCCGTCCACGTCGGTGCCGGTCATCGTGGTGGATTCGAAACGGGAGAAGATCGGGAAGATGCCCTGGGCGGTTTCGGCGCCCGGGACGCCGGTGTTGGCGGGAGTCGAGAACACCACGTGGCCGTCGCGGTGCACCTCGAGCGTCTCGGGCAGCGACTCGGTGACTGTCACCCACGTATAGGGGTCCGGGTTGCGCCGGTCGTGCACGTCGGCGCTGTAGAGCGCTTTCCAGGTCGCGCTTTCCACTTCGCCGGTCGCTTCGATTCCGTGCGCTGACTGGAATACCATCAGCGCGCCCTTGGTGGTCTCATCGATTTCGCCGGGCACGAGCGCTGGGACTCCTTCAAAGCGGGGACGCAGCGCGTGCTTGGGCGGGTCGAACGCGTCCTGGGCAGCGAGCCGCGCGCGGCTGGTGGTGGGCGCGCTCCGCGCCGGCTCATAGGGCAGATAGCCGAGCCGCGCGAGCGTCTGCTGCAGACCTTGCACGGATGGGCAGGCGACGTTGAGCGCCAGCTTCTGCGGCTTGCCGAGCGGCGAGTGTCCCCTGGTGGTGCTGGTGGCTGAGATCGACAGGGTGTAGGTCGAGCAGGGTTCGAGCGCGACAGCGGGTGTGAAGTACTCTGCCTCGCCGCGCTTGCTCCACCTGCCCGGCACCGCAGGGCTCAGCACCGGCGTGGGGGAGAAGGCAGCGGGCACGCCCGAGAACCTCACTCGAAGCGGCGCGGTGCCGTCGGTGACGACCCGGTTGGGAATCGCGGTCAGGCGCGTGGCGGGCAGCATCCCGACCGCGTCCGAGGCGCTCGTCGCGCGAAATTCGGGGCCGCCGAGACCGGCGCCGATGCCCACACAGATGAGGCCGACCGCGAAGATCGCGACCAGGGCCAGACGCACGGCGAGTCGGCTCCTACTCATCTTCCCATCCCTCCACGGAAGTGATGGTGGACTACAGATGGACCACGCGATTCTACTACCTGCTGGTCGTTTCCCCGTACGGTTCAAATAGACGAACCGGATATTTCACACCGTTTCGTCCAAGCCATTGAGCCTCCGCGGTTTTGCGCTCCGAGCGAACAAGGGAACCGCGCCGCAGGGTCGAACAGACCCAGATGGAGCTTTCGCTGCCGCTGTCACGCCGGTTGCCACGTCGTGGCGCCGCGTCGAAGCCGGGCGCGCGTCACACGGCCCAGCGACCGCTCGCGTGGCTTGCGAGCAACCGGCTCGCGCTGCGCGCGGCCCTCTGCACGCTGATCGCGGTGCCGCTGCTCGGCGGCGGGTGGCTGTGGTTTCGCGACTCCTCGCTCGTGTCTGTCCGTCACGTGCACATAACCGGCGTCGAGGGCATCGATGGGACCCAGATCCGCACTGCTCTGGACGACGCGGCCGCGCGCATGACCACGCTCGACTTCAGCGCCGCCGCCCTGCGGCCCGCGGTCGCCCAGTATCCGATCGTGGGAGCGCTGCGGGTGCGCACCGGCTTCCCGCACACGGTCACCATCGCGGTCACCGAGCGCCCGCCCGTCGCGGCACTGCTCAGCTCCGGGCAGCGCACCACCGTGGCGGCTGACGGCACCGTGCTCGGGCCGGCCATGCTGTCTAGCTCGCTACCCACGATTGACGCCTCAATCGATCCCGCGCAAGGGGCGCGTCTGCACGAATCCTCGGCGCTTGCCGCGGTCGCGGTGCTTGCCGCCGCGCCGGCGCAGCTCGAGCGCTACGTGGCGCGGGCCTACACGGGTCCCGAAGGGCTCACGCTGGCGATGCGCAACGGGTTGCTCGTGTACTTCGGCAACGCCACCCGCCCACACGCCAAGTGGCTGTCGCTCGCGCGCGTGCTCGTCTCGCCGAGCGCGGCGGGAGCGTCCTACGTGGACGTGCGCCTGCCCGAACGCCCGGCCGCGGGATTCTCATCCGCATCGTCCTCATCCACTTCCGCCGCCGCCAGCTCGACACTGGCACAGACGGGGTCCTCCGACGAGACCGCCGCGACACTCGCGGCCAGCCTCGAAGCGGCGATCGGTGGAAGCTCCACAGGTTCGGCCACTCCCACCGAACCCACCCCTGCCGAAGCCACAGCTTCCACTGGTAGCGAAGCGTCCTCCACGAGTGGCGAGGCCGGTTCCACCTCCCCCGGCGGCGAAGCGTCGGGCTCCTCGACCGCCGCCGAAGCGCCTCCTTCGGAGTCGACCGCCGAAGCCGCGTCGACCCCTGCCACCGGAGGTTGACAAACACTCAACTTCTACTCGAGACTAAGCCTGGTGAGGAGCCAATCCTCAAGCAATGGTCGAGGGTTGGCGGTTCTGCAATGAATCTTGCGAGAGTGAGGGTTGCCGTTGACAGGGCGAAGATCCCTGCATAACTTGCGTATTCTGAAGGCTGGCTCCGTCACGCGGAGCAAACCTTAAACACCTACTGAAGGCTTCGGACATCATGGAGAGCGGCAGCAGTTACCTGGCGGTCATAAAGGTCGTGGGAGTCGGCGGAGGCGGGACCAACGCGGTCAGCCGGATGGTCGACGCAGGGCTTCGCGGCGTGGAGTTCATCGCCGCCAACACCGACAACCAGGCGCTCGCTATGTGCGATGCCGACATCAAGCTCAACATCGGCCACGAGTCCACCAAGGGCCTCGGCGCGGGTGCCAACCCCGAGGTCGGCTTCGCCGCCGCGGCCGAGTCGCGCGATGACATCAAGGAGGCGCTGAAGGGCGCCGACATGGTGTTCGTCACCGCCGGCGAGGGTGGCGGCACCGGTACCGGAGCGGCGCCCGTGATCGCCGAGATCGCCAAGAACGAGATCGGTGCGCTGACCGTCGGCGTGGTTACCAGGCCCTTCGATTTCGAGGGCTCCCAGCGCGGGCGCCAGGCAGTCGAGGGCATCGAGCGCCTGCGCGAGGTCGTGGACACCCTGATCGTGATCCCCAACGAGAAGCTGCTCGCGGTCGTTGAGCGACGCACCTCGATGCTCGACGCTTTCCGCGAGGCCGACAACGTGCTGCGCCAGGGCGTGCAGGGGATCACCGACCTGATCACGATCCCCGGCCTGATCAACCTCGACTTCGCCGACGTGCGCACGATCATGCACGACGCCGGCTCGGCGCTGATGGGGATCGGCACCGGCGGCGGAGAGGCGCGCTGCGCCGACGCCGCCCGCGCCGCGATCTCCTCGCCGCTGCTCGAAGAGTCGGTTGACGGAGCGACCGGCATCCTCTTGAACATCACCGGCGGCAAGGACCTCGGCCTGTTCGAGGTCAACGACGCCGCCGAGATCATCCAGAACGCGGCCGACCCCAACGCCAACATCATCTTCGGCGCGGTGATCGACGAGTCGATGTCAGACGACGTGCGCGTCACTGTGATCGGCACCGGCTTCGACCACCGGCCCGGACGCGCCGTGCGCGGAGATCGCAAGCGCCGCGACGAGGGACGCCCGGACCGCGGTCCGCGCATCGACGATCGTCAGCGCTCGGCGCTCGAGATCTCCGACGACGACATCGACGTCCCGCCGTTCCTTCGTTGAATTAGGCATTCGGGCGCACGCGGCTTTGAAAGCCGCGTTCCGGGACGGCACATGTGCCGGGTCGAACGCAGGCTAAGTAAGCGCATGCGCTCACCGCGCCAGCCTCGATAACCTGCGCGCCGTGCCGAACCCCCGCCGCACTCCGCTCTATGAGCGCCATGTCGCCGCCGGCGCGAAGATCGTTGACTTCGCCGGCTGGGAGATGCCCGTCCAGTACCCCGACGGTGTGCGCGCCGAGCACATGGCGGTGCGCGAGCGCTGCGGCATCTTCGACGTCTCGCACATGGGCGAGATCGAAACATGCGGGCCAGGAGCCGAGGTGCTCTTGCAACGCCTGCTCTCAAACGACGTCGCGAAGATCCCCGTCGGTGGCGCGCAGTACAGCGTGCTGTGCAACGAGAGCGGTGGTGTGCTTGACGATCTCTTCACCTATCGCCTGGAGGCCGAGCGCTACCTCACGGTCACCAACGCCTCAAACCACGAACGCGACTTCGCTTGGTTTCGCTCGCATGCCGGGGACTTTGACGTCGAGTTGCACGACCGCATCGAGGACTACTCGATGCTCGCCGTGCAGGGACCGCTCGCGCGCGAGATCGTCCAGGCGATCTCCGATGCGCCCTTGCCCACCCGCATGACCGCCGCCACCCGCCGGCTCGCCGGCGCCGAGGTGCTCGTGTGCGGCACCGGCTACACCGGCGAGGACGGCGTCGAGCTGCTGGCCGATCCCGCCGACGCCCCGGCCCTGTGGGACGAGCTGGTGCACCGCGGCGCGGTGCCCTGTGGCCTTGCCGCCCGCGACACGCTGCGCCTGGAGGCCTGCTTTCACCTGTACGGCAACGACCTCTCGCTGGACCGCAACCCGATCGAAGCGGGGCTGGGCTGGTGTTGTCGCGAGGACACCGACTTCATCGGGGCGGGGCCGATACGCACTGCACGCACGACCGGTCCTCCCGAGAAGCTGGTCGCCTTCAAGCTCGACGGCCCGGGCATAGCACGCCAAGACAATCCCATCCTCGGAGGAGGCGTGGTCACCAGTGGCACGCACTCGCCTTCTCTGAACGCCGGCATCGGCATGGCCTACGTGCCTACGGAGCACGCGGTGCTCGGCACGGTGCTTGAAATCGACGTCCGTGGCAAGATCCGCTCCGCGACCGTCATGCGCAAGCCGCTCTACCGAAAGGACGGGTGAAATGGCCGAGGCCGAATACCCCAACGACCTGCTCTACCACCCCGAACACGACTGGGCGCGGATCGACACCGACGATCCCGACGTGGCGGTGCTCGGCATCACCTGGTTCGCCCAGGACGCGCTCGGCGAGGTCGTGTTCTTCGAGGCTCCCTCACCCGGCACGATCGTCCACAAGGACGAGCCCTACGCCGAGGTCGAGTCCGTCAAGGCCGTCTCCGACGTGGTCGCGCCGCTGTCCGGTGAGATCGTCGAGGTCAACGAGAAGCTCGCCGACAGTCCCGACGAGATCAACGAGGACCCCTACGGCGAGGGCTGGCTGGTGAAGGTGCGCATGTCCGATCCGACCGAGCGCGAAGCGCTGCTCGACGCCGACGCCTACAGCGCGACCCTCGGCTAGCGGAGCGCTCGCGCCAAGCGGCTAGGCTCACAGCACTTGACCCAGTACACGTCAGTCACCGACAGCGACCTCGCCGCGATGCTCGCGGCGATCGGGGTCTCCTCCGTGCAGGAGATCTTCGACCGCCAGATCCCGCAGGACGTTCGCCTCGGCCGCCCGCTCGATCTGCCCGACGGCCAGAGCGAGCAGGACGTCTACGAGCACCTGCGCGCGCTCGCCGCCCGCAACACCAGCGCCGAGGACGAGCTGTGCTTCCTCGGCGCCGGGATGTACGACCACTACGTGCCCGCAATCGTCGACATGCTGATGGAGCGCTCGGAGTTCCTCACCCCCTACACGCCCTACCAGCCTGAGATCTCCCAGGGCGGGTTGCAGGTGATGTTCGAGTACCAGACCGCTGTCTGCGAGCTGACCGGGCTGCCCGTGTCCAACGCCTCGGTGTACGAGGGCCCGAGCGCGGTCGCCTCCGCCGGCTATCTGGCAAAGCTCCACAACAGTCGCTCCCGTTTCGTGGTCTCCGCCGGACTGCACCCCCACACGCTTGCCACGCTGCGCACCTACGCGCACGGGTATGGGATCGAGGTTGTCGAGGTGCCGCTCGCGGGCGGTGTCACCGACCCTGAGGCTTGGGCCGAGGCTATTGATGAGGACACGAGCGCCGCGATCTTCGCCCAGCCCAACTTCTACGGCGCCGTCGAGGACGCCGCCGCGCTGTCCGCCGCTGCCAAGGCCGAGGGTGGCGAGCAGCTCGTCACGATCTCCCAGGTCGACCCGATCGTGCTCGGCGTGCTCGCACCGCCCGGGGATTGCGGCGTGGACGTGGCCGTGGGGGAGGGCCAGTCGCTCGGCAATCGCCTGGACTTCGGCGGTCCCTCGTTCGGCTTCTTCGCGGCGCGCGAGTCCTACCTGCGGCGCATGCCCGGTCGCATCGCGGGGGAGACCACCGATGTGGACGGTCGCCGTGGCTTCGTGCTCACGCTGCAAACCCGCGAGCAGCACATCCGCCGCGAGAAGGCCACCTCCAACATCTGCACCTCCCAGGCGCTCAACGCGCTGGCGGGAGTCGTCTACCTGTCGTGGCTCGGACGGCAGGGGTTTGTGGAGCTGGGGGAGCTGCTGCTGCGGCGCACCCACTACGCGCGCGAGGCGCTGTGCGCGCTGGATGGCATTTCGCCACTGCATTCACAGCCGGTCGCACGCGAGTTCGCCGTGCGTCTCGACGCGGACGTCGCCGCCGTGCGCCGTCGTTGCGCTGCGGCGGGCATCAATCCCGGTGCGGATCTGCATGCGCTCACGGGGCGTGAGGACGACCGCGGGGGCCTGCTTGTCGCGATCACCGAGCGACGCTCGCGCACCGACCTCGACCGTCTGGCCGAGGTGCTGGGAGAGGCAGTCGCCGCCGAGCGGCAGGCACCCAACGGCGGGGCACACCCCGAGGGGCGCACCCCGGAGGGCACCCCCCATGGCGGAGAGCAGGCAGGCGGGCAGGCAGGCGACGGGGCCAGCGGTCCGCTCGAGGTGGGAGCGCGCGCATGAGACCGCCAACCCACAGCACCGACACGGCGCTACAACGCGAGCCGGCGGTCACGATCTTCGAGCGCGGCGCGCCCGACCGGCGCGCATTCCAGTGCCCACAGCTCGATGTCCCCGACGTATCGCTCGACGAGCTCCTCCCCGCCCACCTGCGGCGTGCGACGCCGCCGCGTCTGCCGGAGGTCTCAGAGCCCGAGATCGTGCGCCACTACGTGCGCCTCTCGAAGCGCAACTTCGATCTGGATTCCGGCTTCTACCCGCTCGGCTCCTGCACGATGAAGCACAACCCGCGCCTGCACGAGCGTGTCGCGGCGCTGCCCGGCCACGCGCGCCTGCACCCGCTGCAGGACCCCGAGCGCGCCCAGGGAGCGCTCGAGCTGATGTGGAACCTGGAGCAGGCCCTCGGTGAGATCTCGGGCCTGCCGCACGTCTGCCTGCAGCCCTCGGCCGGTTCTCACGGCGAGCTCGCGGGAGTGCTGCTCACCCGCGCCTACCACGAGGCACGAGGGGAGACGCGCCACAAGGTGCTCACTCCCGACACCGCTCACGGCACCAACCCCGCGACGGTCACGATGGCGGGCTTCGAGGTCGTCAAGATCGCCACCAACCCCGACGGCGGTGTGGACCTCGAGGATCTGCGCGCGAAGGCCGACGCGGATGTGGCCTGCCTGATGCTCACCAACCCCAACACGCTCGGGCTGTTCGACTCGAACATCCAGGAGATCGCCCGGATCGTGCACGAGGTGGGTGCGACGCTCTACTACGACGGCGCCAATCTCAACGCCGTCATGGGCCTCTCGCGTCCCGGGGACATGGGCTTTGACATCGTGCACTTCAACCTGCACAAGTCCTTCACCCAGCCCCACGGCGGCGGGGGTCCCGGGTCGGGGCCGATCGCCGTGTCCGACCGGATCGAGCCGTTCCTGCCGGTGCCGCGGATCGTGCGCACCCCGAAGGGCACACCCTCTGGGGCGCACCCTGAAGGGCACAAGCAGGTAAGTAGCGAGGGCTCCACTGGGTCGGGCCCTCAATTCGATCTGGTAGAGGACTGGCCCGGCGCCAGGTCGATTGGCCGTCTACGCGGCTTCCAGGGCAACTACGGCTGCTTCGTGCGCTCCTACGCCTACATCCGCTCGCTTGGCGCGCCAGGTCTGAAGGACGCATCCGAGACGGCAGTGCTCAACGCCAACTACCTGCTCGCGCGCCTGCGAGAGTTGGGCGTCTCAGAGCACTTGCCGCTTGCCTACGGCGATCTGTGCCTGCATGAGTTCGTGCTCTCAGGCGGGCCGATGAAGCGCAACCTGAAGATCAAGACGCTCGACCTCGCCAAGCGCCTGCTCGACTACGGCTATCACCCGCCGACCGTCTACTTCCCGCTGCTGGTCGAGGAGGCCTTGATGGTGGAGCCGACGGAGACCGAGACCAAGGAGACGCTCGACGGCTTCGCCGAGGCGCTCGCCGAGTTGCTGGTCGAGGCCGCGGAGGCTCCTGAGATCGCTCAGAACGCGCCCTACACCACACCTGTGCGGCGGCTGGACGAGGTCGGTGCGGCGAAGCGTCCCGTGATCCGGCAAGCGCTTTGAGGTCTGCGCTCGCGCCATTGCCCGATCGGCGGGCTTCCCTGTAGCCTGGCTCGCCGTGCGCATCTTCTCCGGCATCCAGCCCACGGGCACCAAGCACCTCGGCAACTACATCGGCGCGATCCGCCAGTACGTGCAGGGTCAGGAGCGCGGCGAGGGGCTGTATTGCATCGTCGATCTGCACGCGATCACCGTCGCCTATGAGCCCGCGGAGCTGCGCCGCAGCCTGTATGACCTCACGGCGCTCCTGCTCGCCGCCGGTCTGGATCCGGCCCGCTGCATCCTCTTTCGCCAGGGCGACGTGCCCGAGCACAGCGAGCTGTGCTGGCTGCTGTGCTCGGTGACCGAGCTGGGCCGTCTGCAGCGCATGCACCAGTTCCGCGACAAGTCGATTCAACAGCGCGAGCTGGTGTCGGCCGGCCTGCTCGTCTACCCGGTCTTGCAGGCAGCCGACGTGCTCGCCTACCGAGCGCACGAGGTGCCCGTCGGTGAGGACCAGCGCGAGCATCTGGAGCTGATGCGCGACGTTGCGCGGCGCTTCAACTCTCGCTTTGGCGCTGGCAAGGACGTGCTGGTGGTGCCCGAGCACCGCATCCCCGAGGTGGGCGCGCGCATCATGGATCTTCAAGACCCCACGCGCAAGATGTCAACCACCGGTGGCTCCGAGCAGGGGACTGTATACGTGCTGGACGAGCCCGCCGCGATCCTCAAGAAGTTCAAGAGCGCGGTCACCGATTCGGGCCGTGAGATCGAGCGCTCATCCGAGAAGCCCGGTGTCTCCAACCTGATCGAAATCCTCGCTGTCGCGCGCGAGACGACGCCCGAGCAAGTCGAAGCAGACATGCGCGCGGCGCGCGGCTACGGTGACCTGAAGATTGCCGTAGCCGAGGCGGTCACAGAGATGCTCGCGCCCGTGCGCGAGCGCTACGTGCAGATGCGCGCCGACGAGCAGGCGCTCGAGGCGGTGCTGGCCGACGGTGCCGAACGGGCTCGCGCGATCGCTGCCGGGACGCTTGCCGACGTACGCGAGTGCATGGGCGTCGGCGCGCCAAACAGTTCGTCGTGAACGCTCGAAGGTGCCGATTTGCGGGATATCTCGCTAGAGGACGCACTTTGTGGCCCGCGCCGTCGGGAGCGATCGATACGGTAGCTCCGTGACGCTTCCCGCACTCGACCTCGACCTCGAGATCTTCAGCGGCCCGTTCGACCTGCTGCTCGCACTGATCCTGCGCGAGGAGGTGGACTTGCTCGACCTCGAGCTGGCCGACGTCGTGCTCGCCTACCTGGACCATCTGGAGGGGCGCGGCGAGCTGGACCTGGAGACCGCCACCGAATTCATCGTGCTGATCGCGGCGCTCTTGGAACTGAAGTCGCGTCTGATGCTCGCCGAGGACAGCGAGGAGCTGCTCGACCTCGAGCCCGGCGAGGTGGCCGAGGAGCTGCTGGAGCGGATGCTGCAGGCACGCCGCTATCGCTCAGCCTCAACGCACCTGCTGGAGCTGTTCAAGCGCGAGCAGGGCGTGCGCTTTCGCAGCGTGCCGCCGCCCGCCCACTTGCGCAAGACGGTCGCCGAGCCGACCGACGGCTCACAGGACGCGGCAGTGCTCGGCAGCGCGATCGGGAGGCTGCTACGGATGCCGCCCACGATCAGCCTGCGCCACATCTCGACTCAGCGCGTGACGGTCGCCGAGCGCCTGGACCATCTGCGTGGCTTGCTGCGCCGCGGGCGCTTCAGCTTCGATGAGGCAGTGCGGGGCGAGGACCGCATGACGGTCGCCGTCACCGTGTTCGCACTGCTCGAGCTGTACAAGCGCGGAGAAGCATGGTGGGAGCAGGATGAGAGCTTCGGCGAGATCGCGGTTCACGCGGTCGCCAACGCCGAGCCAAATCAGGCCCGTGCCGGAGGGCTTGCGGGTTGAGCGAGCAGTCGGGGCAGGATCAGCCACCGCTTGAGGATCGGCAGATGTCTGCCGATCAAGGAGATGTGCCTGCCACCGACGTCGAGTCAGAGCAGCTAGGCGGCCTCAGCGAGAGCGCCGAGCCCGAGGATGCCGAGCAGGTCCAAGTCGACGCTGTTGCCAGCGCGCTGGACATCGAGGGGCTGCCCGACCCCGACCCCGCGGTGGTCCACACGATCGAGGCGCTGCTGTTCCTGGCGCCCGATCCATTGAGCCCGCAAGAGCTGGCCGACGCGGCGCAGACCGAGGAGCTCGCGGTGATCGCGGGACTGGTGGAGCTGGCAGAACGCTACGCACCAGGTCGCAGCGGCATCCATTTGCGTGAGCTTGGCGGCGGCTTCACCTTCGCCAGCGACCCCGACACCGAGGAGTCCGCACGGCGCCTGTTCAGCCGTCCGCGCGCATCGGTCCTGACCCCCGCCCAGGCGGAGACGCTTGCGATCGTGGCCTACCTGCAGCCGGTGTCGCGCCCAGAGATCACCCGGATTCGCGGCGTCAGCGCCGACTCGGCCGCCTCGACGCTCTTGGAGCGCGGTCTGGTGGAGGAGTCTGGGCGCTCGCAGTTCGGTGCGGTGATGTATCGCACCACCACCCAGTTCTTGAAGCTGTTCGGCCTGAAGAGCATTGACGAGCTGCCCGACGTGGCCCAGTGGGACCCCACGCCCGAGGAGCAATCGGAGCTGCGCGACCGCTTGCTGCGAGCAGGCGAGGCGCGTGGTGGAGACGGTCCGGCCACGTCGGAATAACGATCAGGCTGCGCGAGCGGCCAGTTGTCCGCATGCCGCGTCGATGTCGCGCCCGCGGGTGAGACGCACCGTCGCCTGGATGCCACGCGCTTCCAGTGCGCCCTTGAACGCCGCGATCGAATCCCGGCTGGAGCCCTCATACGCCGAATCCGTCGGGTTGAACGGGATCAGGTTGACCTTGAACATGCGCGGCTGCTCGCCCGAGCCGCGCGGCTTGGGGTGGGTGGGACTCAATATCTTGGCGAGCGCGACCGCCTGCTCGTAGCGGTCGTTGACCCCCGCCAACATCACGTACTCCACGAACACGCGCCTGCGCTTGCGCTCGTAGAAGGCACGGCAGGCGTCGATCACATCGGACAGCGGGTAGCGCTCGTTGACGGGCATCAGCTCGCTGCGCAACGCTTCGTCGGCGGCGTGCAGCGAGAGCGCTAGGCGCAACGGCATCTCGCACCCGGTGAGCCGTTCGATCCCGGGAATCCAGCCAACCGTGGAGATCGCCGTGCGACGGTGGGCGATCCCAATGTCCGGAAGCCGCTCGCACGCGGCGAGCACGGAGTCGAGGTTGAGCATCGGCTCGCCCATGCCCATGAACACGCAATGGTCGACTGCGGCCGTGCGACGGAAGTGAAGCGCCTGATCGACGATCTCAGAGGCCGTGAGGTTACGCCCGAACTTCATCTGTCCAGTCGCACAGAACGTGCACGTGAGCGGGCAGCCCGATTGCGAGGAGACACAGATCGAGTTGCGTCCGTCGCGATAGCGCATCAGCACGGCCTCCAACGGCCGCCCGTCGGCGGTGGTGAGGAGCGCCTTGACCGTGCCATCGCTGGCGTGGCGCTGCTCGCGCAACTCCAAGCTGGAGAACGGCACGTTCTCGTCCAGCCACTCGCGCAACGAGGCGGGTAGGTTGGTCATCTGCTCATACCCCGCGACGCCCTTCGTCGCCCACTCCCATACCTGGCGGGCACGGAAAGTTGGTTGGCCCGCCGCCGTGAGTGTTCGATCGAGAAGCTCAAGATCCATATCCCTATCGTTGCAGCCAATGCGCCTGAGCAAGTTTTTGGCCCACGCGGGCGTCGCCTCGCGTCGTGCCGCCGAGACGATGATCCGCGACGGTCGGGTGACCGTCGCCGGGGAGATCGCGCTCGATCCCGCACTCGACGTGGACGAGCGCAGCGCGGTCACAGCCGACGGGCGTCCACTGGAGGGGCCGGAGGCGCGCGTCGTGTACGCGCTCAACAAGCCACTGGGAGTGCTCAGCACGGCGAAGGACACCCACGGTCGCCCGACCGTCGTCGCACTGATCGCCGAGGAGCGCTCACGCCTCTACCCGGTGGGGCGCCTGGACGCGGACTCCAGCGGACTGATCCTGCTCACCAACGACGGCGCGCTCGCGCACGGTCTCACCCATCCCAGCTTCGAAGTCCAGAAGACCTACCGAGCGCGCGTCGACGGCGGGCCGGTGGGGGACGCCGCCCTGCGCCGGCTGCGCGAGGGCGTGAGCCTCGAGGATGGGATGAGCGCACCGGCGCGCGTGCGTCGTGTGGGGCGGGGTGTGCTCGATCTGACGATTCACGAGGGCCGCAACCGCCAGGTGCGGCGCATGTGCGAGGCGGTCGGACACCCGGTGGCCGAGCTGCGTCGCGTCGCGTTCGGACCGCTGAAGCTGGGAGAGCTCGCGCCCGGCGCCTACCGGCGCTTGAGCGATAGCGATGTCGAGTTGCTGCGCAGCTTGTTTTGAAGCCGGTTCTGAAAGAATCGCCGGCGATGTCGCAACGTCTCTACGCCCTGCGGGGCGCGATCTCGGCATCTCGCGACGAAGCACCGGAGATTCTGAGCGCCACGACCGAGCTGATGAACGAGATCATGCAGCGCAACACGCTCGTCCCAGAGCAGGTTGTGAGCTGCATCTTCACCGTCACCGACGACCTGACAGCAGAGTTCCCGGCGGTGGCGGCGCGCGCGCTGGGATTCGAGCGCGTGCCGCTGTTGTGCGCTCGCGAGATACCGGTGCCGGGTTCTTTAGAGAAGGTGATCCGCGTGCTGATCCACTATTACGCCGAGGAGGATCACGAGGCCAAGCATGTGTACCTGCGCGAGGCGGCCACATTGCGCGCCGACCTGCAAGCGGCACAATAGGGCCACGATGGCACTCGAGTTCTCAGAGCGGATCGCGCGCATTCCCTCCTATCCAGTGGCGGGCGGCTACGCGCAGCGCGCGCCGAAGGTGCGACTCGCCTCCAACGAGTCGCCCTGGCCACCACTGCCTGCGGTGATCGAAGCGATCCAGGGGGCGCTACCCACGCTCAACCGCTACCCGGACCCAACCAACGCGCTTTTGCGCGAGCGCCTGTCCGAGCGCTACGACGTGCCCAGTGCGCGGATCGCGATCGGCAACGGCTCTTGCGACATCCTGCTGGCGGCGGGCGAGGCGCTGCTGGAGCCCGGCGCGGAGCTCGTGTACGCATGGCCGTCGTTCTCGGTCTATCCGCACCTGAGCGCCGCCTCGGGAGCACGCGCTCTCACCGTGCCGCTTGACGCAAACGATCGCCACGACCTGGGCGCGATGCTGAAGGAGATCACGGTCGCCACGCGCCTTGCGATCGTGTGCAACCCGAACAACCCCACGAGCACCGCGCTGCCGCTCGCGGAGATCGCGGACTTCATTGCCGAAGTCCCCAAGCATGTGTGCGTGATCGTCGATGAGGCCTACTGCGAGTTCAACCTGCTCGACGATCCCGACGCGTCGGTCGAGCTGCTCGCCCACCATCCGAACCTCGTGCTGCTGCGCACCTTCTCGAAGGTCTACGGCCTGTGCGGCCTGCGCGTCGGCTTCGCGCTGTGCGGCTCGGAGGACCTCCCGCGCGCGGTCGACCAAGTTCGCCAGCCGTTCTTCTGTAGCGCGGTCGCCCAGGCGGCCGCGGTGGAGGCGCTCTCCCACCAGGACGCCGTGACCGACCGCGTGACGCGCACGATCGCCGAGCGGATCTCGATGGACGAGCGCCTGCGCGCCCTGGGAATCGAGCCGGCAGCCTCGCAAGCGAACTTCTGCTGGTTCGGTCTCGGCGGCGAAGACTCCGAGCAGGCCGCGGAACGCGAGCAGGACGTGATGCGGGGTCTGACCGAGCGTGGGGTGCTCGTACGTGGAGGAGGCGCGCTCGGCAGGCCCGGTGCGCTGAGAGTCACCTATGGCACTCCCGAGGAGAACGCAATTTTCCTTGATGCTCTTGCGGAAGTCATCTGAGGTCTGCTACAAACCTCCTAGACGATTATGAAGACGACCGCTCCCACATCAGCAAGCATCCGCGTGTCGTATCGGTCGTTTCGCTGCGCCTGGCGATTTAGCTAGGCGCTCCGGCCTGGTCTCCATCTGTGAGCGGAGATCCATTCAGGTCGCACCACGGGTCCTTCACTGGACCGAGCGCCACTTCCGCCACGCTCGCACGACCAACCCGTACTTGAAAGGATGAGCGAATGATGATCGTCATGAAGGAGTCGGCCACCGAGGATCAGATCGGCTCGGTCGTAGAGAAGATCGAGCGAGCCGGCGCGCTCGCCCACCGCAGTCAGGGCGCGCGCGTGACCATAATCGGCGCGATCGGCGATGTGGAGCAGGACGCGAGCGTCGAGAGCCTGGGTCTGGAGGGCCAGCCCGGCGTGGACCGCGTCGTGCCGATCCTCAAGCCCTACAAGCTCGCTTCCTCCCAGATGCGCCACGGCGAGCGCACCGTGCTCGACATCGAGGGACGCAAGATCGGTGGCGAGCATTTCGCGCTGATCGCCGGTCCCTGCACGATCGAGACACGCGAGCAGACGCTCACGACCGCCGAGGTCGTCAAGGACGCCGGCGCCGCGCTGTTCCGCGGGGGCGCCTACAAGCCCCGCACATCCCCATACGCCTTCCAGGGGCTGGGCCAGGAGGGTCTGCGCCTACTCGCCGAGGCCAAGGAGCAGAGCGGCCTGCCGATCGTCACGGAGCTGATGGACATGCGCGATCTGGAGCCGGTGCTCGAGGTGGCCGACGTCGTGCAGATCGGCGCGCGCAACATGCAGAACTATCCGCTGCTGGCCGAGGTCGGCCGCTCTGGGCGCCCGGCTCTGCTCAAGCGCGGGCTCTCCTCGACGCTCGATGAGCTGCTGATGGCCGCCGAGTACATCCTCAAGGAGGGCAACCCGAACGTGATGCTGTGCGAGCGTGGTATCCGCACGTTCGAGACGGCCTACCGCTTCACACTCGACCTGATGGCGGTGCCGGTGCTCAAGGAGCTCTCGCACCTGCCGGTGATCGTAGACCCGAGCCACGCGGCGGGCAGACGTGACCTCGTGCTGCCGCTGTCGCTCGCGGCTGCTGCTGCCGGGGCGGATGGGATCATCGTCGAGGTGCACCCGAACCCCGACGAGGCGATCTGCGACGGGCCACAGGCGCTGATCGCGGACGAGTTCGCCGATTACGCGGCCGCCGTGCAGAGTGCCGCGGCGCTCGCTGGGAAGGTATTCACTACCGCTTGAGGGTCAATCGAAGCATATGAAGGTGGCGGTGCTCGGGGTCGGGCTGATTGGGGGCTCCATCGGCATGGCAGCCCGCCGTCGCGCGGGTGCGCGCGTCGTCGGCTATGACCCATACGCGGAGGCGCTGTCAGCGGCGGTCGAGCTCGGCGCGATCGACGAGCCGGCCTTCGAGCTCGCTGACGCCGTGCGCGACGCCGACATCGTGTTCGTGGCCGTCCCGGTGGGGGTAGCCACGGAGACGGCGCGTCTTGCGCTAGAGGCCGCGGGGGCTGAGTGCGTCGTCAGCGACGTCGGCTCCACCAAGCGCGCGATCGTGGGCGCGATCTCCGATCCGCGCTTCGTAGGCGCTCATCCGCTCGCCGGCGCAGAGACGGCCGGGGTGGGCAATGCACGCGAGGATCTGTTCGAGGGTGCGGTGTGGTACCTGACGCCGCTCGCTGGAGCGGGATGGCAAGCGGCCGGGGCCTCTTCTCCCGCCAAGCCGGGGGGCACGGCAGGAGCGCCAACAGGGGCAGCCGATCCGAGCGAGACGCATGGTCCCGTCGATGCGGCTCCATGGGCGGTCGAGCGGCTGCGCGGACTGATCGAGCGGATCGGGGCGCGACCGGTCGCGATCGACCCCGACGCCCACGACCGCCTGATGGCAAGCGTCTCGCATCTGCCGCATGTGTTCGCGAACGTGCTCGCCGCCCACGCAGCCGATGCGCTCCAGAGAAAGGACATCGAGGCACACAGCGGAGGGCTGGGATCCGGCCCGAGCTTTCGCGACGCCACACGCGTGGCGGGCGCCAACACGGCAATCTGGACCGACATCTACATGTCAAATCGCGACGCGGTGATCGAGGCGATAGACGACGCGATCGAGCGGCTCGGCCAGGTGCGCACCGCGCTCGCCGACTCCGACAGCGATGAGCTTGCCGCATGGAACGAGCAGGCGCGCACAGCGCGCCAACAGCTCCAGCAAGCAGGCCTCGCCTCGGGCTCGTAGGGTAGGACGCGATGGATGTGCGCTTCGAGCCCTCCAATGGGTTGCATGGCGAGCTGACCGCTCCGCCGGACAAGTCGATCTCCCATCGCGCGGCACTGCTTGGCGCGATGGCCTCTGAGCCAACCCGCATCGAGAATTATCTGCACGCGGCCGACACCGATTCCACGCTTGCGGCAGTCAGGGCGCTGGGCGCGCTCGTGGACGAGCGCGACGGCACGATCACGGTACGGGGGACCGGCCTGCGCGAGGCGCGAGTCCCAGATGGCCCGATCGACGTCGGTAACGCCGGCACGCTATTGCGCCTGCTACCCGGTTGGCTTGCCGCACAGGAGGGACGCTCATTCACGCTCGACGGCGACGAGTCGATCCGCCGCCGCCCGGTGGACCGGGTTGCCGAGCCGCTGCGCTTGATGGGCGCCACCATCGATGCACGCGAGGATCGCTTCGCGCCGTTTCAGATTCACGGTGCACGCCTGCGCTCTATCGCCTACGAGTTGCCGGTCGCAAGCGCCCAGGTGAAGTCGTGCGTGCTGCTCGCCGCGCTCGCGGCCGACGGTGCGACGACGGTAGGCGAGCCCGCACGCAGCCGCGACCACACCGAGCGGATGCTGCTGCGCGCCGGAGTCAACATCCACCGCAACGGCAAGCACGTCACAGTCGTCAACGCCGACGAGCTGGTGCTCGACCGGGTGGTCGTGCCCGGCGACCCAAGCTCGGCAGCGTTTGCGATAGCCGCCGGCGTGCTCGTCCCCGGCTCGCGCCTGCTCATACGCGACCTCGGTGCAAACTGGACGCGCACGGGGTTCCTGCGCATCGTGCAGCGCATGAGCGGGATCGTACTCGGCGACCTCGAGGACGAAAGCGGCGAGCTGGTCGCCGAGGAGCCGATCTGCGACCTCGACGTCGCCCATGGAGCACTGGAGGGCACACTCGTGGAGGCCGAGGAGGTTCCGCTGTCGATAGACGAGCTGCCGCTCGTCGCGTTGCTGGGATGCTTTGCGGAGGGGGAAACGGTCGTGCGTGGTGCCCAGGAGCTGCGTGTGAAGGAGTCGGACAGGATCGCGATGGTGGTCGAGGGCCTGCGCGGGCTCGGCGCCGAGATCGAGGCGAGCGAGGACGGTTTCATCGTGCGTGGCAGTCCCAGGGGCGCGCGTGGCGGCGGGTTGAAGGGCGGGGAGATCGACGCCGCCGGCGATCACCGCCTGGCGATGTTGGGCGCGGTGGCCGGGCTTGCATCGCGCGAGGGGGTTCTCGTGCGCGGGATGGAGGCGGCGGCAGTGTCCTATCCGGGCTTCTCGCGGGACATCGCCGCGCTTTCCTGAGAGGGCAAGAGCCGGCGCAGAGCCGGCTGGGGCATGGTCAGTGGAGCCATCCCGCGAACTTTTCTCATCCGGGGCTTGACAACAGCCCGTAGGTCGAGTATAAAGGAGCCATGTCCAGGCGTTCTCCGCATGGGGGACGCACCCCGATGTGGGACTGGCGAACATAAGGTCGGGTTTGGGTCGGTCTCTGTGGTCGACATCCAAATGGTTTGGCAGGGCCCTTGGGAGAGGGACCGGGTCGCAACGAGAGGGAGTTGTTTTTCGCGTGGTTTCTTTGGGGAATAACGTGCTTGGGAGTCCGTGTGCTGCTGGAGCGTCCTTTATAGGACGTGTCAGCGTCGCTGACACGTCTCTCTCTCTCTCTCTCTCTCTGGGATTGCCGGTCTCTAGCCGCTAGTCCCACTCGCCGCGGATTCGCTTCGCGGCTCGCTGGCCACGTGGGCCGGTCTGATTACTCGCGCGTAGTAAGCGCGTCTACAGCTTCTTGTTCTTTGACCGCCATGGGTCGTGTGCCCGTGGCGGTCTTGTGCTGCCCGGGATCCCCCCATACGGGGGACAGGCGGGCTCGGTTTCGTTGTCCGGGTCTCTTTGAGGAGGGGATGTGAACGTGGGTGCTCATCGGTCTGTGTTGAGGAATCTTGTACGGATGCGCAGCGTGCTCGCCGTTGCACGAGGCGCCGCGGGCGAGCGCGCTCGCGTCCGCACTTTCACCGTGCTCGCGCTGAGCGTCACTGCCGTGCTCGCTTGTGCCCTGCAGGGTGCGCTGTCCCCCGGCGTCGCCCAAGCCGAAGCGCCCAAGCTCATCCTCTACGAATCGTTCAGCGCGAACGAGGCGAACGCGGTTGGCGTCGCTGTGGAAGGCTCTGGAGATCTGTTCGTGTCGGGTTTCTTGGAATCGAACGATGGCCCCTCGTCGGTGGTCAAGCTCGGTTCTTCAGGCAAGTTGCTCTCGCCGCCGTCGCCGTTTGGGTCTGCGTACTACTCGGGTGTTGCGGTGAACCCGACGAACGGCGACGTGTACGTGCTCGGCCAAGAAGGCTTCTCCACGCCCACGACGATCTTCGTCTACGACCCCAACACGGGCGCGTTGCTGTCGTCGTTTGAAGTGCCGGCGTCACGCAATGCCTTCGGCATCCTCTCAGATGTGCAGATTGCCGCCGACTCGGCCGGCAACGTGTACGTGCCGGTGACGCCGGAAAACAAGGTGCTCGAGTACAAGCCCTCGGAATGTCCGGCGCTGCCGGAGCCCTGCACGCTCACGCCATTGAAGACGTTCACGGGCGCCGGCGCGCTCACGGAACCGACCGCAGTTGCGGTTGACTCCTCCGGCGATCTCTGGGTGGCCGGCAACAACAGGATCGTGGAGCTCGATTCCAGCGGTGCGCCTGTAGAAGTGCACGGCAAGCCCGTTGAAATCGAAAGCGAAGGCGTTTTCTCGGTGGCACTCGACGGGCATGGGGACGTGTTCGCGGTCGTCCAGAACGGTGCGGTCCCGTGCGGCGAAAAGCCGTCGCCCTGTGTCCATCTCGTCGAGTACAGCGCGGAAGGCAGGCAGCTCGCCGATGTGGGGGCCGGCCATTTCGGCGGAACTATTGGCGGGTCGAGTCGCTTCTTCAACATGGTCGCGGTGAATCAAGCGAGCGGGCGTGTATACGTGAGCGATGGCGAAAAAGACACCGTCTGGGTGTTCGGGTCTCCGATCGCGCCTGTGGTCGATAGGGAGCTCACCGCCGAAGTCGGCGCCTCCGAAGTGAAGCTCGGCGCGCTCGTCAGCCCCGGCGGCATCCAGACGAGCTACCGTTTCGAATACGGACCTACCAGTGCTTATGGCAGCTCGACGCCCTTCCCGGCAGGAAGCGTCGGTGAAGGACTGGAACTGCACGCGGTGTGGGCGGCCGCAAGCGGCCTGGCGCCCGGGAGCATCTACCACTACCGTGTCGTGGCGAGCAACGAAGTGGGAACGGTCTACGGAGAAGATCAGACCTTCACTACGTTGACCGCCGAACAGGCGGCGTGTCCCAACGAACAGATGCGCGGCGGCTTTGCCGAGAGGTTGCCTGACTGCCGCGCCTACGAGCTCGTGACGCCGCCGGTCAAGATCTCATCCCAGTTCGATGCTAAGCCGGAAACAGCGTACTCGAGCACGGCTGCCGCGGATGGCGAAGCGCTCACGCTCTACGCCCAGGAACCGCAGCCGGGCGCGCCCACCGGCGGCGAATACTACGTGGCGACGCGTGGCGCGGGTGGCTGGATCGAGGAAGACATCATGCCGCTCGAATCCTATGACGGGGTGGGTTGCCAGGACTTCCAACCCGTGTACGCCTATTCGGAACAGCTCACCAAGGACGTGATGCTGGCTGGTGGAGGGTCACGTGCTGCCGCTTCCAAGCCTCACGAAAACCCGGAATCGTGTAATCCCGAAGGCCGTCAGGTCGTGAGCGGCGAACCGGTGGGCTATGAAAACCTGCTGGTGCGCGAGAACGCAACGGGCACTTACCGGCTTGTCAACGTCCCGCCGCCGGGCGTGACGCCGGCCGACGCGAACTTCCAGGCCGCCTCCGCGGACCTCAGCCACGTGATCTTCACGGAGACCGCGCCCCTGGCCGCAGGCGCGCGGTACGGCGTGGAAAACCTGTACGAATGGGACGAAGGCGCGCTGCGGCTGGTGAGCGTGCTGCCGGAAAGCGAAGGCGGCACGGCGGTCACCGGATCGCTTCCGACAGAAGAAATAAAGACTCAAACGTACAAGGCCGTCAAAGGTGCGGTCTCCAGCGACGGCTCGCACGTCATCTTCACCTACGGCGGCGCGCTCTACGATCGCATCGACGGGCAGCGCACCGTTCAGATCGACGAAAAACAGAGTGGATCAGGCCCTGGCGGCGGCGGCTCCTTCAAGGGCGCCACCGCCGACGGCTCGAAGGTCTTCTTCCTCGACGAAAGGAAGCTCACGGCCGGCTCGACCGCAGAAGCGGGCGAACCTGACCTGTACGAGTGCACCCTGCCCGAAGGCGCGAGCAAATGCGAATTGACCGACCTCACGGTCGCTGCGGGGAGCGAACACGCTGACGTGCTCAGCGTCATGCCGCTCGGCAGCCATGACAGCTCCGATGTCTACTTCGTCGCCAAGGGCGTGCTGGCGTCCAACACGAGGGAATTCACGAACAGCGAAGGCAAGTCCGTCGTCGAAGGCGCGGAAGCCGGGAAGGAAAACCTGTATCTGTGGAACGGCAACGAGACGACGTTCATCGCCACCGACGTCGAATCCAGCGGGAATCGCGGGTTCCAAGGCGAGCAGACCTCGCCCGACGGCAAGTGGCTTTCGTTCGAATCTCGCGAGAGCTTGACCGGCTATGACAACGTCGCGCCGACGAACGAAGCCGCCGTCGGGGAGCTCTTCCTGTACGGCGCCGGATCGGGTTCCCACCCACCCACGCTCGTCTGCGCCTCGTGCACCCCCTCGGGTGAACCTCCGGTCGCAGGGGGCGGTGTGGTGAAGTTCCCGGGGGACAGCCATGGAGAAGCCTTTGGAGCCTTCCGGAGCCGGCAGGTGCTCACGGACGCCGGCCAGGTGTTCTTCGAAACGGGGGAAGCGCTCGTGCCCGCCGATACGAATGGCGTGCTCGATGTCTACGAGTACGAGGGTGGCCACGCGTACCTGATCTCGAGCGGCACGAGCTCCTTTGAATCGAACCTGGAGGACGTGAGCGAAAGTGGCGATGACGTGTTCTTCCGCTCGAACCAGCAGCTCGTGCCGCAGGACAACCAGGAAGGACAGATCGTCATCTACGACGCGCGCGTCGACGGAGGCTTCGCCGAATCGTCCTCCCCGCCGCTATGCACGACCGCCGATGCCTGCCGCACGCCGGTCGCGTCGCAGCCCTCGGTCTACGGGGCGCCGGCGAGCCAGACGTTCTCCGGCCTCGGGAATCTCGCCTCGCCTCAGCCGACGGACGTCAAGAAGGTTACAAAGAAGACCGTGAAGTGCAAGCAGGGCCTTGTGAAGAACAAAAAGGGTAAATGCGTCAAAAAACCTGAGAAGAAGAAAACAAAGGCAAAGAGAGCCACCAACGACCGGAGGGGCAAGTAATGAGAACCACCAAGTCCACAAAACTAGCTTCTCTCTGCGTAGCTTGGTTGAAGAAGCGCCCGGCACTTGCATTCACACTCATCCTCGCCACCCTCGCCTTCTCAGCCTCCCCGGCGCTCGCGGCTGAACCTCACCCCAAGATCGGGGAATTCGGATCGTTCACCAATCCGAATGGCATCGCGGTCGACGAAGCGACCGGCGACGTGTATGTGGCCGACATCGCCACGACGAACGCGGTCTACAAGTTCGATGCGAACGGCACCCCGGTCAACTTCAACTTCCCCGCGGGCTCCAAGGAAGCACCCGGGAACACACTCAAGGGAGCTGACACGCCAGCCGAATCGTTCTCGTTTCCCTCGGTGTACGGCAGTCCCGCGGCGATCGCGGTCGATAACGCTTGTGTGCAGCACACACCGGCGTTGACCGGCAAGGCCTGTGAAGAATTCGATCCCTCGGCCGGCGACCTGTACGTGATGGATTCCGGCCACGGCGTGATCGACAAGTTCAGTGCCGAAGGCAGGTACCTGAGCCAGATCGGCGGCTTCGCGCCGTCCACCGGCTCCGCCGACGGCGAACTGCTGGGGCTGGGCGTCGACGGGAGCGGCGTCGTGCACATCGACGTGGGCATAGGAGGAGCTCTGCTGATCGACGAATTCGACAGCGCGGGCGTGAACATTGCTAGCCAGAGCTGGAAACCCCAGAACGTCTCCGGTCAGGTTGGAAACTTCGGCACCGGCAAGGCCCACGGTTTCGCTGTCTCGGCCACGGGCGATGATTACCTGATGTACGAACCGTCGTGCTCGTGTACGGAGAAGGTCGGGCAGAAGCTCTCCCCGCTCGGTAGCGTCGATGACGAAGAAGCGGGCGACGTCGCGGTGGCCGTCGATCCCGTGACCGGCGACCTCTACGCGGATGATCAGTCCTCCGTGGCCGAGTGGGACACGGGCGCGATGAACCGCGACAGCGCGCTGGGCAAAAGCGCCGGCATGCTCGTCGCGCGCTTCGGCTCGGGCGAACTTTCGGGGACTTCGGGCGAGGGCGGGATCGCCGTGGACGGCGCGAGCGGTGAGATCTACGTTTCAAGCCCGGGCAGCGGCAAGGTCGATGTCTTCGCCAGCGATGCCCCGGCTGTGTCAGTCGGCGCACCGGGGGACGTGACCGGGGAAGCTGCGAGCTTGAGCGGCATGGTCGATCCGCGCGATGTCGCTGTCAGCGAATGCAAGTTCGAATACGGTCTCACCAACGAATACGGTGAAGGCACCTACAACCACACCGTTCCCTGCAGGCAGACGCCGGGCGAGATCGGAAAAGGAAGCAGCCCGGTGGCGGTCTCCGCTCAGCTCGAAGGCCTCGCGCCCGGCGAACTCTACCATTTCCGCCTGATCGCGACCAACGCCAACGGTGCGGGGCAGGCCAGCGGTATGCTCGCGGCGCAGGGCGTCGGCTTCGGGATCAAGAACTATGAAATCAGCTTCGTGAACGAAAACGGCACGCCCGACACGCAGGCGGGCTCGCACCCCTACAAGTTCGTCGACAGCTTCGAACTGAACTCGCACTTCGCGCGCGAGGAATCGAATGCTGACTCGCCATACATTCGCCTGCCCAACGGCGTCTTGCGGAATGTCAAGATCGATCTACCCCCCGGCTTCGTCGGCGACCCCAACGCGCCCTCTCACTGCACCGGACAGCAACTTGTGCCTAAGCCTCCTGCCTGTCCAGCCGGATCGGAGGTGGGCGAACTGACCCTGATCTGGTCAGAAAACGCGAGTCGTCAAGCGAAACTCTCAGACCCCGTCTATGCCATGACGCCCGTACGCGGCGTGGCTTTGCAGCTCGGCACCAATTTCTTCATACCCCTGCTGTATCTCAACAATGGTGTTCTCCCGGGCGGCAATTACCCCGTGCAGGTGACGGCGACGGAAGCGCCGCCGACGGCACCCGTCATCAAGAGCAGGGCGGAACTTTTCGGTGTTCTTCAGCCCTGCAATGCAGTGGGGGGGAATAGGGGTAAGTACGAAGAAGGGTGCCAAGTAGAAGCCAACAACCAACGTGGCCAGTTCGAAAGGGCACGGGAAGCCACCAAAGCCTTCCTGACGATGCCGACCGGCTGTCACGGCCCCCTGGGCTCGACGATGGAAGCGGAGTCGTGGGAGGAACCGGGCAAGTGGGCGAAGAAGAGCGCGGTCACGCAAAACGCCGCAGGGACGCCCGTCGCGCTGACGGGCTGCTCGAAGCTCAAGTTCCCGGCGGAAATCAGCGTCGCGCCGGACAGCAGCAACGCCAGCACTTCCTCGGGGCTGACGGTGAACGTCCACGTCCCACAGACCGCCGCCCTGAACCCCAACGGCCTGGCGGAGTCCTCGCTCAGGGACACGACCGTGGCGCTCCCCGTAGGGGTCGCGATCAACCCGTCCGGCAGCGGTGGCCTCGAAGCGTGCACCTCCGAACCGGCAGCGCTCGCCGCGGGTGCGCTCGGTAGCCCCGGCGATCAGATCGGTTATAAGGGCCAGGAAGAACTGAACGAAAAATATGAACCGGGCGTTGAGTGGAATACGTTCACGTCGGAAGTCGCGAGCCCGCTTGCGCCGGGGTCCAACTTCTGTCCGGACGGTTCGAAGGTCGGGACTGTGAAGATCAAGACGCCGCTTTTGGAACACGAACTGGAAGGTGCCGTGTATCTGGCAGCGCAGGACGCAAACCCGTTCGGGAGCCTGATCGCGATGTATATCGTCGCGGAAGACCCCTATTCGGGGAGCTTGATCAAGCTCGCGGGCGAAGTGTCGGTGAACCCGGCTACGGGTCAGATCGTCACAACGTTCAAGAACACTCCCGACGTTCCGTTTGAAGACCTCGAACTGCACTTCTTCGGCGGCGAACGCGCACCGTTGAGCACACCGACGCGTTGCGGGACCTACACGACGACCGCGGTCTTCACGCCGTGGGACGGCAATGGTCCCGTGAACGCGGAATCCTCGTTTACGATCGATCACGGTCCGGGCGGTGGCGCGTGTCCGGGTGCGACCCTGCCGTTCAACCCGACCGTGAACGCGGGCGCCACGAACATCCAGGCGGGTGCGTTCTCGCCGTTGACGGTGACGATGAACCGCAAAGACGGCGAACAGAACCTGAAGTCGATCGTGGCGAAGCTGCCGCCGGGACTGTCCGGTGTGCTGACGGGTGTCGAACTGTGCCCCGAACCGCTGGCCAACGAAGGGTTGTGCGGTCCCAACAGCCTGGTCGGCGAAGCGACGATCGGCGTTGGTGTCGGCAACGATCCGTTCACGGTCACCGGCGGGAAGTTCTATCTCACCGGCCCG
Organism: uncultured Solirubrobacterales bacterium; assembly: GCA_963831725.1. Lineage (GTDB taxonomy): Bacteria > Actinomycetota > Thermoleophilia > Solirubrobacterales > Solirubrobacteraceae > Palsa-744. The sequence continues at coordinate 617,856 of CAWHRF010000004.1, forward strand.
TACAACGGCAGTGGTGGCTGTACGGTCGGCGAAGCGGGGTGCGCTCCGTTCGGTATCACGTTCGAGGTGCCCGCGAAGGCCGGCCCCTTCGATCTGGCGGACACGAAGAGCAACCATCCGGCGTGCGATTGCGTGGTCGTCAGGGGCAAGATCGAATTGAACCCGTTGACCGCGGCGATCACGATCACCTCCGACCCGCCGGGCTCACCGGACTCGATCCCGACGAGCATCGAAGGCATCCCCTTGGAAATCCAGCATGTCAACGCCACGACCACGCGTGGGGATTTCCAGTTCAACCCGACGAACTGCTCGAAGATGGCGCTCACCGCCACGTTGCAGCTCAGCGAAGGCGGCCTGAGCACGATCTCAACGCCGTTCCAGGTCACCAATTGCGCGGCGTTGAAGTTCCAACCGAAGTTCGCGGTCTCCACGAATGGAAAAACATCCAGAAAGAACGGTGCGAGCCTGAGCGTGAAGCTGACCTATCCCAAAGCACCGTTCGGATCGCAGGCGAACATCAAGAGCGTCAAGGTGGACCTGCCGAAGCAGTTGCCGTCGAGGTTGACGACATTGCAGAAGGCGTGTACGGCCGCACAGTTCGAAGCCAATCCCGCCGGCTGTCCGGCGGACTCGATCGTCGGACATGGGACCGCGATCACACCGTTGATCCCGGTGGCGCTGACTGGCCCGGCATATTTCGTGTCTTATGGCGGTGCGAAGTTCCCCGAACTCGTGATCGTCTTGCAGGGTTATAACGTGACGCTCGACCTGCATGGGGAAACGTTCATCAGCAAAGCGGGGATCACCTCGAGCACGTTCCACACGATCCCCGACGCTCCCGTCGGCAGCTTCGAACTGACGCTGCCCGAGGGCAAGTTCTCGGCGCTCGCGGCGAATGGCAACCTGTGTAAGAGCAAGCTGGCGATGCCGACAGCGTTCGTCGCACAGAACGGCGCGGAAATCCATGAGAGCACGAAGATCGGCGTGACAGGCTGCGCGAAGGTAAAGAAGAAGAGCAAGAAATCAAGCAAGCATCGCAAGGGGAAATCGCACGGGAAGAAGAAATGAGAGATGGCCGCCAAGGCGAAGGCGCCGTCGAAACTGGTGGCGTCTAACGGGATAGTCCGCGAGGACAGCGAAGCGGCGCGCGAGTTGGGTCGCGAGCATGTGATCGAGGTGCAGCGTGCGCGTCTGCTTGCGGCACTGTTCGAGATCAGCGCCGAGCGTGGTGCCGCGAATGTCACTGTCGCACACGTGGTCCAGCGTGCGGGCGTCTCTCGACGTACGTTCTATGAACTGTTCGCCGACTGTGAGGAGTGCTTCTTGGCCGCGTTTGACGACGCGATCGCGCGCGCCTCGCGCTACGTGCTTGATGGGTATGACCCTGGGGCTCGTTGGGTGGAGCGCGTTAGGAGCGCGCTGGTCATGTTGCTCGAGTTCCTCGAAGTCGAGCGTTATGCCGGGCAGCTTTTGATTGTCGGTTCGCTCGGCGCGGGCCACTGCGCGATCGGGCGTCGCCAGCGCTGCATCGCCCAAATGAGCGCTCTCGTAGACGAAGGGCGCAACGAGTCAAAGACGGGCGCCGAACTGCCGCCGTTGACCGGCGAGGGCGTTGTTGGCGGTGTCCTGTCGGTGCTGCACTCGCGGCTGCTTGCCTCCCCGGCATCCGCGGACGGGGACCCGCGTGGCGGGGATCGCCCAGGCGATTCCCCGCGCGAGCTGACAGGTGCGCTGATGAGCATGATCGTGCTGCCCTATCTCGGTCCCGCCGCCGCGCGTAGAGAGTTCGGTCGTCCCGTGCCAAAGCGCTGCGCGATCGCCCATGCTGACTCTGGCGATCCCCTGCGCGGCGTGGGTATGCGGCTCACCTATCGGACCATGCGCGTGCTCACCTCCGTAGCCGAGAGCCCGGGTGCCTCTAACCGCGAGGTCGGTCGCGGCGCCGGCTTGGAGGACCAGGGCCAGATCTCAAAGCTGCTAGCCCGCCTGCAACGCTTGGAGCTGGTTCAAAACACTCGCTCGGCAGCCGCACGCGGCGCCCCAAACGCATGGGACCTCACCGAACGCGGCTGGAACGTGCAACGCGCGATAGCGGAGCAGAGCGGACGGGACTGAGGCTCATTCGCCAACCGGCCAGTGCTCAACATCGAGCTCCGGCATCGGAAAGTGCTTTGGGTTGCCCGTAGCCAGTCGAGCGCCGACCCCGATGGCCGCTGCGGCGATCAGGCAGTCGGCTTGGCTGAGGGTGGTGCCCTGGCTCGCGTACTCTCTGCGCCAGCGTCCGGCTCTTTCGCCCGCAGCGAGGTCGAGTCGAGCCACGCGCATCCCGCCCAGGAAGCGCATGAATACCGCCTCCTCGGCGACTCTGGCTCCACGCAGCACCTCCTCTACGTTGATCGCGCAGATCCACGGGACCTGACCCGTATCGCGCAGCGCCCGCACACGCTCGGCGGCGGGGCGACCGCGCAATGCGTCGATCAGGACGGTTGTGTCGAGCAGCAGCCGCAAACGCTAGCCGACACGGCTTGGGTCGGCGTGTCGTTGCGCTGTCACCCAGGCGGCGGGATCCGCATCCCACTCGTGCTCCCCGAGGCTTCCGAGACCGGCTTCGATGTCCTCCCAGCGTTGCTCGTCCTCGAGCGCTTGGCGAACGGTCTCTGAGATGAACACGCTGCGACGTCGTCTTCCAACGCGCCTGTCAAGCCGCTCCACGAGGTCGCTATCGAGAGTTATGTGTAGACGCATGGCCACAAGTTAGCACACAGCCATAGGCTGCAAGCTCTGCGATCGCGGCTATCGTCCAGCCTCGATGCTGATCGCGATCGACGGCCCCGCCGGCGCCGGCAAGTCAACCGTGGCACGCGCTCTCGCGGAGCGGCTCGGCTTCACCTATCTCGACAGCGGTGCGATGTATCGCTGTGTGGGGCTGCTCGCGCTCGATGCTCCCGACCAGTCTCCGGTCGCGCTCGCGGACTCCGCTCGCATCGAGCTCGCGGAGGGTGCCGATCCCGCGCTTCGTCGAGTGCTGCTCAACGGGCACGATGTCAGCGAGGCGATCCGCACGCCCGAGGTCTCCGAGGCCGCCTCGCGGGTCGCAGCCGATCCGGGTGTGCGCAAGGCGCTTGTGGCAAAGCAGCGCGAGCTGATCTCCAGTGGCGACTGTGTGGCCGAGGGACGCGACATCGGCACCGTCGTCGCGCCGGATGCCGAGCTGAAGGTGTACCTGACAGCCGATCCCGCCGAGCGAGCCCGTCGCCGCGCGGTCGAACTGGGCGGCGATCAGGTGACCGTCATGGCAGAGCAGACGCTGCGCGACCAGCGTGACTTCACGCGCGCCCACAGCCCGCTACAAGCCGCTCCCGGCGCCGTGGTGCTCGATACGACCGGCATGAGCATCGAGCAGGTGGTCGAGCGCATCGTGGAGCTTGCGCGGGCGGCGGATCAGTTGACCTGAGGGTTATGGGAATCAGGCTGAGGCTGCTGAGGTATCAGAAGCCGATCCACAGCGTCGACGAAGGTCTTGGCGAGCTCAATTGCGTGTCGTGCCTCGTCTGTTGGGGCGGTCCAGGCGTCATAGTCGGCTTGCTCGCGCTCGGGCTGGATCTTCTGAACTGACGCTGCGAGTTCGGCGTCCAGTTCATCGCCGTCAACGTAAAGACGACGAAGCTCGTGCCATGTGCCTCTGTGGGTCTTGGCGTATACGTCACGCTCACTGAGTGCTGCCCGCGCCGCGTACAGCATCGCGTAGTATGCCGCGCTGAGTGCGGTGGAAGGGTCCTCGTTGAGGACCACAGAGGCGGCTGTCAGCCGTCGTCGTGCTGCATCCAGGAACTCGGTTGAGCGTGGCTTCACACTGAGCCCGACAGCGATATCTTGTCGCGGTCTACCTCGGCGATGAAGAACGAATGCACTTGGCGACGCTGCTCTAGCCAAGTGGGTGTGTTCACGTGGATCGAGAAGGACCATGTGAGTCCCTCTAGCCCGAGTGTGCGGGCAGCCGTCTGCAACGCCGCGTGTATCCGCATCTTGTTCTGCCAGGAGGCATCCTCGGTGAGCACCAGCACGTCAATGTCGGAGTCCTCGCTGGTCTTCTCCCCGCGAGCGCGAGATCCAAAGAGCCAGACGGCTTGGGAGTCGTCGTCGTACTGGGAGCTCAACTCCGAGGCAAAGCGCTCCAGCAACGCTCGCTCATCTACGCTCAGTCGCGCTCGTGCAAGCTCACTCATGCTCTCAATTTAGTCCTTGTGCACGTCGATATCGAGATTGAGTTGAAAGGCAGGCGGGGACTGCGCTTCCTGCCGGTCATACTCCCCTGATGCAGAAGGTGGCGATAGTCGGCTATCCGAACGTAGGCAAGTCCTCGCTTGTGAACCGCTTGGCGGGCTCGCGCGAGGCCGTCGTGCACGAGCGGCCGGGGATCACGCGCGATCGCAACGAGATCGAGTGCGAGTGGGGCGGGCACACCTTCACGCTGATCGACACGGGCGGCGTGGACTTCCAGGACGAGGACCCGCTGTCGGGCTCGATCCGCGAGCAGGCGCGCGCAGGATTGGCCGACGCGCAGGTCGCGGTGCTGGTCGTGGACGCGAAGGCGGGCACACGGCCGGGCGACGAGGAGATGGCAGAGCTGTTGCGCCGCTCGCCCTTGCCGAGCATCGTCGCCGCGAACAAGTGCGACGGGGTCGCCGACCTGCCGCTGGCCGCCGACTTCCATCGCCTCGGTCTCGGCGAGCCGCTCGCGGTCTCCGCCGCCCAGGGCCTTGGCACGGGAGACCTGCTCGACCGGATCGTCGGGCTGCTGCCGCCCGAGGAGGACGCCATCGCCGACGAGGAGGAAATCCGCCTTGCGCTGATCGGCCGCCCGAATGTCGGTAAGTCCTCGCTTGTCAACCGCTTCCTCGGCGAAGAGCGCGTGATCGTCTCGGAGGTCGCGGGCACCACCCGCGACGCGATCGACACGCCGCTCGAAGTGGATGGACGGCGGCTCGTGCTGATCGACACGGCCGGCATGCGCCGCCAGTCCAAGGTGTCCGACTCGGTCGAGTACTACACAACCCTGCGCTCCCAGCGCGCGGCCGAGCGCGCCGACGTGGCGCTGGTCGTGTGCGACGCACGAGATGGGGTCACCGCGCAGGACCTGCGCGTCGCGGAGCTTGCGATGAAGGCCGGTTGCGCCACCGCGATCGTGCTCAACAAGTGGGACCTCCACGAAGGCACAGAGAAGGACCTCGACCACGAGCGCGCGCGTGTCGCCGAAAAGCTGCGATTGCGCCCGCGCGTGCTCACCGCCAGTGCGAAGACGGGTCGCAACGTCTCGCGCCTGATCGCCGAGGCGCTGGCGCTCGGCGATCGCCGGCGTGGGCGCATCCCCACGCCCGAGCTCAACCGTTTTCTCGCCGAGGCGGTGCAGGCGCGCCAGCCGCCCGTGGGCACGCGCCGCGGCTCCAGCCAGCATCGTCTGAAGCTGATCTACATGGCCCAGATCGAGGAGCGTCCGCCGCGCTTTGCGATCCAGGTCAACTCGCGTGCGCGCGTCACGCGCGATTACGCCTATTTCATCGAGAACCGCCTGCGCGCCCGCTATGGCATGGACGGAGTGCCCCTGATCATCGACTTCGTCGAGCGCGGCACCCGCACGCGCGTACAGGCTGCATAGAGCGCCCGGGCCCTCGGGCGCAATAGACTTCTCCACCACTTCTTTCCGCGCGACCTGGAGTCGATCCTCAAACCATGAGCCAACATTCCGATACAGAGTTCCTGTTCACCTCCGAGTCGGTCACGGAGGGCCACCCCGACAAGATCGCCGACCAGATCTCAGACGGCGTGCTCGACGCCGTGCTCCGCGACGACCCCTACGGCCGCGTCGCTTGCGAGACGCTCGTCAACACCGGCCTGATCGTCGTCTCCGGCGAGATCTCCACCAACACCTACGTCGACATTCCACTGGTCGCACGCGAGACGGTGCGCAAGATCGGCTACGACAACGCCGCCTACGGCTTCGACTGCGACACGTGCGCGGTCATCAACGCGATCGACAAGCAGTCGCCCGACATCGCCCAGGGCGTCGACGCCGCCTATGAGACGCGCCACGATCCGGCCGACGAGGACGAGCTCGACGTCGCCGGGGCCGGCGATCAGGGAATGATGTTCGGCTACGCCTCCAACGAGACCGAAGAGCTGATGCCGCTGCCGATCGCGCTAGCCCACAAGCTCTCAAAGCGCCTGGCCGAGGTGCGCAAGGGCGAGGTGCTGCCCTACCTGCGCCCCGACGGCAAGACGCAAGTCACGGTGCGCTACAAGGACGGGCGTCCTGCGGAGATCGAAAAGATCCTGATCTCCACACAACACGCCGACGGAATCGACTCCGAGACGCTGATCAAGCCAGACCTGTTCGAGCACGTCCTGCGCCCCGTGCTGCCGGTCGAGCTGTACGACGAGAAGAAGCTCACGAAGAACTTCCTCGTGAACCCCACAGGACGCTTCGTGATCGGTGGGCCGATGGGCGACTGCGGGCTCACCGGGCGCAAGATCATCGTCGACACCTACGGCGGCATGGCCCGCCACGGTGGCGGCGCCTTCTCCGGCAAGGACCCATCCAAGGTGGATCGCTCCGCTGCATACGCCGCGCGCTGGGTTGCCAAGAACATCGTTGCGGCCGGACTCGCCGACCGTGCCGAGGTGCAGGTGGCCTATGCGATCGGCGTCGCTCACCCGGTGTCGGTGATGGTCGAGACGTTTGGCACCGAGAAGATCGCTCGCTCAAAGATCGCGGTGCTGGTCGACGAGCACTTCGACCTGCGTCCCGGTGCGTTCCGCGAGGAGCTGAAACTGCACCGCCCGATCTATCAGAAGACCGCAGCCTACGGTCATTTCGGTCGTGACGACCACGATTTCACCTGGGAGAAGACCGACAAGGCCGATGCGCTGCGCGCCGCCGCTGGGCTCACCGCCGCTGGGGCCGCCGCCTGATCCACAGATAGTGTTGGGCGGTGTCTGCGATCGCCCAGGTCGAGCCGATGACGACGGCCCGCGCGTTGCGCGGGCCGTTTGACTACCTCCTGCCGCTGGAGCTGCGCGCCGAGGTGACCGTTGGCTCGATGCTCGTCGTGCCGTTCGGACGACGCGAGATCCTCGGCGTGGTCACCGCCCTCTCCGAGCACAGCGAGGTCTCCGAAGAGAAGCTGCTGGCGCCACTGCGAGCGCTCGAGCTCGGCGTCCCGATCGATCTCGTCGCGCTCGCCGAGTGGCTGGCCGAGGAGTACTGCTCAACGCTTGCCCGCGCACTCTCGCTGGTGTTGCCGCCCGCGGCCACACGGCGTCTGAGCGGACGCAAACGCCGGGCCGCGCCCGCCCGGCCCGAGCACATACGGCTCGGCGCGCGCACACTCCAGCCGCCTGTGCTCACCGCCGAGCAGGCCGGGGCGCTCGAGGATCTGACCAGTGCGCTGGAGCACACAGGCGCCCAGACGCGACTGCTTGCGGGGATCACAGGCTCGGGCAAGACCGAGGTCTACGTGCGCATAGCCGCCGAGGCGCTGCAGCGTGGGCGCGGCGCGATCGTGTTGGTCCCGGAGATCGCGCTCACCCCGCAGATAGTCGGGCGCTTCATCGAACGCTTCGGTGAGACAGTCGCTGTGCTTCACTCGCGTCTGACGGTCGCCCAGCGCCGTGAGGAGTGGCGGCGCCTGCGCGTCGGAGAGGCACGGGTCTGTGTGGGCCCGCGCTCGGCAGTGTTCGCCCCGATCGAGCACCTCGGTTTGATCGTCGTCGACGAGGAGCACGACTCTTCCTACAAGCACGAGGGCGACCCGCGCTATGACGCTCGCACCGTAGCTGCTCGTCGCGCGAGCGACTGTGGCGCGCTGCTGCTGCTCGGCAGCGCCACTCCGCGCCCTGAGAGCGTCCACGATGCTGCTCGTCCGCTGCGTCTCTCGCGCCGCGTGGACGGCAGGCCGCTGCCACAGGTGGAAGTGCTCGACATGCGCAAGCAGTCATGCGCGCTGCATCCGCTCACCACGCAGGCGCTCGCCGACGTGCGCGCCGCCCGCGGCAAGGCGATCGTGCTGCTCAACCGCCGCGGTTGGTCGAACTTCCTGACCTGCCGTTCGTGCGGGCGCGTGTGGGGCTGCCCGCAGTGCGATGTGGCACTGGTGCTACATCGGGCGAGCGGGTTCGTGTCATGCCATCACTGCGGGCACTCCGAGCCGGCGCCGAGTCGTTGCGCGTGCGGCTCGACCTCGGTCGCCCGCCACGGAGCCGGTACCGAGCGCATGCAGCACGATCTCAGCGCGGCGCTCGACGACGGCGATTTTCCGGTGTTCCGTCTGGACGCCGACACGGTTGACGGTGGATCGGGTCGCGCCCGCCCCGGCAGCGACGTGGGCGCACTGCTCAGCCGTTTCGAGGCGGCGCCCGCCGGTGTGCTGATCGGCACCCAGATGGTTGCCAAGGGTCACGATTTTCCCGACGTCACGCTCGGCGTAGTGCTCGACGCCGACGCGACGCTGCGCTTCCCGGACTTTCGCGCCGAGGAGCGCACGTTCGCGCTCGTCACGCAATTGGCGGGGCGCGTCGGACGAGGCAACGACGGACGCGTGCTGGTGCAGACGATCGCGCCGGACGCGCGTTCGATCGTGCACGCCGCCTCCCACGACAGCGACGGCTTCCTCGCCGGGGAGCTGCAGCGCCGTCAAGCGCTCGGCTACCCGCCGTACTCGAGCCTGATCAGGATCGTGTGCGCCGCCGAGAGTGCAACCCGCGCACAGGTTGCGGCTGAGGCGGTGCGGAGCGGCATCTCGACAGAGCAGGCGAGCGTGCTGGGTCCCGCCTCGCTTTTCAGGTTGCGTGGCCGCGAGCGCCGCCAGCTGGTGGTCAAGGCGCCGCCGTCAAACCGCTCGGCGGCGATCCGTTGCGTCGGCGAGGCCGTTCAGCGTGCCGCGGCATCGCGTGTGCACAGCGGCGTCGCCTTCAGTGTGGATGTAGACCCGCAGTAGACGTCGATAGCCCAAGCCGGGAACTACACTTTGCCTCGATGAGCAACGAGGAGGCAATGGACGCTGAGGTCGAGCCCGAGGAGGGCGCGCCGACGGCCGCCGAGCTCGATCCCGAGACCCGGGCACGCCGCGACGCGGCTCTGCGCCACGTGCGCAAGTTCGGCGATCCGGTGCTGCGCACGACCGCTTTGCCCGTCGAGCGTTTCGACGAGGATCTCGTGGAGGAGATCGAGCGGATGGGGGAGCTGATGCACGACGCGCTCGGCGTCGGTCTCGCTGCCACCCAGATCGGCGTGTTGCACCGCGTGCTCGTCTATCGCGCCTACATCGACGATCCGCTCACCGCGCTCGTGAACCCCGTGATCGAGTGGTCAAGCGAGGAGCTCGAGGCCGCCGAGGAGGGGTGTCTCAGCTTGCCGGGAGTGCACGTCGAGGTCGAACGCGCCGCGCGGCTGCGTGCCCGTGGGCGCGACGCGCACGGCGAGGAGATCGTGGTCGAGGTCGAGGGCTTGGAGGCGCGCATCGTCCAGCACGAGATCGACCATCTCGACGGCATCCTGATCCTTGACCGGATCCCGCGTGAGGCGCGCAAGCAGGCGATGCGCGAGATGCGCGAAGCGGTCACCGCCGCCAGCGCCGCGTAGTGCGCACCGTCTTCCTCGGCACATCGGAGTTCGCCGCGAGCGTGCTCGGATGCCTGTCGGGCGAGGACGGCGCTCGCGCTCCGCACCGCCCGGCGCTGGCGATCACGCGACCCGACCGTCCCGCCGGACGCGGGCGCAAGCTCTCCTCCCCGCCGGTCGCCGAGGCCGCCCGCACGCTCGGGCTCGATCTCGCCCAGCCGGACAGCGTCAACGACCCCGACACGCGTGCATTGATCGCGAGCGCCAAGCCCGAGGCGGTGATCGTGTGTGCGTTCGGTGCGCTCGTCAAGGAGCCGCTGCTCTCGGACTTCCAGATGCTCAACGTGCACCCCTCGCTGCTACCGCGCTGGCGTGGCGCCGCTCCGATCGAGCGCACGATCATGGCCGGCGACGAGCGCACGGGCGTGTCGATCATGCGTCTCACCGCGGGGCTCGACAGCGGTCCGGTGTGCCTCACCGCAGGCGAGTCGATCTCCGCCGAGGACACCTATGGGTCGCTTGCCGCGAAGCTCGAGCGATCCGGTGGGCGGCTGCTCGTCGACGCGCTCGACACGCTCCAGCGCGACGGGGAGCTGGCGTTTGCAGAGCAGGACGAGAGCCAGGTGAGCTATGCGGAGAAGATCGGCCCGGCCGACCGGTTGCTCGATCCAAGCCGGCCCTCGGTCGAGCTGCAGCGCACGGTGCGTGCGCTGCACCCCCACATCGGCGCGCGCATCGCGCTCCCCGACGGGGAGATGCTGGGGGTCCATCGTGCGGCGCTCGCAGACCCGCAGAGCTCGGGTGGCGCGGGCCCGAGCGGCACGGGCCTATACGTGAATGAGGGCCATCTGCTGCTCGCGTGCGCGACCGGCACGCTCGAGCTGCTGGTCGTCCAGCCGCCCGGCAAGCGGCCGATGGACGCGGCTGCTTTTCTGCGTGGCCACGGATTGCCGGGCGCGTGAGCAAGCAAGCGCCAGCGCCCACCGCGAGCGTGCGCGTCGCACCTGCCCGGCGATGCGCATACGCGGTGATAAGACGCGTGTTCGAGCAGGGCGCCTACGCCGACCGCGCGCTTCAATCGGAGGCCGAGCATCTCGACGCACGCGATCGCGCGCTCGCGATGCGCCTCGCCTATGGCGCGGTGCAGCGCCGAGGCACGCTCGACCATCTGATCGAACGTCTCGCCGGCCGTCCCCCCGAGCGACTCGACGCCCCCGTGCTGGGTGCTCTGCGGCTCGGCCTATATGAGCTGTTGTACCTCGACGGTGCGCCGGATCGCGCGATCGTCGCCGACTGCGTCGAGCTGGCAAAGACACGGCGCGGCTCAGGCCACAATCTCGTCAACGCCGTCCTGCGCCGCGCCGCACGCGAGGGAGCCGCCACCCTGCTCGCAGGCCTGCGCGACGACACGCCCGGTCGCGCCGCGGTCGCGCACTCCCATCCACTGTGGCTTGCGCGTCTGTGGTGGAGCGAGCTGGGCCCGGCGGACGCGCGTGCGCTGATGGCCGCCGACAACGAGCCGGGTGAGCTTGCGTTGCGCGTCAACACGTTGTGTGCGGAGCCCGCTGCGGTTGCGAGCGAGCTGGGGGTGACCACACACACCGACCCCGAGCTGAGCGAGGCGCTCGTGCTGGAGGGCCCGCTTGACATTCACCGCGCACCGGCGTGGGGCGCGGGGGAGATCCTCGCCCAGTCGCGCGCCGCGATGCTCGTCGCACGCACGCTCGACCCTCAGCCCGGCGAGCGCGTGTTGGATCTGTGTGCCGCCCCCGGAGGCAAGAGCACGCATCTGGCGGCGCTGATGGGCGACGAGGGCGAAGTGCTCGCCGTGGAGCGCAACCCCGCGCGAGCCAAAGAGCTGAGCGACACGGCCCGCCGGCTGCACGCGCACTGCGTCCGTGTCGAGCTTGCCGACGCCGCGCTGCCGCGCCCGGAGGGCGCGGTGTTTGATCGGGTGCTGGTCGACCCACCATGCTCGGGGCTCGGCACGTTGCAGGCCCGCCCCGACCTGCGCTGGCGGGTCACGCCGCGGCACGTCGAGCAACTGGCGGCGATCCAGGGACGCATCCTTGCGGCGGGCGCCCGCGCACTCCGTCCGGGTGGCGTGCTTGTGTACTCGACATGCACGCTCTCGGCGGTCGAGAATGAGCAACAAATAGAACTGTTCTTGGAGCAGAACTCCAATTTCGCGCTCGACGACCTCATGCACGAACAGCAAATCCATACCCACCCACGGGCGCCCAAGACCCTCTTGACGATGCCACACCGCGACCGCACGGCCGGCTTCTTCATCGCACGGATGCGGCGAATGGGCGATACCCCTACGGGTAGGTTGTGAGGATGGAGGAGACCTCGCCCAAAGACAAGGTCGATCTCGGACCGGCCTGTCCGAACTGCTCGGAGCCGTGGCTGCGCCCCACCAACCTACCCGGGAGATACCGCTGCGTCTACTGTCTGCACCGCTTCGAGCTGGCGTCGGTGTGCCCCAACTGCGGCGAGCACTCAACGATCGTGCGGATGTCCTCCACGGCGATCCTGAAGTGCAACAATTGCGGGGATTCCATGTTGATGCCGATCTGACGGCATCCTCTGTAAGGATCTGAGCGTGGCAACGGTAGATATTCTGCGCGGCGTTCGGGTCGAGCCTTCGATCCTTTCGGCCGACTTCGGTGCGTTGCGGGCGCAGGTGGGAGAGGTGCTGGACGCTGGCGCACGGGCGATCCACGTGGACGTGATGGACGGCCACTTCGTACCGGCGATCGCGGCCGGCCCGCAGGTCGTCTCCGCGCTGCGCGAGCAGCTGGAGGAGGTCGGGGGCATGCTCGACGTGCATTTGATGATCGAGCGTCCCGAGCGTCAGGTCGGCGAATTCCTGGCGGCCGGTGCGCATTCGATCACCTTCCATGCCGAGGCCACGCCGCACGCCGCCTACGTAGTGAGTCTCGTGCGCGACGCTGGCGCGTGCGCAGGTATCGCGATCAACCCTGCCACTCCGGTGGGCGCGCTTGCGGAGGTCGCACATGCGATCGATCTAGCGCTTTGCATGACCATCAACCCCGGTTGGGCGGGACAGCCACTCATAGAGCACACGCTCGACAAGGTCACGCGCCTGCGTCATATCCTTGGCGACGGTGTCGCTCTGCAGGTTGACGGTGGGGTTGATTCGAGCACGGCGCCCACCTGTCGCGCAGCTGGCGCCAACCTGTTCGTCGCCGGCTCGGCGATCTTTGGCGAGCCCGATCCCGCCGCGGCCTACCGTGCGATCGTGGAGGCCGCGGGCGCGGTCTGAGGGGCGCGTGTCCCGCGCCGATAAACCACGCCGAGCATCACCGCCAGCAGGCTCGTCGCGCCGAGATAGCCGATCTCCGTGCGCAGCAGTTCTTCGGATATCAACGGCACCAGCATCCACACCACAAACACCACGGCCGCCACGATCCAGCAGCTGGCCGCCGTGCGCGCCTGGTTGCGGGCCAGCGCCGCCTGATTCAACGCCCCCGAGGTCAAGTGCATGCCCATGCCCAACCCGATCAGCGCAAGGCCCACGCGGCCATATTCAAAACTCTGGCCAAACAGCGCTTTCATCACCGGTGGGCCGATCGCCAGCAATCCGAGCGCCGTCGCCAGCGCGAACGCCGCGATCGCCATCACCGTCACCCGGATCGCCTTTGCGAACGCCTCATGCCCCTCGGTTGCCTCGAGGCCCGTCAGGTGCGGTAGCAGCGAGGTTTGGATCGCCTGAAACAGTTGCAATGGCGCTCGCGCGATCAGCAAGACGTTGAACACGATCCCAGCCAGTGCCACGTTGGTCGAGGTGATGTCCACGGTCAGCACCGCCGCGTTCAACAACGTCTGCTCGGAGAGCATCACGCCTGAGACGGCAAACGCGAAACCAGAGCCGCGACGGAGCGACAGCTCATCGGCCGAGACCGCCTCCTCTACGCCCTCGGTTCCCGGGCCCGCCAATGCCGCGTCGAGCTCCTCCATCTCCGGCGCACCGTGCGGTTCGGGTGAGTGGGGTGGGTGGGCCTCGTTCCTTCGCGCGAACGCCACGGGCACCACAACCAGCGACACGAATGGCGCCGCGGCGATCCCCAGCACAACCGCGGTCTGTCCGTGAGCGATGCCGAGCGCAACCGCCAGCGCAAAGCACAGGCGCGAGAGCGATTCGATCAGCACCAGGCCGCCAAACAGCCCGAAGAATTCGTGCCCCGCCAGCCAGCCGCGCGCGAAATAGCTGGCGGCGTACGCCAGCGTGCCCACCACCAGCACCCAATACAGCGCCGCGTAGTGGTCGAACACATTGTCGATCAACACTTCGTGCAGCGCCAGCGCGAGGATCAAGAACACCAGCGCGAAACTCGCTTGGATCGCGATCGGCACGCGCACCGAATGCTGTTCGTGCCCGCGTGCGCGACGGTCGGCGATCGTGCGGCTCAGCAGCTGTTCGATCGGCCGATAGATCACCGAGATGATCACGAACATGATCGACCACAACAGGTCCACGCGCTTGGCCGCGACTTCGCCGAGCACATGGCTTGCGATCGAGAAATACGCGAACGTCAGGATGCCGGTCGAGGCGATCCCAATCGACAGGATCCGAGCTCCACTCCCGTAGGAGCGGCCCCTAGAGGCGGACAAGCAGCATCGTCCAGGGGAACGGCGAGCGGGTCTCCACGACCTCTCCGTGGCGCGAGAGTAGGCGCACAAACGAGCGTCTTGACCAGTGGTTGAGGTGTCCGGGGGTGTCGCCCAGATCGGACCAGTAGGCGCCACGAGCCATGTTGAGCATCCGCCACAACGGCTCGCGTGGCACCGACACGAGCAGGTGGCGCTCGGCGCAGCGCGCCATCTCCGAGAGCGTGTGCTCGGGGTCGGGCACGTGCTCGAGCACCTCGATCGCGGTGGCCGTGTCGAACTCGTTCTCGGCAAACGGCAGGTTCTCGACCCGGTCGGCGCGGCCCGCGTGCATCGTGCGGTACTCGAGGTTCGGCGCCTGGCGCTCTGCCCAGCCCTCCTGGATCGAGGGCTCCTCCAAATCGATCCCCACCACGCGCGCTGGCTCCAGTCGCTGCGCCCACTTGTGCACGAGCACGCCCTCGCCGCAGCCCACGTCAAGCAGCGAAAGCGGCCCGGCGGCCTGAAAGAGCTCATCGAGCGTGCGCTCGAAACCGGCCATCATGCGCCTGACCAGCGGGTTTGTGGAGCCGTACTTGTCGTAGGTGTTGCCGGTCACGATCCCCTCGGCGGAGACGGTCGGCGAGGACTTCGCGGTCGTTCCGCCGCTCATGCCTTCACCGCCTCGCCGGCCGGGTCGTTCGCAGCTGGCGTCTCGCCCGCGTCCACGTGGCCCGGGTGGCTGCTCGGTTGCGTGGACTGGGCGGGATTGGATTCGTAGTGGGAGGGCGCCACTCCCACCTCAAGCTCGATGCGGCGCACGCGCTCGAAGGTCTTCTGGGTCATCACGCGCTGGGCGGCCAGCAGGTCGCCGATCACCCCCAGCGCCCACAGCACCACCGCGGCGATGAACAGCACCGCGCCGAGGATCAGCGACTGCACATGGCCCTTGCCGTTGCCTTCCGCGTAGGCGACCACAAAGCGGACCCACACTGCCAGGGCGGCCACGCCGATCGCCGCAGCGAGGCTCCAAAACACGCGCAGCGGCTCGTACTGGGCGTAGATGCGGAAGATCGAGATCGAGTTGCGCCTCACATACGCGCCCATCGAGGGAAACAGGCGCGACTCGCGCGTCTTCGGATTGGTGCGGATCGCGACGTGGTCGATCGCCACGAGCTGCTTGCCCGCCTGGATGATCGTCTCCAGCGTGTAGGTGAACTTCGAGACGACCAACATCTGGATCGCCGCCTCACGGTTGTATGCCCTGAAGCCCGAAGTCGTGTCTGGGACGCTCGTGGAGGAGGCCTGGCGCACAACCCACGAGCCCAGTCGCTGCAGCGTCTTCTTCAACGGCGAGAAGTGCTCGATGTTGCTCACCTCGCGGTCGCCCACAACCATGTCGGCATGACCTTCGAGGATCGGCTGCACGAGCTTGACCACGTCCGGGCCGTAGTACTGGTTGTCGGCGTCGGTGTTGACGATCACATCGGCGCCGAGCTTCAGGCACGCATCCAGTCCGGCCTGAAAGCCGGCCGCCAAGCCCTTGTTGTTGGTCAGGCGCACGATGTGGTGCACGCCGTGCGCGCGTGCCACCGCGATCGTCTCATCGGTGGAGCCGTCGTCGATCGCCAGCCACTCCACGACATCCACGCCGTCGATTGCGCGCGGCAGGTCTGTCAGCGTCGCCGGCAGCTGCTCGGCCTCGTTGAAGCAGGGGATCTGGATGATGACCTTCACCGTCGAAAGCCTATCTCTCATAGGCTCTGCGCCGGATGGCAACCCCAAGCGCGACGCTGAAGGCCCAAGCTCACCATGTTGGGCGGGCTCCCACGCGATTTCACAGATTGAGTGCGATGGACGCCTCCTCGTGGGCGAAGCTCGCGTTTGGCGCGATGTGCGTGTTGGCGCTCGCGGGCTACTTCGCGTTCCCCACCTATCCGACGTATGACTCTTTCTACGCGCTCCTGTGGGGGCGCGACCTGCTGCACCTGCACCTGCCCGACTTCCGCGTGTATCGCGCGCCCACCGAGCATCCGCTGGCGATCGCCTTCGGAGCCTTCTGCTCGATCTTCGGCCAGGGTGGCGCGCGCTTGATGGTGCTCGGCTCTATCGCCTCGTTCGTGGCGCTCGTCGCCGGCATGTACCGACTCGGGCGGCTGTGCTTCGGGCCGGTGGTTGGCGCGTTCGCGGGGTTGCTCGTGCTCAGTCGCTTCTTCGTCGAGAACCTCGCCGCGCAGGGCTACCTGGACATCTCCTATGTGGCGCTCGTCGTGTGGGCCACGGCGCTCGAGATCGAACGTCCGCGGCGCGGGCCGCTGGTGTTCGGCCTGCTGGCGGCGGCCGGCCTGCTGCGCCCCGACGCGTGGGTGCTGAGCGGGGTCTACTGGGTGTGGTGCTCGTGGCGTGCCGACACTCCCACGCGCCTGCGCTACCTGGGGCTTGCCGCGATCGGGCCCGTGCTGTGGGTCGGCGTCGACGCCGTGGTCACGGGCAATCCGCTCTACTCGCTTCACTCCACCTCCGAACTGGCAGCCGAACTCGGTCGCACCCAGGGCCTCTCGGGCGTGCTCTCGGCGACGTGGAACTACGCGGTGCGCATCGACAAGCTGCCGGTGGTGCTCGGCAGCATCGTCGGGGCGGCGATCGGGCTGTGGCTCACCCCGCGACGGATGCTCGTGCCGCTGGCGGTGCTCGGCTGCCTGCTGTTCGTGTTCGTCGCCGAGGGCGCCGCGGGCGCGTCGGTGGTCGACCGCTACATGGTCGGCGCCTCGATCGTGATGCTCGTATTCTGCGCGCTTGCGATCGGCGGCTGGTCGATGCTCGAGCCCGGCAGCGCGCTGCGGCGCGTCTGGATCGTGGGCGCCGCGGTGCTGCTCCTCTACGGGGTCGCCTCGGCGGCAAGCACGCTCAGTCTCACGAGCCTGCGCACCACGCTTGCCGACCATGAGAACTTCCACGAGGGTCTTGCCGCCGCGCTTCACAACCCCGCGGTCAAAGCCAAGCTGCAGCATTGCCCGCTGCTGTCGCTGCCCAACAACAAGCTGATACCGGATGCGCGCTGGATCCTCGGCAGCGTGGGCCAAAGCGACATCGTCGCGCGCAGTCAGGCGAGCGCTCAGGCGGCGGAGAAGGACTACGAACTGCAGAATCGCATCGACCATGGGAGCGTCGCGGTGTATCCGCTGGGCGAAGCCGTGTTCGTGGATGCGATCGTCGATGTCGGAGACGACCCGCGCGACCAGGTGCCGCCGACCGGCTTCAAACGCGTCTACACGAGTCGCTACTACGCCGTGTATGCCAACTGCTGAGCCGGCCAGATGACCGTCGCTGAGCCCGCGGGCACGGCCACCGACGCCGGAGCTTCTCCAGGGCCCGCACCGGGCGCCTCGCAAAGCTCCGCCCGCCTGTGGGCTTGGTGCGGGCTCACGCTGGTGCTGCTCGTCGCGCTCGGCCTGCGCCTGTGGGGCATCAGGGAGGGCTTGCCCTACGTCTACAACATCGACGAGGCGGGCCATTTCGTGCCGAAGGCCGTGAAGATGTTCTCCGAAGGGCTCAACCCGCACTACTTCGTCAACCCGCCGGCGCTCACCTACGTGCTGCACCTCGTGTTCGACGTGTGGTTCGGGGGCGCTCACGGGGTGAGACGCGAATACGAGCTGCACCCCGGGGAAGTGTTCCTCGTGGCACGGGTCACGGTCGCGCTGCTTGGCACCGCCGCCGTGTGGGTGCTGTATCTGCTCGGCTCACGCCTGTTCGACCGTCGCGTCGGCCTGCTGGCCGCGGCGATCGAGGCCGTCGCGTTCCTGCCGGTGTCCTACGGGCACCTTGCGCTCAACGACGCGGTCACCTTGCTGCCGTTGACGCTCTCGCTCCTCGGCAGCGCCGGCGTGATGCGCTTTGGACGCAGGCGCGATTACGCGCTTGCTGGGATCGGCCTTGGCCTGGCGTGTGCGAGCAAGTACACGGCCGGGATCGCGATCGTGCCGTTTGCCGCCGCTGCCGCCGTGCACTATCTCGATGCGATCGACGGCCCGCCCGGCCGCGCGAGTACCACTCACCTAGGTCGTCCGGTGGTGGTCGGTGTTCTGCTCGCGGGCGTGTGCGCGCTTGCCTCGTTCTTGGCCGCCAATCCCTACGCGCTGCTCGACTTCAAACTGTTCTACTCAGAACTGGTTCACCAGTCGAGCCTCTCCGACGAAGCACAGGGAAAGCTCGGTGCGCCCAAGGAGATCGGGATCCTCTACTACCTGTGGTCGTTCTCGTGGGGGCTCGGTTGGGTGCCGGCGCTGGCGGCGCTCGGCGGGGCGATCGCGATCTGGCGCCGCCACGCTCGCACCGGTTGGCTGCTCGTGCCCGCCGCGATCCTGTTCTTGGCGTTCATGGGATTGCAAGACCGCTACTTCGGTCGCTGGCTGCTGCCGATCTTCCCGATCGCGTGTCTGCTTGCGGCCTTCTTCGGGTTGACGCTCGCGGGTGCAATCGCCGATCGCGTGCGACGCGTCAAGCCAGGGCGGGCCGAGTCGGCGGACCCCTCGGGTGGCGCTCCGGCGGCTGTCATGCCCCGGCGTCGATCGAGGGCTGGGTGGATTGCCGTCGGCAGTGTGACGGCCCTGGTCGTGATCCTGCTGCTCGCGCAAGGGGTCCTCTACAGCGTCCACAACGATCTCGTGCTCGCGCGCGCGGACACTCGCAACGTCACGCGTGCCTGGATGGTCGCGCATGTGCCGAGGGGTACGCCGATCGTGGTCGAGCCGGTCGTGCTGGACTCGTGGATCGAAGAAGGCGCGGGCGCCTCGCGCGCTCAGCGCTGGTTGAAGTACGAGGCGCTGCAATCGGTGATCGCGCCCGACGGAAGCATCGACCCGGCGGCGATCCACGAAGTGACGCTCGAAGACTATGAGACCACGCTCAGCCCGGCGTTGATCGGCTGGTACGAGCGCCTCGGCTACTGCTGGGTGGTGGTCGGCTCCACCGAGTCCGGCCGCGCGCTTGCCGATCCGCGCGCGGCCCCGTTCGCAAGCGCCTACTACCACGCGCTTGCCACCCGGGCCGAAGTCGCCTACAGCATCTCGCCTTACTCGCCGGGGAGCAGCCCGCCGCGGTTCAGCTTCGACTGGTCCTTTGACTACTACCCGCTCTCCTACGAGCGCCCAGGGCCGGAAATGACGGTGTATCGCCTGCGTGGCGGGCGCTGCGCTCGACCCGCCGGTCAGGCGTAGGCGTCCTCGGATCGAGCACTCTCACGCACGATCCGCTGGCTCGATTTCCGATGTTCCCCGCGACGACCCTTATCCTGGTGACAACGATGGCGATCGTCACCGACACCGACAGAGCACACCTTGCGCGTGCGATCGAGCTGGCCCAGCAGGGCGCCGGCGAGGTCAAGCCCAATCCACGCGTGGGGGCTGTGGTCGCCCGCGACGGGCAGATCCTCGGCGAAGGCTGGCACGAGCGCTACGGCGGTGCTCACGCCGAGGTCAACGCGATCGAGAACTGCGGGCCGATCGAGCTGACCGGCGCGACCCTGTACGTGTCGCTGGAGCCATGCTGTCACGAGGGCAACACGCCAGCTTGCACCGACGCGATCCTGCACGCGGGCATCGAGCGAGTGGTGGTCGGCTCGGACGATCCCACCGAGAAGGCCTCGGGGCGAGGTCTTGGAATCCTGCGCGACGAGGGTGTGGAGGTCGTGATCGCCGACGGTGAGCTCGCCGCTCGCGCGCGCCTGCTCAACCAGGCGTTCCGCAAGCACGCGCGCGTTGGGCGACCGTGGGTCCTGTTCAAGTCGGCGATGACGCTCGACGGGAAGGTCGCGACTCGCGCGGGCGATTCGCAGTGGATCAGCGGCGAGGAAAGCCGGCTGCTGGCGCACACCTGGCGCGCGTCGGTGGATGCCGTGGTTGTTGGTATCGGCACCGCTTTGGCCGACGACCCGCAGCTGACCGCACGGCCTGACGGAGTGCCGGCCGAGACTCCGCGCCAGCCGCGCCGCGTCGTGTTCGATTCGCTCGCGCGCCTGCCGATCGGCTCGCAGCTGGTTGCCGCCGCCGACAGCGTTCCGTTGACCGTCGTCGTCTCGCGGGCCGCGGCACGCGCCGACGCCGACGCGCTGGAGGCCGCTGGAGCGCAGGTGCTCGTGGCGCCTGGCGAGAACGAGCCCGCACGCGTGCGCTCCGCGCTCGACCAGCTCGGTGCGAACGGGATCGCCTCGGTACTGCTCGAGGGTGGGCCACATCTCGCCGGTGCGTTTCTCGACGCGGGCGAGATCGATGAGATACGACTGTTTCTCGCCCCGATCCTGCTCGGCGGGCGCACCGCGCGCGACCCGCTTGAGGGGGAGGGCGTCGAGCGCATATCCGACGCTTTGCGGGCGCTCACATTCGACTGCGACCGTGTCGGCGATGACCTGTTGATTTCCGCCCGACTGCGCGAGTGGTAGACCATCGGCGGACGATGAGGCTACGAGCATGTTCACCGGTCTGATAGCCGATCTTGGGAGCATCGCCAGTATCGAGCGCGATGCCGATGGCGCGACGCTCGAGATCGCGACGGCACTGGCCGGCGAGCTTGCCGAGGGCGATTCCGTGGCGGTCAACGGCGTGTGTCTGACCGCCACCTCAGTCCACGATGGCGCCTTTCGAGCACAGGCGATGCAGGAGACGCTGAGACGCTCATCGCTCGAGCGGCTGCAACCCGGCTCGCGCGTGAACCTGGAGCTTGCGCTGCGTGCCGATGGGCGTCTCGGCGGGCATATCGTGCAGGGTCATGTGGACGGGACGGGCACGATTGCCGGGCTGCGCGAGGAGGGGTTCGCACGTGTGCTCGAGATCGAGCTCGCCCCCCGGTTGGCCCGCTATCTGGTGGAGAAGGGCTCGGTGACCGTGGACGGGGTGAGCTTGACCGTGAGCGAGGTTCACGAGGAGAGCTTCTCCGTGTCGCTGATTCCCGAGACGCTCACGCGCACGAACCTCGGGGAAGCGCAGGTCGGGGATCGGGTCAACATCGAGGCGGATATCCTCGCCAAGCACGTCGAGAGACTCATCGAGACGGAGGCCCGCACATGAGCCAGCCCAAGACAAAGACCCCGTTCGCCACTGTCGAGGAGGCGATCGAGGAGATCAGGCAGGGCAAGATGGTCGTCGTCTGCGACGACGAGGACCGCGAGAACGAGGGCGACCTCACGATGGCCGCGCAATTCGCCACTCCCGAGGCGATCAACTTCATGGCCAAGGAGGGTCGTGGACTGATCTGCCTTTCCCTCACGCCCGAGCGTTGCGACGAGCTCGGGCTCGATCTGATGGCAGCCAAGAACGAGTCGTCGTTCGAAACGCCGTTCACTGTGTCTGTCGAGGCGCGCGAGGGGGTCACCACGGGCATCTCGGCGCACGATCGGGCCCATACCATCCAGGTCGCGATCGACCCCGAGAGCGCGCCGCGCGATCTCGTCCAGCCAGGCCACGTGTTTCCACTGAAGAGCCGCAGTGGCGGCGTGCTCGAGCGAGCCGGACAGACCGAGGCGGCGGTCGACCTTGCGCGTCTGGCGGGCCTGAACCCGGCCGGAGTGATCTGCGAGGTGATGAACGACGACGGCACGATGGCGCGCGTGGGCGATCTGGTCGACTACTGCGCTCGCCACGGGCTGAAGATGATCACTGTTGCCGACCTGATCGCCTACCGGCGCCGCCACGACAAGCTCGTCGAGCGGGTCGTCTCCACGCGCCTGCCGACCGCCTTCGGCGACTTCGAGGCGGTCGGGTACCGCTCGCTGGTGGACGACAAGCACCACGTGGCGCTCGTCAAGGGCGAGGTCGCCGGGCACGAGGACGTGCTCGTGCGGGTGCACTCGGAGTGCCTCACAGGCGACGTGTTCCATTCCCTGCGCTGCGATTGTGGCGAGCAGCTCGCCTCCGCGCTGGCGATGATCGAGCAGGAGGGAGAGGGTGTGCTGCTGTACCTTTCTCAGGAGGGCAGGGGCATCGGATTGCTCAACAAGCTGCGCGCGTATCGCCTACAGGAGGATGGCCTGGACACCGTTGAAGCGAACGAGCGTCTGGGCTTGCCCGCCGACCTGCGCGACTATGGGATCGGGGCACAGATCCTCGTGGATCTCGGCCTCGGCTCGATTCGGATTCTCACCAACAATCCCAAGAAGATCAAGGGGCTGGAGGGTTACGGGCTTTCGGTCAGCGCGCAGATCCCGATCGAGCATGCGCCCAACAAGCACAACGAGGCCTACCTGCGTACGAAGGCCCAGCGGATGGGCCACATCCTGCACCACCAGGGGCTCAATCTCGACGAGGAGCTTCTGCACTCCGAGCGCACCCATTCGGGCACAGGCGGGCAGGAACGCGAGCGCGGCAAATGAGCTACGCAATCGCGATCGGGCGCTTCTATGAGGATCTTGCCGAGCGACTGGAAAAAGGCGCGCTCGACGCGTTCGCGCGTGCAGGACACGCGGATGTCGAGGTGTTCGACGTGCCAGGCGCGTTCGAGCTGCCGCTGGCGGCGAGCTATGCCGCGCAGTCAGGCCGTTTCGCGGGCGTGGCCTGTCTGGGAGCCGTGATTCGCGGAGAGACTAGTCATTACGACTACGTTTGCGCCGAGGCGGCCCGCGGGATCCAGCACGTGTCGCTGAGCACCGGCGTGCCGTGTGCGTTTGGGGTGCTCACGTGCGAGACGATGGAGCAGGCCCTGGCCCGCAGCGGCGGAGGCAATCGCGATCAAGGCGCTCATGCCGCTGAGGCGGTGTTGAGGATGGCCACATTGCGCTCGGAGCTCCAGAGCGGCTAGACTGCGCATCCTCATGGCCAAGGTATGTCACAGCTGCGGGAAGGGTCCCGCGTTCGGCAACAGCCGTAGTCACTCGATGGTCGCGACCAAGCGGCGCTTCGAGCCCAACTTGCAGAAGGTCAAGATCCTCGTTGGCAAGGCGCCCCGTCGTGTATACGTGTGCACGCGTTGCTTGAAGGCCGGCAAGGTCACGAAGGCCCTGTAGGGCCGATAGGCGGCGTCCTACCGATCGTGAATCGATACCCCATTCGGGGCACGCGGCGGGATTCCCGATCGGCCAGTACATGTGCACAGCACATTTCGCGGGGTGGGTGGGCTCGTCAATCCTTGCCTGACTTGCCTCTCGACCCTACAGGCGCTTCATGTATCGCGACCGGCAGTTGTGATGGTATGTAGCTTGCCGGCAAGTGGTTGCGGGCACAGTAAGTTGGATCGAGAAGGTCTTTCGAACCGTTGACTGACACCAATCTGATCCGCTTCAGAACCGCAGTGGCGGGTGCTTTGGCGAACCTCGAGTCGCGCCGTGAGGAGGTCAACGACCTGAACGTGTTCCCCGTCGCCGACGGCGACACCGGCGACAACATGGTGCTCACGCTGAAGGCTGTGCTGGGGGAGCTTGACCGCCTGCAGGGGAGCGACTCGTCAAAGACGATCGATGAGATCGGCCGCGAGGAGATCGTCCAGTCGGTCGCCCGTGCGGCGCTGCTCGGTGCGAGAGGCAACTCGGGAGTGATCCTCTCCCAGCTGATTCGAGGGGCCGCTGAGGAGCTCGTCAGCCGGCCGGGGCAGCTGATCGACGCGACCTTGATCGGCGCGGCGCTCGCAAACGCGGCCGACCGCGCCTATACCTCGGTGCGCGATCCGGCCGAGGGCACGATCCTGACGGTGGCGCGTGCGATGGCCCACAGCATCGTGGCCGACGTCGCCCACAGTCAGGAGGGGGGGAGACTTGCGCCGGCGACCGAGCCGCGCGAGCAGGATCTCGCAATCGCCGAGACACTCGAACGGGCCGTATCGGCCGGTCAGGAGTCGGTCAAGCGGGGGCCGGAGCTGCTGGCCCAGTTGCGCGACGCGGGCGTCGTGGATGCCGGCGGACATGCTCTCACGATCATCTTCGCGGGGGTTGTCGCGGTGCTACGGGGCGAGGAGCCGCCTGAGCTGGAGCACTACGCGCCCGCGAAGATCACCCATCCCGAGCACAGCTCGAGCACCTATCGCTACTGCACGAATTTCGCGGTCACCGGTCACGATCTGCAAGCGTCGGGCTTCAGCGCGGCGCTGGAGGCGCTCGGCGACTCGGTGCTGGTGGTGGGCGATCCCACCACGCTGAAGGTGCACCTGCACACCGACAAGCCCGAGCTTGCGACAGCGCTGTTCGACGATGTGGGGGAGGTATCGCATCTTGATGTGGCGGACATGCGAGCACAGGTTGCCGAGCGTGACCGGCGTCTTGCGATGGCCGACCTCGCAAATGGTGGAGCACATACAAACGGGGCGTCGGCAAACGGGGCGTCGGCAAACGGCGGTCGGGCAAACGGGGCGCGGGGTGCGAGCGAGGGATCGGGGGTGCGTGGTGCGGGCGCCCCAGACGGCCAGGACGCTCTGCGGCGGCCGCGCTGCGGAGCGCTTGCCGTGGTCAACGGAGATGGGCTTGCACGGCTGTACAGGGAGCTGGGTGTGCACACGATCGACGGCGGACCGACTTTGAACCCCTCCACCTACGAGCTGCTTGCGGGTATCCACGAGGTACCCGCCGAGGAGGTCGTGGTGCTGCCCGGGAGCGCGAACGTCGTGATGGCCGCCGAGCGCGCCGCCGAGCTGTCGGACAAGCAGGTGTTGGTCGTGCCGGCGCTGAGCCAGCAGGCAGGACTTGCGGCGGCTGTGGCGCTGCAGGACGATCGCGATGTGCGGGAGAACGCGCGCGCCATGGAGGAAGCGCTCGGGGCGTTGCGTACCGGCTCGGTGGCGCAGGCCGCCCGCGCGGACGCACAGGGTCGCTTCGAGCAAGGCGATGCGGTCGGCTTCGTGGAGGAGCAGATGATCGCGTGGGGTGAGCCGCGGGAGACGCTGCTGGCGGTACTGCGCGCGCTTGCCGCCGACGCGGAATTGATCAGCGTGCTCGCCGGCGTCGGCGCGCCATTTGAGTTGTCTGAGCTGGAGGGCATCATGGACAGTCATGTCGAGCTCGAGCTTCGCGACGGTGGCCAGCCGGCCTATTGGTGGCTGCTCGCCGCCGAGTAGCGATGACGAGCCCGCGCTGACGGCCTTCGCCGGCGATGGGTCGCTGACGCGTGCGCAGCTGCTGGCCGCGCCGGTACGCTGGCCGCGACCCTCGCGCCTGCGGGGCACACTCGAGCTTCCCACTAAAAAGCTCACCGACGGGCTGGCTGCGCTCGAAGTGTGCACACTCGGCGAGCTGCTCGAGCATCTGCCGCGCGACCATCGCGAGGCACGCACTGTCGCTGGGCTGCGCGTCGGAGAGCAGGCGACGGTCGCGGTGCGGGTGCGCTCGATCGCGGGCAGGCAGGTGCGCCGCCGCGGGATGCGCGGTCTGGTGGAGGCGGCCGTGTTCGACCACACGGGCTCGATGCGAGCGACCTTCTTCAATCAGCCGTGGCTGGTGAAGAACTACCCGCCCGGCACTCGCCTGGTGCTGCATGGCAAGGCCGCCGCGGGCGGGCGCTTCCGCGTATCCCACCACGCGGTGGGCTCAGACGTTGGCTCGGGGGAGGCTCGCTCGGTTGCGCACTATCCCGCGGCCGAGGGTGTCAGCTCGACTCAGATCCTCACGCTCGTGCACGAGGCTCGCGATGGTCTGGGGGACGTGCTGGAGCCGTTGTCCGCCACCATCCGGGTGGCCGAGGATTTGCCGGAGCGCGGCGCGGCGCTTGGCGCGATGCATTTCGGTGGCGCGGGGGATGCGCTACGCGACGGCCTCAGACGGCTCGCCTTCGAGGAGCTGCTGCTGTGCCAGCTCGTGTTCTTGCTGCGGCGTGGGCGCCGCGCCGAACAAGCCCACGCGCGAGCACTGTGCGACTCGCCGACGCTCAGCGCGCGATGGTTGGAGCAGGGACTGCCGTTCCAACTGACCGGCGATCAGCGCAAGGCGATCGCGACGATTGCGCGGGAGCTGGAACGGGACCGTCCGATGCAGCGGCTGTTGATGGGAGACGTCGGTAGCGGCAAGACGGTGGTGGCGCTGCACGCGATGCTGCGCGCTGTCGAGCACGGAGCCCAGGCCGCGCTGATGGCCCCGACCGAGACGCTTGCCGAACAGCATTTCGCGACCCTGCAACAATTGCTGGGCGCCGAGAACGTGCGCTGCGAGCTGCTGACCGGCTCCACTCCGGCACGGCGCAAGGCGGAGATCGTCGGGCGTCTGGGGAGCGGAGAGCTGTCGTTGATCGTGGGCACACACGCGCTGATCGAGCCGGGGGTGCGCTTTCGTGAGTTGGCTGTGGCCGTCGTGGACGAGCAGCATCGCTTCGGGGTGCGTCAGCGTGCCGCGCTTGAAAGCCAGGACCCCTCGAAACCACCTCACATGCTGCACATGTCCGCCACTCCGATCCCAAGGACGCTTGCGCTCGCGCGACACGGCGATTTGGATCGCAGCGTGCTGCGCGAGTTGCCGCGTGGGCGTCAGGCGATCGACACGCGCATCGTGGCGGGGGAGGACGGTCGCGCTGAGGCATACCGGCTGCTGCGCGAGCAGCTCGATGCCGGTCGTCAGGGCTATGTGGTGTGCCCGCTGGTGGAGGACCAGCAAGAGGGGGGCGAGCATCCTGACGGGTATACCCAGGGGGCACACGGCAGGCAGACTGGCGATGCCCGCGCGGCGACCGCCGAGTTCGAGCGACTGCGCCGCGGCGAGCTTGCAGGTCGTCGCGTGGAGCTGCTGCACGGTCAGATGCGCCCGCGCGAGAAGCAGCAGGCGATGGAGGCGTTTGCGTGTGGAGAGGCGGACGTGCTGGTTGCGACCACGGTGATCGAGGTCGGCGTGGACGTGCCCAATGCGACGGTGATGCTGGTCGAGAACGCCGAGCGATTCGGGATCTCCCAGCTTCACCAGCTGCGCGGACGGGTGGGCCGGGGAGAGCACCGCTCGACGTGCTTTCTTTTGACGTCCCACTCACTCCCGCCGAGCTCACGGCGCTTGCGCGCGCTGGTGGAGCATTCAGACGGGTTCCGGCTCGCCGAGATCGACCTGCGCTTGCGCAAGGAAGGCGAGCTGGTGGGGACACGCCAGTCGGGGCTCGGCCAGTTCAAGTTCGCGAGCCTTCCCGAGGACGGGGATCTGTTGGAACGAGCGCGCGCACACGCCGAGGCGATCCTCGCGGAGGACCCCACGCTGGGCGGTCCGCTGCACGCGCTGCTCGGAGAAGCGCTGGAGAGCGCGTTCGGGGCACAGGCGCTGGCGCCGATCCCGGCATGAGGGTCATCGCAGGGCGCCTGGGTGGTAGGCGATTGAGCGCGCCGAAGGGGCGCACGACACGCCCGACCTCAGATCGCGTGCGCGAGGCGTTGTTCTCGATGCTCGGCGAGCTCGACGGGAGCGTGGCGCTCGACCTGTTCGCAGGGTCGGGCGCACTCGGGATCGAGGCGCTTTCAAGAGGCGCCGAGCGGGTCGTGTTCGTGGAGCGCGACGCGAGCGCCGTGGCGACGCTCAGGGCGAACCTGGCAGCGCTTGGACTCGGTGAGCAGGAGGCGACGGTGCGTGTCGGCGACGCGCTGGGATCGCTGCGCGCCGCACGAGCGCGCGACGAGACATACGATCTCGTGTTCATCGATCCTCCCTACAGGTGCGCGAGCGAGCTTCAGGGTGCGCTGTCGGCGTTGTTGCCGGCGCTGCTCAGTCCCACGGCGCGCGTAGTGGTCGAGAGCGATCGGCGGGTGCCGGCGGGGTTGGCGCTCGAGACGATGACGCGGCGACGCTATGGAGATACGACGATCACAATCCATCGCCTCCCCACCGCAGGGAAGGATGGATACCGTGCAGAGGCGGAAGACCTCGAGTAAGGACGACAATGAGTGTTGAGAAGTCGATAGCGGTATGCCCGGGCTCCTATGACCCGATCACCAACGGCCACCTGGACGTGATCCAGCGGGCGGCGGCTCTGTACGACGAGGTCGTGGTGGCGGTCGTCAATCGTTCGGTGCGCAAGGACAGCACGCTGTTCGGGATCGAGGAGCGGATGAGCTTCATAACCGATGCGATCAAGGATCTGCGGGGAGTGCGCGCACAACCGTTCAACACGCTGGTCGTGGAGTTCGCTAGGAGCGTCGGCGCAAAGGCGATCGTCAAGGGACTGCGCGCGATCTCCGACTTCGAGTACGAGTTCGAGATGAACCAGCTCAATCGCCGCCAGGATCCCGAGATAGAGTCGGTGTATCTGATGGCCAGTCCGCAGTACAGTTTCCTGTCATCCAGTGGAGTCAAGGAGCTGGCGACATTTGGTGGAAGAATCGACGATCTGGTGCCCCAAAAGGTGGCGGTGCGCTTGCAGGAAGAGTTGGCGCGCTGACGAACTTTTGTGACGTGATGACCAATCTTGCTCATAACTCTCGCGACCGCGTGCCTCCTGGAGGTAAGTGCTGATGGACGTTCTCGTGCTGATCGACAAGCTCGACGACCTGGTGCACAACGCCAAGTCCGTGCCGATGACCGACCAGGTGAGGGTCGACAAGGAGGAGATCTACGACCTGCTCGACCAGATGCGCGCGACGATCCCCGAGGAGATCAAGCAGGCCCGCTGGATCGTCAAGGAGCGCCAGGAGATGCTCGCCGAGGCCAAGAAGGAGGCCGAGCGCATCGTCAAGGAGGCCCGCGAGCGCCAGGAGAAGCTGGTGGGCGATGAGGAGGTCACCAAGCAGGCCGAGCGCGCCGCCGAGGACATCGTTGAGGACGCGCGGGCACGCGAGCGTGAGATCAGGCTAGGCGCCGAGGACTACGCCGATGAGATCCTGGGCACGCTCAAGGTCAACCTCTCCAAGTTCATCGCCGCGGTTCAGCGTGGCCGCGAGCGCCTGCAGGGCAAGGACGAACCCGCCGAAGTCTCGTAGTTGCCGACAGCGCGGCTGGCTTTCTGTGCTGAATTGGGGGGACCATGCCGCATGCGGCATGGTCTGCAGGGCCGCATGCGGCCCTGCTCGGGGCGCACATGCGCGCCCCGCACGAGGTCGCACATGTGCGACCTCGCCGGTCGGTGCATGCACCGACCGGAACTTGGTCATAAAAGGTGCGTGTGCCGACCGAAGCGTCGTCATGGACGACAGGACACGCTCCTCGGTGTCTCCCACTCCGGTGTGCGCGTACGCGTGAGGAGTCGTATTTTGGGTAGGGTGCCCGCGTGAGCCCGCCGCTCAAGTATCGACTGGAAGTCGCCAAGGTGCTGCTCGGCACCGGCATCCTCACGCCGGTGCGGCCCGACCGTGCCGTCAGGTCGGTGGTGGCGCTGAAGCGCTGGGGTGCGACGCCCGCGGCCGCCTACACGGGCTCCGCCGCGCGCTTCCCCGACCGTGAGGCATTGATCGACGAGCGCGGCACGCTCACCTTTGGAGAGGTGCAGTTGCGCACCAATGCGCTTGCCCGCGAAATGCAGGCGGCGGGGATCTCCGAAGGCGACGGGGTGGCGATCATGTGTCGCAACCATCGTGGCTTCGTCGAGGCCACGATCGCATGCTCGAAGCTGGGCGCCAACTCGCTGTACTTGAACACGGCGTTTGCCGGTCCGCAGATCACCGATGTGATGCGCCGCGAGAACCCGGCGGGGCTGATCTACGACGCGGATTTCGCCAACCTTGTCGGCGACGGCGGCGAGGGTCGCAAGCGCTTCGTCGCGTGGAGCGAACCGGGCGCCGAGCAGACGGACCCGCTGCTGGAAGACCTGATCGCCAAAGGCAGTACCGCCGACTTGACCCCACCGGCCGAGAGCGGCAAGGTCGTGATCCTCACCTCCGGCACGACCGGAACGCCCAAGGGGGCGGCACGCAAACAGCCCGATTCGCTGGAGCCTGCCGCGGCCCTGTTCTCGAAGATCCCCTTGAGGGCGCGCGAGGCGACGATGATCGCGGCTCCGATGTTCCACTCGTGGGGCTTCGCGCATTTCACGCTCGGTCTGCCGCTGTCCTCGACGCTGGTGTTGCGCAGACGCTTCGATCCGGAGGACACTTTGCGGGCGGTCGCCGAGCACCGTGCCACGGCGCTGGCGGTGGTGCCGGTGATGCTGCAACGCATCCTCGAGCTGCCGGGAGAGACGATCGCCAAGTACGACACGCACGCATTGAAGGTGATCGCCCTCAGCGGCTCGGCGCTGCCAGGGGAGCTTGCTATCCGCGCGATGGACACGTTCGGCGACGTGCTCTACAACCTGTACGGCTCTACCGAGGTGGCGTGGGCCACGATCGCCACGCCCACCGATCTGCGCGCGGCTCCCGGCACGGCCGGCAAGCCGCCGATGGGGACTGTGGTCAAGCTGCTCGACGAGGACGGCAAGGAGGTCCCGAGCGGCACCAACGGGCGCATCTTCGTGGCGAACGAGATGGTCTTTGACGGCTACACCGGCGGTGGCGGCAAGGAGATCGTCGACGGGCTGATGAGCACCGGCGACATGGGCCACATCGACGCAGCGGGAAGATTGTTCGTGGACGGCCGCGACGACGAGATGATCGTCTCCGGCGGGGAGAACGTGTTCCCACGCGAGGTCGAGGACCTGCTCGCCGACCACGAGGCGATCGAAGAGGCAGCTGTGATCGGTGTCGAGGACGCCGAGTTCGGACAGCGCCTGAAGGCGTTTGTCGTCGCGCGCGAGGGCGGGAGTCTGGACGAGGAGACCGTCAAGGAGTACGTCAAGCACAACCTGGCGCGCTACAAGGTGCCGCGCGAAGTGGTGTTCGTGGAGGAGTTGCCGCGCAACGCGACCGGCAAGGTGCTCAAGCGCGAGCTGCACGAGATCGGCTGACGCGCGCCTCTTACTAATCTGAAGGGATGTCTGGTGTGACGGACTTCCTTGATCTCGGTGGGTTGCGCCTTAGTGCGGGCGAGGGTCGGCGCTTCGAGCTGACGGTGCACATCCAGCCGCTAACGCTCGGAGGCGAGCCCTACGAGGTGACTCCGATGGCGGTGCCGGTGAAGCTCGATGTGTCGCGCATGACCGGCAATGGGTATGCGCTGCGCTTGCGCTTGCGCGCGAGCATCGAGGGGGCGTGCATGCGTTGCCTGAAGGATGCTGCGCCCCAGGTCGAGGTGGATGCGCGCGAGGTCGAGCGCCCCGGCGGCGGGGAGGAGCTCTCCAGCCCGTACGTGGAGGAGGAGACGCTTGACCTGGCGTCCTGGGCTCGGGATGCGCTCGTTCTCGCGCTACCGGCGCAAGTGCTGTGTCGCGAGGAATGCGCAGGGCTGTGTGCGGTGTGCGCGATCGATCTGAACGAGGCCGGTCCCGAGCATGCGCACGAGCGCGCGCCCGACCCACGCTGGGCGAAGCTGGGCGAGCTGAAGCTCGAGTAGTCGCGGCCACGATGCGGGCGTGTCCGGTCTCGACACGGCCGGTCCAACGCGGCCAGTCCGTCGCTGCCCTGGTACCCTTCCCCGTCCAATGGCGGTTCCCAAGAAAAAGCAGTCGCACAGTCGCACCTCGCTACGTCGCGCCAACCACAAGATCGAGGCGCCCGCGGTCAACGAGTGTCCGCGCTGCCACAGTCCGCGCAGGCCGCATCGTGTGTGCCCGGTGTGCGGGACTTACGCCGGGCGCGAGATCGTGGCTCACGAAGCGCACGGCCACGATCACGATCACGAGTAGTCCCGCGCGTGAGCAGCTCGGCTGACGGCCGCGCGACGCCGACCGCCGGCACGGGTGCGCGCCTGGTTGTGGCGGTTGACGCCAACGGCAGCGACATGGGCCCGGCGGAGGTTGCGGCGGGCGCAACGCTTGCGGCTGAGGAGGGTGTGCGTGTGCTGCTGTTCGGCCCGGCCGAGGAGCTCGGGGCTCACCTACACTTGGGGTCGGGTGTGGAGCTGGTCGATGCGCCGGTGTCGGTTGCAAAGAGCGCGGACCCTGCGCGCGCGGTTCGCTCGACTCCGCAAGCGTCGATCGTGCAGGCGGCCAGGGCCGTCTCCGAGGATCGCGCGCAGGCGCTCGTGTGCGCGGGAGGGACCGGAGCCGCGCTGGCGGCGGGGCTGTTCAACATCAAGCGCGCGCGCGGTGTGCACCGTCCAGCTCTCGCGCTGCCAATACCTGTTCCAGGACACGCGGTCACGCTGCTCGACGTCGGTGCGAGCGTGCAGGCACGCAGCGAGCACCTGGTGCAGTTCGCGTTCATGGGGGCCGCGTTCGCGAGTGTCGTGCTCGGGGTGGAGCGTCCGCGCGTCGGTCTGCTCTCAAACGGCGAGGAGGCCGAGCGCGGCAGCGAGCTGGTCGTGCGAGCCGGCGCCGAGTTGACCGATCGCTGCAGAGATGGCGCGTTGCGGTTCGTCGGCAATGTCGAGGGCGGCGACATCGTGAGCGGGGCGGCCGACGTGGTCGTGACCGACGGGTTCACCGGCAACATCGCGCTGAAGCTGATGGAGGGCGTCTCCCAGACGATTCTCGGCGCCGTCAGGGACGCGGCGCTCTCCTCGACGCGGGGCAAGCTCGGCGGCATGCTGCTGCGCCCGGCGCTTGGGGGCTTTCGTGCGGAGATCGACCCAGAAGCGGCGGGTGGGGCGTACCTACTGGGTTTGCGTCGCCTTGCGGTGGTCCCGCACGGGCGCTTTGGCAGGCGCGGATTCGCTCAGGCTATCGTGCGCGCCGAGCGGGGTGCACGCGAAGACATCGTGGGCAGGACCTACGCGGCGCTGAGCGACGCCGGGGCATTGAGGAAGGCCCCTGTGTCCGCCGATCCGGCTAGCCTGGCAGACGAATGACCCGTGAGCAAGTGTTCGTCCTGATTCAGGCCCATCTGGCCGACGAGTTGGACCTCGATCCCGATCGGATCGGGGAGCAGACCCGTTTCAAGGACGATCTCGGGGCGGATTCGCTGGACCTGTACACGCTTGTGCAAGAGCTGGAGGACACCTACGAAGTACAGATCTCAGACGAGCGGGCGTCTGAGATCCTGACGGTTGGCCAAGCCGTGGATTTTGTAGTGGCAAACTCAAACGATGGATGAGTGCATGGAAACGTATGGCGGCGCTGTGCGGCGTCCTCGGTCGCTTATGTGCAGAGCACACTGCGCTCCCTGCGTCCTGGCTCAGCTTGCCCTACGTGTCCATGCACCGGCTATGGGGGACGGCGATGCTGCATGTGCCTGTTGAGGTCGTTGCTCGAGGAGCTGCCGGAGGATCTGGCGCGGCAGGTGTTCACGCACGCCTCGTGGACGGAGCGGCGCAGCGACTCCTACACACGGCTCGCGTTCCTCGGCGACAGCGTGCTCGCGCTGGCGGTCACCACGCATCTGTATCCACGTCTGGAAGCGGAGCGCTTCGGTGCCGGACGGCTCACGAAGATCCGTGCTCAAGCCGTGTCGGGACGCTCGTGCCGGGCGGTGGCCGAACGCCTGCACGTGGAGGAGCGCATGCGCGCCGCGGCGCCGGAGAGCGGGGATGGCAAGTCGGTAGGGTCGCTACAGACCGAGCGGGTGCTCGCCTCGGTGATCGAGGCGGTGATCGGAGCGTGCTACCTGCAGGCCGGCTACGAGCGCACCGCGGAGGCGGTGGTGCAAGCGTTCGCGCCGGAGATCGAGCACGCGCTGAAGCATCCGCTGGACTTCAAGTCGGCGCTTCAGGAGATGCTCGCAAGGCGAGGGGAGACGATCTCCTACGAGGTCACAGAGGAGCACGGGCCACCGCACGACCGCACATTCGTAGTGGCGGCATCGGTGGAAGGCAGGGTGCTCGGCAGCGGCCGTGGACGCAGCAAGAAGCACGCCGAGCAGCAGGCCGCAAACGAGGCGCTGGAGAGCCTCGCCAAGCCATGAACGGTGTGCAGGCGAATCGCGCGAGGGGTAGGGTCGGCCGATGCACCTGAAGTCGCTCACGATGAAGGGGTTCAAGTCGTTTCCCGACCGCACCAAACTTGACTTCGGGCCTGGAGTGAGTGTGGTGGTGGGACCCAATGGCTCGGGCAAGTCAAACGTCACCGACGCTCTCTTGTGGGCGATGGGCGAGCAGTCGCCGCTTGCGATCAGGGGCCAGTCGATGCAGGACGTGATCTTCGGTGGCGGACGTGGCGTGCAGGCGCGCGGCTCCGCGGAGGTCGAGATCGTGCTCGACAACTCCGATGAAACTGTCGACCTGCCACTCTCGGAGATCTCGATCGTGCGAAGGCTCGACCGCTCAGGCGAGGGCGAGTATCGACTCAACGGCGCCCACTGCCGGCTGGTGGACGTGATCGAGGTGCTATCCGACACGGGCCTTGGAAAGGAGACCCACTCGGTCATCTCCCAAGGGCGCGTGGAGGCGATCGTGACCTCAAAGCCTCGCGATCGGCGACTGTTGATCGAGGAGGCTGCCGGTCTGGGCAAGCATCGCAAGCGCCGCCGGCGTGCGCAGCTGAAGCTCGAGCGCACCCAGGAGAACCTCGACCGCGCGCTCGACGTGGAGCGCGAGGCGCGCACCCGTCTGCGTCCGCTCAAGCGCCAGGCCGAGGCGGCCGAGTTGCATGAGCGCCTGGAGCATCAGATGCTGCAAGCCCGCTTCGAGCTCGCCCGCGAGGCCGTGAGGGCCACGCGTGAGCAGCTCGCGCAAGCCGAGGAAGGCGTGCAGGCGGCCAGGGCCGCTCGCGAGCAGATCGAGTCGCGCTTGCGAGCGGTCGTGCAGCGTCGCGGGGCGGCGGAGAGTGCTCTGGCCGAGCGCACCGAGCGCCATGATGCGCTGGCGCGACGCGTGTACGAGGCGCGCTCGGCTCGTGAGCGACTGCAGATGCGAGGCGAGCAGGCAGCCGCGACCGCCGCGACCGTCGCCCAGCGTGCGGGTCGCATCGAGATTGAGCTGGGAGCGCTCGAGCGCGCTTTCTCAGACGGCGCCGGCGGCCCGGATTCGCCTGGGGTCGAGGAGGCGGCAAGCGAGGATCGCGTGCGCGTGTTGGAGGCCGAGCTGGCGAGCCTCGACCGCGAACGCGAGCAGGAGCAGGAGCGCGAGATCGAGGGGCTCGAAGCGGAGCGCGGGCAGGCCGCGCGGCACGTGGGTGAGCTCGAGCAGCAGGCGCAGGCGGCGCGTGCGGCGCGCGAGCGAGCCGATGCCCTCTCAGAGCAGGCGCGCGTTACGCTACGAGAGGCCGAAGCGGAGGCCGACGCGGCACGGCGTGAGGCAGCGAAGGTCGGCGCGGAGTTGGCAGCCGCCAATCAGTTCCTGCGCAGCCACGCGAATTCGGATCCCACCCGCCCCGCGAGTGCCGGCGCGCCGCGCGCGCTCAGCGAGGCGTTGCAGGTGAAGCCCGGCTATGAGCTCGCGCTTGCGGCAGCGCTCGGCGGTCGGCTCGACGGGGCGCTTGTGCGTGACATGGACGGCGCCCGTGTGCTGCTCGACAGGGCCGGACCGGACGGTGGGGTAGCGCTGCTGGCCGGGGAGGCCGCGAGCGAGACGGAGCGGTCCGTTGGGCAGGGCAAGGAGGACGGACAGGGCGAGGCCCACGCGGGCGCAGGTGAGCCGCCGGCGCCGGGGGCGATCAGGCTCATCGATCTCCTCGGGGGGTCGACAGGGGTGCTCGAGCTGGCCGGAAAGCTGCTCGCCGACGCATGGGTGGTCGAGCGCCTTGAGGACCTGAGCGAGGATTTCCACGGGATTGCGAGCACGCGCTCTGGGCGGGTGTTGTTCGCCCAGTGGGGCGAGTTGCGCCAGGTTGCCGAAGGCGGCGCCGAGCGGGTGCTCGCACGTCGCAACGAGCGCGACAGGCTGATCGAGCAGAGCGAGCAGGCGGTGGCGGGCGAGTATGCGACGAAGGCACTGGTCGAGCAGGCGCTGGAGCGCTTGCGTGGGGCCGATGAGGCACGCGACCGGGCTGACGGGGCGCTGCGCGAAAGCGACCGCCGGCTCGGTGAGGCGCAGGAGGCACAGCGCAAAGCGGCGTGGTTGATCGAGCAGCGCAAGGCCACGCCCGAGCAAGGCCCTTTGGCGGTCCGTCGCGCCGAGCTCCAGGGTGAGCTTGCGGCCGAGCGCAGGCAGGCGGAGCGCAGGGAGATCGAACGCGTTGAACGCGCCAGGCGGATAGAGCGTTTGCGGGCTCAGCGCGCGGCCGATCTACAGCTGGCCCCGCGCGCCGAGCGTCTTGCCGCGGCGCTCACCGGTGCGGGCGAGGGGATCGCAGGGCTGCTGGCTCAACTGGAGGCGTTGTTGAGCGAGGATCGCGCGGCCGGCGAGCAGGTATCGGCCGAGCTTCGCGAGTGCGCGCGCGAGGAGGCCGAGATCCAGGCAGCGCTGCGGGTCGAGGGCGAGGCGGTCACGGGAGCTGAGGTGGCCGCGCAGCGCCTGCGCGACCAGGCGGCCGAGGCTCGCGAGGAGCTACGAGAGGTTTCCGAGCGTCTTGAGCTGGCGTTGGACGAGGGTGAGGTCGAGCAGCTCGCCGAAGAGCAGCAGCAGGCGCTCCGTGCGCGCCTGGAGCGCCTGGCTCGTCGCCGCGAGCAGCTCGGGCCGGTGAATCCGCTCGCACAGCAGGAGTATGCGGAGGCGATCGCACACGTCGAGGAGCTCGAGGAGCGACGCACCGACCTGGAGACAGCGCTGCGCGAGCTACGGGCGGTGATCCGCGAAACCGACCGTCAGATCCACGAGACGTTCAGCGAGACCTTCAGCGCGGCTGCGCGCAACTTCGAGGAGCTCGTCGGCGACCTGTTCCCGGGTGGTAGCGGACGGTTGCGGCTCGTCAAGGACGAGCAGACGCCGAGGGCGGTGCTCGGAGGTGAGCCCGCGCCCAAGGATGGCGAGGGACCAGACGCGGAGGCTGCCGCGGAGCTCGAGGACGAGGCAGCCGAGCGGGAGGCCGAGGAGATGTTGGGGGTCGAGATCGAGATCACCCCGGCCGGCAAGTCCACCAAGCGGCTGTCGCTGCTCTCCGGCGGGGAGAAGTCGATGACCGCGCTTGCATTCATGTTCTCAGTGTTCCTGGCGCGCCCGTGCCCCTTCTACGTGCTCGATGAGGTCGAGGCGGCGCTTGACGATCTGAATCTCGATCGCTTCCTCACGCTGCTGCGTCGCTACGCCAACCGCGCGCAGTTCATCGTGATCACACACCAGAAGCGCACGATGGAGGCCGCCGACTGGCTGTATGGCGTCTCGATGGCCGATAACGGTGTTTCCAAGGTGCTCTCGCGGCGGCTCCCCAAGGAGGAGTCCGCATCTCCGGTGGCTCCGGTGGAGAACCCGCCGCAAGTTGCTCCGGTCGGATAGGCAACTCATGCCACGCGACTGGTCTGATCTGTTCATCGCCAACGGGCAGGCGCCGGAGGGTTCACAGGCGTACCCTGACGGGCGCGAGCAAGCCGCGGAGGGGGGCGAGCGTCGTCGTGGATTGTTCAAGCGCTTGCGAGAAAACCTTTCCAAGACGCGGCAAGCGCTTGGGTCGGAGATCCAGGCGACATTGTTTGCGACGCTGGACGAGCACACCTGGGAACGCCTGGAGGAGGCGCTGATCATGGCCGATGTGGGCGCAAGCGCCACCGCCTCGGTCGTGGAGACGCTCGAGCGCGAAGCCACCGAAGGCGATCTGACCAGCGGTGAGGCGCTGTCCGAGCGGCTGATCGAGCTGCTTGCCGACACCGCTCGCAGCGAGCGCGACCGTATCGACATTCGCGCCAAGCCGACGGTGATCATGGCCGTCGGGGTCAACGGCACCGGCAAGACGACCACGGTCGGCAAGCTCGCCTGGCATCTGCGCAAGGAGCTGGGGGTGAGCGTGCTGCTCGCCGCGGCGGACACGTTCCGCGCGGCGGCCACCGAGCAACTCGAAGGATGGTCGGCGCGCGCGGGCTGTGAGATCGTCACCGGCCCGGAAGGCTCAGACCCCGGATCTGTTGCCTTTGAGGCGGTTGCTCAGGCGCGGGCGAAGGACATCGACGTGGTGATTGTCGACACCGCCGGGCGGCTGCACACCCAGGACGACCTGATGGGAGAGCTCGCAAAGGTGCGGCGCGTGATCGCAAGACAACTGGAGGGGGCGCCGCACGAGACGCTGCTGACTGTCGATGCGACGACCGGGCAAAACGGGTTGCGCCAGGCGCAGATGTTTGCCGAGTCGGCGGGCGTGAGCGGGATCGTGCTCACCAAGCTCGACGGCACGGCGCGCGGTGGGATCGCGATCGCGATCGCCCGCGAGCTCGACTTGCCGGTGAAGCTGATCGGGATCGGCGAGCAGCTGGAGGACCTGCGGCCGTTCGATCCCGAGGATTTCGCTCGCGCCTTGATCGCTGAGCGATAATCAAAGGTATGGATGCTTGGATCGTGTGGTTGGTGGTCGCCTGTGGTCTTGGCGTGGGCGAGATGCACCAGGGGGGTTTCTACCTGGCACCGTTTGCCGCGGGGGCGGCGCTGGCCGCGGTTGTGAGCGTGCTGGGCGTCGGCGCGCTGCTGTCGGTGATCGTGTTTCTGATCGCTTCAGGGATCGTGTTCGGGACGCTGCGACCCGTTGCGCGTCGCCATCGCAGGCTGCCGCCGGCGATCAGGACCGGAGCGGCGGCACTCGTCGGGCGCAAGGCGATCGTGCTCGAGCGGATCGCCAACGACGAGGGCGTCGGCTGTGTGAAGATCGACGGTGAGGTGTGGACGGCGCGCAGCTTTGACGAAGATCAGATCTTCGACGCGGGCGAACGAGTCGAAGTGGTCGAAATAAGGGGCGCGACGGCGCTCGTGATGCACTGAGACACTTACTGGGCCAGGACCGGTAGCCCAGCAGAAAGGAAGAGCCAATCCTCATGGTCGCTCTCATCGTCATAGTCGTAGTGGTCGTGTTCGCGCTGATCGTGGCGGCGCGCACGATTCGCGTGATCCCGCAGGCGCGGGCGGGCGTGGTGGAGCGGCTCGGTCGCTACAGCCGCACGCTCGAGCCGGGCCTCACGATCGTCACCCCGTTCATCGATCGCGTGAAGCCGCTCGTGGACCTGCGCGAGCAGGTCGTCAACTTCGCGCCCCAGTCGGTCATCACCGAAGACAACGTCGTCGTGGGAATCGAGACGGTGCTCTACTTCACGATCACCGACCCGCGCTCGGCGACCTATGAAATCGCCAATCCATTGCAGGCCATCGAGCAGCTGACCGTCACCACTCTGCGCAACGTGATCGGTGGGCTTTCGCTCGAGGCGACGCTCACCGCGCGAGAGAGCGTCAACACCGAGCTGCGAGTGGTGCTCGACGAGGCGACCGGCAAGTGGGGCATCCGCATCAACCGCGTGGAGATCAAGTCGGTCGACCCGCCTCAGGACATCAGGGCGGCGATGGAGAAGCAGATGCGCGCCGAGCGCGACCGTCGCGCGGCGATCCTCACCGCCGAAGGCGAGAAGCAGGCCCAGGTCCTCACCGCCGAAGGTCAACAGCAGGCCGTGGTGCTGCGCGCCGAGGGCGACCGTCAGGCCGCGGTGCTGCGCGCCGAGGGCGAAGCCAAGGCGATCGACACGGTGTTCAAAGCGATCCATGAGGGCAAACCCTCGCGCGAGCTACTCAGCTACGAATACCTGCAGATGCTGCCCTCGCTTGCCGAAGGCGACTCCAACAAGGTGTTCGTGATCCCCTCGGAGTTCGCCGAGGCGTTCGGTGGGATCGGCGAGGCGCTTGCGCGACGCTCTGGGCAGCAGCCGCCGTCCGCGGGCGTCGCAGAGCGCGATTGACGCTGTGAGACAGGTACGGGCGCGCTCCGCCGCGGCTGTGCGCGAGCGTTCGCGCGGCGCTTGCGCGCTTGGCTGCGAGAATTGACGATCTGATGTTCGACTCCCTCGCCGAGAAGCTGCAAGCAACGTTGGGCGACGTGCGCCAGCGGGGAACGCTCACCGAGAAGGACATCGACGCCGCGATGCGCGAGATCCGTCTCGCGCTGCTGGAGGCGGACGTCAACTTCAAGGTTGTCAAGCGCTTCACCAGCGACGTGAAGGACCGCTGCCTGGGCGCCGAGATCGTCGGCAAGCTCAACCCAGGCCAGCAGGTCGTGAAGATCATCGCCGATGAGCTGACTGAATTGATGGGCGGCGCTGCCGGTGGCCTGAGCTTCTCACCGCGACCTCCCACAGTGATCCTGATGGCCGGCCTGCAAGGCTCGGGCAAGACGACGGCCACAGCGAAGCTGGCGCGCTACCTGCGCGAGGAGCACTCCTCCTCGGTGGCGCTGGCAGCTTGCGACGTGTATCGCCCTGCAGCGGTTGACCAGCTTGTGAAGGTAGGCGCTCAAGCGGGCGCTTCGGTATATCACCGAGATCCCACCCACCCCGACCGCGACCCGGTGGAGATCGCCGCCTGGGCCTTGGAGCGCGCTCGCGAAGAGGGCAAGGACGTGCTGATAGTCGACACCAGCGGACGCCTGCACGTCGATGAGGTGTTGATGGCTGAGCTGGTGAAGATTCGCGATGCCGTCAAACCGCACAACGTGCTGCTCGTGGTGGACTCGATGACAGGCCAAGACGCGGTCAACGTCGCCGAGCAGTTCGCTGCCGCGGTGCAATTCGACGGCGTCGTGATGAGCAAGCTCGACGGCGACGCTCGTGGTGGCGCGGCGCTGTCGGTCAAGGCGGTCACGGGCAAGCCGATCCTGTTTGCCTCCACAGGAGAGAAGCTCGATCGGTTCGAGCGCTTTCATCCCGACCGCATGGCCCAGCGGATCCTCGGCATGGGCGACGTGATGAGCCTGATCGAGCAGGCCGAGCGTCAGTTCGACGAGACCCAGGCGGTCGAGCTCGAGCGCAAGTTGCGCCGCAACGAGTTCGGTCTCGACGATTTCCTGGACCAGCTGAAGACCGTTCGCAAGATGGGCCCGCTCACGAATGTGCTCGGCATGATTCCGGGCTTCGCGGGAGCGCAGCTGAAAAACCTGAAGGTAGACGAGCGTGAGCTCGATCGCATCCAGGCGATCATCCTCTCGATGACCGCCGAGGAGCGAAGCCGCCCAGAGTTGATCAAGGGCTCGCGCAGGCTTCGTATCGCCCGCGGCTCGGGAACCAATGTGCAGCAGGTTAACCAACTCGTCAAGCAGTTCGGCCAGATGCGCAAGGTGATGAAGCAGGTCGGTCGCGGCAAGATGCCGGACGTGGGTGCATTGATGCGCCAAGCACGCTGACGGGTTCGGTGCTGAGGTCCGGTGAGGTCGATCGCCACCGCCGATCCCGCCAGGAACCTGAACCGTCTAAGCTCTCAGGCTGGACTGGTAAGCACTCAGAGAGGAAACCGTGTCGGTAAGGCTTAGGCTCACGAGAGTGGGCGCAAGAAAGAATCCGGTGTGGCGCGTGGTTGTTGCCGATCAGCGCTCTCCCCGAGATGGTCGCGTAATCGAGACGATCGGCCACTACAACGCTCAGACGAACCCCTCCACGATCGTGATCGACGAGGAGCGGGCAAAAAGCTGGCTTGCGCGTGGCGCCCAGCCGTCGAACACGGTTGCAAAGCTCTTGCGTATCCAGGGCATCAGCCAGGGTGGCCGCTGAGCGGCGCGATACAGCGTCCTCGCTCGCTTATGTGCACAGCACACTGCACTCGCTGCGTCCTTACCGATCGGAGATCGACGGATCTCCGATCGGCCAGCATGCTCATCGACCCCCCTGGACGCTCGTGACGCAAGAGTGTGATTGCCCGCAATGAGGGGCTGCAGCGGATGTCCTCCGAGACCATGAGAGAGCTTCTGGAGTATCTGGCGCAAGGACTGGTCGACCACCCCGAAGAGGTGTCGGTGGAGCAGTTCGAGGAGGACGACGGGACGATCGTGCTCGAGCTGTGCGTGGCAGACGGCGATTATGGCCAGGTGATCGGCCGCGGCGGGCGTACCGCGCACGCACTGCGGACGGTCGTCAAGGCAGCGGCTGTGAACGAGAAGCGCCGCGTGCTCCTCGACATAGTCGATTGAGGTGAGCAGCGCCGCGGGTGAGCCTCCGCGACGGAGCGGCAACGACGCCGATGCGGTGTCGGCAGGTCGCGTGGGTCGCGCCCACGGTCTGGACGGTAGCTTCTATGTGACTGGCGCTCGCTCGCGCCTGCTCACACTCGGGGCCACCGTCATGGTGGCCGGTCGCACGGCGGAGGTCATCAGGCGTGCCGGGACCGACGAGCATCCGATCGTGCGCCTTGAGGGGGTGGAGGATCGCGGCGCGGCGGAGGCGATGCGCGGACTCGACATGATGGTCGATATCGCCGATGCTCCACCACTCGTCGATGGAGAGTGGTGGGCCAGTGAGCTGGAGGGCTGCGAGGTGGTGGACGGCGAGCGCCACGTTGGACGCGTTGTGCGGCTCATGGAGCTGCCATCGTGCGAGGTATTGGAAGTGAGGCTCGAAAACCCCGGCGCCGACGATGCGTGGCGCCCAGCGGGTGATCTGCTTGTGCCGATGGTGCGAGACGCGATCCGTCAAGTCGATGTTGCCGGGCGACGGATCGATGTCGACATGAGCTTCTTGGCGGAGTAGCTGTGGAGATCGACATCTTCACGCTGTTCCCCGAGTGGTTCGAGTGGTTCAAGGCCCAGCGTCATGTACGCAACGTGCTCGACAGCGGCTCGCGCGTGCAGTGCGTGAACTTCCGTGAGCACACGCCGCTGGGTGGCGGACAGGTAGACGACACGCCATTCGGGGGAGGGGCCGGCATGGTGTTGCGTGTCGATGCGATGGACGCCGCGTTGAGTGCCCACTACGGGATCGATGGCACGCGTGTGCGCGAGGACCGTCGCGTGATCGCACTCGCCCCAGGTGGACGAGTGCTGGACGAGCAGTATGTGGGTGAACTGGCGGCGGAGCCGGCGCTGACCCTGCTGTGTGGGCGCTACGAGGGCTTTGACGAGCGGATCATCGAGCATTTCGCAAGCGAGACTCTGTCGATCGGACGCTATGTGCT
The DNA here is from genome assembly GCA_963831725.1 of uncultured Solirubrobacterales bacterium. GTDB lineage: Bacteria > Actinomycetota > Thermoleophilia > Solirubrobacterales > Solirubrobacteraceae > Palsa-744. The sequence goes on from CAWHRF010000004.1 coordinate 660,857, forward strand.
GTCCGGCGGGGAGCCGGCGGCGATGGTCGTCTGCGATGCGGTCCTGCGCAAGCTCCCCGGAGCGCTCGGGCATGTCGAGTCGGTCGTTGAGGAGTCCTTCAGCGAGGTGCTCGACGGTGATCCCGAGTATCCCCACTACACGCGCCCCGCCGAGTATCGCGGCTGGCAGGTGCCGGAGATCCTGCTCTCGGGTCATCATGAGCGCATACGCAAGTGGCGTGCTCAGCAGAGCAAACTACGCGGGGAGGGTGGTTGCGCCTAAGACAGCGGTGTTCGCTACCATTCGCGGGCGCGTCGGTCTGTGCAGCGACTCCCGCTCACACGACGCCTTCTTTTTGCCATGAGCACCGTTATCGAAAACATCGAGCGTGCGCAGCTGCGCCGCGTCCCCGACTTCGCGCCGGGCGATCGCGTGAAGGTGCATTTCCAGGTGATCGAGGGCACCCGTCGGCGCATCCAGGTTTTCGAGGGCGTTGTGATCAAGCGTCAGGGACATGGGGCGCGTGAGACGTTCACCGTGCGCAAGCAGTCCTTCGGAGTGGGGGTCGAGCGTATGTTCCCCGTGCACTCGCCAAAGATCGAGCGGATTGAGGTGGCGGCCAGAGGAGATGTGCGTCGCGCCAAGCTCTACTACCTGCGCGATCGTGTCGGTAAGCGTGCACGTGTGCGCGAGCGTCGCTACACCGGCCCTGAGCAGATCGTCGAGTCTGGGTTGTTGTATGAGCCTACGGGCGCGACCGACGCAGACGGCGCGACGGCTGAGGAGACGATCCTCGACGCGGAGGGCACGGAGTCTGCAGGGAGTATCGATGCCGAGAGCACTGAGATTCGGCAGAAGGGCGAGGATGAGTCCTCGGCGCCTGCCGCGTCACTGTCCGAGCCGGGCGAGGGGGGACCCGACGGCGCGGACGCATCAGCGACGCAGGATGAGGCTGGAGGTGGCGCCGGCACATCCGCTGAGAACACCGATCAGGCCGATTCCCCCTCCGACGCCGGCGATGCTTCCGCCGGCGAAACGCCCGCGTGACACCCGCCGGCCCCTCGGCCAAGGGCGCCGAGGACAAGGATCTTCCGAAGTCGAGACTCAACTCGATCGTCGAGTTGGCGGTGATAGTGCTGGTGGCGGTCGGACTGGCGCTCGCCATTCAAGCGTTCATCGTCAAGCCCTACAAGATCCCGAGCCGCTCGATGGAACCGACGCTGAAGGTCGGCCAAAGGGTGCTTGTGGATCGCATAGGGATGCACTTCAGCGAACCCAAAATCGGTGAGATCATGGTGTTCCATCCGCCAAAGGACGCAGAACAGCAGGTGTGTGGGCCGGCTCCGCACATGGTCACTCCTGGTGGCGCCGCCTGCGATGCGCCGGAGCCCCAAGAGGCAAGCGTGAACTTCATCAAGCGGGTGGTGGCCGGTCCGGGCGACACGCTGTACATCAAGGAAGGTCACGCGTATGTCAACGGCAAGCGTGAGAGCGATTCCTACATCACTCCCTGCGGAAGCAGCTCAGAGTGCAACTTCCCCACGCCGATCAAGATTCCCGCCGGTCATTGGTTCATGATGGGGGACAATCGTGGCGAATCTGACGACAGTAGGTTCTGGGGACCCGTCCCCACAAGCTGGATCATCGGGCAGGCCTTCTTCACCTACTGGCCTCCCGATCGCATCGGCACCCTCTGAGAGCTCCTCGCTCCCGGCGGCGGTTTCCAGGGCACCGTATTCAAAGCGCTCGACGCGTCGTCGGAAGCGCGCAGGCTCGAGTGGGCAGCGCTTGTTCGCTTTCGACCGACGGTTCGGGGTGCCCTTGGTCGCGGGTGCGGATGAGGCCGGCCGTGGCTGTTTGGCGGGTCCGCTCGTCGCCGCGGGAGTGCTGTTTGACTACGACCGGCTCACCACCCGCGAGCTGCGTGCCCTCGGTGCGCTCAACGACTCAAAGCAACACACCGCACTGGCGCGCGAGGAGCTGTATCCGCTCGTGCTCTGCACCGCAATGAGGGTGACGGTAGTCTCGCGTTGTGTGAGCGGGATCGACTCGCGCGGGCTGCACAAGACGAATCTTGCGGCGTTGCGTGACGCTATACGGGGTGTCACGCGCGATGTCGAGGGGGATGTCGAGTGTCTGATTGACGGCTTCGCCGTGCCACGGTTCGAGCGTCCGCAGCGACCGATCGTAGGCGGCGATGCCACCAGCGCCGCGATCGCGGCCGCCTCGATCGTCGCGAAGGTCACGCGTGATCGCTACATGCACCACGCCGATGAGCTGCATCCAGGTTGGAGCTTTGCCGAGCATGTCGGCTACTCAACCCCGGTGCACCGCGAAGCGATTGGACGCCAGGGCGTCTCTCCGCTGCATCGCATGTCCTTCCAGTCGACGGCCTACCGACAGCTCGCGCTCTAACCTGTGCGGGCGTTGGCGCGCTAAACAGACAGTAGATCGGCGGCTGGCTCGACCTGGAAGACGGTCGGGAAGCGGTCGGCGAGACCACTTGAATGCAGGCCTGCGCTGACGACACGCGTTGCCGCCTCTGCGGCAGTGGCAGGGTCTGGCTCGTCGCTCGCGAGGATTACCACCATTGCTCCGTCATCCTCCCAGGAGAAGACTGGACCCAACTCGGGATGTGCGCGCTCCAGCTGTCTCGTGAGCGGCAACCACTTGGCTTCGTCGCTGAACGGCATATCGGCGACAGATGTCCAGGTCCGGTACTCCATGATCATCTCTTATACCCCTTTTGCTTCATGCACGCGAGAAAGTTCGCAAGCGATCTTGATGACGACGGCGTTCCAGCCAGCTTGCACGGTTTCTCGCGCGGGTCGGGAGGAAAGAACAACCAGTACTCCTTGCGCTTCTCAACACGCCAGCCTTGGATTTCAGCACGGCGCACGATCTTCTTGAAATCGCCCTTGGCGCTCATGCTGATCGTCTGCTCGTTCGTGGCTGCAAGCTCACCAAGCCCCCTCGATGTGATCGAGGCGCAGTAGCTTGTCGGCGCCGTCGACTATGACCCCCACGGCGTCGAAGCGGATCGTGTGGGCCTTTGGGCGCGCGTGAGTGTTCTCATATAGCCACGAGCACGCCAGTCGCTTCAGGCGTGCGCGCTGGCTGAACTTCAGCCATGCCAACGGTTGATCCTCCGGGCACAGGCCCCTGCGGCGGTTGCTCGCGCGTCTTGTCTTGATCTCCGCGAAGACGAGGGCACGCCCGTCGAATGCGATCAAGTCGATCTCACCATGGCGGGTGCGCACGTTTCGTGCGACCACGACGAACCCGAGTCGGCGGAAATGACCGACGGCGAGATCCTCGCCGAGTTTGCCCAGGGCGCGGCGGCCATCACTGGGGAGAGGGACACCGGGGGAGGCGGAGCTCGCGGCGGACATCTCGCGAATCTAGGACAAAAAATGTGCCGTAAAGCACACAAATGTGCCAATTTGCAATCCGGCTGATAAAAATCCTTGCTCGTAGGGGTCGGGGAGCACCTTGCTCGTGGGGACCGGGAGCGCAGCACGGTGAGCCTCGCTGCCATAGCCTTCACGCCGATGTCGATTAAACCGCCAGCAGCGCCCGAGCGACCGGACTCGGAAGACACACGCGCGAATAGGGCTGGAAAATTTGGCATCGACGGCGTCAGTGGCTTCATGGGAATGCGCTGGGACAGCGCCGACACCGTTCGCCTGGAGATCAGGCCGGAGCTGATCAACGCCGGTGGCCTGCTCTCCGGGGTGGTCACCTATGGGCTGATCGACTACTGCATGGGCTCGACGCTGTGGGTGCAGACCACCGAGGAGGAGCACATCGCGACGATCAACATCGCGATCAACTACATCCAGACCGCCGTTCAGGGCGAGGTCGTGTGCAAGTGCACGCTGGATCGACGCAATCGCTCCAACGCGGTGCTGCGCGGCGAGGTGCGCCACGAGGACGGTCGCCTGCTCGTCACCGCGGTCGGCAGTTACGCGATCTTCCCCGCGCGCAAGCGTTTACCGGTGACCTGACGCACAGTGTCGTGGGCCGGCCATGGTCGGCGAATGCTTGTGGAGCGCAAGAATGTCCTTAGCGCTCGCCGATGACCGGCCGCGCCGTGATCACCTGGATAGCCGTCATGCCCGATCTCACCCACACACCACGCGCGCTCACGATCGCTGGCTCGGACTCTGGCGGTGGGGCCGGCATCCAGGCCGACCTGAAGGCCTTCGCTCGCTGTGGGGTGCATGGGATGAGCGCGATCACCGCAATAACAGCGCAAAACACGCTCGGGGTGAGCGCGATCCACCCGGTTCCCGCCGAGGTCGTCCTCGCGCAGGTGCGGGCGGTGGTCAAGGACATTGGCGTTGACGCCGTCAAGGTGGGGATGCTCGCCGACAGCGAGATCGTCCACGCGGTCGCGCGAGCGCTCGATGAGCTTCCCGTGGGTACGCCCGTGGTGGTCGATCCGGTGATGGTCGCGGAGTCCGGTGCGCGGTTGCTGGACCCAGAAGCCCAGAGTGCGTTGATCTCCGAGATATTGCCGCGCGCCACCGTCCTCACACCGAACGTCCCCGAGGCGCGTGCGCTCGCCGGCCAAGCGCATGCGCAAGCCACCAGGCCCCCGGATGGGCAAGCCACCAGGCCCGCGCATGCGCAAGCCACCAGGCCCGAGGATGGCGGGGATGAGCTGGAAGCCGAGGAGCTTGCTCGTGCTGTGCTTGCGCTGGGACCGCGCATAGTCGTGCTCACCGGCGGACACCGTGCACAGGCGGTCGACCTGTTCCTCGACTCCGAGGCCCCCGAGCAGATCACGAGCATCCCCGGGGAGCGCCACCCCGATGGCACAGCACACGGCTCTGGGTGCACTCATTCTTCGATTCTGGCTGCGCAGCTCGCGCTCGGTCGCGCCCCGCTGCAGGCCGCATTCGCCGCCCGCGCGATCACCGGCGCGGCGGTCGCCGGCGGGTTGCGCGACATCGGCGAGGGCTCGGGCCCGGTCGACGTGATCGGCTTGGAGGGGTTGCGCCGTCGATAGGCAACGCCCGAGGCGTGTCCAAACATGGGTGCCGGGAGACGGGCGAGAGCGTCGATCGCGCCGGGCTGCGTGGCTGTGCGATCCTCGCGCGCGGGCTGCGCCGAGCATTTGGTCGCGCTTGGCGGGTTTGCCATAATCGATGGCTATGAAGTTGCTGCGCGTCAAGCCCGGACATGGCGATGTGGTGCTCGCAGAGGGCGACGTGGCTGTGCCCGAGCAACACGCCGAGCTGCTGGCCGCGTTCCGTCGCGAGCTGGATGCGGGCATGTGGGCCGCGGTGCCCACGAGCAGCACCGTGGGGCGTCGCGAGGCGGAGCTCGTCAAAACCTTCGAGGAGATCCCCGCCGATGCCGAGCGTGTGATCTTCTTTCCGCGCGCCGCGGGCGGGCGCTGATGGCCTCGGCGCTCAAACATCCAGTTGGCACGATCGGGCGCACCCGGGGTACGGCTGGGGCGGCCTCCTAGCGTCCCATGCCGCTCGCGCTCGGCACCTCTGGGCTCGTGCTGGTCGCGCTGCTGTGGGTGATCGCTCTGCCGACCTTGCGGGAATCGCTTCCACGGGTGCGGCGGGCGCTCCTTGTGCGCGTCGGGGCTCGACCCGAGCCGGTCCTCGCAGAAGGCTATGACCCCGGTCGCGAACTGCGCGCCGAGCAGCGCGCCAGAGCGTTGCTGCACTCGTGCGTGAACGAGGAGGAGTGGGCGATGTACCGCGAGCTGGGCTTCCTGCGCGTGACGGGGGCTGTCGCGGCGAACCCGTGCGCATACCTGCTCTACCCTCACGAGCCGATCCTCGCCTACGATCCGCGCTCCGAGCGGGTACTGGGTGAGTACTGCGTCGAGTTTCCCGATCGCACGCGTCCATACGGCAGTTCGATGTTGCCGGCCGCGGACGACGTGCTCGCCAAGTGGATGGCCCTCACCGCGGACGAGCGCTCGCTGATCGAGCAGGCCAACATGCACCTGCCCGGTCGTCAGATCGACCTCGTGCGGGTACGCCGCGATCTCACGCGCCTGTCCTGTTGGGAGCGTGAGCGTGCGGGTGCCGGCGCGGCAGAGGAGCCACTCCAGCGCGTCGTGTCGCGCGAGCGTGCTTCGCTACACGCCGGTAGTGTTCCGGCGCTGTGAGCACTGAAAGCCCCTTCGACGTCAAGCATCGCTCGCGTGCGCTCACCGAGGGCCCCGAGCGGGCCGCGGCACGCGCTTATCTACATGGGATCGGCTACACCGCCGAGGACCTCGCCAAGCCGATCGTCGGGGTCGCTCACTCGTGGATCGAGACGATGCCATGCAACTTCAACAATCGTGTGCTCGCCGCGAAGGTCAAGGAGGGCATTCGTGCCGCAGGCGGCACGCCGATGGAACTCAACACGATCGCGATCTCCGACGGCATCACGATGGGCACCTCGGGGATGCGCGCCTCGCTCGTCTCCCGGGAGCTGATCGCCGACTCGATCGAGCTGGTCGCCTCAGCCCACGCGTTCGACGCGCTGGTGGTCATCACCGGTTGCGACAAGACGATCCCCGGCGCGGTGATGGCGCTCGCGCGCCTGGACATACCGGGGCTGATGCTCTACGGCGGCTCGATCCGCCCCGGCCACTACAAGGGCCAGGACGTGACCATCCAACAGGTATTCGAGGCCGTCGGGGCCTATGCCGCAGGCAAGATCACCGAGCAAGAGCTGCACGACCTGGAGGAGGTCGCCTCGCCGGGCGCGGGCGCGTGCGGTGGACAGTTCACCGCCAACACGATGGCAATGGCCTTCGAGGTGCTCGGCATCTCGCCGGCAGGCTCCTCGATGGTGCCGGCCGAGGACGGGCGCAAGCTGCAGGTGGCGGTGCAGTGTGGCGAGCTTGTGATGGATGTCTTGCGCAAAGGGCTGCTTCCAAGACAGATCATCACAAAGCCGGCACTCGAGAACGCGATCGCGGCGGGTGCGACGAGTGGCGGCTCCACCAACATCGTGTTGCATCTGCTGGCCGTCGCACGCGAAATGGGTGTGCCGCTGTCGATCGAGGAGTTCGACGGGATCTCCGATGCGACTCCGTTGCTGTGCGATCTGCAGCCCGGTGGCCAGTATGTGGCGACAGATCTGTATGAGGCGGGTGGCGTGCCGCTGGTGATCCGCCGTCTACAGGAAGTCGGCATCCTGCGCGGTGAGGCGATCACCGTCACAGGGCGCACGATCGCCGAGCACGCCGCCGAGGCGCGGGAGACACCCGGGCAGCGCGTTGTGCGGCCGCTCTCCGATCCGCTGAAGCCGACAGGGGGCTTTGCGATCCTGCGTGGCAACGTGGCACCGGATGGCTGTGTGGTCAAGCTCGCCGGTCACGAGCGTCGTCATCACGCCGGCCCCGCACGTGTGTTCGACGGAGAGGAGCCAGCGATGGCCGCGGTGCTCGCTCACGAGATATCCGAGGGAGACGTGGTCGTGATCCGCGGCGAGGGTCCGGCGGGCGGTCCGGGTATGCGCGAGATGCTCTCCGTCACCGCCGCGATCGTCGGCGAGGGACTGGGGGAGAGCGTCGCACTGATTACCGACGGGCGCTTCTCTGGCGCGACGCATGGTTTCATGGCTGCCCACGTAGCCCCAGAGGCAGTGCGCGGCGGGCCGATCGGTGCGCTTGCCGACGGCGATGAGATCACGATCGACGTCGAAGCTCGTCGCATTGACGTCGCACTCACAGACGCGCAGATCGCCGAGCGGCTCTCAGCTTACAAACAGCCGCCGCGTGCGGATGAGCACATCGATGTGGCGATCCGCAAGTACGCGAAGCTCGTGGGCTCGGCCGCCGAAGGCGCCGTCACGAGCTAGAGCCTGTCTCAGCGCTACTCGGAGACGAACTCGCCGAGCAGCTCGTTGAACGACGCGGGCCGCTCGAGCATCGCCATGTGGCCGGTGTCCTCGAAGATCGCCTTGCGCGAGTTCGGGATCAGCCGCTCGAACACGTTCGCGTCCGCCACCGGGATCACCTTGTCCTCCGCGCCCCACACGATCAGTGTCGGGCATGCGATCTCAGGCAGGCGTTCCTCGATTGGGTACTCGATGTTGGCCTGTAGCGCCTGCATGAACCCGGGCTTGCCGGCCCCGCGCAACTGCTCGGCGGCAAGCGCCGCCGGCAGCCGGTTTGGATGGCGTGTGACAAACCCCAGCGTCAAGTTGCGCAATCCCGGCCGGCGCGTCACCCAGTCCGAGCGCGCGGCTGTCCACCCGGTGTACGCCGCCACCATCGGCGCGAGGCGGCGCAGGTAGGGCTCGGCGCGCTCGACGCCCGGGTGACGGTAGGTGCTGATCCCCGCCGCCGACACGAGCACCAGGCGCTCCACTCGTTGGGGAAAGGCGATCGCGAGCTCGGTGGAGACGAACCCGCCCATCGAGTTGCCGACCAACGTGGCCGCGCTCACGCCAAGGTGCTCGAGCAGCCCGTCGAGTAGGCGCGCGTACGCGGAGATCGTGATCTTCTCCTGCGGCATCGGCGAGTGGCCAAAGCCCGGCAGGTCCATCGCGATCACCCGGTGGTCGCGTGCGAACACGGGCAGCTGCTCGAGCCAGTTCGGCCAGGAGCCAGACAAGCCGTGCACGAACACGATCGCGGGACCTTCGCCCATGTCGATCGTGTTGATCGGTGTACCGGCCACCGCCACCCAGCGCTGATGCTCGCGCCAGTCGACGTCCAACCAGCTGGAGCGTCCCTCCGGTCCGTAGGACCGACGAAGGTCCTCCCTGGGCTGAGTGTCAACCGCGCTCATCAACCAATAATCTACTCTCTAATGCGCATCGCCATCGATGTCGACTCGACCCTGCACCACTATTGGGACATTCTCTCGGAGATCTCAAGGCGTCGCTTTGGCATCGAGCTGCCCTATGAGGAGCAGTTCACGTGGGGCATCACACGCCTGCGCCCCGATCAGTTGCAGCTGTGCATCGAGGAGAGCCACAGCGAGGAGACGATCCTTGCCGGTCGTCCCTATCCGGGCGCGGTCGAGGCGATCCGCGCGTGGAGCGAGGAGGGGCATTTCATCCACATAACGAGCCACCGCTCCAACGCGTGTGCCGCGCCCACCGCCGCGTGGCTTCAGAAGCTGGGGCTTCCCTTCGACGATCTTTGCTGCTCCTTTGACAAGGTGAGCCGTTGCGTGGAGCTTGACATTGACATCTTGATCGACGACAGCCCACTCAATATCGGTGCGGCGATCGAGCGTGGCATCGCGCCCGCCACGATCCTGCACCCCTGGAACGCGGAGCTTTGTGAGGTTGAGGATGTCATCGCCGCTCACGACTGGATCGAGCTCGCGCGGCTGCTGGAGCCCGTTCTTGCGAAAGCCGATTCGTCGACGTTGGCCGGCAACCGCTGAGCACGGCCGGTCGCGTCCTGGCAGGGCGCGGGGCCTGCGACGGCGAACTTTAGGTCGTGCCCAAACGAGCAGTCAGCCCAGAAGCGCGGCGGGAGTCACGATGAGCGCCGCGAGGGCAGAGCAGGCTCCGCCGCTCAGCGCGTCATGGATGGACGCGCTGGCCCAGCTCGATGAGGACCTGCGTCGCACCAACGCCGCTCCCCGCACGCGTCGGGCATACGCGATCGACACTCTGCAGTTCGGTGCGTGGGCAGACGCTCGCGAGCTGGCGCCCGAGAGTGTTTGTGTGCGCGACATTCGTCGCTATATCGCTCGTCTCTCCGAGCGGGGCCTCTCGGCTACCACCAACGCTCGCAAGCTCGCCGCGATCCGAGCGCTGTTTCGCAGTCAGCGCGAGCACGGGCACATCGAGCAGAGTCCCGCCGATCTGCTCTCTACACCTCGTCGCGGGTCCTATCTGCCGCGTGTGCTGAAGGCGCCTGAGATGGCCCGCTTGCTTGACAGCATCCCCGCCGATGGTCCTTTGCAATTGCGCGATCGCGCGCTGTTCGAGCTCGCCTACGCCTGCGGCCTGCGTGCTGAGGAGATCGTTTCTTTGGACCTTTCCGACGTCGACCACGAGGCCGAGCAACTGCGCGTCGAGGGCAAGGGCTCAAAGACACGTTTTGTCCCCGCCGGCGAGGTCGCACTGGGTGCAGTGCGGGCATATTTAGAGCGGGCTCGTCCCGCGCTTGTCCGCCCCGCGCTCGCTCCTACTCCGACAACCGGTGCCGCGAATGGGGAGGCGAGTCCCATGAGCTCGCCAGGAGCCGACCGCGAGCAGGCCGCCCTGTTTCTCAGTCGCACCGGCCGGCGGCTGTCCACCAGCGATGTGCGCAGACGTCTGCGCGCCCATGCGACACGGGCAGGAGTGCAGGGCGGACTCTCCCCGCACGCGCTGCGCCACAGCTTTGCCACCCACCTGCTCGACGGCGGTGCGGACCTGCGTACGATCCAAGAGCTGCTCGGGCATTCGAGCATCTCCACCACGCAGGTCTACACTCGGGTAGAGTCCGCCAGACTCAGAAGCGCCTATGCGCGCAGTCACCCTCGGGCCTGATCGGCGGGAGAAGACCCTGGAGACGAACGTCAAAGCGATCGAGCTGCGCGAACTGTGGCGGCGCTATAAGTCCGAGAACGACCCTCGCGCACGCGAGCGGTTGGTCGTCGCCTACTCACCGTTGGTCAAGTATGTGGCCGGCCGCACAGCGGCCGGTCTGCCTCCGCATGTCGAGGAGGCCGACCTGGTCTCCTACGGGCTTGTCGGGTTGATCTCGGCGATCGAGCGCTTCGACATCTCGCGGGAGATCAAGTTCGAGACCTATGCGATCACGCGCATCAAGGGCGCGATCATCGACGAGCTGCGCTCGATCGATTGGGTTCCCCGTAGCGTGCGCGCTCGGGCGCGAGAGATCGAGCGGGCCAACACCAAGCTCGAGCACCGTTTGCAGCGCAGTCCCAACGACGAGGAGATGGCCGCCGAGCTGAGCCTCACGGTGCCCGAGTTCCACGAGTCGCTGCTCGCGATCTCTCATTCCTCGGTGGCGGCGCTGGATGAGCTGTGGACGGTCTCCGATTCCAGCGGCGACCAGGTCTCGTTGATGGACACGATCGTGGATCCCAACGCGCCCGATCCTTCTCGTGCGCTTGATGTCGGCGACTTGAAGGACCGCATCGCCGAGTCGATCGCCTCGCTCCCCGAGCGCGAGAAGCTCGTGATCGCGCTCTACTACTACGAGAATCTGACGCTCCGCGAGATCGGCGAGGTCCTCGGCGTCACCGAGTCGCGCATCTCCCAGCTTCACACGAAGGCCGTGCTGCGACTACGCGGGCACATGCAAGACGGCTCGTTTGACGAGTAGGGCGCGCCGCGCCGTTGCGCCCGTCCGGCTAACCTAGGAGACGGATGGCCGCTCGCGCGATAGTCACTTCGCACCCCGTGGTCGCCTGCGACGTATGCGGCAGGAGCCTGCTCCGGGGTGAGAGCCCTGACGTGTTTCTCGCCGGCGGGCAGCGTCGCACCGTGTGCGAGCTGTGCGTCCAGCGGGCCGCCGCGGAGGGTTGGCTGCGTGAGGCCGACAGTCACGATTCCAGCGTTCGCCCGACTCGTGGGCGGCGTGCGAGCTCGCTGTTCGGACGGTTGCGCCAGCGGCGCGACCCGGTGGAGGTGCCGCTGCGTCGTGAGACGACTCATCCGGCTCCCGGCGCCGCGGGCGCCGAGGACGGCACGCCACGCGAGGGTGGTCTCTACGAGTTTCTGGACGGTGGTGCGATCGAGCGCGCGGAGCCATATGAGCAGGAGCTGTACATCGATTCCGCGCCCGCCGGCGAGGCAGAGGTTGGCGCGTGGAGTATGGAGCCCGACGGTTTTGTCCAGGGCAGCTCCGAGCCACAGACTCACGATCTCGATCGGGGTTGGTCCGCGCACGCGGATGAGCCGACGCATGTCGCTTTCACGAGCGGCGAATTGAAGGTTGCTCGGGCACTCGAGGTCTTCAACGCGGGCGAGCAGCCACGACGTGTCGCGGGTGTCGCTCGCTCGCTTGGCGCTCCGTCGGTCACTGCGCGAGCTTTGGAGGAGTCCGGTAGCACTGTTGCGATCGTGGTCGCCTGGGAGCTGTGCTGGTATCGCTACGAGGTCGATCTTGGCGACGAGGCCGCCGGGTCGCGGCTCATCGCGCAGGGGATGGAGCTCGACGAGCTCCCCGAGGAGGACCGGCTCGGGAACGTGGCTACCGACGAGCACGGCGAGCTCACGCCGCTGGTCGAGATTCGCTGAGCGTTCGAACGCGCAGTACGATCTACCACGATGATCTATTGCGTCGTGCCCAAGCCTCTGGCCGACGAGCTCTATCCGAAGCTCGTCAAGCACTATGAGAACGATGAGAACGTGACGGTCATAATCGATCGCCGCGAGTCAGACCGCCGCGCGCGTGGCTCGAAAGCCTCCGAGGCAGACTTGCAGCGTCGCGTGATTCGTGACCGCCGTCGCGCTCGTGTGGCGGGCGATCTGCCGCCGCTTGCCGACGGCTCCTAGCTTCCACATGAAGGTTGTCGTACACGTCGATGGCGGATCGCGCGGCAACCCTGGGCCGGCAGCCGCCGCCAGCATCGTCTCCACGCCCTCTGGAGAGGTCCTGGACGAGGCGTCTGAGCTGCTTGGCACGGTTACCAACAACGTCGCCGAGTATCGCGCCCTGCTGCTGGGCCTGGCGCGTGCGTGCGCGCTTGGAGCGACCGAGGTCGAGGTCGTCAACGACTCCGAGCTGATCGCCAAGCAGGTGCAGGGGCTCTACAAGGTCAAGCACGCAGCGATGCGCCCGCTTCACAGCGAGGCGATGGCGGCTTTGCGCGGCTTTGGCGCCTGGAAGATCCGCTCGGTCCCGCGCGCGCAGAACGCGCCGGCCGACGCGCTCGTCAACGCGGCGCTCGACGGCGCAGCGGCAGGCGCGAGGAGCTGAGGCAGCCGGCGTCGCTCGGGCGCTCTCGATCGGCGGTGGGCGCTCTGGCTTGACATGTCGCCACGCGGATCGATCGCGGCGCCCGGCAGCGGCCCACGTGCGCCGCGCGTGTCGCTAGGCTCGGCCAGTGCTTGGGCCCCGCAACCGCGAGCTACTGGGTCTGATTCCCGCGGCGCTGCTCGTCACAGCAGGCTTCACCGCGATCTTCGTCCAGCAGCAGAACAACTCGACGAGCGCCTCGACCAATGTCACGCTCAACCATGCCTCGAACCTGTCGCTGACATACGGCGCGCTGTTTCTGGGCCTGTGTCTGGCCGCGCATCTGGTGATTCGCTTCGCGCTGCCCCACGCGGATCCCTACCTGTTCCCGCTCGCGGCGACGCTTGCGAGTGTCGGGATCGTGATGATCTACCGGATCAACCCATCGCTGGCACGCCAGCAGGCGTTGTGGATGGTTGTCGGGCTGGTCCTGTTCGCCGTCACGATCGTGTGGTTGAGACGCAGGGGTGTGGGCGTGCTCGAGCGCTACCGCTACACGATCGCGGCGGTCGGAATCGCGATGGCGGTGCTGCCGCGCTTTCCGGTGATCGGCGAGCAGGTCAACGGCGCATATCTGGACATCCATTTCGGCTCGCTCTCCTTCCAGCCGGCCGAGCTCGCGAAGGTCGCGATCGTGATCTTCCTGGCCAGCTATCTGCGCGACAACCGCCAGATTCTCGTCACCGCGGGAAGACGCGTACTCGGCCTCACGTTCCCGCCGATGAAGCAGTTCGGACCGATGCTGGTGGTTTGGGGCGCGGCGATGGCGACGCTACTGCTCACGCGCGAGCTCGGCACATCGCTGATGTTCTACGGGGCGTTCCTCGCGCTGTTGTATGTAGCCACAGGACGCTTCTCCTTCCCGCTGATCGGGCTTGTGCTGTTCGGGCTCGGCGCGTGGTTCGTGGCGACGCACGTCGGCCACGTTCACAGCCGTGTGCTCGCCTGGGAACATCCGTTTGAGAAGTCCTTGTACTACGCGGAAGGTGGCAGCTACCAACTGGCCCAGTCGCTGTTCGCGCAGGCCGACGGAGGCTTGCTCGGGACGGGCTTCGATCAGTCGCTGCTGGTGCTTCCCCACACGCGCCAGCCGATTCTGCCGGTGCCTGAAAGCGACATGATCTACGCGGTGATCGTCAACGAGCTCGGGCTCGTGGGCGCCGCGGCGCTGCTGCTCACCTACCTGTTGTTCGTCGCGCGTGGCCTGAAGACGGCGATGCTCGCACGCGACTCGTTCTCCAAGCTGCTCGCGGTGGGGCTGTCGTTCGTGGTTGCGATGCAGGTGTTCGTGATCGTCGGTGGCGTCACGCGTGTGATCCCGCTCACGGGTGTCACTCTGCCGTTCGTCGCCTACGGTGGCTCCTCGGTGGTCATGAACTTCGTATTGCTCGCGCTGCTGCTCGTGATCTCAGATCGCGCCCGCAGGCCGTATTCGTCCTCGCGTTGAGTCGCTCCTCGTGCCGTGGCGCACTCGAACGAGCGCTCCGGTGACGCCGCCAGAGCCACATATTGGGCGTAAATGTGTCGGTTTGGCTAGTTTCGAGCAGGTTCGTTGCGGGTTTTGGTCGAAAACCTCCACATAGTCTTGCGCCTCCGCCGCTTGGCGTGCCCACAGACGAATATCTGCCGCGATGCCAACCTCGACAACAGACACCACCTCCAGCATCGTCGTACGGGCGCGCGACCTGCGCACCGGGGAGGACCGTCGCAGGCGCTACCCGGGGCCGGTCGGCGGTGGCTTCTCCTCTTCCTCCGCGGGACTGCACCAGCGGCCGTGGCTCGGACGCCTGCGCCGCGCTCTGCACGAGGACCTGTTCGTGTTGCACTACCAGCCGATCGTCTCGCTGCAACAGGGCACCGTGTCCCATTACGAGGCGCTGATCCGGCTCGCGGACGACCCCGACGGGGCACTGACGCCACCGTGCGACTTCCTTCCCGCGGCCGAGCGCTACGGTCTGATCCAGGAGATCGATCGGATGGTCGTGAGCAAGGTGGTCGCCTTGATCGGCGATGAGCTGGCCGACCGCGAAGCGCGGGTGGCGCTCAACCTCTCGGCCCTGTCGATCACCGATCGTGGGATGCTCGCTCACATCGAGCACGAGCTGGTTCGCCGCCGGGTCGATCCCGAGCGACTGATCGTCGAGGTCACCGAGACGGCCGCGATCAGCGATATGGGTCGTGCCCAGACCTTCTGCGAAGGCGTGCACACGCTCGGCAGCTCGGTCGCGCTCGACGATTTCGGTGCCGGTTTCGGCTCCTTTCAATACCTAAAGCAGCTGCCTTTCCACTACCTGAAGATCGACGGCGATTTCATCCGCACGCTGCCGAGCTCCCACAATGACCAGCTGGTGGTGCAGGCGCTCGTCGGGCTGGCCCGCGGAATGGGCAAGCAGACGATCGCCGAGTACGTGGGCGACGAGCCCACGATGTGCTTACTGCGCGACTACGGCGTCGACTATGCCCAGGGATTCGAGGTCGGACGTCCCTGCGGCCAGGTCGAGGCGTTCGCGCAGGCTGTCTAGCGTCGGACAGGCTCCTGCTCCCGCCAGACTTGTTCCGGGTCTCTCAGCGCGGCTCGGGCATCTGCGTGCGCAACATCGCATCCCAAGCCCTGTCCGGCAGCAGTTTGCGCTGGAGCACTGTCAGGTGCGCTGAAGGGGTGAGCAGCATGCGCGACGGTGGGCGCCGACGCGAGATCGCCTTCTCGATCGCCTTCGCCACGACATCCGGGCCGCCGCCGAGATGGCGCATCGGTCCCTCGTAAGCGCCGATCGTCATCGCGGCCAGCTTCGCGTTGAACCGCTTGTAAGGGTCTGTGACCTTCGCGGCCTGGCCCGCTGCTGGGGCTTCCGTCTCGATCCCGTCCACATCGCTCGACTCCGTTCGGGCAGCCTTGCTAGGGCTTGCGACGCTCCCGCCTGAGCGTGCTTCGCTGACGGTGGCGGCCGCGGTCTTGCCAAACTCGGTCGTGATCAGCCCAGGCTCGATCAGCACCACGTCCACGCCGAAGCCCCGCACCTCGAAACGCAGTGCGTCGCTGATCGCCTCCAGGGCGTGCTTGGTGGCGTGGTAGAACCCGCCGCCGGGCAGCGTCAAGCGTCCGCCCATCGAGCCGACGTTGACGATCTTGCCCCAATGCTGGGAGCGCATCCCCGGAAGCACCATCTGGGTGAGAGCAATCAGGCCGAACACGTTCGTCTCGAACTGGCGGCGCACCGCCTCCAGCGGCACCTGCTCGATCGGCCCGCCCTGCGAGTAGCCGGCGTTGTTGACGAGCACGCCGACCGCGCCGTGCTCGCGCTCGATCGTCTCGACCGCCGCCCGCATCGAAGGCTCGTCGCAGACATCCAGTTGCAGCAGCTTGCAGCCGCCGTCGACCAGATGCTCGATGGACTCCACGCGCCGTGCACTCGCGTAGACGCTCCAGCCGTGGCCGGCCAGTCGCCGCGCGGTGGCCTCGCCGATCCCCGAGGAGCATCCGGTGATCAGGACCGCCTTGGACGCGCCGTCGGACATCTGCCCAGCATACGGAATGCAGCGTGCGATGCGATTGCGCTCGGTGGGCCGATTGCGCGGATACGCGCCCCATCCTCTAGGCTGCCGTCTCGATGCGTGCCGTCACATTTCAGGCGCCCGGCGAGGTGCTCGTCGCGGATGTCCCCGAGCCCGAGATCTCAGATCCCGGCGATGCGATCGTCCAGATCGAGGCGACCGGCGTGTGCGGCTCGGATCTGCACATCTACCACGGCCGCGTGAAGATCGAGCCCGGGTTCACGATCGGCCACGAGTACGTCGGCACGGTGCTCGCGGTCGGCGACGCGGTGCAGGGTGTGGCGACCGGCGACCGAGTGCTCGGCTGCTTTCAGACGGCCTGTGGGCACTGCTGGTTCTGCCGGCGGGGCTGGTTTCACAAGTGCGACTCCTCGCGCACGTTCGGTCACGGTGCGGCGCTCGGTTCGCTGCAGGGCACGCAGGCCGAGCGAGCGCTTGTTCCCTGCGCGGATCTCGTATTGCGCAAGGTCCCGGCGGGCATGAGCGACGAGACCGCCCTGTTCGCCGGTGACGTGATGGGCACCGGCTTTCACGCGGTCGTCGACAGCGGGCTGCGCCCCGGCGACGTCGCCGCGGTGCTTGGACTGGGGCCGGTGGGGCTGTGTGCGGTGCAGGCGGCGAGGGCGTGCGGGGCGGCGCACGTGATCGCTATCGACACGGTGGCAGAGCGCCTGGCGGTGGCCGAGAGCTTCGGCGCACAGGCGGTCCATCTGAGCGAGGGAGATCCTCGCGCCGCGGTGCGTGAGGCCACCGAAGGACGCGGTGTGGACGTGTGCATCGACGCGGTCGGCCACTCGCAGGCGTTCGATCTCGCGTTGAAGCTCACACGCAAGTGCGGCACGGTGCAGGCGGTCGGTGTGTATGCCGAGCGCGCGGAGGTGCACATGGGCCTGTTGTGGATCAAGTCGTTGCACGTGTGCGCCGGCCACGCCAACGTGATCGGCCACGTCGATCGCGTGCTGGCGCTGATGTCGGCGGGATTGCTCGATCCGGGGCCGCTCGTCACCCACCACATGAAGTTGGAGGAAGCGCCGGAGGCGTACGCTCTGTATGACCGCCGCGAGGCGCTGAAGATCGTCCTGACGCCATAGGAGTCTGCGGTATGCGCAGGGGCCGGTCGCTGTCACAATCCATCTGAGCGCGAGGACGCCGTGAGCCACACTAACTTCCCGACGGACCACAAGGAGCTTTGATGACCACCGTTGCCCAGCAAGCACTCCCCGGCGCGCTCGGTGACGCCGCGCGAGACTTCATCGCCAAGGAGCACCATCTGCTGATCGGCGCCGATCGGCTGCCGGCCGCCGACGGGCGCACGTTCGCCACGCTCGACCCCTCGAGCGGCCGCGAGATAGCGACCGTGGCCCAGGCGGGCGCCGAGGACGTGGCGCGCGCGGTTGCCGCGGCTCGCGCGGCGTTCGAGGGCACGTGGAAGACGCTGGCACCGTCCGAGCGCTCGCGGCTGATCGGGGCGCTGGCCGACGCGATCGAGGCAAACCAGGAGCAACTGGCGCAGATCGAGTCGCTCGACAACGGCAAGCCGGTGAAGCTCGCCCAGTACGTGGACGTGGCCGGCACGGTCGCGCACCTGCGCTACTACGCGGGCTGGCCCACGAAGATCGAGGGCAGTGTGCTGCCGGTGACCGCGCCCAACATGCTCTGCTACACGCGCCGGGAAGCGGTTGGGGTGTGCGGGCAGATCGTGCCGTGGAACTTCCCGCTGATGATGGCCGCCTGGAAGATCGCACCGGCGCTGGCCGCCGGCTGCACGATCGTGCTCAAGCCCGCCGAGCAGACTCCGCTGAGCGCGCTGCGTCTCGGCGAGCTGGCGCTGGAGGTCGGGTTCCCGCCGGGCGTGCTGAACGTGCTCACCGGCGACGGGGAGACGGGCGCCGCGCTCGTGGACGATCCGGGAGTGGACAAGATCGCGTTCACGGGCTCCACGGCGGTTGGACGCGAGATCGGCGCGAAGGCCGGCCGTGCGCTGAAGCGCGTGACGCTCGAGCTGGGCGGCAAGTCGCCCAACATCATTCTCGAGGACGCCGACATCGAGGCGGCCGTGAAGGGCTCCTACCAAGCTATCTACTTCAACTCGGGCCAGGCGTGCAACGCGGGCTCGCGACTGTTCGTGCCGGCGGCACGCTTCGACGAGGTCGTGGGGGCGCTTGCCGACAGCGCAAAAGCAACCCGTCTGGGGGCCGGCCTGGATCCGCAAACCCAGCTCGGGCCGCTCGTGTCAGCCGAGCAGCGCGACCGCGTAATGTCCTACATCGATGCCGGTCGCGAGCAGGGCGCGGAGCTTGTCACGGGCGGCGGGGTGGCACTCGCCGACAGCGGCGGCTGGTTTGTCGAGCCGACCCTGTTCAGCACCACCTCGGAGGAGCTCAGCATCGTGCGCGAGGAGATCTTCGGCCCGGTGTTGGTGGCCTCGCCCTACGACACGCTCGAGGAGGTTGCCGAGCGCGCCAACGCCACCGAGTACGGCCTGGCGGCAGGGGTGTGGACTCGCGACGTGGGCAAGGCGCACCGTCTCGCCGCGCTGCTGCGTGCCGGCTCGGTATACATAAACCAGTGGGGGCTGGTCGATCCGTCCGCGCCGTTCGGAGGCTTCAAGGCATCGGGTGTGGGCCGCGAGCATGGCCACGATGGGCTCGATGCCTACCTGGAGACGAAGACCGTGTGGACGGCACTCGGCTGAGCCCGTTGGTGGCGTCCGCGAAGAAGGCTCATGGGGGCCACGAGTCCCCGCTAAAGTCCCGCATATGAACGGGCACGGTCTGAAGCCCGGGAGCCTTGAGATATCCAGTGCGCTTCACGATGGCGCCATCACGGTCTCCCTGCAAGGTGAGCTTGACCTGTCCTCAGTTCGTCGGATGGAAGAGCGCTTCACATCGATCGACGAGCAGCGTCCATCGCGCGTGGTGGTCGATCTCAGCGGGCTCGCGTTCATCGACTCGAGCGGCCTGCGAACGTTGCTGATCGCCGACGAGCGCGCCGGCGAACACGGCTATGAGTTCGTGCTGATACCGGGCCAGGAGCCGGTGCAAAGAGTGTTTGAACTGACGGGGGCGCTCGACGTGCTGCGCTTCGAGCTTTGACGGCGAGATCTGCTCGGGCCCTGTGAGCTCGATCGCCGAACAGCAGCCGGCCGGCATCGCCCGCACGCTCTCCAGCAGCAGAGAGCGTCGCTGGACGCTGCTTGCGAGCGCGCTCAGCCTGGTGCTGCTTGCCGCGACGCTTGAGATCGTGCTCGACGCGGCGCTCGGCCACTCGGCGCTGATCCCCAAGCAGCCGAGCACGACCAAATGGATGGTCGGCATCGGCGAGCGCCTCGGCTACCGCGTGTTCCTGATCGCGCTGCTTGCCTACACGGGCGCGTTCGCGGGGATGGTGGCGATCGCGCGGCAGATCTCCACGCGCTGGGCCATCGCGCTCGTCGCGGCGCTGCAGCTGATCGTGTTTGCCGGTCCGATCCTGATCTCGACCGACGTGTTCAGCTACATCGCCTATGCGCGCATGGGAGTGGAACACGGGGTCAATCCCTACCTGCACGGCCCGATCTCGATCTCCGGCGACCCGGTGTATCGCTATGTCGGCAAGGACTGGATCAAGGTGGCGACCGCCTATGGGCCGCTGTACACGCTGCTGTCCTACCCGCTGGCACCGCTCGGTGTCGCCGGAGCGCTGTGGGGGATGAAGCTGGAGGCGCTGCTGGCGAGCGCCGGCACGCTCGCGCTGACGTGGCGCTGCGCGCGGATGCGCGGGCTTGACCCGAAGTTCGCGCTGATCGCCGTTGGCGTGAACCCGCTGTGGGTGATCTACGGCTTGGGGGGCGCCCACAACGACCTGATCATGACCCTGCTGTTGATGGGCGCGGTAGCGCTCACGCTCGCAGGCGAGCGCGGCTCGCGCGATGAAGTCTATGCGGGCGCCGCGGTGCTCGGTGCGACCCTGGTGAAGGCCACCGGGATCGTGCTGCTGCCGTTCATGCTGCTCAGCCGCCGTCGTCTCGCCCCGCTGGTCGGCGTGGCGGTGGCGGGCCTGACGTGCGCGATCCTCGCCTACCTGGTGTTCGGCATCCACGGCGTTGACATCGTCTCGGCGCTCAACCGCGACTCGGCGTTCGTCTCGAGCGACGCGTTCCCCACGGAGATCGCGCATCTGTTTGGCAAGCCCGGGGTGTTCCCGATCGACCACGAGCTGCTGCAGCTCGCGCTCGTGCTGATCGTGTTGCATCTGCTGTGGCGCACCTGGCGTGGCTATGACTGGGTGGCGGCCTCCGGTTGGGCGTTGCTCGCGATCGTGGTTGCGAGCACATGGCTGCTCGCCTGGTACACGCTGTGGGCGTTGCCGCTCGCTGCGATCAGCCGCGACCGTCGCCTGCTGTATGCGACGTTCGCGGTGCAGGGCCTGTTCATCGTCCATCAGCTCGCGCCGCTGGTGGCGCCCGTGTCGTGAACGACGCGCCCACCACACTCGCCGAGGGCATCTGGGCACGCCTGCCCGAGTGGGCCCGTCCGCTCGATCGGGAGCGTCATGGCCTGGGCAGCAGGCGGCTTGCCGAGTCGACGATACTGATCCTGATCGGCCTGTTCCTGGCAGTCGCGACCGTCAACGACGTGGTGCTGCAGACACACGTCAACCACCGGCTCAGCGCCGATCTGGCGACGTGGCGCAAGGCGACGGGGCACGACTACGTGAACATCGACACCGAGCAGGACATCAAGACCTACACCACGCGCGACACCGTTTGCGGCAACGTCTCGCCCGGTGCTCCGGGCGAACGCGCGCAGATTTGCCTGAACGTCGTGGGACCCGTCGTCTCCGGGGTGAGGACGGTCACCGGCGGCTTCTACCTGCCGGCGTATCACCCCAACCTGTACGGCAATCGCTACGCATGCTTCGGCCTGGCAAAGCAGCAGGGCCTGTGTGGCCTCACCGCCGCTCCCGCGGCCTCGCCGCCGGACCCGGCTCTGCCCACGGGTCGCCCGTGAGCGGCTCCTCCAGCCCCACCGCGGCGCTCGGAGGAGCAACCCAACCGAGCACCACGCGAGCAGGCACCACGAGCGCACTGCCGCCATGGTGGCCGCTCGCCGCGATCGCGATCCTCGCGGCGATCCTGCGCCTGAGCACACTCGGCGAGCAGAGCTTCTGGTACGACGAGGCGTTCACGCCCGTGCACGTGCTGCGAGCGGGCCTGATCGCGACACTGCACAACGTCGTGCACACCGAGAACACGCCGCCGCTGTGGTACGTGCTGGAGTGGGCGGTATCGCACGTGCTCGGCACCGGTGTGGTTGCGCTGCGCCTGCTCTCGGCGCTCGCAGGGATCGCGATGGTGCCGGTGGCATGGCTGATCGGCCGCGAGCTGGCAAGCCGCCGCGCCGCGATCGCCACGGCCACGTTCGTGGCAGTGAACCCGCTGTTCGTGTGGTACTCCCAGGAGGCACGCGCTTACGGGCTGTTCGTACTCACGGCCTCGCTGGCGCTGCTGTGCTTCCTGCGCGCGCTGCGCGACCCTGGCACGCGACATCTGGCCGAGTTCGCGACCTGCGCCTCTCTGGCGCTACTGAGCCACTACTTCGCGGTGTTCCTGTTGATTCCGATGGCGCTGTGGCTGCTGTGGAGCGCCGCGCCGACAGGCTCACACCGTGACGGCACGCCGAGGGCACGCCCCGCAAATCCAAAAAATCTCTCACGCACGCTGATTGCCGTGGCCATTCCGGCACTGGTCGGGCTGGCGCTCCTCCCCCTGATTCTCGCCCAGGGCGGCCATGGCACCCAGTGGATCGGCGAATGGGCGCTCGGCAGTCGCCTGGAAGCGATTCCGCAGTACTACCTGACCGGCTACACCGGCGCCGCGCTCGGGCACGGCATCGAGTTGGTGGTGGGGCTCGTGCTGCTCGCGGGGTTCGCCTATGGACTGTGGTGCACGCTCACCCCGCGCGAGGAGCGCGGCGCGACGATCGCGCTGACGGTGCTGGCCGGCGGTGTGCTGATCCCGGTCGTGCTGGCGTTCGTGGGCCTCGACTACCTCGCGCCGCGCAACCTGGTGGCCGCGATGGTCCCGCTGAGTGCGCTGCTTGCGATCGTGATCGTCGCCCAGCGCACCGGCCGTGTGGGGGTGGGGCTCGCGGTGCTCGTGGCGCTCGCGTTCCTGGTGCTCACGATCGACATCGACCTCAGTCCGCGCTTGCAACGGGGCGACTGGTCGGGCGTGGCGAGCGTGCTGCGCTCCCCGGCGCCGGCACCCGGGGCGCCCACGGGCACGTCTGCCGGCGCCGGCATCGCCGGCAGCGCGATCGTCACGGCGCAGCTCGGCTCGGCGCCGCTTCAGTACTACCTACCCGCTCTGCGCGAGCTTGCGCCCGGCGCGCCCGTGCGGGTGAGCGAGATCGACGAGGTCGGCTACGCGCCGCTGCGCAAGGGCTCGGAAAACCCGCCGGCGCCCGGCTTTCACCTGTCGGAGCGCCGCAACATCCACGGGCTGATCGTGTACCGCTTCACATCCACTGCGCCTGTCGCGATTTCCGCCGAAGCTCTGCTGAACGACGCGATCGCTGAAGAATCCCGTGCAGAGGTGCTCGTCCCACGGCATCGTGGGTGAAAACGCACTAGCCTCCACCGCCATGTCATCGCAGACCGTGCAGAGCATCAGCGAGGCGCAGGTGACACTCCAGCGAGCCCGCGAGCGCCTGCTTGCCCTGCAGGACGATGCCGGCTGGTGGAAGGGCGAGCTGCAGACCAACGTGACGATGGACGCCGAGGACATGCTGTTGCGCGAGTTCCTCGGCATCCGCCGCGAGGATGAGACCGAGCGCTCGGCTGCATGGATCCGCTCGCAGCAGCGCGCGGACGGAACATGGGCGAACTCTCACGGTGGTCCCGGCGAGCTGTCGACCACGATCGAGGCCTACTGGGCGCTGCGCCTGGCCGGCGACGATCCCCAGGCCGAGCACATGCGCACCGCCGCCGAGTTCGTGCGTGCGCAGGGCGGCATCGAGCGCGCGCGCGTGTTCACGCACGTGTGGCTCGCGCTGTTTGGGCTGTGGTCGTGGGATCAGGTGCCGGCGCTGCCGCCGGAGATCGTGTTGCTGCCGCGCTGGGTGGCGCTCAACATCTACGACTTCGCCTGCTGGGCGCGTCAGACGATCGTGGCGCTGTCGCTGGTGATGGCCCACCGCCCGCGCCACAAGCTGCCGTTCGAGTTGAACGAGCTGCACGGCCCGCGACCGTGGCAGGCGGCCGTGCCGAGCAGCGCGCGCGGACGCTGGCTCGCGCGCCTGGACCGCATGCTGCGCCTCTACGAGCGTCGCCCGCCGCGCATGCTGCGCTGGATCGCGATGGGTCGCGCCGAGCGCTGGATCGTGCGCCGCCAGGAGGCCGACGGCTCCTGGGGCGGGATTCAGCCGCCATGGGTGTACTCGCTGATGGCGTTGCATCTGAAGGGTTACGCGCTCGATCACCCGGCGATGGCACGCGGGATCGAAGGGCTCGACCGCTTCACGGTGGAGGAGAGCGACGATCCCCTGGGCGTCGGCGCTCCCGCCGGTCCCAGCCGTCGCCTGGAGGCGTGCCAGTCGCCGGTGTGGGACACGGCGCTCAGCATCGTGGCGCTGAGCGATGCGGGTGTGGCGGATGAGGACCCCGCGCTAGTGCGTGGCGCGCGGTGGCTGCTCGGGGAGGAGGTGACCGTCCCCGGCGACTGGCACATGGTGCGGCCCAGCCTGAAGCCGGGCGGATGGGCGTTCGAGTTCGCCAATGTCAACTACCCGGATGTGGACGACACCGCCGAGGTGGTGCTTGCGTTGCGCCGTGTGCGCCTGCCCCCATCCGAGCAGGTACAGCGAGCAATCGAGCGCGCCGCGTGCTGGACCGTCGGCATGCAGAGCACCGGTGGGGCGTGGGGAGCGTTTGACGCCGACAACACCCGCTCGCTCGTGCGCGAGCTGCCGTTCCTGGACTTCGGCGAGACGATCGACGAGCCCAGTGCGGATGTGACCGCGCATGCGCTTGAGATGCTGGCCGCGCTCGGCCGCGCCGGCGAGCGGCCCGCGCGAGACGCGGTGCGCTGGCTGATCGCCCAGCAGGAGCCGGGCGGCTCGTGGTTTGGGCGCTGGGGGGTCAACCACCTGTACGGCACCGGAGCGGTGCTGCCGGCACTGATCGTGGCCGGGGTGTCGCCCTCGGAGCCGTGCGTGCGCCGCGCGGTGCGCTGGCTGTGCGAGCATCAGAACGAGGACGGCGGCTGGGGCGAGGACACGCGCTCCTACGACAGCCCCGAGTGGATCGGGCGCGGGCAGAGCACCGCCTCGCAAACGGCGTGGGCGCTGCTTGCGCTGCACGCCGCCGGCGAGCACCGCGGCGAGGCGGCCGGCAGGGGCGTGCGCTGGTTGGTCGAGACCCAGCGCGAGGACGGCAGCTGGGACGAGCCGCAATACACCGGCACGGGGTTTCCCTGCGACTACTACATCAACTATCACCTGTACCGACTCGTGTTTCCCGTGATGGCGCTCGGCCGCTGTTTGGTGGACCCGCCCACCCCGCCCACCTCACCCGCTCAGCTGGGATGATGCGCGCCGTGCCACTCGAGCTCTCACTGCCCGCGGGCCCGAGCGCGCAGGCGGTGATGGAGCGCGCCGGCAGCGAGAACTTTCCCGTTGCCATGCGCGTGCTGGCGGGCTCCGACCGCCGCCGGCTGCTGGCGGTGTACGGGTTCGCGCGGCTCGCCGACGAGCTCGGCGACGAGCTGGCAGGGGACCGGCCGGCGGCGCTGGACTGGCTGGAGCACGAACTGAACCGCGCTTACGCGGGTGAGGCCCGCCATCCTTTGCTGGTGCGCTTGCAGACTACGCTCGCCGAGTGCCCGTTGCCGCGCGAGCCCTTCGTGCGCCTGATCGAGGCCAACCGTGTCGACCAGCGCGTGGTGCGCTATCGGACGTGGGAGCAGCTGCGGGGCTACTGCGAGCTGTCGGCCAACCCGGTGGGCGAGCTCGTGCTTGCGGTGTTCGGCCTTGCGACCCCCGAGCGGATCGCACTCTCCGACGAGGTGTGCACCGCGCTGCAGCTGGCCGAGCACCTGCAGGATGTGGGGGAGGATCTGGCGCGCGGGCGCATGTACCTGCCCGAGGAGGATCTTGCGCGGTTCGGCTGCTCTGGAGAGGAGCTTGCCCGGCTTGGCGCGCACGCCGGTTTGGGTGTGGATTTGCGGGGCGTGCCCGCGGGTTCGCCCGCTCACGGTGAGGATTTCAAACGCATCGCCGATCGCCTGCGCGAAGCGATTTCGTTCGAGGTCGCGCGCGGGAGGGAGCTGCTGCTCGCGGGTGTGCCGCTCGTGGCTGGTGTGAGCGGGCGTCCGAAGCTGGCTCTGGCGGCGTTCGTGGCGGGCGGGCGCGCCGCGCTCGATGGGATCGCGCGCGCGCGCTTCGATGTGCTCGGTGGTGTCGCCCAGGCAAGCAGTGCGAGGCGTTTGCGGGCGCTGGCGCGCGTGCTGATCGAGAGTCGCGCGTGAGCGTCGAGAGCCCATGAACCCCCACGACGCCTACGAGCACTGCGAGTCGCTCACGAAGACCGCGGCAGCCAACTTCTATTACGGGATCCGCCTGCTGCCGCGCGAGAAGCGCCAAGCGATGTGCGCCGTGTACGCGTTCGCGCGCAGGGTGGACGACATCGGCGACGGGCAGATCGACTCGCGCGAGAAGCTCGAGCTGCTCGATGCGGCCGCTCGCGCGCTCGACGGGCTCTCGCCGGCGAGCATCGATCCGGTGATCGTCGCGCTGGCCGATTCCCAGCCGCGCTTCGCACTGCCGATCGACGCGCTGCAGGACCTGATCGCTGGGGTGAGGATGGATGTGCACGGCACGAGCTATGAGCACTTTGAGGAATTGCTCGTGTACTGCCGGCGCGTGGCCGGCTCGATCGGGAGGCTGTGCGTGGCGATCTTCGGCGCGCGCGACTACGAGCGGGCGGTGGGGCTGGCGGACGATCTTGGGGTGGCGATGCAGCTCACCAATATCCTGCGCGACCTGCACGAAGATGCCGAGAACGGTCGTGTGTACATGCCGCGTGAGGAGCTGGTGCGCTACCAGCTGAGCACCGATGGGCGCTATGAGGGCGAGGAAGGACAGCTGGACGCGTTCACGCGTTTCCAAGTGCGCCGCGGCGACGAATGGTTCGATCGGAGCATCGAGCTGGTGGGGCTGCTCGACAAGCGCAGCGCGGCGTGCGTGCTCGCGATGAGCGGCATCTACCGCCGCGTGCTCGCGCGGATCGGGCGCGACCCCGAGCTATCGCGCGCTAACCGCGTGTCGCTGGCAAACTGGGAGAAGGCGTGGGTGGCGACGCGCAGCCTGGCGGCGGCCGCACGTTGAGCGAGCGGCATGTGATCGTGTTGGGTGGCGGTCTGGCGGGGATCGTCGCGGCGCTCGACTGTGCGGATGCCGGCGCGCGCGTGAGTCTGCTCGAGGTGCGCCCACGCCTAGGGGGCGCCGCGTACTCGTTCGAACGCGACGGCATGCGTCTTGACAACGGCCAGCACGTGTTCCTGCGCTGCTGCAGCGCCTATCGCGCGCTGCTCGAGCGTCTGGGCAGCAGCGGGCGGGTGAACGTGCAAGCGCGCCTGGAGATCCCGGTGTTGAGCCCCGGCGCCAAACGGGCGATGTTGCGACGCGGCAGGCTGCCGGCGCCGGCGCACCTCGCCGGAGCGCTGCTGCGCTACCCGCATCTCACTCTCGGCCAACGCTTGAGCGCGGCGCGCGCGGCGCTCGCGCTCGGGCGACTGGACCCGCGGGTCGCGCTCGAGTTGGAGCGGGCGGCGGGCGGCGTGCCTGAGGAGTCCTCGGGCACGCGCGAGGAGGGTGCAAGCACGTCTGGCCGGGTGGCCGTAGCGGCCGGCCGGGCGGGCCCCGGCACGCTTGGCGCCTGGTTGGCCGAGCACGGGCAGAGCCCGGCGAGCGTGGCGGCGCTGTGGGATTTGATCGCGCTGCCAACCCTGAACCTCCCGGCCGCGGAGGGCTCGCTGGCGCTCGGTGCGTTTGTGTTGCGCACCGGCCTGCTGGAAAGCGCCGACGCGGGCGACATCGGCTTTCACATGCGCTCGCTCAGCGAGACGTTGGGTGAGCCGGCCGAGCGGGCCCTGGCACGGGCGGGGGTGGACGTGCAGCTCGGCGTGCGCGCGGAGCGCGTGGCGCAAGGCGAGGAGGGGGGACTGCGGGTGAATGCGAGGGGCGCGGAGCTCCGGGCCGACGCGGTCGTCTGTGCGATCCCCCACCAGCGTGCAGCCAGTTTGCTCGAGCCGCTGCTCGGTGAGCAGGCAACCAGCTGGACCGCGCTCGGGGAGTCGCCGATCGTTAATGTGCATGTCGTGTACGACCGGCGTGTGTGTGAGCTGGGGTTCGCGGCGGGTGTGGGAACACCTGTGCAGTACGTGTTCGATCGCACCGACGCGGCCGGGCTCACCGACGGGCAGTGCCTGGCGATCTCGCTGTCGGGCGCCGAGCAGGACATGCGACGCTCCTCCGAGGAGCTGCGCGAGCGCTACGTGGGCGCCCTGGCGGAGCTGTTTCCGCGGGCACGCGACGCGCGGGTGCGAAGCGTGCACATCAGCCGCGAGCACGCGGCCACATTCCGCGCCGGCCCGGGAGCGCAGGCACTGCGTCCCCTCGCGCGCACGCGCGTGCCCGGGCTCGTGCTCGCGGGCGCGTGGACGGACACCGGCTGGCCGGCGACGCTCGAGGGCGCGGTGCTCAGCGGCCACGCCGCGGCACGCGAGGCGTTGAGTACGCTCACGCCCCCGATGGGCGCGGGTGGATCGACGGTATCGCCCACGGAAGCGGCCGATAGCCGGATGGGCGAGGAGGGCCCATGAGCGACGTGCTGGTAGCCGCACCCTTGCGCCTGGAGGCGCTTGCGATCAAGGCGGGCGCACGGCGGCTGCGCGTCCAGAAGACCGGGATGGGTCGCGCGCGCTCGCAGGCCGCGGTCCCGGAGTTGCGCGGCGATCCGGCGGCGGCGCTGGTCGTGATGGGCGTGTGCGGCGGCTTGGAGGAAGGCTTTGAGCCGGGCGATGTCGTGATCGCCGACGAGCTGCTCGACGGCGAGCGCGAGGAACACGACGACGCCGACGGGGGCGAGAGTGGGGAGGCGGCGCACGCAGGTCTGCCAGTGCGCTTCGCCTGCCCGTCGGCGCGGCCACTGACCGAGGCGCTCGAACGTCGCGGCGTAGCGGCGCGCCTTGGAACGGTGGTGTCGGTCGCGCGCATCGCGCACGGTGAGAAGCGCGTGGAGTTGCGCGAACGGGGGGCGATCGTCG
Organism: uncultured Solirubrobacterales bacterium; assembly: GCA_963831725.1. Classification (GTDB taxonomy): domain Bacteria; phylum Actinomycetota; class Thermoleophilia; order Solirubrobacterales; family Solirubrobacteraceae; genus Palsa-744. The sequence continues at coordinate 689,603 of CAWHRF010000004.1, forward strand.
TGGACATGGAGTCGGCGTGGTTGGCCGGTGCGGCCGCCGGTCGCCCGTTCGCTGTGATCCGCGTGGTCGCCGACACCCCTTCGCGCGAGGTCACGCGTCCACTGCTCACACTTGTGGGGGCGGGGCGCGCAGCGCTATCGTTGCGTCGAGTAGCAGCGGTGCTGGATAAGCTGGTGCGTGAGCAGGGAGCACACGCCGTGCTCGGCGGCGCCGCGTCGATCGGGTCTCGGGGACCGCTCTCCACGGCCCACGGTGAGCAAGCGAGGTAGCGATGTCGGTTCCAGCCAGGCAGGGTGCGCGAATGGGGTGGTACTTGATGCGCCAGCGTCTCGCGCGGCGTGAGAAGTTCCCGCTGATCGTGGAGCTGGAGCCGCTGTTTCAGTGCAATCTCGCGTGCGCCGGCTGCGGCAAGATTCAGCAGCCCGAGCACGTGCTACGCCAGCGCATGTCCGTCGAGCAGGCTGTCGGCGCGATCGAGGAGAGCGGCGCGCCGATGGTGTCGATCGCCGGCGGCGAGCCGTTGATCCACCCGGAGATCCACACGATCGCCGCGGAGTTGATCAAGCGCAAGCGCTTTGTGTACCTGTGCACCAACGCGATCCTGCTGGAGCGCAAGCTCGCCGACTTCAAGCCGAGCCCGCATTTCGCGTGGGCGATCCACATGGACGGCCTGCGGGAGCGCCACGACGCTTCGGTCGAACGCGAGGGCACCTTCGAGAAGGCTGTGTCGGCGATTCACGCCGCGAAGGCCGCCGGCTTTCGCGTGACGACCAACACCACGTTCTTCACGCACGACTCGCCCAAGACGGTGCGCGACGTGCTCGACTTCCTCAACGACGACCTCGGCGTGGATGAAATGATGATCTCGCCCGCCTACGCGTATGAGAAGGCGCCAGATCAGGAGCACTTCCTCGGTGTGCGCCAGACGCGCGAGCTGTTCAGCGAGGCGTTCGCGGGCGGCCGGCGCAAGAAGTGGCGCCTGAACCACAGTCCGCTGTTCCTCGACTTCCTCGAAGGGAAAGCCGAATTCGATTGCACCGCTTGGGGCATCCCGAGCTACTCGTTGTTCGGCTGGCAGCGTCCGTGCTATCTGATGTCAGACGGCTATGCGGCTACCTACAAGGAGCTGATCGAAACGACCGACTGGAGCAAGTACGGTCGCGGCAAAGACCCTCGTTGTGAGAACTGCATGGCCCACTGCGGCTACGAGCCGACGGCCGTGTTGAAGACGACTCATTCGCTGCGCCAATCTGTTCGTGCGCTGGTCGGCTGAGCTGAGCTCCCTCTAGGAGGGGCCGGCGTCCGATTCTTCGGTCTGGGCTCGGCTGCGGCGGATGTCCTGCCAGGTCATGCCCTCCCTCAGCAGCGCGGGCACGCCGAGGCTGAGCGCGGTGAGCAGCTCGATTGCCTGCAAGATGATGCCGTAGGCAAGACCCTGACCGGCGCCCACCCCGTAGGCGGCGAGCACCACCAGGCAGGCGGCCTGGAACACACCGACATTCGAGGGGGTCGCGGGGAGCACGGCGCTGGCGTTGACGGCAAGCAGGATCGCCGCCGCCGTGACCGGTGTGGCCTGCGGGTTCAGGCCAAGCGCGAGGATGACCATGTAGCAGGAGCCCCACTGCAGCGCCCACGCGAGTAGCTGCGCGCCCACGGCAGGGATCCCGTAGCGCGGTCTTGCGAAGGCCACGAGGCCCTGTCGTCCAAGGCGCAGCAGTCCGGCGAAGGCGATCGCACCGGCGCGAACACGCGCGCTGCGCGAACGTTGGGCGAGGCGCAACAGGGGAGGGACGCCGAACACGAGCAGTGCGACGAACACGGGCGCCGCCAGCACCGCCTCCAGAGCGGAGGCGTGGCCTTGCAACAACGGCACGCTCGAGAAGGTCACCGCGGCGAGAATCCCGAGCGCGACCAGGTTGATGAGCGTCTGCGAGAAGACCGTGCCGGCGACCACCGGGATCGTGCGGGTCGTGGGACCCTGCAGGCGACGGCTCAATACGAGCACACGTGTGGGCTCGCCAAGCCGTCCCGGAAAGACGGCGGAGGCCATTACGCCGATCATGGTGGCGCGCACCACCGGTGCCCACCGCAGCCGCTGGTCGGGAAGCGCGGCTCGCAGGACCGCCAGCCAGGAGATCGAGCGTGCAAGCAGCGAGAGCATCATCAGCGCCAGTGCCAGCACGAGCCAACCCGGGCTTGCCGAGATCAACGCGTGCCCGACGCGCGGCAGATTCAGTCGGGTGAGCGCGTAGACGAGCAGCGCCGCGAGCGCCAGCACGCCCGTCACGACGCCGACGCGTCGCGCGGTGCGATGTCGAGTGGGCGCGGTGCTCATTGGGGGAGGTGTCTATCAGAGCGCCACCGCCCGAAGTGCGGCGACTCCGTCCGCGTGGAGAACGATTCTGGGCCTCTCTGAGGGCACATGCCACGGCCCTCCCCGAGACGGCACGTCTCTCTGACACCAATTCTTAGGGCGATCCACCAATGCGAAAGTTCTCAGGCGAGAGTCCGTCCCATGAGCATCGTCATATTTCTCCAAATCGAATAAATGGGGAAAAATGATCCAGTAGGTGGTTGCCTGCGCAACGGAAACATTCAGTTACCGGTGCCCGATTGTTTTGCAAACTGTCGGGGTACTATCGGGTAGTAGATCGTGAGGGGCGGAAATCCAGAGTGATCGGTGGGACCATCGGGTCGGCGTGCCGGCCGCCGAGCGGGACTACCGCGCGCGCAAGGGCCGTCCGTAAGCCGTGAGATTGGGGTGTGAGAGTCATGACACAAGATCAAGATATTGCGATCGCGCTTTCACAGGCGCAGGTCGAGCAGGTGATTCGCTCCGCCGGGTTGGCCAGGAACGGCACGATGTCGAACCTGCTGATCGCGGCGCTGGACAACGCTCACTACGAGCAGAACGGGGACGGACCGCATAGCTCGATGCACGATGCAGCCCAGCTGGCACTGTCTGACGCGCTGAATGACCCGCAGCTCTCGCAGTCATTGTTGCGTGGATTGGCGATTCTCTCCTGCTTCGGGCCGGAAAGGCCCTGGCGAGCGATCATCGATCTCGCCAGGGAGCTGGAAATGTCACCGTCCACCACCCATCGCTATGTGAAGACGCTGCGAGCGATCGGGTTGCTGGAGCAGAATCCCACGACACGCGAATATCGTCCGGTGGCTGTGTGAGAAGGCACAGCGCCACCTAGACATGCCCGGGTGGCTGTCGCAGGCACATGGTTCTGTTCATGGTTTGTGCTTGCGTGCGCTCGCGTGCGACGCATCCGATCGAAGTACCAGGTCCGCTCAACCACTGTCCACCGACTGGCGCGCGCTCACCGGCCTTCGTAGGTTGCGTGGCCGGGCCCATGCTCAAGGAAAGAGCGCACCGCGCCCTTGAGGTCTTCGGTGGCGAACAGGTCGCCGGCGAGCTTGGGAACCACCTCATCCGCGCCTCGTGCGCCGCCATTTTCCAGAGCGGCGCGCACGATCCCCTTGGTTGCGGCATGCGCTCGCGTCGGCCCGGAAGCGAGCTTGAGCGCGAACTCGTGCGCCGCCTCGTCGAATCGTTCGTCGGGGAGCACGCGATTGACGACGTTCCAGCGCTCCAGCGTGGCGGCGTCGTACAGTTCCGCGGTCATCACCAACTCGCGCGCTCGCGCCGGCCCGGCACGCTCGGCAAGTCGCTGTGTGCCACCCATCGCCGGCGTCAGGCCGACGACGGTCTCCACGAGCCCAAATCGCGCCGACTCGGCGGCCAGCAGGATGTCGCAGCCGAGCGACAGCTCGAACGCCGCGGTCAAACAGAGCGCGTGAGCGGCGAACACGGTGGGCAGCGGGAGCTCCTCCACTCGATGCACGATCTCGAGCAGCCGCACCCACATTGCCGCGGCCTGCTCGGTGGTGAGCCCATCGAAGACGTGCACATCGACCCCGCCGCTGACAACGCGACCATTGGCCCTGATCAGCAGCCCGCGCGGCGGCTCGGCGACGAGCGACTCGACAGCCTCCGCAAGCTCGTCCATCAGCTCCCGATCGAACAGGTTCAGCGGCGGGCTGTCGATGCTGAAGACGGTCAGGGGACCGTCTTGCTCGACTCGCAGAAGGCTCATCGCGGTGGCTCCATGGGGAGCGCAAGCCTACAGGGGCTTGCGCAAAGGGACGCGTTCGCGCCGGTGCCCGCGTACGTCCGTCTGAATGTTTCCGACTCTCAAAGACGGGCGGGCGAGCGACAAAGTCCGCAAATAGGGCTGTTGTCGCCCGTGCGAATGCCGTTAGAAGGCTCGCGAGGACCGCCATTCGTAGCAATTCGAGTTCCGCCTCGATTCGAAGATCTCGTATGAAATCCGCCTGAGGTATTCTCCCTACGCAGGATCGGTCGGTCAGCTGGAAAGGCGGCGGGGTGGGCTCGAAACCGACATCTGAGAAGAGCATCTGAAGATGCTGCGGCTGGAAAGAGTCGTCAAGCACTATCGGGTAGGCGACGGGGAGATCGTGCGAGCGGTTGACGGCGTGTCGCTGTCGGTGACTCGCGGCGAGCTCGTGGCTCTCTACGGTCCGAGCGGTTCGGGCAAGACGACTTTGCTGATGCTGATCGCGGGCCTCCTGACTCCAGACAGCGGCACCGTGACCGTCAACGGGCGAGAGGTGTCGAGCCTCACGGCGCGCGAGCGAGCGCACTTCCGACGCTCGGAACTGGGGTTCATCCGCCAGTCGCTCGACCTGATTCCCGGAGTGCGCGCCGACGACAACGCGGCACTGAAGTTGCTGGCGACGCGCGGGCGGCGCGACGCGCAACGCCAGATCGGTCCCCTGCTCGAACGGCTTGGGCTGAACGGACGTGCCTTACAACGAGCGGAGCAGCTGTCGATGGGCGAGCGTCAACGCGTGATGATCGCGCGCGCGCTGTCAACCGAGCCGAGTCTCGTGCTCGCCGACGAGCCCACCGGCAGTCTCGACACCGATCGCGGGCAGGAAGTGCTTGCGCTGCTCGCCGAGGTGTGCCACGAACGCGATGTGGGCGTGCTGCTGGTCACGCACGATCCGCGTGCGGCGGCATTTGCCGACCACGTGCACGCACTGCGCGATGGGCAACTCGTGCGGTACACGCCAGATCCAGCCTATGTGCCAGTCGATGCCGGCTGAGAACGCGTCTTGAGCGGAGCTGCGTCGTCGCGACTCGACGCTGAGAGACGATGAGACTGTCGACGATCTTCTACCTGTACCGGGTACGTCTACGCGCAAGATTGGTACAGGAAATGCTTGCGGTGGCAGGGATCGCGGTGGGCGTGGCGCTGCTGTTTGCCTCGCAGGTTGCCAACACGAGCCTCGCGGGTTCCGTGACCAACCTGATGAATGGCTTGGTAGGACAATCTCGGCTGCAGGTGATCGCGCGCGACCAGAACGGGTTCAGCGAACGACTGCTCACCGAAATCGAACGGCTTCCAGGTGTGGATGTCGCTGCGCCTGTACTCGAGCGCAGCGTGAATCTAGTCGGCCGGCACGGCGCGGAAACAGTCGATCTGATCGGCGTGAACGTACGCTTCATTCAACTGAAAGGCAGTTTGCTGACGGGCACACTGCCGACCCAACTGTCCGGGCAGTATGGGCTCGCTGTTCCTGTCCCGCTCGCCGAAAGGATAGGGGTTAGATCTCTACAACCGGTGACGGTACAGATAGGCGCGAGGAGCGTCAGGGTCACCGTGGCAGTGGTGCTCGGGGCGAACGACATCGGCGTCGGTATTGACAGTCCAGTCGCCATCCTGCGTCTCTCGGCGGCCCAACAGTTGACACGGATGACGGGCAGGGTGACCCGTGTGCTCGTCGAGCCAAAGCCTGGTCGCGATCGGGAAGTGCAAGCGCAGTTGAGGAGGATTGCCGGGAGCGGACTCGACGTCCGACCCGCGAACTTCGATGCCTCGGTTTTTCGTCAGGCTGAGGGGCCGGCGGTGCAGTCAACCGAGATGTTCTCAGCGATCAGCGCGCTCGTCGGATTCCTGTTCGCGTTCAACGCGATTCTGCTCACGGTGCCTCAGCGGCGCAATCTGATCACCGATCTGCGTTTGGATGGGTATGCGCCGCATGAGATCGCAGAGGTCATGCTTTTCGACGCGTTTGCTCTAGGACTTATGGGATCACTGGTTGGACTTGCGCTCGGCGAGGGGCTATCGCGCAGCCTATTCCAGGCCCGTCCAGGCTATCTCTCCTTGGCCTTCCCTGTCGGATCGATGAACATCGTGAGTTCGCAAAGTGTCCTCATCGCGATACTCGGCGGAATGCTGGCGGCTGTCTTTGGCGTCATTATCCCATTGCGAAACGATGTGTTTCAGTTTCACTGGCTCTGCTTGCGACAGAAGTCAAGACCGAGACGAGTCAGTCTCCTTGCGACCATGACGGGTGGGCTCTCGTGTATAGCCCTCACAAGTTTCATCTTGCTTCACGGCACCACGACAGTTCGGATCGCAGTTGTGGCATTTATCAGTCTCATTGTTGCCATGCTGCTTGTCCTGCCTGTTGTTTTCGATGGTGTGATCATCTCGATCGACCGGCTCCAGCGTCCCATTCTCGGTGCTTCCTCCCGTATCGCTCTGATCGAGCTTCTATCCAATACGACCCGTGCGCGCTCGCTCGCGATCGTCGCAACCGGTGCGATTGCGGTATTTGGGAGCGTCGCTATCCAGGGTGCTCGTGGAAACTTGAGTGCCGGGCTGACTCGCTCCGCTGCCGATCTCAGTCTTGGTACAGACCTATGGGTATCACCCTCGGGGACGGCGACGACACTTGCGACGACGCCCTTTGAAGACTCGTACCTTGGAGCACTTGAGCGTTTGCCGACCGTGAGCAGTGTTGGAGTATACCGTGGCGGATTCCTGGATCTTGGTGACAAGCGCGTGCTAGTTGTAGGGTCGCCGAAGGAGAATATGCGACTTCTGCCGGCGAGCCAGATCGTAGATGGGAACGCGGCATATGCGAGATCGAGATTGAGAGAAGGTGGTTGGATCGCGATGTCACAGACGCTGGCGAGCGAACGCGGCCTTCATGTGGGTCAGTGGGTCACGCTGGGCGTGCCGCGCCCGACGAGATTTCGAGTTGCCGCGATCACCACGAACTATGGCTGGTCGCCTGGGGCGATCGTCATGAACGCTGAAGATTATGGCAAAGCGTGGAGGAGCGACGATGCGACTGCCTATCAGGTCAGTCTCAAGCCGGGGGTTCCAGTGGCGCGGGGGTTGGCCGAAGTGCGGCGAGCGGTGCGACCTGGCGGCGCTCTCGTCGTCCAAACGGCAGTAAGACGAGAGCAAAATGAGATTGCCGGTCAGCGTCAAGGATTGTCGAGGCTGAGTCAGATCGCTGTGCTCGTGCTCGTTGCGGCCGCATTGGCGATGGCCGCAGCGATGGGGGCAATGATCTGGCAGCGGCGCCCGCGATTGGCGGGGATGAAGGTGGATGGGTTCGCTCATAGCGAGTTGTGGCGAGCACTCCTGTGGGAGAGCGCACTGTTGCTGGGAACTGGATGCTCGACCGGCGCTGTATTCGGACTATACGGTCAACTTGTGCTGAGCCATGCGTTGGTGAGCGTCACAGGCTTCCCCGTGGTGTTCTCTACGGGGGTGCTGGTGGCGGTAGTAAGCGTGGCGCTTGTGGCGACGATTGCGCTTGTGGTCGTCGCCTTGCCAGGCTATCTAGCGACACAGGTGAAGCCGGCGCTACAGGACTAATTGCGTTCAAGTCGGTCCTCCAGAAATTGCAATGCATGGAGGATCCTCAGACAGGCTTTGCGCCTCAATTGCACAGGCCAAAGCTCTGCGATCGGCTGTGGCGCGTGAGCTGATTTGGGGTCTGCGAGCAGTTTCGTGTGAGGTCGACATGTGGCGAACGCATGCAGCTGCGATACCCGATGTGACAATCCGCGCGGACGCACTCGATGCGCTTGAGAACAAGCGTCCAAACACCGATGGCGCGGCGCTGCTTTGGACCATCCCGGAGCGCAGGTATCCAGCGCTCTTGCGCCTCATTGTTGCGTACGAGATTATGGGGGATTTTCTCGACAGTACGGTCGAGCGGGGTGCACACGTTGGCATTCTAAACGGTCGTCAGCTTCACCTTGCGCTTGTGGATGCAGTCGACATCGACCGGCCGACCTCGGACTATTATCGACATCACCCATGGAAAGACGACGGGGGCTACCTGCAGGGACTCGTAGATACGTGCCGAATCGGTTGTAGGATGCTTCCATCGTATAGGAGCGTCAGGCCGCTCCTATTGCGTGCCGCAACGCTGGCTCAGGTCCAAGGACTCAACCATGAGCCGGATATTCCTTTTCGTGAAGAGATGCTGGAAGCATGGGCTGCACGGGAAGGCGATCCAGCCAACGAACTTGACTGGCACGAGACGGCGGGCGCCGCGAGCGCATGGTTGACGGTAATAGCGTTGATGGCGGTTGCGGCCGAACCCGCACCAGCGTCCGATCATGGGTTTGAAGTGTTCTTAGCGTACTCTCCGTGGATCGGGCTGACGGCGGCGTTGCTTGACAGTTACGGCGACCTGATGGAGGACAGGCGCAATGACGCGAACAGCTTCATTTCGCGATATGGATCGGTGAGGACGGCGGTGGAGCGCATCGACGAGATCGCGTTACGTGCCACCCTCGAAGCTCGTCGTCTGCCGGATGGACAACGCCACGTCGTGATTGTGGCATCGATGATCGCACTGTACCTGTCCAAGGACAGTACTCGTACTCCTGAGATGAGGCAGTTCAGATGGCTCCTGCTACGTGCCGGCGGGCCACTGGCGATGCTGCTCGCTCCGGTGTTGCGAGCCTGGCGGATAGTTTATTTATTGCGAGAAGCGTGAGGACCGTTTGGCGCTGGTTGCTGATGCTCTGGCTCCCGTTCGACTTGAGCTCACCGTGGCGAAAAACAGTCACCGCTCAGCTGCTTTCCGGCGGTAAGCGAGCCGGCTGAGTGTCCTTGAGAGCAATGCTGCTCTGCTTGCGCGGGTCTCTTCGATTAGATAGGTGCCTCTGAAAGCGGCTGAAGGGACTCGAACCCTCGACCTTCTGCATGGCAAGCAGACGCTCTAGCCAACTGAGCTACAGCCGCGTGAGGCGCATAACTATAGACCAGGGGCTGCGTTCGGGGCAGACGCCGCGGGAACCGGCTCGCTGGTGACCAGTCCGCGCTCGCGAGTGAGCTCGTCGACGATCGGGAACAGGGCGGCGATGCGCTCTGGTGTGTCGATCGTCTCGGTTATGACGGGCACGTGGCGGCGGAAGGATAGGAGGCGATCGCCATGGGGTGGGTGATCGCCGTGAAAGCCCCAGATTCCGCGCAGCGAAGTAGCACCGGCGGCGTTGGCCGCGCGCAGGCGTCTGACGAGCTCGAGATACACGGAGCGCTTCTCGTGGACGGCTGCCTCTGAGAGGATGATCGTGAGCTTCTGGTGCACGTTCGTGCCGTGCATGCCGACAGTTGACTCGTCGTGGGGGGGTGCGAGGAGGATGCCGTCGCGCTTGCACACGCGCACTCCCTCGATCGTGAACAAGGGCTCGCTGAGGTTCTGCCTCAAGCGTTCGACCGCCGCGTCGATTCGCTGTCGGTCGCCTACGCTCGTGACCGTCAGCGGTACGTTTGCGTTGCGCGCGAAGAAACGGGCGCGCTCGCGATCGCCATGTCTGGTGCCGTCCACGCCCAGCAGCACGGTGGCGCCCGCCATTCCGCTCTCGTGAAGGGTCTTGCACGCGGCGGCGAAAGCGGGCAGGCTGCCCGTTCGCTCGTGGCGTCCAAGGTAGACGGTGAGCTTGACCGCTTGGGCTGTATCTGTGGTGTGGTGGGCGGTGGGGGACTGGGCCTGGCCAGAAAAGGCGTTCGGGGGTGTGCCATTCGCGTGGTGCAACTGGACCCGCTCGAGCGTCAGTAGGCCTTCGTGGCCCACCTGGCTCGCGTCCTTCATCAGCGCGCGGATTCGCTCGCCGGTATCGACGGCGATGCAGACGAGCGGAAGGTCTTCGGAGAGCGTCAGCAACCGGTCGCTGCGCCGGCGGTGCTTAGCCCCGAATCCTTGGATGCCGCGCAGCAGGATGCTGCTGCGTATCTTGTGCTGGACGTGGATGTCGAGTAGCTCCTCGGCCAACAGCCGTCCGCGTACACGGCTTCGCTCGCCGAAGTAGGTGGTGAGCTTCAGCGCGTCTTCACTCACATTCTCACTCCCCGTGGAAGCGCTCCGCTTGGGCTCGCGAGGCGCATGCTCACAGCGCTGCTCCGATCGACTTACCGAGTGCGGCGGCGCCGAATCCAACGAGGACGCTCACGAGCACGTTGAGCGCGCCTTGCAGGAACTGTCCGTCCTCACCGAGACGATGGGTCTCAAGCATCCAGGTTGAGAAGGTTGTGTAGGAGCCGATCGTCGCGGTGCCGACCAGTAGCAGCGCTTCGCCTGAGAGTGCCAGGCCCGTGAGCAACCCGAGCACCAGCGCACCGCTTGCGTTCACCGCGAGAGTGCCGAATGGGAAGCTCGAGGAGTGCCTTGATGAGACGGTGCGGTCGAGCAGGAACCGTGCGAGCGATCCGAGGCTTCCGAGTATCGCCACGCCAACCCACGCGAGTGCGCTCACGACGCTCGGCTTCCTTTCTGCGTGGCGAGCGCTCTCATGCGATCGTCCTCACGCGACGCACGAGCGCGGAGGTGGCGAACACCGCGAGATATCCACCGATCACACTTGCGAGGAGGTAGCCGACCGCAAGGCCGTAGCGGTGGCTGTCGGCCATTCGCAACAGCTCGATCTGCACGGTCGAGAAGGTGGTGAGGGCCCCGCACAGTCCGGTGCCCAGTAGTGGACGACGCAGCGTGGAGACGGGCAGGCGCTCCTGCAAGCGCGTCACGAAGTAGCCGAGCATCAGCGCTCCCGCGATGTTCACCGCGAACGTGGCCCACGGCCAGTGATCGGCGCTGGCGGGAAACGCTTGGGCCAAGCCGATACGGGCCAGCGCTCCGATCGCCCCGCCACTGGCGATGGCAAGCAGCTCTTGAAGGTCGATCCCGGGATCTGAGGCGTTCTCGTGGGTGTCGCTTGGGGCGGCTATCGGATGATCCTCTCTCGGACTGGGCCCGTTGTGGCGTTACGCACCCTACTTGGCGAGCATCCGGGCACTTCGCACATAGCGACCTCCATCGCCTCGTAGCAGTAGTCCCTGCAGCTCCAGCTCGATAAGCGCCCGCGCGATGCGACCGGGATTGTCGCCAGGGGTTGTGAGCTTTGCCAGGGTGTCCTCGCCGGCGCCGACCCGCTCCAACACTCTTTGCAGTTCAGGCTTGATCTCCGCCACCGGTAGTGGAACGCTGCGCGTGCCAGCGCCATAGAGCAAATCGAGCGCGTCCTGCGGTCCGCGTATGAGCTGCGCGCCGCTCATCAACAGGGAATTGGTTCCTCGCGAGGCGGGAGAGCTGAGTCTTCCCGGCACGGCCGCGACAGGCTTTGCAAGGGCTTGGGCGATACGCGCACAAGCCAGTTCCCACGGGCGTTCCTCGGCCTCTACTACGATCACCAGCTGGGCGAGCAGGGCGAGAGTGCGCGTACGCGCAAGCACACCCCAAGGACGTCGCGGCAGATCTGCTGGTGCCTCGGAGATCACACAACCGTCTGCGATCAGGCGGCGATAAAGCGTCCTGCACCAAGCCGGAGAGCACCGGTCAACGCCACCGGCCATCACCGTGAATGTGGCGCCCGATGCTTCCAATGCGCCTGAGTGCGCGGCGACCGCGATTCCCTCGGAAAGTCCGCTCACGACGCTTACCCCGGCTGCCGCGAGACCGCGCGCCAGCTCGCGGGCGGTCTCCATGCCATAGTCGCTTGCCCGCGGCGTGCCGACGATTGCGACGACCGTCTGCTCGGAGATCTCGGTGAGACGCGTGAGTCCACCGCGCACGCTGAGCGTGTGCGGGGCGAGCGTGGTCTCGCGCAGACGGTACGGGTATGCGTGGTGATGGCGACAGATGCTCTCCACGCCCTCATGGGACTCGATCCGTGGCGGCTCCCATCGCTTGAGGGACTCGTGCAGCGAGGCGCGGCGTCGCCCGCCGATCGCATCGATCAAGTCCACATCGGTGAGTTCGAGCAATCGCCAGAAGCGGTTGGGATCGCGTGCGCGGAAGTCCAGTCTGGCGCTCAGAATCCCGAGCAACCAGCGACGACGTGCGCACTGCGGGCAGCAGCGGTTCATGCGGCCCGCCGCCAGGAGAGACAAGCCTCGGGTCGAGAGCAGAGTGCCTCCGCCAGATGTGTCCTATTGAGGTGTTGACTGCCTTCCAGGTCGGCGATCGTGCGCGCAACACGCAAAGCACGATGCACGCCACGCACACTGAGCATCCCTTGTCTGTGCGTGTCGGCCAGTGTCTCCTCGCAGGCTCGGTCCAGATGGATGTAGGCCCGCAACATGCGCGCGTCCATCTGCGCGTTCACCGCCACTACCTCCGTTTGCAACCTCATTGCCTGGCGTTCGCGGGCCTCCAGCACCTTCTCTCGGGCCCGGGCGGAGCTTGTCGTGGATGGCTCTCCAAGCGCGGAAGCGTTGGGGCGCTCCATGCTCACGAGCAGATCGATACGGTCGAGCAACGGTCCGCTCAAGCGTCGCCGATGTCGGGCAATGTCGGCTTCGTTGCACCTACAGCGCTCGCGCTCACCCGCATAGCCGCACGGACAGGGGTTGGTGGCGGCCATCAACATGAAGCGAGCCGGATACACGGCGGAGTGTCGTGCGCGCACGATTGCCACCCGGCCCTCCTCCAGTGGTTGGCGCAGCGCGTCGAGCGTGGGGCGCGCGAACTCCGATAGCTCGTCAAGAAACAGCACCCCGTTATGGGCGAGCACCACCTCTCCTACCCATCCGCGTCGCGCACCGCCGATCAACCCGGCCGTCGTTATCGAATGGTGGGGTGCACGGAACGGGCGCTCAGAGAGCAGTTCGTCGCCACCCAGCCTGCCGGTGACGCTGTGAATGCGGGTCACTTCGATTGCCTCGGAGCGGGTGAGCGCAGGCAGGATCGATGGAAGGCGCTGAGCGAGCATTGTCTTGCCTGTCCCCGGTGGTCCACTCAGCAGACTGTTGTGGCCGCCCGCAGCCGCGATCGCAAGCGCTCTAACGGCCACGGGCTGTCCGCGCACGTCGCTCAGGTCGGGGCGATATGTATCGCCGCACAGACGCTCGGTTGGTTTTGGCGGTGGATCGGGCGGGCCTCCGGAGAGAATCCTCGCAGCGCTTGAAAGTCGCTCGGCGACGCCGATCGAGAGCCCATCTACAAGCATCGCCTCGCGTGCTCGTGCGGGTCCCAACACGAGCATTTGCAGCCCGGCTTTCCGGGTTGCCTCTGCGACTGCGAGCGTGCCTTGGCTGGAGCGCACCTCCCCGGCGAGTGAGAGCTCGCCGAACAGCGCGTGGGTCTCAAGTGGCTCACCCGGAATCTGTCCGCTGGCGGCGAGTACCGCACAGGCAAGCGCCAGGTCAAAGCCGGGTCCGACCTTTGGTATGTCGGCGGGGGCGAGGTTGGCCGTGATGCGCCGGGAGGGGAACTCGAATCCCGAGTTGAGCACAGCGGCGTGTACGCGGTCACGTGCCTCGCGCACGGCCGCGTCGGCGAGGCCGACGATCGTGAAGGCCGGTAGGCCCGGCCGGATGTCGACCTCCACGGTGACCGCCCGTGCGGTCAGTCCTTCGATTGTGAACGTGCGCGCCCGAGCGAGCATCTGTGCCTCCCTTTGTGTATCGGGCAAGGCACATCAAGCTAAGCCGAGCTTGGGACGGTACTCGGAACGGCGGGTTTCCTTCGGGGTTTCAGAGGCCCCTGGATCGGCTCGCTAGAGTCCGTCCGGATGGCGCTCCACGAAGCCGCCGCCGTCGTCGCCGGGCGAGTCAGACCAACGCGATCCGTCTTCCTGCAGGGCAACGGTGTCAAAGCGGCGACCGTCGATTGTCATGTAGGCATGTTCGGCATTCGCGTAGATCGTGATGTAGCGACCCGGACCCGATTCTCCGTAGGACTCGAGTCCGGTCGAGTCTTCCGGTGAGCTGAGCAGTCCACCGCCGTGCAGCGCGTAGGACACTGAGCCGGAGCAGTCATAGCCGAAAGACTGGAATGAACCGTGCCCGCCACCGTACACATAGGGCCGCGTGGCGATTTCGTCTGCGGCGGCGATCACGCGCGCCACGATGCTCGAGGCTTCGCCGCTCAACCCCGCCGTGTTGGAGCTGGAGCCGCCACTGCTGCCGCCGGCGACCGCGGTCCTCGGCATCAAGGCCGAGTCAGGGTGCAAAGTCGCGTGCTCGCCGAGCCCGAGTGCATGCCATGTATCTGGCCCCACGACGCCGTCCACCGTCAGGCCGTCGTGCGCTTGCATACTCTTCACTGCCGCCTCCGTTTGCGGTCCGAATTCACCGTCAGCCTGGATGTGGAGTGCTTCCTGCAGGCGGCGCACGGCTTCAGCCGGAGTGCTCGCACCACCGTCATGAGTGGGTGTCCCGCCAACCGCCGGCGCGGGTGTCTGGGTGGACGTCTGGGCGACCGTCTCGGCTCCCGCGGTACCAGCTGCCGCGCTCTTCGGCGCCGCTCTGTGGGGGAAGAAACCCTGGTGCAAAACGGAATGCTGCTTGATGCCGAGTGCGCTCCAGGTTTGCGGTCCGACCACGCCGTCGACGACGAGATGGTGGCTTGCTTGAAAATGGCGCAGGGCCTGCTCGGTTTCAGGACCGAAGGTTCCGTCCACCTGTGCGACGCCAACCTTTTCCTGCAGACGTACGATTGGGCTGACGGTGGGCTTCGCTTCGCTCCCGCCGGTATCGTTGGCTTCTGATTCGGTGCCTGCGCCCGTGCTCTGTGCGGCCACCGTCGTCAAACCCTGTGCGGATGACTTCTGACCTGAGCCCTGAGCGGCGGTTTCTTCGCCGGTGGGCTGAGTCGATTCGTCGGTGGATTGAGCCTGAGATTCTTCGACGGCCTGCGTGTATGGGTGGCTTGACTGGCCAGCGTTTTCTCCGGGTGTGACGCTGCCGATGTCCGTTGTGAGCGCTCCGTCGGAGGTCTTCTCGTGCAGGGCGGCGCTGGTGAGCGGTCCTACGATCCCATCCACAGTCAGCCCGTTGCTTGCCTGGAAGCTGCGGACGGCTTGTTCGGTTTCAGGGCCGAACACACCGTCGACTTTGATGCCACCAAGGGCTTGCTGCAGGAGGCGAACCTGGCGGCCTTCGCTGCCGTTTTCAAGCATGATGTGGTGTGTTGTGGTGGTGGGCGGTTCAGGGGTGGGCGCCGGAGTGGCGTTGGAGTTTCCGCTGGCATCAGCAAGGCCGGCCGCGGGGCCGGCGGCAAGTGCGATCAGCGTGCCCAGGGAAATTCGTCGTGCACGCGTGGCGGTAGGGACGAACTGCAGCTCGCCGGCACGACGACGCGTGCGGGAGCGCTGCAGAGAGAGATCCCACGGCTCGCTGTCGGCAAGATTGCGGGGCGAGGGCACCCGGTTGCGTGCGTCGACCAAGTTGGAAAGTCGCAGCGCAGAGCTGCGAGCGCGCTTGCTGGCAGCTCGTTCGCGGCGTGTTCGCGAGCGGTTTAGCGAAGCCTCCCAGGGGTCAAGCACAGCAAGATCGCGCGGGGATCCCGACATGGCAACAGCGTCCTTTCGTTATCTCAGGGCGCCTACGGGGTTAGCTGTCGGGCTCGCGTACTTACGCTACGCCACTGCTGTGGCGATTCGCCCCCGCAGCCAAGTGGCCGCAATTTGGGTCCCCCGCTCCCTGGCCCCGTGGGGCCAAGGACTCGGCACGAACGCGAAGCAACGTATCACGTTGCATTGCAAGTTGCATCACATGAGAAGGGTTGCAACGTTTCTTGCCGACGGATCGAGCAGGCATAGGTGCCTGCAGTGCCCCGGGGCGCAGCCCATTGCCAGATGGGTCGGCCTGAAAAGACCAAAGACATGGCGTTAGGGCAACCTAATTAGGGTCACCTAAGTTGTGATAGGCTGGCCACGCGACAAACCCGAGTGTCCAAGTAGGGTATCGCGGGAGATCATTCAATGGCTGACGCACAGGCAAGTTCCGAGGTAGCCGCGACACGTGTCGCGAAGCGCAAAAGCGAGCGCATGAGCTTGTATCTCTGGACGGTGATCGCGCTCGCCGTGTCGATCGCGGTGGTCATCCTTGGATGGCATGCGCACGGCGGAACAACGGATCCGACTGCGCTTCCACCGGGACATCGCCTGGGCCACACCACGGTCGTCATCAACAGCGCGATCCTGGTGCTCCGCGAGGGCCTCGAGACGATTCTCGTGCTGGCTGCCGTGACTGCCAGCTTTCTTGGCGCCAATCGCGTCTATCGCCGTCCGGTGGTTGCGGGTGGGGCGTCTGCGATCGGCTTTGGGATCGTGACTTGGTTTTTCGTGGTCTGGCTGATCGGGCGTTTCCACGGCGGCGAGTTCGACGTGCAGGCGGCCACCGGTCTTCCGTCGCTGATCGTGCTCCTGATCGTGATGAACTGGTTCTTTCACAAGGTGTACTGGACCGGGTGGATCTCAAATCACCACAAGCGCCGTCGCGGACTGCTGTCCTCGGGGCGGGGGACTGAATCAAACAAGCGCAGGATGCTGCTTGGCCTCGCGCTGCTTGGTTTCACCTCGGTCTACCGCGAGTGCTTCGAGGTAGTCATCTTCCTCCAGAATCTGCGCGAGCTCTATGGCTCGAGCGTTGTGCTCGAGGGTGTTGTGATCGGGGCTCTGTTCACCGCCGCCGCGGGTGTGCTGACCTTCGGACTGCACCAGCGCCTGCCCTACAAGCGACTGTTGATCATCACCGGCATGATGCTTCTGTTCGTGCTGCTTGTGTCCGTCGGCGAGGAGGTCAACGAGATGCAACTCGCAGGCTGGATCGGCACCACCGAAATCCACTGGTTGCAGATACCCGGTTGGATGGGAACCTGGTTCTCGTTGTTCAACAACTGGGAGACGTTCATCGGCCAGTTCGTCGCGCTCGCGATAGTGCTCGGCTCCTACCTGGCTGCGCAATACATACGCGTGTGGGGTCCACGTCGTCGGGGCGAACAGGTCGCGCGGCTCGCCGAGGCGGCGCCCGAGCGTCCAGCCGACCTCGCCGTTAGCAGCGCACGGCCTGCGGTGCAGGTCTGACCGGATCTGCCGATCGGTCGTTCGCAACGGGCGCCGACCGGCGCCGCTCAACCCGGTTCGGGTCCGATCTGCTCGATGAAGGCGGCGAGTGCCGCCACCTGCTGAGGGTGGGTTGCCAGGTCCAAGCGCCTTGTCGCACGGAGCATCGGCGCGGGATTGAATCCCTTGATGGGGGGCGTGTCGGGGTGTAGCAGCGCTTCCCTGACGAACTGTTCGTTGACGATCACGCTACGCCCATTGGTGAGCGTGAACCTGTGTCCGGCAAAGCTTGCGAAGCTCGGAGCGATACTTCGCGCCGTCGCCATGAGATGACACGCAGAGCAGCCATCGGAGACGACAAGGTGTGCGCCCCGCTCGATCAGCCGCTGTTGGGCTGTGAATGGCTCTGAAACATATGCTGGCGCGGTCGAGCTCGTACCCGGTTTGCCGCTCGCGCCACAACCGGCGAGCGAGACGAGAAGCGCAGCCGCCAGGAAGCTCCCCACGGCTTGGCTTCGGCGCGTGGATGCCCGTATTGCAAGCCTTGGCATCAGCTGGGTGCCCATTGGAACGAGCGGATCGGCGCGACGGTGGGTGGCGAGCGAGTTGGGTTCCTGGACATGGGGCTGTTGGCTAAAGTGGCTCCGATGAGCGATGAGGAGCAACGAACCTACAACGTTACGGGGATGACCTGCGAGCATTGCGCCGCGGCCGTCAACGCAGGGCTCAGCGAGCTTTCCGGTGTGAGCACCGTCGAGGTCGATCTCCCCAGTGGCGTGGTGGTCCTGCGGGGAAGCGCGATCGACGGTGAGGCCGTGTGGGGCGCGGTGCGCGCAGCCGGATACGACCTCACCGAGCGCTCTTAGATCGCGAAAAACGCTCCGGGTAAGCGGCTCTCAGGCCGCATCGGGGATATCGACTTGTGACGTGTCCTGGATCGGCGCTCGCTGTTTGACTGTCGCGACTTGCGCGACGGGGAACAGGGCCACGGCGAGCAGAACGAATAGTGGGGCCGCGTTGACGTCGGTGGCATTGCCGCTCCAGAACGGTCCGCCGAGGCTCTGTCCGAAAACCCAGTAGGCGAGCGAGACGACGATCCCAAGGACGAGTGCGGGCCGGCGCAGTGGCATCCACACCCCGATCGCGACTGCCAGAGAGACGATCGCAAGCACGATCGCGATCGTGGTTCCGTGCCCCTGAGTGTGGTTGCCGATCGAAATCTGGAGCCTTGCGAGCCAGTGTGGCGATGCTTCGGACATCGCCTTGATCATTTCGTGGGTCGCGTCCTTTGCGCGGTTGACGTTCGCCAACCACAGGCCTGCGGACATAGCCCAGAGTCCTGACCATGCGTACAGGCCGCCGCGATCACCGAGCGGTCCCAGGTCGGCTGGGGAGCGGCCCTCATGTTTGTCAGTGGGATAGACGAGCAGGCCGATGATTGCGTAGAGGATCACCGCGCCGGGCGCACCCATCAGCGGCGAGGGAAGCGTGTTGGACGTCAATCCACCAAAACCCTCGCCGAACCACCAGACGGAGAGCGCCCAGCCAAAAGAGACGATCAGCGCGGGCTTTACTGTCTTCTTGCTGAGGATCAATCCAAGCCCGATCGCGCATTGGATCTCGGCGGCGAGCGTGTTCCACAACGTGAGGTCGTGACCGTAGAAGCTGTCGATCGTTTTCATCGGGCCGCCGACGATCGACCACTGATGTTCTGCCGCCGGCGCGAAGACTTCGGTGACGATGCCGTGTGTGTACATGAAGCTCTGGAACTGGAGCAGACCTACAAGCATCCAGATCGCACCAAGTGCGATCTGGATGCCACGTGTCGTGACGATCGGAGGCCGAAGGGATCTTCGGTCCTGAGCAAGCGGCTCGGAGAGCTGTGCCTGGCGCCCGGCGATGGGGCCGCTCATGAGGATGGCGCAGGTGTTTGCACGCACGCACGGTTGTGAAGGTCGGACATTACGGCGACTCCTTTGTCGCTCATCGACGCAGCCAAGCAGACCATTGGCCGACGTCCTTGGCTCGCCCCGCGGGTCGCGGGGCCTCGCGGTAGAGGGGTGGGCCGTTGCCGCGCCTCAGCGCAGGCAGCCCACAAGCGCGAGCGGCGGAGCGCGGCCGGCCAACGCCACGGCGATCAGGCGCCCTCCGCTTGCCGTGCGGGTGGGCGAGCGTAGGGGGCCAAGCAGGTATGCGCCCCCATGTGCGCGCCGGATGCGGCGAACACGCAACCTTGCGATGACTCGCTCTCCAAAGTAGGGACGAGTGAACATCGCCACAGCGAGCAGAAGTGCGGGCAGCATGATCAGCGCTCCGCCCTGTGCACCACCCAGCTTGCCACTGAGGGCGACTGTCGCGAAAGCGACCAAGGCGAGCACCGCCGCCAAGCGCCAGATGACGCGTGTATGCAAGCCAAACACAGGACGAAGATCGCTCATCGCGCAACAATAATAACCTGGGTAGATGGCCATAGCGCCAGGCCGTCGATATCTGTAACGTCACAACTGGGGTGTGATAGATTCGCGCCTTCATGGGCAGCGGCATGAGCATGAGCGGTGGCGCGTCGTCGATGAGTGGGGTTCACACCTCAACCTCGATCGGGGGAATGTCGATGGGCGTCGGGCACGGCGCGACCAACATTCTTCCCGAGTGGCTCGCGATCCTATGGACGCTCGTGTTCATCGCGATAGTCGCGATTCACGGACGCCACGTGCTCGAAAGTCGGGGCCAGCGGCAGATCTGGCACTCCGGACATGTTCTGATGGCGATCGGCATGGCGTTCATGTTCGCGCCTGCCTCGATCGATCATTTTAATATTCCCAGTGGCTTCTGGCAGCTTGCTTTCGCCAATGCCGCGATCCTGATACTTGCTTGGATGCTCGCGCAAACGCTCGGCGGGCGTGCGATCAACGTTCTGTGGTTGACGATGGCGGTCGACCTTGGAGCTATGGCTTACATGTGGTCGCCGAGCGGCTTTCAGGCTCCGCTCACCTGGGTGCTCGTTGCTTATTTCCTGGTGCAGTCCCTCTTGTGGGTCACCAACCGGATGCGCGAGGTGGACCACAAGACGCTCCTCGGCGGGAGCTTGTCGGTCACGCCCGGAGGTGCGGTTGCGATGTCCGGTGCGGAACCGCTGGTCTGCTTTCGTGACTTGCGCGTCTCGATGTTCGCGATGACACTCGGCATGGCGTACATGTTCGCCGCCATGCAGCTGCTCAACTAGCGACGCGCTCAGTTGATCGGAACCGCGAAGGACCCGTGCAGGCTGTGTCCGGCGCCGTCGAAGCCTGCGATCTGGAACTTCCACACGCCGCGCGTGAGGCGAGACTGGGCGATGTCGTGTCCGGGACCGGCCACGTAGTAGTCGACCTTCGCGCGTGCGCCTGTAGCGGAGACCGCGCGCAGCGAGATCGAGTGGAAGCTTGGTCGTGGACCTGCGGCCCGCTCCAGATAGAGGTGCAGATTGACAAGGCCGGGTTTGAGCGGTTCGGCATAGACCTCGAGCGTCTCTCCGGCCGGCTGGAGGAGGGTCACCGAGACTGTGCGGGGGACAGCAAACGAGTCGGGATCGGCGAGCACGAGTGTGCCGAGCAGCACAGCCGGGATCGCGGCTGCCGTCGCGATGCTGGCGTATCGCTGGCGAGGACTGCGTACCGGTGTTGGGCGACCGGCGCTCCCGAAGCGTCGCAGTCGCAAGCTGTTGAGCACGACCGTGATACTCGAGAGGCCCATCGCAACAGCCGCGAGCGCAGGACTGAGGAGCCCTGTCACTGCAAGTGGAAGCGCGATCAGGTTGTAGCCAAACGCCCAGCTGAGATTTTGCAGCACGACTGTGTAGGTCTCGCGCGCGAGCCGCAGCGCACGGGCCACTCCGCGTAGATCTCCTGACAGCACGCTGATGTCGGCTGCCTCGATCGCTGCCCCGACTCCCGTGCCCATCGCGATCCCAAGATCGGCCTGGGCCAGCGCGGCGGCATCGTTGACGCCGTCGCCGACCATCCCCACACGATGCCCTTCGCGCTGCAGGCGAGCTATCTGCTCCAGCTTGCCGCTCGGGGTGACCTCCGCAAGCACGTGCTCGATGCCGACTGCCTCGGCGACCGCATGGGCGGCACGAGGGTTATCGCCGGTGAGCAGCTCCACCTCGATACCCATGCGGCGCAGGCCCTCTATCGCGGTCTTTGCCTCGGGCTTGACGGTGTCGGCGAGTGCGATCGCGCCGATGACCCGCTCTGCGCGCTGGACCACCACGGCTGTGCGCCCACTCGATTCCCACTGATCGAGCACTGGCGCGAGTATGGGGTCGTGTCCGATCTCATTCGGGCGTCCCACCCAGACGCTCTCGCCATCCACGAACGCACGCACGCCTCGACCTGGAGTCGAGCGGAAGTCCTTTGCATGCAACAGTTTCAGAGCGCGCTCGCGCGTGTGGGCGACGATCGCGAGGGCCACCGGGTGCTCTGATCCGGCCTCCGCGGAGGCGGCGAGCGCGAGCACGCGATCGGGTTCCTCGCCCGGTGCGTTCCACACATCGGCGATCGACAGTTCGCCTGTCGTGATCGTGCCGGTCTTGTCGAGCACGATCGTGTCTAGGTTCTGGCTACGCTCGAGGATCTCCGCGCTGCGGATCAGCAGGCCAAGGCTCGCGCCGCGTCCGGTGCCGACGAGGATCGCAACTGGCGTGGCTAGACCAAGTGCGCACGGGCAGGCGACGATCAGCACGGCGATCGTGGCGTCCATTCCGCGCTGCAGGTGCATCGAGGCAAACATGCCTTGGAGGGACTGGCCGGTGAGCACCCAGCCGAGCGCCGTCAGCGCCGCGAGGATGAGCACGGCCGGCACGAAGTAGCGTGCGATCTCATCGGCCAGGCGCTGGATCTTGGGCTTGGACGCCTGCGCGCGCTCGACCAGTGCCACCAGTTGCGAAAGCGCGGTGTCGGCGCCGACCGCTGTGGCGCGCGCACGCAACGCTCCGTCGACATTCAATGTTGCGCCGGTCACCAGCGCACCGACCTCCTTCTCAACCGGCAGCGACTCGCCGGTGAGCATCGACTCGTCCACCGCCGAGGCGCCGTCGATCACGATCCCGTCGACCGGAACCCTGTCGCCTGGGCGCACGAGGAACACATCGCCGCGCCGCACCTCCTCGACAGGTACCAGCCGCTCGGGTGCGTGCTGGTCATCGGGGTCCACCAGGCGCGCCTGTGTGGCGCCGAGTCGTGCCAGCTCGCGCACGGCGCGACCGCTGCGGTTGCGTGCCTTGGCCTCGCACCAGCGGGCGATCAACAGCGCGGCGACGATGATCGCGCCCATGTCGTAGTCGAGGGGCATGTTGAACTTGCCGACCGGCACGCCATGCTGGTAGACCGCGCTCGCGGTGAGCAGCATCACGGTCGAGTAGGTGAAGCTTGCAAGCGTGCTCAACGCGATCAGCGTGTCCATGTTGGTCGCGCGCGCACGCGCACGCGCCCACGCTGAGCGCAGGAACGGAAGCCCGCACCAGAACTGGACGGGCACCGCGAGTCCGGCTGTTATCCAGCGTGCGGTGGTGTCGTGTGGATAGGCATAGGTGAGGATCGCGATCGCCGTGGCGAGCGGTACCGCGAGTGCGATACGCCGCAGCAGGCCGGCCTGCTCGCGCGCCTCGCTCTTTTCAAGGGCTTCGAATGCGTGGGCTTGCTCCCCAGCGCTTGGGAGCACCGGTGTGGCGTCGTAGCCGGCGCCCCGCACAGCGCTGACCAGCCGCTCGGCATCGAAATCTCCATGCTCGAGCTCGACCGTGGCGCGCCCGGTTGCATAGTTGACGAGCGCCTCGCTCACGCCCTGCTGCTGGCCGAGAGCGCGCTGTACTCGTGCGGCGCAGGAGCCGCAGGTCATCCCCGACACATCCAGCTCAATCACCTCACGGAACTCTCCGGAGGGATTGGCGAGGGCAATCGGCTCGACGACTTGGTCGGTGCTCATCTTTGGGGCTCCTGCTCGGACGGCGGTGCGGCGGCCACCCCTATTTCAGCACGCCTTCGCCCCGATCCCGACGAGCGCGGTACTTGCGTGGCTGGGAGGGGCGACCTCACGACCTGAACCTGGGACGGGCACGGAAGGTTTGGGCGTTACCGGCGTCAGTATTGGCAACGCCCCATTACGAAGGGAGACCCGATGACCGGTTCACAAGACAAGCAGGTCGTGCGACCCACCCGGCGGCGGCGCCCCTCGGGTCTCGTCGTGGGGATCGCGGCCGTAACGCTGGCGCTCGTCGCATCACTTGTGGCGATGGCACTCGCCGCCGGCGGAGCCGCCACGATCGGCTCGGCGTCGAACTCGGCGCTTGGCGAGCAGATCGTGGTCGACGCGCAGGGACGCACGCTCTATGCCTTGAGTCCTGAGACAACCCATCATCTTCTCTGCAAGAGCAGCGGGTGCCTAAAGTTCTGGCCGCCGCTCGCTGTGCGCTCGAGCAAGACCAAGCTCAAGGCCGGCCCCGGTGTACATGGGCGCCTGGCGATCCTGCGACGCAGCAACGGGGTGTTGCAAGTCACACTTGACGGGCTACCGCTCTACCACTACTCGGGCGACCACGCCAAGGGCGAAGCGAACGGCCAGGGCATCCACAGCTTCGGTGGGACCTGGCATGTGCTGTCGGCGACTGGCAGTCCAAGTCCGGCAGCGCCGCCTGCCACGCCGACAACGCCCGCCACGCCGACGACTCCCACCACACCCACTACTACGCAGACCACACCGAGTACGCCGACGACGCCAACAACGCCGAGTACGCCAACAACACCCACTACACCGCCCGGCTACGGCTACTGACGTCACGAGACGTTCGCTATTTGAGGTGGGCAGACACGCCCATCGCGGGCACGTACCGGAAGGAATGTGCCTGTCCGGAGTCCTTATCAGTACAGCAGGATCCATACGCGCCGGCACGGCGCCCGAGTCGCCATAGGAGTGAACACATGCGCCACCTACTGAAGCTGTCCATACCAGCAACCGCCGCTTCGCTCCTGATCGCCGCCTGCGGCAGCAGTTCGTCCGGCAACACGACCAGCTCGGCCGCCACCACACAGGCCGCCGCGCAGACAAGCACCAGCTCGTCCAGCCCCGTCGTGAAGACGGCCTCCAACTCGCTCGGCACGATCCTGGTCGATAGTCAGGGGATGACGCTGTATCACCTCAGCGGCGAGCAGAACGGCAAGTTCATCTGCACCAGCACGGCCTGCCTGGGTGTGTGGCACCCGCTGATCGCGCCGTCCAGCGGCGCTCCCAGCGGCGAAGCCGTCTCGCTCGGCACGGTGAAGCGTCCCGAAGGGACCGTGCAGGTCACCTACCAGGGCACGCCGCTCTACACGTTCACGGGAGATCGGCAGCCCGGTGAAACCAAGGGCCAGGGCATCAAAGACGTGGGCACCTGGAGCGTTGTCACGACCAGCTCCAGCAGCGCCCCCGCGGTGAGCACGAGCAGCACGCCGGCGGCACCCGTGCCGAGCACGGGCGGCTCCGCAGAACCGGAAAAGTCCAGCGGCAGTGGCTCCAGCGGCGGCGGCTACGGCTACTGAGCCATCCGGCGGATGCGCGGCGCAGCGCGTTTGGGTGTGATACACCACACCCACGCGCTGGCCGTGAGTTGTTTGTGCGCGGTCGCGCTAGGCGGGTGCGCGAGCCAAACCGGGTCTGCGGTCAGCACGCAACCTACGCAACGGGCGGCGATCGAGCGCTATATGGGCGAGGTCGAGCCGATCAGGCTCGCGGTCAACAAGCTCCTGGGCGGCGCCGACCCGATCCTTGAGGCGTTTCACGACCGGCGCATCGCGCCCGGCGAGGCCGCCCGGCGCATGGGCCGGCTGGAGCAGCGGTTCGCGGCCTACGCGGTCGATATCGCGGCGGTCGATCCGCCAACCGCCCAGCTGCGTGCTCTCAACGCTCCCTACGCCAACACCTACGTGTTCGAGGATGCCTACCTGAGTGCGCTTGTCGCCGGCCTGGCCGACGACGAACTCACTGACCTGCCCAACACGCAGGCTGCCCAGCGCGCCGCGATCATTCGCTGGCGCATCGACCTGACGGTTCTTGCCCACGCCGCCGGCGCGCCCCTGCCGGCAGACCTGCAACAGGCCGGTCGGGGCGAGATCGCGCCGTCCCCCAATGGCAGCTGAGTCCGGCAGTACACACGAGCATGGGTTTGATGCAGGGTGTTGCTGTCCGCTCGATGGCGCAGTTCAAAGAGGCGTTCTCAGGACGCGATCGCGCTGCCGTCACTCCAGCTGGCCAGCCGCAGCAGCGTTGCGCTGGCGACACCGTGACCGGAGACCACGCACAGGTGGCCGTTGCGCAGCCACGTCACGACCGCGGCGCCGTTTGAGGTGAGCAGCCGGTAGGGCACACCTCCGCGCCATGCGATCGCGCCACCGCTGATCCGTGGAGCTGGGGTGCCGGAGAGGATTGCGTAGCCAATCCTCTGGCCGCTGCCGTTGGTGTAGAAGACGGTTGTAACCGAGCGCCCGCCGATCCGATCGCTGCGCGCTCCGGTGCTACGCCAGCCGAAACGGTCCTTCCAATAGGGAAACGGCACACCGTCGACCGCGACGGCGAGCTGGGCATGGTGCGTGGCGTTCTCAGATGGCGCGGGGAGCGTCGCCACACGCAGGGTCGGCGCGGCTGCCTGGTTGGGGCTCAGCGTGGAGGTCGTGCCATTGTCGAGGCCGATGGCAATCACAATCGCCACCATGGCGACTACCATCGCACCGGCGCCCGCTATGCCCAAGGGAGAGAAACGACGGCCATGGGAAGCGCGTCGTGCAGAGCGCTGATCCTGGTGCGTGGCCACAAGCGACTCGATCCTCCGGTGCAGCGATTCTGGTGCCGGTGCGTCGAAGGAGCGCACCAACTCGGCGATGCGCTGCTGCTCGTCGTCAACGTGGGGGGGCAGTTCGGTCACTGTGTTCCTCTACTAGGCAAGACTCCGGCAGCCCGCGTCTCATTCCCGAGGATCGCCTGAGTTGGTGGTTGGTCCGGCACGGGAGCACCCTTGAAATCTGGCGAATCGGCAGCCGGGGGTGACAGTGTGAGCGAGTCCGGGTCAGAGCGGAGCTGCTTGGCGACCTGCTGGCGCGCTCGGAATAGCCTGGTCGTGATTGTGGCCTCGCGCACTCGCAGTGCGCGGGCGGCCTCGCGGTATGAGAGACCGAGTACGTCCACTGCCACCAGCGCAAGACGACGATCCTCCGGTAGCGACGCGATCGTCGCGTACATCTCCTGCATCTCGAGCGCCTGCTCGGGCTGACCCAGAGATCGTGGATCGGCCGCGCTGATGTCCTCCAGCGTTGCAACCGTGACCGGCCGCCGGCTGGCGGTTCGTCGGTTGGTGAAGAAAGTGTTGCGCAGGACGCGCATCAGGTAATACAGCTCGTCGTCGCCGCTCAGCAAGCGCGGTCGTGCGAGCACGCGTGCGAACGTCTCTTGCACAAGATCCTCGGCGTCCTCGCGCGAGCCGCACAACGCCCACGCGGCGCGATAGAGACGGTCCACGTGTTGCGTCAGCGACTGCGGGTCCAGGGTACGCATTGATGGTTGCGGGGCGACCTCAGGCCGTCGAGAGGATCGATCCCATCCTGCGACTGTAGCGAAGGCCGCGCCAGCGCGGAAAAGATTGGAGCTCGCCGGGAAGGAACCCGGCGAGTGCGGAGTCCTAGAGAAAGTGCGCGACGACGGGCCGTGCGCTGATCGCTGCCGAAGCCGACTCAGGGGATCGCAAGACTCCCGGCTGGATCATGCTGCGATCGGGAAACTGTCTCGTCCGATTCCCGAACCACAGGAGACACTCCAGTGCCTAGAACGTCGATCCTTGCTCTAGTTGGCGTCGCGCTCGCTGTCGCCGGCTGCGGCAGCTCCAAAAGCAGCAGCAGCTCCTCCAGCACGTCGGCCGCTGCGAGTACTGCGACCACGAACTCGAGCGCAAGCTCTTCTCCTTTTCTGGCAAACCTGAGGACTGTCAGCAAGGTCGCCTCGACGGTCCCGGCCAACGGCGATGTGAATCCGTATGGCATCGTGCTTGTTCCCACCAGCGTGGGCAAGCTCCAGGCGGGCCAGATGCTGATCAGCAACTTCAACGCCAAGGAAAGCGCAAAGGAGAACGGTCAGGGCACCGGCACGACGATCGTGCAGGTTTCTACCACCGGGAAGGTCTCGCCGTTTGCCACGATCGATGCCAAGACGCTCCCTGGCTCATGCCCGGGCGGCGTTGGGCTGACGACGGCGCTGAACATCCTGCCGGGTGGCTACGTTGTCGTGGGCAGCCTGCCAACGACCAACGGCAAGTCAGCGACCGCGAAGTACGGTTGCCTGATTGTGCTCGACAGCGAAGGTAAGGCAGTCGAGACGATCGCCGGTAAGAACATTCAGGGTCCCTGGGACTCGACCGCCAAGAGCGAAGGCTCCAAGACCACGCTGTTCGTCAGCAACGCGCTCAACGGCGGTGCCGCGAAGGGCATCCACACGATCGACAACTCGAACGTGCTGCGGATCGAACTGGAATCAGGCGTTGGACAGACGCCAAAGGTGCTGAGCGAAACGGTGATCGCCAATGGCATCCCCTGGGTCGATTCGGCGGAAGCCCTCG
Organism: uncultured Solirubrobacterales bacterium; assembly: GCA_963831725.1. GTDB lineage: Bacteria > Actinomycetota > Thermoleophilia > Solirubrobacterales > Solirubrobacteraceae > Palsa-744. Next base: position 717,352 of record CAWHRF010000004.1, read on the forward strand.
TGCTCGGCCCGACCGGACTCGCGCTCGCCTCCAACGGAACGCTGTATGTGGCCTCGACCGAGGACAACAAGATCCTCGCGATCTCCGAAGCAATGACGCGCACCACGCCAGTCGCGAAAGGCGGCACCGTCCTCACCGAAGGCGGCCACCTCAAGGAACCGCTCGGCATGGTGCTCGCGCCGAACGGCAACATCGTCACGAGCAACGGCGGTGACGGCAACATGGTCGAAACCACACCTGCCGGCCAGCAGATAGTCGTGCAGACCGCCGACAAGAAGACGGGCGCGGGGTCGCTGTTCGGCCTGGTGATAGGGCCGGAAGGCAAGCGCATTTACTTCGTGGATGACGGCGAAAATACGCTCAACCTGCTGCGCGAAAGCCAGCCAGCGTCCGCTGGCGCCCTGTCCTCGCCGGCCCAGGGCTCCACAAAAACGGCAGCCTCTTCGGGGACATCGAGCGCATCTGGGGCTCTGAGCCTTGAAGCCAACTCTGAAGGTCAGCTGAAATTCAGCACGACCTCGCTCATCGCCAAAGCTGGGAAGGTGTCGATCGATTTCACCAACATGTCGCCGCTGGCACACAACATGACGATCGAATCCTCTGCGCACAAGATTCTCGGTGCGACCCCGACCTTCCAGGGCGCCACCAAGACGCTGACACTCGACCTGAAGCCGGGTACCTACAAGTTCTTCTGCGCGGTGCCGGGCCACCGCATGGCGGGCATGGAAGGCACGCTCACCGTCAAGTAGCAGGAAGCAAGATCGCTGGGTCCCGCCCCTGGCATTCTTCCAGCGCGGAAGGAAAGCCAGAGGCGGAGTCCCTCTCGATGCAGAGGCAGTCCCCTAAAGCCTCACTCTGCGCCCGCAAGCAAGGAATGGATACATGCGTCACGTACTGAAGCTGTCCCTGCGAGCAATCGCCGCGTCGCTCCTGCTCGCCGCCCGCGGCGTTTGAGCCCGCGCGGGCTGTGGCTGGGGTTCAAGGGTCTGACCCAGCTCGGATGGCCCAGAGGCTTTCCGATCGTTCAGTTCCCCAACGCGCCACTCATCATCGCGCTCCTCGCCGGCGCAGCTGCTGCTTGCGCGCATGACCCGGGCCACGCCTATCTCGCCGCTATCTCCTTCATGGCGTTTGGCGTATGGGCTTATGAGGAGCTACTGCACGGCGTCAACTGGTTTCGCCACCTGCTCGGCCTCGGATACGGGATCGCCACCGTTGTGCACCTCGCGCTTGCGCTAGGAAGCTAGACCGTCGATCGAAGCTCACTGTGAAAGCGAGATGCACGCCGACCAGTATCGACGGCGGGCACTGCCCGGCGCCTGAGCACACCTGGGCGCCGGGCTCTCAGCGCCAGGCTACTTGACCGTGCCTCCGGAGGCGTTGATTGCGTACCACGTGCCGCCGAACGCCTTTACGCCGACGTAGGAGGTCTTCCCTGGACCGCTATCGCCGGTGTAGGTGTAGAGCGGGTGACCGGCGTAGGTGACCTGATGGCCGCTGGTCGTGGACAGCAGCGAAGCCTTGACGCCCGAGCCGGCCGTCGGGCGGCCGCTTGCTTTCAGCGACGGCCACACCGATGAGCACCCGCTGATTGCCACGCAGCTGCTCTTGTTGCCGTGATCGCGCGTGAACTCGTACAACGTGCGGCCCGAGCTGCTGACGAGGATGCTGCCGATGCTCGTGTGGCGCAGCTGCACCGTTGCAGGGCGGCTTGAGTGCGCGACTGGGAGGCTCCTCTGTGCGTTGGCGACCGTCGCGGCGCTCGCGGCGCTTGCCAAGGCGACGGTCAAGAAAACATAGGTTCGCTTCATGGTTCCTCCGAATGTCGGGTGCTTGGGTGCGTGACTGTCATCTCTACCCGTATATAGACACCGCCACGCCGCGAACCTTCCCGGACACCGGCGTGCCTGCGCTCTTCCTCACCGTCGTCAGGCCGGCGGTCGTGCACGCTCAGGAGACGGTCGCGTCGCGATAGTTCTAGCTCGCCAGTCGTAGCAGTGTGAGGCTGGAGACCCCCCGGTCTGTGGTGCTTAGGCGTACGCGCGGAGCCCGGCAAAACGCAGCGGGAAGGATCTCTGTGCGCTGGAGTCTTTAGGGGATGACGAGCCGGGATGCTGCTGCGCTACGCACTGCGCCCAGCCACTGTCATGGGGACATCCAGCACGAGAAAGGTGGGTTCACGATGAGACCGCGCACGCTTTTGCTTTTCGCCCTCGCTGGGCTGATGGGGGCGGCGGTGGCCGTGCTGCCCACGCTTGCTACCGCCGGCACGTCTGAAGTGAAGGAACTCGAAGTCAACCAGAACTGTGTCGAGAGCAGCTGGCCGTGCTGGGCCGTCCAGGGATCGGGATCGGGGTCCTCGGCCCAGCCCGCGTTCAGGACCGAAATCGCTCCCGGCGGCGAAGTCGTGTTCACCGATCACGACGCGAGCAGAACGGCGTCCGTCTCGTGGACGGGCCTTGCGCCAACAAAATGCTCTGGCATACCCGCGAGCGCCTCGACCCCATGGCAAGGCAAATGCGAATTCGCACAAGAAGGGACCTATAAGTTCGAAAGCTCGACCCTCTGGATTGGGGCTGGCGAGAACTACACCAAATACGAAATCGTCGTGAAAAGCGCCGGCACCGGCACGACAACGACTGGCACGACAACAACTGGCACGACGACGACCGGCACGACCACAACTACGACAACCCCCACGACGACGACCGGCACGACCACAACCACGACAACCTCCACGACACCGATCACAACGACACCGACGGCCACGACCTCCACCCAGCCCTCCGGCACCGTCGCCTCCACGACCACGACGCCCGGCTCGTTGGAAACGCCTCCCCCGTCGGGTGGGGGCAGCCCCCTCGCGACGCTTGCACTGGCGAAAGCCCAGCATGGTGACGCCGTGCATGGCACAGTCCAGATCCCCGCCGCGGAGGGTGGCGCGCGCCTGGAAGTCGAACTGCTCGCCCAGGGCGCCTCGCTGGCCAAGGTCAAACGAGGCGGTAGCTCACGCGTCGGGCGACTCGTCCGCTCCTCGGCTCCGGCCGGCACCGTTTCCTTCACGGTCCCGCTCGACGCTCAGGCCAAGAGCGCGCTGCGCCATCGCCACAAGTTGGCGCTCACCGTGAGGATCGTGCTCACACCCAAACACGGCGCGGCTACGACCCTCACGCGAAGCGTGGTCGTACGATGAGGCCGCGCATGCTTTTGAGACCACGCATGCTTGTGCTTTTCGCTCTCGCTGCGCTGATGGGGACAGCGGTGGCGGTGCTGCCAGCTCTTGCTGCCGCCCCATCCGAAGCGAAGCTCGAAGTCAACGAGAACTGTGAAGTGAGCACATGGTCGTGCTGGACCACCGAAGGGTCGGCGTCGATAGCAAAACCCACGAAATCTATGACGATCGCGAGCGGAGGAACGGTCACATTCATCGACCACGCGAGCACGGCGGCGGCAGTCGTATGGATGGGCTCTGCGCCAGCTTGCACCGGTGTGCCTACAAGCGCCATGGCGGGCTGGGAAGGCAAGTGCAAGTTTGAACAGCCTGGGACCTACAAGTTCGAAAGCTCGACGCTGTGGCCCGAATACACCAAATACGAAATCGTCGTGGAAGGCGCCACCACCGGCACAACCCCCACCACGACGACCACAACCACACCGACGACCACAACGCCGACCGCCCCCACGACGCCGATCGAACCCGGCCACGGCTCGCCATTGGAAGGAGGATCCAAAGCGCTCAAGCTCGCCGGCAGCCAACACGGATCGACAGTGCACGGGTCGATCAAGGTGTCCCAGGCCGGCTCCGGTGGGCGGCTTGAAGTCGGCCTGTTTGCCGCCGGCGCCTCGCTGGCCAAGGCGGGGCACCCCGCACAGGTGCGCGTCGGGCGGCTGGTGCGCTCGTCGCTACAGGCGGGCGGCGTGTCCTTCGCTGTACCGCTTACAGCCAAGGGCAAGGCCACGCTACGTCGCCATCGGCACCTGACGTTGACGGTGAAGATCACGCTCACACCACAACACGGCACGGCGGTGACGCTTACCCGCGTCGTCGTTGTTCACGCTTGAATCACGAGAGCGCGCTGAGTGTTCTCGCGTGCTAGTGGTGGTGCGAGTGTCCGCGCATCGTGTGCCAGCTCTCGCGGCTGACACGCAGAATCACGACGGTCACCCCGAGGCCGATGAGGGGATCGAGGATCGGGGTACCAGCGGCGATGGCAAGAGCGCTCGCAATCACCGCCAGCGAGACATACGCGTCGACGCGGGCATGATCGCCGTCTGCGATCAGCGCAGGACTGTTCAGCCAGTGCCCGGCGCGGCTGCGTACCAGCGCCGCGAGCCAGTTGCCGGCGAACCCGACGGCTCCGGCGAGCGCGAGGGCGAGCAGGTGGCCGGGAGTGGATGGATGGATCAGGCGCAGGATCGACTCGTATGCGGCAACGCACGCCGAGATGAAGATGGTCGCCACGACCGCCAAGCCGGCCAGGCGCTCGGCACGCGGGGAGCGCAGCGCGAACGCGATGCCGAGTGGGATCGCGGTCAGGGCGTCCCCGCCGTTGTGGATCAGGTCGGCCAACAGCGCGAGGCTGCCACTGAGCGCGAACACACTCGCCTGCACCGCAGCCGTGACAGTGAGGATGACGAGCGCGAGTGCGACGGCCCGTACGCCCTCGCGCGAACGCTTGATGCTCTCGTCGACGAGGCCGTGAGAGTGACCATGCGCGTGCTCACCGTGACCCTCGCGCGGGTGCTCATGGCGGTGATGAGAGTGATGTTCGTGCGGTCCAGTGTGTGGGTGGGCGTGGCGCAGCTCGCCATGACGGTGCAGATCGCCCTCGAGGAGTTCATAGCTGGCGGAGGGCACGGTCATGTCTCCGTCGAGTGCGCGTGCATCGTTGGCTTTGATCGGTAGCGCTTCAACGCGATCGCGGCCCAAATCGCCTCCACTATTCCGAAGGGCCAGGTGCCCGCGAGGAAGCCGTAGACGCTCGACAAGGCACAGCCACAAGCGAAGGCGAGGATGAAGCCTCGGCTGCGTCGTTCCAGCGCGTACATCAGGACCATGAACGTGACCGCGCAGGCGCCAAAGAGAGTAAGCACACACAGGAGTGTGCCAGCGCGATCGTCCTGCTCTGGCCTTGGGCGCGCGACGGGCGGGGAGTAGCCTTCGGTGCGTGCCTGGTTGGCGTTGACCACTCCCGTATGCGGCTTATCCTCGTCCGTGAGCCTTGACGTGCCGGCTCCGGGCTTCGCGGGATCGCCTTGGCGCGGGCTCGCTCCGCCCCCACCAGGCTGCGACGCAAGCCGATCGACTCGCCGCGCCGGCGACCGCCGACGGCGTGGCCCAACCTTCAACGGCCGGCTACCGACGCCGGCTGCGCCGGCTGTAACCGAGCCTCCCTGCGGGTCGGCTCTCCACCGAACCCGGCGTCGTGCAATGCCGGCCTTTGCAGCCCTTAGGGCTGCTCGCTCGCCGCTCGCTGACGCTCACAGACTCCCGCGGCCGGTGCACAACGCCAAGCCCGTTACTCCTATGGTGTCGGGTTGCGGCTCATGCGGGAGCCAATTCTGCGCGTGCGTTATCGGGAACGGGGCGGCGGCGCAGCTGGTAGTCGGCGGGGTCGAAGTGGCGTGTGTGGCGGCGGTATGGCCACGTGAAGCCGGGCCACACGGTGGAGTTGCGCCCGTTTGCGTCGACGTACCAGCTGACGCAGCCGCCGGATGTCCAGACGGTGCCCTCGAGGCGGCGCTGGAGGTGGTCGTTGTAGCGCTGTTGTGCGTCCTCGCGCACCTCGAACGTGGAGATCGCATCACGCTCGAGGTGGCCCAGACAGTCCATGATGTAGTTGAGTTGCGACTCGATCATGAACACGACCGAGTTGTGCCCGAGGCCGGTGTTGGGGCCCACGAGCATGAACAGGTTGGGGAAGCCCGCGACGGTCGTGCCGAGGTACGCCTGCGGAGAGCCCTGCCAGACGTCGTCCAGCGTGCGCCCGTAGCGCCCGCGTACCCATGTGGCGATGGGCATGTCGGTGACGTGGAAGCCGGTGCCGAGGATGATTGTGTCGAGCTCGCGCTCGGCGCCGTCGGCGGTGAGGATTCCGCGCGGGGTGATCGCGCCTATTGAGTCGGTGACGATCTCGACGTTGGGTTGTTGAAGTGCGGGGTAGTAGTTGTTTGAGATGAGTGTGCGCTTACAGCCGATGCGGTAGCGCGGCGTGAGCTTTGCACGCAGCTCGGGGTCGGTGACCTGTTTGCGCAGGTGTTTGCGCGCAACGCGCTCGGGCAATGAGCCCGAGTGCGGGTGCATCAGGGTGAACACGAACAGCTCGCGCGAGGCGTACACGAGCGCGCGCACGACCCGCTGCGCGGGTGGGAAGACGCGGTATAGCGTCCGCTCCCAGCGCGATGTCTTGCGGTCGCGGTGCGGGACGACCCACGGCGCCGTGCGCTGGTAGAGGTACAGCTTGGCCACTCGCTGCTGGAGGTGGGGCACGAGTTGGATCGAGGAGGCGCCGGTGCCGATCACCGCGACGCGCTCGCCGTCGAGGGGGTGCTCGTGGTTCCACTGCGCGGAGTGGAAGATCATGCCCTTGAACGGTCGATGCCCTGTATGTCGGGCAGCTTCGGCGCGCTCAGCGGTCCGGGGCCGGCGACGAGGATCTCAGCGGTGAGAGCGCCCGCGTTCGTCTCGATACGCCAGTGCTCGGCCTGCTCGTCCCAGGTGGCGGCGCTGACCTCGTGGTTGAGACGTACATGCGGGTCGATGTGCTGCTCGCGCGAGACGCGGCGCAGGTACTCCCAGATCTCCGGTTGCAAGGAGTAGGTGCGCGACCAGTCGGGGTTGGGGGCGAACGAGAACGAGTACAGGTGGGAGGGGATGTCGCACTGGCAGCCGGGGTAGGTGTTGAGATGCCAGGTGCCGCCGACGTCGCCCGTGCGCTCGAGCACGACGAAGTCCTCGATCCCGGCGTGCTTGAGCTTGACGGCCATGCCGAGCCCGGCAAAGCCCGAGCCGACGATCGCGATGCGGTGGTGCTCCCCGGCGTCCTGGTGCTTGGTGGCGTCCTGTTCGACGGTCGCGGTCATCACGCCTCCCTCACGACGCGTGCGCCGCGGGCGGGGATCTGGGTGATGTGGTGAGAGCGCGGTTGCTCGGGACGCTCATCGGGCGCGCTCAACTCGACGTGTTGAAGCACGGTGGCGAGCACCGTCTTCATCTCCATCATTGCAAAAGCCGCGCCGATGCAGCGGCGTATCCCGCCGCCGAATGGGATGAAGGTGTACGGGGGAGGGGAGCCCTCGAGGAAGCGCTCGGGGCGGAACTCCTCGGGATCGGGAAACGCGTCGTTGGATGTCTGTGCCAGTGAGATCGCGGGGAAGACGAGCGTCCCGGCGGGCAGGCGGTGACCGGCGACGATTGCCGGGGCGGCGAGCTTTCGCCAGACGCCGTCGATCACGGGACGGACACGGAGCGTCTCATTCACGACCGCCTCGAGATACTTCTCCTCGTCGGTCCCGAGCTCTTGCCGCAGGCGCTCGAGCACCTCGGGGTTGCGGGTCAGGCGCTCGAAGGCCCATGCCAGCCCGGTCGTCGTGGTCTCATGGCCGGCGAGCAGCAGCGTGATGATCTGATCGAGCAAGTTCTCGTCCGAGAGCGGCTCGCCGTTCGCGTCGCGCGCGCGGAGGAGCAGCGCGAGGATGTCGTCGTGACCCTCGGGATCCGCGCGGTGCGCGGCGATCTCCTGGTAGAGCAGGCGGTCAATCTCGGGGCGCATACGCAGGGCGGGGTTGCGCCGCGCGATCGGGCTGTCCAGCAGCTTGGGGAATATCCATACCGCCCACATGTCAAAGATGGTGAAGTCGAGCAGCTTGGGCAACACTTCGCGGAGGCGCTCAAGGCGCCGCGGGTCGCTGACGCCGATGACCGCGCGCAGGATGATCTCGAATGTGATGTCCTGCATGCGCGGGCGGATCGGGAATGGCTTGCCGATCGGCCATCTCGCGATCTCGGCCTTCGTGATCTCCTCGATGCGCTCACGGTAGCGGCCGATCGCCTCGCCGTGGAAGGGCGGCAGCATCAGCTTGCGCTGGCGCAGGTGACGCTCCCCGTCGAGCGTCAGCAGCGAGTGGCTGCCCAGGATAGGGCTCATCGCGGCGTTTGCCTTCCCGGCCGCGAACACGTCGCGGTCGCCGGTGAACACCTCCTTGATGTGCTCCGGGTCGGTGAGGATGACGATGTCTGAAAAGCCGTACGGACGGATGGTGAAGACATCGCCATGGCGGCGGCGGGCACGCTGCATAAAGGAGAGTGGGCGCGTCGCCCATAGGACCGTCTGCAGCGCGCGCGGGAGACGCGGGCCCCGCGGCACCCCGTCGAGAACCGGATGCTCGGCAGTTGCCTGCTCAACTTGCGTCCTCGCCATCTCGGTCGTTGTCATCTGCCTGCTCCTTGCGTTGGCATCATCGGCTATAATCAATCTATACGTATGTACAATACTTACGTTCGTCCGATTGTCAACTAAGATCTGCCAATGGCCCAAGCCAGCCACCGCGACCAACTCCTAGCGGGCGCAATCGAGTGCCTGCGCACGAAGGGCTACTCCCGCACGACGGCCCGCGACATAGCCAATGCCGCCAACGCCAATCTCGCCTCGATCGGCTACCACTTCGGCTCCAAGGAAGCGCTGCTGGGCGCGGCGATCGGCCGCGCCGTCGAAGAATGGACGACCCGCCTGGGCGAGGCCGCGTTCGCCAGCGAGAACCAGTCGCCGCTGGGGCAGATGGCGGCGTCGTGGGTTGCGATGCTGGACTCTTTTGAGGAGCTGCGCCCCGTACTCGTCGGCTTCGTCGAGGCCGTCGGGCAGTCGGCGTGGTCTGAGGGCCTGCGCCAAGAACTGGCCGCTCACTACAACACGGTGCGCGAGCAGGTCGCCTCCATGGTGCGGGCGAGCTTGGGGGAGGATGCCGAGCGGGCAGGAACCGACGCAAAGGTAATCGCGTCGTTCTTGATAGCGGTCTGCGACGGGCTGGTCCTTCAGTGGCTCCTCGATCCCGCCGAGACCCCGAACGGCGAGGAGCTCATCTCGTCCCTGGGCCCAGCCCTCAGCCAGTCGCTGCAGATCGCACCCATTGAGCTCTAACGCCCGCTCCGGTTCGGCGCTTTTCGCCCGATCCCGTCCGCGCGCTGAGCAGCCGCTGGTGTTGCGGATCTGCCTCTAAATTTGCACCACCGCCGCACCCACCCTTGACTTCGTAATAGTTTCGATATAAACTTCGTAACAACTTCGTAAGCCCTTGGAAAGGTCGCCCGATGTCGTCGAGCACTCATAGCTACCGTGAGCTCCTGTTGGTCCTGCTGGCGCTCTGCGCGAAGCGTCCTGTGGGCCGCAGCGATCTCGCGGCTGGGCTCACCCGCCGTATGGGCTGCGACTATCGGCCCTCGCCGGAGCGGGTCGAGTGCGCGATCCAGGCGCTGGAGGCTGAGGGCCTGATTGAGAGCGAGGCGCACGAGCACGGAATCTCCTACAGGACGACAGCGTCCGGCGTGAAGGCTTTGGATGAGCGCGCCGAGACACGGATCGACACGTTCCTGTTCACCGATGTGGTCGGGTCGACAGCGTTGCTGGATCGTCTCGGCGACCACGTGGCCCACGTCTTTCGCCGCCGGCATTTTGCACTGCTGCGCGGAGCGATCGGAGAGCACGCCGGCACCGAGGTCAAGAGCCTAGGCGACGGGTTGATGGTGGTATTCGCCGACGCGCGCGCGGCCGTCGCGTGCGCTCTGGCGATGCAGCGCGCGGTGGCGGTCTGCGGGGATCCAATGATCTTGCGGATCGGGATTGACATGGGTGAGGCTATGCGCGAGGAGGACGACTTCTTCGGTAGACCGGTCATCGTTGCGCGACGACTTTGCGACATGGCGCAGGGCGGGCAGGTAGTCGTGTCCGAGACGGTGCGCAGGCTTGCCGGTGCCCCGAGCACTCATGTACTCGAGCCTCTCGGTGCGCTCGCGCTAAAGGGGCTCAGCGATCCGGTGAGCGCTACCGCACTGCGCCCCGCGGCGACCCCACCAACCGTGCGAGCCTCGCTTTCAAACGACCAGCAATGGCGAGGGCACAGCAAACGATCCGCTGCCGGGACGATCGGCGTAGCGGTGGCCTAGGGAGCGGTTGCGTTGCCCAGGAGATTCTTCCGCCACGGCGAGCTGCCGCTCGTGTTGCTCGCGCTTCTTGCCGAGCGCCCGAGGCACGGCTACGAGATCATGGCTGAGCTGAAGCGGCTCTTTGGCCCACGCTACCGGCCCTCGCCCGGCAGCGTCTACCCCGCGATCGAGGCACTCGGCGCCGAGGGGCTGATCGACGGTCAGACCCATGACGGCAAGACCACGTATCGCGTCACCGCGACGGGCGAGCAGGCGATCGAGGCGCGCCGCGATGCGCTCGCGGCGCTCGAAGTTCGCACCGGCGCGCGGTTTGGCGACGCGGACTCGATCGAACCGCTGCTGGACCGCTTCAGAGCGCGCCTGCTGCCGCTCTCGGGGCGAGTGGACCCACAAGCCATAGCGGCCGTCCTGCAACGAGCGGCGGCCGACATCGAGAGCCTCGATGGGCTCTCAAGAACCAAGGAGGCAAACTGATGGTCGATGCATTCGAGCGCGCCGCCGAGCGCGCGGAAACCGAGTCTCGACAGCGCCGGCGCGAGCGGTGGGCAAACGACCACCGGAAGGGATTTCGGATTCACGCGACGGTGTTCGTCGCCGTCCAGATCCTGATCCTCGCCGTGTGGGTCCTGCAGTGGCAGCTGGGAGGAACAGCATACCTCTGGTTCATCTATCCGCTGCTCGGGTGGGGCGTCGGGCTCGCCGCGCACTACGCCGTGGTTCACGACAGCTTCAAGGACAGACAACGCTCCCCATGAGCGCCCAAACGCCGACCCCAGCAACAGCAACCGAAAAGACAGGAGTCAAGAATGCCTAAGACAGCACCGGCCGTTGAACGTGACGCACCGCCCAGCCGACCCACCGGTCACGAGCTGCGCCAGGCAACAGCGCAGGATATCCCACGCCTGCGGGCAATGCTGGCGGAGGCGTTCTTCGATGACCCGGTATTCGGCTGGCTGATGCCAGAGGACACCAAGAGACGAGCACGGTTGCGTCACTACTTCGGGATCGAGCTACGCTGGTACGCGTTGCCGCACGGGAACGTATGGACGACAGACGATCTCGTCGGCGCCATGCTCGGCCTGCCGCCCGGCAAGTGGCGCGTACCGCTGCGCACCACTCTGCTGCACGGCACCGCATTCGGGATGCGGGTACCCAAGGCCGCGAGACTGGGAACCGCGATGGAATGGCACCACATGCGTCACATACGTCAACCCCACTACTACGTTCGCGACATCGGCGTGCACCCCGACACACAGGGAAGCGGACTCGGCAGTGCGCTGATGCGTCCCCTGCTCGACCGTTGCGACCGGGAGGGCCTGCCCGCCTATATCGAGGCCTCCAGCGAGCGCAGCGCCGCACTGTACGAGCGCCTCGGATTCCAGCACACCGAGGAACTGCGCGTCGGGGGCAGCCCGCCGTTGTGGCTCATGCTCCGCCCTCCACATCCCAGCGTGTGAAGCGATGATGACCGCCCGCAGGCCATCCGCCGACCCCCAACGGGCCGTCCCGCGAGCGTCCATGCCCCGCGACGCCCCCTGGGGAAATCAGTGGGGAAATCAAGATGGCCGTCCGCGGGCCCGGGTACATCAAAAACCGCTCGGTTAGACGTGTTTCGGCGATGCCGGAGGAGGGACTCGAACCCCCGACACGCGGATTATGATTCGTCCCGAGGGGTGTTGTGGCGTGTCGCTCGGTCGGCGAGATTGGCTCTATTGCTAGGGATTCGCGTCTAGGCCACTGCGGGCTTTGTCGCCGAATGGTGTGGGGCATGTTCGCACTTTGTTTGCACCCTGGTCTGGATTGGATCGCCTGAATGCCTGGTGTCTTGCGCGTCGGCGCGGACGAATAGCATGGATCCGATGGAGGATCAACGCATCGATCTGAAGGCCACGGCGCTCGACGCTTATCGCGCTATGGCGGCGTTCGATGGTTCGATTGAGCTTGACTCGGCGCTTCGGGAGTTGGTCAAGATTCGTGCTTCGCAGCTCAACGGTTGCGCGTACTGCATCGCCTTGCATACGCGCGACGCCCGCAAGGCGGGGGAGAGCGAGCAACGTCTCTACGCGCTGGCGGCCTGGCGCGAGAGCCCGCTGTTCTCAGAGCAAGAGCGCGCGGCGTTGGCGCTGACAGACACGATCACCAGGATCGGGGAGAGCGGCGTGCCGGATGCGGTCTACGAGCGCGCGGCATCCGAGTTCTCTGCGGCTGAGCTTGCCAACCTGATCTTCGCCATCACGGCCATCAACGCGTGGAACCGGATCGCCGTGACTAGCGGCTTGGTGTTGGCGGATACACCGTAAGGTCTGGGTCGGCGCTTACCTCAGAGGTCGGCGGCACCGGCTTCGGGCGTCGTCATCGAACCGGAGACCGGGTTCATCGGCCTGACGAGATCGATTGCCCTGCGGACATCAGGTACGGCGGAAGCGTCTGGGATCGTCCAACCCCACATGTTCTCTGCCGAGTCCCAAGATGAATCAAGCCCGGGAAAGGGAGTTCCGAGCTGAAGCGTCTCGGGCGTATCTGGCAGGCGAACAGCAAACCTCGGTGCATTTTTCCAGTAAAGGTCGATGATCGCGACCCGGTAACCACCAGGTCTGAGAAGCGCCAGGTAGCCCTTGCGGAACTGAAGCTTCCACGGGAGGTCATCGCTGGCGACGAGGCGTTCGAGTTGCTCGGCCACTGCCCGGCCCACGGCGATGCGGTCCTCGGGGACTTTGAGTTCTTCGCTGTACTTGGTCCAGTTCCAGTCGATAGCAGGGCCGGCTGCCGGTCGGACGCTCTTGGCCCACTCGTTCGGCTGCACCAAAACACGGAAGTTGGGGGCGAGCGGCGAGTCTGAGATGCGGAGCAGCTCAAGCTCGACACCAAAGAAGCCAACGCCGGAGCGCGTGTTCTCATTGAGCCACTCCAGTGCGGCGATGTGCTCTTCATTGAGGCGCTCGGCGATCCAGATGACCACGTCGGCTTCCGTACCGGCGCAATAGGTCAGTAGCTTCCCCAGGTGGTCGTGGTCCGTCTGGCCGAACTGGTTCTCGACGATCACGACGCGCTCTGTCGCGTCCGCGAGAAGTAGGTCGAGCGAATAGCGACCAACCTGATGCTCTCGGGCCTTGAGTTCTAGCGATAGCCCCAGCGCATCCCCCAAGAGCTCGACGTTCTCAGCGAGCCAAGGCGTGAACTTGTGTGCCTCGTGGGGCCAGGCTGAGCGAGCTGGAAGGCGCTCCAATTTTCCGAACGACGGTATTTGTTGACCATTCATGTTGTCCTCGTTGGCTAGCGGTTGAGTCAGTTCCGTGGGGCCTCTTATGATGCCGGAGGACGGGTCCGCTGGCTTCGGTCACGTCGCCGGGGCTAAGAATTTCCGGGTCGGCGTGCGATGCCCAGGATGTGAGGATCGGGCGGGAGGAACGCGGAGGGGCTGAACGGGAAGCGCTCACACGCCTCGATGGCGAACCCGGCCTGTTCGATCCCGGCGGCCGTGTCTCGCGCCAGGTGACATCCACCGGCGAGGTGAGGCCAGAAGGTCGCGTCGGCGAGGCGTTGAAAGCGGGCCTCCCGCTTGGAGTGGCCGACGACATGCTCATAGAAACGCAGTTCGCCCCCTGGTCTGATGACTCGGAACAGCTCGGCGAGCGCGCGCTGCTGGTCGGGAACGGTGCAGAGGACGAGCGAGGCAACGCCAGGCCTCGAAAGTCCCTTCGTCGCCGGGTAGACGATACGCGTCGCCGTCTAGCACCCGGATGTTTACCGATGTTTCTGTTGCCGCCCTGAGTGCCTGTTGGCGGAGGTATGGCTCGGGCTCTACTGCGAGAACTTCGTCAACGGATGCGGGGTAATGCGTGAAGTTCGCGCCGCTGCCTGCGCCAAGCTCGACGACACGCCCGCTCATGTTGGCGAGAAGCTTGCGACGATGCTTGCCGCCGCCGCGGCGGTTGCTCGTATCCGCGAACTTTGTGTAGACGCGAGAGAAGATCGGGCGTTGGTAACGCTCAGGCATCAGCCACCGGCTGGTCCTTGGGCCAAACCTTGGCGCAAGGATCGAATCCGGTCCCGCATCTGCGGCAGGCGGACGGTCCTGAACTTCTCGGGGAGTCGGTCGTCATCGAACACCGCGTCGAAGGTCTCGATGCCCCGGTCGGCTGCGAGCTTCGAGCATCGGTCTTCTTGAGCGAAGCGAAAGATGCGCTCGTTGAGCTTCAGCACGTCGCGGATGGCGGCCTCTCCGCGTTCGTCGAGCAACAGTTGGCTGAAGGCGCGAGCACAAGGGATTGAGGCTCGGAGCTGGCGCCATGCGAGGTCAGTCTGCTTTTTGGGCAGGACGCTGTTGTGGACGCGGCTCTCCATGCAGCGCTCTGGATGCATGACCCACACACGGACCTGTCGATTCTTGCCGACGAGCAAATCCAGCTCGATTGCGGTCTTCTTGATGTCCTCCGAGTTCATTCCGTATGCGCTTTGGAGGAAATCGAGCCGACGTTCACGACCTTCGCTGTCGAGGAACATCGCGACGCCCGCAAGGGTGGTCCGGTCCTCCCATTTGGCCAGCCTGACTCGTCCGCCGAGCATTGTGGCTGCCCGCTGTGCGTCGTCCCCATTCCCCAGGAAGTCGATGTCGCCGCTGACGACATGCGCCGGAACCAGTCCGTCAGTGAGGCGACTTTGGAGGTAGGCGGTCCAGATAGCTACGGCTTGCCCACCGATGAGAACGACGCTTCGCTCGCGTACAACGTCCTCGATAAGCGCGATGATTCGTTCGGCCTCGGCAAGGCTGAGCGGCAATGGCGCGGCGTCAAGTGTCTCCTGCGGCTCGTCCACGTCCGCTGACGACCCTTCGTGACTCAGGAGAGAGAGCGCGCCGAGTCTAGGTTGATCCGGATTCGATCGGGAGGAAGCGCAAGAAACGCGTTTTCGCGTTGTAGCTGCGCTTCGGTCTTTTCCCCGGACCGCAGTGCCTCGACATCGGCACGGCGAGCCTCCTCCTTCTCATCCCAGAGCTGTTGCGCATCGACATATTCGATTGGCAAGGTCATAGCTCTGTTGAGGATAACGCGTTCTCCGGAAGTTCTGTAGTCATTTCGCATCATTACGGACAGTCTGAGGAATCCTTAGCGGCTCCCCGAGGTCGCCGTCGAGCAGGTGGACATAGGTTGCGAGCGTGAACGCGGCAGAGTGGTGGCCGAGCCAGCGCTGGACCTGAACGACGTTGCGGCCTTCCGCGAACAGGATGGACGCACAAGTGTAATGGAAGGCGTGGAAGCCGACCCACTGAAGGTCGGCGGCCTCCCGAGCTGGTTGGAGGACTCGCCGGAAGACGTTGTTTGGCATGAGCGGCGATCCGTTGGACGCTGGGAATACGGGGTCCTCATCACTTGGCCACTCCGTAGTCGCATGGTGCTCGTGGAGCGCCGTGACGAGCAGCGGATCGAGGGGAATCTCTCGACGGCCGTATCGGCTCTTGGGTGGTCCCATGCGGCCCTTCACGAGCGCTCGGCGGACCTTGACGTGGGGAACAGGCGCGTCGATCTCAAGGTGCCGCCATTGGAGTGCAATGGCCTCGCTGATACGGACGCCCGTGGCGGCCAGGAACCAGAAGAACAGGTGCCATTGCGCAGGGACCAAGGCAAGCATCTCCGCCAGCTCGTCGCGGCTCATCGCCTTCGCCTCGTCATCTTCCATGTCCTCGACGGTCGGCCTGTGCGGCAGGTCCACGTCTCGCGCCGGGTTAGAGCGGATCAAGCCCTCGCGAACGGCCGTCGTCAAACAGGCCCGTAGCGGCGCCATGATGTTGCGCACGGTCGCATCCGAGAGCATTCGTCTCTGTGCCTGCTCGTCGCACAGCCAAGCGACGAACCCGGCGATCTTCGACGGTGTGATCTCGGTAAGACGCAATCGAGCAGGGAAGTACCGGCAGATGTATTGCTCGATCTGCCGTCGATAGTCGGTGCGGGTTCCCTCACGAAACCCGCGCCTTCCACGTCCCTGGTAGCGCTCAACCCACTCCCGGGCGTACTCGTGCAGGGTGACCCGCGAGCGTGGCTCGAACTCCCCGCGCTCGATGTCCGTCGCGCGTGCGGCCTTCAGGCGGCGGGCCTCGTCAATCGTGCGGCAGGACTCCCACCGCTGCTTGCCGTCGACGCGGTAGCTGAACACGTAGCGACCGCCGCGCCGATAGATACCCGGCGTCCGTGTCTTTTCGAGCTTCGCAGCCATCGTCGCTCAGTCCTCTGCCAATCCAACGGCGGCAAGGAAGGTTTCAATCCCACGGATATCGCGTTCAACGGCCTCGCGCGTGGCGGGTTCGATCGATCGATCCGCGACGTACGGGCGGTCGGTTGCAAGTCGCTCCTTCAGCGCTACGGCAAGTAGCCCGCGATGCTCATCAACGTCGATCAGTCGAGGGCTGGCATTGCTCCAGCCGACCGCGTCCAACAGGCTACGTAGCGCGTCGGACTTGGCGAATGGCTCGCTGAAGGTCTCTGGGTGTTCCTCCTTCTCGTAGCCGAGGCTCGCTTGTTCGATCTCGGCGGCGGCGCCGCCAAGCTCTGTGATGATCGACGAGCGCACAACGCGCACGATCTCGGCGGGGATGGTGGTCTTGGGCATCTTCGGTTCCTCCTTAGGATCGGAGGTCCCGGGAGTGTTCTCTGACGAGGAAGCCAGCCCGCGTGCTGGTAGCTTGGCTTGCGCGCCGGGAGTTATCGCTCTCGGTGCCGCGGCGCCCGGCGGTCCTACCCGCGCGGGCGCCAACTTGTATGTTCGGTTCTGCGAGCCTACAACTTGGCTCGGACGTGAAGTTTCTACGAGTGGCACAAGAACGATGGACGACCAAAGCCCAGACCCGATCATCGAAGCGCGGCGCTCGCTCGGCCGGGCGTTGCGTGAGTTGCGTAGAGATGCAGGGCTCACGCAAAAGGAACTCGGCTTGAAGTCGAGCGCAAACGACACATACATCTCCCAGGTCGAGTCAGGGCAACGTGACATCCGTTGGTCCACGATCACCCGGCTGCTCACGGCTCTCGACCTGACGTTGGCCGACCTGGCTGCGGCCGTCGAACGACAGGCACGCTCGTCCAGACGTTGAGCGTCGATTCCATTCGCTGCCCGGGCATTCATCGCGAACGTCCTTCGATGTAAGCGTCGAGGTCGTCCCGGTGCAGTAGGACGCGGCGTCCGTCGCGGCGGGGGTCAAGCTTGCCGAGCGCGATGAGGTCGTAGATACGGTCCTTGCCGCAGCGAAGCCGCTCGGCCGCGTCGGCCACGTTCAACCAGGGGGACGCCGCTGGCATGGCTGGGACGAGCTCGGCAGCACGTTGAGCGATCTCGGCGAGCTGCTCGTCGGTGAGCCTGACGGTCAACTCGATCATCGCCCTGACACCTCCTTTCACGACTCGCGGACACAAGGGAATGATTTGCCCCTCTCTCTTATTGACCGTGAGAACGCGAAAGCGGCCATATAGGGTTCCCGCTGGATGGCGGTCGAGATCAAGCCCGTGGCGAGTCGGAGCGAGCTGAACGCGTTCATCAAGCTGCCGTGGCAGCTTTACCGTGGCGAGCTCAATTGGGTTCCGCCGCTTTTGATGGATGTCAGAAAGCGGCTCGATCGCAAGAAGAACCCGTTCTTCGAGCACGCCGAGGCCGAATACTTCCTGGCGTGGCGTGACGGGCGGCCGGTTGGCCGCGTGAGTGCGCACATTGATCGGAACTTCAACGAGTTCCAGAAAAACTCGTGGGGTCTTTGGGGATGGTTTGAGTGCGAGGACGATCCCGAGACCGCGCGTGCGCTGCTCGATGCCGCTGCGGGATGGCTTGGTGAGCGTGGCCGCGATCGCATGGTCGGCCCGATGGACTTCACGACCAACGACGAAATCGGTCTGCTGATCTCAGGCCACGAGCGTCCTCCGGTGATCCTCTGTCAATGGCACCACCCGTACTATCAGCGGCTGTTTGAGCACGATCTCGGGATGGGCAAGGCGATGGATGTGTATATGTGGAGCCTGCACATCACCGGCCGCGAGAAAGTCCATCCCGCGATCTGGGAGGCCGCCGATCGGCTTGAGGCCGAGCACGGAATCGTGTGCAGACCCTTCAGAAAGAAGGACCTCCAGGCTGAGGTCGCGCGCTTCGTGAAGCTCTACAACACAGTGCTGGAACGCAACTGGGGGTTCGTCCCGCTCACCGAGGATGAGGTCTACCACTACGCCAAGGACCTCAAGCCGATCCTCGATGAGAACTGGGCGATGTTCGCCGAACGCAAGGACACAGGCGAGATCGTCGGCGGCGCGCTGACACTATTGGACTACAACCAGGTGCTCGCCAAGCTGAACGGACGGCTGCTGCCGTTCGGCTGGATACGGGCACTGCGTGAGCGCGGCCGAATCGACGCCGTTCGCGTGATCGTGCTCGGCGTGATGCCCGACTACCGGCACACCGGGGTAGCCGCGAGGCTCTACCAAATGCACTTCGACGCGGCCGAACGTACACCGCAGAAGGGTGGAGAGATGGGTTGGACGCTTGAGGTTAACGAGGGGATGAATCGCGCGCTGGAAGGAATGGGAGCTGAGATCAAGCGCCGATACCGCATCTACGAACGCGCGCTCGCGTCAACGCGATAGCCGTCAAGCCCGCGCGCTGCGCTCGCTCGCCCGAACTACCCGACTTGCTCGCCCTGCGAGCTTCGTCCCGGTCCTAGCGGATTCCCGGTTGGCCCGCTGTTGGCGTGGACGAATTGGCGCTTTGCATCGGTGTATGCCTCTCGCTCATCGGCGAATCGACTGGCGAGCCGGCGCTTGAGCATGGCGTATTCACGCGCGAGCACGGGGTCCGCGCGCAGCCGGTCGCGGAAGCAAAGACGACGGTCCAGCTCGTGCTGTTCATCGACAAGGTGCAGATGGTGAGTACGATTCGACGCCGTTGGATAGCAGAGAAACCGACGGTGCGAGAGCGTCGCGTTATACGCGCGAGGGAACTGGTAGCCGGCGCGCTCGACCAGCACGGCGATAGGCGCGTCGATGTCGGGCATCAGAGCCATCATGTCGATGACGGGCTTCGCAGCCAGGCCCGGCACGGCGGTCGAGCCGATGTGGTGAATATCAGCGCCGCCAAGCAGGGGCGCCAGTCGCCTGCGCTCGACCTCAAAGGAAGCCAGCCAGGCAAGATCGTAGTCAACGACCTGCACCGGAGCGTCGGCTTCGCCGGCGCGCGCCAGGTCCACTGCGCCGGCTGCTCGGCGGTCAGCGAGTGCCATCGTCCTCTTGTAGGGCGGCGAGCCGCGCACGAACCTCGCTTGCGCGGGAGAGGAGTGCGGGGTCGTGAACCTCGTTGCGGTCGTGGTAGACGAAGTAACGCGGCGCAAGACGCGAACTGCCGTGCCGCACTGTCTTTTGCTCGAACTCCTCCTGCGAGCGGACGGCGTAATGGTTGAGCCGCACTCGCCCGACCGAAACCTGCTTGACCGAGGACTGGCGGATCGCATACGGGTCCGTCTCGATTAGCGGCAGCCGCGAGATGCCGCGCCGCATCCGTCGCGTCCACGGGTCTCGGTTAGACGTGTTTCGGCGATGCCGGAGGAGGGACTCGAACCCCCGACACGCGGATTATGATTCCGCTGCTCTAACCAACTGAGCTACTCCGGCGGGAGCGCGCAGTTTAGCCTGTGGCGCGAGTCTGTCCGGCCACGCCCACGGGCCCTCGGAGCTCGCCGACCATGCCAAGCCACCCCGCGCCAGAGTCCGACCAGCCGCAGTCGGCCGACCCGCGCTCGCGTGCCGCCCAGGCCGGGCCGGCAAACCGGACGTTGTCGGGCGGCAAGCCCCTGCTGGCGGTGCCGAACGTCTCAGAGGGCCGCGACAGCCGGAAGATCGCGGCAATCGCCGGCGCGTTCACTTCAAACGGCGATGCGAGCCTGCTGGACATCCACTCCGACCCCGACCATCACCGTTCGGTGTATACGCTCGCCGGGCATCCAGGCAGCCTGTCGAGCGCGCTGCTGGCGGGTGCGCGGGCGGCAATTGAGCTGATCGACGTGGGCGCGAGTCGCGACCCGGCAGAGGTGGGTCTGCACCCGCACGTGGGCGCGGTGGACGTCGTGCCGGTGGTGTATCTCGAGCGGGCCCAGCAGGGCGCGGCGTGCGCGGAGGCGCTGGTGGTGGCCTGGGAGATCGGTGAGCAGCTGGGGGTGCCGGTGCTGTTGTATGGAGATCTCGCGAGCGGGCGCACGCGCGCGGAGTTGCGACGCGGGGGTGTGCGTGGGTTGGGTGAGCGCATCGGCGCGGGAGAGCTGCGCCCCGACTTCGGACCGGCGCGGCTACACCCGACGGCGGGCGCGACGCTCGTGGCGGCACGCGAGCCGCTGGTGGCTTTCAACCTGGAGCTGGCGCCACCTGCACGCGTGGAGGACGCGCAGCGCATCGCGAGTCTGATTCGCGAAGGTGGGCCGGCGGGACTGCCGGGTGTGCGGGCGATCGGGTTGTCGCTTCGCGACGGCAGCGTCGCACAGGTCTCGATGAATGTGGAGCGCCCGCTGGAGGTGCCGCTGCGGGAGGTGGTGACGGCCGTGGCAGACCATGCGGAGGTGACGCGCGCCGAGCTCGTGGGGTTGGCGCCGAGGGCGGCGCTCGAGGGCTTTCCAACCGATGTGCCGCTCGTAGGGTTCGATGCTGGCGTGCACACGATCGAGAACGCACTAGGGTTCTAGGGACTGCTGCGCGGGCGCGGTGTGCGCTTTGCGAATTGGATCGGGATCGGAACGAGAGATGGCTCAGACAAAGCGCAAGCGCCAGACCAAGCATCGCGGTAACGCGGCGGGGGTGGTGGAGTCGCGTGGGCGCACCGGGCGCAAGCCGACCGAGGCGGAGAAGACCGGCAAGCCGAGTGCCCCGAAGTTGACCCGCCAGGAGCGCATGGAACGCCCGCCGACGTGGCTGGGGGCGTTCTACCGGGCGATGGCCGCGGCGGTGCTGATGCTGCTGATCAGCATCCTGCTGCTGAAAAAGCCCAACGAGGCGATCGAGCTGTTTCCGATCGTGCTGATCGCGTACGTGCCGATCAGCTACTACACCGACATGTGGCTGTACAACCGCAGGATGCGCAGCAAGGCCAAGCGAGCGGGTGGGGCCGGCGCGAAGTGAGTGAGGAGCCGCGCCAGAGCACGCGTCCCGATGTGCACGGCTTCAGCGTTGGGCCGATCCAGGAGAACGCGTACATCGTGCGTGTCGATCCGATGGCGAGCGAGGCGCTGCTGATCGACCCCGGCGAGGAGCCTCAACGCCTGCTTGACGCCGCGACTGCGCTCGGCGTGGAGATCGAGGCGATCCTGATCACCCACTGTCATTTCGATCACATCGGCGCGGTGGCTCCGATCGCGCGCGCCACCGGAGCGCCCGTGTATTGCCCGGAGATCGAGCTGGGAGTGCTCGCAGACATCGTCAAATGGACGATGCCGGGGTTCGGGCCGTTTGAGAGCTGGCAGGCCGAGCACACGGTGAAGGGTGGCGAGCGTCTGAATCTCGCGGGGCTCGACGTGGAGGTCGTGTTCACCCCGGGGCACAGTCCGGGGCATGTGACCTATGCGATTCGCCGCGGTGACGATCCAGTGCCCGTGTTGCTCTCCGGCGACGTGCTGTTCGAGGGGTCGGTTGGGCGCGTGGACCTGCCGGGCGGCGACTGGGCGACGCTCGAGCGCTCGATCGGCTCGCTGATGCAGCGCTACGAGCGCGACACGGTTGTGGCGCCCGGACACATGGGTGCCACAACCCTTGGGCGCGAGTGGGACACGAACCCGTTCCTGAGCGAGCTGCGCGCCGCGGCGAAGGTCACTGTGGCGTCCACGACCGCCGGCGGGGAGCAGAATGGTTCGGCGCGCGCGCAGGGCACACCGCGTCCGCAGGGCACGCAGCACCCGGAGGGCACACGGCGGGCGCACGGAAGTTGAGCGGCGAGCCGATCAAGGCCCCACGGGGCACTGACGATGTGCTGGGCGAGCAGGCGGCGACACGCGCGCTGCTGGAGGGCCGTGCGAGATCGATCCTCGAGGGCGCGGGCTACGAGCGGATCGAGACGCCCGCGTTCGAGGCGACGGAGCTGTTCGCGCGTGGGGTGGGCAGCTCGACCGACATTGTGCGCAAGGAGATGTACACGTTCACCGACGGCGGTGGGCGCTCGCTCACGTTGCGCCCGGAGGGCACCGCTCCGGTGTGCAGGGCGTATGTGCAGCACGGTATGCACAAGCTGGCGCAACCGGTGAAGCTGTGGTACTTCTCGAGCTTCTTTCGCTACGAGCGCGCGCAGAAGGGCCGCTATCGCCAGTTCTGGCAGGTCGGCGCGGAGGCGCTCGGCTCAGAGGACCCGGCCGTCGATGCGGAGTCGATCGTGCTGCTCGGAGCGCTGCTCGAGGAGATGGGTGTCTCCGGGGTGCGTTTGCGCCTGTCGAGCCTTGGCAGCGCAGAGAGCCGCGGACGCTACCGCGAGCGCTTGCAGGCACACTTGCGCGCAAACGAAGATCGTCTCTCCGGGGAGGTGCGCGAGCGCATCGAGCTGAATCCGCTGCGGGCGTTCGATTCCGCCGACGAGGGCACGCTTGCGGCGATGCGCGACGCGCCGCGGCTGCTCGATGAGCTGGACGCCGCCGACGCCGAGCATTTCGCCACGGTGCGCGAGCTGCTCGACCGTGCGAGCGTGGCGTACGAGGTCGATCCGACGCTCGTGCGCGGCTTGGATTACTACACACGCACGGTGTTCGAGTTCACCAGCGACGCGCTCGGGGCACAGAGCGGAGTGGGCGGCGGCGGGCGCTACGACGGCCTCGTGCAGCAGCTTGGCGGCCCGGCGACACCGGGGATGGGATGGGCCGCGGGGATCGAGCGGATCCTCCTCGCCGGCGGCCCGCCGGCGGCGGGCGGCCATGCTGTCGATCTGTACGTCGGGTTTGATGTTTTGGGGGAGGACGGGGCGTACCCGCGGTCCAAGCTGGCGGCGTGGGAGATCTTGAGCGAGGGTCGCTCCGCCGGTTTGGGCGTGCAGATGGAGATGACGGGCCGTTCGTTGAAGGGTCAGCTCGGTCACGCAAATCGCTTGGGTGCGCGCTTCGTGGCGATCGTGGGCGAGGGGGAGACCGTTTTGAAGGACATGCAGGACGGGGGCCAGGAGACGCTCGACACGAGCACGGTGGTGCACGCGGTGTTGCGCGGGTTGCGTGACCTGACGTGATTTCCCGAGGTATTGGCTGGCGTGCCCTGTAGTGCCCAAATGCCCATGAACACGCGGGTTTCGCGCTGAAATAGCGCTTGCGAAGCGTCCATGGCGAGTCGGGCCGTTCAACTCGGCGCTCAAATTTGCCGAAGTGGAGGACGTGGCTCAGATTTCTCGCCCCTTTCAGGTTGCACTCGGCGCCGTGTTGCTGCTGGCGCTCGTGTGGACGTTCGCGTTGCACGCGCACTCATCGAGTCCGAGCGAACCAGTGCCCGCGAGCACGCCTGCTCCTACTGCCGTCTCCGCGAGCGCGAAGCACGCAAAGGTTGCGGCAAACGCTCGCAAGTCGACCGCCTCGAGCTCATCGGTGCACAAGCACACCGCGGCTCAGCACAAGACCGTTGCAGTGCACCGCACCGTTGTGCACTCACCGCACCAGACCACGGTGCTCACACGCAAGGTTGTTGTCGGCCCGTCGCACAAGGTTTCTGTGACCGATCGCAAGACGGTCACAACCAGGCACGAGAAGGTCACGGTCTCCCACAAGGCGATCGTGGTTCCCGCCACTCACGCCGCTACCGCGCCGAGCAGCCGCTCAGACTCCTCGGCCGCCAAGCACCAGCCCCCAGCCGGGCAGCTCGCCGTCGAACACGAGCTTGCTCAGGGCAAGACAGTGATGCTCGTGTTCTGGAACCCCAGCACGTCGGTCGATCGGGAGGTTCACTCACAGGCGAGCGCGGTGGCGAGCGGGTCGAAGGGGACGGTCGTGATTCACTCGGCGCTTGCCAATCAAGTGAACATGTTCGGCTCGATCGTCGAAGTCGTGCGCGTGTACCAGACTCCGACGATCCTGATCGTCAACCGCCACGGTGTGGTGAGCACGCTCACCGGGCTCACCGAAGTGTTCGCGCTGCAGCAGGCTGTGCGCGAAGCCCAGCACGCTTCGCGGTAGCCGTATCGTCCGCCGGCTTCGGGCGGGCTCTGTGCGAGCGCCGTCCGGCAAGCATCGTCCGAGTGCTCGTGAGGGAGCCCTCCCCTTACACTCGACGGATGTCCGTCGAGTCGCTGGCGACGCATCTCGAAAGCCCGCTCGGGCGCGGGCACATGCCCGACGGCGCGTGCACCGGTGCCGCGGGAGGCGCGGCCTGCGGCGATTTGATTCGTATCTCCCTGGCGGTCGATCCGGCCAGTCCCGAGGGGACGATCGCGGACGCCGGCTTTGACGCAAGCGGTTGCGGAGCGGCAATCGCCGCTGGCAGCGCCACGGTCGAGCTGGTGCGCGGCAGGGACCTGCTGAGCGCGGCGCGCGTGGGTGCGGGCGAGATCGCGCAGGAGCTCGGTGGCTTGAGCCCGGCCAAGCGCCATGCCGCCGAGCTGGCCGCCGACGCGCTGCACAGGGCGCTCGGGTGGGCGGCACGGGAAAAGGCGCATCTCGCCCCGGCGTCGTCGCGCACGCTGGTGGCCATGAGCGGCGGAGTCGATAGCGCCGTTGCCGCGCTGCTCGTGTGCGAAAGCCCGGACGGAATCGCTGCGGGCGATCCTGGGCTCGCGGCCAATGGCAGCGGGGCCGCAGCCGCCGTCGGTGCGCCTCCCCCCGGCGCTGAAGCGGTCGCGGTCACGCTCGAGCTGTGGGCCGACCCCGAGAACGACGGCGAGCGCAGCTGCTGCTCAGCCCAGGCGGTGCGCGCCGCGCGCGACATCGCCCACGGGATGGGCCTCGCGCACTTCTCGATCGACCTGCGCGAGGAGTTCAGAGCGGGTGTGGTCGACGGGTGGCTCGAGGATCACGCGGCGGGCCTCACACCGAACCCATGCGTGCGCTGCAACGGCAAAGTGCGCCTCGACGCGATGCTTGACTTGGCCGAGCGCTTGGGCGCACACACACTCGCCACAGGTCACTACGCGCGCGTGCACCACGAATATCGCCCGGACGGCGAGACGGGGCGAGTCGCAGGTGAGGAGGATCCCTCAGACAACGAGGCAGCTCGAGTCTCCGGGGAAGCGGATCTCACAGGGCCCAACACGGACACGACCGCGGCGGGGATCGAGCCGCTGTTGCGTGTGGCGGTGGACGAGAGCAAGGACCAGAGCTATGCGCTTGCCGCGCTCTCGCCAGACTCGCTCGCGCGCCTGCGCTTCCCGCTCGGCGGCCTCACGAAGCCCGAAGTGCGCGAACTGGCTGCCCGTGCGGGTCTTGCGGTGGCCCGTCGGCCCGACTCGCAGGACCTGTGCTTCCTTGCGGGCACCAAGCGCGCGGATTTCCTGGCCCGCCACGGCGGGCTGGGCATACGGGTCGGGCCGATCGTGGACCTGCACGGGCGCAAGCTCGGCGAGCACGCGGGCGTTCACACCGTCACCGTCGGTCAGCGCCACGGTCTGGGGATCGGCGGTGGGCAGCCGTTGTATGTGATCGCCACCGACGTGCGCACGGGCACCGTCACGGTGGGCTCGCGCGAGCACCTGCAAACCGCAAGCGTGCGCGTGCGCGACGCGATCCTGCATCGCGACGGCGCGCGCGTGGACGGCGTGAAGGTGCGCTATCGCGGACGGCGGATGCCGTGCCGCCTTGAGGGCTCGCCGTCCGCCGGCGCGCACGAGCGACTGGAGGTGCGAATGCTCCAGCAGATCGAGCGCACCGCCCCCGGGCAGATCGCCTGTCTGTACGCGGGCGACACGATCGTGGGCCACGGCACGATCGCATCGCCCGCCGGCCTCTAGGATCATCAAGCACCGTGTGCGGGACCATGGATCCTCGCGTGGCCCGCTAACACCACCAAGCACGCCCAGCAAATCCATAAAAAAATGACCACAGACGAAATTCGCGAGCAATACCTGGCGTTCTTCGAGGAGCGCGGTCACAAGCGCATTCCCTCCGCCTCGCTGGTTCCATCCTCGCACGACCCCTCCGCGCTGCTCACCGTCGCCGGGATGCACCCGCTCAAGCCGTACTTCCTCGGTCGGGAAGCGCCGCCCGCGCCGCGCCTCACCAGCTGTCAGAAGTGCTTTCGCACGGTCGACATCGACAACGTCGGCAACACCAACCGTCACCTCACGTTCTTCGAGATGCTCGGCAACTTCTCGATCGGCGACTACTTCAAGGCCGAGGCGATCGCATTCGCGTGGGAGCTGTCGCTGCAGGCGTTCGGCTTCGCGCCCGAGGACATCTGGGTGACAGTGTTCGAGGGCGACGAGCAGCTCGGTCTCGGTCCCGACGAGGAGGCGATCGGCCTGTGGGAAGCGATCGGGGTGCCCGGCGAGCGGATCGTGCGCTGTCCGCGCTCTGAGAACTTCTGGCAGGCAGGGCCCACCGGGCCGTGCGGGCCGTGCTCGGAGCTGTATGTCGACCGCGGCGCCCACATCGGCGAGCCCGGCGATCTCCCGGGCGGTGAGAACGAACGTTTTCTCGAGTATTGGAATCTCGTGTTCATGCAATACAACCAGCAGCCTGCCGGCGAGGGGAGCGAGGGTGGGATCTCAAACTTGACCGAACTGCCGGCGCGCAACATCGACACCGGCCTCGGGCTCAACCGAATGGCCGCGATTCTGCAGGACACCCCTTCGGTGTTCGACACCGACCAGTTCCGTCCCCTGATCGAGCTCGGCGAGCAGCTCTCGGGCGCGAGCTACGGGCAGGACCCGCATGCCGACCGTGCATTGCGGATCCTCGCCGACCATTCGCGCGCGATGACTTTCCTGGTCGCCGACGGGGTCGTGCCCTCCAACGAGGAACGCGGCTACGTGTTGCGGCGCGTGATGCGCCGGGCGATCCAGCAGGGACGCTCACTGGAAATGGCGCCGGGATTCCTCGGTCGCTACGCCGATGCGGTCCGCGAGCTGATGGGCGCTGTCTACCCGGAGCTGGTCGAGCAGCGCGAGGCGATCGAGAAGTGGGCCTCCTCCGAGGAGGACTCCTTCGGGCGCACCCTCGAGCAGGGCATGAGCGTGCTGCGCTTCCACATCGACCACGCACGCGAGCAGGGAGGGGATTCGGTGCGGGCAGAGGACGCGTTCAAGTTGCACGACACGTTCGGCTTCCCCTTCGAGCTGACCCGCGAGCTGCTTGCCGAGGAGGGTCTGCGTGTGGACGACACCGAGTTCGAGCGACTGATGGACGAGCAGCGCGCTCGCGCGCGCGCGGCCGGCGGCTCGGGAGCCGGGGGAGAGGATCCGCGCGAGCGCGCCCGTCGCTTTGCCGAAGAGGCGGGGGTGGCGACGCGCTTCACCGGCTATGAGACAGAGCGCCAGCCCACGAGCGTCGCGGCGCTCGCCGTGGAGCCTGGCAACGGGATCGGGCCCGATCAAGATTCCGCGAATGGCTCGGGGGAGGGCTCCGTAAGCGGTCAACGCCTGCTCGTGAAGCTTGCCGAGTCGCCCTTCTACGCGGCCGGGGGCGGTCAGATCTCAGACACCGGCACGATCGAATGCGAGCACGGCGACTGCCGCGCCCGTGTGGAGCGGGTTTTCAGGCTCGGTGACGATCAGGCGCTGGAGGTCGTTGTCGAGCAGGGCACGCTCGAGCAGAGCGAGCCGGTGCTCGCACGCGTCGATCACGCCGCCCGCCACGCGACCCAGTGCAATCACACTGCCACCCACCTGCTCCACGCCGCGCTGCGCGCACGGCTCGGTGCGCACGTGCGCCAGGCGGGCTCCTACGTCGGGCCCGACAAGCTGCGTTTCGATTTCAGCCACGGTGCCGCGCTCACCGCGGAGGAGTTGCGCGACGTCGAGGATCAGGTCAACGCGTGGATCGCCCACGCCGATCCGGTGCACCCGATCGTCACCACCCTCGACGAGGCCAAGCATCTCGGCGCGATGGCCCTGTTCGGCGAGAAGTACGGCGATGTCGTGCGCATGGTCGAGATCGGCGATGGCGAGTACTCGCGCGAGCTGTGTGGTGGCACGCACGTTGCCAACACCGCCGAGATCGGGGTGTTTCGCGTGACCGGCGAGACCTCCAGTGCCGCCAACGTGAGACGCATCGAGGCCCTCACCGGCCCCGCCGCCGTGGCGTTGCTGCGCGAGCACGACCGCGAGCTGCAAGCGGTCGCCGCGACGCTGCGCACCCGCCCGGAGAACGCGGCCGACCTGCTGGCCGAGCACGAGACAGAGCGCAAGCAGTTGCGCAAGCTAGTGCGCGAGATCGAACGGGTGACTGGAGTCGAGGCTGAGCAGTTGCCTGTGCGGCTTGCAACGATTATCGAGTCGAAGCTGGCGATAGAGGGGGACCTCACAGTCGGACGATCCCCGATGGCGCTGGTCGAGGCAGCCGATTCGATTAACGGTGTGCCCGTGGTCATCGAGGCCGTCTCGGCGCCAGACATCAAGGCGCTGCTCGATCTTACGGATCGAGTGAAGGGCAAGCTTGCGAGCGACGGGGTCATCGTGTTGGGCGCAATTTTCGATGGTCGCGTGTCGCTTGTTACGAGTGTCGCGCCCGCGCTTGTCGAGCGCGGGTTGAAGGCGGGGGAGATCGTCAAGATCGCCGCCCAGGTGGTAGGAGGTGGGGGAGGCGGACGCGACACGATGGCCCAGGCGGGCGGTCGCGACCCGCAGAAGCTCGGCGACGCACTCGCCACCGCTCGCGCCGCGATCGAATCGGCTCTGAGCGCCGATGCGAGTTCTCGCGCTTGACTACGGCAGCGCGCGCTGCGGCTGTGCGCTGAGCGACCCCACCGGCACGATCGTCACCCCGATCGAGCCGATCCTGCAACCCTCGGCTCGCCGCGGGCTTGCCGCGATCCTCGCACTCGTTGCCGAGCGTGAGGTGGAGCGCGTGGTGCTCGGCCTCCCGCTGTCGTTGCGTGGCGAGGACACCGAGCAGACGCGCGAGACCCGTGCGTTTGCCTCCCTGCTCTCTGATCGGCTCGGCGAGGGGGTGCCTGTGGAGCTCTACGACGAGCGCTTCACCACCCGCATCGCTGCCTCCATCGAGAATGCCGCCACCAGCGAGGACTCGCGCGCCGCCGCCGTCCTGCTGGAGGAGTGGCTCTCGCGCGCCCGGTAGGGTCAGCGCCTTGGCTGCCCACAACGGATCGGACACCCCGGGCGAGCGCACCGAGCAGGAGCGCGAGCGTGCCCGCGAAGAGCGCGAACGTCGTCGCCTGGAAAAGGCCGTCGCCACCCAGGCGCCCGTGGCGCCGCCATTGCCGGCGCCGCTACCCGAGCTGTCACCGCAACCCGAGCTGCCACCGGAACACCTGAGTGTGTCGGAGGGCGGCGGGCAGCCGAACTGGCAAGCGCCAAACGTGCCGTCGACGGCCGAACGCCCGCCGCTGCCCGCGCTGGGCGGCCCACCTGGGGCACAGGCGCGTCCGAGTGGTCGTCGACGTCCACGCAGATTGGCACTGCTTCTCGGTGTGCCGATCGCGGTCACGATTGGGATCATCCTGGTGAGTTCCGCGGTCCTCACGCGAGTGCTGCAACCGGCCAGCCACCCTGTGTCGCCGCCGCCGCCGAAGGTCGTGAAGCTCGTGATCCCCGAGGGTTTCACGCGCGCGCAGATCGCCCAGCGCGCTCACGCCGACGGCGTGAGCGGTAACTACCTGGCCGCCTCCACCCACTCGCTCGAGCTGAACCCCCAGCACTACGGAGCACCCGCCCGAACCCCCAACCTCGAAGGCTTCCTGTTTCCGGCCACCTACGAAATCTATGCGGATGAACCTGCGTCGAGGCTTGTGGGTAGACAACTGTCGGCGTTTGAAGAAAACTTCGGCGCCGCGCAGGTTCGCCGCGCCAAAGCACTCGGGATCACCTCCTATCAACTGCTGATCGTCGCCTCGATGGTCGAGCGCGAGGCGCTGATACCCGGCGACAGGGCGAAGATCGCCGCGGTCATCTACAACCGTCTGCACGCCGGCATCCCACTCGGGATCGACGCCACCATCTACTACGCGGTGGAGCAGCGGAGGCACATCGCCACATACACGGGCGAATTGACCGAAAGCGATCTGCACATCGACTCCCCGTACAACACTCGCCTGCACACGGGCCTGCCGCCAACCCCGATCTCCAACCCCGGCCTCGCCTCGATCGAAGCGGCCGCGCACCCCGCTCACGTCTCCTACCTGTATTACGTCGCCGGCGCCGACGGTTGCGGCGAGCAGGTGTTCTCCGACACCGCGGCGCAGTTCGAAGGCGATGTGGCGGCCTACAAGGCGGCGGTCGCTCACAACGGCGGCAAGCCACCGGCCTGCAAGCGCAAACCATGAGCCGCCTGGGTGTCATCGGCTGGCCCGTCGCCCACAGCCGCTCGCCGGCGATGTTCACCGCCGCGTTTGCCGCGTGCGGGCTCGAGGGCTGGAGCTATCAGCGGCTGCCACTGACGCCGGAGCTGTTCGAGCAGACCGTTCCCGCGCTCGGGGCCGCGGGCTTTCTCGGCGTCAACGTGACGATCCCCCACAAGCAGGCCGCGCTCGCGCTCGCCGACCATGCAAGCGACGCCGCGCGGGCGATCGGAGCCGCCAACACGCTCACCTTCGCGCCCGACGGCACGATCTCCGCAGAGAACACCGACGCTCCCGGTCTGATCGCCGCGCTGGGGCGCTTGACTGGGATGCCCGCCCACCCGAGCGCGCTCGTGCTCGGCGCCGGCGGCAGCGCCCGCGCGGCTGTGTGGGGCCTGATAAACGCCGGTGCCGCGGAGGTTTCGGTATGGAACCGCACCGCCTCGCGAGCGGCGGAGCTGGCCGCTGAGATGGGCGCGCGCGCGGTCAGCGAGCCGGTGGGCGCCGACCTGCTCGTCAACTGCACATCGATCGGACTGCAACGGTCGGCCAGTGACGCGGATGCGCTCAACCAACTCGGCCTCAGCGTCGATCACGTCGGTAGGTATGCGTACGTCATCGATCTGGTCTACCGCGACAGCTCCACGCCGCTGCTTGCCGCCGCGCGCTCACAGGGCCTTGCAACCGTCGACGGTCTGCAGGTGCTCGTCGCCCAGGGAGCGCTCAGCTTCGAGTTGTGGACCGGTCGGCCCGCGCCGGTCGAGTCGATGCGCCGCGGGGCCGGTATCGAGGACGGCGGCTAACAATCCCGGGCTGATGGTCGCGGATGCTCGCCCTGGCCGTTGGCGAATGCGGGGAAGCGGGCGATGAGCATGCCTCCGAGCGGCCTTCGCGACGAGTCTGACATCTTCGGCTCCAGCGAGCTGTCGGCGCCGAGCGTCGAGCTGACGCGCGAGCATTCCGAGCCGGACGCGGGGCTCGGCGGTGAACCGCCCGTCGAGGAGCAAGATCCACAGGCGCCTGAGCTACCCCCCGGGGTCACCCATCCCTCACGCCGCGGTTCCTCCTCGCGGTTTCTGACCGATGTGATCGTGGACATGGGTTTCGTCGCGCGCGAGCGCGTCGACCAGGCGATCGAGTCCTCCCGCAGCGAAGGCACGACACCGGAGCAGGTGCTGCTTTCAAGCGGAGCGCTCACCTCCGATGGGCTCGCGCGCGCTCTCGCCGAGCGCTACGGCCTCGACCACCTCGACCTCGACCTGTTCCCGCTCGACATGAGCGCCGCCAACCTGGTCGTCAACTCCGCCGCCAAGCGCTACCGGGCGGTGCCCGTCGCGTTTGTCGACAAGCGCACGCTGCTGCTCGCGATGGCCGACCCATCCAATGTGCTGGCCGTTGACGACGTGGCGATCATGACCGGCTATGAAGTGCGCGTGGCTGTCGCCTCCCCGGAGGCTATCTCCGACCTGATCTCGCGCATGGATCGCATGGAGGACGTCGTCAGCGAGGAGCTCGTCGAGGAAAGCGAGCAGGAAAGCGCCGAGATCGTCAACCTGCGCGAGACCGCTGACGACGCCCCGGTCGTCAAGCTCGTCAACCAGATCGTCGCCCAAGCGGTCGAGCGTGGCGCCTCCGATGTGCACCTCGCGCCCGACGGCCACGAGGTGCGTGTGAGAGTGCGCGTCGACGGCATCCTGCAGGACGTCACCACCGTTCCGCGGCGCATGGCCGCCGGGGTCGTCTCGCGCGTGAAGATCATGGCCGAGCTGGACATCTCCGAGCGTCGTCTGCCCCAGGACGGTCGTGTCAGTTTGACGGTCGATGGTCGCCACGTCGATTTGCGCGTCGTCACGCTGCCGAGCGTGCACGGCGAGTCGATCGTGATGCGCATCCTCGACAAGGACTCGGTCGTGATGAAGCTCGACAAGCTCGGCATGGGCGCAGAGGATCGCGAGCGCTTCGAACGCGCCTTCCACGAAACCCACGGCGCGGTGCTCGTGACCGGTCCCACCGGATCCGGTAAGTCCACCACGCTGTATGCGGCGCTGCTCGCGCTCAACACACCGGAGAAGAACATCATCACCGTCGAGGACCCGGTCGAGTACCAGGTCGATGGGATCACCCAGGTGCAGGTCTCCGCAAAGGTGGGTCTCACCTTCGCTGCCGGGCTGCGCGCGATGGTGCGCGCCGATCCCGACGTGATCATGGTAGGGGAGATCCGCGACCGCGAGACGGCTCAGATCGCGGTCGAGTCCGCGCTCACCGGGCACCTGGTGCTCTCCACGCTTCACACCAACGACGCGCCTTCGGCGATCACGCGCCTCACCGAGATGGGGATCGAGCCATTCCTCGTCGCCTCCGCGATCGACTGCGTGCTCGCCCAGCGGCTCGCGAGGATGCTGTGCGCCAACTGCAAGCAACGCGCGATCATCCCGGCCGAGGTGCTGCGCGAGAACGGCTACAAGGCGCTCGTCGACCTCGAGGCCTACGAGCCTGTCGGCTGCCGTCGTTGCGGGGGTAGCGGCTATCGCGGGCGCCTCGGCATCTATGAGGTCATGAGGCTCTCCGCCGATACGCGTCGCATGACACTCGAGCGTCGCTCGGCCGATGACATACGCGAGGTCGCCGTACGCGAAGGCATGCGCGCGTTGCGCGACGACGGCCTTGAGAAGGTTCGCCAGGGCCTCACCTCGATCGCCGAGCTCGCACGCGTGGTCGGCGGCTCTTGAGATGAGTCGTGCATCTGCCGATAAGGGGCCCATGAGACTTCAGGCACGACATCCCAACCGATCGGATCAGCTATGAGCATCGACTTCGCCGATCTGCTGATGGAGGTCGTGGCGCGGCGTGCCTCAGATCTGCACCTGTCTGCCGGAGCGGCCCCGACCGTGCGTGTCCGTGGGCGTCTCACACGCCTGGAGGGCTATCCGGAGCTGACCGACACCGACACGCGCGAGATCGTCTATTCGATCCTCTCCGGCGACCAGCGTCAGCGCTTGGAGACCGACTGGCAGCTCGACTTCGCCTACTCGATCCCCGGTCACGCTCGCTTTCGTGTCAACGCCTACTACCAGCGCGGCGCGATCGGCGCCGCCTTTCGCCTGATCCCCTTCGAGCTGACCTCGATCGACCAGCTCGGGCTGCCGCCGGTCGTGCACGACCTCACGCGCAAGCCGCGCGGGCTGGTGCTCGTCACCGGCCCCACCGGCTCGGGCAAGTCCACCTCGCTTGCCGCGATGCTCGACGAGATCAATATGACGCGCGAAGAGCACATCATGACGATCGAGGACCCGATCGAGTTCCTGCACGCCCACAAGCGCTGCATCGTCAACCAGCGCGAGCTGGGCTCCGACGCGCAAACGTTCGCCGACGCGTTGAAGGCCGCGCTACGCCAGGACCCGGACGTGATCCTCGTCGGCGAGATGCGAGACCTGGAGACGATCTCAACCGCGCTCACCGCGGCTGAGACCGGCCACCTCGTGTTCGCCACGCTGCACACGCAGGACAGCGCGCAGACGGTCGATCGCATCATCGACGTGTTCCCCCCCGAGCAGCAGGGTCAGGTACGCGTGCAGCTTTCGGTTGCGCTGCAGGGAATCTTCACCCAGCAGCTGATCCCCACCGCCGACGGCGCGGGAAGAGTGGTGGCGTGCGAGGTGCTGGTTCCCAACCCCGCTGTGCGCAACCTGATCCGTGAGGGCAAGACCCACCAGATCTATTCGGTCCTGCAAACCGGCTCGGCGCTCGGTATGCAGACGATGGACTCGGCGCTCGTGACATTGGTGCGCACCGGCAAGATCTCCCAGAAAATCGCCGAAGAGCGCTCCTCGGCGCCCGAGGAGCTGCGAAGGTTGCTCGGCGCCGGATCGTTGGCGGCGTGATGGTCTGCGATGAGCCGCTTGTGTTTCAACATGATCGGTCGGGTGGTCTGAGATGAGCACCTACGTCTTCAAGGCGATGGACATGTCGGGCGGCAAGGCGCGCGGGGAGATCGAGGCTGACTCCAAGCAGGCTGTCGCCGACCAGCTGAAGTCGCGCGGCATGATCGTGCTAGACATCGCCGACAAGCACGCCTCGCGCGAGATCGAGCTGAGCTTCCTGAAGACGGTCAAAGCGACCGATCTCGCCGTCTTCTCACGCCAGCTCGCCACGATGATCACTTCGGGACTGTCGATCCTGCGCGCCCTCTACGTGCTCGAGGAACAGACCGAGAACAAGTTCCTCAAGGAAACGATCGTGCAGGTCCGCAAGGATGTGGAGGCGGGCATGTCGCTGTCGAGCTCGATGGAGTCCCACCCGAAGGTGTTCACCCCACTGTTCGTGGCAATGACCGCCGCCGGGGAGGCTGGAGGCCTCTTGGAGCAGTCGCTGATGCGCGTCGCCGATCAGCTGGAGAAGGACGCCTCGCTGCGCCGCCAGGTGCGCTCGGCGATGATCTACCCGATCCTGGTGCTCGTGTTCGCGGTCGCCACAATGCTTGCGCTGGTTGCCTTCCTGGTGCCGGTGTTCGAGGGCGTCTTCAAGGAATTCGGCGGCAAACTGCCGGCGATCACCGAAGTGTCGGTGGCGATGTCGAAGATCGTCACCCAGTATTGGTGGGCGATGTTCGCCACTTTCGGGGCGATCGCTTTCTCGTTTTTGAAGTGGAAGAAGTCCTCGTGGGGGCGCCCCCAGTGGGATCGCTTTCGCCTGCACGTGCCGATGAAGGTCGGCACGCTCGTCCAGCAGATCGCGGTCGCCCGCTGGTCGCGTACGCTCTCTTCGCTGGTCGCCGCCGGCGTGCCACTGCTGTTGGCGCTTGACATCACCGGCAGGACCGCCGGCAACATTGTGGTCGAGGACGCGATGGAGGGCGTGATCGCCTCGGTCAAGCGTGGCGGCACGATCTCCGAGCCGCTGTCCAAGGCAACCGTTTTCCCGACGATGGTGACGCACATGGTCGGCGTCGGCGAGGAGACGGGTGCGCTCGATGAGATGCTGGGGAAGATCGCCGACTTCTACGACGATCAGGTCGAGGCGTCGGTCAAAATGCTCACTTCGATCATGGAGCCGATCATGATCCTCGTGATCGGCTCGATCGTCGGGTTCATCGTGATCTCGATGTACTACCCGATGTTCACGATCTACAACAACATCCAGTAAGCACCCCTGAGGGGACCCCCACGCGCGCTTCGCGTACCTGCCATGGATGAGGCTTGGGTTGGATCCCCGCACATGCTTCGCGCGCGTGCCATGGCGCGATCAAGTTGAGCTGACCCGCAAGCGCCCGTCGGCCACCGCCAGGCTCACGTGTCCGTCGAGCAGGGCGAGCAGCTCCTCGCCAACCAGCTCGCGGCGCCAACCGCGCAGGGTGCGCACGTCAGCCTCGCCAGACTCATCGCGGCCTGTGGTCCGTTCGCGGCGGGCGACGACGATCGCTTGCAGATCGGCGCGCGAGGCCAGCAGCTCATACGCCAAGTTCGCTTCGCGCGCGCGCGCCCGCACAAGCGCCTCCGAGAGGGCGATCAACGGCGCGTCTTGGGGTTGAGGCAATGTGGGGCGCTGTCCAGCGGTGAGCGGCCGAGGTGAGCGTTGGAGTCCCTGCTGGATCGCCGCCAGCAACTCCTCGCCTCGCTTGCGCAAGCTGTTCTGCCCGACACCGCGGATCTCCTCGAGCTTGCGCAGCGAGCTTGGCTTGCGCTTGGCGATCTCCACCAGCGCCGCGTCGCCGAGCACACTCTGCACCGGACGGTCGCGCTCTGCGGCCGTGCGCTCGCGCCACGCGACCAGCTCACGCGCGACGCCCTGCGAGGAGGCGTTCATGCTCCTCGCGCGCGGCAGTCGCTCGAAGACGGTGTCGAGATCGCGCTCGTCGCTGACATGCTCAAGGAACTCGCACTCCTCGCGCGCCCAGCGCAAACGTCCCAGCTGGTCAAGCCGGCGCTGCAGCTCGAGCGCGAGCGCGGTCAGATGCACCACGTCGTCGCGCGCGTATTCGATCTGCTCGGACGAGAGCGGTCGCGCGTCCCAACGGGTGAAGCTCGCGCTCTTGGAGAGCCTCACGCCCAGCAACTCCGCAAGCAGCGTGTCATATGAGCATTGCGCGCCCAGCCCCAGGAAACCGGCCGCCACCTGCGTGTCGAACACGTTGCGCGCCTCGCATCCGAGCGCGCGGCGCAGCAGGGCGATGTCCTGGCGTCCGGCGTGCACCACGATCTCGATCTGAGGGTCTGCGAGCACGCTTGCGAGCGGCTGGCCGGGAAACTCGTCCTGGAGCGGATCGAGGATCTCGATCCGCTCACCGCTGTCGCCGTCGGCTACAGCAAGCTGGATCAGACACAGCAAGGTCCGATAGCGGCCCTCGCCCATGAACTCGGTGTCAAGTGCGATCCGTCTGGCCGCGTGGGCCTGCTCCGCGACCTGCTTGACCACGGTCATCGTCCGATGAGCGTCCATTGTGGGGTCGTTCATCGCCCTATCCTCCTAGAACGAGTGGGCGGGACGCGTCGTGGGTGCTCACGAAGCCAACGGTTGCGGATCCTCGTCCATCCGCGCCGAGGGTAGGCGCAGAAGGAAGCACGCCCCCTTCTGCTCGGTCTGACCTGCTTTGTCGAGCAGCGCCAGCGTGCCGTCCATGCGGGTTGCGAGCTCGCGCCCGATCGCCAATCCGAGCCCGAATCCGCTGCGCCCGCCGGAGGTGCTGCCGCGTTGAAAGCGCTCGAATATTTGCTCGCGCTCGGACTCGGGCACACCCGGCCCACTGTCGCTCACCGTCACTTGCGAACAGGAGTCGGCCGTGGCGGTTTGCGCCAGCACACTCGAACCCGGCGGCGCGATCCCAATCGCGTTGTCGAGCAAGATCCTCACGATCCGCGCGACCGCGCCCGGGTCGCATAGCGCCCAGCAAGCCTCCGGCGACTGGCGCACCTCGATTTGCACGTCGTGCTCCGCCGCGCGGCGTTCGAACTCGGCCGCCACCGCTCGGCACAGCTCGCCCAGCTCGACCGGCTCGACGCGCAGCGCCACCTCCGCGTCCAGGCGGCTCAGATCGAGCAGATCCGAGGCGAGACTTGAAAGCCTGTGGGACTGCTCGCGTGCCCGCGCGGTGCGCTGCCGGGCATCGTCGAGGTCCAGTCGCCGCGGATCGAGATCGTCCTCGAGTAGCTCGAGCGTCCCGTCGAGCGAGGCCAGCGGCGTGCGCAACTCGTGCGAAGCGGTCGCCACGAACGCGTGACGTGCCTGTACCTGGCGACGCAAGCGGGCCTGCATGCTCGTGAACGCTCGTGTCAGGTCGCCGATCTCATCGCCGCGGCTGTCGAGATGGATCGGTGCGTCGAGCCCATGGCGCTCCAGTTCGAGTGCCGCTTCCCGCAGTCGCTCCAATCGCCGCAGCAGCGTCGTGGTGAGCCCGAGCCCGAGCAGCAGTGCGATCCCCAAACCGACAGCCGCTGCCTCGATGAACGCTTTGCGCACGACATCGACGGTGGAGATCACGTATTCCAGGCGGCGCACCAGCACCACAGCGTCCACGGCGCCGCCCTCGCCGATCCGCATCGGCTCGACCGCGACCAGCTCGTCGCCGATCAACGTGTGCGCACTGTGGCCGCTGCGCAACGCGTGCGCGACCTGTGCGTAGTAGTCGGGCACGTCGAGATCCAGATCGGCGGGCGCGTAGATCGTCGCGAGCTCCCGGTTCAGAACGGTCACCTCCGCACCCGATCGGTGGCGCAGGAGCGACACCGTGGCCTCGAGTTCGCGACCGTCGGGACGCCCAGTGGCGGGATCGACGCCGATCTCTTCGAACTCTGGTCGGGAGGCGGAGATGGCGGCAAACACACCCGCCTCACCCTCGGACCGTAGCTTCTGCTCCAGTGGCGAGAGCAAAGCAAGCGCCGCCACGGCAAGCGTCACCGCGCTTGACAGCAGCAATGCAGCAAGCATCCTGGGGCGTAGCCCAAGCACGTGCCGGCGTACCCTGGCGCGGCTGGTGGCGCCGTTCTCGCCAGACGGCTGGGCCTGCTCGCTCACGGCTCCTGAAAGCGGTATCCGGCGCCGCGCACGGTCAGGATCAGCTTCGGCTCCTCTGGGCGCTGCTCGATCTTCTCGCGCAGGTGACGGATGTGCACGTCGATCGCGCGCGGGTCGCGGTAGGCCGAGTCGCCCCAGATCGCGCGCAAGAGCTCCTGGCGGTTGAACAGCCTGCCCGGTTCGCTCATCAGCTGCGCGAGCAGCTCGAACTCCGAGAAGGTCAGCTTCACCTGCTCGCCGTCGACGGTCACCTCTCGGTGGCTGCGGTCGAGCGTTATCGGTCCGATCGTGAGCACCTCGCGACCCATCGCGCGCGGTCCCGAGCGACGCAACACCGCGCGGATGCGGCTGCGTAGCTCGGCCAAGCCGAAGGGCTTGGTCACGTAATCGTCGGCGCCGGCCTCCAGGCCTTGAACGGCGTCGGCCTCGGTGTCGAGCGCGGTGAGCATGATGATCGGCACGATGTTGCGCTGCTCGCGCAGCGCGCGGCACACGTCATAGCCGTTGGGGCCGGCGCCGAGCGCCACGTCGAGCAGGATCACGTCGAACTGCTCGGAGCCGGCGCGCTCGATCGCTTCCGCCCCGCCGGCGACAGCCTGCACGGTGTGGCCCTCCTTGGAGAAGGAGCGTGTCAGCGTGTCGCGCAGCGGCGCCTCGTCGTCGACGACGAGAATGTTCATCGAAGCTGAGGAGTCCATTGCGCTCACGCTACCGGTCGAGGGGCTCACGCGGATGCTCGCGGCAGGCGCCACAGGACCCCACGCTCGTGCAGGCCCGCATTCAGCGACACGTCGGTGCCGTGCGCGCGCACCCACAGTACGGCCGGTGCGCAGCCCGCGACGGTCTTCGATAGCCGTGGTCCGCACGCCGAATCGAGGAACGCGTAGCGCACTTCTCCGCCGGCGACCAGCTGCTTCAGGCGCGCCACGCTCGTGAACGGAAGGCCGTTGTAGGTGGTCAGCATCAGCACCGGACGCACGTCCTGCACGATCAGCGAGGCCACGCTCGTCGCTTCGCCCGCCGCCAGCTCGTAGCGCGCGCTGCCCTGGTGGGCGAGCAGGTAGGAGCTGAGCAGACGTTGCTCTGCGACGTTCAGGGCGCCGACGTTGCCTGCGTCCGAGGTCTTCGCGCGCACCGCCTGCACGCTTGCCACGAGCGGGATCGCAAGCAGCGCTGTCAGTGCAAGCGCCGACAGACGGCCGCGGCTGCCCTTGGTGGCAACCCACGCCACGCCGATCCCGTACATGGCCGCGACGGCGGGCGTGAAGCTCTCCACATAGCGCGGATGCAAGCGCACCATCGCGCTGAACAGCACGATGCCCGTGAGCAGCCACACGAGCACGCCTACAGCGGTCGCTCGCCGCACGCGCTGGTTGCCGTCTTGGGCACGCGTCACAGACACAACGACGGCGATGCCAAGCAGCAGGGCCACGAACGCCTCCCAGCCGAGCCACTTGGCGGGCAGCTCGCCGCCGCGTGCCAGCAGGCGTGTTGGGGAGGGGGGAGGGGGGGTCGTGCCCGTGGACACCGGGCGGCCGGCGGTACCGCCACGCTCGGCGAGGGGTCGCGCCTGTGGGGGCGTGGCGGCGATGCTCGAGCGGTTGTTGTCGTCAGGGCGCTGGGCAAGCGGGGCTGGGCTCTGGCCGACTTCCGCTGTTTTACCGCTCAAGCGTTCGGTGCCGTTGAACACGAACGCCGCGTTCCACGCGCTGCCGTCGGTCGAACCGATCGCATACGGGCGCTCGTGGGCTGAGAACAGCAACGTTGCGCTCAGCCACGACAGCGCTATCGCCAAGTACACGCCCGCGGCCGCCGCGAGTTGCCAAGCCCTCCGTCCACGCTGAGGCGCCGATGACTGCTGCGTGCGGCGCGGCATGCCCAGCCAGGCGATTGCGAACAGGCCCGGCAACGCAACCATCGACTCGAGCAGCTTCACGTTGAACGCCAGCCCGAGCGCCGCCGCGGCGCCCAGCAACCACGCCGTGCTGCCCGTCTCACAGGCACGCACGAGCATCGTCAGCGCCACCACCAGCAGCATCATCATCACCGCGTCCATCGTGTCGCTGCGAGCTGTGACGACCTCGATCGGCAGCACGGCAAGCGCGAGCGCCGACACGAGCCCGGCGATTGCGCCGAATGGGCGTCGCACCGCGGCATACAGGAGCGGCACCGAGGCGGTCCCGGCAAGCGCCTCGGGTAGCTTCAGCGACGTGGAGCCCCAGCCCAGCAGCTTCACGCTCGCGACTTGCAGCCACAGGTCAACGGGCGGCTTGTCGATCGACACGCTCCCGCCGGGCTCATACGCGCCGAAGAAGAAGTTGTGCCAGGAGAGGCCCATGCTGCGCACCGCCGCGTCATAGAACGGGTCGAGTCGCACGGCGCCCAGATCGATCAACCGCAACGCCGCGGCAAGGACCGTGATCAGGGCCAGGACGAGCCAACGCAGGTAGCTCGTTTGGGGGATCGCGGGCGTTCTCACGCCCGGAACGCTAATCTCGCCACTCCATGAGTGACGCACATGATCGCAAGCAGCCCGCCGCAGGTCGCGCCCGCAAGGCGCGGTCCTCCTCCGCGGATGAGGACGGGGAGCAGGATGCGCCGGCGGAGGAGTCGCGCGAGCCGAAGGTCTGCATGGCCTGCCACGGCACGGGCAAGGTCATCTCGAGCCTTGACGGACACGCCCGCAAGGTGACCTGCCCGTGGTGTCGCGGTGGCGGCGAGCGTCTCGTTGGCGAGGACGCGCAGGAGTACCAGCAGGAACAGGCTGCGCTCAAGCGCCACTGAGGCGAGACCCAAGCGCCACCCAGAGGTGTTTTGAGTGACATTTCACGGGTAAAGCCCACTGGCGTCTTGCAGGCAATGCGTCCATCTTTTCTGCAACGCTAAAGCGTGCGCGCGCCGCGGTCGATGAACGCGCTGAAAAGCCAGACCGCGGGTCAAGGTAAACACCCAAAGAGGGTGTAAGGCAAAACCGGCGGCTCCCACAGGTCGATCGCGAGATCGGCCGGTAGAGCGCACCGTCATATTGAGACGGTTGGACTGAGGGCTGGCGCCCAAGAAACCGGATCCAAGGAGGATTCAAATGCTAAATCGACTGCGCCAGCGCGCATCGGATGAGGGTGGCTTCACGCTCATCGAACTCCTGGTAGTTATTTTGATCGTGGGTATTCTTGCTGCGATCGCGATTCCGGCGTTCCTCTCGCAGAAGAGCAAGGCGAGCGACTCGAACGCTGAGACTGTGGCTCAGACGGCGCAGACCGCTGCTGAGACGTATGCGACGGAAAATGAAGGCAACTACAAAGGCCTCAGCACCACAGAACTCGAAAAAATCGAGCCGACGTTGAAAAGTAAAGAAGGTGCTGAACTCACCGTGGCCAAAGCAGAAGGCACCAACAGCGAAGGCTACACCGTCACGGCAAAGGCCGTTGCGACCGGTGATACGTTCTCGATCACGAGGAACTCGGCCGGTGAATTCTCGCATCCGTGTACAGCCGCAAGCGCAAGTAATCACGGCGATTGCAAGATCGTGGGATCCGGCACCACCGGAACCTGGTAGCTCTACCAGTCTGAGCTGAGCATTCGCTGTGCTCCCTTCCGGGTGCAAGGCGACAAACGATGCTCCTTGCGGCGGGGGTGGCCTTCGGGTCACCCCCGCTTTTTCGTCGCGGATAGTGGCTGAAGTCACAGCGATCGCGCTGTCTTGTTCTGAGCCATGCCGCTGCCTGTTCGAACCGTGTGCGCGATATTTTCGGCCGCCCCATGTGGGCGCGGGATTGCACTGATCCTCAAGTCTGAGCGCGCAAACGCCGATCATCCGTCCATGCCTAACACAACCGCAACCTTCACCGAGGCTTCAATGCTAAATCGACTGCGAACACGTACACGCGGTGAGGGTGGCTTCACGCTCATCGAACTCCTGGTAGTTATTTTGATCGTGGGCATTCTTGCTGCGATCGCGATTCCGGCGTTCCTCTCGCAGAAGAGCAAGGCGAGCGACTCGAACGCTGAGACTGTGGCTCAGACGGCGCAGACCGCTGCTGAGACGTATGCGACGGAAAATGAAGGCAACTACAAAGGCCTCAGCACCACAGAACTCGAAAAAATCGAGCCGACGTTGAAAAGTAAAGAAGGTGCTGAACTCACCGTGGCCAAAGCAGAAGGCACCAACAGCGAAGGCTACACCGTCACGGCAAAAGCCGTTGCGACCGGTGATACGTTCTCGATCACGAGGAACTCGACCGGTGAATTCTCGCATCCGTGTACAGCCCACAGCGCAAGTAATCACGGCGATTGCAAGATCG
Source organism: uncultured Solirubrobacterales bacterium (assembly GCA_963831725.1). Taxonomy (GTDB): domain Bacteria; phylum Actinomycetota; class Thermoleophilia; order Solirubrobacterales; family Solirubrobacteraceae; genus Palsa-744. Next base: position 760,227 of record CAWHRF010000004.1, read on the forward strand.
TGGGATCCGGCACCACCGGAACCTGGTAGCTCTACCAGTCTGAGCTGAGCATTCGCTGTGCTCCCTTCCGGGTGCAAGGCGACAAACGATGCTCCTTGCGGCGGGGGTGGCCTTTGGGTCACCCCCGCTTTTTGCTTTGGGGCCTGGCGTGAGGGTCGCGACGGTCGCGCCGAGTAGATCCATCGCGGCGCAACGCCTGCTTGAGCAACGCCGCCGTTTCGCTCGAAGATGCCCGTTGGGCGTCGGCTTGCACGAACGCTCAAGTCCGAGCGCACAAACGCCGATCATCCGTCCATGGGAGCCGCAACAGCAACCTTCACCGGCGTGTTTGGCGCGATCGTGGGATCGTTTCTGAACGTCGTCGTCTACCGCTTGCCGCGTCGCGAGTCGGTCGTCAAGCCCGCTTCGCACTGCACGAGCTGCGGCTCGACCTTGAAGCCCTACGACAAGGTGCCGGTGCTCTCATGGCTTTTGCTGCGAGGCCGCTGCCGCAACTGTGCGGCGCCGATCTCAAAGCGCTACCCGATCGTCGAGGGGCTGTGCGCGCTGCTGTGCGTCGCCGCGGTGCTTGCAGGCGGCTCCACCGCGACGGTCGCCCTGAACGTGGTCTTCATCCTGCTGCTTGTTCCGATCGCGCTGATCGACCTCGAGCATCGAGTGATCCCGAATCGACTGACTGCGCTCGGCGCGATGCTGGCGCTCGGCATCGGCACGGCGCTCGACCCAAGCGGTGAGCCCGCGCGCTTGATCGCCGGCGCCGCCGCCGGCGGAGCGTTGCTGCTCGCGGCGCTCGCCTATCCAGGTGGGATGGGGATGGGCGACGTGAAGCTGGCGGGCGTGATGGGCCTGTTCCTCGGGAGCGCCGTTGCGCCCGCAATGCTGATCGCGCTGCTGGCGGGCGTCCTCTACGGAGCGCTCATTGGAGCCCGCAAGGGCGCTCGTGCCGCGGGCAAGACAGCGATTCCGTTCGGGCCGTTTCTGGCATTTGGCTCGCTCGTAGCGGTGTTTGCGGGCGAGCCGCTCGTGAACTTGTATACGACCAACTTCCTGCGCTGATGAGCCCGAAGGAGCATGGACAGATGACCAGCGACAGCCTCGATTTGCTCAGGCCCACCTCGATCGTGGTCGATGTGCCACCGGAGCCGCCCACCGGAGATGCCGGCGGGGATCCGACACCGACACTGAGCCGCAAGATGCCCAAGCTGCGCAAGCCGAGCCTCAAATTCGACCGGAGCGCACGCTCCGGCAAAGGCCCCACGCTCGTCGGGTTGGATATCCAGCCCGGGTACGTGACCGCCGTGCAGGCGCGCGTAAACGGTTCGATCCTGGTACAGCACGCGGCCGGCGCGCCGCTGCCGCCCGACACGGTTCGCGAGGGCGAGGTGCTGGACGGCAACGCACTGGCCGAGACGCTGCGCGAGATGTTCGGGCAGTCGCGCCTTGACAAGCGCGTGCGCGTCGGCGTCGCCAACCAGCGCACGGTGCTGCGCACGCTCGAGTTGCCGCCGTTGACCGACGGCAAGGAGCTTGACGCCGCGGTGCGCTTCCAAGCCGAGGATCAGATTCCGATGCCGCTGGAGAACGCCGTGCTCGACTATCACGCGCTTGGCGTGAGCGAAACTGCCGACGGGCCGCGCCAGCGAGTGATCGTGGTCGCCGCCCAACGCGACATGGTGATGCGACTGCTCGGCGCCGTGCGCGAAGCCGGCCTGCGCCCCGAGGCGGTCGACCTCTCCGCTTTCGCGTTGATCCGCTCGCTGCATCGTGTGGATGAGCAGCACGCGGGACGTGTGCTGTACCTGAACGTGGGCGGGCTCACCAACATGGCGATCGCCGAGGGCAGCGTGTGTCACTTCACCCGCGTGGTCAGTGGGGGCTTGGAGTCGATGGCAACCGCCATCGCCGAGCGTCACGGGATCGCGTTGCTGAAGGCCCGCTCTCTGCTTGCGTCGGTCAACCTGGAAGCTGCCAAGACAGATGCGCAATCGTATGAGCCTCCCGTCGTGGAGCCGCTCGACGCCGATTTCACCCCGACCTCGTTCGATCCGTCATCGGGCTCGGATGAGTACTCCACAACGCCTGCCGAGGAACTTGTGACGCAGGTCGACTCATCCGGGATCGACGTGCGTCCCGTTCTCTCCAGTGGTGTGCGCGAAATCGCCGGCGAGGTTCGCAACTCTTTGGACTTTCACCGCTCTCAAGACGGCGGTGGAGAGGTCTCCACTGTGATTCTGAGTGGCCCTGCTCTGCAGATTGCCGGCTTTGCCCGTGCCTTGCAGAGTGAGCTGGGTGTGCCCGTAGTGCCGCAGACAGTCGGCATGATCAACGAAGGCGCGGCCGGTTCGGTCTCTCCCGAGCACCTTGCGGTGGCCACCGGCCTGGCGACTGAGGAGGCGCCGCGATGAAGGCGGTAAATCTGATCCCGGGCGAGCGGCGCAGAAAGAGTCGCGACGTCGTCGGACGCTCCGGCGGCGGGGCTCTGGGCGTGCTTGTCCTGATTGCGGGCCTGGCCGTGCTCGCCGTGATGTATGGCAGTGCACGCCATCAAGTCTCGAGCCAGGCCGGCAAGGTTGCGTCACTGACCGCACAGACCAACGCGGTCGAGGCCCGCACCGGGCGTCTCAGCTCCTACTCGAGCTTTGTGGCGATGGCCGAAAGTCGCATGCAGACCGTCTCGCAACTCGTGGAGTCGCGCTTTGACTGGTCCCACGCGCTGCACGAGCTCGGTCGCGTGCTGCCCGCCGATACCTCGCTGGACGCGCTGCACGGCGCCGTTGGATCGGCCTCGGGACAGGTAGTCGCTTCCAGCTCCTCCAGTTCCAGCTCAGCGGCAAGCGCGAGCACGACATCGAGCACTCCCCCCGGCAGCACTCCGGTGTTCACGCTCTCCGGCTGCGCCACAAGCCAGTCTGAGGTGGCCCAGACACTGCAGCGCTTGCGTCTGATGAACGGTGTGAGCGAAGTGCTGTTGCAGAACGCAACGAGCTCCGGATCCTCGGGCACGTCCTCCGGGAGCGGTAGCTGTCCTGGCGAAGACCCTTCCTTTACCGTGCAGGTCAGCTTTGCCGCACTGCCGGCGGCGCCCGCGCTGAGCACTCCCGCCGGGGTCACACCGGCCGCCGCGCATCGCCATGGAGTCAAAGAGCAGATTGCCGATCGAAGCAAAGGGGCTTCCCGATGACCATGCGAGACCGGCTCATGTTGATGGGTATCGCACTGCTCGCGGTCGTGGGCGTCGTCTGGTACACGGCGGTTGCTCCCGAGCGCGAAAAGGCCTCGAAGGTGAACGCCGAAGTGCAGTCCGCACGTCAGCAGCTCACGAGCGCCGAAACGCAGGCAAGCGAAGCGTTGAACGCGCAGGCGCGCTACTCGACCGCTTACACCTCGCTGGTGACTCTGGGCCAGGCGGTGCCCGCGTCCGACGAAACGCCCGCGCTGATCTACACGCTCGACAAGGCGACTCACAAACACGACATCCAGTTCACCTCGATCACCAATGGCGCATCCGGCTCGAGCTCCGGCTCCGGCAGCTCGTCGTCCAGTGCTTCCAGTTCGTCCAGTGGGACACCGGCGACACAGAGCGCCGGGCTCTCCCAACAGTCGTTTACATTCGTGTTCAACGGGAGCTTCATCGATCTGAGCAAACTGCTTGGCCAGCTCGAAGGCTTCACCGTGCTGACGTCCTCCGGGCCGTTGCAGGTGAGCGGTCGTCTGCTGACGATCGACAGCGTCACGCTGGCCCCCAATGCCACGGACGAAGCCGCGGGTGGATCGGGCAAATCCAAAGCCGGCCAGCTCACGAGCACGATCGCAGCCACCGCCTATGTGCTGCCGAGCAGCGCCTCCGCGCTGGGCGGCGCCAGCCCCTCCGGCCCGGCAGCAGCGCAATCGGCGAGCGCCACGACCAGCGGCTCCGCCGCCACCCCTGCCGTAGTGAAGGTGAACCCATGACCGAGTTCCTGCGATCGATCAAGTCCGACCTGCTCTCGCGGCGCATGCTGCCGTTCTTGCTGGTGCTCGGCGTGGCGTTGATCGCCGCTGTCGGCTATGCCCTTACGGGCGGCTCGCCCAGCTCGGCGCCGGCGGTATCCGCAAGCGTGCCGCCTGCGGGCACAAGCGGCGCCGCGGGTGCCACGGGCTCGGCGTCGGTGTCCGTTGCGCCCACAAACCCCGAGCAGGCGGTCTCAGAGACTCCCGCCGGCGTGCGCTACCAGAGTCAGGGTCCGACCCGCGACCCGTTTGTTCCATTGCCGAGCCCAAAGGCCGCCACAAGCACAAGCTCGAGCAAATCCTCGACTTCTTCGGGCACGTCCTCCTCGAGCGGGTCCTCCTCGGGCAGCGGCGGCTCTTCGAGCACAGGAAAAGGCAACAGCGCTCCTGCGCCTGCGCCTGCGAAACCGTCCAAGCCGGCAAAGCCTCAAAATCCGTATACGGTGTCGGTGCTGTTCGGGACTCCCTCGACCACACCGGGGCAGCCGGCGACGCCCGTGCCCTATCCGAGCCTGAGTCTGGGACAGCCACTGCCCTCCAAGCAGGACGTGCGCATTGTCTTCGAACGCGTCACGAGTACCGGCAAGGGCGCGATCTTCAAGCTCGTGGTTCCGCCGATCCTGCACGGCACGGGCATCTGCCTGCCAAGCCCCTCCGAATGCCAGACGGTCGACCTCGAAGCGGGCAAGTACGAGGTGCTCGAATACGTCGAAGCGAACGGACAGAGCGTGACCTACGAAGTGGGGGTCGTAAGCATCGTCAAGAACAGCGGCTCTGCGAGCACGGCACGGGTGAAGCGTGCGGCCCGCGTGGCACGGGCGAAGCGCCTGGCTCGCCTCATGCGAGCAGCGGCCAAGACGCCCGTCGTCGGCGAATAGCCCGCCTGGAGGTTCGCCTCGGAAGCTCGTTCGAGGCCCGAGCAAATAAGCTAGAGCGGACATGACCCTCCGCCTCATCACAGCCGGCGAGTCCCATGGACCCGGCCTCACCTGTCTCCTGGAGGGGCTGCCGGCGGGCCTGGAGCTCGCGCCGGAGGATCTCAACAAGGACATGGCGCGTCGCCAGCTCGGCCATGGGCGCGGTGGGCGCATGAAGATCGAGAAGGACACCGCGCGAGTGACCGCCGGTGTCCGACACGGATTCACGCTTGGCGGTCCAGTCGCCCTGCAGGTCGACAACCGCGATTACGCCAACTGGGAAGAGCGCATGTCGCCGTGGCCCGTCGACGCGGAGGTCGCCGAGGTTCATCTCCCGCGTCCCGGTCATGCCGATCTGGTGGGCACCCAGAAGTACAAGCAGAGCGACGTGCGCAACATTCTCGAGCGGGCCTCCGCACGCGAGACGGCGGCACGCGTAGCGGGCGGTGCGCTTTGCAAGGCGTTCCTGGCGGCGCTCGGTGTGCGGATCCGCTCCCACGTGATTCAGATCGCGTCGGTGCACGCGCCCGCACGCGAGGCGCCGCTGACACTCGCCGACTTCGAGGAGGTCGATGCCTCGCCGGTGCGCTGCCTGGACACTGAGGCGGGGCGCGCGATGGTCGCCGAGATCAACATGTTGCGCAAGGCCAACGAGTCGCTTGGCGGCGTGTTCGAGGTGCAGTCCTTCGGGCTGGTCCCCGGTCTCGGCTCGCACATTTCCTGGGAGCAACGTCTGGACGGACGGCTGGCGATGGGCATCCTCTCGATCCAGGCGATGAAGGGCGTCTCGATCGGCGACGGCTTTCAGATTGCCGGTGTTCCGGGGTCTGAGGCACACGATGAGATCTTCTACTCAGAGCAGCGCGGCTACTATCGCGAGACCAATCGTGCGGGCGGTCTGGAGGGCGGGATGACAAACGGCGAGCCGCTGATCGTGCGCGGCGCGATGAAGCCGCTGCCGACGCTCACCAAGCCATTGCGCTCGGTCGACATCGCCACACATGAGCCCGCCGAGGCGCTACGCGAGCGCACCGACTCGTGCACCGTGCCCGCGGCGGGTGTCGTGGGGGAGGCGATGGTCGCACTGGTGCTGGCCGATGCCTACAGGCAAAAGTTCGGTGGCGATCACATCGACGACGCTCGTCAGGCGCTGGCGGCCTATCGCGAGCGAATCGGATGGCCATCGCCTTGATGGACGAGCGACGGGGCGCGCGTCGCGTGGAGGGAACCCGATGGGCTCGATAGTCCCCGCGCCAGATCGCGCGCTTGTCTTCATCGGCTTCATGGGCGCCGGCAAGACGACCGTTGCCGCCGAAGTCGCCACCGCCCTCGGTGTATCCGCACTCGACAGCGACAGGCTGCTCGAGCAAGAGCTTGGCCATTCGATTGCCGAGGAGTTCCGGCTGCACGGGGAGGCCTCGTTCAGGGAGGCCGAGGAGCTGCTCGCCTGCCGTCTGCTCGAGGAGGCGGGGCGCGGGACGGTGATCGCCCTCGGTGGCGGCAGCATCCTCTCCGAGCGGGTGCGCGCCGCGCTGCATCCTCACCTGACGGTGCTGCTTGACATCGATGCGCGTGCAGCCTGGCGGCGGGCGGGTGCAGGTAAGGAGAAGCGTCCGCTGGCCGGCGATCGTGACGCGTTCGCGGCGTTGCATGCGGGTCGCGTGGCGTTGTACGGGCAGCTTGCGGACGCGATCCTCCCGGCGCTTGCACCGCGTGTGGCAGTGCGTGCGTTGCCGGCGCTGCGAGCGCTCGCGCGAGCGCCTGCGGGCACTCGGTTGCTGTGGGCAAGCGCCTCCTCGGGGGAGTATCCGGTGTTCGTGGGACGTGGCTTGCTTGATCCGGAACAGTGCTCTGGTGAGGGTGTGTGGCCACTGGACAGAACGGTCTCGCGTCCGTTCTGCGTCTCAGATCGGAATGTCGCGGCGCTCTACGCCGAGCGCCTCGGCGGCGTCGGTGAGCTCGTGGAGATCGCCCCTGGCGAGCGCAACAAGACGCTCTCGAGCGCCGAGCTGGTGTGGAGCGCGCTGGTCTCAGGCGGTATGACCCGCGCGGACCATCTGGTTGCACTGGGCGGCGGCGTCGTTGGAGATCTTGCGGGCTTCTGCGCCGCCACCTATCAGCGCGGCGTGCCGGTCGTGCACGTGCCCACCACGCTTGTCGCCCAGGTCGACTCGGCCTATGGGGGCAAGACCGGAGTCGATCTGCCGCAGGCGAAGAACTATGTTGGCGCCTACCACCATCCCGTCGGCGTGATCGTGGATCCCGACACACTCGACACGCTGCCGGCGGCGGAGCTGGCGGCAGGCTACGTCGAGGCGCTGAAGACGGCGCTGATCGCCGGCGGCGAGCTGTGGGAGCGGCTCCTCGCCGACGAGCCATTGGACGAGCGCACGATCCTCGCGTGCGCGCACACCAAGCTCGCGGTTGTCGCCGCCGACGAGCGTGACGCCGGGCGCCGTCAGGTGCTCAATCTGGGGCACACCGTGGGCCATGCGCTCGAGACCGTCACCAACTACGAGCGCTATCGCCACGGGGAGGCGGTGGGGCTCGGGCTGCTCGCCGCGCTGCGACTGTCCGGCTTGCCAGAGCTTCGCGCGCAGGTGCGCGAGCTATTGAGCGCGCACGGATTGCCGATCGAGCTGGACGGGGAGGATGTAGATCGGATCCTGGAGGCGACAATGCGCGACAAGAAGCGCACCGGCGCGCATGTGCCATTCGTGTTGCTCGGGGCGCCCGGGGAAGCACGGACCGGATGTCATGTGCCGCAGGACGAGCTGCGCGCCGCCGTGTCGGAGCTACGCGCGGGCGGGTAGGCTCTGCTGGCGATGAGCGGCCTGATTCGAATAGAGGTGATGCACGGTGTCAACCTCGACATGCTCGGCAAGCGCGAGCCTGAGCACTACGGCACGCTCACACTCGATGAGCTCGAGCGTCAGATCGCGGTGTTCGCAGGCGAGTTGGGGATCGAGACACGCTTCTTTCGCACCAACTTCGAGGGCGAGTACGTGGAGCATCTGCACAGCCTGCGCGAGCTTGTCGATGGGATCGTGCTGAACCCGGGAGCCTGGACGCACTACTCGTGGGCGATCCATGATGCGCTCGCGACGGCCGCGCTACCGGCTGTCGAGGTGCACATGTCCGACGTGAAGGCTCGCGAGGCGTGGCGGCGGCTCTCGGTGGTCGAGGAGCTGTGCGTGATGTCGGTGTCGGGCAAGGGGATCGAGGGCTACAAGCTCGCGCTCGAGCGCTTGCGCGAGGAGCTCGGCGGTCGGGCGGCGTGAGCTTGAGGCTCGGTCTCAGGCGAGGGGCGCGGCCGGGTGCAAGGAGGGTCGGGTCACATGAGTGAGATCGCGCGTATCGCGCGGCTCGGGGCGGAGCTACGTGCGCTGGAGGTCGATCGTCTACTTGTGAGCTCGCCTGTGGATGTGCGCTATCTGAGCGGCTACACCGGCTCGAACGGCTTTGCCGTGATCGCCGCCGGTGAGCACGCACAGCAGTTGTTCTTCACGGACTTCCGTTATGCGATCCAGTCCGCCGAGCAGGTACCGGATTTCTATACGCGCGAGATCGCGCCCGCGGATCTGCTGCAAGCCGTGGCGCTGGCGCTCGGGAACGGCGAGCAGGGGACAGGTAGGAATCTCCCTTGCGCCAAGCTCGGCTTCGATGACGCTGCATTGAGCGTCAAGCAACATGCGCGCTTGCGGGAGCTGCTTGACGAGGACTGGGAGCTGGTGCCGTGTGGGGGCGTCGTGGAGAGCCTGCGCGAGGTCAAGGACGAGCCGGAGATCGCGAGGATACGATCGGCTGCACAACTCGCGGACGAGGCCCTGACGGGTGTGCTCGAAGCAGGGCTGGTCGGGCGCAGCGAGCGTGAGGTGGCGATCGAGTTGGAGCTGCGCATGCGCCGGTTGGGTGCGCAGGCGCCGAGCTTCCCATCGATTGTCGCCGCCGGCGAGCACGGTGCTCTCCCGCACGCAGAGCCGCGCGAGGTCGAGATTCCCAAGGGGGTGCTCGTCACGATCGACTGGGGGGCGTACCTCGACGGCTACTGCTCTGACTGCACTCGCACCTATGCCACCGGTGAGCTTGGCGAGGATGCGACCCGCGTATACGAGCTCGTGCTTGAAGCGCAAGAAGCGGCGCTTGCGGCGGTGAGCGCCGGGATCAGCGGTCGCGCGGTGGATGCGGTCGCGCGCTCGATCATCGAGGACGCCGGTCACGGCGAGCACTTCGGCCACGGCCTGGGGCACGGTGTCGGAATGGAGATCCACGAGGGCCCACGGCTGTCGCGTACGGCAGGCGAGCAGCCGTTGCGCGCAGGCAACATCGTCACGGTCGAGCCGGGGGTCTACCTACCCGGGCGCCTGGGTGTACGCATCGAGGACCTGGTGCTAGTCGACGACGACGGCTCGCAGCGGCTTACGCAATTGCCCAAGGCGCTCACGTTCGTCGACTGAGGCGTGCCCACGCGCATAAAGGGTCCACGACAGCCCGATCGCGAGCGGTAGCGTCCACGCCAGGAAGAACGCGGCTTGAGCGTCAGCGGAGGCAAACCTTGGCAGCCACTCGCAGCCGACCCAGACCAACACAGTGCTTGAGAGCGAGATGACCGCGGGGCGACGAAATGCGAGCGTCTCCCACGTCAGCAGGGCCAGTACGAACGGCAGTGGGTAGTACACGTTGTCCCACGTGTCGAGCACACAGCGCATCAGCAGCACCAGGGCTAGCAGCAGCAGCGCGTCGCGCTCGGAGATCGCGCGGTGTCGAGACTCGGGCTTGGCGGCGGTTCGCGGGACGCTCACCGCGGATGGATCTCCAGCGCGCCACAGTCTTGGCAACACGGGTATGCAGAGGACGGCGGCGGACACGACGATCAGCGGGTGGCTGACGGCGCCCACCCAACCGGGAGCCGTTCGATAGCCGGGCTTGATCGCACCGAACAGACCGCGTACGACCTCGCCGTGATGGCCGAGAAACCACCATATCTGCCAGGGCTGGAAGATCGTGCTCGGAGGTGCCGCCACTCCGTGCAGGCCGGAACCGAGGACGCTTGCACCAACGAGCATGAACGGCGCCAGAAATGCGACGCTCGTCGCTGCCGCCACCGATAGGCACAGCATCCGTCGTGCCGGCAGCGCCAGCAGCATGGGACAGACGATGACCACCGCCCACTCCTTGTTTGCGATGGCCAGGCCAAGCATCAACCCGGCCAGGACCGGCCTCTCCCTGATGGCCAGCAGCACAGCCGCGACGCACAAGCATCCACCGAGCAGTTCCTCGGGATGACCGAGTTCCAAAGCCACCAACGTGAGGGGGTTGGCGGTGCACACACCGAGCGCGACGATTTGCGCGAGCGTGCTGCCGCCCCTCCGGCGGATTTGCGCGACCAACCACAGACCGAGCACCGCCCCGGCGAGTAGGCAGGGCAGCGCAAGCATCCGGTAGACCGCCAGTTCACCGCCGCCCCACAGATCGGGGATCAGCGCGAACGGCGAACGCTCGAGCAGCGAGCCGCCGTACACCGGAGCCTCTCGCAGGAATTCGACGAGGTGACCGTGCACGAGCGCGTAGACGGGCACCCGCGCTTCATTGTCATAGTCGTTCCAACCGAACCCAAACAGGCTCAGCCAGCCGGTTGCAGCCGCGCTGACGGAGGCCGCGAGCGCCCAGAGGGTCCTACGCTTCAGAAGCCTTGTCACATGAAGGGCATCGGCAGCTCAAGTATGGCCCTTGAAGGGCGAAATGCGCCGCTTGTTCAGCCGCCGACTTGCAGGTCGACGCCGTGAAGGACGGGGACGTTCAAAGGGAGATTCACGACCGGGACCGTGATGCTGGGCGGCGTGATGCTGGGCACCGTGATCTGCACCGGGGTGTTCGGTACTGAGATCGTCACAGGAGGAGTCGAGGGGAGCTCAACGGGGGATTCTGCCGGGTGGACGGGAGGGGTAGGTTGCGGTGGCTGCGGTGGCTGTACGTTGACCGGTGGGGACGTGGGTGGGTTGGAAACGGGCACCGTCGGGTTGGATGGTTCCGATCCCGCCCCGACCGGGTGCTGCGCCAGCCCGTGCGATTCCGACGGAGGGGCCGGCTCGCTCGTAGCTGTGCTGGGGGTCGTGCTCATGTTCGGGTTGGTGCTCGTGGTGTCGGGAAGGTTGATCCTCATATCTGGGTTCTCTCGCTTGCCGATAGGGGGCCGTCCGGTTTTCGGCTGTGTGGTTCGCGGGACAGTCTTGTCGTTGTCCGCTCCGACGGGAGCGGGACTCGATGCCAGGCGCGCGACCGCGTGGGTGGCCTCCTGTCGGCGATCGACTCCGCCGTGATGTGATGCGGGGGAAGCGGCGAGCACGCCTGCCACTCCGAGCGCGGGAAGCGTCCGCGCGAGCGAGCCTGCGGTCAGGCTTGTCGATGAGGCTTTGATCGCGGAGACGAACCGCTCGGACGCGGCACTGCCGAGCGCCGATCGGGCAACAGGGCGACGAGCCGCGTAACAGGCCAGGAATGCCGCCACAACAGTCGCATCGAACTGCGTGCCGGACTCGTCGGAGAGGATGTCGATGGCTTGCTTGTGGCTGCGCGGCGGTCTGTAGGGACGGGTCGAGACGATCGCGTCGAACGTGTCGGCCACCGCGATGATCCGAGCTCCCAGCGGGATCTCCTCCGCTTCGATTCCGTCGGGATACCCTTTGCCGTCGAGTCGCTCGTGGTGGTGGCGCACGATCGCGGTGAGCTGTGGGTCTCCGGCCCCGGCGAGGATCTCCGCACCGTCACGCGCATGGAGCTTTACGATCGCGAACTCCCGGTCGGTCAGCCGGTCGGGCTTGCGGAGGATCTCTTGTGGCGTGTAGATCTTGCCGATGTCGTGCACGAGCGCGGCGGTCTCGACGTTCGCGACTTCCTTCGGGGAGAGATGCATCTCGCGTGCGATCCTGCCGGCGTAGGAGGCGACCCGACGGCCGTGCCCGTGCACGTAGGGGTCGACCGCCTGATGCAGATCGCTGAGTTGCGTGAGCAGCTCGATGCTGACCGTGGAGCCCGACTCGCGAGCCGATTCGAAGAGGTCTCGAGTCCGGGCCAGGCGTCGCTCCGCCCGGAAACGCCGCACCCAACCCCAGAGCATCAGTTCGGCGAAGATCACCTCCCGCGAGCCAGGCCAACGCATCCAGAGCCGAGCGCCCATCGACGCGATCGCAAGCGAACCGACCACCGCCAAGACGACCGCGAGCGCCTCCCAGAGTATCCCGTGGCGAGGCAGAAGCGCGGCCACGACAACGACCGGACCCGCGACCACCGTGAGCGTGGCGAGCACCGACAGCGGCAGGAACGCAAGGAAGTTGCGTGGCAGTGTCCCCCGGGGTCCTGAGTCAGGGGCATCGGAACGCTCGCGGTCCTCGACAAGCTCACTCAGACGGAAACTGAGCGCGCTCGACAGAGTGTCCTCTTCGACAGACATGGGCCTATGATTTATCCGACGCGTTGCCGCAAATCTGAAAGCTCGAACGATTGTAGTGGACGATTGTATGACAGGCAACTCGAGCAAGGCGGTCGCGGATGCGAACCCGCTCGGCGGCCTCCGCCCGCTACCCTCCCATGCCGTGATCACCACCAACCAGTTCAAGAACGGAAACCACATAGACGTCGAGGGGACTGTCTTCAAGATCCTCGAGTTCCAGCACGTGAAGCCGGGGAAGGGCGGGGCGTTCGTGCGCACGAAGCTGCGCCGCGCCAGCGACGGTGCGGTGATCGATCGCACGTTCCGCGCTGGGGAGAAGTTCCGCTCGGTGCGCACCGAGGCGCGCAGGATGCAGTTTCTCTACGCCGACGGGACCGATGCGCACTTCATGGACACCGAGTCTTTCGAGCAGATCGCGGTGTCCGAGTCGGCGTTTGCGGAGGCTTTGCGCTGGACGACGCCGAGCAGCGAGATCGATGTGCTGTTCATCGACGATGAGCCCTCGGACATTCAGCTGCCGAGCTCCGTGGATCTCGAGGTCGCGCAAACCGATCCGGGGGTGCGCGGGGACACCGTGTCGGGCGGTGGGAACAAGCCCGCGACACTCGAGACCGGCGCGGTGATCCAGGTTCCGTTGTTTGTCGACGTGGGCCAGAAGATCCGCGTGGACACGCGCTCGGGCGAATACATGTCGCGAGCGTGATGGTGGGCGTGCAGGTCCACCGGCCGCACGCGCAGGTCCACCGATTCGCGGGCTCGGGACGCTAGGAGCGCGATGCGTCGCTCCGAGCAACGCCGGGCGGCGGTGTTTGCGCTCTACCAGCACGATCTCACGGGCAGGCCGCTCGCGGAGACGCTTGGGCGCAACGCATCGCTGCTGACGGGCGCGCTGGCGCACGCGGCGGCGGACCGTGCGGAGGAGCTGGACGGGGCGATCGACCGTCATTCCCACGGCTGGTCGGTGCAGCGTATCCAGCCGCTCGAGCGCAGCATCATGCGGGTGGCGTTGATTGAGATGCTGCATCCGGACGTGGCCCCGGGGGAGACTCCGATCCCCCCGGAGGGCGCGATCGAGGAGGCGATTGAAACGGCAAAGACGTTCTGCGGAAACGACGCTCCCGCGTTTGTGAACGGGGTGCTGGCTGCGGTGTTGCGCGAGGTGCGACAGAATGCTTGAGCAATGAGCCTGGAGCGGATTGACGATCTGATCGAGCAGCTCGAGCGCGCCGCTGAGCAGCTGCGCTCGGGCGAGCTGTCGCCTGACGCGGCCGCGACGATGGTCGAGGATTGCGCGGCGCTTGCCACGCAAGCGTCGGCCGAGCTGGAGCGCGAGGCGCGCGCAGAGGTCTCCCAGCCGGCTCCGGGCCAGGATTCGCTGCTGTAGCTGCTCGTGCAAGTCGCCTACCCGGAGCATCTGCGCGAGGAGATTGAGCATTACCTGGAGGCGATGCGCTTCTCCGAGGACGCGTTGACTGCCGGCTTGGAGGAGGCTATGCGCTATTCGCTGCTGGCAGGCGGCAAGCGGATCCGTCCGGTGTTGGCGCTTGCGACAGCGGATGCGGTCGGGCTGGCGCGCGAGGAGGCGATGCCGCTGGCGGGTGCGCTCGAGCTGATCCATACCTATTCGCTGATTCACGACGACTTGCCGGCGATGGACGACGACAGTTTGCGCCGCGGGCGGCCGACCTGTCACGTGGCATACGGCGAGGATGTGGCGATCCTCGCCGGGGACGGGTTGTATGCGGAGGCGTTTCGCCATCTGCTCGGCGAGCATCGCTCGGCGCCCGAGCGGCTGCTCGAGACGGCGCTGGAGCTGGCGGCCGCGACTGGTGTGGATGGAATGGTGGGCGGACAGTATGTGGATGTGAGCGGGGGCGCTCCCGAGGGGCCCGATGGGCTGCGACGGTTGCACGAGCTGAAGACGGGGAGGCTGATCGACGCGTCGGTTGTTTGCGTGCTTTTGCTGGCCGGCGTGCGCGGACCTGCGACAATTGCGTTGCGGCGCTTCGCGGTCGAGCTGGGCGTGCTGTTTCAGATCGTCGATGACATTCTGGACGTGACCGGCACCGACCAGGCGCTTGGCAAGCCGCGAGGTAGCGATGAGAGGCACGGCAAGCGGACATATGTGAGCGAGTTCGGCATCGATCGAGCCAGGGAGCTGGCGGCAGAGTCACACCGGACGGCGCGGGAGGCACTCGCGCAGGCCGCTCTGGTCGTGGCGGGTCAGCCAGTGGAGGGCAGCGCTCCCACGATCGAGCTCGAGCAGATCACAGATTTCATCTACACACGTACATCTTGAGAGCAACCGCACATACACCAAGCAGCGCCACGGCGGGTAGCGCCACTGTGCGCGGGGACGAGGCATGAGCGCACCGGCCGACACCAACGGTGGCCCTCCCGTGCGCGGTGCGCGACTGCTGGAACGGATCGATGGCCCCAAGGATGTGCAGGCGCTCTCTGAGGATGAGCTGGTCCTGTTGGCGCAGGAGGTGCGCGAGCACATCATCGACACCGTGGGGGAGATCGGGGGGCACTTCGGCGCGAATCTCGGCACGTGCGAGCTGGCGGTGGCGCTGCACTCGCTGCTTGACTCTCCGCGCGACAAGATCCTGTGGGATGTGGGCCATCAGGCCTACCCGCACAAGATCCTGACGGGCCGCCGCGCGCAGCTGCACACGATCCGCCAGTACGGTGGGCTGGCGCCGTTTTGCTCGATGGCGGAGTCCCCGCACGACATCATGGGCGCTGGGCACGCGTCCACGTCGATCGGCTATGCGGTCGGCTTGAAGGAGGGGATGCGTCATCTGAACGATGAGGCCGCCAACGGGAAGGTCGTGGCGGTGATCGGCGATGGCGCGATGACCGGGGGAGTGGCGTTCGAGGCGATCGGCCAGGCGGGCGGTCTGGGAACGCCGATGGTGGTGGTGCTGAACGACAACGGCATGTCGATCGCCCCGAACGTGGGCGCGCTGTCGCGCTATTTCAACCGGGTGCGACTGAATCCGAAGCTGTGGCACGCCCGCTCGGGCGTAGAGGGCGGGCTCGCGCGCCTGCCGGGCAGCATTGGCGCCGCGTTTGAGCGCTTGGGCCCGCAACTGAAGGAGTCGATCAAGGCGTTCTGGGCTCCGGGATTGTGGTGGGAGGAGCTCGACTGGGCCTACATGGGCGTGATCGACGGCCACGACGTGCGCGCGCTGCGCGAGGCGCTACGCGAGGCGCTCGCGGCTGAACGCCCGGTGGTGGTGCACATCGCGACGGTGAAGGGCAAGGGCTTCGCGCCCGCCGAGGACGGTGGTCTAGAGGGAATGGAGAAGTGGCATGCGGCGAAGCCGAAGTCGATCCTGAACGGCGTGCCGACTTCCCCGGCAAGCGCGTCGGGCGCCTCGCCATCTTCGGCCAACGGCAACTCGGCTCAGGTTGGGGGAGCGCGCGTGGCGGCGCCTCAGTACACGCAGGTGTTCGGCGATGCGCTGGTGCGCGAATGCGGACGCGACGAGCGGGTGGTGGGGATCACCGCTGCGATGAACTCGGGCACGGGCTTGAACATCCTGCAGAAGGCGATGCCAGAGCGGTATTTCGACGTGGGGATCGCAGAGCAGCAGGCGATCCTGTTCGCTGCGGGCCTCGCGCTGCAGGGCGCGAAGCCGGTGGCGGCGATCTACTCGACGTTCTTGCAGCGCGCATTCGACCAGATCGTGCACGACGTGTGCTTGCAGAAGCTGAACGTGGTGTTCGCGATGGATCGCGCGGGCCTGGTTGGCGACGACGGTCCAACCCATCACGGCGTGTTCGACATAGCCTATCTGCGCTGTTTGCCGAACATCGTGCTGATGGCCCCGCGCGACGAGGCGATGCTGGTGCACATGCTGCACACCGCCCTGTGCTACGACGACGGCCCGGTCGGGTTGCGCTATCCGCGCGGCGAGGGCACGGGCGTGGCGCTGCCCGAGACGCCTCGCGCGATCGCGATCGGCACCGGCGAGATCTTGATCGATCCCCACTCACCCGGCGCGAGCGCTCCGGTTGGAGCTCGTGTCGCGTTGATCGGCTACGGCTCGGGGGTCGGCAAGGCAATCGACGCGGCCGAGCTGCTGGCGGATGAGGGGATCGCGGTGACGGTGGCCGATGCGCGCTTTGCCAAGCCGATCGACACGGGTCTGATGGCTCAGCTGGCCGCCGAGCACGATCTGCTTGTGACCGTCGAGGAGGGTGTGCTTGCGGGCGGGTTTGGCTCCGCGGTGTGGGAGGCGTTGAGCGAGGCCGGCACGGCGCCACCGCGCATTCTGCGCGTGGGGCTGCCCGACCGCTACGTGACTCACGGCAAGCCCGCGCTTCTGCACGAGGAGGTCGGGTTCACCGCCGAGCGCATCGCCGAGCGTGTGCGCACGGCGATCGCCGACCGTCGCTCCGCGGCGGTCGGGACGAACTGATCCGCCGCTGCGTTCGGCCCGTACTGGCGAGCGGCCGGAGTACATGTACTTTTCTCAGCCTCTGTACCGGCCGGCACATGTATGGCCGGTCGGACCACATGTGATATTTGAGCCGAGATGTTGTTCTGGCCGGCACATGTGCCGGCCAGCCGGACCGTACATGTACGGTCCGGGACGATGCCGCATGCGGCATCGTCTTCCATGAGGATGATGAGGAAGTACCGCAGGGCGGAGGGGTTAAATGAAACGACCCGCTGGGGAGGCGGGCCGTTTCGGGGAGGAGGGATGCTGCTGTACTTCGGGTCGAGAAGAATCATGCACCACACGAACGCATGTTTGTGTGACGTCGATCACATATGGGTAGCGACTGTATAAGCAGCCTCACAAACGCCCCGAATCTTTTGGCTTGCTCGAACTCATAGTGCTTTCGTCCGGCGCGGACATTGACCCTGGGAACCCCCTGAGTCGCACGAGCGGCTACCGTCTCTAATGACGCGATGGCCACCAAGCAACGTCTGGACACCCTGCTGGCCGAGCGCGGCCTGTTTTCCTCGCGCACGCGGGCCGCTGCGTCGGTGATGGCCGGCGAGGTCATGGTTGGTCGCGATGGCCGCTGGGCCGCCAAGCCGGGCGAGATGGTCGCGGTGGACGCTGAGCTTGCGGTGCGCGAGCGCCCCCCATTCGTCTCGCGCGGTGGGATCAAGCTCGCCAATGCGCTCGGCGCGTTCGAGATCGAGGTGGAGGGGCGCCGGGCGTTGGATGTGGGCGCCTCCACCGGTGGGTTCACCGACTGTCTGCTGCAACGTGGCGCGGCGCACGTGGTCGCGGTCGATGTGGGCTACGGCGATCTCGACTACGGTCTGCGCACCGATTCGCGGGTGACGTTGCTGGAGCGCACGAACGCCCGCGCGCTCACGCGCGAGATGCTGCCCTACGCTCCCGAGCTGGCGGTGCTCGACGTGTCGTTCATCTCGCTGCGCAAGGTGCTCCCGGCGGTGCTCGCGTGCTTGGACGATCGCCACGATGTGCTCGCGCTCGTGAAGCCGCAGTTCGAGGTCGGACGCGAGCGGGTCGGCAAGGGCGGGGTGGTGCGCTCGGCAGAGGATCGCCGCGCCGCGCTCGTGGATGTCGGCGCCGCGGCGCTCGCGCTTGGCGCCACGGTGCTCGGCTACCGCTCCTCCGGTCTGCCCGGACCCAAGGGCAATCTCGAGACGTTCGTGTGGCTGGCCGAGCCCGCCCGCAGCGCGGGCGCCGGCGGGGTGCAGGACATTCAGCGCATGGCCGCGGAGGTGGAGCCGTGAGTAGGGCCGTCGAGCGAGGTGCGCAGGGATCCCAACCGTCGCACCAACGCAAGGTCCGCGAAGTGTCGGTGCTGACCCACAATCGACCGGCCCAAACCGCGGTTGCGCTCGAGGCGCTGGTGGATGCGGCGGTGCGAGCGGGGGTGACGCTGCGATTCGACCGCAACGAGACCGACAAGCACGGTCTCAGCATGCGTGAGGGCATGGTCGTGGGCACGCGCGAGAACGACGCGGTCGACCTCTGCATCGTGCTTGGTGGAGACGGCACGATCCTGCGCGCATTGCGTCGCTACACGGGCACGGGTGTGCCCGTGTTCGCGATCAACTTCGGCGATATCGGATTTCTCGCAACGATCGAGCCGGACGAGCTGGCCGAGGGGGTCAGGCGTGCGTTTGAGGGCGATTTCGAGCTGCTGCGGCTGCCGGCGATCGTGCTCGACGCTCCCACGGGAGTCGAGCGCGCGATCAACGACGTGGCGATCCACCGCAAGGTCGGAGAGCGGGTTGCCGAGATCGCGTATGTGCTCGACGGCGAAGAACTCGGCAGCGTACGCTGCGATGGCCTGGTGGTGGCCACTCCAGCGGGCTCCACCGGCTACAACCTCGCCAACGGTGGGCCGGTGATGGCATGGGGAGTGGAGGGGTTCGTGGTGTCGTTCATCGCACCCCACTCGCTCACTGCCCGCACGCTTGTCGCCGCACCAAGGGATCGCCTGGAGATCCACAACCGCTCGCGTGAGGCGCTTGACGTGTCGGTTGACGGTCGACCGGTGTGCCAGCTCGCGCCGGGCGCGCGAATCGACGCGAGGTTCCTCAATGATGCCGGGGTGATCGCGCAGCTGCCCGACTCCTCGTTCTATCGTCGCTTGCGCGAGAAGTTCGGTCGCCTGGCACGCTGAGATTGTGCGGTCTCGGCGTCCTGTGTGACGTGCACGACCGACCATAACGGGAGGAAGACGTCAGCGCGCCTCCGTGGGCGCTCGAGGTCGTGCGGGAGCCTCAGCATGCCCGCAGGCCGGCTCTCAGGCGACGCTGCGGTCGCGCCTGGTCGTGGTCTCGTGGGTGCGGTGCAGCGACTCGATGAACCCGTCGAGCTGCTCGCGTGAGAAGCGGCGCTGCCCGCCCGGCGTTCTGTAGCCGGTGAGATAGCCGGCGTTGCTCCAGCGACGGATCGTCGCCAGCGACACGCCGAGATAGCGTGCGGCCTGCGAGCTGGTGAAGATCAGCTGGCTCTCGTGGTCGGGATCGGCGGTGATGGACATCTTGGCCTCGTGTGGATCTCGCGCGGTGGCGCTGTTGGAGAGCCCGCGAGCGTTGCGCAGAGCTCCGATGCATAGATATTCGGCAGTCTGGCCGCAAAGGTTGAGCTTCCACCGGTTTTGTGGACCTTTGGCCCAGAAAGACGCTCAGGACCCCCGAGTTGCCGTATGCAAGCGGAGAAACCCTTCCCGTTTGGCGGGAAAGCCGTCGTGTGTCGCGCGGACAGCCCTCTGCTTGCAAGCAAACGTGCAAATACTTGTACGAAGTGGACAAATCGTCCAATCTCTGTACTATGCTGGGCAAACCTACTCAACTCTCAACGTGTTTGGCTGAGGATGGAGGCCGTTGCACGTGAGGGTGAGCCGCCCGCGCGACGGAAGGAGCTTTTCAATGGGTTTCAAACTCTAAAACGTTTGATCGCCGATGTGCGATCACGGCCGCTAAAAGGCGTCGTCTCTCGGTGGCGCCTTTGGTCGTTAAGGGCGATGGCGTCAGGATCGCGCGGGCTCGGCGAGAGCCCGAGCACGACGCTCGAACGCCAGCTCAGCTTGGAAATCCGCGTCGTCGCCATGGGCGAACGTGACCGGACCCTCGCGCTCCAGCATCGTTATGAAGGCGGTGACTATGTCCGCGTCCAACTGTCGTCCCGACACGCGCCGTAGCTCCACTATCGCGTCCTGGGGAGTCATCGGCGAACGGTAGGACTCGCGGGCGGTGAGCGTGTCATAGATGCTGCACACCGCGATGATCCGTGACGCCAGCGGGATCTCGTTGCCGATCAGCCCTGCGGGATAGCCGCTGCCGTCCACACGCTCGTGGTGGTAGAGAATCGCGTCGGCCACCGGGCCGTAGCCGTCGAGTCGCCCGACCAGTGTGGCGCCCTCCTGAGGATGACGACGCACCACCGCCCAGTCCTCGTCGGAGAGGACGTCGGCGTGCAGGATCCGGTCCGGGAGCGCGAACTTGCCGATGTCGTGCAGAAGCCCGGCGGTGTGCGCCAGCTCCTGCTCGGTCTCGTCGCAGCCGAGCTCACGAGCCAATGCGCGTGCGTAGCGTGCGACGGCGGCCGAATGCCGCGCGGTGACGCGATCCCTCAGCGCGAGTGTCTCCACGAGCGTCACCAACATGCCGAGCTGCATGGACGCCAACCGCACAGAACGTGCCTCCAGCTGCTCGGCTCGATCCTCCGAGCGCAGCAACGCACGAGCGAGGTACTGGAAGACGAGCAGCACCAGCACGAGGCTCAACAGCACGGGATAGCCCAGCATCGTGTAGGCCACGGCGAGGATCACCGCGAGCACGGCCGCCGCCAGCTGGCCGGGCAGAACCGGGATCAGGACAGTGTGTACCTGGTTCATGAACGACCGTCCCTGCAACACCAGCGAGTGGAGCGCAATCAATGCGAAATTGATGAGGTTCGTCGCGATGAACACGCCGAACACGACGAGCGCGAACGTCGCGCTCTGCAGCAGGCTGTGGTCGTGGGACACCTGCACGCCTCCGATCAGCCACCGCGCCATCAGCCCCCCAAGCATCAGATACGCCGCGTAGGTGGCCATGTTCGACAGGCAGTGCGATAGCGGCGGGCGGCGGGCGAGCGAGTCGGCCAAGATCGCCACCGCTCCGATCGCCACCGCGGGCGCCGGTCCAAGCAATGTCATGGCCAGCACGAGTGCCACGAAGCCCGCTGAGACGGTTTGGCCGCCGATGGTGATCGTGAGCCACTCACCCACGACGCTGAGGACCAGCAGGAGTCCAACGAGCTCGAAGGGATGCCAATCCCCGGTTTGCCACGTGAGCGCTGCCACAGCCACGACGGCGGCCAGAATCAGCCACTGGCAGGCGAGGTAGAGGCGGATTGAGTTGCGCTTGAGTAGGGCCATCGTGGTTGGTGGGAAACTGCGGATGTTGGTTAGGGCTGTCTGTAGTCCTTAACGGCCGACACGGCGTCGCGCTTAAGGGATGCGCGCCGGCCGCGGGTCCGAGGGCGAGCAACCCGTCGATCCTGGTCTCGCGTTGGGCGCGGCCCCGATCGCGCACGCTCGCGGCTCAGAGCTCCAGCGGATGGCCTTGGCCGACTCGACACAGACGCGCCGCGCTTCGCGCTGAGCCCCGCTCAGTGAGTCATGGACGCCAACCCGGGCTCGACGCTCGCAGCCGGCTCCTCGTAGCCACTGGACCTCAGACCCTGCAGGGGCAGACGCAGGAACGCGACGGTCGCGAGCGTCGCAACAGTGCCCGCGACCGTCATCGCGATTCGCGGCGAGGAGACGGCCATGATGGCGCCACCGAGCGAGAAGCCGATCGCCGGACACAGCGCGCTCATCGATCCAAGGGCGCTCATCAAGCGCCCCTGCAGTCCGGGCGGTGTCAGCTGCTGCACGGCGCTGATCAGCGATGGCCACTGGATACCGTTGCCGACGCCCCCAACGACCGCCGCCGTGCACGCGAACGCGAGCGTGGGCGAGACCGCAAAGCCGAGGTAGGCGAGCCCGACGAGCAGCGTCCCACCGATCAGCATCGGCCCGAGTGGACGGCGTATCGCACGGGCGAACACGACCGCGCCGAGCGCCGCGCCGGCGCCCCACGCGCCGAGCAGCAGGCCGAAGCCGAAATCGCCCGCGCCCAGTGTCGTCTTCGTGTAGATCACCTCGACCGGCTCCACCGAGGCGAAGAAGACGATCGCGACGCCCTCGGTGACCAGCAGCGCGCGCAGCTGAGGAATCTCCCATATGTGTCGCGCGGCAGCCACCAGGCGTGTGCGAATCGAGTCCTCGGCGCCCTCGTCGACATAGCTGTGCACGCCAAGCATCAGCACCGAGCACAGCACGAACGTCACAGCGTCGATCAGCAACGCCACCGGGCCCCCCGCCACATGGGTGAGCAGCCCTCCGATCGCTGGTCCGAACGCTAGTCCGAACATGAACGCGACGTTCAACGCCGCGTTGGCTTGACGCTGGGCGATCTCCGTCGACGCGTGCAGCCCTGGCGATCCGGGCCCGACCTCCCGCGCTTCGTCTGCCTCGGCGACCATGATGCGGGCCGCCGATGCCCTCACAAGGGCTGTGGCCGCGACGGCAACCACCCCGTCCAGCGCTACGAGGATCAGCACCCCCGGCAGCCAGAAGTGCCACAGCAGCGCCGCCAGAGCGACGGCCAGCACCGCCTCGACCAGGTAAAGCCACGCCAGCCGCCCCCGGCGTTCCGAGCGCTCTGTGCGTGCCACCAGGACCGGCGCGAGGAGAGCGGGCAGCAGGCCCCTGGCGACGAACAGCCCGGCGGTGGCAAGCGCACTGCGAGTGTTGTCGTAGACGCCCAGGGCTAGCGCGACGTAGCCGAACCAGGTTCCTAGTTCGTTGACCGTATAGGCAAGCAGTATTCTCCGCAGTCGGGAAGACTTGGGAAGCAAGGACGCCTCTCGACGCTGGCTGGGCATCGGCGCTCAATGGCCGAATGGGCGGGATTCTAAGGTGGACCGCCGACGGGACGCCCCATGGCTGCGATATGTCTGCCGGTTCGCGCCCGCCGTGGCGGCTAAACGCTTGCCGCGTAGGCATCGCTCTCAGCGCGAGTCCGACTTCCGACGGCGAGGATCGGCAGCGTGGGGTGTCTGAGGTCCAGCAACCGAACGAGCGACTGCCATGCTCCCGCGCCCTCACCCAACCCAGGTCGTGGCGGCGACTCGGGTGACACGTGCGTCGAGGCTGCGCAAGTCACCGGCTATCGCGGAATCGATAGGGAGACATCTCGGTCTGCAACCGCATACCGTCGGGCGCGAGCGCCCCTTCGCCGATGGACAGAGCAAGATCGTCATCGGCGCCGATGCGACTCCTCGCGGCCAGGCGAGCGAAAGCCGCGAGCCCCTTGGCGCTGGCCACGGTCAAAGCAATCCATGCAAGCACAACACCAAAGTCAGTCATCGGTTCCACTCCAATCGTTTCGACTCCCATTAGTGGCGCTCGTCGTGGATGCGCCCGGGGGGTTTGAGAAGGCTGTGGCAAAAAGCTGTTGCATCGTCAGTGCAATGATGGCGTCCCTAAGGTCGCTTGTCTGTAGAGCGCGGGGTGCCGATCTTGTCGTCCCGAAGGTGCCGAGGTGTGTCGTCCCAAAGGTGCTGAGGGGCGTCCTCCTAAGCGGGCAACCGTCCCCAGGAAGCCGACCGCGCAGGCGGACGCTCGACCGCCGGGGTGCTAGCCATACATAGAATGCCGCCCATCAAGCCTGTACGGTTGCGGTGCATGGCAACTGAAGCTCCCGGCGTGGACCGGCCCATCGATGTGATCATCGCCGACGACCACACGGTCGTACGCGACGGCATCCGCGCGGTACTGGAGCGTGAGACAGGCGAGTTCAGAGTTGTGGCCGAGGCCGCCGACGTGCCCTCGACGATCCGTGTGGTGAGGGAGTTCAAGCCCGACCTGCTCACCCTCGACCTCACGATGCCCGGAGGATCGAGCCTCGCGGCGCTGCCAACCTGCTTCGTGGCGCATCCGACGCTGGCGGTGGCGATCCTCACGATGCGCGAGGACCCCGAATACGCACGTCAGGCGCTGCGTGCAGGCGCGCGCAGCTACGTGCTCAAGGAGGCCGAGCCGGCCGAGCTGCTGCAGGCGTTCCGTCTGGCGGTGTCCGGGCGCAACTACCTGCATCCGCGCTTGGGGGCGCTGATGGTCACCGGCGAGGGCGACGGGCAGGACGGGGTCGCTCTCAGCGAGCGCGAGCGCGAGGTCGTGCGTCTGATCGCGCTGGGCTTTACCAACCCGGAGATCGCCGAGCAGCTGCATGTGGCCGAGCGCACGGTAAAGACCTATCGTGCGCGCGCGATCGAGAAGCTCGGGTTCTCCTCGCGGGCGGAGATCACCGCCTACGCGCGCAAGCTGGGCCTTGTGGAATAGACCTAGACGCTCGAAGGCCGGCCGGCCAGCGGGACTGTGAGCCGCATGATCGCGCCGCCTCCCGGTGCCGAGACCAGCTCGAGCTCGCCCCCGACCAGCTCGGCCCGCTCGCGCATCCCCGAGACGCCGAATCCGCCCGTGAGTTCCTCCTCGGGTGTGCGCTGTCTCGAGGCTCCACCCTCGGGAAGGCCCTCGCCGTTGTCGGTCACCGCCGCCGTCACGCTGCCGTTGTGCTCGGCGATGCTGATCGTCGCCTGCGTGGCTTTGGCGTGGCGGCTGACGTTGGTCAGCGCCTCCTGCACGATGCGATAAAGAGTGCTCTCGAGCTCCGCGTCCAGGCGCCGGTCAGCGTCGCCGAGATCGATCTCGGTACGAATCTCAAGGCCGTCCATCGCCTGGGCGCGGCGCGCGAGCGCTTCGAGCGCCGGCACGAGACCGAAGTCGTCCAGCGCGGCGGGACGAAGCTCGGTGATCAGGTGGCGCAGCCCGTCGATCTCCTGGCCAAGACCCTCGAGCACGGTGTCGACAGCCGTGCTCAGCGCGTCCTCATCACCGAGGTCGCGCGCGTTTGCCAGCTGCAATCTCAGCGCTCCGAGGCCCTGAACGGTTTCGTCGTGAATCTCCCTGGCCCAGCGGGTGCGCTCGCGCTCGCGTGCCTCCATGCCGAAGCGCAACCGCGTGATCTCAACCGAGCGCTCGGCGGCGAGTCGCTGTGCGACGTTCGCGGCAAACGCGCTCAGCGCGCGCCGGTCGGGGTCGCGGAAGCCACCGTCCTCGCGTGCGGCGATCACCAAGCCGCCACCCTGCCCGTCAAGACTGAAGGGCTCGACGAGCACCGCGCGGGCCTCGAGGCCCAGTTCGTGCAGCCAAGTCGCTTCCTGCCCGCGTGGGCGATCGAGCGACAGCGACTTCCCCGCCGTGTAGACGGCGCCCAGGGCGCTCCCTTCCAGGGGCAGCACCCGCACCCGTACCGACAGCCGGCCGCTGGAGGCAGCCACGCGTAGCTCGTGGCCTTCCTCGACCGCCATCAGCAATGTCGAGGCGTCGAGCAGCGCAAGGCCTCGATCGGCCATCAGGCGCAGCAGCCACAGCTCAGACCCGGAGAGCACGGCGTGGGATTATGACTGCCTGGGTCCCGGCATCTCGCCGACATCGAGATTCGGCTCCTGCGGGGGCTCCGATTGCCGCTCCTGCAGAGCATCCTGCCGTTGGGCGGCCAGCCTTGTGAGCGACAGCAGCTGCTCGCTGGTCAAACCCTCACGCCATGCGGCGAGTCCCATCGATACGCGAAACGGTCGTCGTTGCCCGTCGACGTCGATCTTGATCGCGTGCAGCCTGCCGAGCGCACGCCTTGCAACGATCTCTCCCCGCCGCTCGTCCGCGCCGGGCAATAGCACCAGCAGCTCACCCTCGGCGGCGTGTCCGACGCGATCGAAGCGGCGCAGCTCGAGTCCGAGCGCCGCGCCGAAGTAGGCGAGCGCCTTCGCAGGAAGATCCTCTCCGTGGACGTGCGCGAGCTGTTCCACATCGTCGAGGCTAACCAGCAGACAGCTGAGGGCGGTGTGGTGACGTTCGGCGCGGTCGACCTCCTCCTCCAGGCGTGCCGTGAGCTCCGCGGCGGAAAGGCAGTCGCGCCTGGCTCGCTGCGTGCGAGTGGGGTTGTGGGAGGGGGGGGAGTCGCTGGCAGCCATGCCGATATACGAACGAGTAATGCTTCGAGGGGCCGTCTTTGGCCGATTTTGGCGGTTTCGCCCAGATTATGGACCCACCTCGTCGGGAATGCCACCGGGGACATGTTGTGTATCGGCGCGCTTGGGTCGCGACCGTAGAGTGGATCTGTGCGCGGCGGCGCTTGAGTGCCCCGCGCGCGGGGATCTGTCGGTGCTCACTGGTACACCTGTCCGTGTGCTGTGCGAATTGCGTGTCGAGAACCTGCTGCTGATCGAGCGGGCAGAGCTCTCCTTTGGTCCTGGCCTGAACGTGCTCACGGGGGAGACGGGCGCGGGCAAGACGGTGCTTGCGCACGCGTTGGATCTGTTGATGGGTGGACGCTCGCGCGCCGGCATCGTCAGGCCCGGCGCGCGGGAGGCGTATGTGGAGGGGACGTTCGCGGTGCCTGAGCGCTTGCGCGCGGAGATCGCCGAGCTGTTGCCCGACAGCGCTCGCGCCGAGGTCGATCCGTGCGAGTTGACCCTCGCACGCAGGGTCGGTGCCGACGGGCGCACGCGTGCATTCCTCAACGCTCGCTCGGCCACCGTCGGGGACCTGCGCGAGCTGGGGTCGCGGCTGATCTCCTTCTACGGTCAGCACGAGCATCGCAAGCTGGTGCTGGCAAGCGCACAGCTGGAGCTGCTGGACGAGGTATGTGGAGCCGAGCACGCCCGGCGGCTCGACGCATGTGCCGGCACCTATCGCGAGGTCCGTGCGCTCGAGTCTGAGCTGGAGCGCCTGCGCGAGCTTGGCGAGGCACGCGAGCGCGAGCTCGCGCTATTGGAGCACGAGCTCGCCGAGATCGACGAGCTGGCTCCCGAGGAGGAGGAGCGTGAAGTGCTCCTGAAGCGTCGAGATCGCTTGCGCGGGTTGGAGGCGCTGCGTGCGGCAGCCGGTGCCGCCGCCGACGCGCTGGTCGCCGACTCCTCGGAGGGACGGGGGGCGGGGTCTCTCCTGGCGGGGGCTGCTGCGAGCCTGCAGGCGATCGCGGGGGTCGATCCGGAGCTTGACGCGTTCGCCGAGCGCTGCGCCACGCTGTCGATCGAGGCGCACGACATCGCCGGCGGCCTGCGTGACTGTCGCGAGGCGATCGAAGCCGAAGATGGCTCGCTGCAAGCGATCGAGGAGCGGCTTGCGGCGCTCGAGCGTGTCGTGCGCAAGCATGGCGGCACGATCTCCGCGGTGTTGCGGTACGCAGAGCAAGCACGCGAGCGGCGCGAGGAGCTGCTGGGCGCCGAAGTGGCCCAACAGCAGACCGAGGGTCGGCTGGCGGCACAACGCAAGCTGCTTGGCGATCACGTCGAAGGGCTGCGCGAACGGCGCGCCCAGGCCGCCACACGATTGGCCGAGGCGGTACGCGAGCAGCTCGCGGCGCTCGCGATGGCCGATGCGACTTTTGGGATCGCGCTGGCGTCGGTTGCTCCGAAAGCCAACGGAGGCGACGCGGCAGAGTTCATGATCGCGCCGAACCCCGGCGTTGCGGCCGCACCGCTGCGTGAGATCGCATCCGGCGGCGAGCTCTCGCGCGTAATGCTCGCGCTCACCAGTGCAAGCAACGATGGGTCTGGGTCCACCGGAGGGTCTTCCAGGTCGACGCTCGTGTTCGATGAGATCGACGCGGGGATCGGCGGCCACACTGCCCGCGCGGTCGGCGAGCGGCTGCAAAGCCTTGCCCAGGGCAGGCAGATCGTGTGCATCACCCATCTGCCGCAGATCGCCTCGCTCGCGGCCCGCCATTTCTCGGTTTCCAAGGACACCTCGGCCGATCCGACCGTGGCGAGCGTTGTGCAACTCGCCGAGCGCGATGTCGTAACAGAGCTTGTGCGGATGCTCGGCGCGGAGGACCAGGACGTCGCTGCTCGCAAGCATGCGCGCGAGCTCCGCCGCGCCGCCTGACGGGCACTAGCGTTACTCTCGGTTTCAATGGCTATGACCCGGCAGCCGCCAGGTACGAGCATGCCGGCCTTCGGGGCGCTGCCCGCGCCCTCTCGCGAGGTCGGCGGTCCGGTGCGGCTCGGGCGCAAGACGAAGTTGCTCGTGCGCCATCTGGTGGCCGGCGATATCGCCGTGATCGATCACCTGGACATCGACCGGGTCTCCGCGGAGGAGCTGATCTCGGCCGGCGCCACGGCGGTGCTCAACTGTCGAGCCTCGACCAGCGGTTCCTACCCCAACCTCGGGCCGCAGTTGCTTGTCGAAGCGGGCGTGCTGCTGCTCGATCTACCAGACGATTCGCTGTTCGAGTCGCTCTCGGACGGCGATCCGGTCACGGTGCATACCGTCGACTCTGGCACTCGCGGCGAAGTGCTCCACAGGGGTCGGACTGTCGTCGTCGGCGAAGTGCTCGACGTGGCACGGGTGCGCGCGGAGACCGAGGCTCGTCGCCGTGAGATCGGAGAGGCGCTGGAGCGCTTCGCGCACAACACGATCGAGCACATGCGCGAGGAGCGCGAGCTGCTGGCGGGACGGATCGACCTGCCGCGCTTTCGTACCGACTTCCGCGATCGCTCGACGCTTGTGGTGGTGCGGGGGGTCGATCATCAGCGCGATCTGCGCGCGCTGCGATCGTTCATCAGGGACACACGCCCGGTGCTGGTGGCGGTCGACGGCGGCGCCGATGCGCTGCTGGAAGCCGGCTATACGCCCACGATGATCGTGGGCGACATGGACTCCGCAACCGAGGCGGCGTTGCTGGCGGCGCGCGAGAAGGGCACCGAGCTGGTCGTGCACTCCTATCCCGACGGTCGCGCGCCGGGCAAGCGCCGCCTTGAAGATCTCGATGTGCCGTTCAAGCTCGTGCCGGCGCCTGGAACCAGCCAGGACGTGGCGATGTTGATCGCCGCGGAGAAGGGAGCACGGCTGATCGTGACCGTGGGCTCACAATTCAACCTGGTCGAGTTCCTCGATCGCAATCGCGAAGGGATGTCCTCGACCTTCCTCACGCGCCTGCGCATCGGTGAGATCCTTGTCGACGCGAAGGGTGTGAGTCGCCTGTATCGACCGATGCCGGGACTCGCGCCACTGGTGGTTGTGATCGTGGCCGGACTGATCGCGCTGGTGGCGGTCGTGTGGCTGACCCCGGCATTGCGCGACGTTGTGGATCTACTATGGCTCAAGCTGCAGATGCTGCTCGGGTCGAGCGGTAACTGAGAGCGACAACACCCTCAAGCACCGATTCCTCCGGATGTTCGACTATCGCTATCACGCGCTTTCGCTTGCCGCCGTCCTGTTTGCGCTGACGGTCGGCGTGCTGATCGGCGTGGCGATCGGCGATTCGAACCTGGTGTCCTCTGCTCAGGACGGGATCGTGCGCAATCTTCGCTCTGAAGTGAGCGACTCGCAGCGCGACCTGGAACAGGTGGGGAGCAAACTCTCCGAAGAGGAAACGCTGTCTGTGGGTCTGTGGCCGTTTGCCGTGCACGACCTGCTTTCCGGCAAGAGCGTCGGCCTTGTGTTCCTCGGGAACTCCTCGGATCAGGTCGACTCCTCGGTGCGCGACGCCGTCGGCGAGGCCGACGGCAATGTGAAGGCGGTGGTGGCCGTGCGTGAGCCGCTTGAATTGAGCGGGATCGCGGCTCAGGCGAGCGGCACTCGCTACACGGCGCTGGTGGGCGAACCTTCGCTTGTGAGGCAGTTCGGGGTGCGTATCGGCAAGGAGCTGGTCGGCGGGGGACAGTTGCTCGAACGGGTGCACACGACGCTGCTGAGCTCCTATGACGGTGAATTGGGCAAGCTGGAGGGGGTCGTGATCATGCGCAGCGAACCTGCCGGGATGAGTCCTGAAGCGGTGAAGAGCACCAGCGAATTCGAGTCGGGATTGATCGCGGGGGTGGTCTCCGAGGGGGTCCCGACCGTCGGGGTGGAGTTGAGTAGCACCGAACCCTCGCAAATCCCCTGGTACAAGAGCGAGAACATGGCGAGCGTCGACGATGTCGAAACGGTTGCGGGGCGCGCTGCACTGGCGTTGGCACTCGCCGGAGCGCATGGTGTGCGCGGTGCCTACGGAAGCAAGTCGACGGCCGAAGCGCTGTTGCCGTCGGTGACGAGCGTGTTTGGCCCGAGCTGAGCGCTCGCGGGTGCGCTCAGAGCGGATGCTCGCGCTTGTCCGCGGGTGTCGCTAACTTGCGAACGTGCACGCCCTGCCCTTCGCGCTAGCAACCGTCATCGCCGCTGTGCTGGCGCCGGTTCTTCTCCGTGCGCTGATCGATGGTGGGCACGTGAGAGTCAACTATCGGGGTAGAAGCCTTGCGTTTCCATTCGGAGTGTTGAGCGTCGTGGGCGCACTGATTGCTCTGATCCCGCTGGCCCTCGTCCAGCGGCTGAAATGGGGTGAGGTGTTCTATCCGCAGGCTGCTGCCGTCGCGCTGTATGCACTGGGCGTCGCGTTTCTGGGGTTGCTCGACGACACGCTCGGTGGCGAGCCGCGCGGGTGGCGCGGGCACGGCAAGGCCGTGCTGCGCATGCAGTTCTCCACTGGCGCGCTGAAGGCAGTGGGGTCGCTGGGGCTTGCGCTGTATGCGATGGGCGAGCTGGGGCTCTCCACTGGACGCTGGCTGCTTGCGAGCGCGGTACTGGTGCTGGCCACCAACGTGTTCAACCTGCTCGACCTGCGTCCGGGGCGTGCGACGAAGGCGTTCGTGTTGCTGGGCGCGGGGCTCACACTGGGCGCGATGAGCGTGCGCTCGCTGTGGACGGTCGGCTTGTTCGCGGGGCCGGCGCTCGTGGCGGGCGTGTATGACCTGCGCGAGCGGGCGATGCTCGGGGATACCGGGGCAAACCTGCTCGGGGCGCTCGCGGGCCTGTGGCTCGTGTTGAGTCTCTCGGAGACTGGGCAGCTGATCGCGCTCGCGGTGCTCTGTTCGATCACCGTATATGGGGAGCTACGCTCGATCACCAAGCTCGTGGAGAGGGTGCCGCTGCTGCGCCAACTAGACTCTTGGGGCAGGCCCATATGACCTCGCCACACTCCGACCGCCACGCACAGGCCCCGGCCAAGACTCGGTTCATTTTCGTGACCGGCGGTGTGGTGTCCTCGCTTGGCAAGGGGATTGCCGCCTCGGCGATCGGCAGGCTGCTCGTCTCGCGTGGTTTGAGCGTGGCGCTACAGAAGTTCGACCCCTACATCAATGTCGATCCGGGCACGATGTCGCCCTATCAGCACGGTGAGGTGTTCGTGACCGAGGACGGGGCCGAGACCGATCTGGATCTGGGTCACTACGAGCGCTTCACCGACTCGAACACGAGTCGCGCCTCCAATGTGACGGCCGGGGGCATCTACGACACTGTGATTCGCCGCGAGCGCCGCGGCGACTATCTCGGTGGGACCGTGCAGGTGGTGCCGCACATCACCGATGAGATCAAGCAGCGGGTCGCGTTGATCGCAGAGTCCACCGACGTGGACTTCGTGATCACAGAGATTGGGGGGACCGTCGGCGACATCGAGTCGCTGCCGTTCCTGGAGGCGATCCGTCAGTTCCCCGTCGATGTGGGGCGTCGGCGCTGCATGTTCATCCATCTGACGCTCGTGCCCTATATCGGCCATGCGGGTGAGCTGAAGACCAAGCCCACGCAGCACTCGGTCAACGAGCTGCGGCGAATCGGGATCGCGCCGGACATGTTGATGTGCCGCTCGGAGGGCCCGCTCTCGCAGGAGATTCGCAAGAAGATCGCTTTGTTTGCGAGCCTGCCCGTCGACGCGATCGTCTCCGCGTGCGACGTGGACAACATCTACAAGGTGCCGGTCGTGTTTCGCGAGCAGGGTGTTGACGATTTCATCCTCGACCATTTCGCCTTGGAGGCACCGGCGCCCGAGCTTTCGAGCTGGCAGCAACCGATCGAGCTGGCCGAGGAGGCACAGCGCACGGTTCGCATCGCGCTCGTCGGCAAGTACGTGCAGCTGGAGGACGCCTACCTGTCGGTGTCTGAGGCGTTGCGCCATGCCGCTGCGCTGCAGGGGAGCACCGTGCGGATCGACTGGATCGACTCCGAGAGCTTGGAGGAGGGCAACGGCGCCGACCAGCGGGATTCGCGCAAAGCGCGCGAACTGCTCGAGAACGCCGATGGCATCCTGATCCCGGGTGGCTTTGGCGGGCGCGGGATCGAGGGCAAGATCGCCGCCGCGCGCGTGGCGCGCGAGCAGCGCATCCCTTACTTGGGGATCTGCCTCGGTATGCAGATCGCGGTCGCTGAGTTTGCGCGACATGTCGCCGGTATGGAGGGGGCGAACTCGACGGAGTTCGACATCGAGACGCCCTACCCGGTGATCGATCTGCTCCCAGAGCAGAAGGAGGTCGCCGATCTTGGCGGCACGATGCGCCTTGGCGCGGACCCGATCAAGTTGCATGACGGCTCGCGGGTGAGGGGGGCCTACGGTGAAGCGGTCGTGTATGAGCGCCACCGACATCGCTATGAGGTCAACAACCTGTTGCGCAAGCGCCTGCAGGGCGCGGGGCTGCGTATCTCGGGAACCTCGCCGGACGAGCGCCTGGTGGAGGTGGTCGAGCTCGATGAGCACCCATTCTTCGTGGCCTCGCAGTTCCACCCCGAGTTCAAGTCGCGCCCGGAGCGACCGGCGCCGCTGTTCGCAAGCTTTGTGGCGGCCGCCGTGGAGCGAGGCGAGCATACGGGCAGCGATGGAGATCGCACGCTCGCGAGTCGCTCGTGAGCACCGACTCACATATCGGCGAGACGCAGGGCGCCTTGCGTGCGTTGCGGGTGCAGGCTGTCTTTCAGGTTGCCGATGACCGCCAAGCGCAGGAAGTCGCCTCGAGGATGATCGACCGGGCGCACGAGATCGCGAACTTGCCCGAGTGCGAATGCGACGTTGATGTGAGCGTCGAGCTGGCGAGCCCCGCGCACGCCTCCGGCTCTGGCGATCCTGCCGGCGCACCTGCCCCTGGCAGTCCCGTAGAACACTAGGGACAGCAATGCTCAAGTTGCGCCGAGCCACCGTCCTTCAGGCGGGACCTGCCGATGGCCCCGAGCAGCAGCTTGCGATCTCGATCGCGGGCGAGCGTCGCGCGGCCGTGGCGGATATCGGCCTGATCGGCCCCAGTCAGCTGGGCGATGAGCTGGTCGTGAACGTGCAGGCACGCGATCTCGGTCTCGGCTCGGGCGGCTTTGACGTCGTGCACGCGAACCTCACTCGTGGCCTGAACAATGAGGACCCCGCCCGCCCGCCCGACGCGCACGTGATGAAGCTCAACTACACGAGTTTGCAGCACGCGGTGCAGCCGCTGGATGACGAGCAGCTGCGTTTGCCGCTGGACGGGCCGGTGGCGGTGCTTGCGTTGCATGGTCAGCTGGCGGCGGTCGCGTGGGCGTTTGCGCGGTCAAACCCGGATGCGACGCTCGGATACGTGCAGACGCCTGGCGGAGCGTTGCCGGGGGGGCATTCGCGTGTGGTGCGAGCGCTGCGCGAGCGTGGACTGCTCGGTGGGCACCTCACCGCGGGCGCCGCATACGGCGGGGAGGGAGAGTGCATCAGCACGGCCGGCGCGCTGCACCACGGCCTGCACACGCTCGGATGGGACGCGGCGGTGTGCGGGCCGGGCCCGGGCATCGTCGGTTCCAGCTCGCCGCTCGGCCACGGCGGGATGCAGGCGCTCGACTCGGCCCATACGGCGCTCGCGCTCGGTGCGCCGACGCTGGTTGTGGCGCGCATGTCCTCATCCGATCCGCGGCCGCGCCACCGCGGCATCTCCCATCACACGCTGACGGTGCTGGACCTGCTGCTGGAGCCGGTGACGGTGGCGCTGCCGGCCGGGATCCGCTCGCCGGTGGGAGCAGACCTGCGGGCAGGGCTGAGCTCGGCGCTGAGGTCCTCCTCCCCTGCGTCCTCCTCGGAGCGGGCCAAGCCGCAGCTCGAGCTCGACGTCGATCGTCCCGCGCGGATGGCTCGTCATGATTGGCGGCGTGCCCCTGTCGACATGCCGGCCTACCTCGGAAGCGCGCTACCCGCCGAGACGATGGGGCGTGCGTTGCTGGAGGACCCGCTGTTCTTCGGCGCGGCGCTCGCGGGCGGGACGGTGCTCGCCGATCTGTGTGAGCACGCGAACGGTCGGCTCGAGAGCCGGGTGCACTGAGCGCGCTGGGTGCGTGCGTGGCGTGAGAACGGGCCGGCTATGAGAATTGGCTTGCACCGTCAAGGTGCAGGTGCGTGCGTAGCGAAAACAGCTGTGTGAGCGTTTCCCCGACGGGCGTGGCGGCTGGTGTGCGTGTGCAGGAGTTGACGCTTGACTTCCTCGCGTACTTGGAGCTAGAGCGAGGCCTGTCGCACAATACGTTGAACGCCTACCAGTCGGATCTGGCTCAATTCGGCCGGTTCCTCGCCGGGCGTGGTGTATCTCCGCTGGATGCTCGCCACAGCGACCTTGCGGCGTTCCTGGGCGAACTCGCCGACGGCGGGGAGGATCGTCGTGCGGTCTCGCCGGCGACGCTCCAGCGCAAGGCCGCGTGTTTGCGCTCGTTCTACCGTCACCTGCGCCGCGAAGGCCTGGTCGATCACGATCCGACGGCGGACCTGCGCGGGCCACCGAAGACCCAGCGGCTGCCGATGGTGCTCTCGCGCGAGCAGGTTGGCAAGCTGTTGGCCCAGCCGAAGGGCACCGAGCCGCTGGCTTTGCGCGACCGTGCATTGCTCGAGGTGATGTACGCGTGTGGGCTGCGGGTGTCGGAGGCGATCGCGCTCGAGGTGGGCGATGTGGACTTGCGGGAGGGAATGTTGCGAGCACGCGGGAAGGGCTCGAAGGAAAGGATCGTGCCGGTGGGTCGCCAGGCGGTGAAGGCGCTTGAGGCGTATTGCGCTCGGGGACGACCGAAGCTCGTCGGGTTGCGCGTGGAGGGTCATCTGCTGGTGAACCATCGCGGTGGCGGTCTCACGCGTCAGGGTCTCTACAAGATCGTGCAGAGCCATGCGCGCAGCGCGGGACTCGCCGAGTTGATGACCCCGCACACGTTGCGCCACACGTTCGCCACGCACCTGCTCTCCGGGGGGTGCGATCTGCGCTCGCTGCAGGAGATGCTCGGTCACGCGGATCTCGCGACCACGCAGATCTACACACATCTGTCGGCCGAGCGTCTGAAGGACGCCTATTTCGATGCACATCCGCGTGCCCACGCGCGTGCCACGGGCGCTCCTGTCTGAGCAGCCACCCGATCCGTCAAGACAACGCCGTCAGCTCGATCGGACCTTGGCGCCGTCTGCTCGGCGCGAGCGGTGCGATGGACCTCGCCAATATCCTAGGCGCCGAATGCCTGAGCTTCCCGAGGTCGAGACGATCAGACGCCAGCTTGCGCCGTTGGTTGAGGGACGCACGCTCGAGCACGTGAGCATCCTCGACGGGCGCTGGAGTCGCCCACTCGCGCCGAGTGAACTGGCGGATGCGCTGGAAGGTCGCGAGGTGGAGCGGCTCGCCCGTCGCGGGAAGTATCTGGTGTGGAGCTTGAGCGAGGATGTGCACCTCGCCCAGCACCTGCGGATGACCGGCACGGTGCTGTGCGATCCCGACCCCGAGCCGACACACGTGCGTGTGCGAATCCAGTTGAGTGGCGGTGCTTGTCTGGTGATCGTCGATCCACGCAGATTCGGCACGGGCGAGCTGTTGCTGGGAGGCGATGCGCTCGAGGAGTTCTTCCAAGCGCGCCTGGGTTTGGAGCCGCTGGATGAGCGTTTCACGGCGGAGTATCTGCGTGCGCAGGCGCACGGGCGCACCGCTCCGATCAAGGCGTTCCTGCTCGACCAGCGGCGCGTGGCGGGGGTCGGCAATATCTATGCCGACGAGGCGCTGTACCGCGCCGGGATCCACCCTTTGCGTGCAGCAGGGCGGTTGAGCAGAGACCAATATAGGTCGCTCGCGGAGGCGGCGATCTGGGCGCTCGAGGCGGGTATCGAGGCGCGCGGAGCGACGATCGACGATTTCCGCCATGTCGACGGCGTGTGGGGTTCCTTTCAGGACCGCTTTCAGGTGCACCGTCGCGAGGGCGAGTCGTGCGCGCGTTGCGGCACGACGATCGTGAAGCTGGTGGTGGCAGGTCGCGGTACGTATGTGTGCGAGATCTGCCAGCCGCCTCCGCGCGGAGCACGTGTGAGCGACGCTCGTCGAGGACGCTGAGAACTCACCTGGCCGCACGTTGGGCCGAGACTTGCCTCAGGCAGCAAGCAGCTCGTCGAGCCGCCCATTCTCCACGGCGCTGAGCGTCTCCGAGTACCCGCCGATCAGCTGCTCGCCGACGAGCACTTGGGGAAAGGTCATCATGCCTGTGCGGCTCGCCAGCTCGACGCGCCCTGGTGCGTCCTTGACGAGGTTGACCTCGGCGAAGTCGAGACCGCGCGAGCGGAGCAGGCCCTTCACGCGCGCACAGAACGAGCAGGGCTCGGTCGTGTAGACGGTGATCTGCGGTGTGCTTTGACCCTGTGTTCCCATTACTTCATAAAGTATAGCAACGTAAATGTGTGAATCGCCAGGCTGAAAGGCGCTCTGTCGCCCGCCGACGGCTCCGCCGAGCGCGATCTTAGACTCGCAGGAGATGCCCGGACTGGTGAAGACCGAAGCGGTCGTGTTGCGCTCGATGCGCTACGGCGAGGCCGACCGGATATTGCACGTATACACGCTCCATCGTGGTCGCGTGAGCGCGATCGCTAAGGGGGTGCGGCGTGCGCGCAGCCGCTTCGGCGGCCGGCTGGAGCCGTTCTTCCGTTTGCGGATCGAGTTGCACGAAGGCCGTGGCGAGCTGCTGACGGTGACCGGGGCGCAGACCGTGGACGGTTACTCGAGTCTGCGGGGCGATGCACGCGCTCTCGATGCGGCGGCGCGCGCGTGCGATGCGGTGGGACGCCTGTTCGA
This sequence comes from uncultured Solirubrobacterales bacterium, assembly GCA_963831725.1. Classification (GTDB taxonomy): domain Bacteria; phylum Actinomycetota; class Thermoleophilia; order Solirubrobacterales; family Solirubrobacteraceae; genus Palsa-744. The sequence goes on from CAWHRF010000004.1 coordinate 797,024, forward strand.
GACCTCAGAGCCACACCCGGGCGTGTTCAACCTGTTGTGTCGCAAGCTGTCGCTGCTGGATGAGAACCCGGCCGAGGCGACGCGCGCGAGCGCGCTGGCGTTTCGCTTGAAGCTGCTTGTGGCGGCGGGGCTGGCGCCACAGCTGAGCGCGTGCGCCTGTTGTGGGGGCCATGAGCAGCTGGTTGGCTTCTCCGGGGCGGCCGGGGGTGTGGTGTGCAGCTCGTGTTGGCCGTCTGAGTCTCCCGTCGAGACTCAGACGGCGGCGGCGTTCCCGGTGGGGGAGCAGGCGTATGAGTTCATGACGCAAGCACTTGGGCGTCCGTTGAGCGAGGCGCCACAGAGCGAGGAGCGGGCACTTGGTCAGGTCGAGCGGGCTGTGTCGGAGATGCTCGAGCACCATGCGCACGTGCGGCTGATGCCTGCAAGCGGGCGGCGAGCGGCGGCGTCGAGGTTTGACCGCGACCAGCCTGGGGACCCGTCCGCTTCGCTGCCACAATCGGTTGTGTGAGCATCGCAAGCGACACACAGTCTGTGGCGGCGGCCTTTGGCGAGCGTCGCCGTGAGATCGAGGAGACGGTGCTCTCTCCGCTCGCGGCGCGCTCCTACCCTGCTTTGAGGGCGAGTGCGGAGGAGGACTGCACTCTGCGCACTCCCTTCCAGCGCGATCGCGACAGGATCGTGCACTGCAAGGCGTTCAGACGGCTGACGCACAAGACGCAGGTGTTCGTGGCTCCCTTGGGGGACCACTATCGGACGCGCTTGACGCACACGCTGGAGGTGACCACGATCTCGCGCACTGTGGCACGCGCGCTGGCGCTCAACGAGGATCTGGTCGAGGCGATCGGGCTCGGCCACGATCTCGGGCATCCTCCGTTCGGGCACATCGGCGAGGAGGCGCTGGATGAGTGCCTGAAAGAGCATTTCGGTCGCGAGTTCCGCCATTACGAGCACTCGCTGCGCGTGGTGGACCGGCTGGAGCGCGACGGCGTCGGTCTGAACCTGACAGAGCAGGTGCGCGACGGGATCGCTTGTCATTCAAGTCGGGCGCCGCTACCGGGCACGCTGGAGGGGCGGATCGTGCGCGTGATCGACCGCGTGGCGTACATCAATCACGACATCGACGATGCGACGCGGGCGGGGCTGTTGCAAGACGAGGATCTGCCGGAGCGCCCGATCGCGGTGCTCGGCGCGACCGGCTCACAGCGGATCGACGCGCTCGTGCACGACATGGTCGAGCACTCAACCGCGGCGGGAGACATCGTGCAGGGGCCGGCGGCGGGCCCCGCGATGGCGGAGCTTCGCAAGTTCATGTTCGAGCACGTGTATCTCGGCGAGGCCGTGCGCGCCGAGCACGCGCGCATCGCAAACGTGGTGCGCAAGCTGTTCGAGCACTACGTCGAGCATCCCGAGCAACTGCCTGACGGCGGGGCTCCAGACAGCGATCTGGCCGAGCGCGTCACCGACTACCTGGCGGGGATGACCGACCGCTACTGCATCAGGGAGTACACAGCCTTGGAAGTTCCGCACGACCAATTGACGGTCGATGTGCCCGCCAATTGGCCGGCACGCTAGCTTTGGCGTATGGCTCGCTACACACCAGACTCACGCGACCGCGTGCGCGATGCGATCGACTTCGTGGAGCTGGTGGGCACGCGCACCGAGCTGCGCCGCGCCGGGCCGCGCAGCTATGAGGGACTGTGTCCGTTCCACGACGAGCGCACGCCGTCGTTCAGTGTGGAGCCGATGGAGAAGGTGTACTACTGCTTCGGCTGTCAGGCCTCCGGCGACGTGTTCACGTTCGTGCAGGAGACCGAGGGCGTGGACTTCAAGGGCGCCCTGGAGCTGCTGGCCGATCGTGCGGGGATCGAGCTGCAATTGGAGCGCGAGGATCCCAAGGAAGCCCAGCGCCGTGCCCGACGCGAACGCCTGCTCGAGCTGTTGTCGCGAACCGCCTCCTATTACGAGCGCTACCTGTGGGAGTCCGGGGAGGCGGAGCACGCACGCAGTTATCTGCAGGAGCGCGGGCTCGGCGAGGCTGTGCTCAAGGAATTTCGAGTGGGATATGCGCCAAGCGCATGGGATCGTGTGCTGCTGGCCTCCCGGCGCGGTGGGTTCTCCGAGGCGGAGCTGTATGAGACAGGGCTCGCGCAACGCTCGCAGGAGCGACGGGGACTGTATGACCGCTTCCGCTCGCGCATCATGTTTCCGCTTGCCGATCTGCGCGGCCGGGTGCTGGGCTTCGGCGCGCGCGCGATGCGCGAGCGACAGCGGCCGAAGTACCTGAACACCTCGGACAACGACGTGTACCACAAGGGTCGTCACCTGTATGGGGGCGATCTGGCTCGTGCGGCCGCGGCGAAGGCGGGGGAGGTGATCGTGTGCGAGGGGTACACCGACGTGATCGCGCTGCATCAGGGTGGCTTCAAGAACGCTGTGGGCTTGATGGGCACGGCGCTCACCGATGAGCAGGTGGGAGAGCTTGGCCGTATGGCTCAGACAGTGCTGCTCGCGCTCGACGCCGACAGCGCCGGCCAAGAGGCGATGCTCAAGGCTTCGCGCCTTGCGGCGCGGCGCAAGCTGGAGCTGCGCGTGGTCGAGCTGCCTGCAGGTGCCGATCCGGCCGAGCTCGTGCAACAGGGCGGCGCAGAGGCGATTGCCGCCGCCGTGAAGCAGGCGGTGCCGTTCGTGCGCTTTCGCGTCGAGCGAGCGCTGGCAAGCGGCGACGATTCCAGTCCTGAGGGCCGCGACCGCATGATCGCCGAGCTGCGGCCGGTTTTCGAGACGCTGCCGCCGAGCGCGATGCGCATGGAGCTGACGCGGCTTGTGTCAGGGCGGCTTGGGCTGAGCGAGGGACTGGCGGAGACGTTGCTGGCCTCCGGCTCAAGTCGGGCTCAAGTCGGTGAACGCCCCGTGTCGAGCGGGGCTGCGCGCGCGCGGGGTGGCGAGCGCTCAGCAGACAATGGTGCGCGCGCCGACAGGGTGCTCTCCGCGCGTGCGGACACCGAGCGCGCGTTTCTGGCGCTCTGCATCGCCACACCCCAATACGGAGAGCCCGCGCTCGCGGAGGTCGATCTCGACGGTGTGTTCACGAGCGACCTGATGCGCCGTGCGGCTTCACACCTGAAGGCGGGACGGCTGGCTGAGCCGCTCAAAGACGTTGATGCCGAGGACCGCGAGCTGGTCGGCTTGCTCGCCGAGCTGACAGTCGAAGCGGGCCGCTGGCCGGTGTCGGCCCGCTCGCGCAAGCCACCGATGCTCGAGGTGCAGCAGCTGCAATTGCAGCTCGCTTCGATCGACCGGCGTATTCACACTGCGCGGGCACAGGGGCTCGGCGAGGTGAGCGACCTGGCTAGGTTGCGCGGAGAGGTCAAGCAGGAGTTCGACCGGGCGCAGGAGCGGGCGCTCGCGGAGTCGGGGCCGGAGGGGTAGCGAGATGCGTAAGCCAAGCACGTCTATCCGGTGAGAGGCAGCCTCGCGTACAATGCTCGATGCTCCGGCTCACCCGGGGTAGCACGATCTGGGGTAACTCAATTGGCAGAGTGCGGAGCTGTTAACTCCGAAGTTGTGGGTTCGAGTCCCACCCCCAGAGCTTCTGAATCGCTCTAGCGGCGTGCGGCAATAACAGTTGGCATGCTAGGTAGCGATCCCTGAACTTCTGCAAGTTGCTCGATATGCACTGCAGCGCGAGAGCCGGCATCGTGCTCTGACGTCCAAACGGCAAGCTCTCGCGCCCGCTCACGGATCGAAGGCTCGCCAAGCACCCGCTCAACTGCATGCCGTAGAGGTCGCGGAGAGATGAAGCGACGTGGCACACGCACTCCCACACCTGCCCACACCAGACGCGCGGCGTTCTCGTTCATGTCGCCGGCGACCGGGCAGGCGACGACCGGAACGCCGAGAGAGAGCGCGCGGACGACTGTGCCATGACCGGCATGGCAGACGATCGCGTCGCAGTGGGGGAGGGTGCGAGCGTAGGAGACCCAGTCCACGACAGTCGTGTTGTCGGGAACGGGCAATGGGCGGGACGGGAGACGCCGGTTGTAGGTCGCGAGCACGCGCACAGGAGCGTCCGCGAGACCGCGCAAGGCGGCGTGAAGTAGGCGGTGGTCTGGGTCTTGCGACGTGGAGGGCGCGACGAGCACGAGCTGACCGTCACCCGGCGGCAGCGGGACATCTTGCGCCGGCGGCTCCCACATCAGCGGACCAACGACATGGACATGGTCAGGCCAGGGACGTGGGTACTCGAGCTGGGGGAAGGTGGCCACGAGCGCCAGTTCCCGGCTGGTGCCTCCATGCGGATAGGGCAACGGAGACAGGCCGACCTGCTCGCGCGTGCGATTGAGCGCCAGGCGTCCGCTCTCGAGGCCGCGACGGACGGGCAGATGGGCGCGCTCCCAGAAGGCGCGGCCCGCGGCGGTGCGCGGCAAGCGAGCACCGAACGAGTAGATCGGAAAGCCCGGGCCGGCCTCGGGAAAGACGTGGGGGACGAGTGTGGCGCGCGGGATGTCGAGCAGCTCCGCCGCGAGCGAGGGTCCCAGCGTGAGAATGTCGTGGACGACCACGTCCGGTTTCAGCTCGCGCACAAGCGGGAGCGTGTCGCGGGTGGCGTAGACAACCGCCTCGTAAAAGTCCAACGGCCGATCGCCGATCGGAAACGCGCTGTACTCCGGGGCGGGGGTGAAGGCGATGCCCTCGGCCTCCACAGGCGCGCGCCAGCGCTCCCATGTCTGAAGCGTCACGTCATGGCCACGGGCGAGCAACGCACGCCCGAGCGCGATCATCGGGAATGCGTGGCCGGGATCGCCGAAGGCGCCGAGCAGCAGGCGCAGCTGCCGCGAGGCGGGTTGCGGTGGATCGTCCCGCGGGGCGATTGGGGCGGGGGAGATGGACATTTGCGCTACGGAGAGCGAGCGGCGGACAAGGCCTCCCAGCCGTGAGTCTCGCCCTAGCCTGCCAGCTCGGCGACGAGACGCAACTGCTCCAGGCGATCGTCCTTGTTGAAAGCGATCGGGGTGAGGCCGAGCGTGCCGACGCCCGCGTCGCGGTATATGGCCAGTCGCTCCCGAACGACGTCCTTGGGCCCGCACAGCGAGACCATGTCGATCAGGGCGTCGGGGATCGCGGCCATCGCCTCCTCGCGCTTGCCTTCCAGATAGAGGTCCTGGATGATTTTCGCCTGCTCCTCAAACCCATAGCGACAAACGAGGTTGTTGTAGAAGTTCTGCTTGCGAGAGCCCATGCCGCCGACATACAGCGCAATGAACGGTCGCATCGCGTCACGCGCGACGGGAAGGTCGTCGGTGACGAACACGTTGACGGTGGGGGCGATGTCGAAGTGCTCGAGCGAGCGCCCGACGCGATCGGCGCCTTCCTGCAATAGGGGGCGCAGCTCGGAGACGTGCTCGGGTGAGAACAACGTGGGGATCCAGCCGTCGGCGATCTCACCGGCAAGCGCCGTGTTCTTGGGGCCGATCGCCGCGAGATATACGGGAATCTGCTCCTGAACTGGGGCGATCGTGAGCTTCAACGCCTTGCCGGGACCGTCGGGCAAGGGCAGCTCGAGCGTCTCGCCGTGGAACTCGAGCCGTTCGCGCGCGAGCGCCTTGCGCACAACGGCGACGTACTCGCGGGTCCGCTGCAGCTGCTTGGCAAAGCGTTGTCCGTGCCAGCCCTCGGCAACCTGCGGCCCGGAGGAGCCGATGCCGAGGATCATGCGCCCACCGGAGAGCTGATCGATCGTGGCGGCGGTCATCGCAGTCATCGCGGGCGAGCGACCCGGCATCTGGAAGATGCCCGAGCCGAGGCGGATCTTCGATGTCTGCCCGGCAAGCCAGGCAAGCACAGTGGCAGCATCGGAGCCATACGCCTCCGCCGTCCATACCGAATCATAGCCGAGCTTCTCCGCTTCCTGGACGATTTCCAGCTGGTCTTGGGAGCTGAGGCCGAGGCCCCAGTAGCCGATGTGTACGCCTAGCTTCATGTGCGTCCTTTCCTTTAGATGGCGTCTCCGGGACGCACGAACATCATCTCAGGAACAACGCAGGCGGGTGAGAGGCGCAGCAGGTAGCGCACCGCCTCCGAGATGTCCTCGGGACGAATCATGTCCTCCGCTTTGACCTGACCCTTCACGAAGTCGGTCATCGGCGTATCCACGAACGCGGGGCAGAGGGCGGTGGACTTGATGCCGGAGGAGCCCAGCTCCTTGTTCATGGCTTCGGTCCAGCCGACGACCGCGTGCTTGGTGGCCGAGTAGACCGACAGCCACGCCTCCGCGCGCTTGCCGGAGATCGAGGACGTGTTGACCACCAGCGTGTTGGAGTGCTCGGCCGCTGACTCCTTGAGCATCGAGAGGCACTCGCGATAGAACAGGACGATCGAGCGCACGTTGACATCGAGCTGCATGTCGAGATGCTTGGTTTGGATGTCTCCAACCGGCGCGCCGATGCCGACGCCTGCATTGTTGACGAGCACGTCGAGCCGGCCATAGCGCTCGCGGTGGGCGGCAACCACCTTCTGGATCTCGCTCTCCTCCGACAGCGCGGCGGGCACACCGTGTACGTCGAACCCATCGGCGGCAAGCCCATCGGCTGCGGCCTGGAGCTTCTCAGGACGCCTGGCGGCCATCGTGATGCCAAAGCCCTCCTCGCCGAGCATCCGCGCAATCGCCAAGCCGATACCGCTCGACGCTCCCGTGACGATCGCTGCACGCGCTGCCATTGCCGCTCCTCTCGTTGTTGACCGATGAATCAAACCATCCCACGCGCACAAGCGCAGGCTGCCGTCGCGCTGGTAGCTTCTGAGCAGTCGCGCACAGCGCGACACGGGCCCGTAGCTCAGTTGGTTAGAGCCGCCGACTCATAATCGGTTGGTCCCAGGTTCGAGTCCTGGCGGGCCCATTTTTCTCAGGTCGGCGACGGTTGATCTGACCCGGGTTTCTTGGAGTCGGTGGTTTGAAGTCAGGCTCATACCGCGAGGATTCGTGTTACTCTCGGTAACGTGAACTCGGCTGTGAAGCGTAGAGCGGGAATGCTGCTCTTGGTACTCACGTTCTGCGCTTGCACGGTCCTCGCGACGGTCGCGTGGGCGACCTCGACGCTGGCGGTTCACGCCCGTTTTACCCCTGACAAGCTGGGCGTCTCGACAAACCTGTCACTGACGGCCACCTTCTCCTCTACCACGGGGAACCTGCCGTCGCCGGTAAGGAAGTTCACGCTGTATGCGCCCGCCGGTATGGCGGTGGATGCGCGCGGTGCGGGGACGTGTGAGCCGGCAACCCTTGAAAAGGATGGGCCCAGTGGCTGTCCTGAAGACTCTCGCGTCGGCTTCGGCGGTGGCATCGGGTTGGTCAAGCTTCCAACGGAAACCATTCACGAGCCGTACACGCTTGATTTCTTCTTTGCCCCCAGGAGTCATGGGCGTCTGGCCTTGCTTGCTTACGCGAGCGCGATTGCTCCGGTTGCCGTGGAACTCGTGGTGGTGGCCCGACAGGTACCTGCGCCAAAGCCATATGGACTTGGCTTCAGCGTCGAAGTGCCGCCGATCTCTCCGTTTCCTGGGGCTCCATACGCGTCGATCGAAAGCGTGTTCGCGACGCTGGGCGCCGACAATGCCGCCTATTACGAGAACGTGCACGGCAAGAGCAGGCTCGTCCATCTCCGGGGCGTGATCGTCCCCAAGAGCTGCCCGGTGGGCGGCTTTACCACGCAGGGCACGATCGACTTTGAGGACGGATCGACCATCACAGTCGACCCAAGGATCCCATGTCCGTGAAACTGGCCACACGCACGCTGATCGTCGCTTTGCTCATGTGCGGGCTATCGGGAGGGCTCGCTCGTGCGGAGACTTCGGCCGAGATCGCGCCGTCGCTCGATCCCAGTCGGCTTGGCGCGGAGGGAGCGCTCGTCTTTGACATTCGTTTCTCCGGTGGTGAATTCGGCGTGCCGGCTCCCGTGCGCCGCTCGGTCTTGCGGTTGCCGGCTGGGCTTGGTATCGAAATGCCTGAGCTGCGCAGCTGCGCGCCGGGACGCTTGCGCTCGCTGGGCTTGGGTGGATGTCCCGCACAGTCGGAGATCGGTCGTGGCTCCGCGCTGGCGGAGGCGCATGTGGGATCGCAGATCCTCATGGAGAACATCACGCTGTCTGTGTTCCTCGGTCCACTTGGCGGTGCCCAGCCGAAGCTCGAGGTTCTCGCTCAGGCATACACCCCGTTCGAGGAGCGAGTCGTGCTTCAGGGCACGGTGATCTCGGCCAACGCGCCTTTTGGCGAAGAGCTGGTGCTGTCGATCCCGCCGATACCGACGTTGCCGCTCGAGCCCGACGCCTCGATAGTCAGCCTGTCTCTCACGCTCGGCTCAGACCAACCGCACCGTGCGCGCGACGCCAACACCGTGCTTGTGCCTTCCAGCTGTCCGCTTGGCGGGTTCCCGTTCGCCGCCGAATTCACCTATTCCGACGGCTCGAGATCGAGCGCCATGGCTGCGACCCCCTGCCCAAGATGACTGCTCGCACGACGAAGACGAAGCTTGTGACATAAATGCGCTCCCGCAACGATCGGCTGTCAAAGACACACACGTGAGCGCCGAGAGCAATCAACGCCCCTACAGGCAAGTGGCGCGAGCGCGGGCGCGGCAGCGCACACGCGAGGCGCTGCTCGATGCGGTGAACGACGAGCTCTTGGAGGGCGACTGGTCGAAGGCTTCACTTGAGTCGCTCTCGGCGAAGGCGGGGGTCAGCAAGCAGACGCTGTTGCGTCACTTTGGCTCAAAGGACGGGTTGCTGATACAGGCGATGATGCGCGGTGCCACACAGGTGCACGGTCAGCGTTGGACTGCCTCCAGAGGTGATATCGCGGGCACGGTTGACAACCTGCTCGACCATTATGAAGAGTGGGGGGAGCGCTTGATGCGCATTGGCGCGTTGCGGTATGGGCAGGCGATACCGGCAATCGTCTCTCGCGCGGTACGCCAGTTTCACTACGACTGGGTCGAATATGCGTTTGCGCCGTGGCTGAGGCCACTCGGGGGGCAGACGCATGTGCGTCTACGCGCGTCGCTGATCGCGTTGTGCGACCTGCAGAGCTGGTGGATTCTCTCCCACGATCTGGAGCTTCCGCGCTCCGAGGTCCATGCGATCCTGCTGGAGGCGATCGAAGCGCTCACGAGAACGCCTGCGGCTGAATCTCCACGATCTGCTTGAAATCAACGATGTCGAGCAATCGCCCGATCCCGGGGCTTGGCGAGCGGATTCTCACCGAGCCTCCGTACGCTCTCACCTGCCGAACGGTGGAGGCGATCGTGCCAAGTCCGCATGCATCGATGAACTCCAGCTCGCTGAAGTCGAGTACCAACTCCTCCACCACGAACGCGATGCCGACGAGCGAGTCGACCAGAACCGCGATGCTCGCCATGTCCAGTTCACCGTAAAACATCACCACTGCCGTGTTTCCTTCCAGGCGTGTCGTCGCCGTGAAGGGGGGAGGCGGTGGTAGGGATCGCAAGCCGTTGTCGGTAGCGACGCCGGTAGCAGGCGTCTTGCGCCTCCCGACGGGCTGAGTCTCGTTCTGAACGTTCACTGCACTCCAGGGCTCGGGGTCACACGATCATCGACGCCACCGAGGTCTGGAGCAGCGGGACAGCGGATCGCAGCCGTCGATACAGATCCTATCACCTGGCAAGTTCGGATATTCGCAAAAACCGTGGTGGGCGTGTGGCGCGGTCATACCGCCGATCCGAAAACGCCTTCGGCCCAGGCACACGGCTTCGGCCGCCTGCGATGCCTTTGTTCAGCGAGCAGGGTCGGCTGGCGGCCGCAGAAAGCCATGCGTGGGAGAGCTGAGCGTGGCGACGTCGATGCGCCCCTCGATCAGCTCGTGCGCTACATGACTGAGACGTAGATTGTTCTCGCGCGCGTAGACGCGCAACCGTGCAAACGCGACGTCCACGTGGATCTGGGCGCGCTCGGCGAGCACGCCCTTGGCCTGCTCGATCGTCACGCGGCTGCTGAGCGCGCCCTGAAGTTGCTCGACCACGCCGTGGGCCTCGCGCACGGTGCGCTCCTGCAGAAGGGCGATCGCGGCGATGTCAGCCATGCCCTGCCCAAGCGGCAGGTCTTGCTCACTGAGGCGTCCGATGCCTGCGCGAAACAGGTTCAAGGCGCCTACGGTCTCGCCGCGCACACGCATTGGGATCGCTTGCACGGAGCGAAACCCGTCCCGCAGGGCTATCGGCGCGAACGTCGGCCAGCGCTCGGAGTCGCCCGTGAGATCCTCGCTGAACACCGGCTGTCCGCTGCGATAGCACTCAAAGCAAGGACCTTCCTCGTTTTGGGACTGCAGCAGGTCAAGCGCATCGGAGCGCTCGCTGGAGGACGCCATCACCCGCAACACACCCGCGGCATCGGCAAGCAACAGTCCCGCCTCGGCGCAGTCGAGCAGCTCCACGCAGCGTTCGGCCAGACGGTGCAGGAACTCGATTGCGTCGAAGTCGTCAACGATCGTGTCGGCCAGCTCTACGAACGTCTCGACTATCCGTTGCTCTCGTGTCACGATCCGACCCCGATCTCGCCGGAAGCTTGCGCCGACGCCGCCATTATGAAGTACCCGCTTATGGAGCGCCAACGCTCATGTTCGGGCTCACGGGTCATGCCGGCTCCTCGAGGCTGCGCTGTCGGGTGACGATCTCGCGTGCGAGCGTGCGCAGTGCGATCTCCTCCGCAAACGCGAGAGCGCGCATCCGCACGAACGCCTCGTCCAACGATACGTCCAACTGGACCGAGACCATGCCCGTCGCCTGATGGACCTCAGCCCAGTGCGAAGGCTCGCTTGCCAACAGCTTATGAAGCCCGTCGGATGGGGCTCCGGCCTGGAGAGCGAGCAGCACATGGGTCGCCGCGTCGGCCAACACCAGCCCGTAGGCCATCTCGTCGGCGCTCAACGCTCCCGAGCGATCGCGATAGAGCACCAGCACCCCAATTCGGATTGCCCCGAGGTGTAGCGGGAAGGCGAACACCGCCAACGCGCCGGCGTCCACGCCGGCGCGGGCGAACGCCGGCCAGCGTGCGAGCTTGGGGTCGGCAAGGTCGGGCTCGGACACCGGCGCTCTGCTTGCCCAAGCATCCATGCACGGTCCCTCGCCGAGGGTGAGCTGTAGCTCCTGTATCGCTGCGATCTGCGTGTCGGTGACACCGGCGGTCCCCCGCAGTTCTCCGTCGACCATCAGCGAAAGCCCGGCGCCTCTCAGCCCGAGCAGTCGCACGGCCGCGACGCACACCCGATCTATCAGCGAGACCGAGCCGTCCTCTTCGGCTTCGGCCATCGTCCTCAGCACGACGCTCAATCGGTCGGTCCGCACCGTCCAACCCTACGCGGATCGGACCCGATGCTCGTGCTGCCTTCCGATGGGCCCACTACGCTTTTGGTCATGGCTTCCGAGTCCGAGCAGCGCGTTGCGATCATCGACCTTGGATCCAACTCGTTTCGGATGGTCGTGTTCGGCGTCTCAGGCGGATCGTGGGAGCGCGAGGATGAGTGCTCAGCCGCTGTTCGCATCGGCGAGGGTCTTGCCGCCAGCGGTCGCTTGAGCGAGGAGGCGATGGCGCGTGCTCTGGGCACGCTCGACCTGTTCACCGAACGCTGCGAGCGCCACGGGCTCGATGGCCATGCCGTGGACGCGGTGGCCACCAGTGCGATTCGCGACGCCGAGAACGGCGGTGCGTTCTTGGAGCAGGTCCGTCTGCGCACAGGACTCGACGTGCGTGTTCTCAGCCGCGAGCAGGAGGCGCGCTACGGCTACCTGGCGGCGGTCAACTCCACAACGCTCACCGACGGGTGTGTGCTCGACCTTGGCGGTGGCTCACTGCAACTGGTGCGTGTGGCGGGGCGGCTTGCACGCGAGTCGGGCTCGTGGCGACTTGGAGCGGTGCGGATGACCGAGCGCTTTCTCTCAGAGGAAGGACCCACCCACCCCGCCAAGCGCAGCCAGTGCAAGGCGCTGCAAGCGCATGTGGCACGCAAGCTCGAGCGCGCTCCGTGGCTGCCCGCCGCCGGCGCGCGCTTGATCGGGCTCGGTGGGACCGTGCGCAATCTCGCCACGGCGGCCGAGCGAGCCGCCGGGCTGCCTTCAGATGAGGTGCAGGGGTTTGTGATCGATCGCGACGCCCTGGATGAGCTGATCGTGCGCCTTGCCGCGCTCCCCGCGGCCGAGCGCAGCCGCGTCCCGGGCATCAAACCCGCACGTGCGGACATCGTGCTGGCAGGTGCGCTTGTGATCCAGGGAGTGATGCGCGCGGGCGGGTTCGACACGCTGGAGGTGACCGGAGCCGGTCTGCGCGAGGGCATTCTGTTCGAACGCCAGCTCGTTCGCCAGCAGCTGGACGCGGTGCTCGCCTCACCCAACGCGCGCGCCGCCTGAGACGGTCGAGGACAGGCGCCTCGCGGCGTCCTCAGTCGCTTATGTGCAAAGCACATTGCGCTCCTTGCGTCCTGGCGAGGCTTGATCCTCGACCGTCTCAGGGAGGCTCGGCGATGACGACAGCGAAGCGGCTACGCGTTTGCTGAGAGCGCTCGTTCATGCCCGGCGCAGTCGAACAGCACCGGCTCATACGGGGAGGGGACCGGTCCGTGCCAGGCTTGGTAGGGCACTTGCCGGCAATCGCGCAGCACGGCCTTCGAGGCCAGATTGCCTCCTCGCGAGGAATAGGCGCCACCGAGCACGACGTAGCGCGCCTCGCCGCGTGAGACCAAACGCGCCAGGCTGGGACCGGTGAGCACGGGATCGGTGCCGCTGTAGCCCGCGAGCGCTCCGGCGGGGGAGCCGAGCAGGATCATCGGCGCAGCGGTCGGCGCGGCCACCGTCAACACGCTCCAGCGGGTGCCGGGTCGGTGGGCGCTCACGTAGTGGATCAGATTGCGATCGAAGCCGAGATCGGTCGCGTTGATCCCAAAGCCGCCGTCGCCGGTGCTCTGGTGGGGGCCGGCGGCCGCGAATGTGCCATCGACCGGCGCGAGCCAGGTTGTTCTCGAGTACTCGGCGGGAGCCACCAGCAGCAAACACACGAGCAGCCCCAGCGCGGGCACGACCAGTCGTCGCACAGCCATCGCCGCCAGCGCGACCGCCGCACCGGCGATCAGCACCGGCGCGAACCACTGCATGTAGTGCTGGTAGTGGAGGATCGAGACCTGCACCACGACGGTCAAGACCACCGCGAGCGTCGGCAGCACGACTCGCCAGTCGCGTTCGCGGGCGAACCTTGCGAAGGCGACGCACCCGGCCGCGATCATCGCGGCGGCGCCAGGCGCCACCGCGGAGATGTAGTAAGGGTGGACGATCCCTTTGGAGAAGTCGAGGATCGCAACCTCCAGCAGCAGCCAGCCACCGAACACGATCGACAGCGCGAGTCGTGGGTTGCGCCAGGTCTGCTCGCCTGCTTTCCTGCCGTGCGCCCTTTGGGCATGCCCCTCAGGGTGCGCCTGCAATGGTGCGCCCTTCTGGATGTCGATGCCCTTCGGCTCGCCGGTGAACGCGAGCGCGGCGAACGCGATCAGGCCGAGCAGCGCGAATGGCAACATCCAGGAGCCCTGGTCGGCGAGCTTCTGTTCGAACAGTCGCAGGGGACCGACGGCGCCGCCAAACACGATCGGGTCGCGCAGCCGGCCATCGGGGAGATACGTGGAGCTCTGCCGCTTTGCCAATGCTGCTCGCCGCGCAGCCTCGCGATGTTCGAATGCCAACAGACGAGCTCTTTGGGCGGCGCTGGGTGGGTGAGCGTAGCGAGGGCTGGAGGGACGCACGGCCGGCACCAGTGCACCTGTTGCCACGGGAACGTTGCCGGGCCCGCCGACCTCCCCTTCGACACGGCCGAAGCCGTTGTATTCGAAGGTGAGCCCCAGCTCGGTGTTGTTGGTCGAGCTGCCGACATACGGGCGCTTCGAGGCGGGCGTGAGTTCCACCACCGCGATCCACGCGAACGACACGACCCCGAGCACCACGGCGGCGGCGGCGAGCATGCCGATCCGTCTGCGCCATGTGCCGGGCGCGCACAGCAGGTAGGCGAGCGCGATTCCAGGCACGACCAGATACGCGGCGAGTGTCTTCGTGTTGAACGCCAGTCCGACCAGGATCGCGCACGCGATCGGCCAGTGCGAGCTACCGCCTTCGATCGCGCGCAGCGCTGCGCCGCAAGCGAGGATTAGCAGCAGGATCAACAAGGGGTCCACACCGTTGTCGCGCGAGACCGCGACGAACGAGGGGAACACGGCGAGCGCGAGCGCCCCAACCAGGGCAGCGGCGACACCAAGGCGGGGGTAGAGGATCCGGTAGAGCACCGCGACCGAGACGACCGAGACGATCGCCTCGGGCAGCAGCAGGCTGAGCGGCGAGAAACCGAATAGCTCGGCGCTGCCCGCCTGTACCCACACGGCGAGCGGGGGCTTGTCGATCGTGACCAGTCCGCCCGGATCGAAGGACACGAACAGGAAGTTGTGCCAGGACTGCAGCATCGACTTCACGCTGGCCGAGTAGAACGTGTTGGCGTAGCCGTTCTGAGCCAGCTTGTACGTGTTCAGCACGGCCGACAGCGCGAGGATGGGCAGCAACGCCAGGTGCGCCGGTTGCAGGCGCTCCAACGGTGAGCGCCGCGAGGATCGCGTGGCGGCGACTGGCGGCGAAGGCGCAATCGGCGTCTCGGTTGCTTGCAGGGCGGTCGTGTGGTCGGTGGCGCTCATGGTGATGTCGATCGCTTGCGCGGCCCGCGACAATCGGGGCGTGTTGAGAGAAAGCAAACAGCATCGGCGTGCTAAGGAAGCGTTAAGCCGTGCTATGCCTGTCACAAATGGCGCGGCGGCGCGTACCCCAGCTCCAGGGCGAGGTCGAGTATTGAGTGTCCTGGCAAGGCGCGTGCGATGTACGTCGGCTCGCACTCCTACAGCCAGCCTCGCGGGCCGGCTCAGCGGTTAGGGTTGGCTGTCGAGTGCGGCAAGCAGACGCTCGAGGTCGCTCTCGTCGTTCCATGCGCCCACCGAAGCGCGCAGCTGCGGGCGCTCGGGGATGTCTCGCAATACCACACCAAGCTCTGCCAGTCGCGCGCGCTCGGCAACTGGATCTGCGCTGGCAAAGGAGACGAGCGTGCTGGCCCCGCGCGGAGCCGTGTCGCGCCCGGCTGCTCTGAGCATCTCCACGAGTTGCTCCGATAGTGCGATCGCGCGCTCGTGCACCGCGGCCCAGCCTGCTTGCTCGAGCGCCTGCGTCGCCGCCAGCGCACACGCGAGCGCCTCTGCGCTCAGGGCGAACGTGTCGAAACGGCGGGCATCGTCGTGAAGCGACGCGTCGAGTCCCGCGCCCGGATCGGCGAGGTTGCCGTAGCCGCGTCGTCGCACCGCGAGACGCTCGCGCAACGTGGGCGCGACGTAGAGCATGCCCGTGCCGTCGGGGCCGCAAAGCCACTTCTGTCCGGCTCCGGCATACGCATCGCAGCCAAGCGAGCGCACGTCCACGGGGATCGCGCCCACGCCCTGCGCGCCGTCGAGCACGACAGGCACTTCGATCTCGGCCAGTCGCGCGGGGGCGACCTTGCCGGTCATCCAGCTGACGTGCGAGCAGGCGACCAACGCTGTGCGTGGGCCGACCGCCTCGGCTATGCGCATGAACGGCACGACGCGCACCGACACCCCTTTCAGTTGATGGGCGGCGGAGAGCGCGCCGAGCAGACCGGGATGCTCCTCCTCGCTGGTGAGGATCTCCTCGCCTTCGCTCAGTCCGAGACCGTCGATCACGCACGAGAGCCCATCGCTTGTGCAGGTCGTGAGCGCCACCTCATCGGACTCGCAGCCGAGCGCGCGCGCGTACGCACCGCGTAGCCGCTCGGCAAGCTCGCGACGGCGCTCGAAGTGCTCGCCGGCGCGTCCGAGAGTCGCCTGCGCTTGCAATTCTCCGGCTGCCGCCTGTACCGCCGAGGCAGGCAGCGGGCCGTCGGTGCCCGCGTTGAGATACGCAATCCGCTCGCACACGGGGAACTGCTCGCGCAGCGAATCGATGGGCACGGAGGAGCAGGATAAGGGTACGGGTCGCAAGTCGATCCGATGCAAGCGCGGGCGACTGGCAGCGCACGATCGCGATGGGCGCGATCTTGTGGGTCTTGTGTTTGATGTGTAGGACCCGGTATCAATTCAGTGGCCGCCGGAGCGAGCCGGATCTGCACGGCAGATCCTCCACGTGGATGCCGACCGGCTTTGGGGGCACGGGCGCCGCAGCGCGATGAGCCGTTTGAGGAGAGGAGCACGATGACCGACGGGCACGATCAGGCGCCGCTTTGGACGCCGCCGGACACGATGGTGGACAGCGCGCGGATGACCGATTTCATGAGGTGGGTCGGGGAGCGTCACGAGCGCGAGTTCAACAGCTACTCGGAGCTGTGGGATTGGTCGGTGGGGGAGATAGAGCAGTTCTGGGCGGACATCTGGGAGTACTGCGGCGTGCGTGCCTCCACGCCTTACGAGCGCGTGCTGGCAGATCGGGGATCGGACCGATCCCCGATCTCCTCGCGTGAGATGCCCGGCGCACGGTGGTTTGAGGGCGCGCGACTGAACTACGCGGAGAACATGCTCTCGCGCGAGCGCGATCCACGCGCTGTCGCTGTGTTGCATTCATCGGAGCTGCGTCCGTTGGAGGAGCTGAGCTGGGGCGAGCTCTCAGAGCAGGTGGCGGTGGTTGCCGAGGGGTTGCGCTCGCTCGGCGTTGGGCGCGGCGATCGGGTGGCCGCCTACATGCCGAACATTCCCGAGACGCTCGTCGCGTTTCTCGCGTGCGCGAGCATCGGTGCGATCTGGTCGTGCGCGGCTCCCGAGTTCGGCGCGCGCAGCGTGGTCGACCGCTTCGCCCAGATCGAGCCGAAGGTGCTGTTGTGTTGCGACGGCTACCGCCACGGCGGCAAGGACTTCGATCGCACCTCGGCCCTGCGGACGATCTCGGCAGGCCTGCCGAGCGTGGCGCACACGGCGATGCTTCCCTATCTGGACAGCGGGGCCGGCGCCGAGGGACTGCCGGGGGGCCTGCTCTGGGACGAGCTGCTGGCGCGCGGGGAGGGAGCGGCGCCACGTTTCGAGCAGGTCTCCTTCGACCACCCGTTGTGGGTGCTCTACTCCTCCGGCACCACCGGCCTGCCGAAGGCGATCGTGCACGGCCACGGCGGCATCCTGATCGAGCAGCTGAAGAAGAGCATGCTGCATCTGGACCTGCACGCGGGGGATCGCATGTTCTGGTTTACGACCACCGGCTGGATGATGTGGAACTTCCTCGTCGGCTGCCTGTTCAGCGATGCGGCGATCGTGCTCTATGACGGTAGCCCCGGCTACCCCGATCTCAGCGCGCTGTGGACGCTGGCCGAGCAGACCGCGATCACGTGCATGGGGGTGAGCGCCGGTTTTCTGATGAGCTGTGAGAAGGCGGGTTTGGAGCCGGCTCGCGAGCACGACCTGAGCGCGTTGCGCAGCATCGGCTCGACCGGCTCGCCGTTGGCACCCGAGGGCTTTCAGTGGGTGTATCGCCATGTCGGGAGCGACATCTGGCTGTTCTCCACCAGCGGCGGCACCGACGTGTGCACCGCATTCGTTGGCGGCTGTCCGTTGCTGGCGGTGTACGAGGGCGAGATCCAGTGT
Source organism: uncultured Solirubrobacterales bacterium (assembly GCA_963831725.1). Classification (GTDB taxonomy): domain Bacteria; phylum Actinomycetota; class Thermoleophilia; order Solirubrobacterales; family Solirubrobacteraceae; genus Palsa-744. Next base: position 814,671 of record CAWHRF010000004.1, read on the forward strand.
CGCGCGCTCGGCTGCGCGGTCGAGTCCTGGGATGAGCAGGGCAGGTCGCTGACAGAGGAGCTGGGTGAGCTGGTGCTGACCCAGCCGCTGCCGTCGATGCCGCTGTATCTGTGGGATGACCACCCACAGGGTCCGAGCGACCGGATTGGCGAGCGCTATCGCGAAAGCTATTTCGACATGTACCCGGGCATCTGGCGTCACGGTGACTGGATCCGCATCACCGAGCGCGGCGGCGCGGTGATCTACGGTCGCTCGGACTCGACCATCAACCGTCAGGGCGTGCGGATGGGCACGAGTGAGATCTATCGCGCGACCGCGGCGATCGAGCAGGTGGTGGACGCGCTCGTGGTCGACATTCCTCGCGCGGGCGCCGAGGAGCTGTGGATGATCCTGTTCGTGGTGTTGCGCGAGGATGTGCGGCTGGACCCGGAGCTCGAGATACGCATCAAGCAGCACATTCGCGAGGACTGCTCGCCGCGGCACGTGCCCAACCAGATACTGCAGATCGCCGAGGTGCCGCGCACGCTCTCGGGCAAGGTGCTGGAGGTTCCCGTCAAGCGGATCTTGATGGGCGCGGTGCCGAGCGAGGCGGCGAGCGTCGAGTCGCTGGCGAACCCGCACTCGCTCGAGTACTTCGTGGAGCTGGCCACACAGTTGCAGAGCACATAGGGCGTCTTTTGACCGAGGCTCTAAAGGAGTGTGGGGCGCACCCGTCGAACAAATGCGCCGATGAGACGACTTGCGACCCCACCAACAGAGAAGCCATCCGTCGGAGGCTTCGGCGAGCACCAGAGTCTTTCGCTGTACATCCAGACGCGTTTTGAGGAGTGCTCGCGCTCACAGAAGGATGTGGCCCAGTACATCGTCGACCATCTCGACGAGGCGGCATTCCAAACCGCCGAGGAGCTTGCGCGCCGCGCTAACACCTCGAGCTCCACGGTCGTGCGCTTCTCGCAAGCGCTCGGCTTCGAGGGCTTCCCCGAGTTGCAGGCGGCTGCACGCGAAGAGTACCGCCGGATTCATGCGGCTCCGCAGGCAAACGGCTCCTCTGAGAATTCTGCGCCGCTGTTCTCGCTCGATCAGAACGAGTTCGAGACCGCGCTGGCGGCAGACCACCTGAACGTGGAGGAGACCGCGCGCAAGGTCTCGCGCCCAGCCGTCGAGCAGCTCACCGAGGCGATCGTGGGCGCCGAGAAGGTGATGGTGGCGGGCACCGACCAGATGGCGTTCTTCGCGAGCTACATGCGCCACCTGCTGATGTTGCTCGATCTGCGCGTGGACGTGGTTGCAAGCCCGTCGCAGGAGGCGCTCAGCAGGCTCGGGCGGATCGACCAGGGCACGCTTGTGATCGGCCTGTCCGCGGGCCGTCCGCACCCGCTGGTTGTGCGCGCCATGAAGCTCGCGCGTCACCGCAAGGCGCGTACCGCGGCGATCACCGACGCGACCCTCTCCGAGGTGGCGAAGCTCGCGCAGATAAAGCTCTACTACTCCTCGAACAGCCCGGCTTACGTGCGCTCGCATACCGCTCTACTGAGCCTGATCCAAGCTTTGGCTTACGGGGTGTACGCGAAGGACACGGCGCAGTACGACGACCGCATCAAGGCTTTCCGGCTGAAGTAGTCGGGGCGGGGGCGGGACCTTTTATCTTTCCACTTCGGGGAAGACAGGGTCGCATGCGACCCTGTCCCGGACCGTACATGTACGGTCCGGCCGGTCGGTGCATGCACCGACCGGGATATAGGGATAGGCATACGTATGCATCGACCGGTCCCCGAGGCTCGCACGCAGTATGCGGGGGCGGGCCGAGTCTGCATGTACCGGTCAGGATAAGATCATGAACATGCGCGACGAGGCGACATTCACCGTCAAGAGCGGCCTGGCAGAGATGCTCAAGGGCGGGGTGATCATGGACGTGGTGACGCCTGAGCAGGCGAAGGTCGCCGAGGACGCGGGGGCCGCCGCGGTGATGGCGCTCGAGCGCGTGCCCGCCGACATCCGCCGCGATGGGGGAGTCGCGCGCATGTCCGACCCGGAGATGATCTCCGGGATCCAGGAGGTCGTCACGATCCCCGTGATGGCCAAGGCGCGGATCGGCCATTTTGTCGAGGCCCAAGTGCTGGAGGCGCTCGAGGTCGACTACATCGACGAGTCCGAGGTGCTCACGCCCGCGGACGAGAGCAACCACATCGACAAGTGGGCGTTCAAAGTGCCGTTCGTGTGCGGCGCCACCAATCTCGGCGAGGCGCTGCGGCGCATCGGGGAGGGTGCCGCAATGATTCGCTCCAAGGGCGAGGCCGGCACCGGCGACATCGTGGAGGCGGTACGCCACATGCGCGGCATCGCCGGCGAGATCCGTCGCCTCTCAGCGCTCCAGGAGTCTGAGCTTGCCTCCGCCGCCAAGCTCCACGCGGCGCCACTTGACCTGGTGCGCGCGGTCGCGAGGGAGGGCAAACTGCCCGTGGTGCTGTTCTGCGCCGGAGGCATCGCCACCCCGGCCGACGCGGCTTTGATGATGGCGCTCGGCGCCGAAGGGGTGTTCGTGGGCTCGGGCATTTTCAAGTCAGACGATCCGCCGGCGCGCGCCCGTGCGATCGTGGAGGCCACAACCCACTGGCAGGACCCCGAGCGCATCGCCGCAGCCTCACGTGGGCTTGGCCCGGCGATGGTGAGCCTCGAGAGTTCGAAGCTTGCCGACGAGCAGCTCCTTGCCCAACGCGGCTGGTAGCACCGAGGATGGAAGAACCGCCGGGGAGCGCTCCCGTGATCGGTGTGCTCGCGCTTCAGGGCGACTTCGAGATGCACGGGCGCGTGCTGCGCGGTCTCGGCGCCACCGTGCGCGAGGTGCGTGTGCCACGGGACCTCGACGGCCTTCACGGACTGGTGATCCCCGGCGGGGAGTCGACCACGATGACCCTCGGCATCGAGCGAGAGGGACTTGCCGAGCCGCTGCGGGAGTTCGCGGCACGCGGCGGTGGGGTGGGGGGGATGCCGATCCTCGGCTCCTGCGCGGGGCTGATCATGCTCGACCGCGAGCACCTGGGGATCATGGACATCCTCGCCGAGCGCAACGCTTTCGGCCGTCAGCTACGCAGCTTCGAGGCCGATCTGCCGGTGAGCGGCATCGAGGGAGGGCCGCTGCGGGGAGTGTTCATCCGCGCCCCGTGGATCGCCGAGCACGGCGCGGGCGTGGAGATCCTCGCGGTGCTCGACGGCCATCCGGTCGCCGCCCGCCAGGGTCGTGTGACGGCCGTCGCGTTCCACACCGAGCTGGGGCACGACGATCGCCTTCACCGGCTGTTTCTCTCGGATGTCGCGGCCAGTAGCGGCGCGGGCTCCGGCTCCACCTCGCTCGGCTGAAGGGTGAGCGGCAGCTGCGGCTCGCCCAGCAGGCTCAGCACACGGTTCAGAGCGTCGTGGATCTCGCTCGCCATGAGTCCCTCGTCGTCGAGGCGCTCGGCTTCGTTCCAGTCCCACGAGCGCGACACGTGGATGCTCGGACGCAGGTGCGCAAAGCGCCTACCGAGCGCGTGCAGGAACGGGTCCAGGCGCGCGCGGTCGCACTCTGAGGCGTAGCCGCGCTCCAGCAGCCATGGCCACAGCTCGGGGAGGATGTGGTTGCGATGGTGGGCGCCCACCTGCTTCCAGTCCTCGCCCTGCCAGCGACGCGCATACTCGGCCGCGTCCAAGCGGCAGGTGAGATACACGCGTGTGCGCACCGGCGCGTTGCGAAAGCCCAGCAGCGGCTGCGGCTTGACCTGCCACGCTCCGGGGCCGTCCTCGCCGAGCAGCTCACACAGGCTCTCGGCGTGCCCGCCGGCGTACAGCTGCTCGGCCTGCACCTTCAGCTCGCCGGGCCACAGGTGCAGTGTGAGCCGCTCCTCCTCGATGTCCAGCGCCGCCCGCTGCAGGGAGAGCACCCCGAGCGCCGCGTCCAGGCGCACGTGCACGAGGCCCGCCCGCTCGGGCACGATCCCGGTGGCTTCGCGCAACAGCGAGCGCAGCCGCCACTTGCGCCTGACGGGATCGCTGCCGACGCGGCGCAGGGTTCCGAACGGCAAAAGCTGGCCGAAGTCCTGGTGGGCGTAGGAGAGCACGTCCTTCACGATCGCCTGCTCGGCGGGTCCGAGCACGCCGAGCTCGACCAGCCGCCACCACGACTCCAGCAGGTCGTGCCAGCGCAACAGGCTCGTGCGCCGCTGCGCAAAGCGCGTGCCGCCGAGGTTCAGCTCGGCGACCCGGTGTCCGTTGCGTCGTGCCCAACGGCGACACACCTTGCTCTCCAGCACCACCACGAGGTCGGGGTCGAAGCGCAGCACCCCGTCGAAGCGCTGGTTCTCATCGGTGTCGCTCACATCTTCGGCCAGCTCGAACGGCTCGGTGTCGGGTGTCAGGAAGACGCTCACCAGGCGTCCCCGCTGCACCTCGCCGGCGGCCAGGTTTTCCTCTGAGGGATCGACGATGTTGGTGGCCTGCATGTCCACGATGCAGTCGGGAAGCTGGCTCTGCGACGGCTCGCCGATCGCGGCCAGCAACGCCTCGCGTGCGAGCGGCACGAGCCGCAGCACGATCATCGCCGCACGGGTGAGCTGGTCCTCGTGCCCGCGCGACAGCTCGCGATAGGGCTCGAACACGTTCAGGTGTGGATTCGAGGTGGTGCTCTCCATGACCCTCCCTCCTCGTTAGGAGCCATGGAGTTTATTGTACTCTACTGTTTCAAGGGTTATCTAAACGGCTTCGAAGCGGACCACTCCGTCCGTTTCGCGCTCGGCCACGCGGCCTTCGTCGATCAGCAGATCCACGTGGCCAAGCACCTCGGAGAGCGTCAGGAAAGCCTGCGTGACGGCCACGTTGCCCCACATCTCCTGAGCCAACTCATATGCATTACTCGGACGCTTCGCGATCAGCCCATGCAGCTTGTCCGCGCGACGCTCGTGCATCCTGAAGCGCTCCTCGATCAAAGCGCGATGGTCTTCCACCGGCTCGCCGTGGCCGCCGAACACGACGCTTAGCTCCATTTCACGCGTCTGGGCCAAGGAATCCAGGTAGCTCATGAGCGCGCGCGGACGTTGCGCCGAGTCTTCATCCAAAGACGCCGCCACTCGCTGCTTCTCCCCGCTGCCCCCACCGGCCGATGGTGACTCAAGCGGCCTTGAGATCAACGGATTCGAGGAGATGCGCTTGAGCAGATGATCCCCGCCGAACAGCTCGCCCGAGGCTTCGTCGAAGAACACCGTGTCGGAGGGGGAGTGGCCCGGGCGATGCAAAACGCGCCAGTTGCGCGAGGCGAATTGCAGCAGCTCGCCCTCGGCGAGCGGGCGTGTCACATGGGCCGCGGCACCCCACGCGCGGAAGCTCGCCGACACCGAGCGCAGTGCATACACGACGTCTTGCGGGATCCCGTTGCGCAGCATGATCTCCGCCGAGAAACTGTCGTTCTCCTCCATCCGATGCTTGTAGTCGGCAAGCCATGGCGCGAGCCTGTCAAGCGCGCACACCTCGGCGCCCGAGCGCTTGGCGAGGATCTCCACAAGGCCGATGTGGTCGATGTGCTGGTGGGTCACCACGATCCGCTGCAGATCCTCGACGCGGCGGCCGTGTGTGGCGAGCGACGCTTCGAGCGTGGTCAGCGAGGTGGCCGAGTTCGGTCCCGCGTCCAGCAGCGTGAGCGGATCGTCCTCGATCAGGTAGCAGTTGACACGACCCACCGCAAACGGTGTGGGCACTGCGAGACAGTGCACTCCGCGCTCAGCCGCGCCGGCAAGCGCTTGCCCGGCGTCGCTCAAGATCCGATCGCTGTTCGCGAGGGTCGCGCTCGCCTCGCCGCGTGCAAACGGACGTGCACGCTCACGAGCGGATCAGCTCGAGCACCTCATCGCGGGCGCTCTGCATGTGCTCGTGCGAGCGCAACGACTCCAAGCACAGCCGCAGCAACGGCTCGGTGTTGGACGGCCGCACGTTGAAATGCCAATCCTCGTAGTCGATCGACACCCCGTCGAGCCGGCTCTGCTTCGCATCGGAGTAGCGCTCGGCGATCTCCTGCATCTTTGCCTGCTGGTCTGCCACCTCGCTGTTGATCTCACCGGAGATGAAATAGCGCTCTCGGTAGGGCTCCAGCAGCTCTGAGAGCCGCTTGCCTGTCAGCGAGAGCTGCTCGAGGATCAACAACGCTGGGATCGTGCCCGAGTCCGCGCAGTAGAAGTCGCGGAAGTAGTAGTGACCTGAGACCTCGCCACCGAACAGCGAGCCCTCCTCGCGCATTCGCGTCTTGAAGAACGCATGGCCCACGCGATTGATGTAGGGCTCCCCGCCCGCGCGCCTGACCGTGTCGGGCACCGCCCAGCTGGCTCGCACGTCGTACAGGATCGCCGAGCCTGGGTTTTTGCGCAGCAGCGATTCGGCCAGCAGCGCCGTGAGGAAGTCGCCGTCGACGAACTCGCCGGTGTCATCGATGAAAAAGCAGCGGTCGGCGTCTCCATCCCACGCGATCCCCAGATCGGCGCCGGTCTCGATGACCTTCTCGACGATGAACGTGCGGTTCTCGGGTAGCAGCGGGTTGGGCTCGTGACCGGGGAAGTTGCCGTCCGGGGTCCAGTAGGTCTCGGTCAGCTCGAGTCCCAGCCGCCTCAGCAGCGGCCCCACCATCGGGCCGGCCATCCCGTTGCCGCCGTCCACCACGACCTTCAGCGGCCTTATCGCTTCCGGGTCGATCATTTCAAGCGCCACCGCCTGGAACTCCTCGTAAACATCGACCTCCTGCAAAGCACCACGCGGGGGTGGGGTCTGTGTGCCGTCTGCACCCCCTGGGGCGTCCAAGCCCTGCTCGATCGTCTGCCGGATGTCCTGGATGCCGGCGTCTCCCGACAGCGCGATCGCTCCATTGCGCACGAGCTTTGCGCCTGTGTATGCCTTGGGGTTGTGCGAAGCGGTGCACATCAGCCCGCCGTCAAGCTCGCGCGAGCCGACTAGGAAATACAGCATCTCGGTGCCGATGAGCCCGGCGTCGAGCACATCGGCGCCCTCGGTGAGCAGCCCCTCGCAATAGTGCCGCGCAAGCTCGGGAGCGGTCAGACGCATGTCGCGGCCGAGTCCCACGCGCAGCTCGGTCGTCGGCTTGCCCGAGAGTTTGGAGAGCACCCGTGCGAACGCGCGCCCGATCGCAAACGCCGTCTCGCCGTCGATCTGCTCGCCGTAGAGGCCGCGGATGTCATACGCCTTGAAGATGCCGGGGTCGATCGCCATGCGGTCGCTCATCCTAGAGGTGCGGCCTCCCAAGTATCCTTCCCGGCTATGTCAGGACATTCCAAGTGGGCTTCGATCAAGCACAAGAAGGCGATCGTCGACTCTCGTCGCGGTCAGCAATTCACCAAGCTTGCGCGCGCGGTCACGGTGGCCGCCCGCGACGGTGGCGGCGATCCGATCGGCAACGCGCCACTGGCGCTCGCGATCGCCAAGGCCAAGGCCGCGTCGATGCCCAAGGACAACATCGAGCGCGCAATCGCCAAAGGCACGGGGGAGGGTGGCGAGGCCGACGCGATCGAGACCGTTCTCTATGAGGGCTACGGGCCAGGCGGGGTGGCGGTGCTGGTCGAGGCTCTGACGGACAATCGCAACCGCACCGGTGCGGACGTGCGTCACGGCTTCTCCAAGTACGGCGGCAGCCTCGGCGAGCCCGGCTCGGTGGGCTACCTGTTCGAGAAGAAGGGCACGATCGCAGTCGACGCCTCGCGCTACTCCGAAGACGATCTGATGGTCGCGGTGGAGGCGGGCGCCGAGGACATCTCCGTGGATGAGGACGTCGTTGAGATCGTCACCCAGCTCGCCGACTTCACGGCCGTCCGCGACGCACTGGAGCAGGCGGGCGTTGAGATCGAGAGCGCCGAGCTCGCCTATGTCCCCTCCAGCCAGGTGCCGATCGACGAGGGTCACGCGAGGAGCCTGATGAAGCTGATCGACGTGCTCGAAGAGCTGGATGACGTAGACGCCGTGTACGCGAACTTCGACGTACCCGCCGACGTGCTCGAGCGCGTTGCCGGATAGACCCGCCGTCGTAGTCCTCTGCGGTGGGCGGGGCACACGACTGCGAGAGCACACCCAGGAGATTCCGAAGCCGCTCGTGGAGATCGGCGGGCTGCCGATCGTGTGGCACGTGATCCGGCTCTACGCCGCCCATGGCTTCGAGCGCTTTCTGCTCGCCACCGGCTACAAGGGCGAGCTGATCGGAGGGTTTGCCAAGGAGACAGACTGGCCGGACGGGGTGCGCGTGGAATGCGTCGACACCGGCCTAGACACGCCCACGGGCGGGCGCATCAAGCTGCTCTCCGAGCGCCTTGACGGCGAGCGTTTCTGCGCGACCTACGCCGACGGGCTGGCAAGCGTCGATCCGGTGCGACTACTGGACTTCCATGGCGCCCACGGGCACCTGGCGACGATGACCGTCGTGCGACCGCAGCTGCAGTTCGGCGTCACCGAGCTGGACGATCGCGACGGGCGCGTGCTCGGCTTTCGCGAGAAGCCACGCTCAGAGCACTGGGTCAACGGTGGCTTCTTCTGCTTCGAGCGGGGTGTGCTCGACTATCTTGCTCACGACAGCGTGCTCGAGCGCGAGCCACTGCAGCGCTTGGCGGGCGAGGGCGAGCTGCGCGCCCATCGCCACGAGGGCTTCTGGGAGTGCATGGACACCTACAAGGATGCCGTGGCGCTCAACGACCTGTGGGCAGCCGGCAACGCTCCGTGGCGCACCTGGGGTTGAGTCGCTCACGGGCAGGCGTCCGGGGCGCCGCGCAGAATCCTTCAGTTGATGATCGTTCTCGGCATAGACCCCGGCCTCGCCAACACCGGCTACGGGGTCGTGACGCGCTCTCACGGGCGCCTTGCCGCACTTGACGGCGGCGTGATCCAAACGCGCGCCGGCATCCCACACGAGCGGCGTCTGACTGACATCCACGCGGCGATCGAGGCCCTGCTCGACGAGCACGAGCCCGACGCGGTGGCGTTGGAGGAGCTGTACTTCGGCCAGAACGTGCGCAGCGCGTTTGCTGTCGGCCATGCGCGCGGCGTGGTGATGCTCGCCGCCGGACAGCGGGCCCTTCAGTGCACCAGCTACACGCCACAGAAGGTCAAGTCCGCCGTGTGTGGCCACGGGCGTGCACCCAAGGATCAGGTCGCGCGCATGGTGCAGACGCTGTTGGCGTTGCCTCACGCGCCGGTGAGCGACCACGCCTCGGATGCGCTCGCGGTGGCCGTCTGTCACATCAACTGCGCTCCGCTCGAGAATTCTCGCGCGCGTGCTCTCGCGGCCGCCGACGGGACACTGGCCAGATGATCTCGCTGCTGCGTGGAGAGGTGGCGATCCGCCGCGCCGATCATGTCGTGATCCTGTGCGGAGGCGTCGGCTATCGCGCTGCCGTCTCGGCGGAGACCCTGCGTCACGTTCCCGCCGTCGGTGGGCAGAGCACGCTGCACACCCACCTGGTCGTACGCGACGACGCGCTGCTGCTGCACGGCTTTCACTCCGAGCAGGAGCGGGACCTGTTCCTGATGCTGCTGTCGGTGCAGGCGGTCGGCCCAAAGGTCGCGGTTGCCGTTCTCTCGAGTGGCCCTCCGCGTGAGCTGATCGCGGCGATTGCCGGCGGGGACGCGTCTCGTTTCCAGTCGGTGCCCGGCATCGGCAAGCGCACCGCCGAGCGGATCATCGTGGAGCTGCGCGAGAAGGTGGAGGTGGACGGTCACCCCGACGGGCCGATCTTCGCTCATCGCGGCGAGGGACCGCGGGCGCTCGCTCACGAGGGGCTGCTCGCGCTTGGCTACACCCCCGCCGAAGCCGAGCAACTGCTGCGCGACGCCGACATCCGGGAGGGCGCCCCCCATGATGGGGGACAAGCAGGCGGCGAGAGCGCCGAGGAGCTGATCGCCGGCGCGCTGCGCACAGCGAGGGCGGCATGAGCATGACTGAGACGACTCGCATCCAAACCCCCTATCTGACGCCAGAGGACGAGCTTGACCGCTCATTGCGTCCGCGCAACCTGGAGGAGTTCGTGGGACAGTCGACGCTGTGCGAACAGCTCGCCGTGGCGATCGAGGCCGCCGGCGCCCGCAAAGAGGCACTCGACCACCTGTTGCTCGCCGGGCCTCCAGGACTGGGCAAGACCTCGCTCGCACAGATCGTGGCGAGCGAGCTTGACGTGCCGTTCATTCAGACGGCCGGGCCGGCGCTGGAGCGCAAGGGTGACATCGCATCGTTTCTGACTGCGCTTGAGCCCGGCAGCGTGTTCTTCGTGGATGAGATCCACCGTCTGCCGCGCACGCTCGAGGAGACTTTCTACCCCGCGATGGAGGACCGGCGCCTGCCGATCACCGTCGGGCAGGGCGCCGGTGCGCGGATCGTGACGCTCGAGCTGCCGCAGTTCACGCTGATCGGCGCCACCACCCGCACGGGCCTGCTCACCACACCGCTGCGCGACCGCTTCGGGATCCACGCACGCCTGGAGCACTACGGCACCGAGGATCTGGTCGAGATCGTCACACGCTCGGCGGCGATCCTGCAAATCGAGATCGACGAGCACGGCGCGCGCGCGATCGCCGCACGCAGCCGCGGCACCCCGCGCGTGGCCAACCGCCTGCTCAAGCGTGTGCGCGACTACGCCGAGGTGCGCCTGGATGGGATCGTCAGCGCCGATGCGGCCCAGGGAGCACTCGAACTGCTCGAGGTGGACGAGCGCGGCCTCGATCGTCTCGACCGCGAGATCCTGCGGGCGATCTGCGTCAAGTTCGACGGGGGACCGGTCGGCCTCTCGACGCTCGCGGTCGCCGTCGAGGAGGAGCAGGACACGATCGAGGACGTATATGAGCCGTTCTTGCTTCAGCAGGGCCTGATCAAGCGCACGGCGCGCGGCAGGGTCGCGACGGCCGCCGCCTTCCAACACCTCGAGATCGATCCACCGACCCCGGAGCCTCGTTCAAGCGCACTGTTCTAGCGGGAGCAAGCTCGATGTTGGCCCGGTCGCACGTCGGCTGTCCGGCTCCCCTACTCTGTGAAGTCCCATGGCTCATCCATTCATCTGCCCAAACTGCGGACACCGCACGAGCGAGGTCGACCGCAATATCGGCTTCACGCGCCAGCGCAAGGGTTGCGCCAAGTGCGGCTTTGCCTTCCTGTTCGAGCTGCTCGACGACTACTACCCGGCCCCGGACGCGGCATTCTTCGTGTGTGATGGCGAGGGTCGCGTGATCGGCTGCGGTCGCAACTCGTTCGCGTTCACGGGCCTGGAGGAGGAGGGCGTGATCGGCCAGCGCGTCGAGCAGGTGCTCGGTCTCACCTTCTCAAACGGCGACGATCCGGTGGAAACAGTGCTCGAGTGGGGCGTGCGCGCGCTCGACGTGCCGGTGCGAGTCAGCGGCGAGCGCGATGTGGAAGCGACCGCGAAGGCCGACATGTTTCCCGCCTACGACACCGACGAGGGCGGGCTGCTGCTCGTGCTGACCCCCGACAGGTAGGCTGGAAAGAATGGGTAGCCGCCGCCGAAACGCCTTCGTCCTGTTGATCGTCGCGGGCCTCGTGATCGCCTCGCTCGTGGTGATCGTGAGCAAGCCCACGCGCTTGGGCTTGGATCTGAAGGGAGGCGTGCAGCTGATCTACGAGGGCCAGGCAACCGCGGCGGCGAAGGTCGACCCCGAATCGCTGAACCGCGCGATCGCGATCATGCGCAAGCGCGTGGATCAGCTCGGTGTGGCACAGCCGGAAATCCAGCGCACGGGCGAAAAGGAAATCGACGTGTCGCTGCCGGACGTCAACAACGCTCAGCGCGCCCAGGAACAGGTCGGCGAGACCGCCCAGCTGTTCTTCTACGACTGGGAGCCCAACGTGATCGGCCCTGACGGCCAACCGGCGCCGACCGAACCGAAGGTGACCGGTGGACCCAGTCCCGCCACCTACGCGACTGGCCTGCCGGAGTACGAAGCGGTGCAGCGCGCGCTCAAGCGCAAGCCGATCCTCCGCAAAAACGACACCACCTACGAGCGTGGCTGCACGCCCGCGCAGGTCGGCGGATGCCTGTATGGACAGTGGTATCTGCTCGAACCGGCCACCAAAAAGGTGCTGAGGGGTCCCGACAACACCGAATCGGAGCTGTATCCCGCGCCGCCAAAGGCCAAGAAGACCAAGGCGGTGCGCGTCAACCCCGGCACGGTGCTGGCCCAGGCCACCCCGGTCACCGGCACCGACGGCAAGGTCACCGAGGCCTCGCCCGAAAGCTGGTACGTGCTCAACGACGACCCGGCGCTTGAAGGCAACGACATCAAGAACCCGACCCAGAACACCGACACCAACACCGGCCAGCCGGATGTCACGTTTGAATTCAGCTCCAGCGGCGGCAAAACCTTCCAACGTGTGACCAGGGAAATCGCCCAGCGCGGCGAAGCGGCGGCTCTGCCGGGGGTGCGCAAGGAAGACGCGCTGCAGCACTTCGCCGTCGTACTCGACAACCAGATCATCACGGCGCCGTCGATCGACTACACCCAGTACCCGGAAGGGATCGACCCGACCAGCGGATCGGAGATATCCGGCGGCTTCACGCTCACCTCGGCGCAGAACCTGGCCGACGAGCTTCAGTCCGGCGCGCTGCCGATCAAGCTCGAACTGATCTCCCAGTCGCAGGTATCGGCCACGCTCGGCAAGACCGCCCTCAAACAGGGATTGATCGCGGGGCTCGTCGGCCTGGCGGTCGTGTGCCTGTTCCTGCTCGCCTTCTATCGCGTGCTCGGGGCGATCGCGGTCGGCGGGCTGCTGATCTACGGGATCTATTTCTACGCCCTGATCAAGCTGATCCCGATCACGATGACGTTGCCCGGAATTGCGGGCCTGATCCTGACGATCGGCATCGCGGCGGATGCGAACATCGTGATCTTCGAGCGCATCAAGGAGGAGATCCGTGGCGGGCGCTCGATCGCGGCGGGCATCGCGACGGGCTACAAGCGCGGCTTCGCGGCGATCGTGGATGCCAACGTGGTGACGTTCATGACCGCGTTCATCCTGTTCGCGCTGGCGACCGCCGAAGTGCAGGGCTTCGCGTTCACGCTCGGGATCGGCACGATGCTGACACTGTTCACGGCCGTGCTCGCCACACAGGCGGCGCTCGGCACGATGGGGCGCTCGCGGGCGGTGTCGCACCCCGCGCTGCTGGGCGCCAGCAAGCGCAAGCGCAAATGGACCTTCGATTTCATGGGCGCCTCGCGCTGGTTCTTCTCGCTGTCGGGCTGCATCCTGATGATCGGCGCGCTTGCGATCGGCGGCAAGGGCCTCAACCTGGGTATCGACTTCACCTCCGGCACACGCATCCAAACCAGCTTCGTCAAGTCGGTGAGCGAGAACGAAGTCCAGTCGGCGATGTCCGCCGCGGGCTACCCGGACGCCGAGGTCCAGAAGTACTCGAACAAGGGCATCGGCGGCCAGGGCTACCAGATCTCCCTGAAGAAGCTGAGCCCCGAAAAGGTCGTGCGGATCCAATCCGATCTCGACACCAAATTCGGATCGGGGCCGCGCTCGCCGGGCACCAAGAATTTCTCGAGCACCTCGATCGGGCCGACGTTCGGCAAGACGGTCGCCAAAAGCGCGATCCTCGCAATCATCGCATCGCTGCTGGTGATCTCGATCTATATCGCGCTGCGATTCGAGTGGAAGTACGCCGTGCCCGTGCTGATCGCGCTGATGCACGACCTGCTGATCACCGCCGGCGTGTATGCGCTCACCGGAAGGGAAGTGACGACCTCGACGGTGGCGGCTCTGCTGACGATTCTCGGTTATTCGATGTACGACACGATCATCGTGTTCGACCGCGTGCGCGAGAACGTGCCACGAATGCCGCGCGCGGCGTTCTCGCAGATCGTCAACCGCTCGATGTCCGAGGTTCTGACACGTTCGCTGGCCACGAGCTTCTGCACGCTGCTGCCGGTCACGGCGATCCTGCTGTTCGGGGGGTCGACATTGAAGGACTTCGCGTTCGCGATGATGGTCGGTATCGCATCGGGCGCGTACTCCTCGATCTTCATCGCCTCGCCGGTGCTGACCCATTGGAAGGAGCGCGAAGGCGTCTATCGCAACCGCCGTGCGCGGATCGAACGCGATCTTGGCTACGTGCCGGCGTATGCGACCGCCGCGGAGGGGCCGGTCGACGTGGAGCCCGCGCCGAAGGCCAAGCGTGGTGGGCGCGGAGGCGCGAGCGCCCCCGACGATCCCGGCGAGCAACTTTCAAAGCAGGAGTTTGACGAGCTGGTGCGCGATATCGAGCCCGAGCTCGCCGAGCAGCCTGGTGTCGGAAGCTCCACAGGCGCTCGTGCCGGCGTCGGCTTGCGTCGCCGCGGGCGTGCGAGCAAGCCGCGGGTCGAGCAGCCGGATGAGCCAGGCGAGCGGGACAAGGAGGCGCCGCCGCGCGATCCGGCGGCCGACCTGACGCCCGAGGACCTTGTGATGAAGGACAGCGCGCCACGGCGCGAGAAGTCGCGCAGGTCGCGCAACAGAAAACACGGGAGGTCTCGTTGATGGACCTGTACGCGAATATCGACCGCACCCACAGGAGGCCTCGCTGATGGGAATGCTCGGCTGGGTGATGGTGGGTCTTTCGATCTGGCATTTCACGATCTGGCTGCCCGACCGTTTCTGGGGCGGGATCGTCGGCGCCTTCATCGGCTCGCTCGTCGGTGCGATCTTCACGGGACTCTTGATCTACGGGCTGAAGACGTCCTCCTTTCACGTGCCCGGTCTGAAAACGACCGACATCGCAGTCGTTCTCTATGCGGCGCCGGGCGCTGTGATCGGCATCGCGGCGGTCTACTTCGAGGGAATCCGGCGCAGCAGCGCACCGGCCGCCGGACGCAGCGCCTGAGCTGCAGCGCTCTCAAGGCTTCCGTCTAGTGCGCCCCGTAGTGTGGGCGCACGATGGTCCGCTTCGATATCCCCGATTGCAGCGAGCGGGACGTCGCTCGTCTGCGCGAGCGGCTGCGGGTGAGCGATGCGCTCGCGCAAGTGCTGGTTCGCCGTGGCTACGGCGACCCGGAGCGAGCACGGGCGTTCCTGGCGGCCGACGAGCGCCATGAGTTGAGCGCGTTCGCGGGCCTGCGGGATGCAGCCGAGGCGATCCTCGGGCACGTGCGCGCGGGCAATCCGATCACGATCCACGGCGACTACGACGTCGACGGGGTGTGCGCCACCGCGATACTCGTGCGCGCGTTGCGCAAGCTCGACGCGCAGGTCGATTGGTATCTGCCCGACAGGGCGACCGACGGTTACGGCCTGAGCGCGGCGACCGTTCGACGGCTTGCCAGCAGGCACGGCGAGAACCGCGCGCAAGGCACGCAGCTCTTGATCACCGTCGACTGCGGGATCACGGCGGTCGAGGAGGTTGCGCTGGCACGCTCGCTGGGGATCGATGCGATTGTCAGCGACCATCACCTGCCACGGGCCGACGGCGTGCTCCCGGACGCCCCGATCGTGCATCCAGGCCTGTGCGGATATCCCTGCGCCGAGCTTTGCGCCGCGGCGGTCGCCCACAAGCTCGCCCAGGCCGCGCTCGATGCCGCCGGGCACGATCGGCACGATATCGACGAGGACCTCGATCTCGTCGCGCTTGCCACGATCGCGGATGTGGTGGCGCTGGTGGGCGAGAACCGCAGCCTCGCGCGCCGCGGTTTGCAGGCACTGGCCAACACCACCAAGCCAGGTTTGCGCGCGCTGATGACGGTTGCGCGGGTGGAGCCGGGGAAGGTCAACGAGCGGGCTGTGGGGTTTGGGCTGGCTCCCCGCATCAACGCCGCCGGGCGCTTGTATCGAGCCGACGCCGCGCTCGAGCTGATCCTCACGACCGATCCGATCAGGGCCGCGCAGGTGGCGGAGGAGCTCGATCGCGCCAACAGCGAACGCAGGCACACCGAGCAGGCGATTCGCTTTCAGGCCGAAGCGCAGATCGAGCAGACGGAGGACGGGGATCGACGCTCGGCGTTCGTGCTCGCTGAAGAGGGCTGGCATCCAGGAGTGATCGGGATCGTTGCCTCGCGCCTGGCCGAGCGCTATCGCCGCCCGGTGGTGCTGCTCTCACTCGATGGCGAGGGCGCCCGCGGCTCGGGGCGCTCGATCGAGGGGTATGACCTGCTCGAGGGGCTGACGGCGTGCTCGGAGCAACTGGTGCGCTACGGCGGCCACAGCGCCGCCGCGGGAGTCGAGCTGAAGCGCGAGCGCGTGGCGGCCTTCGCGGCGGCGCTCGACGCGCACGCCGCGAGCGTGCTCTCCGCGCGGGATCTGGTCCCGCGCGAGCGCGTGGACGCGGTCGTCGAGGGCCCCGAGCTGGGCATGGAGCTCGCCGAGGAACTTGCTGCGCTCGCCCCATTCGGACGTGGCAACCCGGTCGTGTCGCTGATGGTCCCAGACGCTGTGCTGAGCGATGTGCGCCCGATGGGGGAAGGCAAACATGCTCGCTTCACGGTCGAATCGGGGGGCGCGCACGCGCGCGCCGTGGCGTTTGGCAACGACGGCAAACTCGGCGTGGCCGACGGCGAGCCGGTCGAAGCGACGTTCGTGCTCGAGGTGAACGAATGGAGAGGGGTCAGCGAGCCGCGACTGGTGCTGCGCCACGCCCAACCCTCGCAGCCACAGCCGATTGCCGTCGTCCAGCCGGCAGGCGAGCTCGTCCTGTTCTGAGATCTTCATGTCTGTGGGCCCCGGATGCCTGGACATCGACACGGGAGGCTACGATTTAGGTATGACTGAGACCAGGCGTACCCAGGTTGACGCACCACCCAGGTCGGTGAGTGCGCCGCGTGCGCGCCGCGCGGAGTTGAGCGAGCTCGAGCGAAGGCTGCTCGACGACCTGTTCGCGATCGTCTCAGAGCACGCCGCCGACGTGGCGGTGGAGATCGACCGCGAGCGCGTCGAAGACGCGTTCGTGTTCGCCTGCGAGCATCACGCCGACCAGCGCCGCAAGTCCGGTGAGGATTTCATCGTGCACCCGGTCGGTGTGGCGCGGATCTGCGCCGGCATGCGTCTTGACACCGAGACACTGTGCTCGGCGCTCTTGCACGACACCGTAGAGGACACCTCCGCGTCGATCGAGGAAGTGCGCGAGCGCTTCGGCGAGGAGATCTCGGGGATAGTGGACGGCGTCACGAAGCTGACCGGCATCACCTTCCAGTCACGCGACGAGGCGCAGGCCGAGAACTACCGCAAGATGATGGTCGCGATGGCCAGCGACGCGCGAGTGATCCTGATCAAGCTCGCCGACCGGTTGCACAACATGCGCACGATCGACGCGATGCCCAAGCAGAAGCAGCTGGAGAAGGCTCGCGAGACGCTTGAGATCTACGCGCCGATCGCACACAGGCTCGGTATCCACGCGATCAAGTGGGAGCTCGAGGATCTCGCGTTCGCCACGCTTCACCCCCGCAAGTACCGCGAGATCAAGGAGCTGGTCTCCCAGCAGCGTGAGGATCGCGAGCGCTATGTGGCCGAGGCCGGCGACTACTTGGCAAGCGAACTGCAGATACTGGGGATATCGGCGCAAATCGCCGGACGTGCCAAGCACTTTTACTCGATCTACTCGAAGATGACCAAGAAGGGGCGCGAGTTCAACGAGATCTACGACCTCACGGCGATGCGCGTGATCGTCGAGTCGGTGAAGGACTGCTATGGCGCGGTTGGTGTGATCCATTCGCTGTGGAAGCCACTGCCGGGACGCTTCAAGGACTTCATCGCGATGCCGAAGTTCAACATGTACCAGTCGCTGCACACGACCATCATCGGGCCCGAGGGACGACCCTTGGAGATCCAGATCCGCACGCGGGAGATGCACGAGATGGCCGAGTTCGGCGTGGCGGCGCACTGGATGTACAAGCAGCATCCGCCCAGCAAGAACGGCTCCGGCGGGCCGGATGACGACGCGAAGCTGAAGTGGCTGCGCTCGATGCTCGACTGGCAGAAGGAGATGTCAGACCCGCACGAGTTCATGGAGAGCCTTCGCATCGACCTGTTCGAGGACGAGGTGTACGTGTTCACCCCCAAGGGAGAGGTGAAGTCCCTCGCGGCCGGCGCCACTCCACTGGACTTCGCCTATGAGGTGCACACCGAGATCGGCCACCGCTGCGTAGGCGCGCGCGTGAACGGCAAGATCGTGCCGCTGCACTACGAGCTGCGCTCGGGCGACATCGTTGAGATCCTGACGGCCAAGCGCGAGCGCGGGCCTTCGCGCGACTGGCTGGCGATGGTCAAGACGACACGGGCTCGCAACAAGATCAAGCAGTGGTTCAAGGCCGAGTCGCGCGAGGACACCGAGCACACCGGGCGCGAGCTGTTGCAGGAACACCTCAAGAAGCAGGGTCTGCCGGCGCAGAAGATCGCCGGCTCGGCGCTGCTGGCGGATGTGATCCGCGAGATGGGCTATCGCAAGGCCGACGATTTCTACATCGCGCTGGGCGCGTCGAAGATATCGCCGAAGGTCGTGGTCAACAAAGTGCTGCAGCGCTTGAAGCAGGGGGAGGCGGCGGACGGGCAGGCAAGCGCCACCGACCTGCTGAAGGTCGGCCGTCCGCGCGAGCGGGCTACCAGCTCCTCCAGCCAGTACGGGATCGTCGTGGACGGTGTGGAGGACGTGATGCTGCGTCTGGCCAAGTGCTGTCGCCCGGTGCCCGGCGATCCGATCGTGGGCTACATATCGCTCGGTCGCGGGATCACGATCCACCGCAAGGACTGCCCCAACGCGAGACTGCTCCAGCGCAACCCCGAACGCTTCACCGACGTGGGCTGGGAGGGCGACCAGGAGACCTCGTTTGTCGTGGAAATCCACATCGACGCCTGGGATCGCCACCGCCTGCTCGAGGACCTCTCGCGTGCGTTCTCGGAGTCCGGCGCCAACATCCTCGAAGCGCGTTGCCTGTCGAGCCCCCCGATGGTCAAGAACCGCTTCGTTGTCGAGCTGGCCGACACCCAGAGCCTGAAGGGCGCGATCTCGCGCCTGCGCAACACCGAGTCGGTGTTCGATGCCTACCGGGTCACGCCGGGCGGAACAGGCTGAAGACCGGCGGTCTCAGCCGGGTGCTCAGGAGATGACGCTGAGCGCGCGTGGAAGCACCGAGTAGCGCGCCTCCATCACATCACCCAGAAAATCTCCGTCGACCTGCAACGGCAGCGGCTGCTCGTTGCTCGAGCGAACAGTCAGCTCGTCGCTGCTGCCCAGCGCTGTGACATGACGGTGGCCTATCACCCGCGCGTGCTTTGAGAACGCACGGAAGGCGATCGATGGCATGTCGTGGGGTCGCGCCCGGCGTAGGACGCACGTCTGCAAAGTTCCCGAATCGAGCTCCGGTCCCTCGGCGATTTCGATCGGTCGATCGTTGAAGTAGGTGAACGGCGAGCCGTTCTGGACGATCGCGGTGACCCCGCTCGATTGCTCCCCGTCGATCTCAACAGCGAGATTGGGCGGTTTGAAGATGTAGCGGCGGGTGAACGTGCTCACGGCCGCCCACGTGAAGTAGTAGGCGCCAAGGCGCGCCTTCAGGTGTGGGTTGGAGTCCACGCGCCGAACAACGCTTGCGTCCAAGCCGAGACCTGAGGCGAACGTGAAGCAACGACCGTTGACCACTCCGAGGTCCACCTTGCGCGGACGCCAATCGTCGGCCATCGAGAGCAGGTGCTCGGTCGCGTCGACAAGCTCGCCGGGGATGCCGAGGATCTTCCCGTACACGTTGGCCGATCCGCCCGGCAGGCAGGTCAGTGGGGTGGGCGAGCCCTGCAGCCCATTGGCCGCTTCGTTGACGGTGCCGTCCCCACCGAAGGCGACCACCACGTCATAGCCCTCGTGAGCCGCCTCGCGGCACAGCTCGATCGCGTGGCCACGCGCCTCGGTGTCGACTGCATCGACCTCGTAGCGGCCTTGAAGCGCATACACGACCAGGTGGCGCAGCCTGTCGGAGACGGTCGTGGCATACGGATTGACGATGATCAGCATCCGCTTCTTGCTCGCCGGGGTGAGCGGCTCGAAGACGTTGGTGCTCTCCGACGGCGATCGATCCTGGGGGCGTACACTGGCGCTCACGGCAAGCCCTACACCATCGGCGGACAGGCGTTACCGATCGTCCGTGCAAAGCCGCGAGCACGGGTCTTGTGTTCCGTCCTCGGGCCTCCTATACTTCCCCTCGCATAGCTGAACACATCCAGAGGGGTGGAGGGACCTGGCCCAGTGAACCCCCGACAACCACCGTGTAAGAGCGGCAGGTGCCAATTCCAGAGAGATGTGTGGCGGGCTTCCAGTCTTTGCCACACGGTTCACCGGCAAAGACGAATCGATGGAAGGAGCCCCCTGTGGCTGTCACACACCTTAGATGCAGAGAGTGTCGTACCGAGTACCCCCTGGAGGCGCTGTACGTTTGCGATCGCTGCTTCGGACCGCTCGAGGTCGCCTACGACCACAGCCGTCTCGGCAACGACATCGACGAGCTGCGCCGACGCATCCAAGCCGGTCCGCAGAACATCTGGCGCTACGCCGACTTCCTGCCCGTGCTCGACGGACCCCCGGGGCCCTCGGGCCGCTTGGCTTCACGCACCGGCCTGCCGGCCGGCTGCACGCCGCTGATCAAGGCCGACCGGCTCGCCAAGCGACTCGGGTTGCGCGAGGTGTGGGTCAAGAACGACGCCGCCAACCCAACCCACTCCTTCAAGGATCGCGTCGTGTCGGTCGCGGTGACGCGGGCGCGCGAGCTTGGGTTCAAGACGATCGCGTGTGCCTCCACCGGCAACCTCGCCAACTCCGTCGCTGCTCACGGGGCGGCGCTGGGACTCGAGTCCTACGTGTTCATTCCCGCCGACCTGGAGGAGCAGAAGATCCTCGCGACCGGCATCTACGGGACGAAACTGGTTGCGGTGAAAGGCAACTACGACGATGTGAACCGGCTCTGCACCGAGCTGTCGGCCGAGCGCGATTGGGCGTTCGTGAACGTCAACCTGCGTCCTTACTACGCCGAGGGATCCAAGACGCTCGCGTATGAGATCGCCGAGCAGCTCGGCTTCGAGCTGCCCGACCGTGTCATCGCGCCCAAAGCATCGGGGTCGCTGTTCACGAAGATCGCCAAGGGTTTTGAGGAGTGGCGCGAGCTCGGGCTCGTCGACGGCGAATTGCCCAAGATGAACGGAGCCCAAGCCGACGGCTGCTCGCCGATCGCCACAGCATTCGCCAACGGCCACGACATCTGCAAGCCCGTGAAGCCCGACACGATCGCCAAGTCGCTTGCGATCGGCAATCCGGCCGACGGACCGTATGCGCTTGAGATAGCAAGGAAAAGCGGCGGCTCGATCGATTCCGTCTCAGACCAGGAGATTCGTGAGGGCATCGCGTTGCTGGCACAGACGACCGGCGTCTTCACCGAGACCGCGGGCGGCGTCACCACCGCCGTGCTGGCGAAGCTCGCGGCGCGTGGGGACATAGATCCCGACGAGCGCGTCGTGCTCGTCATCACCGGCGAGGGCCTGAAGACGCTCGACGCGGTGCGTGGCACGTTCGAGTCCCACGAAATAGATCCTTCGGTCGAGCAGTTCGAGACGCTCGTAGAGAGCGCGCCGGTGAGCGCGCCGATCGCGTTCGCGGGCGCGAGGAGCTGAGCGCGATGGGCGTCACAGTCAAGATCCCCACCCAGCTCAGGGCCGCCGCCGGTGGAGAGAGCGAAGCGCAACTCGAAGGAGCGACCGTGCGCGAGGTCCTGGACAGCCTGTATGAGCGCTACGACGGTCTCAGCGAGCGCCTGGCGGACGAGAGCGGCTCGCTGCGGCGCTTCGTGAACGTGTACCTGAGCGGCGAGGACATCCGTTTCCTCGACGGCCTGGACACCCCCGTGGATGACGGCGCGGAGTTGACGATCCTGCCGGCTGTCGCCGGCGGGTAGCTACAGCGACCTGCCTGGCTTCAGTCTGGATCCTTCGAGGCCCTTGATCGGGGCTCGGTCCTCGCGTGTCTAGCGGGTGGCGTGCTGAGCGGGCGCGGTGACGTGTGCTGCCGGCGGCGTCGAGCCGCTGACGCCAATCGTGGACACAAGCCCGGCTGCGCACATCGCGCTGATCGTGAGCGCACGAATCCGTTTTGGGGTGAGCCACCCGAGGTTGTGGGTTTGCATCCACGTCCGGAAACCGGAGGCCGCGGAGGCAGCTGCCATTGCGCATCCAACGCACATAGGTTGATCGTAGCGGCCAACCCTGCCGTATGCGCAAGTTCGGTCGCGCTCAGAGACCGAACCAGCGTGCGCGACGGCTGGATCCGAAGCGCTGCTTGTCCGCCGCGAGCGCCGCGGATGGCTCGCCAAAGACGCCAGTCGGCTTCGGCCCGGAAAGAAAGTCCACCTCCACGCGGCCGATCCGCCCGGCGCCGAACTCGATGAAGCAGATGCCGATCCCATCGTAAGGAGCAGGCTGCTCGCCGCCGCGAATGCTCGCGATCAGCGAAGCCGCCACCACTCTGGCCGCTCCCTCCGCGAACACTCCCGCCTTAGGGACACCGGCGGTCGTGACGTCCCCGACGGCATACACACCCGGATACCTCGTCTGCAGAGTCGCCGAATCGACCGGTATGTAGCCGTTCTCGGTCATGCCGCTCTCGATGACCACGTCAGGGGCGCGATGCTTCGGCACACCCAGAAAAAGGTCATATGGCAACTCGCTGTCGTCGTCGAGCACAGCTACGCCGCGTGCCACGTCAACCGAGCTCACGCGGCGGCCCGGAACAAACGCTATGTCGCGCTCGCCGAAAGCTGCCTCCAGCGCGCGCGAAGTATCCGGCGAGGGCGGGACGGGGGTCCCGAGCGGCAGGACGAAGGTAATCTCGCAGTCCTCGCGCACGCCGCGAGTCAATAGATAGTCGTGTAGTAGCAGCGCGGTCTCACTCGGCGCCGGAGGACACTTGAAAGGCGCTCCGCAGACACCGACGATCGCCCTGCCTTGCTTGAACTCGGGGAGTAGTTCGCTTAGCCGCTGTGCACCGGGCACCGAGTAGAACTCGTTGCCCTCGGCGAGTCCCGGCGTGGCATCGAAGTCGTAGTCGGCGCCAAGCGCCACGACAAGGACATCCGCCTCGTGAACACCGGACTCGGTGGTCACACTGCGGGCCTCGGGATCGATCGCCGTGATCGCCTCGCGCAGGAAGCGCACACCCGGCTTGACGATCTCACGATAGGGGAGGCGTACGGCGTCCAGAGTCGTCCTGCCGAACATCACGTCGAGCTTGGAGTACCCAAAGACGAACGAGTCGTTCTTGTCGATCAAGGTCACTTCGACCTCGTCGCCCAGTGCCTCAGAGAGCGTCGTCGTCAGCTCCAGGCCGCCGAAACCGGCTCCGAGGACGACGACACGAGTCTTCATCGGCCGAGAATACACCCAAGGGGTGCAAACGCCGGGTGATCTGCCTAGCGAATCCCGGTCAGTACTTCACGCGTGCTTCGGCTTCGGTGTAGGGAACGCCTTCTTCCTGCTTGAGCTTCAACGCAGCTTCGCTCGTGCCCGCCCCGAGCCCGTTAGGGTGCATACTGGAAACGATGTGCGGCGGTGCATCGTTGGGAGCCAACTGAGGAGATGATGAGATGGCTGTGGCTGTTGGTGTGTTGAGCGATACACGGCGGCGGACGCTCGGGGCGGTCTGTGACACGTTTGCGCCCTCGACCGAGGTCGATGACGGCGGGCAGGTGCTGCGCGACTTCTTCGCGCGGTCAGCATCCGATCTCGGCGTCCCTGCTCAGATCGAGGGGCTGCTCGCGCAGTCGATGATGCCGGAGGAGGTTGAGGCCTTTGGCGAGCTGCTCGACGCCTTCGCCGCGCAGGACTTCGCGAACATGGCGCTCCCTGAGCGGACCGAGCTCCTTCGCCAAGTGGCTGCCTCGGGTCTGGAGGCCAAGCTCGGCGTCCGCCGGCTGCGGGGGCTCACGTTCCTGTTCTTCTACGGTTTGCCCGACGAGTCGGGGCACAACCCGAACTGGGACGCGATCGGATACCCGGGTCCGATCTCGGCCCCGCCCTCGCCGCGACAGGCGCCGAAGACAATCGCGCTGGAGCAGATATCCGGCGAGTCGGCAACGCTTGCGGGCGACGTCTGCATCGTGGGCTCGGGAGCGGGGGGAAGCGTAATCGCCTCCGAGTTGCAGAGGTCGGGCAAGTCCGTCGTCGTGCTCGAGATGGGCCAATACCGCAACGAGTCGGACTTCAAGCAGCTCGAGCTCCCGGGCATGCTCGAGCTCTATCTGGGAGGCGGCCTGGCTGCCTCGGAGGACGGCTCGATCGCGATCCTCGCTGGTTCGACGTTGGGCGGTGGCACGGTCGTCAACTACATGAACTGCATACGAACTCCTGAGCGCATCCGCCGCGAGTGGGCGGCGATGGGCATCGAGGGCATCGATCAGCCCGACTACGACGCGCATATCGACGCGATTTGGGAGCGGCTCTCGGTCAACGACACCGCGACCTCGCACAACCGCACCCACCAGAAGCTGCTCGACGCGTGCGAGCAGCTTGGCTATCCGCACCGCGCGCTGACCCGCAACACAGATGTCTTGTGCGAGGACCCGAGCGTCTGCGGCTACTGCTTCACCGGCTGCCAGAAGGGCTGCAAGCAGTCGACGATGAAGACGTTCCTGCAGGACGCCGCCGACGCGGGTGCACGCTTCGTCGTCGGCGCCCACGCCGACCGGATCCTCGTCAAGGACGGTCGCGCCGCGGGCGTGCAGGCGACCGTCACGCACGAGGACGGCTCCACGAGCACCCTGACCGTAAACGCGCCGACTGTCGTGGTGGCGTGTGGCTCGATCGAGTCCCCGGCGCTGTTGCTGCGCTCGGGCATCGGCGGCCCGGCGGCCGGCAAGCACCTGCGGCTGCACCCGGCGTCGATCGTCGCCGGTGTCTACGAGCAGCCGATCGAGGGCTGGATCGGGCAGATCCAGTCGGCGCTGTCCGACCAGTTCGTCGAGTGCGAGGGCGAGCACGGCTTCCTGATCGAGGCGGTCGGCGCTTCGCCGGCGATCCAGGCGATGTCAATGCCCTGGGAGGATGGCCACAAGCACAAGGAGCTACTCGCGCGCACGTTCAAGCACCTCGCGCCGTTCATCTCTGTCGCCCGCGACCACGGCGAGGGCGAGGTTGTCCTTGACGAGCACGGGCGCGCCCTCACGCGCTGGTCGCTGACCGATGAGCTCGACGCGCGCATGTTCGCAAGGGCGATGGTCGAGCTGGCAAGGCTCCAGCGGGCAGCCGGCGCGACGGAGATAATCACCTTCTACCAGCAGCCGCTGATCTGGCGCGAGGGCGATGACTTCGATGCGTTCCTGGCCGCGATCGAACAGGGCTCGCTGCAGGCCAACGACGTGGCCGTGTTCACCGCGCATCAGATGGGGTCGTGTCGGATGGGCTCGGACCCGACGGACTCGGTCGCCGACGGGCGCGGCGAGCTGCACGACACCGAGGGCGTGTGGATCGGCGACGGCTCGGCGTTCCCGACCGCGCCGGGGGTGAACCCGATGATCTCGATCATGTCGCTCGCACACCGCACGGCGGCCAACATGCTCACCACTTCATAGGAGGTCTCAAATGGCATCGGTTGAAAGCGATCTGCAGAACGCGCGCGTCGGCGATCGGTCGAACTTTCGGGAGGGGCCGCCGCACGAGCTTTTCCGGCAGCTGCGCTCGGAGTGCCCGGTGCACTGGTCGGACGGCATCACCGAGTACCCCGACGAGGACGGCTTCTGGTCGGTGACGACGGCCGAGGACGTGCACGAGGTCAGCCGCGACTGGCAGACGTTCTCCTCGGAAATCGGCGGCTTCACTGCCACCAAGAAAACGGGACTGTCGCTTGAGATGCAGCAGGCGATGTTCATCGGGATGGACCCCCCAAAGCACGACCGCCTGAAGGCGCTCTTCCAGCGCGGCTTCACGCCCAAGCGGATCGCCGAGCACGAGGATGCGATTCGCGCGATCGCCACCGAAGTGCTCGACAGGCTCGCCGGTCGGGAGAGCTGCGATCTCGTCAACGACGTCGCCCAGCCCGTGGTGGCGCGTGTGATCGGCAGCTTCATGGGCCTCACCCCCGAGGACGACGCGGTGTGGGCCAGGCTGATGAACGCGATCGTCGGTGCCGGTGACCCGGATGCCACGCCGGATGGCGCCGACAGCGTGATGGAAAACGAGGTGCCCGAAGTCTTCGAGCGCTGCGGGCGGCTGATCGCCGAACGTCGCGCCGCGCCGACCGACGATCTCACGAGCGTGCTGGTGCACGCCGAGCTCGACGGCGAGCGGCTCCAGGACCACGAGATCGTGATGGGTTTCCTGTTGCTGATGGCCGCCGGGAACGACAGCACCAAGGCGACGTACTGCAGCGGGATGCGCGCGCTGATGGAAAGCCGCGACCAGTTGCGCGAGGTCGTGGAGGACCCGACGCTGATACCGGGCGTCGTCGAGGAGTCGTTGCGCATGTTTCCCGCGTTCACCCACTTCGCGCGGACTGCCACGCGCGACACCGAGCTGCACGGCCAGAGCATCCGGGAGGGGGAGAAGCTCGTGATGTGGTACCCGTCCTCCAACCGCGACGAGTCCCGCTACGAGGACGCCGAACGCTTCGACATCAAGCGCAACGCCGAGCACCAGGCGTTCGGCGCCGGCGGACGGCACTTCTGCCTGGGTACTGCGCTCGCACGCCTGGAGCTGGGGATTCTCTTCGAGGAGACGCTCGCGCGCTTTCCCGAGATTGAGATCATCGACACCCCGACCCACCTCGAATCGGCGTTCGCCAACCAAATGAAGACGCTGCCGGTGCGGCTCTCGTCGGCGTAGCCTGGAGGAGAACGCCTGGACGAGGGAGGAGTATTCAATTGAATATTTCAGATCCCGAAGGGCCTGCACATGGCGGCCATGGGAGACCCTGAGTATGCGCTGAGCTCAGCACCGGAACCCGCCCAGTCAAGCCACATTGGCCACGCGCCCGGCGTGATTCGAACACGCGACCTTCCGCTCCGGAGGAACATCGCGCAGGAAGCGAAAGAGGGGCAGAAATGGCTCTAACAAGCCAGATGTGCCGCCGCCGAGAGGCGGCTGATACGTGCGGATATGGGCCGATTTGGGTGGGTTTGGGCTACTGATGGGCCGCAGTAGCCCAAACGATTCGGTGTGCGCCGGGCTTCGTGCTTGATTGCTGGGGGAGCAGTTCGCTAAACTGCTCCTAGCAAGGAGTACTTTATGCCGAAGACTACCGACAGCCCTATGCTCACGCGCCGCGAGGCGGCCGAGATCACCGGCCTATCGGTTAGCCTCCTAGACAAGGCGATCGAGCAGAAGATCGTGACGGTCTACAGACGAGGCAACCAGAGCTTCCTGCGCAGCGATGACCTGGCCGTGGTCATGCTCCTCCAGAGCACGACGCTGCCTCTGCCGATCACGGTCAAGCGACAGATCAAGCGCTGGGTGCATGACACCAAGCCTTACCGTGCCACCGAGAGAGCCGAGCTGCCCATCTGCGACGCCTTGATCATCAGGTGGCTTCCCGCGGCCAGCGACACGATCAACGCAGCCGAAACGTATGCCAAGCTGCGCGATCAATGGATCGAGTCCGACCCGCAGATCAAGGGAGGCGAGCCCATGATCCGGGGAACCCGGATCGGCGTGCGCGGCGTCGCACAGCGCATGAACGAAGGGGAGAGGGTGGAGACCCTAGTGGAGGACTATCCCCAGATTCCCGCCGAGGCGTTTCGCGTAGCCCACACGTACGCCAACGCCCGTCCTCGGCGGGGACGCCCCGTAAGACCCTGGCGCGATGCGCAACACTCGTGGCTTGGAGCGCATCAGCGCCTGGTTGTAGACTCGTGACGCACGCCGCTTCGATCATTAAGGACGTGTCACATTAAGGTGCGCTATGAGTTCATCAAACTCACGGAGTAGATGATCAAGGGCAGGGCAACGTTCGCGTGCTAACTGCGGATCGATCTTTGCGGTGAGACCAGCTTGATGTAGAGGCTTTACATACTTGCGCGGTGCTCTCCAGTCGCGGATAACGGCGACCGCACCCGAACCCTCCCAATCTTGCAGATTTAGTGTCACGTTCGCGACAGTCTCAGACGAGGCCACAATCCAATTCTCGAACTCTCGCACCGCTATCCCAACCGCCACTCGCACCGCAACACCTGTACCGCTGCAACGCTCGACGAGACTTTTGAGCAGGGACGCAGGCACATCGCCGTCGCTGTCGCAAAGAACGAGAACCCCAGACGCTCCGGGCTCTGAAGCAGCAAGACGTACGAACCGCTCAAGTGATCCAGCCTTTATTAGGTTGCCTCGACCCTTAGTGTTGATAGGCCGGGCTAGTCGCACATGTCCACAGTTCCTTGTGTTGAGATAGGTCCGAAGAAGCACCGGAAGTGCCTCCTGATCGCCGGCCCCCTCAACGATAAGCCCTATATGTGCCACTCTATGTCCCTATAGTTATGTCATCGTTGGTGCTTCGCAAGGCATCACTACGGAATAGCTCACCTGGGCTAAACAGCGCTTCACGCACTGCATTCTTTGAGTGCTCCGCTACTCCCGTGACAGTCGAATGCCCCGACTCGGCGCGGACTAGTCGTACATCATCAATATCGACAAAGTCCAAAATATCAGAACTATGTGTCGTCAACAATAGTTGGACGTCGGCTGATCGCATCTTGAAGACTTCGATCATCGCCTCCAAGGCTGCTACGTGGACCGTTGACTCTGGCTCCTCGACCGCAACGAACTTTGACAACTTTGGCTGATAGAGAGCAAGCAGAATCCCGAGAAGACGCAATGTACCGTCAGACATTTGGTGCGCCTCGAAGCGATTACGACCACTCGGTGTCCGCTGTGTAAACTCCAACGTAAGCTTATTGCCATGATTCATAGTCTTAACATCCTCTATGCCTGGGACGGCATGGCCCAGCATGTCGATCAGTTCCCTTCGGTCATCGGGCTCAAGATGACGCAAGACGCTTGTCGCATTGCGACCATCGGGATGCATTGACTGTCCCTCATCGGGGTCTTGAGGCTCTCTCAGTCGATCGGGTACGATCGAATACGACCTCAAGTCGCGGAGAAAGGCGTGGACAGCGGAATAACCTGGGATGGTTGCGACCAACGGTAGTGCGAGCAACGTAGGATCAAACTGCACATCGGACTTTGGCGGCCTCAACACGAGTTGACCATAGTCAAGTGTTCGCCCATCTTCGTGCGTGAGAAGCTGGATTGGAGCCATAATCTTTCCACATTCGATGTGCATCTCACCGAATACCACACACTCTGGTGTCAATAGTCTGCATATCTCTTCCGCGACTACATACGAGCCTTCGCGCTGAGCACTGATTTGGAATTCATACTCAGCGGAGAATCCATTTTGGAACGCGATATTGATTCCAATGCGTACGTTTCGCGGACGACCCTTTGCTGAGCGGTGCCGTACGGCTTGCAAGCCCCCACGACGTTCTAGGGCTGCATGTAGCCCTAGGCTAAGGCTGTCAGAGATAAAGCGGAATACGTCGACTACGTTGCTCTTGCCTGCTCCGTTCGCGCCGACAAGGATCGTCAGCTCAGAAAAGTCGATTTCCGCCGCGCGTATGCTGCGGAAGTTCTTGACGACCACTGATCGCACAGAGGCACGGCCACTGCCCAGTTCATAGATGTCCCTGCTTGCTGGAAGATGTTCGTCAGCCACGAACACAGCATAGTTCGAGCCGTGGAGAAACGGACTTCCGGTTCCTCGACGTCTTTGACCTGCGTAGCGCTAACCGCTTGTCCGCCCTTACGGCTGGCGGAAGATTCCGTGCGTGCCCACTCGCCGCCAGATGATGTGTGGTTCGCCGGGCTGCATCTCGTCGCCATATTCAAAGGTGGCGCGTCCGTTAGGAGCCCAGGTCATCTCCCAAACGCCGGGATATCCCTGCACCCTCTTGACGCGCAAGGCCGGCTCGAATCTCCCGCTCCGAAGGCACGCTATGAACAGATCGAGCGCTTTGTCCCACGCTGCCGCTTGCTCCCGGCTCAGGCCCTTGAAATCGCGCAGGAACCGAGGCCGCGCCTGATAGGTCGGCACTACTGGCTGCGGACGGCCTGTAGCGCGGCCTTGAAGGCATCAGCGTCCTCATAGACGACGCCCGGCTCAGTCCTCGCCTCGCGGTCGGCTTCCAGCTCACCGGAAAGCCAGTCCGAGGTCCAAAACCACGCCTGGTCCGGATCGATCCGGCCGCTGGAAAGGCTGCGCAGCAGGACGGCAGCGCCGTCGAGCGTGTTCTCAGGCAGATGCTCCACCAGCTCATGTAGCTCGGTCTTAGTCATTCTCGTCATTCTCGCACGTCTCTAGGACTGTTCGCCTCGGGTGTTCGTTTGGGTGTTCGTCTATAAGCCGAACACCCAAACGAACAGGCTGCTGCCCGCTCGCTCCCGAAGTTTGGCTCTGCACCTAGCCCGAGGAAGGGGGTCCCCGCCTTTCCGCTTTGCTTCAACCCGGGGACCCCCTTCCTCGACCCAACACATCACAGATGTTCAGGGCGAGGCTATGTGCAGAGCGGGGAGTGTCATAGGAACTGTGTAGGCATGAGCGAAAGAGGATCGCTATGCCTACTACTACGCAGGATCACATTGAGGTTCAGGAGTTGGTGTTCCCCGCCGCCGGGGAGCGGAGGGAGCCTGGAGGGCGACCGGAGAGGACCGGCGGCGGGGCGCTCGTCGTGGACCCCCCGTCGCTCTCGCAGGGGCTGGTCGATGAGGCCGTCGATCGTGCCGGTGGCCGCCGTCGTGTGCGGCAAACTCTGGGGGTGGGGTCGGAGCGGATCAGCGATGAGGTGATCGATGAGCTGCTCGCCGGCGCGAGCACGGAGGAGGAGATCGCCGGGCCCGGTGGGCTGCTCGCCGATCTGACCAAGCGTCTGTTGGAGCGGGCGATGGAGGTCGAGCTGACCGATCATCTCGGCTACGAGCCGCACCGGGAGCCGGCGGGCGGCGCGGAGAACCAGCGCAACGGCACCTCACCGAAGACGCTCCTCACCGAGCACGGCGAGGTGGCGCTTGATGCTCCCCGCGACCGAGACGGCAGCTTCCAGCCGAAGATCGTCCGCAAGCGTCAGCGGCGGTTCGTCGGGTTCGACGAGAAGATCCTCGCGCTTTACAGCCGTGGCCTCTCGACCCGCGACATCGAAGCGCACCTCGCTGAGATCTACGGCGTGAAGGTCAGCCGTGATCTGATCAGCAAGGTCACGGACGCGGTCATGGATGATGTGCGGGAGTGGGCCAAGCGGCCACTGGAGGACATCTACCCGATCGTGTTCCTGGACTGCATGGTCCTGAAGATCCGCGAGGGCGGCAGCGTGCAACGCCGCGCGCTCTACCTCGCCCTGGGCGTCACGCTCGACGGCGACCGCGACGTGCTCGGCATGTGGTTCCAGGAGACCGAGGGCGCGAAGTTCTGGATGCAGGTCCTCAACGATCTGAAGACCCGCGGCGTCAGGGACATCCTGATCGCATGCGTCGACGGGCTCACCGGGTTCCCTGACGCGATCGAGGCGATCTTCCCCAAGACGACAGTCCAAACATGCATCGTTCACCTCATCAGGGCAAGTCTGCGCTACGTCCCCCGGCGTGAGCGCGAGCAGGTCGCCCGCGACCTGAAGCCGATCTATACCGCCAAGGACGCCGACCAGGCCCACGCCGAGCTCGAGGCCTTCGACGAGAAGTGGGGCCAACGGTTTCCGGTGATCACCCAAACCTGGCTGAATGCCTGGGAGAACGTGACCCCGTTCCTCGCGTTCCCCGACGAGGTCCGCCGCGTGATCTACACCACGAACGCGATCGAGGCACTCAACCGCCAGCTACGCAAGGCAATCAAGACGAAGGGCAGCTTCCCCAACGAGGACGCCGCCCGCAAGCTCGTCTATCTCGCCCTGCAAAACGCCGTCCCACAATGGACAAAAACCCGCAACTGGACGGCAGCGCTACTCGCGTTCAAGATCCACTTCGGCGACCGCGTCCCCGACACTGCAAACTAACCGTCACTGATTGACACCCACGGAGTCACTGTTACACTTAATCAATAACTCGCCTACACAGTTAACCTGACGCCCTCCAGAGCGGGAGCGGGAGCGAGCGGGCAGCAGCAAGCAAAGGTCGAGTGCAAACAACGAGAGAACGGCTCAGGGGGCGACAACAAGGGGAAGCGTCGGTGCATCGTGGTGGTTCCACTAGGCGTTGTTGATTGATCTCGGTGGGAAGAGGCGTGAGAGTGCGGGACGGTGAGCGAAGGCCGTGCAGAGTTGGCGGCGTGGTCGAGGTAGGGAGGGCAGGATGGACTTGAGTCGGTGCGGTATGCCGATGACTACCTTGGCGGTCGGAAGACGGGTAGGCGACAACGCTGAAGGGCGCGAGTCTGGAGCTTCAGCGATCCGCTGCGTGCTTCTCGATATGAATCTCAACCAGGCGGCGCAACTCGGCCGCGACAGTCCGGTGTTCGCTGTCGGCGATCTTGCGGAGTCGTTCCGCAGTCTCGCGCTCAAGGCGCACGCTGAATGTCACGAGATCGGGTTTGGTTTGCTTCATTGTGCACCATTCTGTTTCATTCGGTGGTATCTTACTTCATCACCATATACATGAATGGGGGCCGCGACGTGTAAGCGCCCGGCCCCCGTGGCACCGAGAGCGCTAACTCCCGGGGCGTCAGACACCCTACCGGCACCGGCTGGGCGTCCCCCTCGTTAGAGCCGTTCCCGGAGCCTCCGAGATCAAGGAGGAACCGATGCCAGACCATTGCATTGAGGACGATCAGAAGTTCGAGGACAACGTGAGGGAGGAGAACCGGGATCTCTGCGTTCTGAACCTCATGCTTTGCGACTCACCGTGGCCGTGGACCGTCGATGAGATTGCCTGTGAACTCCACACGCGTATCGGTGCGGCGGACGCTGTAGGCAGGCTCTCCGGGATGGGGCTCGTCCATCGCTTTGGGGAGTTTGTGTTCCCCACGCGCGCAGCACGCCGCGCTGACGAATTGGGCGCGGGCGGCGCCTGACGCCTTGAAGAGCGCCACGTCGCAGGACTGGGCGTGGCGCTCATTTCGGTCGCGCCCAACTTTGCTGTAGAGACGTAATCCCACCGAAGATCACAGTCACCATGACCCCACACGACTGGCAGACCAACCGGCTTGTTCGGCGGCGAGGGTACTCGGCTTATAGGCAGAGAGCCGATGCCACAACTTCAAGCCTCAGTGTCCACGTCACACATCACCAGCGACAGGTCGCTCGGCAAGTGCTTCTGTCAGCCCTCGCGCCCATGAAGCTCGACCCAGCCGACATCGAGCAGATCGCGCAGCAGGTAGCCGACCTGATCGCAGCGACGCAGACGTGGCCATCGGCGCAATTCGTAGATGCCGCCGAACTCGCGGCGCTGCTTGGCGTCGAGCGCGATTGGGTTTACGCGCACGCCAACACCCTCGGTGCCATCCGGCTCGGTGGCCCACGCGGTCGCTTGCGCTTCGACCTTCGGCGTGTGCAGAACGCTTGGCCTGCGCCGAAGTCGGACGAAGCACGTCGGAGGACTGGACGGTCGCGTAAGAAGCGCAAGCAAGCTACGGGGCCAGGCTTGATCCCTTATGAGTCCGATGCGAACGGGATCATGTCGTCTTCGAGTCGAGAAAGGAGGGCGTGATGCCACGCCCGGCTAGCGGTAGCGTCGAAGTGCGGAAGCTCCGGGACGGAACATCGAGTGTCCGTGCCCGGTTTCGGCACAGGGGAGAGCGCTATCCCGTCGTGTTCGGCCGCGACGTTGACGGTTGGACAGAGGCCAGGGGACGCCGCGAGCTTCAGATGATCCTCGCGCAGTTGAGCGCTGGCATCTCGATCGAGCAGGTGCTTGCACACTATGAGCCCGAGCCGGCCCATGACGAGGACGAGGACGCCGCCGGGATCACAATGCACGAGTACGCCTCCGACTGGCTTGAGCGTAGGCGCGTCGGTGAGATCGGCGAGGGACCGCTGGCCGAGAACACTTACGAGGACTATCTCTGGCGTCTCAAGAAGTACATCCTCCCGACCTTCGGGCGGGCACCCGTGGCGAGAATCAGCAGCGTGGACTGTCGGCGCTTTCGCGGCAAGCTGTTCAAGGACAGCGACGCACTGAAGAAGATCGCGGCAGCAGGCGCGCGCGCCGAGGATGAGAACGGGCGGCTGCGTAGGCCGCTCTCACCGCGCTCGATCCAGATGATGATGCGCCTGCTCGGCCAGATATTCGCCCAAGCCGTCAAGGACAAGGTTCGGGACGACAATCCCGCCCGCGACCCCGACCTCAAGATCAGAGTTCCCAAGCCCGCACGGACCTTTCTTGAGATTGACCAGCTCGTGGTGTTGCTGGACGCGGCGCACTATCTACAGACCTCGCCCAGGTCGAGCAAGCGTGCGAAGCTCACGCGAGAGCAGGCGGCGGAAATCCGTGCTCGCCTGAAGCGAGGGGAGACGCAGTACGCCCTCCGAAATGAGTACGGGTTGAGCGCTGGGTCGATGTCAATGCTCGCGCAGGGCAAGACCTACACGGCAACCAACGACCGCATCGGCTGGCGCGCGGTGTGCGCGATGCTCGGCTACGCCGGTCCCCGCATCGCTGAAACGCTCGACATCCTGGAGCGCGACGTGCGCCTGCACGACCCCAACGGAGCGCGGCTGTGGATCGCCGACAGCAAGACGCCCACAGGTGTCCGCCATGTCGAGATCACGCCCAGCCTGCGCGACGAGCTGCTTGCCTATCGCGCCGACAAGATCAGACACGACTACCCCACAGGTCCCGATACACCTTTCTTTTGCACCTCCGGCGGCAAGCGCTGGGACGAGAGCAACGTCCGCGAACGCATCCTGGAACCGGCCGTCAATCTCTCCAACGAGCGCCTGACCGAGCGCGGCCTACCACCACTGCCGCATGTCACACCTCACACCCTGCGGCGGACCTACGTCTCGATCATGCTCTTGGCGACCAACTTCGACGTGACCTACGTCCAACATCAGGTCGGCCACGCCGAAAGCAGGATGACGCTCGACGTGTACGCGCAGCTCCTCGACCGACGCAAGCGCGACCATGGAGTTGCCTTCGACGCGCTGCTTGCAGATGCCCGCACCACCCTTTACGGACCCTACTCGGAGGGGTTTGGGCCATCGTTTGGGCCACTGAGTCCCACCGCGCCCGATACAGCATCCGAGCCGGTCGAGCAAACCAGCTTATTTGCAGGTGTTTCTGAGACGCGCCCGGCAAGATTCGAACTTGCGACCTTCCGCTCCGGAGGCGGACGCTCTATCCACTGAGCTACGGGCGCAACGGGCACCGTCTGTGGCACCTTCGCCAGCAGAGCTTATCGCCGTATCTAGCGATGATCGCTACCGTTGGCCCCCATGGACCTCTCGCTGTTCTTCGCGGGTACCGGCGGCTCGGTGCCGAGCCCTCGTCGTGGGCTGCCGGCGATCCTGCTGCGTCGCGGGGGCGACCGGCTGCTGTTCGACTGCGGCGAAGGCACGCAGCGTCAGCTGGTGCGCTCAGCGGGACTCGCGGATGTGGGGTGTGTGTTCATCACCCACTTCCATGCCGACCACTGGCTTGGGCTGCCGGGGATGCTGAAGTCCTTTGCGTTGCGCGAACGCGAGCAGCCGCTTGCGATCTACGGTCCGCCCGGCTTGAACCGGATGATGGAGGACAGCTATTTCATGTATGGCCGCCTTCCGTATGAGCTGCGTGTAACGGAGCTCGAGGCAGACGACGACGTCGTGTTCGACGGGTACACGGTTGCGCCGGTGCGTGTGAGACATCGCAAGAGCAGCGCCTACGGCTATGTGATCGCCGAGGATTCCCGCCCGGGTCATCTGGATCCCGAGTTGGCCGAGCGGCTGGGCGTGAAGCCCGGCCCGGATTTCGGCAGACTCACGCGTGGGGAGACGGTTGCCGGAGTGAGCCCCGAGCAGGTGATGGGACCCACGCGCGAGGGTCGCAAGATCGCGATCTCCGGGGACACCGCGCCATGCGAGATGCTGACGCTCGCCGCACACGAAGCGGACCTGCTGGTGCACGAGGCGACGTTCGCCGAGGAGGAGATCGAGCGGGCGCGCGAGACGGGCCACAGCACCGCCCGCCAGGCAGCTCGGGTCGCGCTCGACGCGCAGGTGCGGCTGCTTGCGCTGACGCACATCTCAAGCCGCTATCCCGGAGGAGACTTGCGCGATCAGGCGCGTGCAGTGTTCGCGAGGACGGAGGCCCCGCGTGACTTCGACACGATCGACATCCCGTTTCCCGAGAAGGGCCCGGCGCAGTTGATCCGCTGGTCCAGCCGGCGCCCGCCGGCTGAGCAGCGAGTGTCGGCTGAGCAGCGAGTGTCGGCCGAGGGCCGGGAGGGACCGGACGGCGAGAGCGAAGCCCTGCAACAGGAGAGCGATCGACCCAACCCGAAGGGCGAGTCGACGCCACAGGACGACGCTCCACCGCACAGCGTCGCCGCTCGTTGATACAGTCGCCGTGCTCCTTTAACCCGGTCCGGTGAGGCCAGGAAGGAAAACATGAACGATGGGAAGATCGTCCTCGGTGAGGACGAGGTGGCGCGGGCGCTGGTGCGTATCGCCCACGAGATAGCCGAGCGCAACATGGGCTCCTCAGAGCTTGCTCTTGTCGGCATTCACCGTCGCGGGGCGATCCTTGCCCAGCGTCTTCGGCTGTTGCTTGACGATCTGCTCCAGGCAGAGGTGCCGCTGGGGGATCTCGACATCGGCTTCTATCGCGATGACGTCGCCTCCAGACCGCAAGCGCCTGTGGTGCATGCTTCGCACATCGACTTCGACCTGTCCCAGCGCACGGTGGTGATCGTCGACGACGTGCTCTACACGGGCCGCACGGTGCGCGCCGCGATCGAGGCGCTGTTCGACTACGGCCGTCCCGAGCGCGTGCAGCTGGCGGTGCTGGCCGACCGTGGTCATCGCGAGCTGCCGATCCGTCCCGATTACGTGGGCAAGAACCTGCCCACCTCGCGCGAGGAGCATGTGAGCGTGCGTGTGCGGGAGATCGACGGGGTGGACGAGGTCGCGATCGGACGGGCAGCGGTTGGAGCGGGCGCATGACCGTGCCGTTCTCCAGCGCGATCCTCGACGCCGAGACATCGGGGCGGCCCACATGAACCATCTGCTTTCGATCGAGGATCTCGACCGCTCGGGAATAGAGCGGATCGTGGAGCAGGCCGCGCGCTTTGCCGAGGTGTCCGACCGTGAGATCAAGAAGGTGCCGGCGCTGCGAGGGCGCATGGTGCTGAACCTCTTCTACGAGGCCTCCACGCGCACCCGCAGCTCCTTCGAGCTGGCCGCCAAGCGTCTGTCGGCCGACGTCGTGAACTTCGTCTCCAGTGGCTCGAGCGTCGAGAAGGGCGAGTCGCTGAAGGACACCGTGCTCACGCTCAGCGCGCACAAGCCCGACGCGATCGTGATTCGCACGCCATGGGCCGGCGCGGCCGAGCTGGTGTCGGGCTGGACTGACGCGGCGATCGTCAACGCAGGCGACGGCAAGCACGAGCACCCCACGCAGGCATTGCTGGACGTGTACACGCTGACGCGTCGTCTTGGCTCGCTCGATGGAAGCTCGATCTGGATCGTCGGCGACGTGGCCCACTCGCGCGTGGCGCGCTCGAACATCCTCGCGTTCCAGCGGATGGGCGCGAAGGTGACTGTTGCCGGCCCGCCGACGTTGATCCCGCGCGGGATCGAGGCGCTGGGTTGCGAGGTGCGCTTCTCCTTGGAGGAGATGGGGGGCGCGGATGTGGTGTATGCGCTGCGCATGCAGCACGAGCGCATGAACGAGGCGCAGGTGCCTTCGCTGCGCGAGTACGCCTCCTGCTTTCAGGTGAATGCTCGTCGTCTCTCCCCGCGCCAGTTGCTGATGCACCCCGGGCCGGTCAACCGCGGCGTGGAGCTCTCCGGCGAGGTGGTGGACTCACCGCAGGCGTTGATCACCGCACAGGTTGAGGCCGGCGTGGTGGTGCGCATGGCGGTGCTGTACGAGCTGCTGTCGGGCTCTCGCGCATTCCGTCCCGTTCCCGAGCCACAACTGGCGTGAGCCTCGACCTCGCATGACTTCTCCCTCTGAGCCAACGCGCACGCGATGACCATCGATCCGCTCCTACACGGTGCGCTGCCAAGCGCCGATCTGTTGATCTCAGGTGCGCATGTGCTGGACCCGCGCACGGGCCTTGACGCACCCCGGGATGTGCTCGTGCGCGAGCGCAAGATCGCGCAGATTGCACCCGTCGGCGAGCTACGTCCCGACGGCCAACCGGAGCTTGTGCAGGGCGCCGGCAAGCACCTATTGCCGGCGTTCGTCGACCCGCACGTGCACTTTCGCAGCCCCGGCCAGGAGCACAAGGAGGATCTGGAAACGGGCACTCGCGCGGCCGCCGCGGGCGGGTTTGGCGCGGTGATCGCGATGCCCAATACCGCTCCCGTGCTCGACTCGGCGCCACTGCTGCGCTCCCTGCGCGAGGCGGCTGCACGCGAGGCGCGCGTGCCGGTCGGGTTTCTCGCCGCGATCACACGTGGCCTTGAAGGTGTTGAGCTGACGGAGATGGCCGAGTTGATGGGGGAGGGGGCACTCGGCTTCACCGACGACGGGCGCCCGGTCGCCTCCGCCGGTGTGTTGCGCAAGGCGCTTCAATACCAGCGCTTGTGCGGAGGCGTGCTGACCCTGCACGAGGAGGACCCGTCGCTGTCGCGCGGCGGCTCGATGCACGAGGGCGCGGTCAGCGCGGCGCTCGGCATCGGTGGGATCCCGAGCGTGAGCGAGTCCACGATGGTCGCCCGCGACGCCGAGCTGGCGGGCTATGAGCACGGGCGCGTGCACTTCCAGCACCTCAGCTGCGCCGCCTCGGTGCATGCGGTCGCCGCCGCAAAGGAGCGCGGCTTCAGGGTCAGCGCCGAGGTCACACCGCACCACTTGCTCCTGTGCGACGAGCACGTGCGAGCGATGGACACGCGCATGAAGATGAACCCGCCGCTGGCAAGCGAGCGCGACCGCTTGGCGCTGATCGAGGGCTTGCGCGACGGCACGATCGACTGCATCGCAACCGACCACGCTCCGCACGCCCGCCACGAGAAGGAGGTGCCGTTCGAGCAGGCCCCGATGGGCACCACGGGCCTCGAGACAGCGTTCGCCGCGCTTTATACCGAGCTGGTGCTGACGGGCACGATCGAGCTGGCCCTGCTGGTGGAGCGGATGACCGCCGGGGCGGAGCTGTTCGGACTGCCAACCCCGCGGATTGCCGTGGAGGAGCCGGCGAATCTCACGCTCGTGGATCTCTCCGCCGAGTGGGTCGCGGGCGAGCACGGCTGGGAGAGCCGTTCGGAGAACTGCTGTTTTGCCGGACGAGCGCTTACAGGGCGTGTGCTGATGACGGTTGCTGCGGGCTCGGTCGCCTATAGGGAGCGGGCCTTCTCGGTGGTGGCGGCATGAACGCGTATGACGGCGCTGGAGCGGCGTCCTACCGATCGCAGATCGATGGGATCTGCGATCGGCCAGCACATGTGCAGAGCACATTTCGCTGGGTGGGTGGGACATCAATCAATTGTCCAGCTTGTCCTACGCGTCCATGCCGGGGCTATTTGCGAAGCGCGGGGCACACGAGATGAGCCTGCTGAAGCGAACTGACGCGGCGCTCGTAGTGGTGGATGTGCAGGAGGGCTTTCGCTCCTACGCGACCTTCGAGGCGGTCGCCGAGGCGTGCTCGAAGCTGGTGCGGGGCGCGCGTATTCTCGAGATACCGCGAATCGTGAGCGAGCAGTACCCGAAGGGCCTCGGCCACACCGCCCCCGAGGTCGATCTGCAGGACGAGCCGCGGATCGAGAAGACCGTGTTCTCTGCCGCCCGCGCGGATGGCTTTGACCTGGACGGGCGCACGCAGGCGATCGTGTGTGGGATCGAGACGCACGTGTGTGTGTCGCAGACCGTGCACGACCTGCTCGACCGGGGCGTCGAAGTGCACGTGCCTGCCGACGCGGTGGGCTCGCGCCACGAGCTCGACTACGAGCGTGGGCTGGAGCGTCTGGAGCGCGCGGGCGCGGTCGTGAGCACTGTCGAGTCGGTCCTGTTCGAGCTGCTCGAGCGCGCGGGTACGCCCGAGTTCAAGCAAGTGCAGAGGCTCATAGTCTGATGGCCCCACGCGAGGCGTATGTGCTGCTGGAGGACGGAACCCGCTTCGATGGCGAAGCGTGCGCCGCGGACGCGCACGCGGTTGGAGAGGTGGTGTTCACGACGGGGATGTCCGGCTATCAGGAGTCGGTCAGCGACCCGTCGTTCGCCGGCCAGCTGATCGCGTTCACCTACCCGCACATCGGCAACTACGGCGTGAGTGCCCGTGCGATGGAGTCAGAGCGCGTGTGGGCGCGCGCGGCGATCATGCGCGAGGCTTGCAACCGCGAGGATGCGCCCGAGGCCGAGCGCGGCTGGCTGGATTGGCTTACCGACTGCGAGGTGCCGGCGATCAGCGGCATCGACACGCGCGCGCTCGTGCGCCATATCCGTGAGGCGGGTGCGATGCGTGGCGGCATTTTCCCCGAGCGCATCGCCGAGGCGCAGGCACACGCGTTGATCGCCGCCGAGCCGTCGATGAGCGGGCTGGACCTCGCCTCCGTGGTCACTCCCGAGCACGTGAGCGTCCACGACGCGAACGACGGGGTCGGTGAGAGCGCCGGCACCCCTACAGATGACGGCAGGGACGGGGTGGGTGGGCCACTGATTGCGGTGCTCGACACCGGCATCAAGCTCTCGATCGTGCGCAACCTGGTGCAGCGAGGTGCGCGCGTGGCGCTCTACCCGTGCTCCA
The DNA here is from genome assembly GCA_963831725.1 of uncultured Solirubrobacterales bacterium. Taxonomy (GTDB): domain Bacteria; phylum Actinomycetota; class Thermoleophilia; order Solirubrobacterales; family Solirubrobacteraceae; genus Palsa-744. The sequence goes on from CAWHRF010000004.1 coordinate 855,527, forward strand.
CGTCGGCTGAGCAGCTGCTTGCGGAGGACCCTGACGCGGTGTTCGTCGCCAACGGTCCCGGCGACCCGGCTGCCCTCGACTATGTGGTCGCCACGGTGCGCGAGATCGTCGGCAAGAAGCCTGTGTGGGGCATCTGCCTCGGCCACCAGCTGCTGTGCCGGGCGCTCGGCCTCGAGACCTACAAGCTGCCCTTCGGCCACCGCGGCGCCAACCATCCGGTCAAGGACCTGCAGACCGGTCATGTCGAGATCACTTCTCAGAACCATGGCTTCGCCGTGCTCGGCCCGGGTGGCGCACGGACGCTCGACAGCAACGAGCCGGTGCGCTGGGACACCGATTTCGGCATGGCTCAGCTGACGCACGTGAACCTGTACGACCGCACGGTCGAGGGCTTCGAGCTGCTGGACGTGCCCGGCGGCGCGGTGCAGTACCACCCTGAGGCGGGCCCAGGCCCGCACGACAGCCTGCACCTGTTCGACCGGTTCCTGCAGCGGATCGCAGCCGCGTGATGCCGGTGCGCCAGATTGCCTGTTTTTTGGGGGATGGGACCCCCTCCGGGGGTCCTGGTCGGGCGTGCCTTGCGTGGCTCGAGGGCCGGTGAATGCCCCGTCGCGATGACATCGATACGATCCTGATCTTGGGATCGGGGCCGATCGTGATCGGCCAGGCCGCCGAGTTCGACTACTCCGGCGTGCAGGCGTGCAAGGTGTTGCGCGAGGAGGGCTACAGGGTCGTGCTTGTCAACTCCAACCCGGCAACGATCATGACCGACCCGGAGTTCGCCGACGCCACCTATGTCGAGCCTTTGCTGCCCGGCCCGCTCGCGCAGATCATCGAGCGCGAGCGCCCCGACGCGCTGTTGCCGACGCTCGGCGGACAGACCGCGCTGAACCTGGCCAAGGCGCTGCACGACGACGGCACGCTGGAGCGCTTTGGCGTGGAGCTGATCGGTGCCAACTACGACGCGATCACGTGTGCAGAGGATCGCGAGCTGTTCGCCGAGGCGATGGCAAGGGCTGGACTGAAGATGCCCGAAAGCGCGATTGCCACGACGCTCGAGCAGGCGCGCGCGGCGCTGCCGAGGCTTGGGTTGCCTTGCATCGTGCGCCCCGCCTTCACGCTCGGCGGCCGGGGAGGAGGCATCGCGCGCAGTCAGGAGGAGTTCGAGCTGATCGCCGCGCGCGGCATCGAGGCCTCGCCGATCGGCCAGGTGCTGCTCGACCAGTCCGTGCTCGGCTGGGGCGAGTTCGAGCTGGAGGTGATGCGCGACAAAGCCGACAACGTGGTGATCGTGTGCTCGATCGAGAACATCGACCCGATGGGCGTGCACACGGGCGACTCGGTCACGGTAGCTCCGCAGCAGACGCTCACCGACGCGCTCTACCAGCAGTTGCGCGATCAGGCGATCGCAGTGATCCGCGCCGTGGGTGTTGAGACGGGCGGCTCCAACGTGCAGTTCGCGGTCAATCCCGCCACCGAGGAGATCCTCGTGATCGAGATGAATCCGCGCGTGTCGCGCTCCTCGGCGCTCGCCTCCAAGGCCACCGGCTTTCCGATCGCGAAGATCGCCGCGCGCCTGGCGGTCGGCTATCTGTTGGAGGAGATCACCAACGACATCACCGGCGTTACGCCCGCGAGCTTCGAGCCGACGATCGACTACGTGGTCGTGAAGTGGCCGCGCTTTGCATTCGAGAAGTTCCCCGGCGCGGTGCCCACGCTCTCCACGCACATGAAGTCGGTGGGCGAGGCGATGGCAATCGGACGCACGTTCTCCCAAGCGTTTGCGAAGGCACTGCGCTCGCGCGAGCTGGACAAGCCACCGCACTTGGGTGAGCGCTCAGAGCAGGAGCTGCTCGACTCTCTGCTCACTCCCACCGCCGACCGCTACGAGACGATCCTCGAGCTGCTCGCGCGCGAAGTCGGGATTACCCCTGTCCACGAGCGCACCTCGATCGACCCGTGGTTCCTGGCCGAGTTGGAGCAGATCGCAACGAATCCCCAGGCGAGCTTTGCGGGGGAGCGCTCGTTCAAGTCGGTGGACACCTGCGCCGCCGAGTTCCCCGCGCGTACGCCCTACTACTACTCCGGCTGGGAGCGCAAAGCAGCCCACGAGGTCACGCGTGGCGAGCGACCCTCTGTCGTGATCCTTGGCGCGGGCCCAAACCGCATTGGCCAGGGCATCGAGTTCGACTACTGCTGCGTGCACGCCGCGATGACCGTGCGCGAGTCCGGGCGCGATGCGGTGATCGTCAACTGCAACCCCGAGACGGTCTCCACCGACTACGACACCTCCGACCGGCTCTACTTCGAGCCGCTCACACTCGAGGACGTGCTCGGCGTGATCGAGATAGAGCGGGCGGGTGGGGACCTTATCGGCGTGATCGTGCAGTTCGGCGGTCAAACGCCGTTGAAGCTCGCCGACGGTCTCGTGAAGGCGGGCGTGCCACTGCTGGGCACGAGCGTCGATGCGATCGACCTAGCCGAGGATCGTGGACGCTTCGGCGAGCTGCTGGACCGCCTCGGCTACCAGGCGCCCCCGTATGCAACTGCATGCTCGGTGGCCGAGGCCCTCGAGCGCTCGGAGGAGGTCGGCTTCCCGCTGCTGGTGCGCCCCTCCTACGTGCTCGGCGGACGCGCTATGGAGATCGTCTACTCGCGCGATGGGCTTGCCGACTACCTCCGTCGCGAGACACCGGCCGCGGACACACCCCGGGCACGCCCAGCAGATCCCCAAAATCAACAGGCGCCCGATGCGCACGAGGCGCTGAGGAGACCGACGATCTTCTTGGACCGTTTCCTTGAGAACGCGGTCGAGGTGGACGTCGACGCGCTGTGCGACGGCCACGAGGTGTGGATCGGCGGGATCATGCAGCACGTCGAGGAGGCTGGCGTGCACTCCGGCGACAGCGCGTGCGTGCTGCCGCCACACTCGCTCGGCGCGGAGATGCTCGAGCAGATCCGCTGTGCCACGCGCGACATCGCGCTGGGGATCGGTGTGGTCGGGCTGATGAACGCGCAGTACGCGATCCACGAGGGCACGCTGTATGTGATCGAGGCCAACCCGCGCGCCTCGCGCACGGTGCCGTTCGTCTCAAAGGCGATCGGCCTGCCGCTTGCCAAGCTCGCCTGTCGCATCATGCTCGGCGAGCGGATCGCCGCACTCGACTTGCCCACCGGACTCGAAGGGCTCGGCTTCGGCGAGCACGTGTCGGTGAAGGAGGCGGTGCTTCCCTTCGACCGCTTCGACGGCTCGGACTCGGTGCTGGGCCCGGAGATGCGCTCCACCGGCGAGGTGATGGGCATCGCGCGCGACTTTCCCACCGCGTTTGCCAAGGCTCAAGCGGCAGCCGGCTCGCCGCTGCCGGACTCGGGTACCGCGTTCATCACGGTCACCGACTCCGACAAGGCGGGAGTGTTCGCGATCGCCCAGACCCTGCACGATCATGGCTTTCGGATTCTCGCCACGCACGGCACCGCCGAGGCGATCGCGCGCATGGGGGTGCCTGCGCAGCCGATCAACAAGATCGGCGAGGGCTCGCCGCACGTGGTCGACTGGATCGAGCGCGGCGATGTCAACCTGATCGTCAACACGCCCACGGGCTCGGGTGCGCGCACCGACGGCTGGGAGATCCGTCGCTCGGCGATCGCCCATGGCATCCCGTGCCTGACCACGCTCTCGGCCGGAGTGTCAGCCGCGCGCGCGATTGCTCAGGCCGGCAAGCACGGCGAGCCCGAGGTGCTCTCCCTGCAGGAGCTTCACCGCCGCCTGCCCGCCGCCGGCAGGCCCGACCAGGCCGGGGTGGCGTGAGCGCCGAGCCACGCAGCGAAGATCGCGCCGGCGAGGCGAGGACAGAAGGCTCGCGCACGCTCGCGCCGTTTGAGAGACGGGCGCTCACAGTGACCGCGAACGAGTCGCTCGGCGCCTACCGCGTGCTCAAGGCAGCCGACCCCGACGGGCCCGAGCCTGAAGCCGGCCAGTTCGCGATGCTCGCCACCGTCGAGCGCTGGGGCGCTGGGGAGGATGAGCGTCCCTACCTGCCGCGCGCGTTCTCCTACGCCCGCTGGCTGGCCGATCGGCGATCCCCTGGATCGCCGATCGGTGGCGAGGCTCACTTCCTGCTGGAGGACGTGGGACCCGGGACCTGTCGCCTGTGCGAGCTGCGCGTGGGTGAGCAGCTGTGGGTGCTGGGGCCGCTCGGCAACGGCTTCACCGCGCACGAGCCCGAGCGTCGCGCGCTGCTGGTCGGCGGCGGAGTGGGGATCGCGCCGCTTGCCATATGGCAGGACGCGCTCCATGCAAGCGGCGAGCACGCGACAGCGCTGCTTGGCTTTCGCGATGGCGCCCATGCCGTCGGCGCCGAGCTGCTGACAGACTCGCGCTTGGCAAGCGACGACGGGTCCATCGGCCACCACGGCCTGGTCACCGAGCTGCTGCGCGAGGAGATCGACCGCGAGGAGATCGACCGCGATGAGCGCGTCGCCGTATACGCGTGCGGGCCGCCGCCGATGCTCGAGGCCGTGCGCGCGCTGTGCGCCGAGCGCTCGATTCCGGCCCAGCTCGCGCTGGAGGCGGGGATGGCGTGCGGCTTCGGCGCGTGCTACGGATGCGTGGTGCCCAAGCGGGGCGGCGGCTATCTGCGCGTGTGCGTCGACGGACCGGTCGTGGAGGCGGCCCAACTCGACCAAGTCCAGAGCGCATCGGACCATCGGGTTTGATCTCCAGCCTCGACGGGGATGTATTCAATTTCTGCAGTTGCTAATAGTAACTACACATTGTAGCTACGATCGTGAATCTGATAAATGAGACAACACAGTGGAGGCACTGGCGTGAGCATTGAGTTCTGCGGCCTCGAGCTGGCCCACCCCGTGATCAACGGCTCGGGCACGTTCGACGCGATCGCGGCGCGCGGCGCCTTCGGGGACGCGCTCGATCGTGACTTCCCGTTCGCGGCGTTCGTCTCGAAGACGATCACTTTGGCACCGCGCGCGGGCAACCCTCCACCACGATTGTGGGAGGCCCAGGCCGGGCTGGTCAACTCGATCGGCTTGCCCAACAAGGGACTGGAGCGCTACATCGCGGAGGATCTACCCGAGCTGGCGCGCCTGCCCGTGCCGCTGATCGTCAACGTGATGGGCTCGAGCGCCGAGGAGATCTCAGAGCTTGCGCGTGAGTGCGACGCGCACGAGGAGATCGCCGCCATCGAGTTGAACGTGTCCTGTCCCAACGTGCACACCGGCCTTGACATAGGCGCCGATCCGATCCAACTGGAGCGTGTGGTCGCCGCGGTGCGCCCGACCACCGGCAAGCCGATGATCGTGAAGCTCACACCCAACTGCGCGGACGTCGCGGCCTGTGCGAGCGCTGCCCAGGAAGGCGGCGCGGATGCCGTCTCGCTAATCAACACGTTGCGAGCGATGGCCCTGGTCCCGACTGGCGGCCACGGGCCTCGGCCGACGCACGCCACGCCCTGGCTCGGTGGACGTACGGGCGGACTTTCGGGTGCTGCGGTGCGAGTCGTCGCGCTCGCTCAAGTCGCCGCCGTCACAGCGCGCGTATCGATTCCGGTTGTGGGCATGGGCGGAGTGCAGAGTGCGCTCCATGCGCGCCAGTTCCTGGATGTCGGCGCGACACTCGTGGCGGTCGGCACAGAGAGCTTTCGCAACCCTCGAGCCGCGTCTGAGATTGCCCACGATCTGGCCTGCGGGCGCCACCGCGACACGCCCTGATCGGGCCTGCGCGCAACACATATCCGACGTTGACACCGCCGGCATTCAGCGTCCCCCGCCGATGTTCGAGTTATCGGCACCACTCAGGCTTATGCAGTCAGAAAACCCCTGCAAACTGGCTACACCACCATCCACCAGGCTCGACATACCTGAAGCTCAGGTTGAGCTTCAGGTGAATTATGCGAGTTTGCCTTGAACGGTGCGCGCAGGCATGTAGACTCGCCGCCCATGCCGACCGCCACCGGCCCGATGTCCTCGACAATGACCCCCAAGCCCTCCGCGGCCCCCGAGCGCTCGCTAAATCAACGCATGGACGCGCTCGCGCGCGCCAACCGGATTCGCACCGAGCGCGCCCAGCTCAAGCGCGATCTGAAGGCCGGCCGGCTGTCGATTCACACGCTGCTGCTCAAACCCCCCGAGTACGTCGAGACGGCAAAGGTGTTCGACATGCTGCTCGCCGTGCCGAAGTACGGACGCGTGAAGGTCAACAAGATCCTCGCCCACTGCCGCATCTCCCCGAGCAAGACGATCGGCGGCCTCTCCGAGCGTCAACGCTCGGAGCTGGTCTCCCTGCTGCGCCGCTGAACGCCTGCCGCACCGCTGAGCTGCGCCATACTGCGTCCTCCCTCCCTCATGTGCGAAGCACATTTCGGTCAGTGCGTCCTTGTCTGGCTTGCTCATCGGCACGGCAGGTCTCTCGTGGAACCCACCATGGCGCGCCGCCGCTCTCGACACTAGGGTCTCGCGCGTGGCACGTGTATTTGTGATCACCGGACCGTCCGGGGTGGGGAAGGGCACGCTGATCCGCGGGCTGATGGAGCGCATGCCGCGGTTGGAGCTGTCGGTGTCGGCGACCACGCGCGCTCCTCGGCCCGGCGAGCGCGATGGGATCGACTACCACTTTCTCTCGGGCGAGGAGTTCGAGCGCCACGTGCAAGATGGCGACTTCGTCGAGCACGCCGACTATGCGGGTCGCCGCTATGGCACGCTGCGCCGCGAGCTGGATCAGCGCGTCGCCGAGGGCGCCCCGGTGGTGCTCGAGATCGAGGTCCAGGGAGCGCGCCAGGTGCGCGCGGCGATGCCCGAAGCGGTGCAGGTGTTCATCGCTCCGCCTTCGCTCGATGCTCTGCGCACACGCCTGATCGGGCGCGGCACCGACGGCAACGAGGAGGTTGAGCGTCGCCTTGGGGTCGCCGAGCAGGAGCTGGCCGCACGCGACGAGTTCGCCCATGTGGTCGTCAACGACCGGCTCGAAGACGCCCTCTCAGAGCTCGTCGCGATCGTCGCGACAGAGCTGGCTTGAGCGCGCGAGCTGCACCTCGGGGCGCGGGCGCGGGGGCTTGGGTCCACTACACTGCAGGTCCACCACGAAAGGCACTCTCGAGACCATGATGACCTCACCTCGCATCGACCGCTTGCTCGACAACGTCGACTCCAACTACGCAAGCGTGCTCGTGGCCGCCAAGCGCGCGCGGCAGATCAACAGCTATTACCACAACCTCGGTGAGGGAGCCTTCGAGGAATTCCCGCCCCCGATGATCGAGACCGCCTCCAAGAACTACCTCACGATCGCCCTTGAGGAAGTTGCGGGGGGAAAGATCAAGTACCACTACCGCTAGGACGCGCCCTGGGCGGCGCGATACTGCGTCCTCAGTCGCTTATGTGCTGAGCACATTGCGCTCCTTGCGTCCTTGTCTCGCTTGCCCAGACCACGTCCTAGCCGCTTTGTGACGCAAGTACGAGCTCACGACTTGTGCCCATTCGAATAAAGCCGTAGAACAAACACATGGCAAGGATCCTGCTCGGTGTCAGCGGCGGCATCGCCGCCTACAAGGCGCTTGAGTTCATACGCTTGGCGAGCGCCGAGGGTCACTCGTTGCGCGTCGTGCAAACGCCCACCAGCAAGCGCTTCGTCGGGGAGGCGTCGTTTGCGGCGCTCACGGGCGCGCCGGTGCTCACCGACGAGTTCTCCCACGACCCCGCGCGCGGGGCTTTCCCCGACCAGCAGCCACCGGCCCACCAACCGCTCAGCCATCTCGCGCTCGTTGCCAATGCCGACCTGTACCTGATCGCGCCGGCCTCGGCCAACACGCTCGCGAAGCTCGCCGGCGGGCACGCCGAGAATCTGCTCACCAGCGCCGCGCTCGCCGCGACATGTCCCGTGGCGGTCGCGCCCGCGATGAACAACCACATGTACGAGCATCCCGCCACGCAGGCGAACCTCGCCGTGCTGCGCGAGCGAGGAGTCCATCTCATCGAGCCGGACAGTGGCCGGCTCGCATCGGCAGGCGAGCAGGGCATCGGCCGTCTTGCCGAGCCGGCGCGTCTACTTGCCGCGTGCGAGCGGATCCTCGCCGGCGAGTTCCCCGCGCCCGACGGGGTTGGCGAGACCTCCTCCTCGCCGACTGGACGCGGGGGGGCGCCGTCACACGAGCGCGACTCGCACGAGCAGGACTGGAGCGCTCTGCGCGTGCTGGTCAGCGCCGGCGGCACACGCGAGCCGATCGACAGTGTGCGCTTCGTGGGCAATAGCTCCTCGGGGCGCATGGGCCTCGCGCTCGCCGAGGCCGCGGCGCTGCGCGGCGCGCAGGTGAGCGTGGTGGCCGCCAACGTGGCGCTGCCGATGCCCGCCGGGGTGACCGTCCATCGCGTCGGCACGGCGGCCGAGCTGCAAGCCGCGTGCGAGCGTAAGTTCCCCTGCTGCGATGTCCTGCTGATGACCGCGGCCGTCGCCGACTTCAGACCCGTCGACCCGACACAGGGCAAGATCAAGAAGGGCGGGCGCGAGCATCTCACGGTCGAGCTGGAGCCGACCGTCGATGTGCTCTGCAGGCTCGCCTCCCGGCGCGAGCCCGGACAGACGCTTGTCGGCTTCGCCGCCGAGCACGGCCAGGACGGCCTCGAGCATGCGCGCGCAAAGCTCACTGCCAAGGGCGTGGACGCGGTCGTCTTCAACGACATCTCGCGCGAGGACATCGGCTTCGAGTCCGCCGTCAACGAGGTCACGATCCTCACGGCCACGGGTGCGCAGCACGTTCCACGCGCCTCCAAGGAGAGCGTGGCCAACGTCATTCTCGACGCCGTGGCCCGCTTGCTGGCCGATCGATGATCCGGCCGTGTGCCCCGCATGGGGTATCGATCGCCGATCGGTAGCGCTTGAAGGCAAGGCCTGAAGGTCTCTAAAGTAGGCGCATGGACGGTGTCTACGAGCTTTACCGGCGTGGATGCGACCTGCTCGACCACGGCGATCACGAGGCGGCGATCGTGCCGCTCACACGCGCCTGCGAGCTGGAGCCGAGCAAGGCTTCGATCCGCGAGGCGCTCGGCCGGGCCCTGTTTCACGCACAGCACTACAAGCGCGCCGCCGCCGAGTTCCAGGCGGTCGTGGCCGCCGCCCCCACCAACGACTACGCCCTGTTCTGTCTGGGCCGCTCGATGCAGATGCTGGGACGCCATCGCGAGGCGTGCCAGCCGCTCGCGGTCGCCTGCTCGATGAGCCCCGCGCGCGAGGACTACCGCGTCTACCGCGATCGCGCCCGCAGGGACGCAGCGCGTTCGTGAGCGCGGCGCTCCCGACAGCCCTCCGCTCGGCCGGGGCCAGAGCCCCGATGCTATTCTCGACTGACAGCTTTCGAGTCGTCGCCCATGTGACGGCTAGCAGCACCGAAAGTGGGCGCCCGCCCGCTTTTTTTTACGCCCATAGCGCGGGAGAGAGTTTTCTAGAGAGATGTCGACACTGCAGTCTGAGATAGAGCAGCGCCTGGCCACCGAGGAGCCCCAAGTCGAGGTTCTGCTCGCCGAGCTGCTTCCCAACGACACGCTGCGCGTGTTCATCGACCATCCGGACGGCGTCACGCTGGCGCTGTGCGAGCGCGTCACCGAACTGCTCTCCGAGCTGCGCGAGCGCTACTCCCTGGAGGTCTCCTCGCCCGGTACCGAGCGCCCGCTGACCAAGCCTACCCATTTTCGTCGCTATGTCGGCCGCCGCGCCCGCGTGAGGACACGCGAGCCGCGCCCGATCCCGACAGCGGATTCGGCCGAAGCCGAGCGTCGCGCCAAGAGCTTCACCGGAGAGCTGGTCGGGGTCACCGACAGCGAGATAACACTGGCCGCCGACGGGGGAGTCATAGCGATTCCCTACTCGGAGATCCGTCGTTCGAACCTCGTCGAGGAGTAGGAGAGAAAACCTATGTCACGCGAGATCCTGGAAGCCATGCATGCGCTTGCGCGCGAGAAGGGCATCGAGCCCGAGAAGCTGATGATCGCCCTGGAGGACGCGCTGCTCTCCGCCTACAAGAAGCAGCCCGGCTCCGCCAAGTACGCGCGCGTCGAAATGGACCGCGAGACCGCCGACTTCCGCGTCATCGAACTGATCATCCCCGAGCGCCTGGAGGCGCATTTGATCGTTGAGACGATCGACGAGGGCACGGTCGTGGACCCCGAGACCGGCGAGCTGCGCGAACCGGAGGAGCCGGAAATCGACCCCGCCAAGTTCGCGCAGTACCGCGATCAGATCGACGAGCGCGACGTCACCCCCGAGGACTTCGGGCGGATCGCCGCGCAAACCGCCAAGCAGGTGATCCTGCAGCGCATCCGCGAGGCCGAGCGCGACATGATGTTCGAGGAGTACCGCGACCGCGTGGGCGAGCTGATCACCGGCATCGTGCAGCAGTCCGACTCGCGCTACACGCTCGTGCAGCTGCGCGAGCGTGTCGAGGCGCTGTTGCCCAAGTCAGAGCAGGTCGAGGGCGAGCGCTACGACCACTCGCAGCGCATCAAGGCCGTCATCAAGGAGGTCTCGCCCTCCACCAAGGGACCGTCGATCATCGTCTCTCGGCGCGACCCCGAGCTGATCAAGAAGCTGTTCGAGCTGGAGGTGCCGGAGATCGCCGACGGGCTCGTGGAAATCGCCAACGTCGCCCGCGAGCCCGGCTACCGCTCGAAGATCGCGGTCATCTCCCACGCCGACGGCGTGGACCCGGTTGGCGCTTGCGTCGGCCCGCGCGGCTCGCGCGTGCGCATGGTCGTCTCCGAGCTGCGCGGCGAGAAGATCGACATCATCCCCTTCAACGAAGAGCCCGCGCGCTTCGTCGCCAAGGCGCTCTCGCCGGCGCGCGTGCGCGAGGTCCTGGTCGACGACGAGGCCAAGCAGGCCACCGTGATCGTGCCCGACGACCAGCTGTCGCTTGCGATCGGCCGCGAGGGCCAGAACGCGCGCTTGGCCGCGCGCCTGACCGGCTGGCGCGTGGACATCCGCTCGGAGACCGAGTTCGCCGCCGAGGAGGCAGAGCACGGCTATGAGGAGGAGGAGCTGCAGGGCCGCTGCGCGGCGATCCTCTCCAATGGACGGCGTTGCCCGAATGCATCGCTGCCCGGCTCGCGCTACTGCGGTCTGGAGTCACACCAGGCGCTGGCGGCGATCGACAGCGACAACGTCGCCGACCTCTCCCCACAGGCCGGTGGACAAGCGGTCGAGCAGGGTGCGGAGGAGCAGGTGGCACCCGAGGAGCCCGCGACCCAGGAACCGGCAGCGGAGATCGAGGAGTTGGCCCCAGACGCCGCGCAGCCGGTGGCGGAGACCCTGCCGGCAGAGGACGCACAGGATGTCGGCGAGCCCGGCGATGAGCCCGTTGAGGGGCAAGCGTCATAGGCGCCCGTCTCGGCCACGTCCCCCGGCGCCGTTGTGTTGGGTGTGGACGCGTCGCGCCAAAGCCCGAGCTGGTGCGCCTGGCTGCCGTCTCGGCCGCGGAGGCGAGCCGTCCCGTAGCGGCCTTTGATCGTGCCGGCACGTTGCCCGGGCGCGGTGCGTACGTGTGCCGAGAGGAGCACCACGAGGAAGCCAACCGCAATTGCATGAGGCTCGCAACCGGGCGAGGGGTGCTGCAACGCGCTTTCCGCCAAGCGGTGGACGTTCCGTCCGAGCTCCTGGGGTCCCTAGAATCGGAGATTCGATGAGCAAGAAGCGAGTTCACGAAATAGCCAAGGAGCACGGTGTCTCCAGCAAGGACCTGCTGGAGAAGCTGAACGCCGCGGGCGTCGCGGCGAAGGCGGCCGCGTCCTCTGTCGAGGAGGCCGACGCCCTGCGCGTGCTTGGCGCCAACGGCTCGTCGCCCACCGCCACCGCTCCAGCCCCGCCACCGGCACCTGTGCCGACTCCACCACCTGTCGCACCACCGGCTCCCGACGGCCAGACCGACGCCGAGACGCCGCCGGCTCAACCGGCGGGTGAGCGTGTGCGACCCACGCGCGACTCGCGCACCGGCGAGCGCACGCCGGCAAGCAGCGGGGCGGGCGGGCGCAGGCGTGTGGTGATCGACTCTCAGGCATCCCGGCGCCAGCAGGGCGGACCGGCCAACCAGCCCGTGCGCCGTCCCCGTCGCGGTCGCCGCCGCAGGGGCACCTACGACGAGACGATCGCCCCGATCGACACCTCTGCGATGCAGGACACCGATCTGATTCGCGTGAACTCCGGTTCGACCGTCAAGGATGCGGCCGAGTATCTCGGCGTGCCGGTGCCGGAAATCATCAAGAAGCTGATGATGCTCGGCGAGATGGCCACGCTCACGCAGACCCTCTCCGACGACGCGATCCAGGTGCTGGCCGACGAATTCGACAAGAAGATCGAGATCGTCCACGCGGCCGACGACATCGAGATCGAGCCGGTGTTCGAGGACGTCGAGGAGGACCTGGTCGATCGTCCCCCGGTGGTCACGATCATGGGCCACGTCGACCACGGCAAGACCTCGCTGCTGGACGCGATTCGCCAGACCGAGGTCGCCGCGGGCGAGGCGGGCGGGATCACGCAGCACATCGGTGCCTACCAGGTGCACCACGCTGACAAGGTCATCACTTTCCTCGACACGCCCGGCCACGAGGCGTTCACAGCGATGCGCGCACGCGGAGCGCAGGTGACCGATCTGGCCGTGATCGTGGTGGCGGCCGACGACGGCGTCAAGCCGCAGACCGAGGAGGCGATCGACCACGCCAAGGCGGCCGAAGTCCCGATCGTGGTGGCGGTCAACAAGATCGACAAGGAGGGCGCGCAGCCCGAGCGCGTTCGCACAGAACTAACACAGCTTGGCTTGCAACCGGCGGAGTGGGGCGGGGAGACAGAGTTCGTCGACGTCAGCGCCAAGACCCGTGAGGGCCTCGACAGTCTGCTGGAGACGATTCAGGTCGTAACCGACCTGGAGGAGCTCAAGGCCAACCGTGACGCGACGGCCTCGGGCACCGTGATCGAGTCAAAGCTCGACCCGGGCCGTGGACCGGTGGTGAGCATCCTGATCCAGCGTGGGACTCTGCGGGTCGGCGATGCGCTTGTGGCGGGCGCCAGCTTCGGTCGGGTTCGCGCAATGCACAACTTCGTCGGCGCTCGCGTAAAGACGGCGGAACCAGGCGAGCCGGTCGAGGTGCTCGGCTTCGACGGGGTTCCCGAGGCCGGCGAATTCGTGCGCGCCGTGGAGAACGAGCGCCGTGCCCGCCAGCTCGCCGGTGAGCGCGCCAACCGCCTGAAGACAGAGGCCCTGGCACGCCGCTCCGGTCGCAAGGTCTCGCTCGAGGACGTCTTCAAGCTCGCCCAGGAAGGCACCGTCAAGGAGCTCAGCCTCGTCATCAAGGCCGACGTCGCCGGGTCGCTGGAGGCAATCGAGGACGAGATCGCAAAGCTTCCCCAGGACGAGGTGTCGGTCAACATCATCCATCGCGGCGTTGGCGGCATCAACGAGTCCGACGTGATGCTTGCCTCCGCTTCCTCCGGGCTGATCCTCGCCTTCAACGTGCGCCCTGTCGGCGACGCGCGTCAGCTCGCCGACCGCGAGGGCGTTGAGATCCGCTCCTACTCGGTCATCTACCGCGCGATCGAAGAGCTGCGCGCGGCGATGCAGGGAATGCTCGAGCCGACCGAGGTCGAGACCTCCTTGGGCCAGGCCGAGGTGCGCCAGCTGTTCAAGGCTTCGCGCATCGGCACGATCGCCGGCTCGCACGTCAGCGAGGGCAAGGTCACACGTGGAGCGAGGGTACGGATCGTGCGCGAGGGCACCGTCATCTACGACACCACGATTGCGAGCTTGCGCCGCTTCAACGAGGACGCGCGGGAGGTCTCAGCCGGATACGAGTGCGGGATCGTGCTCACCAACTTCCAGGATCTGCGCGAGGGCGACATCCTTGAGACCTACGAGACACGCCTGCAAGAGCGGCAACTGGCGTAGGCGGGGCGCGGCGCATAAGGAGTTGCTCATGTATGCGGCCGTGCAACTCGGATACTTTGAGGCACAGGGACAGGTAGGATGAGCTCAGAGAGGATGCGTCGCGTGGATGAGGCGATCAGGCAGGTGATCGGCGACGCGCTGGCTTCAGATTTGAAGGACCCCAGGGTGGGATTTGTGACCGTTACCGATGTCAGAACAAGCGCCGACCTGAGCCATGCTCGCGTGTATGTGAGCGTGCTCGGGGAGACCCAAACACGCGAAGCGAGCCTGGATGGCCTGCGCAGCGCGCACGGGTACCTCCAGAGTCGCATCGCCCGCGAGCTGCACCTCAAGCGCACACCGACGCTGGACTTCTCCTACGACGACACAACCGACCGCGCGATGCGCCTGGATGCCCTGATCGACGCCGAGCTGGGCGGCGAGCCCACATGAGCGAGGGCCGCTCGATCGAGAACGAATCGATTGGGCGCGCGCGCGCGCTGGTGCTGGAGCGCATCCGCGAGGACACCAGCTTTGTGGTCGCGACGCACGAGAACCCCGACGGGGACGCGCTGGGCTCGCTGCTCGGCATGCACGGCCTGCTGACGGCGCTGGGCAAGCAGTCGAAGATGTTCATCGCCGAGAGCGACCTTCCGCTTCCACGCGAGTACCGCTGCGCCGCGCTGGAGCACGCGATCCAGGTGGCTCCCGCGGACATCGCGATGCACACCGTGGTGATGCTCGACTGCGGCAACATCGACCGCAATCCGGCGGCCGTACTCCAGCGTGGAGCGCATCTGCTGAACATCGACCACCATCACGACAACACGCTGTTCGGCACGGTCAACCTCGTGGACCCTTCGGCGTCGTGCACGGCGGAGATCATCTGGGAGCTCATGCACGGTCTCGAAGTCCAACCGAGCGCACTGGTCGCCGAGGCGCTGTACGTGGCGCTCGTGACCGACACGGGACGCTTCATGTACGAGAACATCGGTCCCTCCGCCCACCGGATGGCCGCTGAGCTGATCGGCGCGGGAGTCAACGTGCCGGCCGTGTACCGACGGCTGTACGAGGAGATGCCGCTCGCCAAGCTCACCCTGCTCGGCGTTGCGCTCGGGCGCATCAAGCGTTTCGACAATGGCGAGTTGACACTGGCCGCGCTGGATGCCGACGATTTCCAGCGTACGGGCGCCGAGGAAAGCTACTCCGAGGGGATCGTGGATCACCTGCGCTCGGTCGCGGGCACGAAGGTCGCGGTGCTCATCCGCGAGCTGACCGCGCCGGAGAACCGCGGCAAGCGCAAGGTCTCATTGCGCGCAACCGGCGACGACGTGGATGTCTCGGCGATCGCACGGGCCCGGGGAGGGGGCGGGCACCGTCGCGCGGCCGGCTTCTCAACAACAGTCGAGGTGGCGGAGCTGATTGTTTTCCTGCGCCAAGAGATAGCCGCCCAACTGCATCCGGCGACAAACGGCTCGCCAGTTCCAACCCTCGCCTAGAGGACCGCAGCAGCCAACCTTGGCCGCTCCGTCAAGGCGTCAATATTCACGCGTGAGCTCCGGGTTTGACATGGACGGCATCCTGTTGATCGACAAGCCGGTCGGGATCACCTCGCACGACGTGGTCGCGAGAGTCAGACGCGCGCTGGATGGGGTCAAGACCGGTCACGCCGGCACACTGGACCCGTTCGCAAGCGGTCTGCTGGTCGTGCTGGTGGGAAAGGCCACGAAGCTGCAGCGCGCGATCATGGATTCGCCCAAGCGCTATGAGACGGTCGCGCGACTGGGAGCGCTGTCGAGCACCGGAGACCCGGAGGGCGAGATCACCGTGACCGACAGGCTCCCGCCAGACCCTCCGATGCTGCCCAGCGGCGAGATCCGTCAGCGTCCACCAATCTATTCAGCCATCAAGATCAAAGGCGAGCGGGCTTATCGCAAGGCGCGTCGTGGCGAGAGCTTTCAGATGCCCGAGCGGATCGTGACCGTGAGCCGCTTCGAGCAGACCTGGCGCGAGGGCGATTGCGCCGGCTATCTGATCGAATGCTCCTCTGGGACATACGTGCGCTCGCTGATCGCGGACCTCGGCGATGCTTACTGCGAGCAACTCAGACGCACCGCGATCGGACCGTTTGACGTGAAGGACGCGGTGCCGCCGCCCGCGCGGGGGATCGCATGGCAGGACGCTCCGATGTTGAGCATCGCGCAGACACTGGCCCTTCTCCCATAGGCTCTCACGCGTGAGGATCACGTGGCTGGCGGACGTGCAGAGCAGGAAGCGGTGTGTGGCTGTCGGCTCGTTCGACGGCGTGCACCTCGGCCATCGTGAGGTCATCCGTGGCTCTGACAGCGTGTTGACCTTCGAGCCGCACCCCTCGGCCGTGGTCGCACCACAGCACACGCCGAAGCTGCTCACCTCGCTCGAAGTCAAGGCGGAGTTGATCGAGGCGCTTGGGGTGGACGAGCTGATCGTGATCCCCTTCGATGCCGAGTTCGCAAAGCGCAGCGCGCAAGAGTTCATCGACGAGGTGCTCGTCGAGGCGCTTGACGCCACCCACGTGTCGGTGGGCGAGAACTTCCGTTTCGGCAACCGCGCCAAGGGCGACCCGCGAATGCTCTCAGAAGACGAGCGTTTCTCCACACGCGTCATGCCGCTGCTCGAGGTGGAGGGTGAGATCGTCTCGTCCAGCCACATCCGCGGGCTCGTGCTCGCGGGCGAGGTTGCCCAGGCGGACCGTTTTCTCGGATCGCCGTTCCAGCTACGCGGCGAGGTGGTGCACGGCGATCGGCGCGGACGCGAACTCGGCTTCCCGACCGCCAACCTGATTCCCGACGACACGCTCGTGTGTCCGGGCCACGGCGTGTACGCATGCCTGGCCGACGGCCGTCCCGCCGCCGTGAACGTGGGTGTGCGCCCGACGTTCGTCACCGGTCGAGGCGAGCTGATCGAGGCTTACATCCTGGATTTCGAGGGTGACCTCTACGGCCAGCTTTTGCGGCTGGAGTTTCTTGCCCGCCTGCGCGGCGAGCGACGCTTCTCCTCAGCCGAGGAGCTGGTCGAGCAGATGCATCGCGACGTGATCCAGGCACGCGAGATCGCCGCCTCGCGCCGGCCGTGAAGCCCAATCCATCGCCCGCCGAGCGCTTGGCGAAGTGGCATCGCACCCAGGACTGCTAGCCTGTGCGACCGCTATGACAGTCACCACAGAGCGCAAGCGTGAGATCGCCGCCAAGTTCGGCGCGGGCGAGCACGACACCGGCAACACCAAGGTCCAGGTGGCGTTGCTGACCGAGCGCATCAACGATTTGACCGAGCACCTGCGCGAGCAGAGCAAGGATCACCATTCGCGCCGCGGCCTCTTGATGCTCGTCGGACAGCGCCGCCGCTTCCTGGACTACCTGGCGCGCAAGGACCTCGAGGGCTACCGCGCCCTCATCAAGGAGCTCGGTCTACGCAAGTAGACCGAGACGGTCGATGACCTGCTGGGCGATCTCTCGATCGGCGCTGCGTCCTCGGTCACTCATGTGCAGAGCACACTACGCTCCCTGCGTCCTTGCTCCACTTGATCCTCGACCGTCTCGGCGGCCTGAACGAAACACATGAGCGCCACCGACGCAAGCTTCACAGTGCTGGCCCCGGGTACGGAGGTTCCCGACTTCAAGCTCGTCACCGAAGGTGGCGAGGACTTCACCGCGGCCCAGCTGCAGGGCAAGACGACCGTGTTCGTGTTCTATCCGTTCGCGTTCAGCCCGGTGTGCACCGACCAGCTGCAGATCTACGAGCAGTCGCTCGCGGAGATCACAGCCGACGGCGCTGAGATCTATGGCGTCTCCTGCGATTCGAGCTGGTCGCAGAAAGCGTTCCGCGAGAAGCTCGGCGTGAGCATTCCCCAGCTGTCCGATTTCGAGCCGAAGGGCGCGGCGTGTGCCGCGTTCGGCGCGCTTCACCCCGGCGGCTTCCCCCAGCGCGCGCTCGTGATCGTCGGCCCAGACGGCATCGTGCGCTGGAGCTATCAAGCGCCTTCCCCGGCAGACCTGCCACCCGTGCACATGGTTCTCGGCGGACTGAAGAACGTCTAGCGTCCGCTAAGCTCCACACGTTCGGATACAAAGATAAAAGAAAACGGCTCCGCCGACCGACGGGTGGAGAGGGAAGGTAGTTCAATATGAGTAGCGACGCCGTTACACGGGTCTCCGTGGAGATTGCAGGTAGCGAGATCTCTTTCGAGACCGGCAGGATGGCCAAGCAGGCCTCCGGCGCAGTGGTCGTCCGCCAGGGCGACACGATGGTTCTTTCAACCGCCACCGCAGGCGGACAGCGCGACGTGGATTTCCTGCCGCTGACCGTCGACGTCGAGGAGCGGATGTATGCCGCCGGGAAGATTCCCGGCTCGTTCTTCAAGCGTGAGGGTCGCTCGGGAGAGAAGGCGACGCTGACCGCGCGCATGATCGACCGCCCGCTGCGCCCACTGTTCACCAAGGGCTGGAACTACGAGACCCATCTCGTGGCGATCCCGATCTCGGTGGACCAGGTTCATCCGTATGACATCCTCGCGATGAACGGCGCCTCGGCGGCCCTGATGATCTCAAACGTCCCGTTCGCAGGGCCCGTGGGCGCTGTGAGGATCGGCAAGATCGACGGCAACTTCGTCGTGAACCCCAACGAGGAGGATTTGCTCGAGAGCTCAGATCTCGACCTCGTCGTCGCGGGCTCCGAGGACGCGATCCTGATGGTGGAGGCCGGCGCGAACGAGATCTCCGAGGCGGAGATCCTCGACGCGCTCGACATCGCTCACAGCGCGATCAAGAAGATCTGTGCGCTGCAGCGCGAGCTGGCCGAGAAGGTCGGCAAGGAGAAGACCCCGGTCACGGCGCCGAGCGTCGATCCGGAGCTGCTCGCGAAGGTCAAGGCGTCGCACGGTGTCGCCCTCGATGAGGCAACCCAGGTCGAGGACAAGCTGGAGCGCCAGGACGCCTGCAAGGCAGTCGAGGGCGCGATCCTCGAGCAGTACGGTTCCGCCGCGCCCGAGGGCGCCGGTGAGGAGGCCGCCAAGGAAGCCAAGGCGAGGAGAGCGGAAGCGCAGCTCGCCTTTGACAAGCTCGAGAAGGCGATCATCCGCGAGCGCATCGCGATCCACAAGAAGCGCCCCGACGGTCGCGCCGAGGATGAGATCCGTGACATCACGATCGAAGTGAGCGTCACACCGCGCACGCATGGCTCAGCGCTGTTCACACGTGGGCAGACGCAGGCGCTCAGCACCGCCGCCTTGGGCACGCTCAAGGAGGAGATGCGTCTCGACACGCTCGGCCTGCAGACCAAGAAGTACTACTTCCACCACTACAACTTCCCGCCGTTCTCGGTGGGTGAGGCGGGCCGTCTCGGCCCCAAGCGCCGCGACATCGGTCACGGCGCGCTGGCCGAGCGCGCGCTCGTGCCGGTGGTCCCCTCGATCGAGGATTTCCCCTACACGATCCGTGTGGTCTCGGACATCTTCGAGTCAAACGGCTCCTCCTCGATGGCCTCGGTGTGCGGCTCCTCGCTGTCGCTGATGGATGCGGGCGTGCCGATCAAGCGCCCGGTGGCCGGTATCGCGATGGGCCTCATCAAGGAGGGCGACGACTACATCGTGCTCACCGACATCGCGGGCGTGGAGGACCACCTCGGAGACATGGACTTCAAGGTGGCGGGCACCGAGCAGGGCATCACCGCGCTGCAGATGGACATCAAGATCTCGGGCGTAACGTTTGAGATCCTCAAAGACGCGCTGACTCAGGCACACAAGGCGCGCACGTTCATCCTCGGCAAGATGGCCGAGACGATCGAGGGCCCGCGCGAGCAGCTCTCCGAGCATGCGCCGCGCATCCAGACGATCCAGATCGACCCGTCGCAGATCGGCATGCTGATCGGCAAGGGCGGCGAAACGATTCGTGGCCTCTCTGAGGAGTTCGAATCGCAGATCGACGTCAACGACGAGGGCCAGGTGCTCGTGTACTCCGCCAACGGCACGCTCGGCGATGCCCTGGTGGAGCGCATCCGCACGATGATGAAGGAGGTCGAGGTCGGCGACGAGTTCGCGGGCAAGGTCGTGAAGACCACGACCTTCGGCGCGTTCGTTGAGCTCTCCAAGGGCACCGACGGCCTCTTGCACATCTCAAACGTGTCGCCCGGTCAGCGGGTGGACACGGTCGAGGACGTGCTCAACAAGGGCGATGAGATCAACGTGCGCGTGGTCGAGGTCGACCGCGAGCGCGGACGCATCGGCCTGCGCCTCGCCGACGATCCTGAGATCGCGGGCAAGAGCGTCGAGGAGCTTGCCACGGTCGGCAGCGGCGGTGGTGGTGGCGGCGGCGGTCGCCCACCACGTAGCGGCGACCGCAATGGCCGTGAGGGTCGTCCGCCTCGCGGCGGCGACCGCGGTTCGGGCCGTCCCCGCCACGGTGGCCGGGATCGCGACTGAGGACCAGCGGGCCGGCTGGAGTGCGTCTCTCGTCCGGCCCCACGGGCACATGAGCCCGAGCGATCATCGGATGACCACGCTGGAGAACGGCGTGCGAGTGATCACCGAGCGCATGGAGAACGTGCGCTCGGTGGCGCTCGGCTTCTGGATCGGCACGGGCTCCGCGATGGAGTCAGAGGATCAGGCGGGGCTCTCGCACCTGCTGGAGCACATGCTGTTTCGCGGCACCGAGAGCTACCGCTCCGAGGAGATCGACCAGATCTTCGACGCGATGGGCGCCGAGATCAATGCGGGCACCGATCGCGAAAGCACCTCGCTGTACACGCGCGTGCTCGACCGTCACCTCGAGCGCGCGCTGCACGTGATGGGCGAGATGCTGTGGCGTCCTCGCTTCGAGGACCTCGACGCCGAGCGGAAGGTCGTGCTGGAGGAGATCGCGATGTACGAAGACGATCCCCAGGACAGAGTGTTCGACTTGCTTGGCGAAGCGGTGTTCGGGTCCCACCCGCTCGGGCGCGCAGTGATCGGCCGGGCGGAGGTGGTGGGTGCGGTCGAGTTGGATGGACTGCGCAAGTTTCACGATGAGCGCTATCTGCCGGGTGACATCGTGGTGTCGGCGGCGGGCTCGGTTGACCACGAGGAGCTGGTGGGGATGATTGAAAGCAGCGTGCCCGCCCCGACGAGCGCAGCCGGATCGGCGTCGCGGGGCAACGGAGACGGAGCACCAGGGTCTACCCGCGACGGAATGCCAGGAGCCAACGGGGACGCGCACGCAAGCGAGCCGTCCTTTCAGCGGCGCGTGCGCTTCCTGCGCAAGGACACCGAGCAATATCACGTGTGCCTCGGCGGTCGGGGTATCTCCCGCCACGACGAGCGCCGCTTTGCGCTGCGGGTGCTTGAAGGAGTGCTCGGCGGCACCTCCTCCTCGCGTCTGTTCCAGGAGGTGCGCGAGAAACGCGGTCTGGCCTACTCGGTGTTCTCCTTCTCAAACCTGCACGCCCACACCGGCGAGGTGGGGCTGTATGTGGGGACGCGACCTGACAATCTCGGCGAGGCGATGGCGACGATCGCCCGCGAGCTCGAGCGCTTTGTCGATGCGCCGGTGAGCGAGGAGGAGCTGACGCGCTCGCGCGAGAACGTGAAGGGTCGGATCGTGCTCGCGCTCGAGTCGACCGCGGCGCGGATGAATCGCCTTGGCTCCTCGGTGCTCAGCGACCTGCCGATCCTCTCGGTGGATGACATCATCGAGCGCATCGACGCGATCGACGCGGCCGAGATACACAAGCTGGCGGGTGAGCTGTTCGTCGGTGAGAGCCTCTCGGTAGCCGGGGTGGGCGCAGAGGAGAGCGTCTTCCAGGAGGCGCTCGCGCCGCTTGGAGCGCTGGCGTCGTGAGAAGCGCTGGGCGGGGAGCGAGGCGGCGAGCGTGATCCGCGTGGGCGTCGCGGGCGCGGCGGGGAGGATGGGCGAGACGGTGTGCACGGCTGTGACACAAGCGCCCGACATGGAGCTTGTGGGGCGGGCCGACCCCGCGCTCGAGATAACGCTCAAAGAGATGCTCGAGCAGAGCGCCCCGGAGGTTGTGGTCGACTTCACCCGCCCTGACACCGCCCTTCAGAACGCCCTGGAGTGCTTGCGCGCGGGAGCACATGTTGTGATCGGCACGACGGGCTTTGACATCGACTCGCTCGCCGAGCAGGCACGCGCGATCGCCGCCGAGAGCTCGACGGGCGCCAGCGCGAACGTGTTCGTGGCACCCAACTTCGCGATCGGCGCGGTGCTGATGATGCGCTTTGCCGCGGAGGCGGCCAGGCACATGGCGAAGGCCGAGATCGTCGAGCTTCACCACGATCGCAAGCTAGACGCGCCCAGCGGCACGGCGGCACGTACTGCGAAGCTGATGGCACAGGCCTCAGGCGGCGAGGAGCCACCGATCCATTCGGTGCGCTTGCCCGGGCTCGTGGCCAACCAGGAGGTCATCCTTGGCGACGTTGGACAGACGCTGACGATCCGCCACGACACGACTGGACGCGAGTCGTTCATGCCCGGAGTGCTGCTGGCTGTTCGGGGTGTCCGAACACTCGCGACCACGCCCGTGGTGGGCCTCGAGCACCTGTTGTTCGTGGGCGGGTGAGCGATGCGGGCACGCACGCCTCTACCCCCGACACACGTGGAATACTGCACCCGATGAGCACCATTAAGGGCACCCCCCATGACGGGGGGCAAGCAGGCGGCCTCGGCAGCATCCTGACCGCGATCGTCACGCCATTTGACGAGCACGGGCGTGTCGAGGAGGAGTCGTTCGTCGCGCTCATGCATCATCTGGCCGAGCATGGCTCCGACGGCTTCGTGGTGTGCGGCACGACCGGCGAGGCCGCCACGCTCACCGATGAGGAACACCTCGGCGTGATCGGCCTGGCGGCACGCGAGCGCCCGCCCGGCACCACGATCGTCGGCGGCACCGGCTCCAACGACACCAAACACGCGGTGCACCTGACCGAAGCCGCGAGCGAGCTTGGCGTGGACGCGACGCTGAGCGTCACGCCCTACTACAACAAGCCGAGCCCACGCGGGATCGTGCGCCACTACGAAGAGGTTGCCAGGGCCACCGACAAGCCGATCCTGCTCTACAACATCCCGGGCCGCACCGCGGTGAACATGGGTCCGGACCTGCTGGCACGCCTGGCGCAGATCGAGCACATCGAAGGCGTCAAGCAGTCGAACGCCGACGAGCTGCAGTTGATCGATGGGCTCACGCTGTACACCGGCGATGACGCGACGTTGGCACACACGCTCGACATCGGCGGCGCCGGCGGCATCTGCGTCGCCAGCCACATCGTGGGCGACGAGATGCGTCGCATGGTCGACGAGCCCGAGCATCGCGCGGAGATCGACGCGAGCTTGCAAGACGTGTATGAGACGCTGTTCATGACCGCCAGCCCGACGTGCACGAAGGCGGCGCTCAACCTGCTCGGCCACAAAGTCGGCGGCTTGCGCCTGCCGATGATCGAGGCGAGCGACGAGGAGCTCGAGGCGGTACGGGCGATGCTCGTGCGCCACGACCTGCCGATCGCAAATCGACCGGCGAGCGCACGCGCGTGAGCGCACTGCGCGTCCTGCCCCTCGGGGGGTTGGGAGAGATAGGGAAGAACATGACCGTCGTGGAGTACGACGGACGCATAATCGTGGTGGACGTCGGGCTGCGCTTCCCGACCCCGGAGATGGTCGGGATCGACCTGGTGCTGCCCGACTTCTCCTATCTGCGCGAGCGCGCGCAGGACATCGAGGCGATTGTCGTGACACACGGCCACGAGGACCATCTCGGCGCGCTGCCGTGGGTCGTGCGCGAGCTGGGCCAGCACAACGTGCCGCCCGTGTATGGCGGCCCGCTCACGATCGCGATGGCGCGCTCGAAGCTCGACGAGCACAAGCTGCGCGACGTGGAGCTGGTCGATGTGTCGTCGGGGGAGATGCTGGACCTCGGCCCGTTCTCGCTCGAGATGATCCACATGACCCATTCGATCCCGGACTCCAGCGCCGTGGCACTCGGCACCGAGTTGGGGACGGTGCTGGTCACCGGCGACTACAAGTTCGACCAGACGCCCGTGGACGGCGCGCCGGCTGACGTCTCGCGGCTGGCGGAGCTGGGACGCGAGGGCGTGCTGCTGCTGTGTGGGGACTCCACGAACGTGGACCGCCCCGGTTTCTCCCCGTCGGAGTCGCTCGTGGGCCCGCACCTGGAGGAAGCGTTCGCGCGTTGCGAGGGGCGGATTGTGGTGACGAGCTTCGCGTCGAACATCCACCGTGTGCAGCAGGTGATCGACGCCGCTGCGGCGCTCGATCGCAAGGTCTCGCTTGTGGGCCGCTCGATGCGAAAGAACGTCGGCATCGGACGCACGCTCGGCCACGTGGAGGTGCCCGAGGGCTTGCTCGTGGGCACGCGCGAGATCGAGAACTTCCCCGACGAGCGAATGGTGATCATCTCTACCGGCTCCCAGGGCGAGCCGCTCTCGGCATTGCGGCGGATGGCCTACCGCGACCATCCGCAGGTGAAGCTGCGACACGGCGACACGGTCGTGTTCAGCGCCACCCCCGTGCCGGGCAACGAGCGCGCGGTGAACGAGACGATCGACCGGCTCTATCACATCGGCTGTGACGTGGTGACCGCGCAGGACGCGCCGGTGCACGCCTCCGGGCACGGCTATGCCGAGGAGGTCAAGCTGATGCTCAACCTCGTCAAACCGCGCTATGTGATGCCGTTTCACGGCGACTTCAAGCGCCTGCGCTTGCACGCCCAGCTCGCCGAAGCGGTCGGGATCGAGCCCGACGACGTGTTCCAGGGCGAGAACGGCCTGCCACTGGACATCGATGAGCGTGGGGCGCGCTTCAAAGAGCACGAGCAGTCCGGCATGATCTTCGTCGACGGCGTTGAGATCGGCGACATGGCCGACGTTGCGCTGCGCGACCGCAGGATGCTCTCCGCGGATGGCATCTTCATCGTGGTGGTCACGATCGCCGAGCAGGACGGTCGCTCGGTGGCCGACCCTGAGGTGATCTTCCGCGGCGTGCCGTTCCTGGACGAGGCGGGCGAGCTGATCGAGGAGATCCGCTCGACCGTCGACGCAACGCTCGCACGCGCCGCCGGCGAGGAGATCCGCGAGGTGGACCTGCTCCAGCAGGTGCTCCACGACGACCTCGCAGGACTTGTCTACGACCGTTTGAAGCGCCGCCCGATGGTGCTGCCCGTGGTGGTCGAGGTTTA
Source organism: uncultured Solirubrobacterales bacterium (assembly GCA_963831725.1). GTDB lineage: Bacteria > Actinomycetota > Thermoleophilia > Solirubrobacterales > Solirubrobacteraceae > Palsa-744. The sequence continues at coordinate 880,654 of CAWHRF010000004.1, forward strand.
GCTCTGTTGTTTTTTGGGACGGCGGAGCCGCAAACCGCGGCCGCCGCGATTGCAGGCCTTCGGGTTTAGACCTCGATCTTGTCGCTCTCGGGCGCAGACGGACGCGAAGCGCCGGTGGGTGCCGCGGGCAAGGTCACGACAAAGCGCGCTCCGGGGCGCTCGGCTCCCGGATGAGTCTGCTCCACCGAGACGCTGCCACCGTGCGATTCCGCGACAGCGCGCACGATCGCAAGGCCCAAGCCGAAGGAGCCACCGCGGTCGCCGGCGCCGCGCACGAAGCGCTCGAACAGTGTGGCGGCGAGGCGCTCGGGCACACCGGGGCCGTCGTCTTCGACGATCAGATGTGCCTCGCCGGCAGGCAGACGTGCGCTCCCGGCGGGCTCGGCGGTTGTCGATATGCGGATCTCGGTGCCGGGCGGGGTGTGGCGCAGCGCGTTCTCGATGAGATTCAGCGCGAGGCGGTGAAGCTCGTCACGGGAAGCTTCCACGACGACGGGATGCACATCCAGGGATATCTCATGCTCGGCGCTCACCGGCCCCAGCTCGGCGGCTGCCTCGACCACGATCTGGGCGAGGTTGCACGGCTCGCGTCGCACGACGCGCCCGACGTCGGTGCGTGCGAGCAGCAGCAGGTCGGCGACCAGGCGGCGCATCCGCTGGGAGGAGCGAAGGGCCGAGCGTGCGGCGTCGGCCTCCTCGCCGTGCAGGGATTCGGCGAGCAGCTCGAGGTTGGCGAGCACGCTCGTAAGCGGGGTGCGCAGCTCGTGCGAGGCGTCGGCGACGAACTGGCGTTGGCGGGCGAGCGTCGCCTCTGTCTCGGCGTGGGCGGCATCGAGCTCGCGCAACATGCCTCCGAGTGTGCGCGCGAGCTCTGAGACCTCGTCTTCAGCGAGCGGCTCGGGCACGCTGCGGCTCGGGTCGCGTGTGCGCGCGATCTCGGCCGCGGTGCTCGTGAGCTCGGCGATCGGCGCCATCGCGCGACGCGCGATCATGATCCCGGCGAGCAGCGCGAAGCCGGTGCCGGCGAGCACGCCGAGCACCAGCAGCAGCTCGACGCGTGCGATCGTCGCGTTCAGATCGGACAGGCGCCGTCCGTACTGCACGATCACCGTGCCACCGGCCTGGCCGCCGAGGGCGACCAGGTTCGTGTGCACGCGATAGCCGTCCACGTCGGCTTCGTTGAAGAGTTCGAGTTTGGAGGGAGCGCCGGTGGTGCTCAGGAGCACTCTTCCCGATTCGTTGAGAATCCGCACGACCGCGTCCTCGGAGCTGGCGAACTTGTCGAGATTCGACGGGTTGACGACCTTCAACTTGAACCCTTCGATGTAGCTGCCCGTCACTTCCACCTGCAGCAGCCCGGCGAGATTGTCGCCCGAGACGGCGACTTCGCGGTCGAAGTTGGTGCGAATCCTGTGCACGGTGAGCGACCCGACGACCAGCGCGAACCCGCACAGAATCGTGAACGTCAAAAGCGCAGAGACACCGGCGAGGCGGGTGCGTATCGGCAGCCGGTCGAACGCGACCGACACACGTGCGCTCAGACGCTTGAACACCAGTGATCCTGACCGTCTCATGACCAAGCTGGACGACGCGGCACGTCGAAGGGCGTACCGGGTAGTACGTCACGATCCAGGACGAGGGGCCCGGCTCGCCGGCCTGCAGCCGGCTGCGCCACCCTCGTGGCGAGACGTGGCGTCCAGCGCCGCGTCAGGAGGCGGTCAGGCTCGGAGGACGTAGCCCGCTCCTCGGATCGTGTGTAGCAGCCGCGGCTCGCCCTCGGCCTCCAGCTTGCGACGCAGGTTGGAGACGAACACCTCGATCGTGTTGGTGGTCGAGAACGGGTCATAGCCCCATACCTCGTCGAGCAGCCGCTGGCGGGAGATCACGATGCGCTCGTTGCGCATCAGATACTCGAGCAGCTCGAACTCGCGCTGGGTCAACTCGATCTGGCGCTCGCCGCGGGCGATCTCGTGCGTGTCGACATTTAGCGAGAGATCGCCGACCCGCAATGGCGCCGAGCCGCGCGGAGGGCGGCGTCGCAAAAGCGCCCGCATGCGCGCGAGCAGCTCCTGGCGCTCGAACGGCTTGACGAGATAGTCGTCGGCGCCGGCATCGAGTCCCTCGACGCGCGACTCGAGCGCGTCGCGTGCGGTAAGGATCAAGATCGGCACGTCGTCGTCGTCGCGCAGCCGGCGTGCCACCTCGATCCCGTCGATCTCGGGCAACCCGAGGTCGAGGATCACAAGATCCGGTGCGAACGTGCGCCCGTGCTCCAGGGCGGCCTTGCCGTCGGCGGCGGAGCGCACCTCATAGCCCTCCATCCGCAGCGAGCGTTGCAACGCCTGGGCGATGTCCTCATCGTCCTCGACCACCAGCACGCGTGGGGCACGTGTGAATTCGCTCATCTCGACCACTGTGTATCGCTGTGCACTTAAGCCATGGTAAGGGTCGGCCCCGTGTATGCGGGATCGGGACCCAGTGCTCGGGTGGGCGACGGTGGGAGTTGCGCCACGCAAATACGGTTTACCGGCTCGCCGCCGGCAGGTTTTCGGGAGGCGGCGTCGAAGCTGGCCTCGATGCCCGCCACTCGCAAGAGCCCCAAGCGTCAGCCCGCCCGCAAGCGGACGGCCGATCGACGTGCCCGCCCGGGTGGGGGGGCACGCCGATCCAGCGCCAGATCGCGCTCGCAGCGGGGACGCGGGCGCGGCTCCTCGTGGCTCTTCGATGGCGTGTCGCCGCGTTGGCCGGTGCTCAGCCAGAACCAGCGCGACGTGCTCGGCCTCGGCCTGGTGGCGGTGGGGGTGTTCATGGCGTTCGTTCTGTATGGGCATTGGAATGGGGGACATGTGGGACACGGCCTGGCGACCGCGCTTGGCTGGTGTGTTGGCGAAGCGCGGGTGCTCGCGCCGATCGCGCTCGTGGTCGGCGGCGGCGCGCTGCTGCTCGCTCAGATCGTGCCAACGCGCAGACCGTTGCGCACCGGCGGACTGTGCATGTTCGCCGCGGTGACCCTCGCCCTTGCCGCGGGGACACTCGGCCTCAGCAGCGGCACGCCGGCTCACGGTGCCAAGTCTGAGCAGTGGCGCTCAGCCTTCCTGCAGGCCCACGGCGGGGTCATGGGCCAGGGTCTCTACTGGGTGTCCGATCGACTTGTGCAGAGCGTGGGCGTAGACATCCTTGTCGCGTTCTTGACGGTGGTGGGTGTCGTGCTGTTGACGGGTGCCTCGCTGGCGGTGATGCTGCGCGCGACCGGCAACGGCCTGGTGGACACCAGCCGCGTGGTGAGAGCGAAGGCGAGCGCGCTCGAACGCGCGTCGCGGACGGTGCGCGACGAGCATGTGAAGCGCGCGCGGACAGACACACGCGGGACGGGAGATGACCCAGTGCAGCCGCCGGAGCCCGAGCCGCACGAGCTGATCGTGCGCGCCACGCACGTGGAGGCGCCTTCCCTCGACGGTGCCTCGGGTGGGCGGGATCCGATCAATCAGGAGGTGGACCCGTGGGATGCGGGTCTCGACGACGTGACGGAGCCGGCCGAGTCAGACCACGGGAACGACCCGCAAGCCCAAACAAATGAGTTCGCCGCCGTTGACCTTCGCTCGCCTGAGGAGCCAGACGCGACAGGGCATGAGCAGCAGACGGGCGAGCCCGTCGATGAGTCGCTGCTCACCCCGCAGGGGCGGTTGCGCGACGTGGTCTGCGACGACCCCGATTTCGTGTGGGAGCTGCCGGGCGCCGAGCGCATCCTCACGCGCTCGACCGCCGAGCAGGCCAAGCCCGATACCGCCGGGCAGGAGCGCACCGCCACCAGCCTGGTCGAGGCACTGGGCCACTTCGGCGTGCAGGCGAAGGTGATCGGCACCGTCGCTGGACCGCACATCACCCGCTATGAGCTGCGTCTCGCGCCAGGCACGAAGGTCGGCAAGGTGGCTCAGCTCAAGGACGATCTGGCCTACGCGCTGGCCGCCACCGACATCCGCATTCTCGCCCCGATCCCCGGCAAGCAGGCCGTTGGCGTGGAGGTGCCAAACGCCAAGCGGCGGATGGTGCGCCTCGGCGACGTCTTCCAGGAGCCGCCCAAGGACTGGTCGCCCTTGACGGTGTGGCTGGGCAAGGATGTCGCCGGCAAGGCGATCGGCGCGGACCTCGCGAAGATGCCCCACCTGCTCGTCGCGGGCACGACCGGCGCCGGCAAGTCGGGAGCGATCAACGCGATGCTGTGCAGCGTGCTGTTGCGCGCCACCCCGCACGAGCTGCGCCTCGTGCTGGTGGACCCCAAGCAGGTGGAGCTCAACCACTACGAGTCGATCCCGCACCTGCTCACACCCGTGATCACGAGCCCGCGCATGGCCGCAAACGCCCTGCAGAACCTCGTGCGCGAGATGGAGCAGCGCTACGGGATCATGTCGCTGTCGCGCACGCGCAGCCTGATCGAGCTCAACAAGGCGCGCGAGGCCCGTAACGAAGCGCCGCTGCCCTACATCCTGTGCGTGATCGACGAGCTCGCGGATTTGATGATGGTCGCACCGGCCGACGTGGAGGACTCGATCATCCGCCTCGCCCAGAAGGCGCGCGCGGTTGGCATTCACCTCGTGCTCGCAACGCAGAGCCCACGCGTGGACGTGATCACGGGCATGATCAAGGCCAACGTGCCTTCGCGCATCGCCTTCTCGGTCTCAAGCCAAACGGATTCGCGCGTGATCCTCGACCAGAACGGCGCCGAGTCGCTGCTCGGACAGGGCGACATGCTGTTCAGCCCGGTCGGATCCTCGCGTTTGCAGCGCATCCAGGGCGCCTACATCGACGAGTCGCAGATCGCGAAATTGACCGACATGTGGCGTAAGCAGGGCGAGCCCGAACTGCGCGAGGAGCTGCTCGAGGAGGTCGAGCCCGCAGAGCCCGAGAAGGGCTCGGACGACGAGTTCGATCCCGACGAGGATCCGCTGTTGAGCGACGCGATCCGGCTGGTGGCGGAAATGCAGACGGCTTCCACCTCGATGCTGCAGCGACGTTTGCGCCTGGGCTACACGCGCGCGGGCAGGCTGATCGACATGCTCGAGCGTCGTGGGGTGATCTCTGGCTATGAGGGTTCCAAGCCGCGTCAGGTTTTGATTGCGGAGGGGGACGTGCCGCGAGTGCTCGAGATGCTTGGTGGGCCTGGCGGTGCCGAGGCGGTGGGCAAGTCCGCTCCGCTCAACAGCTAGGTTTCTGCATCCCGGAGCGCAAACCATCCCGACAAACGGGATCGCGCTTGGCTTGTGCAAGGGCGCAAACTCTCGTGCGGGTAACACTTGCACGAGCGTCAATCACTAGCCTGTCGGCTTGAGATGACAGACATAGGAGCGACTCTACGCGAGGCGCGTATGCGCGCTCGCATCGATGTGTCGGAGATCGAGGCCACGACGAAGATCCGGGCCAAGTATCTGCGCGCGCTCGAGAACGAGGAGTGGGACCTGCTGCCGGGCCCGACGTTCGTGCGAACGTTCCTGCGAACCTATGCTCAGGCGCTGGGGTTGGACAGCAAGGCGCTGGTCGAAGAGTACAGGCTGCGCTATGAGCAACCGACCGAGCTGGAGCACCAGCCAGTGGTGTCCTCCACGCCCCGCTCGCGCAGTCGCTCGCGTCAGAGCCGCGGCTCACCGGCGCCTTCTCGGGGCTACATGATCGCGATCGGCGCGGTCGGTTTGGTGATCGTGTTGCTGCTCTATGGACTGTTGTCCAGCAAAGGCAACAGCCCAGCGGCTAAAACAGGCACGAACACCGCCAGTACGAGCAGCCATGGCGTCGCCCACAGGCCGTTGCCCGCAAACGTCCCTCGGAGCAACTCGAGCGCGATCGTGGAACTCTCGCTGGAACCGTCCGCACCCGTGTACGTGTGTCTGATCGACGCCGCCGGGCGCAAGCGGATTCCGGGACTGATCATCCAACCGCCGTACACGCCGTTGAAATATCACTCGACGCGCTTTGAAATCACGCTTGGCAACAGCGCGGTGAAGATGTACGTGGACGGGAAAGCCGAGACGGTGCCGCCGTCGAGCAAGCCGATCGGCTACACGGTCACGAGCAGCGGGCGCCACACGCTCGAACCAAGCCGCCAGCCGACGTGCACGTGAGTGCCGCGCCGCGCGCCGGGATCGTTCGCGCCGGGATTGTTGTTACTGGCACCGAGGTCTTGACAGGGCGGGTGCGTGACCGCAACGGTCCATGGTTGTCCGACCGGCTCCTGGAGCTGGGTGTCGATCTTGCGTACACGACGATCGTCGGCGATAGAAGCGAGGACATGGAGGCAGCGCTCCGGTTCATGGCGGCACAGGGCCTCGAGCTGGTGCTGACGAGCGGCGGGCTGGGCCCGACCGCCGATGATCTGACCGCCGAGGTGGTCGGACGCTTCCAGGGTCGTGAGATGGCGCTCGATGAGGAGCTGGAGCGGCGGATCGCCGAGATCGTGCGTCCCCTGTCGGAGCGCTACCCGAACATCGACCGTGAGGCGATCGCCACGGGCACGCGCAAGCAGGCGACGGTCCCGCACGGCGCGGAGGTGCTCGATCCCGTCGGTACGGCCCCGGGGCTCGTGGTGGCGCCCGCGGAGGGCCGCGGTGGCCCGACGGTGGTCGTGCTGCCAGGTCCTCCGCGCGAGCTGCAACCGATGTGGAAGCAGGCGATGACCACAGACGCGTTCCTCTCCGCAATCGCGGGAGCGCCCGTGTACCGCCAGCGGATGCTGCGCCTGTTTGGCATCCCAGAGTCGGAGATCGCCGAGACGCTGCGTGCGGCCGAGCGCGAGGGTCTGGAGATGGGCGCTCTGGAGATAACGACATGCCTGCGCGGAGGGGAGATCGAGGTCGTCACCCGCTATGAAGCAGACGCGCAGGACTCCTATGACGCGTTCGTGGGGATCGTAGCCGAGCGCCACTCAGGCACGCTCTACTCGACCGACGGCACGACGATCGACGACCAGGTGGCGGCCCTGCTCAAGGGCGACGGGGACAGAGCCACGCGCACGATCGCGGTTGCGGAGTCGTGTACCGGGGGACTGCTCGCCGGCCGTCTGACAAGTCCGCCGGGCGCCTCGGAGTACGTGCTCGGGGGGATCGTGGCCTACTCGGACGACGTGAAGGTAACGCAGGTCGGTGTGCCGCGCGAGCAGATCGAGCGTCACGGGGCCGTCTCCGAGGAGGTGGCGAAGGCGCTCGCGCACGGAGCGCGAGCCAAGCTCGGGGCGGACGTGGGCGTGGGCCTCACGGGCATCGCCGGGCCGGGCGGCGGCAGCGAGCAGAAGCCCGTGGGGCTGGTGTGGCTGAGCGTCGCCGGCCCCGACGGCGAAGACCTGACACGTTCGCTGCACCTGCCCGGCGGCAGGGCCGACGTGCGCGAGCGCGCCGCGCTCGTGGCGATGCACCTGATCCGCCGCCTGCTGAGCCCCGCGGAGACGACGCATTCGCGCTGACGCCAGGGTATGACCGCTCGGCCGGGAGCGGTTTATACCAGGGGGCTTGACAAGATACTCGCAGTCGGGTATAACGTAGCCATGTCCTGGCATCCCACCCGGGTGCAGGCGAAATAAGGTCGGGTCGGGTCGGACCCTGTGGTCTGACGCTAACCGGTTTCAGCAGGGCCCTTGGGAGAGGGACCGGGTCGTTTTTAGAGAGGGAGCTGTTTTCGCGTGAAGTCTTTGGGGATCAACGTGCATGAGAGTCCGTGTGCTCACGGTGCCGGCGTAATAGGACGCGTCAGCGTCGCTGACGCGTCTCTCTCTCTCTCTCTCTCTCTGCCCGGGCCGGCTCACAGCTAGGCTCCAGCCGGAACGTCGTTCCAGTCGGCCTGTCGCGCCGGCTTGGTTTCTCGCGCGCAGTCAGCGCCTCTACAGCTTCTTGTTCTTTGACCGTCGTGGGTCGTGTGCCCATGGCGGTATTTGCCTGCTCCCCGAATGGGGGGTGCTGCCCGGGCTCCCCCATGCGGGGGCACCCCTTGGGGCACACCCTCACGGGCACAGGCAGGCAGGCGGTCGGGTCTTGTTGTCCGGGTCTCTTTGAGGAGGGGATGTGAACGTGGGTGCTCATCGGTTTGTGTTGAGGGATCTTGTCCGGCTGTGCAGCGTGCTCGCCGTTGGACTAAACACCGCGGGTGAGCGCCGCGCTCGCGGCCGCACTTTCACCGCGCTCGCACTGGGCATCGCTGCCGTGCTCGTTTGTGCCCTTCAGGGTGCCCTGTATGTGGGTGTCGCTCAAGCCGAACCCCCCAAGCTGATCCCCTACGGATCGTTCGGCACACAGGAGGTGAACGCGGTTGGGATCGCTGTGGAAGGCTCTGGAGACCTGTTCGTGTCGAGTCTCCTAACGGAAGGGGAGGGCCCCTCGACAGTGGTCAAGCTCGATCCTTCGGGCAACTTGCTCTCGCCGCCGTCCCCGTTCGGGTCTGCCTACTACTCGGGTATTGCGGTGGACCCGACCAACGGCGACGTGTACGTGATCGGCGAAAACGGAAGCTTGTTCGCGAGCAAGCCCGCGATGATCTTCGTCTACGACCCTGACACGGGGGCGTTGCTGTCGTCGTTTGAAGTGTCGGCACCACACAATTTCAGCGGCTTGTTGACAGACGTGCAGATTGCGGCCGACTCGGCCGGCAACGTGTATGTGCCGGTCGTGACCGAAAACAAGGTGCTGGAGTACAGCCCGAGCGGCACACTGCTGAAGACGTTCACGGGCTCCGGCGCCGGCGCGCTCAACGAACCGACCGGCGTGGCGATCAACTCCTCCGGCAACCTGTGGGTGGCCGACTCCGCCAACAATAGGATCGTGGAGCTCGATTCCAGCGGTGCGCCCGTGGAAGTGAACGGCAAGCCCGTGGAAATCGAGAGCGAGGGCGTGCGGTCCGTGGCGCTCGACGGGCATGGCGACGTATTCGCGGTCGTTGACAACAGCGCGGACTCGTGCGGCGAAAAGGCCTCGCCCTGCCTGCATCTCGTCGAGTACAGCGTGGAAGGCAGACAGCTCGCCGATGTGGGGGCCGGCTCTTTCGGTGAAGGTGGTGGCGAAGTGGAAGGCTTCTACGGCGCGGTCGCGGTGAATCAGGCGAGCGGGCGTGTATACATGGTCGCCGGCCTTCAAGGCATCGTCTGGGTGTTCGGGCCGCCCACCGCGCCCGCGGTCGACAAGGAGTTCACCGCCGAAATCGGCACCTCCGAAGTAAAGCTCGGGGCGCTTGCGAACCCTGGCGGTATCCAGACGAGCTACCGCTTCGAATACGGTCCTACCAGTGCCTACGGCAGCTCGACGCCCTTCCCGGAAGGAAGCGTCGGCGAAGGGCTGGAATCGCACGCGGTGTGGGGGGCCGCGAGCGGCCTCGCATCCGGAAGCACCTACCACTACCGTGTCGTTGCAACCAACGAACTGGGAACGGTCTACGGTCCCGACCAGACCTTCACCACGCTGAGCACCGAACAGGCGGCGTGCCCGAACGCGGAATTCCGCGGCGGCTTCGCCGCGAGGTTGCCCGACTGCCGTGCCTACGAGCTCGTGACGCCGCCGCCCAAGAACTCGTCCCAGTTCGACGCTGCCGCAAGGGTCGCGTTCTCCAGCACGGTCGCCGCGAATGGCGAAGCGCTCACGCTCGTCACCACGGAGCCGTATCCGGGGGCGCCCAGCTCCGGCACCGACTACGTGGCGACGCGCGGTGCGGGCGGCTGGGGCTTGGAAGACATCATGCCGCTCGAATCCTACAACGGGGTTGGCTGCCCGGGATACCAAAAAGCGTTCGCCTACTCGGATCAGCTAACCAAGGACGTAATTCGAATTGACGGAGGGTCACGCGCCTCCGCGTCCGGCAACTTCGAAGAAGACCCGGAATCGTGCAATCCCGAAGGCCTTCAGGCGGTGAGCGGCGAACCGGTGGGTTATGAAAACCTGGTGGTGCGCGACAACGCGACCGGCGCCTACCAGCTCGTCAATGTCACGCCGCCGGGGGTAACGCCGGCCGACACGCACTTCCAGGCCGCCTCCGCGGACCTCAGTCACGTGTTGTTCACGGAGACCTCGCCCTTGGCCGAAGGCGCCCAGTACGGCGTGGAAAACCTGTACGAATGGGACGAAGGCACGCTGCGAGTGGCGAGCGTGCTGCCGGACGGCACAGCGGTCCCCGGATCGCTTGCGGAAAGCTCCCTCTCTGTCAACGGCAGTGGGGCCGTCGAACACGAAGGCGCGGTCTCAAGCGACGGCTCGCACGTCCTCTTCACCTACGGCGGAGCTCTCTATGACCGCATCGACGGGCAGCGCACCGTCCAGGTCGACGAAAAACAGGGTGGGCCGGGCTCCAGCGGCGGTGGCTCCTTTACGGCCTCCCACCCCACACCCCGAGGTTCGAAGGTGGCCGCCAGCGTCGACGGCTCGAAGGTCTTCTTCCTCGATGAAAGCAAGCTCACCTCCGACTCGACCGCCACTGCGGGCGAACCTGACCTGTATGAGTGCGCGCTGCCCGAAGGCGCGAGCAAATGCGAATTGAGCGACCTCACGGTCGCCGCGGCGGGCGAGCATGCCAACGTGCTCTACGTCACGCCGCTCAGCGACCATGACAGCTCCTACGTCTACTTCGTCGCCGAGGGCGTGCTGGCGTCCAACACGAGGCAGTTCACCGACAGCGAAGGCAAGACCGTCGTCGAAGGTGCGCAAGCCGGGAAGGAAAACCTGTATCTCTGGAACGGTGAAAAGACGACGTTCATCGCCACCGGCGTCCTCGACGAGGGGCGGGAAGGCATCGAGCAGACATCGCCCGACGGCAAGTGGCTCGCGTTCGAATCGTACGAAAGCCTTACCGGTTATGACAACGTCGAGTCGAACGGCGAGCCCGCCAGGGAGCTCTTCCTGTACGGCGCCGCCACAGGGCAGATCGTCTGCGCCTCGTGCAATCCCTCGGGCGAAGCTCCGGTCGACGAAGGTGGTGTGGTGTGGCACGGGGGGCTAGGGGAAGACGGCGAAGAAAAATTCGGAGTCTTCCGGACGCGGCGCCTGCTCACGGACGCCGGCCAGGCGTTCTTCGAAACGACGGACGCGCTTGTACCCTCCGATACGAACGGCGTGCTCGACGTCTACGAGTACGAGGGTGGTGGCGCGCACCTGATCTCAAGCGGCACGAGCTCCTTCGGATCGAACCTCGAGGGCGCAAGCGAAAGTGGCGACGATGTGTTCTTCAGGTCCGACCAGGCGCTCGTGCCGCAGGACAACCAGGAAGGAATGATCGTCATCTACGACGCGCGCGTCGCGGGTGGCTTTGCCGAACCGTCCTCCCCGCCGGCTTGCACGACGGCCGATGCCTGTCGCACACCGGTGTTGCCGCAGCCCTTGATCTACGGGGCGCCGTCGAGCCAGACGTTCTCCGGTCCGGGCAATCTCGCGCCGCCGGAAGTCAAGTCGAAGGCGAAGCCCAAGGCAAAACCCGTGAAGTGCAAGAAGGGATTTGTCAAGAAGAAAGGCAAGTGTGTGAAAAAGAGGGCGAAGAAGGCCAAGAAGTCCGCCCACGCCAACAGGAGGGGTAATTAATGATGCGCTCCAGGAGAATCCCAACAGCGCTCTCGCTCGCGGTCGCTGCGATCGTGGCGTTGGGAGCGGGCTCCTCCCCGGCGCTCGCCGCCGGCGAAGCGCACCCGTTCCTGAATATCAGCTTCGGCCACAATGCGACAGAAACCTTCTCGAACCCCAACGGGATCGCCATCGAAGAAGCGACCGGCGACGTGTACGTGGCCGATATCGGCACCGACACAGTGTACAAGTTCGACGCGAGTGGGAATCCGCTCGACTTCGCTGCGCTCGGCTCAAACGCGCTGACGGGCACCGCCACGGAAGCCGGATCGTTCTCGTTCCCCTCGGTGTACGGCACCCCGGCGGCGATCGCGGTCGATAACGCTTGTGTGCAGCACACTCCGGCGCTCACCGGCAAGGCCTGTGAAGAATTCGACCCCTCGGCCGGCGATCTGTACGTGATGGATGCCGGCCACGGCGCGATCGACAAGTTCAACCCCGAAGGCATGTACCTGAACCAGATCGCCGGCTTCCCGCCCTCCTCCACCGGCTTCGAAGACCAACTACTGGGGTTGGGCGTCGACGGGAGCGGCACCGTGCACGTCGAGCCCCAGACCACAGAGGACCAACCGCTGATCGAGGAGTTCGACAACGAAGCCACGAATCGTCTCATCGCTCGCCAGTATGTGGCGTCAACATTCAGCATCTTTGACGGTGCTGGGCTGCCCAATACTTCATCGCCCGCCCATGGCTTCGCCGTCTCTGACACGGGCGATGACTACCTGAGCTACGAACCGTCGTGCTCGTGTACGACCAAGTTCGGCCAGCAGCTCTCCCCGCTCGGGCGCGTGGACAGCGAAGGAGTGGGCGACATCGCGGTGGCCGTCGACCCCGTGACCGGCCACCTCTACGCAGACGATCAGTCCTCCGTGGCCGAGTGGGACACGGGCGCGATGAACCGCAACAGCACCGAAAACCCCACCACGGGAGAAGCGAACCAAGCCGCCGGCACGCTCGTCGCGCGCTTCGGCTCGCTGCAGCTCTCGAGCTTCACGGGCGAGGGCGGGATCGCCGTGGACGGCGCGAGCGGTGAGATCTACGTCTCAAACCCGGCCAACGGCGAGGTCTACGCGTTCGGCAGCGACGCCCCGGCCGCAACAGTCGGTGAACCGACGAACGTGACCAGGGAAGCAGCGAGCCTGAGCGGCACGGTCGATCCGCGCGGCGCCGCCGTCAGCGAATGCAAGTTCGAATACGACCGCACCAACGAATTCGGCAACGGTCCCTACAATCAGAGCGCGCTCTGCAAGCAGACGCCGGGCGAGATCGGAGCAGGGAGCGGCCCGGTGGCGGTCTCCGCACAGCTGGAAGGCCTCGAAGCCGGTGAACTCTACCATTTTCGCCTTGTCGCGACCAACGCCAACGGCGCGGGGGAGACCAGCGGTATGCTCGCGACGCAGGGCGTCGGCTTTGGTATCAAGAGCTATGCAATCAGCTTCCTGAACGAAAACGGCACGCCCGACACGCAGGCGGGCTCGCACCCGTTCCAGTTCATTGACAGCTTCGAACTGAACTCGCACTTCAAGCGCATGGAATCGAATGCCGATTCACCGTACCTGCCCGAGCCCGAAGGCGTCTTGCGGGATGTCACGGTCGATCTGCCCCCCGGCTTGATCGGTGATCCCAATGCGACCCCCAAGAAGTGCACCGACCAGGAACTGCGGCCGTTCCCAGGAAAGTGTCCATCCAATTCGAGGGTGGGCGAACTGAAGCTGGGTTGGGGAGAAGCAGCGACTCGTTTGGGGAGCCTAAGTGGCACCATCTACAACATGGTGACCCCACGCGGCGTGGCTTTGCAGCTCGGCACCAATTTCTTCAATCCCCTGCTATTTGTCAACAACGCTGTGCGTGCCGGCGGGGATTACCCCGTGCAGGCGACGGTGACGGCTGCGCCGGGGCAGGCGCCTGTCATCAGGAGCAAGTTGATAGTCGACGGTCTTGCTACTCCCTGCGTGAAGGTGCCGGGAGACGGTAAATACAGAGACTTCAACTGTAGCGAAATCTCCAACAAAGACACGGGCGAATACGAAAAGGAACTGGGAAACAGCAAAGTATTCCTGACGCTTCCGACCGGCTGCCATGGCCCGCTGCGCTCGACGATAGCGGTCGACACGTGGGAAAAACCGGGCCAATGGGCAGAAAAGAGCACGGTAGCCCACAATTCCGCGGGCATACCCGTGTCGCTGACGGGCTGCTCGAAGCTCAAGTTCCCGCCGGAAATCAGCGTCGCGCCGGACAGCAGCGACGCCAGCACCTCCTCGGGACTGACGGTCGGCGTGCACATTCCTCAGACGGCCGCGTTCAACCCCAACGGCCTGGCGGAGTCCTCGCTCAGGGACACGACCGTGACTCTCCCCGAAGGCGTCGCGATCAACCCGGCGGGTGCCGAAGGTCTTCAAGCGTGTTCGTCCGATGCGGGTGCGTTGCCGGAAGGCGCGCTCGGCAGTCCCGGGGATCAGATCGGCTACAAGGGTCAGGAAGAACTGAACGAATACGAACCGGGTGTGAGCTGGAGCACGTTCACGCCGGAACTGGCGAGCCCTCAGAATCCGGGCGTGAACTTCTGTCCGAACGGGTCGAAGGTCGGCACGGTGAAAATAAAGACGCCATTGTTGGAACACGAAGTGGAAGGCGCGGTGTATTTGGCAGCTCAGGAAGCCAACCCGTTCGGGGGTCTCGTGGCGATGTACATTGTCGCGGAAGATCCTTATTCGGGGAGTTTGATCAAGCTCGCGGGCGAAGTGTCGTTGAACCCGCAGACGGGCCAGATTGTCACCACGTTCAAGAACACTCCCGATCTGCCGTTTGAAAACCTCGAACTGCATTTCTTCGGTGGGGAACGCGCACCGTTGAGCACACCATCGCGTTGCGGGACGTACACGACGACGGCTGTGTTCGCGCCGTGGGACGGCAACGGTCCTGTGACCGCGGAATCCTCGTTCAACATCGAACACGGTCCGGGCGGCAGCGCGTGTCCCGGTGCGAGCCTACCGTTCAACCCGTCGTTGGCGGGCGGTGCGACGAATGTCAATGCGGGCGCGTTCAGTCCGTTCACGCTGACGATGACTCGCAAAAACGGCGAACAGAACCTGCAGTCGGTGGAAGCGCACCTGCCGCCGGGACTGTCGGGGATCCTCTCGAACATCGAACTGTGTCCCGAACCGCAGGCCAATCTCGGCGAGTGCGGTCCGAACAGTCTGATCGGCGAAACGACGATAGGCGTTGGTGTCGGCAATCAACCGTACACAGTCTCCGGAGGCAAGTTCTATTTGACCGGCCCCTACAACGGCACAGGTCCTTGTACCGTGGGTCAAGCGGGGTGCGCACCGTTCGGTATCACCTTCGAGGTTCCCGCCAAGGCCGGCCCGTTCGACCTCGCGAACACGAAGAACAACCATCCCGCGTGCGACTGCGTACTCGTCCGCGGCAAGATCGAAGTCAACCCGATAACCGCCGCGATCACGATCGTGAGCAACCCGCCGGGTACTCCCGATTCGATCCCGACGAGCATCGAAGGGATACCCCTGGAAATCCAGCACGTGAACGCGATCACCACGCGTAGCGACTTCCAGTTCAACCCGACGAACTGCAACAAGATGCAGGTCACCGGGACGATCCACTCAAGCGAAGGCTCGACAGACACTATCGACGTTCCATTCCAGGTCACCAACTGTGCGGTGTTGGGCTTCAAACCGGGATTCAAAGTCTCGACGTCAGGGAAAACATCCCGTGCGAACGGTGCGAGCCTGAACGTGAAGCTGACCTATCCCAAAGCACCGTTTGGGTCGCAGGCGAACATCAAGAGCGTCAAGGTCGATTTGCCCAAGCAGTTGCCGTCGCGGTTGACGACATTGCAGAAGGCGTGTCCGGCGAAAACGTTCGAAGCAAACCCCGCCGGATGTCCGGCAGACTCGGTCGTGGGGCACGCGAAGGCGATCACGCCGTTGATCCCGGTGCCTTTGACGGGTCCAGCGTATTTCGTGTCCTATGGTGGTGCGAAGTTCCCCGAACTCGTCGTCGTCTTGCAGGGGTATGGCGTGACACTCGACCTGCACGGGGAAACATTCATCAGCAAAGCTGGGATCACGAGCAGCACGTTCCACACGGTCCCCGACGCGCCCGTCGGCAGCTTCGAATTGAACCTGCCGCAAGGCAAATACTCCGCGCTCGCCGCGAACGGCAACCTGTGCAAGAGCAAACTCACGATGCCGACAGCGTTCACCGCACAGAACGGAGCGGAGATCCACCAGAGCACAAAGATCGGCGTCACCGGCTGCCCGAAGGTGAAGAAGAAGGGCAAGAAGGTCTCCAAGCACCACAAGGGGAAATCGCACGGGAAGAAGAAATGAGAGATGGCTGGCAAGGCGAAGGCGCCGTCCCCCGCTCGAGGACAAGCGAAGCCGGCGGCGTCCAACGGGCACGAGCAGGATGAGGGCACCCTAGGTAGATGGCAGGTGGCCGAGATCCAGCGCGCGCGGATGCTCTCGGCGATGGTCGAGCAGGTTGCCGAGCGAGGTGGGGCAAACGTCGCGGTCGCGCACATCGTCGCTCGCTCGGGTGTCTCGCGCCGCACGTTCTACGAGCTCTTTGCCGACCGCGAAGCGTGCTTCCTCGCCGCCTTCGACGATGGGATCGAGCGCGCCCGCCGATACGTGCTCGACGGCTACGACCCTCGGGCGAGGTGGGACGCGCGGGTCAGGACGGCGCTCACCGGGCTGCTCACGTTCCTCGACGTCGAGCGCGACATGGGCCGGCTGTTGATCGTTGGATCGCTCGGGGCGGGAGCCAGGGCCCTGGAGCGCCGCCGGCGCGTGCTCGCTCAGATGATCGCCCTGGTGGACGAGGGACGTGCCCTCATGGGCGCCCCCAAAGGCCGGGAGCAGGCAGGCAAGCAGTCGAAGGCGGGCGCGCAACAGCCGCCCCTGACCGCCGAGGGCGTCGTCGGCGGCGTCGTGTCGGTCCTGCACGCGCGGCTGCTGGAGCCCGACCCGGCCCATCCTCGTGTGGGGGAGCTGGCGGGCCCGCTGATGAGCATGATCGTGCTGCCCTATCTCGGGCCCGCCGCGGCGCGCAGGGAGCTCGAGCGCCCGCTCCCCAGGCGATCCGCGAGCACCCCGCCCGCGACCCGCGACCCGCTGCGCGACCTCGAGATGCGCCTCACCTACAGGACCGTGCGCGTGCTGATGGCCGTCGCCGAGCAGCCGGGCTCCTCAAACCGCGCGGTCGGCGCGCGCGCCGGGACCCCCGACCAGGGCCAGATCTCAAAGCTGCTCGCGCGCCTGCACAACCTCGGCCTGATCGACAACACCACCGCCAGCTCCGCCCGCGGCGAACCCAACGCCTGGACGCTCACCGCCCGCGGCTGGGAGATCCACGGAGCGATCGCAGAGCGGACTGCCGGCGCCTGACGCGTTCAACTCGTCGGAACCAGGATCGGCCACCTGGCTACACTTATGCTACCTTTCCACCATGGCGCTGAACATCAAGGACGGCGAGACGATCCGCCTCGCAGATGAGCTCGCGGCGCTGACCGGTGAGACAAAGACGCGCGCGGTCAGGATCGCACTCGAAGAGCGCAGGCAACGACTCGCGCGCGGCCTCTCCACAGCCGAGCGGGCGCGACGCCTGAGCGATCTGCTCGAAGGGGAGATCTGGCCCCAGGTGCCTGCGAAGATCCTTGGCACGCCGATCTCCCGCGAGCAGCGCGAAACGATCCTCGGCTACGGGCAGGACGGCGTTTGATCCTCGACAGCTCCGCAATCGTGGCGGTCCTGCTTAAGGAGCCGGGCTACGAGCGCCTGCTGAAGCGACTCGCCGAGAACCCCGAGCCGGGCGTTGGCGCGCCCACGATGGTCGAGACCGGCATCGTGCTCTCAGCACGCCTCGGCGAGCGCGGACAGACCCTGCTCGCCCGCTTCGCCCAGGCACACGAGCTCGCGATCCTGCCCTGCGGCGCGGAGCACTGGACGAGCGCCGTGCAAGCCTTTCTGCGCTTCGGCAAGGGTCGCCATCCAGCCGCGCTGAACTTCGGCGACTGCCTCACATACGCCACCGCAAGACTCGCCGGCGAGCCCCTTCTCTGTCTCGGAGACGACTTCGCCAAGACCGACCTCCAGCTCGTGGATTGACGGTCGAGGGCAATGACAAGCGCGGCAAGCGGCGAGTTCCTGAAGACTGTGCGCAAATCGCCGACTCGGGCTACTCTTGCTGAGTCATGAAGAGCTACCACCTCACGACCTTCGGCTGCCAGATGAACGAGCACGACTCCGAGCGGATGAAGGGGATGCTCGAGTCGCTCGGGTACAGCGAGGCGCCCGAGCGGGCGGCCGCGGACCTGATCCTGTTCAACACGTGCTCGATCCGCGAGAGCGCCGACAGCCGCTTCGTGGCGCACCTGGGGGAGGCCAAGCGCCTGAAGCGCGAACGGCCCGAGCGCGTCGTCGGCGTGGGTGGCTGTTGGGCGCAGTCTGTCAAGGAGGAGGTGTTCGAGCGTTTCCCATTCGTGGATGTGGCGTTCGGCCCGGGGCAGACGCACAAGCTCGCCGAGTTCCTGACCAGCGACTCGCTGACAGCGCAGGGCTATTTCGAGTTCGAGGGCTTCACCGGACATCTCCCGTCCAAGCGCGCACGTGAGTTCCAGGGTTGGCTGCAGATAAGCGTCGGCTGCAACTGCCGCTGCTCGTACTGCATCGTGCCGAGCACGCGCGGACGCGAGGTGTCAAGGCCCTTGGAGGAGTTGGTGGCAGAGGTCGAGGCGATGGTCGTCGATGGCGTGCGCGAGGTGACGTTGCTCGGCCAAAACGTCAACTCCTACGGGCGAGATCTGCGGGTGAACGGGCAATCGGAGACGTTCGCCCACCTGCTGATGCGACTCGACGCGATCGAGGGGATCGAGCGGATCCGCTATACGAGCCCGCACCCGAAGGACATGCGCGAGGACGTGATCCGCGCGCACGTGGAGCTTGCGAGCGTGTGCGAGCACATACACCTGCCGCTGCAATCGGGATCGAGCCGCATTCTCAAGGCGATGCGCCGCACATACGATCGCGAGCGCTATCTCGACCGCGTGGCCTTGATCCGCGAGCACCTGCCCGACGCCGCGATCACGACCGACATCATCGTTGGCTTCCCGGGCGAGACCGAGGATGATTTCGAGCAGACGCTCGACGTGGCCGAGCAGGTGGGCTATGACAGCGCGTTCACGTTCGTCTTCTCACCGCGCAGGGGCACCGAGGCCGCCGAGATGACCGAGGGGATAGTGGCGCACCCGGTCAAGGTGGAGCGCATGGAACGGCTGGTCGAGGTGGTGCAGCGTCGTGCGCTGGAGCGCGCACAGCGCTTCGTAGGCCGCACGCTGGAGGTGCTTGTCGAAGGCCCCTCGCGCACCGATCCCGAGCGCCGGCGCGGGCGCACGCGACACAACAAGGTCGTCAACTTCGCGGGTCTCGCCGCCCCCGGCGAGCTGACACAGGTGCAGATCGTCAAGGCCACAAGCCAGACGCTTTCCGGCGAGGAGAGCCTGCTGGCTCGCGCCGCCCGCTGAGGACCGTCGGGAGCTCGTTGTCGATCTAATGCATCACGGCGTCGTGGCCATCACCCTGTGGGCGGCTTTGGGTTCTGATCGTTGAGTAGTGTCGCCCTGCTCAGAGTCACGGTGCCGACGATGACCGATTTGTGGGGTGCGCCGGCCGAAGGACCATGCTGGTTTAGGTAAGTGACTTCGAACCCCTCGCTAGATAGACAGGACGGCGTGAGCACGAAGAGCCCAAGTGAGGTGGTTCTGATTGCTTCGTCTGCCTTGACGTCGCGTTGGAGGCCCCAACTGGTTTCGGGGCGGCCGCCGGCCTTGCATGTGGCGAACCCGTCGATGGAGTATTCGCCAGCTCTGGAGTAGCCGGTGGCAGCAGAGGTGACCGCGTAGGGAGCCGTGAATCCGACTTCGCCCTTGTAGCACGGGTAGAGCAGGAAAGCAGCGTTGCACGCTGCACGGGGCTGGGGCAGGAGCGTGAGATGAATCGGCGCGTGCAGACTGCGCGTCGGGTTGGACCGCTTCTCCTGTTCGACAATGCTCCTCGGCAGTGGTACCGGGCGCGTGCCGGACGGCTCGTGGATCGTGATATTGCCCAGGGACGTGGGTCGGGGTAGACCGCCCGCAAAGCTGACGTATTCGACCTTGAACGTCACCGCCCGGCCGCATGCCTCGGAGAGAACTCGCCCGACGGGTATGGTCACGAGCCCGCCACGCGCGACGTCGGTCTGAGAGCCGTCTCCGGCGAGGGCACGGTGGCAGACCGGCGCCGTCACCGAGTAGTTCTCGTCGGCATTCGTGACGGGGTAAGGCGCGTGGAAGCTGATCTGCGCGCTCGTGATCACGTGGTTATGGATGTGCAGGTGTGCGTGCAGCGGCTCGCGCACGGCTGGCAGGGCGGCCGGGCGTGGTGGCGGCACTTCGGAGAGCCCGCATGAGGCCAGGCGCAGGTTGCCTCGGTCGACGCACGACCGTCCCGCGTAGTCGTAGGTGATCGCCGTCAGCGCTCCGTTTGGGCCGGCCGGTCCGCTGTAGTTGCCCGGTTCGTCTCTGCCGTCGGTCTCGCTGACACTCCCCAGCGGCCGGCCACTGGTGTAGCGCTGCACGATCAGGTACGCGCCCAAACCCGGGAGCACCGACTGGGTGCGTGTCTTTGAGCCTTCGCGGAAGGTGATGCTCACCGCGTGCACTCCGAGCAGTCCGAAGGAGATCTCGCGGCGGTCGGCGGGCACCCCGGCGCCAGGACGGGGGCCGGGGGCCGCGCTGAGCTCGAGCCCCACGCTGTCCCCCGCGTAGGTGGCTCCCGGACTCGAGCAGTTTCCGGCCATCCATCCGGCCACGTTCGCGATGTCGCCCGGGAGCGCGTCTGTGGGCAGCGGGTGAAAGCGCCCGTCGTCGTGAAACGCATCGTCGACGCCGAACTGTCCGAGCCGGTCGTCATAGACGCGGCCGATCTGCACGCAGATAAGGCCGCGCGTGGTGTGGATGATCCGCATTCCCCATGGTAGGCCGCCTGCCGGATCTGGCGCCCGCAGTGGGAGTAGCCGTGCACCGCCCGCCACCGGGATGCCCTCGCCGGCCGTGGCGACCGGAGCAACCGCAATACCGACCGGCGAGCCCGTGAGGATCACACCAGTCGCCGCGAGCGTGATCGCGGCGGTAGCGAGCACGAGCACGAACGCGACGAGTGCGACGCGTACATGAACGGAGGCGCTGCGTCGCGATGATCTACGCGCGAAGCGTGTGCCGAAGAGCGCCGGCAACGGCCGCCGCCAGGCGTGCCTGCGCTGCCCGGCCCGCACCAACTCTTGCCCGAACCTATCCATAGCGTCCATCCTCAGGCCTCCTTCATTCTTGTGCGCAGCTCAGCGAGGCCGCGGCTCACGCGCTTGCGGACCACCGACTCCGAGCACCTCAGACGTCGGGCGAGCTCGTCGTATTCGGTTTCCTGAAGAACCCGTCCTTCGATTGCGCCGCGCTGCTCGGTGGACAATCGCTCTAGCTCGAGCAGCGCAACGCAGCCGTCTGCCGCCGCCGCCCGCTCCTCCACGCGCTCGATGTCCTCGTCGCTGAACACGAGCGGCTCGAGGCCCAGGCGCCTGCGCGCCCGATCCTCCACCTGCCCGCTCCGGATCGAATCCACCATCTTGTGGTGCGCGATCGTGAACAGCCACGCGAGGCCCGAACTCCGGCGCGGGCTGTAACGCGGCAGGGCGGACAGCGCCGCGGCGAACGTCTCCGCGGTCAGGTCAGCCGCGAGTTCACGGTCGCCCGTGCGCCGCAAGAAGAAGGCGAGCACGGCATCCACACGCCGCTCGTAGAACAGCCCAAACGCCTCCACGTCGCTCCTGCCCGCAACAAGAAGCGCCTCATCGGCACGGTCATCGTCGACGCTCACAACCAATACATCGTGAAGGCTGACAGTTTGTGACGCGAAACCTAAAGCTGTCTACGCGTAAGAACGCGATCAGACGGACGGTGAGGTCAGGTTTGGCGCGCTCTCGGACGCAGGCTCGGCCCGGGCATGTTGATCGGACGCACAAAAAGTGATATCATTTAGTTATCACTTTACTTATGCCCGCTGCACAGGGAGGGATCATGAACCAGTCCGACGAGCCACACCGCCAGCCCGAGGCGACTCCGGTCGGGCACTCCGGTATTCGCGTCGAAATCCACGAGCGTCCCGCGTGGGCGATCAGCGGCTGGGCCGGCGTGCTCGTCGTCCTCGCATGCATCGCCGCCGGCATCCTCCTCGTCGAAAGCTCAATCGCGGCACTCGCCATCGCGCCGGCCTTGGCCGCTCTCGTTATCTCGACCTCGCTGGTGATAGTGCAACCCGGCCAGACGAAGGTCGTGCGCTTCTTCGGAAGCTACGTCGGCACCGTACGTCGTAGCGGCCTGTGGTGGATATTGCCGCTGGCAGACCGGCGGAACCTGAGCATTCGGGTCAGGAACTTCGAGACCAACCATCTGAAGGTCAACGACGCCGACGGCAACCCCGTGGAGATCGCCTCCATTGTCGTTTGGCAGGTGGCCGATACCTCACGCGCGATCTACGCGGTCGACGACTACGTCGACTTCGTGCAAGTCCAGGCCGAGTCGGCGTTGCGCCACGTCGCGACCACCCATCCCTATGACGATCCCACGGGCGAGGGCACGTCGTTGCGCGGCTCGACCGACGTCGTCGCGGCAGAGCTCGCCCACGAGGTGGCCAAACGGGTCGCCATCGCCGGAGTGGAGATCGTCGAGGTGCGCATCAGTCATTTGGCCTACGCCTCGGAGATCGCCCAGGCCATGCTGCGCCGACAGCAGGCCAACGCCGTCGTCGCGGCCCGATCACGCATCGTCGAGGGCGCCGTGGGGATGGTTGAGCTGGCCCTCGCGCGGCTGAATGAGCGCGGCATCGTCGAGCTCGACGAGGAGCGCAAGGCGGCGATGGTGAGCAACTTGATGGTCGTGCTCTGCGGTGACCAGCCGGCATCCCCGGTCGTCAACACCGGCACGCTCTATACGTGAGCAATGAACGCAAACAGGTGCTGTTGCGCATCGACCCGGCGGTCCACGATGCCCTGGCCCGGTGGGCCGCTGACGAGTTTCGCAGTCTCAACGCCCACGTCGAGATGCTGCTGCGTCGGGCGCTCGACGACGCGAGCCGGATGCCTCAACAAGCGGGGCCGATGCCCAAGCGCGGCCGCCCCCTCACTCGTCGCGGTTGACAGAGGGACTTAGCCAGTACAACCGCGCGAGGTCAGGGCGCGGGGGTTGAAGGACTCGCGCACGACGGGGCGAACATATGTTCCCATGGTTCCGTCCGAAGCACCGCATACATTTTCATCTCCAGATTTCGACAGGAGGAGCAAGACGATGCCCGTGACCGATGAGGAGAAGGCCGCAAAGGCGCGCGACGCGGCACTGCAGGGCGCACTCGGCCAGATCGAGCGCGAGTTCGGCAAGGGCTCGGTCATGCGCATGGGCGACGAGGGCGCACAGGTGCGCGTGGACGCAATCCCCACCGGCGCGCTGTCGCTCGATCTGGCACTTGGAATTGGCGGCGTGCCCAAGGGGCGAATCGTGGAGGTGTTTGGCCCGGAGTCATCCGGCAAGACAACGCTGATCTATCACGTGCTCGCCGAAGCCCAGAGGCTCGGTGGGGTGTGCGCGTTCATCGACGCCGAGCACGCGATGGACCCGCTGTATGCCAAGGAGATCGGCGTGGATATAGACGAGCTGCTCGTCTCACAGCCCGACTACGGCGAGCAGGCGCTGGAGATCGCCGACATGCTCGTGCGCTCCGGCGCCGTGGACGTCGTGGCGATCGACTCAGTGGCCGCGCTCACCCCGCGCGTGGAGCTCGAGGGTCAGATGGGCGACCAAACGGTGGGAGCGCAGGCGCGCATGATGAGCCAGGCGATGCGCAAGATCGCCGGCAACCTGAACCGCACGGGCACGCTGTGCATCCTGACCAATCAGATCCGCGAAAAGGTGGGGGTGATGTTCGGCTCGCCCGAGACTCAGCCGGGAGGCCGTGCGCTGAAGTTCTATGCCTCTCAGCGCCTGGACATCCGCCGTATCGAGACGCTGAAGGACGGTACCGAGGCGGTCGGCAACCGCGTGCGCGTGAAGGTCGTCAAGAACAAGCTCGCAGCACCCTTCCGCCAGGCGGAGTTCGACATCGAGTTCGGCAGGGGCATCTCTACTGCCGGCTGCCTCGTGGACCTCGGGATCGAGCACGGCATCGTGACGAAGTCGGGCTCGTTCTTCTCATACGGCAACGAGCGCCTTGGGCAGGGTCGCGGCAACGCCAAGGCCTATTTGGAGCAGAACCCGGCAATCGCCGGTGAGATCGAGCGCAAGGTGTATGCGGCGCTTGGGATCGGAGCCGACAAGGTCAGGCCGATCCAGGGTACCGAGACCCCGCTGACAGTGGCCCCGGAGCCAGACACTCAGGCCGCTTAGAAGCTCCACGAGTCCTGACGGCCTCTGGCCGGCGGGCGGGACGCCTCCCGGACGGGTCATAACCGCCCGGGAGGCTCTATCCGCTGTGCCCTGACGGGACCGGCTACTGAGCCGTCGCTCCCGCGGGAGGACCACCCTGGTAGTCCGAGCCCGACTTCGAACCGGAGCTGGACCCTGAGCCGGATTTGCTGCCCATGTTCGGGCAGGGGTGGCCCGAGGATCCCGAGGGTGGTGTCTGCGACGGCGTCGTTGTCGACGGTGTGGTGCTTGTCGATGGCGTCGTCGCCGTACTGCTCGTGGACTGCGTGGTGCTCGTCGTGGAGCTTGGCGCTGCCGCGGCGCCGGCAATGCCGGCCACAGCTCCGCCCGTTGCCAGAGCGCCAACAACGAGAGCTACTCGGATGATGCCTGTCCTTTTCATACGCGAACCTCCGATGGTGGATGCGGGGTATGCCCACCATCCTGGGGCCCGTCCCTAAGGCAAGAGCAACGGATGCCTAAGCGAGGCCGAAGGACTTTGTAGGAGCGCTCTTATGGTGCCCGCACCAACGGGCTCTGAAACTTAGCGCGTCCTATGTCCCCCCTCAGATCCGCCTGAGCTCGCTCCAGTTGAGCGACAAAAGAGGTGCGCCGGCTAACTGTCGGGACGAGTCTTGGTGCGGTGACTGTCGGCCAGTTCATAAGCGATCTTGTCGCTGCCGGACCTGCGCGTGACCGCGGCCGAGAGCTCTGGCGCCAGACCGGCAAAGGCGGAGCCGAAGCGCAGCGCGATCGGAGCGACGTCCACCTCGCCGCGATTGTGCTCGATCGCTCCCACCACTGCCTTGGCGACATCCTCGGGGCTGCGTGTGCCCACACCCTTCGGCAACTTCACGCCCGCGTCGGCGAACATGCCTGCTTCGCGGATGAACCCGGGGAAGACGGCGGACACGCCAACGCCCGTGCCGTGCAGCTCGGCACGCATCGCGCCCGAGAAGCCGCGCAATCCGAACTTGGTGGCGTTGTAGATCGAGCTGCCCGCCGTCGCTGTCTTGCCCGACAGCGAGGACATGAACAGCAGGTGCCCACCGCCACGCTTGACCATCTCAGGTGCAAGCGCATGGGTCATCGCAATCGGCGCGCGCAGATTCACCTCTAGCGCCCGATCGACCTGCTCCATCGTGAGCGAGTCGAGCTTGCCGCTACCGGGCAGCGCAGCGTTTGCCACCAGAATGTCGATCTCACCGGCCTCTGAGAGCAGACGGTCGACCTCTGCGGCCTCGCTCAAATCCACCGCCAGCGCGCGTGCGTGAAGCTCGGACGCAAGCGGCTCGAGCACATCGACGCGACGACCGCTGAGAATCAGCTGTGCGCCCTTGGCCGACAGCGCTCGTGCGATCGCGTGGCCAAGGCCACCCGTGGCGCCGGTGAGCAGCACCTTGGAGCCGGAGATCTGCATTAGGTGAGAGCCTACGCGAATGTCCACGCGCCCGCATGACGAGTCCTTTCGCTCTGGCGAAGCATCCTTGAGTCCGCCACGCCTCATCGCCCTGTTCGGCCCAACCGGTGTGGGCAAGACCGCGGTAGCTGTAGCCCTGGCGCGCTTGCTGCGAGGACGTGGCGAGCGACCCGTGGCGATCTCCGCGGACGCGCTGCAGGTCTACCAGGGCATCGAGACACTCACCGGCGTGGCAATGCAGGCCGAGCAGCGAGAGCTGGAGCACCGGCTGGTGTCGTTTCTGCCAATTGACGCGAGCTTCAGCGCCGGTCAGTACGCCGAGCTGGCCCACGCGGAGATCGACAATGCGCTCGATGAGGGGCGCAGCCCGATCGTCGTGGGAGGCACGGGCCTGTACCTGCGCGCGGCGCTCACAGAGCTCGATCTGCGTCCTCCGCCACCGGAGGGTGTGCGCGAGCGCTGGACCGCAGAGCTCGAGCGCCACGGCGCACCTGCCCTGCACGGGCAACTCGCACAACGGGCGCCGTGGGCGGCTGAGGGAATCGACCCCAACGACAGTCAGCGAATCGTGCGCTCGCTGGAGCTGCTCGAGGCAGGCGAGCTCGAGCCACCCAGCGGGCCGTCGCAGCTGTGGACCGATGACATGCGCCAACCAACCCTGCTGGTGGGGCTCGTGATGGAGCGCGAGGCGTTGTATGCGCGGATCGACGCGCGTGTCGAGACGATGCTCGCTGAGGGTGTGCGCGAGGAGGTGCTGTGCGCGCACAGGGCCGGTGCGAGCGCCACGGCGCGCAAGGCGCTTGGTTTCGAGGAGCTGCTGTCCGGGGATGTGGAGTCGATGAAGCGCCACACCCGCAACTATGCGCGCCGCCAGCTCACATGGATGCGCAAGCTCGCGGGAGTACGTCTGCTCGATGTGACCGACCTATCGCCAGAGCTGGCCGCGGAGGAGATCGCGGCGATGAGCGCCTAGACTCTCGCGCCCTATGAGATTTGAGAAGTGGCAGGCGCTCGGTAACGACTATCTGATCGTAGAGCAGGCAGAGCTGCCGTTCGAGCTGACCCCGGGGCGCATCCGCAAGCTGTGTGCAGGGCATTTCGGCGTGTATGCCGACGGGATCCTGCTGTTGGCGCCCTCCGAGGACCCGCGCTTCGTGGCCAATTTGCGCATCTATAACCCCGACGGCTCGGAGGCCGAGCTCTCGGGCAACGGTGCGCGCGAGGCGATCCTCTACCTGCGTCGGCGCGGCTGGACCGAGCAAGATGTGTTCTCGATCCACACGGCGGCGGGGGAGATCCGACCCACGATCACCGGTCCGGACACCTGTCGCGTGGACATGGGCCGCGCGAAGCTGACATCCAAGGATTTTCCCAGTGCACCGAGCGACGGCGTCGGCGAACTGCTCGCCGACGGCCGTGCATGGAGCTTTCAGCACGTGTCGATCGGCAATCCACAGTGCGCGATCCACGTCGAGGACCTCACCACGCTGCAGGCGCTTGACCTGCCTGCGATCGGACCGGCGATCGAAGCGCACGAGCTGTTTCCAAACCGCACGAACGTGTCTTGGTACACGCAAGTGGGACCCGATGCGATCCGGGCGCGCATCTTCGAGCGTGGCGTGGGGGAGACCCTCTCCTCCGGCACCGGGGCAACCGGAGCCGCCGTGGCCAACCATCTGCGCGGTGGACCCGCGCGCGTGAGGGTGCTGCTGGAAGGGGGAGAGCTGAACGTCGAGGTCGGAGAGGATCTGCATGTCGATCTGACCGGTTGGGCGCGAGCGGTGTTCGCCGGAAGCCTCAGCGACGATTTCCTGGTAGAGCTGGCCGATACAGATCAAGGAGCCGCATGAGACCGAGTGAGCGACTGAGCCGTATTCCGCCGTACCTGTTTGCCGAACTGGAGCGGAAGATCGCCGCCAAGCAGGCTGCCGGCGTCGATGTCATCAGTTTGGGGATCGGCGATCCCGACAGGCCCACGCCGCCGCTGATCGTCGAGGCGATGCAAGAGGCGGTGACCGAGCCTGAGACCCACCGCTATCCCTCAAACCGGGGGCGAGCCGACTTCCGCCAGGCACTCAGCGACTTCTATGCGCGCCGCTTCGATGCGATGCTCGACTCCGACAACGAGATCATCCCCGCGATCGGCGCGAAGGAGGCGATCTTCAACCTCAACCTCGCGTTTCTCGACCAGGGCGATGTCGCGCTCGCGTCCGACCCTGGCTACCCGGTGTACACGGGCGGGCCGTTGATGGCAGGAGGCGAACCTGTCGTGATGCCACTCGTGCCGGCGCTTGGCTTCGTGCCGGATCTCGACACGATCGACGAACAGACCGCCAGCCGAGCAAAGCTGATGTTCCTCAACTACCCCAACAATCCGACTGGCGCGATCGTGCCGCCCGGATTCTTCGAGCTGGTGGTGGATTTCGCCAAGACCTACGACATCCTCGTCGTGCATGACAACGCCTACAGCGAGACCACCTACGACGGCTACCGTGCGCCCTCGTTCCTACAGACCCCCGGCGCCAAGGAGGTCGGGATCGAGGTGTTCTCGCTCTCAAAGGGCTACAACATGACCGGCTGGCGCTGCGCGGCGGTACTCGGCAACGCCGAGGCGATCGAGCACTACTGGCGCTTGAAGACCAACATCGACTCCGGTCTGTTCGAGGCAGTGCAGTTGGCGGGGATCGCGGCCCTCTCTCCCGATACCGACGCCGAGGTTGCGTCGATGAACGAGCTGTATCGAATCCGCCGCGACATGGTGTGCGAGGCGCTCGCGAAGGCCGGCGTGCATGTCAACGCACCGAAGGGCACGATCTATGTTTGGGCGCCGATACCGGAGCAGTTTGAGAGCTCGGTCGCTTATTGCGAGCACGTGCTCGAGCAAGCGGCGGTCGTGATCTCGCCGGGGAGTGCCTACGGACCGAGCGGCGAGGGTTGGTTTCGGATAGCCCTCACTACGCCCGACGAGCGTCTCGCCGAGGCGGTTGAGCGTCTGGCCTCGCTCGGAAGCTAGATCCGCCAGCCATCGGATTGCCGGGAGCGAGAAGGTTTTGATTGGCACGCGGAGCTGATCTACACTCGAGGAGGATGAACCAACCCACACGGCGCGCAAGCCAGCGAGCGTTCTGCATAGCCGCGCTCCCAGACGATGAGAATCTCGAGGAGCTGCACGAGTTGTTGCGCACGGCCGGCGTGGCAGTCGCGGGGGAGATGATCCAGCGCCGCGAGCAGCCGCACCCGAACACCTACCTCGGCCCCGGCAAGGTGGCCGAAGCCAAAGGAGCCGCGCACGAGTGCGATGCCAACGTGATCGTCTGCGACGACGAGCTGAGCGCGCGCCAGGAGCGCAACCTGGAGCAGGCACTCGGCATGCCGGTTGTCGATCGCACCACCGTGATCCTCGACATCTTCGCCACCCATGCATCCAGCGCGGAGGGCAAGCTGCAAGTCGAGCTGGCTCAGTTGGAGTACAACCTCGCGCGTATGCGTGGCCTGTGGACCCACCTGGAGCGCCTCGGCGGCGGGATCGGCACACGTGGACCGGGGGAGACCCAGATCGAGACCGACCGGCGACTGGCCCGCAACCGTATCGCCGCGCTGCGTCGGCGCCTGGAGCACGTGAAGGGCACCCGTTCGGTGATGCGCGCCGAGCGCGAGCGTGCGGCTCTGCCGAACATCGCGCTCGTCGGCTATACCAACGCGGGCAAGAGCACGCTGCTAAACGCGCTCACGGGCTCCGATGTGGGGGTGCGCGACCGCTTGTTCCACACGCTCGACCCGAGCACGCGCATGATGCGAATCGACGGACGCGCACACCTGCTGACCGACACCGTCGGCTTCATCCGCAAGCTCCCCCATCAAGTCGTGGACGCGTTCGGAGCCACGCTGCAGGAGACACGCCTTGCCGACCTGCTGCTACACGTGCTGGATGCCTCCGCGCCCGAGCACGACCAGATCGCGATGCGCAAAGCAGTGGAGGAGGTATTGGAGGAGATCGGCGCCGGCGAGCGCCCGCGCGTGCTTGTGCTCAACAAGATCGACCTGCTCGAGGAGGAGGCACGTGAGGAACTGCACTTGGCCCACCCCGACGCGGTCCTGGTCAGCGGTGAGGGCGGCGATGGGCTGCCAGAGCTGGAGCAGCGAATCGAGCAAGAGCTGCGCCATACCTTGCGCCCGATGGAGCTGCTCGTGCCCTATTCGCAGGGAGGATCGCTCGCCGAGCTTCACGACATAGCCGGCGACCTGCGCCGTCAGGACACTCCGGAGGGCGTACTCGTGCGAGCGCTGGTGCCGGCACGCCTGGCTGAGCGCTATGCCAAGTTCGCGATCGCCAACGGCTCAGCGGTCGTCGCCGCTCCCTGAGAGGACCCCGCGCGCTTGGCGCGAGAAAAGCTTCTCGAGATTCTGTTTGGCGATGTCCTCCAGGCTGAGGTCAAGCTCGCTCGCAAGCTGCGCTACATACCAGAGCACGTCGCCAAGCTCCTTGGACATCGCCGCGCGACGCTCGTCGCCGATCTTGCCGCGGTCGTCGCGGATCGCCTTCTTGGCGTGCTCGGCAACCTCGCCGGCCTCGCCTGCCAGGCCAAGCGCCGGATAAGCAAGCCACGCCTCCCGTGGATACTCGGCCGTACGACGCGATTCGCGCTGGTATTCAGAGAGATCCATGTCTTGATCCTACGCCGCGGCGAGCCCGGCGGCGCGGCGGGCGCCGCGATGCGCCTCGTTCTCCAGCACGTCATCGAGTGGTGGCAACCCCTCTACGTCGAGGTCGAGAGCCGTTGCGATCAACCAGTCGGCGAACCAAGCGTTCTTCGGCAACAGCGGACCGTGGAGATAGGTACCGATCGTGTTGCCGGCGTGGGCGCCCTCGAAACCGCTGCGACCGTCGTTGCCGTGGCCTTTGAGCACGCGCCCAAACGGAGTTGCGCCAGGGGCGAGATATGTGCGCCCACCGTGGTTCTCAAAGCCCGCGAGCAGGCGCTTCTCCCCGTCGAGATCCACCTCGATCGCGACATTGCCGATCAGTCGCTCGCCCGGCTCGCGCACAGTGCGCACGTCTAGCAGGCCGACACCCTGGAGCCGGTCGTCTCCAAGCGTGTAGGACTCACCGAGCAGCTGGTAGCCACCGCACACCCCGACTACGACCGCGCCGCGCGAGGCGGCCTCGTGCAGCGCCTCGCGCTTGCCTGCGAGGAGATCCTCGGCGCACAGCAGCTGATCGCGATCCTGGCCACCGCCGATGTAGTAGATGTCGTGGGCAGCGCCGTCCAGCGACTCGCCGAGTCCGCTGCCGCTCAGCTGGAAGCCGATCCCGCGCCATTCGCAGCGGCGCTGGAGCACGAACAGGTTTCCTCGATCGGCGTAGATGTTCATCAGATCCGGGTACAGCGCACAGACCCGCAGCGCCCGTACCTTTGGATCGCTCATCGCCATGAGCTGCTCGCCTCTCCGCGCGCCACCAGCAACTCACGCAGTGAGAGCATGGCGGTGTAGGTCGGAAGCACGTACAGGGGCGGCTTGCCGCCCTCATCCAAATAATCGGCGGCCGCACGATCCAGCGCTTGGGCCAAATCCTCGACCACTGCGATCCGCTTGGGCTCGACACCCGCGTACTTCAGGCGCAGCGCAAGCTCCGCCGCCCGCGTGCCCGAGCAGGTCACGCTGTGCACGCGCCCGGCCAGCAGCTCGAAATCCGCGTCCCAGATCCACGACACGTCGTGGCCGTCGGCGGTGTTGTCGTTGAGCACGCCGAGCAGGTCGTGACCGCCGGGCTCCAACACGAGCGTGCGCAGCACCTCGTTGGCGCCCGCTGGGTTCTTGACGAGCAGGATCCGCGTCTCGCGTCCGGCGACGGTGACCGTCTCGGCGCGCCCGAAAGCCGCCCTTGTGCCCTCCAGTCCCGCGACGATCTCTGCCAGCGGGATCTCGAGTGCGACGGCCAAAGCAGCGGCGGCCAGCGCGTTGTAGACGTTGTAGAGGCCCGGTAGAGCCAGCTTCACCTCAGAATCCCCCTCAGGCGTGCTCAACCGAAAGCACGCCGAGCGCACCCCTTCCAACCTCACTGAGCGAGCCAGCACGGTAGGGAAGGGGCGTCGCTGCTCGCATGAGGGACAGTGATAGTGGCCAAGGTGGCCGAGATAGATGGCGTCAAAGACATATGGCGCTCCGCAGCGGCGGCAGTGCTTCGCGTCGGCTGCGTGCGCCATTCCTTGCAGTGCGAGCGAATCGTCCTCGACTCCGTAGAAGATGACGCCGGCTCGGTCGCGTCCGAGATCCGCCACGAGTGGATCGTCGGCATTGCACACGAGGCGCGCGTTTGCGGCCGCACCACCGTCGCTTACAGTGGCCGACCAGCGCTCGGCGATCGTGTCCAACTCGCCGTAACGGTCGAGCTGATCGCGAAACAGGTTGCCGAGCACAACCACGCGCGGGTGAAGCTGCGCGGCAAGTCGGTCCAGCCATAGCTCATCCACCTCGAACAGGCCCAGCTCGCCCGCAATCGTGTTGTGGCGTCCGGCGGCTGCGAGTAGCGTAGAGGCGATCCCACCGGCCATGTTGGCGCCGGTCTGGTTGTGCACAAGCGAGATGTCCGCGCGCTGCAAGATGCTTGCGGCCATCGCCGCGGTCGTGGTCTTGCCATTGGTGGCCGAGACCACCACGCTTCCCCGCGGCAAACGTCCAGCCAGCGCATCGATCACGGTGGGCTCCATCTTCACCAGCAGCTTGCCCGGCAGGCTCGTGCCACCGCCTCCTCGGACACGGGAAACCGCGCCAACGGCGCGAGCGAGAGCGAGCTTCGCGGCCAGCATCGTGCTCGTCATCCGGCTGGGTTCGCGTTGGCGACGGCGTCACCGAGAAAGGCATCGGCACCGGCACCGTCGGCGGGCACCAGTACGCGCACAGCGCCCGCAAGCGCCCTCACACGTAGCGGGAGCTCGCCGATCGGGTCACCGTCGGCGTACATCGTGAATGGGCGATCCGCGCTGATTGAGACCTCTTGCGCACGAAAAGCCCTCACGCTGGGCTCGCGCACGTGTGTTCCGTTGAACACCTTCGGCAGGATCTTCGTCAGAAACTTCAGCTTGCTGACGCTTTCGAGCACCATCACGTCCAGCAGGCCGTCGTCAAGCAAGGCGTCCGGCGCCGCACGCATCCCGCCGCCATAGGTCTTCGAATTGCATGCGCCGACCGTATAGCCGGCGAAGCTGTGGCGC
This sequence comes from uncultured Solirubrobacterales bacterium, assembly GCA_963831725.1. Classification (GTDB taxonomy): domain Bacteria; phylum Actinomycetota; class Thermoleophilia; order Solirubrobacterales; family Solirubrobacteraceae; genus Palsa-744. The sequence continues at coordinate 913,360 of CAWHRF010000004.1, forward strand.
TCGCCCGACGGGCTGCCCGCCTGCCCGCCTTGGGCCGCGTCCGGCATGGTGAGCTCAATCTCAAAGCGGGCGGGCCGCCACGCCAGTAGCGCGCGCAACGCTCCGTAGGCATACACGAGCCCTCCAAGCCACGCCGGAGCCTCGTTTGCGATGCGGTTCGCTTCGCTGTCAAAGCCAACGCTTGCGATCCCCACGAACGCTTTCCCATCGACTTCACCGAGATCGAGCTTGCGCGAGAAGCCCGAGGCGATCGTGGCACATGCCTCCACGGGATCGGCCGATATGCCGAGCACACGAGCCAAGTCGTTGCCACGACCTCCGGGTAGCACCCCCAACAGCGCTGCCGGTACCTCGCGCAAGGCATCTGCCACAGCGCCCACCATCCCATCGCCACTGAGGCACACCACTGTCTCGCCGACGCGCGCTGCAAGGAGAGCCAGCTCACGAGCATGATCGAGGTCGCGGGTCAACTCGCTGTGAACTTGAAGACCCTGTGCCTCAAGGGCACCCACCACGTCGGCCAGCACTCTGCCGGCTTTGCCACCGCCGGCAGACGGATTTACGATCAGGCATATGGGCGCGCTCATCACGCAAGCGTATTCGCCCGACACGACCACGGCCGGCAACGACGAAAACCCGATTATTGGGAATCGCGAAAGGGACGCTTAAGAACCCGCGAACATCGCGCACCTGGGGAGGGCACGCAACTATGCTGCTCCGATGTCTGCCCCTTCGCGCGTCCTACACAGGTTGCTGTGCTGTTCGGCTACCGCGGGCTTCGGTCTCCTGTTGACGGCATGCGGGTCCAGCACGGGCGGGGGTCTGAGGGCAGCGACAGCCCACGCTTCCAGCGGAAGCTCACCCGTGGCCGACACATCGGGCTCAACCTCCTCGGGTCGGTGCGCAGCCGCAAAGAGACCTGTGCCCAGGGGCGCACAGCAGATACCCAAGCCGACGCTCAAGCTCGACCCGACAAAGACATACATGGTTACGCTGAGCACCAACTGCGGCACGATCAAGATCCATCTCGATGTGCGCCAGGCGCCTGCCACCACCGCGTCGTTCGCCTATCTGGTCAAGCGCGGCTTCTACAACGATCTCACCTTCCATCGTGTCGCGGCGGACTTCGTGATCCAGGGAGGCGACCCAAACGGCGACGGCTCCGGTGGACCTGGCTACACGATCGTGGAATCGCCTCCAAGCAATCTGCGCTACACGCTGGGTACAGTCGCAATGGCCAAGACCAGCGCCGATCCGTCAGGCGCATCGGGGAGCCAGTTCTTCATCGTCACGACCGCAAACGCGTCGTTGCCTGCGCAATACGCGCTAGTCGGAAACGTCGTGGGCAGTCTCGCCGGGGTCGAAACGATCTCCAAGCTGGCGACGAACCCACCGGAGGATGGCGCTCCGATCAAGCCCGTGGTGATCAGCCGCGCGACGCTGTCCGCGAGCTAGCCCAATACTGAGGCCGGCCTTTATTTCTGGCCGGCGGACGAGGCTGCCGCGCCACGATCTCGGCGACGGCGTCCGACCATAGCCGCGATCGCGATTCCCGCGATCGCCACAAACAGGCCAAGCAGGATTCCCGGCGCAAGCCCGAGCCCACCGAAGGGGAGCGCTACCAGCTCGACGATCCCCAGACCGAGTGCCAGCAACAGCAGGATCAATGCGATGATCAGAAGAACGCCACGCACGCGGGCGAGGATTCCCGCGCTGGCGGGCGGGATCAGCAAGCCCATCGCACGCAGCGCCAACATCTGACGACCGCTCGGTGGTGTCTGGCCGAGCCGCTCCACAGCCTCCTTTAGATCTCCGGCGCGACGTTCGGCCAGCGCCAACGACGCGTCGGCCATACGCCTGAGCTGCATACGTTCCTGAGGGCGTGCGGCAGCGATCGCGCGCTGGAAATAGGCTCGCGCCTGCTCCGCGTCAAAGCGCTCGGATGCGCGCGCACCGAGTATTGCCAGCGCCGCCGACTTGTACTTGGTCTCCGCCTCGAGCTCCTCATCCGAGCGCTGCTCCAGCGCTTCAATCGCCTGTTGGGCGCCACGCTGCTCGATCCGAACCTGTCGTTGCTTGGGAGCCATCGCCGACCATTCTATGTGGGTGGCGCTCAAAGGGCTCGCGCGGAGCGCCGCAGGCGCTATTCTCGCTTTTCGCCGTTCACCGGTTTGCCAAACCCTATGCGCCGAATCTCCTCGCATATCCAACTGATGGCCGTCCTGGCTGTGCTGTGCTTGGGCGGACAATCCCTTGCTACGGCGACGGCGTGGGGAGCCTCTGGGGGCGTGAGCCTGTCCAGCGCACAGAAGGCTGAACTCGACAAGCAGGTGCAGGAACAGCTCGCGAAGGCCAAGACCGGACAAAGCGGCAGCAGCGCTCTTGGCGCAACTGGAGCCGGATCGACAGGCGAAGGCCTCGGAAACTCCGCTGGGTCATCCTCGAATCTGGCGCAGAAGGCCGAAGCCGAAGCCACAGAAGAACCGGCCACCAAAACGACAACCAGCACCTCAACTGAATCAAGCGGTATCTCAACAAGCGTGCTGGTGCCGATCTTCATCGTCGGCGCACTCCTGCTCGGCGGGATCGCCTACATGATCGTTCGCGATGCACGCAACGTCGCGCCCGTTGGCGATGGGCTTGTGGGCGGAACTACACAGGACAGGGCAGCCCAGCAACGTAAGCGTCGGGCCAAGGCCAAGGCCGCCCGTAAGCAGCGCAAGCGAAACCGCTGAGCTTTTAGCGGCGTACCTCGTCGCGTGCTATCGCACGGGTAGCTCCGACGCGTATGCGCGTCGGAGTGTGGGGGGAGGGCGATCCGTGCGGGCCGCGACGCGGTCTGTGCGGCGAGGGCGAAGGCCTTCTCGGGTGCGGATCAAACGCGGGGCCTGCAAGCACTTTGCTGCCGCCATCCTCTTCGGAGTCCGGACGAATCTCCTCATCCACGATCTTCGCGCTGTCCTCGCGCAAGGTCACCCACAGCATGACCGAAGCCATCACGACCTTCCCGAACCCCAGCAGTCCGATCACGATCCACAGCGCCATCGTTCGATGCTACTACCCCTTGGAGCGGGTGTCACGTGTATTTGTGCGAGTGCTCGCGATCGACTTCGCTCGTCTGCAGATCGAGGCCACGCGCGGCAAGCGATGAGGTCTGAAGCTCGGCCTGGGGTCTTGAGCTTGACCCTGGGGGAGGCCCCACACTAGGGCACTGTTCGTCAACGACGGACTGAGCAAGCGGATCTGATGAGCATCGGAGAGATCCCTGGCCGGAGTCTGCTGTTCCTGAAGCGCAACGGCGAAGGCAAGTAGGCCAATCACGAAGACCAGCGCCCTGACTGCGATTTCGCGTCCCAATCAGCCGATCGTCAGCGTCTTCAGTTTTCTGTACGCGACCCGCTTGGGGCGACTGCGCATGTCGATGAGATTCGCGGCGCGTGTCGGTCTAAATTGTGAGGCCAAACCAAGAGCGATTGGAGCGACCCGATGCGGAAAGTGATCGTGGAGATGTCAGTCTCAGTCGATGGGTTCGTCGCGCTGGCGAAGGGCGCTCCGGATCACCGCAGCGCACCCGAGGACCCGGCCTTGAAGCAGCGCAAGCTCGACTGGCTGCGCCACACCGGCACCCACGCAATGGGACGCGTGACCTATCAACAGATGGGGGCACACTGGCCGTATTCCAACGACGAGTACGCGGCCCCGATGAACGAGTTGCCGAAGGTCGTGTTCTCAAAGACGCTCCAAGACGCGGACTGGAATAACTCACGGGTAGCGCGAGGCGAGCTCGCTGAGGAGATCTCCACGCTGCGAGAGGAACCCGGAGGCGAGATCATCGCCTGGGGCGGCGCGTCGTTCGTTCAAGCGCTGTCGCGAGCTGGCATGGTCGATGAATATCGCCTCGTCATCAACCCTGTGGCGCTGGGTGACGGCTTGCCGCTATTCAAGGGCCTGTCGGCGCCGATCAGGCTGCAGCTCGTCGAGGCCACGACATACCCCACCGGCGCCGTACTGCACATCTACCGGCCGGCGACATAGCGAACCGGCGGACATCGCCGCTCGCATGCACACGCGCTGATACAGCGGCGCCGCTTGTAGTCGCGCCGGCAAGAAGACCTCACGCTGGTCAGCGCGGTTGCGATCGGTCTCATATGGGTGAGACGCCGCCCTGGGAACTACTTTTCCCAAGTTGGTTTACATAACATACATTATCGAGCACTGATTGGTAGTGGGTCAGTTTCAATCCAAATGCTGCAGCGTCTCATTCATCTGAGACTGGAATCTCACTGATGTGAGACGGCTTTGTCTCACCGATGTGAGACTGGCGGTTAGCGTGGAGGTCTCATTCACGTGAAACTGCCCGAAGCCCGAGCCCCTCTGGCTGCGGCTCCTCAGCGGTTCGCCGACGACTTGGTCAAGCAGGGCTTCGATTGCCTCCCCTATCGAGGTGGTCTCGCGCTGGCTTAGCCCGGTCGCGACATGGCTTGTACGCGGTCATCTGGGACTGACTGAATAAGAGGTCACCTACCAGCAGCAAACACGCAACCGCGGACTCGCCCGCCGTGTCACTAGCGTTGGTGGCCCGAGCGCGAGTAAGACCTCCCAACAGGCAGAGCGGCATTTAGCGCTCCCGTCGCGCGGGTCTTCGGGGCAGTGGATATCGTCGCGACGATGGGCTGCGGCGATGAGACCCTGAAGTGAGCGGCCCACAAGTCGCCGCGTCGCCGCGAACCGGTGTGTCGCTGCGAACCATCGCGCGGGAGTGGGGCCGCATCGGCTGTATCGGGTTCGGTGGCCCGCCCGCGCACGTCGCGCTGTTGCGTGAGTTGTGCGTCACACGACGGGAATGGCTCACCGACGACCAGTTCGAGCGGGCAATAGCGGCGACCAACATCCTGCCCGGACCGGCATCCACGCAGCTCGCGATCTACTGCGCGTGGCGACTACGCGGCCCCAAGGGAGCGGTCATCGGCGGCTTGGGTTTCATCCTGCCTGGCCTCGTGCTGATCCTCGCGCTGTCCGTGCTGTTCCTCGCGGGGTCGCCGCCCATTTGGATCCGGGGTGCAGGGATGGGAGCCGGCGCTGCCGTCGCTGCCGTCGCTGTGAGAGCCGGGCTGGGGGTTGCCTCTCCTATCTGGAGACGCACGACCGACACCCAGCGACCCCGCATCCTCCTCTACGCGCTCGCCGCAGGGATCGCGGCCGCCACGACCGGCCCGTGGCTCGTGCTCGTCCTGCTTGCGTGCGGCGCGATCGAGCTGGTATGGCAGCGCCAGCTCACCGGAGGCGGTGTGAGCTTTCACGTCTGGCCGCTGCTCGCAGCGGTCGTAGAGCCGGGCGGGACGGGTGCGCTTGTATGGACGGCGTTGAAGGTCGGCGCGCTCGCGTTCGGTGGCGGGTTCGTGATCGTTCCGCTGATGCAGTCAGACGCCGTCGGCACCTACCACTGGATGACCCACGCACAGTTCCTCAACGCCGTCGCGCTCGGACAGGTCACACCGGGCCCGCTCACGCAGACCGTCGCGGCTGTCGGCTACGCCGCAGGCGGGTTTCCCGCAGCGCTGTTGGCGGCGTTCGTCGCGTTCCTGCCATCGTTCTCTTTCATCCTGTTCGGTGCAGCTCGCTTCGAGCGGCTGCTGCTCAACGAGCGAGTGACCGCGTTCCTCGCCGGCGCGGCACCCGCGGCGGCCGGAGCGATCATCGGCTCGGCGATCCCGCTCGCCGGCGCCCTGAGCGAGGCGTGGCAGTACCTCGTGCTCGCCATCGCGGCCATCGCTTTGCTTGCTTTGCGTCGCAGCATCGTCCTGACGCTGCTTGCCGCCGGCACGGTAGGCGCCGTTGCCGCGCTGCTCGGCGCCCCGCTGCCGCAGTAGGTCGCCCGCCTGGGGGACGCTAGCTTGCTAGCATTTGCGTCGTGGAGGGCAAGCAACGAGAGGACAAGCAGCAATTCAACGTCTATCTGCCACCTGCACTCATCCGCAGAGCCAAGCACGCCGCTGTCGATCAGGCCGCGTCCCTGTCTCGGCTTGTTGAGGCCGCACTCGTCGCCTATCTCGATCGCCTGGAAGGAGAGCGACAATGAGACTGCGCCCGATCCACTTCGTCCCCGACTTGGCCGAAGCCGTGCGCTTTTACCGAGCGCTCGGCTTGGAGCCGGACGCCCGCTCGCGCTCCGGGCACTGGATCGAGCTGACGGCAGCCGGAGGCGAGCTCGGGCTTCACGACGCCGCAATAGCTGCCGAGGAGGAAGGCCGCGAAGGACTCGCGCTCAACTTCGTCGCCGAGGAGCCCCTAGAGACAGTCGAGCAACGCCTGCGAGCAGCCGGCTTCCCGCCCGAGGGCACGATCGTTGACCACGAGTGGGGCCGCGCACTCCATATAAAAGGCCCCGGCGGCACCCCCGTCCAGGTCGATGAGCGCGACCGCGACCTCTACACCTAACGACAACGAGGAGAAAGACAATGGCTACCGTCAGCGTCCGCTACATCGTCAACGATGTTGACGCCGCAATCGCGTTCTACTGCCAGCATCTCGGGTTTCACGAGGACATGCACCCTGCACCAACGTTCGCGATGCTCTCGCGCGGGGACCTGCGACTCACACTCAGCGCGCCAAGTGGCGCGGGCGGCGGCGGGCAGGCAATGCCCGATGGCACTCGGCCTGAACCCGGAGGCTGGAACCGCTTCTCGCTCGAGGTCCCCGACCTCGCGGCTACGATCGAGGAACTGCGCAAGGCCGGAGTCCACTTTCGCAACGACCTCGTGATCGGAGTCGGCGGCAAGCAGATTCTGCTCGACGATCCTTCGGGGAACCCTGTCGAGCTGTTCGAGCCGACAAGGCCGGAGGCGTCGCTGTCAGCGCGCTCCTAGCGGCCTGGGTATGACCGTCGTCATCCTGCGGATCACACGCGAGAACTGGCGCACCGTACGCGGCCACCACCACCCCTCACTCGCGCAGCGTAGCCCTCGCCAATCTCACATTGATGAGACGCCGACAGTCTCATTTGAGTGAGATCAAGCTGTCTCGCATCGGTGAGACGCCGCACTCGGCGCGCGAGCGTGCGACGGCGACCGATAGCGCGCGCACGTATGCTCGCGCGGCGGCGTCGATGATGTCCGTGGAGACGCCCTGCCCGGCCCCGGTGAACCCTTCGATCTCGAGCACGACGGAGACCTCGCCGAGCGCGTCCTGGCCCTCGGTGACGGCGCCGATCGTGAACTCGCTGAGCTTGGCGGCGACGCCGGCGGCGACATTGATGGCTTGGAACACGGCGTCGATCGGCCCGTCCCCGATGAACGAGCCCATGCCGACTCCACCCTCGGGCGACGTGACCGAGACCTTGGCGTTCGCTGGGCGCAGCGAGGATGCCTCGACCTCGAACCAGTCCAGCGAGAAGCCGGCGATGTCCTTGCTGCGCAGCTCGTCGGTGACGAGCGCCTCCAAGTCCATCGCGGTGACCTGCTTCTTGCGGTCGGCGATCTCCTTGAAGCGCTTGAACGCCGTGTTTAGCGCCTGACCGTCGATCTCAAAGCCCATCTCTTTTAGTGCCTCGCTGAGCGCGTGGCGGCCGGAGTGCTTGCCGAGCACAATCGAGTTGCTGTTCAGCCCGATGGTCCTCGCGTCCATGATCTCGTAGGTGGTCCGCTCCTTCAGCACGCCGTCCTGGTGGATGCCCGCCTCGTGCGCGAAGGCGTTTGCGGCCCACGATTGCCTTGTTCGGCTGCACGGGGTAGCCGGTCAGCCGCGAGACGAGGCGGCTCGTGCGGGCGATCTCAGTCGTCTCGATGCCCGTCCACAGCCCGAGGCTCGGCTCGCGCGTGTGCAACAGCATCGCGATCTCCTCAAGCGACGCGTTACCGGCCCGCTCACCTATGCCGTTGATCGCGCACTCGACCTGTTGGCAGCCCGCTTCCAGCCCGGCTAGCGAGTTAGCGACCGCCATGCCCAGGTCGTCATGGCAATGCACCGAGAGGACGACATCGCGCAGACCAGGCACCAGCCGGAACAGCTCCTCGAACATCGCCGCGAACTCGCGTGGCATCGTGTAGCCCACGGTGTCAGCCACGTTGATCGTCGTCGCACCCTCATCTAGCGCGATCTGAATTACCTCGGCCAGGAACTGCACGTCCGAGCGCGACCCGTCCTCGGTTGAGAACTCAACGTCCTCGGTGTACTCGCGCGCTTGTGCCACGGCCGCGCGCACCTGCCCCTTGACATCCTCGCGCGTGGTTTGCAGCTTGTGCTCGATGTGGATATCGCTCGTCGCGATAACCATGTGAATACGCGGGCGCTGAGCGTCGCGCACGGCGCTCCACACCGCCTCGATGTCCTGGCTGACAGTGCGCGCCAGCCCGCAGATCACCGGCCCTTCGACCTCCCGCGCGATCGCCTGCACCGACTCAAAATCGCCGGGCGAGGTAATCGGGAAGCCCGCCTCGATCACATCGACGCCGAGGCGCGCGAGCTGATGAGCGATCTCCAGCTTCTCAGTCTTGTTGAGGGAGATCCCTGGCGACTGCTCGCCGTCGCGCAGCGTCGTGTCGAAGATCAGTATGCGGTCGGACTCGCTGCGCCCGCGTGAAATGCTGCCCGCCGAAGCGTCCATCATGTCGTGCTCCTTCTCTCGCTTTGTCGTTTCCTCTCTGCTGGGTATGCGGCTACGCGGCCGCCACGCGCTATTCCCCCCGAGGGGGGAGCAGGAGAAGCGAGAGAAGCGAGTTCTGCAACGACATCTGCGACGGAGGGTAGCACCGGCCGCCATACCCGCAAAGCGCGCTCAGGGGACCCAGGACAACTCTTCAGCTCCCCATTCGGCTCGGTGCCTCAACGCACGACCCACGCTCCGGCGTGTCGTCCGTTATTCGGCTGCTGCTTTTAGGCGAGCAAGCGTCTGAGCAACAGCCACGCTCACACTCGCTCAGGACGACTTCCGAGCGCAACGATTGAGCATTGATAGGCGCTCGTTTGCAGCGCTCAGCAATCGCCACCGATGTAATTTGGGTCGGATAGGCGTTCCAGCCGTTCGCCTGGATGACCCCCAGGCGAGGTCAAAGGCCTACGGGCTGGAAGCATCCGGAAGAGGCCAGGGCTGGTCGTCGCCAGTCTCATATGAATGAGACGCGAACAGTCTCATATGGATGAGACTGGCTGTCTCACATCGGTGAGACGTCGCACGTGTCACCGATACCCACCAGACGCCGCGGGCAGATATAACACGAAAGATCGGGCCGTAGCGCCTGGCCCACTCATCATTGTCAGGTGCAAGCGAGATCCACGGATCAACTGATCCCTGGAGTTGCGGGTCTGGTCAAAGCTGGCGCCGTGCAGCTGATGAGCCTGGCCCGTCGACCACCCTAGCCCACACCGACCCGAGCGATCTCGCACGCTCAGTTGCGGCACGCGGGCACGAGCACCGCGATCCTGACCACACCCGAGGGCGAGCCGCTCAGCCTGGTCCGCGCGAGCAAGCCGCCGGCCGACGCGTGAGCACACCCCGGCCGCCCTCAAACAGCAGCAGGCTGGCGGGCGACAGTGCGCGGGCGAGGTAGTAGGGCATCCCCTCGAAGTCCGGCTCCTCGGCCTATAGGCGAAACCCGGCCGCGCACAAGCTCAGCGGACGGCGTCGGTCCAGTCGCGCAGGCGGCCTGCGAACTGCGGCGTCGCTGCGCTCACCTCGACGACCGCATCGGCCGGAACGTTCGCCCTCTGCGCGGCAGCCAAGATCGCGTCGGGCGACGGCGCCTCGTAGAGGCAATAGGTGCGTCGACGGTCGGCACTCAGGAACGAGAAGAGCCAGCGGACTCCCTCGTCGCTATTGACCTCCTCGATCAGCTGGACATCGTCGTCGGTGAGATCGAGCTGATCGGCGAAGTTACGCTCGATCACATACAGGGCCATCGACTGATCGTAGCTAGTATTTCTGTTCACTCCGGGGCGAGACCGTGTCGGTGAGCGTAAGACGCGGCTTCTGTGCGGTTCGCGCAATCGGTCTTGCGCAGGATGCTCCGGATGTGGTTGGCCGCGGTGTGTTCGCTGATCGTCAGCTCCTCGCCGATCTCGCGGTTGCTGAGCCCCCTGGCGACCAGCTTCAGGATTTGCGCCTCGCGTGGGGAGAGCCCGCCTGGGAGACCGCTGTCTGGGGCCGGCACGCCAAGCGAACGGATCTTTCCAAGTAGTCCTTCCATGCCGATCCGCTCGGCCAGGCCGGCGGCCTCGCCAAGGAGGGCCGCAGCGTACTCGCGGGCCCCGCGCCCCTGTCCGAGCAGGAAGCGTCCGTACTCATAGGCCGTATGAGCCACCCAGGTCGACGCTCCCATCCGCTTGTTCTGCTCCATGGCCCGCTCGAAGTGCTCCTCGGCTCGCCCTGGCTCCCGGAGCGTCGCGGCGAGCATGCCCAGGTAGCGATCGGCGGCTCCGTAGCAGGCGACCAGGTGACCGATCATCACGTTGGTTCCCGCGAGCGGCTCCAGCTTGGGGTAGACGATCGCCGCCATCCCCTCGTCGTTAACCGCGGCACAGGCGTCGGTGAGGTAGGTGAGCGTTCCCAGCCACAACGATGCCTGGTAGCCATCGATGCCTTCGGCGGCGAGCCTCGAAAGCTCGCGCTTGGCCTCGCGCTCCATGCCCAGCTCGGCGAGCACCACGGCGAGCCCGGGACGCCATGGGCCCTCACGCTCGGCTCCACCAGCAAGGATCCTGATTACGGGCGCGAGCTCTGCCAGGCGACCTTGCTCGCGGCGAACGCCGAACATCTGGATGCCGTGAGTGCCGGACGCATCGCGACCGGTCAGTAGGCGGGCCCAATCGTGCGAGCGCCCCGCCATCGCCTCGGCATCCGCGAGGTTCCCGTCGCAGAGAGCGATCGCGGACCCGTAGTGCTCCGCCACATGGTGCATGAACGGCTGCGCTGTGTGCTCGGCCATCTCGCGCAGGACAACCACCTCCGCCCGAGCGGAATCAAGGTCTGAGAGAGCCACGAAGGTCGGCACACGCCACGCCATCGCGTCCGCTTGGATCTCGGCGTCCTCCAGCTCTAGCCCCAGGTCTCTCGCCTCGGTAAGCATCGAAAGGATCTCCTCCAGCGGGGTCGTGCCTCGCGCCCAGTAGGAACCAACCAACACTTTGGCGAGCCCCGCGCGATCCTCGTATCGTCTTGCCAGGGAGATGGCATTGTCGCGCACGAGCGCGCCACGCTCACGCTCCCCCGCGAAGTCAAGCGCCCGCGAAAGCCCCGCCAGCAGGCCAATCCGCAGCTCGTCGCTGCTGTCATCAACCGCCATAAGCGCCTCCTCGAGGAGCTCGATCGCATCGCGTCGGATAACCCCGGGGCGCCAGCACGCGTCCTCATAGCCGATCGCCGCGCGGGTGAGCAGCTCCCCACTATCCAGCGCGCGAGCAATCTCCGCCGCCGACGCGAAGGCGTCCAGCGCATCGGTCGCCTTGCCCGCACGATGGCTGGCAGCGCCCAGCTCGAGCAGGGCGCCGGCGCGCTCAGGCTCGCCCTGGATCCCGATCTCGATTGCGGTCCGCAGCCGTATGGCGGCGTCGTCGAAAGCAAGTGCGGCGCTCGCCGCCCGCGCCGCGCGCAGGTTGTAGTCGATCGCCCGCTCGCCCCCGCCGAATGGAGCGGCTGCACCAAAGTGATGGGCGAGGTCTGCGAGTGCGCGGTCGGAGTCCGCACCAGCGCTCTCGAGCGCTTCCCCGACGCGGAGATGCAGTTCGGCTCGTCGAAGCCGCGAGAGTCGGTCGTAGAGCGCCCGTCGGACGATCTCGTGAGTGAAGCGGCAGGCCAGTCGCTGAGCGTGGAGCTCCTCGATCATCCCGCTGCCCACTGCCTCCTCCAGCGCGGCAAGAAGCTCAGGCTCGGCGATGCCAGCGGCTCGGCGAATCGGCTCCAGCTCGAACTCCGGCCCCGCGACTGCCGCAAGCTCGAGCAGCTCGGTGGTTCTCGGGCCCAGGCGCGATAGCCGCTGGCTGACTATCTCGCGGACGCTTTCGGGCGTGCCGAACTCGGTAAGCGGTCGGGTCACCCTCACCTGCCCACCAGCGATCTCGACTATTCCCGTCTCTACGACCGCGCGCCAGAGCTCGCAGACGAGGAAGGCGTTGCCGGCGGTGAGATCGTGGATCCTGGTTGCAAGCTCGTGCAGCTCGGGATCGTCGGGGTCGGGATCGCTTCCGGCGGCACGGCTCACCAGGTCAGAGACCTCCGCCCCAGAGAGTCCCTCCAAGCGCATTCGCACGATGTCATCGGAGCGGCGTAGGTCGGCAAGCGTCTCCGAGAGCTCGGCGGGCACGTCGGCCTCGCTGTCGCGGAAGGTCGCGAGGATCAGCAGCCGCGCGCTCCAGGCAGAGCGCGCGAGGTGTCGCAGGAGCAGAAGCGTCGTTGCGTCCGCCCAATGCCCGTCCTCGAGCACGAGCAGTATCGGTCTTGTGCGGCTGACGTTCGCAAGTAGGTCGGCAACCGCCGTGTGGAGACGGTGGCGCTCGGTATCGGCGTCGGCCTTCACCGGCTTCGCCAGCCCGCCGACCTGGACGGATAGGTCGGGCAGTAGTCGGGTCAACTCGCCGCCGCCGGTGCCGAGTGCAGCACGCAGCTGCGCCTCGCCGGTTACCCGCACCAGACGTTCGAGTGCCTCGACGAAAGGCCCGTACGGCGTCTGCACCACCGCGTCACAGGCGCCGTAGAGAACAAGCACCCCTTCCATCGCGACCTGCCCGGCGAACTCGCGCGCCAGACGGCTCTTCCCGGCACCCGACTCGCCCGCGAGCAGCGCGACGCGGCGCCTCTCCCCTTCGGCTCGCGGCATCAGGGTTCGGAGCTTCTCGAGCTCCGCCGCGCGGCCGACGAACGGGGAGATCGAGGTCTGGCGCAGCGCGTCCGGAAGGTCCACGATCTCTGCGTCCATGAAAGGACGATAGTCAGTCTTGACCATGCGCACCCTGGGATCGACCGAGCCCGAGCACTCGAAGTGAGTCAGCTCAGGTCATGACAGCCACACTCGAGCACCATAGGCTCGGCCGTAACAACTTAAGACGACCGACAGGGAGAACGCAATGAGCACCACCACTGCCCTGATGCACACGGCCCGCAGCGAGATGCCCAGATTCCAGGGACGGCTTCAAGGGTCCGAGGACCCCGGCTACGACGAGGCCCGCAAGGTCTACAACGCGATGATCGACCGGCACCCTGCGCTGATCGCGAGTTGCACTGACTCCGGCGACGTCGCGAAGGTCGTCTCGTTCGCCGGCGACCACGAGCTTTTGCTGGCCGTGCGCGGAGGCGCCCATAACGGCGCCGGGCTGGGAACGTGCGACGACGGAATCGTGCTCGACCTCTCGGGCCTGAAGGGAGTCAAGGTGGATCCCGGCGCTCGGACGGCGAGGGTCGGCGGTGGCTGCACCTGGGGCGAAGTAGATGCCGCGACCAATAAGCACGGCCTGGCGACACCGAGCGGGATCATCTCGACCACCGGCGTCGGTGGTCTCACGCTGGGTGGCGGCCTTGGGCACCTGACCCGCAAGTGCGGCCTCACGATCGACAACCTGCTTGAGGCTGAGGTCGTGCTCGCTAGCGGCGCCACGGTTCGTGCCGCCGCGGACGAGCACCCGGACCTCTACTGGGCAATCCGAGGCGGCGGCGGCAACTTCGGCGTCATCACCTCCTTCCTGTTCCGGCTGCACGAGGTCTCGACGGTCGTCGGCGGCCCGACCTTCTGGCCGGTCGAGCTGGGCGCCGAGGTGCTGGCCGCCTACCGAGACTTCCTGCCGAACGCCCCGCGCGAACTCAACGGCTTCTTCGCCTTCGCATCGGTCCCGCCAGCGCCGCCCTTCCCCGAGGAGCTCCATCTCCGTAAGGTCTGCGGTGTCGTCTGGTGTTATGTGGGCGCTCCCGAGGACGCAGCCGGGGCGATGGCCCCGCTGCTGGACGTCTTGCCGGAGCCGTTGCTGCACGCAGTTCAGCCGATGCCCCTCCCCGCTCTCCAGGGCGCCTTCGACCCGGTTTATCCCGCCGGAGACCAGTGGTACTGGCGCGCTGATTTCGTCAAGGAGATCCCCGACGCTGCCGTCGAGGCGCACGCCAAGTTCGGCGCTGAGATGCCGACGTGGCAGTCCACGATGCACCTGTACCCAGTCGACGGAGCCGCCCACGACATCGGCCCATCCGACACCCCGTGGAGCTACCGCGACGCGGTCTGGGGCTCGGTCTTCGCCGGTGTCGATCACGACCCCGCCAATGCCGATGTCATCCGCCGCTGGTGCGTCGACTACTTCGAGGCGCTTCACCCCCACTCCGCCGGCGGTGCGTATGTGAACATGATGATGGACGAGGGCGAGGAGCGAGTGCGGGCAAGCTACGCCCACAACTACGATCGGCTGGCGCAGATCAAGAGCACCTACGACCCGGACAACCGTTTCCGGGTGAACCAGAACATCCGTCCCGCGAGCACGCCAGCGACGCCTTCGCCGCAGCCCGCATCTGATGCGCGGACGGTCGGCACAGACTGATCACCATGCCCCTCTACATGGACCGCCACGATCTCCCAGACGCGACCGCTGCCGACATCGCAGCCGCTCACATGCGCGATCTCGAGGTTCAGGACGGATTCGGCGTGCGCTTCGTCACCTACTGGTTCGAAGAGGGCGCGGAGAGTGGCTTTTGCCTGGTCGAGGGTCCGAACGAGGAGGCCATTGAGGCAGCCCATCGAGCAGCCCATGGACTGCTCCCGTCGAACGTCATCGAGGTCGATCAGGCCGTCGTACGTGGCTTCTTCGGCCGGCTCAATACCCATCCGCCTGGCGAGCCATACACAGAAAGCGCTTTCCGGGCCATCCTCTTCACCGACATGGTCGACTCCACTCGACTTACCCAACAACTGGGAGACCGTGCAGCGATGACGTTTCTACGGGCACACGACTCAGTCGTACGCACCGTCCTGGCACGCTTCGGCGGCAGCGAGGTCAAGCACACCGGCGACGGGATCATGGCTGCGTTCACCTCGGCCTTCCAGGCTGTCTCCGCGGCGATGCAAATCCAGCGGGCTCTACAGGAGCGCGACCAACCGGCGCAGGGACAACTGCGCGTGCGTGTCGGAGTGGCGGCCGGAGAGCCCGTCACCGAGCAAAACGATCTCTTTGGTGCGGCTGTGCAGCAGGCCGCGCGATTGTGCGCGTCGGCTCAGCCGGATTGCATCGTCGTTTCGTCCGGGGTGCACGATCTCTGTCGCGGCAAGGGCATCCAGTTCTCCGACGGCGGCCCCATCGCCGTGAAGGGCTTCGACGAGCCGATCGGGCACTTCGAGGTCCACTGGCGCGATTGAGCATCAGGACTTCGCGGCCGGTGAAGCCCTCTAATGGACGCCCCGCCATGCCCTGAAGGCACTCGAGGACTCCGCGTATGTGGACTTCTCGCCTACCAAGGAGTTCCGCCAAATGACCAAACACATCGTGGGGCGGCCGGCGTACCCCACCTAAGGAGCCAGCTTCTCAAAAAAGATCAGAACCACATCGCGTCTGTGACAATCCATTTCATGCACTACAACTTTGGCCGTCCGCACAAGACCCTCGCCAACCCATACCCGCGCACTCCCGCGATGGCCGCTGGCATCGAGGATCATGTTTGGAGCCTCGCTGAGATCGTCTCACTATCCGACTGACAGCTACGCTTCCACCATGAGCAGAGAATCATTCCGTCGTGCATTCTTCTTGGGCGTAGCGGCAGTGCTCGCGGCCTGGGTCATCCATACCGTCGTCTGGGGCGCCGTGGAGGACTTCACTGGCGGTAGTACTCACGATCACCACGGCTGGGTGCTTGTGGGGGCAAATGTCGTTGTGCTTGGCATCGCAGCGTTCGCCGCGTGGCTAGCACTACTCTCGTGGCTACGGGCTAGATCAAACTGATGCACTGTCCATTGATTGGTGGTGTCTTAGTTTGAATGCGGCTGCGGCTGTATGTAAGACGACACCAGAATGAAACCGATGCGATACGGAGATGAAACCCCGAGCGGCCTCAAGGTCTCACGCGCTGACCGGGAGTGCCTGCAGGCAGTAAAGGTCGATAGTTTGTGAGTAGTCAGGCCGAGGCGCAGGCTGCGTCGGTCGTCGACTTCTCGGGACGAAGCAAAAGCGCTCGCGTCACCGCACGTCAAACCCGGTTCTCGTCCTTAGCGATAGCGTCACGCCCGGTTCTCCGCACGCTCGTAACGCCATCTAAGCATCAGCGTGGGAGGCCCTGCATCGGGCTCGTTCGGGCTGCATCGTTGGAGGCGCGGTCCTCGTAACGCTCCCTGAACGCGGACCGGCGGAGCGAGCGGCGACGGAGCGATGCAAGTCGCGGCGGATGATGGAGGATGTCTCGCTCACGGGGCCACCTCCGGTGATGGGATTTCGACCGCGTGGTCCACGAAACCCCGGGCCGAGTGTCGATCCTGGCGAGCATGGACGAGTTCTTGGCTGGCTCCGCAGAGCGCCCCGGCTGGACACAGCTCGGCGGCCACCGTGCGGCGTGGATTGCGGATTCCGGCGAGCGCAATGAGGCCCCCGCTCATGACGAGGATGGCCGCGATCGTGTCCGCCACGCGGAACGCATGTACCGATGCATCGTCGAAGGCCGCTCTGAGAAGAAGCCGCTCGCCGGGGCGTACTCCCATCAAGCTCGGCGCGCCGAGTGGCTGTCGCTTGGCGAGGCTAATGGCCGCGCGGCCAGCGGGATCGATTGCGGACCGTCGTAGCGTCGCGTCGACTCGACTAGCAAAAGCTAGAGAGACGACGGCTCCCAGCACAGCGACCGCGAAGAGCTGCGCGACGCGTGAGAGCGTCGTATTCACCGCGGCGGCGACACCTGCGTGATCCTCCTCCACTGCCCCAAGGACTGTGGCGGTCAACGGCGCGACAAGCATCGCGAGTCCCAACCCGAACACGAGCAGCGCCGGCAGGACCTCGCTGACGTATTCGGCGCGCTGATCGACACGCGCCAAGAGCAAAAGGCCGCAGCCGGCAACCAGCGCTCCGAGGCTTATCAGCACTCGCGACCCGATGCGGTCGGCGAGCGCGCCGAACCGGCGGGAGAGCACGATCATCGACAAGGTGACCGGCAGAAGTGCAAGCCCCGCCCGTACGGGGCTGTAGCCGCTGACCTCCTGCAGAAACACGGGCAGCAGAAAGATCACACCCCCTAGCCCAAGGTAGGCAGTCAATGTCGCCACGTTTCCGATCGTGAAGTTGCGCTCGCGAAACAGGCTCAGTGGGAGCATCGGCGCCCGGGCTCGAGCCTCGCGCGCAATAAACGCGATCGCTCCCAGAATCCCTACCGCGAGCGAGCCGATCACCAGGGTGCTCCATCCGCGCGCGGGCTCCTCGGTAACAGCGAACACCAAACCCGAGAGCGCGAGCGCCGCCAAGAGAGCCCCAGCGAGGTCCAGGCGGCCGGCGGTGCCAGCGCTCGCGCTCCCGGGCACGCCACGAGCAATCAGCGTTACGGTTACGAGGACGAGCGGCGCATTGAGCAAAAAGATCAGGCGCCACGAGCCGGCAGCGATCAACACTCCCCCGATGAACGGCCCGATAACCCCGACGATCGAGCTGAGCGCGGTCCATGTCCCGATCGCCCTGGCCCGCTCGTCTTCGGGAAACACGTGGATGATCACCGCCAATGCGGTAGGCGTCACCAGCGCCGCGCACACCCCCTGCATCGAACGAAACACGCATAGCTCCGTGATCGACGACGCGACCGCGCAGAGAGCCGAAGTGAGTCCAAACCCGGCAACGCCAACCAAGAACACGCGCTTCTGACCCAGTACATCTCCAAGCGAGCCACCGATCAACAACAACGACCCAAGCGCCAGCAAGTACGCGTTCGTCACCCACTGCTGGCCCGCCAGACCACCACCGAGATCGCCCCGAATCGCCGGCAACGCGACACTCGTTACAGTCGCGTCGAGGAACACAACGCTCGTACCCAGCACGGCTGCGAGCAGGGTCAGCTGCTTCTCACGCGATGTGGCCACTGGTCGGATGTCTGGCACATGCGCAGATTGGCACGTCACGAGTGCCACTCGCATCTATGTGGTTCCAGATGACAGGCGAGCCGCGTTGCCTCTCCCGAGTCCACAGCCTTTCTTATGCCCCGCACCTGGCCGCGGCCACGATCAAGACGCAGACAGCGATGGGGATTCTCGCGCTCGACAAACTTCTCCCTGAGGCCGCGCGAATCGGACCTGGTATCCGGCGGCTACACGCGGCCCTGCGCGGGACTGAGATGTCCGTGACCGTTCGCCTCGGGGACGCCGTCGCCCGCGTGCGCGGTCGTGCCGAGACGTGCTTCCCACCATGCAACCGGCACGATCTTCACGGCGAGATCGAGTGTTCCCCTGTCCAGCTGCTCGGCGAGCTGGATGATCGCGGCAAGCCGAACGTCAGGTCTGCATCGCCAGCCGCTCGTGGACGGAGCGCACCGCGCTCGACCCCTCCCCCACGGCGGCCGCGACTCGCTTCATCGAGCCGTGCCGGACGTCGCCGGCGGCGAATACCCCGAGCCTGGATGTCTCAAACGGAAGCGCTCTTGCTGCCTCAGCACCGAGCGAGCCGGACAGCTGGCGGTCGGTGAGGATGAACCCATCGCTGTCGAGCAGCACGCTGTCGCCCAGCCATGCCGTCGCCGGGCGGGCGCCAATGAAGCAGAACAGACCTGCGCATGCGATCTCCTGCTCACGGCCAGTCTGCTTGTGCGCGAGCGTTGCTCCTTCGAGACGGTCCCGGCCGGCGAGCGCCTGAACTTCAACGCCGGTCATGAGATCGATTTTCGGGTCGGCCTCGATCCGCTCGATCAGATACTGAGACATGCTCTGGGTGAGATCCTGCCGCCGGATCGCGATCGTGACACTGCAATTGTTCTGGGCCAGGTAGATCGCTGCCTGACCCGCGGAGTTTCCGCCGCCGATGACCAACACGGACGTTCCGTCGCAGACGCGCGCCTCGAGGTCTGTGGCGGCGTAGTACACACCGGCGCCCTCGAAGCGCTCGAGATCCTCGACGTCAAGTCGCCGATAGCGCGCCCCGGAGGCGACGATCACGGCTCGGGTAGGGACCTCACTGCCGTCGCGCAGCACGACGACATGGAAGCTGGCCTCGGATCGCAGCCCCGTGACCTCGCACGGGGAGTTCAAGCGAGCTCCGAGTCGCATCGCTTGCACAGCGGTCCTGCCCGTGAGGTCCTCCCCGGAGATGCCGTTCGGGAATCCCGCGTAGTTCTCGATCCGCGAGCTGGCGCCGGCTTGCCCACCTATGGCCACCGCGTCCAGGGAGACGGTGCGCAGACCCTCTGAGGCTCCATAGACAGCGGCGGCGAGGCCGGCCGGGCCGCTGCCGATGACCACCAGATCGAAGATATAGCCCGGTGTGGGCTGGAAGGTCAAGCCGAGGTGCTCCGCGAAGATTGCGGGCGAGGGATGGCGCAGAGTCTCGGTAGCGGTGATCACAGCCGGGACGTCCTGTGCTTGCAAACCCATCGGCGCGAGGAAAGAGTCGACGTCCTCGGCGTCCTCGACATCGATCCAGGTGTGCGCTAGATGCGAGTGTTCGGCGAATGAGCGCAAGCTCATCGCCTCGGGAGAGTAGCGCGAGCCGATGATCCTGATCGCCTGTGCCCCCTCTCCGGATCGCAGGGACTCACGGCGCGCGAGCAGCGCGTTGAAGATGATTTCGGAGAGCGCCGGGCGGACGCTCATGAGCCGGCGAAGCTCGGGCTGGGCGATCACCAACACCCGCCCCGGCTGGGAGACGCGACCGGTCAAGAAGCGGCGCTGGCCGGTCAGGAGTGTCAGCTCGCCGATGAAGCTGCTCGGCCCGAACTCGGCGACGATGACCTCATCCGCACCGTCTGGCCGAATGACTTGCACTTCGCCCTCCAGGACGACGAACAGATCGTAAGACGCCTCCCCGGCTTGGAAAAGCAAATCCCCAGCCCGAATAGCCCTCTCGCTACCGAATGTGGCCATGTCCGCGAGCTCGGACGCGCTCAGCAGAGGCGAAGCGACGGAGTCCCCAAAGCCGCTCGCACTCATCGCCGCAACTCATCCATTTGATCGAGTTCAACCACGGACATGGGATTGTTACCCGAGCAGCCCAGGGTCCGGTGGATTCGGGTCGACAGCGTGCACCTCAAGACCGTTCGAGCTCAGCTCGGATCTTCTGCGACATCGCTTCTGCCGCACCAAGCGAGGCCGTAAGCGGGGGCTGCTGCGCCAGGTAGTCCACTCCTCGAAATGGGTCCTCGTCCTTCTTCGGTACGAGCCAGAGATGGAAGTGGGCCACTCGCTCCATCAACGCCAGGAAATAGACGCGCTCGACTCCTGTAGCAGCCTTGACCGCCGGAACGAGCCGATGGAGAAGGGAACCGAGCTCGGCACTTTCGGTTGGCGTCATATCACCGAAATCCAACAGATGCCGCCTAGCTTCGACGATGACCGTTCCTGCGCTGGACGACGCCGGCGGGGCGTGCTCGACCAGGAAATGCTCACCTTCGACGATATAGCCACCTGGGCGGGGGGCGTCCAGGAGCTCTGACCCCGTTTTCAGGCCGTCCTGCTGCCGGCAGATGGTGCAGTCCGACCGGTGAAAATACGGAGGCGGACCGATCTCCGCAGAGCCTTCGCTGCTTGCGGGCGCCTCGGGGTATGTGAACATCGATCTCCGTCCTTTCGTATGCAGGTCGGTCAGAGGCGGGTGGCGCCCTGTCAGCTCGCCAGGAACGGTAGGAACGCGTCGAGAAACTGAGCTGGATGCTCGATGTGCGGGATGTGCCCGCATTCCGGGATAACCACGCGTCTGGCGTTGGGGATGTCGCGTGCGGCCGTCTCGGAGAGCCCGATGAAGTCGCCGAGTCTGGCGAGGTCGTCCGGTTGTGCGTAGCTGCCGAGCGGGACGACATGGTCCTCCGCTCCGACGATCAGCAACGTCGGAGGCCTGATGAGGTGGTACTCATGACGGACTGGCTGCTGGTAGATCATCTGGAAGGTGAGCGCGGCGGCACGCGCCCACGTCGGATAATCCGCGCTGAGAGTGACCCGTATGAGTACCTCAGCGAGTGGCTCATAGACAGCGGGGTCGGGGCGCACGAAATATCCGGCGACGTACGCCCGGATGACCGCCGGGTCCGTCCAGTGCACCTCGTGCTCGTAGAGCGTCTCCTCGGATTGGGGCGGGATCCCAATGCGGTAATCAGCCAAGCCGAGCGGATCCTCCAGCACGAGGTGCGTGACGCGGTCGGGGTTCATCAGCGTGAAGCGGGTCGCCGTCATGCCGCCGGTCGAGTGGCCGAGGACGGCGACCTTCCCGACGTCGAGGTGATCGAGCAGGGCCGCGGTGTTGGCGGCCAGGAGCTGGAAGCTGTAGTGGATATCCGGCTTCGAGGACTTACCCCAGCCGATCTGGTCGGGCACGACCACCCGGTACCCGGCTGCCCTCAGCGCCTCGATGACGTGCTCGAAGTAGTAGCCGCCGAAGGCCTTGCCGTGCATCAAGACGACCGTCTTGCCGTTCGACTCCGATTCCGGCAGCACGTCCATATACGCCATGGCCAACGTCTGCAGGTCGTTCTGCACGGGCACGAATCTCACCGGGTGGGGATATGCGTACTCCTCAAAGCAGATTCCGAGGGCAGAAAGTTCGCTCTCGCTCCGGCCGGTAGTGATGTCGGGCATCGGGAGTGTTCCTTCTCGTCGTATTCAGTGGTGGGCTAGGGATGCAATGTGTGGGTGTCCTCGGTAAACAGCGACTTCTGACCCTCGGCATCGCGGCGGTCAGCGCAATGCGCGTAGGCGTCGATCAACTCCCGAATCGCCGGCCGGTCAGCCTGCTCTGCCGGTGAGATTTTGGTGTGGATCATCGTCTCTCCCATTTAATCGCCTATGTGTATACAGGAGTCGCGTCGATGTATGAGCGATGCCGAGCAGTGGGCGGTCAGTATGCGGCGGGTTGGCTGGTCTTTGCCGACTGAGCGTCGTCAAGCAGTGTGGTTATGACCTCGTGTACCTCCTGCTCGAGGTTGGGCTCGTTCAGACGGCCATTCTCGTCGAAGCGCTCGCCGGCGTGGCCGACGGCGACCTCGCCTTCGGTTACCCGTGCTCCCGTTGCGGCGAGCACCTTGCGCAACTCGGCCTGCGCCCATACGGCACCAAAGATGCCGGAGCTCGCGCCGATCACGGCAACCGGCTTATAGCGCAGAGGACTGGTCGCCAACGGGCGGGACACCCAGTCGAGCGCGTTCTTCAGTGCGCCCGGGATCGAGGAGTTGTACTCGGGGGTGACGAAGAACACGGCGTCGGCATCCCGGACCGCCTTGCGGATTCGCGAGACGGC
Source organism: uncultured Solirubrobacterales bacterium (assembly GCA_963831725.1). Lineage (GTDB taxonomy): Bacteria > Actinomycetota > Thermoleophilia > Solirubrobacterales > Solirubrobacteraceae > Palsa-744. The sequence continues at coordinate 935,713 of CAWHRF010000004.1, forward strand.
CTCGGGAGCGTCCTCGGTGTCGTAGTCCTCGTCGTAGGGCGGGATGTCGCGCAGTCCGTGGTAGATCTCGAACTCCACTCCCTCAGCCTCGAATAACTCACCGGCGTGACGCAAGAGTGCCGTGTTAGAGGAGTCGCGGCGCAGGCTGCCGCTGATACCAAGGACCCGCATCGCGCTACGCCTGCTTTGAGAGCTGCAGCTCAGCGGTGATCGTCACCTCGTTGGAGAGGGCCGGCTCGCCGCTGGGCAGCGGGTTGTTCCAGCTGACGCCGAACGTGTCGCGGTCGACCGTGGTCTGGAGTGTCAGCCCGAAGCGCACGCCGCCATAGGGGTCGGCGATCGGATCTGAGATTTTGCCGGTGATCTCCGCTGTCTCTGTGTGGCCCTTGATCGTGATCTCGCCGTCGATCGTGACGCGATCGCCGTCGCGGTCGATCGCTTTGGATGTGAACGTCAGCTCAGGATGCGCCTGGGCGTCGAAGAAGTCCGGGCCTTGCAGGTGTGCCGCGAGGTTCTCGTCCTTGACCTGGACGGAGGCGACCTCGGCGGAGCCGTTCAATACGCCGTCGGTGACAACGGCGTCGAAGTCGCTGAACGTTCCGTGGAAGGTGCCCGCCATGTAGTCGACGGCGAATCCGATGCTCGAATGGACCTTGTCGACCTGCCATGTGCCGGTAGGTAGTACCTGAGTGTCAACGGTGCTCATTGTTTGCTGCCTCCTTCGAATGGTGGATTGACTCTAAGGGAGACGGATCAGATTGTGGCCGGCCAGTGGAGCGCCGACCTGCTGCATTCGGCCGCCCTCACGCAGGCCGCCGAGGTCAACGACGAAGAAACCGGCGTCCGCGAACAGCGCGACGACCTCGGACTTGGCACTGACGTCGTCGCCTGAAAGGAACATCACGCGCTGGCCACCTGCCTCGTGAGGGTCGGAACCGAGCACGGCGGCGCCGAGCGTGTTGGCAGCCTTCACCACAAGCGCGGGGGTGACGAGATCGGCGACGACCTCGCTGGATGTGCGTCCGTCGAGGTCGCTGGGGTCGAAGTCGTTGGTCGGGTCGATCACGATCCGCCCCTCCCACTCCAGACCCTCGACAGCCTGCGGAACGTCCGGCCACATCACTGCGAGCACGACTATGTCCGCGGCCGCGGCGTCCTTGACGGTGCCGGCCGTCACGCCTTCGCCGAGCTCCTCTACTACTGAGGTCAGCGATTGGGGACCTCGGCTGTTGGCGATCACGACTTGCCGGCCGGCGCGTAGCGCGGTCTGTGCCATCGCCTGACCGATCCGGCCGGCGCCGATGATCCCGACACTCTCGACGTTTCCTGGTTGCATCAGATTCCTTTCTCGAACTCGGACGCGAACAGGTAGCTGACCGCGAGGCTCCGATATGGGCGCCATCGCTCGGCTACCTGGACCATCTCCTCCTCGGTTGGAAGGTGGTCGAATCCGTAGGCGCACTGCACGGCTCTGCGCAGCGCGAGATCGCCCGAGAACAGCACGTCGGGCCGGTCGAGATCAACGATCAGAAAGCCATGCGCGGTCCACGGCCCGATCCCCGGGATCTCGGTCAGCGCGGCCTCGACCTCCGCGTCGGTCATCTGCGCAAGCGACTTGTCGCTCAACCGTCCGTCAAGGAAGCATTCTGCGAGCGCCCGCAGAGTGGCGCCCTTGCGGTTGGACATGCCGCTCGCGCGGAGCTCCAGCGGGTCGACCGCCAGCAGCTCCTGTGGTGAGGGCATACGGCCGCCGAACCGCTGTTGCAGACGCGAGACGATCGTCCGTGTCGCACTGACCGACAGCTGCTGGCCGACCACATGGAAGATGAGCGTCCCGAAAGCGTCGAGCGGGGGCAACTCGTCAAGCCACGCGCGCGGATGGAAGTCCGGGAGCGCGTCGATCAGCTCCCGGAGGATCGGATCGGCGCGCCGCAGGAACTCCCGCGCTGTCGGGTCGGCGACCGCGGAACCCCCCGTGCGCTCCCGTCCAGCCGGCCATCGCTGCGCGCGTTTGGCTCGAAGAACATCCGCCACCGCGTCTGTCTCGGCCTTCAGGGTCATTCCTTCAGCAACCTGTCGATCAGCACGAGCGCCTCGTTCTGCGGGGTGGTGAGACGGTCGCCAAGCTGATCGCGGATCGGTGCACTGGCCATTGGTTCCTCCCTCGGATCGGTGCGTGTGGCGTTTTGACGGATGAGGCGCCCGCAGGTCGCTCCGCGCTTTTCAGTGCGTGTCCGAGCAGTGCCCCCGCACCGGCAACGCCAAACCCGACGAGGACGGCAAAGCCGAGCACGGTGTCCGGTGGGGTCGCACCTCTCTCGAGTGCGACACCGGCACCGATCACGGGAATCGAGAGCCCTACAAATAGAGCGATGAGCAAATCCGAGGTCATTGCCAGACGGTTCTCCGGCGCCGTGGCTGCGCCGCGAACGTCGCCGCCTCGACGCCCGAAAGCATTTGCGCACCGCGCTTGAGGCGTTTACCAGCATGGGCACCGAGGCATTCGCGGCCCGAGCCGAACGCGAGCTGCTGGCAACAGGCGAGCGTGCCCGCAAACGGACCGTGGACACACTCGACCAACTCACGCCCCAGGAGACCAAGATTGCACGCCTTGCGGCGAACGGACACACCAATCGAGAAATCGCCGCTCAGCTGTTCATCACCCAGAGCACCGTCGAGTACCACCTACGCAAGGCATTCCGCAAGCTCGACGTCAAGTCACGCACGCAGCTCACACACCGTATGTCGTAGCTGGCCCGGCGTCATGGCCGTCGGGGCGTGCGGGCTTAACGCTGTGGGGCCGTCGGCGCCGGTCCGATCACGACGGGTCCGAGCCCGATGACCTCCATCTCTGTCTGGGGGGCGCAGACGGCGATCTCGGCGGACTCGCGGCACAGCGTTCGCCGCAGCGAGACGAAGGCGGCGGAGCCGAGGATCGCGGGGACCCACAGCGCGATCGCACGATAGGCGAGCACCGCTGAGGCCGCGACGGTGATCGGCACTTTGTACAGCACGAACGTTCCCACCAGCCCGGCATCCACGCCGCCGATCCCCCCGGGGACCGGAATCAGTCCGCCGAGCTCGCCGATCAGGTAGGCCATCCCCAGGATCGCCAGCGGTGGCGCGGCGCCGAAGGCGCGAAACGTCGCCCACAGGATCATCACGTCGAAGATGAGATAGGCGAGGATCCCGCCGATCAGCCAAGCGTTACCTTCGCGCAGCAGCTCGACCGCCTCATTCACACCGTCAGCAACGGCCACCATGGTCTTCAGCAGCAGCAGCCGGGAGCGGCGCGATGACTTGCTTGCTTCGTTGCGATCCAGTCGCCGGTGCAAGCCCGCGGAGGAGCGTCCCGCGAGCAGCGAGGAAACGATCGCGACTGCGGCTATCGCGGCGGGCAGGAGCGTCAGCGCCAGGCTCGTCTCCCCCGGCAGCACCCGCACGGCGAGCCCGACTCCGATGAGGACCACGCCGGTCACGTTCGCTACGCTGGTCAGCATAAAGAAGGCTGCGGTGCGCCGTGCGATCTCGGCCGTCGGCATCCCGCCCCGTTTGAGTGCCCACGCTCCAAGCGCCAGGCCACCGGCGCCGCCGGTCGGTAGGAGCGCGTTCGCGCCCATCTCAGACATCCCGATCTGGTAGCTGACGCGCCAGCTCATGCGCCTGCAGAACACCATCCGAAAGATCGCTACATACCCCAAGCCCGAGAGCACCTTCAGCCCCGCGCCAAGCACGAGCCACACCGGGTTGGCGCGCGCGAGCTGCGTGCGCAACCCGTCGAGGCCCGGAAGCAGCGTTACGACCGCAACGACGACGAGGACGACCCCAGTCAAGAACAGCAGCTGCTTGCGTACCTTTCGACGGCTCAGCTGCTCGGGAACCTGCAGGTCGTCCGGACGGACGCTCGCAATCATGGGAATTGCAAGCTAGCAAGGTGGACGGGCACGCCACCGGGACCGCCACGCGGTGCTACCTTCCGCCGAAGGAGCCCAATGAGCGACAACGACGAGATCAGCGCCCTACTCACGGGCATCCCGCAGAGCGCAAACGCGCTCGGCCAACCGGCAGCCCCGGTCACACTTGCGTACTTCGGCGACCTGCAATGCCCTTACTGCCGGGATTTCTCGCTCGAGGCGCTGCCGTCGATCATCCAACGGTGGGTAGGAGCCGGTAAGTTGCGGATCGAGTTCCACGCTCTGCAGACGGCGACGCGCGAGCCGGAGGTGTTCATGGCCCAGCAGGTCGGCGCGCTGGCAGCAGGCAGGCAGGAACGGGCCTGGCACTTCATCGAGACCTTCTATGCAGAGCAGGGAGAGGAGAACTCGGGCTACGTCACCGACGCCTACCTCCAGGGCATTGCGAGCCAGCTCACGGGCCTGGACCTCGCGCGCTGGACCAGCGACCGACGCGACCCGGAGCTTGCCAACGAGATCGCCGACGACGCGCGGGCGGCGGAGAACGCCAGACTCACGGGAACCCCATCGTTTCTGATCGGCGCGAGCGGGAGCGCGATCAACAGGTTCTCGCCGAGCGACCCGACATCGTTCGACGCGGCCATCGAGGGGCTTCTGAAGGGGGCGGCATGACGTCCGAGGCAATGACGCAGATGGGCGCGCTCGCGCGGCTGCGTGAAGACACGGTCAGGCGGGCTGCCACAGCTCGACCCGATTGCCGTCAGGATCGGTGACCCAGCCGAATCGACCGACACCCTCCATTTCCTGCGTCTCTTCAGCCACGTCTGCTCCCTTGGCGCGCAATTGCGCGAGCATCGCATCCAGGTCGCGGACGCGGAAGTTGAGCATGGTCTGCTGGGCGCGGGACCCGAAGTAGTCGGTCTCGGACTCGAACGTCGCAAACACCGTCGGCCCGGCAACCTGGTGCCACAGGCCATTCTCATCGGCGTCCAAGCCTAGGCAATCGCGATACCACGCGCCCAGGGCCACAGGGTCGGCGGCGCGCATGAAGTATCCACCGATTCCAAGCACACGCTGCACGTCGCTATCGCCGACGCTCATCTCAGCACTATACGTGCCGCTGTTCGCGAGCCGCGAGCAGCCGCCCAGCAGCGGGCCGCAATCCTTACGACCGCGCCCTGTCCGACCTCGTCGGCGAGCTCTCGACCGCAGCGACGCGTTCCGCACCTGGTGTGGGCCGCGCACAACGTCCGCCATCACCAGACCGCCACCAAGCGAACTGCAACGCCCCGTCGTCGGGTCTCATATGAGTGAGACGCCTACGGGTATTCCCTATGAGTCAGCACTTCTAACTATTCGGCAAACGACCTGCCCGTCTTAGCCTCGATCGAGGATTGCCGTGAGGCGATTGTTGAGCAAACGCATTATGAGCTCGTAGGGCAGCGCGAACTTGCACTGGAGCCAGTAGCCGAGCTTGATGTCGGCGGACGTGAAGACCATGTACTGGTTGCGCTCGATCCCGTTGAGGATCTTTTTGGCCACATGCTCGGGAGCGACGGCACGCTTCTCGAAGCCCTTGACGAGCCGTTCGACGGTGGGGCTCTGGCGGTCGACTCCCAGGATTTCCACCGTACCTATCAGCGGTGTCCTGACCGCGCCGGGGCAGACCAGGCTGACGCCGATGTCGTGGCGGCGCAGGTCGAAGCGCAGCACCTCGGAGACTCCGCGCAGCCCGAACTTGCTGGCACTGTAGGCCGCGTGCCAGGGCAAGCCGAACAAGCCGGCGGCCGAGGAGACGTTGACGATGTGCCCGCCCCGACCCGCCTTGATCATTGGTGCTACGAAGCATTCGAGCACGCTGATTGGGCCCATCAAGTTGATGTCGATCATCTTGCGCCAGTCGCGGTGCTCGAGCCGGTCAATCGTGCCCCACGTTGAGACCCCGGCGATGTTCATCACGACATCCATGCTGGGGTGTGCGGCGTGGATGTCGGCGGCGAGTGCTACGACGGCGTCGTGGTCGGAGATGTCGGCCGGGCACAGATAGCTCACCGTTCCGCCTTTTTCGCTGATCTCGCTTGCGACTGCCGCCAGCCCCTCCTCGTTGATATCGGTCAGGAATAGATCCCCTCCCTTGGCGCCGGCAGCAAGCGCGGTCGCGCGGCCGATGCCACTTGCCGCACCCGTGATCAGACACCGCTTTCCGTTCAAGTTCTTGACGGCCATTTCGCCTCCGTTTTTCTTGGTCGCCTGCGCCGGGTGCTCAACATGCGCATTGCCGGCACAGGACGGCGGTTGGGAATCAGGTCGGGCTCGACCGCGAGCGAGTTCAGGGTCATGGCGAGCATCTCGTAATGGCCGACGAGCATGCAGAGCTCGATCAGCTCCAGATCGTCGAGCATCCCTCGCAATCGCTCCCACACCTCGTCTCCGATTCGACGGTCCGCGTGAAGCTCATCGACGGCGAGCAGCAGGACTGCGCTGCGCTCGGGCCAACCGTGTACGGAGGCGCTGACTCTGACACGCGCAATCTCCTGCTCAGTCAACCCTGCACCCCGGGCCAGGCGCTCGTGCTGGGCCCACTCGTAGTCGCAACCCGTGTTGTGCGCCACCCGCAAGATCACGAGCTCGGTGTCCCGACGAGGCAGCCTGCCGCGCGGCATCAACACTGCCGCGAATCTCAGCCAGCGACGGAAGAGCCGGCGATGCCGGGCAAGCGTGCTGAAGATGTGCGGAGGATCTCCCCCAACTGCCACGCCAGCGAGCTTGACGATCCCCCAGTTCACCCACCCGAGCTCGCGAATGCCCCCGGGATGGATACGTGGACTGTGACCTTCCCCCATCGGTCTGAGCACCCTAGCAGATTCACGAACATTTATGTTCGTGAATAGACTGGTGCCTGTGAACGCCAGCCGACTTCCCGCGGGACGCCATGGCCTGAGCCGCGAGCTTGTGGTCGAATCGCAGCGCGAGCGCATACTCCGTGCGGTGGCAGAGGCAACCGCGGAACGCGGCTACGCCAACGTATCGGTGGCCGATATCCTCAAGCGTGCCGGCGTCTCACGCGAGACCTTCTACGAGCAGTTCGCCAACAAGGAGGACTGCTTCCTTACCGGCTACGAGTACGCACTCGGCGTCATCTCGCACGAACTACAGGAGGCGATCTCGCCACCGCCCGGGACCGGCGACGACGGCCCGCTCGAGCGACTGGACCGCTTCGTCGAACGCTACCTGGCGGCACTAGCCAGAGAGCCGGCATTCGCGCGAGCCGCTCTGATCGAGAGCTACGCCGCCGGTCCTGTCTCCGTCAAGCGGCGCAGCGAAGGCCAAACAAGTGGGGCCGAAGCGATTGCCGCGCTGGTCGAAGCTCGAGACGAGCGCCAGCGCTTCGCGTGCGAAGCGTTCTTGGCAACGGTCGTTGGGCTGGCCACCCAACGGATCGGCTCCGGCCACAGCGACGAGCTACCCGACCTCCACACGCCGCTGATGGACTTCGCTCGGTCGAGCATGCAAGCCGTCGGCATCGGGGAACACCGATCACCCGCTGTCCCACCAATTGACGGGTCCAGTCGCGACCAAGCGCCTAACCAGCGTTAGCGGATCTCCTCGGAGCTCCAATGGCGCCCGCGACACCGCCTTTTATACAGACCGGTCTGTCTAGTATCGTTCGCGTGGTGAGCAAACGTACCGGTCTGCACGAAAGGAAAGCGATGAAGGCTACAAGCACCAAGGTGGCCCGTCGCGAACTCCCGCCGCGCGTTGCGTTCGGGCTCCTGACCTCGATCCTCGTGACGTTGCTCGCCAGTTCAAGTGCGCCGACGCCGCTGTACGCGACCTATCAGGCGCGCTGGGGCTTCTCCCCCGTCACGATCACGGTGATCTTTGGCGTGTACGCCGTCGCCGTCCTCGCCTCGCTGCTCGTGGCAGGTTCGTTGTCAGACCACGTCGGGCGCCGACCGGTTCTGATCGGCGCGCTTTGTGCCCAGGCGGTCGTGATGCTGCTGTTCGCTTTCGCCGGCGGAGTCGACATGCTGCTCTTGGCCCGGGTTCTGCAGGGCCTGGCTACCGGTGCCGCCGTCGGCGCCATCGGGGCAGGGCTCGTCGACCTGCATCCCGGACGTGGGGCTGTTGCCAACGCGGCCGGAGCGATGAGCGGCACCGCGAGCGGTGCGCTCGCCTCAGCGCTGCTCGTCCAATTGCTGCCCGCACCGACGAAGCTTGTCTACCTCGTGCTGCTGGTTCTGTTCCTACTTCAGGCGGCCGGCGTGTGGGCAATTGCCGAGACCTCGCCACGTGCCCCGGGCCTCCGGCGGGCGCTACGCCCTACGATCGCCGTCCCGGCGCGAGTGCTCGAGGCGCTGCTGATTGCCGCGCCGTCGCTGATAGCGGTCTGGGCGCTTGCGGGCTTCTACGGCTCGCTCGGACCGTCGCTCGCCGCCCAGGTAGGCCGGTCCGATTCGACGATCCTCGGCGGCGCGGCGCTGTTCGCGCTTGCCGCCAGCGGTGCGCTGACGGTCCTGCTCTTCCATCGGACCGAGCCGCGCCGCTTCGCGCTCGTCGGCAACGGGCTGGTCATCGTCGGCGTCGCGATCGTCCTGTGGTCGGTGGAGACCACGTCGGCCGTCGGGTTCTTCGTGGGCACAGCCATCGCCGGCGCCGGATTTGGCGCCGGGTTCCAGGGTGGCCTGCGCACGATCGTGGCCCTGGCCGACCCGGCCGAGCGCGCCGGGGTGATCTCGGTCGCCTATATCGTCTGCTACCTGGCGATGGGCCTACCGGCGATTCTTGCCGGCGTCCTTGTCGTCCACAGCACAGTGACCCGGACCGCTCAGGAGTTCGGCATCGCCGTGATCGCACTCGCGGCAATCACGGCTGTGGGCACGATCCTCAGCACGCGCCGCACCGCGCGGCAGCGCTGCCTGTCCCCCAGCCTTGCCAAATGAGCGAAGGAGCCCAACAACCCAAGGCGGTCAAGAGCTCGCCGCGGGAGCGACTGCTTCAGGCGGCGAGCGAGCTGTTCTACGCCGAGGGCGTCCAATCCGTCGGCATCGATCGCGTGATCGAGCGCGCCGGCGTGGCCAAGGCCTCGCTCTACAGCACGTTTGGCAGCAAGGAGCAGCTCGTCTGCGCCTACCTTGACAGTCGGCACGCCCAGATTTTGGGGCGGCTGCGGGCGGCTGCGGATGCCGTCGAGGATCCCGTCGAGCGGATCCTGGCCGTGTTCGACGCCCAGGCTCAGCTGTTCCGCACGCCCGGCTACCACGGCTGCGCATTCACCGCGGCGGTTGCCGAGGCGCCGGCGGGCGGGCGCGTCGATGAGGCTGCCGAGTCCTACCGCCGTGACATCCGCGCCCTGTTCACCGAGCTCGCCACTGCCGCGGGCGCCCCGGATCCTGTGCTCCTTGCCAGCCAGCTCCAGTTGATCTACGACGGCGGAGGACTGGCCGCCAAGATGGACCGGGACGCCTCCATCGCCGCCCCCGCACGCGCTGCCGCAACGGCACTCGTCGCCGCCGCCATAAAGCCTCGCTCGAGTGAGACCTCTTGACGGTCTCTATCGCGCGAGGCGCTGTAGACGACGCGAGCGATAAGGCAGTTCCTAGGCGATCTTCGCCAATACGGAGCTGGTGGTGGGACGGTCGGGCGCTACGCAAACCATCCCCTCGCTGAACCCAGCCGAGCCGATACCGAGGGCGGCGTTGAGTCGGTCGAGGTTGACGAGCGTCAGCAGTGCGGTGATCTCGACGAGCTGCTCATCGCTGAAGTGCTCCTTCATCTTGACGACCAGCTCGTCGGTGACCTCGACAGGCGTCCGCATCACGGCGACCGCGTAGTCGAGCGCCAGCTTCTCGCGTTCGGTAAACAGGTCGCTCTGGCGGTAGCGCGCCAGCGCCAGCAGCTGCTCGTCGGAGAAGCCGGAGTTGCGGCAGATCTGTGAGCCGAGGTCGACACAGAACTCACATCCGATCATCTGCGCGCCCTTGAGCTCGACCAGGTTCTTGAGCCGCTCATCGACGGAGTCCCCCTTGCGCACTGCCTGATTGAACTTGCCCATCCCCATCATCATCTTTGGTTGGTGAGCCCAGATCTCCATCGGCTCGATCCCGCTGCCGTTGTGCGGCTCGCGGCCGGTCAGCTTCTTGATCATCCTCGGTCCGAGCCTGTAGACCAGCTTGACCTTGAGGCCAGCGTCAGCCTGCTTGACTCCGTTGATGCGCGCCATTTCGGCACCTCCTGTCACATCGATCGGTATTTGCGTGTCTACTCGGTATGACCCGCGAGAGCAGGAGGATGTGACAGCGATGGACGAACTCGAACTGGCCAATGCGTTCGACCGCCGGCGACCCCAGCTGCGCGCGGTCGCCTACCGGATCCTCGGCTCGCTCAGCGAGACCGACGACGCCGTGCAGGAGACGTGGCTACGACTGGAGCGGACCGATGCCGAGCAGATCGAGAGCATCGAGGGATGGCTGACGACGGTAGTCGCCCGGATCTGCCTGAACATGCTGCGGTCCCGCCGGACCCGCGGCGAGCAGCCGCTTGACGGTTTTCTGCCGGAGCCGATCATCGACAACCCGGTGGCCGGAACCGATCCCGAGCATGAGGCTTTGCTGGCGGACTCCGTCGGGATCGCGCTGCAGGTTGTGCTGGACACGCTCGGCCCGGCGGAGCGTCTCGCTTTCGTGCTGCATGACATGTTCGCGGTGCCGTTCGAGGAGATCGCGGCGATGATCGACCGCTCACCGGAGGCAACCCGCCAGCTGGCCAGTCGCGCCCGTCGCCGCGTACGCGAGACGGCGCCGGCACCGGACCCGGACCTGACCCGCCAGCGGGCGGTCGTCGACGCCTACTTCGCCGCCGCTCGCGAGGGCGACCTCGACGCACTGGTTGCGGTGCCCGACCCGGACGTCGTGCTGCGCGCTCACCGTCGCGACGGCGATCCGCTCGAACTGAACGGGGCCGCGCAGGTCGCGCGCGGGGCGATGAGCGCGCGACGTTTCGCGCCGTACGTTCGTCCGGCGCTCATAAACGGCACCGCTGGCGCGGTCGCTTTTGACGGCGAGCAGCCGTTCGCGGTACTGGCGTTCACGGTCGTCGATGACCGTGCGGTGACGATCGACGTGTTCAACGACCCCGAGCTGGTCGCCAGACTCGACATCCGCGGGATCACCGCCTGAACGGGGCCAAGGCAGTCCAGGCTGAAGTTGCAGGCGACACCAGCGCATAGAGCGCTCTCCTCTTCCCCACCCGCGCGCGCTTGCTGGAGATCGACGCTCATTGGACACCTCGGTGGTCAGACGGCGGGCCTTCCTGCGGCCCCAGCACCAAAACGAACTCGGCCGCGTACCGCTCGAACCGAGCCTGCCAGCCAGGCTCCTCGGATTGCCGCCCCGCCAAACGGTCGAGGCACTCCTCCCAACCAGCGGCATTGCGCGCAGCGCTCCCGGGCGGGAGCTCGTCGATCAGGACGAGCATAGTGCCGCCGGCAGCGTCGAGATGCAGCTCGAAGCGCAACGTGTCCTCTCCCCAGGTGTAGACGAGCAGCTTCGGCTCATCGACCGCGAGCACCTGACCCTCGAGGGTCATCTCGATTACCTCGGGAGGGAAGCGGAATGTGATGGTGGCGCCTACTTCCCAACGGTCTCCGGAGACCTCCACGTCGCAGGGGAACCACGATCGAAGCCGGTCCCGATCGGTGATCGCCCGCCACACAACCGCGGGTGGATCGACAAGGTGGCGTTCCAGTCGCACGGCTGGTCGCTGCATACCGGTCAATAGCCTCACATCGCTCATGTCTTCCTCCCGCGCTCGAGATGCTCCTCCAGCTGGTCGAGGTGCCTAGCCACAACCGGCGATAGCCGGCCAGCTATATATAGAGCCTCAATCTGTCGACGAAGCAAAGGCGACGAGCATCACAACTGGTGTCGCCCGCCGCGCACCAGGGCAAGGCATCGTCGCACGCGGTGCAACAGGTGACCAAACCGATCAGGAATCGAGAAGCGCCGGCCACCGAGCCGCTCTAGCATGACCGTCGTGGACATCGTCGTGGAGCCGCCGGCTGCAGACTCGATTCAGTGCAGACTCATGGCGCCGACTGTCGATTTCACCCCTCGCCGTTTGTCTTAATACGACCGTACACACCGGGTAGATGCGACCCACGACTTCAGGAGTGACCATGACCGGCTCTTCCACCCAGGGAATCAAGACCGTGCTGCATCCTGTGTCCGACCTGACCGCCGCCAAGGCGGTGTACACAGCCCTGCTCGGCATCGAGCCGCAGCACGACGCGGACTACTACGTCGGCTTCGAGGCGGGAGGCCAGCACATCGGGCTGGTACCGGGCGGTGGACCGCAGGGCATGACCTCGCCGGTGACCTTCTGGCAAGTACAGGACATCGAGGCGAAGCTGGCCGAGGTGACCGCCGCGGGCGCCACCGTGAAGGAACCCGCGCACGACGTCGGTGGCGGCCGGCTGGTGGCCACCTTCACCGACCCCGATGGCAACGTCCTCGGGCTACTTCAGGACCAATGAGCGGCGCCGTCTGACGGTTGGAGACACGATGAGCATGGCCACGAAGACGGGCAGGCGGTCGCCGGCGCCGCGCTCTGCCGACAGCCACGAGGCGATCCGCGTGCACGGCGCCCGCGTCAACAACCTCAAGGACATCAGCGTCGAGATCCCCAAGCGTCGGCTGACGGCATTCACCGGCGTCTCGGGATCGGGCAAGAGCTCGCTGGTGTTCGGCACGATCGCCGCGGAGTCCCAGAGGCTGATCAACGAGACCTACAGCGCCTTCGTGCAGGGCTTCATGCCGACATTGGCGCGGCCCGAGGTCGACGTGCTCGAAGGGCTGACGACCGCAATCATCGTCGACCAGGAGCGGATGGGCGCCGACGCTCGGTCAACGGTCGGCACCGCCACCGACTCGGGCGCGATGCTGCGCATTCTCTTCAGCCGGCTCGGCAAGCCGCATATCGGCTCGCCCCAGGCGTTCTCGTTCAACGTCGCCTCGATTTCGGGCGCCGGGGCGGTCACGTTCGAGCGCGGCGGTCGCACGACGAAAGAGAAGCGCAGCTTCAGCATCCTCGGTGGTCAGTGCCCTCGCTGCGAGGGTCGGGGGTCGATGAATGACATCGACCTCACTCAGCTCTACGACGACAGCAAGTCGCTCAAAGACGGTGCGCTGACGATCCCCGGCTACAGCATGGATGGCTGGTACGGGCGCATCTTCCTGGGCTGCGGTTTCTTTGACGCAGACAAGCTCATCAAGAAGTTCACCAAGAAAGAGTTGGACGATCTCCTCTACAAGGAACCGACCAAGATCAAGGTCGACGGCGTCAACCTGACCTACGAGGGCCTGATCCCGCGGATCGGAAAGTCGATGCTCTCCAAGGACGTCGACTCGTTGCAACCGCACGTCCGTGCCTTCGTGGAGCGAGCCGTCACTTTCACCACTTGTCCCGAGTGCGATGGGACCCGGCTCAGCGCGGGGGCCCGCTCGTCGAAGATCAAGGGGATCAACATCGCCGATGCCTGCGCGATGCAGATCAGCGACCTCGCCGTGTGGGTGAGCAAACTCGATGACAAGTCGGTCGCACCGCTCCTGGACGCACTGCGGGCGACCCTCGACTCGTTCGTGGACATCGGGCTGGGCTACCTCTCGCTCGAGCGGCCTTCGGGAACGCTCTCAGGCGGTGAGGCTCAGCGCGTCAAGATGATCCGCCAGCTCGGCTCCTCGCTCACCGACGTCACCTACGTCTTCGACGAGCCCACGATCGGGCTGCACCCGCACGACATAGAGCGGATGAACGAGCTGCTGCTGCAGCTGCGCGATAAGGGCAACACCGTGCTCGTCGTGGAGCACAAGCCGGAGACGATCGCGATCGCCGACCATGTCGTCGATCTCGGCCCGAAGGCCGGGACCGACGGCGGCCAGGTGATGTTCGAGGGTACCGTCGAGGGGCTGAGGGGGAGCGGCACGATCACCGGCCGCCATCTCGACGACCGGGCCACCCTCAAGGAAGAGGTGCGCAGGTCGGACGGCACCCTAGAGGTCCGCAGTGCCGGCACCCATAACCTGAAGGACGTCGACGTCGATATCCCGCTTGGCGTGCTGGTCGTAGTCACCGGCGTGGCCGGCTCTGGTAAGAGTTCGCTGATCGACGGCTCGATTGTCAATTCCCGCCCGCCCCGCGACGGGATCGTCTCGATCGACCAGGCAGCGATCAAGGGCTCACGGCGCAGCAACCCCGCGACGTACACAGGACTACTCGACCCGATCCGCAAGGGGTTCGCAAAGGAGAACGGCGTGAAGCCGGCGCTGTTCAGCGCCAACTCGGAGGGCGCCTGCCCCAATTGCAACGGTGCCGGCGTGATCTACACAGACCTGGCAATGATGGCTGGCGTCGCCGCCCCCTGCGAGGTGTGCGAAGGGAAGCGCTTCCAGGCCGAAGTGCTCGAGTACAAGTTCGCCGGCAAGGACATCAGCGAGGTGCTCGCGATGCCGGTGGTCGAAGCCGAGAAGTTCTTCGGCGCTGGCAAGGCGAACACGCCGGCAGCGCACAAGATCCTCGAGCGGCTCGCCGACGTCGGGCTTGGCTACCTCAGCCTCGGCCAGCCCCTCCCCACATTGTCCGGCGGCGAGCGACAGCGGCTCAAGCTGGCCACACAGATGGCGGAGAAAGGCGACGTCTACGTCCTCGACGAGCCGACCACCGGCCTGCATCTCGCCGATGTCGAGCAACTACTCGGTCTGCTCGACCGGCTCGTCGACTCCGGCAAGTCGGTGATCGTCATCGAGCATCACCAGGCGGTCATGGCGCACGCCGACTGGATCATCGACCTCGGGCCAGGCGCCGGCCACGACGGTGGGCGGATCGTCTTTGAGGGTACGCCCGCCGAGCTCGTGGCCGCTCGCTCCACCCTCACCGGTGAGCACCTCGCGGCCTACGTCGGTGCCTGACCGAGGCCCTCGTTCAGGCAGGTTCGCGAACGACGCAACGGAAGCCAATGTGGCTGGTGGAAGTGTCGATCGCCTCGGGTTGGCGAGCGGCAGGGCGGTAGCGCAGACAGTAGCTGGGCGCGCAGAGATGCGAGCCACCCTTGATGACACGACGAGGGATGTTCTCACCAGGCTGTCCAAGGTCATAGCTTGCCTCGGGAGTCGCCATGTGCGGGTTGAGCGGTGGCTTGCAACAGGCGCTTGCGGTTGCTCGGTGGCCCAGGTAGCGAGGCGACCAGTAGTCGATCGTCCACTCCCAGACGTTCCCGGTCACGTCGTGGAGTCCGAAGCCATTGGCCGGAAAGAGACCCACGGGCGATGTGCCACGCCACCCCTTCGCGCCGGTGTTACGCCAGGGGAACTCCCCTTGCCAGAAATTTGCCATCAGCTCTCCCCCGGGTCGCTGATCGTTGCCCCAAGCGAAGGCCGCACCGTCGAGTTCTCCGCGGGCCGCATACTCCCACTCTGCCTCACTTGGCAGTTGCTTGCCAGTCCATTCCGCGTAGGCGTGGGCGTCCTCGAACGCGACGTGGGTGACCGGATGATCGGCGCGCCCTGAGTTCTCACTGTCAGGTCCCCAGGGATGGCGCCAGCTTGCATCGGGCACATAGGCCCACCAGCGGCCCGGGTCGTTCAGCGGCACAGGAGCAGACGTGGGATGAAAGACAAGCGATCCCTCGCACAGCAGCGCAGGATCGGCATCGGGATAGGCGGCTGGGTCGGGCGGGCGCTCGGCAAGGGTGAGGTATCCAGTCTCCTCGACGAAGCGGGCGAACTGCGCAACGGTGACCGGTCCGCGGTCGATCGCAAAGCCACCGACAGCCACCTCACGCACAGGCGCCTCTTCGGGATAGAAATCAGCCGAGCCCATCCGGAAGCTGCCTGCCGGGATCTGGATCATGCCCTCGCGAGTCATTTCTCAAGGATCGTAGGGCCGAGTCGCCCATTGGCCAAGCGGGACCTCCGAGCAAGCGAACAATTGTGTTCGCAAGGGTCGTTGAGCCTGACAAATCATGGTCTTTCTCACCCTGATCGGATGATGTCGTTCGCCCGACCTCGACCTACGCTTTGCCTCTGTTGCTTTGCATCCAACCACCGCAAACGTAAGGGTGAGCTGATGGCCAAGTCGTTCATAGGCATCATCAATGTCGATATCCGTGACTCGGAGCCGGATTGGTCGCCGTTTGAGCCTCCGAAGGCTCCGGATGACTCGCCGAACGTCCTGTACATAGTGCTCGATGACGTCGGTTACTCGGCGATGAGTTGTTACGGAGGGCCGATCGAGACGCCGAACATCGACAGGATCGCCGCACAGGGCGTGCGCTACACGCAGTGGCACACAACCGCCCTGTGCTCGCCCACGCGCTCGTGCTTGCTGACAGGGCGCAACCACACGCGCAACAGCATGGCCTGTATCACCGAGGCCGCGATCGGGTTTCCCAACGCGAGCGGCACGGTACCGCCGGAGAACGGCATGCTGCCTGAGATCCTGGGCGAGCAGGGCTGGAACACGTTCATGGTCGGCAAGTGGCACCTGTGCCCAACCGACGAGATGAACCTCGCGTCCACCCGGCGCAACTGGCCTAGCGGCCGCGGCTTTGAGCGCTGGTACGGGTTCCTCGGCGCCGAGACGAACCAGTGGTATCCGGATCTGGTTCACGACAACCATCCGGTCGACCAGCCGAGCACCCCCGAGGAGGGCTATCACCTCACCGAGGACCTCACCGACAAGGCGCTTGAGTTCATCAAGGACGCCAAGGCAGTGGCCCCGGAAAAGCCGTTCTTCCTTTACTACGCGCCGGGGGCCTGTCACGCACCCCATCACGCGCCCAAGGAGTGGATCGAGAAGTTCAAGGGCCGCTTCGACATGGGCTATGAGGCGTTGCGCGAGCAGACTCTCGCCAGGCAGAAACAACTCGGCATCGTTCCGCCCGACACCGAGCTGCCGCCAATCAATCCGCTCGGCACGCCCGAGACGCGCACCAGCACCGACGGCAAGCCGTTTCCGGAAATCGACACGACTCGCCCCTGGGACTCGTTGAACGACGAGGAGAAGCGGCTGTTCTCACGGATGGCCGAGGTATACGCGGGCTTCCTCGGTCACGCCGATCACGAGATCGGTCGCGTGCTCGACTACCTCGAGCAGAACGAGCTGCTGGAGAACACGATGGTGGTCGTAGTGTCCGACAACGGAGCCAGCGGCGAGGGCGGCCCGAACGGCTCGGTCAACGAGATGAAGTTCGCCAACGGAGTCCCCGACGATCTGCACGCGAACCTCTCGCAGATCGACGATCTCGGCAGTCCAAAGACCTACAACCATTACCCGACCGGCTGGGCGATGGCGTTCAACACGCCGTTCAAGATGTGGAAGCGCTACGAGTTCAACGGCGGAACCTCCGACCCGTGCATCATCTCCTGGCCGGCCAAGACGAAGGCCCGCGGCGAGTTGCGCGAGCAGTACTACCACGCGATCGATCTCGTCCCGACGATCCTCGACGCGCTCGGGGTCGACGCTCCCGAATCCGTCAAGGGTCATGTGCAGACGCCATTCGACGGGGTCAGCATGCTCGACAGCATCGATGACGCCTCGGCTCAGTCCAAGCGCAGGACGCAGTTCTACTCGATGCTCGGCTCCCGCTCGATCTGGCACGAAGGCTGGAAGGCGGTGACTACCCATGCCACGATGGCCGGCTGGAGCAATTTCAACGCAGACGATTGGGAGCTGTACAACACCGACGTCGATCGCTCGGAGCTCAATAACCTCGCTGCCGCTCAGCCGGAGAAGCTCTCCGAGCTCGTCAGCATCTGGTTCGCGGAGGCGGGAGCAAATGGGGCGTTCCCTCTGGACGATCGCTCGCCCGTCGAAATCCTCATGACGCCGCGACCGCAGCTCGCAGCAGCCCGCGAGCGGTACGTTTACTACCCGGACGCGGCGCCCGTGAGCGAGTGGCAGGCGGTCAACATACGCAACCGGTCGTTTGTGATCGGCGCGCTTGTCGATCTGCCAGCCCCTGGAGCGCAGGGCGTGCTGTTTGCGATCGGCTCGCGCTTCGGCGGCCACGCGCTGTATGTCAAGGACAACCGCCTGCACTATGTCAACAGCTTTGTCGGCATCACCGAGCAGATGATCGTCGGCTCCGAGGACCTGCCGACCGGTGAGAACCTGATCCTCTCGGCGTCATTTGAGAAGGAATCCCAGGAGCCCGATTGCGCCGTGGGCACGCTCTCGCTCTACCACGGCGATGAAAAGGTGGGCGAGGAGGAGATCAAGACTCAACTGGGGGCGTTCGCCGTCGCCGGGGCGGGCTTGTATGTCGGGCGCCACGGCGGTGAGCCACTCACCGAGGACTACCCTGGTGCGGCTCCCTACCGATTCACCGGTGGGAGGATCAACCGAGTCGAGATCGACGTCAGTGGCGAGCCCTACGTCGATCTCGAGCGCGAAGCAGAGACGCTGCTCAAGCACCAATGATCCACCGCACACGGCTTGATTTCGAAGCCTGCTGTCGGAGCGGGCGATGAGCGAGGCGCTCCAGTCCTGGAACGACACCCCGACGCGACTGGCGATTGTCGAGTTCGTCGAGAGCGTCACGCGCGAGGGCAGTCCCCACTATCTCGATCCGGCGGATCGGGTGGCGGTATTCGACAACGATGGCACGCTGTGGTGCGAGAAGCCGATGCCGATCGAGCTGGGGTTCATTCTCGTCCGGTTTGCCGAGATGGCCGAGAAGGATGCGTCGCTGCGCGACCGACAGCCTTGGAAGGCTGCGTGCGAGCGCGACTTCGAGTGGCTGGGGGCAGTAATCACCAAGCACTACCACGGCGATGACACTGACGTGAAGGTGCTGATGGGCGGCATCCTGCGAGCGTTTGCGGGGATGACGGTCGAGGACTACGCGGCGGCCGCGAACGCCTTCCTGTGCGGAGAGAATCATCCGACCATCGGCCGCAGCTTCCGCGACTGCGGCTACCTGCCGATGATCGAGCTGCTGCGCTACCTCAAGGCAAATGGCTTCACCTCATACATCGCATCGGGCGGAGACCGCGATTTCATGCGCCCCGTCACAGAGGAGATCTACGGCATTCCCGCCGAGCACGTCATCGGCAGCTCAAACGCACTGCGCTATCAGCATGACGAGTCAGGGGGCAACCTCGTGTACCTGGCGGAGGCCGACGTGTTCGACGACGGCGACACAAAGCCCGTGCGTATCTGGAGCCGCATCGGCCGGCGCCCAGTCGTGGCCGGCGGCAACTCCAACGGCGACATCCCGATGCTCCACTACACCGGTGGACCATCCCGCCACGGGCTGCGTCTCCTACTCCTCCACGACGATCCGCAGCGCGAGTTCGACTACACCGCCGGCGCCGAGGAGTCCCTGAAGCGCGCTGACGAGGAGGGCTGGACCGTGGTCAGCATCAAGAACGACTGGGCAACCGTCTTCGCCGACATCGGGAGATAGTCCGCATCGGAGGCTCGTCAAGTCAATATCGCATCCCGATATCGTATTACGATACGATGCCTTCATTCTCGATGACCTGACAGATGCGCAGTACGAGCAGCTCTTGAACCTGCGCACAGATCTGCGTCGCTTCCTGCACTGGAGCGAGGAACAGGCAGACGCGCACGGCCTGACCCCGGCCCAGCATCAGCTTCTGCTCGCGGTACGCGGCAGCAGCGCACAGCACGGGCCGACGATCGGTGAGCTCTCCGAGGCGCTTGTGCTGCGCCACCACAGCGTTGTGGGCCTCATTGACCGCGCACAGAGCGCCGGCCTCGTGACACGCCAACGCGACCAGACTCGCCATTCGCTCGTGCACATTCAGCTCACCGATCTCGGTCAGAAGGCACTGCGCGATCTATCGCAAACTCATCTGCAAGAGATCGCGGAGCTCGCGCCCGCGATGCAGGCCCTGTGGCAAGCGATCGCGACTTCACAAGCTCCGTCTCTTGCACCTCTCCCCGTCGCCGAGCGTGCGCGGGGGACACAGTGAACTCACGCCAGCGGGTCTCACATCTCGGCGACTTCACGCTTGGGCCAGGTGTTCTGCGACTCTGCGCGCTCGCCTTGCCCCTGGGAGCGACGAGCGCGGTGTGCGCGCTGGCGCTGCTGCGGCTCATTGGCCTGATCACGAACCTGGTCTTCTACCAGCGGTTCGACACCTCGTTGGTGGCGCCGGGAGCCAACCACCACTCCCCCATCTTGATTCTGCTCGCGCCGACGCTCGGGGGGCTCGTCGTAGGTTTGATGGCGCGTTTTGGCTCTGAGCGCATACGCGGCCATGGAATGCCCGAGGCGATCGAGGCGATCCTCACACGCGGCAGTCGCGTACAGCCGCGTGTGGCCCTGCTGAAGCCGATCTCGGCGGCTGTGAGCATCGGCAGCGGCGGGCCGTTCGGCGCGGAGGGACCGATCATCATGACCGGCGGAGCCGTGGGATCGGTTCTCGCCCAGCTCCTGCACACGAGCGCGGACGAACGCAAGACGCTACTGGTCGCGGGGGCCGCGGCCGGGATGGCCGCCACCTTCAACGCACCGCTGGCCTCGGTACTGCTCGCGGTCGAGCTGCTCTTGTTCGAGTGGCGCCCGCGGAGCTTCATCCCGGTCGTTGCAGCGGTCGCCGGCGGCACCGTGTTGCGCTGGTCATTGCTCGGCGCGGGACCTGTGTTCGGCGTCAGGCTCGGCGCGGTGCACATCGGCGCGAGCGTCGAGCTGCTGTGCGTGCTTGTGGGGCTCAGCTCGGGGCTGCTTGCGATCCTAGCCACAGGGCTCGTCTACTTCTCCGAGGACAGCTTCGCCCGACTTCCGATCCACTGGATGTGGTGGCCGGCGATCGGTGGACTGATCGTGGGCGTGGGCGGGCTGATCGAGCCGCGCGCGCTGGGAGTCGGCTACGACGTCATCCGCGAACTGCTCCAGGGCCGCGCGACGATGTCGCTGATCCTCGGCATCCTGCTGGTCAAGACCGCGATCTGGGGATTGTCGCTTGGCTCGGGAACATCCGGTGGCGTGCTCGCGCCCACGTTCATGATCGGCGCGGCGCTCGGCGCCCTGGAGGGCACGGTGCTGCCAGGTGTGGCCCCGGGGTTCTGGGCGATCGTGGGGCTGGCGGGGGTGCTCGGCGGGGTCATGCGCTCGCCGCTGACGGGTGTCGTCTTTCCCCTGGAGCTCACCCACGCCTGGGCACTCGTGCTGCCGCTGCTGATCGCCGCGACAGGCGCGTACGCACTCTCGGCGCTGACGCTGCGTCGCTCGGTACTCACGGAGAAGGTCGCCCGGCGCGGACTGCACCTCACCCGCGAGTATTCCGTCGACCCGCTCGAGGCGCTGCTCGTAGAGGAGGTCATGAGCCGCGACTTCGTCACGATCGACGCCCGCGAGCGACTCGACGTGCTGCTGGACAGCGCGATCCACTCGCGCCAGCCGCTCTATCCCGTGCTCGATGAGGACAAGCGGATGATCGGTGTGCTCACGCGGGATCGCCTGCTGCGCGAGGGCACTTCAGAGCCGACATCCTCGGTCGCCGAGATAGCCCTCCGCGACCCTGTAACGGTCCATCCGCACGAAACGCTTCGTCAGGTTGCGCAACGCTTCGCGGAGTCGGCGCTCGGCTGCGCACCTGTTGTCGAACCCGAGCAACCCCGCCGCTTGCTCGGCATCGTCACAACCGAGAACCTCTTGCACGCTCGCCTGCTCGACATGCGCGAGGAGCACAGCCGCGAGCGCGTACTGGGCATTCGCGAGGTTCCCTACGCCGAGGTCGCATGAGATGAGCCACGCCTGGTTCGCCGTCCGCTGGCTGCACATCCTGGCGATGGCGTTCTTCGTCGGTGGGCAGCTGTTCCTCGCCGCGATCGTCGTACCGGTGGAGCGTCGCGCTCCCGACCGCGAGCGCCTGCAAGCGATTGCTCGACGCTTCGGCTACTGGACGCTTGGCGCGCTTGGCGCGCTGCTCCTGACGGGAAGCGCGATGGCCAGTCATCTACACCTCTGGAGCGATGGGACATTCCAGATCAAGCTCGCGCTCGTCGGGCTGATCGCGCTGCTCATCCTCTGGCACATGCGCCGTCCGAAGCTGCACGCCTTGGAGGGCGCAATCTTCCTCTGCTCGCTTGCGGTCGTGTGGATCGGGCTGTACCTCGCGAACGGGTACAGCTGAGAGCTGTGGCATATGCCTGTACACCGCAACGCAGCGAGAGCTAAAAAGCTCAACCGGCAGCACATCGGTCCGCGCGACCGCCGCCTCAGCGCCGGCTCGTTGCCTCAAGCACCCAGCGCAAACAACGGCCAGCGCCCGGGCACGCCCTTCAGCTCGTGAAAGCCGCGATCCTCAAACGCGAACGGTCCGCCCACCACCGTCCCGAATACGGTGCCTGAGACGAGCACCTCGTCCGGTCCGGCAAGCGCACCCACGCGTGAGGCGATGTGAATCGCCATGCCCCCAACGTCCTCGCCGATCAGCTCACACTCACCCGTGTGAATGCCGACGCGGATCTCGAGTCCCAACTCTCGCGCGGCCGCAGTGATCGCCAGAGCGCAGCGCAGAGCCCGCGACGGAGGCCCGTCGAACGTCACTAGAAAGCCATCCCCCACCGTCTTGACCTCGCGACCGCCGAAGCGGACAAGCTGCGCCCGCACGCGCGCATCGTGCTCTGCCAGCAAGTCGCGCCAGCGACCGTCGCCCAACCTGGCCGCCCGCGCCGTCGCATCGACGATGTCGGTGAACATCACTGTCAGCAATTGACGGGCGAGCTCCCCGCTACTGCGGGCGCCCGTCAGAAACTCCTCGATCTCCTCGACGATCGCGTCGCTGTCGCCGAGGAACGGCAGCGAGTCAACTCCTTCCAACTCGACATGGCGCGCCCCCACTATGTGCTCTGCCAGATAGCGCGAGTGGCGCGGGTCCCAAGCCGCATCGCCGGATCGATGCATGACAAGCGTTGGCACACGCACGCGAGACAGTACGTCACGCACATCTGAGATGGACGCGTTTGTCAAGGGGGTGTGAGGGATTTCTTGTTGTGGTCATGGTGGTGGTTGTGGTTGCTGGGGTCGGGCGACCGTCGCGGCGGCAACGACGACTGTCACTCTGAGATGCGCGGGTCGGGACCGCAGGACAGTGTCCGGTCGTGAGCTGCCTCGCACTAGGGTCGCGAGTCTTGGTAGTCGCATAGATGTATCGAGGGTCCTCCGGGTCGCGGCGGTCGCCCGACCCCAGCAGATCGAGGGTTGGTCAGGCTGCGGCCTCCGGGGCGAGGGGTTGGTCGGTGACGGCGGCCCAGAGGAACCCGGCGAGCTCGCGGGCGACCGCGACGGTCGCGACGGTGGAGCGCTTCCCACGCTCGGTCGTGAGGTGGTGGTAGCGGTGGTGCAACCGGATTTGGGCTTGCCACGCGCGAGCGTCGGGTTCGGGCCCACGGTCGGGTCGGCGGGGACGGTGCCGGTAGGACCAGGCAGCCTCAACAAGCAGCCGGCGAGCGTGGTGGTTGCCGGTCTTGGTGATGTGCCCGCGGTGGCGCTGCTGGCCAGAGGAGTACTCGGATGGGACGATCCCAAGCCAGGCGCACAGCTCGCGGGGATGGCTGAAGCGGTGGAAGTCACCGATCTCGCTGATGAGCCCGAGCGCGGTGCGGGTCGCGATTCCGCGGAAGCGGGTGAGGATCTGCACGGTAGGCGCCCACCGCTCTGCGCGAGCGATGGTCTCAAGCGTGCGGTCGATCTGGTCGAGTTGGCGGTCGAGCCCGTCGAGGTGCACAAGCATTTGCTCCAGCGCGGCTTGGGCGAGCACGTCATCGAGCTGTTGGCGGGCGATCCACGCGCGGTGCATCTTCGTCCACTGCGACTTGCCGTCGCGATAGATCCGGCCGTGGCGCAAAAGCTGCTTGCTGACCCTGTGCCGGGCCGCGGTTCGAGCGCAGCGTAGATCGTCACGACAACGCATCAGATCCCGCAGCCCCTCGGTCTCCGGAGACGGCGGCACCACGAACGACAGCTGACCGCCGCGATAGAGCCTGACGAGCTTCTTCGCGTCTCGCCTGTCGGTCTTGATCCGATCGCCGGCGCGGACCGGGATCAACGACGGAGCGATCACGTCGCACGCCACACCGAGCTCGCCCAGCACGCGCAGCAGGTCAAATCCGCCCGGCCCAGCCTCGTAGCAGACCGCCAGACCCTCCGGGCCGCCCAGCCGGTCGATGAACCGGCGGATCGCTACCCGCGTGGTCTCGATCTGCTCAACTTCCGGCTGCCCGCCCGACGGCGGCAACGTCGCGGCGACGATCGACAGCTTGTGCACATCCAAGGCGACCCACAAACGCACATCCGCGGGCGCGGTCGAGATAACGTCAGGCATGGCTGGTCCTCCGGTTGTATGCGGCTCTGGCCCAAGTGGCCCTTAACACCACTGAAGCTAACCCGCGAACCTGCAACACGCGAGGGCCAGCCTCCTCGCGTCCATACTGACTAGCTCAGCCGACGCGTTCAGCAGGATACGAGCCTGGCTGGGACTCGCCGCGAGACGCTGCAACCGCGCGAACCAGGTTGCCAGTGTGGTTTCCTCGGCCATCGAGGGCGCCATAACCGAGAGCACCGGACCACCGGGCTCGCCCCAGGAGGCGAGTGTCCGCTCGGTCCACTGCGCGCGATCCTCGATTGTCATCGCCCAGTCGTAGTCGTGGGCCCATGTGGTGCGAGCGATCGACGCGTACATGATCAGCGCGCCGATCCGCTCGGGATGGTTCGCGGCCAGCAGCGTGCCGACAGGTCCGCCCAAACCGTAGGTGAGTAGCGCGGCACGCTCGCTGCCGGCAGCGTCGAGTACCGCGAGCGCATCGTGCATCTCCTGCTCGAGCGAATGTGACTTGCCCGTGATGTCTGAGAGTCCGCTTCCACGGCGATCGAACAGGATCAAGCGATTGAACACAGCCAGACGCTCTAGAAAGCGACGCACGGCCGATGCCTCCCACAGCTGCTCGATCTGGGAGATCCACCCCGGCAGGAAAAGCAAATCGAGCATCCCCTCCCCCGCGACCTGATAGGCAATAGTCGCATCGCCGCTGCGCGCGTAGCGCGTCGTGGGCACCATCAAGACCTCAGAACGAGTGGTACGAGCTCTTTGTGATTGTGAAGCCGCGATGAGAGCGGTTCACGCAGCGAACCGCTCTCGAACTGATTGTGCACTTCACGCCGATCGGGCCGACGCCGCCCCACCTGTTCCCGTTTTTGAGCGCCACCGGGTGCGCACCAACGAAGGAGTCCTGGCTAAGCCGAGCGAGCAACGGATGCCCGGTCGACCCAAGGAACACAAAACCTGGATCGCCGACGCCTTTGGCCTTTGGAGCCGGCACGGACGTGGCGCTGCAGAGCAACTGCATCGGAGGCGTGTTGACGGGGTGGATCGCAATGCCGCAAGTGACGCCACCACCCAGTGCTGTCCACAGCTGTGCATCTGACGCCGAAGCAAGAGCCGGCGCTGACAGGGCGAGCACGCAGGCTGGAACGAGCAACCACAGTCGGCGCATATGCACATCATCGCATGAGAGCGGCGCTGGCAAGTTCGACAGGACGACAGTCAAGAACGTTTTTGTTGGTGAGTCTGCTTCTATGCAGCCAATGATCTCAGGGTCCGGGCAGCCGAGAGCGCCAGAGGATGCGGGAGTCGAGAGCGCGGGCGATGCGACACGAAGAACTCGCTTGGCCAACGAGCGTACCTATCTCGCCTGGTGGCGAACGGGCTTGGCATCCCTGGCGGTGAGCCTTGGCGCAGGCAAGCTCGTTCCCGCGCTGACCCCTGGAGCGCAGTGGCCCTACACGATCGCGGGTATCGGCTTCGCCGGGGTCGGCGTGGTCTTCATCGGCTACGCGTTCGTTCGCCACAGGCACGTCGAGCGGGCGATCTCTCGTGGCGAGTTCTCTCCACCCGGGGAAGGCTTCATCACGGCACTTGCGGTGGTCGGCGTTCTGCTCGGCCTGCTCGTGCTTGTCATCGTTGCAGCGAAGAACTGAAGCCGCCGGCGTCATCCCGATCGGATGATGCGCACCGATCGCTCCGTAGAAACCTGGTACTTGACAAGGCCTGAGCAGAGCTACGGCTCGATCTGCTCATTCATAAGGACAAGCCGGCAGACGACGTCGAAGGCTCGGTAGGAGACCAGTTCTAGCTGCATGACCTGAGAAGGTTGTTCAGCTCGCCCAGGCCGGCGATGGGCGACTTGTGAGCGAGGGCTCAGCAGGCCTCCAGCGGCCGCAGAGCCGCGGCAGGCAATCCTCCCGCCATCGGACATGCCACACTTCCGCGCATGAGCGGCGAGCCTGCGCTTACCGGTGGCTGCCTGTGCGGCAAGATCCGCTTCGCGCTCACCGAGCGCCCGTCCACGGCCGGCTACTGTCACTGCACTCGCTGCCAACGCCGGACCGGGACGGCTTCCTCGGCGCAGGCGCGGATCGACGGAAGTACGCTGCGGATCCTGCAGGGCGAGGATCTGCTGAAGGGCTGGCGCCATCCCGATGGCGGCGCCGAGAAGCTGTTTTGCCGTGAATGCGGAGGGCACCTGTTCAGCCGCTACCCACAGGACCATCGACAGATGAGCGTGCGTCTGGGAGCTTTTGACGGCGATCCCGGTGTGCGGCCGAGCTGGCGCGCCTTTGTGGACTACGCGGTCGATTGGGAGCCGATCCCCAAGGACGGGCTCGCGCGCTTCGCCGAGGCAAAGCCACGCTGAGCAAACGATGACGCTGCATGGCGAGCACGAGCAGAACGCCGTGCAGCGACGCACGACGCTCGTCTCGATTGCCGCTGCGGGCCTGCTCGTTGTGCTCAAGCTCGGAACGGGTTTGGCCACCGGCAGCCTTGGGCTGATCTCCTCGGGAGTTGAGTCAAGCGGCGACGTGGGAGCCGCTGTCCTGACGTTTTTCGCTGTGCGACTGGGTCACCGACCTGCCGATTCCGAGCATCCCTACGGTCATCGCCGCGCCGAGAACCTGGGCGCGCTGGGAGAGGCCGCGATCCTGCTGGCCGGTGGACTGATCGTCAGCGTCAAGGCGATCGCACACCTGATCAGCGCCGGCAGCCCACCGGAAACCAACTGGTACCTGTTTGCTGTCATCGGAGTCGCGCTGATCGTGGATGTCAGTCGCACTGTCGTCTCCCTGCGCACGGCCCGCCGCTATGGAAGCCCGGCGATGCGCTCCAACGCTTTCCATTTTGCCGGCGATCTCGCGGGCTCGGTGGCGGTGCTGATCGGGCTGCTGCTCGTGCGCGCCGGCTTTGCCCAGGCCGATTCGATCGCGGCGCTCATCATCGCCGCGATCGTGCTCGCCGCGGCGATTCGCCTGATCGCCGAGAACGCCAACGTGCTGATGGATCGCACTCCGGTCGAGGCGATGGACTCGGCCGAACGGGCGATCGCCGGCTTGGAACCCGGCATCGAACTGCGACGGTTGCGTTTGCGCGAGTCGGCGGGTCGCTACTTCGCCGATGTGGTCGCGGCCGTGGCTCCCGGACAGGCGGTCGTAGAGGGCCATCAGGCCGCGAGCATGGTCGAGGCGGCTGTTGAAAGCGTGTTGCCCGGCTGTGACGTAGTCGTGCACGTGGAGCCTCGCCGCGTGGGCCTCGAGTTGCGCGATCACATTCTCTCGATCGCGTTGGCCGAGCCATTGGTGCGGGAAACTCACGATGTCACGATCTTCGAGCAGAACGGCTCGACCGACGTGTCGTTGCATCTGAAGTTCCCCGCAGACCTCGACCTGCAGACGGCACGCACCGTGGCCGAACGCGTAGAGCTTGCGATTCGCGGCCGACCCGGCATCGGCCACGTTCAGACCCATCTGGAGCCGCTGGAGCAAACGCTCGTCGGGCGCCCCTCGGACGAGCTGGCCGACCAGCAGGCAGTACTCCAGATCGAGAGCCTCGTGCGTGAGCGCACCGGCACGGACCCCCGGCTTGTGAAGCTCCTGTCCGCCAGGAGCGGTCGCATCGTGTTCCTCACGATAACCGTGGACAGCGATGCGTCTCTGATCGACGCCCACCGGGTGGCGAGCGAGCTGGAGGACCAGTTGCGCCGGGAACTTCCTGACATCGCCGATGTCGTGGTTCACACCGAGCCATCGAGATAAAGCTCCAGCTGAGATCGCTCAACAAAAGAGTCGGCGCCGGCTGTCACAAATCACCAGGGCAATCGATTTGCCGTACGAGCTTTCGCTGTCGATGGGCGTCCAGCTCACGTGACAAGCAGACGCACGATCGCGACCACACCAACCACCACGATCAATCCCCGCAGCACGGTTGCAGGCAGTCGTCTCCCGTAGCGAGCCCCGATCTGGGCGCCGATAATCGAGCTGACGGCAATGATCGCTGCCGGCCCCCACTCAACATGCGCCGCCACTATGAAGAACACACCGGCCACCCCGTTGACCAGACCCGCAAGGACGTTCTTCAGCGCATTTGTGCGATGCAAGTCCTGCGCCAACGCCACGCCCAGGATTCCCATTAGCAGAATCCCCTGGGCGGCCCCGAAGTAGCCGCCATAGACCCCTGTCACGTAGATCGCAACCAGAGTGAGCAAGCGGCCTCTGCGGTCGCGATCGACGACACGCTTGGCAAGCATCCGGTTCAAACGCGGCTGCAGGACGACCAGCACCAACGCCAGCGCTATGAAGACCGGCACTATCGTCTCGAATGCCGATGCAGGCAGCACCAGCAGCAACACCGCTCCGGTGATGCCACCCAGCACCGACGCTGTGCCCAGTCGCATCGCTCGCCCACGCTGACCGACGAGCTCGTGCCGATAGCCAATCGACCCGGACACCGACCCCGGTACCAGACCCACTGTGTTCGAGACGTTTGCCGTTACCGGTGCGTAGCCGAAGGCCAACAGCACCGGGAACGTGATCAGCGTGCCGCTGCCCACAACCGTGTTGATCGTGCCCGCCGCGAGCCCCGCCAGGGCGATGGCGATGACCTCCCATATGCCCATTCGACGTCAGGCGAGAAAGTCGAGGAGGGATTGCGTGAAGCGGGGATCCGCGATGACCCCGACGTGATCTCCCGAGAGAATCCGCAGCGTCGCGCCTGGGATCGCGTCCCGGAGGACCTCCGGTCTGACCGCGAGCGGATCGGCGTCTCCAGCCAACACGAGCGTCCGCGCCGAGATGCGCTCCAGCGCAATCGCTCCCCGATAGATCGAGGAGGCTTGTGCTATCAAGGCTTCGCGGTCAGCGTCGATCGCGTCTGCCAGCGTGCGAAACGCCGCGGCCTCTGGCATTGCGATCGTCGCAGGATCCTCAACGCTCAGCGCTTCGATGATTGCCTCGTTGGGGACCGCGCGCCGATCGACACCCCCACACTCGATCACACCCGAGCCGATACCGCCCAGGACAAGCCGTCGCACCCGCTCGTCCTCGCTCGCGAAGATCAGCGAGACGATCCCACCCATCGAGTAGCCGACGAGGTCGATCAGCGGCTCACCACACACGTCGAGCAGGACAGCCAGGTCACGTGCCATTTGCTGCTCGCCATAACGAGCCGGGTCATGCGGCTTCTCCGAGCCGCCGTGACCCCTTGCGTCAGGCGCGATTACCCAGCGCCCAGCGGCACACAGCGCCTCGACAATGCCGGTGGCGACCCAGTTGAGATTGGCATCGACGACGAAGCCGTGATGAAGCACCACCGGCGGCGCGGTCGTCTTCTCGCCCCATTCCTGATAGGCAATTTCGATGCCGTCCCAACTCTGAAAGCTCTTCATCGTGAGCGCACGATCATGTCAGGGAGCACGCTCCAGCGCGACGACGGTGTTGTCGCCGGCGCCGCGCCGAGCCAACGAGCACCGAGCAGCTATAACGTGCGGCGATGGAGCACGAGCAAAACGGAATCGAAGTCGAGGGCCTGGTCAAGGTCTTCAAGGGTGGCGTGCGCGCCGTTGACGGCATCGACCTCCAGGTGGCGCCCGGGGAGATCTACGGTTTTCTCGGCCCCAACGGCGCGGGCAAGTCCACGACCGTGCTGGTGCTCACCACGCTGCTGCCGCCCACCTCCGGCAGCGCGCGCGTGGCCGGACTCGACGTGGTCCATCAGGGCGCGGAGGTCAGACGCGCGATCGCCGCGCCGAGCAGGAGTCCGCGCTCGATCCGTTCTTGACCGGCCGCGAGCACATGCGTCTGCAGACTGCTCTGCACGGGTTGCCCAAGGGCGAGCGCGTGCAGCGCGGCAGCGAACTGCTGGCACGGGTAGGGCTCACCGAAGCCGCTGATCGCAAGGTGAACGGCTACTCCGGGGGTATGAAGCGACGCCTGGATCTGGCGCTGGCGCTGCTTCACCGTCCGCGGCTGCTGTTCCTGGACGAGCCGAGGATGCGCTTGGGGGGTATCTAGTTGACCTGCTGATTTTACCGCGCCCAGCGGCGTATCCGCGCGTTCGTGGATTGTGCCGGCCGGTGTTGCGCCGGCTGTGGTGGTGCGCTGGCGGTTGCGCTGTAGGACCCTTTCCTGGTGGCGGACACGAACCAGCTGGATGAGGGAGACGGGGATCAGGCAGGTGAACTTGACCGTGTTCCAGAACGCGAGCAGCACGATCAGATCGACCCAGCCCGACCCGCCTTTGCGGACGACTGTGGCCGTGGCCAGCATCAGCAGGCCGTAGAGGACGGCGGCGGCCAGGCCGACGAGCGGTCCCCACTTGATGCCGGTGCGGGTATGCACGCGTCGGATGAGGATGTTGCTGGGCGCGAAGCGCCGGAACAGGCTGTGGAGGCGGGCGCTGACTGCCCAACTGGCTGCAAAGATCATGATGGTCTCCCTCTGCTCAGACACCGAAGCGTCGATTACCGGGATGGCAGTCCGGAGAGAGATGGCGACCCTGACGCTAGGTCAGGGTGCGGCGTCCACGGGACGCGAGATGTTCACTGCCGCTACTCAGGATAGCGCCGTTGGCGGACCGCCTGCCCCAGGCCCACGCCGGACGCACCGGCGCTCATATCCCGATGAGCCCAAGCCTGTCCAGGTGGTGTATGCACCGTGACGCCCACACCCGCTCACCGCTGACGCAGAGGACGCCTTCCGCCTACAGCGCGTCCAGCGCGTTTCCGATCGCTGACGGCTCGACATCGCCGAACGCAATCTCGAGCTCGGGGCGCAAACGCGGCTCTCGCTCCTTGAGCACCTGAAGAACAATCAGACGCTCAGTGGCGATATGGGTGATCCTGTTCATGTCGGTTCCTCCTGTAGTTCGGAGGCCCCGGGAGGACTGCTCTTGGCCGAGAAGACGGCCCGTACGTCTCGGTAGGCTGTCCTCGTGCCGGGAGTGTCAGCTCTCGGTGCCACGGCGCCCGGGTGGCCACAACCATCGCGGGCGCCAGCTTGTATGTTCGCCTGACGCACCCTAGCAGGACTTAACTGCGACGTAAAGTACGGGGACTGGTGGCCTAGCATTGAACGACGAGACCACGAACCAAATCACTGGCGCTCAGCGCGCCCTCGGCCGAGCGCTACGCGAGCTGCGCATCCGCGCGGGCCTCACACAGAAGGAACTCGGCGCCCGCGCCGGCGCCAACGACACCTACCTCTCACAGATCGAGACAGGCCAGCGCGACATCCGCTGGTCCACCATCACGCGCCTCCTGCACGCCCTCGGTGCGACCACCGCCGAGCTGGCAGCCGAGATTAAACGACAAAACCTGCTGGAAGACCTGGCTGACGGAAGTCGGTCGTAAGGCCTTGCGCGTCGCGATGACCGTCGCTGACATGTACCCGACAGCGGGCCTCACGTCACGCTGACCGCAACCGTCGCCATCGCGTGGTCGCTGGTGCAGTTGACATAGACGCTCGCCAAGACGCGGTATCGACCGGCCGCCTTGTAGTGATGGGTTAGACGCCATGTCTGGCGCGTGGGGTGAGTGCGCCTTCCTTCGACACAGATCAGGAGCACGGTGTTCTGAGCGGTGCTCGTTCCATCATCGTAGCGGAGTTGATAGCCAAGAGCACCGGGAGCATGGGGCGCATAGGCGGTGAGGTTGAACTGGACCGGCGAGCCCGCACTTGTCCGCATCGGCGTGGCCGTCAGTGTGATCGCCAAGCCTCCGGAGCGCGCGGTGGCTCGCGACGATGCTGACTGCTTATCCGTTCCTCCGAGCACGGGTGCGTCCTTCGCCTTGGCGGTGTCATTGGCACCGCCGCATCCAGGCAGCAACAGCCCAAGCACAACGATCATCAGTGCCAACAGACGCAACTTCGATCCTCTGGAGTCGCAAGGCATGACAAAGCCTTCGTCAACGCCGTCGCTTCAGCCTGAAGGTGACGGCCCGCACGATCGATCGGGGTGCCCCACCTTTCGGCGTGTATGTGATCGTGACGGTCGCCTTGAGCTTGCCGCGCTTGACGAGGACCGTCTTCGCGCTGGTGGTCGGGACGAGCGTTACGACGATCCGCCCAGCCTTGCTTACGGTGATGCGCAGCCGCACAACTACAATAGGCGCCTTGCGCTTCTTCTTAGTACGCGAGGCAACGGCGAGCTGTGCCGCGCTTGCCTCGCCCACGATCTGAAGCGTGCCCGGCCCAGGAAGCGTCAGCGTCACCTTGACAGTGCCCTGCCTCGCCACGCTTTCCATTCCGTTCAGCACAAACGCATTGCTCACCGTGCCAGTCAGGGTGCTCGGGCTACCGCCGTCATCGGACGAGCTGCCGCCGGATGAGCCACCACCTGAACCGCCACCGCCAGGCGCCTGCGCGGGCGGCACTTGCAACGTGTTGCTCGTCGTGCTTTCCGATCCGACACTGTTGCTGGCTGTGACCTGACAGGATAGGCCTTGGCCCTGATCCGCTGCTTGCACCACGTAGGCGTCTGTGCTCGCCCCATCAATCGGCGTCCCGTCGCGCAACCATTGGTAGGTGAAGGTGGGCGGCGGATAGCTTGTCCAGGACCCATTCGAGCACGAGAGCGTCTGTCCAGGCGCCGGTGTCCCGAATGCCACCGGCGACAAGCTATTCACGGGCACCGTCACGGACTGCGTTCCCGCTATCACATTACCCTGCGTGTCGATGACTACGCACAGGCCCGAGGCACACGACATGCCGGGCAAAGTTTCTATGTAGAGTTCAAAAGGCGCGTCAGGAGGTCTGACGGGCAGGCCGTACATATTGCCCTTGACCCACGAGTCGACACCATCCAAGGGATTGGTCGACGCGATCACGTTACCCGCGGAGCCGTTGCCGGCAAAAGCCGTCGCGACACACAAATCCGCCGCTTCACACGAAACATCCTCGAGACCGTTGAGACCTTCAATGTAGCCCGCGCTCCATGTGCCTCCGCCGCCCGCAGGATCGGTTGAGGTCAGCACAACGTCTCCGAGACCAACCATGACGCAGAGTTCCTCGGAAGCGCAGGAAATACCGTTGATGACAGCTTCGATATTTACTTGGGTCACGGTCCACGCACTCGCCTTTGGCACACCCGGTTCGGTTGATGTTGCTACATCGTCGGGTCCCACGACGGCTACGCACAACTCGGCCGAAGGACACGACACTTCCTTCAGGAAGCCTTCCGCGATTTTGGTCACGCTCCACGCACCCGCGCCCCCCGTCGGGTCAGTCGAAGTGACCACATAGCCTTCATTGGCGGTGGCCACGCACATGTTCTGCGACGGGCACGACACGCTTTCAAATGGACGCGAGCCATCCACATCGACAATGCTCCAGGCGCCCGCGCCGCCCGTCGGGTCGGTCGAGGTCAGAACATCGCCGGCGTCATCGATCGCGATGCACAGGCCGGCCGAGGGACACGACACGCCATCGAGTGCGTGTCCGTCAACGTGAGCCTCGCTCCATGCGCCCGCGCCGCCTGCCGGATCGGTACTCGCCACGACGTTGCCGGCATAGTCCACAGCGACGCACAGCCCAGGAACACACGACACGCTCTCCAGAGCACTCGAGCCAACTTCCAGATTGCTCACCGTCCATGCGCTCGCGCCCTTGGTCGGTTCGGTCGAAGTGATCACGGCGCTGCCACCGTCTGTCAGAACACACAGGCCAGCTTCCGGACAGGACGCGGCCTCGAGCGATTCCTGGTTACCGCGACTGTTGAGCAATTCGATTGAAGTGGCAGTCCACGCAGATTCGCCTCCCGTGGGTTCAGCCGAGGTGATGACGTCGTTCCCGTCCAGTGCGACGCACAAGCCCCACGACGCACACGATATGTGTTCGATCGACCCCACGCTGCTGACATGGGTGGCCTTCCATGAGCCTTCGCCGCCTGTCGGGTCAGTCGACGTGAGCACGCTGCCGGAGTCGTTGCTCGCGACACACAGGCTTTCAGAGACGCACGACACGTCGGGCAAGTTGTTCGTGCCGTCTACGTCGGTCTCACTCCATGCGCCCATGCCGCCCGTCGGGTCAGTCGAGCTCACTATATTGCCTTCGCCGGCAGTGGCTACGCACAACCGCACCGAGGGACACGAGACGCCGCCGAGCGTATTACCACCGCCGAGCTCATTGGGAGTGGTCACCTTGGTCCTCGTCCATGCGCTGGCGCCGCCCGCCGGGTCGGTCGAGGTCAGGACATCGCCGATTGCGTCGGTCGCTACGCATAAGCTCGCAGACGGGCATGACACGCCTTCAAGCGTGATGCTTTCACCTTCCGATTCAAAGGCTTTAGGGATATCCACTTTGGCCTTAGTCCACGCGCCCGCGCCCCCGGCCGGGTCGGTCGAGGTCACCACGTCGCCGTCCGAATCAACGGCGACGCACAGTTTCGTTGACGGACAGGATACGCCGGTGAAGCTCTCCACGCCGGTGGAGCTCTCGCCCGCGTAGCTCTTAGTCCACGCCCCTGTGCCTCCCGCCGGGTCGGTTGAGATCAGCACGTCGCCGACGCTGTCCACGGCGACGCACAGGCCCGTCGATGGGCAGGACACGCCGGTGATGGCCGCCGGTGATGCGAATGGCGGCTGGTCATCGGCGCGGACCGGGCTCGCCCAGCTCAGGGGCGAGGCGGCCAGTGCTGGGCCAGCGGCAGCAAGTAGGCTGCCTACGAGGATTGTCGCTAGAAGTCCGGCGAGCCAGCCCGCTCCCCGTTTCCCACGCGGCACACTGCGGTGATAGGACCCTTCACTGGCCCCTATCTGCTCAATCGAAGCGCAAGGTCCCACGATCCCTACTATATCGAGCCTGTTGATCCGCGAGCTCTCGAGGATTGGCAACCCGTCGGACTCACGGGAGCGACACCGCCCCGGGAGTCCGAACCGGATGATTGATGTAGGCCGCTCTACGGAGTGATCTTCCCGATCTTGCTGGTACCACCGTCCGCGATCCACAGGTTATTTTCTTTTTCCGGACCCGCAGTAACATACTCAGGGCTACTACCACTAGGTAGGGGGTATTCAGTGATAGTTCCCGACGTCGTGATCTTCCCAACCTTGCTGGTGCCGTAATCTGTGAACCACAGGTTACCGTCCGGACCCGCAGCAATCCCAATCGGGTTGCTGAGCGAGGGTAGGGCGTATTCGGTGATCGTACCCGACGTCGTGATCTTCCCAATCTTGCTGCTTTCGACGTCTGTGAACCACAGGTCATTTTCTTTTTCCGGCCCTGCGGTAATCCCTGTCGGGCGGCTGCCTGAAGGTAGGGCATATTCGGTGATCGTACCCGACGTCGTGATCTTCCCAATCTTGCTACTACCGTGGTCTGTGAACCACAGGTTACCGTCCGGGCCTGCAGCAACTCCTTCAGGTTCACTGCCCGAGGGTAGGGCATATTCAGTGATAGCTCCCGACGTGGTGATCTTCCCAATCTTGCTGGTATGGTTGTCTGTAAACCACACGTTGCCGTCCGGACCGGCAGCAACCTGTCCCCGTGGCCAGCTGCTTTCGGGTAGGGAGTATTCGGTGATAGTTCCCGACGTGGTAATCTTCCCAATCGTGTGTTTACCGCCTACAAACCATAGGTTGCCGTCAGGACCCGCAATAATCCCCAACGGATTAGTGACTGGGGGCAGTGAGTATTCGGTGATCGTGCCCGACGTCGTGATCTTCCCAATCTTGCTGGTACTGTAGTCTGTGAACCACAGGTTGCTATCTGGACCCACAGTCATACCGACAGGGAGACTGTTCGAAGGTAGGGCGTATTCGGTGATCCGCAAAACCAGAGTTGTTGCTGCTGACAACGCCGAATTGGACCCACCTTCGTTTTTCGCGGTGACCTTCACGACAAGCGTGTGTTCCACATCCGCTTCCACCGGCGTGTAAGTCGAGGTGGTAGCACCGGAGATTTCTTTGCATTCCCCACCAGTGGCGTTGCAGCGCTCCCACTGATAGGTGTAGCTCGTGGGTTCGTTGTTCCACGTGCCCGTGGTCGCGGACTCGGCAACCCCCTGCTCAGGCGTTGCTGGCGAGATAATGGGCAATATCGTGTTTTCAGGAGGCGTAGTGGTAGATGTAAACACGCCATCGGGCGTGCCCATACCTGTCGGGCCGTTATAGCCTTCTTTGGTGCCGTGACAGAGATATTCGTCTTCAGCAGGTGGAGTACATGTACCATTGCTCCCTTCGCTGATATGAAACAACATGCTCGGCTTCTTATAGAAGGCGTCTGCAGCGAGTTTTTTCGTAGCGCTGGTCGCGTGCGCCTCGACCCCAGAGATCAGCGGTGAGCTCACACTCGTTCCGCGAACATTGATCCATCCACCATAAAGGGTGTTGTACATGGTTACATGCGTTGCGACCGCGGCGACGTCATTGTCCGTGCGGTCTTTGCCGCAGGCTTTGCTGACCGGTTCTTGCCAGGTTGGCGCAGACTCGTATAGGCTGCAACCGCTACCGGAGCCTGGCCACACCACCTCTGTCCAGCCACGTTCGCCTTCTTTTGGTTTTTCCACCTTTGTGAGTTCGGTTCCTCCGACAGCGATCACGTTGGGGGAACTGGCAGGCCAGCTCAGTGCACCAACACCGTCCTCATAGCCCGAGTCACCAGCCGATACCGTCACGGGGACAGACTGTTTGTATGCCGCAAGATATTCTTTGCAACCTTTTTTGGAAGGACACGCTTCCGCTATTTCGTTGTTTTCAGCGTAGCCGTAGCTGTTGCTGATCTCATCTGCACCGAGTTTCGCCGCCTCTTCCACTGAGGCCGCGGTATTGGCCGAACTCTGCGTGTTCGCCTCCACGAGCAGTACTTTACAGCTCGGGCACGCGGCCGAGACCATATCGACATCCAGGCCCTGCTCCAGCGACCATTCCGTTTCGAGTCCTCCACCTTCGGCTGGATATTTTTCTTCTTTGCCTTCCTGATTGACCTTTTTGAAGCATCCGTTTGCTTTGGTGCACGCAGTTTCACCGCTTTTGTAATCAAGTTTGTATTCTTCGCGGTACTTATTGAGGTCTTTTTCGGCGTCTGCATAGCCGTACGCATCGACGAGCGCCACGGTTTCTCCCGAGCCACCCGTGGTGGGGATTTTATAGGCCGACTCTATGTTTTCCGCATCCCATCCCCCTTCAAGACCCCCGCCTCCCAGGATCGGCCCACCGTCTGCAGCCCTATAGCCGGAAGGCGTTGCGACTGCTGGAGGTTCGATGGCGATGTTGCATTCGACGATCATGCGACCACCGGGCGGACACAGCGTGTACGGCTTCGTCGTGGAAGGGGTCAGAGATATTTCAGGTTCGGCACTCGCTCCGAGTTCCGTATTCGTCCCGAGTCCTGCGCTCAGTCCCGATTCTGCTCTTGCCGCCTGCGGAAGGACACACACCAGCAGAGCAGCGGTGAGGATCATCAGGCAGGCCAAGCGGCTTGTCTGACGCCCTTGGACACGCTCGCTGCGATTGGCTTGCCAGACTGGACTGAAGTGCATGACCCGCATCACGTGTTCCCCTTTGCTTGAGGCTGCCCGCGCGGACGCGCGGCTGATTTGGGAACATCCAAACAGTCTCCGGCGTCGTGCGCTACACCAATGTGTCGCATCCCGCAGCGCGGGGCGCCACACTCTGTTGCATCGCAGCGAAGATGCGGTGTCCGAAAGGGTGTTCGGGCAAAAGCGGTCTCTATGAAGGGGGGCTCGGCGCAGGGGTCTGCGCGGAGTTGCGTCCACCTACGATCAGGGGCCTGAGCCCGACGGCTGTGCCGAGTCACGGTGTTTGAGCAGATCCTCGACGCGCAGCGCGATCTCGATGTCGACTTGGTGCTCGTGCAGTCGGCAGCCCAGCTGTCGCTCGATCTCATTGCGTCGGCGGTGGACGGTGCTGCGATCCACGTCGAGCTTGTGCGCAGCCGAGGACACGTTGTGTTCTGTATCGAAGAGAGCGCGCAGCGTCCGGCGGGCCGCCTGACCGCCGATGCGCAGGTCATCGAGCGGAGAGAGGTGCGTCTCGATCAGCGAATCCGCCAGCGCCTCATCCTGCAATGCGTTCGCCTCGGGTGCCACATCCAGATACCGCGTGAGCCTGCATGGCGGCCTGTGCCGCGCGACCAGTTGCGCGGCCTGCGCCTCCCGGTACGTCAGGCGCCAGCCCTCGACTCCTCTCGCCGGCTCGCCGATCGCCAGCGATACGCCCGCGAGCTCCCGCGTCGAGAGAACCCGCTCGACATCCGCGACCATGAGCTTACGCTGACCACCGAGCCACGCCCATACCTCCCCGTCATCACGCGCGACAGACGACAGTTCGCGACCAAGCGCCGCCGCCAGGTCCCGGACGGCCTTCTCCGCGTTCGTACCTGTGGCGATCACGCCGATATGCCAGGCATCGAGCTCATAGCCGAACTCTCCGACATGGACCGGCACGCCATCGAGCAGCCTCTGCACACGCTCGGCGCGACGCTGCTCGGGCGAGCGTTCTGCGTCCTGCAGCTCGCGGTCGTAGTCATCGGCGACCTGAGCGATCATACGTTCGACCAGTGCGAAGACCGCCGTCTCGATCTGCGGCTGGCGCGCTCGCAACCGGTCGACCAAACCGGCGCGATCCTTCTCCAGCGATGCGGCGCGACTGCTCACCTCACGGCCCGTCGCCACCGCCCGCAAAACCACTGCCGTTGCCAGCTGAACATCCGGGACATCCCCCGCAAGTCCGTGCTTCCAGAAAGGTCGTGCGACCGCCCCCTTCCAGTCGAAAGTTGTCGAATTATTGAATCAGAAGTGAAGGTCCAGATGCCACGAGATCGTGTACCTCTGGACGATTGTTCTACTCCTCGGTATCGGGGCAAGCTCTCACGCCATCGAGTCTGACCGCAGCAGCGAACCAAGTCCACCAACGAACCATGCCTGCGATAGCGCCGCCTGGGAATGAGAGTCCTCATGCCCCTTGGCATCAGCCTTGCCCGAGTAGCTGCCGGTAGATCACCCGCGTCTCGCGTGCCGGCTCAAGGTCGAGTTGCTCATCCAGCGAGCGTGTGAGTTCGTCGTAGCGGCGGGTGATCGACTCGCGGAGTCCGAGGGAGTGTTCGGCTTGGAGCGCGAGACGCCAGCACCGACCGAGTTCCGGCGCGAGCAGTCCACGGCCGTCACGCGCCGGGTGAAGGTCGGAGTGACCGTGGATGGGTGCTGGGTTGGAGGGCTATCGGCCGAGGTCGCGGCTGGTGTCGATTTGCTGGTCTCGCGTGGGTGGCCGCGGTTTGGGCTCGTCGGGCGGCGAGCGCGGCGCGCTGGTGGTCGAGGCGCTGGCCCTGGCTGCTCGGCGCTTGGCCGAGCGGGTTGGTTCCGTTGAGACGGTAGCGGTCCCGGTATGCCGCGACGGACCGGCAACCGGCGTGGAATCGTGCTCGGGTACGCGCTGGTGGCGCTCACGCGTGCGGCGATCACGCTCAGCGTGGTGACCGTGGTGGCGCTGATCTCAGGGATGCAGATGACCGGAGACGGGGTCGACCTGTTCGGCCTGTACGCCCTCGCGGCGCTGCTGGTGCTCGTCGGCTATGGCTGGGCCGCGGGCGTCGCGTTTCGCTTTCGCTCGATCCAGGCCGGTCCGTTGATGCAGACCCCGGTGTTCCTGATCCTGTTCCTGGCCCCTGTGTACGTGCCGCTGTCGCTGTTGAAAGGCTGGATCCACGCCGTCGCCGGCGTCAATCCCGCGACCGCTTTTCTCGGTGCCGGTCGCGGTCTGATCTCAGGAGCGCTCGATCACACCTGGCTTGCGTTCGCCTGCGCGATCGCGCTCGTCATCGTATTCGCCGTGTGGACCCTCGCCGGTCTGCGCGCCGCCGAGCGCGCAGCTTAGTCGAATCGTTCAGCCCCACTTCGTCTTCGCCGCCGAGCGGCGCTTCGATCGGTGTCGGCTGGGTCGGCGGTTCGGATTCGGCTTCGGTGCGTTCGCGACGGCGTTCGGTCGCCTTCAACGCGGCCTTCTCAGCTGTGTTGAAATAGTCGGCCAGACCACGCTTGTGGGCGGCATACAGGCGAGTCGGCAGCGGCTCGCGCAATTCTTCGCCAACCGCCTTCTGCAACTGTGCGCCGAGCTTTTCCTCGAGTGCGCTGTTGCCGGCCAGATTGTCCAACTCCATGCGCCCCTGGGAGGTGCTGTAGTCATACAGCTCGGTTTCCTGGCCGACCGTCATCGCCTTGATGCTTTCCGCCTCGAAGTTCGAGTAAGTAGCGTACTTGGCTGTCGGGGTGCGCAACGCCACGACGTGCAGCGGCGCCTCCGCCGCGTAGGGTTCGGTGGCGAACTCGGTGACCGTCTCGTCGGTGGCGTGCAGCACCTGTGCGCGACCCGGCGCGGAGGGGTCGCGCAGCATCGCCGCCACGTCGTGACGCGAGGCGACGTGCGAGTAGTCCTTCTCCTTGCGCCAAGCCGAAGATCCGGTGGCGATGTCCAGCAGCAGCGGCGCCACGTCGACGCTCGAGGTGAGACCCATCCGAGGCCGACCCGCGGCCTGCGTTGCCACTCCCCGAGGGTCGCTTACGATCAGCGGCACCCGGATCGCCTCGTCGTAGGCGCTCGCGCCCTTGCCGCGCATCCCATGCGAGGCGCCGTACTCGCCGTGGTCGGAGGTGAACACCACGACCGTATTGGCAGCGACCTCAGGGCGGGAGGCGAGCGTCTGCAGCACTCCGCCGACATGCGCGTCCACCTCCGACAGCAGCTTCATGTAGAGGTTCAGGAACGGCAGCCACGTTTGCGTCACCGCCGGTCCGCTGTAGGGCACAGCGCCAAAGGACACCTGTGCGGTGTCCTGCAGCGAGCGCTGCAGCGCCGGCTTGCCCCGCGCGATCATTTCTTCGGGGGTCTCGAAGTTCGCAGGCAACACCCCGACCACGCTCGCCGCGCTCGCCTCCGCGGCGAACCTGCTGCTCCAGCGGTACCACCACGCGATGTCGTGAGGGTTCACGAACGACACTGTCGTGCACCACGGCTCGTGCTTCGGCGCACCGCGTTCAAACCACTGTTCGAACTGCGAGAGGATGTGCGGGTCCACGCGCCACCCCTGCCCTGGCGCCCCGTCCGGCGAGGGATAGGTGCCGCCCGCGAAGCCATAGGGCTCGAGCGCTCCGGCATCTTCCTGGGCTTCCCACAGGTTGTCGCCGTGGGTGAGATGCCACTTGCCGTACCAGTAGGTCTTGTAGTCCTGCTCGCGCAGCATCGTTCCCCACGTGGGAAAGCCGGGGTCAAGCGTGCTGCCGCCGGTGATCATGCAACCGGTCTGGTGGGTGTAGAGGCCGGTGAGCAGCGCCGCGCGGGCGGGCGTGCAGTCGTTGGAGGCCGTGTAGTGGTTGGCAAACGACACGCCGTTGTTGGCAAGGCCGGTGATGTTCGGCATCGCCGCTTCCGCGGTCGCGCCGGCCGAGAACCACTGCGGGGTGCGCAGCTGGTCGACCATGATCACGAGAATGTTCGGCGGGCGGCGCCCCGCCGGCACACGCTTCTTTGCAGAGATCTCCGCAACCGACTTCTCCCCGGCTCGCGCGCCACCTCCTGTGGCGATCGTTCGCTTGCCGGACGACCTCGCGCTGGAGGCCACGGATTGTTTGGCGGCCAGATCGGCCAATGCCGCACCACCGCCGGCAAGCGCTCCGCCGGCAAGCAGACCGCTCTTCAACAGCGTGCGCCTGTCGATCAGCCGTCCGACGTCGAACGAGTCCCCGTCCTTGCCGGCGCTCTCACGCGAGGCCGCACCAGGCCGGCCTTCATCGAGCGGCTCCTCCCGGTCGCGATCTGTGCCTTGCTGTTGTCGATCTTGCTCGGACATCGGTTCTCGCGAAAACGCTCCTTGCTCGGGCGATCCTGCGCACTGAACGCTATCCGCCTCGATGTTGCCTGCGATGAGCGGTTTGTTGGGACGCGTTACCCCCGGCGCTCCTCGCTGAGCGGCGTGCCGTGCTCGTCGGCGGCTTGCGCCGGAGGCCACGGACCAAGCCAATCGTCGCGCGCGCCGTCCATTGTAAGCACCGCGCCGGAGAAGAAGTCGCCGGCGGGCGAGGCAAGATAGGCGACCAGCCATGCAAACTCCCGCTCGGTCCCCATCCGACCCAGCGGGATCGTGTGAGCGATCCGCTCGACGATCGCCGCCGGGTACTTGCTCAGCAGCGTCTCCGTTTCAAACTGGCCGGCCGCGAGCGCCAGCAACCGGATCCCAAAGCGCGCCCACTCCACCGAGAGGGTGCGCATCAGGTTCTCAACGGCCGCCCTGGCAGCACCGGAATGAGCCATCCCCGGCATCCCGTTGTGCGGGGAGAGCGTCACGCTGAACACCTTTCCCCCACGTCCACTGGGGATCATCGCCTTGGTCGCCACCGCATGGGTCATCAGCCAAGTGCCCTCGACGTTGAGACGCATCACGGTGCGAAAGCCCTTCGGCGTGATCGACTCCGCGGGCGCCA
The DNA here is from genome assembly GCA_963831725.1 of uncultured Solirubrobacterales bacterium. Lineage (GTDB taxonomy): Bacteria > Actinomycetota > Thermoleophilia > Solirubrobacterales > Solirubrobacteraceae > Palsa-744. The sequence goes on from CAWHRF010000004.1 coordinate 978,410, forward strand.
GAAATTGGCCGCCGGCGTTGTTGACCAGCAGATCGATCCTCTCGTGGCTGTCCAGTGTCCGTTCGACCAGCGTCTCGACCTCCTGCTCCTCGCGGATGTCGCACACGTGCGCTTCGATCAGCCCGCGCGAGCAGGCGGCGACCGTGTCTTGCAACGGCTGCTCGCGACGACCGCAGATCACCACGCGCGCACCGCAGCGAGCCAGCTCCAGCGCGGTCTCGCGGCCAAGACCGCTGCCCGCGCCGCTCACGAGCGCCACCTGACCCTCCAGCAGCGAGGGCGAGAACAGCCGAGAGCGCTCGGTGGCGGGCAAATCTGGGGGCATCGCGTGGGAGACTACGCGACCGAGCGGCCTCATCCTGGACGTTCCTCGAGCGCTTCTGGAAGACGCTACAGCGCCGAACTCGGCGTGCGCGGCGCCGATTCGCTACCTCAGATCGCCAATTCGGATCCTTTGCGTACCCGAGGGTGCCCTCGGAACCGTCGAGCACGCACCGCAAATCCTCATCAAAAGCCCCGAATTCACCGATGCCTGGTAGACGAACCCGTGATCGGGTAAGCAAATAGCACGCCCAGACCGGAGCTTATCGCCTTCTCGCGGGTTACTGGTTGCGCGGGAAGGTGGCTGTGGCCAGCATGTCGAACCACATCCAACGGATGACTCCAACAAGAATGATTGACAACGCAACTATCGCGGCGTATAATCCCGACTCCAAGCATCGGATTACAAGAGGGTGGCGCAGTCCCCGTAGGGGACGAGCCGAGCCCCTCAATCGTTCCAGTTAGAGAGACGCTTATGCCAGACGCCATCAAGAAGTCCCCCACACCCATCGATATGACGCCCGAGACGTTCATACCGGAGTCGGTCGACCAGCTGCTCGCGCATTCGCGGCGCTACCCCCTGCTCACGCCCGAACAGGAGATCGAGCTCGCCCAGGAAATCGAGCGCGGCGATTTGCAAGCCAAGGAAAAGCTGATCAACTCCAACCTGAGGCTGGTCGCCTCGAACGCCCGCCGCTACCAAAACCAGGGCCTGCCGCTGGCCGATCTTGTCCAAGAGGGCATGCTCGGCCTGATCCGTGCCTCCGAGAAGTTCGACTGGCGCAAGGGATTCAGGTTCTCCACATACGCCACCCTGTGGATCAGGCAAGCGATCCAACGCGGCCTCGAGAACTCAGGCCGCACGATCCGCCTGCCCGTTCATGTAGCCCAACGCTCGCGCAAGGTTGGACGCGTCGAGCGCGAGCTGTCGGTACGCCTCGGTCGCGAGCCCACCCTGGAGGAGCTGGCCGAGGAGACCGGACTGCCAATTGAGCAGGTCGAGGAGGTGCGCCACCAGCGCGCCGCGCTCGTCTCGCTCGATCAGCAGGTCGGCGACGACGGCGACACCGCGCTGGGCGACCTGCTGCCCTCCGACGCCGAGGCGCCTGAGGACACCGCCTGGGACAACGAGCGCGAGCGAATCGTCCACAGTGCGATCGCCAAGCTCCCCGACACCGAGCGCACCGTGCTCACGCTGCGCTTCGGAACCGGACGCGAGGAGCCGCAAACGCTCACCGCGATCGGCAAGCGCCTCGGTTTCTCAGCCGAGCGGGCCTCCCAGCTCGAGCAGCGAGCGCTCAAGAAGCTCGCCGAGTCGCCCGAGCTGGCAGCACTGCGCGAGGCTGCCTGACAAACCTCTTGAGCCCCCGCCGGCCGGCCCCACAGCCGACCGGCGGGTATCGCTCAAGTGCGCCGGCCCAGTGCTCTTGGCGCAACCCAGCGCCAGGCCGGTGCCCCTTATTTGACGGTTAGCGTGCCTTCCATGCCGGCCATGCGGTGACCCGGCACCGAGCAGAAGAACTTGTATGTACCCGGCTTCAGCTCCAGTGTCAGCGTCTTGGTGGCGCCCTGGAAGGTCGGGGTCGCACCGAGAATCTTGTGCGCGGAGGATTCGATCGTCATGTTGTGGGCCAGCGGCGACATGTTGGTGAAATTGATCGACACCTTCCCAGCTTTGGCGGCGAGCGAGGTCGTGTTGAATTTCAGCTGACCTTCGGAGTTGGCTTCGAGACTGAGGGCCCCCGCCGGAGCCGGCGCTTTGGCCGCGGTCGACTGAGTGGCTGTGGACGGCGTCGATGGAGTGCTGAGCGGCGCCGAAGCGGCGGAGCTGGTGGTGTTCGAGGAGCCGCCACACCCTGCGAAGGCGAACGCGCCCAACGCCAGCGCCAGCAGCGAAACGGTCAGGGTGCCTCGGGTCCTCGTCCTTGCTTGATCTGCGGTTAGCGCTGTAAGGGGCCTCACGAGTCTCCTCCGTCGGTTGGGGTCACACCACGTTATGACATTTTCCGGGCTGAATCCTTCCCGCTTGCTATGACAACATCTCGTCCACGGAATACCAACCGTTAGGAGGAACAGATGGGCAAGTCACTGTGGGAGCGCACCGTCGAGCTGACGATCGCCGCCGGCGAACGCGTCCTCGCTCCGATCGAGCGGTTCATCGGCCGGCGCTCGCTCGTCGGCGACGCAACCTTCTTTCCCACCGAGCGCTTCCCCTGGATCGAGCACATCGAGGCCAACTGGCACACCATCCGCGACGAGCTGCAGGGCGTACTTGCCGACCGCGAGGCCCTGCCCAACTTCCAGGACATTTCCAAGGACCAGATCGAGATCACCGACGACGACGACTGGAAGACCTACTTCCTCTACGGCTACGGCTTCGCGGCGAAGCTCGGTGTGGAGACGTGCCCGAAGACGGCCGCGCTGATGCGCGAGGTCCCAGGCATGACCACCGCCATGTTCTCGATCCTCTCCCCCCGCAAGCACATCCTCGACCACCGCGGCCCCTACAAGGGCGTGCTGCGCTACCACCTCGGCCTGATCGTGCCACGCGAGGCCGAGCAGTGCCGCATTCGCGTGGGCGATGACATCCGCCACTGGAACGAGGGCAAGAGCCTCGTGTTCGACGACACCTTCAACCACGAGGTCTGGAACGACACCGACGAGACCCGTGTGGTGCTGTTCGTGGACGTACTGCGCCCGCTCCCCTCCCCGTGGGGGCGCGTCAACGAGCTGATCGTCAAGGCGATCGGCTACTCGCCGTTCGTGCTCGACGCCAAGCGCAACCAGGAAGCGTGGGAAAAGCGGTTTCTTGCGAGGAGGGGTGCGAGCCCACGCGAGGCGAAGCACACAAACGGGAGCGACCGGACACAACGGAGCGCCGATCCGACGCCGCTATGACCGTGGGCGGGGTACGTCCGGGCCGATCTGCACGCGGTGATCCGCACCCATGGCGCTCCGGCTGACGGCCCCGTGGGCCGTCAGATGTTTGAGACGTTCAGGCCGGTGCCCTGCAGCAAGTCGTTGGCTTGCGCGTTCAGCGTCGTGAACTCGCCCGTGAGGATCAGTAGCCCGAGTGCGATCATCACCGCCCCGCCGATCCCCACGATCACGGGGAAGTGACGTTTGACGACCTCCAACGCGCCGCTCATGCGCTCGAACGCCACCGCGATCAGCAGGAACGGGATCGCCAGGCCGGCCGAGTAGAACGCGAGCAGGATCGCCCCATGGATCGCCGATTCGGACACAGCCGCTTGGGCGAAGATCGCGGCGAGCGTGATGCTCGTGCACGGCGTCCACGCGATCGCAAACGCCGCGCCCGCGACCATCGGACCGCCACGCCCGGCAAGGCGCATCAGCGACTCCGAGTGCCACTGGAAGTTGAGCGCGTCCACGAACGGGGTGGCGAGGAACACCAGCCCCATCGCCACGATCAACACCCCACCGGCTGTGCGCAACGCGTCGATGTGCTGGTTGAGCAGCGAGCCCACCTGGGTCGCGGTCAATCCGAGCAGGATGAAGATCAGCGAGAAGCTCGCGACGAACAGCAGGCTCGGCACCAGCACACGACGTGTGCCTGCGTGCTGAATGTCCGCGGGCGCCACCCCGATCACAGTCGAGAGATAGCCGGGCACCAGCGGCAGCACGCACGGAGAGAGAAACGACACGAGACCCGCGGCGATCGCCACCGGGATGCCAACTCCCGTAGCGGTGTCCGACGCCGAGGAGGCGAGGATCAGGTGGGAGATGATCATGGCGCTGGTGGAGCGGTCTCGCGCCAGGCCGGCTCACGATCCTCCGAGGACCCCAGATCGGAGCCGCGCTCGACGGTCTCGGAGCCTGCGTCGCCGCCCCCTGCGAGCGCTGAGCGCAACTCGGCCACATCGCGCTCCAGTTGGGCCACGCGCTCGCTCAGATTGCCTTGCTCTGACCATTGCGCCGCCGCCGGCTGTGACTGTGCCGGAGGAGCCGCGTATGTGGTGGGTCCCCCGTTGACCGCGCCGGGCCCGTTGGAACTCTCGCCGTCGCCCAGCAGCTGTGTGTAGCGGTCCTCCTTCTGGCCCGGACGACGCCCGAGCTGTGCAACCAGACCACGCTCGATCAGCGCCGCCAGCGTGGCATGCACCTCCTCCAGCCCCGCAAACGCGTGGATGCGCTCGCCGCGCTGCTTGAGCTCGCCCGGCGTTTGCGGGCCACGCAGCATCAGCACGCACATCGCCGCCTGCTCGGCACCTGACATCGGCAGCGCCTCGGAGAGCAGATGGCGATACTTCGCCGCTCGACTCGCTCCGGCCAAACGGGTGTACCCGCGGCGCTCCAAACGGTGCAATGCGTCGCGGACGATCGCGTCGTCGTATTCGACAACCGGCTCGCGATTGGTCGCCTGGTTGCACGCCAGGCGCAGCGAGTTCAGCGACAGCGGATAGTGGTCGGGCGTGGTGCGCTGCTTCTCCAGCAGGCAGCCAAGCACACGTATCTCCGAAGCGGATAGGTCCATCAACCACCATCCTACGATCCGCCGGCGCCAGACGCCACCCACAATGAGTACGCCTGCGCTTGTGTGCGACACCTGGCATCCGTCGGAGGCATGGGCGCCAGACGCCACCGGCGAGGCTGAGGTTGCCGGCACTAGAATCGGAGCGTGAGCTTTCCTCCGGCGCGCCTGCAGTGAGTCACCAGCCCTTCGCGGAAGGACACGGCAGCGGTCGCGGCGGCGGTAGCGGTCGCGGTGGCGGCACTCGCAACTCGGGATCCGAGCCGCGCCCCGAGGACATCCCCGACAGGCCGGTCTCGCTCAAGCGGATCGGACGACTGTTCATCCCCTACCGCATGCGCCTGAGCGCCCTGCTGAGCCTGATCGTGGTCGGCTCGATCCTCAGCGTCGCCTCCCCCTTCCTGCTGCGCGAAGCGGTCGACAAGGGCATCGTAGGCCACGATCTCAAACTGCTTACCTGGCTGGTCGCCGGCATGATCGCGCTGGCGATCGTCAACGGCGTGATCGGCGTTGCGCAGACGTGGATCTCAAATCAGGTGGGCCAGCGCGTGATGCACGACCTGCGCGCGGCTGTGTACGCGCACCTGCAGAAGATGTCCTTGGCGTTCTTCACGCGCACGCGCTCCGGTGAGGTGCAGGCGCGCATCGCCTATGACATCGGCGGGATCGACGACGTGGTCACGAGCACCGCCACCTCGACCGTCTCCACGGTCGCGACCGTGCTCGCGACGGTCACGGCGATGTTCGCGCTCAGCTGGCAGCTGACCGCCTTCTCGCTCGTGCTGCTGCCGTTCTTCGTGTGGCTCACGCGGCGCGTGGGCAACGAGCGCAGGCGCATCCAGTCGGTGCGCCAGGGGCGTCTGGCCGACATGTCCACGCTTGTCGAGGAGTCGCTGTCGGTGTCGGGCATCCTGCTCGGCAAGACGATGGGCCGCTCGGGCGAGCTCACGAGCCGCTTCACCGGCGAGTCCAGCGAGCTTGCCGACCTGGAGGTGCGCGCGCGCATGGCGGGTCGCTGGCGCATGGCCTCGGTGCAGATGAGCTTCGCGATCATGCCCGCGGCCGTGTACTGGTTTGCCGGCTACAGCAGCGTGCACGGCAGCGATGTGATCTCGATCGGAACGGTGGTCGCGTTCACCACGCTGCAGACGCGCCTGCTGTTCCCGATGCAGCAGCTTTTGTCGGTGGGCCTCGAAGTGCAGACCTCACTCGCGCTGTTCGGGCGCATCTTCGAGTACCTCGACCTGCCCGTCGACATCGAGGAGCGCTCCACCGCGCAGGCACTCGAGTGCGTGCGCGGTGACGTGAACCTCGAGAATGTGTGCTTCCGCTATGCACCCGAGGCGCCCTGGACCCTGCAAGACATCTCCGCTGAGATTCCCGCGGGCACACGCACGGCACTCGTCGGGGAGACCGGCTCCGGCAAGACAACGCTCGCCTATCTCGTTGCCCGCCTGTACGAGCCCCAGCAGGGCGAGGTGTGCATCGACGGGCACAACATCCGCGACGTCACGCTGCAGTCGCTGGCGGCGACGGTCGGGCTCGTCTCCCAGGAGACCTACCTGTTTCACTCCTCGATCCGCGAGAACCTGCGCTTTGCGTGCCCCGACGCAAGCGACGAGCAGATCGAAGACGCCGCGCGCGCCGCGCAAATCCACGAGCTGATCTCATCGCTGCCCGAGGGCTATGACACCCCCGTGGGCGAGCGCGGCTATCGCTTCTCAGGCGGCGAGAAGCAGCGCATCGCGATCGCGCGCACCGTGCTGCGCAACCCACCGGTCCTGATCCTCGACGAGGCGACCTCCGCGCTTGACACCGAGACCGAGCGGGCGGTGCAACTGGCATTGGACGACCTCTCACGCGGACGCACCACGATCGCGATCGCCCACCGCCTCTCCACGATCCGCGACGCCGATCAGATCCTCGTGCTCGACGATGGCAAGATCGTGGAGCACGGTACTCACGAGGAGCTGGTCGAGCAGGGTGGGCGCTATGTGGCGTTGCTACGGGGCGCGGTCGTGGAGAATCGAGACCCACCCACCCCGGATCCATCCGCAGCGCTTGCCTGAACGGAGGGCGCCCTCACCCGTGACACGCTCCCCCACGCACGGCTCCGGCCGACCGCGCTCGCGCGCTCAGGGCGACTGGCGCGAACCCTCGCTCAACTCGGCAAGCACCTTCGAGAGCTGCCCTCCCTGCCAGGCGATCGGCGAGCTGTCGGGCTCCTCGACCACGAGCTTGGCGTGCGGGATAGCCGCCGCGTAGCGTTCACCGACGATCAGCGGATGGGTCGGGTCGGCCCCGTCGCGACTGGCGATCACAACCGTGGGGACCTCGACGGACCGCAACTCGTCCCAGCACTCGAACGGCCGCGAGCGCGGAACCGCTTGCAGGGCATCCGCCACCGCAAGCGGATGGTCGTGCGCGGAGAGCCGCTGACGCAGCACCTTCGCCACGGTATCCCTGAAGCGCTCGGGTACGGCGTCGAGATCGTATGCGTCGATGAAGCCATCCACTCCTCCCGCTCTGAGTCCCTGCGCAAGCCTGTCCCACGCCGCGTAGGAGTCCTCCCCATGCGCCTCGGGGTCGAACGCCGGCGTTATCAACCCGAGGGCGAGTACCCGCTCGGGCCACTCGAGCGCGAAACGAAGGGCAGTCTGTGCCCCCATCGAGGCGCCGGCAAGCACCGCCCGCTCGATCTCCAACCCGTCAAGCACGGCCTGCAGATCCTTGGCGAGCAACTCGTATGTGTACGCCTCGGGAGCCGGCGCCGGACTTGAGTGACCGTGCCCGCGCGCGTCGTAGGCGATCGTGCGGTGACCGGAGCGCTCCAGCGCCCTGGAGCCCATCACGACATAGCGGCGCGTCGCGGTGAGCCCGTGCAGCAGCACGATCGGCGCCCCTGCTCCCGCCTGCTCGCCCGCGAGTTCGACGCCGCTACCCGCAAGAACGCTTAGCTGCTCTGAGGCCGCCACCGTGCGAGCTTTGTGATGTACGCCTCGTCAGGAGACCAATCGGGCAGATCAAACCGACGCTTGAGTAGTCGTCGCCCAAACCCGACCAGAGAGGGTGCAACGATGAGCATTGCAAGTGCCAATCTAGACCTGCAGCGCAGCGTGCTCACGAACCAGCCCGGCAGTGCGCTCGGGCTCCTCCAGGAAGAACATGTGACCGACGCCCTCGAAGATCTCCAGGCGCGAGTCGGGGATCAGTCCGGCGATCATGTGCCCGTTCTGGACCGGGAGCAGCTGGTCGAGCGTTCCGTGCACCACCTGTGTCGGAACGCTGATCTGCGGCAGCCGCGCACTCGTGTCGTGCCCGGCGATCGCTTGCATCTGGCGCATGATCACCGCGACCGGCAGCCCGTAGCGCATACCTGTGGCCCGGAACCTCACCCACGCGTCCTCCTCAGCCGCGAAGCTCGGTGAGACGTTCACCCCCCAGGAAGCGCGGATCGCGCGTTCGCGGTCGCCCGACCTCATCGCCTCGGCGAGCTTGCGCATCGTGGCTTCGCTTGCGAGCATGCCGCCCTCGCCGCCGCAGTAGGTGCAGCCGAGCGTCAGCGAGCGCAGTCGATCGGCGTGCGCGAGCGTCAGCTCCTGGGCGATCATGCCGCCCATCGAGATGCCCATCACGTGCGCCGAGTCGATCTCCAGCGCCGTGAGCAGTCCCGCGGCGTCCTCCGCGAGGTCGGCGATCGTGAACGGCTGCCCGGTGCGCGTGGAGTCGCCGGCGTCGCGATGGTCGTAGACGATCGTGTCGAAATCGCCGTGCAACTGTTCGAGCAACGCCGCGCCCCAGTGGTGCTTGGTGCCGCTCATCCCCATGATCAGCAGCAGCGGCGGACCCTCGCCCGCACGGTCGTAGCTCAGCTCGATCTCCCCCGCCTTGGCAAGCGCCATCGTGCGAGGAAGCCTACACGGCGCCCACGCGACACGCCTGTCCTCGTGCCGGCTGCAGGTCCGTCGGCTGGAGGTCCTATACCGGCAACTCGAGCTGACCGGCGGCTGCGTCCGCGTGCCGCTCGCGCGCCTGCGAGCCGCCGGCGAGCCCGGCAACGCGCACTCCGAGCAAGCGCACCGGCCGCGAGGGTGCGTAGTCCTCCAGCAGCGCGAGCGCCACGCGCGTGACCTGCTCGGCGTCGCTGGTCGGCTCGGCGAGTGTGTGCGCACGCGTGACGGTGGAGAAATCGTCCAGGCGCACCTTGATCCCGATCGTCCGCCCACGGCGACCGTTCGATGCGAGACTCGCACACAGCTGCGCTGTCATCTGGCGCAACCAGTCGCGCAACTGGGCCGGATCGCGCACGTCCTCATCGAATGTGCGCTCGCGCGACTCGGAGACGACCTTGCGCTCCTCGGAGACCTCCCCGTCGTGCTCGAAGCGCGCGCGGCGGCGAAGTTCGGGCCCGTTGTTGGGGCCAAAGCGCTCCATCAGCAACCGCTCGGGCGCGCTCGCAAGCGCTCGCAGCGTGGTCAGGCCCAGCTCCGCCAGGCGCACGGCCGTCTTCGGGCCGATCCCCGGCACGAGCGCGGGCGGAGAATCGGCAAAGCGCTCGCACGCCTGCTCGCGTGTCAACACGAGAAAGCCGGCCGGCTTCTCCGCGTCGGAGGCGACCTTCGCCACCAGCTTGTTGGGACCGATACCGACCGAGCACACCAGCTCGGTGGCATCCTTGACGTCGGCCACGATCCGGCGCATCGCCGCGCGCGGCGAGTGAAAGCCCGACAGGTCCACATACGCCTCGTCGAGTCCCACCACCTCGACGCGCTCCACGTGCGAGCGCACCACATCCATCATCCGTCGCGAGACCTCTCTGTAATGAGTGTGATCGGTCGGCAGGAACACCGCCTGCGGACACAGGCGTCGTGCGCGCGCGGCAGGCATCGCCGATCCCACGCCAAAGCGGCGCGCCTCATAGCTTGCGGTTGTCACCACCGCCCGCGGCCCGGTGCCGGCGACCACGACCGGCAGCCCGCGCAACTCGGGGTGACGGTTCAGCTCGACCGACACGAAGAACGCGTCGGCATCCAGGTGGGCGGTGCTCAGCTGGGCCGGCTCATCGGACATCCTCTACCGAATCTAGCCGCGCGCGCGGCGGAGATCGGGCCGCGACCGCCTGCGACAGCGCAGATTCGGCTTGGACGCCTATCCGGCCGGTGCGCCGGGCTCGAACGCCATTCCCCCGACCAGCAACCCTGCGCCGAGATGCGCTCCGAGCACAGGGCCCACCTGCGTGCAGAACAGCGGCTCGCACAGGAAGATCGCTTCGCCCTCGGCGACCATCCGCCGTGCGTCGTCCTCGGCCTGCGCGTGCTGGACGATCCAGTCGGTTGCGCCACGCTCGTGCAGCTCGCGCAGGTAGGAGACCATCCGCTCGAACGCGCGCTTGCGGGTGCGCACCCTCCCGACCGGGGCGATCTCGGTGCCGAACGTGAGGATCGGCTTCACTTTCAAGGCGGTGCCGACCGTCGCCTGGGCGGCGCCGATGCGCCCGCCGCGATGCAGGTATTCGAGCGTGTCCAGACAGAACCAGATGTCCAGGTGCTCACGCGCTGCAGCGACCGCCGCGACCGCGTCCTCGAGCGTGGCGCCGCGTGCGGCGACGCGCGCGGCGGCGATCGCCAGGCAGCCGAGACCGCCGGCGCCGGTCTGCCCATCGATCACCTCGACGCGTCCCGTGTGTCCCGCACGCGAGGTCACGCGTGCGGCCTCGCGCGCGCTCTCGCACGTGCCCGACAGGCCACTGGCGATGTGCACGGAGAGAACATCGTGGCCGGCACTCAGCAATGGCTCGTACACGGCCAGGAAATCCCCGACCGATGGCTGCGAGGTCGACGGCAGCCCTGGAGAATCGTGCAGGCGCGCGTAGAACGCGTCGAGGTCGGTGTACTCGTGCTCGGGGCGCAGGTCGCCATCCCAACCCACGTACAAGCTGACCCGCTGGATCTGCCACTGCTCGATCAGCGTTTGCGGTAGGTAAGTCGTGCTGTCGGTCACGATTGCGACGGTCATCGTGCGCCGAATTTAGCGGGGCCGACGACGTTTTGTACGTTCCTATGCGGTCGCGTCGATGTTCAAGCGCACGTAGTCGACGACCACCGGCTCGCCCAAGAGGCTCAGTGCCTCGTCCATGAACTGCTCGCGCAGCTCCGCCGGCAGACGCTGCACATGCGGGCCGAGCACGATCGTGGATAGGAACTCGCGCGGATGCTCGGGCTCACGCGGCGCCGGCTGAAGCCAGCACTCGGCCTCGGCGAAGCCCGCGGACAGTAGGCGCTCGCGGGTCTCCCCTGCTCCCGCGTAGTTCCACGGCGGCTGCCAGTCGCGAAAGTGCTCGGCATACGGTTCGCGCGCCAGCACCGCGCCCACCTTGCCGCGCAGAACGTCGATGTTGCCCTCTCCCCCACACTGCGCCACGAGCCGCCCGCCGGGGCGCAACGCAGCGAGCAGGCGCTCGAACAGGCGATCGTGGTCGAGGATCCAGTGGAACGTGGCGGTCGAGAGGATCGCATCGAGCGGCTCCTCAAGCTCCAGCTCAAGCAGGTCGGCGACGCGCACATCGAACTCCGGGCCCAGGCGCTTGCGGGCGGCGTCCACCATCGAGGGGGATTGATCGACCGCAATCACACGACCGCGCGGCAAACGCTCCGCCAGCGCCTGGGCGATCCGCCCCGACCCACAGCCGGCGTCGAGCACGAGCTCGTCGCCGGCCAGGTCCAGGCGCTCGAGCACTTCGAGCGCGAGCGCCTCCATCGTCCCGGAGATGCGGTCGTAGCTGGCTCCGTCCCAAGTGCGTACCTCCGGCATACGACCGTACGCTATCACGTATGCGCGAGGATGCTCGCAAGCCGCGCACGCTGGGGCTTGGCGCCGCCGAGCAGCGCCGCGTCGAGCAGCGCGCGCTTGTAGAGCCAGTGCACGTCGGCCTCCCAGGTGAAGCCGATCCCGCCGTGGGCCTGGATCGCCGAGGCCGTCACCTCCACCCCCGCCTCCGATGAGGCTGCCTTCGCCATCGCCGCCGCCTCCCCCAGCCGCTGCGGATCGGAGTCCGCCGCCCACGACGCGAACGCGGTCGTGGCACGTGCCTTCTCGGTGTCGAGCAGCATCTGCGCGCAACGGTGCGACACCGCCTGGTAGGAGCCCACGGGCACGCCGAACTGCTTGCGCTCCTTCACATACGCGACAGTCATCGCAAGCGCCCGGTCGCACACGCCGACCAGCTCGGAGGAGATCGCGACCAGCGCGCGATCGATCCCGCCGGCGACATCGCCCATAAGCGCCTCACCGGCGCCCACCGGCGCACTCACTCGTGCCGCGGGGCGCGTGGGATCGATCGACTCGACCGGCTCGATTTCGGCCTGCTCGCGCGCGAGCACGCGCGCCGTGCCGTCTTCGACCAGCACCAACAGCTGCGCGGCGGGGGCACCCACGACCAGCTCGGCCACACCCTCGCGCGCGCTGCCAAGCGCGCCGACCGTCTCGCCGCCTGCCAAACCGGGCAGCAGGCGCGCACACTGATCCTCAGAGCCCGCCAGTTCGATCGCGGTCGAGGCAAGCACGCTCGGCAGCAGTGGCACGGGCGCGAGCGAGCGTCCCAGCTCCTCGCACAAGATCGACAGCTCTACGCGACCGAGCCCCTGACCGCCGTAGCGCTCGGCGACAGCGATCCCGGGCCAGCCCAGCTCGCACAGCTCGCGCCACAGCACCTCGTCCAGCCGGCCCGCCTCGGCGTGCTCGCGCACGCGCTCGGGACGCGCCCGCTCGGCGAGCAGCTCGCGTGCGGTGCGCTGGATCTCGCGCTGGTCTTGACTGAGGCCGAAGTCCATCAGCTACGCACGCCCGCGCTTGCGAATGTGCCCCGGCCGACTGAGACCATGGGCACGCCAGGTGGCGGAGCTCCGGCAGGAGCGGAGCCCATCCCCACACACATCACCTAAATGACCGCCTTCAGCCGCGGCAGGCCCAGCACGCGCTCGGCCACGATGTTCTTCAGCACCTCGGTGGTGCCACCCTCGATCGTGTTTCCGCGTGCGCGCAACAGCTCATAGCTCCAGCTCGTGCCGTTGGTGAGCGCCTCGGGGCCCACGATCTCCCCGGCAAGCTGGGTGAGGCGCTGGTTGGTGTCCGACCACAGCCACTTCACCAGCGATCCCTCGGGGCCGGGCTGGCCGTAGCGCTCGATGTCGGTCAGCCCCTTCCACGCCAGCAACCGGATCGACTCGCAGCGCACGTGCAGGTCGGCGAGCGCATCGGCGTACAACGGGTTCTCCATCAGCCCGCGCTCGCAAGCGAGCGCGATCGTGTCGTCCAGCAGCTGGCGCAAGCGCACCTGCAAAGCGAACCCGAGCCCGGCGCGCTCGTTCATGAGCGTGGTCAGCGCCACCTTCCAACCGTTGCCAACGCCCCCCACCACGTTCTCCTCGGGAATCCGCGCCTCCTCGATGAACAGCTCGTTGAACTCCGCCTCGCCGGTGATCTGACGCAACGGGCGCACCTGCACCGCGTCCTGCTCCATGTCCATCAGGAAGTACGTGAGGCCCTTGTGCTTGGGCACCTCGCCGTCGGTGCGCGCGACCAGCATGCACCACTTGGAGTACTGCGCGGCGCTGGTCCACACCTTCTGCCCGGTCACGACCCAACCATCGCCGTCCTTGACAGCACGCGTCTTCAGCGACGCCAGATCCGAGCCGGCGTCGGGCTCGGAGAAACCCTGACACCAGATCTCCTCGGCGGAGAGGATCGGCGCGAGATGGCGCTCCTTCTGGCGGTCGGTGCCCCACACCATCAGCGTGGGACCGCCGAGCAACAGACCCAGCACGTTGGCCGGCAACGGCACGCGCGCGCGGCCCAGCTCCTCGAAGTAGATCGCCGACTCGCTCAGCGACGCGCCGCGGCCCCCGTACTCTGCGGGCCACGCCGGCGCGGCCCAACCGCCGTCATAGAGCTTGCGCTGCCAGTCCCGCCGCCACGCGTAGTGGGCGTCTTCGCCGCCCTCGCTCGGCTCCGGCGAGGGCGGGTTCTCCGCCAGCCACACGCGCAGCTCTTCGCGGAACGCGCGCTCGCGCTCGCTAAAGCTGAGGTCCACGGGCACTCTCGCTGTGGACCACCAGCTCATCGACCTCCAGGCGACCGACTTTCAACTCGCGCACGTCCAGCCGGCCGACCACGGCGCGGCGGATCGCCAGGCGGCGGATCGCGAGCGCGCCGATCGCCACCGCTCCGAGCGCGAGTGCCCCGAGCGCAAGCGAGCCGATCGACACGGCGCCCGAGGCCAGCGCGAGGCCGCGGCGCGCCTTGCGACTCCTGCGCCTGGCGTGGCGCAGCTTGCGAGCGACTCGCACCCCGCGCCAGGCGACCATCGCGACGGCGGCGGTCCTTTGGCGCGCGGGGTGCTTGGAGTGCTTGCGGTGTCTATCTCTGCTCGGCTTGCCCATCTGCTCCCACGTAGGCTAGCGAGTGCTCCAAACCTCGCCGACTCCTTCGAAGTCCAGCGCGCGCTTGGTCGCTTCGGTGAGATCGAATTCGCGACCTTCGACGTACGGCCCGCGGTCCACCACCGGCACGCGCACCGAGCGCCCGTCATAGCGCAGCGTGACGAGCGTGCCGCACGGAAGCGTCTTGTTCGCCACGCCCATCGTCGCGCTTGTCAGCTCGCCGCCGCACGCGAGCGTGCCCCCGCCGCCGTACCAGGAGGCGACCGTGAGGCGGTAGGAGGTCAACCGTCCGACGTCGCGGCGCACGCCGGTGTCGTTCGCGGCGCCGGCGAACACGACCCGCACGTGCTCAGTGAGCAGACGGTGCGGGGTGTAGTGGAGCGTGAAGCGACCACGCACTCCGGCGAGTGTTTGTGCGATGCCCCGCCACCCGTGGCGCCCCAGGCGCTGGAGGTACACGACGCGTCCGGCCGGCGCCGGGCGCAGCGTGCCGCTCACGCTCGCCTCCGAGCCAAGCAGCACATTCAGATCAATACGTCGCAGGCGCAATTTCACACGTATTGCGGCTTTATCCAATATTGCGGGAATACCCGGGGTTGCCGCAATTCCCGCTGTTTCTGAAATCGTGGGATTTACGGAAACGCTAACGGGTGGCGCGGGGTTTTCGGGTGAGGGTGTTGCTGTGACGGCGGCGCCGGTGACCGACGGAACCGTGAGCGCCGCTCCAAACGTCAAACCAACAGCAAGCGGCGTCAAATGGGCGCGACGAGCGCGCCCGTCTATGTGTGGCCTCGACAAAGAGGTCTCCTTGTGTATCCGCCTACGGGGTTAGCTGTCGGGCTCACGTCCCGCCGGCAGTACGCGTCCATACGCACTCCGGTCGGGCGTTACAGCCGCATCAGCGGCCGATTCGCCCCATCCGAGCCCTTTACGTCAGGCCCGGCAGTGGGTCCCCCGCTCGTGTCCATCCACGGACACGACTCGGCTGGGTCAGGCAATCGGAGACACGCTACGGCCCCTTATAGACGGATAGTGTGATATTGCGCACACAGGCTTGTCGACAAGAGAGCCCCAACAGAAGCGAAAATCGACCGCACCAATGACTACGGTGCGTGGCGATGAAAGATCCAGATCGCCTTGTTTGGCCTCCGACGCGCTCGGATGTCTTCGCCCTCGTCGCGTTCGGGGTGCTCGTGTTCGCCGGAATCGAACGGGAGTGGCCGATCGTCGGCATAGCGCTCTTGGCAGGGCTATTCGCGGTCGTGCTTCCTCGCATGACCGGCCCATTCGAGCTCGGAGGCGACAAGCTCAGGCTCAAGGGCCAGTTGGTGAGTCCGCGCGCCGTCAGTGAGCTAGAGCAGGCGCAGGAAACTGATCCGCAAGTCCCTCAGCCGCCGCCGGATCCTCGCGGAAGTACTGGATCTGCTGAGGATTGATGGCGATGACGTTGCCGTCCGGACCCTCGATCTCAAGCACCTCATTTTTGGCGATGGCCCGGCGGAACGCATGATGCAGCTGGTCCAGGGTCGCCTGGACAAGTATCTCCGATCCATCCTGAAGCCTGATCCTGATTGCCATCTCGTGCTCCTCGACAGGTCGCCTGCGTCCAACCAACGACTCCGGAATACCCTCAAGTGTAGTGGCCGGCACCGGACGTCACGCGCATATTTTGCGCCAGACGGCCTCCTACTCCTCCTCGCCGCGCCCTGCCGCGCCGAGCCGGTTGAGCATCATCGCCTCGGCCATCCGCAGCAATCCGATCGTGGTGTGCGGGCGCGCTTCGTTCGAACGCACCGACACGTCGGATCCGTGGGGCCCGAGCACCTCGACGATCGTGCAGACGTTGCCAATCTCGCAATCCTCGCCATAGCGCCCTTCCAGCGCCTCCATTTGCGCTGCCACGACCTGCCCGATCTTGGATTGGTCAAATGTCATTCACCGGACACTTTACTCGACCGCATTCCGCGCGTCCGAATAGGATGGCGGCCATGTCCACCGACCCCCCTTTCTCGAACTACGAGCACGAAATCTATGCCGCCGGGATGCTCGGTGGCCGCAAGCCCGCCCGTCCGCTGGACTGGCGCGAGCTGGAGCGCGACGCGTACGCGATGCTCTCGCGCGGCCCACGCGGCTATATCCAGGGCGGCGCGGGACGCGGGCACACGATCCGCGCCAACCGCGAGGCGTTCGACCGGTGGCGGATCGTGCCGCGGATGCTGCGCGAGGTGTCCGAGCGCACGCTCGAGCGCACGGTGCTCGGCACGAAGCTACCGGCGCCGGTGCTGCTCGCCCCGATCGGCGTGCAGACGGTGGCGCACGCCGACGGCGAGCTTGCCTCCGCGCGCGCCTGCGCGCAGGTGGGAGTGCCGCTGATCGCGAGCACCGCGGCATCGCACACGATCGAGCAGATAGCCGAGGCCGCGGGCGAGCAACCGTGCTGGTATCAGCTGTATTGGCCGCGCGACCGCGAGCTTGCACGCAGCTTCATCGCACGCGCAGAGCAGGCCGATTACAAGGCGATCGTAGTGACGCTCGACACGTGGCTGCTCGGCTGGCGCCCGGCCGACTTGAGCGAGGGCTTCCTGCCGTTCTTGCGCGGCGAGGGCAACGTCAACTACCTGCAGGACCCGGTGTTTCGTGCAGCGCTGCCGAAGCCGCCGGAGGAGGACATGCAGACCGCGGTGGCTTACTGGGCGTGGCAGTTCTCGAATCCATCGGTGACCTGGTCCGACCTCGAGTTCTTGCGCGAGTGCACGAAACTGCCGATCGTGCTGAAGGGCATTCAGAGCGCCGAGGATGCGCAGCTGGCGGTCGAGCACGGGATCGAGGGAATCATCGTGTCAAACCACGGCGGGCGCCAGGTGGACGGGGCGATCGGCTCGCTGCAGGCGCTGCCGGGCGTGGTCGAGGCGGTCGGGGATCGCCTGGAGGTGCTGTTCGACAGCGGCATCCGCAGCGGCTCCGACGCACTGAAGGCACTGGCGCTCGGCGCGCGTGCCGTGTGCCTCGGACGACCGTACGTGTGGGGACTGGCGCTCGGCGGCGAGCAGGGCGTGGTCGAGGTGCTGCGCGCGTTCCTCGCCGATCTCGACCTCAACATGGCGCTGTCGGGCCACGCGTCGATCGACGAGGTCGGCCCGCACACGCTCGTGGCGTCGTGAGCGGGGCCGGCGCGCTTATTTCTCCTTGGCTTTGCCGGCTTTCTTTTTGGCCTTCTTCTTGATCGTCTTTGCGCATCCTGTGACGCTGATCGGTGTGTTCTGTGTGATCTTCGCGCCGTTCTGAGCGATGAAGGTGGTTGGCATCAGGAGTTTTGCGGCGATGCGCTTGCTGGTCTTGATCGTGACGCGGCGTCGTTGCCCTTTGATGTCGCGGACCTCTTTCTGGTTGATGTGGATCGTGCGTGTGATTTTGCAGAGGTTCGCGGTGGCGGCCAGTGCTGAGTATTTGCCTTGTGGAAGGCTGAGTTGGAAGTCTCCGACGGGCTCGTCGGGGATCGCCTTGAATGTGCTGCTGGTGATCCCCTGCTTGTTGATGTAGGTGGAGCCGACGATGTCGATCGTGAAACCGTAGCCCTGTAGTACGAGGATCAGGCTCGGGAACGCTTCGCCGCCGTGACTGACGAAGATCATGGGGCCTGTCAACGGTTCGGGGAGGATCGGCGTGGTCACTGTGGCGTGTCCGATGAACGACGCTTTCGGACAGGCCGCGGGGTTCATGTCGAACTGTTTTTCGGTGCACGCCTGCTGCAATGTTTCCAGGCGGGAGGGCAGCTGCTTTGGCAGTTCGACCTTCACGGTCTTGATGTTCGACTGGGTGCCGAGGCGTATCGGCATCGTGAGCTTCACGTTCAGGCTCGCGCCCTGGGCCCTACTGGTCTTGCCGTTCGTGGAGGTCTTGAACGTGGGTTTGAACGCGAGTTCGTTGCACGCTTCGGCCTTCAGCGGCGCCGAAGTGCTCGCGACCTGCCCAAGACTGCTCGTCAATGTGCTGGATATCGGACGCGATTCGCAGCTGGTGGGGTTGATCGTGAAGTTCGGCCGGTCGACGCTGACCTTGATGTCGCGAACATGGGTGACGATCCCGTCGATGATCGTCGGTATCGGTTCGCTGCCCGACGGATCGATCGACACCTGCGCGGTGTAAGGATCGATGTGCAGACCGAAGCGCACGACGACGGTACCGAGGTCAAACGGGCCTACCACAGCGCTCGTGATCGACACGACCGATAGGGGGTCGCCGCGAAACGGGCCCGAGAGGTAGAGCTTCCCGGGCACATAGTCAAGGATCGCACCGACACCCGTCCCAACCAGACTATGTCCGATCAGGCTAGTTTCAGGACACGACGGGTCCTGCTCCTCCTCGGTCCCAGTCTTGGCTCGTGCTGCTTCGATGTCTGCTTGGGGGCATTGCGGCACACCCGTCAAATCCGCGGTCAAACCGAGCGGCAACACAGTGGAGTAGGAGGAGATGTACTGCATCGCATCCGTCCTTGACAGATCGACGTATAGGGGGCTGAACGTTCCCGCATGATTGGTCAACGTACCCACACCGATCGTCGGAGCGAACGGCGGAACAGCCCCGGGGCACGGGGTTCCTTCAGAACCGGAGGTGACCTGGAACGACGCCGTGTCAACCAGCGGGTTTTCCGGTGTGGAGTATGGGAACAGGTTGGCGCTAGTCGTGTACGTTCCGCATGTTGAGGGGCTGATCAGCGGTGCTTGTGCCCCTTCGCGGAAATGAAAATTGAACCGGTCGAACTGTAGTGGCGGATCGTTTTCGAACGCGACGGTCAACCGGCCCGTTGACGGGTCCGCCGTGACCTTTCCCGCTAGCTTGACGAGGACTCCGCGTTCTGCTCTGCTCTTCGCGACCACATACAACGCGATCAACGATTTGAACGGGTTGGCATACGGTTGCGCCACATACAATGACCCGTATACGGTCGTGAACAACAACGGTGTTTCCACTTCGACCGTCCCCAGCTTTGAGTCTTCGGGACAACCCGCGGCTCCAGGAGAGTTGAGCGTTACTTCCGCGTACTGCCCTTCGCTGCAAGCACCCAATCCCACACCTGCGGAGGGGTTGATCGTCAAACCTTCAGGCAGGCTCACGACCGTGTCCTTCAGGTTCGATTGAGCGATCCCCGTACCGCTCGTCAAACCCTGCTCGTCATAAGTCAGATCGAAGGAGAACCCCGAAGGCGAAGACGCAGACGCTGTCGTTGTCATGGTCGAGATCGCCGGGGAAAACGGCACATTCGCACAACCCGTCAACGGCGCCAACGGTTCGCTCGCCGGGAAACTCTGGAACACGCCGGGCGCACCCCACGAATCCGCTTCCACGCTCGACGCAAGCGAGCTCGTGCACGACGTCGGCAGCGTCACGAACGCGGGTGGTTCCCGTTCTTCGAAATGGTCGCATCCTGTTTCTTCATAAACATCGTTGCGTTCACGCGCTTCGGCAAGACAACCCCACCCCCGCGCATCGTCGTGCAGAGCGCTGCCCGCGACACCCCAGAACGTGACACGCACACCAGAGATCCCACTATCCTGCGGGATCTCACTCGAAGACAAGTCCACACCCCAATCTTCTTCGCTGCGCACACTCGTACTCAAGAAGACCGGCACACCGTCCAGGGGAACATAGAACCCGAACCTTGCTGGTTCCCCCGCTTCGGGTTCGATATTGAACACGGGTGTCGCGAGCGTACGCGTCGCGCCACCCCGATCGAACGTGACCGACGCAACCCCGACCGCGGACTGGTAGGGACACCTGTCCTGTTCGCCACCACCGACGCTTTCGGTGAACTGGTAAGCCAAACACCGCGGCACAGCGCTCGGGTTCGCGATCAACCCCGGCGGCAAACGAGCCACCACTTCCCGCGCAGGCACAACCGGACCCGCATCCGGCGTGCCAGTCAACGACGCGCCATCCGCTTCCTGGTCGAGCAGGATCGAGCCGGTCACCTGGAACGGATGCCCACCAGCCTGCGTGACAGGCCCGCCGCCTTCGGATTCGGCCGCAAGCTCATAGCCTTCCACACCAAACCCACCGCCGCTCGGACCGATCGCGACCGGCCGCGTGACCCGAACAGAATGCGCGCCTGCGCCCGACACCATAACCGTGCTCGCTTCACCACTCGTGGCGCCCGGCAATGCTTCCACGCCGATCCGTATTTCGATCGCGTCGAACGGGGCGAGCGGGCCCGGTGCTTCGCAACTCACCTGTTCAAGCGAACACGACAGCGCCACGACTTCCCCGAGACTCCCGCCACGCTTGGGCTCGCTACCCGCGATCCCCGTCGCCCGCAACCCGCCCGGCAATACGTCCGCGACCGTGACCGGGCCGAGCGCCTGCGCGTCACCCACGTTCTCGACCGTCACGACAAGCTCCCCACTGCCACCCACAGGAATGCTCGCCGGACGCGAACCGGAATCCACATGCCACCACGGTGCGGCGGCCTGCGCCGGTGAGGCGAAGCCGACCGTCGCGGCCACAGATATGACCGCGACAACCAGTCGCTGCCTCATTTCTTCTTCTTCGCTTTCCCTTTGCTTTTCTTCTTGTGCTTCTTGCTCTTCTTGGCCTTCTTGGACTTCACGACCTTCGTGCATCCCGTGACCGTGATCGGCGTCTTCTGTGTGATCTGAGCCCCGTTCTGGCCCGTGAACACCGTTGGCATCTTCAAAGCCAACGGGCTCGCGACACTCTCCTTGACCTTGCGCGTAACGGTCTTCTTATGCCCCTTGCTCTTGACGGTCACTCTCCGCTTGACCGTGACAGTCCTGCTGGTCGCACAGAGGTTCGCGTTTGCCGTGAACTCCGAGTACGGGCCCGATGGCAGCGTGACCGTCGCTTCTTCAAACGGGACACCAGGGACCGACGGCAACGTCGCGCTCGTCACCCCCGTCTTTTCATTGATGAACGTTTCGCTGTGCAAATCAACAGTGACGCCATCGCCTTGCAATACGATCACCGCTTCAGGGAACTTCTGATTGCCATTCGATACGAAATACACCGGGCCTTCGAGCGCTACGGGCAACAACTGGGTGTGCACGACCGAGGTGCCGATCCTCGAGGGGCCCGGACACGCCGCGGGGTTCGCGTCAAACGTTCCCGCGGGACACGACTTCTGGATCGTCGACAATCGTGCCGGCAGTTGCTTGGGGAATTCGAACTTTGCGGCGCTCAACCACGCTTCTTTACCCAGAGCACTAGCCGGATAGCTGATTTTGAACGTGACGCTTGTGCCATCCGCACGCGTCGCTTTCGCCGAGGTAGAGACCGTGAAACCCGGTTTGAACGGCAGTGTCGCGCAACCGCCGGCCTGAAAACCATCCGAGAGGACCGCGGTGCTCCCGGCCGTGCTGGACTCTTCCCCGGTCACGGCCATCGCCGCGCAACTCGTCGGGTTCAACGTGAACTGACTGCGATTCATATCCACGTCGACTTCGCGAATATCGAGCGGCACACCATCCAGGATCCTCGGGAACGGATCGCTCTTGACCGTCACCTGCGCCGTGGTCGGATTGATAAACAACGCCGCCCGCACCACCACGCTCCCGAAATCGAACGGGCCCGCGAGCGCCGGCGTCACGATCGCCAAACTAAACGGTGCGCCCTCATACGAACCGGCGAAATACACATGACCCGACACGTAATCCGGAGCACCCGAACCCGTACCAACGTGCACCACCCCGACTTCAGAGCCAGCCGGACACGACGGATGCGCAAGCTCCAATGCGCCTTCGCCTTCATGACTGCGCCCCTGAGCCGCTTCAATATCCGCCTGCGGGCACTGTTCGATCCCCGCGATCTTCCCGATCAACCCCGGCGGCAACGTCACGTTCAACCCACTGAAACGCTGCGAAGCGTCTTCACGCTTCAATTTCAACACGAACGGCGAATAGGAGCCGGCGACAGGGCTCGCCGTGCCCGCTTCAAACACGGGAGCGTTCGGCGCCTGCGCTTCACTATCCACACACGCCCCACCACCCGGCCCAGTCACACCAAACGGCAGGCTCGACGGTTCGGCATTCTTGCCTTCCGGTGCGCTCCACGGCGTCAAAACACTACTCGCCGCATACGACCCACACGTGAACGGTGTCGTGAGCGCCGCACGCGACCCGCCGAAGAAATCGAGCTTGAAATCATTGAACGGCAACTGCGGGGATTCATCGAACGTCGTCGTCAACCGGCCGGTCACCGGGTCAAGACCGATCTTCCCCGCCAGCTTGACAACCACGCCCGTAGCCGGATCGTACACCGCTACATACAATCCCAACAACGATTTGAACGGGTTATCATCCTGCGCCGCTACATACACGCCACCAAGCAACGGATGATTCACAAGCGGCGTGAACACTTCAACAGTACCGACCTTCGCCCCATTCGGGCATTCCGCCTGTTCAGGCGTGAACTGCTGATAGCCCACTTCCACACTCTTCTGCGCCAGATAACCAACCTGCGCCTCCGAACACGCTTCCAATCCATCGGCCGAAGACGGATCGACGACCATCCCCGCCGGCAACGTTACCGTCGCATCCCTCAACTCAGCCTCAGCGAGTTCACATTCGACTCCCCCGCCTTCTTCCTTACAACCTTCCGGCTGCGGCACGTGCAGATCGACGTTCAAACCACTCGGCGAATCGGCGAGCGTGCTCGTCGGCCGCGCTTCCAAACCCGGTTCGAAAGGAAGCTTGCCACAACCCTCCACAGCAGCCTGCGTCACTTCCCCCCCGGAGACGAAATTGCCCGGTTCCTCCCAGGAGTCGGCTTCAATCGACGTCCGGAGCGGCGTGCCCGGACAAGCCGTCGGCATCGTGAGGTACGGCTTCAACGGCGCGGTCGAAGAGTGCGGGCCGGATTCGGTCCCGGGTTCGCCGGTGCATATCACCTCCGCTTCGGCTGTCCCGTTCCCTTCCCTGCAACGTTGATCGTCGTGGCTTGGGTCCGCCGGCACCCCCCAGATGGTGATCGGGGTCGCCAACAGCGGAAACGACTGCGAGATACCGCTGGCCACGACGGTCACGCCATAGTCGCCGCCGCTGTGAACCCGGGCGTCAAAGCGTGTTCGCACTATAAAACCACCGACGTTGTAGGAGAAGGCGAACTGGGCCGGGACTCCGGGCGGCGGGACCATGTTGTAGACCGCCGTCGAGAGCGTATGTATGCTGAGGCACACAGAACATAGTTTTGAGCCAGAGAAGTCGGTGTGGGTGACCCCGACCTGGGAGCTCGGCGGGCAGGTCAGTTCGCGGAACTGATCCTGGGTGCACTCTGGGAGCGCCTGGGGATTGCCGACCAGCCCCAGCGGCAGTGTGACATGAAGGTCCTTGACTTCGCCGCTGACCGCGCTGTGGTCATCGAACTCGTCAGTGGCTTCGCTTTCGGTGGTGTTGTAGAAGATGTTCGTCGTGAACGAATACGGGTGCCCGCCGGCCTGAGTGTCCGGCGTGCCGTCCGGGAAGATCGCCGGAGCGCTGAAGCTCGCAACCCCGAACGGCAATGCCGAGCCGATCGTGGTCGGTTCGCTCATCGTCACGGTCGACGCGCCGCCACCGCTGACCGACACCTTGTTGAGAACGGTTTCTCCCGCGGGCAGCGTCACTTCCACCCCGATCGCGACGCGTTCGAGCTGGCCGGGCTCGACCACGTACGTACCGGTACTGGTGACCGTCTGGCCCGAGATCGCGCAGGGGTTAAAACCAAAACCTGTAAAACATCCCGTCGGTGTCAGCCCGTTCGGGAGCGTGTCGGTGACCGTCACGGCGCTGCCGTCGGTCGGTCCGCTGCCGACGTTCGTGACCTCGATCAGGTATTGCGCCTTGCCGCCCGGCGCGAAGTTGGTGGGCTGCGAGCTGGCGACGATGCCCCAGGCCGGCGTCGGCGCAGACGCAACCGCGGGGCCGGCCGTGAGCAGGCACACACCAGCCACCACACAGCTCAACGCCGGCACAAAGCTGGAAAGAGCTCCCAGGGACCTTAGAGACTTATTAGTGAGAAACATAATTACTTGGCCTTTCCAAAGCTCTTGTTCGCTTGCTTCTGGCACTTAGCTCGCTTCTTCCTCGGCTCCCTCTTACAGGCCTTGAGTGCCTTAGTGAGCTTTTCGGCTCGGATCTGGGCAGCCGTCTTTTTGACCACTGTTATGGGCGCCGTTGTGGGCGCTTCAGGCGGGGTGAGGAGGTTCCCGGAGCCGTGAAGTTCCGCCGAGGCCACGCTCAATTGCGCGGGCGGTTCGCTCAGCGGCGAGTGGCACCCTTCCAGCGACGTACAGCCCGGCGGCACGACCGGCTTGTCCTGCGAGGCGAAGCCGCCGCCGACACGCGCGTCATAGAGATCTT
Source organism: uncultured Solirubrobacterales bacterium (assembly GCA_963831725.1). Lineage (GTDB taxonomy): Bacteria > Actinomycetota > Thermoleophilia > Solirubrobacterales > Solirubrobacteraceae > Palsa-744. The sequence continues at coordinate 1,003,009 of CAWHRF010000004.1, forward strand.
CGTAGCTGTCTTCGTCCTGACCCACGAGCGAAGTGCCGGTCTCGAAGAAGACGTCGTTGCCGCTTTCGCTGGCGTCGGCGAAATAGGAATTCGAGGCACCGCTACCGTCCGAGATCAGGTATAGGCAGCCACCGTTATCAGCGGAGCTCTGGCAGCTACCGGACCCCTCGGCCTCCCACTCGTACACGTTGTCGAGGCCGTTCGTGGCGCCCGGGAGCAGAGCGTCGCGCGAGGTGAAGAACAGGCGACTGCCGTCCGCACTGAGGTTGCGCGGCCGGTACGGGAACAGTGTCCCCGCACCCCCCGTATCGCCGAGGTCCGTGGGCCCGGTCGGCCTTGCCCCGCTCGGGTTGCACGACGCGCAGACCAGCCGGTTCGTGACGGCGTCGTAGAGAAAGGTCTCGGTGCACTGCGTGCCCAGCTCTTGGCCGCCCGACAACCGCCCGCAGCTGCCGCCGCCGCTGACCGTGTTGTCGTAGCCGGTCGGGCTCGCCACCGAGTTGAAGGCGAGGTGGGCGCCATCGGGAGTCACCCGGGCGGGGCTTGCGTAGGGGTATTCGCCACCGTGGAAAATGAAGGTCGTCTGACCACTGTTCCAGAGGTAGAGGTTGTGCTTGCCAGCTTCGGCGTGTTCCCCGTTTTCGTTGCGCTGGGAGGATGGGGTGAGGACGCCTTCGGCGAGGAAGTAGACGTGGGAGGCGTCTTCGCTGATCCCGACGACTTCCTTCACCCGGGCATCGTTGGCAGCGGTGAGGTCGGTCAGCTGGCCGGTTTCGACGTCGTAGTCGTAGAGATTCAGCCCGCTGCCGGGGACGGCGTCGTTGGTCAGCGCCTCTGCGCTGGTGAACAGGACGTGGGAGCCATCGACGCTCGCATCCTGGTAGTTCGCTCCGGTGTCGGGTTCGGCAGGGGTGCGCTGGGAGGCGGAGACTTCGACCGTCTTGGTGCCGTTCAGGCGGTCATAGATATTGCTGCCGCTCATGAAGACGACCCGCGAGCCGTCGGCGGAGACCGCGTGGAGGTTCCACGAATGTCCCCCTCCTCCGACTTCCGCCGCCGAGGGGATGCATTCCGCCCCGGTGCAGCTCGTGCCCGAGGTCGGGATCAGGTCGACTAGCTGCAACTGGCCTTCCACCCACTCATACAGGATGTTTTCGGCGGGGTACGGCGCTCCTGGCGTCAGGGCGTCGTTGGCTTCGAAGACGACATGGCTGAAGTCGGTCGAGGCCCCTACGGGCTCTGCTACGAAGTTGAGTCTCTTTTCGTGCGGTGGGTTGACGTCCGTCACCAGCTGGTAGGAGCCGGCGAGAAGATTGCCCACGTAGAGGTTCCAAATATTGGGGCCCGGGGCGCCGGCGACAAGCGCCTGTTCGGACCTGATGACACCAGTGGACAGATCGGGCGAGAGCGGTACCAGGGCATACTCATCCCCGACTCCTCGCTGGTTGGTCGTTGTCTCCGGGAGATCGACCGGCCGCGTCGACCACCCACTTGCGCCCCGCGAGGCGAGATACTGGACATTCAGGTTTCCATTCGGCGCTCCGGGGAAGGCGCCATAGGATTCGTAGAAGAACCGTTCCCCGTCCACCGAGGCCTGCTGATTTATCCCCCCTTCGAAGTCGTTCTTGACGTCGCTTTCGTTCTTGTCGACCGGTGAGACCTGCTCGTAGGCGCGGCAGTCGGGCAACAAGAGCGAGAGGGCATTCTGCACCCGCAACTGTTCGTTCGGGCAGCCCGCTCCGGAGGACGTGGGCGGCTGGTAGACGAACGTGTGGTCCTGGCCTTCGGTGGTGCCGATCGAGTTGGTCGCCACCACCCGCCAGTGATAGGTCGTGTTCGCACTCAGACCACCAACATGCTGGGTGGCGAGTACATCGCTTACACCCGAGCCGATGTCCGCATCCGGCACAGGCACACTGTTGCCGTAGCTCGTGCTGGTGCCCCATTCGAACCGGTAGGTCGTATCCGATCCCATCGGATTGATCTCCGCGTTCAGATCGACCGAGCTTTCGGTCGGGTTGCTTGTGTAGGCAGCGTCGATCAACGGGCGACTCAACGTCGTGAACGTTTCATCCAAACCAGCGCTGGAGCCGGAGTTGGATCCATCTGCGTAAGCCGTCACCAGCCGGAAGTGATAGGTCGTGTTTTCCATGAGGCCGGCGATGTCGGCGCTCACCGCAACGGGACTGGAGCCCGACGGTGTGCTCGCGCAGGACCGGCTTTCACCGTAGCCGGCCGTCGTGCCGTATTCGAAGTGGCATTCGGTGATCGTCGCGCCATCCGGATCGACCGTCCCATTGAGCGTCGCGCTGCTCGCCGTCACTTTCGTTGCCTGACCGGACACCGCCAGAGCAGCCGTGGTGAGCGTCTCATCGGAGCTGTAGCTGACGATCCCGTTCGAGTTGCTTGCCGCAACCCGGAAGTGATAGGTGGTTTCCGGGGAAAGAGCGGACACGCCAGCGCTGACACTCGTCACACCCGCGTACGGGGTGGCCGGCAAGCAGGGCGCAGTCTGCCCGTAGGAGGTGCTCGTGCCGTATTCGAACTCGCAGCTTTCCACGTTCCCGCCGCCGGCAGGGTCGACGGTGCCGTTCAGCTTCGCAGTGAACTGTTCGACTCCGGTGGCCACAGTGGGGGTGACGTCCGGTATCACGACAGCCGGGCCATACATGTGCACACCTACCCCGGAGAGCGGACCGAGGTAGATCCTTCCAGTCGAAGCGCTGACACCGATCGCACCGGATTCTCCTTGGCCGAACTTGGAATTGATGTTTCCCGACGGGTCGTATTCGGAGGTTTCGTTTCCACTACCCAAGGCGTCGCCGTCAAAGACGAAGACGGAGTCATTCGACGGGTTCACCGCCACGTAGCCCGCCGGGCCGCTGTCAAGCACAGCAGCGAAGGAGCCGCCAGCGTCGAACTTGACAACGCTTCCGCCTTCGGCGAGAGCACTATTGTCGGCGTATAGGTCACCGCTGGAGTCAAAGGCCAGGGCCGCGGGAGAGGTGAGATGCGAGTCGGAGATCTGGCCAATGTATTTGCCGGCTTCGTTGAACTCGTCGATCGCGTCATGACCGGGGTCGGAGGCGTAGACGTCGCCGTTGAGCGGGTTGACCGCCACGCCGAGGGCGGCTTCGCCGTTGGAACCCTCCGTGAAGCCATCCTGGGGAGTCTTGCTGCCCGCGGCGCCCGCACACTCGACTGCCTGTTCGGTGCTTGAAAGGGAGGCGTATTCCTTGCCGGTGATCTCGCAGAGGAACTTGCCCGATTCGGAAAAGCGGTCGACGACGAGGTGTTCGGCATCAGCGACGTACACGTCGCCCTTGTTTGCGCCGCTCGAGCTGTCGACGGCGAGGCCGCGGCTGCCCTTTTCGTTGCTGAGGCTGATGAAGGCGAATGACCCACCCGGCGTTTCCGATCCGTTCAGTTCGACACCGGTGTACTTGCCGTTCGCTTCGAACTTGTAGACATAGCCACTGAAAGTGCTGAAGCTCAAGCCGCCGACATAGACATCGCCGGCGCTCGGACCAGTCGAATTGTCAACAGAAAGCACCAACAGATCCCCGAACGAACCACCGGGAGTTTCGCCGGCGTTGAAGCTGCCTTCGGACTTGTGGGCGATCTTGGCGGCCGCCGGCACAGCGCAAACCCCCAGCAGCGCACCACACGATAGGACCACCAACAGCAGCGCGCGAACACCACGAAGGTGGCGAAGGGCGCGGGACAGGCGGGAGTGCGTGGACATGACTGGATGGGCTCCTTGCTCTGAGATGCGATTCAGTGAAATCAGGGAATTCATCGTGCTCCACCCGCCGTCCGGGGAAGAATGCGTGCGTGATGACTCATCGCTCGCGTCCTGCCTCGCGGCGGCTTTCGGTGTGTGCTCTGATCGTCGATACGACGCGTTGCCCGCTCGGGGTGAGCCCCCAACTGTTCGGCGCGCCCTGTCCCGGTCCGAGACCGGTGTTTGAGATCAGTCCGATCCGCTCCAGGCGACCGAGCAGCTTCGAGATCTGTCCCTGATCTGCAATCCCGGCCGTCTCACCGACCTGACGGTTCGAGGCGTTCGGGTGCGCGTCGATAGCGCTCAACACACGCACCGTCCTGTAGGTGATGCGCATACCCGCCTCTTTGAACGGGTCAGCCAACACGCTCGATGACCGCTCGCCTTTCACCGCGGTAGGCACGACACGGTCGAGCTCGCGCCTAGCCACGGACGCTCCCAGGTAGGGCAGGACGATCATGCTCATCAGCGCCCCGATCAGCTCTGTGAGCGGTTCATGCTCTGCTTCTCCCGTGCCGGGAGATGCGATCAGTCGCGAATGGATCACTGTCAGGACACCGCCGACGATGCCCTCGGCGCTCAACATGGGCGGGTCCGCGGCCCTCGGCTCGCCACGACCCTCGTCAATCGCCCTCGTGACCGCTGCGAGGATCTCACCACGACGTTGCAACACGCGCGGACCGCCCGAGAGCGACTCGACGATCAGTATGCGCCCGATCACCGACTCCTCGTCGACGAACACGAGCAGCGCCGTCAGTGCTGCCCTGATCTTCTCGCGCCATGACCCCTGTGCCTCATACGCGGGCAGGACGCGCTCGCCCGCGAATGCGAGCGCGTCCTGGAACGCCGCGAGAAAGCAATCCTCGCGATCGCTGAAAGACTCATAGAACGTGCGCCGCGACACGCCGCTGCGCTCGACCACGTCCGCGACGCTCACGCTCGCCGCACCGCGCTCGCAAGCGACGTCGAACATCGCACCGAGAATCCGCGCACGCTGAATCTGCGCGACCTGCACGTGAGCGAACCCATTGCCCTCGCGCCGCGTCCGCGCGCTCGCAGAACGCAACGACTGCGCCGACTGCACAGGCCGCTGGGACTGCGAAGAGCGCCTGCCGCGACTGGCCATCTCAACACACCCCCCTCAACGCACGGGCGGGCCCCTGGGCACCGAGAGAGAAGGCACCCAGGAGCGTGCCCGCATAAGCCGGGAGCACGGTCTCTAGGAGACCATGCGTCCCGCGTGTGGGAGAACACGACAAACCATTGAACACGCGCGACGAGCGCACGTAAGAAGACGACCGTCCTCCACCGTGGAGGACGGATGCGCACCCCTCGGAGCGCGAGAAGCCAAGCCGGGCCCAGTGCCCGGCGGGCCGCGCACTACCGGCGCGGCGAAGGGAGCTATGCCCTAGAAGGCAACTGGCCCAGAGAGAGAGAGAGAGAGAGAGACGCGTCAGCGACGCTGACGCGTCCTATAACGGACCCGTCACGAGCACGATGACTCTCAACTGCGCTATTCCCCAAAGCAAACACGCGAAATACAACTCTTTCCCTGTTGCGACCCGGTCCCTCTCCCAAGGTCCCCGTCAAAAACCGGTATGAGTGTCGACCACGAGGACCGACCCCTACCCGACCTTATGTACACGGAAGCCGTTCGACTACCGATAGACCCATCTTACACACAAGGCAACCCTGCTGTCAAGAGGTCTTTTGCACCCCCATGTTTGCTGAGAACAATAGGCCGCCTGCCGCCCGCGTGTCCACGGGGGCGGGTCGCCCAATTGGGAGACCCCATCCCCTCCTTCCCCGGGTCGCCGTTGACGGCGGGCGCGGGAACCGCGAGAATAAGTCACGATGGCAAACCCCGACCGCCTCACCGGCCTGGACACGACCTTCCTGCACCTGGAGGATCACGGCTCGGCGCACATGCACGTGGCCTCGGTGATGGTGTTCGAGGGCCAGGCGCCGCCGTACGAGCAGTTCGTGGAGCACATCCTCTCGCGACTGCACCTGGTTCCGCGCTATCGCCAGCGGCTCGCGTTCGTGCCGTTCGACCAGGGGCGTCCGGTGTGGACGGACGATCCGCACTTCAACCCGCGCTACCACATCCGCCACACGGGGCTGCCGCGCCCCGAAGACGATGCGGAGCTAAAGCAACTGGCGGGACGGCTGTTCTCCCAGCGCCTGGATCGCTCCAAGCCGCTGTGGGAGATGTGGCTCGTGCAGCACATGGCCGGCGAACGCTTCGCGTTGATCGCAAAGACCCATCATGCGCTGGTCGACGGGATCTCAGGCGTGGACATCGCGACCGTGCTGTTCGACCTGGAGCCCGAGCCGGCGGGCGCCCCGCGTCCGCCGGCGCCGTGGGTTCCGCGTCCGCTGCCTGGGCAGGCGAAGCTGTTGGCCGACGCGCTGGTCGAGCGCTCGACCGTGCCGGGCGAGATGCTGCGCGGCACGCGCGCGGTGCTGCGCAGGCCACGGCGAGCGCTTGCGCACGTGAAGGACGCCGTCGTCGGCGTGGGCGCGACGACGCTGGCGGGAATCAACGCGCCGGCGCCGCCGAGCCCATTCAACGTGGACATCGGCGCGCACCGGCGCTACACGTGGGTGGATGCCGATCTCGCCCAGTTCAAGGCGATCAAGAACGCGCTGGGGGGCACGCTCAACGACGTGGTGCTCGCGGCGGTGAGCCTCGCGCTCGGCCATCACATGCGCGCGCAGGGGTATGACACCGAAGGACTCGTGCTGAAGGCGATGGTGCCGGTGTCGATCCGCGCCGATATCGAGCGCGGCGCGCTCGGAAACCGCGTGGCGGCGATGTGGGCCCCGTTGCCTGTAGGCGTCGTCGATCCCGTCGAGTGTCTGGCGGAGGTGCGCCTGGAGATGGACGGCCTCAAGCACTCCGGGCAGGCGGTGGGAGCGGAGGTGCTGACGAACCTGACGGGCTTCGCGCCGCCCACGATCCTCAGCCAGGCCGCGCGCCTGCAGGCGCGCCAGCGCTTCTTCAACGTGGTTGTGACGAACGTGCCGGGCCCGCAGTTCCCGCTGTATCTGATGGGCCACCGCTTGCGGGCGCTGTATCCGGTCGTGCCGCTCGCGCGCCGTCAGGCTCTGGGGATCGCGGTGATGAGCTACGACGGACAGCTCGGCTTCGGCCTGCTCGCCGACTATGACGCGCTGCCGGAGCTGGAGACGATCGCGCGTGAGCTGGAACGCGCGATCGCGGCGCTAGCGGGCGCCGCCGGGTTGGGCGGGTCGCGCGGGTCCAAGCTTCGACGCGCGCGCCGTCCGCGAGCGGTGGCAGCGCGTTAGTGCCCTCCGAGCGAGGGCGATGAGCGCCGGATGAGCTCCGGCTTGCGACTGGCGCTGTGCCAGATCGACGCGACCGTCGGCGACCTCGACGGCAACGCGACGCTGATCGCCGAGGGCATCGACGCCGCCAGGCGGGCCGGTGCGCGGCTGGTGCTGTTTCCCGAGCTGGCGCTGACCGGCTATCCACCCGAGGACCTGTTGCTGCGCGAGCACTTCCTCACAGACACTGCCGCGAGGCTCGCGGAGCTTGCGGCGGGCACGACGGGGATCGTGGCGATCGTGGGCTTCCCCGAGCGCGCCGAGGGCAACGTCTACAACTCCGCCGCGGTGCTCGACGAGGGAGCGCTGCGGAGCGTGTACCGCAAGGTGCACCTCCCCAACTACGGCGTGTTCGACGAGCAACGCTACTTTGCCTCCGGCGAGCCAAGCGGCTCGACGATCGAGTTGCACGGCCACAGGGTGGGTGTGACTGTGTGTGAGGACCTGTGGGTCGCCGGTCCTCCCGCCTCCTCGGAGGCCGCCCGCGACGCGCGGTTGATCGTGAACATATCCGCGTCGCCCTACCACGCGGGCAAGGGCCTCGAGCGCGAGCGGCTGTTTGGCCGGCGAGCCCGGGAGACGGGCGCATACATCGCCTTCTGCGGCATGGTGGGCGGGCAGGACGAGCTGGTGTTCGACGGTCACTCGTTCGTCCTCGCCCCCACTGGCGAGCCCGTCGGGCGTGCCGCGCAATTCGAGCAGGACCTGCTCGTGTGCGACTTGGCTCTTGATTTGGGGGGAGATGCCGTTCGTGCCGGTGGTGGCGCCACTCGTTCGTCAGATCCTGGGCGTGCGCCGCTCCCCGCGCCCGCCGAGGGCGCTCTTGCGACCTCCACTGCTGTACAACCCTCCGCGCGCCTGCGCGTCCCGATCTCGCCGCTGGAGCGGGAGGTGTACGAGGCGCTGATGCTGGGCCTGCGCGACTACGTACAGAAGAACGGCTTCGACGCGGTGGTGCTGGGGCTCTCCGGTGGGATCGACTCTGCGCTGGTGGCGTGCCTGGCCGCCGACGCACTGGGATCCGAGCGGGTGAACGTGGCGACGATGCCCTCCCCCTACTCCTCCTCGGCGACCCAGGAGGATGCGCGCACGCTTGCGAGAGCGTTGGGTGTGCGTGCGCACGAGTATGCGATCGAGCCCACGATGGACGCGTACATGCAGACCCTGCAAGCCGACTTCCAGGGCCTGGAAGCGGACCTGACCGAGGAGAACCTGCAAGCGCGCATCCGCGGGAACCTGCTGATGGCGCTGTCGAACAAGTTCGGCTGGCTGGTGCTCGCGACCGGCAACAAGTCGGAGATGTCGGTTGGCTACACGACGCTGTACGGCGATCTGGCGGGCGGTTTCGCGGTGATCAAGGACGTGCCGAAGACGCTCGTGTACCGGCTGGCGCGCTGGCGCAACGAGCCCGCGGCGGCGGATGCGCTCGCCAAGGCACCCGCGATGACGACGGCAACGACAGCGACCACGGCCGGTACGCCCGCAGCCCATTCACCCTTGACCACCGGCACGCCTGTGCGTGCACCGATTCCCCCTTCGATCATCGAGCGTGCCCCTTCGGCCGAGCTGCGCAAGGGTCAGGTGGATCAGGATTCGCTGCCGCCGTACGAGCTGCTCGACCGCATCTTGCACGGATACATCGAGCTTGACCGCAGCCGTGAGCAGCTGATCGCCGAAGGGCTGCCGGCCGCGGAGGTGGAGCGCACCGCGAGGCTCGTGGATCTTGCGGAGTACAAGCGCCGTCAGGCGCCTCCGGGCATCAAGATCACAGAGCGCGCGTTCGGGCGGGATCGGCGCATGCCGATCGTCAACGCGTATCGCGGCTGATCGCTCAGAGCTCGTTCTGCAACTCGATCGCAAGCGGGATCCCGGTGTCGAACCACGAGCGATGCAGCGCTTGGATCCTGGCGCGCGTGGGGCGTTCGCCACGGTGAAATGCGCACTCGAGGTAGTCGAAGGGGTTGACCGCGTTGCAGTAGATCTCCCTTGCCCTCTGCAGCTCCCGCTCGTCCGTGAGCTCGCGCGCGCGAGCCGCGAAGCTGCCGGCGCGGAGCCGCAGGCGCACATTCGGGTTGGCTCGGATATTCAACATCCACGCCGCCGTCCACGGCAAGGCTATGGCCTCGGGCGTGGGCCGGATCATCACAATGTAGGCGCGGTCGCCGTGCCGGATCGCATGCACGCACCTGCTCCGCGCCTTGCCGGTCCTGCGTCCGATGGTGGTGAGCACGCCATAGCCGAGCGGCGTGCGGAGCGTGAAGACCGGCAGGTGCACTGCGCTGAGGACTCGCCCGCCGGTTGCCGAACGCAAGAATGGATTGCCTTTGCGCGACGGCATGTGCTCACTATCGGCGGTTGCAATTGCCGGCCGTGCCGACTCGCTCGACGCCGGCGTGTCGCTCATTTGCCACTCGCCTCCTCAGCCACCGCCGCTGCCCTCTTCTCCTCAGCCACCGCCTCTGCCCTCTTCCCGTCGGCCGCCGTCTCCGCTGTCTCCTCCTCAGCCGTCTCCTCCTCGAGTATCCGCTTCCAGAAGCGCACGCTCTCGCGCATGTGCCCCATTCCCGCGTCGAACGCCAACCACGGGCCGCGGGGAACCTGGACCCCACTGCTGGCGTCGCGCAGCTCCTCGAAGCGTTGCAGCGTGGCTTCGTGTTCGGGCAGATAGGCCTTGGCGAGCATCGCCGGGTCGGCTCCGAGGAACAGCTTGAGATAGCCGAGGTCGCGCAGCTCGCTGATCGCTCTCCCCGGATCGGCGCGCCACGCTTCCAGCGCGTCCATCCCCGCCTTTGTGACTCTGTAGATGCGCCGTCGGCGCCCCTCCGGTTCGCGATCTTCGATCAGCAGACCCTCCTTGGCCAAGCGCTCGCACTCCGAGTAGAGCAGGCTGTGGGGAATGCTCCAGAAGTACTTCGAGCTGAGCTCGGCCACCTGCTTGAGGTCATATGGGGTCGCCGGCTGCGTGTGCTCGAGCATGCCCAGCACCAAGTAGGAGGTCTCACTCAGACGCCGCTCAGACACCGCGAGCAGCATATATCACCAGACGATCCACGCTACATGCTTCCAACCGGATCGTCTGGTCGATACCGTAGGGAAAGACAAGGCCTCCGTCGCCTAACGTGCCTGCTTGGGACACGGAATCCGGGATTCCGCCGGAACCGTTTCTCCGCCGAGAAACGACAGTTCCACCTTGACCGGGAAGAAGCGGCTCTTCGGACACGTGCTGGGCGCGGTCCCGTAGGAGACGAGTTTTTTGCCCCGCTCGAACGCAGCGCCGACCTTGACCTTGATCTGTTCGACCGAGGCGTCGAGTGCCCCGGGCACCGATTCGACCAAGGGCACTTCGCCCGCGAACACCATGCCGAACGGAGGATTGGCTTTGCCGGTGAGTGTCCCCTTGGAGATCAGTTCGAGCGAGGCGGGCGTGTCGCCGACCACGTAGAAGAACAGACCGCCGCCCGTGGCGAACAGCGCCTGTACCGTGACTTTCTCGTGCACGCGCGATTCGCCGAAGCTGACGACGCCGTTGGCTTCGCCCAGAGCACCGGCGAGCGACTGCTTCGGACACCCACCGGCGCCCTGTTCCTTGAGCGTGGTTTCCGAGCAGGTGGCGAACCCTTGTGGGTGTATCTTGACGCCCGCGGGGATGTAGAACCTGACGCCCGTGAGCGGCGAGGGAGAGCCTCCGTATTCGCTGCCGCCGATTGTGAGTTCCGCTTCCAAGGCGACCGGGGCGCCGAGGATCGCGCCGGTCCCGGGGTAGGTGGCGCTGTGGGGGTTGCTCAGGTTGACAGGGATCGGCACGGCCTTTGCTTTGAGCGTGACCACGGGCCTCGCCGCGGCAAGCGCCGCCGTCCACATCGCCAGTCCAATGACGCCAAGGACGAGCACGGCTCTGAATACGGGTACTTTGCGCATCGTCAGCTCCTCTTGTGGTGGGTGATCCTTCGCTTGCGCGTGTGGCGTCTGACCCGTGGGCGAGTGGGCGGGCATCCCGTCACTGCGATCTTCGTGGTCTGCTTCAGCCGCGCGCCGTTCTGGGCGACGAATTCGGTGGGCATCGTGAGTTTGGAGGTGCACAGGTCGCCGTTCGCCGCGAGCGCCGAGTCGGGGCCCTGGGGAAAGCGCAGCTGGAAGCCGCCGACGGGAACGTCGGGGATCGCCGGGAACGTCGAGCTTGTGATCCCGCTTTTGGAGATGAATGTTTCGCCGTGCAGATACACGGTGACGCCGTCGCCCTGGAGCACGACGATCAGTTCGGGGAACTTGGCCCCGCCGTAGGAGACGAAGTAGGCCGGACCGCTCAGCCCCACGGGCAAAAGCGGTGTGGTGGCGCTGGCCGTGGCGACGACCGACGCCGGCGGACAGCTCGCGGGGTTCGCTTCGAAGACCCTCGCCAGGCACGCCTTCTGCAGTGTCGTGAGGCGTGCGGGGAGCTGCTTTGGCAGTTCGACCTTGACCTTGGCGATGTTGGCCTGAGATCCCTGCCCACCCGGCGGGTACACGAGCTTGGCTTCCAGGCTCGCTCCGTCGACCCTGGAGGTGTGGCCGGCGGTCGATGCGGAGAAGCGCGGCTTGAACTGGAGCGTCGCGCAGTCGGTGGCCTGAAAGTGCACCGAGGCGCTCGCGACGACGGCGGCGGTGCCGTCCATCGTGGCCGAGATCGTCTTGGGGTCGCAGTTGGTCGGGTTGAAGATGAATTCCGGACGGTCGATTTCGACGGTCACGCTGCGGGCAAGCGCCGACACGCCCTGCAACATCACGGGAAGCGGACCGGTGGCAACCGTCACCGCCGATGTTTGGGGGTTGATCTGCAGTGCCGCTCTGACGATCACGTTGCCCAGGTCGAACGGGCCGCCGCGCGCGGGCACGACGACCGACAGACCGAATGGCGCGCCGTTGTAGGGACCAGTCAGATAGATACGCCCAGGCGGGACATCGAATGGATCGGTCCCCGGACCGACGACGACGGAGATCGTGCCGATCTCGCTTTCCGGACCGCACCTGCCTTCCTGGGCCTGCGGTTCGCCGCACAGGGGCACGTGCGCGACCGAGCCGAGCAGACCCGTCGGGATGTGCTCCTGGACAGCGGCGAACCCCTGTTCGGAGTCCTGGCGCGTGAACGTCGTGACGAATGGGCTGTAGCCGCCCGCCTGGTTACTGGTGGTGCCCGCCGTGAATTCGGGGTTGAACTCGTTGGTATTGCAACCCGAGTCGACCGTGAAGCTGCTCTGCGCTTCGGCCGGGTCCGATTCCGATTGCGCCGCCGACCATGGCGTCAGCAGCGCGCTCGTCCTGTACAGGCCGCACGCGTCGGGCACGAGCGAGGCGCGCGGACCGCCGAACAGGTTGAGCGTCATTTCGCTGTAGGGAAGCTGCGGAAGATTCTTGAAGCGGGTGGTGAGCTGTCCCGTGAGCTGGTTGAGGCTCACTTCGCCTGCCACCTTGATCTGCACGCCGCTGCCTTCCACGACGATGTACAGCGCGATCAGCGAGTCGAACGGGTTGGAACCCTGAGCTGGTCCCGCGTTACCCTGCTGGGCCAGGTACACCGACCCGCCCACGGGATGGTCGAGCAGCGGCGTGCGCGCCTGCACGGTGCCGACCTTCGAGGCTTCCGGACACGCCGCGGGGGCGGGACTCGACAGGCCGATCTGTGCTTCGCTGCACCCCGCAAGACCGCTTACCGCCGAGGGCGAGACCACAAGATTCGCCGGCAGCGTCACCACCGCTTCGCGCATGTTGGCCTCCGCGAGCGAGCCCAGCGCCTCGACCTGCGGGATCTTCAGCGCGATGCTCACACCTGTGGGCGTCTCGGCGACGGTCGTTTCGGGTCTCACTTCGATGGAGGGGGTGAAGCTGAGCTTTTGACAGCCCGTCATCGCCGCGAGCGGAGCAGAGAGGATCGTTGAGGTCCAGACCCCCGGCTGCTGCCAGGAGTCGGCGCGTGCCGAGAGCGACAGTTCTTCGCTGACCGCCACGCCATCCTCGCTCGGGCACGACGTCGGCAACGTCAGAAACGGCTGTTCGCCCGCCGGCACGGAAACGCACGGTCCCCCGATGAACTGCTGGTGACAGTGACTCGCGGCCGACGGGTCGCCCCACAATGTCAACGTCAAGCCATCCGTGTCCAGACCCTGCGGCAGACCGGATGCGAGCGCTGAGATGCCATAGTCGCCGCCGGCGTGAGCGCTGCCGACGATATGCGCGATGAAGCCAACGCCCGCGAAGGTGAAGCCGAGCGCACCGGCGACCTTCGGCGAGGACGGCGCGATATTGAACACAGGGATCTCGCCCGCGAGAGAGACCAGGGCAAAGGGAGAATCGACGGCGATGTCCCCGACCTGGCTCGAGGCCGTACACCCCTGCTTTGCGAGCTCCTGTTCGGAGCACTGCGCCACCGCGAGCAGGTTGACGGCCACCCCGGCGGGCAGCGTCGTTTCGACGTCCTTGGGGTCGCCTTCGGCGATTTCCTGTCCAAACGGCCCCGCGTCCCCCAGGCCCGCTTCCTTCTGTGCCTGACTGAGAGGTTTGCGATTCAGAGCGAATTTCACCGTCAGCGCGTAGGGATGGGAGCCCGCCTGCGTCGCCGGCGTCCCGTTTTCTTCTTCGGCGCGCACTTCGACGCTTTCGATCCCGAACCCCCCTCTCGCGCAGGCCGCCGCGGGAAACACAAGCAGCGCCACGGCCGCCATCGCAGCCAGCGCGAGCAAGAGACCATGCAAGCGCCCCGCACCGCGTACGCTCGTCGCGTTCGGGTCGATGCTCGCCCCGCCAGGCCACGTACTCGCCCCGCCAGGCCACGTACTCGCCCCGCCAGGCCACGCGCTCGCCCCACCCGTCGCCGTGTGTGTGCCGCTCGTCGCTGTGTGGTTGCCGCTCGTCGCTGTGTGGTTGCCGCTCATCGCTGTGTGGTTGCCGCTCATCGCTTTGCCCTCCGCTTGTTGCCGGCCTGTTTGCCTTTGGGCTCATGACGCTTCTTGACGCACCTGCCTTTCGTTTTCGCGTAGCCCTTCCGGCACGACTTCGGCCTCGATTTCGACCTTGGCCCCGATTTCGACTTCGGCTTCGATTTCGCGAGGACCTTCGGTTCCACCACCGCTGCGCTATCGCTCGGACCCGAGAACAGCTGGCTGGCAGAGAGGCCCGTGGCGGGCGCGGGCGCCTGCGCGGGGTGGCAGGCTTCGCCGAGACACGGCGCCGCGAGCGCGGGGGGATTCTGGGCGGCGATCCCGCCGCCTTCGCGCGCGTCATAGAGGTCGACCAGCTCGTCTTCGTCCTGCCCCACCAGCGGCTGGCGCGTGAAGAAGAACACATCGCCTCCACTGGAGCTCGCCTGCGCGAAATACGACGGTTCGCTGCTGACGCCCGAGGAAATCGGATACAGACAGCCACCGTTGCGCCCGGCCACACAGGTGCCCGAGCCTTCGCGCTCCCACTCATACACGTCCATGACGCTGTTGGAGTCGCCTTCCAGCAGCGCTTCTTCGGTCTCGAAGAAGATCCTGCTGCCGTCGGCCGAGAGGTTGCGCGGAAGCTCCCATGGGTACAACGTCGGCGGCGCGATCGAGCCGTCGACGCTCGCGCGGTAGAGCAGCGCGTCGTGTGTGGCGGCGACCCCTTGCGGATTGCACGAGACGCACGTCGTCCCACCCGTGCTCGCGCCGTACACGTACAGCTCGTTGCACGCCGCGAGTTCTTCGTGTTCGCTGCAATTCCCGCCCGCGCCGCGATTGTCATAGCCGCCGAGGTTCGTCCTCGAGCTGAACAGGAGCGTGCGCCCGTCGGCGCTGACGCGCGCCGTTCTCACCCCTTCGGCGGGACCGCCACGCGCCACACTGTCGTAGAGCAGCGTGTGGGCGCTCCAATCGTCTTCTTCGCCGCCGCCGCTCACCAGCGCGATCGTGCCTTCGTGCCAAACGTAGATGTTGCCGGCGCCCGAGACCCCACCAGATATGAGCACGCCACTCGCTGCGAAGTAGACGTAAGAGCCATCGTCGGCGACACCGAGCACCCCCTGCACTTCGCCGCCGGGCGACGTCAAGGCGGTGCTCTGTCCCCCGCCCGCGGCTTGTACGTCGAAGCGGTAGAGCACGCCGTCTTCGGTGTAGAACGCCTGCGAGCCATCGGGAGTCGCGGCCAGCCATGCCGCCGGCCCGCGTGAGACTTCCAGCGTTTCGCCCGTGCCGCCAGGCGCCGACTCGCGCAGGTAGAGGCGTCCGCTCGAAGAGGTCGGTGAAGTAGACCCGCGAGCCGTCTTCGGATACGGCATTTTCTGTGAAGTAGGACACCTGCCCGCTCGAATGGTCGGGTAGTTCGACCGTTTCTTCGGCGGCGCCCGGGCCGCGCCAGCCCGCCGCGCCGCCATCGGAGACGGCGCCCCCGGGCAGCGCGTTTACCAGGGCCAGCTGCCCCGCGTGCCATTCGTACAGGTTGCGCACCCCGGCCGGCGCGCCATGGATCAGGGGGTCGGCCGATTCGAAGAAGACCCGCGAGTCTCCCGCGGCGGCCGCGACGAAGAAGAAACTGGCGCTTTCGCCGGGGGCGAGCTGAAACAGCAGGCGATAGGCCCCCGTAAGGTTGTTGCGCATGTAGAGCGCCTGCGCCCCTTCAATCACCCCCGCTTCGCTTGAGAGTGGCGGTTCGTTGCTGGAGAGCTCGAACGTGTAGGCGAGGTCTTCGCTGACAGCCAGCGGAGAGGCACTGCCACCGGGGTTGACCCCGGGCTCCAGGTTCTGCGTCGGCCACCCTTCCACGCCACGAGCGCTCAGATAGGCGCTGAACAACTGCGAGGACCCTTCACCGGAGGCCCCTGAGCCAGAGGACCCGACACCAAAAGACCCTTCGCCGGAGGACCCCGCGCCGAGCGGGAACGTGCCGAGCGAGTCGAACGCGATGGTTTCGCCCGATGCGCCGGCGCGAACGCTCGTGACGGAGCCGAGCGCGTCCGCGTAGTTCTTTTCGACCGGCGAGGCCTGCTCATAGGCGCGACAGTCGGGCAGCGCCGGCGCGTAGGGCTCCTCGATACGCACCTGTTCGTTGGGACACGAACCCGCCGCCCCAGCGATTGCCGGTGTCAGCGCTGCGCAATATCCAACACTCACGGTGGCGCCGACCACCAGCGCGCAGAGGACCGCACAGACTCGGCGAGACCCGCGGGGTGCGATGCGACACAGCGAACGGCAGAGCTGGCGGAGCATTACGATACCTCCTGGAAGATACAACAGGGACGATCCATAATGGACGACGCGGTCTGAACCGTACCATATAGACGACGACTCGGCACCTGGAACGTCGCCGGCGCTGGACGGGTTACCCTGCCTGCGTGATCGAGCGGCGCTCACTCACCCGTCTGCCGAGCCACGCGTGGCTCGCCGGAATATTTGCCGTGTGCGCGCTCGCGCTGTGCTCGTGCGGGAACACCCTCCAGGACGAGCCGATCGGGCCGAAGCCGCTGGAGACGGTGATGGTGCAGAGTCATTTCCCCGTGTACTGGGCGGGGCTGAAGTTCGCCGGCCTGCCGATCACAGGCGTGAGCATCGATTCGAGCGAGGCCGTGTCGATCCGCTACGGCGACTGCGCGGTGGGCGGTCAGTACACGTGCGTGACGCCACTTGCGATCGTGACCTCACCGGACAACAGCTTCATCCCGGGCGGCGCCGCCGCGACAGCGGCACCGGCGGCGAGGGGCGTGAGGGTGATCGGCGCGCGAGCCGGCAGGACGCTCGCGCTGGCGACCGGTGTGGTGGTCGTGAGCGTGTATGCCCAGCGTGCGTCGCTCGCGCGCGAAGCCCTGAGCACGATCGCGCCCGTGAACGAAGTTGGAGGCCCACTGGAATCGTTGCCCGCGGCGCTGCCCGACACGGACTTTGACAAGGTGCCCCTGCCGGGCCAGGTGCCCCGCGGCGTGAGCCTGCCGAGCGGGCCTGCCCGGTAGCGGCTCGTCGCTGCAACGTCCGGCCCATAGATCGCAGGGATACCGGCGCCCGCTGTGGCCAATCCCTCGTGGCCGGCCGGCCGCGTGGGAAGTCTGCCGTCAGTCGCCCAGCGGGCGCACGGCGATCGTCATGCGCGTGACCGCACACGGGCGAGCATGGTCGTCGGTGAAGGCGACGTCCCACACCCACGTCGTGCGCCCGCGGTGTATGCGCGTGGCGTGCGCGTGCACGGTGCCCTCTGTGACGGGGCGCAGGAAGCTCGTGTTATTGGACATCCCCATCGCCACAAAGCCTTCGCCTACCACAGCCATGGCGGTCGCGATCGAGGTGAGCGACTCCGCCAGCGACGCGTACACGCCGCCGTGCACGAGCCCGGCGGGCTGCTTGAGCTCATCGCGAACGGCCACCCGCGCGCGCGCGACGGTGTCGGCGATCTCCACGAACTCGATCCCGTAGAGACGGTCGAAGCCGAGCAGCGCGTCGTTGAGATCGGAGACGAGTGGTATGGCCATCGGGCGGCCACGATAGCCTACGATCCGCGATTGGCGCCCAGCAGGCACGATTGACCTACGATCTGTCGTCGCCGTCCAGCGCACGACGGCCACCAGATCTCAACCATGACTCCCGAACTCGACCTACTGCCACCCGACCAGCGCGCCGTGCTGTCGCTGTTGCTCGAGCGCGGCCGCAGCTACAGCGAAGTGGCGGACATGCTCGCGATCCCCGAGAGCGCGGTGCGCGAGCGGGCGCACGCCGCACTGGACGCGCTCGCCGAGGATCCGGCGAGCGCCGGGCGTAGCGCGTTTGCCGGCGAGCGCGAGTCGCGCTCGGCCGCGGCCGGCGCCGCCAGGAGCACGGAGAGTGCGGGAGCTTCGCGCGCTCGCACCCCCGCCGGCTCGGGCTCACCGCAGGCATCGGATCGTCCCGCCCCCACGCGATCCACGCCCGGAAGCTCAAGGAGAGGCGGATTGCTGTTGCTCGGCGGGATCGTCGTCGTGATCGTGGTCGCCGTGATCGCGATCTCGAGCAGCGGCGGGAAAAGCGCGAGCCCGACAACCACGACGACCTCGAAGACGACGTCCAGCACTGCGTCCAGCGCGAGCAAGCCGAAGCTCGACAAGACGATCACGCTGTCCCCCGGCGAACCGGACCTGAAAGCCACCGGCGTGGCGTACGTGCTCTCGGAGGGCAACAAGCGCGCGTTCTACGTGGCCGCGCAGGGACTGCCGCCCTCCTCGGGGTTCTTCTATGCGGTGTGGCTGTACAACTCGCAGTCGAACTCGATGCCGCTGGGCAAGGCACCGACGGTGAGCTCCACCGGCCGCATGGAAGGCGGTGGTCCGCTGCCGAGCAACGCGGGCAGCTACAGCAAGCTGATCATCACACGCGAGACGAGCACCAACCCGAAAGAACCGGGCCCGATCGTGATGACCGGCCCGTTCGCGCTGCACTGATCGGGCTCCCTCGGCCCGGCCGATTCCACGACGGGCCGCTGGATGGCATCGGTGCACCGCTGTCGTGCTAAACGGCCGGGATCAACACCAGAACCGTCGGGTCAATCTTCGGGCAAGAGCTTCCCGGGGTTCATAATTGCCGCGGGGTCGAGCTGGGCCTTGAGCGCTCGCAACGCTTCCACGCCGACATCGCCGAGCTCGCGCGGCATCCACTGGGCGTGATCGCGCCCGACCGCGTGGTGGTGGGTGATCGTGCCGCCACCGTCGAGGATCGCGGTGCTCGCGGCATCCTTGACGGCTTGCCACTGCTCGATCTCCTTGCCCTCGCGCTGGGCGGCAATGAACGTGAAGTACAGCGAGGCACCCGTGTCATACAGGTGCGAGACGTGGCACATCGCCAGTCCCGGCGTGCCCTGAGCCTGTAGGGCATGCTCGATCGCGGCGATGACCCGTGCGTGCAATGCGGTGAGGTTCGACCAGCTCGTGGCGGTCTCCAGCGTCTCGACCATCACGCCGTGGGTGAGCAGCTCATCGCGTAGATAGGGGGCTGCGAAGCGCGACGCCAGCCACGCCTCGCCCGGAGAGCGACCCACGCGCAATCCACCCGCGCCTCGCACGATCTGGGTCGCCAGTGCGCGCCGCGCGGCGACCTCCTCCACGCTGCCCTCGAAGCCGAGGATCGCAAGGCAGCCGTCCCCGTAGCCACGCGCACCCAGGTAGAAGCGTCCGAGGCGGCCCTTCACCCCGCCGCTGCCGGCGAGCGCGAGCGACATGCGCGTCTCCCGCACGTCTGAGAGGCGCGCCACATCGGGTGCGCAATGGGCTTGGGCGAGCGCTCGCAACGCCTCGGCGCCCGCCTCGAAGCTCTCGAAGAAAACCCCTTCGTAGGTTCGTTTGGAAGGCGCACGGCGCACTCGTAGCGACAGCTCGTCGATCACCCCGAGGACACCCTCCGAGCCAACCAGCAGCTCGCGCAGATCGGGACCGGCTGCGCTCGCCGGGACCGCGTGCGGCGCGATGTCGCCTGCGGGGGATGCCATTCGCAGACCCAGGACCATCCGCTCGAAGCGCCCGTAGCCGGTGGAGGCCTGGCCGGCCGAGCGGGTCGCCGCGCAACCGCCGAGCGTTACGTACTCGAAGGATTGCGGGAAGTGGCCGAGGGTCAACCCTCTGCTCTGGAGCCGGCGCTCCAGCTCACGCGCCCTGGCACCCGCCTGCACGTTGACCGTGAGCGACCGCTCGTCGAGCGCGAGCACGCTCGCGATGCGCTCCATGTCGAGCGCCACCACCGCGCGATGGGAGCCCCGCAACGGCTCCACCCCACCGACCACGCTCGTGCCCCCGCCGAACGGCACGATCGCAAGCGAAAGTCGTGAGCAGGCAGCGAGCAGCGCGCGCAACTGCTCGTGCGCGGAGGGGTACAGCACGGCGTCGGGTGCGCCCGCGGGAGTCCCGGCGCGCAAGCGCACGAGGTCGGGGTAGCCCTTCCCCGCGGCGTGCCTCACCCGATCGGCGTGGTCATCGCGCACGTGGGCCGATCCGAGGATGTCGCGCAGCTCATCCAGCGCGGCCGGGGGAATCGCCGGTGGATCCAGCCGCACGTGTTCAAGTGCGACCGGCGGACGCGGTGTCGGGCTCACACCGACCGTGTCGCGCAGGAAACCGAGCGCGTGCGGCGACAACCCAGGCGGGTGGGCCGGATCGCCCCACCCCCACCAGCGCATCCGATCAATGGCCAACGATCCGCTCCAGCCCGTCGAGCGCTTCCTCGATCGTGGAGTTTGCCGCGCGACGCACGAGCCGCCCGCCGAGGCGCGCGAGGAAGCCCTGCAGCGACTGGCGCAGCTCAATCGTGACCGTGCTCGCCGCGCCCTCGCCGGTGTCCGCCTCAGCGATGCTGATCTCCGTCTCGGCACTCTTGAGCACGCGCGCGAACGGTGTGTTCTCGATCTGCTGGGCCCACACGACCCGCTGTGACTCGATGGTGTCGAGCAGCTTGAAATCGGCGCGCACGATTTTGCCTTTATCGCTCATCAGCACCTCGGTGAACGCATCGTCCTGCACCGCCTCGACTCGATTCACGCGCGGCCACCAGCGCGGCAGGTGGTGGGGGTCGCCAAGTACGTCCCACAGCTCCCGTGGAGAGGCGGCAATCGTGCGGGTGCGTTGCGCGGTGGGCATTCTCAGCGCCCCGAGCCCGAGCGCCTGCTCGACCGTGCCGGCGGGCGACGTCGACCGGCCGACACGGTGCGCCCGCTCGATTGCCGACGATCGCGGCATCGATCTGCGTGCGCCTCGCGTCTATGCGTCATAGGACAGCAGCGCGTGAGCGTCGTATGGGTCAAGTCGCTTGCGCCCGCCCAAAAACGCAAGCTCGATCAAGAAGCCGCAACCGACCACCTCTCCCCCCAACTGCCGCACGAGCTCGCACAGCGCCCAGGCAGTGCCCCCGGTGGCCAGCAGGTCATCGTGCACCAGCACGCGCGTGCCGGGCCGCACCGCGTCGCTGTGCAGCTCGAGACTGTCGGAGCCGTACTCGAGCTCGTACTCGGCGCTGACAGTGTCATACGGCAGCTTGCCGGGCTTGCGCGCGAGCGCGAAACCGGCGCCCAGCGCGAGTGCGAGCGCGGGCCCGAGCAGGAAGCCGCGGGCCTCGGCCGCCAGCACGCATTCGACGCCCAACGGGCGCGCATAGTCGGCGAGTCCGCTCACCGCGGCCTCGAGCGCACTGGGGTCCGCCATCAGCGGCGTTATGTCCTTGAACACGATCCCCGGCTTGGGGAAATCGGGAATGTCCCGAATCAGCGCTCGCAGCTCGTCAGTTACGAGCATGAGCCGGTTGTTCCGTGGATGGGATGAGACGCACTCGAGCACAGGCGTACCGGTAGTACGTTGAGCATCGAGGGTGGCTCAGCACGCCGCGGAACGACCGGCTCATCGGACGATCTTGCGCAAATCGCGAACGAGGAGCAAATGCTTCAAGTGGGTGGTCACCGCCGCAAGGTTCTCCAGCGCATCGACCGCGTCCTTGCGACGCTCGGGATTGCGCGAGCGCAGCGCCGGCGCGAGGATCTGCTGCAGCAGGCTCGCCTCGCGGTCGGCGGAGGAGCGGAACACGCGCAGGTTGCGCCCGCCCACCCCGTAGCGCGCGAGCTCTGACACCGCGCCGATGATCTCCCGCTCGGTTTCGTCGAAATAGCGTGCGCCGCCGCGCATCTCGCCCTTCACCACGCCGTACTCTTCCAGCTCGCGCACGAGCTTCGAGTCGGCATTCGTCTCCTCGAGCACGTCCTCCAGCGAATACAGCGCACCCGTCTCCTCGCGCACACTCACGCTTGTGTGCCACGCACGCTTGCCCTCGCGCCCCGGACGCGGCACCTGCGTGTCGCCGGCGCGACCCGCTGCCAGCTCCTGGCGGATCACCCGCAACGGCAGGAACTCGTCGCGCTGCATCCGCAGGATCGTGCGCAACCGCGCCACGTCGCTTTGCGTGTAGAGCCTGTAGCCACCGGGCGTGCGCCGCGGCGTCAGCAGCTTCTGGTCCTCCAGATAGCGGATCTTGGAGATCGAGATATCTGGAAACTCCTGCACCAGCGCCTTGCACACCGCGCCGATCGTGAGCGACTTCTTGCGAGCGCCGCCCTCGGGCTCCGTGCCGCCGACCAGCTCAGAGCCCCTGGGCACCTCGGCGTCCAGCGGCTTCGGCTCGCTCTTCGGTGGGGTTTGCGGGACAGTTGCCACTAGCGTGCGTGATAGGTGAGCTTGTACTTGCCGATCTGCAGCTCGTCGCCCTCCTCGAGGCGATGAGACTCGATCCGCGAGCGATTCACGTAGGTGCCGTTGAGCGAGCCGCAATCGTCCAGATACCAGTGCTCGCCACGGCGCACGAGCAGCGCGTGGTCGCGGGAGACGGTCACGTCGTCGAGGAACACGCTCGAATCGGGGCGCCGGCCGATCGTCATTCGCTCGCGATCGACGGGGAAGCTCTCCCCTGCGCGCCCGCCGCCGGTGCGGATCACGAGCGCGGGTCCGTGCGCGGTCACCTCCTCGATCTCAACCGGCACGAGCTCGCCGGCATCGTCGATCCGATAGGTGGCGGTCACGGGCTCGCCCGATGAGCTCTCCCCGCGCGGCAGCAGCGCACCGCAACGCTGACAGTAGTTCGCGCCCTCGTCGCTCAAGAAGCCGCACTCGGCACAGTGCAAGGCCATGACGCGAGGACCCCCTACGCCTCGTCTACCGAGGCTCCGCCCCCACGACTCGCGAGGATGTCGGTCAAGCGCTTCACGTCGTCGCCGGTGATCGCCATCTCGCCCTCCTTGTGCTGCTCGCGCAAGCGGGCCACCAGCTCCGCGCGCAGGATGTCGATCTTGCCGTGCAGTATGCGTCGCTTGTAAGAGATCTCCATCTCTTCCTCGGTGAGCTGACGGATGACATCCTTCAGTTCACTGTCGTTCATCGAGCCAAGGTCTGGGAACGTGTCCATAGCGAGCGCTCTCCTCTTGCGCAAGGATGCTGGGCTTAGAGCAACTGGCGTAGCCTCGCCGCCACGCGGCGTAGGCTCCTGAGCACGAGTATAGACCAGAAGGTAAAGTTGAGCTTTAGAGTGATGGAGAGGGCCAGGAAGGTCTTTCGAGATGAGCTGTGCGTTCGGGGCGTTCATGGACCAAGCTGGGCGCCGCGGGGCGTCGAAGCGCGTGCCGGTGGCACGTGCGAGACGTCACGTGGCGATCCAGCGCCGCGTACAGGGACGCATCCGGGCGTGCAGATCATTTTGAAAGGCCTTCCAAAGGCGCGGCTGCAGCCGTTTACGAGCATGACCGCCGCGAGCAAGCTCGCGCTGGTGCTGGTGATCGCGATCGTGGTTGGCGGCGGCGTCGCGCGCAACACCGCGATCGGCACCAACACTCACCTGTCGGCCGATGAGAACGGCTACGTCGGCAACGCCAACCGGATCCTCGCCGACGAACGCTACGCCACGTTCAAGTGGCCCCCGGGGACCTCGATCGCGTTCGCGATCGCCACACGGCTCTCGGGTCACCACTCGCTGAAGCTCACCACGCACGCGAGCGGTCCCGCGCAATACACACAGCTGGCCGCGGGCATCCTCACGCTCGCGGTGGTCGCGGTGCTCGCATGGGTCTTCGCAGGCCCCTGGGCCAGCGTGATCGCCACCGCACTGGTGGCAAGCTACGAGCCGCTGATCGAGGCCACGCGAACGTTCCTCTCAGAGCCGACCGGCGCGCTGGTGCTGATGCTCGCGATCGCCTCCGCCGCGCTCGCGCGCTCGCGCTACGGCAAGGGCAACGAGCTGTTGTGGTTGTTCGCCGCGGGCGTGATCGGCGGCGTCACGTGCCTGACGCGCAGCGACATGGCGCTCGGCATGGGCGCGATCGCACTCGCGCTCGGTCTCGCGGGCAGAGTGGGCGAGACCAAATCGATTCGCACCGGCCTGCTGCGCGGAGGCGTGTACCTGGTGGCACTGGCGCTCACCATCTCCCCGTGGCTGTGGTACGCCTCGCACGAGGAGGGTCGCTTCGTGCCGCTCACGACCGCGGGGCCCGATGCGTTCTTCATCGGCAGCTATCTGCCCGGCAAGGGCGAGCTCGTGCCCACCGAGGAGAAGCTCGCGCCCGCGGTATGCCGCCACTTCCCTCAGGATTGCGGGCGCTACTGGCAGCAAAGCTCCGCGCCCGTGTTCCGCTTGATCGAAGCGCGCCACCCCGGCATGTCCGAGAACGCCGCGGTCAACGAAGAAAACCTCAACAACGTGCGCAAATACGCGCTCGGCAAACCGGCCGCGTTCGCCTCGATGCTGTGGGCCAAGTTCTGGAAGATGTGGACGGTCGCGTGGACCGGTGGCAACGGCACCTACCATCCCGACACGAGCCCTGCCCAGCACAAGATCTATTTGATCCTGGCGGCGATCGGGCTGCTGGGCGGCACGATCCTCACGCGCCGCTTCATCCTCGTGACGAGCACCGGAGCGCTGCTTGCGATATCCGCGTTCGCGACCCCGTTCAACGATCAGCCGCGCTACAACGTGAGCCTGATGGCGCTGCTGCTGTGCAGCGGCACGATCGGGGCGTTCCTCGCCGGCGAACGCCTGCTCGCTATGTGGCGCGCTCGCGCAGCTGTTGGCGCCCCGAGCGCAAGTACAGCCAGCTAGCCACGAGCGCCAGCACGAGCCCGACGTACAGCAGCACTTCGGCGAACGTGCCGAGACCGCACATCGCGAAGAACAGCGCTCCCATCAGCGGCGCCACCCCCACTCGCCCGGGCCAGTTGATGCGCAGCTCAACCCCGCGCTTCAGCCCGTAGCGCCCGAGCGCCACCATCGACAGCTCGCGCACCACGAGCACCGCGAGCGCCCAGCGCGGGAGCAGGTCAAAGCGCCAGCACACGACCACCCCGCCGACGACCAGCAGGCGGTCGGTGACGGGGTCCATCAACGCGCCGAGGCGGCTGTACTGACGCGTCACGCGCGCGGCGATCCCGTCGGCATAGTCGCCCCAGCCGATCACCGCGAACAACGTCGCCGACAGCGCGTCCACCCCGTCGCCGCTCGACAGCGCCACCACCAGGAACACCGGGATCAGCGCAAGGCGCACGAAGCCGATCGCGTTGGGGATCGTCCATGGCCGCAGCGGCTGACCGGACAGTGTCTGTGGCGGCGGCGGCCCTGAGCGATCCAGACCGACCAGGCGACGGACGGTCAGACGGGCTCCGGTGCCGGTCGGCTCGCCAGACCGCGGCTCATGCGCAGTGCCCTGCGGGACACCCGACACAGCGCGGGACGCATCTGGCGAGGCGTCGGTTGGCTCTAGGGGGTGCTCTGGCACAGCTCGTCCAGCGCCCGAAGCAGCTCCGCCGGCTCGCCGCCAAGCGGCAGTCCGGGTGCGCTCTCGCGCCCACGACGCAGCTGCACCTCGATCTCCCCCGACTCCAGGCTGCGCCTGCCCACCGTCAAGCGCACGGGAGAACCGAGCAGCTCGGCGTCGGCGAACTTCTCCCCCGGCCCCGCTTCGCGATCGTCGTAGAGA
Organism: uncultured Solirubrobacterales bacterium; assembly: GCA_963831725.1. GTDB lineage: Bacteria > Actinomycetota > Thermoleophilia > Solirubrobacterales > Solirubrobacteraceae > Palsa-744. Next base: position 1,028,579 of record CAWHRF010000004.1, read on the forward strand.
ACATCCACACCGCCCGCGAGCAACGTCTCATACAGCTCATCGGCCGCGTCGCGCTCGGTCGTCCCGGGACGACCCACGGCCACCAGATGCACTGCGAACGGCGCCAGCGCTTTGGGCCAGGAGATGCCGTGCTCGTCGGCGAACTGCTCGACAGCCGCCGCCACGATGCGCGCCGGCCCGATCCCGTAGGAGCCCATCCAGATCGGCAGCTCCGCGCCGTGCTCGTCGAGGTATGTGGCACCCAGCGGCTCGGAGTAGCGCGTGCCGAGCTTGAAGATGTTCCCGATCTCGATCGCCGGCTCGACGGTCAGCTTCTTCTCGCCAAGCATGTGGGTCTCTCCGTCCTTGCGATAGTCCGGGCTCTCCTTGACCACCTCCATGTTGGCGGCATACCCGTCGCCAAGCGCGACCTCGTCCTCGCCGGCCGGGCAGGGCGCCATGTACTCGTGCGCGCCAAGCCCGCCCATCACGCCAACGTCCGATTCGACGCGATAGAAGCGCAGCCCGGTGCGCCGCATGATCTCGTCGTAAGCGCCGACGTGCAGCGCGTAGCGCTCCTCCAACCCGGCCTGGTCGCGATCGAAGCTGTAGGAGTCCTTCATCACGAACTCGCGCGTGCGCAGCACCCCGGCGCGCGGCCGCGCCTCGTCGCGCTCCTTGACCTGGAAGTGGTACAGGATCAGGGGAAGGTCGCGATAGGAGTCGATCGTCTGAGCGGCGTGGAAGGTGACGGCCTCCTCGTGGGTCAACGCCAGCACGAGCTCCGAGCCCTTGCGATCCTGCAGCTTGAACAGCTCCTCGATCCCGAGCCTGCCGGTCTTGCGCCAAAGCTCGGCGGGCTGCAGCACCGGCATCAGCATCTCGCGTCCGCCGATCGCGTCGATCTCCTCGCGCACGATCGCCACCACGCGCTGGTGGACCTTCCAGCCCGCCGGCAGCCATGTCCAGATGCCCGTGCCCATCTGCCTGACCAGCCCGGCGCGCACCATCAGCTTGTGCGAGATCGCCTCGGCGTCGCTCGGCGCCTGCTTCTCTGTCGGCAGCAGATACTCGCTCAGTCGGGTCATAGCTTGGTCGGCATCCTACGCGTCCTTCAGCTCCCACGGGTGTTGCGCGAGGCCAAAGCCGGGTAGCCCAAAAAAATCCGAGTCGCACCGCAACCACGCGATCACGCCTCGGGCGCGATGGCGCGCTATGAATTACATCCAGCACCCGTCCCCTACCGAAGGAGCCCCGATGGCCTACTCCGTACCGCCGCTTCCCTACGCGTATGACGCGCTCGAGCCGCACATCGACAAGCTGACGATGGAAATCCATCACGACAAGCACCACCAGGCCTACGTGGACAAGGTCAACGCGGCTCTGGAGGGCACGCCGCTGGCCGACGCAGCCATCGAGGATGTGCTCAAGGATCTCTCGCAGGTGTCGGACGCCAAGCGAGGCGCCGTGCGCAACAACGGCGGCGGCCACTACAACCACTCGCTGTTCTGGGAGTCGATGTCAGCCGACGGCGGCGGCAAGCCCGACGGCGCGCTCGCCGAGGCGATCGACTCCGCGTTCGGGTCGTTCGGCGACTTCCAGGCCAAGCTCAAGGAAACGGGCATCAACCAATTCGGCTCCGGCTGGTCCTGGCTCGTGCACGACGGCTCCGGACTGGCGGTCGTCGGCACGCCCAATCAGGACAACCCGATCTCCGCGGGCAGCACCCCGCTGCTGGGTGTGGACGTGTGGGAGCACGCCTACTACCTGAAATACCAGAACAAGCGCCCCGACTACATCGACGCTTGGTGGAACACGGTCGACTGGAGCAAGGTCTCAGAGCGCTTCAGCGCAGCGAGCTGAGCGCACGCAGCGCGCGGATCGACCAAGTACGCGGTCCGCGCGCCGCCGAGGTCGCCGGCTCGAGTCACTCGCTCCGCCCGCCGATCGTCCCGAGCGACTACCGACCGGTGCCGCGCGCCGTGGCACCCTCTTGGTGCTTGGCCTGAATCTGGTCGTAGATCTCGGCTCGGTGCACCGGAATGGCCTGGGGCGCCTGGATGCCCAGGCGCACCTTCGTGCCATCGTTCGACAGCACCGTGACCTCGATGTCATCGCCGATCATGATGCTCTGCCTGCTCTTCCGCGTCAGAACGAGCACGACCCCCACCTCCTTCGGCCCTCCGACCAGATCCGGCCACTAAGTCCAAGGCCAGCGCGCCGATCGCAAGATCCGAACACAAACACCCCTTGCGCTGTCATCATCTCCTATGAGCATAGCGCTGGAATTCAGATCGGGAGCCGCTAAATTCATATACACCCGTAGCTGCAGCAAACCATGATCACGGTGTTCAGAAACCCTCTCATGCCGTTGCCCTCCAAAGGCCGCCCTGCTCTTTGGTTGGTCGTGTCGCTCGCGTTCGCGGTCTCGCTTGTGTTCGCCAGCCTCCTTTTCGCCGCCGGCGCCCACGCGCAGGAAGCAAACGCAGCCGAAGCAACCACCGAAGCGGCGGTCGGCGAAACGACGCCCGAAAGCGGTGCGCCTCCCGAGCAAACAACGCCACCCACCGACGAACAGGCGCCACCAGCATCCGAACAAGCCCCACCAGCATCCGAACAAACGCCGCCCGCCTCTGAAGAAGCCGACAGCGTGGTGCAACAACCGCAATCTTCAGGCGAATACGAACAACCGCCGTCAACCACCGAAGGACTCGTCTCCACCGGCGAACCGACACCACCGGTCGCCGAGGACCCTCCCCCCACTGGCGAACCGACACCACCCGTAACCGGACAGACCCCTACCACAGGCGAACAAGCGCCGTCCACCGCCGAAGAAGCTCCCCCCGCCCACGAACAGGGGACCACCGAAAAACAGGCCGGCAAGTCGGGTGAGGAAGCGAGCTCGGAAGATCCGACAAGCGAAGAGACCGGGGATTCGCAGACGCCCACCGACGATTCGGGGTCGGACCACAAAGACCCGGCAAACGAAGTCCTACCCACGTCCCCAACCCCCATGCCGGCTCCCAACGCCTCCACGGCAACGCCCGCGATCTCGATGCCCGCCGGGGAAAGCCAGGCGGCGGTCACACCGGAATCGTCGACGAGCTCAGCACGCCGACAGGCCCGGCAGGTAAGGCGCGAGCTCGCCGCGTTCGGTGCATCGATGATCGCAACAGGCTCAGTCGGTCGCTGGCTGGACGCACCGGGAACATCGTCGGTCTCCACCATCGCCTTCGCCACCATCGACGCATCGCCGGCGGCGGCGATCGCGACAGGTGCGCTCGCCCACGATCGGGACGACGATTCTGCGATCGAGAGTCATAACTCCGGCCCCGGACCCGCACCGGGCGGCGCGGGCGGCGGCTCAGCCGCGGGAGCGAGCTCGTGCGCCGCCTCCTCGGCGTCGTTCATACTCACGGACTCACTGCTCCATTCGGCTCCCAGTGTGACGCTGCGGTTGTGCGTATCCCAGCCATCCTGGCGCACCTCGTTCTTCGCTCTGATCCCCGAGCGACCGGGCTAGCTCCTTACTCGGTCTCTCAGCGCCAAGCGGCCCGGATCACCGGATCCAGGCCGATTTGGCTACCGGTTCGAAGATCTTTGAAAGGAGCTGTACTCGCTATGAAACCTCATCTGACATCGTCGGCGACGACGGCGATAGCCAACCACCCGAGCAACCAGGACGCGGCGGCGGAGATGCTCGCGCATCCAGTCGGCGTCAACGATCGTGCCGGTCGAGCGCCGGCCGTGCACGCGCGTCCGCACCTGGCGCTCGCGAGCGTGCCCGTATGGAAGCACAAGCTGATCCTCACGGGAACGCTGGACCACCGCACGGTGGTCGAGCTCGAGGACGAGATCGAGTGTCTGTGCGAAGAAGGCGTGACGATTCTCACCCTCGACCTGCGCCAGCTCGACGCGATCGACGCGGTGGGGGCCAGGACGATCGCGCTCCACGGCGCGGCGTGCAAGACGGGAGGACGCGACTTCGCCGTGGTCCCCGGCTCGCCCGTCGTCCACCGCGCGCTGGTCGAGGCCGGCGCGGAGAGCCTACTCGCGGGCGATCCGGGCGTCCTCAGTCTCGCCACCAGGACCTCGAACAACTCGCCCCGCGACACGTCGACCGTGATGATCAAAAACCTGTGACCGCCGCTGCCGGGACGGTGCACGCACCGCCCCGGCAGGGCGCCGCTACTGGCCCTCGCTAACTGCGGTTGAAGCGCCGTCCGGCGACCGGAGATGCCGCCTCGTCGAGCGTGACGCCGCCGTTTGACGTGCCATTGTCGCTCGCCGCGCTGACCGGCTCACCCTCTGAGGCGCCGGCGAGCATCGACTCGAGCACCGCATCGGCCTCGGCTTCGTGCTCGACGGCGGCCGCCTCCAGCGCCGCCAGTTTCTCCGGGGTCATCGCGGTCGCGTCCTCGTTGGCGGCGAGCCACTCGCGCGCCTCCGCGGCACTGCGCTCGTCGCGCTGCACGGTCTTCCCGGCGGCGTAGTAGCGGTCGATCTCCTTGAACAGCTCGTCCACCAGCTGCTCGGTGGGCACCTTCTTCAAGGGCTCGCCCTTGGAATAGATCATCCCCATGTCCTTCGCGCCGGTGATCCCGAAGTCCGCGTGGCGCGCCTCGCCGATGCCGTTCACCGCGCAGCCCAGCACCGACACCTCGATCGGGTCCTCATACGCTTCCAGACGCCGCTCCACTTCGGCGACGACTGTGTCCATGTCGAACTGAAGTCGTCCGCAGGTCGGGCAGGCGATCAACACCGGGCCCTTCTCGCGCAGCTTCAGCGCCTTGAGGATCTCCCAGGCGACCTTCACCTCCTCCTCGGCATGGAAGGTGGAGAGCGAGATCCTGATCGTGTCGCCAATGCCGTCCGCCAGCAGCGTGCCAAGGCCCACCGCGGACTTCAGCGAGCCCGACCACTTCGTGCCCGCCTCGGTCACGCCCAGGTGCAGCGGATAGGGAATCCGCTCTGCCAGCATCCGGTTGGAGGCGATCGTGTTCGGAACCGACGTCGACTTCATCGACACCTTGAAGTTCTCGAAATCGAGGCGCTCCATCAGCTCGACCGTCTCGACAGCGGCCGTCACCAGCGCCTCCACCGGGTTCTCGTACTCCAGGTCTCGCAGGTGCTTGGGTAGCGAGCCGCTGTTGACTCCCACGCGCAGCGGCGTGCCGGTCTGCTTGGCCAGCGCGATCACCTCAGCCACCTTCTCCGGGCCGCCGATGTTGCCGGGGTTCAAGCGCACACAGTGCGCACCCGCTTCGATCGCCTTCAGCGCGAGCGTGTGATTGAAGTGGATGTCGGCGATCACCGGGATCGGCGAGTCGAGCACGATCTGCTTCAGCGCCTCCGCGTCCTGCTCGCGCGGCACCGCGACGCGCACGATGTCCGCGCCGGCGTCGGCCACTTTGCGAATCTGCTCCATCGTCGCCGCAAGGTTCGCGGTCTCGGTCTTGGTCATCGTCTGCACGGCCACCGGCGCCCCGCCGCCGATCGGCACGGGCCCTACATGGATCTGACGCTGTGAGGACATACGCACATTGTATGGGCCCGCTCTCCCATCTCCGTGAACGCTGTGTTGTGCGTGGGGCGAGTCGCCTAATCTCACGTGCACGTGCACCCGTCCTCGTCGACACCCCCCACGCCGTCATCGCCCACGCCGTCATCGCGCCCGTCGGCGTCAACCTCACACACCCAATCGGCCTCCTCGGATGTCTATGCCACCGCCCGTGGCCCGCTCGCGCGGCTCGCGTCCCCCATTGCCGCCGGTGCCCGGCGCCGCCGCCACGAGCGGTTCTTCGCGATGTGCCGGCTCGCTCCAGGCGCGCGCGTGCTCGACGTTGGCTGCGGTGCGCTTGGCCTGCGCGCACTCGAGCCCAAGCTGGACATCATGGGCGTGGACCTCGCCGAGCGGCCTGACTATCCCGGCCCGTTCGTGCGCGCCGACGCCGCCGCCGGGCTCCCGTTCGCCGATCGCGAGTTCGATCTCGTGTACTGCTCGAGCGTGATCGAGCACGTGCCCCCGGCGCGCCGTGGCGCATTCGCGGCCGAAGTGCGGCGCGTCGGGCGCGGCTGGTTTGTGCAGACACCAGCGTGGTCCTTCCCGATCGAGCCACACTCGCTGCTGCCCTTCGCCCACTGGCTGCCGACGGCATTGCGACGCCGTTACTGGCGCATGGGCGCTGCCAGCGGCTGGGAGGATATATCGCTGCTCTCACGCCGTGAGCTGGAAGCGTTGTTCGGGCCGGCCATGCCCGAGCGCGTCGGGCCGCTCGTCAAGAGCTGGGTGTGCGTTACCCGCCCAACCGGCTGATGTCGTTGCTGAAGCCGCTCACCACGAGGAACAGCAACAGCACAATCCCCACCGAGCTGAAGCGCCACATCGCGGTCAGCGACACGCGCCGTCCGCGCACCTTCTCTGCGACCGCCCACAGCACGTGCCCGCCGTCGAGCGGCAGGAACGGGAACAGGTTGATCACCGCCAGCGCGAGCGAAATGAAGCCGAGGAACACGAACGCATACCCGGGACCAGCGACAACGGCTTCCTGGGCGATCTCGGTGATCCCCACGATGCTGTGGAATTCTTTGCGCACCTTCGCACTCGTGAACGCCTTGCCGATGTTCGACACCATGCTCGTCGTCGCGCCCCACATCTCCTTGAGCGATGTCCCCGCCGCAGAAAGCACGCCGAAAGACTTCGCTGCGTAGCCGAATTCGAAGCCCACGAGCATTCGGCGGTCCTTCGCGCTGTAACGCGGATAGGCAGACACGTTGAGTACATGTCCGGCGCGACGGATCGTGAACATCACAGGCGTTTGCGCACGGCAGCCATCGCGCAGAGTTCCAGCACAGCGATGCGACGCAATAGCGTCCGACTTCGATTCAGCTGTCCCCCCTCGACCGTCGATAGCGAGGATCTCATCGCCGGGTCGAAGTACGCCCTCCGCAGGCTTCCCTTTCTGCACCTTATGGACAGTGGGAACAACCGTTTCCACTTTCGGGTTCAGGTTCGAGAGCGTCACCGCGCCGCTGAGGCTGCCGGACAGCAGCACCACCCAGAACAGCACGAAAGCGATCAGCAGGTTCATCCCAGGCCCTGCCAGAATCACCACGATCCGCTTCCACGGCGCCTGCGTATAGTAGGCCCGGCGCGCCACCTCCGGGGGCAGATCCTCGATCTCCTCAGGGTTCATCCCCGTGATCTTCACGTACCCCCCTGCCGGGATCGCGCCGATCATGTATTCGGTCTCACCGCGCTTGATCCCCGCGATCTTGGGGGGGAAGAACAGCGAGAAACGCTCCACGCGCATCCCCACAGCCTTCGCCACGGCGAAGTGGCCCAGCTCGTGCAACACGATCAACGCCATGATCCCGAGGATTGTCAGCACCCAGCTCATGGGCTCAGTGTGGCAGGCTGGCGGGGCATGTCTCGCCGGTGGCCACGACCGAGGCTTTGGCGGCGCGGAGGCTTTGGCCTAGACAGCTTGGCGGAAGCAGCTTTGGCGAAGATTCAGATGGCCTGTAGATCCAAACCTGCATCCAGGACGCGCAAATCCTCTGGATCGCCGGTCACCACCGGCTGGTGATAGCGACGAGCGCATATCACGACACTTGCATCCACAACGTCGTCAGTACCCCGCAACCCAAGCAGAATGCCAGCGGCACGTGCCGTGTCCTCGTCGAGCACGACTACCCGTGCCTGGCCCTTCTTCAGCAGCCTCGTGAGTCTCGCTTGTTTGGAGCCATCCCTAAACACCTGCGCGAGGACCCCCGCGGGAATGTGGATGACCGTGTCTGGACGAGAGAGCATGCGATCGAGTAGCGCTTTCATTCGATCGTCTTTGCGTTCGAGGGCGATCAGCGCGCCGCTGTCGAGCGTTAGGCCCTGCACGTCAATCCTGCGCACCGGTCAGGCCAAGAACCTTGTCGGCCCAAGCATATGCCTCCGGGCTAGGCACACCATCCTCGGCGATCATGTCTGCAACAAGATCCGCAAGGGTGTCGCCGTCCTCGTCGGCCGACGGGACCGCAACAGCCGCTAGAGCGGCCGAAATGTAACTCGACACACTCGCCGCCTCGCCGCGCGCCACAGCCTCGCGCACTTGCTGCGCTTGCTCGGAAGGAAGCGAAACCGTGAGCTTTGCGACTTTGGTCATACCACGATCATACCGGGCTCGTCGACGAAAATCAAACGGAGCGATCTCAAACAAGGACGTCCAACGACCAGTTGATTGCGACAGTAGGTGCATACCACCCCTTATCCGACAAGCCCCAATGAACGGGACACCTCCTCGGCGATCGAGCGTGCCTCGCGATCCGCCTCATACAGCGACTCAAACGCCCTCACCGGCACGCCCGGCAATGCGTCAAGTGTGCGTTCGATCACCTCGGCGATACCCAGGAACGGCAAGCGTCCGGCGAGGAACGCGTGCACCGCGATCTCGTTCGCCGCGTTGAGCACGCACGGCGCGGTACCACCGGCCTGGGCGGCTTCGCGAGCGAGACGCAGGCATGGAAAGGCGTCGATGTCGACCGGCTCGAACGTCAACTCGCCAACCTGCACGAGGTCCAGCGGCTCGATCGGGAGACCCACGCTCTCCCCGCCGTGCAGCGCATAGGAGATCGCCACACGCATGTCGCGAGGACCGATATGGGCGAGCATCGCGCCATCGGCGAGCTGGATCAGCCCGTGGATCAGCGACTGCGGGTGCACGACCACGTCGATGCGCTCATAGGGAGTGCCGAACAGATGATGGGCCTCCATCAGCTCGAGCCCCTTGTTCATCAGCGTGGCGGAGCCGATCGTGTTCATGCTCCCCATCGCCCACGTCGGATGGTTCAGCGCCTGCTCCACGCTCACCTCGGCAAGCTGCGCGCGCGAGCGACCACGGAAGGGACCTCCGCTGGCGGTGATCGTGAGACGCTCCACGCTCCCCGCCGGCTGACCCGAGAGCAGCTGGTGAAGCGCGGTGTGCTCGGAGTCCACGGGCACGATCTGCGCACCGGTGGCTTCGGCCAGCGCCACCACCAGCTCACCGCCCACCACGAGCGACTCCTTGTTGGCAAGCGCGAGATCGATGCCCTCTCCGAGCGTCGCCACCGTCGGTCCGAGTCCGGCTGAGCCAACGAGCGCGTTGAGCACCAACTCCGCGCCGGACTCCACCACCAGCCGCACAAGTCCCTCCGCGCCGGCCAGCACCTCGCCCTCCGGCCATGCGTCGGCGGCCATCCGCGCTGCTTGCTCGTCCACCAACGCGATCCGTTTGACGCGATGCGCGCGCGCCTGCTCCACAAGCGCCTCCCATGAGCTCTCCGCGGAGAGCCCCACGAGCTCGAGATCCTCCCCGTGCGCCAGCACGTCGAGCGCCTGGGTGCCGATCGAACCGGTGGAGCCGAGGATCAGCAGGCGCTTGGCGAGGTCAGACATAGGCCAACCATATGTAGTAGCCGACCACTGCGGTGAACAGCACTGCGTCGAGCCGGTCGAGCAGGCCGCCGTGGGCGCCCAGCAGGCTTCCCGTGTCCTTCGTCCCCGCCTGGCGCTTCACAAACGACTCGAACAGATCGCCGATCGGCGCGAACACCGCCACTCCCAGACCGAGCACGAGCGCGTGAGTGCCAGGCAACCAGTCCTGATAGCGGCCCGCAAACCACACGCTGAGCACAGTGCACGCCATCCCGATCGCAAGGCCCTCGACGGTCTTGTTCGGTGAGATCGCCGGCGCGAGCGGTCGTTTGCCGAACAGCCGCCCGCCGAGATAGGCGCCCGTGTCGCCCAGGAAGGTGCCTACGAGCACGTCGATCACGATGCCCTCGCCGTGCGGGAGTTCGCGCAGCAGCACGGCGTGCGCGAGCGCAAACCCGATCCAGTAGATCCCGAGCAGCGTGAGCGCCAAACCCCCCGCACTCGGACGCCGCTGCAAGAGGGTCAGCCCGAAGAGCACCGGCAGCACGGCGCTGGCCGCAAGCAGCACGCGCGCTTGGCTTCCGTACAGCGCCGCCGCGAGCAAGCCCGCGAGCGCGATGTACCCCCCGAGACGCACCGGGCGGGCCCGTTCGTACATGCCGTAGAGCTCGTGCATGCAAACGCACCCGATCGCAAACAACCCGACGGCGAAAACCGCACCCCCCTCGATCACGAGGAACAGCGCAAGCGCGATCATCGGCAGCGCGAACAGGATGCGCGAGCCCACATCCGAGCCTCCCGCGCGATTGGCGCCACCGGAGAAGCCCGCACGGGCCGATGTGCGGCGCGCCGCCATCGCGCTAGCGCCCGCCGAACCGGCGACGGCGCTCCGAGAACTCCGCCAGCGACTGGCGCAACGCCTCACGGGAGAAGTCGGGCCACAGCTCATCGCGGAACACCAGCTCGGAATAGGCCGACTGCCATAGCAGATAATTCGACAAGCGCCGCTCGCCGCTGGTACGAATGATCAGATCCGGGTCGTGCATCTCCGGGGCGTAGAGATGCTTGCGGAACTCCTCCTCGCCGCCGCCTTCAAACGCACGAGCCGCATCGAGGATCTCGGCTCGTCCGCCGTAGTTGAATGCGACAAACAGCGTGATGTGCGTGTTCGCGTCGGTCAACCCTTCGGCCCAGCTCATGCGCTCCACGAGGTCCGGGTCGATCCCCTCGCGGCGACCGACGAACCGCATTCGCACACCTTCCTCGTGCAACTCCGGCGTTTCGCTCGATATGCGCTTGGCGAACATCTCCATCAAGCCCCGCACCTCCTCGACCGGGCGCGACCAGTTCTCGGTGGAGAACGAATAAACGGTGAGCTCCTCGATCCCGAGATCCACCGCATCGCGCAAACGCGCCTTCACGTTGTCGGCACCGGCACTGTGACCCTCGTTGACCGTCATCCCACGGGCACGCGCCCAGCGTCCGTTGCCGTCGGTGATGATCGCCACGTAGCGCGCGTCGGCACTGCGACTCCCATGCCCCCCGGGCTCCTGCTCATCCAGCGAGGCACCCATCACGTCCGCCTGCCCTCTGACGCCCCTTTGGAGCTCGGTGCGACGACCCTAAAGACCATCACACCTCGAGGATCTCCTCCTCCTTGACCTTCAACACCGCCTCGAGGTCCCCGATGTTGCCGTCGGTGAGCTTCTGCAGTTCCACCTCGGCGCGATGCTCGTCGTCGGAGCCGGCCTCCCCTTCTGACTTCAGATCGCGCAACTGCTGCATCGTGTCGCGGCGGACGTTGCGGATCGCGATGCGTCCGTCCTCGGCAAGGTTGCGCACCACCTTGACCAACTCCTTGCGGCGATCTTCGGTCAATTCCGGCACGACAAGGCGAATCAGGTTGCCGTCGTTGGAAGGGTTCAATCCCACGTCGGACTCGTTGATCGCCTTCTCGATGTTCTTGATCGAGGACTTGTCGTAAGGCTGCACGGTGATCAGACGCGCCTCTGGAGCTGAGATCGTCGCGAGCTGGTTGAGCGGGGTCTGCGCTCCGTAGTAGTCGACCACCACGCGCTCCAGCAGCGCCGGGCTCGCGCGACCCGTTCTGACGGAGGCAAACTCGTGCTGGGTCGACTCGAGCGACTTGGCCATCCGCTCGCGAGCGTCGTCAAGCAGGGCATCGATCATCTCAGCGGCCATCGCCGGCTCCTCTCGTTGAGGTCATGTGCTCACCAGCGTCCCCACACGAGCACCTGACACGATCCTTGGAATGTTGGTCTCGTCGTCCATGTTGAACACGTTCAATGGCATCGAGTTCTCCATGCACAGCGCAAGCGCTGTTGAGTCCATCACGCGCAGACGCCGCTCGATCGCTTCCATGTGGGTGATCTGCGGGATGAACCGCGCGGTGGGATCAAGCGCTGGATCGGCGCTATACACGCCCTCCACCCCGTTCTTGGCCATCAGGATGATCTCCGCATGGATCTCGGCGGCGCGCAGCGCGGCGGCGGTGTCGGTCGTGAAGAACGGGTTGCCTGTGCCCGCCGCGAAGATCACCACGCGCCCCTTCTCCAGATGACGCATCGCGCGGCGGCGGATATACGGCTCGGCCACCTCGGAGATCCCAAGCGCCGACTGCACTCGCGTGTTCGTGCCCGCCCGCTCCAGAGCGTCCTGTAGCGGCAGTGCGTTGAGCACCGTCGCAAGCATTCCCATGTAGTCCGCTGTCGAGCGATCCATGCCCTCGGCCACGCCCGTCATCCCGCGGAAGATGTTGCCCGCGCCAACCACGATCGCGACCTCGACACCCTGGTCGCGCACCGCGGAGACCTGACGCGCAACCGCGGTCACGCGATCGGGGTCGGTGCCGTACTCCAGCGAGCCCATCAGGGCCTCGCCGGAGAGCTTCAGCAAGATGCGTTTGAAGGCAGGAGAGCCCATCGACGCCAGAGCCTATCCGGTGGAGGGCTACTGGCCTATCGCAAAACGCACGAAGCGTCTTATGACCACATTCTCGCCGGTCTTCGCGGTCAGCTCGTCGCGCAGTTGTTGCACGGTCTTGCCCTCGAACTTCGGGTTGTGCATCTCCTGCTCCAGCAGCACGATCGTCCGATACCACGAATCGAGCTTGCCGGCGACGATCTTCTCGCGAATGTTCTCCGGCTTCTCAGCAGCCTCCTGCTCGTAGATGCGGGCCTCCGCGTCGCGCGTCTCGGCGGGCACGTCCTCACGACTGACATACCCCACGGTGGGCGTGGCCGCGATCTGTATCGCAACGTCACGCGCAAACGTGACGAAATCCTCGTTGGTGGCAACGAAATCGGTGTTGCAGTCGACCTCGATCAGCACACCCACCTTCGCACCCGCATGGATGTAGGCCTGCACGGTGCCCTCTGTGGCGGTGCGCTCGCCGAGATCCTGGATCTTCTTGCCCTGCTTCAAGCGCAGCAGCTCGATCGCCTTCTCGATGTCGTTCTCCGCCTCGGCGAGGGCCTTCTTGCAGTCCATCATGCCCGCGCCCGTGCGATCGCGCAGCGCCTTTACGTCCTTGGCGGATATCTCAACCGCGTTCACGACGCACTCTCCTGTGCTGCCGGTGCCTCCTGCCCCTGCTCAGCAGGCGCCTCTGTCGTCGCAGGGGTCTCTGTCGTCGGCTCCGCCGATGCGTCCGCACTCGGCGCCTCGGCGACAGCCGCCGGAGCTGCTTGCGCTGGAGGCTCCGGCGCTGCTTGAGACTCGGGCTCGGCCGCGGGTGGCGGCGTAGCCTTCGCGACCGTCGGCTCTGCCTGCGGCTTGGCCGCCTCCGCGGGGGCCGGCGGTGGCGTGGCCGGCGGTGGTGTTGGTGTGGCCTGCGCAGGGGCCTGTGGCTGCACGGAAGCGGGAGCGGCTGCCTGAGGTTGCTCGACGGCGGGCGTGGCTGCCTGCGCCGGCGGCTCCGCGGCGCTCGCGGCTGCCGCCTGAGCGGCTGCCGCCGCCGCGGCCTGCTTCTCCGCTACCTCCTTGGCGGCCTGTTCCTCAGCCTCGCGCTTGGCTTGTTCCTCGGCTTCGCGACGGGCGCGCTCCTCCGCCTCCCGACGCGCCTGCTCGACGCGTTCCTGACGGGCCTTCTCCTCCTCGGCACGGAACACGGAGTGCCCTTCGGCCACCACGTCGCCGATCGCTTTGGCGATCAGCGCACACGAGCGCATCGCATCGTCATTGCCGGGGATCACGTAGTCAATCCCGTCGGGATCGCAGTTGGTGTCGACGAGGCCGATGATCGGGATGCGCAGCCGCTGGGCTTCGCGCACGGCGATCGCCTCGACGTTCAGGTCGATTACAAACAGCGCGTTGGGGGTGCGCTGCATGTTCTTCACCCCACCGAGGTTGGCGCGCAGCTTCGCGAGGTCGGCTTGGGCGGCCATCCGCTCGCGCGTCGGCAGCAGCGCGAGCTGTCCCTCGCTCTCATAGCGTTCGAGATCGTGCAAGCGCCGGATGCGCTGATTGATCGTTTGGAAGTTGGTCAACAGGCCACCCAGCCAGCGGTGGTTGACATATGGCATGTCGGCGGCCTCCGCGACCTCCTTGATCGCGTCGCGAGCCTGCTTCTTGGTGCCGACGAACAGCACGGTCCCGCCACGGTGGGCGATCTGTGCCGCGACTTCCTGAGCCTGGCGCAGCAGCGCAGCGGTCTTCAACAGATCGATGATGTAAATGCCGTTGCGCTCGCCATGTATGAAGCGGCGCATCTTTGGGTTCCAGCGGCGTGTTTGATGACCGAAATGGACTCCGGCCTCAAGCAGCTCCGCGATTCCTACTTCGCTCACGGGTGCTCCCTTTATGTCATCTCGTTGATCCGAACGGTGTGCAGCGGACCCGAGTGGCGCTCACTGATGGCGTTGCTCGGGCAGGGCCGCGTCCACAACCGCACGGCGTTAGGTTGGATACGACCTTCCAGGATACCCGAAGGCCGGCGACTCAGTCGCCGCTCTCGCCTTCCGCTCGGCTCAACGCATCCCGCAGATCCTCCGGCAGCGGCGAATCGACCTCGATCCGCTCCCCGCTCAGCGGATGGGCAAAGGCCAGGCGAGTGGCGTGCAGGAACTGTCGATGCAAACCAAGCAGCCCGGGCGTGCCATATTCGGGATCGCCACACACCGGATGGCCTATCGCCTGCATGTGCACGCGAATCTGGTGGGTGCGGCCCGTATCCAGACGCAGGCGCAGCAGCGAGAACTCGCGCAACGCGCGATCGAGCGTGAAGTGCGTTCGAGCTTCGCGACTCCCACTGCCGCCCACCGCCATGCGCGTGCGGATGCGCGGGTGACGACCGATCGGAGCCTCGATCGTGCCGGTGCGTGCCGGCGGCAAGCCCTCGACCAGCGCGAGGTATTCGCGCTCGATCAAGCGCTTGCGCAAGGCGTCCTGGAGCAATCGATGAGCCTCCTCCGTGCAAGCGACCACGAGCAGTCCGGAGGTGTCGCGATCCAGTCGATGGACGATCCCGGCACGCTCCGACTCGCCACCGGCGGCAGTCCCTGCCAGCAACTGTGCGAGCGTGCCCTCGCGGTGGCCGCGCGCTGGGTGGACCACCAGACCCGCGGGCTTGTCGACCACCAGCAGATACTCGTCCTGCCATGCGATCCTCAACTCTGGCGCCACCTCAGCGCTCACCTCGGTCGCTCGATGACGAACAGGAGCAGGAGCACACCGATCGTGATCGAGGCGTCCGCGAGATTGAACGGCGGCCAGCCGAGCGGGAACTTGATGAAGTCGGTCACCGACCCGACACGCACACGGTCGAGCACGTTGCCAAGCGCGCCTCCGAGCAGCATCCCGGTCGGCAGCCAGATCAGCGGCTTGTCACGGTTGCGGGCGAAGTAGACGAGCAGCACCAGCAAAGCGACGCCCACAAGCACGGTCACCGCCACGTGATGCCCCGGGAGAAACCCGAAGGCCACGCCCTGGTTGCGTGTGTTCACAAGCTGGATGCCCGGCAGCACGCCACGCGTTTCGCCCGGCACGATCGAGGAGCGCACCACAGACTTCGAGAGTTGGTCGACTGCGACCACGACGATCATCACGAGCGCAGCCCACAGCCACGCCAGAGCCGAACGTCTGGCATGACCCGGGTGGGTGGGGATGTCGGTCAACCGCGGATCAGGCCGACGAGCAGATTGCCCACGACCGACAGCACGATGATCGCCACGATCGGGCTGAAGTCAAACGAGCCGAACATCGGAATGAAGCGCCTGAAGATGCGCAGATACGGTTCGCACACGTCGCGCAGGAACGTGAGCACGGCATCCGACGCACGCGAGTAGGGCGGTTTGACGCCAAAGGAGAACAGCAGCTGCACGACGATGTGGAGGATGATCAGCAGCGTGTAGACGTAGATCAGCGTCGACAGGTAGCCGGCGATTTCGCTTCGCGCGCTGGCAAGCACAAGGATCACCGCTGCTGCTCCCCGAGCACGGCGTCGAGCGCGTCGTCAAACGCCGCCCGCAGACCCCCACGCTCCAGGGCCGCCAGGCCGCGTGCCGTGAGCCCTCCGGGAGAGGTGACCTCGCGGCGCACCGCGAGCGTGTCGTAGTCGCGCCGGCGCAACAGCTCGGCGGTGCCGGCGAGCGTCGCTGTGACGAGCACCGATGCTTGAGCGGGCGGGATGCCGCGACGCGTACCCGCATCCACCTGCGCCTCGGCCACCAGCGCAACGTATGCGGGGGCGCAGGACATCAGACCCATCGCCACGTCCACGAGCGAGTCATCCAGCACCACAAGCGTGCCGAGCTCGGCAAACAGTTCGCGCACTTCGGTGTCGAGGGGCGTATCGGCGTGTCCCGGCCCGCGCTTTGGATCGCTCGCCTGCACGATCGCCCCGCCACGAACTTCGGCCGGAAGCGATGGCAGGAAGCGATAGACGGGGACCTCGGGGTAGCTGCTCTGCAGCTTCGACAGAGGCGTCGCGGCCAGGATCGACGCGATGGCTTTCCCAGCGGGCGCCACCTCCGCGGCGATCTTGCCCAGTTGAGCGGGCTTGTGACAGAGCACAACCAGATCGGCGCGCGCAGCCACCTCGGCGTTTGAGCCGAGTGCCTCTCCCCCCAACTCCTGCGCGAGCGTCTGCGCCCGTTCGAGGACCGGATCGAAGCAGAGCACGGGCCGACCCCATCCGCGAGCCATCGCGCGTGCCATGTTGCCGCAGCCGATCAGACCGATATCCATAGGGCAATCAGGCTACCGGCCGGAGCGGCCGGCTAGCTTTGGTTGAAAAAGCCCTTTTCGATCAACCGGGCGCGCTCCTCGGCTGAGATCTCGACGTTGCGCGGGGTGAGCATGAACACCTTGTCGGCGATCCGCTGCATCCCACCGTCGAGCGCGTAGGTGAGACCGCTGGCGAAGTCGATCAAGCGCTTGGACAGGTCGGTGTCGGCACTCTGCAGGTTGAGGATCACCGGGATCGAGTCCTTGAACTTGTCGGCGATCTGCTGGGCGTCGTTGAATGACTTGGGGATCACCAGGTGCACGCGCACGTCGCCGTTGCCGCCGCCACGGCCGACCGGGCGCAGCACCGTCGTGGAGCGTCCACGAGGCTCGTCCTCGGGAAAGATCTCGTCGAACTCGTCGCGCCGGCGACGCGGGGAGAGCCGTCGCACGTTGGGTCGCTCGCGATAGCGATCTGCGATCTCCTCCTCGTGGGGCTCCTCCTCGTAGTCGTCGTGATACTCCTCGGCCAAGCCGAAGTACACGAGTGCGCGATGCCAGGAATCTCGAAATGCCATATGTAGAGGGCGTTTTCGGTGAAAACGGACGTTTCCCTGCTCTTGGCGAGCATCCCGTCACGCGACGAGCGGGGGTCAGAACCGCGTTCTCCGACCCTAAGCGTACAACCGCGTGCCGATTCTCACGATCGTGGCGCCCTCCTGCACCGCCACGGCGAAGTCCTGGGTGGTGCCCATCGACAGCTCGCGTAGACCGCGCTCCTGGGCGAGCTCACGCAACCCGGCAAACCAAGGGCGGCTCTGCTCGGGGTCGGATGCCAGCGGTGGCATCGTCATCAACCCCGCCACAGGCACCGGCGAGCGGGCGATGAACGCATCGAGCTGTTGCGGGGGGATGCCACCCTTGGCGGGGTCGCCGGCGAGGTTCACCTCGACCAGCACCCGCAGGCCAGGGCGTGCGCGATCGAGGTGGCGCTCGAGCTCTCGCAGCGCAGAGTCGCTCCAGAGCGAGTGGATCATGCGCACGTGCGCAACGATCGAGCGCACGTGTTTGCTCTGCAACGCACCGATGAAATCCCATGTGAACAGCTCGCCGTGGGCGGCGAGCTTCGTGCTGAGATCCCGAGCGCGGTTCTCTCCGACAAGCGTTATCCCGGCCTCGGCAAGCACCGGCAGCCGATCGCTCGTCACATACTTGCCGGCCGCGAGGATCTCGACCTCGCCGGGGTCTCGTCCCACGCTCTCAGCGGCCTGCGCGACCTCCGCGCGCACGGCAGCCAGGTTGGCCCGCACGCGCTTGACCTCCAAGCCCTCGATCAGCTCAACCATGCGACCGCGCCCTGGCGTCCCGCGCGCGCACCTTCGCGCCGGTGGGAGAAGTAGCGCTCGTCGCAGATCGTGCACACGTCCACATCCCGCACCTGTGTCACCCCCGCCGCCAGCAGTCGTTCGTGTGCGATCGCGCGCAGGTCGATCGAGCGGCCGTTGCTGGCCGATCGGCGATCCCGTCGATCGCCGATCGGTACGCCATCGAACGCCGCATGCACCTCCTCGCCGACCTCATAGCAACAGACCCCCGCGCACGGACCCACGAAAGCGACCATCTCTCCCCTGCCGCCGATCTCGCGCAGCGCCCGTACACCCTCCTCGAGCACACCGGCGGCAAGACCGCGCCAACCTGCATGCAATGCCGCGACGGCTCCCTCCGCGCCGAGCACCACGGGAATGCAGTCGGCGGTGAGCACCATCGCCGCGACCGCGGGCGCCGCGACCGCGTGGCCATCCGCCTGGAAGGTGGGTTGCCGGGCGCCGTCCTGGGGCTCGAACGCGCTTGGCAAACCTGGCCTGGAGCCGTCTTCGAACACTCTCCCGACGACCGTTCCGTGGACCTGATAGCCACGGATGAGGTGCCGAGCACCGGCAATCTCACACAGTCGCTCGCGTGCCTGTAGGCCATGCTCGGCCTGCTCGCCGCCCACGCTCGACAGGTTGCCGTGAGAGCGATCCGTGAACAGCGCACGTCCCGCTCCCGGAAGCTCGAGCGCCACGGCGCTCATATGCTCGCTTCAAGCGCGGCCCGCAACTCGGTCTCGCGGCCCGGCTCGATCCGTTCTTCCATCAGCAGCTTGTAGGACTCTTCCAAGCGGACCCCCACCTCCGGTCCCTCCGGCACCCCAGCCGCGATCAGATCGTCACCGGTGACCTGCAGTTCGACGTGGCGTCGCTCGCGCAGCCACTCTTCGATGATCCGTCTGCCGTAGGACCCTGGCCCCGCCTCCATCTCGCAGACCGCGGCGGCGAGCGCCAGTGACTCGACCGGCGTGCCGAGCGCCAGCTCGAGCAGCTCCGCGGTGGTCTCGGCGCCGTCCACGTTGTCGATCGCAAACGCGGCGCTGACCGCGGCCCCGAACGCGCGGCGCGCCTCACCGGAGGGAAGCTGCAGGTCGTACAGAAACCCGCGCATCGAGGGCTCCGTATCTTCATCGTCGAGCCGATCGGTGAGCTCGAGCAGCAATGAGGCCGCAAGCATCACCGATCTGCAGCCGTCCTCGGGGAGAATCTCGAGCCCCGTGCGCACCACGTGCTCATCGAAACTCACCCCCGGCTCCCATGCGGCCAGCACGCCCATGCGGTCAAGCTCCGCGAGCGGAGCCACGGGGTCCGCTTCGGCGAATGCGAGCCGCAGCTCCGCACCGAGACGCTCGCCCGAGAGGCTTCTCAATGCACCCGCCGCGATCGCGTCCTGCGCGAGGGAGGCGGTGTGCGGATCCACCTCGAAGTCCAACCTGGACGCGTAGCGCGCGAGGCGCAGCAGGCGCGTTGGATCCTCGAGAAAGCTGCGGTCGTGCAACACCCGCAGACGCCGCGCCGCGAGATCCTCGAGCGCTCCCGCAACCGCACGCACCCGACCGCGCCGATCTCCGCCGAGCGCTACGGCGATTGCATTGATCGTGAAGTCGCGGCGCGCGAGATCCTGCTCCGGCGTGCCGGCCGCGACCTCCGGAAGGGCGCCGGGCGAGGGATAGCTCTCGGTGCGACGCATGGCGATGTCGATCTCCCCAGACCCCCAACGAACGAGCACCGTATTGAAGCGCTCGTGGTAGGTCGCCTCGCAGCACTCGTGTGAACCCTCGCTCGCAAGCAGCTTCAAACGCCGAGCGAGAGCAGTCGCGAAGACGTGCACGTCGCCGACGACAACCACGTCCAGCTCTCGCGGGACAAGCCCCAAGAGAATGTCGCGAACGGCGCCCCCGACCAACTCGACCTCGCCGTCGTGCTCTGCCGATACCGCAAGCAGCTCAGGGCCGCCTGGGAGCGTGCGCAGGCGCTCCAATACCGCCGGACTGTCATCCGATGCGAACAGGGATACCAGCCTCCGCCAAATGAGCCTTGGCCTGCGCGATCGTGTGTCGGTTGTAATGGAAGATCGAAGCACACAACACCGCGTCGGCTCCTGCTTGCAGCGCTTCGACCAGGTGGTGCAACTCGCCCGCTCCACCCGAGGCGATCACGGGCACGTCAACAGCCGTGCTGACCGCAGCGATCAGCGGCAGGTCATAGCCGTCGCTGGTGCCGTCGCGATCCATGCTGGTGAGCAGGATCTCGCCCGCCCCGCGACCCGTTGCCTCGCGCGCCCATTGCACCGCGTCGCGGCCCGTGGAAGTGCGACCACCGGCCACATACGCCTCCCAGCGACCGTCCTGCTCCGGCACAGCCTTGGCGTCGATCGCGAGCACCACGCACTGCGCCCCGAACACGGCCGCAAGCTCGTCGATCAGCTCGGGGCGCTCGAGCGCGGCGGAGTTGACCGAGACCTTGTCGGCGCCCGCGTCGAGCACCGCTTGGGCGTCTCGCACCGAGCGGATCCCGCCACCGATCGTAAACGGCACGAACACGTCGTCGGCAGTGTTGCGCGCGAGCTTCACGATCGTCTCGCGCCGCTCGTGCGTGGCTGCGATGTCGAGGAACACGAGCTCGTCGGCACCCTCGCGGTCATAGTGGGCCGCAAGCTCCACCGGGTCGCCCGCATCGCGGATGTCGAGGAATTCGACGCCCTTCACGACACGGCCGTCCGCGACATCCAGGCATGGGATCACGCGCTTGTAGTGCACGTGCTCACGGTAGCGAGCACGCGAGCGTCTTCCTACCCGAAAGTCGACTAATTGTTTGAGTCGCTCAGCGCGGCGATCGCCTCGGCGACCGTGAAGCGCCGCTCGTACAGCGCCTTGCCGACGATCACCCCAGCGAGATTTGGCGCTTTCAGGCGCGCGAGACCCTGGAGATCGGCGAGCCCACCGATCCCGCCCGAGTAGATGAAGCTGCCGCTCACCGCCTCGGCCACACGCCCGACTTCCTGCAGGTCGGGCCCTTCGAGCATTCCGTCACGGTCAACGTTCGTGTACACGAGCTCGCTCGCCCCACGCCGCGCCAGAGCGGCGATCACCTCCCGAGGATCGCCGTCGATCGTCTCGGTCCAGCCGGCGGTCGCGACTTGCCCGTCGCGCACGTCCACAGACACCAGCACGCGGCCGGGCCACCGCTCGAGCGCACGCTCGAGCAGGGTCGGGTCGGTGAACGCGGCGGTGCCGAGAATCACGCGCTCGGCGCCCGCTTCGATCGATTCCTCGATCGCAGCGAGCGACCGCAGACCGCCGCCGAACTGAACGGGAACACCCAGATTGCTGACGATGCGCTCCAGATGCTCGACGTTCGCAGGCGCACCCGCGCGTGCTCCGTCCAGATCCACCACATGCAGGAAGCGCGCCCCGGCGGCCACCCACCCACGCGCGGCAGAGAGAGGATCCTCGTCGTAGACCTTCTTGGCATCGAAATCGCCCTTCACGAGCCGCACGGCCTTGCCGTCGAGCATGTCGATCGCGGGATAGAGCTTCACGAGCTCACGGGCACGGTGGCCGTGGCGCAGATGCGCGCGAAGTTCGCCAGCAATCGCAGTCCGGCGGCGGAGGACTTCTCCGGGTGAAACTGCACGCCATAGAAGCCACCGTGGGCGACAACGCTTGCGAACGGCGCGCCATATACGGCGGTACCGAGGATGTCCTCGCGCTCGGCCGGCACCGGCGCGAAGGAGTGGACGTGGTAGAACGCGCAACGCTCCGGCAAGCCTTCGGTGAACGGTGAGGGCGAGCTGAAGCTGACCTCGTTCCAGCCGATGTGCGGAAGCTTCAGCTCACCGTGCTCCAATGGCCGTACTTCCCCGGCGATCACGCCCAATCCCTGAGTGCCGCCCTGCTCGGTCGAACGCTCGAATGCGAGCTGCATCCCGAGGCAGATGCCGAGCACCGGAGTGCCGCTGCGCAAACGCTCGCGCAGCAGCTCGTCGAGACCGAGCTCACGCAGACTGGCCATCCCTCGCGGGAAAGCGCCCACGCCCGGTACCACCAGACCGGCGACAGAGCGCAAGCGCTCGGGATCGCGCGTGACGATCACGCTGGCGCCAATATGCTCGAACGCCTTCTCGACAGAGCGGCGATTGCCCATGCCGTAGTCCACGACCGCGATCTCGATCGGCTCGTCAAGCAGCTTGCGGGCGCCCATCTCGTTGTCGACAACGCTCATGAGGTGAGCGTTCCCTTCGTGCTCGGCACACCGCTCTCGGTGGGGTCAAGCGCCACCGCTTGGCGCAACGCACGCGCAAACGCCTTGAACAGCGCCTCGATCATGTGGTGGGCATTCGTGCCCGCCTGCACCTCCAGGTGCAGGGTCAGCTTCGCCGAGTTGGCCAAAGCCCTGAAGAACTCCTCCGTCAGCTCGTGGTCAAAGCCGCCGGTGGCGCCCGGGGGCAGCGTCGCGTCGAACAACGTGAACGGACGGCCGGAGATATCTATGGCGCAGCTGGCCCGCGCCTCATCCATGGGCACGACCCCGTATCCATATCGGTAAATGCCCGCTCGATCGCCGAGCGCGCGGTCGAGCGCCTGGCCGAGCACGATCGCGGTGTCCTCAGCCGTGTGGTGGGCGCCGGTCTGCAAGTCGCCAGTGACGTTCAGATCGAGGTCAAACCGCGCATGGCGCGCGAGCAGGTCGAGCATGTGGTCCAGAAAGCCCACCCCGGTCCTACGGGTGCCTCCTCCGGTGCCGTCGAGCGCGAGCTTCAGGCGCACGTCGGTCTCCGCAGTCTTGCGCTCGATCGATGCCTCTCTACTCATATGCCCTCATTGTCACGCACTCGGGCCAACATCGACGCCGCGTGCAACGGAAATCCCTCCGCACGCGCGACCGGCGCACCGGCAGCGGCCAGCTTGACGGCGGCCTCATCGCCGATCTCCACGACCGACATCCGCCGGCGGAAGTGGCGCGGAGACAGCGTGGAGGCAAAGCGCGCGGCACCCCCAGTCGGCAGCACGTGGTTGGAGCCCGCGGTGTAGTCGCCGAACGCGGTGGCGCCATTGCGTCCCAGCAGCAGACAGCCGGCGGTGCGCACCTTGGGCGCGAGCGCCTGCTCGGCCGACCCCATCAACTGCAGGTGCTCGGGCGCGAACGCATTGGCCAGCTCGACCGCGTCGCTCGGCGAGGCACACTCGATCAGCACACACCCATCCGGCTGAAGCTCGGGCCACGACACCGCCTCGCGCTCGATCTCGCTCTGCAGCGCGTCGAGCGCCTCGCGCGAGGTCGAAGCTGCCGCGACGAGACTGCCCGCGCCGTGCTCGGCTTGAGCGAGCAGGTCCAGTGAAACCAAGCGCGGGTCGACATCGGAGCCGAACACGACCAGCAGGTCGCTGGGCCCGGCGAACCCGTCGATACCGACCACGTGCGAGAGCCGCCGCTTGGCTTCCTGCACGTACAGGTTGCCGGGTCCCACCACCACGTCAACGCGCGCCACCGACTCGGTGCCATAGGCCAGCGCGGCAATCGCCTGGGCGCCACCCATTCTGTAGACGCGCTCCACACCGCACAGCCTGCACGCGGCGAGGATCGCCGGATGAGCCTGACCATCGGGACCGGGAGGCGTGCACACCGCCACGTCGAGCACTCCCGCGGCGCGGGCGGTCACGACCCCCATCACGACCGTGCTCGGATACGCGGCTCGACCGCCGGGCGCATACACGGCGGCGGCGGCAACCGGCAGCTCGCGCGTCGTCACCGTATGTCCCTGCGCGAGCTCCACGGGAACCTGCTCGGCGCCGACCTGCGCGTCGGCCACGCGCGCCACATTGGCGATCGCCACCTGCAACCCCGCAACCACGTCAAGTGGCATCTGCTCGAGCGCCTGGTCGAGCTCCGCCGCCGCCACACACAGCTCGCGTGGCCGCTCGCCGCGCGTGTCGAAGCGACGCGTGTACTCGCCCACGGCCTCATCGCCCTCCGCGCGCACGTGCGCGAGGATCGCGGCAACCGTCTCCTCGATGCCCTGCCCCTCGTCGATCAGCTTGCGCAGGTGCCGGGCGACACCGGCGGGGCCGCCGTGGCGCTGAACGTCCGCCGGCGCAAGCCGTTCAA
The DNA here is from genome assembly GCA_963831725.1 of uncultured Solirubrobacterales bacterium. Classification (GTDB taxonomy): domain Bacteria; phylum Actinomycetota; class Thermoleophilia; order Solirubrobacterales; family Solirubrobacteraceae; genus Palsa-744. Next base: position 1,052,630 of record CAWHRF010000004.1, read on the forward strand.
CCCGCACGCAACCGCCCCAGCAGTTCGTCGATCGCCTGCGCGCGCAGCTTGTGGGCCACCGGGTTGGCGATCAGGCGCGCGGTGCACTCAACGATCTCCTCGCGCACGATCAGATCGTGTTCGCGCAGCGTGGTGCCGGTCGCGGTCAAGTCGACGATCGCCTCCACCATGCCCGTCAACGGCGCAAGCTCGACCGAGCCCTTCACCTCCACGATCTCCGCTTGGCGGCCGGTCTGCTCCAGGTAGCGTTCGGCGATGCGCGGGTACTTGGTGGCGACGCGCATCACGCCGAGACGACGCAACGCCTCCGCCGCCGGATCTGGGCCCGCCTTGCCGGCGAGCACCATCGTGCAACGCCCGTAGCCTAGGTCGAGCAACTCGTACACCTCGCGGCGCGCGGGATCGTCAGATCCGTGTGCGGCCTGCTCGAGCAGCACGTCCTTGCCGGTGATGCCGATGTCGGCGGCCCCCGACTCCACATACGTGGGCACGTCGGAGGGGCGCATCGTGATCACGCCGATGTCCTCGAACAGCAGCTTGCGGTCGTTGGATCGCAGCTCGGCGGTGTCGAGCCCGAGATTCGCGAGCAGGTCGACTGTCTCGCCGAACAGCGCCCCGCGCGGCACGGCGATCGTGAGGCCGTTGATGGTGCTCATCGCAGCGGGGCTCCAGCGTGCCCGGGCCCGTCCGTGGAGCCTCCGCGTGCGACCGCCTGATCGGCGCCGCCCGGCATACCGCGCTCCTCGCCCGCGAGCGCGATGTGCAGTCGTTCGACCCCGATCGCGAACCCAACCGCCGGCAGCGAGCGCCCGAAACGCCCGAGCAGCTCGTCGTAGCGTCCCCCACCGCCGATCGGCGCGCCGAGCGCGGGGTCGTACACCTCGAACACCGCACCGGTGTAGTAGCCGATGCTGCGCACCAGCCCAAGGTCGAAGATCACACGCTCGGCGACGTGCGGCGCCAGCAGCTCGTGTACCTCGCGCATGTTCGCCGCCGCATCTACCGCGGCATCGGCCGAGGCGTCCAGCACACCGGGCCCCCCGCGACGCTGGGGCACCTCCAGCAACAGCTGCCGCGCGTGGGCGGAGATATCGAGCGCGGCGAGATCCTGCTCGAGTGCCACGAAATCGCGATTGGCAAGAGCGGCAAGCAATCCCGCGCGTGCCTGCTCGGGCACGCCGAGGCTCGCCATCAGCGTGGGGAACAGCGATGCGTCGCCGAGGCCGATGCGGTAGCCCTCCAGGCCGACCGCGTCGAGCGCCGCGCACAGCACGCTCAGCGCCTCCGCGGTGCCGTGCGGGGCTGGTGCGCCGATCAGCTCGATACCGGCTTGCAACAGCTCCCGTGGCTGGCCCCGCTGGGGTCGCACGCCGCGGTAGCAGTGGGCCAGATAACAGAAGCGCAAGGGCGGCTCGACGCTCGGATAGCGAGTGGCGACCACGCGTGCGATCGGCACCGTCATGTCCGAGCGCAGCACCAGCACCGCGCCGGTCTCGTCGAACACGCGGTAGGCGGGCTGCGCGCCGGCCATGTCGGCGCGGGCCAGCACAGACTCGTACTCGAGCGCGGGCGTGTACACCTCGCCGTAACCGTGGTGCTCGAACATGCCGCGCAGCGCGTCGGTGATGGCGCGCACCTCGCGCGTCTCGTCGGGGAGCACGTCGCGGGTGCCGCTGGGGATCGGGTGGATCATCGGTGTGCTATTCAAGCGGACCGCGGCGACGGGAGGCGGTGTGGCAGTCCCGCGGGACCGCACCTCGCGACCCGCACCCGGTCGGCAGCGCTCGCGTCTATACGTGTACCGGCTCTGTGGCTACTCGCTCGATGCGCGCGCCCAGCTCGCGCAGGCGCTCATCGATGCGCTCGTAGCCGCGGTCGATCTGGCGAATGTTGCCGATCTCCGAGCGTCCCTCCGCGCACAGCGCGGCCAGCAACATCGCCATGCCCGCACGAATGTCGGGCGACTCGACGCGCTCACCGCGCAAGCGGCGTGGCCCCGTGACGATCGCGCGGTGGGGGTCGCACATGACGATGTCCGCGCCCATCAGGATCAGCTTGTCGGCGAAGATCAGCCGATTCTCGAACATCCACTCGTGCACGAGGATCGACCCTTCGGCCTGGGTGGCGAGCGCGACCGCGATCGAGGTGAGATCGGCCGGGAACGCGGGCCACGGGCCGTCCTGGATCTTGCCCTTGTAGTCGCCCACGTCCGATTGAACAACCAATTTTTGAGATCCCGGTACGAGCACGTCGTCGCCATCGAGCACCGTGCACAATCCGAGGCGCTCAAACACGAGGCGGATCATGCGCAGATCGCCGGGCACGGTGTCCTTGATGCGCAGTTCTCCCCCGGTGACCCCGGCAAGCGCCATGAAGCTGCCGATCTCGATGTGGTCGGGTGCGACGCGATGCTCGCAGCCGTGCAGACGCTTGGCGCCACCCACGGCCAGCAGGTTGGAGCCGATCCCCTGGATGTCGGCGCCCATCTTCACGAGCATCCGCGCGAGATCCTGCACGTGAGGCTCGCACGCGGCGTTGCCGATCACGGTCGTGCCCGGCGTGAACGAGGCAGCCAGCAGGGCGTTCTCGGTCGCCATAACCGACGGCTCGTCCATGAACACGTCGCTGGGGCGCAGCCCTCCGGGGGCCCTCAGAACGATCTCGCGGTTGCACTCGACGCTTGCGCCCATCGCGCGAAACGCGTCGAGATGTGGGTCCAGGCGCCGGCGGCCGATCACGTCTCCGCCCGGAGGCGGCATGATCGCGTTACCGAAACGCGCGAGCAGCGGGCCGGCAAGCAGGAACGACGCACGGATCTGCTCGGCAAGTTCCGGGTCGATCTCGACCTGATGCACGTCGGCAGCACACAGCGCGACTTCGTTGGGGCCGCGCCACTCGACCGTGACACCCAGGGACCCCAGGATCGCGAGCATCGCTTCGACGTCGCGGATGCGCGGCACGTTGTGCACGAGCACCTCATCCTCCGTAAGCAGGCACGCCGCAAGGATCGGTAGCGCGCCGTTCTTGTTGCCGGCAGGAACCATCGTGCCGGAGAGCGGGGCGCCGCCTTCGATGACAAACTTCTCCATGAGCTGAACGCGCCGACGAGGCACCCTGACGGGCTCATCGATAAGGCGCTCGGCTAGCCTAACAGCCATCTCAACCCCTAAGTTCGCGCGAGAGGGCCAAGACCCTTCAGGCGATCGTCGCGGCGAGCCGCGAGGGAACCCCTGGCGGAGCTATCGGCAACCTACTGGCACAGGGTTCCACGACGACTCCGATGGCGTGAGCTGCAATTCTCATTGCATCCTTCGGCAGCTCCATTTCGCATGAACAAGCCACTTACGGCGCCTCCCACACCCCCGATCAGCGTACGTACATGCGTTCGCATCGCTTCCGTCCGAACGCAGTCCTACAGTACGAACACATGTTCTCATCTGCGCACACACAACTGCCCACGCAACGCCTCGTTGGCGCGCTGCGTTTGATCCGCTCGTTCCTGCTGCTCGAGGACGACTACGGCGTCGACTGGGAGGTCGACCAGGACGAGCACGTCGGATCGGGGCCTACCTGTGCAGAGTGCTTCTACGGCGAGAGAGAGCCGGTGGAGCACCCGCACAGGGAGCCTTTGCGCAGCCGACTGGACGCGAGGCGTCCTGGGATCGTGGCGCCGCATGAGCAGGTGTGTTTGTGTCCTGTCGGTGGGCGAGCTCGCGCCGGAGTGTCGCGCGGTTCCTTCTCGCCGGAGAGATCTTGCGCGGAGCATCCGCGCGGGGCGGGGTCCTCGACGACCCCTTAGTACCGGATGGGCCTGGTTCTGGAGTGAACCAACAACGCCACGAGCCGCCCTTTGGGCGGCTCGTGTGCGTAAATAAACCGGCGGCGTCCTACTCTCCCAGGCCCTTGCGAGCCAAGTACCATCGGCGCTGAGGGGCTTAACTTCTCTGTTCGGAATGGGAAGAGGTGTTTCCCCCTCGCCAAGGCCACCGGAAAAGGTCGAGAGACCACGCTTCTCGGGGTCCTTCAAAACTACACAGCGCCACAACGAGTATCACTCCAAACATGCATATGCTTGGAATCATAAAAAATCCGTCAAGCCCTCGGGCCATTAGTACCGGTCTCCTTCAGGCGTTACCGCCCTTCCAGATCCGGCCTATCAACCTGGTGGTCTACCAGGGCCCTTACTCCCTCTAGGGGATGGGAGAACTCATCTTGAGGCCGGCTTCCCGCTTAGATGCTTTCAGCGGTTATCCGATCCACACGTAGCTAGCCTGCTATGCCCTTGGCAGGACAACAGATACACCAGAGGTGCGTTCATCCCGGTCCTCTCGTACTAGGGACAAATCCTCTCAATTCTCCAACGCCCACGGCAGATAGGGACCGACAGTTTTGTTACCACCGACTCTCCAACGGAGTCGCGTGGGCCAGGTCATTTCTGCCTGACTCTGCATGTCGCCATGCAGCTCGGACTATATCTTCACAGAGGCATCAATTCTCTGTGTTCGGCGTATAGTCTCTGAGGATTCCAACCAAATAAAATCAGTTGGCCTTTCCTGCTGATTGTCCGCACCGGACGCATTGTCACTGCCTCATTGGAGGCGAGTAGCGCCGGATACTCGGGTTTTCCAGCATATAGCCGAATTTATAGACAGCAACGGTTAACTTACTGTCTCACGACGTTCTGAACCCAGCTCGCGTACCGCTTTAATGGGCGAACAGCCCAACCCTTGGGAGCGACTTCACCCCCAGGATGCGACGAGCCGACATCGAGGTGCCAAACCGGGCCGTCGATGTGGACTCTTGGGCCCGATAAGCCTGTTATCCCCGGAGTACCTTTTATCCGTTGAGCGACGGCACTTCCACTTGCTACCGCCGGATCACTAAGACCTACTTTCGTACCTGCTCGACCTGTCGGTCTCGCAGTCAAGCTCCCTTGCTACCTTTGCGCTCTACGCACGATTTCCGACCGTGCTGAGGGAACCTTTGCGCGCCTCCGTTACATTTTGGGAGGCGACCGCCCCAGTCAAACTACCCGCCTGGAACTGTCCAGCACCCGGATTCACGGAATGCTGTTAGAAACCCAATACACCAAGGGTGGTATCTCAAAGTTGGCTCCACGCAAGCCGCAGCCTGCGCTTCAAAGCCTCCCACCTATTCTGAGCGAAATGCACCGAATTCCAATACCAGGTTGTAGTAAAGGTTCACGGGGTCTTTCCGTCTAGCCGCGGGTACTCGGCATCTTCACCGAGACTGCAATTTCACCGAGCCCATCGTTGAGACAGCGCTGAAGTCGTTACGCCATTCGTGCAGGTCGGAACTTACCCGACAAGGAATTTCGCTCTAGCTGTTACTTCCCAGGCCCTTGATATGCACTACCTGGGATTAACTGAGACCTAAATCTCAGCGGGTCGATCATTTCTGTCGACCTCTGCATGTCGCCATGCAGGTCGGACCATATCTTGCCTACAAACACTGTAGACCCCGGCGTGTGGTCTCTGAGGGGTCAACCCACAAGTGGGCGACTTCCCTGCTGATTGTCCGCACCTAGAGCATTGTCACTGCCCACAAGGGGCGAGTAGCTCCGGATACACGGGTTTTCCAGCATACAGCCAGGTTTTACTAAGGCAACGAATTCACGAAACCTTAGGACCGTTCCTACTGTTACTACTCAGGTACTTTACCTAAGCGATCCGCTCATTTCTGACGGATTCTCATGGTCGCCCATGAGAGCGGACTATATCATCCCGCAACCGCTCTAGATTGAGGGCTTGGCGTATAGTCTCTGAGGATTCCATCCATCCGATAACGTCTCTTCCCACCTCGGTTCATCCGTTCCCGGAGAGCAAGAACCTGGTGGTAGTCCTGGTCGCTTAGACAACCGTTTGCAAGTAGAGCAACTGCGCTCTTCCACAAACGATAGTCCTCCGCCTTCTCTCCCACGATCGGAAACCGATCAAAGAAGGGAACGATACGGCTGGTGAGATCAGAAAGTCGATTGACCTCCCAATACCAGCCTCCGTTACCCGCTTTACGCATGGTCCCGCACCCCAAGGTCTCCCTAAAGAGATCCAGCGGCACGCGATCGTGCTGTGAGACGTTGAAGGCAGCCGAGAGCTTGAAGCTTCGTCGATAGTCACCGCGTTTGCGGCAGACGATCATGAAACTTCCCTCTCCCAGTGCGAACCCGGACAAGAAGCTACCGAGTGAGACCTCAATGGTCTCTATAGATGACCTTTCCTGCTGATTGTCCGCACCTGACACATTTTCACGGTACCGCCCACTTCGGACGGAACTCGTAGTGCAGGATACACGGGTGTTCCAGCATATAGCCAAGTTTTACAACTACCTCGGTCAACTGATAGTTACGGCCGCCGTTTACCGGGGCTTAGCTTCGCTGCTTCGGGTCAAGCCCTAACAACTCCACGTAACCTTCCGGCACCGGGCAGGCGTCAGCCCCTATACGTCGTCTTACGACTTAGCAGAGACCTGTGTTTTTGGTAAACAGTCGCTTCAGCCAATTCACTGCGGCCCCCTCGGGCTCGACTCGCGAAGAGTTTTACCCTACTGGGGCGCCCCTTATCCCGAAGTTACGGGGCAATTTTGCCGAGTTCCTTAACGATGGTTATCTCGATCACCTTAGTATTCTCTACTTGCCCACCTGTGTCGGTTTTGGTACGGGCACGCGCTTCCTCCCTAGAGGCTTTTCTTGGAGGTATGGCGTTGGGGAGTCGCCGGCTTGATGCCAGCTCACATCGCACCTCAGGTTATGCGGTCCCGCATTTAACATGGACCACCCCTACATGCTTGTCCCAGGGCAACCATCGCCTGGGTTCCCTTAGCCTTCCTCGTCCCCCCATCGGTCAAACGGAAGTTACGTGGTACAGGAATATCAACCTGTTGGCCATCGACTACGCCTTTCGGCCTCGCCTTAGGTCCCGACTAACCCTGAGCAGACGAACTTTACTCAGGAATCCTTGGGCAATCGGTGGAAAGGATTCTCACCTTTCTTTCGTTACTTATGCCGGCATTCTCACTTCCCATGCCTCCACGGCTGGCTTACGCCGCCGCTTTACTGGCATGGGAACGCTCTCCTACCGCGTGATCGGTCCGAAGACCTCACACACCCGCAGCTTCGGTGACTAGCTTGAGCCCCGTTACATTGTCCGCGCTCGAACACTTGACCAGTGAGCTGTTACGCACTCTTTCAAGGATGGCTGCCTCTAAGCCAACCTCCTGGTTGTCTATGCACTCGAACATCGTTTCCCACTTAGCTAGTACTTAGGGACCTTAGCTGGCGGTCTGGGCTGTTTCCCTTTCGACGCTGAAGTTTATCCCCCAGCAACTGACTCCCGGAGTAGACGTAATGGTCTTCGGAGTTTGCCTGAAATCGGTAACCTGGTAGGGCCCCTTATCCAAACAGTGCTCTACGGCCACTACGTAATTTATCCGAGGCTATACCTAAATATATTTCGGAGAGAACCAGATATCACTGAGCTTGATTAGCCTTTCACTCCGATCCACAGGTCATCCGCCCAGTTTTCAACCTAGGTCGGTTCGGCCCTCCACGAGGTCTTACCCCCGCTTCAGCCTGCCCATGGATAGCTCGCTCAGTTTCGGGTATACCGCCTACGACTATGTCGCCCTATTAGGACTCGCTTTCGCTACGGCTCCGCTCATCGCTTAACCTTGCCGCAGACGAGTAACTCGCCGGCTCGTTATGCAAAAAGCACGCGGTCACAGAACAAGTCTGCTCCCACCGCTTGTAGGCGCGCGGTTTCAGGTACTATTTCACTCCCCTTCCGGGGTACTTTTCACCTTTCCCTCACGGTACTAGTCCGCTATCGGTCACCAAGGAGTACTTAGCCTTGGAGGGTGGTCCCCCCAGGTTCAGTCCGCGTTTCACGGGCGCGGACTTACTCAGGAACGTCTGACAGAAGATCGTGCAGTTTCGTCTACGGGACGATTGCCCTCTATGGTGCGTGGTTCCACACGCTTCGACTACCACATGATTTTGTAACTCCTGCCGGGCCGGACACGACCCGGAACAAACGCCCTACAACCCCCAACAGACAACGCATGTCCGCTTACATCTGCCGGGTTTGGGCTGATCCCTTTTCGCTCGCCACTACTCAGGGAGTCTCTTTTGATTTTCTTTCCTCGGGGTACTGAGATGTTTCACTTCCCCCGCTTGTCTTCGCCCGGTCTATGTGTTCAACCGGGGATAACGCCGCATTACCAGCGCTGGGTTTCCCCATTCGGGAATCCACGGGTCATAGGCTATTCAGCGCCTAACCGTGGCTTATCGCAGCCGTTCACGCCCTTCATCGACTCTTGGTGCCAAGGCATCCACCATGCGCCCTTACTATCTTGACGGTGATCTGACCGATTTCGATCACATCCCCTTGCGGGGACGTGGGCTCCATCGGTCCGGTGATACCCGTTTTCAGCCGCCGCTTATCGATGGCGGCTGAATGTGGCTTCTGTGTAGTTTTCAAGGACCGTCGAGAGGCGTATACGCCGGCCGGCGCTGGGTTCATGCGGGCGCGCTCATTGCGCGACTGCCCCACCACCGGCGGACGCCGGTCTCTCAAAACTCAACAGCATGCTGGCATCGTTGCGGACTCGCCTAGCGCGGCCTCCAAGTAGTCAGGAGTCCTCGCTCTGCGCATCCATCCAGCCAGGTTCGGTCGACATGCTAGGCCCGAGCGCACAGTCACCGACAGGATCTCGATGGCTCCAAGGAGCCAGGGGACCTGACGGCCGTTGCGATCGGGGCACCTTAGTGCTCCCTAGAAAGGAGGTGATCCAGCCGCAGCTTCCGCTACGGCTACCTTGTTCACGTGGTTCCCCATGTCGCCATGGGGCGTGGACTATATCTTCATCCTCGTTGCCTGATGCCAAACCGCGCATCGAGCAGACTTCGCTTCCTCGGGTGCCACGAACTCACATGTGTCGCGAAAGCTTCGTGGCCAGACGCCAGAACGTAGAACCGCCATAGATCTGGATCTACTTGGCGGCTCGGGTTATGAATCCGACCACAATCTATGCCTTCAGACACGAGCATTGTTCGTAGCTCGTCTATATCGCCATAGTCCTTCTGAACGAACTGGATATAGAACCTCGCGGATGGGTCGCGTGGCATCCCACCCTCTGCATCAAAGTAACCCCTCGCATAAGCGAGGCGTTCCTCCCGCGTCGAGAACTCGGGTCGCTCCGCCAATACTTGGACGGAGGTCTCCAAGACCCAGAATGCTCTGGATCTGCCCTCACGATAGCTCCATGAACGTCTTCCCAGTCCACCCAGCAACACCTTCAGCACGAACAGCCACCGAGCGTCAGATTGTCCGAAGCGGACCGTCTGATGCTTTGCGCTGATCGTCGCATCGTGCGCTGCTCCATGGAGGTAAGCCCGAGCACCAGAAGCACTGGTCTCGAGGAGCTCGGCGTGTAGTCTCTGAGGGGTCAACGGGACCGCCTGGTTGGGCGATTCCGCGACTTCCCTGCTGATTGTCCGCACTCCTGCATTTTCACTGATGCACCGGACGGAAAACTGCTCCAACCGGCACAACGAGTAGCAAGGAGATACTCGGAGTTTCCAGCATACAGCCGAGTTTTTCACGCGCCGTTACCGGCGCGGGTCGCAACTTACTTACGACTTCACCCCAGTCACGAGCCCCACCTTCGACGGCTCCCTCCCTTGCGGGTTAGGCCACCGGCTTCGGGTGTTGCTCACTCCCGTGGTGTGACGGGCGGTGTGTACAAGGCCCGGGAACGTATTCACCGCGGCAATGCTGATCCGCGATTACTAGCAACTCCGCCTTCATGCAGGCGAGTTTCAGCCTGCAATCCGAACCGAGACGCACTTTAAGGGATTCGCTCCACCTCGCGGTATCGCAGCCCTCTGTATGCGCCAATGTAGCACGTGTGTAGCCCTGGACATAAGGGGCATGATGACTTGACGTCATCCCCACCTTCCTCCGGTTTGTCACCGGCAGTCTCGCATGAGTCCCCAACTAAATGCTGGCAACATGCGACGGGGGTTGCGCTCGTTGCGGGACTTAACCCAACATCTCACGACACGAGCTGACGACAGCCATGCACCACCTGTGAACCTGCCCCGAAGGGAAGCCATGTTTCCATGGCGGTCAGGCACATGTCAAGCCCAGGTAAGGTTCTTCGCGTCGCGTCGAATTAAACCACATGCTCCGCTGCTTGTGCGGGCCCCCGTCAATTCCTTTGAGTTTTAGCCTTGCGGCCGTACTCCCCAGGCGGACAACTTAATGCGTTAGCTTCGACACGGGGGGAGTCGACACCCCCCACATCTAGTTGTCATCGTTTACAGCGTGGACTACCAGGGTATCTAATCCTGTTTGCTCCCCACGCTTTCGCGTCTCAGCGTCAGTCACGTCCCAGCGAGCTGCCTTCGCCATTGGTGTTCCTCCTGATATCTGCGCATTTCACCGCTACACCAGGAATTCCACTCGCCCCTTCCGGACTCTAGCCCGACAGTATCCACCGGCATTCCAGGGTTGAGCCCTGGACTTTCACAGCGGACTTGTCGGGCCGCCTACACGCTCTTTACGCCCAATAATTCCGGACAACGCTTGCACCCTACGTATTACCGCGGCTGCTGGCACGTAGTTAGCCGGTGCTTCTTGTGAAGGTACCGTCACCCCACGCGGCTATTCACCGATGAGGCTTCGTCCCAACTGAAAGGGGTTTACAACCCGAAAGCCTTCTTCCCCCACGCGGCGTTGCTGCGTCACGCTTTCGCGCATTGCGCAAGATTCCCCACTGCTGCCTCCCGTAGGAGTCTGGGCCGTGTCTCAGTCCCAGTGTGGCTGATCGTCCTCTCAGACCAGCTACCCATCGAAGCCTTGGTGAGCCGTTACCTCACCAACAAGCTAATGGGCCGCGGGCTCATCTCGATGCGGAGGCCGAAGCTTCCTTTCCCCTTGCGGGCACATCCGGTATTAGCCCGAGTTTCCTCGGGTTGTCCCGGTCATCAAGGCAGATAACCCACGTGTTACTCACCCGTTCGCGGCTCTGCCCCAGGGCAAGCCCTGGTTCGTCGCTCCACTTGCATGTGTTAAGCACGCCGCCAGCGTTCGTCCTGAGCCAGGATCAAACTCTCCGTGAAGAACTTCACGAAAAGCTGTCATAGGTGATAGGGACCCATACACCGTGGCCCCCTCTATGACGGGGTACTTCTCTACTTGACTCTTTGCCGCCACCGAGTACGCCGAAGCATTCCCGTGGCGGGTCGAACCTGGACGCACACCACGATCGATTCTCGATCATAGGTGCGCATGCTGTTGAGTTTTCAAAGACCGTCGTAGCCTCTTCGAGAGGACTTCTCGCTAGAGGAGACCGTTCAGCCCACGCCCGCAGGCGCTTGTAGGCCGACCGTACAGTATAGCGCTCTCCTCTGGACCGTGTCGCGAGCGTAACCCACCGCCTCGGTCGCAGAGCCGAGCTGCTGTGCCCGGGCACTATAGGGCATCGCGCCGACGGACGTCTGCGGCGCTCCCCCGCTGCGGCGCTTGTAGGGCCTTCATGGGGTCCGTCGAGAGATCCCGACCTGTAGCGGACTTGTCGCCTCAGCCCTTGCGCAATCTGCGGAAACGGCGCTTGCCTACGCGCAATACGACCCCGTCCAGACGCTCCGCCACGACATCGTGCTCGCCTGTAACGAGCGGCAGCTCCTCAAGCGAGACCGCACCCTGGTCGATCAGACGGCGGGCCTCCGAGCGCGACATGCCGAACGCGTCGGCGATCAGAGCGGGCAGGTGCACGAGCCGACGCTCCCCCGCATGCTGCTCGTTCTCGCTGCCGGCCTCGCTCGACTCGCCGGCGTCTTGCTTGACCTCGAACACGAGCTCCTCGATCTCCTCGGGCGCGCCACGCTGCACGAACACGCGGTCGAACGCCCGCTCGGCCTCGATCGCCTGCTCGGGCGAGTGCAGCCACCCAACCAGTTCTCGCGCGAGCGACCGCTTGGCCTCGCGGGGCGCAAGCTCGCCGTCGGGCTCTCTACCGAGCAGCAACCGGTAGTACTCGCCCATCGCCTCGTCGGGGATGCTCAGCGTCTTGCCGTACATCTGCTCGGGCTCGTCGGTGATGCCAATGTGGTTGCCCAGCGACTTCGACATCTTCTTGCTCCCGTCGGTGCCCACGAGGATCGGCATCGTCAGGATCGCCTGCTCGGGCTGGTCGTAGGCGCGCTGCACGTCGCGCCCGAGCAGCAGATTGAACTTCTGATCGGTACCCCCGAGCTCCACGTCGGCGCGCACCGCCACCGAGTCATAGCCCTGCAGCAGCGGGTAGAGCAGCTCGAGCATCGAGATCGGCTCGGAGGCTGACCAGCGCTTGGCGAAGTCATCGCGCTCGAGGATCTGGGCAACCGTGGTCGTGCGCACGAGCGCCAGCAGGTCGACCATCGGCATGTCGAGCCACTCGCCGTTGCGCCGCACCTCCAGGCGCTCGGGTGAGCTGTCGAGAATCTTCAGCGCCTGCTCTTGGAAGGTGGCCGCGTTGGCCTCGATTTCCGCCGCCGAGAGCATCGGGCGCAATGTCGAGCGCCCGGAAGGATCGCCCACACGCGCTGTGTAGTCGCCGATGATCAGCACCACCAGGTGTCCGGCGTCCTGGAACTCGCGCAGCTTGCGCAACACGACGGCGTGACCGAGGTGGATGTCCGGCGCGGTCGGATCGATCCCCAGCTTCACGCGCAACGGGCGACCCTGAGCGCCGGCCTCGGCGAGCTTCTCGGCAAGACGGCCGGCGGGCAAGCTGTCCACTGCATTTGCGCTCAGCGCACGCGCCTTGCCGGCCATCTCCTTGGACACGTCGACCGACGTGCCCGAACCCGGGTCAGCCGACATACGGGCGTCCGTCCCCGCTTCGGCCCCGATGCCCTGGATGCGCCTGGCCCCAAGCGAGGGGCACGGGCACGGTGCTCCTGAAGTGGGCATTCGGCATGGGCGCCAATGCTAGACTCTCGCGTCCCGGTGGAGCTAGCCGCATTGCCTGCCGGCGGCCGGCCGCGCTTGAAGAGGCTCCGTTTCGTGCTGATCCTCTTCGCCGTCCTGCTGCTCGGCCTCATCTCGTTCGTGTTCGGCATCTTCGTGGCCGTCGCGTCCGACCTGCCATCGCTCACCAACTTCTCGCAGTACAAGAACGCGCAGAGCTCGGTGCTGCTGGACGACCTCGGCAAGCCGATCGGGGTCGTGAGCGAACAGAACCGGGTGATCGTCACGCCCGCGGAGATCCCCCCGATCGTCAAGGAGGCGGTGATCTCGATCGAGGACAAGCGCTTTCGGACCAACAGCGGCGTCGACATCCGCGGAATCGCACGCGCGTTCGTCCAGGACATCCTGCACAAAGGCACGGTGCAGGGCGCCTCCACGATCGAGCAGCAGTTCATCAAGAACGCGCTGCAAGCGCAGTCGCACCGCACGATCTTCGAGAAGCTGCGCGAGGCGGCGCTCGCCTATCAGCTCTCGCACAAGTGGTCGAAGGAAAAGATCATCGCCGCGTACCTCAACACGATCTATTTCGGCAACGGCGCATACGGGATCGAGTCGGCGGCACAGACCTACTTCGGCTCGCAGCCCAACCACATCGGCTGCGGAACACCGAGCCATGAGTTGTGCGTGCAGGAGTTGGAGCCCGCCGAAGCCGCACTGCTCGCCGGGATCATCCAGTCCCCGACTGGCTATGACCCGGCGAACCACCCCCTGGCGGCCAAGACGCGCCGCGATGTCGTGCTCGAACAAATGTTTCTGCAGGGCTACATATCGAAAGCCGTCTACCACCAGAGCACTGCTCAGCGGCTGCCACAGCCACAGGACATCGGCACCCCCCAGCAGCCACTGGTGGAAGGGGTGGATGTCGGCTACTTCACGAGCTGGGTGCAGCAGCAGGCGATCGAACGCTACGGCGCCCCGCGCGTGTTCGACGGCGGCCTGCGCATCAAGACGACGCTCAACCTCGAACTGCAGCGTGCCGCCGAACAGGCGATCGGCAACTATCTGTCCAACCCGGCAGGCCCCAGCTCGGCGCTCGTCGCGATCGAAAACTCAACCGGGGAGGTGCGCGCGATGGTCGGTGGGCGCAACTACGACGAAACCCCATTCAACCTCGCCACCGAGGGCGAGCGACAGCCAGGGTCCTCGTTCAAGGCGTTCGATCTGGCCGCAGCCCTGGAGGACGGGATCTCCCCCGAATCGGAGTGGCCTTCAAAGGAAAAGGTCTTCTACGTACGTGGACCCCACGGCGTCGAAAAGTTTCAAGTGCACAACGACGAAGGCGCGTACACCGGCGAGAACACGCTGACCGGTGCGACGGCCTACTCGGACAACTCGATCTACGCCGAAGTCGGGTTGAAGGTCGGAACCCAGCGGATCGCCGACCTTGCACACCATATGGGCATCACCACCCCGCTGTCCACCAACCCGGCAATGACGATCGGCGGGTTGACCGTGGGCGTGACCCCGCTCGACATGGCACACGCCTATGAGACGATCGCGCACGGCGGCGAGCGCGTGAGCGGCTCGCTCGTGTCCAATCTGCAGCCCGTGGGCATCCAGGAAGTGAGCGCGGGCAACAAACTGCTCTCCGACGGGCACCATCACGACCTCAATACGGTGATCGCCAAGCGCGTGCTGCCGGCGGAAGTGGCGAGCACCGAGACCTCGGTACTTGAGACGGTGCTCGAGTACGGCACCGCCAAGGACGCCGCGCTCGGCCAGTTCGCCGCCGGCAAGACCGGCACGACCTCCAACTACGGCGACGCGTGGTTCGTGGGCTGGGACAGCAAGTACACGGTCGCGGTGTGGGTCGGCTACCCCAACAGCCTCATTCCAATGACCACCGACTACGACGGTGGACCGGTCTTGGGTGGCACTTTCCCCGCGTTGATCTGGCATAACTTCATGATCTCCGCGATGCAGGTCGAACAGGAACGCGCGGAGCACGCCGCCTCCTCCAGCCACACAAAGCAGGGTTCCACGGGCACCGAGCTCGAATCGACCTCGAGCGGCGAAACAACCGCCACCCCACCACCCGCCGGCGGCGCCACGCACGCCGGCGGGACCGGCGAAACGCAGGGGGCGACGCCGAACACGCACGCCAACGGCACCGGCGCAAACGAACCAGCCGGCGTCACACCCCATGTCGAACAGACCCCCGCAGGCGCGAACCCGACCCCGGCGACACCCGCACCCGAAACCCCCGCGCCGGCCACGCCGGCCCCCGCAAGCCCTTCAACCGAAACCCCAGCGAGCTCCAAACCGGGTACCGGGGCCACCGGCGGCGTGAGCCCGGGCGACTAGGGTCGCGGGCGCGACACGTGTGGGTTGTCGGCGGCGCAGAAGCGCCAGCGCAGCTCCACCGCCTTGGTTATGCCTATGCGCGTACCTACGACCACCCGCGGGCGCTGACCGTCCCCGGAGCGGATCGTGACCGGCCCCTCGAGCAGGCTGGTCGCGTTCTCAGACAGCTCGACGCCGAGCGCCTGCGTGAGCTTGCCGGGCCCCGAGCAGAGGTCACGGTCGCGCACCATGCCGCGGCGCTCGCGCATCTGCTCGATCCCGCTCAACGGCTCGAGCGCGCGGATCAACACCGCCGCCCCCACACCGGCGGGCTCGCACACCGCGTTCAGCAGCGCGTGGATGCCATAGGAGCGATACACGTAGGCAATACCGGGCTCACCGAACAGCGTGCGCGTGCGGGGAGTGACGCCCACAAACGCGTGACAAGCCGGCTCACACTCGTGGTAGGCCTCGGTCTCGACAATCGTGCCTGAGACGCCTTCGTGCTCGACCACGCAGCCAATCAGGTCGCGGGCGACCTCCAATACCGGACGGGCGTAGAAGTCAGCCGCAAGCCTCATCGGTCAGCACGGCACGCGCCAGCTCCAACTGCTCGCGCACGCGCGGCAGAGCCGTCCCCCCCATCGACACCTTCGATTCAAGCCAGGAGTCGCGTGCGAGCACCTTGTAGAACTCCGCGCCCGGCTCCTCGCCCTCACGCGCATCATCGGGTCCACCGCCCGCGCCATGGGGTCCACCGCCACCGTCATCAACCGCCACAAGCAGCTCGCTCTGTGCCGCAAGCTCCGCCGGCGTCAGCTCGGAAAGCTGCCGGCCGCTGTCAACGGCGGTGCGCACGAGCGCAGCGACCACCCCGTGGGCCTCGCGGAAAGGCATCCCGCGGCGCACCAGCAGGTCGGCGACGTCGGTCGCGGCGATCAGCTCGTCGCCGGCGGCCTGCGCGAGGCGCTCGCGGTCGAACACCACCCCAGCGATCATCCCCCGCGCTGCGCTCAGCGCCAACTCGAGCGTGTCGCAGGCATCGAACAGGTGCTCCTTGTCCTCCTGCAAATCCTTGTTGTAGGTGAGCGGCAGTGCGTGCATCACGCCGTGGAGCCCGCTCAAGTGGGAGACAACGCGGGGCGCCTTCGCGCGCAACAGCTCGGCGGCGTCGGGATTCTTCTTCTGGGGCATGATCGAGGAGCCCGAGCTCCACGCGTCCGGCAGCTCGCAGAAGCCGAACTCGGCGCTTGACCACAGCACCAGCTCGGCCCCCAAACGCGAGAGATGCGTTGTGCAGGTCGCCGCGGCACTCAGATAGTCGAGTGCGAAGTCGCGGTTGGATACCGCGTCGATCGAGTTGGGCACGGGCGCCTGGAAACCCAGTTCGCGTGCCACCAGCTCACGGTCGGTATCGAAGTTGACGCCGGCGAGCGCGCCCGCGCCAAGCGGCAGACGGGCGCACTGACGCTCGGCGAACGCGAACCGTTCGCGGTCGCGCGCGAGCATCCAGAAGTAGGCGAGCAGGTGATGGCTCAGATACACCGGCTGAGCACGCTGCAGATGCGTGTATCCGGGCAGCGGCCAGTCGAGGTGCTGCTCGGCCCGCTTGACCAGCACGCCCATCAGCAGCGCGATCGCCTGTTGGGCCTCATGCGCGCGGGCGCGCGTGAACAGGGCAAGATCGGTGGCGACCTGGTCGTTGCGCGAGCGCGCCGTGTGCAGCTTGCCGCCGACCTGCCCCACGATCTCGGTGAGGCGACGCTCGATCGCCATGTGGATGTCTTCATCGCCCGCGAGCACCTCAAAGCTCCCCTCGCGCAGCTCACCCTCCACTACCTCGAGCCCTCGCAGCAGCTCGTCGCGGTCACGCTCGGAGACGATCCCGCGCGCGGCCAGCATCGTCGCGTGCGCGCGCGACTGGGCAATGTCCTGCGGCCACAGGCGTCGGTCGAAGCCAACCGACGTGTTCATCCGCACGAAGTCGGGGTGCTGGGGCTCGTGGAAACGCGACATGGACGCGCCCAGTGTATGAGTTGCCCGCCAGGGCCGACCCGACCGTCTCTGCCCGGCCGGGCCGACGGAAGTCCCACAGCGCCGCCCCGGCTGGAGTCCTACGTTCTCCAGGGTCCAGTGCCGCCCTCCCTGGAACCGTGCGCCCTACGGCGCCTGCACCGGCATGGACAGATCGTTGAGCTCGAGCACCTCGAGCATGATCCGCAAGTCGCCGTCGCCGACTCCACCGCCACGACGCTCGGCCTCGAGCACCCATTCGAACAGCACCACGAACGCAAGCGGCGTGTCGAGGTCGTCGGCGAGCGCGTCGCGGAAGGCTTCGACGTGGTGGCGCATGTCGGGCGGGCTCGGCTGGTCGGGCGCGAGCGTGCCCATCACCTCGCGCAGGCGCTGGACGTGGCGCGAGCCGATCTGAAGACCCGTGAACGCGTCGCCCAGCGGCAACGAGTAGTGCGTGCCGAGCAGGTACATCGCGACCGCGGGATGGCCGAACTCTTTGAGCGCGTCGCTGAGCGTTATCTGCTCCCCGCGCGGTAGGTGCTCCCATTCCTCACCGTCGCGCCCGCCGCCGAAGCAGACGTTGACCCAACGCTCGACGTCTGAGCGCGAAACCTCGAGCAGGCTCATTTCGGTGTCAGGATCCTCGGACGAATCGGCAGAGCCGAGCGACTCGGACTCCTCGCACAGCTCGTACATCGTGTCCTCGCTCGATGGCGAGTCGAACAGGAACTTGGTTCCAAAGCCTTCGCGTTGTAGGAAGCGCTCGAGAAAGCTGAACAGCACCAGCGGGCGCGTGGACTCCACATCGACGGAGCCTTCCGAGCCGGTGGGCGTGCTGCGCACCTCGATCCTGATGGCGTCCCCCGCGCTTACCGGCACGAGCTGGCCGCTGAGCGAATCGTACAGGCGTATCTCACGCACGGCGTAAGACTATAGGTAGATCGGGTCTCGCCACTAAAATCCTTTCAGCTCGATGAATAATTCGACTACCTGGCGCACGACGGGCGGCCGCAAAACGTCCGCCTGGCGCCGCTGTTGTGTGCACGTCCCACGATTTGGAGCCATCCGTGACCCTTTCTCGTCAGGGCGCTCTACACAGACCGGCGCCGGGGTGCACGTCTTTTCAGGTCAGAGACACCCCGACGCCGGTAGCCTGGAGGGGCTGAGTGGTTCTCTATCAGGTCCAACCGCGTAGCGCAAGCAAATTCACAAAACTGTTTCTCACTCGGATCGCTGATGTCATGGTGAAAACCGCGTCGCTTGCGACACTCGTTGCCTTTCACAAGCGGCGCTCGTTTCGATATGCTGAGTCCGACTTCTTCGCTTGCTCATGACAACCAACCTTTTTGACTATTTCGAGGAAGTGGACAATCAAAATGGCGCTCACGCGCCATGGGCTGCGCGCGCTCCGAGAATCCCCAACGGGCGCTTCGACATCAAGCTTGTCCCGCGCACGCCCGACTGGCAGAGCAACCCCATGGCACTCGAGACGCTGGAGCGAATCGCGGCCGAGCCGTGGGCGGACACGCTCGCACGCACCGAGGACGGCGTGGAGCTGCGCCTCGCCGATGCATGGATCGAGACGATCGGCGCGGCCCTGGAGGCCGGCGGAGGCGATGAAGCCGAGCTCGTCGACCTGGCGCGTGGCGAGCGCTTCGCGGTGCAGTTCTGGGATGCGAACGCGACCAAGGCGCTGCACGTGGGCCACCTGCGCAACCTCGCACTCGGCAACTCGCTCGCGGCGGCGCTCGAACAGGGCGGCGGCGCGGTCGAGCGGCGCTCGATCATCTCCGACGCCGGCCGCAGCATGGGCGAGGCGATGGCGGGCATCGTCCGCAGCGGCCACCACGCCTCCGCCTGGCCCGACGGCGACCAGAAGAGCGACCATTTCGTGGGCCTCTGCTACGCGGACTACGTGGCCGCCGGCGGGGTCGCCGAGGAGGGGGCCGAGGAGCGCGAGGACTCGCTCACGCGCGAGCTGCGCATGCAAAACGACGCGGCCGACGAGCTGCTCAAACGCGTGCTGCAGGGCGAGGGCGAGGCGCTCGAGCTGTGGTTCAAGACGCGCGCATGGGTGATCTCCGGCCAGCGCAAGACACTCGCGCGCCTCGGCGTGGCGTTCGACCGCGTGTTCTTCGAGTCCGATTTCCTGCAGGACGGCAACGAGCTGACCGAGCGAGGGCTCAGAGAAGGCACCCTGCAGCGGCGCGAGGACGGCGTCGTCGTGTACGCCACCGGTATCGAGGACCTGGAGCAGATGCCGCTGCTGCGCGCCGACGGGCAGAGCACTCAGCACATGCGCGCCGTGTCCTACTGGATGGGCGCGCCGGGCCTGGAGGGAGTCACCACACTTCAGATCTGCGGCACCGAGTGGGTGTCGCACGCCACCTGCATCCGCCGGCTGATGACCGAGCTCACCCAGGGGGAAAACGGCGCCGTCGCGCCCACCGGGGGGCGCCACGGGACAGGAGAGGGGAGCTCCAACGGGGGGGCGAGTCGCGGCATCCACCCCACCCACGACATCTTCCACGGCATGGTCGCCCAGCAGAAGCGCGCGGTCAGCTCGAGCGACGAAGGCGGTCTGCTGATCGACGACTTGATCGAGTGGATCGAGACGCAGATAGACGCCGATCCCCGCGCCCACGAGATAAGCCGCGCCCACCCCGCTCCCGAACGGATCCCGGCGCAGGTGGCACTCGGCTACTTCCTGCCCTACCCCGTCACCCCGCGCGTGGATTTCGACACCGCCAAGCTGCTGAGCGACCGCGAGTCGCTCGGCTGGGATCTCGTGCGCGCGCGGGCACACAGGGGCGAACTCGCCACCTCGGCCGGACAGCGCCCGGCCGAGGATCCCGACTATCGCTGCGCGGTGGTGCAGTCGGAGATCTACCGCCGCCACCTGCGCCTGGCGGTCGACCGCTACGACGTCACCCCGCTCGCGCTGTATCTCAGGCATCTGGCGCGCTGGTACATGGAGCGGCCGCGCTCCGGGCACGTCGAACGCGTGATCCACACGCTGCTCGACCGCAGCGCGCGCGGGCTCGGACTGGAGGCAGGGCGATGAGGACCACCCACACTCGCATAGGCCCGAGACTCCTTCGGGATGTCCGGAGTCGAGGGGCATGGGCATGAGCACCCTGCTGGTCGACAACTACGACTCCTACACCTACAACGTGTTCCACCTGCTGGCGGCCGTCAGCGGCGAGGAGCCGATCGTCGTGCAGAACGACATGGTCTCCTGGAAGGCGCTCTCGCGCTGGGACTTCGACGCGATCGTGCTCTCCCCCGGTCCCGGCCGGCCCGAGCGCTGGCACGACTTCGGCGTGTGCGCGGACATCCTGCGCTCGGCGGAGGTTCCGGTGCTGGGCGTGTGCCTCGGCCACCAGGGCCTCGGGCACGTGCTCAAAGCAACCGTCACCTACGCCCCGACGGTGATGCACGGACGCCTCAGCGACGTGCGCCACACCGGCACGGGTCTGTTTGCGGGCATCCCGCAGGGCTTCAAAGTCGTGCGCTACCACTCGCTTGCGGTCACCGGCTCGCTCGGCGAGGAGGGCCGCGAGATCGCGTGGACCGACGACGGTGTAGTGATGGGCATCGAACACGCCACCCGCCCGATGTGGGGCGTGCAGTTTCACCCCGAGTCGATCTCCACCGAGGAGGGCCACAAACTCATCGAGAACTTCTACGCGCTCGCCGCCGAGCACAAGCGGCCCCGCGGGCGGCGCTTGAACCGTCCGAGCGTGCCGCCGCGGCGCTGTCGCAAGCGCCACAGCGGCGAGGCGCCAGGCAACCTGCAGGTGCGCACGTTCGCGGGCGAGGCGCCCGCCGAGCTGCTGTTCGAAGCGCTCTTCTCCGACGCCGAGCACGCATTCTGGCTCGACAGCGGCGGCGCGCCGAGCGCGCTCGCGCAGGTCTCCTACCTGGGCACGACCAGCGGCCCTGAGCACGCGGTGCTCGAATACGACGTGCAAAGCGGGATCGTCACGCGCCACGACGCGAGTGGAGTTTTTAAGGAGAATGGGTCGATCTTCCAGGTGCTCGACCGCGAACTGGCCGAGCGCGGGCTCGAGCCCCCGAGCATCCCCGCTCGCGGCCTGATCGGAGGCTTCCTCGGCTATCTGGGCTACGAGTGCAAGGGCGACTGCGGCGCCACGAACACACACAGCTCCGACATGCCCGACGCCGTGCTGATGTTCGCCAACCGCGTGATCGCCATCGACCACGCAAGCCACGCAACTCACCTGCTGGCGCTCAGCGGCGAGCGGAATGCAGACGCAGAGCTTTGGCTCGATCAAGCGGAACGAGCGGTCCACGAGGCGAACGCTGCACCGCCGCTCGACATGACACCGCCGAGCACGCACGACGATCCCCCAAGCACACCGGTGAGCTTCCGCCCCGGGCGCGGCCGCGAGCAGTACCTCGCCGATATCGCCCGTTGTCAGAGCGCACTGGCGGCCGGCGAGTCCTACGAGGTGTGTCTCACCGACCAGATCCACACCGACGCCGCACCGGACCCATGGGAGCTGTATCGAGGATTGCGACGCTCCAACCCCGCGCCATTCGCCGCGTACCTGAAGCTCGGTGAGACGACGATCCTCAGCTCCTCGCCCGAGCGCTTTCTCTCGGTCGACCGCGACCGCCGCGTGATGGCACGACCGATCAAGGGCACCGCCCCGCGCTCGGCAGATCCCGAGCAGGACGAGGCCACGCGCAAAGAACTGGCAGAGGACGAAAAGACGTTCGCCGAGCACCTGATGATCGTGGACCTGCTGCGCAACGACCTCGGGCGCGTGTGCGAGGTCGACAGCGTGCGCGTGCCCGAGCTGATGGTGATCGAGCGCTACGCCACCGTGCACCAGATGATCTCAAACGTCGTCGGTGTGCTCGACGCCGGGCGCACACCCGTGGACTGTGTGCGCGTGTGCTTCCCGGGAGGGTCGATGACCGGCGCGCCGAAGCTGCGCACGATGGAGATCATCGACGACATCGAGCGCGAGGCACGCGGCGTGTATTCGGGGGCGATCGGCTATTTCGGCGTGGACGGAGTGGTGGACCTCAGCATCGTGATCCGCACGATCGTGATAAGGCCCCGCCCACCCGGCGGGGGCGCCAATAAAATCACGATCGGCGCGGGCGGCGCGATCGTGATGCAGTCCGACCCCGAGGAGGAGTTCGATGAGATTCTCCTGAAGGCACGCGCGCCGATGGCGGCAATCGCGCGAGCGGTCACCGGCAGCGGCTCGCCCGATGCCTGGACCGTCCAACTCGAGCCGAGGTTCGCGGGGACGGTGTCGTGAGCGACCTGAGCCCGATCGATCCCAACGCCGAGGAGGAGTGGGAAGTGAGCTGGGACATACGCGAAGCCACACACGCGGACGTGCCCGCGATCGTCGCGGGCATCAACCAGCTGCTCGAGGAACTGGGCGGCAAACCCGCCGACACGGCGGCACAGGAGCAGACCGCGCACGCGCTGATCGACAACGCCGACGCGGGCCTGCTGCTGATTGCCGAAAACCTCAAAGAAGTCGTCGGCGTGCTCGGCGTGAGCTGGCAGATCGCGATCCGCATCCCCGGCAGCTACGGGCTGATCCAGGAGTTGTGGGTGCACCCCGCCTTCCGCGGCATGACGATCGGCGGGGACCTCGTCGTGGCCCTGTTCGACATCGCACGCGAAAAGGACATCAGGCGCCTGGAGGTGGGGCTGCCGAGCGAGCGCTTCCCCCACCTCGGCGCCACCGAAGCGTTTTACACAAACAACGGCTTCACCACGATCGGCACGCGCATGCGGAGGCTCTTGTGAACAACGTCATCCCGCTCCCCACCCGCTTCGCACGCTCGCCCCGCCTGTTGATGGTCGAGCAGCCGGCGGGCGGCACGCAGGGCGCCGGCGCCCCGTTCATCCTCGACCGTCACGGCCGCAGGATGCAGGGCCACGACGACGAGCGCCGCACAGCCGAGCTACGCGAGGGCCTCACGCGCCACGAATACGTGCACGCCACCACCGCCGACGCCTCCCACGCGCACGTCGAGCGCGTGCTCGCCGCGCTGCACGAGCCCCACTATCTGGAGGCGCTGCGGCAAGTCGACTGGGAGGAGCCCACGATGATGCCCGAGTGGGCGCCCCCCGGCCTGCCCGCCGACAGCCCCGTGTGGGCGGGCGTCGTTGAGACAGCGTTCGAGGGAGTACGCACCGCGATCACCGCCGCGCAGCGCGTCGTGGACGGCGCACAGTTCACCTACGCGCTGTGTCGCCCCCCCGGGCATCACGCCGGGCCGGCGTGGCTCGGCGGCTACTGCTATCTCAACACGGCCGCCGCCGCCGCCTACACGCTGTGCGAGGGCGGCTTCGATCGCGTCGCGATCCTCGACGTGGACTTTCACTTCCCCACCGGCACCTCGGCGATCGTGGCCCCGTTTGAGAACATCAGCCTCGGCTCGCTGCACGCCTCGACACTCGCGGAGGTCCCATGGCGTCACGTGCAGCCAAGCGAGCGCGAGGTGTTCGTGGAGTTCTCTAACCCTCCCAAGCCCGATCCCTATCTCGACGCGATGAGCGAGGTAATCGACAAGCTCACGAGCACTGCGCGCCCATCCTTACAAGCGTTGGTGCTGTCGCTCGGCTACGACATCGTCGCCAGCGACCCCCACGGCACATGGGACTTCTCGCAGGTGATCTTCATGGAGATCGGCGAAGAGCTCGCGGTTCGCGGGCTACCTGTGTGTGTGGTGCAGGAGGGTGGCTATGCGCTGGACGCGCTCGCCAACTGCAGCCACGCGTTTGCGGCGGGACTACTGATGGAGGACGACGAGTGAGACGCCCTGTGTCAACCCTGTTGTGTGAGGAGTCTGTTAAGGGCGTTGTGTTGGGTGGGCTCGTAGGGTGTGTGGTCTTGCCAGCAGCGCCAGAGTACGCGTGTCCAGGCGCGGCCGAGGATGCGGATGGCGTGGGGGTGTGTGCAGCCGCGGGCGCGGGCTCGTTGGTAGACGTCTTGGGCCCAGGGGTGCCAGTGGCGGGTGCTGTCGGCGAGGACGCCCATATGTTTGCGCAGGCGCTTGTCGCAGGCCCAGCGGTCTGCGGGAGCCCGCTTGCCGCTATAGGCGTTGCGCGCGAGGAAACTCTCGAGGCGCTTCTCGCCAAGACCGCGAGCGTCGGTCGAGCTCGGGTAGCGCTCGAGGAACGCGAGGGCGATCGGACTGTCAATATCGAAAAAGATCTGTTCGGCGCCGGGCCAGAACGCTTGCAGTTGCGCGCGGAGCTGGTTAGCGAGCGCGACACGTGCCTCGACGAGGTCCTCGCGGGTACGCACGAGTGTCTTCAGCGCGAGTGTCTCGTCGCTGGAGGGCGCGAGCGCGGGGAAACGGTGACGGTCTGTTCTAGCGAGCTCGCACAGCACGAACGCGTCGAAGCGGTCGTTCTTCCCAGCCGCGGCGCGGTAGCGGTCTCGGGCTGCCTTGACCTGGTTGGGATGGATCGCGAGCACGACGATCCCGGACGCGAGCAGCCGTCCGACCAAGAGCCCGTCGGGACGCTCGATCGCGCAGCACTCCACGCGATGGTTGAGCAGCAGCTCGATCAGAGCGCTCAGGCCCCGCTCATCGTGGCTGAACTGCTCAGCAGCGAGCAGCGCTCCGTGCTCGTCGCCGATGTGAACGTCGTGCCATTCGCTGGCCCAGTCGATCCCGCTGATTGCGCGCATAGATCCTCCTCCCCTTTAGGGGTTCGCTTGAAAAACGCTGGCCAGGAGGTACCGTGGCGGGTGCTCATAGGCAGGCCCTCGGTGGGGCGACGCCCTGTCGCCGCTCTGGGTGCCTCACACCACCGGGAGGCGCTTGTCTCACTTGGGCCGTCTCAGCGGCAAGCACAATGGGCGCTCTCCCGGTGGTGGTCAGCTATGTGTGCTGAGTCTCGGGCCTCGCCCGACCAACCGTCGAGCACGATCTCCCTCCCTCGGAAAGAAACCAAGAACAACCCGTGCACCCAGCAACCACAGGTTGCCCTATGAGCACACCCGATGAACATACACCGGCAGCCGCCGCGGCAAACGGCCTGCGGCCGTTTCGCGAGCACCTGGACTTGCTCGACAGGGAGATCGCGCGTCTGCTGGGCGAGCGTTTCGAGGTGTGCCGCGAAGTTGCCTACCACAAGCGCGAGCACGACATCCCGATGATGCAACCCAGCCGTGTGATCGAGGTGCGCGAACGCTACCTCGCCCGCGGCGCCGATGTGAACCTGCCCGCGGACTTCACCGCCGCGCTGTTCGAGCTGCTGATCGAGGCGACCTGCCGGATGGAGGACAAGCTGATCGCCGAGTCGCCGGCATCCGCCGCCGAGGAACAGGACGAGCGATGATCGCGTTCCTCTCGACCCGATGCACCAGCCGGGGCTCGAACCCGGATCACCGGATTTTAAGTCCGGTCCTTTCACCGCTTAAGGTACTGGTGCGCGTCGCTCGCCGAAACCATAGCCCTCGATGAGTCGATGAGTCGCGCCACAGTACCATATTTTCTGACTCATCGCACCATTGGCACATGGCTTCCACCCGGTCCAAAGATGCCAAGCGCGCTGCAGGCTGTGGCCTGGGCACGACGCCCACTGCCGTTCCTGGAGCGTAGTCAGAAACATTTCGGTGACATCTTCACCATCCGCGTGAAGCACGCCGGCACCTGGGTGATACTGGCCGATCCCGAGGACGTCAAGCGCGTGTTCACGGCCGACCACGCCGTGCTCGGCGTGGGGCTCGCCAACTCGATCCTCGGGCCCTTGCTCGGCCCGCGCTCGGTGATGCTGCTTGAGGAGCCCGAGCACGTGCGGCGGCGCAAGCTGATGCTGCCGCCGTTTCACGGCGAGCGCATGAAGGGCTACAGCGAGATGATGGCCGAGGTCACGCGGCGGGAGGTGGCCACGTGGCCGATCGGCGAGCCGTTCGAGCTGTGGCCGCGAATGCAGGAGATCACGCTCGAGGCGATCATGCGGGTGGTGTTCGGGCCGGTGGAAACCGACCGGCTGCAGCTGTTGCGGGCTCGGTTGCGCAAGCTTACGAACTGGATGAACGATCCCCGCCGGCTCACGTTGCTGGCGGCGGCCGGGCCCGCGCGCTTTGCGGGGAACGCCGACTATCGGGTGATGATGGGGCCTGTTGAGGACTCGGTGCTCGAGGAGGTGCGCCGGCGGCAGCTTACGCCGGATTGCACGGATGGGAGCGACATCGCCGCGATGCTCGCTGAGGCTCTGTATGAGGACGGGTCTCCTATGACCGAGCAGGATCTTCGTGACGAACTTGTGACGCTGCTTACCGATGGGCCCACTTCGAGCCTTTTGTCCTGGGCTTTTGAGCGGATCTTGCGCCACCCAGACAAGTACGCGCGCTTGCGCGCGGAGGTCGACGCCGGTGAAGACGAAAGCTACCTCGACGCGGTGGTGAAGGAGACGATGCGACTGTGCCCGGCGGCACCGATCGTCGTGCGCAAGCTGCTAGCACCGATGGAGCTCGGTGGCTACACAATTCCCGTCGAGACCACAGTGGCGCCGTGCGTGCACCTGGTCCACCGCCGGACCGATGTCTACCCCGAGCCGCTGCGATTCAGGCCCGAGCGCTTCCTTGAGCAACCCGCCGGCACCTACACGTGGATCCCGTTCGGAGGCGGCGTGCGCCGCTGCTTGGCGGCCAGCTACGCGCAGCTGTTGATGAAGCAGGTAATCGCGACCGTGACCGGCAAGATGAACCTGCAGCCAGCCGAACAGCATCCGGAGCGAGTTCGTAAGAGCGCGATCGCGTTTGTCCCCCACCGGCACGCGCTGGTGATCGCTCGGCGTCGCGACCCTCAGACAGCCGAGCCGTCGCAACCGGCGGTCGCCGGCATCGGGCCCGCCGACGTACTCTCGACCGCACCCTAGACTTCCGCCGGCACTCGACAGACCCCATTCCAAACTGTAGGATTAGTGGAGATCTAGCAACATCACAATCACCCTCAGGAGGGAAAACAAATGTCACATATACGCCTTGCGGCCCTCGCGCTCACCGCAACCACGCTCGCTGTCTCGGGCTGCGGGGAATCGTCGAAAACCGCATCGACCGGCACCTCGGCAGCCGCTACGATCGCCACGACCACAGCAGTCACCACGCCGGCGACAACCACCACGCCGGTGCCAGCCGTAACGGTCAAGGTCGCGTCGGGCAAACCGCTCACGCGGGCTCAATGGATCGCGAAGGGCGACGCGATATGCGCGCACTTCAACGCAGAAGCCGAAACGATCGGCGTCACAGGAGTAGCGGAACTCCCACGTGTGCTGCCAGAGGAGGCCGCGTTCGAGCGAAACACAGTAGCCCAACTGGCAAAGCTGACACCGCCGGGCCCGATGGCGAACGACTGGCAGCGATTTCTCAACGATACTTTACAGTTGGCCGAAGACGCCGACAAGTTGGCCCAATCCGGGGTTCCCGACGAGGACCTCCTAAAGTCTCCCCTCGCGCGGACTATCCAGGAAACACGTAGACACGCTACTCGAATCGCCAAGCACGACGGCTTCAAGGCTTGTGCGTCTGCCTGACACTGAAGGCGTCTCAACCAGCACCTGACAGCTCTCTTTACAAAACTCCGTTGTCGCAGCACACCTGGATCGCGATTGTCACGCATAGTGTGACGCGGTGCAAATCCGCGATGGGTCCGAGTGGGAAACATTTCTTGAGTTCGTGGCTTTATCCGGCGAGACTGCTATGCGAGTCCTTGGGAGGGCGATCGCCTGACTTGGGCCTCGGACAGCATGACGGTAGGACCATAAGAGCCGGACTCGGCGCTCTCTAACCTTGGACGAGTGGCCGGCTGGCTGTGTCAAGCCTCGGAAGAGGCCAACCAAAGCCTCGGACGAGGGAAAGGTAATGGTAGATAAGATCATGAGGAAGATTCAACTACTGGGTATGGTGCTCGTGGCGATGTTCGCGTTCAGCGCGTTCATCAGCTCGTCGGCGTTTGCTGCCGAATTCGAATTAGCACAATGGTTAGTAGGCTCACCCGGAGCGAAGATTACTGCAGCATTAGCATCGGATACGCTTGGGGAACTCACGCTATTAAACGACGAAAACGGCGGGGGCATGTTATGTAGTGGCTTATTCGAAGGAACGGTTGGGCCTGAAAGTGCCGACGAAATCACGATGGTGTATAATTTAGCAGGTACTTTAATAGAAGAATTAGACGGTACCACGGCGGCCGGTGGGGTTTCGTGTGTGGAATCAAAAGAAACCTGTGAAACTGGGTCCGAAGTTTGGCCTGTTAATTTGCCGTGGAAGACGGAACTCGAGTTAAATACGGTCACCGGAACGTATTGGGACTTAGTGGTGCCGAATGGTAATGGGCTGACACCTGCCTATTTCATCTTATGTTTAGCTCTCAGTGGCCTTGTTAACGTGGAAGAATTATGTGAAGCGTTAATTGGTTCCGGTGGCGAACTATTAAATGTTACGGGCGGTGTGGAACCCTTTGGCGAAGCCTTACCGCTAGGTAACTGTAGTTCGCACACGGGTGTCACCGTCCTACTGGCCGATCCGGGCGGTCTGATCACTTTGACGAGTGGAGAAGCATTGACGGTATCGGAATAGCGTATTTCAACAATAAAGTTGTTTTGAAGTGACGTAAGTTAGCCGGACGGGACCATGCGATGGGCGCGTGGTCCCGTCTCGGTCGCGGAGGTTGTCCTTGGCCCGACCCCCCGGTCAATGGTCCGGGTGGCCTGGACCCCAATTCATGGATACATCGCTGGTGCGCTTCAGGTGCGTAGAGACGCGATTCCTCGCGGTGTACATAGATCTGTCGTGGATCTATAATGCAGCGACAATGGCGGCAATAGCAAGGACAGCCGTTATGGCGGCGAGTGCAATCGTTGCTTGGGCGGTGACCTTGGTCCAATCAGTAGCGTAAGTGCCTCGCCGGAGATTACGGACTACGATTACTCTTGTGCCGGATGAACCGCCTCAGGTTTTGTTGGAGAGCATTACTTTACTTGTGTTTTTGGGTGGTTTTGTTTGTTTTCTTGCTCTTGTGCTTTGGACAGCCGGTGACGCTGACCGGGGTGTTCTGGTGGATTACTGCGCCGTTCTGGGCTGTGAATGCAGTTGGCATCTCGAGTGGTGCGGCGATATTCTTCTTGATCTTGCGTGTCACTTCGCGCTTGCGCCCTTTAGTCTCCACGATTATTTTCTTCTTGACTGTGGTTGTTCGTGTGGTCGAGCATAGGTTGCCGTTTGCCGTGAGCGCGGAGTAGGGTCCTTGCGGCAGTGTCAGTTCGAAGCTGGTGACGGGTTGGTCTGGTATCGTGCGGAATGTGCTGGATGTGATTCCGGCTTTGTCGATAAATGTTTCGCCATGCAGGTCGATCCTGAGGCCGTAGCCCTGCAACACGATGATCAGTTCGGGGAACTTCGTGCCTCCATAGGACACGAAGTAAGCGGGTCCGGTTAGGGGTACCGGCAGGATCGGTGTTATGGCCGTGGCCGTCCCCACGCGTGAGGGTACGGGACACGCCGCCGGGTTAGCCGCAAAGACACTCCCCTCACACGCCTTCTGTAGCGTGGTCAGTCTGGAAGGCAGCTGCTTTGGCAAGTCGATCTTTACCGAGCGAATGTTTGATTGCGTGCCAAAGGGAGCGTTTGGATACGTGAGCTTAGTGGTGAGACTCGTGCCGTCAGCACGACTCGTCTTCCCTGAGGTCGAGACCTTGAAGCCCGGTTTGAAGGCAAGGCTCGAGCAGTCAGCAGCCTGGAACGGGCTACTGACGCTCACGAGATCCTGGTCAGCTGGGTTCGCGGGATCGGCGCCGGCGCCGGTGATGGCATTGGTGATCGACATCGCAGTGCAGTTCGTGGGGTTCAAGATGAACTTCTCGCGGTCCATGTACACTCTGATTTCACGGACGTGCACAACTATCCCGTGGATGATGTGCGGAATCGGATCGGACCCGTTGGAGTTCACTTCGACCTGTGCGGTGGTTGTATTGATCTGCAAAGCGAAGCGGATCACGACTGTCCCCAGATCGAACGGGCCTACCGTCGCGGAGGTGACCGATACGATCGACAGTGCCGAACCGTTATATGGTCCCGCCAAATATACTTTTCCGGGTGTTTGAGCCAGTACAGTGCCAACACCGGCGCTCACGATCGTATGCCCGATTTCGCTCGCGGCAGGACAGGAGGGATGTTCGAGCTCTTCTCTCCCGGTCGCTTTTCTGGCCGCTTCGATGTCGGCTTCTGGACAGAACGGTATCCCAGACAGGTTGCCCGTCAGTCCAGGCGGGAGTGTCGTGGAGAATTTGGTGAGCTCTTGTTCTCCGTCTTCGCGGACGATCCGTAGATAGAACGGACTGTAAGAGCCACCGTCGTTATTATCGGTGCCGGCGATGACCTGTGGTTTGAGCGGCGGAACACCACCCGACGGGCAAGCGCCTTCGTGGACGCCCTCGGTAGTTTCAAAAGAACTCGAGACAAACCGTGGTTCGGTGGGCGCCGACCACGGAGTCAGTTCCGCCACGGTTGTATAATTACCGCACACGGGCGGGCTGACGAGCGGTGCCGTGGCGCCTGGACGAAACTTCAATGTGAACTTGCTGAACGGTTGTTGAGGGTTTTCGTCGAACGTGGTGACGAGCTGTCCCGTAACGATGTTCGGCGTGAGCTTCCCAGCTACCTTGATCGCGATCCCACGTGCCGGGTCCTTTGCGACTACATACAACGCGAGCAACGAACCATTCGGGTGTTCAGGTTCACTGAACGGATTGTCATACGGCTCGGCGATGTAGATCGCACCAGGGATCTTTTCCGCAAGCACCGGTGTTTCGATTTCGATCGATCCGATCTTCGATTCAGGCGGACAGCCTTCGCCGGGCACCGACGACGACGTTTCCGAATCGTACTGTGCCGGCGTGCACGCACCAAGACCGGACCCGGCGGACGGGTTGACCGTGAACCCTTCGGGTAGCGTTACCGTTGCGTCCTTGAGGTTGGAGGTCGCGATCGAATCGGGATTTTCGTAGGTTTGCGGGACGACCAGCGACACATCCAGCCCGGTCGGAGATTCCGCGGAGCGAGTGCTTAGCTGCACTTCGATCGACGGTTCGAACGGTACCCGTTCGCATAACACAATCGGGCCAACCCCGACGCTCGCTTCAGCCCACTTCTCCGGTTCCTCCCACGAGTCCGCGCTCGTCGTCGCGGTAAAAGGACCACAGCTCGTCGGGTTCGACAGGAATGGCTTGACGGGTATACCAGCTTCCTGCGGTCCACCGCTACCCGTCGAATGTGTGCACACTGGCGGCACTTCATAACCCTCACCGCACGTCTCTCCACGCTGAGCGTCATGCACGTGAGAAGCTGGGAGACCCCAGATCGTAGTTGAGATGTTGTGAGGTTCAGCGTTCGTCATCGGTATATCGTACCCTTCGGCGGTAACACCATAGTCACCGGGACGTACATGGACAGCCAAGATCTGTGTAAAGAGGATCGTCTTGAAACCAAGCTCGGCAGTGATCCCAAAGCTCGTGACTTCCATATTATAGATCGGAACGGTGAAATGGGCCGGTGTGCCACCGTGAATATTCGTCACTTCAAAGCTGATCTGGCCGACCTGGCTCGCTAGCGGGCAGGCAGGCAGGCTTTCGCCACCACCGATCAACTGCTGGAAGGTGCACGTCGGTACAGCCGTATCGTTAGCATCGAAGCCTGCGGGCAGGTTGACGATCACACTACGGGCATCATTGTGCGTCTTGCCATCCGCTTCATGAACGAAATCAACCGACGTCGTGAGATCCTCATGAGCCCCAGCCTGCACCGTCGACGGCGTCACAAGAAAGCTCCCTTGAACAATTTCAAACGGATCGGGGCTTGGCAACGCATAAGCGCCACCGGGCGACAGTACCGCTACCAAAAGGCACACACCAAATACAACGCTCTCGCAGACTATAAACCTCCTCATTTGTCTCTCCCGGAAGACCGCTTGACCGTTCTCCCCTTCTTGATGCTCTTACCCGTCTTCTTGCCTTTCCGCTTCTTCTTCGCTTTCTTCTTCGCCTTTGGTCTTTTCGAGTTGGCCACTGGTTTGCTCGAAGGCGACTGAACAATGTTCCCGACACCAGTGAATGTGAAACTCGCGGGTGTGACGTCATCCGGTGCGGATGCCGGCGTCGAGCAGGCATCGGCTTCGCATTCAACCGGACTCGGTGCTGGAGGCGGAAACCCACCGCCTATACGAGCATCGTAGATATCGCCCGCGGTATCGGTGTCCTGCGGCACGAGTTTCGAACTTGTATAAATGAAAACATCGCGGCCTTCTTCGGCACTACCCAACAGCAGATTCAAGATACCACCGCGACCATTGGTAATAAGAGCAAGACAGCCCTGGAGGTCCACGCAACCGTCGACGCCGTCGTGACGCCACTCATACACATCGCCGGAGACCGAATTATAAGTGCTCGGGTTTTCAAGGCCCAGCCCCGCAGTACCTTCTGGAGTCACTTCGCCATCGACATCGGACGGCACCAAGGCCGCCGGAGTCTGAAAGAAAGCGAAATCACCATTACCAGATACCAACGTCAGCCTCGGAAGGCCAGCTAGTCCATTGCTTTGACCGTGCGGGCCAGTCCCAAAAGTGGCTCCCAGCTTCGGTTCGGGGTCGAATGACGAAGCACAAGAGATGCACTGAATAACATGTTCCACGCTATCATAACGATAAACCTGCTGGGTGGGCGTCGCGGGAAGCGGGAGTGTGTGATCGTTTTCTTGGCCCCCTCCGGGGACAACGGCCCCGCCCGGTAGGCCGCCTACACGGCGAGAAACGAAATAGTAATAGTGCCCATTGGGGCTCACATGCGACACGAATTCACCATGTTCCACGTGCGCGATAAAGCTTAGCGTCTTGGTCGGGATATTGTAGCCATAAATTTCTTCCGCTCCGTCGAAATACACCGTGCTCAGATCATCGGAGACGACAAAGCTGGCTCCTACGGCAAGCCCGGTCGACGGCAAGAATCGAGCCGGCGCCGATCCACTCATTAGATAGAGCCCGGGGTTTTCCCCACTCGACTTTTCAAGCAGGACTTCGGTGCCTTCGGAGTTCGCGGCGACAAAACGGTAAGCACCGAGATCGATCGTTTCGGCATCGGCGGAACCACCATTCGCCCTTACATAGAGTTGCTTTGATTTAGTAGAGCATTCCGCACTCGTACCGGGCACGGCTTCAAAGAAGACACGGGAGCCATCGGTTGATACCGCATGGGAGCTGCTTGTGCCACCTCCCCCGTCTTCTTCGTTGCCCTTTACGATATTGGCACCACATTCGCCGACGCCGATGTTTACCTGCCGTAGGGTACCCCCGGAGTATTCGTAGAGGTCTGAGCCGCTTTTGGTCGTGGTCTGAGGCTCCACGAGCCTGCGATCTTCGACCTGCAGAATCAGCTTGGAGAAGTCCGCGGACGCCGCGACCCAACCCGACTCCGCTCCAGCCTGTTCTTTGGGCACACTCGCCACGGTCACATAGGGGCCGCCGGGAGGACCCGTTCTGAATTCGACGTTCTTCGACTCACCGTTCCCAGCGGAAGTCGCAAAGCTCGATTCAAAGCCAATCTGAGTGAGATCCGGACTGAACACCTGCGGCGTATAGACATTAACACCAGCTTCCGGTTGAGGCGTCGCGGCCGTCATCTGCCAACCCTCGGGAGTCCGAGAGAAGAAATAAGGCTCTTGCCCGACCGAAGCACCCGATCCACCCCAACTGACAGGCGCTTCGACTGCAAGATGATTACCGTCTTCACCGACCAGCGCAATAGCCTTGACCGCCAACCCTTCATACCTAAAGATTTCCTGGGAGCCATGCTTATCCACCGGTGTCACCTGCTCATAAGCACGGCAATCCGGAAGATTCTCCGACGGACCACTCCGCAGCGTCTGGTTTGAACAAGGTTCTTCCAGACCCGGGCTGGCCGCGACCGGTACGGTGAGAGTCTGTTCTTCGCCATGCACGACCGGATCGCCAGACGGATTGTTTGTAGCAGACAAGCGATAATGATAGACTTCGCCCGCCACCAGACCGGGGATATCTTCACCAACAAAATCCGAGCTACCGCCCGAACCAAGATCTATTTCGGGACTGGACGAAGCTTTAGCGAAGCCGCCTTCCGCCTCGAACTGTTTCTGCGATGCATATTCAAAGTGGTAATGAGTGTCGTAAGCTTCTCCGCCATTCTGGGTCGTGAGGACCGTGACCGCACTGGAAGGAATCAGATTGGACCCGTTCCCGGTCATCGTCGGCACAGCCTTACCGACAAAACCATTTTCAAGACCACCACCAAAATAGACCGTATAAGGACCCCCATCACCCCCACTCACCGCGACAGACCCATGTCCATTAATCGCCGGTAGCGCACGAAGAGCATTATCCACACTTTCGGCAGACGCACCCAACCCTATCGGCGCGGTAGCTTCGCCTTCAAAAGCCAGCGTGAAACTACCACCGGTGGGATTACCTTCGATCGTCACCGTCTGTTCAGCCGACGTAGGAACACTGTTGGGATTTATCTCCCCGAGAAGACGCAGCGATTTGCCGTGCAATGCATGAGTAGCCAGCGCAGTACCAACAGGCGCACCGGCAGCTTGGAAGCTTTCGATTTGCTGGGTCTCGTTTAAACACGGTTCCCCCACGCCGTTCTCGCCTTCGCCTGCCGAGCTGCTGGCACAAAGACGCACAAAATACAGTCCGCCGGCTTTCAGGGCAGTAAGCTTAGCTTCGACTTCCGGCTCCGCTCCTTCGGGGAGTCCGGCTTCTATCGTCCCTTCGGAAAAAATACTCCAGGTCGTTGGTTTACTTGGATCAGTAGTGTATTCGAAATAATATTTGGTTTCCAGGCCGTGCGGATTTACTTTGCCGCTCACATGAGCCGAGGTGCCCGTGACATTACGGACACTCGGGGTGAAAGTGACCGGGCTAGCCGACGGTGTGGTGAATGATTCAAGTTCGCCTCCACCCGGCGCCGAATACTTGGGCTGTATAGTTTCACCCGGAACTTCATTGCTCGCCCTGAGACGGACAAAGTACGTCGTTTCGGGCGAGAGTTTGGTAACGCTGGCTTTCGCATCGACGAAGTCTTCGGCGACAGTGACCGTACCGGACCCTCCCGAGGTGAATTCATGCCAAGAAAGCGAGTTTTTGGGTTCAGTCGTGTATTCGAAATAATATTTGGTTTCGGAGCCGTTGGTCTCTATCTGGGCTTCGGCAACAGCGGTAGATGGACCCGCGACAAACACACCAAACGTGGTCGACTCGGAAAAAGTACTTGCTATTTCAGGCTTTAAGATCGAAGTAGTAGTGAAAGTGGTTTCGAACTTAGGTACGATTTTATCTTCTTCACTGCACTTATTCTCTGCTTGCAAGAGCACGTAGTACGTCGTTTCTGGTTTGAGGTGGTGAAGCACTGGCTTATCGGTGGCGTCCGGCGCCCCAAGCGCAACGGTGAAATGATCGCTGGAGACAGTTTCTTCGCCTGCGGGAATCCAGGGTCCGTCAGGCGAGGTGCTGTACTTTGCCTGCCATTTGACCGCGAGCGGAGGTTCCGTGTTAGCCTGCAACGCATCCACTTCGATGCGGGCTCGCGTCGCGAAGACTTCCTCTTTTTCGAGTTCCCTGAACTGCGGAGGTTCGCCAGTATCGCACGCCAGAGCCGAAGTCACGCCAACAATGAGCATCAGAATCACAGTCGAGGCCACGGTGGCCAACACCACAACAGATGCCGCACTGCACCTGCGCGAACAACACGAAATCATACTCATCCCCCTGACACGAAGCGCTACTCCATGCGACACGCCACCAAAGCACATAACAAACCAGTCCAAACAGATATCAGGCAATTGGGTCATCAGATCCTATCCTCTAGTGCTCGTAGACGGTTCTCTGACGGGCACCAGCGTCCCCGGGATGGAAAACAGATAACCAGAGTCCCGTCCCAGGGAGCTTGCGCATCAGAAATGATTTAATCGGCTGTCACCGCCCAAGTGCCGTTGAGATAAAGAAGACCGGCGCTTTTATCCAGTACTCCGATAAATGCGCCGGACAAGTCGGCCGTGCCTTCTCCTTCGCTACCCTCCAAGCAGTTCAGACTCGGCGTCGTCACCGCACAGATCTTCGGATAACCCGTCCCCACATTGAGTTCGATCTGCCCAAAGACACACAGATACCCAGGTTCGGCGCCAGGTTCACCAACGCTGCCGGTACAACCCGAGCCCGTAGGAGCATTTTCACCTGCTTTGATATAGACCGATACAGGCGCCGTCGCGAGCGGGATCCCAAAACTGATGGAACTCGTGGCAGACCCTTCGGCGATGCCGGTACCGGCCAGTTGCGCCTCAATCGCCCAATCGCCCTTCAAAGTTTCGCCCTTTGGAAGAGTCTTTGTAAAACCAGACTCGCCGTTACAAGCATACGTTTTGGCACCCGCGATCGCAAATTCGGTACCGCCCTGTTTATCACAAGCAGATTCACTCGTCATGACTTCTTTATTCGTCACACTCGCGCCACTCGGCCCTTCTTTACCTGGCTGCCCCGGCTGTCCTTCTTTGCCTGGCTGCCCTTCTTTGCCTGGCTGTCCTTCTTTGCCTGTAGCCCCAGTCGCTCCAGCCTTACCTGTTTTACCTGTTTTACCCGCGAGCGACTTCAACACCTTGGGACTAATCTGCTTCGTCGAAGTAATCAAATATTTGCCCGCAGCATACGCACCACCACTCATCGCAAACACCAATACAAACGTAACCACTATATTCACATAAGTGAACCGCTTACGTACCTTGGAAAACATCAGTCCCTCCCCACGATCAATTACAACGAATAACAACGAATAGGCCCGACAGTCCGCGTGACACCCTCCAAGAACACCCAAAGCACGCGACCAAAACGGGACCACACAACTACTGCATGGCCCCGTCCGGCCAACTATCTCACTTCAAAACAACTACAACTCATTGTTGGAATACGCTATTCGGATACCGTCAATGCTTCTCCACTCGTCAAAGTGATCCTACCGCCCGGATCGGCCAGTAGGACGGCGACACCCGAGTGCGAACTACAGTTACCTAGCGGTAAGCCTTCACCAAAGGGTTCCACACCGCCCGTAGCATTTAATAGTTCGCCACCGGAACCACTCACCGCTTCACATAATTCTTCCACGTTAACAAGGCCACCGAGAGCTAAACATAATATGAAATAGGCAGGTGTCAGCCCATTACCATTCGGCACCACTAAGTCCCAATACGTTCCGGTGACCGTATTTAACTCGAGTTCCGTCTTCCACGGCAAATTAACAGGCCAAACTTCGGACCCAGTTTCACAGGTTTCTTTTGATTCCACACACGAAACCCCACCGGTCGCCGTGCTACCGTCTAATTCTTCTATTAAAGTACCTGCTAAATTATACACCATCGTGATTTCGTCGGCACTTTCAGGCCCAACCGTTCCTTCGAATAAACCGCTACATAACATGCCCCCGCCGTTTTCAGTGTTTAACAGCGTGAGTTCCCCAAGCGTATCCGCTGCTAATGCCGCAGTGATCTTCGCTCCGGGTGAGCCTACTAACCATTGTGCTAATTCGAATTCGGCAGCAAACGCCGACGAGCTGATGAACGCGCTGAACGCGAACATCGCCACGAGCGCCATACCCAGTAGTTGAATCTTCCTCATGATCTTATCTACCATTACCTTTCCCTCATCCGAGGCTTTGGTTGGCCTCTTCCGAGGCTTGACACAGCCAGCCGGCTACTCGTCCCAAGGTCAGAGAGCGCCGAATCCGGCTCTTATGGTTCTACCGTCATGCTGTCCGAGCCCCAAGTCAGGCAACTGCCCTCCCAACGACTCGCATAGCAGTCTCGCCGGATGTAGCTACGAATTCAAGAAGTGTTTCCCACTCAGGCCAATCGCAGGTCTGCACCAGCTCCGCGCAACAACGCCGCGTTGCTCCATACGACATGTGCATCCTCGCTCCGACCTCGCTTCCTGCTCCTCTAGCTTCCCGGCTAACGCAGACCGACTCGGCACGATAACCCAAACCTACACGACTACCAGACCGACCGGTCCCGCTCCTCGACCCTCCAAGCCAAAGTTCTGGCTATCGGGTCTAGATCACATCCTTGCAGAACCCACGAACCCTGTCAAGCAAAACATAGGTCAATGTTTCTGACTAGTTGACACAGACGCAAAGCCACGCTAGACAAGGGGTGACATGACGAGCCTCAACCTGACATCCAGGAGCCCTGACCCTGGAGGCGAGCTCATCCGGCGGGCAACTCTGCCCGCGGAATACAACGGCAGAGCAGGAGCATAAATGAAGTCGCTGCTGGCACTGCTCTCGGCCACGCTGCTCTGCGTAAGCGCCACCGCGTGCGGTAGCGCCGGCAAGAACGCCAGCTTGACGTCTCGGGTTCCTTCCAACACAGCGACAACGACTGCCGGAGACTACTTGAAAAGCGATGGCGACAACGACAAAGACGATGGCAACCCCCTTTTTGCCGCCGAGCACACAGATACTTTTATGCCCGACTTCGGCAAACAGGCGAGTAGGGTCGTGGAGCAAGCCATCACGGCGCTCGTCAAACGCTACTACGCGGCGGCAGCCGCCGGCGACGGCACTGAAGCCTGCTCACTGCTCTACTCGACTCTTGCCGCCGGCCTGGACGAAAGCCAAGGCCAGTCCGCCCAGGACGATAACAAGACGTGTACCGCGACCTTGTCGCAACTGTTCAGGCAGCAACGACAGCAACTGGCAGCGGACGACGTCGCGACAATGGTCGTGATCGGCGTGGGCGTCAAGGGCGACCTCGCCAGGGTGACCGTCGGCTTCAAGACGATGCCCGTAGGCCAGATCGTCGTCAAGCGCGAAGGAGGCACATGGAAGATGAACGCCCTGCTCTACACCGGGCTGTCATGACAGACGGCCGATCAGTTCAGTTTATAGGTAAGAACTCTTGCTATAATTAGATTTGTTTGGGATGTCAATCGGGGAAGGTCAATCGGGGAAAGGGATGGGGCGAGATATGAAGTCACCGCTGCTGCTTGTCGCGATGACGCTGCTCAGTGTCGGCCTCAATGCATGCGGATCGGGCAAGGACGCAAGCTCCGCGACCGCGACAACCGTCTCCAACGCCAAGTCCACCCGCGACCACACCGGGGCCGCCGGGGACAACCAGGACGGCACTTCCACAGGCGACACCGGCCGCAGCAGCATCCTGAACGTCGCTCACCGGGCAAGCCCATCTGAGAGACGCGCGATCACGGCTCTCGTCAAGCGCTACTACGCAGCGGCAGCAGCGGAGGACGGCGCGAAGGCCTGCTCGATGCTCTACATCACCTTTGCCGAAGAGATCCCGGAAGACTACGGCACATCGCCTCCCGGACAGCCTTACATGCGCGGCAATACCTGTCCCGCCGTGATGGTGGGGGTATTCAAGCACTTCCACCGACAGGTGATGACCGATAACGCCAGGCTCAAGGTGACCAATGTGCTCCTTCTACAGCATCACGGATTGGCGATACTGAGCTTCGGGAGAACGCCCAAGCGCCAGATCTCTGTGCGCCGAGAAAGACACACTTGGAAGATCGAAGCGCTACTCGCAAGCGAACTGCCGTAGATGAAGTCGCTGCTCGCCCTGCTGACGATAGCGCTCCTCAGCCTCGGCGCTGCGGCATGTGGGAGCTCAAACAAGCACACAGGCTTGACGACAGACGAAGTCGGAACACCCAAGGCCTTCGACAGCGACGATGCCCCGGTCCGCTTCTACGGCCACGAGGCGGATGCGGCAGACAGACAGGCGATCACCGCCCTCCTCACTCGGTATTACGCAGTGGCCGCCAGGGGGGACGGCGCCGAGGCATGTCCAATGATCGACTCGCTGATCGCCGAAACGATTGCTGAAGACTACGGAGAACTGCCCGCATTGCGCGGCAAGACGTGTACGACCGTCGTGTCGAAGTTGTTCGCGCAACACCACCAGCAGCTGACCGTCGACAGCGCCACACTCGAAGTGACCGGTGTGCGCGTCGAAGGCGGTAGGGCATTAGCCTTGGTGCGCTTTGCGAAAGCGCCCGTGCCGGACTACATAGCGGTGCACCGCGAAGGGAGCGTATGGAGGATCTGGGAACTGTTCGCCGGCCAATTGCCGTAGCAAACCAGCGCAGTGGTCGTCCATATTCGGGCGCGCCAATCTTTTCAAACACAGTATTAGGGCAGAGGGACGCCGAGCAACCCGTCGATCCTCCAAACGTCGGCTTCGTGGCGCAGCGCCAGGGAGCCGGCGGGCAGCGTCGCCGAGCCAAGCAGCGCGTAGACGCGCCCACCCTTGACGCGCACCCCGGTCACCTCGACCGCACTGGTCAGCTCACTGCGATCGTGCTTGAACAGGAGCGACATGACAGCCGCACAGGTCTTGCCACCGTGCAAATACGACGGTCCGGACGCCTGGCCATACTCTTCCGAGATCACAGCGGCGAAAGCGGGGTAGATCAGCGAGCATGCCTTCGCGCCGTTGCCCGCAGCCGCAGCCGCATAGTAGCGCTTGACGAGGACCGTGATCGCCCGCTTCTCGGCTGGACTCGCCGCATGGCCAAAGCTCCGAACAGCACTGTCGTCTTTATCGTAGTAGCCCTTGTTCGCGTTATCCTCGTAGTCGTTGTCGTCGTCGTTGTCGCTGTCACCCGTTTCGGTCGTGCCAAGCGTCTTGCTTTCTTCGTCGTCGTCGTCTTCATCGCCCCTGAAAGCGTGTCCTCTCGCCAGCGGCGGACGGGCGACAGTCGTTGCCACGAGGCCACCCGTCGTGGTGCTGGTAGCCGCCTGGGACACCGAGCCAGCCCGCTTGTGTGCGCCACCGCACGCGGCGAGGCTCAGGCTGAGCAGGCCGAGCGTCCCAAGCACGAACAGCAGCCTCATCCAGGTGTCTCCCTACTTCGGATCGATCAACCCTACGCGAGCGCCCGATAGTAGCAACGATCCCTTCTATCGGGAAATTACGCCACCGGACACAGCCCGCCATCCAGGTTGATCGCGGTACCCGTCACATAGGACGCGCGCGGAGAAAGTAGGAACGACGCAAGGTCGGCGAACTCCCCCGGATGACCCACACGCCCGAGCGGAATCCGCACGTTCTCGACCATCTGCTCGTAGTAAGCCTGCGGCGTGATCCCGGCCGCGGCGGCATAGCGTTCCAATTGCCCACTTTCCACAACGCCGATCAGCACCGCGTTGACGCGGATGCCCTCCGGCGCAAGCTCCCGCGAGAGTGCCTTCGTAAGCGCGAGCCCGGCCGCCCGCGAGACCGACGTCGGCGTGGTGAGGGCATCGGGCGCCTTGCCGGAGATCGCCAGCGTGTTGACGACGGCCCCCTTGCTCTCGCGCAGCGCGGGCAACGCGAGGCGGGTGAGGCGCACCGCGCCCATCAGCTTCAGCGACAGGTCCTGCTCCCAGACCTCGTCGGTCTGCTCGGCGAACAGGCCAGCGGCGAGCTCGCCCGCGTTGTTGGCCACGCCGTCGATCCGCCCCCAGCGCTCGACAGCGGCCTCCAGGAAGCGCTTGAGATCCTCGACGCGTCGCACGTCGCCGGCGCAGTCGAGCACGTCGCCGCCGGCGGTGCGCAGCGCGCTGGCTGCGCCCGCGAGCCGCTCAGCATCACGTGCCATCAGGGCCACGCCGCGAGCGCCCTCCTCGACGAGGCGCTCGGCGAGCGCCCTACCCAGCCCGCTGGAGCCGCCCGTGATCAGGAAGACCTTGCCCTGAAGCTGCAGATCCATCGACCCCTACCCCCCGCTATGCGCTACATGCCATCCGGCGTGCGCCCGTCGTGCCCGACGTAGCCGTCCTTGCCGCCGGCGCACACATAGACCGTATCGCCAGGGCCAAGGATACGAATTTTGCGCACCGTCGACGCATCCACGCGCGCGAACGCGCCCTCCTCCAAGCGGTGAGCCGTGCCATCGCCGAACTCCATCTCGATCGCCCCACGGTGGACGAAGTACAGCTCCTCCTGGATGTCGTGATAGTGCCATTTCGTCTCATAGCCCTCGGGGCGCACGAGCGCGTTTACCCCGAAGGCGGCGACACCCAGCTCTTTGCGAACTTTGCGAAAGCCATACCCCTCGCCGATAGCGTCAATGTGACCGATCGCATAGCCCTCGCCGACAACGATCTCAGAGCGTGTGGTGCTCACGCCGGCACCGGCTCCTCAGTGAACAGCCACGGGACGCGATGGCCGATCAGCTCGCCCTGGTAGCGCCTACGCCGCCCATACACAAGCCAGGTGGTGTCGACCTCGCCATAGCGCTCGTAGACGCGCAGCGCGTCAGGATGCTGGTCTGCGTATTCGGCGAGCGTCACGCCCGCGTCATAGCAGCACTGCAGCAGGTTGCGCGCCACGACCGGATTGGCGGACTCCTCGGTGACACTCTCCCAACGCGTGAGGTCCGGATAGCCGCGTGCCGCCGCCACGATCCCGAGGCTCTTCGGCTCGGCCACATCGCTGCGCACGAGCAGCGCCATTTCCTTGGCGGGATACATGAACGTGTCCACCACGAACACCTCCTGGCGGTAGCGCTCGGTGACGACGTGCACCAGCGGATGGGAGCTGCACTGCAGCAGGAACGCGTTGGGCAGCTCGCGAACTCGCTCCAAACCGTCAAGGAAATCGTCGAACAGCTCTATGCGCGTGTCATCGAGC
The DNA here is from genome assembly GCA_963831725.1 of uncultured Solirubrobacterales bacterium. Taxonomy (GTDB): domain Bacteria; phylum Actinomycetota; class Thermoleophilia; order Solirubrobacterales; family Solirubrobacteraceae; genus Palsa-744. Next base: position 1,095,684 of record CAWHRF010000004.1, read on the forward strand.
CCCTGAAACTCCAGATAGCGCAGCAACGCGTTCTCATGGCATGTGCCGGTCGGACCGAGCGTCAAGAACGTGGGGGGTGTCATGCGATCACAAGCGTGAAGTGTAGCCGGCACGAATCCGACGGACCCGCTGTCAGGCCCAGGCCTTCAGGCCTGGGCCGGGGCGCCTTGGGGGAGAACGCCCCGACCCTGAGCCTTGCCCATTCGGTTCCCTTGGTTGGCAGGGACCGTGTGAAGTCTTATCAGAGTTCGCAGCGGCCGTCCAGTCCGAATCCTTCCGTTAAGACAAAGATCTACATTGACAGAACTTGCCTGAAGAGGGCGAAACACGGGTTTGCCCCGCAAGTGTGGGGTTTCTGCATGGACCGGCGCCAATACAGGAAAGTCAGAGACATCCTTGGCTGGACGAATGGTCGAGCGCCTCGCTCGACGATCGTTCCGGCTGAGTTGGCATGTACGTCGCCTCAACGAGCGAGCGCGGGCGCGCGCTCGGGTTGCGCGACTTCCTCGCCGCTCTCGCCCCCGTCGGTTTGTGCTCGTTTTGGCGCAGACACGCGAATACGCTGGGCTGGGATGAACGCCCTGTCCGCTCCGAATCTGTCGGCCGCTTGGGACATTGTGAGCAAGAGCAGCTGCCGGTCGCCCAGAACGAGCGATTCGCTCGGCCGCTCGGGCGAGAGGCCGAGCGCCGCCACTATCTGCGCACCGACCGCTCGCCCCAGGAGCGGAGGCACCGAGTTGCCGATCTGGCGGAACCCGTGCCACTTGGTCGCGTGCGGTCGAAACCAGTCGGGGAAGGAATGCAATCGCGCCGCCTCGCGATTGGAGAGAACGCGTGGATAACGCGGATGAAGCGGGCGGGGAGAGGTGAAAGCGCCCCGCTCGCTACCGCTGCCGGCGCGTAGCGTGTTGCACAAGCCCTCTGGATGCAGCTTGTAGAACCGACTCACGGGCTCGGTCTGTCCACACGCGGTCGCCTTGAATCGTTTGACGGATTCGTCGGTGTGTTCGGTCCTCATGGAAGCCGTGAGCGTCTCCCGATCCCAGATCCGCGGGTAGGAGAGATCCTTGGAGTCGCTCTCTATGCAGCGCAAGACGCGAGCGTAGCGAGACGCCGCGTTTTCCATGAGGAGAAGTCGCTTGGGGGAGAGACGCGTCTCGTCGGAGTACAGCAAACTGGGAAAGCCGTTGAGGTTGGGGAGATCGCCGAGCGCATCCCAGACCGTCGGTCCTCCGACGAGATCGTTCGGAGAGCTTTCCGTGCAAGAGTCCTTCGGGCCCTCGCCGGGACGCTTCGGTGCCGGGCGTACCGCGGCAACAGGGGTATGCGCGACCACGGGCATGTCCTTGCGCGTGCCGATCAGAAACAAACGACGTCTTTCTTGCGGCACGCCAAAGTCGGCGGCATTGAGCACGCGATACTTGCGCTCGGCGGGAAAGCGGTAGCCGGCCCTCTCGAATTCTTTTATCAGCTCGTCGAGGATGCTCGCGTGACCGCCCGTTGTCATGCCCGGGACGTTCTCCATTACGAAATAGCGAGGCCGCATCGCGACGACAAGACGCACGAAGCGGAAGACCAGTCGGTTGCGAACGTCGTCCACGAGTCGCTTGCCGATCAGCGAGAACCCCTGGCAGGGAGGCCCGCCGGCAACGAGGTCCACTTCACCGTCCCACTCCTCGAGATTCCGTCCGTGGGCCGTCAGTCCGCTCTCGACGGCGTGGCGCAGCGTCTTCTCTTCGAGCCTGGCGACGTCGGCGCACAAGACGGTGGTCTTGGGGAAGTTGAACTTGTGGGCGGCGGCGTGGACGGGGTCGTACTCGACTGCCGCCGCCACGTCGAAGCCCGCCTGCTCCAGACCGAGCGAGAGACCGCCCGCGCCGGCGAACAGATCCACGGCAACTGGACGGCGAGTACCTACCGCGGGCGCGACACCGGCGGCGGGAGCGGGGCTGGACACGGCGAAAGCGTATCCGCGCCCCCGGACAGGTCAAGAGGGCCCTGCGCGCCCTTCGGCGCGTCGTCCGCCACAGCGTCGCGGACCCAGCCGAGTGCGCCCGGCGCTCGACTTCGGTAGAAGTTCTTCGGTGGTAGACACGCGCACGCCCGAGCAACGCCGCCGGATCATGGCCGCCGTGCGAAGCGCGGACACCGCACCCGAGATACGGCTGCGGCGCGCACTCTACGCCGCGGGAGTGCGCGGATGGCGCTGTCATTACAAAGGCGCGACGGGCAAGCCGGACCTTGCGTGGCCGGCGTTGCGCGTCGCGGTATTTGTGGATGGCGCGTTCTGGCACGGCCACATCTCGCGTCACAAGCCCGGCCGCTCGGGAGCGTACTGGGACGAGAAGATCGCCCGCAACGTGGAGCGCGACCGGCAGGTTGACGGCGCGCTGGAGGATGGTGGGTGGACGGTCCTACGCATATGGGACTTCGAAGTGGCCCGCGATCTCCCCACGGTCGTGGAGCGTGTGTGCGGGATATTGCGTAAGCGTGCAAGCGGAAGCGCCAAGTGGCAAGGGCTATTGATCTCGCCAGGGGGCAAACTGGACACCACCCCAGGCGACGAGCTACGCACCGCCGCCATGGACGACGGGACCCGACCCGAGGGCAGGAGCTTTGGCGAGAATCTGCGCGCCGCGCGCACGCGAGCGGAGATGCCGCGGCGCCGGCTCGCCCTGCAATGCGGTACCAGCGAAAGCTCGATCGCCGCCTACGAGCGCGGCGATCGGGACCCCAGCCTGAACACGATCGTCAAGCTGGCGCGCGCGCTTGAAGTCGCCCCCGAGGCGCTGATGCGCGGGCTTTGAGAGACCGCGCACGCGGCACCTCAAGCAGCTCGCCGTCCCTGTCTTCAAAGGCAGCGACTCGGCGGGTTTGCGGATCGAGGTTCAATGCTGCCCAAAGCAGGACCTCGGCGGGGACGGGCCGTGGTTGAGGACCAAAGCGGTGTCGAGGCGTTCGGCCGGGGCGACATGGAGAATGTGAGCGATGCCGAGCGTCGATTGGTCGAAGTCCATCAGCATCGCCTGGGATGACAAGCAGCGCGAGAACTCAGTGGTCCGGGTGCCGGGTACGAAGGTGCCCGCCGGCCCGCCGGTCGTGCGTTACGAACGTGCCGTGTGGGAACTGAGCAGCGTCTACCCACGCGTGTTCGGCGCCGCCTACCGCTTCCCGATGGACACCGTGGCGGTCAACCGTGGTCTGAAGGATGAGCGCGGCCGGACGCTGGTCGCCCGCGCCTTGGAGGAGCCGAGCGGGCAGATGCCCGTCGCGGTCCTCGGCTGGCATCTCTCCCAGCGCCTGGGTGATCCGCTTCTGGTGATCGCGGCGAGCCAGCGACTGTCCTCCGGGGTCTCGCCTATACAGGAGCTCGTCATCGAGACGGGGTTTCAGTTGCTCGTCGATGCGCTGTTGTACGTCGCGAGCGATCACCGTGCGTGGACTCTTGCGCGGCTGCCGGCCAGGACGCGCGAGCGCAGGCGGGCCGAGACGCAGCTCGGCGGCCTGTTGTTCGACGTCGAGGGTCAGGGCGCTCTGGCCGCGTATCTGCGTGAACTCTACGGTGAGCGGCTCAGCGTCGGCTCGCGGAAGGGTGGCGCGCCGAGGCTGGTGCGGCTGGCGCCGTGACGCCGGCACGGGCCACGATGGCGTCGGCGGCGTCGGCGCCGATCGCCTCGCGCATCGCATCGATCAGCACCGAGAGCTGGTCCTCGCGCGGGCCGGTGGCCTGTGTGGCCTGCTCTGCAAACCAGGCGCCGATGTTCTGCTCGGTGGCCGTGACCAGCGGCCGGGCGACGCCCGAGCGCTCGGCGATGCTCATGACTTCGTCGGCGACCTTGGCGACGTCAGCACCGTACTCGACGGCGAGGTCGAGCAGTGCCACCGGCGCGATCTTGCGCGCGCGGCCCCCGAGCCGGTGCCTGGGGATCTTGTGCGCATCCATAGCGCGCGATAGAGCCGACAGCGAGATGCCGAGCATCTGTGCGGCCTGGCTGAGCGAAGGCCATGCGCGCAGACGCTCGCGCGAGGACGCGCTGCCGCTGGCTGCGGTGGCGAATGTGGAATGGGCGGAAGCGACCATAGACACAAGTATAGCAAGGAACGCAAGATACGCAAGTTCAGGTTCGGAGCGGCAACGAAATCCCCGCTTGCCAGCAGTAGGCGACAATCCTTACGATCACATCAATGACTCTGAGTATCGCGACGCGGCCGACGGACCCACTGTCAGACCAGCGCTGTGGGTCCGAGCCGGAGCGCATTGGGGTGTACGCCGCCTCAACGACCGAGCGCAGCGCGCAATGCCCGCGCAACACGCTCGACGCGCCGATCGTCAAGCCCCGGATAGAACGGCAGCGCCAGCGAGCGAGCCGCCACATCCTCACAAACCGGGAACTCGCCCTCGCGATGCCTGAAGCGCTCGCGATAGAAGCTCATCAGGTGGATCGCCGGAAGATAGGGCTTGCTCTGGATCCCACGCTCGGCGAGCGCCCGTACCGTCTCATCGCGATCGACCACCCGCGGTAGCTGCACGACGAACACGAACCACCCCCGCCGCTCACCGTCGCGATCTTCGCAAGGCAGCTCAAGCCCCTCGATCCCCCCCAACGCCTCGCGGTAGCTCTCGGCCAGCCGAGCGCGAACCTCGAGCATCCCCTCCAACCGCCGCAGCTGCCCAAGCCCAACCGCACACGCGATGTCCGACAGGCGGTAGTTGAACCCAAGCCGGTCGTGATCCAGCCAGCCCATATCGGGAGCACGCCCCTGGTTGCGCTCGGAGTCGATCCGAGCCTTGAGCGCCTCCGAGCCAAGCGTGACCATCCCCCCCTCCCCCGTGGTGATCTGCTTGTTGGCATAGAACCCGAACACAGCCGGATTCCCCCGCCCACCCACAGGAGTGCCGTCCCCATGAACGGCCCCAAGCGCCTCACAAGCGTCCTCGACAATCCCAAGCCCATGCCGAGTGGCAATGGCCTCAAACGTCCCCATCGCAGCGGGATAACCAAAGATGTGCACCGGAAGCAGCGCCCGAGTGCGCGGGGTGACAGCCGCCTCCGCAGCCCGAGGATCGAGGTTGAGCGTGACCGGATCGATGTCCGCGAAAACAGGCCGAGCCCGCTCATAGAGTGCCACGTTCGCGGAGGCAACAAACGAAAACGGACTGGTGATCACCTCATCCCCATCTGAGACCCCCACCGCCCGCAGAGCAAGATGAAGCCCAGCAGTGCCGCTGGACACAGCCGAGGCAAACGAGCTCCCGACAACCGAGGCAAACCGCCGCTCGAACTCAACAACGCGGGGCCCAAGCGAAAGCTGCCCAGACTGCAGCACCTCGGCAACAAGTTTCTCCTCAAGCTCCCCGACAACAGGCCGAGCCAGCGGAATGACCTCGTCGCTACTCAACGCGGGTCCGCGTGCGCCCTTGGACCCCGACCTCCAACGAGTCCACAAGCGCATCCCAAGAAGCAGCGATCAAGTTCTCAGAGACCCCGATCGACCCCCAAAGCCGAGCGCCATCGGAAGCATCGATCAGAACCCGAGTGACAGCCCCAGTGCCCTTGGCCTCATCGAGTATCCGAACCTTGAAGTTGACGAGATCGATGTCGCGCAGATGCGGGTGGGTCTCACCGATCGCCTCGCGCAAAGCACGGTCGAGCGCGTGCACGGGACCGTTGCCCTCCGCGGTGCAGACGTAACGGCGCTCGTCGGGCCCCGGAGGTGCCCAGATCTTGATCGTGGCCTCCGTCTCAACGTTGCCGTCAGCGCGCTTCTCGACGATCACCCGCCATGACTCCAGACGAAACAGCGGCTCGTAGTCGCCGGCCTCGCGGCGCATCAGTAGCTCGAACGAGCCGTCGGCGGCCTCGAATTGAAAGCCCTCGTGCTCGAGCCGCTTGACGTGCTCGACCGTGCGAGCAGCAGCGGCGTCGTCCAATGCGATACCGGCCTCAGCGGCCTTCTCGATCACGGTGGCGCGCCCAGATAGCTCTGAGACGAGCACCTCGCGCGCGTTGCCGACCAGCTCCGGGTCGGTGTGCTCGAACGTGGCGACGTCGGCGCGAATGCCTGCGGCGTGCAGACCGGCCTTGTGGGCGAAGGCGTGCTTGCCGACATACGGTTGCGCCGGGTTGGGAGTGCGGTTGAGCAGCTCGTCCACCAGGTGAGCGGTCTCGGTGAGACGCGCGAGTCGCTCCGGTGACAGTGCGTCGTAGCCCATCTTCAACTGCAGGTCGGCGACGATCGTGACGAGGTTGGCGTTGCCGGTGCGCTCGCCGATCCCGTTGATGGTGCCCTGCACCTGCGTGGCGCCGGCTTCAACGGCAACTAGCGTATTGGCGACCGCGCAGCCGCCGTCGTCGTGCGTGTGGATCCCAAGGGCGACGTCGGGCAGCTCCGAGCGCACGGCCTCGACGACAGCGCGTACTCGCCCGGGCAGCGACCCGCCGTTGGTGTCGCACAGCACGACCCGCTCGGCACCGGCGCCCGCAGCAGCGCGGATGGTCTCAAGCGCATAGCCCGGGTCGAGCGCGTAGCCGTCGAAGAAGTGCTCGGCGTCGAACAGCACGCGCTTGCCTTGGGCGAGGAGGAACGCGATGGACTCGGAGATCATCGCGAGGTTCTCCTCGTGCGAGACGCGCACGACCTTCTCCACGTGCAGGACCGAGCTCTTGCCGACAAGCGTGCAGATCGGTGCGAACGACTGCGCGAGCACGCGCAGGCCTTCGTCGTCCTCGGCGGCGCTGTCGCGGCGGCGGGTCATCCCGAAAGCGACGATCTCAGAGACCGAGAGCGTCTCTGCCTCGAGCAGCTCGAACAGCGCGAGCTCCTTGGGGTTGGATGCGGGGAAGCCGGCCTCGATCATGTGCACTCCGAGCGCGTCGAGGGCGTGCACGACGCGCAGCTTCTCCTCGGCGGTGAGGCTCATGCCGCCTCCCCCCATGCCGTCGCGCAGGGTGGCGTCGTAGAGCTCTATGTGGCTCATCAGCCTGTGGGAGTCGGGGCAGGCGGCGCCAGGGGCGCACTCACGCCGGCATCGACCGGGTCGAGCCATTCGCGATAGCGCTCTGAGCGACCGTGGATCGCATCGTCGAACGCGCTTTGCAACAGACGCGTGACCTCTCCGGGCTTGCCGGCGCCGATCTTGTGGTCGTCGACCTCCACCACCGGCACCAGCTCGGCGGCGGTGCCGGACATGAACACCTCGTCGGCCATGTAGGTCTCGGCGCGGGCGATGTTGCGCTCCACGACCGTGTAGCCGAGGTCGGAGGCGAGCTGCATCACCGAGCGACGGGTGATCCCGTCGAGGATCGAGTTGTGGTGCCCGGGCGTGACGATCTCCCCACCGCAGACGATGTATATGTTCTCGCCGGTGCCCTCGCACACGTGGCCGGCCTCGTCGAGCAGGATCGCCTCCTGGTAGCCGGCCTTCAGCGACTCGATCTTGGCGAGCACGTTGTTGAGGTACTGGCCGGAGGCCTTCGCGTGGGGGATCAGCGAGTCGGGGCTGATCCGCCGCCAGGAGGACACCTTCGCGCGGATGCCGTTGCGCATCCCATCCTCGCCCAGGTAGGTGCCCCACTCCCAGCAGGCGATCGTCACGTCGACCGGAGCGTCCATCGGGTTCAGTCCCATCGAGCCGTAGCCGCGGTAGACGATCGGACGGATGTAGCAGGAGCTCAGCTTGTTGCGCGCAACCAACTCGCGTGCGATTGCCTGCAGCTCCTGCGCGCTGTAGGGCACGGGCATGTAGTACAGCTCGGCGGAGCGCAGCAGCCGCTCCATGTGCTCGGCGTTGCGGAACACGGCCGGGCCGATCTCGGTGTCGTAGCAGCGGATCCCCTCGAATACGCCGGTGCCGTAGTGCAAGCCGTGTGTGAGGACATGGACCTTGGCGTCCTCCCAGGCGAGGAACTCTCCATTCATCCATATGAGGTCGCTTGTCTCCACGTTGTCGTCTCCTGGTTAGGCCCTGCCTGGTTTGACAGCCGATTCTACAGGCACGGACTTGCGTTCCAAAGCTTTGGGTTATCGCACCCGCGGCATTGACCGGCGAGCGCCAGTCCACAGCGCCTGCAAGGGCGCAGCCCACAGTCCGCCGACCCGACTGCTGACTCGGAGTTCACGGCCTGCCAACTCGGAGTTGCGCTCGTTCGGCGTGTGCTGATCGCCGCACGGAAGGACAAGACTTTGGCAAAGGAGTAGGCCATCGATTCGGTCTGCTGCACTGCATACAATGCGCTACATCTTCTCGACTGCCACATGACCCGCGACAAGCTGCCACCAGAGTACGAGATCGAATTCTTCCGCCGCCCCGACGGCTCCGAGCCTGTACGGCGCTTCATTGACTCGTTGAGCGATGACAAGCGTGATGCCCTGCTGGCAGCACTCGCGCATGTGCTTGCCCGCCAGGGTCTCGGCGTGTGTGGGTCCGAGTGGGGCAAGCAACTTGGCGGCGGCTTGGCGGAGCTCCGACTCAGACACGACGAGCGCGAGGTACTCGTGCGTGCCGACAGCGACACCGGGACTGATCTGCCGAATCGCTCGCCCGAGAAGGTCCTTTTGCGCGTGTTCTTTCACGCGCACGGCAGACGCTTGGTCCTGTTGCTGAGCGGCTACGACAAGGGCGCGCGGCCGAGCGCTCGTTATCAGCAACGTGAGATTGAGCGAGCGCGCGTATATCTCAAGGAGTGGCAGGCCACGCAGTCGCGCACACGACGCGCCGTGGGACGGGTTGCCAAAGCTCGTCGTACGCGTGGTTGACGGGACATGGGATATACGCCATACTAAAGGCATGGGTACCCGTCTGGCCGACTACATCCAAGAAGTCCGCGCGCGCTATAACGACGAGCAACGTGCCTATCTCGACGCCGAGATGCGTCGTTTTGATCTTGCCGGACAGCTGCTCTCGCTGCGTCTGGATGCAGGCGTAACACAAGAGCAGCTGTCAGAACGGACAAGCATCTCCCAGGCTGACATAAGCCGCTACGAGCGTGGCCTCGGTAACCCGACACGCGCGACGATCGACGTGCTCGCTGCCGAGCTTGGCGCCCACGTTGAGCTTGTGCGCAACACGGGCTCGGCGAACTCCACCGCAGCGCGCAAGCCAGTGCCGATTAACGAGCCGGCATAAATAAGCAAGGAGTCAGCCGCCAGGACGAGCCGACCAGGTTCTACATCGCCGCCGGCTGATGCTTGACGTCCTATCAGAGGTGCTCGAGCACCGCCCGCGTCGCCTCCGCGGTGCCTGCGTCTCCCCCGAGGTCGGGGGTGCGCAGGCCACGCTCGAGCGCCTGTTCAACAGCCGATTCTACAGCCGCGGCCTCGCTTTCCAAATCCAGGCCGTGGCGCAACATCAGCGCAGCCGAGAGGAACATCGCGAGCGGGTTGGCGATTCCACGCCCGGTGATGTCTGGAGCGGAGCCATGCACGGGCTCGAACAGCCCCGGTCCGTCCGCTCCAAGCGACGCGCTTGGGAGCATCCCGATCGAGCCGGTGATCATCGCGGCCTCGTCGCTGAGGATATCGCCGAACATGTTCTCGGTGAGGATCGTGTCGAAGTGGCGCGGCGCGGAGACGAGTTGCATGGCGGCGTTGTCGACGAGCACGTGTTCCAGCTCGATGTGGGGAAACTCGGCGGAGTGCACCCCGATGACCACCTCGCGCCACAGCCGCGAGGTCTCGAGCACGTTGGCCTTGTCCACGCTCGCGACCTTCGCGCGCGCGGCGCCGAAGGCCGTGCGCGCGATCCGCTCGATCTCCTCGCGCGAGTAGGCACACACGTCGGATGCGTAATCCTCGGTGCGGGTCTTCTCACCAAAATAGATCCCACCGGTGAGCTCGCGCACGACGAGCAGGTCTGTCCCTTCAATCCGCTCGCGCCGCAGGGGCGAGGCGTCATATAGCGCCGCGAGCGGCTTGACGGGCCGCAGATTGGCGTACAGCCCAAGCCCCTTGCGCAACCCGAGCAGGCCCTGCTCGGGTCGTGGCGCGTGCGGATCGGTGGTGTCCCACTTCGGCCCGCCGACGGCGGCCAGCAGCACGGCGTCGGCGCCGCGACAAGCCGCGAGCGTCTCGTCGGTGAGGGCGGTGCCGTGCAGGTCGATCGACGCGCCGCCGAAGGCGTGCGACTCGAACTGAAACTCACCGACGGCGCGTAGAACCTCAAGTGCTGGGGCGAGGATCTCAGGGCCGATCCCGTCGCCGGGAAGCGTGACGATGTGGTGTGCCATGTGTCTCCTCTGAGCGCTGATGAACGGTTGGGCGTGCCGGTTGCTTCGTGACGATCGTGAAGGCTATAGCGCCGTCGTCACCGGCCCTGAGCGCTCGAGCTCGCGCTCATAGCCCGATATCTGATCCTCACGCGTGAGCGTGACGCCAATGTCGTCGAGCCCCGCCAGCAGCCGCCTGCGGATCTCATGATCGATCTCAAACGCGACTTCACGCTCAGCGAAGCGAACCTCCTGGGCGTCAAGGTCGACGACCCCCTCGCCCGCGTGCGCGAGCGCCTGACAGTCCTCCTCGCTCAGCTCGACCGGCAGCAACCCGATCTTGGTGCAGTTGGAGTAGAAGATGTCGGCGAAGCTCGGTGCGACGACCGCCTGGAAGCCGTAGTCCTGCAAGCCCCACGGAGCGTGCTCGCGCGAGGAGCCGCAACCGAAGTTGCGACCCGCGACGAGGATCGGGTTGGCGGGTAGCTCCCAGCCGGGCTCCTTGGCCCAGTCGTAGAACAGGAACTCGCCGAAGCCGGTGCGCTCGACGCGCTTGAGGAACTGCTTGGGCATGATCTGGTCGGTGTCGACGTCGGCGCGGTCGAGGTGCGTGACCTTGCCTGAGATCGTGCTTATCGGCTCCATGCTCAGCTCCAGTCGCGAATGTCGGTGAAATGGCCTTCGATCGCAGCGGCGGCGGCCATCTGCGGTGAGACGAGATGCGTGCGTCCCCCCCGCCCTTGGCGCCCCTCGAAGTTGCGGTTCGATGTGGAGGCGCAGCGCTCGCCGGGCGCGAGCGTGTCGGGGTTCATGCCCAGGCACATCGAGCAACCGGCGACGCGCCAGTCGAAGCCGGCGTCGCGGAAGATGCGATCGAGCCCCTCGGCCTCGGCTTGCGCCTTGACCTGCTGGGAGCCGGGCACGACCATCGCGTCGACACCGGCGGCGACTTTGCGCCCAGCCACAACCTCGGCGGCGGCGCGCAGGTCGCCGATGCGCGAGTTGGTGCACGAGCCGATGAACACGCGGTCGAGTGATATCTCCTCGATCGGAGTGCCGGGCTCGAGCGCCATGTAGGCGAGCGCGCGCTCGGTCGCCTCGCGGTCGGCGGGGCTGTCGAACTGATCGGGCGATGGCACCCGCGCGCTGACGGGCACAACCATCCCCGGGGTTGTGCCCCAGGTCACCTGCGGAGACAGCGCGGCGGCGTCAACCACCACGTCGCTGTCATACCAGCCGCCGTCGTCGCTGGCCAGCGTGCGCCAGCGCTCGATCGCAGCTTCGAGCTCGGCGCCCTTGGGAGATCCGGGACGCCCACCCACCCGACCGTCGGGGAAGCGCTCGTCAGGCTCTGTGAACCACGCGAAGGTGGTGTCGTCGGGGGCGATCATCCCCGCGCGTCCGCCGGCCTCGATCGTCATGTTGCAGACGGTCATGCGCCCCTCCATCGAGAGCGCCTCGATCGCGGGACCGACGTACTCGACCACGTGGCCGGTGGCCCCGCCGACGCCGATCTGCCCGATCGTGCCGAGGATCAGGTCCTTGGCGGTAACCCCGAAGCCGAGCGCGCCGTCGTAGCGGATGCGCATCGAGCGGGGCTTGTGCTGGACCATGCACTGGGTGGCGAGCACGTGCTCGACCTCGCTGGTGCCGATCCCGAAGGCGAGCGCCCCGAACGCGCCGTGAGTGGCGGTGTGGGAGTCGCCGCAGACGATCGTCATGCCGGGCTGGGTGACACCCAGCTCGGGGCCGATCACGTGCACGATCCCCTGGCGGTCGGAGCCCAGCGAGTAGACGGGCACGCCGAACTCGGCGCAGTTGCGCTCGAGCGTCTGCACCTGCACGCGCGAGAGCTCGTCCTTGATGCGCGCGGCGACGGGCGTGCCGTCGGTCGGCGTGTTGTGATCGGCGGTCGCAAGCGTGCGGTCGGGCCGGCGCACGGCGCGCTCTGCCAGGCGCAGGCTCTCAAACGCCTGCGGGCTGGTGACCTCGTGCACCAGGTGCAGGTCGATGTACAGCAAGCCCGAGTCGGCGGAGCCAACCTCGTGGGCCTCCCAGATCTTGTCGAACATCGTCTTCGGTGTGCTCATCGCGCTCTCTCTTGGTCGTGCGGTAGTGAATGGTGGGCTGTCGGCGGTGATCGTCAGCTACGTCTGAGACCGGCGCTGACGACGGCCAGAAAGGCCGCCGCCTCGTCGGTCGGGTTCTCGAAATGGTGGGGCAGGTCGGCGTCGAAGGTCACACAGTCGCCCGCGGCCAGCTCGTAGCGCCGGCCGTCGCACACAAGCACCACGGCGCCCTGCTCGACAAGCGCGGTCTCGCGGCTGCCGGGCTCGTGCATCGGCGGATCGTCGGCGGCCCCGGTGGCACCACCGGGCGCGAGCATGTGACGCGAGAGCTCCGAGCGCTGCCCTGGCTGGGCGGCGGTCATCACCTCGAAGCGGTGACCGCGCTTTGCGTTGCCTCCACCGCCGCGCTCGCCGGCGCGCACGATCGTGACCGCCCCGCTCTCGTCGAGGCGCAAAAGCTGTGAGAGCCGCAAATCGAGCCCCGAGGCGATCCGCGCGGCAACGGTCAACGTGGGGCTTGTCTCCCCCCGCTCCACCTGTGAGAGCATCGGAGCACTAACCCCACTGCGCTCAGCCAGATCACGCAGGGAAAGCGAGGAGGCCTCGCGCAGGGCCTTCACCCGCGCCCCGATCACCGCTGAATCGAACGCCTCCCAGCGGGGGTCGGAGGCGGCGTCACTGGTCGACTTCTTTGCCTTTGTAGTCGGCATACGAGCGTACGTTATCACAAACGCTCGACCGACGCCCTACGCCGCAGGCTCGGGCAACCCAACCCCACGCTCGCCTTCACGCGCCCGCACAACACCGATCGACACCGCCCGCACATAGGCCCGCGCGGCCGCCTCGATGATGTCGGTCGACACGCCCTGCCCGGCGCCGGTCTGACCTTCGACCTCGACCACCACCGAGACCTCGCCCAGCGCGTCCTGGCCCTCTGTGACGGCATCCACGCGGAACTCGCGCAGCGCGGCGTCGACACCCGTGGCGGCGTTGATCGCACGGAAGATCGCGTCGACCGGACCGTCGCCGGAGGACTCGCCGGTCTTCACAGCGCCGTCCTCGACGCTCACGTTGACGCGCGCCATCGGCGGGCTCGCCGAGGACGCGGCGACCTCGAAGTCGATGAACGAGTAAGCGGCGATGTCATCGCCGCGCAGCTCCTCGGTGACCAGCGCCTCCAGGTCCATCGCGGTGACGTTCTTCTTGCGGTCGGCGATCTCCTTGAAGCGCTTGAAGGCGGTGTTCAGCGCCTGCCCCTCGACCTTGAAGCCCATCTCCTCCAGCGCCTTGCTCAGAGCGTGGCGACCGGAGTGCTTGCCCAGCACGATCGAGTTGCTTTTCAAGCCCACGGTAGTCGCGTCCATGATCTCGTAGGTGGCGCGCTCCTTCAGCACACCGTCCTGGTGGATGCCGGCCTCGTGCGCGAACGCGTTGCGTCCCACGATCGCCTTGTTGGGCTGCACCGGGTAGCCGGTCAGGCGCGAGACCAGCCGCGAGGTGCGCGCGATCTCGGTCGTCTCGATTCCGGTCCACAGCCCCAGCGCGGGCTCGCGCGTGCGCAGCAGCATCACGATCTCCTCCAGGGAGGCGTTGCCGGCGCGCTCGCCGATGCCGTTGATGGCGCACTCCACCTGCCGGCAGCCGGCCTGCACACCGGCCAGAGAATTCGCGACCGCCAGGCCCAGGTCGTCGTGACAGTGAACGGAGACGACCACGTCGCGCAAGCCGGGCACCAGGCGATACAGCTCGGTGAACATCGCGGCGTACTCCGCGGGCATCGTGTAGCCGACGGTGTCGGGCACGTTGATCGTGGTGGCACCCTCCTCCAGCGCGATCTGGATCACCTCGGCCATGTACTGCACGTCCGAGCGCGATCCGTCCTCGGGTGAGAACTCGACGTCGTCGGTGAAGCTCTTGGCGTGCGCGACCGCTGCGCGCACCTGACCCTTGACGTCCTCGCGCGTAGTTTGCAGCTTTCGCTCGATGTGGATGTCGGAGGTCGCGATGAACGTGTGAATGCGGGGGCGCTCGGAATCGCGCACCGCCTCCCAGGCGGCGTCGATGTCCTGTGCGGAGGTGCGCGCCAGGCCACAGATGACCGGGCCGTGAACCTCGCGGGCGATCGCCTGCACGGACTCGAAGTCACCCGGTGAGGTGATCGGGAAGCCGGCCTCGATGATGTCGACTCCCAGCCGCGCCAGCTGCTGGGCGATCTCCAGCTTCTCCTGCTGGTTCAACGCGATCCCTGGCGACTGCTCTCCGTCGCGCAGGGTCGTGTCGAACACTCTTACGCGATCGCGCTCGTCTCTTGTCGTTGCTGTGCTCATGTCCTCACTTCTCCAGTTCTCTCGCTTTTACGCTTCTCCTTTTGGGTTTGCGGCTACGCGGCCGCCACGCACTATTCCCCCCGAGGGGGGAGCAGGAGAAGCGCGAGGGAGAACTGGAACGACATGTCGAGTGCAGCGTAGCAGTTGATTCGAGGCCCTGACAAGGCTTGCGGGGCGCCGCCATGGTTGCGAGGCGCACGGGGCCGGGGCGAGGTCTCCTGCTCGCCCCCGAGCTTCTAGAGCCCCTCGGGGATCAGCACGACCTTGCCGATGTTGCGCCGCTTGGTGAGGATTTCCTGCGCGGTGCCGGCTTCGGCGAAGTCGAACGCCGCCTCCATCACGGGTTGGATCGTGCCATCCTCGAGCAGCTCGCTGAGCGGCTCGATCCACGGCGCGAGCGTTTCGCGACCGCGCCACAGCGTGAGCATGTTGAGGCCGATCACCGCCTTGGATTCGGACATCTGCTTGAGGGTGGAGAAACGCGGCGTGCGCGCGATCGTGCGCAGCGCGCGAACGAGTTTGCGTTTGCCACCGGCGACGATCCCCGAGGCGCCGAAGGCGATCAGCCGCCCACCGGGTCGCAGCATCTCATAGCTGCGGCGCAGGCTCGAGCCGCCGAATGGGTCGAGGATCACGTCGAAGCCGGACACGCCGCCTTTCTTGGTGGCCTGGCGATAGTTGAGCAGATAGTCGGTGCCGAGCGGCTCCACGCGCTTGTGCTTGTAGGGGGAGGCGGTGCCGTAGATGTCCTTTGCGCCGAAGCGCCGCGCGAGTTGCACGGCCGCGGTTCCCACGCCGCCGCCGACCGAGTGAATCAGCACCCGCTCGCCGGGTTGCAGGTTTCCGTAGCCGACGAGCGCCGCCCAGGCGGTGGCGTAGTTGACGGGGATCGCTGCGCCCTGCTCGAAAGTGAACCGCTCGGGCAGCACCACGCAGTCGTGCTCGGGGACGGTCACCTGGGTGGCGTAGCCACCGAATTGCGTGCCCGCGATCACACGCTGCCCGTGGGTGAGCTCCTCGACCCCGTCGCCGAGCGCGACAACGGTGCCGGCAACCTCGTAGCCGATGATGCATGGCGGTTTGGGCGCGTCGGGGTAGACGCCGATGCGGGCCATGATGTCGGCGAAGTTGATGCCGGCGGCGGCCACCTCGATGCGCACCCATCCCGGGCGCAGCGCGGGGTCGGCACGCTCGACCACTTTCAGCACATCCGGTCCACCGTGTTTGGTGATCTCGACCGCGTGCATGACGGATGAGACTACTCCATTAGTTGGGATTGCGTGGGCGTGCCCGCCGGTGTGAGCCGACGTTGCGCTCGTCAGTCAAACGGCAGATCCCGAATACTCAGCTGAGCACGACGGCCCAGCCGGCGACGAAGCCCTCGGAGGCGACGATCTCATCCACGACTTCCGCCGGCACCTGGGCGTCGGTGGTGACGACCATCGCCGCGAGGCGCTGCTCATCGCCGTCGGGGGTGTGGCCGATCGCGGCGGAGGAGATGTTGATGCCGTGCGCACCGAAGATCGTGCCGACACGCCCGATCATGCCGGGCAGGTCGGCGTAGCGGAACACACTCACGTTGGGCGTCAACTCGATTGTCAGACGCCGGCCCTGCACCTCCACCAGGTGCGGCACGCGGTTGGGTCCGATGCCGGTACCGGCGACGGCGACCTTCTCTGCGCCGGCGACGACAGTGACACGGATCAGCTCGTTGAAGTCCTGGGCCTCGGTGACGGACTTCTCCTCGACCACGATCCCGCGCTGCTGGGCCATCGAGGGCGCATTGACGAGGTTGACCTGCTCCTCCGTGCGTCCCTCCAGCGCCCCCTCGATCACGGCGAGCGTGAGCAGGCGCGTGTCGAAGTCGGCGATGCGACCCATGAAGGCCGCCTCGATGCGCTCGACCGAGCTGCCCTCGGCGAGCGCCATTGCCAGGCGTCCGAGGCGACGGGCGAGCGGTAGGAACGGGCCGAGCACCTCCATGTCCTCGGCGCCGATCGCGGGGATGTTGACGGCGGTGGAGACGACGCCTCCGGTGAGCGCCGCGACGACCTGCTCGGCGCTCTGAAAGCCGGCGCGGTCGGTCGCCTCGGCGGTGGAGGCCCCGAGGTGCGGGGTGACGACGACCTGCGGGTAGCCCTGGAACAGCGGGTAGTCGGTGATCGGCTCGGAGGGGAACACGTCGAGCGCGGCGCCACCGACCTTGCCGGAGTCGAGCGCGTCCTTGAGCGCGGCGTCGTTGATCAGCCCTCCGCGCGCGACGTTGAGCACGCGCACACCGTCGCGCATCTTCGCGAACGCCTCGGCGTCGATCCAATCGGCGGTCTCGGGCGTCTTTGGCAGGTGGATCGTGATGAAGTCGGCCTGCGCGTAGATCTCCTCGCTGTTCTCGGCCTTCTCGACTCCCAGCTCGCGATAGCGCTCGGCGCTGACGTAGGGGTCGAACGCGAGCACGCGCATCCCAAAGCCGCGTGCCCTGGCGGCCACGAGCTGGCCGATGCGACCGAAGCCGAGGATGCCGAGCGTCTTCTCGTACAGCTCGACGCCGGAGAACTTCGAGCGCTCCCACTTGCCGCTGGTGAGCGACGCGTAGGCCTGGGGAACGTTGCGGGCGAGCGCGAGCAGCAGCGCCATCGTGTGCTCGGCGGCGGTCACCACATTGGACTGCGGCGCATTGGCCACGACGATCCCACGCTGCGTGGCGGCCTCGACGTCCACGTTGTCGACTCCGACCCCGGCGCGCCCGATCACACGCAGGTTGCCGGCCTTGCCGATCAGCTCGGCAGTCATCTTCGTGGCCGAGCGGATCAGGATGCCGTGGTAGTCGCCAATCCTCTCGGCCAGCTCCTCATCGCTCCAGTCGATGCCGAGGTCCACGTCGAAGTGCTGCTCGAGCAATTTGACGCCAGAGTCGCCGACCTTCTCCTTGACGAGCACCTTCAACCGTTCGTTGTCGCTCATAGGTGCGTCCTCCGGGAATGTATATATATCGTTTTTGGTCGATTTGCCATGGTGACTACACTATGTAGTTACTTTTGTGAATCTCTTAAAATTGAATACAACCCCACGCCGGCTCAGGCGGTCATTCTCTCTACAACCCAGTCGACACACGCGGTGAGCGCGCGCACGTCGTCGGGCTCAACCGCTGGGAACATGCCCACGCGCAGCTGGTTGCGCCCGAGCTTGCGGTATGGCTCGACGTCGACGATCCCGTTGGCGCGCAGTGTCTTTGCGAGGAGAGCCGCGTCGATGCGCTCGTCGAAGTCGATCGTGCCCACGACCAGCGAGCGGTTGGCGGGCGCGCCGACGAACGGCGTGGCGTAGTCGCTGCGCTCGGCCCACCCGTACAGGTGAGAGGAGGACTCGGTGGCGCGCGCGACACACCAGTCGAGCCCTCCCTGCTCGAGCATCCAGCGGATCTGATCGGCGAGCAGGAACAGGGTGGCGATGGCCGGCGTGTTGTACGTCTGGTCCTTCGTCGAGTTCTCGATGGCGATCGGGAGCGAGAGCGACGCGGGCGTGAAGCGCCCGGAGGATCCGATTCGCGCGATCCGCTCCAACGCGGCGGGGCTGAGCAGCACAGCCCAGAGCCCCCCATCCCCGGCAAAGCACTTCTGCGGGGCGAAGTAGTAGGCGTCGGCCTGGGATACATCGACAGGAAGGCCGCCGGCGCCGGAGGTGGCGTCGATCAGCACGAGCGCATCGCCCGCGCTCGCGGGACGCAGCACCGGCGCCATCACGCCGGTGGAGGTCTCGTTGTGAGCCCATGCGACCGCGTCCACCGCGCCGTCTGCACCCTCACCGCCGGCCGCAACAAGCGCCGCCTCCAGCTCCTCGCTGCCGGGGGCGGTGCCGGGCTCGGCCTTGATCGTCCTCGGATCCCGCAGGAACGGCGCCTCGGCGGTGACGGTGGCGAACTTCTGGGAGAACTCACCGAAGGCCAGATGCAGAGCGCGCCGCTCGACCAGGCCGAACGCGGCGGCGTCCCAGAAGGCGGTGGCACCGCCGTTGCCGAGCGCCACCTCATAGCCGGCGGGCAGCGAGAACAGCTCGCGAAGCCCGGAGCGGACCTCGCCCACAAGGCCCTTCACGGGCTTCTGGCGGTGGGATGTGCCCATCAGGGCGGCGCCGTCCGAGACGAGCCGCGCGAGTGCGTCGGGGCGCACCTTCGAGGGGCCGCAGCCGAAGCGCCCGTCGGCGGGCTTCAGCCGATCGGGGATCGTGAGTTGGTCGTGCTGCGCTTGAGGGCTGGTCGTCATGGGGCTTCCTCGCGGAGTATCGGAGATCGAAGGATGCCCAGGCGCGCGGCGTTGATGCTCGTCGCTTCCCGGTGGTGAACTCCACCTAGTGCGCCAGTCGCGACGACAGAGGCGAGTGTAGCGAACCGCCGGCTACCCGCGCACGCGCGCGTGCACGCCACCGTGGTCGGACACGAGCTCATCGCTCTAGCCCCGCCCATGCGGCCGATCCCAATCCGGCGCGGGGCCGACCGGGATGATGTGCTTGGGGTTGAGCTCGTCGTGAGTGGTGTAGTAGTGGCGCTTGATCTGGTCCATCGCGACCGTGCGCGCAACCCCGGGCCACTGATACAGCTCGCGCGTGTAGGCCCACAGGTTGGGGTACTCGACGACCCGCCGGTAGTTGCAGCGGAAGTGCACGTGATAGACCTCGTCGAAGCGCACGAGGGTCGGAAACAATCGCCAGTCGGCCTCGGTCACGCGATCCCCCGCGAGGTAGCGCCGCCGGCCGAGCAGGTCCTCCAGCCAGGCAAGCGCCTCGAACAGCTTGCCGAAAGCGCGCTCGTAGGAGGTCTGGCGGCGCGCGAAGCCGGCGCTGTAGACGCCGTTGTTGACGTCGTTGTAGATGCGCTCGCCAAGGTCGTCGATCTCAGGGCGCAGCGCTTGCGGATATAGGTCGAGCTTGTGCTTGCCCAGCCCGCCAAGCGAGTCGGGATCGGCGAGCATGCGGATGATCTCGCTCGACTCGTTGTTGACGATTCGCCCCTCGCCGGTGTCCCACAGCACGGGTACGGTCACGCGTCCCTCGAAGCCCGGATCGCTTGCGCGATAGGCCTCGGATATGAACTCCCATCCGTGCAAGCGGTCGACGTACTCGCCGGCCCATGGCTCCGAGCTGTCGCCGGTCACCTCGAAGCGCTCGCCGTTGAACGCCCAACCGCGCTCGTCGCGAAACGGGGCCACGTGGGAGATCCCGAGCGCCTCGCCGAGACCGGCGAGCTCGTGCACGATCGCGGTGCGGTGACACCACGGACAGGCAAGTGACACGTACAGGTGGTAGCGACCTGCCTCGACCGCGAACTCGCTCGCGGTCTCGGTGCGCGGATCGATCCCGACCCAGTCGCGGAAGCGGCTGCGCTGGCGCAGAAACGCCCCGCTTGCAAGCTCCCTGTCCATCACGCGGTCAGCCATCGCGACCGCCGCGCCCTCAGAAGGAGGGCTTGATCCAATCCATGTGCGAGCGCAGCTCGCCGCCCACCTGCTCGATCTGGGTGCCCTCCTGCTCGGCGCGCATCCGCTTGAAGTTCTCCTGCCCGGCGCGGTTCTCGGCGATCCACTCGCGTGCGAAGTCGCCGTCCTGGATCTCCTTGAGGATCTGGCGCATTTTCTCACGCGTCTCCTCGGTGATGACGCGCTTGCCGCGCGTGTAGTCGCCGTACTCGGCGGTGTTGGAGATCGAGTAGCGCATTCCCGCGAGCCCCTTCTCGTACATCAAATCGACGATCAGCTTGAGCTCGTGCATGCACTCGAAATAGGCCATCTCTGGGTCATAGCCGGCGTCGACGAGCGTCTGGAAACCGGCCTGCACCAGCTCGGAGGCCCCGCCGCACAGCACCGCCTGCTCGCCGAACAGATCGGTCTCGGTCTCGTCCTTGAAGGTCGTCTCGATCACCCCGCCGCGCGTGCAGCCGATGCCCTTTGCATAAGCGAGCGCGAGCTCGCGGGCTTTGCCGCTCGCGTCCTGGGCGACCGCGATCAGACCGGGCACGCCGCTGCCCTCGGTGAACTGACGGCGCACGAGATGGCCGGGGCCCTTGGGGGCGACCATCGCGACGTCCACGCCGGGAGGCGGCACGACCTCGCCGTAGTGGATCGAGAAGCCGTGTCCGAACAACAGCTCGTTGCCCTCGGCGACGCCGTCTGAGATCTCATCCCAAACCTGGTGGTGCAGCTCGTCGGGGACGAGCATCATCACGAGGTCCCCGCGCGAGGCGGCCTCGACGGGTGAGAGCACCTCAAAGCCGTCCGCGCGTGCTTTCGCGGCAGAGGCGGAGTCCTCGCGCAGGCCGACCACGACGCTGACGCCGGAGTCCTTGAGGTTCAGTGCGTGGGCGTGGCCTTGTGAGCCGTAGCCGATGATTGCAACGGTCTTGTCGTCGAGAAGCGTGAGATCTGCATCGTCGTCATAGAGCATGGCTGGCAGCGTATCCCACCAGCCACCGCGAGGCCGCCAAGGCCTCCGCGTACCCGGCTTATGCGGTACCCACCCCGCACAGTGTGCGCATTGGAATCTCCAAAGACCCGTCCGCAGCGGTGAACGGCTCGAAGCGGGCGGCGACACCGGCGCGGATCTCGGCGACCTCCGAGGCGGGACGCGCAAGCACCGCGTCGTGGAACACGCGCGCGATGTCGAGCGTGGTCTCCCAGAACTCGTCGAAGCTCGCCGAGCGCTGGATCAGGTCGACCCTCTCGACCCACACCTCGTCAAATCCGGCGTGTTCGAGCAGGTCGCGCACACGCTGCTTCTCGCCGAGCGCGAATGGCCCGGGCGTATCTGCGGGAGGCGGCTCGATCAGCCCGCGCTCGAGCAGCTCGACACCGGGCAGCAGCGCCCAGGGGTTGTGCTCGAGCGCATCCCATACCGCGAGCGCCGCGTGTCCTTCGGGTCGCAACACTCGCCGAGTCTCGGCAAGCGCGGCGGCGGGGTCGGCCATCAGCATGTAGCCCCAACGGCAGAACACGATGTCGACGCTTGCGACGGGCAGATCGATCCATTCGGCGTTGAGCACCTGGAACTCGACATTGGTGAGGTTCAACTCACCCGCGCGCTTGCGCGCGCCGTCGAGCATCGCGTCGGCCTGATCGCTGGTGATGACCCCGCCGACGGGAGCCACCATCTCCGCGGCGAGAAAGCCGGTCTCACCGAGCCCCGCGGCCAGCTCCAACACGCGCTGTCCGGGCTGTGGATCGACCGCGTCGATCATCCAGTGGGAGACAGGCGCGGAGAGCTCGCGCAAGGTCGCCTGGCGCGCCACCCACCCGGCCGCGGCCTCTTCCCAGTGAGTGAGACTCGCCTCGCGATGCTTGCGCGCGGCCTCCCCGCCGCGGTCGCGAGCGGAGCCGCGTGCGTCGTCGCTGCCTTGCCCTTCCTCAGGTTGAACAGTGCTCATCACAGCGTCCTGACAGTGCCCATTGCAGACTCCCCTTCCAGATCCCTTCGCAACAGCTTGCCAGAGCGCGTGCGCGGGAGCGGCGTCGAGCTGATCTCCACGCGCTTGGGAACCTTGAACGGAGCCAGCCGCCGCGAGCAGTGCTCGCGCAGAACGTCCTCCTCCACGCCGGCATTGGGGGCCAGGACGACGATCGCGGTGACCGCCTCCCCCCAGCGCGAATCCTTGCGTCCGAGCACCGCTGCCTCGAGCACCGCCGGGTGCGCTTCCAGCACCGCCTCGACCTCGCTCGGCGCGACGTTCTCCCCGCCGGTGACGATCGTGTCGGCCTTGCGACCGCTCACGTGCAGGAAGCCGCCTGCGTCGATGTGGCCGAGATCCCCGGTGTGCAGGCGCCCATCGGCCGAGAGCGACCCGCGCGCGACGGTCGGGCCCGAGAGCACGATCTCCCCGTCGGGCGCGATCTCGGTGCGCGTGCAGAACAGCGGCACACCCGCACCCGGGTCATACGGAGTGTCTGTACCCAGAGCTTGCTCTCCTCCGGCCGATCCATCGTGCTCTCCCCCAGCCGGTCCACCCGCGGCCGCGTCCAGGACCGCGAGCGGAGCGGTGGCCGCCTGCGAGCAGCACTCGGTGAGCCCGTAGGTCTCGATCACGGGCACACCGGCCTCGCGCGCACGATTTATGAGCGCATCGGGCACCGGTCCGCCGCCGGTCAGCGCGCAGCGCAGGGTCGGAGGCTCGTGCAAGCCCGCGTCGAGCAGCCGCGCGAGCGTCGTCGAGACGAGCGACACGAGCGTGATGCGATCCCGCCGAAGCGCCTCCAGCACGGCATCGGTGTCGAATCGCTCGTGGATCACCGCGGTGGTCGCGTAGATAGCGCTGCGCACGAGGATCGAGAGCCCTCCCACGTGGGAGACCGGCAGCGCGCACAGCCAACGCTCCTCGGGGTCGACGCCGAGTGCAACACCCGAGCCCAGCGCGCTCCACAGGAAGTTCCCGTAGCTCAGCTCCACCGGTCGCGGCGCCGACGTGGTGCCGGAGGTGTGAATCACCGCACACACCGCGTCGAGGTCGTGAACAGCGCCCCTGGCCTGCCCGCTGGAACCGGTGGGCGCGAGCTGCTCGGCCAAACCGGACGCTGCCGGCAAGTCGAGCGCCTCGGTGTTCTCGCCTGAGCCTGTGGGCGACCCTGAGCGCAACGGCTCCTCGATGACCGTGGCGGCGCCCTCGACTATGCGCTCGCGCTCGGCGGCGGTGAGACGCAGGTCCACGGGGACGGCCACCGCGCCCAGCAGCATGCACGCGTGCAGGGCCTGCGCGAACGCGATCCCGGGCGTCAGCGCGATCGCGACACGATCCGCGGGGCGCACGCCGCGCTCTGCCAGCTCGGCCGCTCCGGCGCACGCCGCGGACCACAGCTCGCCGTAGGACAGTCGAGCCTCCGGCGTTTGGATCGCGGTGAGCTTCGGCGCCGAACAGGCGGCGCGCTGCAGCCATGCTTCGACCTGCATCGCTCACAGGCTAGCCTTCGCGTTGAATCGTTGGCGCGCGCTCCCCCCGGCGCGCGAGCCTGAGGGCCCAGACAGGAGCTTGAGATATTGACGACCACATGGATCGCGGCAGGCAGCTACACAGACATCCGCTATGAGAAGTCCGACGGGCTCGGATCCGAGCCCGCACCTCGCATCGCGAAGATCACGATCGACCGCCCGGAGGTCAGAAACGCTTTTCGCCCACTGACGGTCGTGGAGATATCCCAGGCGCTGGAAGCGGCGCGCGAGGACAGCGAGGTGGGCGCGATCGTGCTCTGCGGCGAGGGCCCGCTCGCGTTCTGCTCGGGCGGCGATCAGCGTGTGCGCGGCGACTCGGGCTATCTCGCCGAGGACGAGGCGGGTAATCCGGACCCCACCCGCCCCGGGCGCTTCCACGTGACCGATCTGCACGTGCAGATCCGCCGGCTGCCCAAGCCAGTCGTGGCGATGGTCGCCGGCTATGCCGTCGGCGGCGGACAGGTGCTGCAGCTTGTGTGCGATCTCACGATCGCCGCGGACAACGCACGCTTTGGACAGACAGGACCGCGTGTGGGCTCCTTCGACGGGGGTTTCGGAGCCGGGCTGCTCGCGAACATCGTCGGCGTGAAGAAGGCGAAGGAGATCTGGTTTCTGTGCCGCCAGTACGACGCGCAGCAGGCGCTCGAGATGGGCCTGGTGAATACGGTGGTGCCGCTCGAGCGCCTGGAGGAGGAGACGGTGCAATGGTGCCGTGAGATGCTCGAGCTCTCGCCGTTCGCGCTGAGATTGCTGAAGGCGAGCTTCAACGCCGCCGAGGACGGGTTGAGCGGCATTCAGCAGCTCGCGCACGACGCCAACCTCTTGTTCTACGGCAGCGAGGAGGCCAAAGAGGGCCGCGAGGCCTACAAGCAAAAGCGCGATCCGGACTTCGCGCGCTTCCCGCGCCGGGCATGATCTCCCAACAAGCCAACGCGGCGCCGGCGCACACCACATGACCTCTCCACGAACTATCGCCACGCCGCCGCCCACCGGCCCTCCCACCACCAGCGCGTCGAGCACCGTGCATATCTGGTTGATGGCGGCGCGCCCGCGCACGCTGCCGGCGGCCGTGGCACCGGTGCTCGTGGGGACGTCGCTCGCGCTCGGCGGCGGGCACTTCCATCCGCTCGCGTTCGTCGCGGCGCTGCTCGGGGCGGTGTTCATCCAGGTGGGAACCAACTTGTCAAACGACTATTCCGATGCGCGCCGGGGCGCCGACACCGAGGATCGTCTCGGCCCGGTGAGGGTGACCGCGGGTGGGCTGGTGCCCCCCAACACGGTACTGCTGGCGACCTACCTGACGTTCGGACTGGCGGTGCTGTGCGGCGTGTACCTGGTGGCGGTCGCCGGCTGGGAGCTGATCGCGGTGGGAGCCGCGTCGATCCTCGCGGGCGTGCTCTATACCGGCGGCCCACGGCCCTACGGGTATGAGGGTCTGGGCGAGCTGTTCGTGTTCCTGTTCTTCGGGATCGTGGCGGTGAGCGGCTCGTACTTCGTGCAGGTGCAAGAGCTGCCGTGGCAGGCGTTTGCGTGCGCGGTGCCGGTTGGCTTGCTGGCGAGCGCGATCCTCGTGGTCAACAATGTGCGCGACCTGGAGACCGACCGGCGTGCCGGCAAGCGCACGCTCGCGGTGCGCTTGGGACGCTCACGCACACGTGCCCTCTACACGGCGATGGTGGCGGGCGCGTTCGTGCTCGTGCCGCTGCCGTGGGTGCTCGGCTCGATGAGCGCGTGGCTGCTGCTGCCGTGGCTTGCAATCCCGCTCGCGGTGCCGCTGGTGAAGATCGTCAGAACGCGTGTGGACGGTCCTTCGCTGAACGGCGCTCTTGCGAAGACAGGAGCGCTTCAGCTCGTGTTCTGTCTGCTGTTCGCGGCAGGCATCCTCGCAAGCGGGGGGATCTGATCTTGAGCGACCCTCGCACGATTCTTCCTATCCCGACTCTTTCCGCACCTTCCTCACCGACGATCCCCTCCTTCCACGCGACTGCATGGAGAGGGCGCTGAGCGATTTGCAATGAGATTGGTTGTGCAGCGACACAAGCTGCACCTGCGCGAGCCGCTCCAGAGCTCCTACGGGGCGGTGGACGAGCGTGAGCTGTTGATGGTGGCCCTCAGCGATGACGACGGCCAGACGGGCTATGGCGAGGCGGCGCCGCTGCAGCCGTACGACGGCGTGAGCATCGCGCGCGTGGAGCAGGCGCTGGAGCGCTACCGGCCGGTGTTGGAGCGCTCGGCGGGCATGAACGGCGCGGAGATCGTCGATGCGTGCAGACGGGTGGACGATCTGCCGGAGGCGTTTGCCGCGATCGACCTCGCGCTGTGGGATCGCGCCGGACGCCGCGCCGGACGTCCGGTCGCCTCGCTACTGACCGACACGCCGGCGGCGCGAGTGCCCGTGAATGCGACGCTGTCGGCGTTGGACCGCCGTGGAGCGGCTGAGGAGGCGGCACGCGCTGTGGAGCGCGGGTTTGGCTGCCTGAAGGTGAAGGTCGGCACGGGCGACGACGCTGGACGTGTCGCCGCGGTGAGGGCCGCGGCCGGCCCACACACCGCGTTGCGCGTGGACGCGAATGGCGCGTGGAGCGTGGAGCAGGCGGTGCGCAGCATCGAAGCGCTGTCGCCCGCGGGCCTGGAGCTGGTGGAGGAGCCGGTGCACGGTCTGGCGAAGATGCGCGAAGTGCGCGAGCGCGTGGCCACGCGCGTGGCGATCGATGAGACCGCCGCCGAGCATGGCGCCCTGACCGCCGGTGTGGCGGACGCCGTGTGTCTGAAGATCGGCCGTTGCGGTGGCATCTCGGGCCTGCTCGCAGCCGCCGCGCTGGTGCGAGCCTCAGGCGCCGAGGTCTATGTGGCCTCGACGCTCGACGGTCCGCTCGGGATCGCCGCGGGAGTGCACGCGGCCGCGGCGCTGGCCTCGCGCGGGCCACTGCCTGCCTGCGGCCTGGCGACACTCGGAATGTTCGAGGGTCTGACCGACCCGCTTGACCCGGTGGACGGCGCGATCCGGGTGCCGGAAGGGCCCGGGCTCGGGGTGCAGCCGCTATGAGATCGCGTCAGCGACCGCCTGTGGGTTCTCCAGCGGCAGGTGGTGCACGCCCGCCACGATCCGCAGCTCGGCTCGGGGGATCAGCTCGACCATCCTGTGCCCAGCCTTCTGGAACTTGACATCGCGATCGCCTGCGACCACCACCACGGACATCTCGAGCTCCCCGAGCCTGCTCCACAGCGGTTGCATCTCGCCGGTGCCGACGCCGCGCAGGACGGCCGCGAGCGCGTCGGGACGGTTGCGGCGCTGGTCGGCGCGAGCAAGCACCGACACCGCGGGCGGCTCGCCCGCGAACAACGGTTGCGAGCGCCAGCGCTCGATGAAGCGCTCATAGGGTCCGCTTTCCAATTCTGCTGCAAGCGCGCTGTCTGAGTTGCGCCGTTGCGCTCGCTCGTGCACATCCTCGATACCGGCGGTGGAGGCGATCAGTACGAGTCGCCGCACTCGCTCGGGGGCCGCGAGCGCAAGCTGCAGCGCGATGCGCCCGCCCATCGAATAGCCGGCCAGCACGAAGCGCTCGGGGCTGCGCGCGAGCACGCTGTCCACGCAACCCGCGAACGTGATCGGGCGCGGCGCATCTGCAAGATCTCCGTGCCCTGGGAGGTCGAGCGCGAGCGGTCGATAGCGTTCGGTGCTCAGATCCCCGAGAACCCCATCCCACGAAAGACGCGTCCCGCCGAAACCATGCAACAGAACGACATCCTCAACCATGCGCGCATCTTATGAGCCCCACACCCACCGGATGAGCCACCGCACCAGCCGATGACCTCAGCCATGGACACCTACAGGCTGCTCGGCGCGTTCGTGGACGAGCTTGCGCGCTGTGGAATGCGCGACGCCTGCACATCGCCCGGGTCGCGCTCCACACCGCTGGTGCTGAGCCTCGCGCACGAGCCGCGGTTGCGCTGCCATTCGCACGTGGACGAGCGTTGCTCGGGGTTCTTCGCGGTAGGGCTCGCGAAGGCATCGGCGCTGCCGGTGGCGGTGACATGCACGTCGGGCACTGCGGTGGCGGAGCTGCTGCCCGCGGTCGTCGAGGCGCACGAGGCGCGCGTGCCCCTGATCGTGTTGAGCGCCGACCGCCCGCCGGAGCTGCGCGAGGTGGGCGCCGGGCAGACGATCGACCAGTTGAAGATCTTCGGCGGCTATGCCAAGTGGTTCTTCGAGGTGGGCACACACGAGGCAGCACCCGAGCGCGTGCGCTGGATGCGAGCGCTCGCGTGCCGCGCGTGGTGGACGGCACTCGAGGGCAGGCCGGGTGTGGTGCACCTCAACTTCCCGCTGCACGAGCCGCTCGTCTGCGATGCGTGGCCCGCACCCGGCGAGGGAGGGCGCGCTGGAGGCGCGCCGTTCGTGAGCCGTCAACCACGGGCACCCGACGGCTCGACCGCGGCCGCACAGGCATTGCGCGATCCGATCGCGGCGGCGCGGCGCGGGGTATTGGTGGCGGGCCGCCACGAGCGTGAGACTCCGCTGGGAGAAGCGGCAGCCCTCTTCTGCGCCGCCGCCGGATGGCCGCTGCTCGCAGACCCGATGTCGGGCGCGAGACGGGGAGATACGGCGATCGCCCACTACGACGCTCTGCTGCGCGAGCCGGGGTTCGCGAGCAAGCACACGCCCGACGTGGTGATTCGAGTGGGCGACCTACCCGTCTCCAAGCCCTTGCGCACGTGGCTTGCCGGGCTTACGGACACGCGCCAGGTCGCGCTTGACCCGGAGTGCGCCTGGCAGGACCCGGCAAGCGCGCTGTGGGACTCGATCGCCGCCGACCCGACGCTGACATTGCGAGCACTCACAGCGCTTCTCATCGAAGATTCGCCTGGGGTAGGGAACGACGCAACATCAGCCACCCCGCGCAACGCCGAGTCGGAGCCCTCGGGCGCTACGCGAACCGCCCCGGACTGGCTGGCAAGCTGGCGCAGCGCGGATGAGAACGCATCCGAGGCGATCCTCGGGGTGCTCGCGACAAGCGCTCTGAGCGAGCCGGTGGTGGCAACCGAGCTCGGCGTGCTGCTATCCGAGCAGACGACCCTATTCGTGGCCTCTTCGATGCCGGTGCGCGACATCGAGACGTTCTGGCCGGTGCGCGCCGATCCACCGCGAGTCCTGTGCAACCGCGGCGCAAACGGAATCGACGGCACGGTCTCGAGCGCGTTCGGCGCAGCCGCGTCCGGCCGTGGTCGTGTGGTGCTGCTGATCGGCGACGTGGCGCTCGCCTACGACCTCGGCGGCCTGCTCGCCGCGAGCCGCCTGGATCTGAAGCTGACGATCGTGCTGCTGAACAACGACGGTGGCGGGATCTTCGACTTCCTGCCGGTCGCTCGTGCCGAGACGGCACGCGAGCCGGAGCCTGTGACAACAGGCCACTCCGGGGCGAGCGAGGTAAACAGGCAAGACATCTACACCCGTCACATTGCCACGCCGACGGGCCTTGACTTCGCGCGGGCCGCGGCACTGTACGGACTCCAGCACGAGTGTGTGGCCGACGTCGCAACCTTTCGCCGCGCGCTGGAGCAGGCTCTCGCAGCCCCCGGCTCGGCGATCGTCGAGGTGCGCACGGAGCGCGAAGCGAACCTCGAGCTTCACCACCGCGTGTGGAGCGCGGTGAGCGGCACGCTCAACCGGTGAGCAGCGGCAACAGCGCCTGCAACTTGGTCTCGGTCTCCACCAGCTCGGTAGGAGGATCGGAGCCGCGCACGATCCCGTTGCCGGCGTAGCAGCGAGCGACGTTGCCGCGCAGGAGCGCGCAGCGTAGAGCGACGCAGAACTCGCCGTCGCCGGTGGCGTCGGTCCAGCCAACCGGCCCTGTGTACCAGCCACGATCGAGACCCTCCAGCGCCGGGATCAACTCGAGGGCCGGCGCCGCGGGCTCGCCGCCGATCGCCGGTGTCGGATGGAGCAGCCCGGCGAGTTCGATCGCCTCCACCGGCGCGGCGAGCTGGGCGCGAATCGGGGTCGCAAGGTGTTGGATGTTGGCGATCCGCACGAGCGTGGGCTCGGGAGCGGCAGCCACCCAGATCGCGTAGCGATTGAGGGTGCGCTCGATCCGCCGCGCGACGATCGCGTGCTCCTCGCGGTAGCTCTCGTCGCGCATCAGTCGCTCGCCGAGATGAGCGTCAACGGCGGGATCGGCGCTGCGACGGGTGGAGCCGGCGAGGGCGATCGTGCTGACGCGCTGGCCCTCGCGACGCACCAGCAGCTCGGGGCTGGCGGCGATCAGTGTCGCGTCCCCGCGCCCAACGCAGAACACGAAGCAGGAGGGGAACGCGTCGCGGAGCACGCCAAACAGCGCCGCCGGGTCGTATTCGCTCGGCGCGTGGACCTGCACCTCGCGGGCGAGCACGATCTTCTGGATGCGCTCCGCGCGGATCATCTCGACGGCACGGCCGACCGCGGCCTCGTAGTGCTCGGGGGGCATACCGCTCGACACCTGAAAGCGCCCGGTCGGCGCGGGGTCGAGCAACGCCAAGGGGGTCGCCGAGAGCTCCTCGAGGCGACCGCTCAGCCGGGCGAGCAGATCCTCGCCGGTGTCGTCGGGTTGCGCGAGCGCGGCAAGCGTGAGCCGCACGTGACGCTCACCGTCGCGTTGCTCGCGAGCGAGCGCAACTTCGGGCACGAGCAGCGATGCGGGCTGAAAGCCCTTCCATGCGTGTGAGGACCCGCCGTCGGGATCGAAGGCGAAGCCGCCGACTGCGACCGGCCCGCCGCTCCCCGGATCGCCCGGGGGGTCGGCGACCGCCGCCGCCGACAGCGCACGCCAGCGGTCGGCGACCGCGGCGAAACGGTCGGGACCGGAGTCCTCCAGGCATACGACCTGTCCGAGCGCCGCGAGCGCCGAGCCGCCGCGGTCGGGTTGCTCGAAGACGAACCACGGCTCGCCGGCGCGTCGCGAGGAGCACACGACGGTAGCCGGATCGATGTCACTGGGCAGCGCACGGGTGATCGTCGCGAGCGTCGGCCTGCCCGAGCGACGCGCACGCTGTAGCGCCAGCTCGAGCCGGGCATGCAGGCGTTCGCGGTCTGAGTCGCTCAGCGCGAACGGTGCGTGCTCGCCCGTGTAGAGCGTCACGAACTCAGCATCCCGAGTGGCCCGGACCGCGTCTTTCGACCACGCGATCGGCCGGCCGACGTCCTGGATTCCCCATCCCTCTCTCGCTGGACCCTGTGTCTCTGTCCACTATGTCTCTGCCCTGCCGCGTGCGATCGCTATCTCACCGGTGCGCATCATCTCGATCAGGCCAAACGGCCGGACCATGCTCTCGAACGCCTCGACCTTCTCGGTGGTGCCGGTGACCTCGACGATCACCGAGCGCTTGGTCACGTCGACGACCTTGCCGCGAAATATCTCGGTGATCTGCATCAGCTCGCCACGCTGGGCGCCGTCGGCGGAGATCTTGAACAGGGCGAGCTCGCGCGCAACCGTGTCGGTCGGCTCCAGATCGCGGATCTTCAGCACGTTGACGAGCTTGTGCAGCTGCTTTGTGACCTGGTCGATCGGATGGATCGCTCCGTCGACGGTGAGCGTGACGCGCGAGATGTGATCGTCGTCGGTCGGCCCGACCGTGAGCGTGTCGATGTTGAAGCCGCGCCTGGCGAACAGCCCGGCGATGCGAGTGAGCACACCGGACTTGTTCTCCACGAGAATCGAGAGGACGTGCTTGCGTCCCGAGCGCAGGTTGCCGGAGGCTTGCAGGGCCTCCAGGCTCAGCGGTTCCTTGGTGGCTGGTTCGCTCATCGGTGAGACCCTCCATCTGTGCGGAGATCCTGGTGCGCGCTCATCCCACCATCTCCCTGGCGGCCTGTCCGGCGGGGATCATTGGGTAGGTGTTCTCCTCGCGGGTGACCTTCACGTCGACCACCACCGGCCCGTCGGTGTCGATCGCGCGCTTCATGTCCTCCACGAGCGTGGTCTTGTCGTCAAAGCGCATCCCGGTGGCGCCGTAGGCCTCGGCGAGCTTGACGAAATCGGGATAGTCGCCGACCTCCACGTGGCTGTAGCGCCCGTCCCAGAACAGCTCCTGCCACTGGCGCACCATGCCGAGGTAGCCGTTGTTCATGATGAACACCTTGATCGGGATTTTCTCCTGAGCGCATGTGGCGAGCTCCTGGGCGTTCATCTGCACCGAGCCGTCGCCGGCGATGCAGCAGACGGTTCTGTCGGGACAGCCGACGGCCGCTCCCATCGCCGCCGGCAGTCCGAAGCCCATCGTGCCGAGCCCGCCGGAGTTGATCCAACGGCGTGGCGCGGGGAAGTCGTAGTACTGGGCGGCCCACATCTGATGCTGACCGACGTCGCTGGTGACGATCGCCTCGCCCGCGGTCGCTTCGTGCAGCGCCTTGATCATGTACTGCGGCTTGATCTCGGTGTCGGTCGAGTCCTCGAATGTGAGCGGGTACTTCTCACGCCAGCCTTCGATCCGCTCCCACCACTCGTTCAGTCGGTCGCTGGGAGCGCTCAGCGCGCGGTACTCGACCAGCAGCTTGGCGAGCACGTGCTTGGCGTCGCCGACGATCGGGATGTGCGCGGGAATGTTCTTGGAGATCTCGGCAGGATCGACGTCGATGTGGATGAACTTTGCGTGGGGCGCGAACTCCGAGAGCTTGCCGGTGACGCGATCGTCAAAGCGAGCGCCCACGGCGCAGATCAGGTCGGCCTCGTCCATCGCGTAGTTGGCGGCACGGGTGCCGTGCATGCCGAGCATCCCCAACCACTGGGGATGGGGTGCCCCATCCATCCTTGCCGGGAACGCGCCCAGCCCCATCAGGGTGCACGTCACCGGGAAGCGATCCGCGCCGGCGAACTCGGTCAGCTCGCCGGCGGCGTTCGCGTTGACGACCCCCCCACCCGCATAGATCACCGGGCGGTGGGACGCAGCAAGCGCCTTCGCGGCCTGGCGGATCTGCTTCTGGTTGCCCTCGAGCGTCGGCTGATAGCCGGGCAGGCGCACGTCGGCGACCGGCTCATAGGCGATCTCCGCTCTGGAGAGATCCTGCGGAATGTCCACCAGCACCGGCCCGGGGCGACCGCTGCGGGCGAGGAAGAACGCCTCATGGATCGCACGCGGGATTTCAAGCGGGTCCTGAATCATGAAGGAGTGCTTGACGATCGGCATCGTGATGCCGATCGTGTCGGCCTCCTGGAAACCGTCGGTGCCGAGCAGCTCGGTGCGCACCTGGCCGGTGATGAACACGACCGGCACCGAGTCCATCATCGCGTCGCAGATCGGCGTGATCAGGTTGGTCGCGCCTGGACCGCTGGTGGCAAACGCCACGCCGACCTTGCCAGTCGCCTTGGCGTAGCCCTCGGCCGCGTGTCCACCGCCGGCCTCATGGCGCACGAGGATGTGGCGCAGGCCACCGTCGACGAACGCGTCGTAGGTGGGGAGGTTGGCGCCACCGGGCAGACCGAAGACGACGTCCACGCCCTCCGCCTTCAAGCATTCCATCACCGCGTCAACTGCACGCATTGCACCGACCTCCTTTCCTTCTGTAGTTGGTTTGACAAAGCAAGCGCGGACATCGACTGTCCTCGCCTTCAACAAAGCCCAGTGTACCAGCGGGTTTTCGCGCCGCGAGCGCCCGTTCCTGCCCTCAGGAGCTGCCGATGGCGACACCGATCGCGAGCACGATCGCCCCGGCGAGCGTGACCACGATCAGCGAGGAGCGCAACGAGACGTCGAGGAAGCGCTGGCGTACCCAGGCGATCACGAACAGCTCGACCGCCACCACGATGCCGGCGATCATAAGCGCCCTGTGCGTGTCGGCGATCAGGAACGGGAGTGTGTGGAAGATGCCGCCGAGCGCGGTCATCCCACCGGTGATGGTGCCACGCACGATCGGCGAGCCGCGTCCCGTGCTCTCGCCGGTATCCGAGAGCGCCTCGGAGATGCCCATGCTGATCCCCGCGCCGAGCGCGGTCGAGAGGCCGACGACGAACGCCGTGTGCGAGTTGGAGGAGACCGCCGCCGCGAAGATCGGCGCGATCGAGGAGACGGTGCCGTCGATCATGCCCACGAGCGCGGGCTGCACCACGCGCAGCACGAACGAGCGCTCGTTTTCGAAACCGGCGCGATGGATCAAACGCACTATCAGCGATTCGCCGGCACCTCGCGGCGGTCGCTCTGTGGTCACGGACATACACGACAGCGTATGCGAACGGCCTACTTAGGGCGGCCGAAATCGGCTTAGGCAAGCCGAAGTTGAGGCAAGCTAAAAGAAATCTGGAAAGCCGACGGATCAGCGTGCGTGCGCGGCGATTTCGCGCTCGACCGCCTCGGACACGAGCACTTCGTCGGGGAACTCGAGCTCCTCGCCGCAGCGGGTGCACAGTGCGTCATAGACCTTGGTCACCCGACCGCATTTGGGGCATTGGCGGCGCGGCTCCTCGCGCTCGAAGCGGTAGGCGATCGCGGCCATCAGACCGATGAAGGGCACGACCGCCGAGATCAAGAACCACAGCATGAACGAGCTGCCCTTGATCTTGCCGACGATCCCACCGGCCAGTCCGAAGCAGAAGGCGATGACTAGATAGGCCACTGGAGCATCACCGAGGCAGCCATCGTCGAAGCGGGCGAAACGAGCGAGGTTCTAGAAGAGGACGCGCCATGCCCAGATCAAGGCCACCACGGCTGCGATGACGAGGATTGGGACGAAGAGCGCCGTCACGATTCCGATGACGAGCTTCACCACGATCCACGCCGCGAGCAGCAGCACCAAGACCGCGAGGACGTGCTTACCAAACCCTCCAGCGTGCGACTCGGGCTCTGTCTGCGACTGATTCATACTCAGAGCGTACCTCAATCAGTGGCCGTTGGAGGCATCGGCGGACCGGGGTCGTTGAACGTTTCGCTCCAGACGCCGCACGCGAGCGCAGGCGTGCTACCGATCAGAGATCGGCCAGCACGCCGAGCATCGCGGGTGGCGTCTGGGAGCCGCCGGGCAGGTTCGGAAACCTGCCCGGCGGCGCTCCGTTCACCGCGAGGAGGGGACTCGAGGTGAGGCTTGGCCATGCTTGGCCCTACTACCGTCCGCTTGACTACGGGACCCGCGGCACGTTCCCCGAACACGGCGCCTGTGGGCGATCCAACCCATGGGAGCGTCCGACGCTGGTGAGCCGGTAGCGTCGAATGCGCAGCCCCTGACCTGGAACGTCCGCGGCGTCCTCTGGCAGCAGGAGAAACCGCCGAGGAGGAGTGACCATCGAGTTTGAGATCGGCCTGTTCATGACGAACATATTGGCGCTGAACCGGCCGGTTGTGTTTGGCCTAACGTCCAAAATGTGGCGTTGGCGGGTGTTGGGAGTGCGGAGATCCCGCAGTGCGCGGGACGATTCCTATAACTCGCCACCAGCCGACCACGAGCCGGCGAACCCGACCAGGGCTCTTGCGGGCCGCGTCCCGGTCCTCGCCGTCAGATGCCGAGCTGCTCGTTCACGAGCCGCGTGACTTCGCCGCCGTCGGCGCGACCGTTGGTCTCGCGCATCACATAGCCCACGATCGGGCCGATCGCCTTGGCGTTGCCACCCCGCACCCGCTCGGCCGCATCCGCGTTGGCCTCGAGCGCCGCAGCCACGACGGCGGCGAGATCGTCCGCGCCGTCGAGCGCGGCGAGCCCCTCGGCCGCGACGATCGAAGCCGGGTCTCCCCCATCCGCGACGAGCCGGTCAAGCACCTGGCGGGCGGCGCCCACGCTGACGCGCTTGGCGCCCACCATCCCACACAATTCCGCCAGCGCATCCGGTGTGACGCGCGAAAGATTGGGATCCCCACCCACCCCCACATCGTCGCCCAGACGCGAGAGCAGGTCGGCGACGATCCAGTTGGCGAGTGTCTGTGGCACGGGCGCGGGTTCCACCTTGGCGGCGAGCGCATCCTCGAAGTAGTCGCCGAGCCCGGCGTCGAACGCGAGTCTGCGCGCGCTGTCGGCGCTCAGGCCGGCCTGCTCGAAGCGCTCGGCGCGAGCCGCCGGCAACTCGGGCATCGCGGCGGCTGCATCGTCGAGCATCTCCTGGCTGACGGCCACGGGTAGGAGGTCGGGCTCGGGGAAGTAGCGGTAGTCGTGCGCCTGCTCCTTTGAGCGAAGCGAGGTGATCCTGCCGGAGTCGGGGTCGTAGTGCAGCGTCTCCTGCGCGATGCGACCGTCGGCGTTCAAGATCTCTTCCTGGCGAGCGATCTCCGCGCGAATCCCGCGTTCGATGAAGCGGAAGGAGTTCATGTTCTTCAGCTCGGTCTTCGTGCCCAGCTCGCTCGTGCCCACCGGGCGCACGGAGATGTTGGCGTCGCAGCGCAACGAGCCCTCCTCCATGTTCACGTCTGAGACGCCGAGCTGGCGCATCGTGGTGCGCAGCAGGCGCAGCCACTCGCCCGCCTGCTCGGCCGAGCGCAGGTCGGGCTCGGTGACGATCTCCGCGAGCGGAGTGCCGCCGCGGTTGAAGTCGACGATCGAGGCGTCTGAGGCGTGGATGCGACCGCTCGCGCCGACGTGCACGAGCTTGGCGGCGTCGTCCTCCAGGTGCACGCGGTGGATGCGCACGTCGGCCAGCTGTCCGCCGAGGCACAGGGGCTCGTCGTACTGGGAGATCTGATAGCCCTTGGGCAGGTCGGGATAGAAGTAGTTCTTACGGTGGAAGATCGAGCGCGGGGCGAGCTGTGAGCCGACCGCCATGCCGATCATCAGGCCGAAGTGGATCGCGCGCGCGTTGGCCACGGGCAGCGCGCCGGGCAAGCCGAGGCACACCGCGCAGGTGCGCGTGTTGGGCGGCTCGCCGAAAGACAGCTCGCAGCCGCAGAACATCTTCGTGCGGGTCGCGAGCTGGATGTGGATCTCAAGGCCGATGACCGGCTCGTAGTCGGTCATGCTTCCCACGCCCCTCGCTCGCGCGCCGCTCCTCGCTCACGCGCGATACGCGCGCACCCAGTCATGCTCGCCCGCCCGATCATGTGCCCGCTCCCGGGGATCCCTCATGGCGGGGGGCAGACAGGCGTGCGGGCGTCGGGTCGAAGCCGATCGCTCGCTCCAGCGCGTGGGCCACGTCGAGCAGATCGTTCTCGCTGAAGGCGGGTCCCGCGAGTTGCAACCCGACCGGAAGGCCCTCGCTCAAACCGCACGGGATCGAGATCGCAGGGATGCCCGCCAGCGACATCGGGACGGTGCAGAAGTCGTTGAGGTACATCGACAGCGGATCGCCGGTCTTGGCGCCCAGCTCGAAGGCGACCGTGGGGCTCGTGGGCGTGACGACGAAGTCAACGCGCTCGAAGACGGAGCGGAAGTCCTCGACGATCTTGGTGCGCACACGCTGGGCGCGCCCGTAGAAAGCGTCGTAGTAGCCGGAGGAGAGCACGTAGGTGCCGAGCATGATGCGCCGCTTGACCTCCGCGCCGAAGCCGTCGTGGCGTGTGCTCGTGTACATGCCGAGGAGATCCTCGGCCTCGGTGCGCAGCCCGTAGCGCACGCCGTCGAAGCGCGCGAGGTTCGAGGAGGCCTCCGCCGGCGCGATCACGTAGTAGGCCGACAGCGCGTGGGGCGCGTGGGGAAGGCGCACATGCTCGACGCTTGCGCCGAGCCGCTCGGCCTGCTCCAGCGCGGCCGTGAACGCTGCGAGCACGCCGGCGTCGATGCCCTCCCCCGTCAGCTCCTCGGGCACGCCGAGGCGCACGCCCTCCAGGCCCTCGGCGCTTGGCAGGGCGATCTCGTGCGGGAAGTCGAGCGAGGTGGCGTCGCACTCGTCGCGACCGATCATGTGGCGCAGCATCAGCGCCGCGTCGGTCACGTCGCGGGTGAGCGGCCCGGCCTGGTCCAGCGAGGAGGCGAACGCGATCATCCCGTAGCGCGAGAGCGCGCCATAGGTGGGCTTGAGCCCCACGATGCCGCACAGGGC
The DNA here is from genome assembly GCA_963831725.1 of uncultured Solirubrobacterales bacterium. Taxonomy (GTDB): domain Bacteria; phylum Actinomycetota; class Thermoleophilia; order Solirubrobacterales; family Solirubrobacteraceae; genus Palsa-744. The sequence continues at coordinate 1,133,168 of CAWHRF010000004.1, forward strand.
AGCGGGCTGGCGGATCGAGCCGCCCGTGTCGGTGCCCAACGCCCACGGTGCCAGCCCGGCGGCCACCGCGGCCGCACTGCCGCCCGAGGAGCCTCCCGGCACACGCGTGCGATCCCACGGGTTCAGCACGGGGCCAAAGGCGGAGTTCTCGCTGGAGGAGCCCATCGCAAACTCGTCCTGGTTGGTCTTCGCGAGCAACCTCGCGCCGGCCTGCTGGAGCCGCCGAACGACGGTGGCGGTGTAGGGCGGCAGGTAGCCCTCGAGGATGCGCGAGCTGGACTGGCTCGGCACGCCCTCGGTGCAGAACAGGTCCTTGACCGCAAGCGGCACGCCGCCAAGCGGCGAGTCCGACGGCACACGCGACTCCTCCTCACCGGCGACCCAGGTGAAGCAGTTCAGCTCGTCGGCGTGGGCCCTGGCGCGATAGGCATCGAACAGCTCGCCCGAGTCGATCTCGCCCGCGGCCAGCGCCCGTGAGGCCGCGGTGGCGCTCAGCTCCAGCAGCTCGCCGGCGCTCATGCGAGCCGGTCCTTGAGTGTGTGGGTCATATCTATGCCTGCGGGCTCGGGACGAGGAAGCCCTCGCCACTGACGGCGGGCGCCTGTGCGAGCACAACCTCACGCGGGAGCGACTTGCGCGGCTCGTCCGCGCGCAGACGTCCGGTCACCTCGGCGACGTGCGTGGTGGCAGGCACGTCATCAAGGTCGAGCTCGGCGATCTTGGCTATATGGTCAAGCACAGCGGATAGCTCGCGCGCCATCGGCTCGATCTCCTCCTCGCTCAGGCGCAGGCGCGCCAAGCCGGCAACGTGCAGTACCTCGTCGCGATCGATCATCGACGGCGCATTCTAGGCGGAGAGTTTGCGCGGCTCGGGGTTGGCCGGCGGGTAGAGCGACGTGCGTTCGTCGCGCATCGACTGCCACGAGCCGGCGAAGATCAGGATCGTGCCGGCCAGAGCCAGCCAGGCGCCCGCACACAGCGACGTGGCGCCGTGCGGGCGCTCCAGCATACGCACGATCGCGGCGATCGCGCCGATCAGCCCGAACAGCGTGCTCCACACGGCGGCCGCCACCGGGAAAGCGGTCGAGCGCTCGACGATCGTGGTGAGCACGAGCGCAAGGGCACCGAGCGCGGCGATCGCGATCAGCACGACCGCCGGACCAAACGTGGCCCATGCGCTGAGCAGGACGCCTGCGTTTTCATACCAGGGGCGTGTGAGCGCGACGATCGTCAAGATCGCACCCGCCAATGCGATCAGCTCTCCGGAGCGCAGTCGCGTGAGCTTCATCGTGCCTCGCCCCGGGCACGGGCAGCTTGCAAGGTGTTGCTCAAGAGCATCGCGATCGTCATCGGCCCGACACCGCCCGGCACCGGTGTGATCGCGCTCGCAACCTCGCTCACCGCCGCGAAGTCGACATCGCCCACGAGCCCGCTCTTGGTGCCTGCCTGCTCTGGCGAGAGACGGTTCATGCCGACGTCGATCACGATCGCGCCGGGCTTCACGAACTCGCGCTTGATTATTCTCGCCCGACCGACGGCCGCGATCAGGATGTCCGCGCGCGAGCACACCTCGCGCAGATCGCGCGTGCGCGAATGACACACGGTGACCGTGGCGTTGGCCTCCAACAGCAACTGCGCCATCGGCTTGCCGAACAGGTTGGAGCGTCCCACGACGACCGCCACGGCGCCTTCGAGCTTCGCGTCGACGCTCGCAAGCAGCTCCAGCACGCCAGAGGGGGTGCAGGGCCGCAGGCCCGGCCGGCCGAGCGAGAGCAGGCCGGCGTTGACGGGCGTGAGGCCGTCGACGTCCTTGCGCGCGTCGATCAGGCCGGTGAGGCTCGGACCGTCGAGGTGCGCGGGCAGCGGTAGTTGCAGCAAGATCCCGCTGACGGCTGGATCGTCGTTCAGCGCTTGCAGGCGCCCCGCGACCTGCTCATGGGTCGCATCCGCGGGCAGTCGTTCGTCATACGGTGTCATCCCGACCTCGACGCACGCACGCTGCTTGCCCCCGACATATACGGCGGAGGCGGGGTCCTCTCCTACGAGCACGGTTGCAAGTCCTGGCGCCGGCGCACCCTGTGCCATCAGCTCTGCGACATCGCGCGCCACGTCGGCGCGCACGCGCGCGGCGATTGCCTTGCCGTCGATGATCGTGGCCGTCACTCCACGGATCGTATGGGTTCCCGCCGACCGGTGCATGCCGTTTATGAGCCTCTGTACCGACCGGTACATGTACCGGTCGGCCGGACCGCACATGTGCGGTCCGGGACGGGGCCGCATGCGGCCCCGTCATCCCGAAATAAAGATTTTTGAACCTACCCCCGGCGACTGACCGGCGCGTAGTCGGCCATCAACTTGCGCTCCGAGCCGTCTCCGGCGAAGCGCACCACGATGATCCCATCCGGCTCGACACCGGTGACGACGCCCTCGCCGAATGCTGCGTGCACGATGTCGTCGCCGAGGCGATATGAGGCGGTGGGGGCCACCGAGCGAGACGCGGATGCCCAATCGCCACCGCCTCCCCCGCGAGCGCCCGCGCCAGCGAAGCCGCCGACCCCGGCGCCAACTCCCGCGGCAATGCGCGCGCCCCCGGGGCGTTGGACGATCGGCGGTCCCGTTGACCGACGATCGGTCGGCAGCTCCTCCCGCTGGCACAGCTCGGCCGGGATCTCGTCGAGGAAGCGACTCGCAAGGCCGTAGGTCGAGGCTCCGAACACCGAGCGCCGACGCGCATAGGTCAGGTACAGCTCGCGCATCGCTCGCGTCACGGCGACATAGAAAAGCCGGCGCTCCTCCTCCAGGCCGCCTTCGTCAAGCGCGCGCTGATGGGGGAACACGCCCTCCTCGCAGCCTGCGACGAACACGATCGGGTACTCGAGGCCCTTGGCGTTGTGCAAGGTCATCAGCGTCACCAGTCCCTCGTCGTCGCGGCGCGAGTCGCTATCGGCCTTCAGCGCGATCTCCTGCAAGAAAAGCTCCAGCGTGTCGCCCTCTGCGCTCGTGTTGGCGTCGAACTCGTGCGCCACCTCCACGAGCTGTTGCAGGTTTTCGATGCGCCCCTGCGCCTCGAACGCCTTTTCGCCGTGACCGACAGACTCCGCTTCGAGCGCTTCCACGTAGCCGCTGCGTGCAAGCACCGCCTCCATCATGTCCCCCACCGGGATGTCGTCCGCGGCCAATGTCGCAAGATCCCCCATCGTGGTCATGAAACGCCCCAGCGACTTGATCGCGGCGGCGCCGAGGCCCGGGATGCGATCGGCGGACGCTGCCACCTCCCACACCGATTCCCCCACGCTGGCGGAGTGGGCGACGATCCGTGACAGCGATGTCTGCCCCAGCCCGCGCCTGGGTGAGTTGGCGACGCGCTGGAAGCTCACCACGTCGAACGGGTTGGCGACCCACGTCAGGTAGGCGATCGTGTCCTTGATCTCCGCACGCTCGTAGAACTTGGTGCCGCCGATCACCTGATAGGCGATCTCGCGTCGCACGAGCGTGTCCTCGATCACGCGCGACATCGCGTTGGTGCGATAGAAGATCGCGACCTCCGAGCGCGAGGCGCCCTCGTCGACCAGGCGCTCCACCTCGCCCACCACGAAACGCGCCTCGGCGTGCTCGTCCTCCATGCCGTGCACCCTGATCGGGCTTCCCTGGCCCTTCTCGCTCCACAGCCGCTTGGCGATCCCGCCACGATTGTTGGCGATCACCGCGTTAGCAGCGGAGAGAATCGTTTGCGTGGAGCGATAGTTCTGCTCCAGCTTGACCACCCGCGCGTCGGGGAAGTCCTCGGTGAAATCGAGGATGTTCGACACGTCGGCACCGCGAAAGCTGTAGATCGACTGGCTGTCGTCTCCCACCACCGCCAGGTTGCGATGCCCGGGGATGTTCACGCGCTCGCCGCGTGTGGGCTTGGCGCGACCGCCTCCGACCAACAGCTGCAGCAGTCGGTACTGGGCGTGATTGGTGTCCTGATACTCGTCCACGAGCACGTGCTTGAAGCTCTGCGCGTAGTGGGTGCGCACATCCTCGAACAGCTCCAGCAGGTTCACGGTGCGAAACAGCAGGTCGTCGAAGTCCATCGCATTCATGCGCAGCAGCTCGCTCTCATACAGCTGATACACCTCGGCGAGCACCTGCTCGAACGGCGAGCCGATCGCCTCCGCAAGGTCCGAGGCGGCGAGCAGCTTGTTCTTGGCCTGGGAGATCTGGCTGTGGATCGCCGCCGGCGCGAAGCGCTTGGGGTCCACGCCGACCTCCTCGATGCAGCGCTTGACCATCCGCCGCGAGTCGGCCTGGTCATAGATCGTGAAGCGCGAGGTGTAGCCCAGGCGCTCGGCGTGCGCGCGCATGATGCGCGCACAAGCGGCGTGGAAGGTCATCAGCCACATGCGTTTGATGCCGCCGCCGAGCAATCTCTCGACGCGCCCGCGCATCTCCTGGGCCGCCTTGTTGGTGAACGTGATCGCGAGTATCTCGCTCGGGTGGGCTTGCTCGGTGAAGATCAGAAACGCCACACGGTGCGTGAGCACACGCGTCTTGCCGCTGCCGGCACCCGCAAGGATCAGCAGGGGCCCCTCGCCGTGGGTCACCGCCTCGCGCTGGGGCTCGTTGAGACCCTCCAGCAGAGCTTGTACGCGCTCGGAGTGGTTCTCAGGCAAGACCTGCACGGACTCGGAGCGGTTGTTCTCGGCCATCCGTTGGAGCATAGAAGCGGGATCGGCCATCAGCCACGACTCGAGCGTCGACGTATCGAGTGGGACTGTGCGCGCTTTGCGCCGTAACGTTTGCCGCGTGAACATCGCCGACGAAGTCCGCGAGTCCTGCGCTCAGATCGCCGCCGAAGCCCGTTCGGTGCGGATCGACCTCGACGCGGTCGCCATGGTGGCGCCCGCACCCACTCCACAGCTCGATCCCGAGCGCCACTACCTTGAGGGCGAGCCGGCCGACGTGGCCGACTACATGCTCGCGCTGGACGCGATCAACTTCGGCTCGGGCTGGTTTCCGACGCTGCGCAAGCGCACCTCCGACGGCAAGCCTGTGAGCGGCTACTTCACAGTGTCGTGGGCGCTTGCAGACCACGTGCGCGCCCACGGTCCGCCCAACTCCGCGTGGCTCTCGCAGGTGAGCACGGTTGAGATCGCGGCGATCCTCGGCCAGCGCCCGGACCACGAGCTGATGAGCCTTTATGCGCAGGCCTTGCGCGCGCTGGGGCGTTTCCTCGGCGCGTCTCCTGACGCTGGGGGCCGTCTTCTCGGCAGCGCCTCCCCCGGCTCTCCAGCTGGGCCAACCCGACCCACGCGCCACGCGCGTCGGGCGCTCGACCTGGTGGAGGAAGCAGGCGGCTCGGCCGTGCGGATCGCCGAAATGCTCGCCCGTGGCATGGCGATGTTCGACGATCGCGGCTTCTACAAGCGCGCGCAGATCGTGCCCAACGACCTCGCGCTCGCCGGCGTGGCCGAGTTCGCCGACCTCGACCGCCTGACGATCTTCGCCGACAACCTCGTGCCGCACGTGCTGCGCTGCGACGGCGTGCTTGTGTACGACGACGAGCTGGCAGCGCGCATCGATGGCGGCGAGCGCCTCGCGTTTGGAGGCGCAGAGCGCGAGATTCGCGCGTGCGCGGTGCATGCGTGCGAGCTGATCTCAAAGCGCACGGGCGTGCCGGCGCGAGCGATCGACACCTGGCTGTGGACGCGCGGGCAGGGGACTCAATACAAGTCGCGCCCGCGCCACCGCTGTCGAACCGTTTTCTACTAGCCCCCGGCCGGGTTCGGCGCCTTGACCGTCCGTAGCGGCCGAACCTCCGCGGGCGGTTGGGTGTCCTCGCCGGAGAGCTCCGCGACCGCACGCTCGAGCGCGCCGATGCGACTGGCAAGGCCCTGGATCGCCTCGGCGATCGGATCGGGGAGATGGATCCAGTCGGCGTCGGGGCCCTCAGGACGGCGGCCGTCGACTCGCACCGGGTGACCCGGATTGCCGACGACCGTGGAGTTGGGCGGCACATCGGTGATCACGACGCTGTTGGCGCCGATCTTCGCGCCATGGCCGATCGTGATCGGACCGAGCAGCTTGGCGCCGGAGCCGATCGTCACGTTGTCTTGCACGGTGGGATGGCGCTTGCCGGTGACAAAGCCCGTGCCGCCGAGCGTGACGCCCTGATACAGCGTGACGTCGTTGCCGATCTCGGCGGTCTCGCCGATCACCACGCCGGATCCGTGATCGATGAACAGACCCTTGCCGATGGTGGCGGCCGGGTGGATCTCGATCCCGGTCAGCGCGCGCGATACAAGCGCGATTGCTCGCGGCAGCAGCGGCACCTCCGAGGTATGCAGCGCGTGTGCCACACGATGGGAGAGCAGCGCCTGGATGCCGGGCCAGGTGACAACGATCTCCACGGGCGCCACTCCACATGCGGCGGGATCGCGATCGCGTGCGACCTCGACGTCGCGGCGGAGCTCCCTTGCGACCCGTGTGACGGTGCCGATGCCGAGCATGGATAAAGCGTAGCGGGCTCATTCCGCACAAGGGAATGTGCGCACCGACCAAAGTCAGACGCCAGAGACCGGGAAGTGGGATCGGGCGAGATGAAAACCGCTCAGGATGGAGCGAAGAACGCTTGCGAGACGTAGCGCTCGCCCGAGTCGGGCATGATCGTGACGATCCGCTTGCCCTTGCACTCGGGCCGTCCCGCCACCTGCAAGCTCGCCCACAGCGCCGCACCGCAGGAGATACCGGCGAGCAGGCCCTCACGCTTGGCAGCACTCCAGGCCGTTTGGATCGCGTCGTCGTCCGAGACGGGAATCACCTCGTCGATCAGCTCGCGGTTGAGCACGGACGGCACGAATCCCGCGCCGATCCCCTGGATGCGGTGCGGCCCCGGCGGCGCGCCGGAGAGGACCGCGGAGCTCTGTGGCTCGACTGCGACGATCCGCAGCCCCGGGTTGCCGCGACGCAAGTATTCCCCGACGCCGGTGATCGTGCCGCCGGTGCCGACGCCCGCCACGAGCACATCCACGCGCCCATCGAGCGCTCGCTCGATCTCCGGACCGGTCGTGCGCCTGTGGGCCTCGGGGTTTGCCGGATTGGAGAACTGGTCGGGCAGGAACACGTCAGGATCGCGTGCCATCTCCCGCGCTGCCTGCACCGCCTCGCTCATCCCGCCAAGCGACTCGGTGATCTGCACGCTTGCGCCATACAGCTTCAGCAGGATCTCGCGCTCGCGACTCATCCCCTGCGGGAGGGTAAGCACCAGGTCGTAGCCCTTGGCCGCGCACACGAACGCGAGCGCAATGCCGGTGTTGCCGCTGGTGGCCTCCACGATCGTGCTGCGCCCCGGCTCGATGCGCCCTTCGGCCTCGGCGGCCTCGATCATCGCCACGCCGATCCTGTCCTTGACGCTACCCCCCGGATTGGACGCCTCCAGCTTTGCGTACAGCTCGACGCCGGTCTCCTGCGCCGGGGTCCCCTTCGAGGAGCTGCCGCAGTCGCAGGACCGGCGTGTTGCCCACAAGCTCTGCAATGTTGATCGGGATTGACCCCATATCGCCCACGACAATAGTGGGCAAGCCCGATCCACGGCGCCCGGCAGACCAGGACCGGTGAGCGCCGCCGCCAGGGCCGCGGCGCTTGCGCCCCAAGCGCGACGCCGCCTGCCCCAACCAGAACTACCAGCTGCCGGTGGCGCTGCCCGAACAGCTGGTTTTGCTGCTCGTGCACGTGCGGGTGATCACCCCGGAGCTGTTGAGCGTGACCGTGAATTGATCGCCGGTACCGGCGGCCTGGGCAACCAGCTTGTAGCCCCCGCCCCCTTCGTTTTCTTCGGCGTGCAGCAGACAGGCTTCTCCACTACTTGGGCAAGCCGGTAGACCCGACTGGCTTCGCCTCAGTTCTTCGACGCCCGCCGGTTCGGCGCCCCACCTGAATTCCCCACCGTGGTCGATCGCATATGTCTGCGCGGCGACCTGCGCGGTGTGCAGGAGTTCCTCTGCCGAGACGTCATACGCCTTGCTCTTTTGGCTCACAAACGAGGGAATCGCGACCGCGGCGAGGATGCCGATAATCAAGAGCACAACGAGCAGTTCGGGCATCGAAAAGCCGCTCTCCTCCCGCGAGCGCTTCCGCACCCGATAAAACAGGGAAATGAGTCGGCCCTGCGAACTGGCGGGTGCGCGACGCGACGAGTCTGAAAGCACGATAGCCCTCCGTGGCTGTCACTGGCAGCCGAGCTATCTCGCCGTCGAGACCCCTAACTTTGCGTCCCCGCCTCACAACGGGTTTGCCCTTTTCGGTTGATCGAGCGGCTAGTGTAAACCACGGATTAGCGTCCGCAAGCGAACTGGACGAATGTACTAAACGCTCGCTTGCCGCCGCTTGCCGCGTCCACGACTGCGTCCAAAATTCACCTTTAGGCGATCGCAAACGCCTCGAGGTGGGCCGGCTCAGATGTGGTACATGCTCGCGCCGGCCTCGCGCGCTTCGCGCTCGATCACGTCGGCGATCGTGGTGGCCTCGAGCACCTCGCGGGCGGCCTTTGCGGCGTCGCCGAACGCGCCCTGCGCGTCGCGGCCGAGTGGACCGTCGAGCAGCTCCACCACCTCGAGCACGCTCACCTCCGAAGGGTCGCGAGCAAAGCGGTAGCCGCCCTTCACTCCACGCTGTGAGCTGACCACGCCGGCGCGTCGGAGCACCGCAAACAGCTGCTCCAGGAACTGCACGGGCATCTCGCGCCGGCGTGCGAGCTCGCCAATAGGCACAGGCGCAGTGCCGCTTGCACGGCCTAGCTCGGCCAGCGCGGCAACCGCATAGGGAGACTTGCTTGTTATCGAGATCATCGCGGGTCACCCGCGATGCTACGCAACCCGCCGCATCCGCGACCTGCGAGGCTTTACAACCAACCGCGCTCGGTGGCGATGAGCACGGCTTGAGCGCGGTCGACCGCGCCGAGCTTGCCGTAGATGTTGTGCAGGTGCGTGCGCACCGTGCTCGTGGAGAGCGTGAGCTCGTGGGCGATCTGCTTGTAGACCTTGCCTTCGGCCAGCCGTTGCAGAACCCCGAGCTCGCGACCCGACAGCGGACAGGGATCGACCATGCGCTGGCGTTGGGCCGAGGCGCTTGGCATCTCGTACATCACCCGGCGCAGCTCCTCCGGCCCGAGGCCGAGCGTGCGCGCGCAGGAGAGCATCTCGGCGGGCGCGACGGGGGCTCCGTGGGCGTAGTGGGCGAGCATGTCGGCGAGACGCACAAATGCGGCCTCGCCATTCGCGTCGGCGTTGTGGTGACGCTCGATCGCCGTGGCGATGCTTGAAGGAAATCCCCAACGACGCGCCAGCACGCCTCCAACGAGCGCATGATCCACGCCGAGCTCGCGACGTTCCTGATGGATGCGCTTCTCCGGCGTTTGGCCGTCTTTTTTGACTTGGGCGACATAGCCCGGGTAGGCGTGCATCAGCACGAGCTTGCCGACATCGTGCAGCAGGCTCGTGACGGTCAGCCGATCGCGATGCTCGTAGCCGACCTCGGCCGCGAGGCGATCCGCGGCGTGTTGGGTGGCGAGCGCGTGCAGGCGGAAACGCTCGGGCTCGGCGTCCCATCCTTTGGAGCGCTCGAAGAAATCGAAAGTGCGCACCCGGCTGGCGATCGACAGCACGGTCGCGGGCGTGAGACGCTCGACCGCGCCCACGACCGTCTCGACGCGATCGCCGGAGCTTTGCGCCGCGTTGGCGAGGCGCATCACAGCAATGATCAGCGCGACGTCAGACTCAACCGCGGTGACGATGTCGGCGGTGGCGACGTTGTCCTTGGAGACGATCGTCAGCAGGCGAGTGCGGGACTCGGACAGGGCTGGATATGCGTCAAGCGCCTCGAAGGCGAGCATCAGACGACGGCCGTGGCCCTCGTTCTGGTGGCGCTCGCCCGACCCGCTCGTGCTACTCGGGCGTCGCCCGAGCGAGGTGGAGTCCGCGGAGTCGCTTCCGTGCGTTGGCTTTGTCACTGTTGCTTGCGTGCCCATGACACCTCTTGACGTGGGCGGCATCCGAGCCGGCCCATGTGATCGTCATGGCTCCTATCGGCAGCTCCACACGGTTTGTTGAGCGCCGCCGAGCCTGGGCGCAGACTTGCTCGAGCTAGCCGGCGACAGCGAGCGCGAGATCGATGCGCCGCAGGGTCTCCGCACGACCGAGCAGCGCGACGCTCTCGAAGATGCCGGGTGAGATCGTGGTGCCGGCGATCGCGACCCGCACCGGCTGGTAGACCTCGCGGGGCTTCACAGCCCGATTCTCCACGATGCTCACAAGCGCATTCTGGACGCCCGCGACGTCAAAGCTGTCTGAGTCTGAGAGCTTGGTGCGCGCGTCACCCAGCACCGCGAGCCCCCGCTCGCCCAACCAGCGCTCACGCGCGGAGTCCTCGGGCGCGATCTCACAGAAGAAGAAGCGCGCCAGCGGCCAGAAGTCGGCGAGCGTCTGGATCTTCTCCTGGCTGATCGCGACCGCGCCTTCGAGCAGCTCGCGGTCGCGCTCGACGGCCTCCCCCGCGGGCGGGTCGGTGGCTCGTAGATATTCCAGAACGCGCTCGGAGAGCTGTGAGACAGACAGCTTGCGGATGTAGATCCCGTCGAGCCAGCGCAGCTTGGTCTCGTCAAAGCGCGCGGGGTTGCGACTGACGCGTGCCAGCTCGAAGCGCCGCACGAGCTCCTCGGTGGACATCACCGTCTCATCGTCGCCCGAGCCCCAGCCGAGCAGCGCAAGGTAGTTGCGCACCGCCTCCGGCAGGTAGCCCGCGTCGCGCAGCTCCTGCACCGAGGCCGCACCATGGCGCTTTGAGAGCTTCTTGCCGTCGGGACCGTGCAGCAGCGGCAGGTGCGCATAGAGCGGCTCGGGAGCATCGGCGCCAAAGCCGGCGGCACGGGCGGCTTCGAGCACGAGCAGCTGCTTGGGCGTGTTCGACAGGTGGTCCTCACCGCGCACGACGTGCGTGATCCCCGCATCGAGGTCGTCGATCGCGACCGCGAAGTTGTAGAGCACCGAGCCGTCCGCGCGCGCGATCACCGGATCGTCCAGATGGACGTGTTCGAAAGTGGTGTCGCCACGGATCGCGTCGTGCACGACGGTCGAGCCTCCGGCGGGCACGTGCAGCCGCACGGCGCCCTCTTTTTGAGTTCCCACCCACCCCTCACCGCGGAATCCACGCTCGGCGCCGTGCAACTGCTTGTACGCGGCCACATCGGCGGCGGTGGCGGTGGAACGATAGGCGTGTCCACTCTCGAGCAGCGCTTGCAGCGCTTCCTGGTGGCGTGAGGCTCGCTCGGTTTGAAAGACCGGGCCCTCGTCCCAGTCGAGCTCGATCCAGCGCAGCGCGTCGAGGATCTGCTCCACGTTCTCTGGGGTCGAGCGCTCGCGGTCGGTGTCCTCGATGCGCAGCAGCAGCGTGCCGCCGCTGTGTCTGGCCAGTAGCCAGTTGAACAGCGCTGTGCGGGCGCCACCGATGTGAAGCGCGCCGGTGGGCGATGGTGCGAAGCGAACTCTCATAGGATGCACCGCCCCATGCTAATCGGAGCGCACGTATCCCCGGCGGGCGGCTTGCCGAACGCGATCGAGCGAGGGGTGCAGCGCGACTGTCGCGCGATCCAGATCTTCAACCAGTCGCCGCGCATGTGGCGCCCGACGGCCTTTCGCGAGCAGGACGTGGCGGCGTTCAGAGAGGCGATGGCGGACAGTCAGATCGACGCGGTGACGATCCACGCGGTGTATCTGCTCAACTGCGCAAGCGACGATCCAGGCATCCGCGAGAAGTCGCTGCTGTCTCTGACCCAGTCCTTGCGCGTGGGACACGAGATCGGCGCGCACGGCGTGGTGCTGCATCCCGGCTCGGCCAAGACCGGAGATCCGGCCGCCGCGGTGAAGCGCGCCGGCGAGACGATCCACGCGGCGCTGGCCGACAGCGAGGGGTGCCCGCTCCATCTCGAGAACACCGCGGGCGCGGGCGGCACGCTGGGACGCTCGATCGATGAGCTGGCGGCGCTGCTGGAGGCTTCCGGTGGCGGCGAGCGACTGGGATTGTGCCTTGACTCCTGCCACCTGTTTGCCTCCGGCTATGACATTCGCTCGCACGCCGGGATGGATGAGCTCACCGGCGAGATCGAGCGGAAGATCGGGTTGGAGCGCGTCGGGTCGCTGCACCTCAACGACTCGCAGACCCCGCTCGGCTCCAACCGCGACCGGCACGCGAACATTGGCGAGGGAGAGCTGGGAGAGGAGGGTTGCAAGGCATTCTTGGCATCGCCGCCGCTACAGGATCTCCCGTGCATCCTCGAGACCCCTGGGGTCAACCGCTCCGGCGCCACGCTCGAGGAGGTACAGCTCGCCATGAAGCTGCACGAGCAGGGCCTGAAGGAGCGGAAGAAGAAGAAGCGCTAGGCGATGGCAGCCAGCGCGGCGGACGGAGCCAATGCGGCTTCCAGCTCGGCGCGGACCCCTGGCGTGTGTTGGACTCGGTAGGCCTCACCGAGGCGCAGCAGACGAGTGCCTGCGCTAGTGACCATCTCCAGCACGACCTCTGCTGGCCCTCGGTTGGTCTCGATGATGTCCTTGACGTCTTCGATCGCGCTCGCCGGCAGGTGCGCGGCGTGAACCTGCAAGTGCACTGGTTGAGCCGCGGCGGCCTGTGCCACCGAGCTTGCCCTGGCGTCGTTCTCGGCGCGCACGATCTCTTGCTCGGTGGGCGCGAACGTGTCAACCGACTGCACGACGATGCAGGTCTTGCCGGCCTCCTTGTGGTCGACGCGTCCGCGGACGAGCACGACCTGGTCGACGGCGAGGGCCGCCTCGTGCTCGGCGAGGGCCTTGCCGAACACGAGGATCTCGATGGTGCCTTCGAGGTCATCGAGCGTGGCGAACATCATGTGATCGCCATTGCGCGTGCGGATGCGCTTGGCCTCGGTGATGATCCCGCCGACTGTCACCCAGTCCTTGTCGCGACGATTGGCAAGCGCGGCCAGCGGACAGTCCGCGCGTGCTCGCAGGGCCTCGCGCATCGGCTTGAGCGGGTGCGCGGAGATGAACAGGCCGATCGCTTCCTTCTCCACGGCGAGCAGTTGTGGCTGGTCGAACTCCTCGCTTGGGATCGGCGGATGGCTCAGCTTGAGCAGTCCGGCTCCGGGCGCAGCCTCACCGGAGGCGGGCGAAGGCGGTGCGAGATCGAAGATCGAGCCTTGGCCTACAAGCGCATCTTGCTGGGCCTTCTGGCCCGCTGACTGGGCGGCTTCGAGCACCGCGAGCATTCCCATGCGCGTGGCGCCCGTGGAGCCGAGCGCACCACACTTGATCAGGGCCTCGATCGCCTTCTTGTTGACTGCGCGACTGTCGACACGCTCGCAGAAGTCCCACAGCGATGTGAACGGATGCCCACCCTCGGGCGGGGATCCTTCTCGGGCGCACTTAATCGCCTCGACCGCCTGATAGCCGACGCCCTTCACCGCGTCGAGGCCGAAGCGGATGTTGCGATCCACGACCGTAAACTCGTGATCTGAGAGGTTTACGTCGGGGGGCAGGATCTCGATCCCCATCTCCTCGCAGCGCGCGACGAAGAACGGGACCTTGTCCTTGGTGGACATCACCGAGGAGATCAGCGCCGCCATGTACTCGGCGGTGTGGTTTGCCTTCAGCCAAGCGGTGCGATAGGCGATCAGCCCGTAGCAGGCGGCGTGCGACTTGTTGAACGAGTAGTCGGCTGATTTTTCGTTGGTCTGCCAGAGGAGATCGATCACATCGTTGCTGGTTCCGGATGCACGGCAGCCCTCCACGAACTCGGGCTTCAGCGCAGCCATCGCCTGACGGTTCTTCTTGCCGATCGCCTTGCGCAAATCGTCGGCCTTGGCGCCGGAGAAGCCGGCGATCTCCTTGGAGATCTGCATCGCCTGCTCCTGGTAGAGGATCACGCCGTTGGAGGACTGTAGGATCGGTCGCAAGCGCTCGTCGGGATAGGAGATCGCCTGCGGGTTGTGCTTGCCCCTCGCGTACACCGGGATCTGGTCCATCGCCCCCGGCCGGTACAGCGCGTTCAGCGCCACGAGGTCGTTGAACTCGTCGGGTCGCACCTTCTTCAGTGCCTCGCGCATCCCCTCGGACTCGAACTGGAACACGCCGATCGAGTCGCCTCTGGTGAGCATCTCATACGTGGCCGCGTCGTCAAGCGGCAGCGTTGACATGTCCGGGCGCGTACCGCTGGAGCGCTCGATGATGTCGAGCGCGTCCTCGATCACGTCGAGGTTGCGCAGGCCCAGGAAGTCCATCTTCAGAAGACCGATTTCCTCGATTGGCTTCATCGAGAACTGTGTGACGGTGCGATAGGAGCGCTCGCCGTCCTCGCCGGTGCCTGCGTCGGCGAGCTGCAGCGGCACGATGTCGGTGAGTGGACGGTCGGCGATCACCACGGCGGCGGCATGTATCGAGGAGTTGCGCACGATCCCCTCGAGGCCCTTGGCGACGTCCACGATGCGGCGCGCGTCGGGCTCCTCGTCGTAGGCCTTGCGCAGCGGTTCACCGGATTTCATGCAATCGTCGAACGACGGCGCGCGACCCATGATCGGGTCGGGAATCAACTTCGCAAGCCGGTCTCCGGCGCCGTAGTCGTAGCCGAGCACGCGTGCGGCGTCGCGGGTGGCGGCACGCGGGAACATCTTGCCGAACGTCACGATCTGGGCGACCGACTCGCGGCCGTACTTCTCGGTGACGTAGCGCATCACGCGCTCGCGGCCGCGCACCGAGAAGTCGATGTCGATATCGGGCATCGACACGCGCTCGGGGTTGAGGAAACGCTCGAACAGCAGGTCATAGCGCAACGGATCGACGTCGGTGATCGCCAGGCAGTAGGAGACGATCGAGCCGGCGGCCGAACCGCGTCCCGGTCCGACCGCGATGCCGTTCTCCTTGGCGAACTTGACGAAGTCCCACACGATCAGGAAGTAGGCGTTGAAGCCCATCCGGTCGATCACTCCGAGCTCCATCTCCATTCGCGCCAGCGCCTCGGCGGGCGGCGGGTCGCCGTAGCGGGCACGCAGGCCAAGCTCTACCTGGGAGCGTAGGTGCTCGCGCTCGGATACACCCTCGGGCGTGGGGTAGCTGGGGATCAGCTGCTTGTCGAGCTCGAGCTGCACCGAGCAACGCTCGGCGATCTCCAGCGTGCTCGATATCGCCTCGGGCCACTCGGCGAAAGCGCTTGCCATCTCGGCGCTGTCACGCAGGTAGAACTCATTGGTCTCAAAGGTCATCTTGGGAGCCGCGAGTGTGCTCTTGGTCTGCACGCACAGCAGCGCGGTGTGGTGGTCGTAGTCCTCGCGGCGCAGGTAGTGGACGTCGCCGGTGCCGACGAGACTGCCGCCCATCTCGCGAGCGATCCTGACGATGCCCTCGTTGCACTTGTCCTGCGCGGCGAGCCCGTTCTTCTGCACCTCGAAGTAGACGTTCTCCTGGCCGAAGATGCGCACGAGATCGTCGGCATGCGCGCGCGCGTCGTCTGGGCGGTCGTCCAGCAGGCGTTGGCAGAAACGCGAGGCCAGACAGCCCGTGAGGGCGACGATGCCCTCCGAGCGCCGCTCGATTTGAGCGAGGTCGAGCGTGGGCTTGCCTCGGTGCAGTCCCTCGAGGAAACCGGAGGAGGACAGTTGCACGAGGTTGCGGTAGCCCGTGTCGCTGCTTGCCAGCAGCGTGAGGTGGTTGCGCTCGACGCGCCCCGGACCCCGGGCGGCGTGATCCTCCACCAGGTATATCTCGCAACCGAAGATCGGCTTCACGTTGTGCTTGGAGCATGCCTTGTGCAGCTCGACCATGCCGTTCATCACGCCGTGGTCGGTCAGGCCGAGTGCGGGCTGACCGAATTCGGCGGCACGCTGGGCCAGTGCCTCGATCCTGCAGGCTCCGTCGAGCAGCGAGTACTCGGAGTGGACGTGCAGATGGGCGCAGGACGGGGTACTCACCGATGCTGGATCCTAGCCCCCAAACCGGCGGATGGCCACCGGACCCGGGAACGGCTCGAGGTTGCTCTCAGGGGGCCGCGACGGACAGGCCCTGGGCGCGGGCTGTCCACTGCAGGAACATGTCCACGGAGGTGGCGTCGCCGGTCACCATCGCTCGGTGATCGGCGGGCGCTTGGGTCCCTGCAAGCAGACAGATGAGCGCGTGCGCGCTGAGCGAGATCGTGGCTATCGGCTGTCCCACAGCGGTGCGGCTCACGAGGATCGGCTCGCCGTCGCACACGCGGATGTAGACCACCACTCCAGAGACGTCCTTGATGTCGAAGGCAAGTTCGAAGCGACGCCCGGTCGTCCAGGACGGGTCGATCGCCTCGGCCATCACCAGCAGCAGCAGGCCGGGCCAGACATCGACCTCTGCGGCGGCCAGGTCGGCGAGCGCGATCGGCTCACGACGCGCCTTCAGGAGTCCTCGAGCGCGGCTTCTGCCTTTGCGTATGCGCAGACCGCGATGCCTGCGCGTGGCGCCCCCGGCGGCAAGCTCGCCGAAGGCGGCAACGGAGCCCTCCAGGGAGAACTCGACCTCGCCGCGAGGTTCGCGCGAGATGACGGCGCTGGCTGGATCGAGTGCGACATAGAACGCGCCGAGCTCGTTGATCTTGATCTCGTAGTTGAGCTGACCCTCGACAATCTGCTGTTGAGCGGGCAGCAACTCGATCACGAGTTCGGCCGCGAGCTTTGCATCGCGCTGCGCGGCAAGCCTGCGAATGGCGGGAGCCAGCCAGGAGGTTCGCCTCTCGGGCACCGACAACAGTCGCGGCTGCAGCACAACCGGCTCGGAGGTGACGATTTTGGCGCTTACCGTCGCGCTCGGACCGAGGCCACTGAGTGGCGACTCCAACACGGGCGGCTGCTCCCTGCGGATTCCGCCGAGACCGGTGTCCTCCGCGAGCGGCTCCATGACCGACGAAGCCTGCTCTGCCGGCTGCTCGACAACGGCCTCGTCTACGAGGTCCTCATCGGCGATGGGCTCCTCCGCCACGAGCTCCTCGGCGATGGGCTCCTCGACGGTAAGTTCCTCGTCCGCGGGCTCCTCGACGACAAGCGCATCGGCGGCGAGCTCGGCGATAGCGGGCTCATCGATCGGCAACTCACCCGCCGATGGCTCCTCGGACGCGGACACGTCGACCGGGGTGCTCTCCACCGGAGACTCCTCGGCGACAGGCTCCTCAGCAGCGGGCGACCCCTCCACAAGAGGATCCTCCACCGGGCGGTATCCGGTGTAGTTCCCCACCGGCGGCGCCTCGGAGGCGGGCTCCTCCACCGGCCATTTGGCTGGCAGATAGCCCGTGAATGCCGGCTCGGTCTGTGCTCCCTCGACCGGCGGCTCCACTGTGGGGACCTCTGCGGGGACCTCTGCGACAGAGTTCTCCTCAGGCAGTTTGTAGCCCGTGTACGCCGGCTCGGCCTGCGCATCCCCCGGGGGCTCGACGAGCACAGGCTCCTCAAGCGCAGGCTCCTGGAGCACCGGCTCGGCAACCGGAGGGTTCGCCACGGGTGGCTCGACGACCGGCGAATCGGCCACGGGAGGTTGCATCGCCTCGGCCTCCTCGGCCTCCTTGACCTCCGCGACACGCGCGCGCAGGCGCTCGACGGCGGCCACCAGCGCGTCGGCCATCTCGCGACGATGGGAGGCCTCGCGCTCTGACGCGGGCGCGGTGGTGTGCTCCAGCAGCGCGGAGCCGGCGGGCTCGGCGGCAAGCTGCGCGCGCAGGTCATCGGCGGTGCGGGTCAGCTCGAAGCGCAGGTCCTCCATGCGAGCGCCCATCGCGGTGAGCTCGCGCACATAGGTCTCGCGCTCCCAGATGACCTGTCGCTGAAACTCCTCCCGAAGCGCGGTGAACTCGCGTTCGAAGCCAGAGCGCAGCTTGGTGGCGACACCCATCAGCTCGCCCACGATCGGCGCGAGCTTGGCGTCGCGTTCGCGGAGATGGTCGAGCTCCGCGCTGAGCTCGCGCGCCTGACGCTCGGTGTCGTCGATCCGGCGGCTCAGCTCCTGGATTTCGACGCGCAGCTCCTGCTGGATGCGCTCGGCGCGTTCTTCGGCTTCGACGCGAAGCTGTTGCTCTGCATACTCGCGTTGCTTGACATCGCGCACATCGGATTCGCGCTCGGTCAGCTGTTGGGATATCCGCTCGCGCTCACGACCGACCTCCTCCAGGCGCTGCTCGAGCGCCGCTAGGTGGGTCTCCAAGTTGCGCACAGCCGCCTCGGCCGCCTCGGCTCGACGGATGACCGCAGGGTCGGCGTGGCGCGCGCGACGCTCGGCCAAGACATCCGCGCCCGCGTCCGGCTGTGAGCCAACGCCCGGAGTCTCGCTCTCCTCGATCATCATTGGCCAGGACCCTAGAGGTGGGCTCGGACGTCTCGGGACGTCTCGGCCGGGGCGCCCGGAGGACGCACGTCATGCGCTAACTGTTGCGCAAGCGCCAGGCCATGCGCGACTGCAACGACCACAGCTCGATGAAGCCCGGCGAGGCGGTCTGCGAGAACAGCCCGCCGGACTCGCCGAAGGAGGCGAGCGCCTGGTCGTACACCGCGCCCGCAGAGGAGCGCGTGACGACGCGCGCGTGGCCCTTGTAGAGCTTCAGTCCGATCGTGCCTGTGACCTGGGCGTTCACCGAGTCCATGTAGGCATCGAGGTCTGTGCGCAGCGGCTCCCACCACAGGCCGGCGTAGACGAGGTAGGCCCACTGGCGGTCGAGGCCGGCCTTGAACTGGTTCTGGTGGATCGTGCAGACGAGCTTCTCGAGCTCCTGGTGGGCCGGCAGGAGGACCGCGGCGGCGGGAGCCTCATAGATGTCGCGCACCTTCAGGCCGACGATGCGGTCCTCGATGTGATCGACGATGCCGACACCGTGGCGCGCGGCGATCTCAGCGGCGCGTTCGAGCAGGTCCACCAGCCCCATACGCTCGCCGTTCAGCCCGACGGGCACGCCTCGCTCGAACTCGACCTCCACTGTCTCGGGCTCGTCGGGCGCCAGCTCCGGGCGGGTGACTAGCTGAAATACGTCGTCCTCGGGCGCGTGGGAGAGATCCTCGATCCAGCGGCCCTCCGATGAGCGACCCCAGAGGTTGTCGTCGATCGAGTAAGGCGCCGCCTCGGTACCGCCCTTGACCGGTATGCCGTGCTCGCGCGCGTAGGCGATCTCCTCCTCGCGACCCATCTGCCATGAGCGCACTGGCGCAATCACCTTCAGCTCGGGGGCAAGCGTCGCGACGGTAGCCTCGATGCGCACCTGGTCGTTGCCCTTGCCGGTGCAACCGTGGGCGATCGTGTCGCAACCGGAGCTACGCGCGTAGTCGACCGCGAGCTTTGCGATCAACGGACGCCCGAGCGCGGTGAACAAGGGATAGCCGCCGCCGTAAAGCGCGTTGGCCTTGATCGCGGGCGCAACGTAGTCGCGCGCGAACTCCTCGCGGGCGTCCACCACATGGCATTCGAGCGCGCCGAGCATCCGCGCCTTGCCCTCGATCGCCTCATAGTCCTCGCCAGGCTGGCCGAGGTTCACTGTGAGGCACACGACCTCAGCGTTGTACTGGTCCTGGATCCACTTGAGCATCACGCTCGTGTCGAGCCCACCCGAGTAGAGCAGCAGCACGCGTTGGACGTGCTCAGGATCAGCCTCATAGGAAGCCGTGGGCGGTGGGAAGCGCTGCGCGGAGTCGGTCACGGCGCGGAACCTTATCCGCCGAGCGCCCGGCCGAGGCGGGCGATGCCGTCATCGAGGTCCTCGGGCGAGATCGTGAGCGGCGGCAGCAGCCGCACCGTCGTGGGCCCGGTGGCGTTGGCGATCAGATGCTGCTCCAGCAGCGCCTGGCGCACGACCTTCGGCGCGGAGAGGTCGATCTCACACGCAAGCATCAACCCGCGTCCACGTACCGCGAGCACGTGCGGAAGACTCGAGAGGCCCTCGGCCAGACGTGCGCCGAGCATCTGCACGGAAGCAAGCAGGCTCGCGTCGTCGGTCAGCTCCAGCGCCGCGAGCGCGGCGGCGGCGACCACCGGGCCTCCGGCGAATGTGGAGCCGTGGTCGCCGGGCTGCAGCACGTCGGCAAGGCCGGGACCTGTGACAAGCGCGCCGATCGGCAACCCGCCGCCGAGCGCCTTGGCGGTCGTGATCGCGTCGGGGATCACACCGGTCTGCTCGTAGGCCCACAGAGTGCCGGTGCGGCCCATTCCCGTCTGGATCTCGTCGAAGATCAGCGCGGCGCCGTGCTCATCACAGGCGGCGCGCGCTGCTTGCAGCAGCTCCTCGCTCATCACGTTGACGCCTGTCTCGCCCTGGATCGGCTCGATCAGGACGGCGGCGGTGTGCGCGTCGATCGCCGAGGCAAGCGCGTCGGGCTCTGAGACAACTGCGCGGAAACCGGGGACCAGCGGCGCGAATGGCGCCTGCTTCGACTCCTGCGGGGTAGCGGACAGCGCGCCGTAGGTACGACCGTGAAACGCATTGTGCAGGACCACCACATCGCCACGCGGCCGGGCCTTGCGCGCGAGCTTGATCGCGGCCTCATTCGCCTCCGCGCCGGAGTTACAGAAATACACCTTGCCGCCGAGACTCGATGCCGACAGGCGCTCGGCCAGGCGCATCGCGGGCTCTGTGTAGAACAGGTTGCTGGTGTGCATCAGCGCGCCGACCTGCTCGCGCGCGGCCGCCACGACGCGCGGGTGGCAATGGCCGAGACTCGTGACCGAAATGCCGCACAGGAAGTCGAGATAGCGCTCCCCCTCGCCGTCCCACAACCAGGAGCCCTCGCCGCGCACGAACTCGACGGGAAAGCGCGCATAGGAGGGAATCACACTGTCGCGCTCGAGCTCCTGCAACTCTGAGAGACTCATGCTTTCACCGCTTCGCTCCGCAGGGGCACGCAGGGCAAGCTGGTCAAGGACGCAGCGAGTGAAGTGTGCTTCGCACATGAACGAGCGAGGACGCAGATCCAGCGCCGCCATGCGTGCCCCTGCGGGTTCATGCGGTGGCCTCGATCTTTGTGCCGATCCCTGCATCTGTGAAAAGCTCCAACAGCAGCGAATGAGGAATGCGCCCGTCGATTATGTGCGCGGAGGTGACGCCCCGGTCGATCGCCTCCACGCAGGCGGCGAGCTTCGGGCGCATCCCGCCCTGCAGGCCGGCGAGACGTGCCTTGACTTCCGCGGTGCTCGCCTGGCCGATCAACGATGCGGGGTCGCCGGCGTCGGCAAGCCAGCCGGCGACATCGGTGAGGAACACGACCTTCTGCGCTCCGAGCGCGCCCGCCACCGCACCGGCGGCCTCGTCGGCGTTGACGTTGTAGGAGTTGCCCTCGCGGTCGGCGCCGACCGAAGCGATCACCGGGATGTAGTCGAGCGCGACATGGTGGAGCACGTCGACGTTGACGTGCTCGATCGCACCGACGAAGCCGATGTCCTCACCGCCCGGACCCTCGCGGCGGGCGACCTTGAAGAGCGAGCCGTCATCCCCGCAGAGTCCCACGGCGGGTTGGCCGTGGCGGCCGAGGCGCAGCACGATTTCCTTGTTGACCTTGCCGACGAGCACCATCTTGGCGACCTCAACCGTGGCCGGATCGGACACGCGCAACCCGCCAATGAACTCAACGGGCAAACCGAGACGCTGCATGTAGGCGGTGATGTCGGGACCGCCGCCATGCACCACGATCGGGTTGAGCCCCACGTACTTCAGCAGCACCACGTCGCGCGCGAACTCCTCGCGCAGCGCTTCGTCCTCCATCGCCGCGCCGCCGTACTTGATCACTACGGTCTTGCCGTGGAACTCCCGTATGTAGGGAAGCGCCTCGAGGAGTGTGGCTACGTCGCGCATATCGGCCTCAGGTCGTGTAGTCGGCGTTGATTGTCACGTACTCGTGCGAGAGGTCGGAGAAGAAGATCTCTGTTTCCGCGCCATCGCCCGGAAGCGTCATCTCGTAGTCGATTTCGCTGTCCGCGAGCGCCTTGGCGAGCGCGGCCTCGTCGTAGGGGACCGCGACGCTCGCCGAGCAGACCTGTGTGCCCTGCAGGACTATGTCCATCGCCAGCGGCGCGAACCCCGCTCCCAGCACGCCGCCCACGGCTTGCACGATCCGCCCCCAGTTGGGGTCGGCACCATGCAGCGCAGTCTTCACCAGCGGTGAGTTGGCGACCGCGCGCGCGGCGAGCTCAACGGTCTCCTGACCGCCGCCGTGCACCACCACTCGTCCGATCCTCCCGGCGCCCTCGCCGTCTGCGACCATCAGGATCGCGAGCTGGCGCATCAGCGCGTCCAACGCCTCGCCGAAGCGTAGCTCGTCCTCGCTCTCGGGGGCGATCCTCACGCCGCTCTCACCCGAGGCGATCAGCACCGCCGTGTCGTTCGTCGAGAGCTGACCGTCGACGCTGCAGCGGTCAAACGAGCGCTTCAGGCATACCGACAGCAGCAGCTCCGCTGTCTCGGGCGCGAGCGCAGCGTCGGTCTCCACGAAGCAGAACATCGTGGCAAAGCGCGGCGAGATCATCCCGGCGCCCTTGCACTGCGCGGAGAGTCGCACGACACCGGAGGGAAGCTCGACTTGCAGGTTCGCGCGCTTCTCGAACGCATCGGTGGTCTGGATCGCCTGCTGGAAATCGGTGTCGCCCTCACGACGCAGAAGTCCCTGGGCCTCGCGGATGCCACGCAGCATGTTCTCAACCGGAAGATATTGGGAGATGCCGCCGGTCGAGCCAAGCAGCACCTGCTCGGGCGTCATCCCCACGGCCATCGCCGCGGCGCCCTGGGTCTTGGCGGCGTCTTCCAGGCCGCGGCGCCCGGTTGCCGCGTTGGCGCAACCTGAGTTGGCCAGGATCGCGCGCAACCCCGAGAGCGTGCAGCGCTCCTGGGAGAGCAGCACGGGCGCGGCGGGCGTAGCGGTGTCGGCAAAGCGCGCAGCGCTCACCGGACTCTCCGAATCACACACGAGCAGTGCGAGGTCGGGGTTGCCAGACGGCTTGATCCCGCATGCGACACCGGCGGCGCGAAAGCCCGCGGGCAGACCTGCGTCGGGCCCGAGCTCGCGCGCACACTCGGGAGCATCCACCCAGCGCGAGTGAAAGAACGGCTGCGGCGGTCCCGCGGCGGCCCGATCGCCCCACACGTCTTTGCCGGCGCTCACAGCAATCCTTCGGTCTCGGGAAAGCCAAACATCAGATTGAGGTTCTGCACCGCCTGCGACGATGTGCCCTTCCACAGGTTGTCGATCGCCGAGAGCACCACCACCTTGCCGGTGTGCCCGCTCACCGCGACGTGCAGCCGGCAGATGTTCGTCTCGCGCACGTCGCGCACCTCCGCCGGCGCGGGCGCCAGCTCGACGAACGGCTCGCCCGCGTAGGCGTCCTCGTACATCACGTCGAGCTCGTCCTGCTCGATCGGTCGAGTGGGCGTCACGTAGCAGTTGACGAGCTCTCCCTGGTCGATCGGCACGAGATGGGGTGTGAACTGCACGCGCAAACCGGGATGGGTGGGGTCGAGATCGTCCAGTTGCTGCTCGATCTCCGGGGTGTGGCGGTGGTGGACGATGTTGTAGGGAAGGATGTTCTCGCCGCTGTTTGAGAAGTGCGTCTGCCAGGTCGCCGAGCGACCCGCGCCCGAGAGGCCCTGCTTGGCGTCGATCACCAGGTCTGCGATCAGCCCCACACGGGCCAGCGGGGCAAGGCCCAGCAGCGACGCCGTCGGGTAGCAGCCCGGGGTCGCGACGAGATCCGCGGCGGCGATCGCCTCGCGGTGAAGCTCGGAGAGTCCGTAGGAGGCGTCTTCGAGCAGCTCGGGGTGTGGGTGCGGGCCGTACCACTCTTCATAGGTGGAGAGCTCGGCCAGGCGGAAGTCCGCGCTGAGATCGACAACGCGCACGCCACGGGCGCGCAGCGCCGCCACCACCGGAGCCGAGGCGGCGTGGGGGTATGCGACCACCGCCGCCTCCACGTCGCTGTGGCGGTCGAGGTCCAGCTCTTGCAGCTCTAAGGGCACCCGGTAGCGCGGGTACAGGTCGTCAAAGCGCCGGCCGGCCTCGGCGCGCGCGGTCACCGTGCGCAACTCGAAACGGGGATGGCGCCACAGCAGATGCGCGGCAAGCGCCCCCGCGAAACCGGTGGCGCCCGCGACCAGCACTCGTGGGGAGCCCGTTGCGAACCGCTGGTCAGCCACGCAACTCACCCCCGAGCTCGCCGAGCGCGGCGACGATCCGTGCGCGCGGCGGCGCGACATCCTCGTCAGTGAGCGTGCGATCGGGCGCCCTGAAGGACAGCGAGAGCGCCAGCGAGCGCCTGCCCTCCCCCACTTGCGGGCCGCTGTACACGTCAAACACGCCGACGCCGTCGAGCAGATCCCCAGCGGCCGAGCGCACCGTCTCGAGCACTCTCGCCGCCGGCACCTCCTCGGGGAGCACCACCGCTATGTCCTGGCTGAGCGACGGATAGGAGATCACGTCGCGATAAGCGTGCTCGGCACTTGCGATCTCCAGCAACCGGTCCAGCTCCAGCTCCATCGCCGCCGCGCCGTCGATGCCCCACTCGCGCGCGACCAGCGGGTGCAGCTCCCCCAGCCAACCCAGCGGCTCACGCTCGCACAGCACTTCCGCCGAGCGCCCCGGATGCAGGAACGGCTGGGCCGCCGGGCGGCACTCGAGCTCGACCCGTAGCGCAGAGCCGAGCGCTTCGAGCACACCCTTGATCGCGAACAGGTCGGCACGCGCGGGATCGGGAGCGCCCCAGGTCGGCGGCGCGATCCTGCCGCTCAGCAGCACGGCAAGCGCTCGGTGCTCGCGCACACCGGTCTGGCCGGCGCAGCCGCCGGCGGCCGCGTTCTCACCATCCAGCACGAACAGCGTTCCCATCTCAAAGATGCTCAAGTCCGCCATTCCGCGCGCTGAGTTGTGGGAGGCCACGTCAAGTAGCGAACCCAGCAATGTGGTGCGTAGCAGCGACTGATCCTCTGATAGCGGATTCTCCAGCACCGGCGCGCCCCGCCGTGGATCGTCCTTGGGCAACCGCAGCTTGTCGTGCAGCGTGGGCGCGGTGAACGTCCAGCCCACCGCCTCGCACAGCCCCCGCCCGACGAGCGTGTCGATCGCGCGACGGCGCAATCGCTGGGTCGGCGAGAGCCTGCCGTAGGCGCCACGGCGCGCCGGCAGTGTCGCGGGGAGGGCAGCGAGTCCGTTGATGCGCGCCACCTCCTCGATCAGGTCGGCCTCGCGCGACACGTCGTCGCGCCGCACCGCCGGCACGGTCACCTCGAGCGCGCCCTCTCCGTCGGATGAGCTCATCCGATCGGCAGAGCTGGGTTCTGGGTCGGCCACCCCGAAGCCGAGCGCGGTCAGGATCTCGGCCTGCCGTGCGCGTGCTACCGGCATACCGAGGATCTCCCGCACGCGCCGCTCGCGCAGGCGGATCGTCTGTGGGGGCGCGGTGTCGGCTGCGATGTCGATCGTGCCGGGCACGGGCGTGGCTCCACACAGCTCGATCATCAGTTGCGCGGCGAGCGCCTGCGCATGGTCGCACTGCTCGGGCGCCAGTCCCTTCTCGAAACGCGAGGAGGCCTCGCTGCGCAGGCCGAGCGCCCACGAGGTGCGATGGATATTGGGACCGCTCCAGTTGGCGACCTCCATCAGCACGCGTGTCGTCTCGGGCTGCACCTCCGAGCGCTCGCCACCCATGATTCCCGCAATCGAAGTTGGGCCCTGCTCGTCGTCGATCACCACCATCTCGCCGTCGAGCGTGCGGGTCTGACCGTCGAGCGTGACCACCCGCTCGCCCTCGCGCGCACGCCTGACCGTGAGCTTTGAGCCGGCCACGCGATCCAGGTCGAACGCGTGCAACGGTTGCGCGCAGGCGAGCATCACGTAGTTGGTGATGTCGACCACGTTGTTGATCGGCCGCTGGCCGGCCGCCGACAGACGCGCCTTCAACCACGGCGGCGAAGGGCCGATCGTGACGTTCTCAAACGCGCGCGCAGTGAAGCGCTTGCACAGGTCGGGACATTCCACCGTCACCTCCGCAACCGCGAGCGGCCCGGCGCTACCGGGATCCTCGCGCCACGGCTCGGGTGCGAGCGGCGCACCGGTGGCCGCGTGCAGCTCACGCGCCACTCCGTACACGCCCAGGCAGTCGGGACGGTTGGGCGTGATCTCAAGCTCCAGCACGTCGGTGGAGATCGCAAGCACCTCCGACAGCGCCATGCCGGGTGCCGGCCGCTCGGAGATCCCGCCGTGTGCCCAGGATGGGGTATCGATCTCCGATCGGTCGGCGTCGGGCAGCAGCTCGTCGAGCACCATGATCCCGCTGTGGTCGGAGTCGATCTCGAGCTCGTCGGCGGCGAGGATCATCCCGTTGGACGGCACGCCGCGCAGCTTCGCCGCCTTGATCTTGGTCCCGTCGGGCATTTGCGCCCCGGGCAGCGCCACGGCCACCGTCTGGCCGGCGGCCACGTTCGGCGCTCCGCACACGATCCCGGCGGGCTCGTCCTCGCCGATGTCCACGGTGCACACCTTCAGCCGGTCCGCATCGGGGTGGGGCTCGGCGGTAAGCACTCGGCCCACAACGAAATGCTCGGTGGAGCTCACGCCGTGGTGGAGAATCGTCTCCACCTTCGTGCCGGTCATCGTCAGCCGCTCCTCGATCGCCGCAGTGTCGAGATCCGGGTCACAGTATTCCCGTAGCCAGTTCAGCGGAGCCTTCATCCGAATTGCTCCAGAAAACGCATGTCATTCTCGTAATAGAGCCGCAGATCCGGGATACCGTGCTTGAGCATCGCGATCCGCTCGACGCCCATTCCCCACGCGTAGCCGCGCACCTTCTCGGGGTCATAGCCGGGAGCGTTGCGCTCGGTGGTGGGCACATATGAGTAAACGTTGGGATCCACCTCACCGGCGCCCAGTACCTCCAGCCAGCCCTCGCCCTTGCACAGCGGGCAGCGCGAGCCGTCTTTCATGAATCCCTCGCCTGAGCAGTGAAAGCAGGAGACGTCCACCTCGACGCTCGGCTCGGTGAACGGGAAGAAGTGCGGGCGCAAGCGCACATCGCGATCCTCGCCGAACACTGTGCGCGCGAACGCGAGCAACGTGCCCTTCAGATCGGCAAGCGTGATGTCCTCGTCCACCGCAAGCCCCTCGATCTGGTGAAACTGGGGTGTGTGAGTGGCATCGCTGTCGGGGCGGTACACGCGTCCGGGGATCACCACATACAGTGGCGGCGGGTGGGCCTCCATCGCGCGGATCTGCATCGGCGAGGTGTGGGTGCGCAGCACGACACCCTCTGACACATAGAACGTGTCGGTGCGCGCCCGCGCAGGATGCGTGGGACTGTGGTTGAGCGCGTCGAAGTTGTAGTGCACGGTCTCGACCTCCTGACCCTCGAGCACAGTGAAGCCGAGTCCCAGGAAGATGTCTTCCAGTTCGCGCATCGTCGCGCTCAGCACGTGCAACCGCCCAACCGGCTGTGGCGGGGTGCCGGGCAGCGTCACGTCAACCGTGTCGGCCCGCAACCGCTCCTCCAGCTCGCTCGCGTCGAGCTGTGCGGCGCGCGCCTCGATCAATTGCTCGAGCGCCCGCCTGGCTTCGTTGGCGGCTTTGCCGACCGCCCCGCGCTGCTCGGGCTCGAGCGCCGCGACCCCGCGCAGCATTTGCGGCAGCTCGGCCTTGCGCCCGAGATAGCGCACCCGCAGCTGCTCGACCGTCTCGGTGTCGGTTGCCGCCGCGATCTCCTCCCCGGCCTGCTCGCGCAGCTCTTGTATCCGCTCGATCATGACGTGGGGACCCTAGAGGGTGGCGCAGTCGGCCGCAGGCCGACAAGCCGGGCCCCTCTTTCGGTTACTTTGGTCGAGGAGCGCGACATCTCGTACAGCGCCACTGTCGCCGCCATCGCCGCGTTCAGCGACTCCGAGGCGATCGGGATGTGGGCCACGCGCTCACACGCCTGCACCACATCCGCCGGTAGCCCGTCGCGCTCGGCGCCCACCAGCAATGTGAGCGCGGGCGTCGCGCCCTCATCCGAGCCGCCATCCACGCCGCCGCCACGCTCGCCGGCTGTCACATCGCCGGCGCCTTTTGCCACTGCTGAGATCGGCTCGCCCTCGCGCGCCACGAGCGCGACCTTCTCACCCGGCAGCTCGCTCACGTCTCCTACCCGCGCGAGCGCGACCGCGAAGATCGCGCCCATGCTGGCGCGCACCGCCTTCGGCGAGTGTGGGTCTGCGCAATCCGGGCCGAGCGCCACGCACGACGCGCCGAAGGCAAGCGCGCTGCGCAACACCGCACCGACATTGCCGGGGTCGCCGACTCCGTGCAGGTATATGCACAGGGGACCGGCGGGCTTTGTGAAGCGCTGCTCGTACACGCCGATCGCGCGCGTGCCCGAGCCAAGCGTGGAGAGACCGGCCATCACGCTCTCCTGCACGTCCTCGAAGCCGGCGCCGCCGATCGTGGTGCCCGCTGCCCGATATCCCGCGAGCGCGGGCCTTCCCGCCGCGATCGCAGCGGCAATCAGGTCCTCGCCCTCGGCGAGGAAGCGGCCAGTCCGCTCACGCTCGCGCCGGCGCGCCAGCTTGCGCAGCTCCTTCAAGCGGGGGTTATGGGGGGAAGTGATGGTGGTCATCGGGTCGACGGTCGAATTGTGGCTGTCGCTTGGGCGGATTCTCACTGGTCATGCGTCTCGGGCACAAAAAAGGGCGCCGTCCTTTAGAAGGAGCGACGCCCGAGAGGCTTGCGATGTCGGTTTGCCGGTCAGGCAGCCGACGCCTCGCGGGCGGTCTCGGCAAAACGTCGGAATGTGTCGGCGTCGCGCACGGCAATGTCGGCCAGCACCTTGCGGTCCAGCTCGATGCCGGCGAGCGAGAGACCGTGCATGAACTGCGAGTAGCTCATCCCGTTCTGTCGTGCGGCGGCGTTGATGCGCGTGATCCACAGCCTGCGGAAGTCGCGCTTGCGGTTGCGCCTGTCGCGGTAGGCGTAGGCGTCCGCCTTCATCAGCGCCTCCTTGGCGCGTCTGTAGTTGGAGTGCGCCTCGCCGCGGAAGCCCTTCGTCAGCTCGAGTGTGGCCTTGCGCTTCTTGCGTGCGGCAACCGACCGCTTTACGCGCGTCATTTGCCCACTCCGAGCAGTCGCTTCACGCGCGGCGTGTCGTGATCGGAGAGGATCACGGGTTTGGCCAGCGTGCGCTTGCGCTTCGGCGACTTCTTCTCGAGAATGTGGCTCGAGTAGGAGTGCCTGGCCCGCACCTTGCCGGAGCCGGTCACCTTGAAGCGCTTCTTAGCGCCGCTGTGGGTCTTCATCTTGGGCATAGCGAGCCGCTGATTATGACACGACGCTGTCCGGCACGCCGTCCGCGCCGTTTGCGCTCTGCTCAACGTCCTGCGCTGAGGCATCGCCATCGGGCGAATCGCCAGCGCCGTTGGACGAAGCATCCGTCGCGAGTGGCGCAACAGCGGCGTCCTCGCCAGCGCCGTCGGCTTTGCCGGCGAGCACGGCCTTGGACGGGCCGAGCATCATCGTCATGTTGCGCCCGTCCTGGGTGGGTCGTTGCTCGACGATGCACAGCTCGGAGAGCTCTTCGGCGAGACGGTCGAGGATCATCACGCCGCGCTCGGGGTGGGTGACCTCGCGTCCGCGGAACATGATCGTGATCTTGACCTTGTCCTTGTGGCGCAGGAAGCGTTCGACGTGGTGCTTCTTGGTGTCGTAGTCGTGCTGGGCGATCTTCGGGCGAAACTTGATCTCGCGGATCGTGATCTGCTGCTGGTGCTTGCGCGCCTGCTTGACCTTCTGGGCCTGCTCGTACTTGTACTTGGAGTAGTCGAGCACCCGGCACACGGGCGGTTTGGCCTCGGGCGCGACCTCCACCAGGTCGAGGTCGCGTTCCTGGGCGAACTTGACCGCGTCGGGGGTCTTCATCATCCCGACCTGGTTGCCCTCGTCGTCGATCACGCGAACCTCGGGCACACGGATGCGCTCGTTGATCCTCGTGAGATCCCGCTCGGGGGGCCGGCGGTCGAACCTACGTGGAACGGCCACTAGCTTGTGGGGGTGCGCGTCAAGTCGAGACTACGCGCTGCGCCGTGAATGGATTCCGAGCCTTCAAGGCCCCCAAGTATAGCTGGATGAACTCCTCCACGGAAAGACTGCCCACGTCGCCCTTGCGGTGCTCGCGAACCGACACCGCTCCATCGGCGGCCTCGCGGTCGCCGACGATCAGCATGTTGGGGATCTTGCGCAGCTCTGCCTCGCGGATCTTGCGTCCGATCGACTCGCCGCGATCGTCGAGCTCGACGCGCACGCCGGCCGTGCGCAAGCGCTCGCGCACACCCTCGGCGTACTCGTTCAGGCGCTCGGAGATCGGCAGCACGATCGCCTGCACCGGCGCAAGCCACAGTGGGAACTCGCCGCCGTAATGCTCGATCATGATGCCGATGAAGCGCTCGTAGGAGCCGAACAGTGCCCTATGGATCATCACGGGCTGGTGCTCGGCATTGTCGGCGCCCGTGTAGGTGAGCCCGAAGCGCTCGGGCATGTTGTAGTCGAGCTGAATGGTGCCGAGCTGCCAGGAGCGCCCGAGCGAGTCGGTCATGTGCATGTCGATCTTCGGCCCGTAGAAAGCGCCGTCGCCGGGATTGAGCTCGTAGCCGAGGCCCTGGGAGTCGAGCGCATTGGTGAGCGCTTCCTCGGCGCGATCCCACAGCTCGTCCGAGCCGACACGCTGCTCGGGTCGTGTCGAGAGCTCCAGGCGCACATCGAAGTCGAACAGGCGATAGGTGGCAAAGGCGAACTCCAGGCAACCCGCGACCTCCTCCTGGATCTGATCCTCGCTGCAGAAGATGTGGGCGTCGTCCTGGGCGAAGTGCCTGACGCGCAGCAGTCCGTGCAGCACGCCCGAGGCCTCGTTGCGGTGCAGCAGTCCCGGCTCTGAATAGCGTACGGGCAGGTCGCGGTAGGAGTGGCGGGCGCTATTGAACAGGTGGGCGTGCCCGGGGCAGTTCATCGGCTTGACGCCCATCTCGCGCTCCTCGACCTGCACGGTGAACATGTTCTCCTTGTACTTGCCCCAGTGCCCGGAGGTCTTCCACAGCTCGGCGTCGTAGATCAGCGGCGTCTTGACCTCGCTGTAGCCGCGCTCCGAGCCCATCTCGCGCGAGAGCGAGACGAGCGCGTTGTACATGCCGGTGCCGGCGGGCAGCCAGAACGCGGCGCCGGGCGACACGTCGGAGAAGTGAAACAGGCCGAGCTCGCGTCCGAGCTTGCGGTGGTCGCGCTGGGCGGCCTGCTCCAGGCGCTCCAGATGCTCGCTGAGCTGAGCATTGGTGTGAAACGCGGTGCCGTAGATGCGAGTCAGCATCTTACGCGTGGAGTCTCCGCGCCAGTAGGCGCCGGCGACCGACTGCAGCTTGAAGGCGCCCACCGTCTTGGTGGTGGGCGCGTGCGGACCGCGGCAGAGGTCTGTGAACGGCCCGTTGGTGTACAGCGAGACGGTCTGCAGCGGCTGCTCGACAGGTGCGGCCCTGACGAGGTCGTCGATCAGCTCGACCTTGTAGTCCTGGTTGTCGTGCACAAAGCGCTCGCGCGCGCCCTGTACCGAGACGTCCTCGCGCACGAACGGCTCGGCCGCCCGCACGTGCTCGGCCATCTTCGCTTCGATCGCGGAGAAGTCCCGATCGGAGATGGAGACGCCGTCGGGGAACTCGAAGTCGTAATAGAAGCCGTTGTCGATCGACGGGCCGATCGAGATCTTCACACCGGGCCACAGCTCCATCACGGCGCTCGCCAGCACGTGCGCCGCGTCGTGGCGGATCAGCGCAAGCGAGGGATCGCCGCTCTTGGCGGTGAGGATCGCGATCTGTGCTCCGTTTGGGAGCCGACGTGCCAGGTCTCGAACCTCAGAGCGCGAAACCGAGTCGGCGCCCGGCGAGCTGGGCTCCCCACCAGGCTGGCCCACCTCGATGGCCAGCGCGGCTTTGGCGAGCCCGGGTCCAATCGCCGCGGCAGCGTCGGCGCCGGTGGCGCCATCGGGGAGCTCGAGCGCCTTGCCATCGGGCAGTGTCACGGTAATGGGCATGTCAGGAGAGGCTACATCTCTGCCGTCGATTGCCACGCCCGCGGGGGCGTCAGGACCAGCGCCCGGTATCGGCGACGGCGTCGGTCTCAGCTGCTCGCAAGCCACAGGGCGTCATCGCCGAGCGCCACACGGCGTGCCCTGCCTTCTCCCGCCAGCTCGACCAGTGCGCTCTCCGCGGCCGCACGGTCGGGCGCGTCGTTGCCGCTCGTCATGATCGCCGCGACCTCCTGTGTGACGAGCCCTTCGGGAAAGCGCTCGAGCGCATCCAGCGGGCTCGCGGGCGGCGGTTCGCGCCGAAGCGTGGGGTCGAGATTGGCGATAAGCACGTCGTAGGCCTCCACCGGTTGAAAGCCACCGCCCTCCAGCGTGCGCTCGCCGGAGCGCAGGAGCAGCGACGGCGCTGTATAGCGCACCGGGCCGTCGCTCTGCGCGGCCTTGCCCTGGAACTCGGTGGGACCGCCGGCGGCGGTGCGCGCGAGCGCGCGATCGCCCTCGTACGCGGCGCTAACCCGCTCGCTGTCGAGCGCGCCCACAACCGCCTGCACATCCAGTCCGCTCACAAGCTGGAGCGCCGTGGCGATGTCACTGGAATCGTCGAGCACAAGCGTGCTCGTGAACTGGGCGAACTGGAGCGCCCTGAACACCTCGTACTCGCGCTGGGGGTCGAGCAGGCGCGTGGCCACGATCGCCCGGCAGGCGCGCGCGGTGGCGGAGATTCGCGCTCGTGGCGCGGTGGCAAACGGCATCCCGAAGCGCCGGTAGCGCATGTAGCCGAGCGCGGCGCGCGTGGGCGTGTAGCCGCGACTCGAGTACTGCTCGGCGGACTCGGTGAGGCCGATCGTCACCAGCCGCCACTGAAGCTGCGAGCCGTAGCGCCAGCGCAGCACTGCCAGCGCGGGACTCGCCGAGTACGCCCACGGACAGCAGGGGTCGCTGAAGTGGGTGACCTCGATCGCGCTCACGCGAGCGCCCATCCGCCAAGCTTGCGAAAGCCCGCTGGTCCGATGCTTTCCGTGCCCATCCCGAGAGTGTACGAACGCCCGCCGAGGCTCTGGGGAGCGGTCGTCCCGCGCCGCTCTCGAGCCGTGCTCGACGCCGCCCTCGAGCTGGGCTCGGGAAGTCTTCGGGTGCTCTTCCCAAGATGCGCTTTCCTGAGTGGTGATGAGTCGAACGCTCACTCGCAGACAGTTGTTGCGCTCCGCGGGAGTGGGAGCGGTCGGGCTCGGTATGAGCGGCGTGTTGGGCGAGATCGTCGCCAGCGCCCTGACGGCGCCCGACCCGGGACCGCCCAAGCCGCCCACGTGGCACACGCGACCGGATTTGCGCATCCCTTCCCTGACGGTCACCAGCAGCCGGTCGGGGGCCTCGAGCGATCCGATCTTCATCGCGCCCTACAACGTTCCCGTCGGCCAGGTGGGTGCGGTGATCGTCGACGCCGGCGGCCAGCCGATCTGGGAGAACCCGCTGGCGGGCAAGGTCACTACCAACTTTCGCGTGCAGAGCTACCGCGGCGAGCCGGTGCTCACCTGGTGGGAGGGCGTGATCGAATACGGCCACGGCGTGGGCGAATACGTGATCGCGGACTCCAGCTATCGCACCGTGCGCCGTGTGCAGGCCGCGCGCGGGCTGCGCGGCGATCTGCACGAGTTCGTGATCACTCCACGCGACACGGCATTGCTGACGAGCTATGTGATCACAGACGCAGACCTGAGCTCGGTCGGCGGCCCCCGCAAAGGCACGATCCAAGATGCGATCTTCCAGGAGATGGACCTGGCCAGCGGCAGGGTGCTGCTGGAGTGGCACAGCCTCGATCGCATACCGCTGCAGGAGTCCTACGCGCCGGTCGAAGCCGAGAACTGGGACTTCTTTCACATCAACTCGGTCGACCTCGACAGCGACGGCAACCTGCTCATCTCCTCGCGCAGCACGCACACCGTCTACAAGCTCGACCGCAGCGGTGCGATCCTCTGGCGCCTGGGCGGCAAGCACAGCGACTTCGACATGACCGCGGGAAGCAATTTCGCTTGGCAGCACGATGCCCGCCGCCGGCCAGACGGCACGCTGACGATCTTCGACAACGGAGCCACCCCGGCGGTGGAGAAGCTCTCGCGCGGGCTGATCCTCGATGTCGACGAGCAGGCGATGACAGCCACACTGCTGCGCCAGTACACCCATCCGAAGATCCTCACAGGCAGTCAGGGCAACATGCAGCTGCTCGAAGGAGGCAACGTGTTCATCGGCTGGGGAGAAGTGCCACGCGTGTCCGAATTCGAGCGCTCCGGCCGACTCGTGTTCGACGCGGTGCTCGGCGAGAAGTATCAGTCATATCGAGCTTTTCGTCTGCCCTGGAGCGGCCAACCGGCAGAAACGCCGGCGATCGCGCTCGGCAGCGACGGTCGCGGGGGGACGACCGTCTACGCCAGTTGGAACGGGGCGACAAACGTTCACGCCTGGCAGCTGCTGGCGGGCGAGCAGGCCAACGCGCTGACCCCCGTTGCCGGCACGAGCGCACGCGGCTTCGAGAGCGCTCTGCGCAGCCCCTCGGCGGGCCCCCTCTTCGCAGTGCAGGCGCTCGATGCGAGCGGGGCCGCGCTGGGCCGGTCACAGACCGTCAGCGTCGCCTGAGAGCGCTCCCCCTAGAGTGTCGGGAGATGGGGGACCTGGAAGAGAACAACGGCTTTGCGACGTCCATGCGCGACGGCGAGCCTGCCATCTCGCTGCACGGCGTGGTCAAGCGCTATGGCGAGATCGTGGCGGTGAACGGCCTCGATCTCGAGGTCTCGCCGGGCATCTGCTTTGGGCTGCTCGGGCCGAACGGCGCGGGCAAGTCGACCACGATGCGGATGCTCACCGCGCAGACGATCGCAGACGTTGGCGAGCTGTCGGTGCTCGGCTATGAGCTGCCACGGGAATCCAAGCAGTCGCGCCTGGAGATGGGCGTGGTGCCCCAGCTGGACAACCTCGACGTGGAGCTGACGTGCAGACAGATCCTGACGGTGTACGCGCGGTTGTATCGCGTGCCGCGCGGAGAGCGGCCGGCGGCCGTGCAGCGGGCCCTTGAGATCGCGAACCTGGTGCCGCGCGCGGACACGATCGTGCGCGACCTCTCGGGCGGGATGCGCAGGCGACTGCTGGTCGCCCGGGGTCTCATTCATCAGCCGCGGCTGGTGCTGCTCGACGAGCCGACGGTGGGACTGGACCCACAGGTGCGCCAGGAGCTGTGGTCGCTGATCGACGGCCTGCGCTCGAGCGGCGTGACGGCGCTGATGAGCACGCACTACATCGAGGAGGCCGAGCGCCTCGCCGATACCGTGGCCGTCATGGACCACGGCAAGATCGTCGCGCAGGGAACGCCGGCCGAGCTCGTGAGGCAGTACGCGGGCGAGCAGGTGGTGGAGGTGTACGGCCCACCCGAGCATCTCGCGCAGGTGAGCGAGCTGGCCAACAACAACGGCTGGTCGAGCCGGCGCAGCGGGCCGGCGGTGGCGATCATGCGCGCCGAGACGCTCGACGGGATGGCCCCGGAGGGTGTGCGGCGTCCCGCGAACCTGGAGGATGCGTTCGTGGCGCTGACCGGAGAGGAGATCGAATGAGCGTCCAAGCACAACCAGCCCAGCCGCAGCGTGGGAGAGCCGAGACGATGCAGCCACGCCGCATCCGCCGCCTGGAACCGGCCGCGCTCGCGGGAGTGATGAGCCGCGACGTGGCGATCTTCGGGCGCTACTGGAAGGCGACCACGTTCTCCTCGATCGTGCAGCCGACGATCTACCTGCTCGCGTTCGGGCTGGGCTTCGGCTCGCTCATACCTCACGTGGCGGGGTTGAAGTACGAGCAGTACGTCGCGACCGGCGTCGTGGCCACCGCCGTGCTGTTCT
Organism: uncultured Solirubrobacterales bacterium; assembly: GCA_963831725.1. Lineage (GTDB taxonomy): Bacteria > Actinomycetota > Thermoleophilia > Solirubrobacterales > Solirubrobacteraceae > Palsa-744. The sequence continues at coordinate 1,169,109 of CAWHRF010000004.1, forward strand.
CCTCCGCCTTCCCGGGCATGTTCAACACGTTCATCCGCTGGCAGTTCCAGCGCACCTACGACGCTGTGCTCGCCGCACCGGTGGACGTCGAGGAGCTGATCACCGCGGAGATGCTGTGGATCTCGATCAGGGCCGGCGTGTACGGGATGGCACCGCTACTGGTGGGATTCGCTTTCGGGTTGAAGCCAAACGCAGGAATGCTGCTGGTGCCCCTCATCGGCTTTGTCGCAGGTTTCGGCTTCGCCGGGTTCGGCGTGACCGTCGCGGCGGTGGCGAAGACGATCGACAACTTCAACTACATAACCAGCGCGGTGCTCACACCGATGTTCCTTGTCGCCGGCACGTTCTTCCCCATATCGCAACTGCCGGTTGTGTTGCGCACGATCGCGAAGTTCAACCCGCTGTATTACTGCGTGCAGCTCGTGCGCGACGCCTCACTGGGGAATCTCGGCGTGGCCGACATCGGGCATGCCGCGGTGCTGATCGCGTTCGCGCTTGCGATGTGGCGGCTTGCGATCTGGCGGTTGGGCAAGCGACTGATCGACTGAGCGCGCTCCAGCGATTCAAAAAATCCCCTTTGGGGGACCTTGGCGCATGCGCCAAGGTCAGCCGGGTCGCATGCTAGTTGAGATTTCTCCTAGAGGGCAGTGGCGCATGCGCCACTGCCGACAGGGCCGCATGCGGCCCTGTCATCGGGCCGCGCATGCGCGGCCCGACCGGACGGTGCATGCACCGTCCGGCTTGGATAATTCTCAGCACGCACCGTACGGCTCAGAGAATCTCAGGAAATGCGCGACCCGAGCACACCCGCAGGCCCCAACTCGACGGTCAGCGCGACAGCGGGAGCATCTGGGACATGCTCGGGATGCAGGATGTGAGCCAGCAGCTCCAGGCCATCGACCAATCGTGGACCGGGACGAGAGAAGTAAGCCGACGCGTCCACCGCGACAACTCGCTGGGCGCCCAGGGCAGCCAGCTCGCTCGAGTAAGCCAGAGCCTCGGCATGAGCACGCGCGGCGTCATAGCCACAGGGCATCGCCACCACCACCTCCGGCCGCGCTGCGGCGAGCGCCTCCCAGGAGACCGTGACCGAGGGCGCGCCAGGCAAGCCCAGCACATCCTCTCCGCCGGCCAGCTCGATGAGCTCGGGAGTCCAGTGACCGGCGATGTAGAGAGGATCGAGCCACTCGAGCGCGGCGACGCGTCGGCGCGGCCGACCCCGCACTGCCCGCTTTATGCGCTCGATGCGCGCCGTCAGCTCTCCCACCAACTCTGCCCCACGCTCGCGGCGATCGGTGGCCTCGGCGATCGTGTGAACATCCTCCAAAGTTTCACCCAAAGTGTGCGGGTCGAGCGAGATGACTTGGGGGCAGGACGGCATCTCCTTGGCAAGCTCCGCGACCTCGGCGTAGGAGACCGCGCACACTGGGCACAGGGCCTGTGTGACGATCAAGTCGGGGTTGAGCGCGGCGAGCGCATCGCCGTCGAGCTCGTAGATGGCGTCTCCGCGCAGCGTGCGCTCACGCACCGCAGCGTCGATCTCCCCCGCGCTCAGGCCAGCGGGCAGCACATCGCGCGTGACCCGGTCGAGCGCCGTCGCGGCCGGCGGGTAATCGCACTCGTGTGTGACCGCCACCACCTCAGGGCCAAGTCCGAGCGCGAACAGCAGCTCTGTGGCGTGAGGGACGAGGCTGACGATCCGCATGCCAACGCAGACGCTAGCTCTCCAGTGGGGCGATGGGTACGGCGGCCTCGGGCGTGAGCACGCGGAAGCTGAAGGACTCCTCCAGGTAGAGCGTGACCGTGTCGTTGTCGTGAGACTCGTAGCCGACCGACAGATCCTGGCCGGACTCGAAGCTGAAGTCGCCACCGCGCATGCTCAACACGACCGCTCCCTTCACACCCGGCGCCCACACGATCGGGCCCTCGAGGATCTTGCGCAGGTGATCGAGCAGCGGGTAGCCACCGTGCTCGGCGCTCTCCACGACGCGCGTGTATTGCTCGCGACCGAGCGCCAAGCCGTACGGTCCGGCGACTCCTTTGCGCAACAGCAACTCCACGGCACGGGCAACATGCTCGGGATACTTCTCGACGCCTCCCCCACTCTTGATCGCGCCATGGGGTGAGCGCTCGCCGATTCCGTCGATTCCCCCCTTTGGCCAGGAGTGGAACACGGCAAGGTTCTCGGCTTCGACGATGCTCTGGGCGGCGACGTCGAGCGCGTCGAAGTCAATATCCTCGGCGCCGCGGTCGCCGGCTCTGAGCTCCTCGCGAGAGACGGTGAATCGTGCGCGCAACTCAACCAGCGGAAGCACCACGCGGCGATTTGCCTCCACGCCCTCGATCGGGCTCACGTCGACGCTCTCGACACGACCAAGGTTGGTAGCCGAGCGCTCCCAGCCATGGGGTCCGGAGAAATCGACCAGCCGCCGGCCGGCGAGACCCGGCAGCAAGCGCTCGCGGGCCTCGTCGTCGATCGTCTTCCAGCCGTCCTGCGTGATCGGCGCGTGCTCGCGCAGTAGATGGCTCATCGTCGCACCCTGAGGCTTCCTATACCCAGTGTGCCGGCAACCTCACGAGACTCGGAGCGAGAGCCCTCCGAGCGAGAGCCCTCCGAGTGAGAGCCCTCCGAGCGAGAGCCCTCCGAGCGAGAGCCCTCCGAGCGAGAGCCCTCCGTTGAGGCAGCGCTCCCCGCGGCGGCCTCCGCCGCCTCGCCGTGCTCGACGATGTTCCCCTCCTGGAAGAGCACTCCTTCGGCGGTTTCTCGCCACTTCGGCTTGCGACGGAGAAGGAACTCGAGATCCATGCAGAAGTGCTTGTACTCCTCGCCGACCGCATCTGCCATCACCCCCCGTGCTTCGGGATCGCGCTCCACCGCCAGGCGCTGCTCGTACCAGCCGATCGCTTCCGCCTCCTCGGTCAGCGACGCACAAAGCCGCGCGAACGTCCGTGTCTCCTCCGGGAGCTCCTGTGGCGGCTCGTGATATTGATCGAAGCCCATCGATTCCTCCTCGGGGATGTGGTTTCCTGGAAGCTGTCCGCGAGCGTCTTCCCGAGATCATGCCACTCAGAAGCCGAGCGGGATGCAGGCGGAGGCGTCGTGGCCGACCCCTTCGATGTGTTCGACGCGGGCCGGATGGCTGTGCTCACCGACCCGGAGGGAGCCGCGTTCTGCGTGTGGCAGGCAATGCGGCACAAGGGCGCGCAGATCGTCAACGAGCCCGGCTCGCTGAACTTCAACGGCCTGAACACACGCAACGTGCAAGGCGCCCAGTCCTTTTATGGCTCGCTGTTCGGATGGGAGGCGCTCGGCCTCGAAGGCGGCGTGCAAATGTGGCGTTTGCCGGGCTACGGCGCCTTCCTGGAAAAGAGCGATCCCGGGCTGCGCGAGCGCATGGCGCAGAGTGGCGCTCCGCAGGGCTTCGAGGACGTGGTCGCAACGCTCAATCCGATCGCGGACGATCAACCCGATGCTCCGGCGCACTGGAGCGTGACGTTCGCCGTAGACGACGCCGACGCGACGGCCGCGAAGGCCGGCGAGCTGGGCGGTCGGGTGATCGTCGCGCCGTTCGATGCCCCCTGGGTCAGGATGACCGTCATCGGCGATCCGCAGGGCGCAACGTTCATCGCCAGCAAGTTCGTTCCGGAGAACAGGGAGGTCGGCGGCTAGGCCAGCCCGGCAGGAGACCACTGCGCACCATGCAGAGTGACATAGACGCCAGACTCGAAGTGTCAGAGGCAATGGAACGCAAGCATCAGATTCCAAACAGAGGAATCGTGGTATCTTTCGCGACACATGGATGAGCCGGGGGGGCGAAACCGAGGCAAGCGGCGACAGGACGACGGTACGTGTCCACCCGCCGGCGCCCGATCGTCCGAGCGACAGCGAGCAGGCCGCCGCGACCGAGCGACGAGAAGCGGCCGAACGACGCCACGAACAACAGGTGAGCAGAGAAGAAGCGGCACGCAAGAAGGCCGAAGAGACGAAAACGTACTCCGGCACACATAGAGCGACCCTTGCTCGGACCGCAGAGACGATGCATGCGCCCACCATCGGGATTGGCTGAGGCGGGCTGGCTCGCAGTTGTCTGCGTGTCAACTCTTAGCGGCAGTCGATGCCGTCTCGCGCAGAATGGTCAGGAGATCCCCGGGACGGGTGGCTCTAGCCGATAGACGCGCTCGCTCACAGACACCAATGGTGGGAAATCCTGCGAGAACTCAACGATCCACACGAGCCCGTCGGCTAGTGCCTTGACGCCCATCGGCACCACAGTGACCTTTTGCAGCCCAAGACGGTCGGCGGCCTCTCGACCTGCGGCCACCGCACCACGAAGGATCTGCTCGTCCTCGAGCATCTCGCGCCGATGCTTCATCTCTGCGCATACGAGAATCCGGCTTGACTCGTGCCCCGCCTCGTTTGCATTTTGAGCTAGAAAGAGAGCATCGATCTCCGCGTTTCGAAGCTTGACATTCGTCTGGAGCAACTGGATCGACGCTAGTTTCAGAGGAGAACACAGCGCAAGATGGGTTGCGATGAGGTTCAAGTTCGCTGCAACTTGTGTAAGCCACGACTCGTCGCGTCTACCCAGCAATCGTGACTCTAGATTAAGGCTCAGGCTCTGAACTACATGCACTTCGTCCAGGAGCCCGGGTGCAGGTGTGCGCTCGGCAAAGGCGACAGTCTGTCCTTCCGGTAGCTGAACGAACCGGAAGCACCCTCTTGAGACTGAGCCTATGTACTGCTCGGCTGTATAGCCAGCGTCGACCACCTCGATTGGGAAGTTCTTGTTGCGTGTATGCGACCTAACGAGGTCCTTGAAAAAGTTCGCGGGGTTTGCCCTCGATAGAGAGGAGTCGGACATCGCCTGCTCGAGATCGTCAAACGTAACGACATCGCTGGAGAGCGATCCCGTCTTGGGTTCGTATCGCTCTTCGAAGATCCGCCTGATAACGCTCGTCTTTGCGCTCGCCATCGCCGTATTCTGACGGTTTCGGAGACACGACTGCTTTGCGGCGGGCGAGGGCTAAAACGGTGAGGTTGCCGCAAACGCTAGTCGAGCCCACAATGCTCAAGGCAAACTGCGCTAATGCCCATCCGTGAGTCGGACGCCAGGGCGCGGCGGTGCAGGGCAAGCTCTGACAAGCAGGATCGTCGATCTGACTGCGTCTTCCGCCCCTTCCGTCATCGAACGGCAGAAGACCGCGGCCAGTGTCCGCTGGCGGCCCGAGAGATTCAACGAGATCGCAGGCACCGTATCCCTCTTCGACGACGCCCATTCCAATCCTGCGAACCTGGTAGTCCTTTAGTCGAACGGGCCGGCTCGGCACCGACGATATCTGGCTGAGCCTAGTTGTGCGGCCACCCCAGCGAACGAGATGTATTGATAGCCCTGACTCACGTCCCGAGCTTGCCGAATGTCATCGCAAGGCAGACCAGCCGCGGCTCACTCTAGCCGAGTGCCACAGCAAGCTCGCCCGCCTCTACACGGACCGAGTGTGGCAGCGTGATCGTGAGATACCCGTCACGCTCCAGCAACCATCTGGCGTTAATGATCGTCACTCCGATCGTCTCGCCATCAGCGCCATAGCGAATGCCATGCCCCTCTAGTGTGAGCATGGCATCAGCGGCCACGTTCGATTCACCGCGAGTGAGATAGAGCACGTCGCCGTCAGCGTCGTAGTTGCTGAACTCGAACACAAGCCCGTCGATCGTGACGGTCATACCGTTGCTCCTTCGTCCTACGCGTTTGCAAGCGCGCGCATCTCGCGCACGGGGTGACGCCCAAGGGTGCTGGAGGTCGCGTATGCACCCACATGCCCGTGCGGCCTGTGGGTCACGCGCACACGAACGCACCCACGCAAGCGGTCTATGATGCTGCGCGGAAACGGGATCAACATCAACTCGGTCTCATCGTCGACGACGACGGTGGCGCGGCCTTCATCGGCCAGGTTTCGCCACACCACCTCATCGGCCCAGTCCTGATCGCCGGGAACGAACGCGACATCGTCCGGGTAACCGAGACTGTCGTCGCTCAGCGTAGCGGCCATGAACAGCCCGTCTGTCTTCTTGTCGATAGCGCTCATCGTGTTGATTCCTAACTACGAACAATATCGCTCCAGCTCGACAACAGCTTGATCTCTGCTGCATGCATCGCGTCATTCGGCGGCCCGTGCGAGATGATTGGGGACCGCTTGTCCGACCCCACATATCGGTGCTCATGGTGCTCGTCTGGCGCGTGTGCGTTGTCGAAGGTACGCACCGTGTGCCATGCGCCATCACGCTCGACGAGCAGCACGATTGCGTATTCCACGGGATGAGTGCTTGAGCGCTCAACGACGATCTGCACATCACGAGCCAATTCGCGTCGCCGGGTCCGGTCCTTGGTCACCGCGCCGATGATTCCAAGCCAACCGGCGAAAGAAGAGGCGAACGTCCAGGCATGTACCCGTGCCTACGCACGGTCGGCGCCTCGGAACGCACGGTCAACCATCTCAACCCTCGCTGAAGGACGGCTGATGGTGCAACGCAACCCACCTGGAGACGCTGAGCGCGCTCGCCGTCTGGCGAAAGTGGATAGACGACGCCGGCGGCGATCCGGGCGAAGAGCTTGCCTTCCAAGTCCAGCTCGCCAACTACGGCCACACCCTCCGACAGGCGGGCGGCAGCATCAAGCGACCATGGCAGCCGGGCGCACCACCCGTCGAGTGGTCGTAGACCGCCGCGCGTCGCGCGAACCGACCCAAACGGAACTTCATTGGAACCTTGAGGCCCCCTCAGATGCGAAAAAGCCCCATCAAATGGGGCTTTCCACCAGTGGGCGATACTGGGCTCGAACCAGTGACCTCCGCCTTGTCGAGGCGGCGCTCTCCCAGCTGAGCTAATCGCCCTGGGAATCGCTCTAGCCTATCAACGGAGGCCAGTTCAGGATCGCATCCAAGACCCGCCCCAGCACCTCCCCGTGCCTACTTCGGAGCAGATCGTCCCACTGCCGGCACGCAAGCTTTCGGCAACGGGGCGCCTGGATCTCAAGCCTTCGACATCAGGGCACGATCACGGTCTGGCCTTCGCGTCCTTCCCCGGCCGATTCCACGCCCGCCGATCCAGCGCCGCTCGAGCCGAGTTCGCCGGACCCTTCGACGCCGCTGCCGGCAGTCGATTCGTAGCCGTAGGGGCTAGCTTCGCGACTTTCGCCTTCGCTGCCCTGGGTCGCTGAGGGTTCTTCTGTCTGATAGGGAGATTCCGTGCCATACGGGGATGATTCCTCCCCGGAGCGCTGCACGCGCGATTCGCCTTCGGTCCCCTCAGTGCCGCTTCCACCTTGGGTGCTGCCATCTCCACCGGACTCGATCGTCTTGACCACTTCGGAGACGGTGTTCGAGGAGATCGCGAAGCCCACTCCGGTGCTGCCCGGCTGAGAGCCTTCGGTACGCGCCGCGTCGCTTGCGATCTGTGAGTTGACCCCGATCACATCGCCTTCGGCATTCAGCAGCGGGCCACCGGAGTTGCCTGGGTTCAGCGGAGCATCGGTCTGGATCGCGTCCTTGATCGTCGCTCCGTCCGGAGCTGAGATTTCACGTTCAAGCGCCGACACGATGCCCTTCGTGAGCGTCTCGGTGAGACCGTAGGGATTGCCAAGCGCATACACCGAATCGCCCACCTGCACCGAGCTCGAACTCACCAGTTTCAATGGTTTCAATCCCAGACCGGCGGGGTTGATCTTGATCAACGCAAGGTCGCTGTTCGGATCGGTGCCGATCACGCTTGCGGTACGGCTCACGTTAGCGGACTTGCCGGGACTCACCGTGATGCTCGTACCTTCAGAGATCACATGGTTGTTGGTGAGAATCAACCCTTCATCGTTGAGCACGATCCCGGTGCCACTGTCCCCGCCGTCGGCGTCGACAACCTTGATCGACACCACGCCCGAAGCGTCGCGCTGGTAGACCTGAGTCGCGCTTGGCGTGGTCGATGAAACATCCTTGGTAACGCCACCCGTCGAACCGATGGCCCGGGTTGCGACCCTGCGAGCGACCGTACCGCTGCTCGACCCGCCGGAGGCCACAAAGAACACGCTTGCAACCGCAGCTCCAATCAGTGCCGCCGCCATCATGGGAAGAAATATGCGCTTCACGACACACCTCCGAGTTTGGGATCTCAGTGTGCGCGTTGGCCATATGCGAGTGCTAACGCCTCTCGAAAGCGACCCTAAGGAGATCAGAAAAGCTTGATAACGACCCTTGAAGCCAGGGATGAGCCGCGTAACACGGGCCCTCGAACGGCTCCGAGGCGGATCGCCCAATCAGCGCCCGGTCGCTACGCTACGGAGTGTCCTGGCGACGTGGCGGAGTGGCTACGCAGCGGCCTGCAAAGCCGTCTACACCGGTTCGATTCCGGTCGTCGCCTTGAGCCGATCTGGAGGGTGTCCGCCACCCCTAGAACGTTTGTTCGCACTCCGTATGCGACGCCTCGGACAGCCGCAACCATGTCATCAAGGCGTACCGCTGGCGATCTCGGCAGAATGCGGCTGGTGGCAAACCCGCGACGGAATATCGAGCTGAAGGCGATCGATCCCGACCCTGCACATTCCCTGGAGATATGCCATGCGCTCGGTGCGCAGGACGAGGGCATGCTCTGGCAGCGCGACACCTACTTCAACGTCTCGACCGGCGGACTGAAGCTCCGCGAGCAGCAACCCGGGCGGGCACACCTGATTCAGTTCGAGCGCCCTGACGAACCGCAACAACGTGAGAGCCGCTACCGGATCATCGAGACCGACGATCCTCAAACGCTGCTCGCGGCCCTGGCCGCAGCGGTCGGCGTCAATATCGCTGTGACCAAGCTCCGCCACCTGTTCCTCTGGCAGAACGTTCGCATCCACCTCGACGACGTTGAGCGCCTCGGCACATTCATCGAGCTCGAGGCGGTCGCACCAGCCGACTCCGACCTGCGAAACGAGCACGAGCTCGTCGAGCAACTACGCGACGCGCTCTCGATCACAGACGACCGTCTCAGCGCCACCGGCTATGCCCAGCAGCTGGTCACTCGCTCGATTATCGAACTTGTCGACCGGGTGCGCGCGATCCCATATGGCCGGCCGAGCGACCGCACTGTCGAGGGCATGCTGCGCGAGCAGCGCGGCACCTGCTCCACCAAGCACCTCTACCTTGCACAGCAACTCGCCCAACAATTCCCAATGACTGAGCCTGAGATCGTCCACAGGATCTACCGGCTCGACCAGAACCGTGCGCGGGAGCTCTTTGGAGAGGAGATCGCCCAGACGATCCCGCCGGACGGGCTCATCGACGTCCACCGATACCTCACGATCAAGATCCACCGACGGCGGATCGCCATCGACGCTACATTCCCCGGCGCGCCCTGGGATGGACGCTCACCAATGCCCCTCGCGTGCGGCCCCGGCGAAGACCTTCTGGCCGGCGAGCAGCCCGATCACGACAAGAAAACGCTAGAGCGACGCCACTGCGATCCAGCCATTCGTGAGCCCTTCATAGACGCCCTCGCACAAACCTCGTAAACTGCGGAAAACCACTTGACATAGGAGCAATGGACGTTCTCGGGTCCATTGCAGCCGCCGCGGTCGGTGGCATTGCCGGCATGCCCACGGGCATTCGCGCTCCTCACCGCACGACGGTAAGCTCGCCCAAAACAGTCGTCTCGACGCTGACCACCAAGACCAGCGGGAGGGTTTGAGAGGAGCCCGAGACAGCATGATGTCTGTGGGCCCTGAATGAGGCGACTAGATTTGAGGTGGACGAGATGTACGCATAGCCATTGTCGGCGTGTATAAAGGAGCGCAAAAGAATTTTCGAATCGTGCTCCGCTCCAGTGTCCGAAAACTTCACGCTAAGCGATGTTGCACACCAATGTTTTGAAAACTCTCCCTTACATCGACCGAAGGACCTCGACCCATGACCTCCACTCTCGAACACACTGACGAGGGCTTCTTGACCTCTGCACCCTCGCGCTACTCAGAGACGTTTGCAATCGCGCGTCCCGCTAGCGAGGTCTGGCGCCGGCTTGTTTCGGACAAGCCGCTGGATTGGTGTCGCATGCTCTCGGTCGACTGGACTTCAGAGCCCCCTCATGGAGTCGGAACAACCCGGCAGGTGAAGGTGCTCGGCGGAGCCATGAAGCTGCAGGAGTACTTCTTCATCTGGGAGGAGGGCCGTCGGTACGCGTTCTACGCCACCGAGGCCAACCTTCCGGTGTTCCGGCGCTTCGCCGAGGACTACGTGGTTGAGTCCGACGGGCCCGACCATTGCAGCTTTACCTGGACTGCTGCCCTGGAACCGACCCTCCTCGGCCGACCCGGCGGGCCCATGAATGGCGTCATATTCAAGCAACTATTCGCCGAAACTCGGCGCCACTTCAACGCAGCCTGAAGCCCTCGTGGTCGTGGCGCGCAACGCACTCCCTCCGCTCAGCTCGACCTCGAATCCCCAATCCGCTGGACGAATTTGGTGAGGAACGGCATCGCGCCGCGACGTTCGTAGAGGCGCATCGCGTCGGTGTTCGTCGTGATCACGTCGATCACCATGTCCTCGATCCGAAGCTTCCGCAGCCTCGCTTCCACGACATCGAGCAGCATCGAGCCGACACCTTGCCCGCGGGCCTCTGGCAACACCGCGAGGATCGCAAGTTCGGCCAGTGGATCGGATGCGCTCCATGACACCGCGAAGCGGGCACCGGGACGGACCCGCACGAACGCATAGCCGACATAACGATCGTGCTCCTCGGCAGCCAGTACGAACGAGTCGGGCTCATTGGCCAGCCACTCAGCCTTGATCCGCTGGTGATCCTCCCATGCTTGCTCATATGGACGCACACGGTCGCGCAGGTGCGGTGCCAACGCTACTTGGTAATCGTAAAGCGCACTCCACAGCGGCTGGAGATCCTCCAGTCGCTCAAGTGGCACGGACACGATGGCGCGGTCAGCCATCTCCGAAGACTCGCACAACCCGCCGGCCGGCTACATCATCGGGCGGAAGTCGACTGCTCACGCCCGTTCAGGCACGGAATCCGTCGATCGGTGTCCTCAGACGCTGCTTCTGACTGCCATCGCCGTCGAAGTTCTCGGGCGCGAGCCATGCTTGGAAGGCCTTGCGGATCGCCGGCCACTCCTCATCGGTGATTGCATACCAGGCGGTGTCGCGGTTGCGACCCTTCACCACCTGCGCCTTGCGAAATACCCCCTCGAATTTGAACCCGAAGCGCTCGGCGGCCTGTCGCGACGCAGCGTTCAGCGCGTTGCACTTCCACTCGACACGCCGATAACCGAGATCGTCGAATGCGTGTCCCAACAAAAGGTAGATCGCCTCGCTCGCAGCGGTTGTACGCCGCAGCGCGGCACCGAACCAGATATGACCGATCTCGATCACACCGAACTCTGGCTTGATGCGCAAGTACGACGCGAGGCCCACGCTCCGCCCCTCGGCGGCGGGCACGATCGCGAAATAGATCGCGCTCTCCACGGACTCTGCCCAGGCAAGCGTCCGGCGCATGTGATCTTCGCTCTCATACGGACCGTCCGGCAGGTATGTCCAGATCCTCAGATCTCCCTCAGGCGGATGCGAGACTGCGTACAGCGACTGCGCATCCGCAGCAGCGTCAAGCGGACGAAGCGTCACACGAGAACCACGCAAAGGTGCGCGGATTGGCGCCTTCACAGGCGTCCAGTCGATCTCCTCGCCAAGCGGAAGCTCGCTGCTCACCACCGGTACTAAAGCACCAATCGCAGTCCCGAATCGCGGTCCGTTTACCGCTTTCGACCGTCCACAGCGCGCTGCAGTTGCGCCTTGGTCATGGTGGAGCGGCCCTCGACGCCTAACTTCCGCGCCTCCTGGTAGAGCTGCTCGCGAGTGCGCCCACGTGGTCCCGGCTTGCCGGAGCGCAACCCCCCGCGACGCCCCGAGGAGATGTCATGGGTTGAGGAGCGCGAGCCGCTACGCGCCTCGCCGCTGCGCGCACGCTCCTTGTTGACAGTGCGGGCCGCGATTTCCTCAGCGCGTCCCTCCGAGACGCCCTGCTTGCGCTCGCTGTCCTTGATGTGTTCGTATTGACGCTCGCGCTTGCTGCCTTTCTTCACGCCACGAGGCGGCATCTCATCACCTCCATGCATTGATTGAACGACAGCTACCCTTTTTCCCCAGCCACAAAAGTCGCTGTGGCCGATCTCTCGCACATGAGGGAATATGCGATTAGACATAGTGGCCCGAGGGCAACATTGCTAGGCATAATCGAGGAGATCCTCCCTGGGATCGTCCAATGGGACGCGTTTCACGAGGGCATCGGCCACGTGGTCCACAGCAGCTTCGATCTGCACTCAGGGACTCTGATCGACCCGGTGGTGCCGCAAGAGGGCCTTGAGGCAGTAGCGAGCTTTGCGATGCCTCAGCGGAGGACCGGCCTTGTTCGCAGACCTTCTCTCACAGTCGACGGCAGCTCGAGCGAGCTGAGCTTCATTCGCTCGTCTTTCAAGCAACGATCACAGAGCGTCGTTTCACGGCTGTCCGGCAGGGTAAGAAGAGATAGCGTGACCGTCGATCGACCATACGAGCAGGAAGAGGCCGACATGGCTGCGTCAGAAGCCGCGGCGATCGGCGGCCTGGCTGGAGATGAAGATCTCGACCCGGCGCAGCGGCCTGTGCTCGAGGCCGGCGGAGGCGAGGCTGAGGGCTTTGAGGCTTCGGAGGCCGCCCTGATCGATCACGCCTCACACGGAGATCAGCGTCCGGCACACACGATCCTCCGCGATCAGGGTCCTCGCGAAGAGGACGCGGGGCAAGAGGATTCTGAGGCCGATCACGAGCGCAGCAGCGAGATCGACACGGGCTAGCCGGTTCACGAGCGAACACGAATATCGCGAAGCCCATGCGGGATGCTCAGCAGAGTGCCGGCGAGGAGACCCGCGATGAGACGCGACTGGAGCGTCTGGACCGCAACTTCGAGGAGCTCACCGGAGAGCTGCGCGTGGTCGTCACCGGCGTGCAGGTGCTGTTCGCGTTTCTGCTGGTGGTTCCATTCGACACTGGCTTTGCACACGTAGGTCGCTTTCTGCAGACCGTTTACATCATCACCCTCCTCATGACCGCACTGGCAGCTGTCTGCGTGATCGCACCGTCGGCTCAACACCGCTTCCTGTTCCGCCACGACGACAAGCAGTACCTCGTCTTCAGTTCAAACCGCGTGGTAATCGCCGGATTGGCGTTCCTCGCACTGGCTATGTGTGGCTGCCTGCTGCTGGTTAGCACCAAGCTGTTCGGTATCCCCGCGGGTGTGCTCACGACCGTGATTGGCGCGATCCCGTTCACGATCCTCTGGTTTGCGATTCCGCTGCGACGCCTGCGGGTGCTCAACGCCCGCCAGCATCGCTCCCCGCCCTCGAAGCACTCAACAGGCAACGGCACACGGGGACGATGAACAAACGTCGGGAGGATTGCGCACCGCCCGTCCTCGAGCTTTCAGTGCCCTCAGCCCGCGGTCGCCGCCAGCGGACCGGAGCTCAACTCATCGCCGGTCGGCGCGGTGAGCCGCGCGGCGATCGGAAGCCCCAGCAGCGACACCGCCGCCATCGCGAGAAACGCGGCGAGCGGATCGTGGACCAAGACCTGCACGAGCAGCGCCACGACCAGGCCGCCGAGGTTGCCCGCCATCCACACGATCGCACCCGCGGTGCCTGCCGCTGACCCCGCGAGGCGCTCGGTTGCCGTGAGAATCACCGGCAGCGCAGGCAACAGGAAAACGCCCATCACCACGATCGCCACTGCGCGTCCACCAAGCCATGGAACGACGCCAAGGGCCACGCAACCCAGTGAGCCGGCCACAACCGCGGTACGCATGAACCCTCGCTCGATACCCCTGCGGTCGACTATCGGAGGCAGTACCGCACAACCGAACACTCCGGCGATCACCATTCCCACGAGCAGTGCTCCGGCAGCGGTTTCCGATACGCCCGCAGGTTGCAACAACGTCTGCAGCCAGGTTGCGAGCGCCACGAACACGCCAAACCCGATGAACACCAGCCCGCACAGCGTGCGCATCGACGGCAGCGCCCACAGCGCACGCGCAGCGTTTCCGGCGATCGCCGCATGCTCTGTGCTCTCCTGCCCAGGCCGGCGCAGAGTCACACACAGAGCCACAGTCGGGATCACGGCCAGCACGGCCTCCACGACCAGTAGCCGCTCTATATGCCCGTGTCCGCCCAGGGTCGGTCCCAGCAGCAGCGCGATCAGCATCCCCACAAAACCACCTGCCGAACCCACCGAGATGCCGGTGGCGCGCTGCTCTGGAGGCAGGTACTCGCCCGCCAGCTTGCTGACCGCGCTCAACACGACCGGTTGCGCAACCGCCACGGCGACCTGCCCCGCCATTGCCCACGCAAACGTGTCGCCCCCCAAGCGCAGCAACCCACCAGCCGCCACCAACACCGCGCCGGCGGCGAGCACTGGACGAAACCAGCGATCCAGCAGGATCCCCGCCGGGATCGCGAGCACCACATAGAGCAGCGGGAAGATCTCCGCCAGCCACCCGACAGCGCCGACCGACACGCCGTAGTGACGGGCCGTCTCGGTTGTGATCGCCGCGAAGGTGAGCCACAACACCTGGGTCGCGGCGCATACCAGTCCGTAGGCCACGATCACTCGCCAGCCGTGCGTCCGGCTCATCCGCTCGCTCCCCCTCGTATCGCCTCGTCTCCGATCACGTGCCGCATGCGCACGAAAGCCTATCTGCTATCGAGCGTCCCGCCCGATAGCAGCCACCGGATATAGCCGTAAAACCGATGGGGAATCAGCGAATCCCGAATCAGGGAGAAGTGCGCCATGCCGGCGGTCGAATCCCAGTGAAACCCCAGCTCTCTCCGCCGGGCCCATAGTCGCGCATACCGCAAACTATTGAGCAGATCGACCCGCTCACAAGCGGGCCGATCCGGGGAGGGAATGAGGGAGGAACAACGCCCTCAGAAGGGTGTTGCCCGGCATGCACGATGTCAAACGCGCGTAGAGACGTCTCGCAGCGACTCGACGCCACGCGCATCGCGCACGCGCATCGCGTTCTTCACGCTGTACAGATGGCTGTCGGCGCGCGCGACGCACTCGGCGAGACTCTCGCCCGGAAACCACTCGCCGATCCCAACCGACCATGTCACCGGCAACTCCTTTACGTGCAAACGGTCGAGCACCGAGATCGCGCTCTCAGGCTTTGTCGCCGGCAACAACAGCACAAACTCGTCGCCGCCGTGACGGGCAAGGATGTCGCCGGTGCGCACGCACTCGCGCCACGCGTTACCAAGGTCTGCCAGCACCCGGTCGCCGGCGACATGACCGCGCTGGTCGTTGATCTGCTTGAAACCGTCGAGATCGAGCAGCGCGAGGGTGAGCGGGTTGCCGCTGCGTTGGGCAATCGCATGCTCGCGATTGGCCGCCGCGAGAAAGCCGTTGCGATTGAGCAGGCCCGTCAACGGATCGGTATCCGCCTGACGACGCAAGCTCTCGCTGAGCCGACCGAGCACGAGGCAGATCGACCAGATCGTGACGGTCACGATCAGCCAATAGATCGCGACATGGGATAGGCCGCCGATCAGCAGACCTACGCCAAAGCCAATGGAGATCAGCAGGCCTTGTGCGACCACCGCCCGACGGGGAAAGAAGTGGGCCGAGTAGATCGCGATCCAGGGGTAGGCGAAGGCAGCAACCATCATGCCGCCGTGCGTGACGGCGTTGGCCACAAGCGCGCTTGTCACGAGCGACCCACACGCAGCCATCAGCTCGAACCCGATCATGGGGATGCGCAACGCAAACAGCCACACGCCGATCGCGCCCACGACCGCAAGCGCACCGGCGGCGGCGATCAGCGCCGCAGGCTCGACCGAGCTGATCGGGAAGGCCACGACAGCTAGGCACACAAACCCCTTGAACAGAAACAACAGTGCGAGCGACCATGCAATC
Organism: uncultured Solirubrobacterales bacterium; assembly: GCA_963831725.1. Taxonomy (GTDB): domain Bacteria; phylum Actinomycetota; class Thermoleophilia; order Solirubrobacterales; family Solirubrobacteraceae; genus Palsa-744. The sequence continues at coordinate 1,185,072 of CAWHRF010000004.1, forward strand.
GGCGGCCGGCTCGCAACGATACGACGAGCCAACGAGCGCAGTAACGCAGACCCGACCAAAGGCTGCGGCAATGGGGTCTCGGCGAGAGTCGCCCCTCCGCGGAGTGACTGAGATGAGTTGGTTGTCATCGCTTGTGTATCTCTTCGGAGGAGATCACCAAGCCCTTGAGCGCCAAACAGCCACGACAACGATCCTTGCTGTTGCGCATCGGCGATGGCGCGCTAGTCTGAACGGCAGTGCTGCTGTTCAAAACACGCGAAACGAGCATGGTCGACCCCGCCAACGCACTGCCTGGGCGCGAGCAGCCGATGAGCGTCGCCGAGCGCCACCTAATACTCGACGCGCCGCTACGGGGGCCGTTCCCTGACGGCGTCCACACCACCGTGTTCGGAATGGGCTGCTTCTGGGGCGCCGAGCGGATCTTCTGGCAGACGCCCGGCGTGTACACGACTGCTGTGGGCTACGCGGGTGGGGTCACGCCCAACCCGACCTACGAGGAGGTCTGCAGCGGCCAGACAGGCCACTCCGAGGTGGTGCTCGTCGCCTTCGAGGCCGTCAAGATCGGCTTCGAGGAGTTGATGAGGCTGTTCTGGGAAGGACACGATCCGACCCAGGGAATGCGCCAGGGCAACGACGTCGGTACCCAGTACCGCTCGATCGTGCTTTGCGCCGATGAGTCCCAGTATCGCGTCGCGCTGGCCTCCCGCGAGGCATACCAGCGCATGCTCAGCGCCAGCGGCCACGGTGAGATCACCACTGAAATCCTTCCCCCCGACCCGGGTGGGCGGGCACATCATTTCTACTACGCCGAGGACTACCACCAGCAGTATCTGGCGAAGAACCCCGGCGGGTATTGTGGCCTGGGCGGCACCGGCGTGGCCTGTCCCATCGGCCTGCCCACCAGCTGAGCCTCAAACAGGCTCACAGGTCGTCTCAGGTCGTAGCTGCACCCCTTAACGGCCGAGACCCCGCCGAAGCGGGGTCTCGGGTCGTGGTTACGAAAACCGGGAGGGCGCGCACAGAGGAGACGCGCCCTGCCCAGTTCACGGTTATGCGGCGCTGCCCGCCGGCGAGGGCTGCAAGCTCGGCGCATGAGGCCCACCGAGCGTGGGCACATCCGAGGGATACACCTCGTTGCCATGGATCGCGTGATCGCCGATCTCCAGCTCCTCGTCGGTGAGACGAAGCGGGATGAAGATCCCGACCAGCTTCAGCAGGATGAATGTCATCGCGCCGCTGAACAGGATCACCCACAAGCCGGCCTCGGCCTGCCATCGCAGCAGCGTCCAGCTGCCGCTGACAAGTAGTCCCGAGACGCCCGGCAGATTCGTATCAGCGCCCCTGCCGATGTACTCGACCACGTTCGAATCGGCCAGGAGCCCAACCAGCAGGCCCCCGCATAGCCCGGCGATTCCGTGCGTGTAGATCACCCCGAGCGTGTCGTCCACATGACGGAACACCGGAGCGCGGCTGAGGAAGCGGATCGACATCCACACGATCGTGGAGGCCACCACGCCGATCACGATCGCGCCATAGCCGTTTACGAAGCCTGCCGCCGGCGTGATGCCGACCAGCCCCGTGATCATTCCGTTGACAGAGCCCAGCAGAGATGGCTTATCGCGGAAGATGTAGTCCCACGCGATCCACACGAGCATCGCAACCGCCGTGCAGAGGTTCGTGTTGAGAACCGCCGCCGAGGCGTCCGCACCCGCGTAGTAAGAGTCTCCACCGTTGAACCCATTCCAGCCGAGCCACAGCAGACCGGCGCCGACCGCGACCATCAACAGGTTGTTGGGCGCGTCGACCTCGCGATCTCGTTGCAACCGTGGTCCGATGACCGCCGCCGCGACGAAGCCGGAGATACCGGCAGCAAGGTGGATCACATAACCGCCGGAGTAGTCAAGCGCGCCGTGCGCCGCGAAATAACCGCCACCCCACAGCAGGAATGCGTTGACCGTGTACACGAACGTGATCCACAGCAGCACGAACGGGATCCACGCCTTGAAGCTGATCCGTCCGAGCACCGAGCCGAGCATCAGGATCGGAGTGATCGCCGCAAACACGAACTGGAAGTAAACGAGCGATGCCTCCGGGAAGTGGAACGGCGGGCCCGTCGAGATCGACGGGATCAGCGCCTGGCCCTCCTCCGCGGCATGTCCGAGCACGCTTCCGGGTTCCCCGAGCGCTGTGCCCAGGAAGCCTTTGGTGCCGAAGATGCCCCCGCCGCTGTGTGCGATCGGGTTGTCGAAACCCATCTTGAAGGCCCACAAGCACCAGGCCACCAGCACCAGACAGAACGCCACGAACGTGAGCATCATGCTGTTGACCGACCAGCGCTTCTGCATGACCCCGCCGTACAGGACGGCGAGACCTGGAAGGCTCATCAGCCCGACGAACGTCGCGGCGGTCATCTGCCACGCGTTGTCGCCGGCGTTGAGCCAGTGTGGATATGACAACCATTCGGTTGTCGCCAAGATGGACATAAGCCTCCGTTTCCCTGCGGTTGTAGATACGGCCAGCCGCCGCCCGCACCGGCGGTGGCAGCTACGCCTATTTAGCTCCGCTTATGAAACCGGGACGCGCACGACGCCGCTAGGGACACCTTGGCCAACAGTTGGGCCCCGCGTTTCGACATTTGTATAGACGACTGGCAACGGCGGGGCTCATGGCCCTCCAACGGGCCTCCCTTGCCCGTCGACAGACCTGAACCCGACCTGGCCCGCGCGCTAGAAGCGCTATTCGAACGGGTAGCCGGCGCGCCCGCAGGCCTGCTTCAGCGACTGCGCGATCTCCTTGGAGGCGGCCGGGGCGGCGCACATCGTCTTGGCGCGTGTGCCACAGGCGTGCACGTGGGCCGCGCCGAGGGTGCTGGCGAACGTTATGTCGACGCAGTCCTTCGGCTCCTTGGAGCCGCTCGTCAGGGCAAACCCACCGAGTCCGATCAATCCGAGCAGCAGGCAGCCGGCGAGAACGGCAACGATGGCCTTCTCACGCCGACCCCAGCGCAGGGGCTCCGATAGCCGCTTCGAGCGGTTCTCCATGATCATCGCGGCCTCAGTCTAGGACCAGCGGCGCACGCGGTCGCGCGACAGCGACGATCCAATCGCCACAACCGACCTGTGCGGTCAGGCGCCGCGACGCTACTCGGCGGGCGCCGAGGGCGTCTCGCTCGACTCGGGCGCGAAGCTCAGCGCAGCCGAGTTGATGCAATAGCGCTGCCCGGTCGGTCCTGGACCGTCGTCGAACACATGACCGAGATGCCCGCCGCAGTTGCGGCACACAACCTCGGTGCGGCGCATGAACAGGCTTTTGTCGGGGCGCAGCTCGACAGTCTCGGCGACCGCGGGCTCGGTGAAGCTGGGCCAGCCGGTGCCCGACTCGAACTTCGTATCGGAGCTGAACAGGTCGCTGCCGCAGCCGGCGCAGCGATACATCCCCGAGGCCTTGTTGTACACGTACTCGCCAGTGAACGGCGCCTCGGTTCCCGCGCGGCGCAGCACCTCATACTGCTCGGGCGTCAGCTCCTCGCGCCACTGCTGATCGCTCTTGATCGCCTCGCCCTCGCTCATCCTCGACGTTTTAGCAGTTATTCGATATTCCCCTGCTATCGTGATCCTTACGTTCACGTCAACTTCTACATCTCGCACCTCTCGCTTCGGCGTCCACGCCGAGCACGAGCACTACCGCTGGTGGGCGCTCTCCTGCACAAGCCTTGGAATGCTCCTCGCGGCGACCAATTCGGGCACGCTGATCATCGCACTGCCGAGTCTCGAGCGTTCGCTGAAAACGAGTCTGCTCGCGCTCGTGTGGGTGATCCTGGCCTACCTGATCGCGGCCACCGTGCTCGTGCTCACCGCAGGGCGCCTCAGCGACCTGTTCGGACGCAAGCGTGCATATGTGGGCGGCTTCGTCGTGTTCGCGCTCGCCTCGCTCGGCGCGGGGTTCTCCAGCGACGCCACCGTCCTGATCTGCTGGCGCGTACTCCAGGGGATCGGCTCGGCCTTCCTGTTCGCCAATGCCGCCGCGCTGGTCACCGACGCCTTCCCCAAGGAGCAGCTTGGCCTCGCGATGGGCGCCAATACAATGGTCGCCGCGGTAGGCCTCGTGCTCGGCCCCGTGCTCGGCGGCGCCCTTGTCGAGATCTCCTGGCACTGGGTGTTCTGGTTCAACGTCCCGCTCGCGCTCGCCGGCGCCGTCTGGGGCGCCCTGATTCTGCGCGAGCTGGCCAAGCCCGACAAGGTGCGCGGCTTCGACTCGCTCGGCACGATCGTGTTCATCGTGGGTCTCACAGGGCTCGTGCTCGGTGTCTCCAAGGGCGGGCTCTCGGGCTGGGACAATACGGTTGTAATCGTCGGGCTCGCGTGCGCCGCGGTGCTGCTGCCACTGTGGGTTCTGATCGAGCGCCGCACGCGCGTGCCGATGCTCGACCTGTCGATCTTCAGCAACCGCCTGTTCGCGGCCGCCACCGGCGCCGCCTTCATCAACGGGCTCGCGCGCTTCGCGCTGATGTTCCTGTTCGTGTTCTACTTTCAGGGCGCCCAGTCCAACAGCCCGCTCGAAGCCGGCATCAGGCTGATCCCGCTCGCGCTGGGGATGCTCATCGCCTCCCCCCTCGCCGGCATCCGTGCCGACCGCCACGGCTCGCGCAACCTCGCCGCCGGCGGCATGCTCGTCACCGCGGCCGGCCTCGCCGCGATGACCACGCTGCAGGTCCACACCCCCTATTGGCAGAGCGCGATCTGGCTGGCGCTCGTCGGCATCGGCTCGGGCATGTTCAACAGCCCCAACACCGCAGCGATGATGGGCGTCGTGCCGGCGCGCCGGCGCGGTGTCGCGGCCGGCGCGCGCACGCTCGTGCAGAACACCGGCGCCGTGCTCTCGATCGCCTTCGTGCTGGCGATCGTCACCTCGGCGGTCCCCAAGGCGACGCTGTTCGCGGTCTTCTCAGGAGTCACCAAGGGCCTCTCAGAGCAGAAGCTCTCGCCGTTCATCGCCAACATGCACGTAGCTCTGTGGGTGCTCGCGGCCACCTCGCTGCTCGGCGCATTCGTGTGTCTGCTGCGCCCACGCGAGATCAGCGCCCCACGGGAGGGTGAGCCCATCGCCGAGGGGCACCCCTCATCCCAGCCTCGCCTAGCCGGATCCGACGTTCCAGCAAGCGTTCCAGCAAGGGTGGGTGTGCGCGCATGAGCGCACCCGACTCGGCGAGCCTGCGCATCGGCGATGTCGCCAAACTGGCGGGCACCACACCGCGCACGATCCGCTACTACGAGGAGATCGGCCTGCTCCCGCAAGCTCCCGCGCGCCCCTCCGGGGGACATCGGCTCTACACGCCCGCCGAGGTCGAGCGCTTGCGCGAAGTGATACGCCTGAAGGAGTTGCTCGGAGTCACACTCGACGAGCTCAAGGACCTGCTCACCGCCGAGGAGGCCCGCGCGGCCGTACGCGCGCAGTTGCGTCGCGACGACGTGCACCCCGAGCGCCGCCGCGAGCTGTTGGCAGAGGCGCTCGGTCACATCGACCGTCAGCTCGAGCTCGTCGAGCACCGTGCCGCCGAGCTCGCCAAGCTGCGTCGCGAGCTCACGAGCACACGCCGCAGGGTGCTAGAACGCCTTCAGGAGATCGCGTCCTACAGTGAGATGAGTCCAGCGTCCTGAAGACGCGACGAAGGGAGCCGGCCGTGGAGCGCAAGTGGTGGACATTGATCGCCGTCTCGGTGGCGATCTTCATGCTGTTGCTCGACATCACCGTCGTCAACGTCGCGCTGCCCTCGATCCAATCGGCGCTGAAATCCTCCTTCTCGGATTTGCAGTGGGTTGTCAACGCCTACGCGCTTACGCTCGCCGCCTTCCTGCTGACCGCTGGCTCGGTCGCCGACCTGATCGGTCGCCGGCGCGTGTTCGCGCTCGGGCTGGTCGTGTTCACCGTCTCCTCAGCCGTCTGCGGGTTCTCGACCACGCCGCTGATGCTCAACCTCGCCCGCGCCGTGCAGGGCGTCGGCGGGGCGATGATGTACGCCACCTCGCTCGCCCTGCTCGCCCAGGCCTTCCACGGCCGCGAGCGCGGAATCGCGTTCGGCGTGTTCGGCGCGGTCACGGGCGCGGCGGTGGCGGTCGGCCCGGTCGTCGGCGGGATCATCACCTCGGGCATCGGCTGGAAGTGGATCTTCTTCATCAACGTGCCGATCGGGATCGCGGCGGTCGCGATCACGCTCACGCGGGTGGTGGAGTCGCGCGACCCCAATGCTCGCGGCGTCGACTGGATCGGGCTGGTCACGTTCTCCGGCGCGCTGTTCATGCTCGTGTTCGCGCTGATCGAGGGCAACGAAGACGGCTGGGGCTCCACGCGGATCGTCTCGCTGCTGCTCGGATCCTTGATCCTGCTCGTGGCGTTCGTCGCGGCCGAGCTCAAGCAGTCGCGACCGATGCTCGACCTGTCCTTGTTCCGCAAGCCCGCGTTCACCGGCGCGAGCATCGTCGCCTTCAGCGTCTCGGCCTCGATCTTCGCGATGTTCCTGTATCTCACGCTCTACATCCAGGACGTGCTCGGCTACACCGCCCTGCAGGCCGGCCTACGCTTCCTGCCGATCACGCTGCTCTCGTTCGTCGCCGCCCCGATCGCCGGTCGCCTCAGCGTGCGCATGCCCGTGCGCTACCTGCTCGGCGGCGGGCTGCTGCTCGTCGGCGCCGGGCTGCTCGCGATGACCGCGATAAGCGCAACCTCCGGCTGGACCACGCTGATCCCCGGCTTCGCGGTGACAGGCGTGGGCATCGGCATGATCAACCCGCCGCTCGCATCCACCGCGATCGGCGTCGTGCACTACTCGCGCAGCGGCATGGCGTCGGGCATCAACTCGACCTTCCGCCAGGTCGGCATCGCCACGGGCATCGCCGGCCTCGGCGCGGTCTTTCAGCACGACGTGCTGAGCACCACCACAACCGCGCTCGGCGGGCAGCTGAAGTCTGTGCAGTCCGCCGCCCACGGACATCTGAACACGCTGCTTCAGTCCGGCGAAATCAAGCACGTGTTCCACGCCCTCTCCCCCGCCGCGCAGGTTGCGCTCAAGCACTCCTATCGGGTCGGCTTCACCGAAGCATTCGACCACATCCTGCTGATAGCTGCCGGGATTGCGTTCGTGGGCGCTGTGCTGGCGCTTGTGCTGGTGCGCCAACGGGATTTCGTGGCCTCGCAGGCGCCGGCCGCGAACGTGCCAGCGGACATGCATGCGCGCGAGGGTTCAGCCCCCGAGCCGCTCGTAGCCGGGGCAGGACAGGACCGGTAGTCGCGGATAGCGGGGATAGGCTGGGTCCGTGCGCGAGCGTGTGCACAACCAGAACACCGAGCCGCGCGTGTTGGGCACGAGCTGGCGGTGCTTGCAGGTCTCGCACAGCCCGGCGCTCGGGCCGCCACGACCGGCCGCCGGGGACACGGGCTTGGAGGACATCCAAGAAGAGTAATAGGCACCGCTCGGCTGGAAATCGAGCAAGTCAGACGCACCTGGAGCGCAACACCAAAGCCACAACCACAGCGGGATGCAATAATCGTTGACTAAGCAACTATGAGTACCTTCTACCGACTACTAGGCTTTCTGCGTCCCTACAAGCGCGGCGTGATCGTCTCCTGGATCCTCGCGAGTTTTGCGATGGCAATGAGCGTGTTGCTGCCGGTCCTCACCGGATACGCCGTGGAAACGATCAACACCGGCGCTCGCCATGCCCGCCATCACGAACTCGGGTTGCGCGCGCACGATCGCCACACGCTGCTGCTGTACGCGCTGGCGATCATCGCGGTGGTGCTAGCGCGCTGGGGCTTCACCTACTGGCGGCGCATGATCGCCGGGCGCGTGTCGCTCGGCGTCGAATACAACCTGCGCGAGCGCCTCTACAGCCAGCTGCAGCGGCTTGAGCTGGGTTTCTTCGACCACCAGCAGACCGGCCAGCTGATGTCGCGCGCGACCGTCGATCTGCCCGCGGTGCGCTTCTTCCTCGGCTACGGGCTCGTGTTCATCCTGCAGTTCGTCCTCACGATCGTGCTCGCGGGCATCGTGATGATCGTGATCAGCCCATGGCTCGGGCTGATCTCGCTGGCGCCCGCGCCGTTCGTGGTGGTGATCTCCTACCGCTACGGCCGCCGTGCGCGCCCGGCGATCCAGGAGGTGCAGCAGCGCATCGCCGAACTGACCGCAGACGCCGAGGAGAACATCTCCGGCGTGCGCATCGTCAAGTCCTTCGCCCGCGAGCCCCGCCAGCTGGAGCGCTTCCGCCGCAGCGTGGGGCGTACGTTCGAGCAGGCGATGGTCGCCACGCGCCTGGAAGCCACCTACAACCCGGCGATCGGCTTCCTGCCCCAGCTCGGCATCGCCGCGGTGCTGTTGCTCGGCGGCAACGCGGTGATCCACGCCCACCTGACGCTCGGCCAGTTCACCACCTTCTATCTGCTACTCAACATGCTTGTCGGACCGCTGCGCTCGCTCGGCGTCACGCTCAACCTCGCCCAGCGCGCCACCGCCTCCGGCGCGCGCATCTTCCAGGTGCTCGACCGCGAGCCCATGATCGCCGATCCACCCGGCGCTCCGCCGCTGCCGGCGGGTAGCGGTCACGTGCAACTGCGCGGGGTCACGCTGCGCTACAGCGACCCTCACGACGAGCTGAACGTCGGAACCTTTGCCCAGGTCGGCCGACGACAGGACAGCGCCGACGCCGCAGCGCAGAATGGACACACGGCGCCGGCCCCCGCTCGACGCACGGTGCTGCACGACCTCGACCTCGATGTGCCGGCGGGACGCACAGTCGCGCTCGTGGGCGCCACCGGCTCGGGCAAGACCAGCCTCGTTGCTTTGATCTCGCGGCTCTACGACCCGGTCCAGGGCGAGGTCCTGCTCGACGGAGCCGATGTGCGCAGTGTCGGACTGCAATCGCTGCGCTCCGCCGTGGCGGTGGTCAGCGACGATCCATTCCTGTTCTCCGCGAGCGTCGCCGAGAACATCGCCTACGCGCGACCGGACGCCTCGACCGAGGAGATCGAAGACGCCGCGCGACGCGCGCAGGCGCACGACTTCGTGCTGCGACTGCCCCAGGGCTATGACACCGAGATCGGCGAGCGCGGGCTGTCGCTCTCCGGCGGGCAGCGCCAGCGCCTGGCGATCGCGCGCGCGCTGCTGGCCAACCCGCGCGTGCTGATTCTCGACGACGCCACCTCCTCGGTCGACGCCTCCACCGAGCAGTCGATCAAGCTCGCGCTCGCCGAGGCAATGGCGGGACGCACGACGTTCGTGATCGCCCATCGCCTCTCCACGATCGCCCTGGCCGATGAGATCGTCGTGCTCGACCATGGGCGCATCGTGGCTCACGGCAATCACCAGCAGCTGCTCGACGCCTCCGAGCTGTACCGCGAGATAGTGGAACGGGGCATGCCCGAGCAGGTGTTTCTCACAACAGAGACGCGCGAGCGCGAGGTGAGCGGCATATGAGCCCTCCAGGCGGTCGCGGCGGGGGTATGGGTGCCGGTATGGGCGGGCGTGGCGGCGGGCGCGGCATGGGCCCGGGCATGGGCCGCGGCGGCGCGCAGTGGGACGGATCGCGCGCAAGTCGCGAGAGCCGCGGTCGCAACCTGCGCGGGCTGTTGGCACTGTTGAGGCCCTACCGCCTGCGCGTGGCGGGAATGCTGAGCGCACTGGTGCTCGGTACCGCCGCGTCGCTCGCGCCGCCGCTGCTGGCCAGGGCCGCGATCGACGAAGGCATCGATGGCCACGACTTCAAAACGCTGGTGCTCGTCGTGATCGCGTTCCTCGCCGCCGCGCTGCTGGTGTGGCTGATGACCTACGTGCAGACATATCTCGTGGGCTGGGTTGGGCAGCGCACGCTCGCAGACCTGCGCATCCGCCTGTTCACGCATCTGCAACGCCAGCCGATCGGCTTCTACGAGAGCCGCCCGGCGGGCGTGTTGATCTCGCGCATCACCAACGATGTCGAGGCGCTCGAAAGCCTCGTGACCGACTCGGTGGTGACGTTGTTCCAGTCGGGGCTGACGCTGGTCGGGGCGGTCGCGGTGCTGCTCTATCTGGACGTCAAACTGGCGCTGCTGACGTTCTGCATCCTGCCGTTGATCGCCGCCGGCAGCTTCTGGTTTCGCCTGACCTCGGCCGGCGCCTTCCGACGCACGCGCGAGACGATCGGCTCGATCACCGCCTACCTGCAGGAGACTCTCTCCGGCATCCGAGTGGTGCGCAGCTTCGGCCAGGAGCCGCGCCACCTGGCGCGCTTTGCCGAGCTCAACGAGGACAACTGCGACGCCAACATGGTCACCGTCAGACTGAACGCCGCCTATTTCCCGGCGGTGGAAATGCTCTCCGGCGTGGCAATCGCCGGAATCGTGCTGTACGGCGGCTACCAGGCGATCTCAGGCAACATCACCGCCGGGACCGTCGTCGCGTTCGTGGCGACGCTCGCATACCTGATCGAACCGATCCAGCAGCTCTCTCAGCTCTACACCACTTACCAGTCGGGCATGGCGGCCCTGGAGAAGATCTTCCAGTTGCTCGATGTGGAGCCCGAACTCACGGACATGCCTGGAGCACCGGCGCTTGAGCGCATTCGCGGCGAGCTCAGCTTCGAGGATGTCACCTTCGCCTACAAACCGCGGCGGGTGCGCAAGAACGTGGACAAGTCGGTCAGCGCACCCATCGAGGCAGGACTGCCCGCGCCGTTGGAAGCAGAGGAGGTGCTGGCGCTCGAGCACATCGACCTGCAGATCCCGCCAGGTCAGACGGTCGCACTGGTGGGCGCCACTGGCGCCGGCAAGTCCACAATGGCAAAGCTCGTGGCGCGCTTCTACGACCCCACCGAGGGGCGCGTGCTCGTGGACGGTCACGACCTGCGCGAGGTCTCCAGCACCTCACTGCGCTCACAGATGGGGATAGTGCCCCAGGAGGCGTTCCTGTTCTCCGGGTCGATCGCGGAGAACATCGCCTTCGGACGTCCCGGTGCCGAGCAGGAGCAGATTCGCCAGGCCGCGGCCGCCGTGGGCGCCGAGGAGTTCATCGCGGAACTCCCCCAGGGCTACGACACCGAGGTCGGCGAGCGCGGCGCCCAGCTCTCCGCCGGACAACGCCAGCTGATCGCCTTCGCGCGCGCGCTGATCGCCGACCCGCGCATCCTGATCCTCGACGAGGCCACCTCCAACGTCGACCTGCACACCGAGGCGCGCATCGAGCAGGGCCTGCGCCGTCTACTGGCGGGGCGCACATCGATCGTGATCGCCCATCGCCTCTCCACGATCCGCGGCGCCGGGCGTATCGTCGTGCTCGAGCAGGGCAAGATCGCCGAGCAGGGCACCCACGACGAGCTGATCGCCGCGGAGGGTCGCTACTACGACCTATACCGCGACTGGGCGATCCACGCAGCGGCGTAGGCTCAGCCGTCTGCGTCGGCACTGCGGTCAAGCAGGATCGGATGGCGGCGAGCACCGCCGATCGGCGCTAGTCTCGCGGGGTGTCGGAGCCCACCTCTCGCCGTCTCGGCCGCGCCGGCGTGCGCGAGCCCAAGCTCCCGAGCGACCGTGACTGGGAGCGCTCCGTCGTGCTCGAGCCGCGCCCCGCACCGCGTCACCCCGAGCTGGTCGGCGACGGCGGTGGGCTGCCCTTCCCTCTGGCCACGCTCAATGGCACGCCTGAGCCGCTCGACCCGCAGGACCCCGCCGCGAGCGCACTACTCGCGCACCTTGCCGCCCGGACGGCGCCAAAGCGAGCCTCGCATGCACCGTGGAAACGGGCGGCGACGCCTCCACCGACACCGCCTCCGCCTCCGAGCCTCGACGGCTGGCGAGAGCTCGCACGCACCGACAGCGAGTCCCTGTTCGCGCTTGGACGCCCGCCGCAACCGCTCACGATGGCCTTCCGGCGAGTCTCCCGTCGTCGAGGCTGGACCCATGTAGGGACCAGCTCGACGCGGCCACTTCGGGCCACGCGCGATGGAATCCGTGCGTCATCGTGGCGGCTGGACCCCACACGCGAGGCCGAGCCCGAGGACACCATCCTGCACGTGCTCGTCACCGAGCAGGCGTTCGCCGGCGGCCAGCGGGCCGACGGCCGCATACTTACACCTGATATCTACGTTGACGAGCGCGAGCTTGTCCTCACGATGTTCATAGCCCCGCGACCGGGCTACCAAAACGCCACGCCCAACCCCCAGACCCCGGTACGCATCGCCCTTCCCCAGCCGGTCGGTGCGCGACGGTTGATCGACGGCGCACTCGCGCAGTTCTCCACACCGGGCGCTCCGCCACAAGAGCCGGCGGGCGGGGATTCGTAGAACTCCGGGACAGGGACTCGAACCCCAATCTCCCGGACCAGAACCGGGCGTCACTGCCAATTGGACTATCCCGGAAAGCAGCGCGTCTCGAAGAAGGAAGAATAGCGTCTCAGCTGGCGCGTCCGTCCTGGCACACCTACGCGACAGGGACCCTACTCCCCGACCCGACTCCCAGCAGACGCGAAGAACGCGGTGATCGCCGGCTCGAGCCCAGGGTCGAGCACCAAGAGAACCTCGTCGCCGGCTTCGATGACCGTGTCGGCCTTGGGGACGAAGCCGCCCCCGGCGCGCAGCACCGAGATGATCAGGCTTCCTTCGGGCAGCGCGATGTTCGAGACGCTTTCTCCGACGACCGGGGCGCCAGCGCTCACCTCGAGCTCGATGATCTCCAGACGCTCCTCTTCGAGCGCGAGCAGGTGCACGAGCCCGTAGCGCGGGACCTCGTGCTCGATCAGGCGCAGGATCAGGTCGGTGGCTGACACCGCGGGTTGGATGCCGAGCAGCTTGAAATGGTCGTAGTTGCGCGGGTTGTTGACGCGCGCGATGATGCGCTCGCAGAGGTACTTCTCCTTGGCGACCTGACAGACGAGCATGTTGTCCTCGTCGTCGCCGGTGACCGCGATCACCAGGTCGGCGCGCTGGATGCCCGCGCGCTCGAGCACCCACAGCTCGGTGGCGTCGCCGTACTGGACGGCGTGCTCGTACTCTTCCTCGATCAGCAGGTAGCGCTGGCGCGAGGACTCGATCAGGGTGACCTCGTTGCCCTTGAGGATCAGCTCGCGGCCGAGGTTGCGCCCGACCTTGCCGGCGCCGACGATGATCACGTACATGTTTGCCTCTAGTCCTCGAGTGGCTTAAACGGGCTCGATGGCGAGTGCGCTCTCGAACATTTCGATCGCGTGCTTGGTGGGAGAGATCGTGTGCAGTCCCTGCTCGCCATACCAGCCGGCACGCGCGGGGTCCATCACACGAGCGAGCACCTTCTGCACGCCGAATCGTCGCTGGGCGATCTGGGCGATGATCAAGTTCGTGTTGTCGCCGTCGGTGGAGGCGATGAATACGTCGGCACGCTCGATTCCCGCCTGGACGAGCGCATCGGTCTCAAGGGCGGTGCCGAGCGTGAACTGACCGTTGGCTTCCTCCCAGCTGTCGCGCTGACCCGCGTCGAGACGCTCGTGGGAGAGCGGGTCCTCATCGAGCACCGACACTTCGTGTCCGGCTGCGAGCGCGGACTTGGCAACCGCCGAGCCGACACGACCGGCGCCGACGATCAGGATGAACATGAAACCGTCTCCGGGGAGCTCGAAGTTGCGATCGCGAACATGCCCGTGAGATTAGACGATGGGTCCACCGCTCGGCCCGGCGACAGCCGGAGGGACGACTGCCTTCGGCGCGCCCGCGGCAGGGGCCTGCTTGCCCTTGCTCTCACCGTAGTCACGGGCCGAGGGCGCCGTCACGATCACCCGGCAGCGAGCGTTGCGCACGACGTACTTGGTGACGTCGCCAACGAAGTTCTCCAAGGGCCCTCCACGGCCGCCGAGACGCGATCCGCCACGGATGCGAGATGGCTCCTCGGCGCCGAGGACGATCGCCTCCACGCCCCGGCGGCGGGCCTCCTCGAGGATCGCTTGCCCCACTCGCCGTGCTCTGATCGTCGCGGTGGCGACCTGCACGCCTGTGTACTCCTCCCCCACGGCCTTGGCTCGCGCGAGCGCTTGGCGGGCGTGTTTGACCTGCGCGTCGGGCAGGCGCGCGTCGAGCGGAAGGGACATTGGCATCTCGAAGATCCACACGGCCTCGATCGTCGAGTTGTCGATCTCGGCGACGTCGGTTGGCTTGCCGGCGACGAGCAGCGCAGCGGTCTGAACGATGTCCTCGTCCAGGCGCGTGCCGCACAGGGGCACAAGGATCGAGCCGTAGTCGCGCCTGGGGAGGTGTTCGGCGCGCAGGGCCTCCACGGGAACGGTGACGCGCCGCAGCAGCGAGGTTTCGTCGGCGCGCCTGTAGACCACATACAGGACGATCCCCGCGGCCATCCAGCCGAGCCCGACGTAACGGGCGGTCTCGTGAACCACCATCGTGGCGATCCAACCCAGCGAGCACACGATCGCGCCGATCACCGCGAGCAGCGGCAGCTCGACCGATCGACGATCGACGGGATCGCCGATCGGCCAGCGCACGCGCACCGAGAACGGTGTGCGGTAGGGACGCTCCCTGTTGGGCTCGCTGTAGCGCATCTTCACCACGGAGGCATGGGCGATCGTGAATGCGAGCATCGCGCCGAACGCGTAGGTGCCGACCAGGAAGCTGAGACTCTCGGGGACCACGAGCCCGGCGGCGATCACGCCGGCGAGCAGGATCAGCACGTAGGGCGTGGAGCGCTGAGCGTGCAGGCGCCCGAGACCGCTTGGGATCTGGCGGTTGACCGACAGCGAGTAGGCCAGGCGGGAGAGCCCCATCATCGCCGAGTCGGCGGCGGCCACGAGCGTGAGCGCGGCGATCGCGCCGATCGAGTAGGTGAGCACCTGCGAGAGCCAATGCGGGTGCAGCCGTTGCATGATGTCGAGCACGGGGGCGTCTGAGAACTGGTGTCCGGGTACCCCCGCGGATGTGAGCGGGAAGGCGGAGACGGCCACGATCGCCACGCCGACATAGGCAACCACGACCGTGACGGTGCCACTGGCGATCAGGCGTCGCAGGGCGCCGCGCCCGGCCTTCACCTCGCCCGCGAGGCCCGAGGCCGACTCCACGCAGGTGAATGCGATCGTGGTGATCGTGAGCGCGAACACGAGGCCCGTCCATGTCGGCGCGCTGCCGAGATCGACCTGAGAGATCAGTCGGTGCGGGTCGAGAAAGTCGATCAGGCCGATCACGATCACAATGAGCTCGAGCAAGAGCGCACCGAGCACGACCACGCCGATCCGGTATTCGCGACGCCAGTGGAACCCGCGCACGTTGCTGAACACCACGAACGCGATGATCGCGAGAGCCAGTAGCAGCGCCTCTCCGTAGTGGCCGAGCGGCGCCCAGAACACGCGCAGATACTGGGTCGCGGCGTACGCGGTGACCGCAATCAGGATCACATAGTCGAGCAGCATCGCCCAGCCCGCGACGAAGCTCACGAGCTCGTTGAAGGCGTGGCGCGCGAACACGGTGGAGCCGCCTGGTTCCTGGTGCAGGGAGGCGCCCTCGACGTAGGTCATCGCTGTGAGCCCGAACATGACCGCGGCGATCAGGAACACGACCGGTGTGAGACCGGCGGCATGGTCGGTGACGAGGCCGAGCGAGAAGAACACGGCCGAGGCCAGCGAGGTGTAGACGATCGCGAACAGGATCGGCGAGCCGAGACTGTGGCGGAGGGTGACGCGCGCGTGCGCGGCCATCTCCGGCGCGCGAGCGTGCCCGCCGGCGGCGGGCTCCCCGGGAGTCGCGCCGTTTGGCCCCGATCCGGCGTCTGGGCTCATTCGGCGCGTCCCCTTCTCAGCTTCTCGATGTACAGGCGTCCCGATCCGGCTGCCAGGAACAGGATGCCGAGCAGCACGCGAGCGGAGATGACTCCTTCGCTGCCTCCGAGCGCCTCGACCGCGAGCGTGACGCCGATCGCGATCATCGCCAGCGAGAGCACCAGCGTGCCTGTGCGGTGAACCTGCCTGCCGATCATCTCATCTCTTCCCTGAGCTTAGAGGCATCCCGGGGCCATCGGCGCGTCCGTATGCGTGCATGGACCAAGCTGGACGGTGCGGGGCGTCGAAGCGCGTGCTGGCGGCACGTGCAAGACGTCACGTGCCGCCCAGCGCCGCGTCCAGGTGCGGATACGGGCGTGCCGCTCAGGTGATGAGCGGGATGATGAGAATGGCAACGATGTTGGCCACCTTGATCATCGGGTTGATGGCGGGCCCGGCGGTGTCCTTGAAGGGATCGCCGACCGTGTCGCCCGTGATCGAGGCGGCGTGCGCCTCAGAGCCCTTGCCGCCGAACGCGCCGTCCTCGATCAGCTTCTTGGCGTTGTCCCAGGCGCCGCCGCCCGCGGTCATCATGACCGCGAAGAAGAAGCCGACGACGATCACGCCGATCAACAGTCCGCCGAGCGCCTTCTGGTCGATCAGCCCGACGATCACGGGCAGTGCGATCGGCAGCATCGCCGGCAGGATCATCTCGCGCTGAGCTGTGCGCGTGACGATGTCCACGCAGGTTGCGTAGTCGGGCTCTTCGGTGCCCTCCATGATCCCCGGGTGCTCGCGGAACTGACGGCGGACCTCCTCGACGACGGCACCGCCGGCGCGGCCGACGGCCTCCATCGAGAGCGAGGCGAACAGGCACACCATCAGACCGCCGAGCAGCAGCCCGATCAGGACGGGCGGTTCGTTGATGCCGAAGGTGATGAAGTTGCCTTTCGACTTTTCCGCAAGCTCCTGCTGGAAGCCGGCGAACAGAACGATCGCGGCGAGCACCGCGGAGCCGATCGCGTAGCCCTTGGTGACCGCCTTGGTGGTGTTGCCGACCGCGTCGAGCGGGTCGGTGACGTTGCGCACCTCCTCGGGCAGCTCGGCCATCTCGGCGATGCCGCCGGCGTTGTCGGTGATCGGGCCGAACGCGTCGAGCGCGACGATCAAGCCGGTGAGCGAGAGCTGACCCATGACCGCCACGCCGATGCCGTAGATGCCGGTTGTGCCGCCGCCTGCGAGCTTCCACGCTCCGAGGATCCCGAGCACGAGCACGATTGCCGGCAGAGCTGTTGCCTGCAGGCCCGAGCCGAAGCCCTGGATGATGTTGGTCGCGTGCCCGGTGACCGACGCCTTGGCGGTCTTCTTGACGGGCGAGAAGCGCGTGGAGGTGTAGTAGTCGGTGATGAAGAACAGCAGCGCGGTCACGCCGATGCCGATCAGCGCGCACAGGTAGAACTTGCCCCACGAGGGCGGGTTGACGACGTTGCCGACCTGGCTGAACGTGAGGTCTTTCATCAGCCAGTAGGTGACGGGCGCAAACGCCGCGGCGGCGATAATCCCGGAGACGACCAGGCCCTGGTAGAGCGCACGCTCGACGTTGCCTGCCTTCGAGCGCACGGCAAACGTGCCGATGATCGAGGCGATGATCGCGACGCCGCCGAGGATCAGCGGGAACATGACCACGCGCGTGGACTCGTGGAAGGTGAGCACGCCCAGCAGCATCACCGCGACCGCGGTGACCGCGTAGGTCTCGAACAGGTCGGCTGCCATGCCGGCGCAGTCGCCGACGTTGTCGCCGACGTTGTCGGCGATCACCGCGGGGTTGCGCGGATCGTCCTCGGGGATGCCGGCCTCGATCTTGCCGACGATGTCCGCGCCGACGTCGGCGGCCTTGGTGAAGATGCCGCCGCCGAGACGTGCGAACACTGAGATCAGCGAGCCACCGAAGCCGAGCCCGATCAGCGCGTCAACAGCGGTCTTCTGGCTGTCGTTGAAGACGGCTGTGAGCAGGCCGTAGTAGCCGGAGAGGCCGAGTAGCGCAAGCCCGGCGACGAGCATGCCGGTGATCGCACCGCCCTGGAAGGCGACGCGCAACGCCGGCGAGACCCCGCCGCGGGCGGCCTCGGCGACACGCGAGTTGGCGCGCACCGACACGTTCATGCCGATGTAGCCGGCGGAGCCGGAGAGGATGCCGCCGATCGCAAAGCCGCAGGCGACAGCGATGTTCTGGATGAAGATCAGGGCCACGAAAATCACCACGCCGACAATCGCGATCGTGGTGTACTGGCGGTTCAGGTAGGCGCGGGCGCCCTGCTGGACCGCGAGTGAGATGCTTTGCATCCGCTCGTTGCCGGGCGAGAGCGCCAGCAGAGAACGTGTGGTCACAAGGCCGTAGACGACGGCGCATGCGGCACATACGAGGGCGACGACGACCCCATGGTTCGTCAGAAAGCTACTCAACAGAAATCCTCCGCGGTCTGATTGGCGTGCCGCGCGAGGAAATTCGCGCGCACCTTCGTTTAACGGGACGCTCATACGAGCGCGTTTGCCCGGCGTAAAGGCGGGCGCAGTCTATCGTTTGGCGGGGCGGAAAGCAGTGTGGCACGGTGAGCGCCCGGGCCGACGCGGCCTCGGAAGCGCTGTAGCGATGCGAAAAGCGCGGTGGCAGAGCCTCAGCGTCCGGGCACCCACAGCCTGCCACTGGCCTGAGCTGGCCCTGGGCTCGGCTGCTGATCGCCGTCTGCGGGCTGCCCGGGCTTGGCGACCGGCTGTGCCTGCTCGGCCTGCTCGGCCGACGTTGCCTGCTCAGGGCGCGGCGTGTGGGCCGCGGCGGGCGCGGCGGCGCTTGCACCCGCGGGGCTCTGGGCCTCACGCGCATATGCGACCTGCAACTGGGCGACGGCGTCGCGCAACGGCCCGAGCTCGCCCGGCATGCGCCGCTCGAGGATCGGCAGCAGCGCGCTCGCGCCGTCGATCGCGTCACGTACCTGCTCGAGGTCGCGTTCGCCGTCGGCCACAGACGAGCCACCCGCGCCTGCAGGAGGAGCGGCGAGCCCGAGGCGGCGACCGCCGATGTTGAGCAGCGAGACCGCGGTCTGCAGGATCATCTCGGTGCTGGTGATGCGGTTCAGCTCGGCTTCGTAGGCGGCGCGCATCTCCTCCTCGCTCGGCTGAGCTTGCGTTGTCGCGGTTGTACCGCCCTGCTCGTGGACATCGGCCATCACACGGTCACCTCCTGGGAATAGGTTTGCCGGGTCTCGCGGACAGAGGCCGCGAACACCTCCTCGGGACTTGCGCCCGCCTCGATCGTCCTGCGCTGTCGCTGAGCGCCATTGCGCTCGGGGAAGGAGAGCTCCACGCCCAGCTCGCCGCGCACCGGCTCGGTCCAGGCGGCGAGCCGCTCCACGATCTCTGAGGCCGGGTACTCCTCGGCGCGCTCGAGGTCGACCATCTTGCCGTCGAGCCCGTAGCGGATGGCGCGCCACATGTTCTCCTCGACCAGGCGCGGAGCGGGATCGGAGAACGGCACGTGCTCGTCAACGTCGCGGGCGGCCTGCGCGACGCACGCCACGATCAGGCCCGCAAGCGACTCGGACTCCACGGCGGTGCTCTGCGCGTCGCAGATCCGCACCTCGACCGTGCCGAAGCGGAAGTGGGGACGCACCGACCACCACACCTGCGTGAACTCGACGATCGAGCGGGTGCGCACCAGGAACTCGATGTAGTCGCGGTAGGCGCTCCATCCGCCGAACGCGTCGGGTATGCCACAGCGCGGGAAGTTGCGCGTGAAGCTCTGCGTGCGTGCCGAGTGCAGACCCGAGTCGCGACCGTCGAGATACGGAGAGTTGGCCGACACGGCGAGCAGCAGCGGCAGCACGGGACGCAGCCGGTCGCACACGCGCACCGCTCGATCGATGTCGTTGACGCCGACGTGCACGTGCAGGCTGAAGGTGTTGTTGCGCCAGGCGACGTACTTGAGGCCTTGCTCGACGCGGCGGTAGTGCTCGGTGTCGATGATCGGCTGCTTGCGATAGTCCGCCCACGGATGGGTGCCCGTGGCCCCAAGCGCCGCGCTCTGCTCGCCGGCGAGCGCGAACAGGCGCTTGCGTCGCTCGCGCTGGCGGGCGAGCGCATCGGCGAAGTTGGTGCCGGGACCTGAGACGATCTCGATCTCCGATGAGATCAGCTCGCCGGCGATCGCCTCGGCGAGCAGCGCGTCGCGGGCGATCGCGCCGTCGCGCAGCTCCTCAAAGCGCGGGACCAGCTCGTGCGTGGCGGGGTCGAGGATCGCGAACTCCTCCTCGATCCCGACGGTGAGATCCGTGGACTGAGCGAACGTCTCAGCGGCCTGGTCTAGATCGAGGCTGGTCATTTTGGAGGGATTGGGGCGTGCGATGTGATGTGAGCTCGCTCGACTGTGGTTCCCCAGCTTAGGATCTCAGGGCGTGCGTGCCGGGTGGAGTTCGTGCTCAGGTGAGATAGAAGTACAGCGCGTAGAGCAGATCGACCGCGGGGCTTGAGGTGTGGACGGTCACCTCGGGGGGCACCGCCAGGAGCGACTCGGAGTAGTTGAAGATGATCTTCACGCCGGCGCCCACCAACTCGTCGGCCAAGCCCTGGGCGGCGTGTGTGGGGACGGCGAGCACCCCCACGACGATGTCCTCGTCCTCCACGATCTGGCGCAGGTCGCTGGTGTGGCGCACGCTTTGCGCGCCGACCTTGCTGCCGACCTTCTCCGCGTCGACGTCGAAGATCGCGACAACCCGGAAGCCGTGGTCGGCGAAGATGTCCGAGGAGGCGATCGCCTTGCCCAGATGCCCGGCGCCGAGCAGCGCGATGTTGTGCTGGCCGGAGGTGCGCAGGATCTTGCGGATCTGGGAGACGAGCGACTCGACGTTGTAGCCGACGCCACGCTTGCCGAACTTCCCGAACCCCGAAAGGTCGCGGCGAATCTGAGTGGAGTTGACGTGCGTGTAGTCGGACAGTTCCTGTGAGGAGATCGTCTCCTTGCCCATCTTCTTGGCCTGTGTGAGCACTTGCAGGTAGCGCGAAAGGCGTGCGGCGACTCCCAGCGAAAGCCGGTCGCCGATGGCGTGCTCGCCGTCGTGCGCCGCACCCACGGCTGTTGTCAACTCGTTGTAGGCCATCGACACTGACTCTAAAGGATGGATTGCAGCCGCACTCTGAGTGCCCGCTCGTCAACGAAATAGTCGAACAGCTCCTCACCGTCCAATGCGACAACCGGGATCCGCTCGAAATACGCTCGATGCAGGGCCTCGTCAGTGGTTATGTCTACCTCGGAGATCTCAAAAGCCAACTCGGACTGCAACGCCGTCAGTGCGGCGCGAGCGTCCACGCACAGGTGGCAGTCGGGCTTGGAATAGAGCTTGATGACGACGCTCATCGCGGGCGCTCACCGGTCGCGTAGGCGTCGAGCCCCAAGTACTCGGGATAGGGCAGTGCGGGCGCGTAGCGCGCGGCGCCGCCGATCATCGCGGCGTTGTCGGTGCACAGCACGCGCGGGGGCACGTGCACACTCGCGCCGAGCTCCTGAAGGCGGCGGCGCAGCTCGCCGTTGGCGGCCACTCCGCCGCCGACCGCGAGACGATCGAGGCCGCTCGACTCGAGCGCCTGCTCGGTGCGCAACATCAGGTGGCTGACGATCGCCGCCTGATAGGAAGCCGCGAGATCTGCTGCTCGCTCGCGCGCCTGCGCCTCGCCAAGCTCGCGCAGCCGATACAGCAGCGATGTCTTCACGCCGGCGAAGGAGAAGTCGAGGCTGCGCCCGAATGCACGCGTCGCGCCGCGTCCCCCACGCGAGCGCGAACCGGATGCCGGGAACTCGAAGGCTCCGGGGTTTCCCTCGGCGGCGAGACGCTCGAGCGCAGGCCCGCCGGGATATCCGAGCCCGAGCATGCGCGCGCCCTTGTCGAATGCCTCGCCGGCGGCATCGTCGAGTGTGCGGCCGAGCGTCTCAAAACCCGTGTGATCGCGCACGTGCGCGATCAATGTGTGGCCCCCGCTTGCAATCAGGCACAGGAACGGCGGTTCAAATGCCTCGGGCGCCAGAAAGTTGGCGGCGACGTGCCCCTGCAGGTGATCGACCGCCGCCAGCGGCAGCTCACGCGCGGCGGCGAGGGCCTTTGCCGTGGACAAGCCGACCAGCAGCGCACCCACCAGCCCGGGACCCTGCGTGACCGCCACGAGATCGATCCCGTCGAGTGTCACGTCGGCCTCCGCGAGCGACCGCTCGACAACCAGGTTGACCAGCTCGAGATGGTGGCGCGAGGCGATCTCGGGGACGACGCCGCCGAAGCGGTCGTGTGCGCGCTGCGAGGAGATCACATTCGAGCGTATTGCTCCGTGCTCGTCGATGATCGCCGCGCAGGTGTCGTCACAGCTCGTCTCCAGGGCCAGGATCGTCATGCCGGCGCACCCTGCACACAGACGTGACCAGCCGGATTGCAGACGTGACCAGCCGGTTCGCAGGCGTGTGAGGCGACGGTGCTCATACCGGACCCGGATTGGGAACGTCGTCGAGCGAGCCCGCGCGCGTCGCCGGGGTGCGCCACATCACAAGCGCGTCCTCGCCGTTGTCCTGGTAGTAGCGCCTGCGCAGTCCGGCCGCGCGAAAGCCCTCGCGCTCATAGAGGTGGATCGCGACATGGTTGGAGCGGCGCACCTCCAATGTGAAGCGTGCGTGCGGGTCGCCAACCCGCTCGTACAGCTCGGCCAGCAGGGCCGAGGCAACACCTTTGTGCTGACGGTCGACATCGACGGCCACATTCATCACGTGCCACACGGTGTCGTAGCGCGAGCAGATCAAATAGCCCACGAGCCGCCCGTCGTGCAGCGCCGCGAGGCAAACTCCCGAGGGCTTGGACAACTCGAGCACGAACATCGCAAGCGACCAGGGCGTGGGAAACGCACGACGCTCGATCGCAATCACGCGTGGCAGGTCGGCGTAGGCGAGATCCCTGATCTCCACCGAGAACGACCCCTCGGAGACGATCGAAGCTGTCGAGGAGGCCACTAGGAAACAGCTCCTTCGGGCATGGGCGACGCGGCGGAGAAACCCATCAGGACACAGCCCCCTCGGTCGTGCCCTCCAGGGCACACCCCTTGGGGCGCACCGTGGAGGGCACACCCTGGCGGGCGCTGGCAGGCAGGCGGGCGATCTCGGCGTCCGGCCGGCGCAGGTAGTCGGGGACAACGTGCACGTCTCCCGGCGACGCCCGTTCCCCCAACTCGCAGAGCGAGCGAGCGTCGATACGGTGCAGCGCGGAGTCCTCGTCAGGCACCGCCACACCGAGGCGCTCGATTGCATCGCGGTAGCGAGTTGCTCCATCGCCCACCGCCATCCAGTGCGCGAGACCGGTGCTTGCCTGGGCCCGCGCGAGCAGCCCACTCATGTCTGTCGGCGCGAGCGCCTGCGGCTCGACCGTCTCCATGTCCCCATCGTAGGCCGCCACGAACACCTCGCTGCGACGTGCGTCGATCAACGCCAACACGCCGGTGCTCTCTGGCTTCTCGACACGTGCCGCGTGTGAGAGCGCCAGCAGGCTGGACACCCCGACAAGCTCCACGGCGAGCGACTGCGCCAAACCTCGGGCCGTGGCCACCCCGACGCGCAGACCCGTGAACGTCCCGGGTCCAACCCCGACGGCGATCCGCGCGATGGCATCCCAGTCCAGTCCTGCCTCGCAGAGCAGTCCATTCGTCAACGGCAACAACCGAGTGGCATGCCCGGGACGCTCGCCGCCCGCAGGGTCGTCGCGAGCTTGAAGCATGGTTCCATCCGCAAGCCGCAAGCCCACAACCGTCGACTGTGTGGAGGTGTCCAGACCGAGCACGATCATGGCCTTACCCTCACCGCGTTTGCCTGCTCGGGCGAACTCGACTCGATCGGGGGTGGCTCGGGGTCGCACCCGTCGCGAACACACAATTCGATCCGTCGCCGGTCACCGCCCTCGTGAGTGAGAGTCACGAGCACGCGTGCGTCGCGCAACTCGACGCTCTGCTCCTCAGGCCACTCCACGAACGCGATTCGCTGCGGCCCGAGGTAGTCGTCGAGCAGCTCCGGCTCCTCCTCGGAGAGACCGGACAGGCGATAGAGATCCAGGTGTGACACCGTCACCCGCGAGCCACGGTAGCGGTGTCCGATCGAGAATGTGGGGCTCGTCACCGCATCGCTGACTCCCAAGGCCCTGGCGGCGCCGCGCACGAGCGTGGTCTTACCGGCTCCCAGCTCACCGCGAACGAGCACTATGTCGCCTGGCTTCAGGGCAGCGGCCAGCTCGGCGCCCAGCGCCTCGGTTTGAGTCGAATCCGAGGTCTCGACGATACGTGTCGCCACGAGAGAAGACTAGTCCAAGCCGGCGAAATGCCCCACACGCCGCCACCCAAACCCCACGTACTGCCGCCCCAAAAAAGCGGCCGGCCCGCAGGAGAGGAAGCGCGGGCCGGCCGTGGTGCTTGGGAGGATGGAGATGGGACTGGTATCGGCCGTCTGCCTCGCGCCCTTTAGGGCCGGCGAGAAAAAGCCTTCAACATCCACATACAGACGCGGCCGGGCTTTGTATGCCTGCCGCGATCAAAACAGGCCGAGCTGGTCGGCCGCGCCAGCCTCCTCGGCCCCAATCCCGCGATCGTCCTCGGTCCCGGCAACATCCTTGGTCCCGGCAATGTCCCCGGCCGCGGTGGCGCTGGCGGCGGCAGCAACATCCGACGGCTCCTCGCCGGCGTCGAGCTGAGGTTGCCGGGGCTCGGGCAGCGCCAGCAGCTCGGGAAGCCGCGAGAAGTCCTCGCGCAGCGTCTCGAGCATTCGCGGCGTGTACAGCGCCGCTGCCGGATGGAAGATCGGGTAGAGCCGCACCGTGCGCCGGCCGAGCGTCAGCTCCTCGGGTTTGCCGTGCAGCCGCGTGATCCCGGTCGGATCCTCGCGCAGCAGCTTCGTGGAGAAGTTGCCGAGCGAGCAGATCACTCGCGGCTGGATCAGCTCGACCTGGCGGTAGAGATACTCGCGACAGTTCTCGATCTCCACCGGCAGCGGATCGCGGTTGCCCGGAGGACGGCACTTGAGCACATTCGCGATGAACACGTCGCTGCGGGCGATCCCTATCTCGCCCAACAGCGTCTCCAGCAGCTTGCCGGCACGACCGACGAACGGCAATCCCCGCTCGTCCTCGCTGGCGCCCGGAGCCTCGCCGATGAACATCAACTCGGCATCGGCGTTGCCGGCGCCGAACACCACGTTCTTGCGCGTGCTCGCAAGCTCCTGGCAGCGCACGCAATGCTGAGCCTGCTCGAACACGCGCTTGAGGGCCTCGCGGCGCTGCTCTGCGGACTGACTGATCTCTGCTGTGGACACCGAGCAGGATGGTAAGGGTTCCACGAGAGACAGACGGCGGATCTGGACGCATGCTGCATGCTGTAGGACGATTTCCGCAGGCGATGAAAGCGTCGCCCGCAAACGGTTGGATGCGACCGCACACAAGCGATATGCTTAAGCGAGTCGCGACCGGTATCCCACAGGGAACTGGACCGAGCCAATGAACATCTCGATCTTTACATCGATCGGGCCCGTCGAGGCCTGAAGCCCATGAGGACGCTGCGAACCGTGGGCGATTTGCGGGAGGCCATCGAGCCTGCCCGCCGCGAAGGCCGCACGATCGGCTTGGTACCGACGATGGGCGCGCTGCACGATGGCCATCTGTCGTTGATCGCCGCGGCGCGCGCGCGGTGCGAGGTCGTTGTGGTGTCGCTGTTCGTGAACCCCGCCCAGTTCAACGAGCACGCCGACCTCGACCACTACCCGCGTCAGGAGGATCGCGACCGCGAGCTCGCCGAGCATGCCGGCGCGGACGTGCTGTTTGCGCCCACCGCGGAGGAGGTCTACCCGAGCGGGTTCTCGACCTCGGTGGAGGTGCTGGGCCTCACCGACCGCCTTGAGGGAGCGGTGCGCGGCTCGGCCCATTTCCGCGGGGTGACCACCGTCGTGTGCAAGCTCCTGAACATGGTGGCGCCCGACGTCGCGTATTTCGGCCAGAAGGACGCCCAGCAGGTGACGGTGATCCGACGCATGGTGGGAGATCTGAACATGGCGGTGCGCATCGAGGCGTGCCCCACCGTGCGCGAGCCCGACGGCCTGGCGATGTCAAGCCGCAATGCCCACCTCAGCCCCGCGGAGAGGAAGCGCGCACCGGCGCTGCATCGCGCGCTTGCAGCTGCCGCTGCAGCCGTCTCAGGCGGGGAGCGCCGTGCCGATGCGCTGATTGGAGCGGCACGCGAGGCGATGGCGCCATATGAGGTGGAGCCAGAGTACGTGGCGCTCGTGAGCCCCCGCACGCTCGAGCCCGTCGAGCGCCTGCGGGAGCCGGCGCTACTCGCGATCGCCGCGCGGATCGGCTCCACACGGCTGATCGACAACACCATCTTGGATCCGACGGCAGCCAGCGCATCGCAATCCCCCACCGAACCTGCCCTATCGAGTGCCGCGCGATCCAACGTGGCGCAACCAAACTCCGTGCCACCCACCGCCGTGTCATCCACTGCCGTCCGACCCACATCCGTCCAACCCACCGCCGTGCAACCCAATCGTCAGCAAGCGAACCCAAGAGAGGCCACCATCGCATGCAGCGCGTGATGCTCAAGTCAAAGATCCACCGGGCCACCGTGACCGACTGCGACCTGCACTACGTAGGCTCGATCACGATCGACCCGGACCTGCTCGAGGCGGCAGACATCCTCGAGCACGAGCAGGTGCACGTTGTCGACGTCGACAACGGCGCCCGCTTCGAGACCTACACGATCGCCGGGCAGCGTGGCTCGGGCGACATCAAGGTCAACGGCGCCGCCGCGCGGCTCGTGCACCGCGGCGACACGATCATCGTCATCTCCTACGCGCAGTACGACCGTGCGGAGATGGAGCACTACGAGCCTCGCGTCGTGCACGTGGAGGCTCGCACCAATCGCATCATCACCGTCGACGACGCGGTGGCGACCCTGCTCAGCTCCCCGCCGGCCCCCTTGGAGGCGGGCACAAGGAGTTAGGCAAGGCGTCAACCAGCGCCAGAGAGGACTCACCATGTCAAGTCACCCCAGCAGCTCCACGTCAAGCCAAGCAACGACAATCGGGGGCGTCGCGGGCTCGGTGCCCTCCGACCCCGGCCGGCTCCCCATGACCCTTCCCTTGCTTGCGGAGAAGAAGCGCCTCGGCGAGCCGATCGTGATGGTCACCGCGTACGACTATCCCAGCGCGCGCGCCGCCGAGGCGGGCGGTGTGGACCTCGTGCTCGTCGGCGACTCGGCCGCCACCACGATCCTCGGCTACAACTCGACCACGCCGGTCGACCTCGACGACATGCTGGTATTGGCGAGGGCGGTGCGGCGCGGACTGAACACGCCTTTGATGATCGGCGACCTGCCGTTCGGCTCGTATGAGATCAGCGACGAGCAGGCCGTGGCGAGCGCTGTGCGCATGGTCAAGGAGGCCGGTTGCGACGCCGTCAAGCTCGAGGGCGGCGGTCCCGCCTCCGCGAGCCGCGTGCGCGCGATCATCGGCGCAGGCATTCCCGTGATGGGGCATGTGGGGCTGACCCCGCAGAGCTCGACCGCGCTCGGCGGCTGGAAGGCGCAGGGTCGCACGGCCGCGGCGGCTGCGCGCATCGCCTCGGAGGCGTTGGCGCTGCAAGGCAGCGGCTGTTTTGCGATCGTGTTCGAGGCGATCCCGAGCGCCGTCACCAAGGAGCTGATGCCGCACGTCGAGGTGCCCGTGATCGGGATCGGCGCAGGACCCGACACCGACGGTCAGGTGCTCGTGTTCCACGACCTGCTCGGCATTCGCGACGGGCTCGGGCCGCGCTTTGTCAAGCGTTACGCCAACATCCAGCAGGAGATGGACTCGGGTGTGGCCGCCTACGCCGAGGACGTGCGCTCAGGGCGCTACCCGGGGCCCGAGCACGGCTACTCGATCGACGCCGAAGAGTTGGCGGAGCTGCACACGCTGCTCGCCTGAGCAAGTTCATAGGCACATCCGCCGCGTTTCGCGAGAGGCGCGGCGGACCTCGCCGTGGCCCGCTCACAGCGCGGCGGAGCTGGCCGTGGCACCTGTTTACGGCGTGGCAGGCTCGCCGTACTCGACTTTGCGCAACACCCGCGCGGGTGCTCCTGCCGCAATCGAGAACGGCTCGAGGTCTTTGGTGACCACGCTGTTGGCACCGATCACGCAGCGCTCACCGATACTCACACCGCTGGTGACGACCGCGTTGGCACCAAGCCAGCAGTTGTCGCCGATCCTGGTCGGGCCCTTGCTCTCGAAGCCCTGCCAGGTGATCGGTTTATCGGAATCGTCGTAGCGATGGCTGGAGTCCGACACGAAGCAGCCGTTGGCGAGCATGCAGTGGTCGCCGATCTCCACCAGCTGCTCGGCGGCAACCATCACGCCCATGTTCAGGAACGTGCCGCTGCCGATGCGCACCCGGGCGCTGCCGGGCATCGTGATCCACACGCCGGGCTCCAGCAGCGTGTGCGCGCCGATCTCAAGCCGCCCCTCGCGCAGCGCCTCCAAAACGTCGCCATGGAGCGGCCAGCGCGCGAACGCTTCGCGGCGCATGAACTCGCGGTGGATGGCGATGCGATTCCAGGGCAGCGAGTTGCGCTCATACCAGCGCCACTTCTGCGTCCACAACCACGCCCTGGAAGCATTACTCCTCATGGAGCATGAGGAGTAAGGAGTGGTATCGGGATGAGGATGGGAACGCCCATTCCTCACGGAACACGAGGAATGGGGAGTGGGAATAGAGTGGCATGGCGACCAGCTCTCACGCGCGCGCCGCCGACTTCGCCTTGCGCTTCGCGGTGGATGCGCCATTGGACGACGTGCCGTTTGTGCTCGCCTTCTTGGCCTTGACCGTACGCGCGCGTGGCTTGGCCTTCGGCTTGGCCTCGAGCAACTCGCGCAGGAACTCGCCCGTGTGCGACCCACGCTCGGCCGCCACCTCCTCCGGGGTGCCGGCGGCGATCACCATGCCGCCCTCCTCTCCCCCCTCCGGGCCCATGTCGATCAGGCGGTCGGCGCACTTGATCACGTCGAGGTTGTGCTCGATCACGACCACGCTGTTGCCTGCATCCACGAGCCGCTGCAGCACCTCGAGCAGTCGCTGCACATCGGCGAAGTGCAAGCCCGTCGTGGGCTCGTCGAGGATGTACAAAGTGCGTCCTGTCGCAACCTTTGAGAGCTCGGTGGCCAGCTTCACGCGCTGGGCCTCGCCGCCGGACAGCGTCGTGGCCGGCTGCCCGAGGCGGATATAGCCGAGGCCGACGGCGTCCAGTGTCTCCAGCCGCCGGCGAATCTTGGGGATGTGCTCGAAGAAGTGCAGCGCCTCCTCGACCGGCATCGCGAGCACCTCGGCGATGCTCTTGCCCTTGAACTTCACCTCCAGCGTCTCGCGGTTGTAGCGCCTGCCGTCGCACTGCTCGCACGGCACATACACGTCGGGGAGGAAGTGCATCTCGATCTTGATCTGCCCGTCGCCGCGGCACACCTCGCAGCGTCCGCCCTTCACGTTGAAGGAGAAGCGCCCCGGCTTGTACCCGCGCGCACGCGCCTCCTGGGTCTTTGAGAACAGGTCGCGGATCACGTCGAACAGGCCCGTGTAGGTGGCGGGATTCGAGCGCGGTGTGCGCCCGATCGGCGACTGGTCCACCGCGATGATCTTGTCGAGCTGATCCAGGCCGTTGATCGCGCGGTGCGCACCCGGGCGCTGACGCGCCTTGTGCAGGCGGTTGGCCACCGCCTTGTAGAGCACTTCGTTGACGAGCGTCGACTTGCCCGAGCCTGAAACGCCGGTGACACAGGTGAGCGTGCCGAGCGGAACGTGCACGTCGACGTCGCGCAGGTTGTGCTGGCTGGCACCGAGGATCTCCACGTAGCCGATCGGCGTGCGCCGCTTCTCCGGCACCTCGATCGTGCGCGTGCCCGCCAGGAACTGGCCGGTCAGCGACTGCTTCACCTTCTGCACCTGCGTCGCTGTCCCCTGCGCCACGATCCAGCCGCCGTGCTCGCCCGCGCCCGGGCCGAGATCGACCAGATGATCGGCGTAGCGCATCGTCTGCTCGTCGTGCTCGACCACGATCACCGTGTTGCCGAGATCGCGCAAGCGCTCGAGCGTTGCGATCAGCTTCGCGTTGTCGCGCTGGTGCAAGCCGATCGAGGGCTCATCGAGGATGTACAACACCCCCACCAGCGAGGAGCCGATCTGGGTGGCCAGGCGGATCCGCTGAGCCTCACCGCCCGACAGCGTAGAGGCAGCACGGTCCATCGACAGGTAGCCGATCCCCACGTTCTCCAGGAACTGAAGGCGCTCTGAGATCTCGCGCAGGATCAGCCGCGCGACGTGGCGGTCGGTCTCCGACAGCTCCACCTCATCCAGCCACGCAAGCGCTCGGCGTGCCGAGAGCGCGCAGAAGTCCTCGATCCGCGTGCCCGCGACGAGCACCGCCCGCGACTCGGGCCGCAGCCGCGCGCCACCGCACTCCGGGCACGCCCGCAGCGACATGAACTCCTCGATCTTCTCGCGCGTCCACTCCGAGTCGGTCTCCCGGTAGCGGCGCTGAAGATTTGAGATGACTCCCTCGAAGCGGGTTCCGTAGGAGCGGGTGCGACCGAAGCGGTTGCGGTAGGTGATCTGAAGCGGCTCCCCGTTCGTTCCCGTCAAAAACAGGTCGCGATGCTCCTGCGGCAGATCTTCCCACGGAGCGTCCAGATCGACCTTGTAGCGCTTGGCGATTGCCTCAGTCACCTGCTCGTAGTAGTTGGACGCGCTGTTCGCCCACGGCGCAATCGCCCCTTCGCCGACCGACAGACTCGGATCGGGCACGACCAACTCCGGGTCGATCACCATCTGCGACCCCAGGCCCGTGCAGCGCTCACACGCCCCGTGGGGGGAGTTGAACGAGAAAATGCGCGGCTCCAACTCGACCAGCGACGGTCCGTGCTCAGGGCACGCAAACCTCTCCGAGAACGTGAACAGCGAGCCCGGTGGCGGCTTCTCGCCCGGGACGATCTGCGAGGAGGGCGCCCTCACTCCCAGAGCCCCCGACGAGTGCGCACGGCCGGTTCCTGCGTCCCGCACGCCCTCCCCATCCCCATCATTTTCGCTCCGTGAGGACCCGACGATCTCGATCTCGACCAACCCGTCCGCGAGACCCACCGCTGTCTCGATCGAGTCCGCCAGGCGCTTGCGAACGTCGTGGCGCATCGCCAAGCGATCCACCACCACCGAGATGTCGTGCTTGTAGCGCTTGTCGAGCACGATCGACTCCTCCAGCATCCTGATGCGCCCGTCGATCTTCACGCGCGCGAACCCGTCCGCGCGCATCTCCTCAAGCAGCTTGCCGTACTCGCCCTTGCGACCGCGCACCACCGGCGCCAGCACCATAAAACGCGTTCCCTCCGCTAGCTCCATCGTCTGATCGATGATCTGCTCGGCCGACTGGCCCGCGATCGGACGCCCGCAAATGGGACAGTGCGGCTTGCCGACGCGCGCCCACAGCAGACGCAGGTAGTCGTAGATCTCGGTCACCGTGCCCACGGTCGAGCGCGGGTTGCGCGAAGTCGTCTTCTGGTCGATCGAGATCGCCGGCGAGAGCCCCTCGATCGAGTCCACGTCGGGCTTATCCATCTGGCCCAGGAACTGGCGTGCGTAGGCGGACAGCGACTCCACGTAGCGGCGCTGACCCTCGGCGTAGATCGTGTCGAAGGCGAGGCTCGACTTGCCCGAGCCCGACAGTCCCGTGATCACCACGAGCGCGTCCCTGGGCAACTCCAGGGAGATGTCCTTCAGGTTGTGCTCGCGGGCACCGCTCACGACGATCTTGTTGCTCTGGGGCATCTGCGCAGGTATTGTAGAAGGGCGAACAGACGTTCGTACTCTCGGGTAGCACCACGACCTGCTGTCCGTCTCGAAACCTAGTCTTCTGGCATGAGCCTTGCCGACGTAACCAACCAACGCAAGGCGCGCGGTGCGTTCTTCACGCCAGAACCGATCGCTACATATCTGGCAGCATGGGCCGTTGCAAGCAACCCACAGGCCCGTATCCTTGACCCAACATGCGGCGAAGCCGTCTTCCTGCTCGCGGCTGGAAGACATCTGCGAGCAGCCGGCTGTCCACCGGCGGACCTTGACGACCGTTTGTTCGGCGTGGATCTCCACGCCGCGTCATTGGACAAGGCAATGGCCTTGATCGAGAACGAGGGTCTCGATGCCCACCTCATGGCAGCAGATTTCTTCTCAGTGCCAACCCCCGCACAACTTGGGTGCCCCTTGCCAGAAATGGACGCTGTAATTGGAAATCCGCCGTTTGTGCGCTACCAAAACCACACAGGCACGACAAGGAAGCGCTCCATCTCGGCGGCCCTTGCACAAGGGGTGCGACTTTCGGGCCTCGCATCCTCTTGGGCAGCCCTCCTCGCACACGCGTGCGGTTTCCTAAAGCCCAGCGGACGACTAGCGATGGTACTCCCGGCAGAGCTCCTCACAGTGCATTACGCCGAGCCGGTTCGCCGCTGGCTACTACAACGATTTGAGAAAGTCCACCTAGTCGTCTTTGAGCAATTGCAGTTCGCCGAGGTACTCGAGAAGGTTGTACTTGTTGTGGCCGAAGGTGAGGGTCCCGGAAGTGGGGCCTTCGCCCTGCATTATATTAACGATGCCCAAGACCTTGCCGCGTTGGGGCCGTTTGACGGGGTCAGCGTACCGGCGACCGAGAGCGGCAAGTGGACTGACCTTTTGCTCTCGACACGCCATCGCAATCTATTTCGTGCGGTCTCAACTGAGCACTATGTGCCGCTCGAGCATTATGGCAAACCAGAACTCGGAACAGTCACGGGAGCCAACAGTTTCTTTACACTCACCGAGGCAACCAGACAACAGTACGGACTTTCCGAGCACCAGCTACTTAAGATAAGCCCACCGGGAACCAAGCACTTGCGAGGCCTTAGCTTCCGCAATAGGGACTGGCAACAGCTACGCGAACTCGACGAGCGTGTATGGCTGTTGCGGCCGGCCGTTGCGGATAAATCTTCATCACTAGCCGATTATCTCGCCGTCGGTAAGGCGCAGAAGATCCATGACGCTTACAAGTGTAGGATTCGCGAGCCATGGTGGAGGCCGCCAGCCGTATCACCACCGGACCTGTTCTTTACTTACATGTCGCATCGCTATCCACGCCTTATGACAAACACAGCCAAAGTCACCTTCGTCAATTCCATGCATGGACTACATCTACGTCAAGGACGCCGTCAACTACCAAAGCTAGCGCTACCGCTACTCGCCCTCAACTCCGTCACGATGATTGGAGCTGAGATTAACGGGCGTTCATACGGTGGCGGGATCCTCAAGATGGAGCCGCGAGAGGCTGCGCAGTTGCCAGTTCCAAGCCCTGCACATATAGATATGGCGTGGAACATCGTTAAGGGTGAACATTTAAAGTTGGATGCACGACTACGCCAAGGCCTTTGGACCAATGTAGTTAAGCGTATCGATGACATTCTGCTATGCAAGGTCATGGATATCTCAAGAGAACACGCTGACCAACTCGCACAGGCAGCATTGTTGCTGCGCGAGCGGCGCATAGGCCGTAAGGAGAACGACATTGTCCGATGAGAATGACGCTCTGCAATTGGAGCGTACTGTCGGTCATCCTGGTCAACGCTGGGATGCCTTGCTGGCTCACGTAACGGACAACGGAGTACGTCAGTTTGCCGATGTGCAAGACGAGTGGCTCGCCCTTATGTGGTGTCTCGACGCATACCGACGCTCTAATCTGATCCCCAGAGGCATGGGCTCGAGCAAGAACCAAGGCGAGCGACTTGCTGCCGTATACCGCGGAAAGGGAAACTGGTTCGCTCAACTGCTCGCTGCGTTGCTGGAGAACCACACATCACAGCGCGTAGCACCGTTGACAAGGGTACAAGGATTCTCACAACTTCATCAAGTAGATCTAGCATGGCCGGACCGCGACGAAGATCCCCTCATCTGTGTCGAGACCAAGGTAACCGGTGCCCCTGCGTACAGCCAATATCCTGAGCGGGGCGCCATAGCCGACTTCACCAACCGGCGCAAGGAGCTTAAGTTCGCCGCCACCGACCTCAAGCTCTTTCGCCGCGACCGCGAGACAGTAATTGAGCATTGGGATGACTGGCGCGAATCTAGCCCACCAAAGACCTACTTCCTTTGGGCAGCGCGTCTACGCCGCGGGCACCTCAGAGTTTACAAGTCAAAGCCAGCTCGGACAGTCAATGCAGATGACATCGCGCTACTCGCACGAGAGGCGGACGCACTGGTAAAGACCTACCTCGACGGAGCGGGTCTGTTTGCGTGGCGTGTCAACGACAGCGACACCGCCTATGAGCCGGTCCCACTAGCGGCGACCGAGCGCGTCACACAACTCGATGACGTGCTGCACAAGATTGCATCACAGATCAAGCGATTTGCTCGCGATCACAATGGTCCGCCAGCGCCCGTGCTTCCGCGGGTTCGCGCCGTCAGGACAGACGAGCTTCCTTCTGACGAGCAGACCAGCTAGGAAACACCGCATACCGAAAGACTAGGAATAGCGACGACTGAGCGTATTCGGCGGAACTAATGGGCGCCCGGACAACTGCTCAGCATTATCGGGCGGCAGGACGATATGCTGATCGACATGGACGACCCAGGACTACCGATCTCCTACGAGGTACTCGACCCCGGTACCCCTGTCTACAGCTGCGACGGCGAGCAGATCGGCGAGGTCACGCACGTGCTCAGCGTGCCCGAGGAGGACGTCTTCGACGGGATCGTGATCGCCGAGCACGTAGGCCACGACGAGCACCGCTTCGCCGACGCCGACGACGTTGAGGCGATCCACGAGCATGCGGTCACGCTTAGGCTCGACACCGCCGCCTGCGGCGACCTGCCAGCGCCGAGCGAGAATCCCGCGGTCATGAAGGACGACCCGGCCGAGGGCACTCCTGGCATGTCCGACAAGCTGCACCGCGCCTGGAACCTGATCTCCGGCAAGTACTGAGCGGCGCTGACCAGAAGCGCAGCGACATCGAGATCGTCCACCGTCAGACGCGAGCGTTGGACATCTCTGCTCTGACGCCTTGCTTGTTCTCCAGCCGAGGGCACAGGGATACGGCGAATCCCGATCAGGCGACAAATCTGAGTTTATCGCATACACTCGCGCCACAAGTGGCAGGCGATCAACTACGCGATGGCTGAAAAGACCTGGACACGCAAGGAGGTGGGACATGGCACAAGAAGTCGAGTTCGGCAAAGGCGGAGCGGGGAAGATCAGAAGCTTTTGGGTAGGCCTAGGGCTGACGGTCCTGACGCTCGGGATCTACTATTTCTGCTGGTATTACTTCGTCAACGACGAGCTCAAGGACATCGGAATTGCCGAGGATGACCAGAACCTCGCGCAGTCAAGTCCCGCTCAGTCGGTTCTCGCGGTGCTCATCGGCGGATGGTTGATCGTCCCCCCGCTGCTGTCGGTCTACAACTACGGGCAACGCATTAAGCGGGCACAACGCCTCGTCGGCGTCGAGCGTCACGAGCAGATCGACCCGACAATGGCCTTCCTGCTCTATTTCCCCGGTGGCCTACTGATCATTCCCTTGTTCATCCACTACTGGTATGTCACCAAGCATCAGAACGTGGCGCTGCGCGCGGTCGCGGGAAAGTCACATTCAGGCGAGCCGTTGACTGTGGGGGACTGAGCTTCCCGAGCGTCCCTACCCTTCGATGGCTGCGTAAACCTCGTTAAGCAGTCGCTCGGGCTCGGCGATCTGGAAGTTCTCGGCCAGGTAGCGCCCCGTGTCTTGACGCGAGTCGCCGTTGAGCGCCATGTTGAGCGCCACCAGGCGCGCACCGTCGAGGTCGCCGACGGGCGCCGGCTCGCTGGGCGTCTCGTGGGCGAACAGCGGCTCCTCGTGCGCCGGAGACTCGCCCGCGAGCGGCTCTGGCCCGGTGGCCGCGTCCACGTAGGACTGAGCCACCAACTCGACGTCCGGCTCGGCGTGAGCTCCGACGAACGCCTCAGCAGGCGCCGCGACCGGTTGGAGCCGGCTGACGCCGCTCTCACCGAGATCGTCCTCTGCAGGCGACCCGTCTGCGGCCACGCCACCCCTGCCGCTCGAGACGCGCCCCGCCGCCGCGTCATACAGCGCCTCCATCTCAGTCTCGACTGTCGTGAGATCTCCGGCAAGGCGGCCGGCGCCGGCGCGCAGACTCTCAACCAACGTCCGCGTCTCGCCGTCGATCGAGCCGACCCGGGCGAGCAGCACCTCGGTGGCTTGGGAAACCGCCGCCACGTGCTCGCGTGCGCGGGCGATCGCCTCCTCGCGAGTCCGTCGCGCGTCGGCGTCGGCTGCCTCGCGCACCCGTTGTGCGTCCCGAGCCGCCTCGCTCTGGATCGTCTCCGCTGTGGCCTGAGCGGCCTCAAGGATGCCCTGCACCTGCGTGCCGGCCACCGAGGCGAGCGACTCCTGGCCGCGGTGCTCGGCCTCATGCTGAAGCTCCTCGACCTCGGCCGACAGTGCGCGCAGGTGAGCGTCCACGGTCGCCGGGTCATACCCACGGCGCACGATCGGGAAGTCGCGCCTCTCGATCTGCTGACGGTCAAGCTCCACGGCACGTCATCCTATGCGACCTCGCCCGCGGGAGTCTCGTCTGTCTCCGTCTGCATCGCCGATCCCTCGCTCGCGTGGACCTCTCGAAGCTCACGGCGCAGCTCCCTGATCTCGTCGCGCAGCTGCGCGGCGTACTCGAAGCGCAGGTCGTCGGCGGCCGCGATCATCTCCTCCTCGAGTTCCACCACCATTCGCTCCAGCTCGTGCTGTGGCATCTCCTTCGCCTTCGCCCTGGCTGCCTTCGAGCGCCGACGCCCCTTTGGCACCTTCGACTCGGCCTGCAGGAACTCGGCGATGTCGGAGATCCCCTTGACGATGCTCGACGCGGTGATCCCGTGCTCCTCGTTGTAGGCGACCTGGATCTCGCGCCTGCGGTCGGTCTCCTCGATCGCGGCCTTCATCGCCTTCGTCTCTTTGTCGGCGTACATCAACACGGTGCCCT
Source organism: uncultured Solirubrobacterales bacterium (assembly GCA_963831725.1). Classification (GTDB taxonomy): domain Bacteria; phylum Actinomycetota; class Thermoleophilia; order Solirubrobacterales; family Solirubrobacteraceae; genus Palsa-744. The sequence continues at coordinate 1,221,942 of CAWHRF010000004.1, forward strand.
TCACGTTGCGCGCCGCGCGGCCGATCGTCTGGATCAGCGAGGTCTCCCCGCGCATGAAGCCCTCCTTGTCGGCGTCGAGGATCGCCACCAGCGACACCTCAGGCAGGTCCAACCCCTCACGCAGCAAGTTCACACCGACGAGCACATCGTATTCGCCGAGCCGCAGGTCGCGAATGATCTGGATGCGCTCCAGCGTGTCGATCTCCGAGTGCAGGTAGCGTACCTTGAAGCCCATCTCGATCAAGTACTGGGAGAGGTCCTCGCTCATCTTCTTGGTGAGCGTCGTCACGAGCACCCGCTCGTCCACATCCACACGCTTGCGGATCTCGTTCATCAGATCGTCGATTTGGTTGCGCGTCTCACGCACGTCTATCTCTGGATCCACCACTCCGGTGGGCCTCACGATCTGCTCCACGATCCGCTGTGAGCGCGTGCGCTCGTATTCGCCCGGCGTGGCCGACACGAACACAAGCTGCGGGGTGATCGAGAGGAACTCGTCAAAGGTCTGCGGGCGATTGTCCATCGCGCTGGGCAACCTGAAGCCATAGTCCACGAGCGTGCTCTTGCGCGAGCGGTCGCCCTCGAACATCCCGCCGATCTGCGGCACAGTCTGGTGGGACTCGTCGATGAAGCACACGAAATCCTCGGGGAAATAGTCGATCAGGCAGTACGGCCGCTCGCCCGGCTTGCGCCCATCGAGGATGCGCGAGTAGTTCTCGATCCCCGAGCAGAAGCCCATCTCGCGCAGCATCTCCATGTCGTACTGGGTGCGCTGGCGCAAGCGGTGGGACTCGAGCTGCTTGCCGTCGGCCTCCAGTTGCTCGCAGCGCTCGTTCAATTCCCTGCCGATCGCCGCCACCCCGTCCTCGATCGTGCCCTCCTTGACGTTGTAGTGGGTCGCAGGCCAGATCGCCACATGCTCCAGGTCGTCGGCGATCAACTCTCCGGTGAGCGGATCGAAGTGCTGCAGGCGCTCGACTTCGTCGCCGAACAACGTCGCGCGGAACGCCGTCTCGGCATACGCCGGGAACACCTCGAGCGTCTCCCCCTTCACCCTGAAGCTACCGCGCGAGAGCACGCTGTCGTTGCGGGTGTACTGAATCGACACGAGCTTGCGCAGCAGCTTGTCGCGGTCGATCTCCTCGCCGCGACGCAGTATCTGCATGTTCATCTCGTAGGTCTCGGGCGAGCCGAGACCGTAGATGCACGACACCGACGCCACCACGATCACGTCGCGGCGCGCGAACACCGCGGCGGTGGCGGCGTGCCTGAGGCGATCGACCTCCTGATTGATCGCCGAGTCCTTCTCGATGTAGAGATCCCGGCTGGGAACGTAGGCCTCGGGTTGGTAGTAGTCGTAGTAGGACACGAAATACTCGACCGCGTTCTCGGGGAAGAACGTGCGGAACTCGTTGCACAACTGGGCGGCCAGCGTCTTGTTGTGGGCGATCACAAGCGAGGGCTTCTGCACCTCGGCGATCACACCCGCCATCGTCATCGTCTTGCCGGTGCCGGTCGCGCCGAGCAGCGTCTGGAAGCGATCGCCCTCGCGCACGCCCTCCGACAGCGCGTCGATCGCCTTCGGCTGGTCGGCGGTGGGCGTGAACGCCGGATCGAGCTTGAACGGTGGCATCGCGCTCTACGTTAGCCCGAGCTGGCGCGGATACAGCTTGCGGTATTCAGCCTGGACGCGCATCACCCGTTCGACGTATGCGCGCGTCTCGGGAAAGGGGATTTCGGCCGTGCTCAAGCTATGTCCCTCGTCCTTTGCCGCCGCCACCCACGCGTCGACGTTCGACATGCCGCCGTTGTATGCGGCCACAGCCTCCAGCTCGTTGCCTTCGTAGTGGTCGAGCAGATAGCGCAGATACCAGCTGCCGTACGCCACGTTGACCTTTGGCGTGGCCAGGTCGCTGGTCGTGAACCGCACACCGCCCGACAGGTGAGCGATGTATTCGGCCGTCGTGGGCAACAGCTGCATGAGTCCCAATGCCCCTGCTGAGGAGGTTCGCGGTTCGAACTTCGTCTCCGCGTAGATCACCGCCGCGATCAACGCCGGGTCGAGATGCTTTTCGCTCGCCTGTTCGCGAATCACCGCCACGTCGGTGAGCGGCAGGCTCTCGCCCGGCAGTGCGTGCTCGATGCGCGCCACCAGCGCGACCGCGAGCGCCGCCACGATCGCAAACGCTATGAGCGCCTTCACGAGCCCGCGCGCCCCACGCGCGAAGGGACCATGCCCACGCGCGCGGCGACTCGACGCGTAGACGGCGCGGCCGTTCCGACCGCGAGCGGCCGCCGGAGACCGTTGCGCACTCATCCCGATAGCTTGCCAAGCACGTCGGCCAACTCGCGCCGCAAGTCGGCTTCGCTGCCGTCGTTGTGCACCACGAAGGTCGCACGCCGCGCCTTCTCCTCCTGGGAGAGCTGGCGCGCCACGCGCTCGTCGGCGAGCGCGTGGCCGCGCCCGGCAGCCCTCTGAGCGCGCATCTCCTCCTGCGCGATCACGGCGATCGTCGCGTCAAAGCCGCGCTCCATTCCCGCCTCGAACAGCAGCGGCACCTCTACTACCGCGGCCCTTGGGGGCGGACGCAGCGCGCGCACGGACTCGAGCCACGCGGCGATACGTGCGCCCACCAGCGGCCACAAGAGGCCCTCCAGCCATCCACGGTCCTCCGCCCCGCCCGCGAACGCCTTCGCCGCAACCGCGGCTCGATCGACAACCCCGTCCGGCGCGACCTCTGAGCCCCAACGCTCCACGATCGCATCCAGTACCCGTTCCTCGCCATACAACTCGTGCACGACCGCATCGGTCGAAAGCACCTGCGCACCGAGCCCTCGCAGCGCCTTCAGAGCGGTCGACTTGCCCGCTCCCATACCGCCGGTGAGCCCGACGAACGGCGCCACGGGCTGCACCGGCCCTCAGACCCCCGTCAGTCTTGTGTCTGCTCGCCGGCGGACTGCTCGTCCGCGGACCGATCAACCTCGGCGACCTGCTCCTCGGATGCAACCTCCGCGACAGGCTCCTGCTCGGCTGCCTCGGCGACGGGAGCCTCCGTTGTGGGCTCCTCAACTGTGGGCTGCTCCTCAGCGGGAACCTCCGGTGTCGCAACCTCCGCGACCGATTGCTCAGCCGCGGCGGGTTCCTCGACAGCGGGCTCGACGACAGCGGGCGCCTCAACAGCAGGCGCCTCAGCAGCGGGTGCCTCAGCAACAACCTCGGCGGCAGCAGGCGCCTCAACAGCCGATGCTTGCGCAACGACCTCGGCGGCAGCCCGATCGGCGGCAAGCTCGCCGGCGTCCTCGCCCACGGCCACGTCGAGCGAATCCTCGAGCACCACCTGCTCCTCGGCGACAGCCTCGGGCTCGGCCGGCGATGCGGCCGGCGCATCCGGGCGGGGCAGCGGCAGGATCTGATCCTCCACGCGCTTGGCCGACAGCGACAGGCGCCTGCGCTCGGAGTCGATCTCGAGGATCTTCACGCGGATCTCATCGCCTGGATGCACGATCTCGCGCGGGCTCTCGACATGGTGGCCGGCGAGCTCTGAGATGTGCACCAGCCCCTCGACGCCGTCGAGCACCTCAACGAACGCGCCGAACGTGACGACCTTCGTGACCTTGCCGGCAAGCTCGTCGTTGACGTTGTAGGTGTCCACGATCCGCTGCCACGGGTCTTCCTGGGTCTGCTTGAGACCAAGCGAGATGCGCTGGCGGTCGCGATCGATGTCGAGAACCTTCACCTGCACGGTGTCGCCGATGTTGAGGATCTCGCTCGGATGATTCACGTGCGACCAGGAAAGCTCTGAGATGTGGATCAGACCGTCAATTCCGTCGAGGTCCACGAACGCGCCGAAGTCCACGATGTTGGAGATCTGGCCCTCCACCACGAGGCCGGGCTGCAGGCGGTCGAGAATCTGCTGGCGGACCTCCTTGCGCTCCTCCTTCGAGCACCGCGCGGCGCGAGAGCACCACGTTGTTGCGCGAACGATTGAGCTCGATCACCTTCGTCTCGATCTGCGTGCCCATGTACTCGTCGAGGTTCGGCACACGGCGGATGTCGACAAGCGAGGCGGGCAGGAAACCGCGCACCCCCAGATCGATGATCAGACCGCCCTTGACGACCTCGATGACCGAGCCGATCACCGGCTCGCCCGACTCGGCGGCGGCCTCGATGCGCCGCCACGCCTTCTCGAAGCGGGCGCGCTTCTTGGACATGATCAGGCGCCCGTCCTGGTCCTCCTTGGTGAGGACCATCGCGTCGACCTCCTCGCCGAGCGACACCTCCTCACGCGGATCGACCGACTTGCGAATCGACAGCTCGCCGGCGGGAATGACTCCCTCGGACTTGTAGCCGATGTCGACCAGCACCTCGTCCTTGTCGATGCGCACGACATTGCCCGTCACGACCTCGCCCTCCTCGAAGGGCTGCATCGTGGCGTCGTAGTTGGGGACTATCTGCCCGTCGATTTCGAGCAGCAGTCCGTTTGACCCCTCGACCACATGGGCCTGGGGATTCTCTATAAGGGTTTGCACCGGTCGAAGCCTAGCGCAGCATCGTCGCCTGGGGCCTGGACCCCACGGCCGCGGTGCGGCTCGATTGCGATCGGCGGGCTCCGCCAGGCCCAGCGACCCCCGTGCCATCCGCTCGGGGGCCCGTGGGAATCGATGGGGTAAATATCATTGACCGTCGATGCCGGTTAGAGCGACCAAGCGCGGGGCGCAGCGCACGCCGTTGCAACGCGATTGCGACGTGCTCGTGTGCGGGGCGTCGTTTGGCGGCCTCGCGCTCGCCCGCGAGCTATCGGGGACCGGGGCTCGTGTGCTCGTGGTCGATCGCTATGAGATCGGAGAGCGCCAGACCTCGGCCTGCGGCATCCCGACCGGCTGGCTGGAGGCGATGGATCTTCAAGGGTCGTTGCGCCAGACCTTCGGCGAGCTGGTGGTGCACACGCCTTGGACCACGGCGCGCTGGCAGCTGCCCTGGACGTTCTCGACGTTCGACTATCGCGAGCTGTGCGCGCTGCTGTGGAGCCAGGCCGCGCCGAGCCACACCGAGTTCGAGACGGCGACGGTGAGCGGCCGCGACGGGCACACCGTGCACACCGACCGCGGAGACCTCACGGCGCCATTGATCGTGGATGCGCTCGGCTGGCGCCGAGTGCTGTCCAAAACCGCCGCGATCCAGCCCCCGAACGCACGCCTCTCGCGGGGCCTGGAGGTCCATCCGGACGGCACAGGCGAGGAGCTGGAGCTGTGGATCGACCCCGAGTACATACGAGCCGGTTACGCGTGGAGCTTTCCGGCGACCGGCGAGTTGCGCGTGGGCGTCGGCTCGTTCTGGCCCTCCCATCACGTCAAGGAGCCGACGGTGCGCCTGGCGAGCGATCTGGGGCTGCCGGCCGACGGCTACCAGGGGAACTGGATCCCCCACCAACTGCGACCCGCGATCGAGGACGGGGTGTTCTTCGTGGGCGACTCAGCCGGACACTGCCTGCCGCTGACCGCGGAGGGGATCCGCACGGCGTTCTATTTCGGGATCGCGTGTGCCCGCGAGCTGCGTCCCGTGCTCGAAGGTCACGCGACGCGCGAGCAGGCACTCGCGCGCTACGGCGCGTTCTCCGACGCGCACGAGCGCAAGTACCGTTGGTTGCTCAACACCCAGCGCGCCGTTGGGCAGCTCACATCGACTCGGGCGATCACGGTTCTGGCTCGCACGCTCGCCTCCGAGCGCGCGTGCGCGTGGGCGTTCAACCGTTACCTGGATATCGCCCCGCCGTCGTTTGTGGGTGCGAATCCACGCGAGACCGGCAAGCCCGTGCACATGCCGGCGACGGTCACCGCCTGAGCGCTTCAGGACGAGATCTCCTCCAGTGCCTGCGCCAATCGCCTGATGCCCTCTTCGATCGCGGGCTCTGTGAGGTTGGCGTAACCCAGGATCAGACCGTCATGGACGGGCCTTGGCTCCATGAAGGAATAGCCAAGCGGATACACGCCCACCGAGTGGCTTCGCGCGGAGCTGACGATCGCCAGTCCATCGACCGGACGCTCGAGCCGCACGATCGCGTGCAGCCCGGCCGCCAGGCCGGTTACCCGAGCGCCGGGGAGATGACGTGCCAGCGCCAGTACGAGCGCGTCCCGCCGCGCACGGTAGCGCCGGCGTGCGGTGCGCATGTGCCGATCGTAGGCACCACTCTCCATCAGCCGCGCCAGCGCGAGCTGATCCAGCGTCGGACAGCCACCGTCGGACAGCGCCTTGGCCCCAGCCACAGCGTCGAGCAAGCGCTGGGGAAGCACGAGCCAACCCAGGCGCAGAGCGGGAGCGAGCGTCTTGCTGACCGTCCCCATGTACACCACGCGATCCGGCGCCAGCCCCTGCATAGCGGCCAGTGGCGGGCGGTCGTAGCGATACTCGGCGTCGTAATCGTCCTCCACGATCACGCCCTCGGTCTCGCCCGCCCAGCGGAGCAGCGCGGCACGGCGCGAAGGCGACAGCCCCACACCTGTCGGCGACTGATGCGCGGGCGTCACGAGCACCGCATCGATCGGCCCGCCGTCGCGGGCCAGCGAGGGCAGATCCGGCACGCTGGCTCCCTCCGCGTCGACAGGGAGCGCCACAAGCGAGGCCCCGTGGGCGATCATGATCGCGCGATGCGGTGGCAGACCCGGATCCTCGACCGCGATACGCGGTTCCCCGAGGGCTCTCGCAAGCAGCGCAAAGCCCTGCGCGGCGCCTGAGCAGATGACGATCGCTCGAGGATCGGCGACCACACCGCGGACGCGGCGCAGATGCGCGGCGATCGCGGAGCGCAACTCGGGCGTGCCCCGCGGGTCGGGATAGCCGAAGTCCCGATCGGGGACCTCGCGCAGCACTTCACGCATGGCGCGCAGCCATGCGCTCCTGGGAAACGTGGCCAAGTCCGGGTATCCGGGGAAGAAGTCGAACGCGGGCACGCGCCGGGCGACCTCAACGGTCGACTCCGACGGCGCGGTCGCCGTCTCGGCCACAAATGTGCCGGCGCCCGGCCTCGCAAGCAGATAGCCCTCGGCCAGCAGTTGTGCGTAGGCGTCAACCACCAGCCGTCGCGATACACCGAGGTCGGCCGCCAGCACACGCGTCGCCGGAAGCCGGGCGCGGGCCGGCAAACGCCCTGAGCGCACCGCGTCTCGCAGGCCGTCCTCGAGCTGGGCACGCAGCGGACGACGTGCCTCGCGGTCGAGCACCAGCAGCAACTCAGGACCGGAATTGGTTCCCATACTGAGTGTCAGAGTGGTCCTTTACGGGGCACCACAACCACCATATCGTGGGATACGAGGACGTGAGGACACGCTGCGCCGTCAACGACAAAGGAGCGCGAGATGAGCAGAATCGAGGGCGTCCCGGCCAACAAGGCCAATCCAGTCGTGCGAGTCATCTACCGTATGGTCCGTCGGGAATTCGGCCGGATGACGGGCAAGCGCGAACTTACGCCCGACATTCCGGTGCGCGCGCATCGCACGTCGCTGCTCGTCGGCTATGGACTGCTGGAGCGAGCGGTCGCCAGCAAGCCGCGTGTCGACCAGCACCTGCGCGGGCTGGTCCAGCTCAAGTCCGCAGTGATGCAGGGCTGCGAGATGTGCCAAGACATCGCTTCGCAGCAGGCGTTGGCTTGGGACGTAAACCAACAACAGATAGACGATCTCTACCGATACCGTGAGAGCCCACATTTCGAGGAGACCGAGCGGTTGGTACTCGACCTGGCGGTCGGCATGACATTGACGCCGGTCCAGGTCGGCGACGATCTGTTCGCTAAGCTGCGCTCGCGCTTCGACGACGCCGAACTAGTCGAGTTGGTGAACCTGATCGCCCTCGAGAACCTGCGCTCGCGCTTCAACGCCGCCTTCAAGCTGCCCTCCGTGGGCTTCAACGAGGGCGCTGCCTGCGCGCGCATGGAGGGGCCGCGTGCGAGCGTGGACGACGAGCCGGCCGATCTGAGCACGGGGCTCGCACCGCGAGATCGGACTCCCCGACCCCGCGAGCGAATCGCGGTTGCCGAGGCGAACCGCTAGAGGAGCACTAACGCCGCACGACCAGCACCACGCCGGCCACGAGCAGCACGAGTCCCAGAATGCGGGTTGTGCCGATCGGCTGCTTGGCGATCCCCAGCAGGCCGAAGCGGTCGATCAGCACGGCGGCGGTGAGCTGGCCGGCGATCACCACAGCCGTCAGAGCGCTGACGCCGAGCGTGCGCACCGTGAGGATCGCGACCGTCACATACGCCGCCCCCAGCAGCCCGCCCACGAACGCCCACCAGGGAGCCTTGCCGACGTTGGCGAGACTGCCGAACCCTTCGTTGGTGAACGAGACGATCAGCAGCAACGCAACCGTTCCGACCGTGAATGAGACGGCAGCGGCGGGAACGGCGCCAACGGCACGGCCAAGACGCGCGTTGACCGCCGGCTGCGCGCCGACCAGCACGCCGGCGACCGCCACCAACCCGACGGCCAGCAGGCGGCTCACGGACGCGACCGCCCCACTCGCACCGGGCATCCCTGTCGGAGAGGGCAGTCCTGTCGGAGAGGGCAGTCCTGTCGGAGAGGGCACTCCTGTCGGAGAGGGCACTCCGGTCGGGTCGCGGTCCGTGTGGGTTGCCCACCATCCATCACTTGGCCTCCAGCCAATTGCGCCCGACTCCCACATCCACGGCGAGCGGCGGGAAGTGATCCCACACGCCGGTCATCTCCCGTTCGATCAGCTCGCGCGCCGCGTCGATGTGCTCGGGTGGCGCTTCGAACAGCAGCTCGTCGTGGATCGTGAGGATCAGCCGGGTGTCGAGCTCACCCTCGCGCAGCGCGTCGTGGCAGCGCACCATCGCAAGCTTGATGATGTCGGCCGCCGTGCCCTGGATCACGGTGTTGACAGCCAGGCGCTCGCCGAGCGTGCGCACCTGGTAGTTGCGGGCCTGCAGCTCGGGGATCTGGCGACGGCGACCCCACAAGGTCTTGACGTGGCCCTCCTGCTTGGCGGACTCGATCGTCTCGGCGATGAAGGCCGCCACGCGCGGGAAGCGCTCCAGGTAGGCGTCGATAAACGTTTTGGCCTCCTCCAGGGGAATGTTGAGGCGGTCGGCAAGCCCATAGTCGGAGAGCCCATAGACGATCCCATAGTTGATCATCTTCGCCTTCGAGCGCATGCCCGGATCGATTTTTGGGGTCCCACCCACCCCGACCTCGAACACCTGTGAGGCCGTCGCCGTGTGCACGTCTTCGCCGCGCTCGAAGATTTCCTTCAGCACAGGCTCGTCGGCGATGTGCGCCAGCACGCGCAGCTCGATCTGCGAGTAGTCGGCGGAGATCAGCAAGCGTCCCTGCTCGGCCTCGAAGCAGCCCCTGATCTCTCGACCCAGGGGCGTGCGGATCGGGACGTTCTGCATGTTCGGGTTGGTTGAGGCCAGACGCCCGGTCTGCGCCCCGGCCTGCAGGAACGTGGTGTGGATGCGCGAGCGCTCGTCCACCTGCTCGGGCAGCACGTCCAGATATGTCTTTATCAACGTGGAGAGCTCGCGCCAGCGCTCGATACAGGGCACGATCTTGTGCTCCTCGCGAATCGCCTGCAACACGCGCGCGTCGGTCGAGAAGCCGGTCTTGCCGCGGCGCTTGCGCGAGAGGCCAAGCTTGACGAACAGGATCTCCCCAAGCTGTTGGGGCGAGCCGATCGTGAACTCCTCGCCGGCCAGCTCGTAGATGCGTTGTTCGAGGCCCATGATCTCCTCACGCACACGCCCCGTTATCTCCTGCAAGCACTCCAGGTTGAGGCGCACGCCGAGCAGCTCCATCTCGCGCAGCACCGCGACGAGCGGGAGCTCGATGTCGCACATCACGCCCTGGAGCCCACGACCTGAGATCTGCTCGCGCTGCCACGCCGCGAGCGCGCTCAACAGCAGCGCCTCGCCTGCCAGCGGATCCTCGACCTCGGCGGCGAACCCGCGCTCTTCGCACAGCTCCGCGAAGGGATAGCCGCGTCGCGCGGGCTCCAGCAGGTAGGCACCGAGCATCGTGTCGTGCACGAGCCGCGACGGCACCGCACCGAGCGTCTTGGCGTCATGGGCAACCACCGCCTGCTCGTCGCAGGCCCGTACAACCTCCTCCGGATCGGCGCAGTCGCCGAGCAGCACCCCCGCTCGCGAGGCGCGCGCGGCCGCCTTCTTGCCCTGCGCCGCCCCCGCCGGGGGAGGGTCTGGGGTGATCGCGAAGCGCCAGGGCGAGCCGAGGGCGAACAGCTCGCCCTCCTCCACCTCGGCGGCGCGCACGGCGAGGCACAGCTCCCGCGGGCGGGTGCCGCTCGCCGTCTTGAGGTTTGCGATGTCAGCCACGGAGCCCTCGCGCACACGCCCGGTGAGGGTGACCTCATCGGCGGAGGCGCCCTTCGCGAGCTCCGCCTCGCCGAGCGCCTCTTCGACGCGGCGCAACGGGTCGCGCAGCTCCCAGCGACGAAACACCTCGCGCAAGCGCGAGCGGTCCGGTTCGCGCGCCGCCTCGCTCTTGAGGTCGAACTCGACCGGCAGGTCGCGCTGCACGGTGGCCAGAAGCTTTGACATGCGGGCGTCCTCGGCGTGGTCGATCAGGCTCTGCTTGCGCTTGGGCCCACCGATGTCGCGCACGTGGGAGAGCACGCCCTCCAGGGAGCCGAACTTCTGGATCAGCTCGCTGGCGGTCTTCTCGCCGATGCCCGGAATCCCGGGAATGTTGTCGGACGTGTCGCCCTTCAGACCGTAGAAGTCTGGGATCAACTCGGGCGGCAGCCCGTAGCGGTCGACCACCGCCTGGTGGTCGTACAGCTTGGTCTCGGTGATACCGCGAGCGGTGGCCATCACCTGCACCAGGCCCTGCTCGTCGATCAGCTGGAACACGTCACGGTCGCCGGTGACGATCGTCACCGGGACGCCCGCACCCCGCGCCTGCTCGGCAAGCGAGGCGATCACGTCATCGGCCTCATAGCCCTCGACCTTCACGTTGCGATAGCCAAACGCCTCGACAAGCTCGTCCATCGCCGACCACTGCATCTTCAGCAGATCCGGGCGCGAGCGACGTCCCGCCTTGTAGTCGGCAAACAGCTCCGTGCGCCCGGAGGTGCCAGCGTCCCATGCGACCATCGTCGGCTGCACGCCATGGTCGGTGACGATCTTCACGAGCATCGATGCGAACCCGAAGATCGCGTTGGTGGGCTCGCCGGTGGACGTCGCGATCGACTCCGGCAACGCGTAGAAGGCTCGGTAGACGAGACTGGGACCGTCGATCAGAAAGAGGCGGCGCTCCACCCCGAGCACTTTATTGAGAAGCCAATAACATGCCGTGCCGCCCGACCACGGCGTCGGCTACTCGAGGAGCCTGTTTCCAGTGAGCGTCACACCCAGTGCGCAGTACCGCCTGACGATCCGCGTCAAGATTGACGAGGGGCAGAACATGCTGGGCGCGGTAACCGACGCGATCGCGCAGCAGGGTGGGATGACGATCGCGGTGGATCTCGTGGAGGCAGACGCGGGCCACAGCGTGCGCGACATCGTCGTGGACGCATCCGACCGCGAGCATTGGAACCGCATTCTCGGCGCGATCGGATCGCTGACCGGGGTCGAGGTGATCGACACGACCGACCGCACCTTCCTGATGCACGTGGGCGGGAAGATCGAGCAGCACAACAAGCACCCCCTGAAGACGCGCGACGACCTCTCGATGGCCTACACCCCCGGCGTGGCACGCGTGTGCACCGCGATCAAGGACGATCCCGACAAGGCGTTTCAGTACACGATCAAGCGCAACACGGTTGCGGTTGTGAGCGATGGCACCGCGGTGCTGGGCCTCGGCGACATCGGGCCGGCCGCGGCGATGCCGGTGATGGAGGGCAAGGCGTGCCTGTTCAAGGAGTTCGCAGGCGTCGACGCGTTCCCGATCTGCCTCGACACGAAGGACACCGATGAGATCGTGCGCGCCGTTGAGCTGATCGCACCCTCCTTCGGAGGGATCAACCTCGAGGACATCTCCGCGCCGCGCTGCTTCGAGGTCGAGGAGCGCCTGAAGGCCGAGCTTGACATCCCCGTGTTCCACGACGACCAGCACGGCACCGCGGTGGTGGTGATGGCAGCGCTGCTGAACGCGGTCAAGCTCACAGGTCGCAACCTGGCCGATTTGAAAGTGCTCGTGATCGGTCTCGGCGCGGCGGGAGTGGCCGTTACGAAGATCATGCTCGAGGCGGGAGTGCGCGAGATCGTCGGCTGCGATTCGCGCGGGACGCTCAGCACCACGCGCGCCGATTACGAGGACGGCACGATGAACTCGGTGAAGCGCTGGTACGCGGAGGTGACCAACCGCGAGCATCGCACCGGAGCGCCGGCGGACGCGATCGAGGGCGCCGACCTGCTGATCGGGCTGTCCGGCGCGCGCGCGCTGCCCGTGGAGGCGCTCGCGAAGATGAACGAGAACGCGATGGTGTTCGCGATGGCCAATCCCAACCCCGAGGTGATTCCCGAGGAGGCCGCGCCGTACGTGCGGATCATGGCCACGGGTCGCTCGGACTACCCCAACCAGATCAACAACGTGCTGTGCTTCCCCGGGATCTTCCGCGGCGCCCTGGATGTGCGCGCGAAAGCGATCACCGAGGAGATGAAGATGGCTGCCGCGCATGCGATCGCCGCGATCGTGGACGAGCGGGAGCTGCGCGAGGACTACATCATCCCCTCGGTGTTCAATCGCGACGTGGCCCCCGCGGTCGCAAGCGCGGTCGCCGAACAGGCACGCGCGAGTGGAAACGCGCTAGCCGGCCAAGAGGTCGGCTTCGCCCATGGCGATACGCTGACGGGGATAGGCGAGTAGCAGCCCGCGCGAATCCGGACTAAGAATGAATGGGCAACCGAGCTGTTGGGTACCGCTCGATGGGCTCACTGCGGGTGAGATAGAAAGGGACCGCCGATGCGGGTGACACTCACAGGAGCAACGGGCCTGATCGGCCCGCGAGTGGTCGCATCGCTGCTGGCACGCGGCGACGAGGTGACGGTCTTGACACGCGACCCCGAGAGCGCGCAGGAAAGACTCCCGGGAATACACAATGCCACGCGCTGGGACTTGCTGGGCGAACCGGCTCCCACAGCCGCACTGGCCGGACGCGACGCGGTGGTGCACCTGGCCGGAGAGAACGTGGCCCAACGTTGGAGTGCGAGCGCCAAGCAGGCGATCCGTGACAGCCGTGTGAGCGGCACCAAGCACCTGGTGCTGGGACTCGCGGCGCTCAAGCGGGGCGAGCGTCCGCGAACGCTCCTGAGCAGCTCGGCGATCGGCTACTACGGCGCGCACGGCGATGAGCCGATCGACGAGGATGTGCCCGCCGGGCAGGATTTCCTCGCGCGCACCTGCCGCGATTGGGAGTTGGAGGCGCTGGAGGCGCAGGCGCTCGAAATGCGCGTCGCATCGGTGCGCACGGGCGTGGTGCTCGACCGCAATGGTGGAGCGCTCGGCAAGATGCTGCCACCGTTCAAGCTCGGCGTGGGTGGCCCGGTCGCGGATGGGCGCCAGTTCGTCTCATGGATCCATGTCGATGACCTGGTGGGGATCGTGCTGAGCGCGATCGACAGCGAGCTTTGGCACGGGCCGATCAATGCGACGGCGCCCGCGCCACAGCGCAACCGTGACTTCTCGAAGGCGCTGGGCCGTGCACTGCACCGTCCCTCGCTGCTGCCGATCCCCGGCGCGGCCTTGCGACTGCTGTACGGCGAGATGGCAGAGATCGTGACCTGCGGCGCGCGGGTGCTGCCCGCGAAGGCGTTGGTGCTCGGCTACCAGTTCGGCTACCCACAGCTGGATGCGGCGCTGCGCTCCACGCTCGACGACGATTGACCGAAGATGCCGCGCAGGAGCGTCCCCGCGGCCCCTCATTCGGAGGTGTCGAATGCCCGCCAGAACACTGGTGCGCCGCCTGCGATGCGATCGATCGCATAGCTCGACAGCGTCGTTTCGCCGCTCGACCGCATCGAATAGACACCGAGCACCGACTGGCGTTCGTGGGTGGCGAAGAACTTGTCGATCACCGCCTGGCGGTCATCGCCGTCTGAGCCGGCGGCACGAATCGAAGCGAGCACGACGCTCATCGCCTCATAGCCGTACAGCACATACGGTTCCGCGACACCGCCAAAGCGCTTTTCGTACTCGCCAAGCACCGCCTGGCCAGAGCCGGGATAGAGCCGGCGCGCAAGCACCGGCGAGCCGATGAACGTGCTGCTTTCCGCCGCCCCCAAGCGCGAGGTGAACACGCTGTTGAGCATCGTGGCCGAGGCAAGCAACGCCAAGCGCGGCGCCGCCGCGTGCAATTCGCGCCAGAGTTCCGCCGCTTCACCGGTTGCGGTCGCGCTGACGAACACCGCTTCGGCGCCGCTTTTGGCGATCTTCGCGACCTCGCCCGTGAAGGTCGAGCCGGGCCCGACGATGATCGTGTCCTCATCCAGCACCTTTATCCCCGCCTCCTCGGCATCGCCCGCGACGATCTGCGCCAGCGGTGTGTCGAAGGGGTCCTGGTCGATCACCACATACAGCTTGTGGATGCCGAGCTTGCGCATCAGGTCCACCTCCGCGGCGGCCTGGACCCGATCGCCGGGAGCAACGCGCCCGAACGTGCGCTTGCCGGACAGATAGAAGCGTTCTGGCTCGCCCTGTCCCGCATCGAAAGAGGACGTCAGGCCGACGTACGGGCTGGCGGGACTGACCTGCAGGATTCCGGCCGCATTGGTGAGCGGCAGGGAGATCGCGGTGGCGCCAGAGTTGTAGTCGCCCAGGTAGGCGATCGTGGTCGGGTCCTGTGCCGCGGCCTTGGCGTCTGAGGCAGTGGCCCCCGGTTCCCACTCGCCCGTGGTGAGACTCGAATCGTCAAGCGAGGTGTAGCTGACCGTGAAGCGACCAACGTGACCGCCGGCGTTTGCGAGCGCCAGCTTCTCCCCACCTTCGATCTGATGGGAGATTCCCCCCTCGGGACCCTGCAGCGGCAAGCTCGAATAAACGGTCAGCTGCTCGCCGACGTTATCGGCCGCGGTCGAGCTACCGACGCCGCCACACCCGGCCAATGCCGGTGCGAAGGCAAGAGCGGCGAGGCACAGCCAGCGCGCGCGCACCGTGGCGCTAGTCGCCGCGACGGCCAGGGAGGTAGCCGGAGAGGATCTTCACGGACGCGCCGATAACGGTGGCGAGCGCGGCGAGCATGAAGGAATCGAAGCCCTTCGCGCCGAGCGCCCACAGCACGATCCAGACGATCAGCCCGGCGGTTACGGTGAGTACCAGTCCCATTGCGCGGGAATCCTATAACAGTGCACGCGCGTAGGACGCCGCCTACCTCGACAGCGCGCTTGCCAACTCGCCCACGAGCTCGCCAACGGCCACCGCGGGATCTTTGGACTCCGCGGCGGCACGCACCAAGCGCGTGCCCACGATCACACCGTCGGCGCCCGCTCGGGCGGCTTGGAGCGCCTGCTCTGGGGTTGAGATACCGAAGCCCAGCGCCACAGGCACGGTGGTGCCGGCCTTTGCACGCGCCACGATCTCCGCGAAGCGGTCGGACAGCGCCGCGCGCTCGCCGGTCGTTCCCACGACCGACACCGTGTAGAGGAAGCCTCGCGCTCGCCTGCCGATCTGAGCGAGACGCTCAGGCGGGGTGGTGGGTGCCACGAGCGGGACCAGCGCAAGCCCACGCTCCTCGCACGCCGCCTGCACCCCTGTCGCCTCCTCCAGCGGCAGATCGGGCACGATCAGGCCACTGGCGCCGGTTTGGGCGAGACGCTCGATAAATGCCTCCGCGCCGGGGGCGAACACCATGTTGGCGTAGCACATGAGCACCACCGGAACGCTCTGAGCAAGCGCTCGAGCGACCTCCAGCACACCCGCGAGACTGGCTCCCGCCGCAAGTGCTTGCGTGCCGGCCTCGTGGATCACAGGCCCGTCGGCGAGCGGGTCGGAATAGGGCACGCCCAGCTCGAGCAGATCGGCGCCCGCACGCACGCACGCCTGTCCGATCTTCAGCGACTGCTCGAGCGTCGGGAAGCCGCCCATCAGATATGGCATCAGGGCAGCCTGCTTGCCGCTGCCGGCGAAAGCAGCCGCGATCCGGTCGATCCCCGTCGCCTGTCCCCCGTGATGGGGGGTCGCGGTAGCGCTCACTGCCAGCGTCCCCCGACAAAAAGGGCCTGCTGGCCCGCGCAGAGAATGGCGACCGGCCTCACCGGAAGCCTCAAGGGCACAGGCGAATCTTGTCTCCCAAAAACAAGATCAGCCCGCATCCAGCACCTCGGCAAGATCCTTATCGCCGCGCCCGGACAAGCACACCAGGTCAAGCTCGCCGTCGGACTGAGCCAGCGTCCACGCGAGTGCGTGGGCGCTCTCCAGGGCGGGGATGATGCCCTCCAACCGAGAGACCTCGCGAAACGCTGCAAGCGCGGCGCGGTCGGTCACCGCCTCGTAGCTCGCGCGGCCGCTGTCGCGCAGAAACGCGTGCTGGGGACCTGTGCCTGGATAGTCAAGGCCCGCGGAGATCGAGTGAGCCTCGACGATCTGACCCTCCTCGTCCTGCATCACCGCCGACAGCGCACCGTGCAGCACGCCGGCCCTGCCACCAACCGTCAGCGGAGCGCCGTGACGAGCGGTGTCGATGCCGTCGCCGCCGGCCTCCACGCCGATCAAGCGCACCTGCTCGTCGTCGAGAAACGCCGTGAAGATGCCAAGCGCATTGGATCCGCCACCGACACACGCGATCACGCGCTCCGGCAAGCGCTGCTCGCGCTCGAGGATCTGCGCGCGGGCCTCGTCTCCGATCACCCGCTGCAAGTCGCGCACCAGCGCCGGGTAGGGCGCCGGACCGACCACCGATCCGATCACGTAGTGGGTGTCGCCGACGTTGGTCACCCAGTCGCGGATCGCCGCGGAGGTCGCCTCCTTCAGTGTGCGTGCGCCCGCGTCGACGGCGTTCACGCGCGCACCGAGCAATTCCATCCGCTGCACGTTGGGCGCCTGGCGACGCGTGTCCTCTAGGCCCATATAGATCACACATTCGAGGTCCAGCAGGGCGCACACGGTGGCGGTCGCCACGCCGTGCTGCCCCGCCCCGGTCTCCGCGATGATCCTGCGCTTGCCCATGCGCTTTGCCAGCAGCGCCTGACCGAGCGCGTTGTTGAGCTTGTGCGAGCCGGTGTGGTTGAGGTCCTCGCGCTTGAGATAGACGGCGTGACCCACGCGCTCTGAAAGGCGCTCGGCACGGTACAGAGGCGTAGGACGACCGGCGAAATCGCGTAGCAGCAGATCGAGCTCGGCGCGATAGGCCGGGTCCTCGCGTGCCTGCGCCCATGCCCGCTCCAGCTCGGCGAGCGCCGGCATCAGCGTCTCGGGAACATACTGGCCCCCGTAGCGCCCAAAACGATGCTCGACTGTGCTCACGTGGGCGAGCCTACAGGCGGTGAGTCCTCGGCGGAGGGCACGGCAGACGAACTGAACGCAGCGCGATCGACAGCCGCAAAGAAGTCGCGCAACTTGAGCGGGTCCTTGCGACCTGGCGCGCTCTCGGTACCACTAGCGGTGTCCACCGCAAACGGGCGCACCCGCTCGATCGCCTCGCCCACGTTGCCGGGAGCAAGCCCGCCACTGAGGATCAGCGGCGTTTTCGAGCGCCTGCCGGCGAGCAGCTTCCAGTCAAACATCTCCCCCGTCCCACCACGCAACCCCTCACGACCTGGCTCCGCGGAGCGCGCGTCGAGCAGGTGAAAGTCGGTGTGGAAGCGCGCCGCGTCGCGGATGTCCCCAATATCCGACACCTGCAGCGCCTTGATCACTCGTGCACCGGTACGTCGCGCAGCCTCACCGCAGAACGACGGTCCCTCATCCCCGTGCAACTGCAGCAGCGTCAGTCCCAGCTGCTCGCTGACACTGACGATCTCCGGCATCGGGGCGTTGACGAACACCCCACACAGCTCGACCTTGCGGCGCAACGCAGTCGTGATGCGCTGCGCCTCCTCCAGCGAGCACTTGCGCGGACTCTGTCCGAAGAACACCATGCCAATGGCCCACGCCCCCAGCTCCAGCGCCAGCTCGGCATCCTGGAGCCGCGTGATCCCGCAGATCTTCACCTGTGTGGAGACATCTGACATGCCCCAACGGTAGCGGGACGTCCCAGCGCCTGGAGCCCCGAGGTCGGTACGGGCCCTATCCGCAGCAGGCCCTACCCCACGGCGACCCCGGCAGGCCCACCGCGACGAGCCGCGACAGGGCGGGAGGTCCTTACCCTTCGGGCGTGTCGGGGTTCTTCACCGAGTTGGGGCGGCCCGTGAGCGTCACTTTGATCGTCTTGCGTTCATAACCGCCGCTGCCCGTCGCGCGCTCCACTTCGATCGAGATCGTGTCACCGGGTTTCTTGGCCCCGATCGCACCGGCAAGCGCTTCTGAACTTGCGATCGATTCGCCGTCGACCTTCACGATGATGTCGCCGCCGACGGACACCTTGCCCGCGGGAGTCTGCACTTCGAGATTGCTGCCGCGGATACCGGCCTTGGCCGCCGGCGTGCCGGCTTCCACCGACTCCACGAGCGCGCCGCTCTTGACCGGCAGGTTGAGCGCCGACAGCGAGCCGTCGACGGGGATCGTGCTCACCCCGAGATACGCACCGCGAACGGTGCCGCCCTTCTCGAGCGCCGGAAGCTCGGACTTGGCTGTGTCGATCGGCACCGCGAAGCCGATCCCGACACTGCCATCGCCGCTGCCGCCCGTCTCGATCTGCGAGTTGATGCCGATCACTTCGCCCTGCTCGTTGAGCAGCGGCCCGCCCGAGTTGCCGGGATTGATCGGCGCGTCGGTCTGCAGCACATTGGTGATCGTGAAGCCGTTGGGAGAGGTGATCTCGCGTTGCAACGCGGAGACGACGCCGGTCGTGAGCGTGCGGTCATAGCCGAACGGGTTGCCGATCGCAAGCACCGGGTCGCCGACCTGAGCCTTGCTGGAATTCCCGAGCGTGAGCGTGTGCATCGTGAGGCCTTCGGTGGGGATGCGCAGCACCGCGAGATCGTTGGAGGGATCCTTGCCGATCACTTTCGCCTCGACGGTCTTGCCGTGTTCGAAGCTGACCTCGATCTTCACCGCGTTCTCGACCACATGCCAGTTGGTGAGGATCGTGCCGTTGGAGTCGATCACGAAGCCAGAGCCGGTGGCCGTGCCCTGCTCCTGGCTTTCACCGCCGATGCTGAATGGCGATTCGACCTGCTTGACGATCGTGGAGGTCACGAGCGCGACCCCGGGAGCGTCGCGTTCGTAGATCTGATGCGGCGTGAGGCCCGTGCTCTGCTGAGAGGCGTTCGAGGGCGCGATCGGCGCCGACTGCTGGACCACGGTCACCGTCTTCTGCGATTTTCCGAGTCCTGTCGTGGCGGCGATCACCGCGACGACGATCCCCCCGCCGATCAGGGCGGCCACGAACGGGATGGCGAACATGCGCTTCATGGACGGTCAGGATGACGCGTCGCGATCAACGCAAAATAAAGAGGGCCGTGGGAAACCTTAAATCGTTGTAGCCGACACATCGAGTAGGTCATCCGCCCCCGCCCAAATCGGGGCTCGCGCTCCCGATAGCACGCTCGGCGAAGGACGATCCGCCCAACAGTCCGATCAGGGCCCGCGCAGGATCCGGAGCCCGCATCAGCGACTCGCCGACGAGCACCGCCGCGACCCCCTGGCGCTCGAGCTCGCGCAACTGCTCCGGTGCGGCGATACCCGACTCCGAGACGACCGTCGCGCCGACCGGCATCTCCTCCATCAGCCGCGAGGTGCGTTGCACGTCCACGCTGAAGTCGCGCAGATCGCGATTGTTGACGCCGATCAGCTGGGCACCGATGCGCGCGGCGACGGCCAGCTCCTCGCGGTCGTGCACCTCGACCAGCACGTCCAGGCCGAGTGTCGTGGCGAGCTGGTGCAGCCCCGCGAGCTTGTGCTCCTCGAGCGCCGCCACGATCAGCAGCACGGCATCGGCGCCGGCGACGCGCGTCTCATGCAGCTGATATGGATCGACAATGAAGTCCTTGCGCAGGATCGGCAGCTCGCAGGCGGCGCGAGCGGCGCGCAGATCGTCAAGCGAGCCGTCGAAGTTGGGGCCCTCGGTGAGCACCGACATCGCACTCGCTCCGCCATGCCGGTAGGCGGCTGCGATCTCCGCGACATCGGTGTCCTCCGCTCGCAGGCGTCCCGCCGAAGGCGAGCGACGCTTGAACTCGGCGATCACGCCGATCCCGGAGCGTGCAAGCGCCTGGCGAAAGTAGCCTCGCGGGCGAGCAGACGAACGTCCACCGGGGTCCGTGAGACGTTCCTGCAGCATGTCCAGCGGCTCGCGCTGCTTGCGCCGCTCCAGCTCCGCGCGCGTTTCGGAGAGGATGCGCTCGAGCACGGTGGGCGGACTCGACGCCGCCTGCCCTGAAGCCGGTGTGGGGATCATCGCGCCAGCTCCGCTGGGGAGTGCCTGTGGCTGGCTTGCACGTACCGCTCGAGCGCGGCCGCGGCCGCACCCGAGGCAATCGTCGCACGGGCGGACTCGACGCCGTCGACGATGCTCTCGGCTGCACCGGCAGCGTAGATCGCGGCTCCCGCGTTGACAAGCACGAGGTCGGCACGAACACCCTGCTCGCCCGCGAACACCGAACGCGTCACCTCGGCGTTGTTGACCGGCGAGCCGCCGCCGAGCAAAGGATCGGATGGGTCGGCGAGCGCGATACCCATCTCCTGCGGGGTGATCGTGTAGCGAACGGTCCGCTCGCCATCGACCTCGACCACCTGGGTTGCCGCGGAGCTCGAGACCTCGTCAATCCCATCCTCACCGGCTACCACGAGCGCGCGACCCACGCCGAGCCGCTCAAGCGCACCGGCGATCGTCTCCAGAAAGCGCGCGTCCGCCACGCCGATCAACTGGTGTGTCGCGCCGGCGGGGTTCGTGAGCGGTCCAAGCAGGTTGAAGACGGTACGTACCGCCAGCTCACTCCTGACCGGCACGACGAAGCGCGTGGCCTGGTGATGAGCTGGCGCGAACATGAACCCGAACCCGGCCTCCTCGATGCACATCGCCACACCCTGCGGGTCGAGGTCGATCCGCGCCCCCAGCGCCTCCAGCAGATCGGCCGATCCGGAGGAACTGGTCGCCGAGCGGTTGCCGTGCTTGGCGACCGCGCAACCGGCGCCCGCCGCTACGAGCGCCGCCGTGGTCGACACGTTGAACGTGCGCCGTCCCCCGCCGGTGCCGGCGGTATCGAGCAGATCGTCGCGCTCGGTGGGCACGTGGGCCGCCAACTCGCGCATGGTTCCAGCGAGCCCCGCGAGCTCATCGACCGTCTCGCCCTTTGTCCGCAGCGCGATCAGGAATGCCGCGATCTGGATCTCTGAGACCTCGCCGTGCATGATCTCCGCCAGCACCTCCGCGGCCTCCTGCCGGCTGAGATCGCGCCGCGAGGCAACAGCGTCAATCGCGTTCGTGAGGATCGGGTTCGGCATCAGTGGGCGGCCTTCTCGAGCGATCCTTCCGACACTCCGGGCGCAATCGACGTGTCGCCGTCCGTATGCCAATCGAGCCCGAGGAAGTTCGCCAGCAGATGCTTGCCCTCATCGGTGAGAACGGACTCGGGATGGAACTGGACGCCCTCCGCCGGCAGCTCGCGGTGGCGCAAGCCCATCAGCACCCCGCCACCGTGCGCACTCGCCTCCAAGCAATCGGGCAATTGGTCATCGACGATCAGCGAGTGGTAGCGCCCAACCCTCAGTGGCGAGGACAGCCCCTTGAAGATCGTGCGCCCATCGTGCTCGATCGTGGTGGCCTTCCCATGAACTGGCTCGTGCAGCTTGACGTGACCGCCGAACGCCTGCGCCATCGACTGGTGCCCGAGACACACCCCCAGGGTCGGAACCCCAGCTTCGGGCAGCAGCCGAGCCACCTCGAGCGAGATGCCCGCCTCGTTGGGGGTGCACGGACCGGGCGAGATCACACAGCGCTGGTAGTCCTCCTCGAGCAACCGGGCGACCGTCGCCGCGTCGTTGCGCACCGCGCACACCTCGGCCCCCAGCTCACCCAGATACTGGACAAGGTTGTAGGTGAACGAGTCGTAGTTGTCGATCACGAGAACTCTCATCGTCGCGTCCTCTCGATGCGACACACACGCGCAATCGGTGGGCGCACGTCACCAAACGCATCGGAGGTCCCAATCATGGCGATCATGCCCAATCCGGCTGGTCGCATGCAAGCTCTACGGCGCACAGCACCGCCTTGCTCTTGTTCACCGACTCCTCGTACTCGTACGCGGGCTTCGCATCGGCGACGGTGCCGCCGCCGGCCTGCACGTGGGCAACACCGTCCTTGACCACGACGGTGCGGATGTGAATCGCCGTGTCGAGGTCGCCCGTGTAGCTGAGATAGCCGATCGCCCCGCCGTAGCCGCCGCGCTTGACGGGCTCCAGCTCGTCGATTATCTGCATCGCGCGCACCTTCGGCGCTCCCGACAGCGTGCCGGCGGGGAGCACGGAGCGAAGCGCGTCCATCGCGCCCACATCCTCGCGCAAGATGCCCGAGACGGAGGAGACGATGTGCATCACGTGGCTGTAGGTCTCGATCTCCATCAGCTCGTCCACGACAACGCTGCCGTACTCGCACACACGCCCGAGATCGTTGCGGCCGAGGTCCACGAGCATCACGTGCTCGGAGCGCTCCTTCTCGTCCGCCAGCAGCCCGCGCGCGATCTCGCGATCCTCCTCCGGAGTCCCGCCGCGCGGGCGTGTACCGGCGATCGGACGTGTCGACACGCGACGGCCGGTGACTGTCAGCAGCGGCTCGGGGCTCGCGCCCGCGATCTGAAAGTCACCGAAGTCCAGGAAGTACATGTAGGGGCTCGGGTTGACCGCACGCAGACCTCTGTATATAGAGAAGGCCTCCACCGGCACCTCGGCCGACCAGCGCTGGGAGGGAACGACCTGGAAAGCATCGCCCGCATGGACATACTCGACGATCCGCGCCACCATCCCTTCAAAGCGCTCGCGGCTCACGTTGGACTCAAAGCGCGGCGCCTCACGCCCGCCGGCGCCGGCCCGTTGTGGCACCGGACCCGCGAGACAGGTGCGCACTTCGGCGATCGTCCCAGCCGCCGCTGCTCGGGCTCGTTCGACGTCCGGCTCGGCGTCGAGATCGGCATTCGCGAGGATCGTGATCGTGTGCTCCAGATGATCGAAGATGACCAGCGCATCGGTCAGCATCAGCGCCATGTCGGGCAGGCCGAGCACATCTGGACCCGGCTCCCCCAGTGGCTCGACCGTGCGCACCAGGTCATAGCCGAAGAAGCCCACCGCACCTCCCAGGAATGGTGGCCCACCCACCCCGCCGATCCCGTCGGACAAGGGCGCCTGGCGACAATCGGCGACCGCGGCTGCTGCCAGCGCATAGGGATCGCCCGGATCGCCAAGCGACCACCGCAATACCGAGCGCGGGCGAAATCCGATGAACGAGTAGCGTCCCATCCGCTGACCCTGCTCGGCTGACTCGAGCAGAAAGGCGGGCTCGCCTGGCGCAAGCTCTCGCAGCTTCAGGAATGCCGAGACGGGTGTCTCGCAATCGGCGATGAATGTCTCGCACAGTGGAATCAGGTTGTGGGCGCCCGCCGACGCCTCCGCCGAGGCGCTACCGACGGCGCTCATCGAGCACCAGCTCCGCGTCAGACAGCGCACGCCCGCGACTGTGCAACAGCACAAGCAGGTGGTAGAGCAGATCGGCAGCCTCTTCGTCCACGCGCTCGTCGGTCTCCTCACGCGCGGCACGGGCAACCTCCTCGGCCTCCTCCATCACCTTCTCACCGATTCGCCGCGGATCGTCAAGCAGCTCGACCGTGTAGGAGCCAGCCGGTCGATCGTGTGCGCGCCGGCGCAGCGTGCGCTCGAGCGCCGGCAACGTCTCATGCGGAGCGCCCGGATCCAGCTCGCCGCGATGAAAGCACGTGCGCTCACCCGTGTGGCACGCAGGGCCGGCCGGCTCGACAAGCGCTACCAGCGCGTCGCCGTCGCAGTCCACGCGCAGCGAGCGAACCGTCTGTGTGTTGCCGCTCGTGGCGCCCTTGTGCCACAGCTCGCTGCGTGAGCGACTCCACAGATGCAGCTCGCCCGTAACCCGCGTGCGCTGCAGCGCCAGCTCGTTCATGTAGGCAAGCGTGAGCACCTCGCCGGTGGCCCAATCCTGCACCACGCACGGCACGAGGCCGCGCTCGTCGTACACGAGCAACTGCTCCACAGAGCTGGCGGTCGATGCGTTCATCAGCGGAATTGTAGGTTGCAGGAGCACAATGGCCTCATTGCTTGAACACAAGCTGATCGTCGTGACGGGCAAGGGCGGCACCGGCAAGAGCACCGTGGCCTGCGCGCTCGGGCTGATCGCCGCCCGCCGCGGCCTGCGCACGATCGTGGTTGAGCTCGGCGCCCGTCAACACATGGCCGACCTGTTTGCCGGCGGTGAGCCCCTGGCCGAGAGCGACCCGGGCGATGAGCTCAGCCTGCAAGAGAACCTGTGGAGCACAAGCATCGACCCGGACCGAGCGCTGATCGAATGGCTGCAAACGCTCACCGGTCGGATCTCGGCGCGCCTGCTCTCATCGAGCAGCACCTTCCAGTACTTCACGGCCGCCGCGCCGGGCGCGAAGGAGTTGGTGAGCATGATCAGGGTGCGTGAGCTGTGCGAAGGGCGCGAGCAGAGCAAGCGCGTGTCCAGCGAGCGTTCTTCAGGCGATGGCGCGTCAAACCACACGCCAGACAACAACCCTCGCCCGCTCTACGACCTCGTTGTGCTCGACGCGCCCGCGACCGGCCACGCGCTGGCGATGTTGCGCTCGCCGCAGACGTTCTCCGCAATCGTGCGAGTCGGCCCACTGGCAGAACAGGCCGGCTTGGTTCGGGAGCTGATCGAAGACCCGCGACGTGCGGGATACCTGGCTGTGACTCACGCGACGGATATGGCGGTCACAGAGACGCTCGAGCTGGAGGAAAGCTTGCGCGGCGAACTGGACCGCGACCTCGACGCGGTCGTTGTGAACGGCACTGTGCCGCGACGCTTCACGCGCGAGGATCTGAGCCGGATCGTCGCACTCGACGTGAAGCGAATCGCAGAGCTCGATGCCAACAGCGAAGTGGCGCAAAACGCCATGCGAATGGCCGGCGCCGCTTACGAACGGGCTCGCGTGCAACAGAACCAGATCGCGCGTTTGCGCCGTCAGCGCTTTGCCGAGGGGATGCCGCCGAGTGTGATGACGATCCCGCTCGCGTTCACCCCGGAGCTGGATCTGGCGGGAGTCCGAGACATCTCGGTCCAGCTCGAGCGCAAGCTGTAGCGCCGCGAGACGGGCGATAGGTCGATCCTCCTCAGGTGATCCCCAGTCGATCGAGCAACCCCCCATCCCCGCGCCAGTCGCGCCGCACGCGTACCGACAGGTCGAGATGGACATGACATTCAAGCTCCCGCTCGATCTCCTTGCGAGCAGCCGAGCCGATCGCCTTGATCATGCGCCCCCCCGCGCCCACGACGATCCCCTTCTGGGACTCGCTCTCCACCCAGATCAGCGCTCGCACCCTTGTCAGATCCTCGCGCGGGCGCTCGATGTCTTCGACGATTACCTCGACGGCGTGAGGCACCTCCTGGAAAGTGCGTTTGATCACAGCCTCGCGCACCAGCTCGGCGAGCAGCACGTCAAGCGGCTGGTCTGAGAGATCTTGCGGGGAGAACATGAAAGGGCCCTCGGGCATCGATTCGGCAAGGTGCTCGACCAGCGCGGGCACCCCTTTGCCGGTGCGCGCAGAGATCGGGAACAGCTCCTCGCCAACGTCGAGCTCAGCCGCCGCTTGCAGCACCGCCACGGTCGCCGCGCGGTCGAGTCGATCCACCTTGTTGACCGCGATCGTGACCGGAGTGCGCACCTCCGCAAGCGCACGAGCGATGAAGCGATCGCCAGGACCGACACCCTGCTCACCGTTCAACATCAACAGTGCCGCATCGGAGCCTTCTAGCTCCTGGAGCACGCGCCCTGCCATACGCTCGGTGAGAACGTCGCGAGGGCGTTGCACACCGGGGAGATCGACAAGGACGATCTGCCGGTCGCCGTCGGTGCGCACCCCGCGGATCGCCCGCCGCGTCGTCTGCGGTCGATCGGACACGATCGCTACCTTGCCACCGACGATCGCGTTCACGAGCGTGGACTTGCCGACGTTCGGCCGGCCCGCGAGCGCGACGAAGCCGCTGCGCGTCACGAGACGCCCCAGCGCAGGATCTCCGCTTGCACGGCAAGCATCTGCCCTTCGTCGGTCTCGTGGTCCATCCCGACGAGATGCAGGGCGCCGTGCACGATCGCCTCGCGCAAATCGACGGTGTGCTCGGGGCAGATCACGATGTCGCCCAGCTCGCGCGGGGCGAGCGATCCACTCGGATTGCCCACATCGGCGCTCAGCGGTCCCTCGCTTGGCCCCGACTCCTCCAAGCTCTCGTCGTTTGACTCAGCCCCCTTTGGCTCCACGTCCTGCGACTCAGCGCCATCGATCGGAAACGACAGCACGTCGGTGGGGCCCTGCTTGCCTCGATACTCGGCGTTCAGATCGCCGATCCGCCCGGCACCCACGAACTCGACCGCGATATGGCCATCCTGCACCCCGACGGTGGCCACCGCAAGCGCGCACAGCCGTTCCACCTCATATTGCGGCAATGGCGGCGAGATCAGCCGCGCGCCGAAGACCTCGACTTCGAGCATCGACGTTCGTGGCTCAGGCTCGACGCTCAGCCGGACGCAGCTCTGGAGCCTCGCGCCGGCTGTGCTCGTCGTAGGCCTCCACGATCCGTTGCACGAGCTTGTGCCGCACCACGTCCTCGCCACCAAAGCGCACGAACTCGATCCCCTCGATCGACTGCAGCACCTCCCCCACCGCGATCAGCCCCGACCGCTGCTCGCGCGGGAGATCGACCTGGGTGACGTCGCCCGTGACAACCATCCTCGAGCCGAACCCGAGCCGCGTCAGAAACATCTTCATCTGCTCGGGCGTCGTGTTCTGCGCCTCGTCGAGGATCACGAACGAGTCGTTGAGCGTGCGACCACGCATGAACGCGAGCGGCGCGATCTCGATCACGCCACGCTCGAGATGCTGGGAGACCTTCTCCGGATCGAGCATGTCGTGCAGCGCGTCGAACAGCGGACGCAGATAGGGGTCAACCTTCGCCATCAGATCTCCCGGCAGGAACCCGAGACGCTCGCCCGCCTCCACGGCGGGACGCGTGAGGATGATGCGATTGACTTCGTGGCGCGAGAGCGCGGCGGCGGCCATCGCCACGGCAAGGAATGTCTTGCCGGTACCGGCCGGACCGACACCGAAGGTGACGGTGCTGGAGCGAATCGAGTCGACATAGCGCTTTTGATTGACGGTCTTGGGAGCCACCTGCAGACTGCGGTGGCGCCACACGACGTCCTCGAGCACGTGGGCGGGCGATTCGTGCGCATCGAGCGCCCCTGTAACCGCGGCGATCGTGCCGGGGCCGATCTGGTGACCACGGGCGATCAGCTCGGAGAGCTCTTGCACAACCCGCTCTCCAGAGCGGATATCCGGCTCGGAACCCTCGAGTGTGAGCAGATTTCCGCGCAGAAACACCTTGCAGCGCAGATGGTCTTCCAACGCACGCAGCACCGCGTCCTGACTGCCCGCCAGCTCCGCTGCGACATCGTTTGGAAGCTCGATCTGGATCCTCATCCCCCGAGTGCCGCTCTGACCAGGCCCGAGACCCGCTTGCCGTCAGCGCGACCGTCGACCACCGCCATCGCGCTCTTCATCGCCTGACCCATGTCCTTCGGCGACTGCGCGCCACTGTCGGCAACGGCCTGCTTGACGATCGCTTGCAGCTCCGCGTCGGAGAGCTCGGCGGGCAGATACCCCTCGATCAACTTTGCCTCTGCCTCCTCCCCGTCGGCGAGATCCTCGCGTCCACCGTCACGAAACGCCTTGGCAGCCTCCAAGCGACGCTTGCGCTCACGGCGCAGCACGGCAAGCTCGTCATCCGCTCCCTCCTTGGCGTCCTTGCGCAGCTCGGAGAGGACCATGCGTAGCGCGCTCAGCCGCGGCTTGTCGCCCTCGCGCATCGCGCTCTTCACATCCGCTTGGATCTCATCGACGATCGCCATCCACCGCTCAGGATACGCCGACCGTCGCCGACACATGTGAAGACCCGACGCCCTCTGCTGTTGTGAGCCACAGGAGGCGCAAGCCGATAAGTGGCCGAGATCGGCAGAATGAGGCGACCTTGAGCGCCTCCCTGTACACCGATGCCCTCGCTCCCTTCCTCGCGGAGGTAGAGCGACTGCGCCCAACAGGTGGCGAAGTGTTCGACGCGCACACGCACCTGGGACTCGATGAGGATGGCCGCTCGCTGGACCTGCCAACGCTGCTCTCACAACTCGACGCTGCGGGTGCGCGCAGAGCCTGCGTGTTTCCGCTTCACGACCCCGAGCGCAAGCCCTCCTACAGCGTGCCCAACGATCGCGTGCTGACGTGGGCCGGGGAAAGCGAGAACAGGCTGATCCCCTTCTGCCGGCTCGACCCAGCCGAAGCCCCCTTGGCTGAGGGCGAACGTTGTATCGCGAAAGGTGCACGAGGAATCAAGCTCCACCCGCGCGCGCAGGCGTTTGCGTTCGACGGTCCGGAGATGGACGGTATTTTCACGCTCGCAGAAGAGGCGCGCGTGCCGATCCTGATTCACGCCGGGCGCGGAATGCCGCCGATCGCCGACGGCTTGGCAAACCTCGCGTTGCGCCACCCTGAGGTGGTGCTGATCCTCGCCCACGGCGCGATCTGCGACCAGGGCATCCTCACCTCGCGGTTGGCCGACCATCCGGGCGTGCTCTATGACACCTCGTGCTTCTTCCCGGTGGATTTGATCGAGCTGCTGGCGCGAGTGCCGGTCGAGCGGATCGTGTTTGCCTCAGACCCGCCCTACGGCCTCACCGCCAGCGGCCTGTATCTCGCGCTGCGCATAGCCGCTCACGCGGGCCTTGACGAGCAGGCGACACGAGCCATCGTGGGTGGGACGATCGCGAGCTTGGTCGACCGCAAGGAGCTGCCACCCGTATCACCGCCACGGGGCAGAGAACAGATCGTGATGTCGGGTCGTCTCGCCCGCATATACGGTTATGCGAGTCTCGCCGGACCCGCGCTGTTTGCGGGCATGGTCGAGCAAGCCAAGGGAACGCTCGAGCTGGCAATCGCGGCATCCCGCGACCCGCGGACGGGAGCGGATGGCGAGGCGCTCGAACAGATCGGCGCGGCGTTGAGCGCCGCGCGCGCGTTGCTCGAGGTGCAAGGCGCCGAGCGTCCGGCGATCGACCTGCTCTTCAGGGCCGTGGCGCGCGCGGCTACCGAGCTGCCCGAGCCCGCGTCAACCACAGGGCAGACCACTCACCACTCTCACGACGCGCTCGCTCGCGCATGCCAAGACGCGTAGCAAACGCCGCCGCAACCTCGTCGGCCTGCTCGCACAACAACCCACTAGCGATCAGATCCAGATCGGCGGGCGGGCCTGAAGCCGGCATCGTGTCGGCCAGTTCCAGCAACAGCGGTCGCAGCAGGTTGGCGAGCACCACCGTCCGCGCAGCCCCGTTTCTCTGTGGGTAGGTGTTGACGGAGGCGTCGAGCACCGGGGGCACACCACTCCCATCCCCATTCCCCGAGAGCCACGGCACTGTCTCACTGCGCAGGTCAAAGCGGCGCGCCTCGATCTCCACGTCGTTGACGGCCGCATTGGCCAGAACCGCACGCACGCTCTCGCGGTCGTTGTCGAGCGCGAGCACCGGCAGGTAACCGAGCTTGACCGCGGCGATCGCCAGCACGCCCGAGCCGGAGCCGACATCGAGGACGAAGCCGCGATCCTCGTCGCCGGCGGCAAGCTCCAGGAGTAGCTCCAGACACATGCGGGTGCTCGCGTGCGCGCCAGTGCCGAACGCCTGTGCAGGGTCGATCACGATCTCCTGGGCGCCAGGATGTCCGCTGGGTGCCTCCCACGGCGGGCGCACGTGAAGCGCGGGAACGACGCTCGCGGGAAAAGCGACAGCGGGCGGCTCGATCAACACCGGCCGATGGAATTGCTTCCAGCGCTCAGACCAGTCGTCGGGCATCTCGCTGGTCGATATCTCAACCAGCGCGCCCCCCGCGGCCGCGCGCAGATCGGGAAGGTCGGGCAGCTCGCCGGGAGCGCCGTAAACGGCGTATTCGACAACCGCCTCTCCCCCGTCCGCCATCGGTGGCTCCAGCTCCTCGACTCCGCCGGGCGCAAGCTCGAGCAGCTCAGCCAGCACGAGCTCGGCATCCGCACGCCGTACACGCAGCGCCAGGCGAATCACGCAGACCGCCGATGTGGCATGCCGATCACGTTGCCTGGTGGCGCAACACCCGTCGCAACTTCGCGAAAACCGACTCCTCAGAGTTCAGGTTGTGGTCTGTGAGGGTGTCGTTGAGCTCGCCGAGCAACTCGCGCTGCCTGTCGTCGAGGTGACGCGGGATCACGATGTTGACCACCACGCGCAGATTGCCACGGCGCCCTCCACGCAGTGAAGGCATCCCCTCCCCGCGCACGGTGAGCACGCTCCCGGGTTGCGTGCCGGGCGGAACCTCAACCGGTGCGGAGCCCTCCAGCGTTGGAGCCTGCAGCGTGGCGCCCAGCGAGGCCAGTGGCGCGGCGACGTCGAGCGCGGTGATCAGATCGTCGCCTTCGCGCACGAAGCGCTCATCGGCACGAACCCGCACAAGCACGTACAGGTCGCCTGGAGGAGCGCCGTGCTCGCCCGCGTGACCGTGCCCGCTGACACGGATGCGTTGACCGTCGGCGATGCCCGCCGGGACACTCACCTGCTCGCTGCGCTTCGCCGCCAGCTGCCCGCGGCCACGGCACTCGCGACATGGCGAGGTCGGCAGTCGCCCGTCGCCGTGACAGGCATCGCAAGGGCTCGTGCGCACCATCTGCCCGAAGGGAGTTCGTACGACGCTCTGCAGTTGTCCGGCGCCCTCGCAGCGCGAGCAGCGCTCGATCGGAGTGCCGGGCTCGGCTCCGTTGCCCCGGCAGTGCTCGCAACGGTCGATTGCCTCATAGCGAACCTCCACAGTGGCGCCCTGCGAAGCCTCCATCAGCGTCATCTCCACCGCTACGGCGATATCGCCGCCGAGCGCCGGACCCGAGCTTCCCCCGAACGGGCTGCCCGAACCGAAGAACGCGTTGAACAGGTCTCCGATCGAGCCAAACGAGTCGAAGTTGGGCGCGTAGCCGCCAGAGCGCAGGCCTTCGTGACCGTAGCGGTCGTAAGTGGCGCGGCGCTCGGGATCGGACAGGATCTCGTATGCCTCGGCCGCCTCCTTGAACTTCTCCTCGGCGTTCGGGTCGTGCGCGTTGACGTCGGGATGGAGCTCCCTGGCGAGCCGGCGGAAGGCCTTCTTCACGTCCTGCCCGGCGGCGTCGCGAGACACACCGAGTACCTCATAGGGGTCGCGGGGGGTGGTGGCGCTCATCGACTCCTCCTCGCGCTCATCAATGCTCGGCGTAGGCGTCTTCGACAAAGCGCGAGAGCTCGTGAGCCGCCTCACGCACCGTGGCGATCGCACCGGCATAGTCCATGTGGACAGGGCCGATCACAGACACCGTGCCGAGCTTGCGCCGCGCGAGCCCGTAGCCGGCCGCGACAAACGCAAGCGAGCGCATCGCCGGGATCTCGTTCTCTCGACCAATGCGCACATAAACATCTGGCTCGCCCAGCGCCGAGCGCAGCACGCGTAGGAGCGCCACGCGACGCTCGAGCAAACTCATCAGCTCGTTGATCTGGATCGCGTCGTGCAAACGCCGATCGGACAGCAGGTGAGCCGTGCCGTCGACATAGAGCGTGTCCTCCGTCTCGGCAGCGAGGCCCCCAAAAGCGGGCGCCAGGCGATCGACAAACGAATGCTCACTGACCCCGAGGCCGGGGTCGTCCAGGCGCTTTGACAGCATCCGAGTTCCCAGCCCATAACCGACAAGCCGCTCGTTCAGATATTCGCCGGCCCATCCCACGAGCCCTTGATCGACCGGTCCGTCAAACGTGGTCAGCAGCTTGGACACGCCACCGGTCGAGGTGATCACGACGACCATCACCACCTGCGGTTGCAACGCCAGTACCTCCACATGTCGGATCGTGGCGGTGTTCAGTGACGGCGCCGACACAACGGCCAGCAGGCTTGTGACACGGGAGATCGCGACGCTCGTGACGCGCATCGCCTCCTCGATCTCCCGACGTGTGAGCGACAGAGCCAGCGGACTGACAGGCGAAAGGCTCTTGCCGGCGTCGAGCATCATGTCCACCACATAGCGATGCCCGGCATCGGTGGGCACGCGCCCAGCCGAGGTGTGCGGATGGGCGAGCAGGTCGTGCTCCTCCAGCAGCGCAAGCTCGTTGCGGACGGTGGAGGGCCCACAGTCAAGGCTCGGATCGGCGGCAATCGTCTTGGATGCCACCGGCTGGCCACTATGCAGATAGTCCTCCACCACCTTGCGCAGGATCAACTCCTGTCGTGGTGTGAGCATGGATTCGATTGTAGGCGCCACGCTGGCGGCCGAGCTATACCTGCAGCTCGGCCTCGGCGTTGCGGATGATCTGATTCCCGGCTTGCTCGGCCACGGTGTCGACCACCACGCGGCCGCCACCTGCCTCGCGTACGGTGCCGGTGACCAGCACCTCCTGCTCGGGCACGCCCATGCCGCGGAACTGCACTGACAGCCGCTTGAGCGTGGCAGGGCCGCCCGCCGCCTCGGTCTGCGCGCGAGCAACCTGCGCCATCGACCATAGACCGTGCAGAATGCGTCCCGGCAGGCCGACGGCTTTGGCGAACTCCTCGTCGATGTGGATCGGGTTGAAGTCGCCGGAGGCACCGGCATAGCGATTGGTGAGGTACTTGTCGGGAGTGACCCGCACCTCGGGGATCTGTGCTCCAACTGAAAGATCGGCCATTGCTCAGACTCCTCGCACGATGTTGGTCCAGATTCCACGGCAAACCTGCTCGCCGCGCTGGTTGACGGACACCGACTCGAACACGTAGTAGCCGCGACCGTCGCGTTCTGAGATGTCCTTTACCGACGCGGTGGTGGTGATCTCATCGCCTGCGACCACGAGCGGACCCCACTGGAACTCCTGGCCGCCGTGGACCATCATCGCAAAGTTCAGTTCGACCTCTGGATCGAACAGCGACGGCGCAACCGACGGGGAGCTGTACACCACGGCGAACATCGGCGGGGCGACCACATCGGCATAGCCGGCGTCGCGAGCAGCCTGCTCGTCGAGGTGGACCGGGTTGGTCTCGCCAACCGCTCGTGCATACTCCTTGATCTTCTCTCGACCCACCGCGTAGGTGGTGGGCGCATAGGTCTTTCCGATCGCTTTGGTGTTGACTGGCACCGGGAAGGGCTCCTTGTGGGCTCGCGAAGGTATGCAAGCGCCCGAGAAGGACGCCGCGCTCGGCAGTTTACGCGCCTTGAATCCGATTGGGCCCTTGCCCTCGTCGGTCGATCGGGCTCTGACCTCGATTGGGCCCTTGCCCTCGTTGGGCCCTTAAACACGAAAGGGCGCCCCAGGCGCCCTTTCGAGATGACGGCGGGATGCCAAAGTGGACATCCCGCCGCGTTCAGCACACTGCTTGACGACGCTAGAAGACGAGGTCGTCCTCGATCCCGGACCCCACGCCGACGAGCTCGCGTCCCTCCTCGTGCGCGTCGTCGGGCGAGTCCTCGTCATCGGAGGAGCCGTTGGCACTGCCGTGATCGCCGCGACCGTCAAGGAACTGGACGCTTTCGGCGACGATCTCCACCGCCTGGCGCTTGGCTCCCTCCGAGGTCTCCCACTCGCGCCAGTCCAGGCGCCCGTCGATTGCGACACGGCGACCGCGACTCATATAGCGGTGGACCGACTCGCCCGTCGCGCCAAAGACGTTGACGTTGAAGAAATTGGGCTTCTCCGTGTATTCGCCTTCAGGGCTCTTGCGAGTGGCGTTGCTGGCGATGCGCAAGCTGCACACGCTCGTGCCGGACGGCAATGAGCGCAACTCTGGATCGCTGGTGAGACGGCCGACCAGCACGACGCGATTGATGTTCGAGTAGGACATGGTGTTCTCCTTTGCTGTTGGCTCGCCCCTGGTCGATGAAGCTACGCACCGCTTGGGACGGTTTTCGGAACATGACGCCCAAACGTGGCGTTTAGCCCCATTTGACGGGCTGAATTTCCTGCGCACGGATCTCCTCCGGCGTCCCCTGGGCCGGCGCTTGGACAACCTCGGCGACCAGGGGACCCGGATTACACGCGCTCGCCGCGGGCCGCGGCTAGGCGGTGCGATCGCCCGTCCCGGGCAGTGAATCCAGAGGCAGGACGAGGATCCGCTCGGATGCCTGCGCCTCCTCGATCGCTCGCAAAAGCGCTCGCTCGACATTCGCCGGCGCGAAATACAACACGCCCGCGACCGTCCGGCTACGCGCCCAGGCGCGGCAGATCTCGACCAGGCGCGGATGTGCCTTGATCGTCAGCTCCACCTCGACGGCGACCGGCAACTCGCCGGTCGCGTTCGGCCACAGCACGAGGTCGGGCCGGTGCCGACCTTTGTCGGGCGCCTGCGCCCAGCCGAGCCGTGCACTGGCAAGTAGACGGTCGTGCTCCTGCTCGTCGCGACGCAGTTCGCGCTCGCCGGCAACCCGATGATCTGGATAGCAACGCTCGAGCGCCGCGGCAACCGCCGCGCACTCGATCAGGTGATGAGCGTTTGACCCTTTTACTTTGCACACCAGCATGCCCCGCGCACCACAGGCGCGCAGACCGGCCCGCGTCGCGCTGAACAGCGAGGGACGCCCAGACAACGGGCGCTCGCGTGAGAGCAGACCGGCGCGCTGGGCGGCGACCAGTCTCGCGCGAGCCGACGCGACGCTGACAGCGCGACGGTGAGCCAAGGCCTCGGCCGTCACGGCTCCAAGCGAAGCCGTCCAGCGGGCAAGCTCGATCTGCTCGGGTGTGGGTGTGTGGGTGGGTCGACTCATGTGAACCTCCTTGTCGTGGATTGAGTGATTGCTGAGTTGCTTGTTGTTGGGTGCGTGTGCGTGCCGGCTCACGAGGACCTCCTTCGGCTGGAGCGGAGGACCGAGGAGTAGATCTGGCCGATGCGCACGTTGGCGCCCCGACCCAGCTCGATCGCCGCGACCCACCCCGGTGGCAGAGCGCGAATCCCATCGGGCGCCAGCAACGGAGCGCTGGAGCGCGTGCGCGTCCAGCGGCCGCTGTCGCTGTGCGAGGTCCGCCATACCCCACGGCTGCCCGCAAGTCTCGAGATCAGCTCGCTTGACTCAGGCACCACCTGGCGGTGGACGACCAGTGCGGAGAGATTGCCGAGCACCTGCTCCAAGAGCTGCCTGCGTCCCTCCAGGCGCAAATCAGACAGCTCCTGGGTGCCCAGCAACAGGTTGATGCCCGCCGCGCGAGCCCTGCCAAACAGATGCACCACCTGCTCGGCCGCGATCGCCGCGAACTCGTCGATCACCACGACGGTGGCGACTGGAGAGCCCTGCAGCGCCGCTACCGTCGTTTGCAGGTCCTGCACGATCGCCACGCCGAGCATGTGTGCAAGCAGCGGCCACGCATCGGCTTTGAGATCGAAATACACAACAGCTCGCTCGCGCACAGCGCTCAACAGATCAAACGTGTGCGCGCCGGGCGTGGCGGGATCGAGCCATGGCGCCACGTCGGACTCGGCCATGATCGCCAACCGATCGCGCACACCGCCAAGGTCGGCGCGCTGACGGGGCGTGAGCGAGTCCAGGTACTCGTGGATCGCCTGCGCCTGCTGCTCGGGGAGAGCTCTGGCGAGCACCTCCAGACGCGCGGGGTCGAGCTGCTCGACAAGCGCTCGCAAGCTCACCTCGATTCCCGCGCCTCGAAGAGCGCGTGCCGCATGTCCGAGGTAGCGCTGAGCTTGGCGCTGGTAATGGGGCTCGGTGAAGCGCTCCCCGGCAAGCGCCTTGTCGGCGATCTCGCTTGCCGCGCCGCGACCGAACGGGTTGTACACGGACGGTCCCAGCGGGGACCATTCGACAAACCGACGACCTGCTTGCCGAGCCGCGTCGAGCAGATGCTCGCGCATGCGTGGGTCTCCCTTGGGATCGATCACGACCGCGCCAAGTCCGGCTTCAACCGCTCGCGCCACGATCCATGTCTCGGTGACCGTCTTGCCCGAGCCGGTGGCTCCAACGATCAGTGTGTGTCTACCGCCATCGCCCGCCCCAAACGGGATCGACATCGTCTCGCCGGACTCGGTGCGCCCGAGCACGATCTGTCCGTCTCGCAGCGCCGTCAATGTGGGCGAGGGAGCAATGCACCGCCACAGCTGTCGCGACAGTGAGCGCAATGCATCCAGTGGGCCATCCCGGCGCGCCGCAATCTCGGCGAGATCGCCGCCTGCCATCAGGTCTTCGCGGTGCCAGCGCTGACCGCGCACAGCTGCGCACAGGGCGCCAGTGGCCAGCGTGAGCGACCATCCGGCGAACATCGTGGGATCCAATACGACGGGTGCGAGCGCCGAGACCGCCCAAGTCCAGCGCAGGTGACGCCAGCGCATAACGCGCGCGAGGATCATGCCGGCCGCGAGGCCGAGAATCACGTGCATGGTTGTTGACATCAGCCAGCCGGCCAGATCGGCCAGAGGCCCAAGCGGATTTACCGCCGGTTCTGTTGTGTAGGGAGGCGATTGCATCAGCCACTCCTTTCTGTGGACCGGTCGACGCCGGTCGTGGTGGTTAACGAGCAGCGGCGAGACCCGGGGGCCTCACCGCTATGTGAGCTCGACGGGCCGTTGGGACCCGCGACCTCGCCGGGCCGATGAGGCCCGCTGTCTTGGCGGACCGGTAAGGCCCGCATATGGGGGCTCAACGAGTAGCTGAGCCCGTCAAGGTGGTGGTGGGGTCAGATCAGTCGACGTCCGACGCCCTACACGTGGGATCAGATCAGGCGGTAGCCAACGCCCCACACGTTCACTACCAGCCCAGGCGCGCCCGCCGCGCTGAGCTTGCGCCGCAGACGACTGGCGTGACTGTCGACGGTGCGGGCGCCCGCGCCGAGGCGTTGGTGCCAGATCGCGAGAAGCAGTTCTTGCTTGGAGGAGACACCGGTCGGGTTGCGAGCAAGGTGGACCAGCAGCTCGTACTCCAAGCGACACAGATCGACAGACGTACCGGCGACCAGCGCGACGTGCGCATATGTGTCGATCTCGAGTGGACCGACACGCAAAAATCGCCTTGGGCGCAAACCCTCGGCGCGACGCAACACCGACCTCAGGCGGGCGCGCAACTCCAGATAGGAAAGCTCGCCCCCGATGAAGTCGTCGGCGCCCATCTCAAACGCCCGCAACATCTCCAGCTGCTCTGTGTTCGGACTGAGCACTATCGCCGGCAGATACTCCTCCCAAACCGACGCCTCGGCTATGTCACCCTCCGCTCTACGAATCTCATCGAGCAAGTCCAGCGCTCCACGCCGCGAGTCGAGCCTACCGAGCAGCACTGCTCGAATCGGCTGAGCGCGAGCAAGGGCACGGGCATGCTCGGCGGTGTGTGCGAGCGCCACGCGATAGCGGTCGGCGCAAAGCTGCTCGACGAGCTCGCGCCCGATCGCTTCGCCGCACTCAACGAGGAGGATCGCCTCCCGACTCCGGTCGGTTGCGAGCGACGACGCCGAGCGGGCGACGCAAGCGTTCACTGGAGCTCGACCTCGCGCGGACTGAGGCCGAGCCCCTCGCGCGCGATGACGGCGAGCACGTCACTGTGGACCCACGGCGTGATCTCTTTCTCTCCACCTTCAGGCATGATCCCGATGCGTCGAGCAAGCCAGCTGGTCTCGCCGCTTGGATTACCCCGGCGATCGCGCTTCACAACCCCGCAACGCAGCGCAATCTCGCTCATGCTCATACCGCGGCGCTCGATCGCCTCGATCACCGCTTCGCGCAGAGCTCGATTGAGAACGATCGGGCTTGTACGTAGCCGCTCGAGCTCGATGCAGAGACGCGTCGACAGGACACCGGGATAGTCGTGTTTGTGGGCAAGCGCACATTCGGTGAGTGTGCGCATTGGCTCGTAGCTCTCAAGCGCAGCGACGACATCGCGTAGAGCGACCTGCTCCCACTCGTCGTTCTCCGCACACGCGGAGCGCCGATGCCAGCGCAGCTGCACGGCAGATTTCTCTCCAGCAGAGGCTCCGAGGCGATAGGTGTTGCCATCACGGTCAACGACGCACTCCTCAGAGACACGTGGACCGGGAGCGTGGACCTGAGATTCGCGCTCGACTATCGGCGCAATCTCAAGATCTTCGCGGCGCACCGGTCGGCACCAGCGTCCCTCGACATCCTCGAGATAGCGACGACAGACAATCTCAGTGTTCTCGCAAGGCTCATCAGCGGAGAGGTGCGCAACGAGTCGGCGATCGCAGAGAGTGGCGGCGTCCCGATCGAGCACGAGCACGCTGCCGGCGTGACCGGGCAGCGCGAGCAACTCGCGTGCGCGGCCTTCGGCATCGAGATAGCCGGCAAGCGGACGACCGAGGACGATCCCCTCGCCGCGACGGGCAGGCATCGCGGACCTGGAGAATGGCCGGATGTGGGGTCCTCTGCGCGAGTCTGGACGCTGCGCAATTGGCGCCGAAGGGGAGAGCGTGGATGACATGTGGTGCTCCTGACGGTCAGAGCCGCGCGTTCAGACCGGCGGCCGGGTTGCTGTGTGTTGGGTGCCTTCTAGGTCCACGCCGGCAAGTCGTCAAGTGGCACGACGCAAGCGCGTAGAGGGCTGCCAGTGACCTCCGAGGCCCCCTTTAGGGGGTCTCGGAAAGCTCAATGTGAGCTGAGCTCAGCGGCATAAAGTTGGCCAGGTATCGCTCAAGAGAGCGCTGTCGGACACGAGGAGCTGGTAGGCGCTGGCACCAGCGCCGTCGAATTGGTCGCCGCAATGCCTGCCACCGCCGAGGGTCAGGTGAACACGACTGGGCAAGAGGGCAGCGACAACACGCGACTCAAGCAACCTTGGCGACGAGGCGCCAGCTTGTCTCTAACTCTCGCGAGGGAAGTTGCGAAAGGCCGATATCGGCCAAATGGCTCATGGATGCGGAAGAAGGAAGGTCCGAAAGCCTAGCGGTTCTCCGCAGAGACGATCATCCACGCTCGAGAGGGCAATTTCAGCCCGCGCAGGCGCGCCCGACTGCACCGCATCATCCACACATAGAGCGGGAATCCCGCACAGAGCTCGCAGTCGCGTGAGATTGTGGTTGCAGGGCGACTGCAACCCGGTGCGTCGCTCGCAATGGGTAACTGCACCCCTGACGGGGGTTACAGCCCGTTGGACGGGGTAGATTCGTGAGCGTTCCGGAGCCATCTCAGGCTCCGGAACGACTGACAAGAGCTAGACACGGAAGTGAGCAGTTAGCACTGATCGACGTTGGCAGTCACAATGTTGGTTAGTGGACAAGACCGATCAACGTACAGCGGGTCCGCCGCCGGGCGGGCAACGGGCCCCCCGAAAGGCACGCAAGCGCACACGAGCCATGGCTGATCCTCGCGCCAGAATGGTCCAGGCGATGCTTGCCAGCGTCGGCGAGCAGGGGTATGGGACGACCGTAGTGGCCGATGTGATCGCCAGGGCCGTGGCGTCGCGCAAGACCTTCTACGAGCATTTCGAGGACAAGCACGCGTGCTTCTTCGCGCTCAGCGACGAGATCGCACGCGAATGGGTTGAGCGAGTCGAGCGGGCGACCGGAGCGCCGGATGAGGCCGATGCGTCGGAGACCGTCAACGCGCCTGGCGCCGAGAGGACGTCGCAGATAGTCGACGCGCTGGTGAATGAGCTGTTTGATTTGGCGCTCGAGAGCCCACCTGCCCTCAGGGTGCTGGCCGTAGAGCTGACGGCCGCGGGACCCACAGGGATCGAACGCCGCGAGCGTACGCTCGAAGCGCTCGCCCGACCACTCGGCGAAGCGCTTGGCGAGGACCCCGTCGACGGCGGACGCCTCTCCAGAGTCCTCGTGGGCGCGATTCTGCGCATCCTGTACGCAAGAGCGCGGCGTGGAGCTCGAGTGCGCCGACCCCGACGCGCCGATCTTCAGGAGATCGCGCCAGAAGTGGCCGCGTGGGCCAACCGCTACAAGCTGGGATCCGACGCTATGCCCACGCAGCCCACGACAAGCGACGTCGGCATCACGGCGCCTGTGGGCGGACGGGCGCCTGGCACATTGTCGCTCGGCTCACGCGCGATCGAGCGCAGAGGACTGCCACGTGGCGAAGGCAACGTGTCGCGCAGCTTCGTTGTCCACAACCAGCGCGAGCGGATTCTGGACGCACTGGCAAACCTGTCCGCGGCCAAGGGATATGGAGCAACCACGATTCCCGAGATCGTCCAAGAGGCGGCAGTGTCGGTGCAAGCGTTCTACGAGCATTTCTCCGGCAAGGAGGATGCGTTTCTCGTCGCATATGAGCTCGGCCACCGCAAGGCCCTCGCCATCGTCGAGCGGGCGTATGAATCCAGCGAAGATTGGCCGGCCGCCGTGCGCAGCGGGATTGCGGCGTTGCTCGAGTTTCTGGCCTCCGAGCCTGCCTATGCTCATCTTGCGCTGATCGACGCCCTGACGGCAAGCCCGAAGGCGGCGGCCATGGCCTACCAGGCGATGAACGGGTACGCCGCGATGCTCGAGCCAGGGCTCTTTGCAGATGGCCAGGCACAGATGGCAATCGCGGTCGAGGCGACCACGGGAGCCCTGTTTGAGTTGTGTTTTGTGCATGTCGCGAGCGAGCAAGCGCGAGAGCTCCCCGATCTGACCGATATTGCCGAATACATCGCGCTGCAGCCGTTCGTCGACGCAAGCGTGCGTTGAGCGTACGCCGGACTGGATTGCGTGCATGCCGAAGCGACGGCCCGGCGGAGGGGCGGGCAGTGACGCTCGAGACAATTGTGGTGTTTGTTCAGTGGCTCTTTTGTAATCAGCCGTGAATGATGCAAGCATGGCTGGAGCCGACAAACGGGAGATCGCTGAGCAGGTCAGGGCCTTTGGCGGCAACTTGCGCCGGGAGCGCCTGAGAGCCGGATATACCCAAGCCGATTTGTCGTCCGCCACAGAAGCCCAAGTGTCACCGCCTGTCCCAATCGACCGCGCGGCGATAAGCCGGCTGGAGTGCGGCGAGCGCGCTCCTGACATGCCGACCTTGTTGCGCATTTGCGCCGCGTTGGAGCTCGGTCCAGGCGAGCTGTTGCGCGGTGTCGGGCCACGAGACTCACCCCGCGAAGGACCTCCTCACGCTGATCGGCCCATAAGCGATCCGGCAGCCCTGTTCGGTGTGAATCTGAGATGGGCGCGCATCCGCGCGGGCATCTCTCAGGAGCGACTGGCACTCGACGCCAAAGTCGATCGTGCCGCGATCAGCGTATATGAGAACGGACGGCGCGAGCCCAACCTGCGCACTGTGCTGAAGCTTGCGCTCAAGCTGGAAGTGCAGCCCGGACTGCTGTTGGAGGGCATCGCGTGGACCGGCCCGGCAACCGACTCAAATGGATAGTCAGACGGCTGCCAAAACCACACCTTTAGCGGCCACACACAGACTTCCTTAGGGGGCTCCGTGCGGCGACCATGGCTCAGGTCATACCACACCCGCCGCACGGGCCCAATGCTCAGCGTGAAGCCAAACGTCACGCTGAGATTCGTCCGGGATCGCAGCGGGGGGACGACTGCGTATCCGAACCCTCTTCCCTTATCCGCCCATTCGGTTCCTGGGAAGTATTGAACTCCTTCGCCCTTGATTGGA
Organism: uncultured Solirubrobacterales bacterium; assembly: GCA_963831725.1. Classification (GTDB taxonomy): domain Bacteria; phylum Actinomycetota; class Thermoleophilia; order Solirubrobacterales; family Solirubrobacteraceae; genus Palsa-744. Next base: position 1,263,822 of record CAWHRF010000004.1, read on the forward strand.
TGAACGTCCCAAAATGTATCCGGATCGGATATCGCCTGACCGAACTGCGGCTACTGATCCGATCCTTATTCCGGATCTCGGATCAGAGGGAATCCTTGCACAAGGTCAAATGCATGTCAAGACGCACCAAAGGACGTCACAACCTTGTAACCAAAGCTCACGTCATGGCACAGCGATCGCACACCTGCACGAGGGCCGACCGGGACGGCGACCGGAGCCAAGAGAGGCCTTCTCTGGCTGGCACAGTCGCGCCCAGTCGGCCCTCTGTGAGGGTTGGCCGGCCCTGGAGACGCTAGTCCGCGAGACGTCTCGGGTCAGACCATGCCGTCCGCGCGCTGACAGCCGGTTCATAATCCTGAACAACCCCCGGCCTGTCAAATCCACAGGGATAGTTCCATAGGTTTGTTTCCGACCTACCCATCTGGTTCTGCCTGCTCCCATTGGTCGGGCCGCACGTCTGTTCCCCTCGCCAACCCGTGTAGCCACCCTCGTGAGCTGCCATGAGCTTCTGGTGAGTTCGCGCCCTTAGGCGCCGCGTGGTGTCAAATCGGACCAAAACTCGCGGGACTCGACTTGGGTGCCTCGCCGACGAGGATCTCCTCCAGCTGTTGCCACTCGTACCTCTGGAGGCAGTCGCGGAACACCCCACGCGCAGAGCAACCCCTCATGAGCGTCACGCTCAGAGGCAAACACGATGCGCTCGCGTCCCGTGTACTCCCACTCGGACGGATACTCCCCGGCATAAGCCCTGCAAGCGGTCAACGCGCGGTCTGCGCGAAGAGCGCACTCGCGCGCACGCTCGCGATCGCGACATACGAAGACCACCAGCGGCAACTCGGCGCCCGGACGAGCGTAGCGTTGGAGTTGAGTAGACCAACCGGCAAGAAAATGGTCGTAGCGCTCGAGCTTCGCGGCGCCCAACCCCTCCGGCAGACGATCGTCCAGCTCGACGAGCAACTCACGCCCGTTCTCCAAGGCCAGCGTCACGTCGGGACGGAGGCTTTGAAAGCGCTCGACCTCTACTCGTGAACCAACGGCAGCAGTGCGCAGGAAGTCGTGCGGAGTGCGACCGCCAGGCAAGCACAGATCGGAGAGGCACAACGTGCGTCGCTCACCGGACCTCGAGCGAGACGGGGGCGTGATGACAGAATCCTCCGGGCCACCCAAAGCCAGCTGCCCACGAGCCAGCGCACCCTCCACAGCCAGTGCCCAGCCCGCCGCACGAACGTCGTGACGCGCCTGTTCCAACAGTCGATCATCCTTGCGTGAAGCAGATTGAGCCGCGGCACGATCGGCAAGGTGAGGTTGCTCAGCGGTCGTGCGACCCACGGGCGATCCACGGTGCTTCTCACAAAGCTCGAGTCCCGCGGATGTTATGGAGTAGCACATAGGGGCCCCTCCACCGTCGCGACGGTGGAACTGAAAACGCGCCACCAAGCCCGCATCCGATAGTCGCTTCAGGCGCCGTTGAGTCGTAGTCGCGGCACGTCCTCCATTGAAACGTCGATGGATCTGGCTACTGAGCACATGCCGCATGGAGGCAACCAGCGCAAGGATCTCAATATCGAGCGGTTCGGGCTCTAGCACTACCGTCGCCACCCTTGCCTTGGCCCAACGCACGCTGTGAACGTTGCTCAAATCCACCAGCTCCCGATAACTTTCCGCTGCCGCCGAGGGAAGTACACCGACAGGCGTTCGGTCTGCTGCGCTGGGCCTGGGCTCGGGCGCTTGGTCGGACACGCTGCCAACCGGACCTACCGACTCGGGAGCTCGCTTGGTGAGCGGCCGCGGCTCGCGCTCCCAATGCGGTTGGCTGAGGTCCTCGCGGTAGCGTCCCCCCCGCTCAGCCTGTCTTGCGGCATGCAAGGCCAGGCGCCGCTCGTCAACGCTCAACGGCAGCGTGTGCGCGACAAATGGCGCCTGCCTGCCCTCAGGCGCGACCCAACTGGCGATCGCGCTGTGCCGCGGCAAATGCAACCGCACATCGGGACGCCCGAGATCGGACAGGTTTCGAATGCCGGGCCGTACGGCATCCGAGAACTCCGCCATCATCAAGCTTGCGGCATCGCGTGCATCGCGCACAGAGGCAGTCGCAAAGTACACGCGATGAGCAAACAGCGCATCGAGCTGCGCACGCACATCGGGATCGGTCCACTGCGAGTCGGTCTGCCAGCAAGCGACCGTCTCCAGACCAGCGGAGCGCTTCAGCGCCATCGTCTCGGCAAAACCACGGTTGAGCACGAGCGGCGCCTCGTCCACCTTCAGCGCAACCGCCGTACGTAGATCGCTCGCTATGCCATCCTGACGACGCGCGAGCGCCGCGTCAAGCATTCCAACCAGCAGTTGCATCAACACGCTCGTGTTGCCTGCGCCCATTGCCCCCAGAGCGCCCTTCACGACAAACACCTCGCCATTTGCGATCACGCTGTCAAAGCTCACCCGCAATGAGTCGTTCAGCAATACACGCTTGATCGACGGAGAGTTGAGCAGTCGCGCGAGCTTGTTCACCGGTGCGTCGAGCTTCGCCGTAGTCGTGCCACGCGCATCGGCGAGCTGCGCTGAGAGCTCACCCGTGAATACAAGCCGTCGGTAGCACCCACAATAACCACCCGCCCGGACGCAGCCCGAGGACCACGCTAACGGGGACGCGACGGCAACCTCCGATCTGGAGGCCACGCCTTATGCAGCGAGCCCCAGAAAAATCTAGGCCGGCAGCAGCTCGTCGAGACGCCCGCTCTCGAAGTAGCTTGAGTGAGTGCGCTTGATCGTCTGAAGCGACTCGGCGCTCAGTAGAACGACCTCAATGTTCTGATGGTTGCGGGCATCCTGCTCGAACTGGTCGTACGCGTTCAGCGCCTTGTCGTAGTCGGTCCCGAACTCCTTGACCTCGGCCTGGCTGGCGTCGATGTCGTAGATCACGAGGAAATGCTTGATGTCGGCTGCGCTCATGAGGCCCTTCCGTGTTGGCGTCTCTGTCCCATAGACATCATCGCACGGCCTCCAAGGCCGCACGCAGCTGCTCCGCGGACACCTCGCCCCGGTCGAAGCTGGCCAGCACCTCCGCCATGGTGACGAAGTAATCCTGCAGATCGGCTCCACCCTGTCCGAACTTGAGCCCGATCCCGTGTTCGCGGCCTCGCTCCTCGACCTGATTGGCCCACACGTCCTGAGCGATCGTGCGGAGCTGCACCTCGATCGGATAGCCGTTGCGCTTGACGATCAGGTGCAGTGCCCGGTATCCGCTGATCTTCGGTTCGGCGACGTAGTCCCTGACGCGGATGATCGTCCACGACTTCCGCAGACGGCGGCTCACGGCCTGCACGTGCCGCAGGCTCGGCAGCACCGAGCGAACCCCGCCGATGTCGTGCATCTGCGTGACCCTGCCCTCCTCGCGAGCCAGCTTGTCGATCATCGTGTTCAGACGCTTCAGACGCTGCGTGACATCTATTCGGCCATCGACGCGGCCCCCCTCCATGCCCACGTGGTAGCGAAGGTGCGCGGCGACTGCCGACAGCGGGCGCGCGTGAAGGCTCCGCCACCACCTGAGGGCCTCCCACGCGCGATCGAGCTCGACTTCGTCGAACTCTGCGACGGGGCCGTCACCGTCATTCCGTATTCGTTCGCGAAGCCCGAGCATCAGCTCGCCGGCGCTTCATGGCCCGCCCTCGCGGGGGCGCCGTCGATTTCCTGCCCGTTGAACTGGTGTTCGTAGGCGCCCGCCGCGCTGAACACCTCGACACGGTTGTTGCCCCCGTCGGTGACGTACACGTCTCCGCTCGACTGGTTGATCGCGACGCCCCGCGCCCCAGCCTCGAATTCGCCGTTGCCTGCGCCGGGCGTGCCGAACGTGCTCGTGACACCGAAGCCTTCGCTCGCGAGGGCGCTGGCGGTGAGACACGATCCGGCGGCGACCACCACGACCAGCAAAGCGACGGACGCGCGCAGCGCCCCGGCGAACCTGGACAGCGGCCTTTAAGCGTTCATCGAGCCCATCCCCTCCTCAAAGTTCGATCCGTTGCGCGATGACATGTTCAGTGCCTCCCCTTCAAGCGCTTGCCGCCCTTTTTGACCTTTGCCTTCTTCGCCTTCTTCTTCAGGTGCTTCGGACAGCCGGTCACGCCGATCTTGGTCGACTCATGGATTTCGGCGCCGTTCTGTGCGACGAACGCGGTCGGCATCGCAAGTTTGCTCTTGCAGAGGTTCCCGTTGGCCGCGAGCGCCGAGTATTTGCCCTGCGGCAACGTCAGTTCGAAGCTGCCGACGGGCTGGTCGGGGACCGTGTGAAACGTGCTCGAGGTGATCCCGGCTTTGCTGATGAACGTTTCGCCGTGCAGGTCGATCGTGATCCCAAACCCTTGCAACACGACGACCAGTTCGGGGAACTTCGCGCCACCGTAGGAGACGAAGTACGCGGGGCCTTCCAACGGGACGGGCACCAGCGGCGTGATCGCCTTCCCCTGCCCCACGATCGACGCCGCGGGGCACCCGGCCGGGTTTGCTTGGAACTGGGCAGCTGTGCAAGCCTTCTGAAGCGTCGTCAGACGGGACGGTAGCTGCTTGGGCAAGTCCACCTTGACCGACGCGATGTTCGCCTGCGACCCGAACGGGGCTTTTGGATAGGAGAGCTTCACATGCAGGCTCGCGCCCTTCGCTCTCGAGGTCTTCCCCGACGTGGAGACCTTGAACATCGGTTTGAAGCCCAACACCGCGCAGTTCGTCGCCTGGAACGGCAACGACACGTTACCGACACCCCCTTCGGCGCTGTAAAGCGTGCCCGAGATGCTGAGCGGGTTGCAGTTCGTCGGGTTGAACGTGAACCCGGGACGGTTGATCGTCACGTTCACGTGCTTGATCTGCAAAGGGATACCGTCGAGGATCGTCGGAATCTTGTACGGACCGCTGTTATCGCTCGTGACCGTCAGATCGGCCGTGACGGGGTTCACTTCGATCTTCGCGCGCACTATGACCTGACCGAGATCGTACGGTCCCGCCTTCGCGGGGTTCACGATCGACAGGCCGAACGGCGCGCCCTTGTACGGGCCGGTCAAATACACCTTGCCGCCCTTGACCGAGAACGGCTCGCTGCCGACACCGACGCTGACGATCGTTTCGCCGATCAGGCTGTTGGGACCACACGTACCCGCGTCGGCCCGCGCTTCACCGCACAGTTCGATCCCACCCAGCAGGCCCGAGAGTCCCGGAGGCATTTTCAGACTGACAGACTGCAGGTTCTGCTGACCGTCTTCACGGCTCATCGTCATCGTGAACGGGCTGACCCCACCCGCCTGATTGCTCGTCGTGCCACCGGTCAATTCCGGGTCAAACGGCAAGCTCTGACCAGGACACGGACCGCCATTGGGACCCGAGGTGATTTCAAACGACGAGCTGGTGTTCACCGGCCCGTTGCCGTCCCACGGTGTAAACGACGCCTGTGTCGTGTACGTACCGCAATGCGACGGCGTCGTCAACGGCGCGCGTTCCCCGCCGAAGAAATGCAGTTCGAGGTCTTCGAACGGCAGGTCTGGAGTGTTATCGAACGTCGTGATGATCTGACCTGGCGCCTGACAGGACATGCCGTCCACGACTTCGCCCGTGTTTTCGCACAAGCGCACTTCGCCCGCGAGCTTGACCGTGCTGCCAGACACTGGATCTTCGACCAGCATGTACATCGCGATCAGGCTCTTGAACGGGTTGGTGTTCTGTTCCGCCAGATACACCGTGCCTTCCAAAGCGTTGGGCAACAACGGCGTCTTGATCTTCACCGTCGCGATCTTCGACCCGTTCGGACACAAGCTCACACCAGGCTGCAACGCTTCGATCGGCGTCGACGTGAACGAAAACGTCTTCACACCCGCTTCGAATTCCGGATTGAATTCCTTGAAGCCGGTGAAGCCCGCCAATCCCTCAGAACACGCTTCCAGGCCATCCGCGCCGGCCGGGTTTACCGCCACGCCCGCGGGCAGCGCCACTGTCGTGTCGCGCACCGCCGACTCACCCAACGCTTCGGGGTTCAGCGCGGCGGTCTGAGGAACGTGCACACCCACCGTCAACCCAGAGGAGCTGCTCGCGTCGCTCACATCGGGTGCGACCGTGATCGCCGCCGGGAACGTCAGCTGCGAGCAACCCGTCAACCTAACCGGTTCGCCACCGGAATTGCGCGTCGGTTCGCTCACTGTCACGAAATGACCGGGGTCCTGGTAGGAATCGACGGAGATCGTGGAGCGCAGCGGCGCCGTGCAGGCGGTCGGCAGCGTTATGAACGGCCTGCGGTTTTGGGCTTTGCCCAGCACTCCGAACAACGTCGTCCTGATTCTGTAGATCGGCTCGATCGCCGGGATATCCAACGATTCCGCTTGCAGCGGGTACTGTTCGCCCGTCTGCAGACCGACATCGATAAACGTCTCAGGGAAGATGACATGCGCACCGAACTGCGCGCCGGCGCCGTGAGGCGGCACCATGTTGAACAACGGATATTCACCCGTGCCGTAAGACGGGGTTTCCACAAACAGGGTGCCGACCTGCGAACCGGATGGACACGAGTCCACACCACCCGATCCAAGAACGCCGCCAGAGACGCCAAGTTCCCTGAGCGTACACTTGCCTTCGCTCGCGTTGGGATCACCGATCAGCCCCGGCGGCGGGTCGAAGATGATGTCCTTGGCGTTACCCACCGGTACAAACTGATACGGCGAGTCCGTGTTATTGGCAAGCAGATGCCGCGCCTCCGTTTTGAACGAGAAGCTCGTCACCATCTCGTAAGGGTGCGAGCCCGCCTGAGTATCCGGGGTGCCATCCTGGTTTAGAAACGAGTCCGCGAACCCCGCGATGCCAAAGCCCGAGTTCTCGGTCGCGAACATACCCTCGCCCGGACTCGTACCGCCCGCGTTGCCGCCAACCAGGCGGAAATAGTAGAGGACCCCCGCTTCAAGACCACCGATATCGGCGGACACCGCCACCGGACTCGTACCAGACCCGATCTGCGCCGCCGTCTGCGCACACGGGATACTATGACCAAAAACGGTCGCAGGCACTCCAAATCTATAAGCATTACGGCGCATCGCTTCGGGTGCCTTTTCGTATTCGAACTCGCACGACGTGATGGGTACGCCACGCGGATCGACGCTGCCCTGCAGCGTCGCGCCCGTCTGGCTCACGTTCGACGCCGCGCCCGCCGCGACAGCCGGAGGGGTGCTCGCGAATACGTACACCTTCCCGTTCGCCGGGTTAGAGACGTAGATATCTCCGCTGGAGCCGTTCACCGCGATCCCGCCCTGTTCCACTTCTCCCGGCAGCCGGCGCGAGAGGTCCGGTGAGCCGAAGCTCGACACGAGCGCGGCCGTAGGGACGGTTTCAAAAGAGCCTGGGGCCTGATCTTCCCCGTCCATTCCGCCCGTGTCCCACTCCGCCACGGAGGACTGCTCGTCGACGTAGAGGTGACCACTCACCGGATCAACAGCCACAGCGACATCGCCAGGGCCTTCATCGGCCCGCCCGAGGAAAGTTTGGTAGATGTTGCTACCGTACTTGTATACATAACCGGATTCGACGAGCGTGTAGTAATCCCCGGTTGGGTCGACGGCGAAGCTGTGCGAACCCCCTCCCAACCCTGAGAGCTGCCTGATGAAGTTGTTCGTTGTAGAGTTGTCGAACACGATGATCGCCCCTACGAACACTTGGACATCACCGTTTGCGGCGACCGCGAGCCCACGCAGTTCGTTGCCTTCAAACGGCCCCGTGATCTGGGAGAGATAGGCGCCTGTAGGGCTGAACTTGTCGATCACATCGTGGCCCACGTCCGTCACGTACAGGTCCCCACGGGAAGGATCGGACGGGTCGGTCGAGTTGTCGATTGCGATCGCCGCAGGGGTGCCAGAGAGTTCGGGGAACGAGAACGATTCAGCCGGTTTGCCGGATTGTGCCGGGATGCCCGTGAGCGCATTGGTCCCGATACCGGCGCCGGCAGTGAAGTTGACGGGGTTGCCGCTCACATCGAACTTGGAGACCGTTTGCGTCCCTATTTCTGCGACATACACATCACCCGTCGCTTCTTCAACCGCGATCCCGTTTGGGTTGGCGTTCGGGTTGGAGGACGTACTGAATTCACCTATCTTCGGGTGGGATTCGGCGAAGGCCGGGGAGGCGCTGAAGGCGAGGGTGGCCAGGACGGCGACCAAGGCCGTTAGCCAAGCTTTGAAGGTGCTCATCGACTTACCCTCCGGTCGTTGCTGGATCGCTTGGCCGTGGACTGCTTCGCCGCGCTATACCTCTTATGCGCGGCCTTTTCACACTTCGCCCGCTTCGATCTGGACTTGTCTTTCCTGCACGCCGCAAGCGCGTTTGCGAGCTTCTGCGCGCGGGTCAGCGCCTTTGCTTTGACCGCGGTGGGCGGTACTTGAGAGACGTTGCCCACGCCGGAGAACGTCTGGCTCGACGGTGCCCCGTATATCGAGGGCTGCGGTTCAGGCGCCGCGCGACATGCGTCGGCCGTCGTGCACGCCGGCGCCGGCGCCGGTTCGGGAAAGCCGCCGTCCACGCGCGCGTCGTAGATTTTGTTCGCTTCCTGGAAGCTGTCTCGCGGCACGAGATTCTGGTCTGTTAGGAAAAACACGTCGTTGCCGCTCGCGCTCGCTTCGAGCAGGTGCGTTTCGCTGGGGATCGTGCCCTGCGAGATCAGGCTGAGCCCGCTTTCGTAGTCGAACTCATACACATCGCTCGAGCCGTTCGTGTCCCGCGGCAACAGCGCTTCTGCCGTTTCGAAGAACACCTGCCCATTGTCCGAGACGAAGTGCGGGACGAAACGCGAAGCAGGGACACCGCCGAGGACCACGCCCTTTTCGCTCGGAGCTTCACCGTCCGGGTTGCACGAGGCGCACTCAAACCGCTTCGTCGCGGCGCTGTAGAGATAGATCTCAGGCAGTTCCTTGCTGTCATACACGGTCAGGCTGTTGTTCGATTCGAACGCGAGGAACGCGCCGTTCGAGGAGACCAGCGGCTTGGGAAGACCCTTGTACGTGAGGATGTCTCCTGCGTGCGTGATGAACGTGATCGTCCCGTCGTGCTCGAGATACAGGTTTTCCACGCCGCTCTGAGCCATTTCACCGGACTGGCTCGCTTCCGCGCCAGACAGCACTCCCTTGGAGCCAAAATACACGTAAGAGCCGTCTTCGCTGATGCCCATGAGAGCGGCTTCAGCACCGCTGACGGGCGTGAGGTCGCTCAAGTGGCCCGTGCTCACGTCGTAGCTGTACAAGTTCGTACCGCTACCCGCGACCGTATCGCTCGTCAACCCCGCCGTCGCATTATCGGTGAAGAACACCTGCGAACCGTCGGCGCTGAGCGCCGCGAACGTTCCCCCGCCGCCCAGGCCCGCCCCTCCCAGCGCTTTTTCATCGAGCTGCACCGTGCGTTCGCCGCCGTTCAAACGCACATACAGACTCCCGCCCGCGGTAAAGAACACCTGCGAACCGTCGGCTGAGACGCTCACGACCGTACCCGCGACGGGAGCCCCAGACGGCAGCTCAAGCTTCAAAAGACGCACGACGCCCTCGCTCCACTCGTACAGGTTCACGGTGTTGTTTTCCGCTTCGGGCGTCAGCTTCGCGCGCTCTGAGAACACGACAAGATTCAGATCCGCCGACGCGCCGACGAAGCTCACACGCGTGGGAGTGACACCCGGCGGCGTCACATTGATCAGCCGATATGTGCCATTTTCGTTATCGCGCAACAAGAGGTTTTCTTCATCCAACGGTTCACCGCTCACAACTTCCCGGGCTTCCCCGCGACATTCGCTGGCGAAGCCACCATAGTTGTTATTGACCACAATGACCGCCTTCGACAAATCGGCGGAATACCTCTCGACTGTGCTTTCGCTCTTGAGGGTGCACCGATCACCGGAATACGGTTGCAGCGGAAGCGTGTCTTCAGCGCTCCAGCCGCTCGCGCCGCGGGTGGAGAGGAATTCCAAGCCGGCCGACTGCGAACCGGGCATGACTTCAAGCGAAAGATAGGAGAAGCGGTCACCGTTGTCGGCCGCGGAATTACCACCGACCCCGCCGCCTTCGTAGAACGAGGTTTCGATATGGCCGGTATCGGGCTGGGCCGTGTCCTTGCTCACCGGGCTGACAAGCTCGTAAGCGCGACAGTCCGGCAAAACGGCCGAGAAACCGACCCGAGCCTGTTCATTGGGACACGCGGTTTGCGCGGCGGTCTCGGTCGTGAACGTCTGATCGGGGCCCACGACCGTGCCGAGCCCGCTGACGACGATCACGCGATAGTGATAGGTCGTGCCCGGCATGAGACCCTTCGCCGAAGCCCACACCGTACGCGAAGAGAAACCTTCGCCCGCGCTCCCTTCCGGGAACGGCACGCTCACACCATGAGGGCCTTCGTCCTTGGCGTATTCGCGCGTGTCGTATTCGAAGCGATACGTCGTCTGGAGCCCACCCGGGTTGACCAGCGCGCCGAGCTTCGCCTCCGATATACCCACTTCGACCGCCGACTCCTGGCCCAGCACCGGCGCGAGCGGTGGCTGGTACACCCAGATAAGTTTTTTCGAGCCGTCGCTTACGTACACACGCCCACTCTTTTCATCCACCGCCACCATTGGCGGAAAATCTTCGGTTTCTCCCTGTTCGGAGGTTCCAAAGGCGCTGGCGCCGACATCGGCGATCTGCACGCCGGCCGAGCTGTACTCGAGCAGATGCGGGCACGGAGATGCAACCCCGCCACAAGGGTCCGCGCCGCTGTCCACGATCGCGAACACGTCGCCGTGACCGTCGAGCGCGATCGGATATTGCACGCCCTCGCTCTTGATTTCGCCGATCTGCAAGTCAGCCGGGCTGAGCTCCTCGATACGGTTATCGCCCGAGTCGGCGACCCACAGGTCCCCGGAGGAATCGACCGCGACACCACTCGGCCCATGCAGCGCACCGGCGCCCGAGCCACCGGTGAACGTATTCAAAAGCGTCCCTTCCGAGCTGTACTCCAACACCTCGTTTTCCGGCACGACCGGCACGTAGACATCGCCCGCCGAGTCCACCGCGATCTGCACGTCCGTCAACAAGCCGAGATAGATGTTTCTGGACAGCGGCACCGAGAACGGCGTGCCAACCCGCACTCCGCTCGGTTCATATATTTCGATTTCCGTTATCGAAAAGATCGTGTTGATGACGTACAGATCACCGTTGGCCGGATCCACAGCCGCGGCTGTATGGACAAACCCTTCCCCGAACGGCGAGCCGGCCGGTTTGCCCGATTCTTCGAGCTTGACGATTTCATGGGAGTGGACGCTCGTGAGGTACAGATCGCCGCTGGACTGATCGACCGCGATACCCACATCGTTTTGCGATTCGCCGAGGACGGGCGCGCTGATCGTGCCGTTGAGGACGAGCTTGGGAGCTTCGGCCTGCGCCACGCCGGCGAACAGCGCACCCTGAAGGGCACAAGCGAGCAGCGCACAGAACACACAGAGCGCACAGAGACCCATCGCGGGAGTGGCGATCGAGCCACGCATGGACGCACCACTCCCTCGGGCACACACGAAGACACGGAGCCTCACGAATAGGCCGGTCTTCGGGATGGAAGCGGACTTCGTGGTGTGCTCTGTGGATTTCACCTTGTCTCCTTGGTCGTCATGATGCGAGTACCCTGTTGTTGGAACCCTGCGCGCAGTGGCCGGGGTGACACTCACGGCTCTGCCACCCCACCCCTGGGCCCTCGACCGCCTGCCGCATCGCGCGGCCCTTCTCCGTCAAGCGCCACGCGTTCGGCGCGCCCGTACCGGGGGGACCGGCAACGTTCTCGATCATCCCCAGGCACTTCAAACGCGCGAGCAGCTTCGATATCTGACCCTGATCGCTGATCCCGGCCGTGTCGCCGATCTGGCGGTTCGAGGCGTCCGGATTGGCGGCGACCGCGTCGAGCACGCGCACCGTGCGATAGGTCAAGCGCATCCCCAGATCGCGAAACGGGTCGCTCGCGCCGGCGCGGACGCTGCTCGCGCGCCGTGTGGGGACGGGTCGCGCGAGCTCCCTCGCGGCCGCCGCCTTACCGAGATAGGGCAGCACGATCATGCTCATCAGCGAGCCCGTCAGATCGAGCAGCGCCCGATCGTCCTGGGTCGCGCGAGCGCTCCCCGCGACGGGGACGGCTCCCGCTCCGCTCCCGTTCGCGGCCGCCAAGCGCGCGTACAGGATCGAGCTGACCGCACCGACCACGCCCTCCGCCGTGAGCACCGGTGGCCCGGACACCGCGCCCCCCTGTTGGCGGCCCTCGTCGACCGCGGCGATCAGCCGGTCGAGCACAATGTTGCGCCGCTCAAGCGCGCGCGGCCCGCCCGCAAGCGACTCGACGACCACGAGCCGTCCAAGCCCGGGGTCTTCATCGAACAAACCCAACAGCTCGACGAGCGCGGCCCTGATCGGCTCCCGCCAACTCTGGACGGCGCGGGTAGCCTCACGCTCATACGCGGGCACGACGACCGCGGCGACCCGCGCAAGCGCGTCATCGAGCGCCGCCACGAAGCAATCCTCGCGATCGGTGAAGATCTCATAGAACGTGCGCCGCGAAACACCCGCACGCGCGACCACGTGCGCGACGCTCACCTCGCCGGCCCCGCGTTCGAGCACGACCTCGACCATCGCACCGAGAATCCGCGCGCGCTGAAACCACTCAACCTGCTCGTGCCCAGGCGACTGCTCGCTCGCTCGAGCATCGGCGCGCGCGTCCGCGCGTGCCGACCCACCGGAGCTTCCCGCCGCCGAGCGCGACACACGAACAGCGCGCGCACCTCGCCGCGCGGAGGCCGCCATCATCGCCTCCCCTTGGCGTGCCTGCGCTTGCTCCTCGCAGCTCTCGCCTTCTTAGCCTTCGCCGCCTTTGCCTTCCCGCAGCCCTTGACGCTTATCGGCGTTGACTCATGGATTTCCACGCCGTCCTGCGCGACGAATGCGGTCGGCATGTGCAGGCCGCCCTTTACCGTGCACAGGTTGCCGTTGGCCGCTAGCGCGGAGTACTTGCCTTGGGGGAGGGTGATTTCGAAGCTGCCGACGGGGGCGTCGGGGATTGCGGAGAACGTGCTCGATGTGATTCCGGCTTTGCTGATGAACGTTTCGCCGTGGAGATATATGGTGATCCCGTAGCCCTGTAGCACGACGACCAGTTCGGGGAACTTCGCGCCACCGTAGGACACGAAATACGCGGGGCCTTCCAGTGGCACGGGCACGAGCGCCGTTACCGCCTTCGCGCGACCCACTATCGACGCGGCCGGACAATCCGCGGGGTTCGCTTCGAACGTCGCAGCGGTACACGCCTTCTGCAATGTCGTGAGCCTCGATGGGAGTTGCTTTGGCAGGTCCACCTTGACCTTCGCGATGTTCGCAAGGCCCGACGCGAGAGCCGAGTGGCCGCCCACGTTTGGATAGGTCAGCCTCGCGGTCAGGCTCGCACCGTTCGCCCGCGAGGTTTTACCCGAGGTCGAGACCGCGAAACCCGGTTTGAAGCCCAGGGCGGCGCAGTCGGTCGCCTGGTAGCGGTAGCTCTGCTGGGATCTCGTCCCTTCGGTGCTCGTGAGCGTGCCCTGCACGCTCACCGGGTTGCAGCTGGTCGGGTTGAAGATGAATTCGGGACGGTTGATATCGACGTTGATCTTCTTGACCTGGAAGGGAATGCCGTCCTTGATCGTCGGCAAAGCGCCGTTCGTGACCGTGACCTGGGATGTGAGCGGGTTCACGCTCACCATCGCTCTGACGACTTCGCAGTCGCACGCGCCGGTGCCGAGGTCGATCGGTCCCGCCTTCTCGGGCACCGCGATCGACAGGCCAAACGGCGCGCCGCGATAGGGGCCGGTCAGGTACACCCTGCCACCCTTGATGAAATACGGTTCCGGACCCGGACCCGCGCCGGCGGTCACTTCGCCGATCTGGCTCGCTTGCGGACACGTGCCTTCCGCGGCCTGCGGTTCGCCGCACAACGGCACCTTCGAGAGGTTCCCCAACAATCCCGGCGGAGTCGTGACGCTCAGACCGCCCAGATCCTGATCGGCGTCTTCACGCGAGAACGTCACCGTCAACGGGCTATAGCCGCCCGCCTGGTTGCTTTCCGTACCAGCCACGAATGTTGGATCGAACCTTGCCGGCCCGCAGCCCGTGATCGCGAAGGGGAAGCTCCCCGGCGTCGCGTCTGCGCCGAAGGGCGACGTCCACGGCGTGAGCACGCTTTCAGCGCGGTATTCCCCGCACACGCTCGGGTTGGCGACCGTCGAGCGCGACCCGCCGTTCAATTGCACCCGCAGTTCGCTGAACGGCAACTGCGGGTTTTCATCAAACACCGTCGTCAACTGACCCGTCACCGGATCGGGCGCGACCGTGCCCTTCACCTTCACGAGAACGCCGTGACCATGCAACGTCAAATACACCGTGAACGGCGGTTTCGTGATCACACCCGAAGGCGGACCGCCGAGATACAGCGCGCCCTTCAATTCGCTCGTCAACGCCGGGGTCGTCAAAGACACCTCGCCGACCTTCGACGCGTTCGGGCATTCCACCGGCTGTTCGGTGCCGATCCCGACCTGCGCTTCGCTGCACGACACCAAGCCCGTCGCCGCCGAGGGAGACAGCACGACCCCTTCGGGCAACTTCACGACAGCGTCCTTCAGATCCGCCGTGCCGAGACCTTCCGCGCCTTCGTTCTGCGGAACGCGCAAATCGATCGCGTAGCCGGTCGGCGTGCGCGCCACCGATTCTTCGGGGGTGACCGCGAGCGTCGGCGGGAACTTCAGCGATTCACAGCCCGTGAACGGGCCGACCTGCGCCGTCTGATCTTTCGCCTTTTCGCCCTCCCACGATTCCAGATTCACCAATTCGGCCTGCACCGGCCCGCTCGTACACTGCGACGGATTGACCAGGTACGGCACCGGGTTTTCGTTGACCGCGACGCCGACATCGACTTGTTTACCGTCTATCACCACACAGCCGCGCCGGCATTTTAGTTCTTCACCGTATTCGATGCTTTCATAGCCGCGCTGCAGGTTGTGGCTCGCTTCCGCCGGGACGCCCCACACCACGTACTTCACGCTCACGAGTTCTGTCCCGCCGGTGACGACGTTCGACTGGCGCAGATGCACCCTGTAGTCCGGGCCGACAGATGCGACGATCGTGCCACCGACCGTGTTGAGGAACGAGTAACCGAACACCGCCGTCTGGTTCAGCGAGGGGATCATGTTATACATCGGACCGCGATAGGTAAAATACAGCTCGGGTGGGGCAAAGCGATCTTCCCTGAGCACCGCTTCGATCGTGCCGATCTGCGAGCCCACCGGACACGCCCCCACCTGCAACTGCACAGGATTACACGTCTTGACCGCCGGTGGATAGCCCGCGATCCCGGACGGCATGATCAATTCCCCGCCGCGCACAGCCGCCCCGACAGGCCCATTCGCGCCCTGCTGCGCAAAGGCCAAGCTCGCCGTTATATCCGCGTGCGCGCCCGCCTGGTAGCTCGAGGCGCTCACTTTGAAGCTCCCCGGCGCCACTTCAAACGCCCCGGCCACAGCAGGCACGACACAACCACACACCACAAGCACAGCAACGCTCAACAACAGTCTCATATGAACCCTCATCGCCCCGCCCCCCGGCTCGCCCGCTTGACTTTCTTCCCATGCCTGACCTTCGCCTCGACGCACCTACCCTTGCGCTTGACGTGGCCCTTCCCGCACTTCACCGTCTTGGTCTTCGTCTGCGTGCTCGTGGCTGCGACGGGCACCGGTACAGCGGCGTTGCCCGGCCCGACGAACGTGCCGCTCGCGGGCGCGCTAAACAACGGCGGTGGAGAACCGACACCCTGACAGCTCAAGCATTCCGGTTCCCCGCGCGGCGGCGGAAAGCCGCCACCCACACGCGCGTCATAGATGTTCAGGAATTCAGCGTCCACCTGCGGCACGAGCTGCCCCGCCGTCGCGAAGAACACGTTCTCGCCATTCTCACTCGCGCCCAGAAACGTCGCCCTGCCGACGTCTTCACCCGTGGAGAGCAAATGCGTACAACCAACAGCCACACGACACAGGACCCCAGACGCTTCTTCAGTCCCGTCCGCCTCCCACTCATACACATCTTGACCCGGCTCGCCCGTCGTACTGCTCAGATCTACTTCGGTGCTGTTCGTGTCCTGCGCCACGAGTTTCGCCGTCGTCTGGAAGAACACGCGCTGGCCATCTTCGGACATCCGCACGAACGGCGGCGATTCATCCTTGCGCCCCAAATGCCCTGTGGGGTCGATCATTTCGCCTTCGGCGGGCGCCACGGCGCCATCACCACAGGAGACGCACATCACGCTCCCGTCAGCGACGTCGTAGCGGTACAGCTCGTTGTGGCCCGCACCACGGGGTTCGGATTGAAGTTCGGGCAATCCGCGCGGGCCGGCGACCTCAACACCGATGCTCACGAACGTGAAGAACTGTCCATCCGGCGTCGTGTACGCAGGTTCTTGGGCCTCCAATTGCCCGCTAGTCGCGGCGATAAAACTCGTCTGACCGATCTGCGTGTCATAGCGGTAGAAGCTGCCGGCGGCTCTGTAGTAGACGGCCGACCCGTCTTCGGAGATGAGGACTGCGTCGCCTCCCGTTCCTTCACTCTGAGGGATCCCGCTGTTGTCAGAGACCAGTTTTAGTTCCCGCGTCACCGTGTTGTAAATAAACAGCTTGTTCTGGCTGTCGGTCTCGCCGGGGAGCAGCGGCGTCGCGGTGTTGAAGACGACCTCCGAGCCGTCCGCGCTCGCGGTGTTGTAGAACGATGGCAAACGTTCAGAGGGATTCAGCGACACATCTTTCGCGGGCGCGGAGATTTCGACCGTTTCCCTGCCGTCCACGCGCATGTACACGCCCCCACAGCTACTGAAGAAGACCATCGAGCCGTCGGGGGAGACAGCGCCGACCGACCCTGGACCAGTGGTTAGTCTCGCTCCATGCGGGGCTCCGAGATCGCCATCGCCGCACCCGTTGAGCATTTTGACGTTCGCACCTTCACCTTCCACGTTTACGAGTCGTAGCTTCCCTTTGCTCCACTCATACAGGTCATAGGATTTTTCATGGGCTCCCGGGAGCGTCGCTTCGGCGATCGTGCGTTCCCGCCCAGGGAGCAGGAGCTGCTGGTCTTGGGATTCGATCAACACGTCGCTGAAGGCGGGAACGCTCGCGGTGCCGGCGTTCGCGCCAACGATATCGGTTTCCACAAAAAGATGAAAGATCGGGTCAAAAGCTTCCGCGCTTTCTGCCATCACCGCATAGGGACCGCCGACCGGACCGGCCACGTACGCGACAGGCACAGTCCTTCTTTCTTCCTGATTTAGTCCGGCGACCAGCGGAAACGCGACCTGCGAGAGATCGGGGCTCAATACGCCGTTGTAGGAGAGGCCGAGTTCCCGTGCGCCGATTTCGCGCGTGACCATCGACGTCGCCGTCCAGCCGTGCGGCGTGCGCGAATAGACAGCGTCCGTACCAGTGATGCTGGGATCGGGTTCAAGCGGCGCGTACGACTCAAGCGCAAAGCGTTCACCGTCGGGCGAAGGGATCGCATTATCGTGCCCGGTGAACGTCATCGCCTGCGTGCGCCCGAGTTCTTCGGGCGTGACAAGCTCGTACGCGCGGCAGTCCGGCAGGCTGGCGGAGGGGCCGGTGCGGAACTGTTCGTTGGGGCAGCCCGCGGCCTGCGCGCCTGCGGGCAGGACGAGCAGCGCGAGCGCCGCGAGCGCGGCGGGGAGTGTGTGGTGGGTTTTCATCCTTTGCCCCCTTTGGTCTGCGTGTGCTTGGTTTTCTTGCTCTTGGCCTTCTTCTTGGCCTTCACCTTCGTGCACTTGCCGTGCTCGCGCTTCTTGCCCGTCGCGCATTTGCCCGCTTTTTTAGACGGCGGCGGGCCGCTCGCTTTTTCTGTGGTGGTGATGATCGCGGGCACCGGCAGCAGTGCGATCGGGGTGAGTGGTTGCAGGCCCGGTGGGATCGGCGCGGGCGGCGTCGCGAACGTCTCCTGCGACGTTTCGATCGCTTCCTGCTGGTGTGTTTGCGGGTTGATCGGGTCGTCCGAGTTGACCGCGATCAGCTTGTAGTAGTAGGTGGTGGCTCCGCTCAGTTTTTCAAGGCTCACCGTGAACGATTGCGGTTCGCTGCTGGCCGAGTTCCCCGACGCGCGGTAGACCATTTCGCTCGGGCTGCTGCCGAGGCGCAGTTCCCAGTGGGTCGGCAGACCCTCGGGTTCGAGCGTGAAGCCGATGCTCCCCGTGCTCGGCGCGGACGCGGCCGCGCTCACCACCGTGATGCTCGGAGGCGTCGGCGTCGAGGTCGTGAACGTCTCGCTCGGGCCGGTCGTGGAGCCTTCGCTGTTGGACGCGAGGAGCGCGTAGTCGTAGGTGACACCGGCGTGCAACCCCGTGATCTGCACGGGTGTGACGGCGTGTTCTGCGAAGTCGCTGGCTCCGAGCGCGGTTTCCGGCGTGCTCTGGGCTTCCAGATACGGGTTCGCCTCGCCGTCGGCGAGCGCTTGCTGGTAGCGCGCGGCTTCGAGGTAGACGAAGTGGTACATGGATTCCACCCCGCCCGGGTTCACGCTGCCACCGGCGAGCGTCGCGGTCGTGCGCGTCATTTCCTGCGCTGCGCCGCTCACCTCCAGCGGCGTGCCGAGCGTCTTGAGTTCTTCGATGCTGGACCCCACGGCCTTTTCGTGTTTCGTGTTTTCAGCAGCGAAGCGGTAGTGGTAGACCGTGCGCGGTGCCAGCCCGCTCAGCGTGGCGGTGGCGAGCGTGAAGCCGCTGCCGGCGCCGAGCTGTTCCGGTTTGCACGGCGCGGTGCTGACGCCGCTCGCCAGCAGCGGTTCGGTCCCGTATTCCACGTAACACTTGGTTTCCTGGTATTTGAGAACGATGAACGCCTCCAAGCTCGCGCTGCTCGCGGTCGTGGACACCGCGCCTTGGATCAAAACCAACGGCAGTTCGGGCGTCGCCGTCGTGAGTTCTTCAGTCGTGCCGTCTATGGTCCCGGTTTTGTTGGTCGCGATCACCCGGTAGTAGTAGGGCGTGCTCGCGCTCAGGCCGCTCACTTTGGTGGAGGCGCCCACGCCCACGCCGCCGTTACCGAGGTGTTCCGGTTCGCACGGCAGTGTCTTGGCCGCCGGCGTGCCTATCTGCGCCGCTTCCGTGGCGAATTCGAACACGCACGTCGTTTCCTGATATTCCGGGTTGACTTCCGCGTGCAGGGTCGCTTCGAGGGGCCCTTCGGCCGCCGCGCTCTCGCTTTGGACGACCGGCTTTTTCAAGCTCGAGGTCGTGAGTTCCTCATCGGCGCCTGTGGTCGTGCCCGTGCCGTTGACCGCCACGAAGCGGTAGTGATAGGTCGTATCCGGTTCAAGACCGGCGATCGTCAGACCCACACCCTGGCCCGTTTCGCTGAACCCCGTGAGGCTCGCCGGTTCGCACGCCAGCCTGCTGCCGTAGGCGGTCGTCTTGCCGTACTGCACTTCACAAGAGGTCGTCTGGTTGTTCGGGTTCACGAGCGCTTCGACACGCGCGCCGAACGGCGTCACGCCGGAGCTGCTCTCGCTGCCCGCGATCACTTCGGGCGCCAACGCGACCGTCGTGAACGAGATCGCCGGGTTGGTCGACGGGCCGAACTTGTTCGACGCGACCAGGCACACCGCGTAGGACTGGTCGGGCAGCAGTTCGCTCACCGCCGCTTCGACTGCGAGCGTGCCCGTGCCCGCACTGGCGGTGTGCGCCGTGGTCTTCGTCCCGCCCGTGCAGAGGCTGCCGGCGTTGTATTCGAAATAGTATTCCAGCGCGGCCGCGGGTTCGAGCGTGAGCGTGCCGTGCAGCGTCGCGCTCGTCGGGCCGACGCCGCTCGCCGCTTCGGTGCTCGGCGTCGCCGGTTGCGGACCCTTTTCCAGGATCGCGACGTCGTTGTCGCTGTAGCTCGACGCATACACGGCGTGGCTCGTCGAGTTCACCGCGATACCGTCCAGACCGGGCACCGCGTGAGCGCCGGAGCTGTACAGCGGCGCGCTGAACGGTTCCCCAAACGGCCCGTACTGCACAATGTTTTCCCCCAGACTCAGAAAGAGATCGTTCGTCGCCAGATCGACCGCGAGCGCTTCGACCGGTGCGATCGCTTCCGTTTCGCTCTTGGCCTGCTGCACACCGGCCGCGTTGAACTTCCCCAGCCGGTTTCCTTCGAGTTTCACGTAGACGTTGTCGTCCGCGTCGACCGCCACTCTGCTTACGCCGCCGAACGTCGAGAACTGCTGCTCGTGCGTCCCCGTTTCGAAACCCGTTTCGCTGTACTCGCTCACATTGTTTTCATATTCGCCTTCAGCCACCCACACGTTGCCCGAGCTGTCCACCGCCACCGAGGCGAAGTTTTTGTGAAAGAACGGGAACGGCCCAACTTGCGAGATGAAGCTCCCGCTCGCGCTGAACTTGTCAAGCACGCCATTGCCCACGTCGAGCACGTACACGTCGCCGTTGGAGGGATACGTTTTCGCGCATTCCGGTTCGCTCAAACCGTGATAAAAGCAGGCGTTGTCGATCGCGATCGACGCCGGTTCAAAACCAGTCGGATTGGAAAGATTGCCGGCGCCATTGAACTGGCCCGCATACACACCCGCCGCGCTGAAATACTCCACACGACGGTTACCGGAGTCCGAGACGTACACGTCGCCGCTTTCCTGATTGACCGCGACACCCAGCGGCCCCTCGAATTCGCCGGGACCAGTGCCCGCCGAGCCGAACGTGCTCCTCACGCCATAACCTTCACCCGCAAACGCGCTCGTCGCAAGACACGTCCCGGCAACCGCCAGCACAACAAGCGACGCGAGCGACGCGCACAACACCCGTGCGAACCCCGACCACAGCACCCCAACAATCCTCGATCCCAACCCGCGAGCATTCATCAAGCCGATCCTCTCCTGAGTCGTGGTTGCCAGCGTGCGAGCGTTCATGTGACCTGTCCCCTCCTAGAAGTTGTGCCGTCGTGTGTGGCGCCGCCGCGCGGCTCTTCGATCGCGCGCTGTATGCCCTGCCCCCGCTCCGTGAGCCGCCACTTGTTCGCCAAGCCCTTGTCCGACGCGCCCGGCGCGTTGTCAATCAACCCCAGCCGCGCGAGACGCGCGAGCAGCTTCGATATCTGACCCTGATCGCTGATCCCGGCCGTGTCGCCGATCTGGCGGTTCGAGGCGTCCGGATTGGCGGCGACCGCGTCGAGCACGCGCACCGTGCGATAGGTCAAGCGCATCCCCAGATCGCGAAACGGGTCGCTCGCGCCGGCGCGGACGCTGCTCGCGCGCCGTGTGGGGACGGGTCGCGCGAGCTCCCTCGCGGCCGCCGCCTTACCGAGATAGGGCAGCACGATCATGCTCATCAGCGAGCCCGTCAGATCGAGCAGCGCCCGATCGTCCTGGGTCGCGCGAGCGCTCCCCGCGACGGGGACGGCTCCCGCTCCGCTCCCGTTCGCGGCCGCCAAGCGCGCGTACAGGATCGAGCTGACCGCACCGACCACGCCCTCGGCCATCAATGCCGGTGGCCCGGACACCGCGCCCCCCTGTTGGCGGCCCTCGTCGACCGCGGCGATCAGCCGGTCGAGCACAATGTTGCGCCGCTCAAGCGCGCGCGGCCCGCCCGCAAGCGACTCGACGACCACGAGCCGTCCAAGCCCGGGGTCTTCATCGAACAAACCCAACAGCTCGACGAGCGCGGCCCTGATCGGCTCCCGCCAACTCTGGACGGCGCGGGTAGCCTCACGCTCATACGCGGGCACGACGACCGCGGCGACCCGCGCAAGCGCGTCATCGAGCGCCGCCACGAAGCAATCCTCGCGATCGGTGAAGATCTCATAGAACGTGCGCCGCGAAACACCCGCACGCGCGACCACGTGCGCGACGCTCACCTCGCCGGCCCCGCGTTCGAGCACGACCTCGACCATCGCACCGAGAATCCGCGCGCGCTGAAACCACTCAACCTGCTCGTGCCCAGGCGACTGCTCGCTCGCTCGAGCATCGGCGCGCGCGTCCGCGCGTGCCGACCCACCGGAGCTTCCCGCCGCCGAGCCCGAGACACGGACAGCGCGTGCGCCTCGCCGCGCGGAGGCCATCATCGCCACCCCCCCCACCGCCGCGACAAGGGGGACGGACCCCTGGACGCCCGCACCAAACCACGCGCAAGCGCGGCTCGGATGCTTGGAGATGGCGTCCAGGGGCTGCCCGTCCAGCAGAACGGAGGCAGGGTCAAGTGCGACCATCCCGCGTGGGTACGACACCTTGAAAGAACTGGCGCGCGAAGAAGCGACGTGCGAAGAAGCAGTGCGCGCCGAGCTGGCGCGCCGGAGCGCCGCGGGTGGATGGGCCCTCACGAGCCCCACACCCCCTGCGGGGTGTTGCGGCCGCGCCTCGCGGCCGGTACTAGGCGGCCTAAGCCGTGAAGGCTGAGGCGGCCAGAGAGAGAGAGAGAGAGAGAGACGTGTCAGCGACGCTGACACGTCCTATAAAGGACCGATCAGCGGCGCACAGACCCTCAACTGCGCTATTCCCCAATGAAACCACGCGAACTACAACTCCCTCTCGTTGCGACCCGGTACCTCTCCCGAATCCCCATCACAAGCGCTTGAAACCGATCACAGAGACCGACCCAAACCCAGTCTTATGTTTTGCCCCGCACCCAAGCCGGATGCAGAACGTTTGAGAACACTACAGGACAACTAGCCATTTGTCAATACCATGTATGCGCGCGTCGCCAAAAGTCAAGCCCTGCGGCTCGCGCGCGTGAATGCGCGAGCGGTCGGCGGGCGGTCGAGCTTCGCGGGGCCGGGGGCAGATCAGACTAACGAGGCATCGGTCCTTGAGCTCGTCGGGTTCACACTGACTACCCGTCCCGAGACAGCCCCGCAAGGAACCCATCGATATCCCGAGCCAGCACGAGCGGCTGGTCTTCGGGAACGTAGGTGTAGGAGTCGGCAATCGCAACAAGCCGAGCGTCGGGCAGGATCTCAGCCAGCGCTTCAGCGTGCTTGTAGGGAAACACCCGGTCCTCACTGGCCCAAGCGATCAGCACGGGCCGCTCGAACCCCGCGAGCGCAGCATCGGCCTGGATCGTGTAGCGGCGGCGAATAGCGCGCAACACCTTGGCGGTGTCGTGGCGCACGCCCCTGCTCGTCTGACCAGGAGCCAGGTAGCTGTCGTAAGCCTGCTTCTCGAGCGGCCGCTTGGTAAGCCAGCCAAAGGCGATCGGCAGCCGCCGCGCCCGCGTGAGGCGCATCGACTGCGACAGCGGCCAGGTCGCTCCGGGGATGTGAGCAAGGACCTGTAGGTAACGGTAGATCGGGGGCAGGAAGTTCTCAAAGCACTCGCAAGGTGTGAGCACGAGCGCACTGACCCGCTCGGGATGGCGCACAGCGAGCAGCTTCGCGATCGCGCCACCTGTGTCGTTGCCGACAATCACCGCCTCCTTGAGATCGAGCGTATCGAGCAGCTCGACTACGAGGTCGGCGATAGCGGGCGGCGACAGGTCTGCGTCAGGGCGCATCGGGACGCCGTGCGCACCGAGCGGCAGGTCGGGCACGATCGCACGGACCGGCTGGGCGAGCGCCGGCACCACGCGCCGCCAGAAGCCGCTGTGCAGCACGAGCCCGGCAAGGAACACGACGGGGACGCCGGCGCCCCGGTCGCGATAGCGCAATGGGCCTGCCGAGAGCTGGACAGTGCGCAGCGGCCCAAGCTCTGCCGCAAACGGGTCAGCGACGGACGCGTCGTTCACAGCCGTCCGCCTTCACGGGCATCGGCCGGCCCACGCTCACGCATCGCTCGGCGGGGTCGCAGTCCGGTAGGTGCCTTCCCTGAACAGCGCGTTGCTAGCCGTGTTCCAGCGCTCCAGCTGCTCGGGGGTGTAGAACGGCGCGGGAAGGTGACGGTCGATCGCGTCTTTGAGCAGAACGGTCCCAAGCACGTGCACGGCTGCGTGCAGCGCGGTCCACTCCAGATCGACATCGGCGCGCAGCAGCCCGCGATCGTCAAGACGCCGCCATTGCTCGCGCGCGATCGCAAGGAACGCGTCGAACATCTCGAGCGCGGCGGGCTCGCCGTCGGCAGCTGAGCGCGCGACATACAACAGCGCCGTGGGGTGCGACGCCACGAACGCTGTGACACGGTCGCCAAGCTCCTGCTGAGCCGCCACCGGCGAGCCGTCCTCGACGAGGTCGCTGAACGCACGCACGGCGATCTCAACCACATGTGCGTTGACCGCCTCAACCAAAGCCGCCTTACTTGGGAAGTAGTGCTGCACAAGACCGGGCGAGACCCCGGCCTGCTTGGCGACATCGCGGATCGAAGTCGCCGCAACACCGTCTCTTGCGAACCCTTCCAGCGCCGCGTTGCGAATCCGCGCGAGCCCCGTCAGATCGGACACAGCACCCTCCATACATACGTAGAGTATACAATACGATCGTATGGTCCCTCCTGTAGGCCCCACGCCCAGTTCCACGCCCGGCGCCCCGACCGGCTCTACACACGGCTCCCCGGCCGATTCCCCGCCCGGCGCCTCGCTCGATCCCCCCGCCAGCCCTCCGGCCGACCCCCCGACGGGCTCCCGGCTGCTCTCCGCGCTCACGTCTCTCGCCTTGCGCCGTCCTCGCCGTGTGCTGCTCGCGACGCTCGCCCTCGCCGCGACCGCCGCGGTCCTGGGCGCGGGTGTGGCCAACCGTCTGGACCCCTACGAAGCCGCCGGCGCGGACACCCCGAGCGCGACGGCAGCCAAGCGGATCGAACACGCCACGGGCCTTGAGCTTGGCGCCGGCATGCTCGTGCTCGTACACATGCCCACCGGCGCGTACACCCCCACCGCCAGAGCGCGAGTCAGGCGGATCGAGCAGACCGTCGCGGCGGACCCCGAAGTCGCGCGCGTGCAGAGCTACCTCGACGGCAGCGGTGGCGGCGACACCGGCGAGCGCCGTGCGTTGCTCATCTCCCGCGACGCGCGCATGACATACCTGACCGTCCAGTTCCATGCGGGTTCGCCTAAGCGCCACCAGGACGCCGCGCAGCGCCTCTCCACCCGCCTGAAAAACATCCCTGGGGTGACGCTCGGCGGGATCGATCTCTCCTTCGTGTGGGGTAACGAAACCGTCTCGCGCGACCTGCGCCGCGCACAGCTGATCGCTGCGCCGATCCTGCTCGTGCTGCTGCTGCTGTTCTTCCGCGGCGCGGTCGCGGGCATGCTGCCGCTGCTCCTCGGCGGCCTCTCGATCCTCTTGACAGAGCTGGCCCTGCGGATCGCAAGCGGCCTGACCTCGATCTCAATCTTCACGCTCAGCCTCGTCAGCGCGCTCGGGCTCGGCCTGGCGATCGACTACAGCATGCTGATCGTCTCCCGCTACCGCGAAGAGCTCGCCACCACACCCGAGGATCCCCCCGCGGCGCTGCACCGCACGATCGCAAGCGCCGGTCGCACCGTGTGCTTTAGCGCATGCACGGTCGCCGCCGCGCTCGCCTCGCTGCTCGTCTTCCCCCAACCGTATTTCTTCTCGATGGGGCTCGCCGGCTCGCTTGTCGTGCTGTTGACGTGCGCCTCGGCGCTACTCGTGCTGCCCGCGCTGCTCGCACTGCTCGGCCACCGCGTAAACGCGCTCGCGCCCGAGTGGCTGCAAGTCTCCGCTCACAACAAGCCCGCAGCCGAGAACCACGGGCGCTGGTACCGCCTGGCACAGACCGTGATGCGCCATCCGATCCCGATCGCGCTCGCCGCCACCACGGTCCTGCTCGCAATCGCATCCCCGGTCCTGTCAATCAAGCTGACGACCGCCAACGCGAGCACGCTACCCCACAGCGCGGGCCCACGCCAGGTAAGCGACGCGCTGCACCGCGACTTCCCGGCGGACCCCTCCCAGCACATTGCGATCCTCACCACCGGCGCGCGAGGACCGGCGCTGCGCCGCTATCGAGCACAGCTCGCGGGACTACCCGACGTAGCCTCGCTGACCCCACCCATACGCCTCTCAGGCAGGCTTAAGCTGCTGGAGCTGGCGCCCGCCACCCCCGCGCTCAGCCCCGCCACCCTGCGCCTGGTTCACCGCATACAAGCCATGCGCCCACCGTTCCCCACGATGCTGACCGGACCGACAGCGGGCTTCACCGACCTCGAGCACAGCCTCGCCGCGCGCCTGCCGCTCGCGGTCGGCATCGTGATAGCCGTGACGATGATCGCGATCTTCCTGATGACCGGCTCGGCGATCCTGCCCATAAAGACGCTGCTGATGAACGCGCTGACCGTCGGCGCGGCCTACGGCATCATGGTGTTCGTCTTCCAGGACGGTCGCCTGCAAGGCCTGCTCGGCTACGAAAGCGCGCACGCGATCGACATCACCCAACCGCTCGTGATGCTCGCCGTCGTGCTCGGCCTATCCACCGACTACGGCGTGTTCCTGCTCGACCGCATCCGCGAGCTGCACGACACCGGCCTGCCAAACCAGCAAGCTGTCGCGCTCGGCCTGCAACGCACCGGACGCATAATTACAAGCGCCGCGCTGCTGCTGTGCGTAGCCATCGGCAGCATCGCCACCTCCCAACTCGTCGAAGTCAAGGAGGTCGCCTTCGGCATCGCCGCCGCCATCCTCATCGACGCCACCATCGTACGCTGCCTACTCGTACCCGCACTTATGCGCCTGCTCGGCGACTGGAACTGGTGGCGCCCCACCCTAACCCGTCGCTGACGCCACACCCGCCGGCACGGCGATCACGGAGGACCTACCTCCATCCACTGCACGGCACCGCAACGAACCCACCGTCACTTCCTCTTCTTCTTGTGCTTGCTCTTCTTGTTGGTCTTTGCCTTTTTGGTCTTGTGCTTGGGGCAGCCTGTGGCGATGATGGGTGTTGTTTGTTTGAGGCTGACACCATTGGCGCCGACGAAGATCGTGGGCATCGTGAGTTTCGCGGTGCAGAGGTTCCCGTTGGCTGCGAGCGCGCTATCGGAGCCCTGGGGTAGGTGTAGTTCGAATACGCCGATCGGGACGTCGGGGATCGTGCGGAACGTGCTGCTGGTGATCCCCTGGGGACTGATGAATGTTTCGCCGTGCAAATACACGGTCACGCCCTCGCCAGATAGCGCGACGATCAGTTCGGGGAACTTCTGGCCACCATGGCTGACGAAGTAAGCGGGACCTTGCAGGTGCACGGGCAGCACCGGTGTGGTGGCCGTAGCGCTGCCGATCCTCGAGTCTGCGGGACACGCCGCAGGGTTAGCTTCAAACGTACTGTCCGGACACGCCTTCTGCAATGTCGTCAACCTCGACGGGAGTTGCTTTGGCAGGTCCACCTTGACCTTCCCAATGTTCGCTTGGGTACCGAACGGTGCACTGGGGTAGGTGAGCTTGACGTTCAGGCTCGCACCGTTAGCCCTGGAGGTTTTCCCTGCCGTGGAGACGCTGAAGATCGGTTTGAACTTCAGGATCGCACAGTTGGTGACCTGGAACGGGACGTGCAGGGTCGATACCGAACCCTGACTGCTCGTCAACGATCCCCCGATTTCCTGAGGACTACAGTTCGTTGGGTTGAACGTGAAGTCCGGGCGGTTGATCGACACGTTCACGTGCTTGATCTGTAGTGGGATCCCGTCGATGAGCTGCGGGATCTGATACGGACCCGTCGCATCGCTGGTGATTGTCAACGCCGCGTTTTCGGGGTTGACTTCGATCTTCGCCCTGACGATCACCTCTCCCAAGTTGAACGGGCCTGCCTTCGCGGGGTTCACGATCGACAGACCATACGGTGCGCCTTTGTACGGTCCGGTGATATAGACCTTGCCTCCCGTGACCGTATACGGGTTGCCTCCCAACCCCACGCTCACAGTCGTTTCCCCGATCAAGCTTTCAGGACCACAAGTACCAGCATTGCCTTGCGCTTCCCCGCACAACTTGACCGACGATAGGGTCCCCAAGAGGCCCGAAGGCATCTTCAACTGGATCCCATCCAAGCTCTGGTTACCGTCTTCGCGGCTCATCGTCATCGCGAACGGCGTGAACGCACCAGCCTGAATATTCAAGCTCCCCGTCGTCAACGACGGATCGAACGGCAACGGGTTAGAACACGGGGTGCCGTTCGGACCGCTGGTCACGTCGAACGTCGAGCTCGAATCGACTGCGGGGTTGCCAGACCACGGTTCGATCGACGCGGTCGTCGTATACGCTCCGCACAACGCCGGAGTACCCAACGGTGCCCTGGAACCACCGAAGAAGTGCAGGATCAGATCTTCGAAGGGTAGCTCTGGTGTTTCCTTGAACGTTGCGACCAACTGGCCCGTGACGGGATCGGCTTTGACTTCACCCGCAACCTTGATCCTCGACCCCGAGATGGGATCATAGACCGCTATATACAGCGCCAACAGGCTCCCGAACGGGTTTGCGTCCTGCGCCGCCAGGTAGGCAGCGCCGACCAACGGGTTCGGCAATAGCGGCGTGTGGACTTCCACTGTCCCGACCTTCGACGCTTCAGGACACGTCTGCTCACCAGGGCTCTGCAAGCCCACCTGTTCTTCAGAGCAGGACATCAGACCGTCCGCTGCAGCCGGGTTCAAAGCGACACCCACGGGCAGCGTCACGGTCGTGTTCTTCACGGCGGACTCCGCATCGCCGGTCGGGTTCAATGCTCCTTCCTGGGGGATGTGCTCATCGACAGCCAGGCCCGTCGGGGTGCTGCCAGCCTGCCCATCCGGGGTGAGGCTCACCGACGGTTCGAAGTTCAGGCGGTTGCACCCGTCCTCGCTGACGAGTTCACCCGCATTGTTCTGAAAGGTGTACCCGAACGGTTCGGTGAACTGGCCGACCGCTGCCCACGAGTCCGCTTCGATCGTCGTGTATGGCGGAGCGGCGCAGGAGGTCGGCATGATGATCAGTGGCTGCACAGCTTCATGCACGGGACACGTCGCTTCCGGTCCGCCGTGAATCGCAGATTCATCGTTCTGAAGGCATTCCCGGTTACGCGAGTTGTCGTGACGCGAATCGCCGGGGACACCCCAGAACGTAACCTCATTACCGATGAACCCCGCATTCTCGGTGATGTTCGGCACGGTTACCACCACCCCGTAATCACCACCGGTACGCAAAGAGGTATCGAGGATCACCGGTCCCACTGGCGATATGAAACCGAACTTCGCGGGCTCACCCACAGACGGATCGAGACTATACAGCGGGCTGGAGAAACCAAGCGGCGTCCACTCGAGCTCACTGAAGCCCGTGGATATCGGCGTCGCGACGCCCACGACCGTGTTATCCGGACATGCACCCCCTCCATGCAATATCCGCGAGAACTCGAAGATGCTGCACTTCGCCAGCGGTGTGGGATTGCCTATCAGCCCCGGCGGCAGATCAAAACGCAGATCCTTCGTCAACGCCACAGGCTGCACTTCAGGACGGACTTCTTTCTCGTAGAACCTATAGACCGGCACCGACTGAGCGTTGAAGAACAGCGTCGTCGTCAACTGAAACGGGTGCGAGCCCGCCTGCGTGCCCGGCAGACCACCCTCTTCTTCGGGAGTCAATTCATACGTTTCTACATGATAGGGCGAAGGCAATCCTTCCAGCGCGATCTTTTTGCGCACCACGACCGCCGGCGCGCCACCACCAGAGACGCTGATTTCGCTTTCACCGCGACCCGTACCCGGTGCGACTTTCACCATGATCGCGATCATAATGTGTTGATACGGTCGTACCGGCAAGCCATAATCACAAGTCACTGTCTGCGCGAGGACCGAGCATTCCGCCAACGACGGGAAGATCCCTTCGTTCAGATACCTTTCGAAGCCGCCGCCTGCTTGGCTTTCCGGGTGTATCCCAGTCACCGTCACACCCGACGGTAGCTCATCGACCACCGTGATCGGGTGCTTGCCTTCAACCAGGTTTTCAACCAAGTTCCCGCCCGCGGTCGCGTCACCAAGATTACTGACATCGACGATGATCTCCGCTTCACTGGCCGTCGGGCTCGCGGGCGCAGAGATACTCGCCACATGCCACCACGGACCAGCCGCAAGCGCCTGACCAACCCCGCCAACCGACAACAGCGCCAGGGCCGCGACCGTCCCTATAACAACCCTCTTTATGGAATCCACGACGATCACCTGTTGCCCTTCTTCTCCGCATTGCCGGTTCGCGACCCGCGCGCCTTCTTTGCCTTACCCTTCTTCTTCTTGACATGCCGTTTGGGTTCAGCCTTGTGCTTGGTCTTCTTAGCCTTCACGACAGCTTTGGCTTCTTCGACAACGTTGCCCGTACCCGAGAACGTCGCGCTCGGCGGAGGACCGAAAGACGTCGGTTGCGGCGATGGCGCCGCCTTACACGAATCCCCACTCGAGCACGCCGGCGGCAAGACCACCGGCGCACGGCACGGCACAACCGCAGAGCACACATGCGCGTCGTAGATATCGTCAGAGTTATCGTAATCTTCGCTCGTCAGTTTGCTGGCCGTCACGAAGAACACGTCATCACCGTTTTCGCTCGCGTCCATAAATGCCGATTCGCTACTGGAGATACCCGAGGAGATCAGGCCCACGCAACCACCCGAGCGTTCGCTGTATGTCGCGCTCGCGCCCACACAACTACCGACACCCGCAGGCTCATACTCGTACACGTCCTCCACGCCGTCGGTATCCAGCGGAACCAGCGCATCGGGACTGTTAAAGAACAACCGCCCGCTGTCAGACAAGTAGCGCGACTGATAGGACGTGAGACCGTGTGCGCCAGCGGTTGCTTCATCCCAACCGGGAATGCTGCCCGCCAACCAATGATTAACACCACCATAAAGGATGTGACTCCACGCGGCTTCGCGATCCACCAGCAAGAAGCCTGACCCTTCGCCGCTGTCGAACACACCGACGGGCCGCGCGCCACTCGGATTACACGACGCGCACACCAAACGATCCGCGACGGCGTCATACAGGTAGACCTCCTCGTCGGGCTGACCACTGACAGCGTCAATATTGTCATAACCCGTCAACGACCTCTCCGACATAAACGCCAGATAACGCCCATCCGGCGACACCCGCGAGCTCACATCGTCGTACTTCGGCGCGCCGCCATAAGTACCCCCTCCCCAACTAGCCTCGTCTTCGCTTGAGAGCGTCGCGATATACACCGTCGTCCATGCACCACCACTTTCGCGCAATACGTACACATTGTCCCCGCCGCTCACCGCGCCGCTCGCATTCCCAAGCACTCCCGTAGCGACGAAATAAACATACGACCCGTCTTCGTTTGAGCCCATCACGCCACCTCCCACCCCGGCATTCGCTTCGCCCGCGCCGTGGTCGGCCGTGAGATCGGTCTGCGTGCCCGTAGCCGTATCGAACACGTACAGTTCGCCTCCTTCCACGTAAAAGACCTTCGACCCGTCGCTGCTCATCGTTACAAAACGAGCACCCTCTCCCCCCAACTGCACTGTCTTCTTTTCAACCATGTCACGGACATAGAGACTCGGCGCTTGCGATCCGATATATCCACCCTGGTACCACACGACCCAACGACCATCGCTGGAGACAGCATCGGCGGTCATACCTTCTTTGCCTTCATGACTACCAAGTTCCGCGTCCGGGACGGTTTCGCCGTTCGGCGCGATATTCACCAACCGCACCCGACCCGCGCTCCACTCATACAGATTCTTAGCGCCACCCGTAGCGGCTTCGGGAGTCAAAGCCACCGTCGAACCAAAGATCACATGGCTAAGATCGGGAGTCGCAGCGAGGAACGGCGCTTCTCTTTCGCCAAATTTGATGCCCGGGAGCACATCCGCCGGGGTCAGGAGCGGCAGGAAAGTCCCGCTCGCGCTATCGCGCAGATACAGCGTCCTTTCCGTCGCTTCCGGGGACTGCGGCGTCGCCACGACCCCCGGTTCCGTCAGCCCCACCGACAGATTCGGCGAGAAGAGCTGCCAATCTTCTACAGTTTCGGCCAACTCGATCGCAGTCGTCCCTTCCGGAGGCAAAGACTGCCGCCCCGCGATATCCCGCGAGCTCCAACCGGCAGCGCCACGCATCGA
Source organism: uncultured Solirubrobacterales bacterium (assembly GCA_963831725.1). GTDB lineage: Bacteria > Actinomycetota > Thermoleophilia > Solirubrobacterales > Solirubrobacteraceae > Palsa-744. The sequence continues at coordinate 1,295,861 of CAWHRF010000004.1, forward strand.
GAGAATCTGCGCATAAAACTGATAGCCCTGCGCGCCTTCCCCGAGCGGTCCATCAGTCTGATAGGTGATCCCGCTGCCGTCACTCGCGGCCTGAATCAAATCAGACCCTTCGTGCACAAACGGGTACACACCGTCTTTGTTCGGCGGTGTCACCAGTTCCCACGCCCGTTCATCGGGCAACACAAACTCCCCGCCCTGCAGCTGGGTTGTAAATGTATGATCGGCGCCTTCGACAACTACGCCCAGCTCGCCGACCGCGACCACCCGATAATGGTAGGTCGTATCCGACGCTAGACCCTGCAGATGAATGCTCACACTCCGGTCGCCTTCACCCGAACCGATCGCGCTACCCGGCGCCAGCGGCACGTCGCCGCCATACGAGGCGCTCGTACCGTACTGGAAATAGTAGGTCGTGGGATCGTTCTGCGGATCGATCGTCGCGCTCAACGTCACCGACATAGACGCCACATTCGACGCCCACTCACCATGAATCCCCGGACCCGGCGTCGTGAATTCCCGTTCCTGGGCGATCTGACCCGTGTTCGTCCCATTCTTATTGGTAGCCTGCAGACGATAGTAATAGGTCGTGTCGGCGCTCAGGCCCGTTACAGCAGCGCTCACCGCATGCTCGTTCGAGTCCACCGGGATCGAGGCGGCAGCCGGCACGCACGCCGCGGTCTGCCCGTAGGACTTGCTCGTGCCATAGTCGAACTGGCAGTCGCTGAGCTGGACGCTGTCCGGCCCGACCATCCCGTTCAGCGTGACGCTCGTGGGCTTCAGCTCTGTCGGAGATTCCGTGGCGACGTCCGGTACGACCACATCACCAAAGATGTCGACCACCGACGACGGGTAGGAGACGATATTGGAGACGTAGACCCTGTCAGTCGCCTGGTCCACGGCGGTGCCTGTCGGCTGTTGGTGTTCGGAATAATGGCTGAACTGGGTGATGTATTCGCCTCCCGAGCCAAAAACGTCTGTCGCCGTGGCGTTCCCACTGTCCGCCTCCTTGACGTCGGTCACGTACACCCTGCCGTTCGCGTTATCGGCAGCGACACTGAGCTGACTCCCGACCTGACCGCTGAACGATCCTTCCGGGATACCCGGCGGATTGGTTTCAGCCGACCCATTCCACGACGTCAGATAGTCACCGGCGGTGTCGAACACGTAGATCGCGCTGGAGTCCTCGACCTGCACGTAAACATCGCCGTTGAAGTCGTTCACGGCGACGCCATCCGCGAAAGCGGCTTCCGCGACCGGCGCGAGTGAGATCTGGCTCAAATAGGCGCCGCTCGAGCTGAAGACGTCGACTACACCGTTATTGCCATCCACGACATAGACCTCACCGGTCGCCTGATCGACCGTGATCCCCCCTCTACCGGGATGGTTGAACCCTCCGGCCGGGGTCGCGCTGCCCGCCACACCGTTGCACTCGCTCGCAGACGGCGTCGCACTACCAGTGATCTGACAGACATAGTTGCCGGCCGAATCGAACTCATCGACGACGTTATGAGTCGCATCGAGCACGTACACCATGCCCGTCGCGTTATTCGCCGCGACAGATACCCAATACCCGCCAGAGGCATACCCTCCGAACGAGCCGGCCGGCGTCAACGAACCATCCAAACTCGCCAACTGCGTCCCCGTCGACGTTTCAAAGACATCGACAGCACCCGCAGTCGAATCAGCGACATACGTATCGCTGTCGGAATCGTTCACCGCTACGCTGCCGGGTCCGAGTTGACCGAACGAGCCGCCCGACGGCGCGAGCTGACCTTCAAAAGGATAGCCGGGGAAAGCAAACGCGGGAACAACCCTCGACGCAAACACGCCCGCAAGCGCACACAACCCAACAGTAAACGCCAAGACCAGCCGAGGTGCATGCATCAAACCCATCCCCTCGCTCTCGGAAATTTGCGCTGTCTCATCGCGACGCTGGCATAGGTGAAGCGCTTGCTCATGCTCGAGAACATCTGCGTTCCTCTCGTTCCTTTGTAAAGATGGTCGAGGCGTCTCATGCGACCTGTCGCCCGTCCTGCGCGTGAGCGCGGATTGTTTGTGTGATCTGTTGGCCCTTATCTGTGAGTTGCCATGCGTTTGGTGCGCCCTTGCCGGGCGTGCCTGCCATGTTCTCGAGCAGTCCCAGGCGCTCAAGGCGCGAGAGCAGCTTTGACACCTGTCCCTGGTCTGCGATCCCGGCCGTCTCGCCCGCCTGACGATTCGACGCGTCCGGATAACGAGCAACCGCATCCAAGACACGCAATGTGCGATAGGTGAGGCGCATCCCCAATTCGCGAAACGGATAGCCCACACCACTGCGAGCCACGGCCATGCGCGCTGGCGGCGCGGGCCGCGCAAGCTCCCGTCGCATCGCGGCCTTGCCGAGATAGGGCAACACGATCATCCCCATCAGGGGACTGGTGAGCTCAAGCAGTGCCTCGCGCTCCTCCCCCGTTCGCTTGCCGCCCGCAAGGCGTGTGTACAGGATCGAGCTGACAGCACCAACAACACCCTCCGCTGTCAACACCGACGCCTCCGTGCCCGCACCGCTCTGCTCGCTTGTCGAGTGCCCTTTGGGTATGCCCGTGAGGGTGCGGCCCTCATCGACCGCGCCGACCACCCGCTCGATCACGCGCCCGCGGAGCACGAGCGCCCGCGGACCAGCAGCCAGCGACTCGACCACCACAAGCCGTCCAAGCCCAGGATCCTCATCGAACAGTCCAAGCAACTCGACAAGCGCAGCCCTGATCCGCTCACGCCAGGATCGCTCGCGCTCATACGCGGGCGCGACAACCGCAGCGATCCGCTCAAACGCGTCATCCAGCGCCGCCAACAAACACTCCTCGCGATCGGCGAACAACTCGTAAAAAGTGCGCCGTGACACCCCCGCACGCGAGACCACATGCGCGACACTCACACTCGCCGTCCCCTCCCCCAGGACGACCTCAACCATCGCCGAGAGAATCCGCGCGCGCTGAACCTCAAACACCCGCGCATTCCCAAGCCCGTTAACAACAGACACCGCCTGCACGCCGGCGCTCACTTGCGCTTCCCCTTCCCACGCTTGCCCGCCTTCTTGGCCTTTGTTTTCTTCGCCTTCTTCTGCTTCGGGCACCCGCTCACGCCGATCTTCGTCGACTTATGGATTTCCGCCCCGTTCTGCGCGACGAACGCGGTCGGCATCGCAAGCGTGCCCTTGCACAGGTTGCCGTTCGCCGCCAGCGCCGAGAACTTCCCCTCGGGCAGCTTCAATTCAAAGCTACCGACAGGCGCGTCGGGGACGGTGGCGAACGTCGAGCTCGTGATCCCGGCCTTGCTGATGAACGTTTCCCCGTGCAGGTCGAGCGTCACCCCATACCCCTCCAGCACGACGATCAGTTCGGGGAACTTCGCGCCACCGTGACTGACGAAGTACGCGGGACCTTCCAAGGGCACAGGCAATAGCGGCGTGGTCGCCTTCGCGTGCCCGACCCGCGAGTCCACCGGACACGACGCCGGATTGGCTTCGAAGGTCGCCGCGGTACAAGCCTTCTGCAGCGTCGTCAACCGTGATGGCAACTGCTTTGGCAAATCCACCTTGACCTTCGCGATGTTCGCATCCCTACTGAGCGAACCGGACGGGTAGGTCAACTTCACGGCCAGGCTCGCACCGTTGGCCCTGGATGTCTTCCCCGAGGTTGAGACCGCAAGCTTCGGTTCGAACTTCAGGCTCGCACAGTTGGTGGCCTGAAACGGGACAGACAGCGCATCGGTGGCGCCTTCGGTGCTGTCAAGGCTCCCCGTGGTCGCCTTCGGGTTGCAGCTCGTCGGGTTGAACGTGAACCCGGGCCGATTGACCGTCACATTGACGTGCTGAATCTCAAGCGGAATGCCCTTCAGGATCGTCGGGATCTTATACGGGCCGCTGTCGTCGCTTGTGATCGTCAATTCGGCGGTACTCGGATCGACTTCGATCTTCGCGCGCACGACCACACAGTCGCACGGCGTGCCCGCCTCCAGGTCGTACGGGCCCGCCTTCGCGGGAGTATCGATCGTCAGACCGAACGGCGCGCCCCTATAGGGGCCTGTGATGTAGACCCTGCCGCCCTTGACCGTGAACGGCTCGCCGCCGACACCGACCGATACGATCGTTTCGCCGATCAGGCTGTTCGGGCCGCACGTCCCCTGATCGGCCTGCGGTTCGGGGCACAGTTCGACACCGGCGAGCAGGCCGGAGAGCCCGGAGGGCATTTTCAGCGAGATCGCCTGCAGGTTCTGGTTGCCATCCGTGCGCGACATCGTCATCGTGAACGGGCTGAACCCGCCGGCCTGGTTGCTAGTCGTGCCGGCGTTCAGGGTTGGTTTGAACGGCAGGCTTTGACCGGGGCACGGGCTGCCGTTCGGACCCGAGGTGATCTGGAAGGACGAGGTCGTGTTCACCGGCGCGTTGCCGTCCCATGGCGTGAACGACGCCTGCGTCGTGTACGTCCCGCATCGCGAGGGCGTCGTCAGCGGTGCGCGTTCCCCACCGAAGAAGTGCAGTTCGAGTTCTTCGAACGGCAGGTCCGGGGTATTATCGAACGTCGTGACGATCTGCCCCGGCGCCTGACAGGACATACCGTTCAGGACCTGCCCCGCGCTTTCGCACAATTGCACTTCGCCCGCGAGCTTGACGGTGCTCCCGGAGATCGGGTCTTCCACGACCAGATACATCGCAATCAGGTTCCCGAACGGGTTTTCGCTCTGCGCCGCCACATACAGCGCGCCTTCCAGCGGGTGCGTCAGTGCCGGCGTCTTGATCTTCACCGTCCCGACCTTCGACCCACTCGGGCAGAAGCTCACGCCCGGCTGCAGCGAGTCGATCGGTGTCGGCGTGAACGTGAACGTCTTCACACCCGGTTCGAATTCCGGGTTGAATTCCTGAAAGCCGGTGAACCCAGCCAGCCCCTCCGAGCACGCTTCCAGGCCATCGGAGCCGGAAGGGTTGATCGAGACGCCCGCGGGCAGCGCCACCGTGGTGTTCCTCACCGCCGACTCCGCCAACCCTCCGGAGTAGAACGCCGACGTCTGTGGAACCTGCACGCCAACCGTCAGTCCCGAGGCACTGCTCGCGTCGCTGACGTCGGGCGCAACCGCTATCGCCACCGGAAACGCGAGCTTCGAGCAGCCCGTCAGCGGCACCGGTTCGCCGCTCGCATTACTCGCAACCGAGCTCATGCTGAGATAATGACCTGGTTCCTGGTAGGAATCGGCGGACATCGAAGACCGCAGCGGCCCCGTGCAACCGGTCGGCATCGTCAGGAAGGGTTTGCGTTTGCGGATCGCCTCTTCCAGTTCGGCGACCGCGCCTTCCTTGTGTTGGCGGACCGCTTCTTCGGCTTCGTTGACTGCTTCCTGGCCCGCTTCGCCGTACAACGTCGTCCTGATGCTGACGAGATGCTCAATCGCCGAAATATTGGCGCCTTCCGCCGCCACCGGGTACTGCCCGCCCGTCTGCAGACCAATGTTGACGAACACCTTCGGGATGATGAAGTTCGCGCCAAACTGCGCTGCGACACCGGGTGGGGTCACCATGTTGTACAGCTTCTCAATGTAATTAACACCGCCGGTATCGGTATGGATTTCCAGCGTACCGACTTGCGATCCAGACGGGCACTTGCCGCCGCCGAATTCATAGAAGGGCCCTGCAACTTCTTGCGTTTCGAGTTCCGTCAGCGTGCACTTGGTTTCCGTAGCATCGGGATCGCCGACGAACCCCGGCGGTGGAGTCACAGTGACATCCCTCACATTGCCGACAGACCGGATCACATAAGGAGCGTCCGCGGCAGCGGACTTCGGCAGCGCGCCTTGTTTGAAGCCAAAGTCGGTGACCATCTCGTACGGGTGGGAGCCGGCTTGGACATCGGGGCTCCCATTCTGGTTCAGGAACGAGATCGCAAAGTTCGATATACCGAACGAGCTGGTGGTCGCGAACCGGCCCTCGCTCGGGCTCGAGCCCTCAGCGTTGGGGGCGACCAGACGAAAATCGTAGAGGGCGCCCGGTTCGAGACCGCCGATATCGGCCGAGACTCCCACCGGGCTCGTGCCCGACCCGATCTGCTCCACGCTCTGCGCACATGCAACGCGATGAGAGAAAACGGTGACAGGTAGCGTCACTTCCCGTTCTTCACCAATTTGCTGCTCGTGGACCTTTTCGTATTCGAATTCGCACGAGGCGACGGGACCCCCACGTGGATCCACGTCGCCCTGCAGCGTCGCGCCCGTCTGGCTCACGTTCGCCGCCGCGCCCGCCGCGACACCCGAAGCGGTGCTGGCGAACACGTACACCCTGCCGTCTGCGGGGTTCGAGACATAGATCCTCCCGCTCGCGCCATCCACGGCGATCCCGCCCTGCTGCGCCGCACCGCTGGAGAGCTGCCCCGATCCGAAATTCGACATGAGAGCGCCCGTGGCTACGTCTTCTGCTGCCGTGTGCTCTGGCCCGTTTTCTAGACGCGCATAGTTCATCGCGCCCGTATCCAACTCGGCGACGGCTGACTGGTCGTCAACGTAGAGGTGACCGGTCACCGGGTCCACGGCGAACGCGACACCGCCAGGACCACTGTCAACTTGGCCAAGCCTAAGCAGGCTGTCGTTGTACTTCTCCGCACAGCCACATTCGAAGAGCGTATAGACATCCCCCTTTGGGCCGACCGCGAAGCCATCCTCCTCTCCTCCACCATTATTGGGACCACCTTCAAGTCTCTTGAGGTCCACAAAGCTATTGGTCGCGGAGTTATCGAACAGACCAACATTTCCGTTGCCGGCGTCGACCCGGACATAGCCGTTTTCTTCCAGGCCGAACCCCAACAGCGGCGCACCCACCCCACCCAGGAACACGGTCGTGATCTGGTTGACATATTCGCCTCTGCTGTTGAACTTGTCGATAGCTTCGTGTTCCGCGTTCATCACGTACAGGTCGCCGGCCGAGGGATCCGACGAGCTGCCCGAGTTATCGACGGCGACCGCCGCCGGGGTACCGGTGGCTTCCGAAAACGAGAACGAGCCGGCCGGTGTGGCGCTGCCCGTCAGTGCATTGGTGCCGAGCGCCGGAAAGTCCACCGGGTTACCGGACGCATCGAACTTGTAGACAGTGTCCGTGCCGATGTCCGCGACGTACACATCGCCGGTGGATTCTTCCACCGCGACGCCGTTCGGGTTTGTGAACGAGCCGAAGCTGGTCACGAGCGGGTGGGTTTCTTCGGCGAGGGCGGGGGACGCAGAGAACAGGAGACCAACAAGGGCGAGCAGTGTTATCGCCACACCAAATCGCGCTTGGCTGCCCCGAGGTTTGGTCAGCTTGCCGGCAGCTGCTTGTGGTTGCACTCGGGTACTCATCGGCTGCCCCTCCGCTCGTTGGTGGCTCTGTTGGACTTCTTTGCTTTCGTCGCCTTCTTCGATTGCTTTTTCTCGATGCACTTGCCTTTCTTCTTTACGAAGCCCTTCTTGCACTGCTTGGACTTCACCGCTGCCTTGACCCCCGTTGGCGGTAGGGGCGGCGCGGAGTTGCCGGCGCCCGAGAACGTCTGGCTCGACGGTTCCCCAAAGATCGCGGGCTGCGGTTCGGGCGCCGCACGGCACGCGTCGGCCGTGGTACACGCCGGCGGCACCGCTGTTTCGGGGAAGCCGCCATCCACACGCGCGTCATAAATCCTGTCAGCTTCCTCACTGACCTCCCCCGAGATGAGCGCCTGGCGCGTGAGGAAGAACACATCTTCACCGCTAGGACTCGAATCAAGCAGCGTTGATCGGCTGGAGCTCGTGCCCGAGGAGATCAGGTGCAACCCACTGCCGTAATCAAACTCATAGACATTTTGCACGCCATCCGTGACTCGCGGCAACAGCGGTGCTGAGGAGTCGAAGAACACCTGCCCATCGTTCGAGACGAAGTGAGGGTTTTGGTTTGATTCGAAGCCAGGCAGGGTTGTTTCGAAGCGCCCACCCTCCCCGGGTTCGCCGCTGGGATTGCACGTCGCGCACTTGAACCGGTTCGCCGCCGCGCTGTAGATATAGATCTGCTGAGACCCTTCGGTGTCATAGCCGGTCAGACTGCTTTTCGTCTGGAACCCGAAGAAGGCGCCGTTGAAGGAATATTTAACCCCTTCTATGTTTGCGCGCTGCTGCATGACGAACGTGATCGTCCCATTGTGCTCCGCATACAGGTTTGGCTGGCCGCTTTCGGCCACTTCGCCGAGTTGATTCGCCTGAGCTCCCGACAGCACACTCTCGGAATTGAAATACACGTATGACCCTTCTTCGCCGATGTCTGTGAAATTTGCTCCAGCGTGGGCGACCGGCGTGAGATCGCTCAACTGGCCGGTATCGATGTCATAGCTGTACAGGTTTGTGCCGCTGCCAGCGACCGTGTCGCCGGTCAGGCCCGCCGAGGCTTCGTCGGTGAAGAACACCTGCGAGCCATCGACGGTCACGGCCCCGAACGTGCCACCTCCCCCCGAGCCCGATCCCCCCCGCGCTTCGTCGACCTGCACGGTGCGTTCCCCGTGATTCAAAGTCACATACAGGTTCCCGCCCGCGGTGAAGAACATCTCAGAACCGTCATCCGAGAAGGCCACGAACGAACCGGCAACGGGGACCCCGGTCGGCAGCGCGAACCTCAACAGACGCACAATGCCTTCGCGCCATTCATAGGTGTTCATGGTGTTGCTCAGCGCTTCGGGGGTCAGCTTTGCGCGCTCTTCGAAGAGAACGACGCTGAGATTCGCCGAAGCGGCAAAAAATTTTGGGTTTGTCGGTGTGACCCCCGGCGGCGTCACGTCAATCAACTGGAAGCTGCCGGTTTCGTTGTCGCGTAGCAACAGGTTTTCGACAACCAACGGTTCGCCACTCACGACTTCCCGGTCATCCCCACGACACCTTTCGAAGTTTGCTTCGTTTTGTCCGTTGGGGCCGGCGTTGGCGCCATTATCGTAAACGACCACCGTAGTCTCTTCGGCGGAATATGCCACAACTTCACTCTCTCTCAGCCATGGGCAACGATCGGCTGTATAAGACTGAAGCGGGTCCACCCCTTGCGTCGTCCATTCGCTCGCGCCACGAGTAGCGAGGAATTCAAAGCCGGCCGACTGCGAACCGGGCTCGACTTCAGTCGACCTGAATGAGAACCGGTCGCCATCGGCGGATGAATAAGCGCCTCCTCCTGCTTCGCGATTATTCTCGGGCTGCCCCGCGCCCTTGGTCAGAGGAGTGACGAGCTCATAAGCACGGCAATCGGGCAGAGCGGCCGAGTAGCCACCGCGAACCGCTTCGTTGGGACACGCGACCTGCGCGGCGGTCTCAGTCGTGAACGTCTCATCCGGACCGACAACCGTGCCGAGCGCGTTCGTGACGATCGCACGATAGTGATAGGTCGTGCCCGGCGCAAGACTCTTCGCCGACGCCCACACCGCGTGCGAAGAGAGACCTTCACCGGCACTGCCTTCGGGGAACGGCACGCTCACACCATGAGGACCTTCGCCTGCCTTGTATTCGCGTGTGTCGTATTCGAAGCGGTACGTCGTCTGGGCCCCGCCCGAATTGACCAGCGCACTGAGCTTCGCTTCGGAGGTGCCCACTTCGACCGCCGACTCCTGGCCGAGCACAGGCGCGACCGGCGGCTTGAACATCCAAACGACGCCGTTATACTCATCGGTCACGTACACCCGCCCGGTCGCGTCGTCCACCGCCACCGTGGTGTCATAATTGTTAGTGTTCGGCGGGATTGCGTTACCCTTCGCGAACAGGAGGGAGCCAGCGCCGACGTCGGCGATCTGCGCACCGCTCGCACTGTACTCCACAAGGTGTTCACACGGCAACCCGAGCGGTGTGCAGCTGTCCGCGCCGTTGACGACGAGCGCGAACACGTCGCCATGCCCGTCGACCGCAATCGACTGCACACCTTCAATCCCTTCGCTCTTGATTTCGCCGACGACCGCGCCGGCAGGGCTGAACTCCTCGATCCGATTGTTGCCTTTATCGGCGACCCACACGTTCCCGGCGGGATCGACCGCGACACCAGTCGGTTTACTGAGAGCGCTGGCGCCCGACCCCCTGAACGCTTTCAATGGCGTGCAGGGTTCTGGCGGCGCCGGACACGTGCCGGGGTCATACTCAAGCACCTCATTGTCGGGCACGACGGGCACATAGACGTTGCCCGCGGAGTCGCTCGCAATCTGTACTTCCGAGAGGATGCCTTGCCCGATAATGCTGTTGCCGGAACGCGGCACCACAAACGACGACAGAAGTGCACCGTTGCTCGGGTTGTACACTTCGATCTTTGGTTCCCAATATTCCGGTGGTGTGCTGAGGATATCATTGGCGTAGACATACACGTCCCCATTGACCGGGTTTACGGCCGCATCGCTATAGTAAAACCCTTCTCCGAACGGGGACGGTGACAACGGGTTGCCCGAGGCGTCGAGCTTGTTGATACCCTGGCTAACCCCTTCAATGTCCGTCACGTACACATCGCCCGTGGACTGATCGACCGCGACCCCAGTCGGATATTCCGAGCTGAAGTTGCCGAGCGGGATCAGCCCGGAATATGCTCCCGCGACACCGACACAGGACGTAAGCAGGGTGCAGAGGACGCCGATGATTGTGAGGGGGGCGGCGATCCGGCTGAGCAACAGGCGGGGTGGCGAGGGGCGCTCAGCGAGCTTGCCGGTCGCGATGAGTGAAGACATACGGGTTGTCATTTACTTCTTCACCTTGCCCTTTTTCTTGCTCTTCTTGGGGATGCACTTGTCTTTCTTCTTCATAAAGCCCTTACGGCAGCTCGCCGACTTCGGTTTCGCTTTTTCTGCTTTCGTGCTCTGTTTGCCGGTTTGCGCTTCCTGGCGGTCGAGGCCGGCGGTCTCCGTCATGATTTCGTCATATTGCTTCTGCTTGGCCGCGTTTGCCGCCGTCGCCGTTTCTTCCGCGCGCTCGGCTTCTTCTTCAAGCTTCTGCTTGGCCGCGTTAGCCGCGGCGACTTCTTCCGCTGGCTTCCGATTGGCCGCCGCCTGCGCTTCGACTTCGGCCTGGCCGATTGCCGTCGTGAACTGGTGTGCTTCGCCGCGAACGGGTTCGCTCACCGCGGAGCTCTTGGCGACCAGCCAGTAATCGTAGGTAGTGTTCGGTTCGAGGCCGCTGACCGCGATCGGGCCCACGCTGACCTGGGCCTTCCCACTCGCGAACGCCGTCGCGCTCCTTGCACTCGCACCCGACGGCAGCAGGTATTCGACGTAATATTCGGTTTGCCCGCCACCAGGATTCAATTCGCCCGGGAACAGCGCGCTCGTCGCCGTCACGTCTTCCGCGAGGCCCGTCCGGGGCGAGGGCGCCGCCAGTTTCGTCGTGAATTCCTCAGCCGCTCCGTGCACGGGTTTGCTCTCCGCACCGTTGCTCGCGACCAGCCAATAGTGGTAGGTAGTCGCCGGTTCGAGGCCGCTGACGAGGATCGGTGTCACGCATTCCTGGAGAACCCCGCCCAGCGTGCATTCCTGGACCTTCCCGCTCGCCAGCGTGGCGGGGTTCTTTGTGCCGCAACTACTCAGGCTTACCGAACACGGTTCGGTACCGTATTCGACCCAGTATTCGGCTTCGCCGCCAGCGTCGAGCTTGCCACCAAGGTTCGCGCTCGCCGCCGTGACTTCTTCCGCGGCGCCGGTCTGCACCGTGGGCACGCCGAGCGTTTCGAAGTGTTCGACCATGCCGTAGGTGGTGCCCGTGGGATTGATCGCGACCGCCTGGTAGTAATAGACCATGCCAGCCGTGAGCACGTGACCGGTCGCGGCTTCCACCCCAACATTCCCGAAGCCCGAGCCGATGCTGCTCCCCGGCGCCCCCGGGGGAACCTCGATCGGACTGCTGGTGAGCGAGCCGCTGCCGTTCACCGCAGAGCTCGTGGAATACTGGAAGTACACAGTCGTTTCCTGGTTGTTCGCGTTAGCTTCCGCGTGCAGCGTCGCTTCGAAGGGAGTCGCGAAGGAGTAGCTCGCGGCACCCGGAACGACTTCGGGGGCCGGGGCAAGCGTTGGCACGACCACTTCGTTACCGACAGTGGCGTCGCCCACTTCGTCGGTAGCGACCAGACACACCCTGTACGTACGGTCAGGCTGTAGGTTCGTCACTTCCGTTTTCTCTGGCAGCGCTTTGCCTTCGACTTCCGGTTCCTGAGCGGTCCTCTGTTCGCCGGCGCCGGTACACGACGACCCTTCGTCATAAGCGAAATACCAACCCGCTTTCGTCATCGCGCTCCCAAGCGGATTCAGCGTTCCTTCCAAGATCGCCGACGTGGCCGTGAGGTGCACCGCGGCCTTCGTCTCCGGTACTTCCGGGGGAGTCGCCGTCGTGAATGCCACGGGCGCGCTTTCTTTTGTTTCGCCTTCCAGGTTCGTGACCGACAGGCACACCATGTATGCCGTGTTGGGAGTCAGACCCGACACCGATTCAGAGACTTCTTCGTGAACCTGGCCGAGCGACAGGCCCACCGGTTTGCTCACGATGCCACCGGCGCAACCCGTTTTCGAGGCCTTGTAGAGAAACTTGTACGTGCCGCCCCTGTTGTTCGGTTCCAGGGCTTCGACAGGGTTCAGGACGCCGTGGAAACTCGCCGTGGTCGCGGTGACGGATTCCACCGTGACTTCCGGGGTTTCCGGAGCCGCCGCCAGCGCGGGGGCGCTCGCAAACAGCAAGCCAATCACAAGCGCACACAGCGCCCCGAGCACCATCGATCCCAACCCGCGAGCATTCATCAAACCCATCCCCTCCTGGAGGTTGTCCTGTCGTGTGCGCCGCCTCTCGGCGACTCGACCGCCTGCTGCATTGCGCGGCCCTTGGCTGTAAGCCGCCAAGCGTTCGGTGCGCCCTTGCCCACCGTGCCCGCCGCGTTCTCGAGCAGTCCCAGGCGCTCGAGACGCGCAAGCAACTTCGACACCTGTCCCTGATCCGCGATCCCCGCGACCTCGCCAACCTGCCGGTTCGATGGACCCGGTTCCCGCCCACCCTGCTGAGCGACCGCGTCGAGTACGCGCAGTGTGCGATACGTAAGGCGCATCCCCAGGTCGCGAAACGGGTAGCCCACACCATTACGCTCGCGCGCGGTACGCGCCGCTGGAGCCGGCCGCGCGAGCTCACGCCGCGCCGCCGCCTTACCGAGATACGGCAGCACGATCATGCTCATCAGCGGACCCGTAAGCGCGGACAACGGCTCGCGCTCACCATCCCCCGCTCGTGGACCGCCCGCCAGGCGCGTGTAGAGAATCGAACTGACAGCACCCACCACGCCCTCCGCCGTGAGCTCAGGCGCCTCGCCCCCTGCGCCGGGCGCGAAGCGGCCCTCATCGACCGCGCCAACCACCCGCGCGAGCACGCGATTGCGACGCTCGAGCGCACGCGGACCACCGGCCAGCGACTCGACTACCGCGAGACGTCCAACCTCCGGCTGCTCGTCAAACAATCCAAGCAACTCCACAAGCGCGGCCCTCATACGCTCACGCCACGCCCCTGCGCTGTGGGTATCACCCGCGCCCTCAAACGCGGGCACGACGACCGCCGCGATCCGCACGATCGCATCGTCGAGCGCCGCCAGGAAGCACTCCTCGCGATCGGCGAAGATCTCATAGTAGGTACGCCGCGACACCCCCGCACGCGAGACCACATGCGCGACGCTCACATTCGCTGTCCCCTGCTCCAACACGACCTCGACCATCGCCGCAATAATCCGCGCGCGCTGAACCTCGAGCACCTGCGAATCCACAACCGACGCGCGCACCCCGTTGGCCCCCGACACGGACGCTCCTCTAGCGCGCGCACCAGACCGTGTAGCGCCGGCCATCACTGCCAGTCCCCCACAATGTGCCGGGCGGACAGGCGGGCGGGCTCCTGGACACCGAGGGATGAGGCGCCCAGGAGCGTACCCGGATATGCCGGAACGCCGGCCGCCAGGCGACCGAGCATCCCGCGTGTGGGAGAACACGACAAGCCATCACGAGCTCGCGTAGCGCACGGGTGAGAAAGCGTGCCCCTCACGACGCGCCTCGCGCACGAATGCCCTTGCGGGCAGAACTGACCAAGCCGGCGCTGCTGGCCGGTGAGCCGCGAAGCGCTACCGCGGCACTGGAACCTAGCCCTGCGGCGTAGCCAAGGCCAGAGAGAGAGAGAGAGAGAGAGAGACGCGTCAGCGACGCTGACGCGTCCTATAACGGACCCGTCGCGAGCACAATGACTCTCAACTGCGCTATTCCCCAAGAAAAACACGCGAAATACAACTCTCTCTCGTTGCGACCCGGTCCCTCTCCCAAGGTCCCCGTCAAAACTGTTGGTAGTCGACCACGAAGACCGACCCAAACCCGACCTTATGTAGTACCCATGCCCAAGACAGACACGGAACATTCACGAACATACACGACACCAGACAGTTTGTCAACCCCCCGTACCAACCCACACAAGCGCTCAGCCGGGCCGGCCGCGCGAGCACCATCGGCCCCTACGTGCTGGTGCTCGACACCGTGATCCCCGTCAAAGGCGCCACGTCTGCCCCGCGCTCGCTGCGTCCGTGGACCGTTGAAGCGCACCGTGGTCGGCCGCGGCACGTTAAGAACACCCCCAAAACAGCGCACTTCGTGTCCGAACAGTCACAGCCCTGTGCCGACTCTGTGACAAGGCCCCCTGCTCGCACCGAAAGCGTCGGGACGCCCGTGTATACGTGAGGATCGACAACAAACACAGTTGGCCCCCGCGCAGCGAGAACTGCCGGGGGCCGCGGCACGAAAGGAACGACCCTTCCATGCGAGCAGACCGTACCGCCTCAGCGCTCGGCGACGAGCGCACAACACACCAAGACCCCGACCAGCAAACGACCGAAGCCGCCATCATGGCGATGCTGCTCGCCGACGAGAACGCGGGCATCTGGACGCAAGCGGAGATCGAACTCGAGATGAGCTCATCCCGGCTCGCCGTGAAGGACTCGCTCACCGCCCTGACAGCCGCCGGCCTCATCCACTGCCACAACGAGCTGGTCCTCCCCACCCGCGCCGCGCGGCGAATGGACGAGCTGGACCTGTAGCCCAAACCAAGCCAACGTTCTGGCTCCCGCGGCATCACCGCACGGCCGGCGAGCGGGGCCGGCTCAACGCTCGTAGCGCTCGTCCCCAATATGGATGGACGGCAGCTTGGAGACCTCGGGCGGTGTCGGCGGGTCAAGCGCACCGACGGGCATGTGCTCGGGACAAAGAATCCGATAGCCCTCCCCAACGTCGTCCGCCTCGACGATGCCTTCAAGCGCCCGTACCCGCGAG
Source organism: uncultured Solirubrobacterales bacterium (assembly GCA_963831725.1). Taxonomy (GTDB): domain Bacteria; phylum Actinomycetota; class Thermoleophilia; order Solirubrobacterales; family Solirubrobacteraceae; genus Palsa-744. Next base: position 1,311,154 of record CAWHRF010000004.1, read on the forward strand.
CCGCACTCCCCGCAGAATCCCTCCCAGGTGTTGCGCCGCGCCATCCGCGCTCACCCGACCGGTCGCTTCTTCGCTCTCTCGACGGACCAGGCGTAGAAGCGCAGGCCGCGAGACGATACGGCTGACGTCGACGGTGGGAGCCGGATGGGATCGCGCGTGCGCATGGGCCTGTCCCCTGCTACGACGATCCCACCAGAACGGGACGGGTATGGATTGGGATTTGCGTGGGCGTACCCAAGGTCCCACAGAGCACGCGCCATCACCGGCACGACAACGACGATCGACCGGGCCCGCGTCGGTGGTGTGTCTGCTTGCCCAATTGTGCCGCACTGCGTGCGGCGGGGGCGGCGTCAGACACACCACCGAACCCTCGCAAGGAGGACCGATGAGCGACATGACTCAGCAGATGATGGAGCGGTTGGCAGCACAGCGAGCAAGCCGACGCGAGCGCTCGAAAGCGCTATGGGAGATGAGCGCCGAGGAACGAGAGGCCGCGATGTGGGCAGGCAAGCTGACCTGGGGCCAACTGTTTGAATGGGCAAAACGCGCCCCACACGAGGTGCCACTGATCGACGGCGAGTTCGCGTTCATCGCGGCATACACCCCCGAGGTCGCCGAGGCACGCGAGCGGGACGTAAAGCAGCGCGACGCGTAGACACAAACGAGGCTGAGGCTGCGATCCGCCGGCGCGGAAGCCCTCCGCAACGCCCGCGCGGACCCTCCACCCCGCCGCGGCAACCACAACACTCTGCGGGGCTCACCGCCCGCAGGACCCCTCCGCCACGAGCGCTACCGTGCGGCGGGTGCCCGAGCAGACCGACATCCCCGTGGAGATCACACTGGACGGCGAGCACGTGCGCTCGCGCACCCGCGCGAGCACCATCAGCCCCTACGTGCTCGTGCTCGACACGGTGATCCCCGAAAAGGGCATCGACCTTCACTCCACATACACCGGCCACGAGGGAGCAAGCACCCTCGCAAGCCACCTCCTGCTCGCCCGCGGCCTACAGGACACGATCGCCGCAGAGCACGAGCACGACTCGATCCCCGTGACACACGCCCGCCGCCGCTGCCTGTACGACCACCTGCAACACCTCCAAGACCTCATAGAGCAGACAGGCGCCGAAGCGAACATCCCCATCGACGAGCAAGCAATCGCGGCCATCGAGCGCTGAGACTGCCCTGACTCGCCGGCGGGCGAGATGGCGAGGAAGATCCAACCCGAGGGCGCGGAACGCTGAGGATATGCACCCAGGTCGGCGGCAGAGCTGCCGACTCGAATCACTGTGGGGCGGCTGGCGAGCTCAGCGCCGCCAGCGTCAAGGCCCTGTGGCCCCTACGGTGCGGCCCTTGTGGGCCGGCCTTGACCCCGGTGGGCGCGGCGGTTTGCAGTGACCCCGGCGCGGCGTTCCCACCCGGCTCAGTGATGACTTCGAGCGGGGTGCCCGTGTCTGGGACATGAGTCCGTTCAAAGCGTGACATAGATGGGTGTCGGCCGAGCGCGTCTGGACGTCTCGCCCTCGGCCTATTCTTGACGGATGGACAGCTACACGACCAGCGGAGCCATCGCTGCGGTGACAACGAGCGTTGGTGGCTACCTCCTCGCTCATGCGCGCCGTCAGTGGGTGCGGCCGGCTCCAAACTGGACGGGCGCGTGTTCTCGCCTGATCTTTGCCGTGATCGTTGGGGCTGCGCTCAGCGGCGGGCTTACCATAGCCGTCGCGTACCTCCCCTTGCCCGGCCTTTTGTGGCTCAAGGTTCTCCTGCTGGTCCTGACGGTGCTTGGCCCATGGGTGGTCCTGTGGGCGGTCCTGAAAGCGCAACGCTGGCGCCTCAACGAGACCTGCTGCTCCCCACGTACCGCGCAGTCCCTACTCCACTCGTGGCTCGCCATGCAAATAGCCGGGACGATGCTCACGTCATACCTACGGCACACCAAGCTGATTCACGGATGGGACGACATCTCTTTCGTGCTCGCGCTCCTCATGGGTCTCGGGCTCGTGTTCCTTCCCGCGCTGCGCCGCGAGACGCTCAGATTATGGAGCCCGCAAACGCACGTTGTGATCGGGCGAGTATCGGCGCGAGTCAATGTGTGCATCTTCGCCGCTCTTTGGTTCTGCCTGTATTTCGATCACGCCGCCTGTCCCGAGCACCAGTGCATGGCCGGAGACGGCTACGGCGTCCTATGGGCTCTGGCCGTCAGCGTCGCCTCCGCCTGGCTCCTCGCCACACTGGCGGTGCAATTCGGATCGATCCTGCGTTGGCTGGATGATCGGAGCCGCAATCCGGGGCCTCCACCGCGTTGGCTCACGCATCTTCTTCGTACCGTCCGACGACCACAGTCCACATAACCAATGCGGCCGATCACTCGCATATCGAGCAGAACACGCGAGCTATACGCCGCACGACCCGTACCAGCAGGAGACCATCCCACGCGTACCTACCGCGACACGCTGCACGTGCTGCAGCAATACGAGGGTCGGCGCTGCCTTTGGCGCGTCGCAGTCGGAGCCATACTGATTGCACTGGTCCCTGTCCTGGCGATCGGAGGCTTGGTCGCGTGCTCATACATGGCAGGGGACCTACACGATCCCCTCCGTGTCGCTGGTGGCGCGGTCGTCGCCTTGGGTGCCGGGCGGTTCTCCGCACTTCTTTGGCGTCGTCGTCCTTGGCGTACGCTCATAGAAGATCATCTTTGGTCATACGAGCGGCCCGACCCGCCGGGTGACCTCAACGCGATGATCCGCAGGGCAGACTTCATCCCGGCAACTAACGTGCTGCGTCGCGCAAAGCTGAACCCGCTCGGTGGCACGCACGTCCCGGCCGCAGTCCCTGGCGTAGACGATCTCGATCTGAAACTCATCGTCCACCGCTCCACACGATGGCATCCGCCGGACAGCCCTGAGCTTTACCTCCAGATACGAGACTGTCTCCGTGCCGCGAAAATCAGAGCCAATGTCGCCGGCGAGGAACTGTTCCCCTGACGGAAGCACCTACCGCAGCTGAGAGCGACCAGGGAGCAACACCAGGACAGCCCAAGGGCCGAACCTGGGCTGTGGCCCCGGCACCGGTCCGGGGTAGGCTGCACAGCGTGCCCACGAGAGATCATCAAGCTCGCCATTCATGCCCATGAACCTCGATCAGCTGATCGCACAACCGGAGGGCAACACGCTGGACTTCAAGCGTGACCTGTCCTCAATCGCAAACGTCGTCAAGACCATCGCCGCGATCGCGAACACCGCCAACGGCACGGTCGTCATCGGTGTCGCAGACGACAAGACCCTCGTCGGGTGTAAGGACCCGCTCAAAGACGAGGAACGTCTAGCCCGAGCCATCGCCGACACGATCGAGCCGTTGCTGCTCGTCAACATCAAGCACGCCAGCCGCGAGAGCGCATCGGTGCTCGTCGTCGAGATCCCCTTCGGTCCACGACCGTACTATCTCCGAGCGGAGGGGCCGGAGAACGGCGTGTATGTACGCGAGGGCTCGACGAACACCCAGGCCGACCCGGCGACGATCGACGAGCTTCGCCGCCAGGCGGCCTCTCAGTCCTTTGACCTCGAACCCATCCCCGCGGTCGCCGGCTCCAAACTGGACCAGATGCGCCTGAAAGCGGCGTTCTCCGGCGTGCTGTCCCCCAGCAAGCTGCAAACGCTCGGCATCGCCTGCCAGCACAGCGGACGGCTCATCGCCACCCGCGCCGGGATCATCCTGTTCGGCACAGACATCCAGCGTCACGAGCACGCCCGTGACGCTCGAATGCGATGCGCTGCCTTCCGCGGGATCGACAAGAGAGAGTTCATCGACCGTGCCCCAGAGTTCGACGAGCTGACGATTCTGCAGGCGCTCGACGCGCTCGAGATCTTCCTGCGGCGCAATCTGCGCTCCGGCGCTGCGTTCGGTGACGGGCTGCGCCGTCAGAACATCGAGGAGTATCACCGGGAAGCGCTGCGCGAGCTGGTCGTCAACGCGATCGCGCACGCCAACTACGCCTCGACGGGAACACCGATCTCGATCCAGCTGTTCGCCGACCGCCTGGAGATCGTAAGCCCCGGGCGCTTCCCACCCGGCACGACCGTTCAGAGCTTCAAGGAAGGGATGAGCAAGATCCGCAACCGCGGTATTGCCGACGTACTGCATCACCTCGACATCATGGAGACATGGGGCAGCGGCTACAGCCGCATTCAAGCATCCTTCGCCGACGGCTACCCCGAGCCAACGTGGCAAGAGATCGGCGGTTCGGTCAAGGTCGTGTTGCCGGTCCATCCCCACTACCTGACAGGCCCCGGCAGGCGCACCCAGGACGCCCAGCGAAGCAACCGTGAGGCCCACGATCACCGCAAGGCGATCCTGGAGCTTCTCTCGCGCCAAGATGAGGCGAGAACGGCCGAAGTTGCGCAACACATCGGACTGAGCACTCGCGCAACCAGGGATTGGCTGCACCGCCTCGAAGCCAACGGCGAAGTGACCACCACCGATCATCCGCTCAACAGTCCCCGGCGACGATGGACACGATCCACCACTGCCGGGAAGCCCGCAAAGACAACTAGGAAGTCTTCCTAGTTCCTACTTCCTAGTTCTACTTCCTAGTTCCCACCTCCCACCCCGCGCCTCCTGGTAGTCCCTCGCATGCCCCCCCAAGAGCACACCCGCCACACCTCGATCCCACGCGGACGCAGCTTCAAGACCCCACACCAGCGGCCCTCGTAACCGACGCCCCTACGGGGCTGAACAGCAAGTTACGGCCCTTCGGGCAGTAAACGGTGACTGCGGTGCAGTCACCTCCAAAACGGCGCACACTATACGCACCCAAGGGAGCTATATAGACGGGTATAGCTGGTGATAGCTGTCCATTAACACTTTACCCTGTAACTGCTTGAGCTGTGAACGTGGGGTCGTTACCTTCGCGGGGTGCAGAGCACTCACAAGATCCCGGGTAGCTCCGCGACGACATGGTCGCGCTACCTGATCTCAAAAGCGTCGCGAGGCGACTACTACACCCACGACGGCAGGGACGGCGAGTCCGCGCCGACGGGGTGGCACGGCCCGGACGACCTGCTGCGCTCCTACGGCATCGACCCGAACAAGCCCGTCGAGCTGGAGCACCTGCGCTCGCTGATGCACGGCTTCTCCCCGGTGGACGGCGAGCCGATCAGACCGGCCGGGTCGGACAAGACGAGGGTCGCCGCGATCGACCTCACCTACTCGCCGCCGAAGGACGTCTCAGCCCTGTGGGCGACCGCCGGCCCCTACCGGCGCGCGCAGATCGAGGTGGCGCACCGCAAGGCCGTGAAGAGCGCGCTGGAGCGGACCGAGCGCGAGGTCGCGCTCGTGCGACGAAAGACCGACGGAATCATCCGCTTCGAGCAGGCCAAGCGTTTGCTCGCGGTCGAGTCCGTGCACACGACAAGCCGGCTGGCCAGGGATCAGGACGCCCAAGGCATCCCCGACCCGCAGCTGCACTCCCACGTCGCGGTGATCGCGGCGCAGCGCCACGACGGGAAGCTCGCGGCCGTCGAATCGCGGCAGCTGTTTCTCGCAGCTCGCGAGAGCGGCGCCTGGTACCGCAGCGAGCTGGCCGCCAACTTGAAGGAGCTGGGTCTGCCGATCGAAAGACGCGCCGGCAAGAACGAACGCTACTTCGCAATCCAGGGTGTCTCCAAGGAGCTGTCCGAGCACTGGTCAAAACGCGGCGAGGACGTGCAGCGCGCCGCGCAGGTCTTCCGCCAACGCTACGGCCGCGAGCCGCGACCCGGAGAGCTGGACAGCCTCACACTGGGCACCAGGGGCAGCAAGTCAGCCGCCCCATCGACCGATGTCAGCGCGGCGTGGCGAGCGCTCGGCGCCGAGCACAACCAGACGGCGCGACGCGCCGAGGAACTGTTCAACGACTGGGGACTACGCCACGAGATCATCGACCTCCGTGCTGAGCTGCTGGCCGAGGTGACGCGGGAACGCTCGATGATCACCGAGCGCGAACTGCGCGCCAAGGCCTACGAGCTCTCAGCCGGCGTGTGCCGGCCCGCCGAGGCGGACCGCTTGGTCAACGAGCTGGCGCGCTCCGGCGAGCTGGTCAGGTTGGAGGACCGCACATGGACGACCCGGCGTCTACGCGAGATGGAGCAGACCACGCTCGACATCGCCAAGCGGCGAGCAAGCGAGAACGCCGCCCCGGTCAGCGAGCGATCCCTCAAGCAGGCGCGACGCGAGATCGGCAAGGAGATACACGGCTCGCTCACCCAGGAGCAGCGCGAAGCGCTCGACACCATCACCGGACCAGGCGGGATCGCAGTCCTGATCGGCCGTGCCGGCACAGGCAAGGGAGTCACACTCTCCACCGCGGCCAGAGCGTGGCGACTGGAGGGCAACGAGGTGATCGGCACCGCAGTCGCGGGAGCGACGGCCAAGCGATTGCAGGCCGACGCGAAGCTCGACCGCTCGCAGACCACCGACTCGCTGCTGAACGCCATCAAGAGCGGCAACATCCAGTTGGACGGTAAGACGGTCGTGATCATGGACGAGGCGGGCATGGCCGACAGCGACCGGCTCTCGCGCCTGGTCAAGCTGACGGGAGAGCGCGAAAGCAAGCTGGTCCTCGCCGGCGACGCAGCACAGCTCAGCTCGATCGGAGCGGGCGGATTGTTCAAGGAGATCGAGGGCAAGGTCCCCACAGCCGAGCTGACCGAAGTGCACAGAGCCAGACACGAGTGGGAGCGCAAAGCATGGGAGCAGATCCGAAACGGCGAACCAGGACCCGCGCTCGCCCAATACCAAGCCCACGACCGCCTGCACATCCACGACACCCGCACAGAGGCGGCGCAGGCAATAGTCGAGAACTGGGACCAGACACGACGGAGCGTGCCCGGTGGGCAGGCGGTGATGATCACCGACGCCTCCAACAAGGAGCGCGACCAGATCAACGCGATGGCCCAAGAACGCCGCGCGCAGGCCGGCGAGCTGGGAGCACACCGGGTAGCGCTGCCCGAGAAGCCCTACGGGCTCGCCAGCGGCGACGAGATCATCTTCACCGGCCAGTACCGCATCCCCGGTAAGCAGCGAGTCGAGAACGGGATCACAGGCACGATCACAGGAGCCAGCCGCGACGAGGACAAGGTGACGATCAAGACCAACGAGCGCGAGCCGCGCGAGGTGGACGTGAACACCGCCAAGTTCTCCGATCTGTCGCTCGCCTACGCCGTGCACGTCCACAAGAGCCAGGGCCTCACCGCCGAGACCAGTGGCATCCTCACCGGCGCCTGGCAGACCGACAAGGAGCACACCTACGTCGCCGTAAGCCGAGCCCGCGAGCAAACCCAGATCTACATCACCCGCGAGGACCTCGGCGAACAGGGAATGGACACCGGAGCGATCGAACGCCTCGCCGACCGAATGCGAAACAGCCGCGCGCAAGAGGCGACGATCACCAAGAACAAGATCGAACCCGACCAACTGCAACCCGACCGGGGCCAACAGCGAGAGCCGCACCGGCGACGCGAATCAGAGCGAGACCCACAGCGAGCGCCGACACGCGGACGTCCGCAAGACCTCGACGACGACATCCTCCCGCGCGAGCAGCCCGACCGGCCCGACCAGGAGCGCAGCGAGAACGCCCCGACCGCGCCCGTCCCACAGACCCACCCAAGCAACGGGCGCGCCCCGATCGACATCCACCAGGCCAATCCCAGCGACGTCCAGGTCAGCGTAAGGGACCTCGGCAGCATCAAACTCGCCTACTCCCAAGCCTACGACCTACAGAGTCACACCGGCCAGCCGACCTACGCCCTGTTCGGCGCATGGCAGACCGACGAGGAGCAGGGCTTCGTAGCCGTCACCCAAACTGGAGACCACACGCACGTCCACATGACCACCGAGGACCGCGACGAGCGAGCCATCGAGACCCAGCTGACCGAGCGCATCGAAGCAGTAATCGAGCGCAGCCAAGCCCAGGAGCCAAACACCGCCGACCGCGAGGCGAGCGCCCCCGGCGACAACGCGAACTCCCCCGAGCAAGACCGCGAACGCCAGCCCGACACCGCACCACAGCTCGAGGCCGGCGACCGCGACCCATACATCGACCGCGCCATCCAGGAAGCGCAAGAGCGCCAGCAAGCCTACGACCGCGACACCGCCCAAGATCGCGACAACGGCCACGGGCTCGGGATCGAGTAGCAGCAGCCCGCGTCAGACGGTAGTGGTAGGCCGTTCTGTCTGCTCAATGCTGTCGGTATTCTTCCGCGGCTTGGGCGTTTATGCGCCAAGTTTTGGGGGGCGCAGCCCGGAAACATGGGGATTTAGCACGCGATCGGCTCTGCGGGCGAGGGTTTCGTCGCGGGCGCTGCCTATCGTGGGTGACATGGATCTGACCGGAACTTGTGCCGTGACCCGATATGCCGTCGGATGGGGGATCATGGATCGCTGCCATGGACCGTCACGACCTCCTCGAGCTGCACTGCATAGCTCCGATCGCAAATCTGGCGTCGATCGCGTCGCTGGGCATCCTCTCCCACAACCAAGCGGCCCAGGTGGCTCATCTCGACGTATCCGACACGGAGGTTCAGGACCTGCGCAAGGGCAAGCTCGTGCCCGACGCCCGGCGCTCGAAACCACGCGAACTCCATGACTACGCCAACCTCTACATCTGCGGGCGCAACCCCATGATGTACGTCCGCCGCGACCGTCATCATGAGTTGGTGCTGCTGCGCGTGAGCTGCGATGTGCTCGACCTCGACGACGCAGTCATCGCGGACGGCAACGCTGCGAGCAAGTACACGCGCTTCCGCAGTGCCCCTGAGGGGCTCGCGAGCATCGACGCGGACATCACATTCTTGGGCGACCCCAGGCACGCGAATCAATACCAGCGCTGGGAGCGTACGCGGCAGCAGTGCGCAGAGGTGCTCCTGCCCGATTGCATCCCGCCCGAGCACATCACCGGCGCCTACGTGTCGTGCGAGCAGTCGCGCGATGAGTGCGAAGTCCTCGATGTGACTTGGCCCTTGACACTCGACCCGGACAAGTTCTTTCAGAAATGACCCAATCCCGTCAGAACGTCGACGTCGTCGTGGGGGACCTGTTCGAGGCGCCTGCGCAGACCCTGGTCAACACCGTCAACTGCGTTGGGGTGATGGGCAAGGGCGTGGCGCTGGAGTTCAAGAAGCGCTTCCCCGCGATGTACAAGGACTACGTGGAGCGCTGCGAGCAAGACGAGGTCAAGCTGGGGCGACCCTATCTCTACCGCAACCCCGAGCCACCACACATCCTGAACTTCCCGACCAAGGGTCACTGGCGCTCGGTCGCGCGGCTGAAGGACATCGTGGCTGGCCTTGATTACCTGGAGGCTCACTACCGCGAGTGGGGGATCACATCGCTCGCGGTGCCGCCACTCGGATGCGGCCAGGGCGCTCTCGATTGGCACACCGTCGGACCGACGCTCTACGAGCGTCTCAGCCGTCTCGACATTCCGGTGGCGCTCTACGCGCCCTTCGATACTCCCCACGCCGAGCTGACACCCAGGTACCTCCAGCGCACGCTTGCTTCGCGAGGGTCAAGCGACGACACGCCGCATCAGCGACGCTTGCAGCCAGGCTGGGTCGCGCTCGCCGCCGCGCTCGCGGATCTGCTGAGCGATCCCCATCACTGGCCGCTCGGCAAGACGTCCTTCCATAAGCTCGCCTACTTCCTCACCGCTGCCGGAGTACCCACGGGCCTGGACTTTCAGCGCGGCACATACGGTCCGTACGCCGCGGGCCTCAAGCGCGTCACCTCGGTGCTCGTCAACAACGACCTGATCCAAGAATCGCAGCTCGGTTCACGAATGATCGAGCTCAAGTTGGGCGACACCTTCAACCATGCCCGCGTAGCCTACGAGCACGAGCTCGCCGGATGGCAAGATCAGATACACAAAGCAGCCGATCTGCTTGCGCGCATGCGAACCCACGACGCCGAGATCGCCGCGACCGTGCATCTTGTAGCTAGCGAAGCCTCAGCCGCAACCGGAGAGCCGCCGACCGCCGAGGCGATCCTCACCGAAGTCATGGAATGGAAGCGCCGCAAGAATCCACCGCTGCGTGAAGACGAGGTGCTGAACGCTATCCACAGTCTCGCGATGCTCGGCTGGCTTGAGGTCACCCACAGCGAGCGGACACACATCGACGAGGCCGCACTCGTTGGATTCTGACGAGAGAGAGCACCCTACGTCGCCAACAGTCAGCCACTCTCTGTGTCGGTGCGAACCAGCTACTCGACTGCTTCGCGATACCCGCGGCGAGGTTCATCGGCCACGAGCGTGGCGCCCACTTAAACGCTGAGACCCGGCCGGGACCGGGCCTCGCACCCAGCCGCCGAAGCAACTGGGGGGATCACATTCACCAGTATAAACCAACTGCCGACGAGTAACCAGCTCCGGCAGCGATCGGTGAAACGCTATCCTGTCGATCACAAACCCCGGAACGATCCCTACCCACCGTCTGACGGTGAGGCAAATCGCCGGGGTTCAGCTATTCGTAAGCCCTTACGACGCGGCGGGCACGGCAGAAACCGTCGTGGCAACCACAAGCGGACCCGAGGGCGCGAGACGCGGAGGATGAGCGACTATGTCGGCAGCGGAGCTGCCGACTGCGAACATGATGGGGTTGCCGGCGGGCTCGGTGCCGCCGGCGTCAAGGCCCTCCGTACCCTGTGCGACGACCCTGCTGGTTGGGCCTTGACCCCGTCTCAGCAGCCACCTTGAGCGCCTTGAACAGCAAAGTCACGGCGGCTTCGCCGCAAAGTCGCGCGCCGGTCCCTTCGGGACTCCCCCGGCGCGCTCTGTTGGATACCCCCAAACCTATGCAGCAGGGGGCGACTGCGGCACGAGAGGCCAAGCCAGGGCGCGGCGACCGCGATACCCGAGCTTCCGGAGGACGCGGTGCCGACGCTCATGCGCTCGGGGCCTCATGCTGCGCAGCTGGGCGCCCGCATCGCCAGCGGCAAGCAGAAGCCCGGCCAGCCCCTGCGTGCTGTCCTCCCGTTCGTCCAAAGGAGGCACCTCGGGCTCGATCGTCGAGATGCTGGCTATCGGTCGAAAGCAGAATTCTCGCTGGGCACGGTTGGAGATGCGGCTAACACGAACGCATGTTCCGTCCGCGCGACACCTAGAATTATGGGGAATGAACTACTCGTACTACGATCTGGGGCAGCGTAAACGGGGGGAGACCATCGAGGTGTCCCTGTCGGCGGCGGCGAATGTGTTCCTGGTCGATAACGGGAACTACTCGTCGTTCAAGTCCGGGAGGGACTTCCGCTACTTCGGCGGTCTCGCCAAACAGACGCCGGTTCCGCTCACGATCCCCAGCGACGGCCATTGGTGGGTCGTGATCCACCTTTGGGGGCTGAACGTGCCGAGTGTGCGCCACAGCATCCAGGTTCGCCCGAGCGCGATGCCTGAGATGCGGATTAGCCGGCAGCCGAGCCTGCAGTCGATAATTCGTGACGTCGCCGACGCCGAACCGGAAGCGTCGGAATCAGGCTCCGAGGAGTACGACCTTTTCATCTCGCACGCGACGGAGGACAAGGAAGGCATCGTTCGTGGCCTCGTCAGCGCCCTGCGGGAGCGAAGTGTTGACGTCTGGTACGACGAGTTTGAGCTCCGGATCGGTGACAGCCTGCGGCGGAAGATCGACCAGGGGCTGGCCCGCAGCCGGTTCGGTCTCGTCATCGTCTCGCACTCGTTCTTCGCAAAGAACTGGTCGCAGTACGAGCTTGACGGCCTGGTCGCGCTCGAGATGGCTGGTCGTCAGCGCATCCTGCCGGTCTGGCACGAAATCACGAAGGACGAGGTCCTCGGCTACAGCGCCTCGCTCGCAGACAAGGTCGCGTTGAGCACGGCTACGTACACGGTCTACGAGATAGCCGGCGAGATAGCGAGCGTGGTCGGCGCGCCGCAAGCCAGTTAGTCCGGCCACTTCCGATGTGGCATGACAATGAGACCCGCACCGACCTGCTGGGCTTCGACTACCTGGTGGACGAGTTGGAGGTGCTGCTCACCGAGCGTCGGCTCCTGCCGCTGACCATCGGCATCGACGGCGGCTGGGGCTCGGGAAAGAGCAGCCTGATGGAGATGACCCGCGCCCGTCTCGAGTCGGCGGAGAACGCGGGGCGCTTTATCTGTGTGTGCTTCAACCCGTGGCGCTTCGAGAACTTCAGCCACGGCAAGGTCGGGCTGATGGCCGCGATCGTTGATGCGATCGGCGATCGCATCGAGGAGGACAGCGGACGCTTCCAGGTCACGGTCGAGAAGGCCAACGCCCTGCGTCGACGCCTGCACCGTTGGGGGCTGTTTCACCAGACAGCGATGTTCGCCGCCGGTGCCGCGGGCGCCGGGCCCGAGGAGGCCGCGGGCGTCGCCCTGGCCGCTGACGTGATTACCGGCGTCGGTGGCGATGACGAGGAGCGGGAACCGCCACGAAACTTCGAGACCGTCGCGCACTTCCACGAGGAGTTCGCGAGTCTGATCGAGAGCCTCGGCGCCGACGTCCAGGCGCTCGTCGTCTTCGTCGACGACATGGACCGCTGCTCCACCGAGACGATCGTCGAGACCTTCGAGGCGATGCGGCTATTCCTACAGGCGCCCAAGACCGCCTACGTCATTGGCGCCGACACCGCCATCGTCGAGGCCGCGCTCGCCGATCGCTACCCAACCCGCGACGACGACACGGGCCGCCATTACCTCGAAGAAGATGGTCCAGAACGGCGTCTCGGTCCCCCCGCTCTCTGAGCCCGACGCTCAGACCTACATCAACCTCCTGTTCTGCGAGCTCTATGCCAGCGCCGAGCAGTACACCGCCCTGCTCGAAGCAGCCACCCGCAACCGGCAGCCCGGCGAGCTGGTCCTCGCCATGACCGCCGGCATCGCCACGGAGACCATCGGGCAGTTGCCCAATGAGCTCTCCTCGGCCCTCCAGATCGCCGCGCAAGTGGGACCTCCGCTCGCCCGCGGCCTGCGCGGCAACCCCCGACAGATCAAGCGATTCCTCAACAGGTTCCTGCTGAGGATGCGCACCGCCCAGAAGCGAGGTATAGATCTCGATCCCGCGAAGCTCGCGAAGCTGATGGTGCTTGAGGAGCTGCTCCCGGCCGACTTCGAGACCGTCTTTCACTGGCAGTTGGAGGCGGCGGGCGCTCCAACGCAGATCACGATCGCCGAGCGTCTCGCGCGCGAAGAGAAGGTCACCGAGCCACCGCTGGAGCTCAGCGAGTGGCTCTTGCAACCAGGCATTAAGCGGTGGCTGCTGCTCGAGCCGCCGCTCGCCGGCGAGCCGCTCGGTGTTTACTACACGTTCTCCCGTGACCGCCTGACCCGCGTGTTCAGCGTCGCGCGCCTGCCAGCGGAGCTGCAGAAGGTGCTCATCGGTCTCCAAAGCGACGTCGAGCCGACGCGTCAACATGCCGTCGCAGGTGTGACGGCCCTGCAACCCGGAGAGGTCGCTGAGCTTCTCCCGCCCCTGCTCGAGCTCGCCATGAGCGACCTCGGCTCCCCGGCGGCCAAGGCGACGCTGGAGCTCGCGGCATCGATGCCGGCCCTCGCGACCGCGATGTTCGTCGGTCTCGAGCGAATACCCGACAGCAGGATCACGCAGAACTTCGTGTTGAACATTCGCTTGAAGATGAAGGACGACCCGCGCCTGCCGGCGCTGCTCAAGCGCTGGGAAGCCAAGGGCTCGTCGGGGGTCAGCAAACAGGCCCGCCGCGCGAGAGGCAGCCGCTAGAGATGGGGACCTCCTCCGATTACACCGGCGGGACGGGCGGCGCCTGGACGCCCTACAAGCATGCCTCCACGAACTTCCTCAAGCGCGGCGGTGAGCCGCGCGCGGACCGAGTGCTCGCCCGCTACGTCGCCGCACTCGGAGGCGCCGTGGCCGCCGCAGCATCCGGCACGGGCGCGTTCGTTGGCCCCGCCCAGGGACTCGCCGACCTCGGCGTCGGACTGGCGACGCAGGGTCTCACCCCTACCCTCGAAGACCTTGGTCTCTCCCATCTCGTCGGAGCCGACCGCTACGACATCCTTGACGCACTGCTTGAGAGGCTCGCCGGCGATGGCTCGACGCTCGAGGAACAGGCCGTTCTCTCGGCTCTCTGCGAGGCCTTCGAGGAACTGTTTCCAGAGGACGCCGAGAGCTACGGGCAGCTCAAGCAACTGTCCCTCGACGTGGACGGCCTCGTCGCACTGATCGAGGGTTTCGTCGTGCGCTGGGTCTATGACCGCATGCTCCCAACTCTCGGAGAGCGACTCGCTCACATCGAGGACCCCGAGGTCGTGCGCAAACGCGACAGCGAGCTGCGCGAGCGCTTGGGGCTCTTGGTCAAGCTTCAACTCGAGGATCGCGACCCGCTCACGGTCGACTGGTCCGGTGCCGAAGGCGCCGAGATCCTCGGCAAGCTCGTCGTCGAACTCTACGAAGACATGGAGGAGCTCGAGAGCTGATGCGTTTCCTCGTGAGAACCGACCCGAGCGAACCGATCGCCGGCGACGCCGACGTCGTCCTCGACTGGCTCGACGATCGACACCGCTCGACCGTTCAATACGACAAACCGGAGCGGCCATTCCTGGCAGGGCTCTCACCCTCGCCACTCGTGATGGATCTGCTCAGGCTGGGCGGCGCGGTGTTCTGCGCCGACAAGGTCGCGTCACGCGAAGACACACCCGACCTGTGGACGCGCGATCTAAAGCTCAGCCTGCCGGTGAGCGACCCGGACCGCTGGAACAGTGCGGCGGCGCTCGTGCACGAAGCTCTCACGTTCCTCAGCGGCGATGATTGGACGATCTCCTTCACAGCTGGCGCGCTCGGCTCCGAGCAGCAGCCGCTCCAGGCGCCGGAAGCTGATGCGGTGGCGCTGTTCTCGGGGGGTTTGGACTCGCTCGCGGGCGCGATCGAGCTGCTGGAGGCCGGGAAGCGTTTGGTCCTCGTCGGCCATCACGACAGCCCGCTCACCGACCGTACCCAGACTGCACTGTTCTCCAGCCTGCGCAGCTACTTCCCGGCGCATCAGTTCAGCCAGCGTCGTCTCTTCCTGCGTCCCGCACCGTCCGATTCCCGTCAGGCTCGTCCGTTGCCTGGAGCACCGGAGATTACGACTCGAACCCGGTCGCTGCTGTTCTTGGCGGCAGGCGTCGCCGTGGCCGACGGGATCGGCGCTCAAATTCCGCTCCAGGTGCCGGAGAACGGATTCATCGGCCTCAATGTGCCGCTCACGGCCGCGCGTGTCGGCAGCCTGAGCACCCGGACCACTCACCCTTACTTCATGCAGAAAATCGCTGCGCTGCTCTCCGCGCTCGGCTTGCAGCACACGCTGGAGAACCCGTTCCGCCTCGCTACGAAGGGCGAGGCGCTCGCGGGCAGCTCGCGGCGGGACATAATCGAAACGATGGCTCCCGCGAGCGTCTCCTGCTCACATCCCGAGGCGGCGCGGTGGCACGAAGGTCTCCAGGGCAATTGCGGATACTGCTATCCGTGCATGATTCGTCGCGCCTCCCTGCACCGGATAGGAGCCGATAGCGCCAACGGCTACGACAGAGACGTGTTGAGCGATGTCGCCCTGCTGCAGCGCAGCCGTCTCAAGGCTGGGCGCGATCTGCGCGCGCTACTGACGCGCCTCGGCCAGCCGGCGCGGGTTACCGACATTCTCCGCAACGGCCGGATCCCCGATGGTGAGATCCGGAGCTTTTTCGATCTGTACCGGCGTGGGCGTCAGGAGCTACTGGACTGGTTCAACGACGGCGGATCACCGGAGATCCTCACCCGCCTTGGCTGACGTTCGATTCATCGACAGTCACTGCCACCTCGACCGCTACCCGCGGCCGCTGCATGTGCTGGACGCGGCGCGTGCCCTCGAGGTCGCCGTGGTAGCTGTCACCGAGCTGCCCTCCGCCTACCAGCGTCTGGCGCTGCGGCTCGGGCGCCGGGACGGCGTCCGTCTCGCCCTCGGGATGCATCCGTTGCGGGTCCAACTGGCGACACCCCTTGAGCTGACGCTCTTCACGCGCCTGCTGGACCGCACTGACTACGTGGGGGAGATCGGCCTCGACGGTTCGAGTGACGGCCGCTCGACTCTCGGCGCGCAGAGGAAGGTGTTCGAGCATCTCCTCGGGCAGCCGCGGATCCGCTCAAAGGTCCTGACGGTCCACTCGCGCGGCGCCGAGGCGGAGACGATTGCGAGCCTCTCCGCCGCCGGCGTGACGGCGATCTTGCACTGGTACACCGGTGCCCTGGGTCACATCGACGCCGCGCTCGACGCCGGCTTCTACTTCTCGGTCAACATGGCGATGCTCCGTTCGCGAAGCGGCCTGCGGGTGCTTGCGGCGGTCCCGCCTGACCGCGTCGTGACCGAGACCGACGGTCCCTACACGAAGATCGCCGGCCGCGCGAGCCAGCCGAGCGATATCCCGCAGACCGTGCTCGCCCTCTCACGGGCATGGAACGAGGAGCCCCACCAGGCACGTGCACGTATCTTCGAGACTATGGCGGCACTCGCGCAGCGAGCGCGCCGGGGCGGCGACGCTGCGCCGTCGACCTCGCGGGGCGGATAGAAGCCCCATCGCGTTGAGCGCGAGGTCGGCGTGGTCAACGCATGCCGGTCGGTCGACCAGATGCACGGCCTCGGTGCTCGCTGCCCTGGAGGGGAATCGCGATGACACGTATGCCGTCAAGGCAGTGTGGTGAGCGCTTGGGTGCGGATCGAGAACGCGCTCGCCGAGACATTGAAGCGCCCTGACTTCTTTGGAGGGCTTGATCTGACCAGGCTGTGGTGTTGGTCAGCGTACCGGGCTGGCCCCAACCGTCCCACGCAAACGCCTCAGACATGTCCGCACTACTGCTTCCCCCCAAGCAAAGCAGGCGTCTCGATCAACCCTCCGCAGACGCTCGCTTGGGACGAGATCCGCGTCTCTCGCCTACACCAGCCGCACGCCCGCTGCGCAGGGGGAGCAGCAAGGCGCCACATCCACGCGGTATGCGAACTCTAGCGTCAGTACTCGGCTTGTTCCTCTTGTGACCTCATGGTTGCTAAGGTGGTCACATGCGTGAGATCGGTGTCCGCGAACTGAAGATGACGCTGAGCCAGACGCTGCGAGCGGTCGCTCGCGGCCAGCAGGTGCGCGTGACGCTCCGCGGGCGGCCAGTGGCCGACATCGTCCCAGCCGGCGCTTCGGCGCAGGACGATCGCCTGCGCGGGCTGGTAGCCCAGGGACGGCTGGCCCTACCCGCGCGCGTGCGGCCGGAGCGGGCGCCCCGGCTCGTGAAGGGCAATCGCAGCGCATCCTCGCTGGTGCTGACCGAGCGGGAAGCCGAGCGCTGAATCTCTACCTCGACGCGAGCGCGCTGGTCAAGCGCTATGTCGCTGAGCCCGGCAGCGACATCGTCCGCGACGCGATGGACCGCGCCGACGGATGGTTCATCTGTCACATCGGCTTCGTGGAGACCGTCCGCGCCGTCGGCCTGAGTGCAGGCAAAGCCGCCGCCAGGACCGTGCGCGAGGAGTGGCCCGCGTTCGGCGTGATCGAGGTGGACCAGCGCCTCGTAGAGCATGCGGCCGAGCTCGCGATCGAGCGCGAACTGCGCAGCCTGGACGCTCTGCATCTCGCCGCCGCTCTCGTGCTCCCCCAGGACGATCTTCTCCTAGCCACCTGGGACCATCGCCTCCACGCAGCCGCCGGCGTTGAAGGGCTCGCGCTCATTCCAGAAACGCTCGACTGACCCAGCGACGCTCCGCGGACGCTCCCCATCCCCCAGCCCTTGTGGCACAGGGGACCGCGCCTCGGCGCCCACCCCTGCGGCAAGGATAGGCCGATCCGAGGGCGCGGGACGCAGAGGATGGGCGACTATGTCGGCAGCAGAGCTGCCGACTGCGAACATGATGGGGTTGCTGGCGGGCTCGGCCCCGCCGGCGTCAAGGCCCATCGGTCCCTTTCGGGCGCCTACTGCGGACCGGCCTTGACCCCGGCTCAACAGTCACCTTGAGCGCTTGAACAGCAAAGTCACGGCGGCTACGCCGCAGAGTCGCGCGCCGGTCCCTTCGGGACTCCCCCGGCGCGCTCTGCGAATGCTGTCCACTACCACAGCCCTATGCGTCGGCGGCGCCTACCCGCCGCCAGGGCTCGCGCTCATACCACCGCGTGAGCCCCAAAAGCTCCCAATCCGCCCCGCGCAACAACAGCCCGTGCCCGTCCGGCAGCCGCGCGATATCCCCCGGTGTGAGCACCCGTTGGCGCTGAGTCTGATAGCTGACCGTGTCCGAGTGCGTCGGCTCGCTGAACCACTCCTGCGGTTCGCTGCGCCCGAGCGCTTGACTGACCACGTCGCGGTCGTATTCACCAAGCGCGAGCGAGATGCTTTCAAGGGTCGCGCTGTCGGCGATGCCGGACAGCACGACCTTCGTCCCGAACAGGCTCATGAACCCCTCGGCCGCGTCGCGTCCCCAGCGCGAGCGCGCCTGTGAAAGGTCCTGCAGGCCGATCACGACCTGCAGGCTCTGACTCCCGGCCTGGGAGACGAGCGCGGGCAGGTCGTGGATCGGGGCGATGTTCGCGGCCTCATCCAGCAGCCACAGCATCTCCGGCGGGGGAGCATGATCGCCGCGGGCCCGCTCGTAGACGGCGTGGCGGATCTGCTGGAGCAATCCGACGATCAGCGGAGCGAACACCGCCTGTTGGTGCTCGGGCGAGGTTATGTAGATCGTGTCCGTCGAGGCGGCGAAGCGGACGGGATCGAAGTTGGGATGCGCCGCGGTCTGCCGCGCGCCGTCGCCGTTATACGCGCTGAGGACTCCCGCGGCGGCGGAGAAGATCGACGAGCGCTCGCGCGCGTCGGTGCGCTCGATCCCCACCAGGACATCCGCGGCGATCTGGGACTCGGCGTCGGCGAGCACCTGAAGGGCCGGTGCGAGGTCTTGGCGCAGAGTCCAGCGCAAGACCTCCTCGATCGGACGGGCCGTCAACTGCGCGGCATGGAGCAACGGCGCGAGCAGCGCGGCGGCGCGCTCGCTCCAGTGACTCTCGTTGGTCGTGCCGGCGCCGGCCCGTGAGGCGGCGGTCATCGCGCGGGCCATGACGAGCGCCCCGTCCCACGTGGAGGCGGCGCTGACCGGCGACCACGACAGCCGGCGCACGCCCTCCGGTAATGCCTCGCTCGCGGAGGGGTCGAACAGCCATACCTCGCCGATCTCCGCGCGGGCGCGCAGCGTGGCGCGCATGACATCCGGCTTGGTGGACGTGCTCACCACCGCCCCACGGGAGCCCATCAGCGCGGGGATCATCACCGCGCTCGTCTTTCCGCTCCGGGGCGGCCCGAGGACCATAACCGCGCTCTCGGGCGCGGCAGTCACCCATTCCCCGTGCTTGTTGACGCCGAGATAGGCGCCGCCGCCCACCCGCAGGACGCCTTCCCGCACACGCGTAGCGGGACTCACGGGCTTGTGCGCCGCTGGCCTGTCCGCCGCCGCGCGATCCCCAACCGGTGCGAGCGGCGCGGGGCGGACACGTGTGCGTGGGGTTCGCGTGAGGAG
The DNA here is from genome assembly GCA_963831725.1 of uncultured Solirubrobacterales bacterium. Lineage (GTDB taxonomy): Bacteria > Actinomycetota > Thermoleophilia > Solirubrobacterales > Solirubrobacteraceae > Palsa-744. Next base: position 1,330,687 of record CAWHRF010000004.1, read on the forward strand.
CGCGACACCGAGCATCAGCAGCACCCTCGCTGCCCCCAGGACGATCACGGCGCCAATCGTCCAGCCGACCGTGTTGCCCGTTCCCAGGCCGAACGTCACGCGCACCACCCCGACCAAGAAGAACAGCAGGAACAGGGCGAACAGTCCCCCGAAGAACGCGGCGACGGGGTGCCGGCGCCGCAACGGGGGCTCCCTGTACTGGTGGGAAGGTCCCCACGACCGTGCATTCGTTATTTCCCGCATGCCCTCCCATCCGACGAACGTGCACAGACGGGACATCGCGGCCGCAGCATTTTTCAAGGTCGGGTGTCCCGCTATCGCGCACGTGGTCGGATAAGGGAGAGAAGCCCACCAACAAGCAAAGGAGTCGAACATGAGCCCGATCACAGCACGCGACCTCACCTCACAATCGGCGGGACTCGCGCTCTACGCGCTCACGCTCGCCGCGCACCTGCTCGCCGCGATCGCCAGGGCGCTGATCGCGTTCATCGCCCTGTGGCTCGCCGGCGTGCTCACGGGCTGGCAGGTACCGGCCAACACGATCGCGCTGATCGTCGCGTTCGCGCCACTCGCAGTCTCGCTCTTGAGCCTGCTCTGCCCGCCGCTGATCGCCCCGATCGACGGGCGCTGGTGGGAGATGAGCACGGGCGGACGCCCACCAGAGCAAGACGAGCGCGAAGCATTCGAGCACGCCTGCCGCGAGCTACAGAAAGCCGATCCGCGCCTGCGCGCGCCCCGCCACTGGTTCGTCGCCGAAGAGCCCGGCTATAACGCTGCCGCGTACGCCTCCTCGCTGCGCGTCGACCGCGGACTGCTCGAAAGCCCCTACGCCGCCGCGGTGATCGCCCACGAGCTGGGACACCTGCGCTCAAGCGACGCGCACCTCTCAAGCGCGCTCAACCTCCTGTTGCTCAAGCCTATGAACACACCGGAGATATGGCCACTGTGGTCACTCCCGTTCAGAGGTCTTGCGTGGGTCGCGTCCGGCCAGGCGATCGTGTGGTTCACCGCCAACGCCTGGGAGATGTACTGGCGCTCACGCGAGTTCGCCGCCGACGAATACGCCGCACGCCTCGGACAGGGACCGGCACTCGCCGAATCCCTCAGATACGACGCCCTCCCATACGAGCGATCGATCCCCAGAATGCGCTTCTCACGCGCCACACACCCCTACACCAAGCCCCGCATCGCAAAGCTAAAAGCTCACCCAAACCCATTCACACCATCACAACGCGAGCACGCCTGAAAGGAGCCCGACAATGCACGCCCGTAATGCAACCCCCCCGACTGCAACCCGAAGAGTTCACCCGCCGCGACGACGAGGGCTCGGGGCGATCGCACGCCACATCGCCGTCGACCTCACCCCCCAAGCCGTCGAGCAGATCGCCAACCAAGTCGCGTACCGGCTGCTGGGAGAGCAACAGAGCGAGCCACGACTGATCAGCGCCGGCGAGCTCGCCCGATACCTCGGCGTCGAGCGCCCCTGGATCTACAAGCACCGCCACCTGCTCGGCGGACAGCGCATCGGCGACGGACCAAAGGCCGCATGGCGCTTTGACCGCCAACTCGCCCTGCAAGCCCTCGCGCGCCACGCCGCAGAACAAGGCACAGCCCCGGGCGCGTGATGCGCGCCCACTCGAGCACCGCACGCCAGGCACCGCACGCCAGGAGAAGGACATGAGGACACTCAGCACATTGCCCGCGTATCCTCCGATATCCCCTTGACGGCTTGGCCAATGATCTCGATGTTGCGGATCACTGCATCTTGCGTCTTGCCATCCGAGAAGAACGCCTCCTGGCCGTCAGCCGTGTAGTCCGCGATGGCGTCGATCGCCTCGATCGCGTGTGTGAGATAGGTGCGCTCGTCCTTCACAGAGCCACGGCGTCGGCATAGATACGATCGCGCAAGTGCGGGCTCACGCCGCCCTCGCTGAGCACGTCGACGTGGGTGCCGAGCATATCCTCAAGATCCTGCCAAAGCCCAACGAGGTCGAGCAGATTACGGCCTGGTTCCATCTGGACCAAGAGATCGACGTCGCTTGTAGTGTCGGATTCGCCGCGCGCCATTGACCCAAACACGCGGACGTTGAGCGCACCGTGCTCAACGGCACAAGTTAGGATCTCCTCGCGCCGGGCGCGCAGCTCTCCGAGGTCGAGATTAGGCATCGACAGGCTCATGACGGCCACCACGTTACCGCCAACGAGCGCGGCATGTGGAGCGCGAAACGTGCCAAGCACACTTCAAGGGACCACGAAGATCATCGAGACGATCGACATCGAGCAATGACGGCGCGAAGCGCCTAAGCACCGGCGGCGCTGCCTGCTCGACCCGCCGAGCGCCATGAATGTCCCCATTCGCACCCCGCGTCGGATAAGAGTGCATGGCGACCCCCGTAACGAACAGAAGGCCCCGCGCAGACCATTCGCCGGCCCGAGCCAGACCTAAAAAGCGCGCGTCCAACCCAGCCGCGAAGCACGATCTGAGCCCCACCCGCACCCTCCAAACCGAAGCTCGCCACGACGCCGCGAGCAAGGCGGTAGCCGCCGCCTTCGCCCGCATCCTCGCCGAGCGCCACCCCGGAACGACCTGGCTACCAGTCGAACGCTGTCGGAGCGACAACGGTCTTGTTGTGCCTGCCGGGAAGATTGTCCGGCTCCTCCCCGGTCCAGCAGATATGCACGCGAGCCCCAGGGTCGGGAACCCTGCCGCGCCCGCCGCGCACGAGCGAGCGCCGTACGAATATGGCCCCAATCCCAGCGCGTAGCAAAGCCCGCCGCTCCGAGAGCGCGAGCGCGCGGTAGCTGAGCGCGTCCGGAACCTCAAAACCGACCGCGGCGGCGCGTATCGCGGCAACCCGCTCGCGAGCGGCGACCACCCGCGCGGCGCGCGAGGCGATCCCATCCTCAAACGAGCCGTCGCCGACGGCCCACAGCGCCGCGCGGATGCGCTCGTTGTCGCGGAACGCCTCAAGCTCCGCCTCCGCGTCGGCGAGCTGTTGGCGAGCGCCGTCCAGATCGCTGCTGTCAACGACGCCCGCGACGCTGACGTCCGCAAAACGCGCAAGGAACTCGTCCTCGACGTATTGCTCGACGAGCGACATCTTGATCGAGCAAGACGACTCGCATCGTCCCGCGCTGTGGTGGCGTCGGCAGCTGTAGACCACAAGCCGCTCGCGCCGGCGCTGTCCCTGTGTGGCCCCCCTGCTCATCACATAGCGGCAACCCGCGCAGCGTATGAGCCCGGCAAGTAGCGTGCCTTCGCCCTCACCCCGACTCGGCGGCTGGGCCTTGACCGCGTTGGCGGCCTCCCACAGCTCCCTGCCCACCAGCGCCGGGTGGGCATCGACCTGGACGTGCTTGCCGCACGTCGCTTGGCCGAGATAGGCGGGATTGTGGATCAGGTGATTGACGGTCGAGCGTGTCCATGCCGGAGCGGTATTGGGCGCGTGGCGCTCATTGAGGAACGCGGCGATCCGCGGCCACGGCTGACCCGCCGCGCGCAGCTCAAACGCGCGCTTGACCAAGGGCGCGGTCACGGGATTGGGCACGATCGGCACGGCCCTGCCGGGCTTGCTGTAGCCGAACGGCGCGCGGAAGTGGATGCCCCGGCCGATCGCGCGCGACTGGGCCTCCTCCCAGCGCTCCTTGAACTGACGGCGCTGCATCCGGCCAAGCGCGAGGAACAGCGTCATCGAGAACTCGCCCACCGGAGTCGTCGGGTCGATCCCGAGATCGACGACCGCGATCTTCGCGCCCGCCTCGTGCACGCTCTCCACCAGCCGCAGCGCGTCGGCGACGCCGGCGCGCGACAGGCGATCCAGATGCGCGACCGCAAGCCCCCCGGTCTGCCCCGTGCGGATGCGCGCGAGCATCGCGTCGAGCCCCGGCCGGTGCAGCTTGCCCCCGGACTGGTCCAAGTCCTCATGCCAAGTGGCGATCCTAACGCCGCGCATGTCCGCCCACGCCTGAATACGATCGCGCTGAACCTTCGGGCTGATGAAAGAGTCGCCTTCGCGCCCCCGTGTTTGGGAAACCCTGATGTACCCGTCCAAAATGATGTCCGCGCTCGTTGAGATCATGAGCCTTCTCCTCGGGTCGATTGACGCTGCAACCGACGGCCCGTGAAAAACTCGGAAATCTCCTTGAACTCGGGTTGCGTGCGCAAGCGTCCAGCCACGCGCGAGCGATAAGAATAGCCCTCCTCGCCAACTGAGAGCAGCCGAGCGGCATCCCACAGCGTGCTCGCTTGGTCATAGGCGAGCACCGCGATGATCGCGTTGCGCAGATAGCGATCGGACGAAGCTTTGATCTCCCCGTCATCAAAGAGGTTCTTCAATGCCGATACGACATAGTCGGCGATCGTGTCAGCCGGCGCATCGACCGCAAGCGGATTGAAACCGCACGTCGGATGAGCGAAATCAAGCAGGGTGCACGTACGCTCGGGCGGCACGAGACTGACAGCAGCCTCGGCCGCGTCGCCCTTGGGGTCGAGCACAATGACCGCGCAGCGTTCACGCAGTAGATCCTCGGCTACGGTCGCCACCAGGTAGCTCGACTTGCCCTGCTCCACGGTACCTGGCACCGCCGTGTTCTGGCGGCGCAACTGAGGGTGGATAGAGACTGGACCGTGTGTGTCACGTAGCGTTCCCATTCCCTCGCCTGGACGCATGATTGCCGGTGGTGCCGGCGCCACCGGAAGCGGGTTGCGGGCGAACGGAACGGTCGAATATTCGACTGACGGCATATGCCACAAACCGGCGAGCTCAGTCGAGGCAAACACCCCTTTGCGAATAGAAGGCAGTGGGTTGCCCTCACCGCGCTGCACCCGCCACGTGTACATGCCCAACCAGCCATGACGTATCGGCGTGCCGCGCTCCACCAGCCGATTCTCGGCACCAGCCGCACGCAGCTCAGAGGCGATCCGTTCGCAAACCGATCTGTTCGCCCCAACAACGCGCAGATCCGCGAAGAAAAGCGGGCGGTGCTGAACCTCGAGCCCGCCCTTCAGCTCCTCGTCCTCGACCATCGATCGGTCAAGTGGTGGCAGAGTCAACTTGCGCACGCGCGAGAGGTGGTGCTCGTGGCGCTTGTATACACGCTTTGCATGACCCTCGAACAGAGCCGGTGTGGGCGTCAATGCGATCTGCACGAATGCCGGCGAGGCACACGCCCGCATCGTCGTGATCAGACGATTCACGGCCGGCGCGCGATCGTGCTCGAAGCGGTCCACGAGCTTGGCCCGCTTGGTGAACACCGAATGCTTCTTCAGGCGCAACACGCAAGGTGGCGCTCCAAGCGCCCGGGGCGCGCACCGCACGCAACAGTTCGGGTAGGCAGCGCGCAGCGCGGCCTCCATCAACGGCTGCGTTCCAACTGGACAGGTGATCGACAGCCATGCCTCGCGATCGCAGTGGATCTCAAGGCTTGCCGACGGCTGACCCGTGAACAGCCTCCGCCACCAGCGACACAGCAACTGCTTGTGGAGGGCCTCGAACATACCTACGATCGCCTGCGCCGTGGGATCGTCGCCGCGATACGGGATCACCTTCAGGCGCACATACCGCCGCCGGCAACGGGCGCGCAGACGACAGACACCCACCAATAGCACGGACAACGCGAGCGCGACCCCAAAAGCACCTGCCGTCGCGGTTGGAATGGCTGGCAGGTCAAGCGTCGCGTTCAAAAAGCAGTACACGATTCTCGAAATCGCCAAACAGGATTGAGCAGAGTGCCACGGGATCCTCAACATCCCCTGATCCGACCGCGCCCGCCAAACGGGACAGCTTCAAGGCCTCGGGTATCCCACAGACAAGCCGGGCGGGCGAGTGAGGTCGCCCACTATGACGCCAACACCGCCGAGTACTGCCCGAGCTGTCTCGCCGTGGGGATCGGCAGACGGTCCCCCAAGATCCCAATCCGCTATCAGCCCTCCACACGCACGGCGACGATCGCCACGTCATCGCGCAGCCGACCCGCGCCGCGCGAGAGGGCATGACGCTCCAGCCGTTGCACGACCTGCTCAGGGCCGGCGTCTGCATGTTCGACAAGCAGCGCGCACAATTCCTCGGGGGTCGATCCTCGCTGTGGCGCACCCGCGTCGAGCAGCCCATCGGTGTAGAGCACTAGCGTGGAGCCGGGGACAAGCGCCAAGCTGGTGTCGACCACGTTCGAGCCCGGACGCACGCCGAGCATCATTCCGCGCGCGTTCACGCTTACGGCTGAACCACTCGGGTTCAACAACAGCGGCGGAGGATGGCCTGCTCCCCCCATGACCACCCTTACTGGCCTTGCGCTCAAGTCCAGACGCGCCACCACGGCGGTCGCGAATCGGTAGGCCAGGGAGTGTCCGAGCATCACCTGGTTGACGGCACCGAGTACCTGGGCGGGACTGGACCGCACGAAGGCAAACGCGCGCACACTGTGTCGTACGAGTGCGGTCACCGCAGCAGCCTCGGGACCCTTGCCACACACATCACCTACCACGAGCCAGCAACCCGAGGGTGTGGTGAACACGTCATAGAAGTCACCGCCAACCTCGCTCTCCTCGCCCGCTGGATGGTATGCGGAAGCAAGCACGACACGTTCGAGCGTCGGCAGCCTCTCCGGAAGCAGGCTGCTCTGCAGCGTTCGCGCCAGCTGCGTGCGTGCCTCGTATTGGCTTGCGTTATCAAGCGCCATCGCCGCACGATCCGCGAGGTCGCGCATCAGCGCCAAGTGCTCGGGGCGCTCGGGCTGGCCGTTTCGCGGCCGGTAGAACGACAGTACGCCCAGAAGACGACCACGGGCAATCAGCGGAGTCGACACAACCGAGTGATAGCCACTGCGCACGATGAACTGCCGAGACTCGGGCTCGGGAGCGATCCGCTCGAGCGTGCCCGCCAGCGTCAGATCCTGCTCTACAACTACCCCATGTGAGCGGACTGCGCGCGCCACCGGGTGCTCTCCGGCTAGATCGAGTGGATGACTTGCGCGCAGCGCCAACAACCACTCCACAACCTCCTCTCGCACTGCCACAGCGACAGTGTCGCCGATCGTGCCGTCTTCGCTCAGCAGATCGATCACGCACATCTCCGCCAGCTTCGGCACCGCTGTGTCCGCGATCGTGCGCATCGTTTGACGTCGATCGAGCGATCTGTCGAACACCCCTCCGGCCGCCGCCAGCAGCTCCTGTGCCTCCCCCGACTGACGACGTTGGCTTCGGCCCTTCCACAGCACCCAATCACCCCCGCCTCAAGAGCATCGCCGGCAACCACTCCAAGGTAGAGCAATCTACGCCTTCTACATCGGTCTCGTAGCCCGCTCCACCCTCTCTCCTCGTACGGTCAAACGCCATTCGTTGGGCGCCCCCTTTGACTGCGCTTGATCGACGTTTTCGATCAGGTCCAGGCGCTCGAGGCGCGAGAGCAACTTGGATATCTGACCCTGATCGGTAATACCCGATCCATCGGCTACTTCACGGTTACTCGCGCCCGGATGCTCCCTGATGGCGCTCAGCACGCGCACCGTTCGATAGGTCAAGCGCATTTCGAGACCGGCCATCGGGTCCTTGCCAACGCCCCGTTCGGCCTTGGCGCGCCGGCGCACCTGGGGGGCGGGACGGGTCAGTTCGCGACTTGCAGCACGAGTGCCAAGGTAGGGCAGCACGATCATGCTCATCAGCTGTCCGTGCAGCGCGATGTATGACTTGGAGCTACGTTCGAGCATACGCGTGTAAACAACGGCAAACACGGCACCGATCACACCTTCGGCGGTCACACGTGGCGGCTCGCGTCTGGTGGTTGCGGCAGCGCGCCCATCATCGATCACCGTGCGCAGTCGATCGAGCACACGTGCGCGCATGTTCAACACGCGTGGACCTCCGCCGAGCGCGTCCACCACGCACAGCCGCGCAAGCTCGGGCTCCTCATCGATGAAGATCAGCAGCGCCGCCAGACCGGCGCGCACCCCCTCGCGCCACGACGACTCCCGTGCGTAGGCCTCCACGACTCTTGCGCTCACCTGATCGAGCGTCCGTTCGAACACCGCCAAAAAGCAGTCCTCGCGATCGATGAACAAGTCATAGAACGTCTTGCGCGAGACTTTCGCGCGGTTGATCACCTGCGCGACCGTCAGGCGCGCATATCCGTTTTCCTCGATTGCCTCGACTGCCGCGCTAAGCATCCGGGCGCGCTGGATCTCAGTTACGTGACCACGCGGCAACCCATCCTGTCCCGGTCGCTGTGTCTGCGCCTTTGAGCGTGTCCTCGACGAACGCGTCCTATCGATTGGAGCCATGTTTTCCTGCCTGGTCGGTGCTATTCAACGTTGATCCGAACTCCGTAACCCACAGGCACGGCACCCGGTTGCAAGCGCGACATCTCCAAACACCCTGCCTCGGCCACACGTCGCACACAGAGGTTCATGGGTTCGAGCGCTCAAGTCGAGCCGTGTCTCCTACTCCGTCTCTGAATGCCGCCGAACCTCGCCAAACGCCGGCCGCACCGCAAGTCCCGTCCGCTCGGACCCCAAGCGGCGAATTTGACGGTCCGCTCCCCTCATCGCAACCAATCCGGTCGAGCAAGCCTGCAAAGCCAGCAACCACGTGGTTCAGCTCGTCAAAAATGTCTCTGACCGCGATGGCACATCGCCATATGCTTGCTACCGATCGGGTGCCTCATAGGATGCTGCAATGAGCCACCCTGACACCGCCTCCGTCAATCGGCCCATGTCGAGGCATCGCCGCTGGATGGAAGAGGCGGAGCGCATCGACGCCGCGCTCTACGCGACGATCGCCGGCACGCCAACGCCGGCACTCGACAAGTCGATGCGTCGCCTCTCCCACGCTGCCAATTACTCGCGGCTATCGATTACTGCGGCGGCGGCGCTAGCACTCACCGGCGGTGCGACCGGTCGCCGTGCGGCTCGCTCGGGTCTCGCCTCCGTTGCCGTCACCGCGACCATCGTCAATATCGCGATCAAGCCACTCAGCCGTCGTCGTCGCCCGGATCGCGTGGCCGAGGAGGTCCCTCTCGAGCGTCAGGTGAGGATGCCCATCTCGACCTCATTCCCCTCCGGGCATTCCGCGGCAGCATTTGCGTTCGCGACGGGAGTGGGCGCCGTCATGCCGACTGCCGGCATCCCGCTACGTACACTCGCCGCACTCGTGGCCTACTCGCGTGTCCACACTGGCGTGCACTACCCCGGGGACGTCATTGGCGGCTCGCTGATAGGCACCGCCCTTGGCCAGGTCACGACTCGCGCGCTCTACCGTCGCTGAGGCCGATACACGCCCCAGCCTGGACGAAGGGCGAGCGACGGTGCGTGTTGCAGCACAGTGGAGCGTCAACGCCACCGGGACTTTGTAACACGCTTGTGACATTGGTCTCAACGCCTTTTTAGAGCTACCGTCAAAGCATGGCCAGACACGTTGTGATTGCCGGAGGCGGCTTTGGCGGCTTCTACGCCGCCAGGGCGCTGGAGCGACTTACGGCCGGCGGGGCTCGCGTCACGCTCGTCAACGACGCGAATTTCATGCTCTACACGCCTCTATTGCCGGGTACTGCCGGGGGCACGCTCGACCCGCGCCACGTCGTGGTGCCTTTGCGCTCGCAACTCAGGCGAACCGGCCTATTGATCGGGAGCGTCACGGGCACCGACCGGAAGTCTCAAACGCTGCTTGTGCGCCGTGTCGACGGCGGGCGCCTCGCCCTCGGCTACGACCATCTGCTTGTCGCACTGGGATCGGTCTCGCGCACGCTGCCGATCCCAGGACTGGCTGAGTATGCGACTGGCCTGAAGTCTTTGTCCGATGCGACCGCACTGCGCAACCAGGTGCTCACTTGTCTGGATATCGCCGAGTCCCTCGAGGACCCGGCGCGCCGCGCCGAATATCTCGGCTTCGTGTTCGTGGGCGCCGGCTACGCGGGCCTCGAGGGTCTTGCCGAGCTGCAGGACTTCGCCGCCCAGGCCATCGAGCTGTACCCGCGCTGTCGTGCGGATGGCATGCGTTGGGTGCTCGTCGAGGCACAACAGCGGATCATGCCCGAGGTGCCGGCGAGCCTGTCAGCCTTCGCCGCGCGCGAGCTACTGGGCCGCGGGATCGAGATCAGCACGCACACGACGCTCACGGCAGTAACAGCGCGTGGCGCAACCCTGTCGAGCGGCGAGCAGGTTCCCGCACGCACCGTCGTCTGGACCGCCGGAGTGACCCCCAGCCCAGTCGTCGCCTCCCTTGGGCTGCCGCTCGAGGATGGTGGGAGGATCACCGTCGATAGAGAGCTGCGCGTCGTGGGTCATCCGGGCGTGTGGGCGATCGGCGATTGTGCCGCTGTGCCAGACCCGGCAAGGTGCGGACAAGCATGCCCGCCAACAGCCCAGCACGCAATCCGCCAGGGACAACTCGCCGCGTTCAACATCGCCGCGGCGCTCGAGCATAGAGCGCCGCGGGCCTTCCGCTATCGCACGGCCGGAGTGGTGGCGGAGCTCGGTCACAACACGGCCGTTGCGATCACACTCGGCCTACGCTGGCGTGGACTGCCGGCGTGGTTGCTGGCACGCACCTACCACCTATTGCTGATGCCTGGTCTCGGGCGCAAGCTGCGCCTGCTGATGGATTGGAACGTAGCCCTGCTCTTCGGTCGCGACCCCTCCTCCCCTGGTCCTCTCGGCAGCCCAACCCCGCTGCAATTTGCACAAGACGAAGAGTCCTCGCATGCGCCACTGGTGGTCGACATGTCCTGACCACACGACGACGATCGACGTCCACACTGTCCAGGTTCTTTGAAGTTGTCGATCCTCAGGGCGAGAAGCAACGATTCTCAGCTGGTAGGACCTGCCTGGTTGAGACAGCGAACGACGAGAGTCAGATTCGGTCATAGTCGTCGGATACGCGCACGATGTCGAACTCGTCTGACGGCGAGGTCGCGTCTGTGTGCTGCCAGATCTCGGCGACGATCCCCCAGGTCCGGAGTCCGATGAGGCGGTGGCGCTCGCCAAGCTCCAAGTGCAGGATCTCGCCGGCGCTGTAGCTGCACATCGGCGTCTCCTCGTCATCAGGTCCTCGGCTGATGCCTACAGGTCCCTCGATTATGCGCCATATCTCGCTGCGCCTGCGGTGGTATTGCCACGACAGACGCTGCCCTGGGGCGACCAGGAGCAGCTTGGGGCTTAGCGCCAGTTGCTCGTGCGCATTCCGCAGACCCGCGTCTGAGAAATAGGTCCGGATGAACTCTTGGACCTCGGATTGGGCGATCAGCAGGAACCCACCCCAGGGGCGCGCCAGATCCTCACCGACAACGGTCAAACCTGCAGCAGCCAGAGGTATTCTCGCACGTGAGACAGCCGCGTCGATCTGTGACGGCATGCTCAACTCCCGACGCGATAACCGGCGGCGTGACCGAGGATCGCCACAGCCGGCTCGCTGAGCAGGGCGATCGTGAACTCAGACAGGGCAATGTCTGCAAGCTGGCCGGCCGTAAACCAGGCGACGTCGATTGTCTCGTCCCCGTCAGCGCGAGGCTCGCCTGCGAGAACGTGCGCGTCGAAGATCGTCGAGACGTAGCTGACGAGATCGCCATTTGGATAGGTCATTCGAAACGAAGGCCCACCGATCACGCCGCGGATGCCGGTGAGCTCAACGACGATGCCGGCCTCCTCAGACGCCTCGCGAACCGCGGCCTCTACTGGAGATTCGTCAGGCTCGATCGCCCCACCAACGGTCTGCCACATACCCGTCTCGGCCTCGCGAACCATGAGCAGTCGGCCATCCTCATCCCACGGAAGCACGGCCACCGACGGAAGTAGCACCAAGTCGTGGCCGACTCGCTCGCGCAGGTGGCGCAGGTACGGAGAGATGCCCACAGTGAGCGCGAGCCTACAGACTCAAGGGTGAGCGACGGGATTCGAACCCGCGACCGCCGAGACCACAACCCGGAGCTCTACCAACTGAGCTACGCCCACCACGCTGGTAGGCGAAGTCTAGCGTCAGATCAACCGCGCACGAGTCCTTCAGCGAGCGTCAAACATTCGCTCGGGGTGCGCTCCGGATGACGCTCGAGCGCGAGTTGCCAGGCACGCATTAGGGATACGGGGTCCTCACCCAGAAGGAAGAGCAGATCGGCCATGAGTCCCGCAACTGCTGGATCGAGACCGTCCGCAGCCGCCCCTCCAGGATTCCCCCGCTCGTTCGCACGCGCGTTCACAGCGTCAGGGTCGGTCGCACTGCGCGATGCGGCGAGCAGCTGCTCGGTGACCTCCTTGCCCTCCCGCGCGGCGACATGCCAGCCGCGCCCCATCGAGAGCCGCTCGAGCGCTATCTGCGGACCCTCGAGCACGGTCAGCTTGGCCTGCTGAGGATTCCACTTGCGTTCGCCGAACTCAATCCACTCGCCTCGCGCCCACGCGTCGAGGACGGCCTCGCGTAGCTCCAGCTCGGTGAGGTTGAAGCGACAAAAGTTGTGGGGGAACTGGCGCAACTCGACGTGGTACATGTCGCTAAGACTCGCAAATCGCCCTTCATGAGGGCTTTCCCAACTCAACCGGAGCAGGCGGAGAGCCGATGAGCTGCCCATGCCCAGCGTTGGCGAACATCTGCGCAGTCGTCTGTCACCTCGCGGGATACCGCCGATGCGTGCGGCCCGCCTTCGCATCGCATGGCCATCTGCGCTCCACCCGCGCGTGGCACTCGGCATGCTCGGCTGGGCCCTGCTTGGCCTGCCGATGCCACGAAAGCTCACCGAGGGTCCTTCCGACCCCACCACGGTCGCCAGAAGCTGGGGGTCCTGGTGGGCGCGCCATCCGCAACTGCTGCGCATGCTCGTGGTGCTGGCATTGTGCTGGTCCACGGCATATCTCACCTGGCGGATCGGTTGGAGTTGGCATCGATCGAATCTCCTCCTATGGGGCTGCCTGCTGCTGGCCGAGTGCTACGGCCTTTGGAATCTCGCGACACTGGCATGGCTCACCTGGGATGTGACGCCCCGCAAGCGGCCGCCGGCCTCGCCGGGGAAGATCGTTGATGTCTACATCTGCACCTACGACGAGGCGGCCTCCGTGCTCGAGGCCACACTCGCTGGCTGTGCGCTCATGAGCTACCCGCATACGACCTGGCTACTGGATGACGGCAGTCGGCCTGAGATCGCCGAGCTTGCCCGCCAGTGGGGAGCTCGCTACATGACGCGTCCTGACAAAAGTCACGCGAAGGCCGGCAACATCAACCATGCGCTGCCACTGACCGAGGGCGAGCTGGTGCTTGTGCTCGACGCCGACCATGTGCCGCTTCCAGACGCCTTGGACACGATGGTCGGCTACTTCGACGACCCCGAGGTGGCGCTTGTGCAGACGCCCCACGATTTCTCAAACCACGACTCGATCCAGCACTACGACCTTGGCCGTCACGAGCAGTCGGTGTTCTTCTCGGCAATCTGCCTTGGCAAGGATCACCACGATGCCGCTTTCTGGTGCGGCTCGTGCGCGCTCATACGACGTGAGGCGTTGCTCTCGATCGGTGGTGTGGCGACCGACACGATCGCCGAGGACTTCCACACGACGATCAAGCTCCACCGGCGCGGCTGGCACACGCACTATGACGATCGCATCATCGCGCAGGGACGCGCTCCCCACGACCTTGCCGCCTACCTTCTTCAACGCGACCGCTGGGCACGCGGCAATCTCGCCGTGTTCACCACGCCTGAGAGCCCGCTTCGTGCCCGCGAGCTGACCATCGGCCAGCGCATGAGCTACCTCGCGAGCCTGCTCTCCTATCTGGCGGGCCCGATGCGTCTGCTGATGGTGCTCGTGCTCGCGACCGTGCTGTGGACGGGCGCGCTTCCCTTGCGAATTGCTCCCCTGGCTCTGGCCACGTTGTGGGCTCCAGCCACGGTGCTGATGGTGCTTGCCGGCTCTGCCCTATGCCGCGGCCAGCAGAGCAGCGGCGAGGCGACTCACTATGAACTGTGCACCGCGGAGATCTTTGCGCGTGCGCTGCGCTGCATCGTTCGACCTGGCCGCGCGAACTTTCGAGTGACGCCAAAGGAGGGCGTCGATCGAGGCGGCTGGGAGGCGGTACGCCAGTTTCGCGGGTTGCTCGTACTGGCCCTGCTGTTGGCCTTGGGACTCATTTTGAGAATCGCCGATGACGCGGGGGCGGGACCGCTACCAATGATGCATGGCTTCGCGGCCTGGTTCGTGCCCGTGCTCGGCGCCTTCGAGCTGCGACGGATCACGCGCACGCTTGCGTTTGTCGGGCGTCGGCGGCAACTGCGTGGCGAGTACCGGACCCCGATCGCAGCCGCGGCGGTAATCCTCCCAAGCGGCGATCTTCCCAACGACGAGCCTTCCCTATTGGGGCGCATGCACGACATCACGGCCAGCGGGGTAGGTTTCGAGTTCTCGCGTCCACTACCCCTTGGGACGCTTGCAAACCTCACCATCCAGCTTCCAGCTGTCGCCGGAGAACCGGTTCCGACACGCCTCGAGGTGGCTGTGCGCTCGTGTCTGGCGCACGGGAATGAGTGGCGCATCGGCGCGGCGATCGTCGACTGCGACGAGAAAGATCGACGGCGTGTGCTGTCCTATTGCAACGTCGTGTGGCCATATCGACGTCTGCGCGGCGAGACCGAGACCGTGCCGGCGTCGGCGGCCGGCGCCGACGAGCACGCGGACTCGTCCCCTGCCTCTCGGGAAGCCGCCCTCGCCCAGACCAGCTGACGCCAGATCGAGCCTCGCTCAACAGGCTTCTCGGCTATTCCTCAGGCGGCCGACGGTCTCGCTTGCGCTCGGCGCCCCGGTGCTTGGTTTGGAGGCGGCGCTCGCGCGAGGCCGCCGTCGGGCGTGTGGCGCGACGGCGTTTGGGGACGGCGAGCGCCGTCGCAAGCCGCTCGCCCAAACGAGTCAAAGCCAACTCACGATTGCGAGCTTGCGAGCGCTCGTCCTGTGCAAGCGCGACCACGCGCGGCCCAACGCGGGCAAGTAGCCGCTCCCGCTGCGCGCCGGTCAGGGTTGGCGAAGCTAGAACGTCAAAGCTTGCTTGCACACGGGAAGCGGTGACATTGGCGTGCTGCCCACCCGGACCCGATGAGCGACTTGCACGCACCACTATCTCCGAGAGCGGGATCGTCAACCTGCTGGTGACCCTCAGTGTTCGCTGAACACCATCGGCGGCGCTCAACGCGGCCGCCTATCTACATGCATCTGGGCACCTTCGCTGACCGGCATTCGGTAAATGGTAAGCCGCCAATGGCAAGGTGGTCATATTGTTTGCGGCCACTCGCAGACACCATCACGCGGGTGCGTCGCTGAGCTATGGGCAGACACTCCTCACACAACCATCCAACCGCCTCGGGATCGGCGCCGCTCGTTGCGCTTGTGACCGGAGCATCGAGCGGTATCGGCGAGGCCACCGCGCGACGCTTGGCGCACGAGTCGGGTGCACAGCTCGTACTCGTTGCCCGCCGTGAGGATCGCTTGCGGGCGCTAGCTGAGGCCCTGCCAGGGCAAACCAGCATCCTGGCAGTAGATCTGACCGCAGCTGACGCTCCACAGCGGGTGCTCGAGCATGTTCGCTCCCGCCACGAGAGCCTCACGCTGCTTGTCAACAACGCCGGAGCTTCCTGGCGCGCGAGCTTCGCCGAGGGCGGTCACGCCAACGTGCGTCGCACGATGGAGATCAACTTCGATGCAACGGTGCGCCTGACAGAGACGTTGCTGCCGTTGTTGCGCTCCTCCGCCCCGAGCTCGATCGTGAACGTGTCCAGCACGGCCGGACGCATCGCCAGACCGGGCGCTGGCGCCTACTCGGCGAGCAAGTTCGCGCTGACCGGGTGGAGCGATGCGCTGTTTGCGGAGGAGCGCCCGCACGGGGTCCACGTAGGGCTCGTGCTTCCCGGCTTCATCGAGACCGAGGGCTTCCCCGCGGCCGAGCTGACCGCGCGCCACCTCACGCGTTGGATCGTCTCGACCCCCGAGCGTGCCGCCGAGGCCATCGTAGAGGTCGGTTTGCGGGGGAAGGCAGAGCGCTATGTGCCGCGTCCGTACGCACTGGCGGGCATCGCACGACTGCTCGCTCCGGGACTCGTCAGGAAGGCGCTCACCGGCGGTGGCGCTTCGGTCTTCGTGACCACGACGGGAGCCGACGCCGCGGACTCGCACACCGAAAACGAAAACCCGCGGGACTGAGCCTCGAGCGAGGATCCATGCCGGCGACAGGCCGGCGCTCAACCTTGGTTCGCATCCAGGCGCACCACGGGTCTGACACAATTCCTGTGGTGATCTGCCGAATGATCGTAATCCTTGCGCTCACGGCGGCAGGCGGAGTGCTTGCGTCCTGCGGAAAGGGCGACTATCACGGCGTAGTGACGACCACACATACCGCAGGAGCCAACGGTACACACATTCGATCCGGGGCAGGCACGCATGCCGGTACGGTGAGATCGCTCACAAAGGCGCAGGCGCTCGCGTTTGCTCGCGCAGTCAACCTCACCGCGGCAGACGTGCCTGGCTTCAAAGCGACCTCAAGAGACAACCGCGAACCCAAGACGCCTGCGGAAAAGCAACTCGAACACGAACTGACGCACTGCGCTGGAGAGTCCTTGAGCTCACCCAGTGGGCTCGTCGAAGAGAGTTCCAAGGACTTCAAGCTCGAACACGAAATCCTCCACTTCAGCGTTAGCTCCGAAGTCAGTGTCGCACGAACCTCTGCTCTGGCCGCCAGGGAGCTCATGACGATCCGTAGCCATCACGTCCGTGGATGCCTCTCACGCTATCTCGGTCTGCTCCTCAAGCATGAGATTCTCAAGGAACAGACCTCCCCGGCGATCATCAACCCAAACTCGATCTCTCTATCGATATCGCACGGCACCCCTCCGGCACCAGGTGCGACGGGAAGCTTCGGATGGCGAATCACCGCAACGGTCGCGGTACACAACATCAAGCTTCCCTTCTACATCGACATACTCGGCTTCGTCTACGGTCCCGCGGAGGTCACGCTAACCAGCAGCGGCGCCCTACGGCCCTTCCCGGCGACCACCCAGGAACACCTCTACCTGCTGCTGCTCAAGCGGGCAGAGGCAAGCACTGTCTGATCAGGATTGCGCAGCAAAGGCCACAACCGCGACTGACTCGGCCTGAAATCGATCGTCATCGCCAGTCGCTCATGAGTCTGCTTCAGGGCGCGATCCGTCTCAGCGGGTTGAGGGCTTCAGAGCCTCCCAAACAGCCGGTTTCCGGGCATTCCGCCCAGAAACAACAACGGGGGACCGAGGAATCGAACCTCGAGCAAGGGTTTTGGAGACCCCCATGTTACCGTTACACCAGTCCCCCAGAAACGTCTGTTTTGCAGGCGATTCTGCTTTGCGCCGAGCGCTTGCGAAACTCTACACGCCTGTCCGTCGGCGTGAGATGAAGTATCCGCGTTGAGTCGTTCGTCTTCTAGGATAGCCTTGAGTGGGGATGCTGAGATGCTTTGCAATAGCTCTGACGTTGCTTGCGCTGGGGGCGGCGCCTGCCGGCGCGGCGGAGACGCAGCGGGACGTGTCCTCCACCCACGCCTACCTGGTGGCCACCTATGCTGCGCTGCACGCCGTCGTGAGCAAATGGTCGTCGGTCGAAGCGAACATACACGGGCTCGACCATAGTGTTCAGAGCGAATGCGCGGGCATCGCCGCCGACTCTCCGCAGAGCGAAGAAGAGCAGAAGCTCAGCTACGAGGTCGCCGGAGCGCTGTGGGCCACCTCCTATCACGCGGATGCAGCGGTGATCCAGCGATTCCTCAAAGCGGTGCATCCGCTGACATGGAGCAATCCCGCTGTCACCCGCGGCGCGCACGCCTACGCGCGGAGCCTGCACGAAATGGTCGTGCTCCCGGTGCCCAACATCTGCGTGGATGTCCGTTCGTGGATTGCCGGTGGCTTCAAGGCCGTCCCCGCCGATACGAAGCAATTCGACCGGCGCGTGGAAGCGATCGAAATCAAGGAACTGCCACGCAAGCTCCTGTCTCCCTACCTGCAGTCCACGGACAAGGCGCTCATCGCGCGCGTGGAACACGTGGCGCGTCAGTTTGAAGAACTGGAATTCGTGCATGGGCAGGGCGACTGGGACACCTTGCTCGAAGTGCTCTCGCTGAACCAGTAGTCCCACCGCGCACCCAGCGCGTATTCGACCGCCCGCCCCAAGACTCAAGCAAGTCGAGGCTCCGGTCGAAAAGGTGTCCAGACCCGACATGGACACCCTTGTGACATTTCGCACATTCTTTCGAAACATCGCGCGGAACGATGACGGTCTCACGCTGATCGAAGTGGTGATCACCGCCCTGTTCGTCGGTCTGATCGCTGTGGGCACACTCACCGGCTTTCAAGTCCTCGATCGCGCCTCAGCCGATGAGCGCTTCCACGACGAGGCCGAGCTGCTGGCTGCGCAATCGCAGGAGCACTTGCGCAGCGACCCGGCGAACACGCTCGACGAACTCGCTGGACAGGGGGGAAGCCTCGAAGAACACAAGCGCACATACACCCTCGCGGTCGACGGCACCACCTACACGATCACGCAAGCCGCCCAGTACTTCAACGAATCCAAACCGGGCTCGGACTGCTCCGGTATAGGCGCAAGCGAATCGGGCTCGAAGGAAGACGGCGATTATCTGAGGGTCACCTCCGCTGTCACGTGGCCGCAGCTGCATACACGCAAAGCCGTGAGCGAGTCGAGCATCGTCACGCCGCCAGACGGCTCGGCGCTCGAGATCGACGCCACCAACGGCGCCCTACCGGAAGGAAACCTCTCTGGCGTGAACGCGAGCATCAAATACACGGGCGTGGAAGCCAAAGAACCGACCACGCTCGAAGGAACCACCGGCGCGGCCGGCTGTATCGTCTTTGGTGGGCTCCCTTCGACATCCGCCAAAGTCGAAATCAAAGAACTATCGGGGTACGTCACCGAAAGCGGCTCGACCAAAGTGCCAACCAAGGAAGCCACGATCGCACCGAACATAACGACGCACGATTCAATCGTTCTCAACGAAGGCGGCGCGATCACGGCGAAATTTATATACAACAGCAAACCGGTTGAAGGCAACACCTTCGTGGCGGCTTACGAAGGGGCGACCAACTCAAACGAATTTACGGTGGGCGCCCCCGAACTCACCTACGAATCCGGCGGTGAAAACAAGTACAAAGCCATCACCACAAAGTACGCGGAATCCGCGACCACACCGATGGCCACGAGCTATATCAAAGGAGATCTCTTCCCGTTCCCCTACAGCTCAACCAACCTCGAACACAACAAGAAGTGGCAGGTGTACGCAGGCGACTGCAAGGAAAACAACGCCCATGCAAATGACAGCTCGGTGACCAACGGCGAAGCGATCGTGCTTCCCGGGAAAACAACTCCCGTCAGTGTACCGATGGTCGACCTCACAGTCGACGTATATACGGGTACAAGCGGCACAACCGCCGAAAAAAAAGAACCGACGATCAAGATCACCAATACCGCCTGCGAATCAGCGCCCGACCCGATCAATGCGTCCGCCGTCAACCTGGTGCGCGAACCGAAGCTCATGAGCACAGGAACGCTTAGGTATCCCTACCAGCCATTTGGCAAGGAGAAGCTCTGCCTGGTCGGCGAACAGACCAAAAAAACAGTAAAAGGTAAATCTGTCACCGAATATCATACCCAGACAGTTGAACCAAACCTGACTTCAACCACGCACACAGATATCTTTTATCTGGGCGAGGAAACATCTTACACACCCACCGGCGGGAACGACGAAGTAAAGGTCAAATCGAGTGAAATCTCGCAACCGTCATGCTGATGAACCATTCGAACCTCATACCATCCCGTCTACGCGATCAGCGAGGCTTCACCCTGGTCGAAACCCTCGTGGCCATAATCAGCGCGACCGTCGTCGTGGGCGCGCTCTACACCATCCTCGATGTATCGGTACAGCAGGCCGCCAAAATCGCGGACACATCACAAGCCACCCAACTGGGGCGCGTCACGATGGTGAAGCTCAGCGAAGAGCTGGAGAGCGCCTGCCTATCGTCTGGCTTCACTCCGGTGCAGGCAGCAGGCAAGGAAAAGGAAGTGTCGGCCAGCAAAACGAAAGAACTCGAAGAAAATAAGCTGGTATTTATCAACGCCAATAGCAAAGAAGCCGCAATCACGGAAGCCTTTGAGCACGAAATAGTGTGGAAGAAAAGCACCGGGCTATTGACCGACATCTCATACAAGAACACTGGTGGCTCGTGGCCAAGTTTCACATGGACCACACCCTTGACCAAGACCTCCGAAGTCCGACTCGGGGAAGACATCTCCCAGACCGAAGTCCTCAACGCAAAAAACGAAAAGGAAGCACTTCCGATCTTCAAATACTTCAAGTTCAACAGAAAAGCCGGCTCCGTCAAAACGGTGCAATCGACCGAAGCGCT
Organism: uncultured Solirubrobacterales bacterium; assembly: GCA_963831725.1. Classification (GTDB taxonomy): domain Bacteria; phylum Actinomycetota; class Thermoleophilia; order Solirubrobacterales; family Solirubrobacteraceae; genus Palsa-744. Next base: position 1,351,080 of record CAWHRF010000004.1, read on the forward strand.
GGGCACGCTGGAAGAACTAAAACTTGAAGGAACAGGCGCCGAACGAGAACTCGGCACTAAAAAGGCCGGAGAAACCGCCGGCGTGGAAATCAACTTCAACCAGTCGCCCGCTGACAAATTCAAAAACGAACATCGCGCGGTCGACTTCAAAAACGAGGTGACGCTCTCCCTCAGCGTCCCCAACGCCGAAACCCCCATCGAAGAAAAACCATGCGAATGATCGATCCCCTCCACCTACCCCAAATCCGCGCTCGCGCTCACTCCGAGGCCGGGTTCACGATGATCATCGCGCTCGGCGTGATGCTTGTGACCAGTCTCCTGCTGGTCGCGGGTTACGCGACCGTCACAAACGACAGCAAGCTCTCCACCAACGAAATCATCGCCAAGCAAGCCTACTATGCCTCCGTGGCCGGCATCCAGGAGTACGAGTACCAGCTCCAGGCCAACCCCGACTACTGGCAGACCTGCAAGACACCGGAAAACACGGTTCCACAAGAAACCTCTGCAACCAAAGAAGACAACTACAACGGGCACTACGCCATCAAACTGCTTGTAGCCAGCACTGCTCCAGTCGGCACGAAAGAATGCAGCACGTCCAACCCCTTCGGCAGCATGATCCAGAAAGGCGGAGCCAACGCGAACACATTTTCGGTGGAATCGATCGGCCACGCCGGCAACGACAAGCATTCGCTGATCGCCACGTTCCACGTGGTCGGCTTCCTGAACTACGTCTACTTCACGCAGTACGAAATCGAAGATCCCAGTCTGGATGGCGACTCGATTAGCGAATGCGAAAAATATTATGCCGAACGCGAAGCGAAAAAAGCCAAATGCCAGGTGATCACGTTCGCCCCCGCAGACAGCGTCGAAGGCCCGATGCACACCGACGACGCCACCAATGTGACGTGCAGCAAAGAACTCAGCTTCGGGCGCGCAGGACACGAAGACGCCGTCGAAATCAACGGCGGACCTTGGCCTGAATGCTCTAAATCCTCCGAACCGACATACAACGACCCCACCAAAAAACCGACCAAAGGCGCAGAACTGATCGCACCGCAGAGCGACACCAGCCTGCTCTCCTACGTCGAAGAAGAAAACGTCTTCACCGGCGCAACGCATCTGGTCCTCAACGGCACGACCAAAGAAATCACGGCGAAATACTGGGTGGAAGAAAAAGGCGCGGAGAAAGAAGTCAAAAAAACGATCAAATGGCCCAAAAACGGCCTCCTGTATGTGCAGGCCGGCAATAACTGCTCATACACCTACGATCCGACCAAAGCAGACGGGTCCACCGAAGAAAAAGAAGAAGTCAACTGTGGCACCGTCTATGTGAGCGGCACCTACAGCGAACCGCTCACGATCGGGGCGCAGAACGACCTGATCATCAACGGCAGCATCTACCCCACCAGCATCGGCAAACTGGGGGAAGTCCCATCCGGCACCACGACACTTGGATTGATAGCGAGCGAATACGTGCGCGTCTACCACCCGTGCAGCTCCAACACCAACGGGTCCGGCAGCCTGGAAAACCCATGGGTATACGGAGCGATCCTCTCCACGAGCCACTCGTTCCTGGTGGACAACTTCGACTGCGGCAAACCGCTCGGCGAACTCAACATCGACGGCGCGATCGCCCAAAAGTTTCGCGGACCGGTCGGCACCGGAGGCAGCTCGGGAATAAGCACGGGCTACGCCAAGAACTACATCTACGATGAACGCCTAGCGACCGACGAGCCGCCCTACTTCCTGAGCCCGCTCAACGCCGGCTGGCAGGTCGAGCGCGAGACAGGGCCCCGATAGCACCTTTTGCGCTCGTCACAGCGCATCCAACCGATGCGTCGTGTAATTTCAAAATGTGGCGATTTCACAAGATGGCTCCACGTCCCAACATCCGGACGCACTGGCGGCGGTCGCACTCCACACACTCGTGAGCGAAGGCCGCGAGGGCATGACACGCGAGCAGGTGGCGCTCGCCTGCGAGCGCGATCCGACGGACCCGCTCGAACTAGGCGAAATCGAGGCGGCGCTGCAGTTGCTGCTCGAAGATGAGCTGACCGAGCACGCCAACGGGCTTTTCAAGCCAACGCGCGCGGCGATCCGCGCCGCCGAGCTGAGCTTCTAATCTGTCTCTGAGCTACTCCACGCCCACGAACAGAGCCGCCGGACGCAACCCCAGGGCGCGCGCAAGCTTCAACACTGTGCGCAAGTTCGGCCCACGTCCGCCGCGCTCATACACGCTGATCGCCGCACGATCCACTTCCGCCTCGTACGCGAGCGCCTCCTGAGAAAGTTCCGCGTGCTTGCGAGCCGCGCGTAGGTTCGCGCCGAGACGCGGCGCGGGCCCGGCGTGCGCACCGGGATCCACTGATGGACCGGACGCACGTGTGCCGGACGAGCCGATTCCATCGAGCAGCGTGGCGGGTGCCACGCCGAGCGCGGCCGCGACGCGCACCAACGTCGAAAGGTCGGGCGAGCGCTCCGCGCGCTCCAGGAAGCTGATCGCCGCACGATCCAACCCCGTCGCCTCCGATAGCGCGACCTGAGACAGTCCCGCACGCAAGCGAGCCGCGCGCATGTTCTCGCCGAACACGCCCACCTGCTCGTCGATCTCCGGGTCCTTGGTGTGCCTCACGAGCGCATCATCGACGCTCGCCTACAGAAACACCACTGTAAAAACACAAGAGCGCCACGACCACTCGGGCGATACACGGGATGCTCGCCCGAAGGCTGCGCACGGATTGGAGCGGACCTCGATGGTACCTTCCTCTGGTGATCCCACATGCTCGATAACGCGCTCGACGACGCCGTAACCCATGAACGACTCGCCAAGACCGAGCGCCTGCGCGCGCAGGGCGTCGAGCCGTTCCCGCACATTCCCTCAGCCGAGCGCACGCAGATCGCCGAGCTGTACGCCGCCCACGATCCGGCGGAGCTGAAGCCCGGCGAGCACCGCAGCTTCGCCTACCGGCTCGCAGGACGTCTCATCTCCAGGCGCGGACATGGCAAGACCACATTCCTCGACCTGCGCGACTCGAGCGGGCAGATCCAGTTGCACGTCCACCACGACACGCTCGGGGAGCAGGCCTACGAGCGCATCCTCGACCTCGACATCGGCGACATCGTAGAAGCACGGGGCTACCTGTATGTGACCCAGCGCGGACAGCTTGCACTCAATGTGCACGAGTGCGCACTGCTGACCAAGGCGCTGCGTCCGCCGCCCGACAAGCGCCACGGTCTCGGCGACACGGGCACGCGCTATCGCTACCGCGAGCTCGACCTGCTCGCCAACGAGTCGACGCGCGAGCTGTTTCGCACGCGCGCGCACACGATCGACGCCCTGCGCGCGTTCATGAGCGAGCGGGGCTTTATGGAGGTCGAAACACCCGTGCTGCAGGCGCTCGCCGGGGGAGCGTCGGCGCGACCTTTTCTCACTCATCACAACGCGCTCGACCAAGACATGTCGCTGCGCATCTCGGTCGAGCTGTATCTCAACCGTTGCCTGATCGGCGGTCTGGAGAACGTATACGACCTCGGCAAGTGTTTCCGCAACGAGGGCATCTCCTACCGCCACAGCCCCGAGTTCACGATGCTCGAGTGGCTGATGAGCTACTCAGACCACACCGACGTGGCGCGCTTCACCGAAGAGCTCGTCGCCTACGTGGCCCAGCGTGTGCTCGGCAGCACCGTGATCGAGCGCGGCGGTGAGAGCATCGATCTGGCAGAGCCCTGGCAGAAGACCACCATGCAGGCGGAGATCCTGCGCGTCTGCGGCATGGACTTCCTCGCAAGCGACCGCGACCAGCTGGCGGCACTGCTGGACGACCGCGTGCACCCCGACGCGAGCTGGGCGCAGGTGGTGCAGGCGGTCTACTCAAAGCTCGTGGAGCCCACGCTCAACCAGCCCACGCTCGTGTACGACTTCCCGCTGGAGTCTTTCCCGATCACCAAGGCCCACTCCGAGGACTCGCGCCTGGCCGAGCATTTCGACGCGGTGATCGGCGGCATCGAGCTCGTCAGCGGCGACTCGGAGGTCAACGACCCCGTCGAGCAGTATCAGCGCTTTGTCGAGCAGCGCAAAGAGCGCCGGCTCGACGACGACGACGCCCCGCACCCGCACGACGAGGAGTACGTGCGCGCGCTCGAGTACGGTCTTGCGCCATCCGCCAGTGGCGGCATGGGTGTGGATCGCCTGCTGATGATCCTCACCGGGCACGACACGCTACGGGAAGTCGCTCCGTTCCCGGTGATGCGCGAACTGCGTGACACCCCGGGCACGCCCCCCCTCCCCACACTCGAGGACGCCCCCTCCTCATCCGCGGATTCGGGTCAGGCAAAGGCGCACGGGAAGCTATAGTCGCCGGAGACCTGAACGATGAGCGATAGCGAGCACAGCTTCGAGGAGATGCACTTCGAGCCGGCCCCCGCGCTCTCGGGGGAGGTGCCGGGACCACGCTCGCGCGAGCTGCTCGCCGAGCAGGAGGAGTTGGAGTCAAGCGCGCGCTCCTATCCGCGCAGCGTGCCGATCGCGATCGAGGAGGGCCGCGGCGCGACGATGCGCGACGTCGATGGCAACACGTTCATCGACTTCTTCGGCGGCGCGGGCGTGCTCAACGTCGGCCACAACCATCCTGATGTGCTCAAGGCCGCGGCCGAGCAGCAGGACAAGCTCGTGCACGCGCTCGACTTCCCCACCACACCCAAGCTGCGCCTGATGCGCAAGCTCAAGGGGCTGCTCCCCGGGCGCTTGCGCGAGAGTGCGCGCTTTCACTTCGGCGGGCCCACCGGCTCGGACGCGATCGAGGCGTCGCTGAAGCTGACCCGCGCCCACACCGGCCGCGAGGCCGTGATCGCCTTCCAGGGCTCCTACCACGGCATGACCGCCGAAGCCCTCTCGGTCACCAGCGATGTCGGCTTCGGCGGCCCCACCTCCACCCCTGTGCACTTCATGCCCTACCCCTACTGCTACCGCTGCCCGCTCGGCCTGAAGCCCGACTCGTGCGAGCTGGCATGCGCGCGCCTGCTCGACACATCGCTTGAAGATCCCCACAGCGGCATCCCCACACCGGCTGCCGTGCTCGTCGAGCCGATCCAGGGCGAGGGTGGCACGATCGTCCCGCCCGACGGCTACCTCACCGAGCTGCGCCGCATCACCCACAAGCACGACGTGCCGCTGATCTGCGACGAGATCCAAACCGGGTTCGCGCGCACCGGCACGATGTTTGCCGTCGAACACGACGGCATCGCGCCCGACGTGATGACCTTCTCCAAGGCGCTCGGAGGAATCGGCTATCCGATCTCCTGTATTGCTTATGACTCAGAGTTCGACACGTGGAAGCAGGGCGCCCACATCGGCACGTTCCGTGGCCACCAGGTCGCGATGGCCGCGGGCTTCGCCGCGATCGAGTTCATGCAGGAGGTCGATCTGCCAAGTCATGCCGCGCGCCTGGGCGAGCTCACGCTCGAGCTGTTGCGCGACGCGCAACACACGCTGCCGTCTGTTGGCGACGTGCGCGGGCGCGGGCTGATGATCGGCATCGAGCTCGTCCGGGATCGCGACTCCAAGCAGCCATGGCCGGAGATGGCCGCACAGATCCGCACCGAGTGCTTCCACCGCGGCGTGATCATCGAGGTGGGAGGCCACTACGGCAACGTTGCGCGCTTCCTGCCGCCGCTGGTGATCTCACGCAAACTGCTGCTCACCGGGATCGAGATCTTCGTCGAGTCGGTGCGCGCCGCCGAAAACGCGCTCGCGCGTCCCTCGGCGCTGGTCTCCGGCTGACGGCGCCACGTCAACCGCTACCGCCGACACGCCGTCGAATCGGCGGCTCGGGATGCCTGTGGCAGTGCGGGCGGAGGGACTTGAACCCCCAAGGGCCGAAGCCCACTGGCTCCTAAGGCCAGCGTGTCTACCAATTCCACCACGCCCGCGGGTTGCACTTATGCCGCCTGAGATTGTATGGTCATAGGTGAGATGTCTTCAACTTCGGGGAACAGCACGCCGGCGGGCGTGATCGTGACGCATCCCAATCGCGGCAAGGCGGTCGTCCAGGCGACCCGCGCAACGGTGGTGTTGCTGCTGCTCGTCTCCGCCGCGCTGATCCTGATCGTGACGATCGGAGGGTGGAGCACGCTGTCGGGTGGCATCCCGATCCTGCTCGTGTGGGCGTTCGTGTACCTGCTGATGGCCTATTACTCAGCACGCTGGAGCCGGGGCGTGCTGCCGATGGCCGCGGCGCTGGGATTGCTGCTGTTGATCTTCGCGTTGGTATCTGCACCCGCCTGGTTTGAACGCAACAAAGCGGGTTATGCCGCCCCCAACCTCAGCGCGGGCCTGCTGGGCGTGGTTACCCTTGTGATCGTGCCCGTGCAAATCCTCTTGATCGCGTTTGCGATGCGCGGCTTCTCCCAGGGTTGGAACGTCGAGCTCGAGAAGCTCGATCCCAGCGCCGACCCGGACGCGCTCGCCAGACCCGCGTAATATTGAACCGTTGCGGCGGTGGCGGAACGGTAGACGCGATGCTCTCAAAAGGCATTGTCCGTAAGGGCGTGTGGGTTCGATTCCCACCCGCCGCATCAGTCAGGAAACAAGCTCGAACAGCGGCTCGGCAAGCGCTGGAGCCGCGGCAAGCACACCCTGCGGCAGACGCTCGCGCTCAGGTAGCTCCCGCACAGTGAGTCCGGCGCGTTCACACAGCAGCGTCCCCGCCGCGATGTCCCACGGCTTGGTGGTGCGCTCGAAGTAAGCGTCATAGCGCCCGCACGCCGTCCACGCGAGATCGAGCGCGGCCGAGCCGAAACGGCGGATGTCGCGCACACGCGGGATCAGCCGCGTGAGGACCTCGGCTTGAGCAGCGCGCACGGAGGCGTCATAGGCAAAGCCGGTTGCGACCATCGCACTCGCCAGAGCCTCGCTCGTGAGCGGAGCACGCTCGGGCGCCACGCCTGTCCCCGGAAGGGGGATCGGGACGCCATTCAGCAGCGGGTCCCCTTCGCGCGTAGTGGCGAACAACTCCTCGCGACAGGGATCGAAGATCGCCCCAACGAGCGATCCTTCCCGGTCCGCCACGGCAACGCTCACACACCACTGTGGAATGCCAAACAGGAAGTTCACGGTGCCGTCGAGCGGATCGACGATCCAGGTGAGCCCACTGGAGCCCTCCTCTCCCCCTTCCTCCTCGCCGAGAAAGCCGTCCGCGGGTCGCGCCTCGGCAAGCGCGTCGCGAATCAGCCGCTCGGAGGCGAGGTCGGCTTCGCTCACAAGGTCGGTGGGCGTGCTCTTGCTGGCAAGCGCCGGCTCGCGACCGGCCTGGAAGCGATCGAGCAGCAGCGCGCCGGCGTCGCGGGCGAGACCGACGGCGAGCTGGAGCAACTCCTCCTGGTTCACGAGAACGCGCCGGGGCGATGTTGCGCCCAGGGGCGCTCCGCCTCGATCTGCCCGGCAAGCGAGAGGATGCTCGCCTCGTCGCCGTGACGCCCCACGATCTGCACGCCGCGCGGCAGACCATCCGCGCCAAAGCCCGCGGGCACATTGGCGGCCGGCTGGCCGGTGACGTTCCACGGCGCGTTGTAGGGAACCAGCGCGGTGACAGCGTTCAATGTCCACAAACCTCCGCGCCCGTCGTACTGGCCGATCCGCGGCGGCGGCTGAGCGGTGGTGGGCGTGATCAGCAGGTCGTGGTCTTCGAGCACTCGGTTCAGCTTGAGGGCAAGCGCGTGCTCGTGCGCGCGCGAGCGCTCCAGCAGCGCGGGTGGCACCAAAGACCCGAGCCCCGCCATCGAGCGTGTGCGGCGCGACAGGCGCTCGTAGTGGGGCTGCGCGTGGGCTTCGTCGTGAATCCCGCGCAGGTAGCGCACGAGCACCGCGGGCATCGTGTCCAGGCCGTAGTCGGGGTCCTGCTGTTTGACCTCGTGCCCGAGCGAGCGCAACAGCTCGACGGTCTCATCCAAAGCGCGGCGCGCGTCGCTGTCCAGACGCGCGATCACGAGCGGCGGAATCTTCGTCGAGAACGCGATCCTCAATTTGCCGGGCGCTGTACGGGCTGACTCCAGAAATGGCCGCACGGGAGGCTCGGGACGGTCGCGGTCGACGGCAGCCGAACCGGAGGCGACATCGTGGAACAGAGCCGTGTCGGTGACCGAGCGGCAGAGCACGCCGTTGACCGACAGCCCGTGCCACGCCTCGGGTTTGGGCGCCATCGACACGCGCCCACGCTGGGGCTTCAGTCCAAACAGTCCACACCATGCCGAGGGGATGCGGATCGAGCCGGCCCCATCGCTGCCGACCGCGGCGCCCACGAGACCGGCCGCAACCGCCGCGGCGCTGCCGCCGCTGGACCCTCCGGGCGCGCGCTGCAGGTCCCACGGGTTGCGGGTCGCGCCGAACGTGGGCGTCTCGGTGAACGGCCAGATGCACAGCTCGGGCACGTTGGTCTTGCCGATCACGATCGCGCCCCCCTCGCGCAGGCGCCTCACAACCTCCGCGTCGGTCGAAGCGGGCACGCCGCTGTGGGCGTTGGTGCCAAGCGCGGTGATCTCACCGGCGACGTCGACGTCGTCCTTGATCGCGATCGGCACACCGAGCAGCGGGCGCTGGGTGGGTGGGGCTCCGGCTCTCCGGCGGGCATCGGCTTGATCGGCTTCGAGCAGCGCGCGCTCGGCCAACACCACCCTGAACGCATTGAGCTGCCCGTCAAAGCGCTCGATCCGCATCAGATACAGCTCGACAAGCTCCCGCGAGGAGACCTCGCCGGCGGCGATCATCTCGGCCTGTCCGGCGATGCCCGCAAACGCTAGGTCGGTGGCGTCCATTGCGCGAATGCTAGACGGGTGTGACCGGATTGCGCTTGGCCGGCCACTCGCGCCGCTTGCTCGACGCGTGGGCGAAACGCCGGATCAGCTCATCGCGCAAGCGCTCGGGCTCGACGACGGCGTCGATCACGAGCTCGGAGGCGAGGTGCAGCACGTCGATGTCCTCGGCATACTCGCGCCTGAGCTCCTCGGTCCTGATCGCACGCTGCTCGTCGTCGGGGATCGCCTGCAGCTGGTTGTAGTAGACGGCGTTGATCGCCGCCTGCGGGCCCATCACCGCGATCGAGGCGCTCGGCAGCGCGATGCAGCAGTCGGGGTCGAACGCGGGGCCGGCCATCGCGTAGAGCCCGGCGCCGTAGGCCTTGCGCACGATCACTGAGATCTTTGGCACGGTGGCTTCCGAGACGGCGCTGATCATCTTGGCGCCGTGGCGGATGATCCCCTGGCGCTCGACCTGCGTGCCGATCATGAAGCCCGGGACGTCTGCGAGGAACAGCAACGGGATGTTGAAGGCGTTGCAGGTCCAGATGAAGCGCGCGGCCTTGTCGGCCGAGTCGGAGAACAGCACGCCCCCCTTGTGCTTGGGCTGGTTGGCGACAATCCCGATCGCCCTGCCGTCGAGGCGCGCGTAGCCGACGATGAGCTCCTTGGCCCAGCGCGCGTGGATCTGCAGTAGCGAGCCCTCGTCGACCAGCGCGTCGATGAGCGCGAGCACGTCGAACGGCTTGTTCTCGTCGTCTGGGATCGCCTCAAAGGGACTGCCCTCACCGGAGAAGGTCACGGGTGCTGCCGACTGGACGTCGGGGGGAGCTTGCTCGCAGTTGGACGGGAAATAGGACAGATAGCGCCGCGCGAACGCGATGCCCTCCTCGTCTGAGGAGACCAGCTGGTGCGCGCAGCCGGAGACGCCGGTGTGCATGCGCGCACCGCCCATCTCCTCAAGGGTGACGTCCTCGCCGATCACCATCTGCGCCATGCGCGGCGAGCCAAGGTACATCGAGGCGTTGCCGTCGCGCATGATCACGATGTCGCAGAACGCGGGGATGTAGGCGCCGCCGGCGGCGCTCGGCCCGAACAGCACACACACCTGCGGCACCACACCGGACATGCGCACCTGGTTGAAGAAGATCCGCCCGGCGCCGCGCCGCCCGGGGAACATCTGCACCTGCTCGGTGATGCGCGCGCCGGCGGAGTCCACGAGATACACCATCGGCACCCGAAGGCTGGCGGCGCGCTCCTGGATGCGCAGGATCTTCTCGACCGTCTTCGGTCCCCACGAGCCGGCCTTGACCGTCGGGTCGTTGGCCATCAGCGCGACCGTCCTGCCATCGATCGTGCCCACGCCCGTCACAACCCCGTCGGCGCCGAGCCCATCCCGATCCCAGTTGGCCAATAGCGCTTCCTCGGAGAAGGAGCCCTCGTCGAGCAGCAAATGCACCCGCTCGCGCACCGGCAGCTTGCCCTGCTCGCGTGCCTTCTCGCGGTGGCGCTCGGGGCCACCCGCGAGCGCGCGCTCGGTTGCGTCGCGAAGATCGCTCATCGGTCGCTGAGCCTATCGGTAGCGCCTGGATGGCACGCGCGCGCCACGACAGTCGGAGTAGGCTCTGGTGAGCATGTCCGTGGACGACGACTTCGATCTCTCCGCAGCCGGCCTGCGCGCCGACGGTTCCGACCTGCGGATCTCGGTGGAGGTGCTGGCAAGCAAGCTGGAGAGCGCGCTGCCCTCGCAGACGCGTGTTGAGCGTCGCGGCGGCGGATTGCTGGGGCGCGGAGAGAAGCGCGTGCGCCAGCTGAGCGTGAATCTCGGCGACACCTCGTATGAGCTGACAGTCGCCGAGCGCGTGGAAGGTTTCCGCAAGCGCGAGGTCGGGGGCATCGCGATCAAGCGCGAGGCGCTCGATCCCGGCGAGTGGGTGGGTGCGCTGGCGGCGGATCTGCGCGAGGAGGCCGAGCGCAGCGCCGAGGCACGCACGGCGCTGGAAAGGCTCGTGGGATGAGCACGAACGAACCGCCGCTCGACGTCGAAGAGGACGACGAGCCGGCAGACCCGGGCGAGAGCCCCGCCGAGCAGGCCGAATCGCTGGCACGAGTCGAGCAAGGTGGCATCCCGCTGGGAGCCGAGCGGCGCTTGCGCGAGTTGGGCGAGCACGGCGGCGCGTTCACCTCCGACCTGTCGGTCGCCGACTTCGCGCTGTGCCACCAGCTCGGCTTGCAACCGGTGTCGCAGGTGATGGGCAGCTCCATTTATCAAGTCGGCTACCAGAACACGCCGTGGCCGTCGAGCATGGGTGGCGGCTACATGTTCGAGATGCAGGCGCTCTCGCAGGGATGGAACGAGGTGCGCGAGCGCGCCCTGCATCGCCTCGCACTGGAGGCGGGGCACGTGGGCGCGGACGCGGTGATCGGCGTGGACCTGCAAACCGGCGCGCACGACTGGGCCGAAAACTCGATCGAGTACGTGGTGATCGGCACCGCGGTGCGCCACAGCAAGGGGACGACGAGCGGGCGCAGTGGCCCGGTGCTGACAGAGCTCTCGGTGGCCGACTACGCGAAGCTGCTTAGCGCGGGCGTGGAGCCGCTGGGGATCGTGGCGTGGAGCTCGGTGTTCTTCGTGGGCGCGTCGTACTCGACGCAGAGGTTGGGCGGCATGAACTTCATCCAAAACCAGGAGCTACCCGAATTCACGCAAGGCATCTACGGCGCGCGCGAGATCGCGGTGGGGCGAGTGACCGAGCAGGCGGTCAGACTCGACGCGAGCGGCGTGATCGGAGTGCGCATCGCGCACGGCATCCGGCAAGTGTCGCTTGGCGGCGGCGCCTACGCCCGTAGCGGGCTGATGGTCACCTTCCACGTGATCGGCACGGCGATCCGCGAGGACCGCGCGACGATCCCACGCGCACCCAAGACGACGATCGATCTGACGACGTAGCCCTTGAGCAACCTTCGAACCGAGAAGAGGAACACGACGATGAGCCCACCAACAGGAGCACAGGCATGAGCGAGACAGAGGAGACCGAGAGCGCCTACGACCCCACCTCGCTCGAGGGGGTGCCCGAGGCCGGCCGCGCGCGCCTGCAGCAGAACCGTGCGGGCCTGTTCACCTCCGACCTCAGCGTCAACGAGTTCCTGCTGATCAAGCAGGCCGGGTTCGACCCGGTGGGGTTGGTGGTGGGCAGTTCGATCTACCACATCGGCATCCAGCTGGCGGGCTGGAAGAAGAGCCAGGAGATGACGGTGCTGAGCGAAGCGATGTATGGGGCGCGCCAGCTGGCGATGACGCGCATGGAGGAGGAGGCCGACCAGCTCGGGGCCGACGGCGTCGTGGGCGTGCGCCTGGACATCGGCCGCTACGAGTGGGGCCAGGACATGGCGGAGTTCATCGCGATCGGCACCGCGGTGAAGCACCGCGAGGGCGTGCTGCACCGCGCGCCCAACGGCCGCCCGTTCACCAGCGACCTCTCCGGCCAGGACTTCTGGACGCTGCTGCGCACCGGACATCGCCCGGTGGGGATGGTGATGGGCAGCTGCGTGTATCACGTGGCGCACAGAGGAATGCTGAAGTCGATGGCGCAGACGGGCCGCAACGTGGAGCTGTCGAACTTCACGCAGGCGCTGTACGACGCGCGCGAGCTTGCGATGGAGCGAATGCAGTCCGAGGCGCAGACCTTGAGCGCGGAGGGCATCGTGGGCGTCGACCTGCAGGAGAAGAGTCATGGCTGGGGCAGCCACACGATCGAGTTCTTCGCGGTCGGCACCGCGATCGTGCCGAGCGAGGGTCACGACGGATCGATCGAAGCGCCGACGCCGGTGCTGGATCTGAGCTGAGCATTCCTTTGGGCCGCCAGGACCGTCAGGCCGCCGCTCGGGACGAGACACGCCGAATCGACCAACCGAAATGAGGGACCTGAGCCGATGAGCATCGTCACCACAGAAGACCGCGGGGCAGCGCGCCACATCGTGCTCAACCGCCCGGAGAAGCGCAACGCGATGAGCCAGGAGCTGCTGCGCGCGCTCGCCGATGCGCTGCGAGCCGCGGCCGCGGACGAGTCGGTGCATTGCGTGGTGCTGCGCGGCGAGGGCCCGGTGTTCTCGGCCGGCGTGGACCTCGGCGAGCTGATGGCCTCAGCCGGCACACCGGGCAACCTGCGCCCGTTCCGCAATACGTTCCTGGAGTGCCCGAACCTCGCCGAAGCGATGCCCAAGCCGGTGATCTGCCAGATCCACAAGACGTGCGTGGGCGGCGCACTAGAGGTGGCGCTGGGCTGTGACCTGCGGATCGCCTCCAGCGACGCCCAGCTGGGGCTGCCGGAGGTGAAGTTCGGGATCATCCCCGACGTGGGCGGCTCCACCCGCCTGCCCGCTGTGGTGGGGTTGGGCCGCGCGAAGGAGCTGATCATGACCGGCCGCACGATCGACGCGGCCGAGGCCGAGCGCATCGGGCTGCTCAACCGCGTGGTGGCGCCCGATGAGCTGGAGCAGGCCACGCAGGCGCTCGTGGACGAGCTGCTCGCCAACTCGCCGGTGGCGGTGGGCCGCGCCAAGCGCGTGATCGACGCCTCGGCACGCCCCGCGCTCGCGCACACACTGGAGATGGAGGTGGCGGTGCAGGAGTATTGCGTGGCGGCGATGCGCGAGCAGGCGCGCGAGAGCCGGGGCGAGGCGAACCCGGTAGCCGCCTAGCCGCGAGTACCGCGCCAGTCCACGGGCCCAGCCACGAGCGTGTGCGAGCCCAGCTGCCGCCCTAGCACCTCGCGCACACGGCGCGCGCACGCGAGCAGCGCGTCGAGGTCGACGCCGGTGGAGATGCCCATCTCACGCAGCATCGACACGAGATCCTCGCTGGCGATGTTGCCGGTGGCGCCAGGGGGCACAGGACAGCCGCCAAGCTCGCCGAAGCTCGACTCGAAGCTTGCGACACCCGCCTGTAGCGCGGCGAGCACATTGGCGAGGCCCTGACCGCGGGTGTTGTGGAAATGAGCGGTGAGCTGCGCGTCCCCGAGACCGTCGGCCCAGAGCGCAAAAAGCTCGCCCACCTGCACCGGATTGGCCATGCCGGTGGTATCGCCAAAACCGACCTCCTGCGCGCCGAAGTCGCGCAGGCGCTGAGCGATCTCGAGCACCCGCTCGGGCGGCACATGGCCCTCGTAAGGACAGCCAAACGCGGTCGAGATGACCGCCTCGCAGCGCAGGCCGGCCCCTCGCGCGCTCCCCAGCACGACCTCCAGGCCGTCGAGCGACTCGGCGATCGAGCGGTTGACGTTCTTGCGATTGTGGGTCTCCGACGCCGACATGAACACGCTCACCTCGTCAAACGCCGCACGCCCGCGTTGACCGGCGGAGGCGCCGGCTGATCGCTGCTCGGCGACCTTCTCACGCAAGGCCAGCGCGCGCTCCAAGCCCCGTTCGTTGGGCACGAGCACGCTGAGCGCCACATCCTGCGGCACGTCGATGCGCGCCAGCACCTCGGCGGCGTCGGCGAGCTGCGGGATCACATCGGCGCGCACGAAGCTCGTCACCTCCAGCCGCCTCAGTCCCGTGCGCGCGAGCATCTCGATCAGCTCGACCTTGCGCTCGGTGGGGATCGTCTCGGGCTCGTTCTGAAAGCCGTCGCGCGGACCGACCTCCCTGATACTCACCGCCGACAGAAGCCTCACCCATCTAAGCCTATACTCCGCCGCCGTGGCTTCCTCCACCACAGATCCCGTCGCGATCGTCGGAGCATCGGGAGCGCTCGGGTTCGGGCTTGCCGTGCGACTCGCGCGCGCGGGCGTGCCGATCGTGATCGGCTCGCGCGACGCCGGCCGTGCGGTCGAGGCGGCCGAGCGAGCACGCGAGGCTGTGCCCGAGGGCGGGTTCACGGGCGCCGAGAACGCGCAGGCCGTAGAGGCCGTGGAGACGGTTATCCTGAGCGTGCCGTTCCGCAGCCAGTCCGAGACTCTCAAAAACCTGAAGGGCTCGTTGCGTGCGGGACAGCTGTTGATCGATGCCACCGTGCCACTGGCGGCAGCGGTGAGCGGGCGCGCGACGCGGATGCTCGGCGTGTGGCAGGGCTCGGCCGCGCAGGCGACGCTCGAGATGGTGCCCGAGGGCGTGAAAGTGGTCTCGGCGCTGCACACCGTGTCCGCCGCGTCGCTCGCCGCCCTCGACCACGAACTGGGCCAGGACGTGCTCGTGTGCGGCGACTCGCGCGAGGACAAGCGCCGTGCCGCGCAGTTGATCGAGCGCATCGACGGGCTGCGCTGCGTGGACTGCGGGCGTCTGGAGATGGCGCGCATCGCCGAGTCGCTGACCGCGCTGATGATCTCGATCAACGCCAAGCACAAAACCCACGCCGGCATCCGGGTCACCGGCCTGCCCGACGACCCGTGGGATTGAGCCGTGCCTGCCGCTGCTGAGGGCCGCTCGCCCGGCAGCGCACCAGAGAACGGCACCGGGAAGGGTCCGGTGGTGGTGCTCGCCGGCGGCACCGGCGGCGCGAAGCTCGCGCGCGGGATGCTCGACGTGGTGGGGGCCGAGGAGCTGGTGGCGATCGCCAACACGGGCGATGACATCGACATCTACGGCTCGCACGTCTCCCCCGACCCCGACCTCGTGTCGTTCTGGCTGGCCGACCTCATCGACGAGCGCGGCTGGGGTCTGCGCGACGACACGTTCGCAGTGATGGACGCCCTGCGGGCGCTCGGGCGCGACGTGTGGTTCAACCTCGGCGACCGCGATCTCGCGTGGTGCCTGGAGCGCCGTCGCCTGCAGGAGGTGGGGCTGCGCCCCACCGAGGCGCTCGCCAAGCTGAACGCGGCGATCGGGGTGCGAGCGCGAGTGCTGCCGATGTGCGACGAGCGACTCCACACTCATGTCCGCACCGACGCCGGTTGGCGCGACTTCCAGCAGTTCATGATCCGCGACCGAGCGGCCGCACAGGTGCACGAGGTGGCCTTCGCCACACCCCCGTGGGCGCACCTGGCCCCGGAGCGCTCGACGCCGGCGACCGACCCCGCACCACTATCCGGCAACCCTGCCGCCAAGCCCACTCCCGAGGTGCTCGCGGCGCTGAACGACGCGCGCGCTGTGATCGTCGGGCCCAGCAATCCCGTGATCTCGATCTGGCCGATCCTGAGCGTGCTCGGCGACGCGCTCGCGAAGCTCACAGCGCCGGTTGTGTGCGTCAGCCCCGTGGTGGGGGGCGAGATCGTGAAGGGGCCCACCGCGGCGTTCCTGCGGGCGTACGGGCAGCCGGTGAGCGCCGCCGGTGTGGTCGGCTTCTATGAGACCGTCGCGCCCGGCCTGCTCGACGGGATCGTCGCCGACGAGCCGGTCCCGAACCTATCCACCCTCCAACTCGACACGATGATGCCCGACGCAGACTCGCGTGCGCACGTGGCGGGGCGCACGCTGGAGTTCGCGCTGGCTCTCGCGCACTGAGGATCGATCCACCACGCCGCGCCGATGCTGACGCAGCCGCCTACGACGGCCGGCTCAACCCTTGCGGGCTTTGTCGTGCTTGTGCTCGCTGGCTTTCGATTTGTGGGGCTTGCGTTTTTTGTGCTTGACCGACCGTTTGACCTTGGCGTGATCTTTCACGACGGTTTTGCCTGTCTGCACAAGATCGGGGACCGCGTAGCCAAGCGGCGGCGTGGCCAGTGATGGGCCGGAAGTCTGCGAGCCAGACCCCGCGCCAGAGCCCCCTCCATTCGAAGGGGTGCCGTTCAGGGGGACAATCTTTTCTTCCGGCACGGTGAACGTCTGCGGCGCCGATTCGCTCGTGCCGCCGGCGCTGGTCGTCTTGAGCGAATATTCGTATTCGCCGCCGAGGATGAGATGGGCGCCGACGCTCGCGAGGTCGAGGCTGACCGTCTGCGAGACGAACGAGCCGAGCAGTTTGCCGACGGGCAGTGGAATGCCCTGGATCACGTCGCAGCTCCGAGCGCGCGAGAAGCACGGCACCGACTGCAGCGTGAACTGGTATTCGGTTTCCAACCCCTCGGTGTCGATCTGGGCGCCGAGCGTGGCGTCGCTGGAGGTGAGGTTGGCGAGCGACACGCTTTCGATCTTCGGTGCGAGCCCCGCTGTCGCCGTCTTGAAGGTCTCATCGGGGCCGGCGACGGGCGGTCCCGCCCATTGGGTCGTGTCTTCGGTCTGTACGACCGGCGCGACGAGCACGCGGTAGTGGTAGGTCGTGTTGGGCGCGAGAGTCGCGCCCGCCTGCGCCAGATCGATGCTTACTATCTTGGCTTCGCTGCCAGCCGGCAGATATCCGATCTTGAGCGCTCCCGGCGTGGAGGCGATGCCGCAGCTCAGCGGCCCCTGTTTTGGCGAGCATTCGATTTCGGAGGCGTATTCGTCGGGGTTGGCGACCACCTGGAACTGGTAGTAGACCGCCTGGCCCTTGGGATCGATCTGCGCTTCGAGCATGGCGTCGCTCGCGATCACCGCGGACGTCGACTCCGAGTCAACCGCCGGTGCGGGTAAAGCCGTGAATTTGTGTGCGCCGCTGCTGCGCGTTTCGCCGGCGGCGCTCTTGGCCACGACCCAATAACCATATTCGTATTCGGGGAATAGGTGGGAGTAGGCCGCAACCACCGTTTCGGGCGTGGAGCCAGCGGCGATGTGCCCTTCGCCCACCTTCTGGATCGAGATCGATTCGCACTGGGCGTCGCCTGGCGGGGTGTTCTGGCAATCGGCGAACTCGATCCAGAATTCGTAGGTGGTTTCGAGCCCGTTGGGGTCGATCGTGGCGTTCAGGACCGCCCTTTTCGAGCTGATCTGGGTCGCGGACAGGCTTTCTATCGACGGCGGCGAGCCGTCGGCCAGCGCGCCGGCGCAGAACGATCCGAGCAGCAGCGCGCTCAACAGTGCCAGCGGCACCGCCCGCCGGCCGATCCTCATACCCCTGCGTGCATTCCAACCCACCGATCGCATCGCCGCCCAAATATTACACCCACTCCACGGCCACTTGCTATGTCTGTGACAACGGCGTCGTACCCATGTCCGCACGCTTTCACATGCCCCACCGAGCAGAGAGGGCGTGATCCTCCTCGTTCGCCCCCCGTGGGTTGAGTTCAGCGAGCGACGGCCAGCCCCGCGGGGTAGTCTCGCACTGTGCGCACCGCCGCGATCCTCCCCGTGAAGCGCTTCCCGCTCGCCAAGCAACGCCTCGGCGAGAGCGTCGCGGACTCGCTGCGCGCGGACCTCGCGCGGGCGATGGTGGGCGACGTGCTCGCCTCCTTGCGCGAGTGCGACGCGATCGACGCCACGATCGTCGTGACCCGCGAGCCCTCGGTGGCGAGCGCCGCTCGCTACATCGGGGCGATCGTGGTCGAGGACTCGACGGAGGAGGGCCAGAGCGCGGCGGCCTCGCTCGGGCTGGCCAGAGCGCTCCAGGACGGCTTCGAGCGCGCGCTGTGCGTTCCAGGCGACTGCCCCACGCTCGATCCGGGCGAGCTGTCGGAGATGCTGCTCGACGATACATCCGGTGTGACGATTGTGCCCGACCGCCACGGCAGCGGCACCAACGGCCTGCTGCTGGCGCCGCCCGACGCGCTCGCCCCCAGCTTCGGCCCCGACAGTCGCGCGCGCCATGAGCGGCTCGCCGCAGAGGCGGGCGCTGCCTGTCGCTTCGCGACGCCCGCGTCACTGCTGTTGGACATCGACACCGGCGCCGACCTTGCCGCTTTGCGCGAGCGCCTCACGGACGAGCGCACGCGCGCACCGCGCACGCGCGCGGTGCTGGGCATCGGGGAGGGACGTTGGCGCAGCTCGCGGCCCGCGGCCTGAGTGGACTCCCGGAGATCGCCGCCGGGACCGACCTCGGCGCACTGATCGCACAGAAGCTCGACACGGACCGTCCCCTACGCGACGGGCAGATCGTGGCGATCGCGCACAAGGTCGTGTCGAAGGCCGAGGGCGCGGTGGTCGACCTGGGGGCTGTGCAGGCGACCGCGCGTGCGGAGACGATCGCCGCGGGCACCGCCACCGCAGGTGGTGCTCAGCACAAGGACCCGCGCGCCGTGCAGGTGGTGCTCGACCAGTCCGAGGAGATCCTGCGCGAGGCTAATGGCGTGCTGATCTGCCGCACCCATCACGGCTTCGTGTGTGCGAACGCGGGGGTGGACGCGTCCAACTCCGCGGACGCCGACACGCTGATCGTGCTCCCGCGCGACCCCGACGCCTCGGCGCGCGCGATCCGCACGCGCCTGCGCGAGCTGACCGGGGCGAGCGTGGGCGTGCTGATCAGCGACAGCTTCGGCCGCGCCTGGCGCCACGGGCAATGCGATGTGGCGATCGGCTGCGCGGGCGTAGCGCCGCTGGATGACTGGCGCGGGCGCAGCGACAGCGCGGGCATGGAGCTGCGCGCCACATGGCTGGCGGTCGCCGACGCGATCGCCGCGCTCGCCGACCTCGCGCGCGCCAAGGACTCGCGCGAGCCGGTTGTGATCGTGGAGGGCGTTCAGCGATTTGTCAGCGAGGAGGACGGGCCCGGCGCCGCGGCACTGCTGCGGCCGCTGGAGGAGGACCTGTTTCGCTGAACCACCGAGCGTTGAGTCATCACTCACGAGCGACCGACCACCGTGCTCGCTAGGCTTTGCGGGTGTTCGACGATGCGGTGATAGCGGAGGCTGGACGGTGCGTGCGCGCGGCCGCGCCGCCACAAAGCCGGGAGATCCTGTTCGGATCGCACGCCCGGGGCGATGCCGGCGAGCACAGCGATCTGGACTTCCTGGTGATCGAGCCGTCCGTGCAGGACGTGGTCGAGGAGACGTATCGGTTGCGTCGCACGATGGCGGATCTCGACGTCTTCGCGGACGTTGTCTTGGTGAGCAATGCCGAAGTCGAGACATGGGGCGACGTGTACGGGACGATCATCAATGCAGCCCTGTCCGAGGGTCGCGCGCTGGCGGCGTGATGCCCGCACCAGCCGACATCTCCCCGGGCGCCGTGGAAGGGCGCCCGGGGGAAGCGTCTCCCCTACTTCGACTTGCGAAGCTTGCCGTGACGGCTCGCCCCGGCCTTCTTGGCCTTTGACTTGCCGCACCCGGTCACTTCGACCGGCGTGTTCTGGTGGATCGCCGCGCCGTTCTGCGCCGTGAACGCGGTCGGCATCACGAGCGACCCGGCGACGGTCATGCGGACCTTGCGCGTGACCGTCCGGGTATGGCCCTTGGAGCGGACCTTGACCTTGCGCTTGACGAGTACGCTGCTCGTCACGGCGCACAGGTTGCCGTTGGCCGCCAGCGCCGAGAACTTGCCCTGCGGCAACGTCAGTTCGAACGTGTTGACGGGCACGTCGGGGATCGCCCTGAACGTGCTTGACGTGATCCCGGCTTTGTTGATGAACGTTTCCGAGTGCAATTGCACCGTGACGCCGTAACCGGAGAGCACGACGATCAGTTCGGGGAACTTCGCGCCGCCGTGACTGACGAAATAGACCGGGCCGCTCAACGCGACCGGCAATATCGGTGTCGTCGCGCTCGCGGTGCCGATCCTCGATTCCGCCCCGCACCCCGCCGGGTTGGAGTTGAACACGCTGTCGGGACACGCCTTCTGCAGCGTCGTCAGGCGCGAGGGCAGCTGCTTGGGCAGGTCCACCTTGACCTTGGCGATGTTCGCCTGCGTGCCGAACGGCGCGTTCGGATATGCGAGCTTGACGTGCAGACTCGCGCCGTTCGCACGACTGGTCTTCCCCGACGTGGAGACACTGAACTGCGGTTTGAACGCAAGGTCCGCGCAGTTGGTCACCTGGAACGGACTGGACACGTTGACGCTCATCCCTTCGACGGAGGCGACGGTGCCCGTGATCGCCATCTTTTCGCAGCTGGTCGGGTTGAACATGAACCCGGGCCTGTTCAACTTCACGTTGACCGCCTTCAGCTGCAACGGGATGCCGTCGAGCATCGATGGCAGCGTCCCGCTCACAGCCGTGATCTGCGCGGTCTGCGGATCGATGAACAGCTGGGTACGCACGACAACCGTGCCATCGTCCACTTCCTGGCCTTCGCCGTTGAGGCCACCGAGCGTGTACGGGCCCGCGACCGCGGGCACCACGATCGACAGGCCGAACTGCGAGCCGCCGTAGCCTTCGGTGAGGTACACCTTCCCCCCTTCGACGAGGAACGGGTTGGCGCCGGGACCGGTCAGCACCTGCGATTCGCCGATCAGGCTGTTCGCTCCACAAGTGCCGGCATTCGCCTGGGCCTGTTTGCACAGTTCCACGCCCGTGAGCGTTCCGAGCAGGCCGAGCGGCATGTGCAGCGTGATCTGCTTGAGCATCTGGTCGTGGTCTTCACGACCGAACGCGAGCGTGAATTCGCCGTGTTCGCCCGCCTGGATGTTCGGCATGCCCGCCGTGAACGAGGGTTTGAACTGCGCGCCGAAACAGTCCTGGTTGACTTCGAAGAGGCTCGTCAAGCTCGCTTCCGGCAACGCTTCGTCCCACGG
The DNA here is from genome assembly GCA_963831725.1 of uncultured Solirubrobacterales bacterium. Lineage (GTDB taxonomy): Bacteria > Actinomycetota > Thermoleophilia > Solirubrobacterales > Solirubrobacteraceae > Palsa-744. Next base: position 1,372,320 of record CAWHRF010000004.1, read on the forward strand.
CGTCATGTGCAGGCTCGAGCTCACGGGCCCGCACGTGCGCGGGTTGGCGAGCACGGCGCGTTCGCCGCCGGTGAGTTTCAGGTTGAATTCGCTGAAGGGAAGCTGCGGGTTGTTTTCAAAGGTCGTGGTTATCTGCCCGGTTTGCCGGTTTATGTCGCCGTGGCCTTCGATCTTCACCACGATCCCGGCTTCGCCTTCGCTGAGCGCCTGCACGTACAGCCGCACCATTTCACCGTCTTCGGCCTGCTGGGCCGTACACGGCTTGCATTTGGGAGCGGCGAGGAACACGGTGCCTTCAAGCGCTTCTTCCAGCGCCGGGGTTTTGATCTTCACCGTGCCGACCTCCGACGCGGTCGAGCATTTCGCAACGCCCGCGGGCGCTTCGGAGGGATGCCCGGGGCCATAGAACTGTTCTTCGGAGCACGCCTGCAACCCCCATGCCGCGGACGGGTTGACCACAGTGCCCGCGGGGAGCGTCAACGACACGTCCTTGACATTCGGCGTCGCGGGATTGCCGACTTCGTTGTGCTGCGGCACGTCGAGATTGAAGTCGTAGCCCGCGGGCTCTCCGGCCGTCAACGTGTCCGGCGCCATCGTGAACTTCGGTTCGAAGCGCAAGAGTTCGCATCCGGTCTGGGTGCCCATCGACAGCGGTTGGGACTTCACGAACGTGTTGCGTTCTTCCCAGCTCGACGCTTCGAAGGTGGCGCTCAGCGGAGAGGCGCATTGCTGCGGACCCGTGATCAACGGCACCGGCGCGGCGTTTGGCAGCCGCCCACCGAACATCGGCTGACCGTAGAAGAGGGTGTCGATCGTCCGGTCCGGGCCAGCGCCGTTGTATTCGTCGGGAACGCCCCAGATAGTTATCTGCGTCGCCGCGACGCCCGCGAGTTCGCTGATGCCTTCCGCGCCGACGCTCGCCGCATAGCTGCCGTTGGAGAGCACGCTCGAATCGACCCTGATGACGACGCCGGCGGCCGGTTCGAATCCGAACGCGACAGGTTCGCCGGGGTTCGGCACGATGCTGAACACAGGCACAACCTCAGGGAATAGTTCGGTGCCATCCGATTCGACTGTTAGGAGCGTCACAATCGCCGTGCCGACCATCGTGTCGCTCGGACACGGTTCGAACTTACTCGACTCCTCGGCCACCCTGGCGATGGTGCAGCGGGGCATCCCGGCCGCCTGCGCGACCACACCTCGCGGCAGATCAAAACGCGCGGCCCGGAGCTTGTCGCTAAGCCGCCCTCGTTCGGACAGCCCGAGCGCAAACGAACTCGTCACACTCGGATGCCCACCGGCCTGGCTGCTCGACATCGCGGCAAACGTCGCCGTCGGGACGATTTCAAACCCGGCGGGCGTGCCGCTGACTGTCAGCGACTGGCTGCTCGACAGTTCGTGCGAGCCGCCCCCGGAGACCTTCGCCTGGTTCACGGCGGGCGACGCGGCGTTGGACGCGACGTGTACCTTGACCGCGGCGTAGAGGACGTCGCCCGGGATCATCACGGGCGGACCGAGGGGCCCGTCCGCCCAACTGCACGTCACGGTGCTCGTCGTGTTCGAGCACGACAGCGGTTCGCCGGGCCCGAGGCTCGCGCCACCGAAGAGATCGATGTCGGTGCCATAGCGAACTTCGGTCACGCTCACCCCGGCCGGCAGCGTGTCTTCGAGCGTGATCGTGCTCCCGTTGGTCGGCCCGCCGACGTTCGTCGCCTCCACCAGCAGTTCGGGTTCGTAGGCGCCGGCCGTGACACGCTTGACGGCCACACCGGCGCCGGCGGCGACGAGCGGGAGCTGTGGTATATCGCTGTACTGCGGGCCGGAAAACGTCACCGTGTATGGAGCCGTTTCGCCCGCGCCCGCGCCGGTGACGCTCACCGCGCCGGAGCCAAGCGCTGCGTCAAGCGCAGCTTCCACCTGCGCCGCCGCGGCGTTATATGGGATCGCGGCGGTCGTGGAGGTCGTTCCCTCGCCTTCGGCCCTCTGCGGGCTTTCGTACTCGAGCGTGAACGTGCCACCAGTGGCGTGCACGTCGACTTGCTGCACCGCGTCGTCCGGGCTGCCCGGAACCAGGTGCGTCGGATTCGGCGTCACCGTCACCTGCCAGGCAGGCGCTTCCGCAGCCGCGGCCGGCGAGGCGACAGCGCAGGCTCCGAGCAGACACAACACGATCCCAATCAATGAACGCCGGAACATCACTTTCCCCTCCCGTTGCGCTTGATCTTTGACGATCCGCGCTTGGATTTTCCGCGAGACGCCTTCCGCTTCTTCTTCTTGGATTTGCGGCGCTTGGCCAGCGGCTTTTTGTGCGGCGGCGACGAGCCGACCAGGGACGCGCTCTCGTTGCCCACGCCGCTGAACGTCGCGCTCGCGGGCGCCGTCAACAACTGGGGCGTGCTCGGCGGCCCCTGGCACTGATCGCCGCTGCACGGGCTCGCCGGCAGCGGCGAGCTGTCCCCGGGCTGGGGCACGCGCGCGTCGTAGACGTCGTAGGCGCCGTCGGTATCGCCCGGCACGAGCCCCTGCGAAGTCGCAAAGAACACGTCATCGCCGCTCGCGCTGGAGGACAGCACGAACGACCCTTCTTCGCTCGTGCCCGAGGAGATCAGATAGACCCTGCCATCCTCCCACTCGTACACGTTGCGCTGTCCATCGACCGCCTGCGGCGCAAGCGCGTTCGGGGTGTCGAAGAACACGCGTTCACCGTCTTCGGAGATCGCAAGCGAATCCTGCACCGCCGGTGTCCCCGCATGGCCGGTCACGGAGTGTTCGACATAGTCGTCGTAGGTGACGTTTGCGTTGCCGCTTGGAGCGACACCTGCCGGCGCGCATGAGACACACGTCAGTTCTTCGCCGTCTGTCGCATAGCGGTAGATCTGTGCATAGCCGCCGCCGTTGTTGAACCCTCCCGCGATTGGCGAGTTCGTCCTGAACAGGAACACCGAGCCATCCGCGCTCGCCCGCGCCGAGTCGACGCCGGTGTCGGCGCCACCAAATGGGGGTTCGCTGGGCGGCATTATCGCGCCGGGCAGATCGGCGACCGTGGTCACCTGACCTCCGTCGGCTCCTTCGCGCCAGATATCGAGCGCCTGCGGTTCTGCCTGCGTTTCGTCGAAAAGAAGCGAGGAGCCTTCCCGGGAGGCCGCGAGAATCTCGCCGTGGACGGCGGGGAGATAGGTGAGCGCTTCAGTTTCCACATTGAACTCATACTCCTTGAGCGTTTCGTCGGCGGGGGCCTGGCTCGTAAGCCGGCTCTTGCTTAGAAAGAAGACACGCGAGCCGTTCGGAGCGGCGAACGCGTAACTCGACGGCCGAAAGCTGGAACTGCTTGGTTCCTGCGCCGCATCAGACACCGCGCTGGCACCTTCAGGCGCCGCTTCGCCTTCGTGCCCGGCCAGCTCGGAGCGCGACACGAGCAGCGTGCGCTTGCCGCCGCCGGGCTGCGTCTCGCGCACATACAGCTCGGGGGGTTCGCCGGTGCACGGACCGGCAAGTTTGCAGCCTTCGGAATCTGTCACCGTCGAGGTTTCCGGATCCGGACTCACGAAAAACGCACGCGTGCCATTTGCGGAGACCTCGTTGTCGAGTTCTTCGGCCTGCTCGTGTTCGTAACCTTTTCCGTCGCGACGGATGCCGGCCAAGGACGCGGGCACCGCGCCGAAGGGATTGAGCGAGCCGTCGGGCAGTACGCCCGCCGCCTTCAGGTTCCCTTCGTGCCATTCATAGAAGCCCCACGCATCGCTGCCCTGTTCCGGTCCTTTTCTGCCCTTACCGCCGTCCACGTTGGGCGCACGAGACGCGTCTTCAGGAACCAGCGTGCCCGCATAGGTGAAATAGACGGTGCTGAGGTCGGGCGTGCCGCCGGCCAGGTCGGGTAGGTTTTCTCCCGCTACGTGCTGTCCTGGAGCAGGGATCGGTTCTTCGATCGTGGGCCGCGCGAGCCAGGTCGGTTCCACAGCCGGGCTTTCGCTCAGGTAGATATGTAGCCCATCGAGAATCGGATCGGCGGCCGCGTAGGAGGTGTTGCCTGCCGAATCGAACGCGAAGCGGTCAAACGTTTCGGTGGCGACCAGGAGCGTTTCGATTTTGCGTGCGACAGTTCCGACTTCCTTGAGCGCTCCAGGCGTCGCCGCGGTACTCTGCCAACCGTCTGGCCCGCGGTGCGCGACATACGGCTGCAGCAGCGGCGCAGAGGTAGCACCGGCGAACGCGCCGCCGGCGAAGTAGACGACCGCGTCGCCGTTCGCCGCCGCGATGCTGAAAGCGCCTTCCCCGTTTCCGTTAAACGTGCCGGCACTGGTGCCGTTCTTATTCGACGGCGAGACCTGTTCGTAGAGGCGCCCATCCGGCAACCCGGGCGGTCCCGCGACGACGCCTTGCGCGGTGAACGCGGCGGCGCGCGAGGGGCCGCCGAGCGCGAGCAGGACATAGGCGGCCAGCACCGTGACACCGACGAGCAAGACCGCCACGCCCACACGCCTATGACCGCTTACTACGTACGCTCCCTTGCCGTACACACCCCTCACCTGGTCCTCCCCTCGCTCGACGTCATTTCTCTCCTCCTTGGTGTTTCACTCTTGTCTTGAGCGCTCGTCGCTGTTGAACGCCACAGCTCAGGTGGCGGCTCATCGCACGTGCCCGAATGCGCGCGGATGCCATCCGTCAACCGCCGGCCCTTCTCGGTCAGCGCCCACGAGTTCGGCGCGCCCTTGGCGGGCGGGCCGTGCGTGTTCTCGATCAGCCCGTTGCGCTCCAGACGACCGAGCAGCTTCGATATCTGGCCCTGATCCGTGATCCCCGCCGCGTCGCCGATCAGCCTGTTCGACGCGTCGGGGTGCTCAGCGATCACGACCAGCACACGGACAGTCCTGTAAGTGAGGCGCATGCCCACCTCGTTGAAGGGGTTTGACAGCAGCACGCCGTTTTGCCGACCACCAGCCGGGGCTGGCACGGAGCGGTCGAGCTCGCGGCGCGCCGCCGCCGAGCCCAGGTAGGGCAGGACGATCATGCTCATCAGAGGATTGGCGAGATCGATGAGCGGGGCACGGGCGTCTTTTGCAAGACGCTCCTGCAACACCGCAAGCACTCCGCCGACGACGCCCTCGCCCGTCAACGGGGGCGGGGTGGATCCTGTCTTGGGTTCAGCCGCGCCCGCTTCGACCGCGCGCGTGAGCTTTGCGATCGCCTCCGTGCGGCGCGCGAGCGCGCGCGGACCACCCGCCAGGGACTCCACGATCAGCACACGGCCGACCCGTGGCTCCTCATCCAGGAAGCAGAGCAGCGCGATCAACCCGGCTCTCATCCGCCCCCGCCACGACCTCTCCGCTTTATAGGCGGGGAGCACGCGCCGCGAGGCGTAGACGAGCGCCTGCTCGAACGCCGCGAGAAAACAGTCTTCGCGATCAGTGAAATGCTCGTAGAAAGTGCGCCGCGAGACGCCCGAGCGCTCGACGACATGCGCCACGGTCATGTTGCCCGCCCCCCGCTCCGCGGCGACGTCGAACACGGCCGAGAGGATCCGCGCGCGCTGCAAATCGTCGAGGCGCTTGCGCTGAACGGTGTCGTACGCCTGCGCGGCACGCGCGCCGTCATCGCCCGCGGACCGCTTCGCCGGACGCCTGCCTGCCATCTCAACACGCCTCCCCTAGACGGATGGACCCCTGGACGCCTGGTAGGGAGATGGCATCCAGGAGCGACCCACCCGCAGAGTGCGGGACGGAGGCAGGGTCAAGTGCGACCATCCCGCGTGGGGGCAAGAACAAAAACAATGAACGCGCGCTCTGCGCGCAGGAAAAACCAAGCCAGGCGATCCACCCGGTTAGCCGCGCGCCAACGGCGCGGCGGAGGGAGCTATGCCCTAGAAGGCAGCTGTCCCAGAGAGAGAGAGAGAGAGAGAGACGCGTCAGCGACGCTGACGCGTCCTATTACGGACCCGCCAAGCGCGCAACGACTCTCAACTGCGCTATTCCCCAAGAAAACCACGCGTACTACATCTCCCATCTCTGTTGCGACCCGGTCCCTCTCCACGGTCCCGTCCAAGCGCTTGAAGCCGGCCATGAGGCCGAACCCAAACCAGCCCTATGTCTTGCCCCGCCGTCCAAGCCGGACGACGCGACATATCTACCATATACCATCCTCGACCTAGTTGTCAAGAGTGGATAGAAAAGTATTTGCGTGGGGCCGATCAAGCCGATCTACGGCCGTCGCCTCGCCGCAGCGCACGCCGGGCGTTGGCGAGCATGGCAAGCGGCACGGCTGTCGCAAGCATGCGCACCGGCCCGAAGGACTCGCGCGAGCCGGTCGTGATCGTGGAGGGCGTTCAGCGATTTGTCAGCGAGGAGGACGGGCCCGGCGCCGCGGCACTGCTGCGGCCGCTGGAGGAGGACCTGTTTCGCTGAGAGATCGCGTGACGGGCGCTCGCCAGCGCTGCCAGCGGTATGCCCGTCGCCAGCATCCGGCCCGGTCCTATGTGCCGCGAGCCGAAGGCCTCGAACACTTTCGCCGTGCGTTCGTCGTAGCTGGCCGCCGAGAAGAACAGCTTCTCCCCGGCATTGATCTTCCGGCCCGTCGCGTAGCCGAGGATTTCCCTTGTGTGGCCTTTCATTCCGCGCGCATAGCGGCGGCGGTAACGCCGCAAGCCCTGATCCAACGGCTCGGCGCCGACGAGTGCCGGCGCGACGCTGTCGGCAAGCCATTCGGAGGACTGCAGCGCGAAGCCGCAACCAACGCCCCAAAGCGGATCGACCGCGCTTGCGGCGTCTCCGACGAGTGCCAGGCCCGGAGCGGTGGGAGTGTTGATGACGTTTGTCATGTCGATCTTGCCCGTTACCTCCCCGACCAGTTGAGACTGCGCGATCGGCGGAGCCTCGGGGATGCCCGCGATGAAGCTCTTCAGGGCCGCCGCGGGGTCGTCTCTGAACTGCGGCAAGCGCTCCATGGCGGGCATCACCGCATAGAAGGTCAGCCCACTGTCGGTTGGGAAGGCGCCCGCCATGTCCGGGTCGAGCAGCCACAGAGAGGAGCTGGGGGACCTTGCGTACTGGGGCCCCTCGAAGTAGGCACCGTAGGCGAAGCGTCCGTGGGGCGAGATCTTCGTCTTCACCCGCGCCAGCTTGGCCACGCGCGAGCCACGACCGTCGGCGCCGACGACGAGTTGCGTGCGCAGCTCCAGGGTCTGCCCGTGGGGGTCGCGTGCCCTACAACCGGAAACCCGCTCTCCGTCGAAGAGGATCTCCTGGACGGTGTGCCCGAGGATCAAGTCCACGCCAGGTGCTTCGGCGGCGATCTGTCGGATCAGCGGATCCAGGCGCTCGCGGCGCAGGTTGATGCCGCTCGGCAACCTGCTGCTGGGGTACGGGTCCACCCACCCCCACCGTGTCCACACGCACGCGCGTGCGCGAACCGCGCCGGCCCGCATCATCGGCTCGATCAGGCCCATGCGTTCCAGCGGGCGTATTCCCGATGACTGGATGTAGTGCGTGCAGATCCGCTTGAACGACTGAGGGTCTGGGCTCTTCTCGATCAGAGCGATGCGCGCGCCGGAGCGAGCAAGCATGATCGCGGCACCGCAACCGGCGAGACTGGCGCCAACGATCGCCACGTCGTAGTGGGCGACCTGCGAGTTGGCGGCTTCAGGCCGAGCGACGTCTGAGTCGGTGGCCCCTGAGCGAGACGCGTCTGAGTGAGCCACCTCTGAGACGGCCCCATCTGCGTGCGCTTGATCGGACATCTAATCGCAACTCCTCGGACAGGCGTTGTCGTATCGACTGAAATGCACTCTACTCTTAGCGCCGTGCGGGGTCGAATCTCCATCAAGCGACTTCTGCTCATCGTCGTCGGCATACTTGCGCTGGCGGTGGTCGTGCTCAACTGGACCTACGGGCGCCTGCCCTCCGAGCCGAAGCCGACCGGCTCGTTCATGCAGGTCGGGAAGCTGCGCATCCACTACATCGAACACCCCGGCGCGGGCACACCCGTTGTGTTGATCCACGGCCTGCCCGGCACTGCCGAGGACTGGGAAGACGTGACGCCGCTGCTGGCGGGGCATCGCACGATCGCGATCGACCGGCCCGGCTTCGGCTACTCGACCGGAGGTTATGTGCCGTTTGACCGCCAGCTCGAAGCGATCCACGAACTGCTTGAAAAGCTGAACGTGGAACAGCCGATCCTCGTGGGCCACTCCTACGGCGGGACGATCTCATTGGGGTATGCCGAGCGCTACCCCGACGATGTGAGCGGGCTCGTGCTCGTGGACGCGGCCGCCGCCGGACAGAAAATCGACACTTTCGGCAAGCTCCAGGCGCACGTCGTCAAATTCCTGCAGCTCCCCGTGATCAGGCAGGTCGCCAATGCGACGTTCGGCCAATTGCTGATCACCGTGTCGGTCAACCAGGCCGACGCCGAAGCGTTTCATCCGCTGCCGGTCGTGGCCGCGCATCGCCGGCGCGTGCTGGAGATCAACATGACCCACGGCAACCTCGAAGCGTGGTCCGGGGAGATCCTGGCCTCCACGGGCGTGATCGATCGGATCGACAGGGGCCTGGGCGCCATCAGGACACCGGCTGTGGTGATCCAAGGCGAGGAGGACGAGCTGGTCAATCCGAGCCATGGCCGAAAGCTCGCCGCGATGCTGCCCCACGCGCGACTGGTGATGGTCTACGGAGGGCACATGCAGCCCTACGACCACCCGGCGACGATCGCCGCCGCGGTCAGGAGCGTGTCCGCCGAGGCGGCCGCCGAAAATCGTCGGATCTTCAATGACGTGAAGTTGAAGCTGAGGCGGCTAGGCCTGGACCGGCACGCGCGGCACGCCGCCTAGCGGGTAGCTGCGCTTGATGTCATACAGCGTGGTGCGCTCGGCCGCCGGTCGTCCCGCCTCGTGCGCGGCGGCGACGAGCTGGTGGGGGTCGAGCTTGGTGCCGTGGTAGCTGCCGGCGAGCCGTGAGATCGACTCCTCCATGAGCGTGCCGCCGAGGTCGTTGACGCCCCAGCGCAGCGACTCGGTGGCGGCGTCGAGGCCCATCTTCACCCACGAGGCCTGCAGGCTTCCGATCGTGCGCCCGAGCGCGAGGCGGAACACGGCGGTGTGCTTGAGGTTCTCCTCACGGGAGATCTCCTCCACCCCGTGCGTGCGCCCGAGCAGCGTCTGGAACGGGATGAACGAGAGCGGCACGAACTCGGTGATGCCGCCGGTGCGCTGCTGCAGCTCGCGGACGACGCGCATGTGCTCTGCCAGCTCCCACGGCTCCTCGATGTGGCCGAACATGACCGTGGAGGTCGAGCGCAGGCCGGCCGCGTGCGAGGCTTCGATGATCTCAACCCAGCGCGCGACGGGCAGCTTGTTGGGCGAGATGCGCTCGCGCACCCCGTCGTGCAGCACCTCGGCGGCGGTGCCGGGGGTCGAGTCCAGACCGGCGTCGCGCAACTGTGCGAACACCTCGGCTGAAGGTAGCCCGGAGATGTCGCACATGTGCGCGATCTCCATCGGCGAGTAGGCGTGCAGGTGCAGCTCGCTGCCCGCCTCGCGCGAGGTGGACTTGGCCAGGCGCAGCCAGCTCAAGTAATCCTCGAGCTGCCAGTCGGGGTGGATGCCGGACTGGATGCACAGCTCGGAAGCGCCGTAGTCGATTGCCTCGTGCACGCGGTGTACGAACTCGGTCTCGTCGTGCTGGTAGGCGTCGGGCGAGCGCTTGCCTTGGCCGAAGCCGCAGAAGGCGCAGCCGACGGTGCACACGTTGGAGATGTTGATGTTGCGGTTGACGACGAACGTGACGGTGTCCCCCGCGAGCTCCGCGCGCAGCTCGTCTGCGGCTACGCGCATCTGCTCGATCGCCTCGGGGCGCGTCTCGGCGAACATCGCGGTCAGCTCCTCGGCGCTCAACGGCATGCCGTCGCGGCCCTTCTCGATCGCACCGCTCACAAGCTCAGGGCGGATCGGGACAGGCGGATCGGTGCGTCCGGAGCCACTGCGCGGGATGAAGCTCCAGTACTTGAGCTTGATCGTGTCGAGCACCCCTTGGGAGACCCACTCGGGGTCGATGTATTGCGGGTAGACGCACAGCCGCTCGGTGAGGGCGAACCCATCGGCCTGCAGGCGCTTACGCACCTGGTGAGGCGAGGGGAACGGGTGCTCGGGGGAGATGTGGTCGCCGTTGGCCGACAGCCCGCCCAGGTCGGTGGCGCCGGCCGCGACCAGCTCGCTCCACCAGTCGGCGAGGTTCGGCGGGATCTGGATGCCCACGTCCGGCATCAACCGGCGCGTCTCGGCGATCAGCAGCTTCATGTCCTCGATCGACACAGCGCCCGCGCCTTCGGTTGCCCACTTCGGCAGCGGCAGCGACGGGCGAGCGTGAGCCTCCATCCGATCCACTCCGGTGCGCCAATACTCGCGCGCGGCCGCGTCGGCGATCTCGGCGGGCTCCTGCCCGTAGTAGCTCTGGTGGGGCACGAAGTTCTGCAGGATCACCTCCTGGATGTGACCGTACTCGGCGTGCACGCCGGCCAGCGCCCGAAGCGAGGCGATGCGCTCCTCGACGGTCTCGCCGATCCCGACGAGGATGCCGCTGGTGAAGGGGATCTGAAGCTCGCCGGCAGCGCGGATCGTCTCCAAGCGACGGGCGGGATGCTTGGTGGGCGAACCGGCGTGCACCGTCTGCATCAGCCGCTCGGACACGGACTCCAGCATCAGCCCCTGCGAAGCCGTGACCTCACGCAGACGACCCAGGTCCTCGGCGAGAGCACGCCCAGATTCGTGTGCGGCAGCAGCCCTCGCTCCAGCGCCCGCTCGCAGGTCCACACCACGTACGCGGTGAAGTCCTCGTGCCCATGGTCGCGCAAGCGCTCGCGCACCTGGGGGTTAATCTCCGGGCGCTCGCCGGTGAGCACCAGCAGCTCCTTGACCTGCCGGCGCGCGGCCCCGTCGAGAATCCCCAGGACCTCCTCAGGCGAATACAGATGCGCCTTGTGCGTGGCGAACGCGCAGTACTTGCAGTAGCACTGGCACGTGCGCGACAGCGAGAGCGTGAGGTTGCGCGAGAAGGTGACGCGACGGCGCATTGATTGAGTCTATGACGCCATCGGCACATGTGCCGATGGGCCGACGGCGCATGCGCCGTCGGTGCAGTCACACATGTGTGACTGCATTCGGGGCGCGCATGCGCGCCCCGACCGGACGGCACATGTGCCGTCCGGCACTACCCCTACATTGCGCGCATGTCCCAAGATACTCTGCGTCGCGCCGTGGCCGAGATGATCGGCGCGTTCACTCTCACTTTCATCGGCGCCGGGGCCGCGGCCGCCGCCGGTGGCGTCCACGACACAACGCTGATCGGCGTGGCGGTCGCCAACGGGCTCGCGATCGGCGTGATGGTGTGCGCGCTCGGGTACATCTCCGGTGGCCACTTCAACCCGGCGATCACGTTCGGCTTCCTGATCACCCGTCGGATCAAGCCGGCGCTCGCGGGCGTGTATTGGATCGCCCAGTTCGGCGGCGCCGCGCTGGCCGCGCTCTTCGTCAAGGAGCTGCTGCCACGAGAAATAACCGAGGCGGTCAACCTCGGCGTGCCGGCGCTCGGCCATGGCGTCGACGCAAGCTCGGGCTTCCTGCTGGAGGCGATCCTCACCTTCTTCCTCGTGCTTGTCGTGTTCGGCTCGGCTGTCGACGAACGCGGCCCCTTCGGCGCGGTCGCCGGCCTTGCTATCGGCCTCACGATCTCGATCGACGTGCTGTTCGGCGGGCCGTTCACGGGCGCCGCGATGAACCCGTCGCGCGCGTTCGGCCCGCAGCTCGTGGGCGACCACTGGGCCAACGGCTGGGTTTGGTACGCGGGGCCGGTGCTCGGGGCCGCGGTGGCGGCGTTGCTCTACCAGTACCTATTCATAGGCAAAGCCGGCGAGGCCGCGCAGCCCGTGCCCGCGAGCGGCTAGTCCCACCGGCAAGAGCAGCTCGACCGGTGCTTGCGCACCCGCATCGCCAACGATGACTCCGGCTAGCGTCTACCTGGCCCGCCACGGCCAGACCGCCTACAACCTGGAGCGCCGCTTCCAAGGTCACCTGCCGGTCCCGCTGGACGACACGGGACGCGAGCAGGCGGCCGATCTTGCCGAGCGTGCCGCGGCGGGGACGGGCGACGGGATCCCATTCGTCGCGCTGTGGTGCAGCCCGCTGCTGCGCGCGCGCGAAACGGCTGACATCGTTGCGGCGCGCCTCGGCTTGGAGCCGCGCGAGGAGCCACGCCTGATGGAGACCGACGCGGGCGACTGGACCGACCGTCTCTTCAGCGACGTCCAAGCCGAGGATCCGGACGGCTTTGCGGGCTTCATCGAGGGCCGCCCCGACTTTGCGTTCCCCGGCGGCGAGTCCTTCGCCCAGCAGGGCGCACGTGTGGCCGCGGCGCTCGCCGACGTCGAGCGGGGGAACCTACCCGCGCTCGTTGTCTGTCACGGCGTCGTGATTCGTATCGCCCTGTTCCAGCGTGCCGGCCACAAGGTGGCCTTGGCAGAGCGAGTCCCGAACGCAGCGCTTGTTCCGCTCGATCCCGCCGAGGCCGAAAGCGCCGGGGCACACGGCCGAATCGGCGGCGGGCAGGCGCTGCCTCCCAGCTGAGCATTCCAGCTTGACCGGTCCGCTACCCGAGCCGCATTCGCCCTCGGGCCACGGAGCCAAGACCGCGACAGGGCCGACCGCTTGTCGGAGTCGGTACGACAGTCCCGCTTCGCGCCAGCCCAGAATATGCTACCATAGTAGGAAATCGGGATATGGTAGGAAATTGGGGAGGTAGTTGGCAATGTGGAGATACTTTGCTGTTGCTGTTGTCACACTGGCGCTCGGGTCGATGTCAACCAACGCTCTTGCCGCATCTCAGCAAGACGAGAGCTCCACGCACACCGCTCTGGTCGCCGCTTACACTTCCCTGAACGGCATCGTCAGCACCTGGCCAAAGCTGGAAGCCAGTCTCAGCCGCCTCAACCAGAAGTTCGCCGCTGAATGCCCACACGTGGGGGTGGGGTCGCCGCAGAATGAATCGGACCAGAGACTGAGCTATGAGGTGGCAGGCGCCCTGTGGGCGACCGCCTACCACACAGACGCGAAGTACGCGAACATCTTCATCAACGCCGTCAGCCCGCTCAGGTGGAGCAACCACTCGATCGTACGCCGCGGGCTCAATTTCATCGTGGGGCTGCGCGAAATGATGGCTCTCAAGGTTCCAGACCTCTGCGGGGATGTGCGCACATGGATCGCCGGAGGATTTGCCACTGTTCCGTCCGATACGGAACAGTTCGACAATCACGTCGAATCGATCAATGTCGAAATCCCATCTCCACGGATACTCGAGCCCTATGTGAGCCCCTCCGACAAAGGCCTCCTGCAGCGCGTGGAACGCCTCGTCACCAAGTTTGACGAACTGGAATTCACGGTCGGACAGCGCTACTGGGACACCCTGCTCGAAACGCTTTCTATAAACCAATAGCACGGCGTCACGCTCCGGCCTGGCGGTCGCCGCCTCCCCCCGCCAGCTGCCCGACCAGTGTCGCCCCCTCGCGAGCCATCCGCGAGCGCGGAACGATCAGGTCAAACCCGGCGCCCTCGGCAAGCGCGCGCACGTCGGCTTCGACGTGCGCGTAGAAGCCGAGCGTGGCGATACCGTCAAGCGACCCGGCGACGGACAGCGACTTGACCAGCTCCACGCGCGCCGCGGCCTCGTCGGTGAGATCTACGACGAGCACGTCAACGCCGGCCAGGCGCTCCTGAACTCCGTTTGCGTCCGCCGCAAGCGCAACCTCCTCGCCGGCGGCCGTCAACGCCGCCTGCACGCGCGAGCCGAAGAGCAGGTCTGGGATGAACGCGAGTACGTGCGCCATCGATCGCTTCGCCCTGGTCAGCACCCAAACGCGGGCACCGGATGCGGCTACTGCGCCCGCAGGCGCGCGAACTCCTCGCGCACCGACTGCGGGCGGCCCCACATCTGGGTGACCTCGACGCGTCCGGCGCGGTGCTCGCGCAGAGCCATCTCGCCCTCGATGCCGGCTTCGTCGAGCAGGCGCAGCGTCCCGTGAACGGTGGGCGCGGAGGCGGCGTGGCCGAAGCGGTGCGCGACCAGCAGGCGCCAGTGCCAGTCGTGATGCGAGTAGGGGCGCGCATTGCACGTGACCAGATACACCGACGCGTCGATGTAGCGCGACTCGTCAGCAAGGCGCAGGTCGAGCTCGATGTCGGTCCAGTCGTCGGGGAGCGAGTCGACGATCTGCTGGAAGGTGTCCGCGAGGCCCATACGTTGAAGCCTAGCGACCCACAGAGGGACGGAGCGTTCATGCCGTCTCGCGAGCGAGGAGCTGTTGCGATGCTGGATATCCTCGGAGCTGTGGCGGCGACAGACACAACGGCGCTCGCGGCCGAGTATGCGACGTTGACCGAGCGCTGCGGGCTCGTCGACCGCTCCGAGCGCGGCAAGCTGGCACTGACGGGCCCCGGCGCTGTCGAGTTCCTGAACGGCCAGGTGACGAACGAGCTCGTCGGGCTGAACCCCGGCGAAGGCTGCTACGCGGCCTTCCTGACGCACAAGGGCAAGATGCTCGGCGACCTGCGCATCATCGCGGTGGGCGAGGATCCCGGGGGCGAGCCCAGCCGAACTGCTGCTCGACACCGAGCGCAGCGCACTGCAGGCGCTGTTCGACATGATCCGCCGCTTCAAGGTCGGCTACCAGGTGGAGTTGCACAAGCGCACGCTGGAGCGCTCGCTGCTGTCGCTCGTGGGCCCGGATGCCATGCAGGTCGCGGCCAGGGCGTTCGCGCTCGATCCGCCGGCGCTGGGAGAGCCCGAGCACAGCCACCTGCTCGCGTCGCTGGAGCGCACCGCGGTGCGCTTGATCCGAACGGACACCGGAGTCGACGCGCTCCTCGACTCCACGGATATCGCGACGGTGCGAGCCGCCCTGGAGGAGGCCGGCGCCGTGGAGGTGAGCGAGGCGGCGGCTGAGATCGTGCGCGTCGAGCATGGCCGCCCGCGCTATGGGATCGACCTAGACGAGACCACGATTCCCCAGGAGGCGGGCCTCAACGAGCGCGCGGTGAGCTTCACCAAGGGCTGCTATGTCGGCCAGGAGACGGTGGCGCGCCTGTACTACAAGGGCAAGCCCAACCGCCATCTGCGCGGCCTGCGGCTGTCCGAGCCGACCGAGCCGGGCGCGGCGCTGGCGCTCGGCGAGCGGTCTGTCGGGAGCCTGGGCAGCTCCGTCGTCTCCCCCACGCTCGGCCCGATCGGACTGGCGCTCGTGCGTCGCGAGGCAGAGCCGGGCGCAACCGTCTCCGTCGGCGAGCAGGGCGCAAGCGCAGTGGTGGTAGAGCTGCCGTTCGCAATAGACCTGGTCTACGGCTCGCGGGCCGCCACTTGGCTTGCGCACCGCGGCGTCGCTCATGCACGACCTCCAGAACCGGCCCCGGGTAGGATTGCTGGCCCATCCCCGACACGCGAGGTCCAGACGCACCGTGGCAATCGATCTTCAACGAGTTTCAAGTGTGGACGCCGAGCCCGGCGAGCTGCCGAGCACGATGGCCGCCTGGGTGATCCGCGAGGAGCGCCAGGGCGAACCGAAGGATGCCTTCCAGCTGGAGGAGATCGAGGTTCCCGAGCCGGGCGCCTTCGAGGTGATCGTGCGCGTGATGGCCGCGGGCGTCAACTACAACAACGTGTGGGCCGCGCTCGGCAAGCCGGTGTCGGTGATGAAGTACGGCGATCACCCCCAGTACGGCCACCACATCGGCGGCTCGGACGCCTCGGGCATCGTCTGGAAGGTCGGCGCGGGCGTGACCCGCTGGAAGCCGGGCGACGAGGTGGTGGTGCACTGCAACCAGGCCTCCTACGAGGACCCGGAGGTGCACGGCCTCGACCCGATGGCCGCGCCCGTCGCAGAAGATCTGGGGCTATGAGACGACCTGGGGGTCCTTCGCCCAGTTCACGAAGGTGCAGGCCCAGCAGCTGCTGCCAAAGCCACAGGCGCTGAGCTGGTCGGAGTCGGCCTCCTATGGGCTCGTGTACTTCACCGCCTACCGCATGCTGATCACCCGCTGCAAACTTGCAGGCGGGCCAGAAGGTGCTGATCTGGGGCGCCGCGGGCGGCCTGGGCGTGTTCGCGACGCAGCTCTGCGCCGCCGCCGGCGCGCACTGCGTGGGCGTGGTGTCCTCGGCCGAGAAGGGCGAGCTGGTGAAGCGTCTCGGCGCCGTGGACTACATCGACCGGGCCGAGTTCGCCGGCATGATGCGCAAGGGTGGCGAGAGCCCCGAGGAGGAGAAGGCGCGCTTCCTCGTCTCGCGCGAGTTCTCAAAGCGCGTCAAGCAGATCCTCGGCGACGCTCCGGACATCGTCTTCGAGCACGTCGGGCCAGGCGACCTTCCCCACCTCGGTCTTCACGGTCA
Source organism: uncultured Solirubrobacterales bacterium (assembly GCA_963831725.1). GTDB lineage: Bacteria > Actinomycetota > Thermoleophilia > Solirubrobacterales > Solirubrobacteraceae > Palsa-744. The sequence goes on from CAWHRF010000004.1 coordinate 1,388,732, forward strand.
AGCCGTTCGGCAAGGTCGTGATCTGCGCCGGCACGACCGGCTTCAACCTCGACTTCGACGTGCGCTACCTGTGGATGAAGCAGAAGGAGATCCTCGGCTCGCACTTCGCCAACGCGTATGAGTGCATGAAGGCCAACGAGCTGATCGAGTCAGGTCAGATCCGGCCCGTGCTGTGGCGCACGCTCGGCTTCGAGGGTGTCGCCGAAGCACATCAGTTGATGCTCGAAAACAAGCACCTGGGCAAGATCTCGATCCTCGTCGGCGCGCAGTCCGACAGCGAGGGCAAGACCGCGGACGGCCCAGGAGCGATACACGCCGAGGTTGGAGGCTGATGTCCGATATCAGCGGCCCTAGCTGCAATCAATTGCGGAGGAATGACTAATGGCAGGCACTGTGATCGTCCCCTGGTATGCCACGGGATTTCGCGCGGACGGGTTCGAACAGGCGTTGAACGAGGCTGCGGCGGTGGCGTTGCGCTACGGAGCGAGCTCATACACGGTGTATCGCTCCAAAGACGACCGCTACCGCTTCCAGCAGCTCGCCCACTTCGAGGAGCACATCGACTGGGAACGCTATTGGGATGGGCCTGAGATGACCGATTTCAGGGTGCGCCACTCCGGCTGGTACCAGATACCGGTGCTCTACGGATGGTGGGATCTCACCGCCGGCGGCAGCATCGAGAGCGAGCCGGTGGTCCTGGACACGCCAAACGGTCGCCCGGACGGACCGCCAAACGGTCACACCGGCGACGCGCCGGACGGCGATCCGAGCGACGCCCCCACCCCCCATTACGTCTGAGTCCCGCTTGACGTGAGCTCAACGAGCCCCAACCCACTGGGTCGGCTCGTGCTGGCGATACGACGCACCCCGTTGTGGGCGCGTTGGGTGCTGACGATCCTCGCGTTCGTCGTGCTGATCCTCGTGGGGCGCGGTTTCGTGCACGACAGCGAAGGCGCATCGGGCCCGACGAGCGCCGAACGCACGGCCGAAGTGCAAGCCAATCGCGAGGGTGACATCGTGGTCGAAGAGGACCAGGCCCCGCACACCGCGCCGCTGCCCTCCGACGTCTCACGCCAAGCTCGCCCTGCAAGAATGCGATCGCCGCGGACGCGCGCCGGCGGGTTCAAAGCGGAGAACTCAGCGGGCCGTTTCAGAGCGTGCGCTGCGCGACGTCCGGTTCCCCGAGCGCCGGTCGTCAGGCGTTTCGCTGCACGGTACGCTCGGCCAACATCGCCTACCGGTTCGTGGCGGTGCTCGACGCACCCACCCATCAGCTCACGTGGTGCAAGATCGACCCACCCGCCAACGGAGCGACCGCGCTTCCCCTGAGCGCGCGCTGCCGGGTCTGAGACTCAACTCAAATAAGCCCCTGAGAAGGTCGTGGACCAAGCGGAGCTAGGACGCAAGGAGCGAAATGTGCAACAGCACATGAGCGACTGAGGACGACGCTCCGCGCCGCGTCCACGGCCTTCTCAGGACTGCTCCAGCGGCGCCATTGTCAGCCCCGCGCCCTTCAGCAGCTCCCAGTAGTGCTCGGCGGGCTCCTGGTGGCCGCTGAAGACGATCGCTCGACCGGAGTTGTGGATGATGTTGGCGATCTCATGGCCGCGCTCGAGCGTGACGCCCGGGATGAAGCGCGCGAGCGTGCGGGCAACGTGATCGAAGGTGTTGTGGTCGTCGTTGCGCACGATCACCCTCCAGGAGTCCCCGAACCCGCTCCCGGGTCGGCGCGTGCGCGGCAGCTCGATCGTCTGGCTCATAGGCCCCCAGGATAAAGCTCGCTCGCGTTCGCGCAAGCCCGGGAGCACGTTTGCAAGCGCGACAACCTGGCAGGATGACCTGCGCGACACCGCGCGAAGGCGTCGCGACCATACAATTGCCGGTGTGAGCAGCGAGCACTCCCCACGCCTCCCGGAGCGCGACCGCCCGTGGATGATGCGGACCTATGCGGGACACTCGACCGCGAAGGCGTCGAACGAGCTGTATCGAGGCAACCTCGCGAAGGGACAGACGGGTCTGTCGGTGGCGTTCGACCTGCCTACGCAGACGGGCTATGACCCCGACGACGAGCTGGCGCGCGGAGAGGTTGGCAAGGTTGGCGTGCCTGTCGTCCACCGCGGCGACATGGCTGCCCTGATGGACGGGATCCCGCTCGGGGAGATGAACACGTCGATGACGATCAACGCGACGGCGGCGTGGCTGCTGGCGCTGTACATCGTGGCGGCCGAAGATCAGGACCCACCCACCGAGCAGCGCAGCCTTCAGGGCACGACCCAGAACGACATCATCAAGGAGTTCCTGGCGCGCGGCACCTACGCCTTCCCGCCCGCGCCCTCGATGCGCCTGATCGCGGACATGATCGCCTACACGGTCGAGCACGTGCCGAAGTGGAACCCGATCAACATCTGCTCCTACCACCTGCAGGAGGCCGGCGCGACGCCCGTGCAGGAGATCGCCTACGCGATGAGCAACGCGATCGCCGTGCTCGACGCCGCACGCGAACGCCTCGGCGACCGCGCGGATGAGCTGATGGCCGACGTGTTCGGGCGCATCTCCTTCTTCGTGAACGCCGGCGTGCGCTTCGTCGAGGAGCACGCGAAGCTGCGCGCGATGGGCATCCTCTGGGAGGAGCTGGGACGCGAGCGCTACGGCGTGCAGGACGAGCGTCGTCTGCGCTTCCGCTACGGCGTGCAGGTCAACTCGCTCGGCCTGACCGAGGCCCAGCCGGAGAACAACGTGCAGCGCATCGTGCTGGAGGCGCTCGCGGTGACGCTCGGTCGCGACGCGCGCGCCCGCGCGATCCAGCTGCCGGCCTGGAACGAGGCGCTCGGCCTGCCACGTCCGTGGGACCAGCAGTGGTCGCTGCGCATCCAGCAGGTGCTCGCCTACGAAACCGACATCCTCGAGTACCCCGACATCTTCGAGGGCTCGAAGGTGATGGAGGGGCTCGTCGCCGAGCTGCTGGAGGGCGCGCGCGAGGAGATGGCGATCGTCGCCGAGCACGGCGGCGCCGTTGAAGCCGTGCCGTACATGAAGGCGGCGCTCGTGGACTCCCATCGCGCACGCATCCAGCGGATCGAGTCGGGCGAGCAGGTGGTGGTCGGCCAGAACAGGTTCACCGAGACAGAGGTCTCGCCGCTGACCGACGATGCCGAGGGCGGCATCCTCGTCGTGGACCCGGCGGTCGAGGCCGAGCAGATCGAGGCGGTGCGCAGATGGCGCGCCGAGCGCGACCAGCAGGCGGTTGACACGGCGCTGGCCGAGCTGGCGCGCGTGGCCGCAAGCGAGGACAGCCGCGAGAACCTGATGGTCCCGACGATCGCCGCCGCGCGCGCGGGCGCGACCACAGGCGAGTGGGCGCACACGCTGCGCGAGGTGTTCGGCAGCTACCGCGCGCCCACCGGCGTCGGCGAGGCAAGCGCGGCGCCGGCCGACAATGAGCTTTCGCAGCTGCGCGAGGAAGTCGCCGGCCTGGCCGAGAAGCTCGGTCGCCGACCGAAGATCCTTGTCGGCAAGCCCGGTCTCGACGGCCACTCAAACGGCGCCGAGCAGATCGCGGTGCGCGCGCGCGACGCCGGCATGGACGTGGTCTACGAAGGCATTCGTCTGACCCCCGCGCAGATCGCCGCCTCGGCACTGCAGGAGGGAGTGCACGTGATCGGGCTGTCGATCCTCTCGGGCTCGCACAGAGAGCTGATCCCGGCCGTGATCGACGCTCTGCGCGACGCGGAAGTGGACGTGCCGGTCGTGGTCGGCGGGATCATCCCCGAGCAGGACGTGGCCCAGCTCAAGCAGGCAGGTGTCGCGGCGGTCTACACCCCGAAGGACTTCGACATCTCGCGCATCATGCACGACATCGTTGGGATCGTGGGGGCCGAGTGCAACGGACACGGCCCCTCCGCCAACGGCTCCGCGTGAGCGCGCAGGGAGCCGAGCTCGGCAAGCGGCTGCGCGAACGCGACCTGAGCGCGGCGCCGGCGGCGCTGAACCTGCTGGAGAGCAGCACGGCCACCGACCGCGAGCAGGCGGCGGAGCTGCTGCGCGAGGTCTCTCCGGCCGCGCTCGGCGGCGAGGCGCCAGGGCACATCGTCGGCGTCACCGGTCCGCCCGGCGCCGGCAAGTCCACGCTGCTGTCGGCGTTGCTTCACGCATGGCGCGGCACGGCCGACGGAACAGGCTCTCGGGAGCGAGACCGTCGCGATGCTCGCGGTGGACCCCAGCTCGCGCGCTCGGGCGGCTCGCTGCTCGGCGACCGCGCGCGGATCGAGTTCGACCCCGCCGACCGAGGCGTGCTGATCCGCTCCACCGCCGCGGGCGAGCGACTTGGCGGCCTCGCCCCCGCGACGCGCGTGGCAGCACAGGCGTTGGCGGCGGCGTTCGATGTGGTCGTGATCGAGACGGTGGGCGTTGGACAGGCCGAGACGGAGGTGGCGGACGTCGCGGACACGGTCGTGGTGGTCGTGCAGCCCGGGAGCGGCGACGTACTGCAGTTCCTCAAGTCGGGAATCATGGAGACTCCAGACGTGCTCGTCGTCACGAAGGCCGACCTCGGACAGATCGCGCTTGCCACCAGGCGCGACCTGAGCGCGGCGCTGCGCTCGCTCGGCGGCAAGCACGCCGGCTCCACACGGGTGTTGTCCGTCTCCTCGCTGGCTCCGCCCCAAGGGATCGAGAAGCTGATCGAAGCGCTCGAGGAGCATCGCGGGAACCTCGACGTGGCCACCAGGCGCCTGCGGTCCCGCCGCGCGGGCGCCCTGCTCGACTTCGCCACCGAGTATGGCGAGAGGGGGGTGCGTGCTCTGGGTGGGCGCCACGCGGCCGAGCGTCTGCTCGACCGGCAGGACATTGGGCTCGACACGCAGGCGCTTGTGAGCGTCCTGGAGCGGGCGAACGCCGACACGCCAAGACCGGCGACGCGATGAGCCCGATCGCACGCGACCTGCTCACGATGTTCGGAGCGTTCGTGCTCGCTGCCGCGCTCGCGGGAGCGCTCGGCGCGATCGATCTAGGCACGGCGCTCGCCTTCGGCCAAATCGCGTTCGCGATCGCCACCGTCTACATAATGCTTAGACGCTGAGCGTTATCGACGCCGTGTGGTTGTATTCAGTTTTTCTGCAATTCACGATAGAGACTACAATTTGTAGTTACTATGGTAGTCGATCAAAAATCCATACATCCCCATCCGGCTCTTTATCTTTCTCCGCGATCTAGGCTCTGACGTCTAATGATCATTTTGCTCGGTTTCGCGTTGCTCGCCGGTGCCGGCACGGCGCTGTCGCCGTGCGTGCTGCCGGTGCTGCCGGCGTTGCTGGCCTCGGGCGGTGTGGGCGGACGACGACGCCCGCTTGGCGTGGTGATCGGCCTGACCGTGACGTTCACGGTGGTGATCGTGGGCGTGGCCAACGTGGTGGACGGCGTCGGGCTCGGATCGGACCCGCTGCGCGACATCGCCGTGGCGGTGCTGCTCGCCTCGGGCCTGGCGCTGATCGTGCCGGGCCTCGCCGACCGCCTGGAGGCTCGCATGTCGCGGATCGCGGCGCTCGGAGTGGGTGGGGCTCGGAACAGAGGTGACGGCTTTCGCTCCGGGCTGCTCGTGGGCGGCGCACTCGGCTTCGTCTACACGCCGTGCGCGGGGCCGATCCTCGCCGCGGTGATCTCGGTCAGCGCGGCCAGCGGGCGCACCGTGGCGGTCGCTATCGCCTATTCGCTGGGCAGCGCGATGGTGTTGTTCGCGCTCACGCTCGGAGGACGCAAGCTGTTCGATCGCGTGCGGGCGGCGGGACGGGGACCGGCGCTACAGCGCACGCTCGGGATCGTGATGATCGTGACGGCGGTGGCGATCGTCGTGGGAGTGGACGTGGACTTCGACCAGTATGTGGCCGAACACATCCCCAACGTGAACCTGACGGCGGGCCTTGAAAAATCCAAGGCTGTGGAAAGCCGCTTGCCGCAGGTGAGCGGGCACACCGCGAAGTTCGTGTCGGGCTCGAAATCGGCAACCGCACCACGTAACGCGAGCCAGGCGACGTTGCTCGCGGATGCCGCGAAGCTCCAGAACCTCGGGGCGGCACCCGAATTCACCGACACCGAGGATTGGTTCAACACGCCCGGCGCCCGTCCGCTGAAGCTCTCGGGCTTGCGCGGGAAAGTGGTGTTGATCGACTTCTGGACATACACGTGCATCAATTGCATCCGCACGCTGCCTTACCTGAAGGCGTGGGACGCCGCCTACCGCAAGGACGGACTGACGATCGTCGGCGTGGAGACGCCCGAGTTCGCTTTCGAGCACGAGGCGTCGAACGTGAAAGACGCGATCGAACAGTTCGGGTTGCGCTATCCGGTGGTGCAGGACAACGAAATGGGGACCTGGAACGCGTACGGGAACGAGTACTGGCCGGCGGACTACCTGATCGACTCCAAAGGCGACGTGCGCTATGCGACGGCGGGCGAGGGCGACTACTCGCAGACCGAAACGGCGATCAGGGGACTGCTGGCGGAAGCCGGCGCGAACGTCGGTGGGATGGCCCACCCGACCGATGTGGTGACGCCCAGCGAAGTTGCGACTCCCGAGACATATCTGGGCACCAACCGCGCGCAGGGCTGGCGCAACGGCCCCAAGTCGGGGTTGCACGACTACGGCACGAGCGTGCCGAGCAGTCTGGCGCTCAACGAATTCGACTACAGCGGCACTTGGAACATCGCGGCCCAGCCCGCCACGGCGGTTTCGGGCGCGGGGATCGACCTGGAGTTCGAGGCGAAGAACGTGTATCTGGTGCTCAGCTCCGCTGGCGAAAAGCCGCGCCAGATCGAAGTGTTGCTCGACGGCAAGCCGATACCGAACAAGTACGCCGGCGCGGACGTGCACAACGGCGTGCTGACGGTGCGAAACGAGCGCCTGTATTCGCTCGTGTCGCTGCCGGGCGACCAGCGGCATCGCCTCTCGCTGCGCCTGGCCCCGGGCGTGTCCGGCTACGCGTTCACCTTCGGGTAGCGGACCGGCCCGCGAGTGGGCATACAATGAGTCCCATGGAGGGAGGCCCCGCACCCGAGACCACGGCGAGAGCATGGCTGCGGTGCTACCGCTGCTGGTCGCAGAACCTCGAGGTGCAGGTGCACTACGAGGGGATCCACAAGATCGACCCGGAGACGGGCGAGCGCGCGGAAGTGGTGGACGAGCTGCAGGAGGCGGTGGTGCAGTGCTTGGACTGCATGCACGACCAGCCCCATCTCGGCTTCTCCGGCGGGCGCGTGGAGCCGATCGAGGATCGTTGGGAGCGGATGATCGCGGGCACGCCGTGGGTGGCGTCGTGCACCGTGACCGTCGATGCGGATGACGTTGAGATCTGCTCGGGGCCGGAGGCCGGCGACGCGCTTTCCTACGCGGCGTTCGGCGAGTATGGGGTGCGGGAGTTCTTCACGCACGTGCGCTTCCACAAGCACGAGGAGGAGCAGATCGTGGTGCACCTGCTCGTGGAGCTGTATGCGCGCTCGCTGGAGGAGGCAACCGAGGTACTGGAATCGGCCGCAAGGGGTGGCCTGACGATCACCTCGCTTGCCGAGGAGTCGCGTCCGCCGGCGTCGGCAGGCGAAGCCCACGGCCACGATTAGCGGGGCCCGCCAACAGCCACGCTGTTGGTGCCGGCGACGCGAAAACGTCATCATCTGAGCGGTGGGGGTACTAGCGACCAAGCTGCTGCTGGCGCCTACGTTCGTCGTGGCGGCGTCGCTCGCGGCGAGGCGCTTTGGCGCGACGATCGGCGGACTGGTGGGTGGTCTGCCGGTGGTGGCGGGTCCGATCCTGCTCGTGTTCGCGCTCGATCACGGGCCCGTGTTCGCCGCCGGCGCGGCGGCGGGAACGCTGCTGGGACTCGTGTCGCTGCTTGCGTTCATTGTGGTGTACGCGCATCTTGCGAGCCACGTGCGCTGGTGGGCGAGTCTCGTTTTGGGATGGGGGGCGTTCTTTGCGGTGACAGCGGCGCTGAGCACCATCACGGTGGACGCCGACACGGCGCTCGCGGTGGTGCTGGTGGCGATCGCGCTGACCATGCTTGTGCTGCCCCAGCCACGCGGGGAGCGCGCCGGCTCGGTGCGGCTCCCCTCCTGGGATCTGCCGTTGCGTGCCCTCAGCGCCCTGGCGCTCGTGTGTGGTGTTGACGGCGGTGGCCGGTCAGCTGGGGGCGAAATTGAGCGGCCTGCTGGCGCCGTTCCCGGTGATCACGAGCGTGCTCGCGGTGTTCACGCACGCCCAGCACGGTGAGCGCGAGCTGCATCTGATCATGCGAGGATTGGTGACGGGATTCGTGGCCTACGCGCTGTTCTGCTTCGTGCTGGCGGTTTCGCTGGAAGCGTTCGGGACCGCCGAGAGCTTCCTGCTCGCCACGCTCGCCGCGCTGGCAACCCAGGCGGTGGCGGTGACCGTGACCTGGCGCCGTCGCGAGCCGGCGGTCGAGTCGCTTTAGAACCTGCAGGCCGCGGATTGGCGCGCCCGGGTCATCCGGGCGCGCCGCTTGCCGCGAGCGACTCTAGGCGGAGAGTCGCTGCTCGAGCGCAAGGAGTTGCTCGTGCAGCTCCTTGGGCAGACGATCGAACTTGCCGAGGTGCTCGTGGAAGTGAGGCAGCTGGGCCTTCCACTCGGCGATGTCGACGTGCAGCAGCTCGGCGATGTCCTGCTCTGAGATGTCAAGACCGGTGGTGTCCAGGCCGTCGGACCCGACGGGCGGCATGATCCCGATCGGGGTCTCCACCGCGGCGCCGTGGCCGGCGCAACGCGCGAACACCCAGGAGAGCACGCGCGAGTTCTCGCCGTAGCCGGGCCACAGGAAGCGCCCGTTCTCGTCCTTGCGAAACCAGTTGACGTAGAAGATCTTCGGCAGCTTGGCTCGGGTCGGCCTGCTTGCCGATCTTCAGCCAGTGAGCGAAGTAGTCGGCCATGTTGTAGCCGCAGAAGGGCAGCATCGCGAACGGGTCGAAGCGCAACTCGCCGACGGTGCCGGCAGCGGCGGCGGTCTTCTCCGAGCCCATCGTCGCGCCGAGGAACACACCGTGCTCCCAGTCGAGCGCCTCGGTGACGAGCGGCACGACTGTCGAGCGCCGTCCACCGAACAGCATCGCTGAGATCGGCACACCCGCCGGGTCCTCCCACTCAGGTGCGATCGCGGGGTCCTGGTCGGCAGGGACGGTGAAGCGCGCGTTGGGGTGCGCCGCGGGCGTCTCGGAGGACGGTGTCCAGTCGTTGCCGCGCCAGTCGATCAGGTGCGCGGGCGGCTCGTTCGTTAGGCCCTCCCACCACACGTCACCGTCGTCGGTGAGCGCGCAGTTGGTGAAGATCGTGTTGGACTCCACGGTGCGGATCGCGTTGGGATTGGTGTCATCGCCGGTGCCAGGGGCCACGCCAAAGAAGCCCGCCTCGGGGTTGATCGCATACAGGCGACCGTCATCGCCGAACTTCATCCAGGCGATGTCGTCGCCGACCGTTTGCACGTCCCATCCTGGGAGCGTGGGGATCAGCATCGCCAGGTTGGTCTTGCCGCAGGCCGACGGGAAGGCGGCGGCGATGAACTTGACGTCCTTCTCGGGGGAGGTGAGCTTGAGGATCAGCATGTGCTCGGCCATCCAGCCCTCGTCGCGAGCCATCACCGAGGCGATGCGCAGCGCGAGGCACTTCTTGCCGAGCAGCGCGTTGCCGCCGTAGCCGGAGCCGTAGGAGGTGATCTCGCGGGTCGCGGGGAAGTGGACGATGTACTTGTTGTCAGCGTTACAGGGCCAGGGGACGTCGGAGGCGCCGTCGTCGAGCGGCATGCCGACCGAGTGCAGACAGGGCACGAACTCCCCGTCCTCGCCCAGAGCGTCAAGCGCACCCGTGCCCATGCGGGTCATGATCCGCATCGAAACCGCCACGTAGGGTGAGTCTGAGAGCTGCACGCCGATCTGGCTCTTGTCAGAGCCGAGTGGGCCCATCGAGAACGGGATCACGTACATCGTGCGGCCGTGCATCGAGCCGGCGAACAACTCTTTGAGGGCTTCCTTCATCTCCTCGGGCTCACGCCAGTTGTTGGTCGGGCCGGCTTCGGACTCCTCCGGAGAGCAGATGAAGGTGCGGTCCTCGACGCGGGCGACGTCGCCGGGATCGGAGAAGCCGAGATAGGAGTTGGGGCGCTTAGCGTCGGAGAGTCGCTGGAAGGTGCCGGCCTCGACGAGCAGCTGGCAGAGGCGGTCGTACTCCTCGGCGGAGCCATCGCACCATTGGATGGCCTCGGGCTCGGTGAGCGCGGCGATCTCCTCGACCCACGTCAGCAGACGCTCGTGGTTGGTATTGGGGGCGGTGGCGGCGGTGGTCTCCATGACGTGCGAGTGGCTCCTTGCAGTGTCGCGGTGGGCGAGCGCCTGGCGGCGCTGCCGCGCAGAATGGCGCTAGGGAACGGAAAAACGCCCTCGGGGGCGCTCCGAACAGCCTATCGCACGATTTGTGCACGTGGCTCCAGAGCTTGCCGCAGAGCACTCCGCACTTTTCCGCGAACTACTCCGGCGACTGCGCCTCCAGCCAAGAGCGCATTCGGTGCGACCCCGTCAGATCGACCGCCAGGACGCGTCTTACTCGACGTTGCCCTCGGCGCCGGCGGACCACCGGGATTTCGGCGTGGGACGAGCACGAGCCGCTTGAACTCGGCGACGAGCACGCCGTCCTGGTTGTAGACGCGCGTGTGCACCTTGACGGTGCCGCGGTCGGGCTTTGTCTGGGACTCGCGCTTCTCCAGCACCTCGGACTCGCAGAACAGCGTGTCTCCGTGGAAGACAGGGGCGGGATGCTTGAGCTCTTCGGTGGCGAGGTTGGCGATCGCCTTGCCGGAGACGTCTGAGACGGACATGCCGAGCGCGAGCGAGTAGACCAGCGGACCGACGACGACGTTGCGTTTCTGCTGCGATTTGGCGGCGTAGACGTCGTTGAGGTGCAGTGGGTGGTGGTTCATCGTGATCAGACAGAAGAGATGGTCGTCTGACTCGGTGACGGTCTTGGCGGGCCAGTGCTTGTAGGTGGCGCCAACCTCGAACTCCTCCAGATAGCGGCCGTAGGGGTGGGCGCCGCTTGCCTCGCGGGCGGCCTGCTCGGTCTCGACGGGGTGGGTATCGCTCATGGGTGGGGTAGGTCTCCTGTGGTGCGTGGGTGTGGTTGAACCGAACGCAAACTCTATTGTGGTTGCTCCTCTGAAGGGTTTGGGCGAGCCCGCGCATTGTGTGCACCAGACCCCGCGACCGCCCCGGAGGAGTAGTCGGAACAGCGCGTCTGTGTTCGGGGGCGGGGTACGTCGGGACCGCGAAGCGCGGTGATGATCGGAGCCCTTAGTCGATAGCGTTTGGGGCCACTTTCAAATCCGGCCGGTAGACGTCCCGAGGATCAGGAGACCATCTTGCGCAACCCCAGAGCCTTCGACAAGCCCCTCGCGATCGGCGCGCCCGAGCCCGCGCGCGAGATCCCCTTCAAGCCGTCGCGGATGATCCATTTCCTCGACCTCTCGAACGAGAAAATGGTTGAAAAGGTGCCCGCGATCGCGCCAACCGTTGACGTCCTGCTCGGCAACCTCGAGGACGCCGTGTCGGTGGACCGCAAGGAGGCGGCACGTGCCGGCCTCATCAAGGTGGGCCGTGAAATCGATATGGGCGAGACGGCGCTGTGGACGCGCGTCAATTCCCTCGAGTCGCCATGGGTGCTTGACGATCTGACCGAGATCGTGGGTGCGATCGGCGAGAAGATCGAGGTGATCATGGTCCCCAAGGTGGAGGGTCCGTGGGATATCCACTACGTGGACCGCCTGCTCGCGCAGCTCGAGGCGAAGGCGGGTATCGAGAAGCCGATCCTCGTGCACGCGATCCTCGAGACGGCGCTCGGCGTCGCGAACCTCGAGGAGATCGCGGCCGCCTCGCCGCGCATCCAGGGGATGAGCTTCGGCCCGGCCGATCTGGCGGCCTCACGGCGCATGAAGACCACACGCGTGGGTGGCGGGCACCCCGGCTACCGCACGATCGCCGACCCAGATGCTGAGGACCCGACGCTGCCACGCCCGAGCTACCAGCAGGACCCGTGGCACTACTCGATCGCGCGCATGGTGGACGCCTGCACCGCGGTTGGCGCACTGCCCTTTTACGGCCCCTATGGAGACATCAAGGACGAGCTCGGCTGCGAAACGCAGTTCCGCGCGGCGTTCCTGCTTGGCTGCGTGGGCGCGTGGTCGCTGCACCCGGTGCAGATCGGGATCGCCAAGAAGGTGTTCTCGCCCGACCCCGAGGAGGTCATCTTCGCCAAGAAGGTGATCGAGGCGATCCCCGACGGTCGCGGCGTGCACATGATCGACGGCAAGATGCAGGACGACGCCACCTGGAAGCAGTGTCAGGTGATGGTCAAACTCGCCGAGATGCTGGCCCGCAAGGACCCCGAGCTGGCCGAGGCTTACGGGTTCGTGCCTGCGGGGGCGTAGGGCCGGCTGGATCTGCCTGGTGTCGGTCGCTTAAACGACGCGGCCCGCTGAGAGCGGGCCGAGCGCGCAGACGACTGATAACCGTCTGTACATCGTATCAGCGCTTAGGGTTAATACCCGAGCGGAAGGGCACGATGGCGACCAACCCATCTCGGCGCATGATCTCGCAGCCTGCCCGTGCCGCCCGGTCCTATCTTGCGGAAGGTGTGGGAGTCGAACCCATCCGGAGGCCACTCCGAGAGAACGGTTATCAATCGCCTGCGGCGACCACGCCGCTGCACCTTCCTGCACCGCATTGTATTCATCGGAGGGGACGATATCTGTCGCAGAAAGCTTATGTAGACCTCATTCACAGCACATCGCTGCCGAACTCAATCCGACCATGGAACAGGCTCCCAACCCAGCGTGCCAAGGGCGAGTCGCACACTCTCCGAGACGATGCCCTCCCCGCCCGAGCAGTAGTAGTCGAGATAACACTCGCCCTTGCAAGTAAGGTGCGCGACAACGCCGCCCGCGTAACGTCAACTCATTGACACCGGCTCATCTTCCGACGCAGTTCGGCGCCAGCGCATATTGCACAGTACGCCGTACAGCTCGCGCGCGAACGCGTCATCCGTGCTTACGCGCTGTGCTTACGCGCTCCGAAAGGGTCCGAAGCGCCAGTTCGAAGGTCTCAAAGTCGCTTTGCCCTGCCATGTCTCTCCTTTGCATCGACTCGACCGCGCACGCCCGGCAAATGTAGCGTATTGTCTGCGAAGGTAGGTCCGGCGGTGGGGCGATACCTGCTTGTTACCATCATGGGATGAGCAGGCAAATTGCCGTCCGCCTCTCAGACGAGCTTGTCGAGTTCGTCGATAAGATTGTCGGCTCTAGCAGCGGACGCAGCCGAGCGGCTGTGGTCACACGGGCACTCGAGCACGAATGTCGGCGCGTGGTCGCCAAACGCGACGCCGAGATCTTTGCTCGCACCGGCCCAGATCCAGAGCTGGCGGGATTGGCCGAGTACTCGGCCAATCTGCCTCGGCTTGCCTGATGCGCCGTACATCCGTCGAGATTGGCACTCAACGTCCGCTTTGCCACTGGCAGACTCGCCGCGGTGAAGCACCTATCGATCGGCCGCACTGGGTGGCCGCGAATGTTTGAAGGCAGCATGTTTCGCGGTCACAAGCCGCCGAAAAAAGGCGTGGTCAAAGCGATCAAAGTGTAGGAAAACGGAAGCAGCGCCCGACTCGGTGAGCGATGAGCCAAGCATCCCTTAGATCCGAGCCGGGCTCAGCCCGCCAGCTGCCGTCCTAACACCCACAGCAAGCTCGTTGAATTACTGAGCCGCATACGACCGAGCCACAGTCGCCCGCACGGCTAGTGCTTTTCCCCTTACTTGGGCTGCGTGATCGGGGTCGAGGCAATGTGCTTGACCGCGACGGCACCTGACTCGGTGACGATGGTCGTTACACAGACGCTGAGGCGGGGGTACTTGCGCAGCAACGCGATACCCCTGTGCCGTGCCATTCCCGCGCAGTGCTATTGTTAACCATATGGCTAACAATGCCCTGCTCGACCGCACGTTCGTAGCTTGCTCACACCCAATCCGCCGCGGCATCCTCGAGCGCCTTGCCGGCGGCGAGATGACGGTCGGCCAGGCGACCGGCGACTTCGGCGTGTCCAAGCCAGCGATCAGCAAGCACCTGAAGCTGCTCGAGGAGGCAGGCGCGATCACGCGCGTGATCGACGGGCGCACGCACCGTCTGCGACTGCGCGAGCAGCCTTTGGACGAGGCGTACGCGTGGATGACAAATCAGCGCGAGCTATGGGAACGCAAGCTCGACACAGTCGATCGGTACCTGCGCGAGCAGAGGGAGTGCCAACAACCCCGGCAGGGAACGCCACAGCAAGAGAACAATCCAGCGAAGGAGTCGAAATGACCGAGATCACCAAGCCGAACGAGACCAGCGTGCGCCTGCAGCGCACATACGACGCCCCCGCCGAGGACGTATTCGACGCGTGGACCAACCCCGAGGTGCTGCGACGCTGGTGGAAGGCGAACCCCGCATGGATCACACCCGTCGCCGAGGTGGACCTACGCGTCGGCGGGCGTTATCGCATCTCGATGGAAGATCCCGAGAGCGGCAAAAAATACACGGCGGGAGGCGAGTACAGCGAGGTGAGCCGGCCCAATCGGCTCGTCTACAGCTGGCAGTGGGAACAGGAAGATGGCGAGCTCGGCCACCGGAGCACCGTGGCGGTCGACTTCCACGCCGAGGGGAAGCAAACGACGGTCGTGCTCGAACACACCGGCCTCGAGTCCTTGGAATCACGCGATTCGCACGGACATGGCTGGGAAGGCGTGCTGGAGGCATTCCAGACGCATCTGAACGAGCGCGCCGCCCAGACGTCCTGACAGACGCTCGCAATGCCGATCTGGGGGGCCCGATGGGCACTCCCGATGCGGTAGCGAGGACAAAACTCACAAACAAAACCAATAGAAGGAGCAAGAAGATGGCGAACTACCTGCTGGCATACACCGGTGGCGGCATGGCGGCCACAGAGGCCGAGCGCGAACAGGCGATGGCCGCCTGGGGACAGTGGTTTGGAAAGCTTGGCTCGGCGGTCGTCGCGATCGGCAACCCAATCGGCGCATCCACGTCCGTGAGCGCCTCCGGCAGCAACGGTGCGGCGGGGTCCGGCCTGACCGGCTACTCGGTCATTGCCGCCGACAGCCTCGACGCGGCGGCAGGCCTCGTCACCGACTGCCCGATCGTCGCTGCGGGCGGCAAGGTGGACGTGTACGAGACGATCGAGGTGATGTAGCCACCTCGCGTCCTGCGCACGGGACGGTCGCCACGAGCGCACGCGGGCGGCCGTCCCGATAGGGTTCCGACGCCCCGTCCCCAAGCAACCAAGGACGCGATGAGATTCTTCGAGTTCGAGGCGCGCGAGGTAGTCAAGCGCGCCGGTATCCCCGTAACCGACTATGGCTTCACCACCGACCCAGCCGAGGCGCGGCAGATCGCCGAGCGCATCGGCGGTCCCACAGTCATCAAGTCCCAGGTGCTCACCGGCGGGCGCATGAAGGCCGGCGGCGTAAAGTTCGCCGACACGCCCGAACAGGCCGAGGAGTACGCGCGCGACATCCTGGCGCTTGAGATCAACGGCCACATGCCACGCGGGGTGCTGGTCGATCCGAAGGCCGATGTCGCCCAGGAGTACTACGCGGGCGTCGTGTGGGACGGCACGCGCAAGCAGCCGGTGATGATCTTCTCGCCGGTGGGGGGCATCGACATCGAGCAGGTCGCCGAGGAGCAGCCCGACAAGGTGGGGCGCCGGCACTTCTCGAACATCCTGCCACTGAGCGACTTCCAGGCCAAGGAGGTGATCGCCTCGACTGGCGTGACCGGCTCGGCGCTCAACAAGCTCGTGCCGATCGTGACACGCCTGGCGAAGCTGTTCGTGGACAACGACATGACGCTGGCCGAGATCAATCCACTCGGGCAGCTCGCCGACGGATCGTTCGTGGCACTGGACGCGCACATGGACATCGAGAACGAGGCGCGCGGACGTCATAAGAAGCTGCTCAAGGATCTCGGCGTCGGCGACGAGGAGACCCGCCAGGCGCGCGAGGCTACCCCCTTCGAGCTGGCGGGAGAGGAAGTCGACGCCACCGACCACCGCGGCGTGGCCGGCAACGTGACCGAGTTCGACGGCAATCTGGGCCTTGTGATCGGCGCGGGAGGCGGTTCGCTCACGCTGTTCGACGCGGTGCGCGCCCATGGCGGCAAGCCTGCCAACTATTGCGAGATCGGCGGCAACCCTTCGGTCGCAAAGGCGTGCGGGCTGGCCAAGCTCGTGCTGCAGAAGCCCGGTGTGGACAAGATCGCGGTGATGATGTCGATCGTGTCGAACACGCGCGTGGACATCGTCGCGCGCGGCGTTATCAAGGCGTGCCTTCAGCTGAACATGGACCCGGCCGAGAAGATCGCGATCTTCCGCATCCCCGGCGCGTGGGAGGAGGAGGGCTTCAAGATCCTCGAGAAGTACGGCGTGGACTATGCCGACCGCAGCGTCTCGCTCAACGAGGCCGCGCGCAGGGCGGTCGAGAAGATTCAGGGGGTCGCCGCATGAGCATCCTGATCGACGCAGACACAACCTTCATCGTCCAGGGCATCACCGGCCGCGAGGCCGTCAATCTCACGCGCGAGTGCCTTGACTACGGAGCCGGCGCGAAGGTCGTCGGCGGCGTCACACCCGGGCGCTTGGGCCGCGAGGTGCACGGCGTGCCCGTGTTCGACACGGTCGCCCAAGCGGTGGCCCACCACGGCGCGCCGATCTACGGCTCGGTCGTGACGGTCCCCCCCGCGTTCACCAAGGACGCTGTGTTCGAGGCGATCGAGAACGGGATCAAGCTGATCGTGATCGTCACCGAGCGCATCCCGCGCCGCGACGTGGCGGAGATGGTCGAGCTGGCGACGCTGCGGGGCGCGCGCATCATCGGCCCCAACTGCCTCGGGATCATCGTCCCCGACGTGATCAAGATGGGCGGCATCGGCGGCCCTGCGCGCAACGCGGCGCAGGCATACACGCCGGGCCCGATCGGCGTGATCTCGCGCTCGGGCGGCATGACCACGGAGATGTCCTCCACGCTCAGCGCGGCCGGGCTGGGACAGTCGACAGCTGTGTCGATCGGCGGCGATGCGATCATCGGCTCTAGCTATGCCGAGCTGATGCCGCTGTTCGAGGCCGACGAGCAGACGCAGGGGATCGTGATCTACACCGAGCCCGGCGGGCGCATGGAGGCCGAGCTTGCGCGCTGGGTCACCGAGAACAAATCGCGCCTGCCGATCGTCGCCTTCATGGCCGGACGCTTCATGGACGAGATGCCCGGCATGAGCTTCGGCCACGCCGGCACGATCGTGGAAGGCAAGGAGGACACCGCCGGCGAGAAGATCGCTCGTCTCGCCCAGGCCGGGATCACCGTGGCAGAGCGAATCGAGGACATCCCGGGGATGATCAAGGCAAAGATCGCCGAACGTACCGGCGCGACAGAGGGGAGCCCGGCATGAGGGCCGATGGGATCTTCATCGCGGTCGAGGTCTCCAACGAGGCGGCAGCGGACGCGGCTCTTGCCGCAAAGCTGACCGAAGCGTGCCCGGTGGACATATTCGCCCAGACCGGCGAGGGAACGCTTGAGCTAGTGCAGGGCAACCTCGACGAGTGCGTGTTGTGTGGGTTGTGCCTCACCGCGGCGCCAGCGGGAGCGCTCGAGATCATCAAGCTCTACGACGGCAACGCAACGCTGGCTGTTGCTTAAGCCCGGAGGAACTTCTTAGAAGAGCCTTACGCGGTCCGGAGAAACTCTTGACCGACCGCTATGTTAGAAACGCTAACCGCGTGCTAACGGTTCCCAAAGATCCCTGGAGGTGAGCTTCCCGACCGATGGACGCTAGCCCGAACGTGACATGGCAGGACGGCTCGCTCTCACGTGAGCAACGCTGGCAGGCGCTGGATGCCCGCGGCGCGACGATCTGGATCACCGGCCTGCCCTCCTCTGGTAAGTCCACGATGGGCGCAGCAGTGGAGGAACGCCTGGTAGAGCAGGGCCGCAGCGCCTATCTGCTCGACGGCGACAACCTACGCTGCGGGATCTGCGGCGACCTCGGCTTCAGCCGCGAGGACCGCGAAGCGAACGTGGGTCGAGTGGGCGAGCTTGCCCGCCTGTTTGCCGACTCGGGCGCGATTGCGGTGGTTGCGCTCGTCTCTCCATACGAACACACCCGGCGCGAGGTCCGAGAACGCCACGAGCGCGACGGGCTTCCGTTCTTCGAAGTGTTCATCGATACCCCGGTTGCACTGTGCGCGGAGCGTGACCCCAAGGGCCTCTACGCGCGTGCGCGCGCCGGCAATCTGGATGGGTTCACCGGCGTGGACGACCCCTATCAACCGCCACAGAATCCAGACCTGCGCCTCACGCCGACACTCGCCCTACCGGCTGCTGTGAACGCGGTGCTCGATCTGCTGCACCCCCGCCTGGCGGGTCAGCCGCTCACCACTGCAGGAGCATCAGGCCGACCGTAACGCCGGGCCCGACGGTGACCATCAACCCGCGCTCGCCGGGCTGCGGCTCACGACGGTCGAGCGATCTCTGCATCACGTAGAAGATCGAAGGCGTGCCCATGTTGCCGTGCTCGGCGAGCACATCGTAGCTGTCCTGAGCGTCCTCGTGCGAGAGTCCGAGTGCTTCCTGCAGGCTCTCAATGATGCGCCGTCCACCCGGGTGCAGCAGCCAGCGATCGATCGCCTCGCGCTCCAGGCCATGTTCGCCGAGGAACTCCTCGACCAGCTCACGCAGCCCTTCACCCGCCACGTCGGGGAGCTCGCGGATCAGGTGCAAATAGCTGTCCTCGTCGGTCAGTTGCATCCGCACGGCGCCGAGTGTGCCTCCGATCTGGTGCACCTTCGAGGCAATCACCGCGGGACCAGCGACGGGCTGGCTGGATGCGTCATCAAGCTCGATCACAGCGGCCGCGCAGCCGTCCCCAAATATTGAGGAACCGACCGTCTTGCTGCGCTCGTCATCCAGGCGGGCGCCCATGAGGATGCCGGTCATGCTCTCCGCAGCGACAACAAGCGCCTTTGTTTGGGAACCGCCCGCCCGGCCCGCGAGGGCCTGGGAGGCAAGCCGCACAAGTGGCACGGCACTCGCACAACCGACACCCACCACGTGATACTTGTCGGTGGCGGGGTCCATCTCGTAGTGGTCCACGAGCCTGTGGGCGATCGTGGGGCCGCCGAGCGAGTAGAGCGTAGCGCTGAGCACCACCCCCACTTCCGCGGGATCTATTTCGAGCTCATCGATCGCCTGCACCGCGTAGCCGAACAAGTGCTCCTCGATCGCGGGTGTGCGACCTTGAACGGTGGTGGCAAGGAACTCATCGGTCAACGTCAGGTTGCGGCGTTGCACCCCACAGCGACTGAAGATGCGTTGCGCGAACTCGTCGTCTGAGAGCCCAAGTCGGTCGAGCACGTCCTCCTGGGTGTAGGAGGTTTGAGGATCGGCAAGAGCCAGGCGGCTGATGCGTGGAAGTCCGACACGCGGGTCTTCCCAGACAAGTGGCTGTGTGCTGAGGCTTGGGAGGTCCGCTGTTATAGCCTTCAAGATGGGCTCCCTGAAGTCGTGTGGGTCATAGGAACGGCGAATGGGCAGGCTGCGGTACCAAGGATATGTGAGCAACCCGTCGGCAACCGCGAAAGAGCGGCATCCCCCCGGGTTTTCTTCATAGACTCTTCATCCTACCGACATACTTCTTCACAAACGCTTCGACAGGCGTCCATGATTAGCCTGTAGGGAACGACAAAAGCCATGAGCCTGGAGGGACGCAGATGAAGGTGATCGGAGCCGGAATGCCGCGCACGGGCACGCTGACGCAGAAGGTGGCACTCGAGACGCTCGGATTCGAGCCTTGCTATCACTGGGTCAACGTCATCGCGGACCTCGACCAGGTGGACGTGTGGAACCGCGCGCTCGACGGCGCCGGACCTTGGGATGAGGTGTTCGGCGACTCCCAGGCGACGGTGGACTGGCCCGGCGGCTATTTCTGGCGCGAGCTGATGGACTTCTACCCGGACGCCAAGGTGCTGCTCAGCGTGCGCGACCCCGAGAAGTGGGAGCCGAGCTTCCGCGAGACGATCTGGAACATGTGTTACGGCGAGTCGCTGATCCGGCTGCTCTCAAGCGCCCGTGGCCAGGTCGATCCGCGCTGGGCTCGCTATCTGAAGCTGGTCGAGCGCATGTTCTGGATCGAGCAGGCGCCGTTCGCCGCCGGGCACGAGCTGCCCGAGCAGCTGATCGCCGGGTTCGAGCGCCACAACGAGCTTGTCAAGGCGACCGTGCCGCCGGAGCGACTGCTCGTGTGGAACGTGACCGAAGGCTGGGAGCCGCTGTGCGAGTTCCTCGAGGTGCCCGTGCCCGCCGAGCCACTGCCTCACGTCAACGACCGTGAGACGTTTCTCGGGCGCGTCATCGACGGTGCCCTCGGTGCGCTGCAGGGCTGGCGCGCCGAGGAGACTGGCTCGCAGACTGCCCCGACGGCCTAGCCGGTAGCGGCCGTCCGGCATGAGCAGAACCCGACTCCTCCTCGCCATGCTCACAGTCGCGGTCGTGATCGCCGCGGTGGTCGCGCTGGCCACGGGCGCCCTGTCGGGCAGCGGTAAATCCGCACCCCGCGTCGCCGCGTCGCCGGCGTGTCTGCCGAGCACCCTGAACCACAGTGCCAAGCTGCCGGGCCTGCCCATCGACGTGACGCCGGCGCCGGAAACCGACATGGCCAACCCGCACACGCAGATCAGCTTCGTGGGGGCCGCGCCGGCACAGATCCAAGATGTCTCCGTCGTCGGAGAAGACAGCGGCCGTCACACTGGCCGGCTCCACGCCTACTCGCAAGGCGACGGCGCGAGCTTCGTGCCCGACATGCCCTTCGACGCCGGTGAGCGGGTGACGGTGAGCGCCACCATCGGCACAGGGCGATCCGGGGCAACCGGGACCAACTCGGCGACAGAGGCGAACGGCAAGCGGATCTCTTTTGGCTTTCGCGTCGACACCCCATACCCGACCGCGAATGTCGCGCCGTTCCCCCACCCGCAGGCCGCACCCGCCGACTACCAGAGCTTTGACACGCTGCCCGGCGTCCAAGCGCCGGTCCTGACCGTGACCGTGGCCGACCGCGATCCCGCCGCGGGCGACATCCTCACGACCAACGGGCCCGGGCCGGGCCAGTACGGACCGCTGATCTACACGCCCCAGGGCCGACTTGTGTGGTTTGACCGTCTGCCGGACGGCGAAACCGCCGAGGACCTGAACGTGCAGAGCTATGAAGGCCGGCGCGACCTCACCTTCTGGCACGGCAAGGTGCTCTCGCTGGGCTTTGGCCAGGGCGAAGATGTCGTCCTTGACTCCCACTACCAGACCGTCGCCAGAGTCCCAGGGGGCAACGGCCTGCAGGCCGACCTGCACGACTTCCAGATCGTCCCCCACGACATCTCCTACACGACCGCGTTCAACCCGGTTCGCTGCGACCTCTCGTCGGTGGGGGGTGCGCGCAACGGCGTGATCCTCGACACCGCCGTGCAGGAGATCGACATGAAGACCGGGCTCGTGCGCTGGGAATGGCACAGCCTCGACCACGTCGGCGCCTCGGAGTCAGAGGTCGAAGCGCCGAAGACAGCCACGCCATGGGACTGGTTTCACATCAACTCGATCGACGTGGAGGGTGGGGACGCCAATCGATCCGGGAACCTCTTCATCTCGGCACGCAGCACCTGGGCCGGCTATCAGCTGCAGGCCGGCAGCGGCAACATCCTCTGGCGCCTTGGCGGCCTGAAGAGCTCGTTCAAGATGGGACCGGGCACCGAAACGGCCTGGCAGCACGATGGGCGCATCCTTGCCGACGGGGAAGTGACCTTCTTCGACGACGGCTCGAACCCACCGATCCACCAGCAGTCGCGTGGGCTGCGAATCGCGCTTGACTTCAAGACCCACGAAGCGCATCTCATCTCGGCCTACACGCACCCCGATCCGCCGCTACTCGCTCCGAGCCAGGGCAACATGCAGACATTGCCCGACGGCAACGCCGTGGTCGGCTACGGCGGCGTACCCGCGATCAGCGAGTTCGCCCCGGGAGGCTCGCTGCTGTTTGACGCCCACCTGCCCTATGACATGGCCTTCTACCGGGCGTTCCGATTTCCCTGGAGCGGGCGCCCGCTGAGCCCTCCGGCACTCACAGCCAACCTCAACAGCACCGGCGAAGAGACGATCGTGCACATGAGCTGGAACGGCGCCGACGAAGTCGCCTCCTGGCGCGTGCTCGCCGGAGAACATCCCGACTCGCTGAAATCGCGAACGACAACCGCGTCGAGCGGTTTTGAAAGCTCGACGATCCTGACCAAGAAGTACGCCTACGTGTCGGTGCAGGCGCTCGACGGCGCCGGGCACGTACTCGGCGCTTCCCAGCCCGCCGCGGTCATCGCCTACGCCGCCGCGCTTCCCTCCACCGGGAAGCAGGGGTGAGGACGATGCCCGGAGCGTCTCTCAGTAGGCCGGTTTGGTCGAGTGCTTGTGCGGAGCAGCGTTCGTCGTGCTGGTGGTGCTCGCACCAGTCGTCTGAGTCTGGGAATTGCTCGTTTTACCGCCGCACCCTGCCACCGCCAAGGTCGCCGCGAGGACGGCCAGTAGCGTTAGCATGGCGGCCAGTGACGCTCGTTTCATCGGCCGGCCTCCTATCGTCGCTCACGGACTTCGGCGCCCACCCTACCAGGCGTCAACAACGCCTCCCCACGCACGCGGGGCATGTGCGTACCGGGATGTCGGCAACCACACTCCCCCACGCCGAGCGGGCATTTTTGCGGCTGAGCCACAATGCTGAAGCCGGCTGATATGAGCACCGTGACACCGGCAAGTCCCGGAGCCACAGGCGCCGAGCCCTCCAAGCGCAGGCTGGGCTCGCGCGAGGCGTGGCTGCTGGGCGTGTGCTGCGTGGCGCAGTTCATGGTGATCCTCGACCTGTCGATCGTCAACGTCGCGCTGCCCTCGATCCAGTCGGGCCTCGGCTTCTCCTCGCCCGAACTGCAGTGGATCGTCGACGCTTACGCGATCACTTTCGCCGGCTTCTTGATGCTCGGCGGCCGTGCCGCCGACCACTTCGGCCAGCGCCGGATGTTCGTGGTGGCGCTGCTCGTGTTCGGGCTCGCCTCGCTGGGCGGCGGTCTCGCGGCGGACCGCGCCACCCTGGTGGTCGCACGCGCGGTGCAGGGCTTCGGCGGCGCGCTGATGGCGGCGTGCTCGCTGGCGGTCATCACCTCCTCGTTCGCGCCCGGTCCGAAGCTCAATCGTGCGATCGGCGCGTGGGCGGCAATGAATGGGCTGGGCGGCGCCGCGGGGATGCTGTTCGGGGGGCTCATCACTCAGGAGATCAACTGGCGCTGGGTGCTGTTGATCAACCCCCCGATCGGGATCGTGGCCGCGGTCGTGGCCTACGCCGTCGTGAGCGAGCGCCGCCGCGCCCCCGGGCGCACCTTCGACCTAGCGGGCGCGCTGACGCTCACGATCGGGCAGATGGTGCTGGTGTTCGGCGTCGTGGAAGCGGGCCTGGCCGGCTGGGACACGCTGGCCGCGCTCGGCCCGATCATCGCCGGGATCGTCCTGCTGGCGGTGTTTGTGGCGATCGAGACGCGCATGGCGACCGATCCGCTGATCCCCTTCAAGGAGCTGACCAAGCCGCTGCGAACCGCCAACAACATCGTGCTGCTGTTCAGCGCCTCGCTGTTTCCGATGTGGTTCGTGAGCTCGCTGTACCTGCAGCAGGTGCTGGGGCTCTCGCCGCTACACACCGGCCTGATCTTCCTGCCGATGACGTTGATGATCATGCTGGTCGCCTCGCGCACCGGCAGGCTCGTGAGCCACTTCGGGGTGCGCCCCGTGCTCGGGGCAGGCCTGCTGATGCTCACGGGCGGGATGCTGCTGCTCTCGCGGATCGGCTCCAGCGGCAGCCCGATCGTGTACATCATGATCCCGGGGCTGCTCACGGCGGCGGGGATCGCGATGTCGATCGTGCCCTCCACGATCGCCGCCACCCAGGGCGCCAAGGAGGGCCAGGCGGGGCTTGCCTCCGGCCTTGTCAACACCTCGCGGCAGATCGGCGGCGGGCTTGGGCTCGCGATCCTCGTGACGCTCGCGACCCAGCGCTCCAGCCACCTGATCGGCACCGGAGCGCAGGTGCCCCAGGCGCTGACCGACGGCTTCCGCCTCGCCTACCTGATCTGCGCCGGTCTGGCCGCGTCCGCCGCGCTGGTCACGTTCACGGCGCTGCCCAAACTCGCCGGCGCTCCGCCGGCGGCGGTTCGGCGCTTGGCGGTCGCGGTCGCCGTGGTCATCGCCGGCTTCCTCGCGCTCGACCTCGCGTTCGCCGGCTCCCATGGCGCTCCGGTTGGCGCCTACACGACCAAAGGCGCCTACAGCTTCGTGACCGAGCCCTCGCTTCACCCGCCCAAGCTCCACCAGGACGGCCCGATCCTCACCGGCCAACTCGCGGGCGGCTACATCTTCACCGCCAACTTCTACAACCTCAACTATCCCCCGCTCGTCGGCCAGAGCGGGCCGCTGATCCTCGACGACAAACTACAGCCGGTGTGGTTCCAGCCGGTACCTGAAAAGGTGGTCGCCTCCAACCTCAGCCTGCAAACCTACGAAGGCAAGCCGGCGCTCGCCTGGTGGCAGGGCGTCGTCACGAACACCGGCTCAACCGAGAGCGGCGAAGACGTGGTGGTCAACCAGCACTACCAGACGGTCGCCAGGCTGAAAGGCGCCGACGGCTGGGTTCTGACCCTCCACGCGCTGACGATCTCAGGCGAAGACGCGTGGGTGACGGCGAACAAGAACATCGCCAAGAACCTCTCCGACTACGGCGGCGCCTACAACGGGGCGCTGATCGACTCCGCGGTGCAGGAGTACAACATCAAGACCGGCAAGCTGCTTCGTAGCTGGGATGCGCTCGACCATATCCCCCTCGGCGACTCATACGCCAGCGTGCCAACCAACGGCTTCCCCTGGGACGCCTACCACGTGAACGCGATCGACCTGTCCCGCAAGGGCACGTTCCTGGTGTCGATGCGCGATACGTGGGCGGCGTATCTGGTCGACATCGAAACCGGCAAGATCGAGTGGACCCTCGGCGGCAAGAAATCGAGCTTCAAGTTCGGCCCGGGCGCCGAATTCCAGTGGCAGCACGACGTCGCGTTCGGGGTGGGCGGGCATTCCGATTCTACGGTGACGATGTTCGACGACCACTGCTGCCAGCTGACCGGCGGAGGCACCTCTGTGCCGGCGACCGGCGCGTCTCGCGGGCTCGTGCTCAATCTCGACCGTCAGAGCTCCACCGCGACGCTCGTGGCCCAGTTCACCGGCGGCGACCGGTTCGAAACCGAATACATGGGCGACACCCAGCCGCTGACCAACGGCAATGCGTTCGTGGGCTGGGGCTCGGAACCGTACTTCTCGGAGTACAGCCGCTCAGGGCAGCGGTTGCTGGAGGCGAACTTTCCCGGACATGACCTGAGCTACCGCGAGACGCTGGAGCCGTGGGTCGGCTTGCCGCTCACCGCGCCCGCGGGCGCCGCTCGCCGGCAGGGCGGCAGAACCACGGTGTACGCGAGCTGGAACGGCGCCACCCAGCTCGCATCCTGGCGGGTGCTTGCGGGATCTGCCACGGGTAGGCTGAGAGCGGTAGCGACAACCGCCACGACCGGGTTCGAGACCGCGATCCCGG
Organism: uncultured Solirubrobacterales bacterium; assembly: GCA_963831725.1. GTDB lineage: Bacteria > Actinomycetota > Thermoleophilia > Solirubrobacterales > Solirubrobacteraceae > Palsa-744. Next base: position 1,414,512 of record CAWHRF010000004.1, read on the forward strand.
TGCCGGCGGGCGATGAGAGCTTCGAGGTGCAGGCGCTGAACGCGGACGGACGCGCGATCGGGGTCTCCCGAGCATTCTCACCAGTGATTCGATGACAATGAGCAGGGGGGTCTGGCGATGCGCGTGAATGGTTTGACGACGATACGCGGCGGCGTGCTGCTTGCGGCGCTGACGCTCTGCGTGGGCTTGTGCGCTTGCGGCGACGGCGGCTCATCGAGCGCGGCCGCGCGCGGGTTCACACCGAAGGCCGACCTCGCCGAGGCCAAGTCCAACTCGATTGCCGTGTCGCCACTGCCAGGCACCGAGGACGCCTCTCCCTACACGCAGATCAGCTTCCTGGGAGAAGCGGGTACCACGGTCACCGACGTGAGCGTGGTGGGATCGCACAGTGGCGAACACTCGGGCAGACTCGAGCGCTACTCAACGGGAACGGGCGAGAGCTTCGTGCCCAACAAGCCATTCCTGGCCGGCGAGCGGGTGGCCGTGCACGCGCTCGTGGGGGTCGGCTCAGGGACTCCCGAGCAGCCGGTGACGACCGTCTTCACGGTCGCCCACCAGGCGTCGGTGAGCCAAGCCGAGTTCCCCAACAACCCGGGCGATCCGCACGCGATCCAGCACTACGCCTCGGCGCCTGCGCTGACCCCCTCGACCGTGACGCTCACGACCCACGAGCAGCCAGGCGCAACATCCGGCGACCTGTTCCTCGCGCCCTACCAGGGCGAGGGAACCCCTGGGCCGATGATCTCAGAACAAGACGGTGCGCTCGTGTGGTTTCACCCGCTGCCGGCTGGCGAGGAGGCCACCAACCTCCAGGTGCAGCAGTGGGAAGGCAAGCCGGTGCTGACATGGTGGCAGGGACGCATTCTCGGAGTCGGGTTCGGCCAGGGCGAAGACGTGCTCTACAACAGCTCCTACCAGCGCCTGGGGAGCATCAGGGCAGGCAACGGCTACAAGGCCGACCTGCACGTGATCAAGCTGACCCCGCAGGGCACCGCGTGGATCGACGCGTTCGACCCGATCCACATGAGCCTCGCCTCGATGCACGGTCCCTCGAGCGGGGTGCTGACCGACTCGGTGATCCAGGAGATCGACGTGAAGACGGGTCTTGTGATGTGGGAGTGGCACGCGCTCGGACACATCTCCCTGCACGAATCGAAGAACCCGATCCCTCACAACGGCAACCCGTGGGACTACATCCACGTCAACTCGGTGGACCCCGGGACCTCGGACGACGTGCTGATCTCTGCGCGCAACTCGTGGGCGCTGTATGACGTGAGCATCAAGACCGGCACGTTCAACTGGCAGATCGGCGGCGAGCACCCGACCCTCAGGCAGGGCCCCGGCGCGAAGACCTACTGGCAGCACGACGCCGAATGGCAGCCGGGCGGGATCATCTCGGTGTTCGACAACGGTTCGACCCCACCGGAGGAGAAGCAGTCGCGCGGCGTGCTGCTGAAGCCCGATTTCGCAACCAAAACCGTGTCGCTGGCGAAGGCGTATGTGAACCCGACAAAGACGCTGCTAGCCCCCGCGCAGGGCAACATGCTGAGCCTGCCCGAAGGCAACTGGCTGATGGGCTACGGGAACCTGCCGAACTTCACCGAGTACAACGCGGCCGGCGAAGTGCTGCTCGACGGCACGCTCGGACCCAACGTGCAGGACTTCCGCACCTACCTGTCTCCGTGGAGCGGCCATCCGAGCAGTCCACCGGCGATCGTGGCAAAGCGCAACGGCTCGGGCATCACGGTGCTGACCAGCTGGAACGGCGCGACCGAAGTGGCATCCTGGCAGGTGCTGGCAGGCGCCTCCCCCAGCTCGCTGACGCCGCTCGCGACCGTCCCACGGAGCGGTTTTCAAACGCAGGCGAGCGTCACGAGCAGCGCAACCTACGTGGAGACGCGCGCGCTCGACGCGAACGGCAACGTGCTCGGTAGCTCGGCTCCACTGCGCTTGCCCTGATCAGAAAATGTGCCGAAAAGCACAAATCTTGGCTGGTGCGTATATCTACTATTCCTGAAGACTACAATAATAACTACAAATTGTAGTCACTATTGCGAATCTCACAAAAAGTGGATGACACCCACACCCCACCCAGGACCCTCACCAACACCCTCCAGGGCCGAGGGCGCTAAGGTATGCGCACCGTGAGCGAAAACTTCTCACTGATCGTGATGTGCCTTTGCATGCTCGCCTCGCTGGCGTTCCTGGCACAGCAGATCCTCGCCTACCACTAGACGTTCGCTGAGCGGCGCCATACTGCGTCCTAACGATCGAAGATCCACGGGATCTCCGATCGGCCAGCTCATGTGCAAAAGCACATTTCGCTCCCTGCGTCCTTGTCTGGCTTGCTCAGCGAACGTCTAGGCGCTTTTAGGCGAAAGACGACGGAGGGGGTGCTTGCAGATCAGGCGTGCTTGCGAGCTGATTTGAGCCGCTCGCGTTCCTGCTGCTTGTCCACCACCGTGGAGATCAGCTTCAGGAACTGTGTTGGTCCGGTGGCCTTGGCCTTGCCGTAGGTGAATGCCTCGATCCAGTCGGGGACCTTGCCCTCGGCGGCCATGATGTTGAAGAACTCGCGACGCATTTCCACATTGATGCGCGCGTCGTCGGCGGGACCCTTTGTGACCTGCGCCTCGGGCATCTGCAAGCGGAAGTGCTGGACGTCGCCGCGACCGTGCAGCTCGACGCCGACGACTAGCTTCATCGGCGCAAGCGCCGGTACTTCCTCGACGAAGCGTCGTGCCGCCGTCTCGATCAGGGTCTTCGCGTCGCCACTCATCAGCCGCCTCCCTCCGAATCCTGCGCGATTGACACAGGGCTCAAATCTTGTGTCTTTGCAGAAGCTTCTTGCCGATCACCATGCGCTGGATCTCCGAGGTGCCCTCGCCGATCAACAGTAGCGGCGCGTCGCGGTAGAGACGCTCGATCTCGTACTCCTTTGAGTAGCCGTAGCCACCGTGAATGCGGAAGCACTCCTCCACACAGAAGCGGCCGGCCTCGGAAGCGAAGAGCTTGGCCATGCCGGCCTCCAGGTCCGAGCGCACGCCCGCGTCCTTCAGGCGCGCGGCGCGCAACGTGAGCAGGCGCGCGGCGTCGACCTGGGTGGCCATGTCGGCGAGCTTGAACTGGATCGCCTGGTGCTCTGCTATCGGCTTGCCAAAGGTCTTGCGCTCCTGGGAATAGCGCAATGCCAGCTCCAGCGCGCGCTGGGCGATGCCGACGCCGCGCGCGGCGACGTTGACGCGACCGACCTCCAAGGCGTCCATCATCTGTACGAAGCCCTTGTTGAGCCCGGCCTCCTCGCCGCCGAGCACGTTTTCCGCCGGACACCTGTAGCCGTCGAACACGAGCTCGGTGGACTCGACGCCCTTGTAGCCGAGCTTTTTGATCTTCGGGGGCACGCTCAGGCCGGCGTAGGGGCCCGTGTTCTCGGAGACGCCCCCCTCCTTCTCGGCGATGAAGCAGGTGAAGCCCTTGTGGCGCGGAGATGCGTCGGGGTCGGTCTTGACGAGCACGAACACGAGCGAGCTCATCAGGCCGTTCGTGACCCACATCTTCTGCCCGTTGATCTCGTAGTCGCCCTCCGGGGTCTTCTTGGCGGAGGTCTTGATCGCCTGCACGTCCGAGCCCAGCTCGGGCTCGGACAGCGAGAAGGCGGCGCGTATCTCCCCCGTGGCCATGCGCGGCAAGTACTTTTGCTTCTGCTCCTCGCTTCCGAACTTCATCAGCAGGTAGGAGCCGATGAAGTGGGTGTTGATGACGCCCGAGATCGAGATCCAGCCGCGCGATAGCTCCTCGACGATCATCGAGTAGGTCGTGAGGTCGAGCCCCATGCCGCCGTACTCCTCGGGGATCGTGACGCCGAACAGGCCGAGCTCCTTCATCTGCTCGACGATCGGCTCGGGATACTGATCCTCGTGGTCGTAGTGCTCGGCGTTGGGGAGGATCTGCTCGTCGGCGAACTGATGCACCATCTCGGTGATCGCCTTCTGCTCGTCGGTCTTCTCGGTGAAGGGGGCGGGGGCTACAGCCATTCGTGGGGCTCCATCGTCGCTTTTCGTCGGGTATCGAGAGAATACCCGCGATGAACTTCGCCCGAGACCTCATTGCCGCTCGCCCGTCCGGGGGTCTGGCGCTCGTCGAGCTGCGGCGCGATGGCACCCGGCTCGAGTGGAGCTTCGGCGAGATCGAGACGACCGGCGCTCGACTGGCGGGAGCGCTTGCACAGCGCGGCGTTGGACGTGGCGACGTCGTGATGACGCTGATCGGCAACCGGCCGGAGTGGGTGCTCGCGATGATGGCTTGCTTTCGCATGGGAGCAGTGGCGCTGCCATGCACCGAGCAGCTGCGCGCCAAGGATCTGCGCCTGCGCCTGGAGGTGGCGCGCCCGGCGTTGATCGTGGCCGACGTGCGCAACCGCGTGGAGATCGAGCGAGCCCAACCGGACTGCGAGGTGCTGTATGTGCCCGACGAAGCATTGTTCGCCCCCGCTACCGACCATTTGCCGCTCGCCGACCCCGACGATCCCTCCCACGCGCTTCGTACCTCCACACCTACGCTCCCATCCGGGCCCTCTCCCTACGCAGAGCTGACCGAGGGCGACCCCGCGTTGATCGCGTTCACGAGCGGCACCGCGGGGGAGCCGAAGGCGGTGGTGCACGCTCAGCGCTACCTGTACGGGCAGCGGGTGCAGGCCGAGCAATGGCTGGGCGCGCGCGAGGGGGAGCTGGTGTGGTGCACCGCGGCGAGCGGCTGGAGCAAGTCGGCGCGCAACGTGTTCATGGCGCCATGGCTGATGGGCGCCCCGGCGCTGTTGCACGACGCGCGCTTCGATCCGCACGAGCGGCTCGAGTTGATCGAACGGGAGCGGGTGAGCGTGCTGTGCATGGCGCCCACCGAGTACCGCGTGATCGCCAAGCGCGCGCGGCTGCGAGCGCTACCGAGCCTGAGGGGCATGGTGGCCGCGGGCGAGGCGCTCAACCCGGAGGTGCTGAAGGTGTGGCGGGACGCCACCGGGCTGGACATCCGCGACGGCTACGGGCAGACCGAGACCGGGCAGATGACGGGCATGGGGATCCACGTGCAGGCGCGTGCCGGCTCGATGGGCAGGGCGCTCGAGGGCACTCGCCTGAGCGTGCTCGACGGCGAGCTGGTGGCAGACCCCGAGAGCGTGCCAACGTTCTTCCTCGGATACCTCGGCGAGGGGGTCCGGCGAGACCCCGACGGGAGTTGGAGTGTCGAGGACCGCCGCGAGCAGGGCCCGTGGCACACCGGCGACCGCGTGAGCGAAGACGAGGACGGCTACCTGCACTTCGAGGGGCGCTCCGACGATGTGATCGTCTCCGCCGGCTACCGGATCGGCCCGTTCGAGGTGGAGTCGGCGCTCGTGGCGCATCCCGCGGTCGCCGAGGCCGCGGCCGTGGCCGCACCCGACGAGGAGCGTGGCGCGGTCGTGCGCGCGGTGGTGGTGCTGCGCGACGGGCAAACACCCTCCCCCGAGCTGGCACGAGACCTGCAGGAGCACGTCAAGCGCGAGACGGCTCCCTACAAGTACCCGCGGATCGTGGAGTTCGTGGAGGAGCTGCCGAAGACCGCCAGCGGGAAGGTCAAGCGCGCAGAGCTGCGAGGTCGTTGATGCTGTTCCGCCCAGTGCATGCACCGGTCGACGGGACGGTACATGTGCTTTTTTCTTCCTGCCTGTTCCACCCGGCACATGTGCCGGGTGGCCGACCCGTACATGTACGGGTCGGGACCGGGCCGCATGCGGCCCGGTCTTCCCTAAGAATTTGAGGAGCTACAAGAGGGCCACGATCGCGTCGATCTCGACCTGGGCGCCCTTGGGCAAGGCTGCCACCCCCACCGCCACGCGCGCCGGCGGGGAGTTCTCGAAGAACGTCGCGTAGACCTCCCCCACCTCGGCAAACTCCGAGAGGTCGGTCATGTAGACCGTGAGGCGCACCGCGTTGGCAAGCGACGCGCCGGCCGCATCGCAGACCGCGGCGAGATTCGTGAGGCACTGGCGCGCCTGCTCGGCCGCAGTTGCGCCCACCAGCTCGCCGCTTGTGGGATCGAGCGGAATCTGGCCTGAGCAGAACAGCAGCGAGTCCGCGCGCACGGCATGGCTGTAGGGGCCGATCGCGGCGGGCGCGGCGGGCGCGTCGATCGTCTCGCGGTCGAGAGCCATAGCTGGGCGAGCCTACCGCCAGATGCACCCTGCCGCTTCTTTGCGGGCCTCGAGCGGTGCGCGGAGGCGCTCGGCGCACGCTCCCCGACCGTCCGCTAGATTCCGATTGATGCGACGAGCCGCCAGGACACTCGCAAGCGCATTCCTGGCCGTGCTGGCCTGCGCGACACTGTGCGCAGCCGCCGCACAGGCCCAGATCGCATGGACGCCGTGCGGCGACTCGAATCAGGTCGCCTGCGGTCACCTGACGGTGCCGCTCGATCCAGGTAATCTGAGCGACGGAACGATCGTGCTTGCGATGCGTCGCCACCTCGCGCCGACCGGCCAGTCCAAGGACGCGGTGATCGCGCTCGCCGGAGGCCCCGGACAAGCGGCGATCCCGTTCATGGAAGATTTCACCGAACTGCTCGGGCCGATCGTCTCCACACGCGACCTGATCGTGTTCGACCAGCGCGGCACGGGCCTGTCCCATCCGCTGTCGTGCCCGGCGTTCGAACATCTCAGCGGCGACTCGCCGCCGAACGCGATCGCGATCTGCGCCGGGCAGCTCGGCCCGACCCGTGGCCTCTACACGACCGCCGAGACGGTCGCCGACATCGAGGCGATCCGCCAGGCCGGGGGCTATGAAAAGCTCGTGCTGTACGGGACCTCCTATGGCACGAAGGTCGCCGAGCACTATGCCCAGGAGTACCCGAGCCACGTGGAAGCGCTGGTGCTCGACTCGGTCGTGCCGCCTTCCGGGCCCGAACCGCTCGACAAGACGACCTTCGCGGCGGTGGGACGCGTGCTGCGCCAACTGTGCTCGGGGAGGGCGTGCGCGCACATCACACCCGAACCTGTCAGCGATCTCGCGCGCCTGGTGAGACGCATCGCCGGCGGGCGCCTGCGCGGGCGCGTGGTCGGCGAAGACGGCAAGCCCCACACGACCTACATCTCCTCGAGCGACCTGATCGGGATCCTCGTGGAGGGCGACTTGGACCCGATTCTGCGCGCTGAATTCCCGGCCGCGGTGCGCGCCGCGATACGGGGCGACACGGCCTCGCTCGCGCGTCTGGAGACTCGCGCGGAACGCTCGGAAAGCGAACCCGAATCGCTCGCCGAGGGCTTTGACGCGCCGCTGTACTACTCGTCGGTGTGCGACGAGGAGGCGTTCCCCTGGAATCCGGCCGCAGGCCCGCTCACGCGCCTGCGCGAAGCGCGCACAGCGCTTGCCGCTCAACCCGCCAGGGCCTTCGCCCCGTTCACACCCGCCAACGCGCTGGCGCTCAGCGACATGCCGGCCTGCTCGCAGTGGCCGCTCACCGAAGGCGCCCCGGAAATGGACACCGCGCCCCTCCCGAACGTGCCAACACTGATCTTGAGCGGCGCGGACGATCTGCGCACACCGACGGCAAACGCGCGAGAGGTGGCCGCGCAGATCCCCGACTCGCATCTGCTGGTGGTGCCGAACACGGGTCATTCGGTGCTCGGCACCGAGCCGAGCAAGTGCGCGAGCAACGCGCTGCAGGCGATGTTCAAAGGCAAGCCGATCGCGCAATGCGCCGTGCGAACGCCGCCCGCCTCCTACCTCCCGACCCCGCTGCCGCCCACCAGGCTCGCGGAAGTGCCACCCGCCAAGGGCAGTCACGGCCTGTCCGGGCGCACGCTCGCGGCGGTCGTGCGGACCGCCGCGGACTTCGATCGGCAGATCGCGCTGGCGGCCGCCGAACGCGGCGAAGGCGAAAGCGAAGGCTCGCTCACCTCGCTGTCGGTGCGCACCGGCGGGCTGCTCGCCGGGTGGGGCGGAATCGTCAAAGGCGCGGTGGTGCTGCACGACTACTCCTATGTTCCGGGCGTGACGGTGTCCGGCAGCGACCTCGCGGGCCGCACGACCCTGCGGATCGGCGGATCGGCAGCCGCGCACGGGACCCTGCGGATCGCCGCGGGTGGGGCGCTCAGCGGAGCGCTTGCGGGCAAGCACGTGCACCTCGCGTCGTTCCCGGCAAGCGTGGCCGAAGCCGGTGCTTCGACATTGGTGCTGTCGGGAAACCCGGGCGACGCGCTCAGGTTCGCACGGCATCTTGCAACCCTGCGATTCCGCGGCGAATAGCTCGCCGGCTCGCGGCACACCACCGCGCCGAAGCCGGTCCCGGGCACGCGACACGCGGTTCTTCACGTGGCATTCAGGCAACGCGGCTAACGTGGTGGTCGATGGGGCGACGGATACTGGCTTTGACACTCGGCACGCCGCTGCTGGCAGTCGCCCTCGCGAGCACAACGCCGGCATCGGCCGGCGCCCTCGCGTTCGCCCCCTGCGCGGCCAGCCCCGACCTCTCCTGCGCGACGCTCGACGTGCCGCTTGAGCGCGGCGGCGCCGTGGCGGGCACCGTGGCGCTGAGCGTCGAGCGCTTGCAGGCAAGCGCCACACCGACCGATCAAAGATCGGCCAGCACGGCGGTCGTGGGACTCGCCGGCGGGCCAGGGCAGGCGGCCGACCCACTGGCGGCCGCGATGGCCCAGGAGGTCGCGCCGGCGCTGACCACGCGCGACCTGGTCGTGTTCGACCAGCGCGGAACCGGCACGTCGGGGCCGCTTGCATGCTCGGCGCTCGAAGCAAATGAAGTGTTTGGCTCGATCGGAGCGGCGTTCGAACGCTGCGCACAGCAGATCGGCCCCGCGCGAGGCTCCTACACGACCCAGGAATCGGTGGCCGACATCGAGGCGATCCGCCAGGCGATGGGCTATGAAAAGCTCGTGCTGTACGGGACCTCCTATGGCACGAAGGTGGCACTGGAGTACGCAGAACGCTACCCCCAGAACGTCGAAGCACTGGTGCTCGACTCGGTGGTGCCCAGCGAACGCGACGACCCGTTCACGCTCGCGACGTTCAAGGCGATGAAGCCGGTCTTCGAAGAGCTGTGCTCGCAGAGCGCGTGCGCCGGTATCACCGGCAATCCACTTGGAGACATCGCGCGCCTGGTGGCAAGGATGCAAAAGCACGCCCTCAACGGCACGGTCTACGACGGCTCGGGACACAGCCACCGCGCCACGATGTCAAGCGTCGGTCTGCTCGACTTGATCGACGCGGGCGACTTGAACCCGGCCTTGCGGGCGCTGCTGCCGGCGTCGGTGCAATCGGCGTTGCGCGGCGACCCGGCGCCGCTGCTGCGCTTGAACCTGCTCTCCGAGGGACTGATCCCGAACCTGCCCGGTGTGCCGCTGGCGAGCTCCGACGGCGTCGACGAAGCGCTGTTCGCGGACACGACCTGCGAAGAGGAGCCGTTTCCCTGGCAGCCCTCGGCACCCCCGAGCGCGCGGCTTGCCGAAGCACTGAGCGCGTTGCGGGCCGTGCCGGCATCCGCGTTCTATCCGTTCAGCGCGAGCATCGAGTGGGCCGACAGCGTGGTGCCCGCCTGCGCGCAATGGCCGAACACGGCACCGCCGCCACCGGCGATCGCCCCGCTACCGGATGTGCCGACGCTGATCCTCTCCGGCGCGCAGGATTTGCGCACGCCCACCTCCGGGGCCGAAGCGGTGGCGGCGCGAATCCCGGGCTCGGATCTGGTCGTGGTCCCCTACACGGGACATTCGGTGCTCGGCACCGAATTCAGCGGCTGCGCGCAGAACGCGGTGAAGGCGTTCTTCTCCGGCGCCGCCGTAGAACAATGCGCGCCGGCCCAGAACCCCTTCTCCCCAACGCCGATCGTCCCGGCGAAGCTGTCCTCCGTCAAAGCGGTGGGGGGAGTCGCGGGAACACCCGGGCGCACACTCACGGTGGTGCTCGAAACGATCGTGGATCTCGAACGGCAGGTGATCGGCGCGACGCTGCAGGCCGAGCAGGAACTACCCAGCGGGTCGAGCTTTGGCGGTTTGCGCGGCGGCTATGCGAAGTTCACCTCCTCGGCGCTTCAACTGCACCGCCTGTCGTTCGTGGGCGGCGTGCAGATCACCGGCAGCTTCCCGGTGCGGGACGGCCAGCTGCAGGCCGCCGACCTACGCGTCGAAGGCTCACGCGCGGCAAGCGGCACCGTGCGCATCGGCGGCGGCGCGCACGTCACCGGCACGCTGGGGGGACGGCGCTTCGACGTGGACCTCGCCAAGGTGAAGCTCGCGAAGGTTGGCGCGCCTGACACGAGCTGGCCGGCGCTGGACGTGCGCTTTCGCCGGCCCGCGCTTGCGCAAGTTCCCTGACGCGGAGCCCAGTAAAGCCTCTCCCCTGGAGACCTGCGGGCGCCCCACGCCCAGCCTGCGGACTACCACTAGGCTGAGGGCGTGCCCAACGCGCTCGTCCACGAGAGCTCTCCATACCTGCGCCAGCACGCGCACAACCCGGTCGACTGGCTGCCGTGGGGACCGCACGCTCGCGAGCGTGCCCATGAGCGTGACGTTCCGCTGCTGGTGTCGATCGGCTACTCCTCCTGTCACTGGTGTCATGTGATGGAGCGCGAGTGCTTCGAGGACGAGCAGATCGCGCAGCTGATGAACGAGCGGTTCGTGTGCGTGAAGGTCGATCGCGAGGAGCGCCCGGACGTGGACGCGCTGTACATGGAGGCCGTGCAGGGCATGACCGGTCACGGGGGCTGGCCGCTGAACGTGTTCTTGACCCCGGAGGGCTTGCCGTTCTACGGCGGCACCTACTTCCCGCCACGGGAGCGCCCGGGGATGGCGTCTTTCCCGCAGGTGCTGCTGGCGGTGGCCGAAGCGTGGGGCGAGCGCGGCGAGGAGATCCGGGCAAGCGGCGAGCAGCTTCGCGAGCAGCTGTTGGGTGGAGCGCGGCTCGCGCCGGTCGAGGGCGCGTTCGAGGAGAGCGCACTCGACACTGCTGTGGATGGGTTGAGAGGCATCTTCGACGCGATCAACGGGGGTTTTGGGGGAGCGCCGAAGTTCCCCCAAGCATCGGCGCTCGAGTTCCTGATGGCGCGCGGGGAGCGCGAGATGTCGCTGTACACGCTGCGCTCGATGGCGGGAGGCGGCATCCATGACCAGGTGGGCGGCGGCTTTCATCGCTATGCGGTCGACTCCACCTGGACGGTGCCGCATTTCGAGAAGATGCTCTACGACAACGCGCTGCTCGCGCGTGCGTATCTGCACGGCTTCCAGCTGTCGGGGGACGCGGGTCTGCTGGAGGTGTGCCGCGACGCGCTGACGTGGGCTCTGCGCGAGATGCGCGGCCCCGAGGGGGGTTTCTACAGCGCGCTCGACGCCGATTCCGACGGTGTGGAGGGAAGCTTCTACGTGTGGACCGTCGAGCAGCTGGAGCAGGCGCTTGGCGAGGACGCCAAGGCCGCGATCCGCTGGTTCGGTGCGAGCGAGCAGGGCAACTTCGTGGACCCTCACCATCCCGAGCCGGGGTTGAATGTGCTTGAGGATCGTGGTCCACGACCGGACGCGCCCACCCGTGAGCGCATTCGCGAGCGGCTACTCGAAGCTCGAGAAGAGCGCACGAGACCCGGGCTCGACGACAAGCGCATCACGAGCTGGAACGCGCTGACGATCGCCGCGCTGGCGGAGGTTGGCACACAGCTGAGCGGCACGACGACCACAGGCCCCAAGGAGCAGCGATCGCACCCCGACATGCCTGTTGATCGCATGGGCGAGCAATTCCTCGACGCCGCCGTCGAGTGCGCGGAATTCGTGCTGCGCGACTTGCGCGACGAGCAGGGCCGGCTGTTGCGCTCCTACAACGACGGCGAGGCGAAGATCGGTGCCTACCTGGAGGACTACGCGTTCATGCTGGAGGCGTTGATCGGCCTGTTCGAAGCAAATTGCGAGGAGCGCTGGCTCACCGAGGCGACGACGCTCGCCGACGGGCTGATCGAGCGTTTCTCAGACGCCGAGCAGGGCGGCTTCTTCTCGACGGCCGCGGACGGCGAACAGTTGATCGCAAGGCGCAAGGAGCTCGAGGACTCGCCGATTCCCGCGGGCTCCTCGAGCGCCGCGCTGGGCCTGCTGCGCCTCGCACAGCTCACGGGCGAGGAGCGCTACGCACGGCACAGCGCCGGCACGATCGCGCTGTTGCAGACGATCGCGCCGAGACACCCGAGCGCCTTCGGGCACATGCTGCAGGCGATGCACTGGACGCTTGCCCCGCCGCGCCCGATCGCGTGTGAGCTGCCTACAAAATCGACAGGTAGCGGTCAAGCTCCCACTGAGTGACCTGGACCCGGTAGTCCTCCCACTCCTGGCGCTTGATCTCGATGTAGCGGTTGAACGTGTGCTCGCCGAGCGTGCGCAGCACCAGCTCTGACTCGGCGCTGATCTCGATCGCTTCGCCGAGCGACTCCGGCAACTGCTCGATTCCCAGGCGCCGGCGCTCCTCGGCCGTGAGGTGGTAGAGGTTCTTCTCCATCGGGTCGGGCAGCTCATAGCCCTTCTCGATCCCCTCGAGGCCCGCCTGCAGCAGCACGGCGAAGGTCAGGTAGGGGTTGCACGCGGGATCGGGGCAGCGCAGCTCCATGCGCGTGGCCTGCTCCTTGCCGGGGTGATACAGCGGCACGCGCACGAGCGCCGAGCGGTTGCGCCGCGACCATGCCGCGTATACGGGCGCCTCGTACCCCGGCACGAGCCGCTTGTAGGAGTTGACCCACTGCGCGAAGATCGAGCAGATCTCGCGCGCGTGCTTGAGCTGACCGGCGATGAACGCCTTGCCGACGTCGGAGAGGAAGTACTGGTCGTCGGGGTCGTAGAACGCGTTCTTGCCATCCGCGAACAGCGACTGGTGGGTGTGCATCCCCGAACCGTTCTCGCCGAACAGCGGCTTGGGCATGAACGTGGCGTGCCAGCCGTACTTCACGGCGTACTCCTTGACGGTGATGCGGTAGGTCATGCAGTCGTCGGCCATCTTCAGCGCGGGCGCGTAGCGCATGTCGATCTCGTGCTGGGAAGGGCCGACCTCGTGATGGGTGTACTCGACATGGATGCCGAGCTGTTCGAGCGCGAGCACCGTCTCGCGGCGCACATCGGTGCCGGCGTCGAGCGTGGTCAGGTCGAAGTAGCCGCCTTCGTCCAGCACCTCGGTGGACTTGCTGTCTTTGAACAGGAAGTACTCGAGCTCGGGACCGACGTTGAAAGTGTCGAAGCCCATTCCCTGCGCACGCTCGAGGGCTCGGCGCAGCACGTGCCGGGGATCGCCCTCGTACGGTGTGCGCTCGGGGGTGACGATGTCGCAGAACATCCTCCCCACGCCCTGCTCTTCGGGGCGCCACGGCAGCACCGCGAACGTGCTCGGGTCGGGTAGCGCGATCATGTCGGACTCCTCGATCGCGTTGAAGCCGGTGATCGAAGAGCCGTCGAAGCCCATCCCCGCCTCGAATGCATCCTCGAGTTCTTGCGAGTTGATCGAGAACGACTTGAGCTGACCGAGGATGTCGGTGAACCAGAAGCGGATGAAGCGGATATCGCGCTCCTCGACAAGCGCCCTGACGTCAGCGGCGGTCTTTGGCAGTTCGGCCATGCTGCTGCCAGCGTATTCGATGGGCCAACGGCCCGCTATCGACGGTTGGCCAAAAAGTCGCGATCAGCCGTGCGCGCTCAAGATGGCTACGACCACGAGCAGGACGCCGAGCGCGACCGCCCAGGCGGCAATCATGTCGGGGCGGGGACCAACACGCTGCGCGGGGCGTGGACGTGGGCGCTTGCGCCGCGCCTCGCTCGCCGGCGGAGCCGCTGTCTCGACGAGCATCAGTCGCTGTCCGGGTCGGATTTCGCGGACTCCGCGATGTAGTGCCGGAGTCAGCCCCGTGGAACCTGCGGCGCGACTGGCGCTGTCGCGATAGGCGCTGCTTTCGCGTGCTCGACGACGCTCGATCCGCTCACGCACATCCTCGACATCGGCCCACCACTCGCGGGCCTCGGCTCGTGGCATCGGGCGATGCTAACAGTGGCCGCGGCGGACTCTAGCCATTGTTCGACGCGGCTCTATGTAGTGCCAGGTACGGACTCTATGCGGTACCAGGGGCGGATTCTACGCAGTACCCGGGGCGGACTCCAGCGGCCCCTTTGGGTGGGCTGTGCCGTCTCTCGGTAGCCGCGCCCGCGGGCTCTCAGCGTCCGGCTACGGCAGCCACGAAGTCCGCCACCGATTCGGCTTCTCTGCCTTGGTAGAGGTTCGCCGGCATGTTCCCGAGACCGAGTGCACGGCCTTCGACGATCGTGCTCAGCACGAATGCTCGGCGAGCCGCTTCGGTCGTGATCTCCTTGCCGACGCGGATGTCGAGATTGGGGCCGGTCCGTCCGACGGAGTTGGTCGCGGAGAGTGTGTGGCAGAACGCGCACGAATCGGAGAACAGCACGCGACCGTGCTGCTCCTCGGCGGTCAGACGGACTCCTCCGGGCCCGGAGGCGGCCTTGTTGTTGGCGTTGTGGACGAGCACGAGCACGGGAACGACCAGCCCGAACGCGAACGCGAGCACCACCGCGAGATAGATCATCCGCGCGCGAGACTTTGACTCTGTGTGTGGCATCGGGTCGGCACGATACATGAGGCTCCGGCTTTGAGGTCTCATGAGAGGTCTCTTCGCAAAGCTTTAGCGAGCGCATAGAAGCAGCGCTACGCTGGTGATAGGTCGATTACCGCATGAATACAACGAGCGTGCCCACGTGAACATCCTACGTCGCCTGCCCTTGTCTCGGTTGCTGCTCCTGTGCGGCGTGGTGGTGGCTGTGGGGATCGGCGCGACCGCGCTCGCGATGGCGCTGGGCGCGGGGCCCACACCGCCCCCCAGGCCCCTTGCGGACGCTGTCCAGGAGGCGCTGAGCGCGCCGAAGGTCAGCGGCGTGAGCGCGCGCATCCAGCTCACCGACCATCTGCTCGAAGGCGCGAACCTCGCCGACTCGGGCGGCGAAGCCGGCAAGCTCGCCTCCAATCCGCTGATCGAGGGCGCGTCGGGGCGCCTGTGGATCGGCTCGGAAGGACGCGCGCGGCTCGAACTGCAGTCTGAAGAAGGCGACACCCAGATCCTCTATGACGGCCACAGTCTGTCGCTGTACGACGCGGCCACGAACACGCTCTACCGCTACACGCCGCCGGCGGGATCGGGCGACGCCGGCTCCGGAGGCAGCTCCGAACCCAGTGGCTCCGGGACAGCAAGCCATCCATATCCCGGCTCTGCGTGTCCGCCGACGTGCTCGAACGCCCCCGGTCACGAAGTCCCCACGGTCGCCGAAATCGAAGAAGGCATCGCTCGCGCCGGCAAGCACGCCGACATCTCCGGTGCGACGCCGAGCGACGTGGCCGGACAGGCCGCCTACACCGTGCGAGTCTCGCCGCGCGAAAACGGCGGGCTGATCGGTGGCGCCGAGCTGTCGTGGGACGCCGCCAACGGCGTGCCGCTGCGCGCGGCGATTTACTCGAGTACCGGCGCCGCGCCTGTAATCGAACTGGCGACCACCAGCATCTCCTACGGTCCGGTCGAAAGCTCGACGCTCGACTTCACCCCGCCGGCGAACGCGAAGATCGAAGAAGTCACGCTGCCGACCAAGCACGGCCCGGATGCCGCCGGCTCCCCCTCCGACGGCACCAAGCCACACGTGAGCACCAGTGGCAAGGGCCTTGGCGCGATCGCACTGGTCGAAAGCCCCGTGAAGGCGGGCGCCGGAGACACCACGTCCTCTGAGCTTGAAGATCTGCCGAAGGTCGACATCGACGGCGCCAGCGCAACCGAGCTGCCGACACAGCTGGGCACGCTCTTGACCTTCGAGCGCGCGGGCACCCGCTACCTGCTCGCCGGATCGGTCACACCGGCATCGATAGAGGCGTTCGCGCGAGGCCTGTAGGTGACCGACGCAGAGGCCCAGCCCGTCAAGGCGCGTGGCCTGGTGAAGCGCTACAAGGACGTTCTCGCGGTCGATCGCATCGATCTGAACGTCCAGAGCGGCGACGTGTACGGCTTCCTCGGCCCCAACGGCGCGGGCAAGACGACGACGCTGCGAATGGCGCTCGGCCTGATCGCCCCCACCGAGGGCGTGGTGGAGTTGTTCGGGCGAGACCCGCTGCGAGCGGGCGCACGGGCGCTGGAGGGTGTCGCCGGGTTCGTCGAGGCGCCACGCTTCTACCCGTACATGACCGGCCGCAAGAACCTCGAACTGCTGGCGGCGCTCGACGGAGATCGCGCCCGTGAGCGCATCGAAGAGGTGCTCGAGGTCGTCGAGCTTGCACACCGAGCCAAGCACAAGGTCGGCGGCTACTCGCACGGCATGCGCCAACGTCTGGGGATTGCCGCGGCGCTGCTGCGCAAGCCCCGCCTGTTGATCCTCGATGAGCCTGCCACAGGTCTGGATCCGGCCGGGATGCGCGACATGCGCCTGCTGATCCGCCGGCTCGCCGGAGAGGGCATCACGGTGCTGCTTTCCAGCCACCAGCTGCCCGAGGTGCAGGAACTGTGCGATCGCGTCGCGATCGTTGACCGCGGGAAAGTCGTCTACGAGGGCGCTCTGGCCGACCTGCGCCGTCAGGGCGGCGCGGGCTACCGGCTGCGCACAACCGACGACGCGCATGCCCTGGAGATCGTGCGCACCCAGGCGGGGGTCGAGCGCGTGACCGCCGGCGAGCACGGGATCGGCTTGCAGGCACAGGAGCGCGAGGTGGGCACGCTGTCGCTTGTGCTCGCGAGCGCGGGCATCGGGGTCCTCGCGCTCACACCGGAGTTGGCAACGCTCGAGGACCTGTTCTTCCGTTTGACCGAGACCAACGGCGCCACGCCGTCAACGACGCCCAAGACCCTCGCATGAGCAGCGTCGCGGCTTCCCCCGCCGCTCCGACAACCGGCATGGCCCGCTTTCGAGGGCCCTCGACGCTGACCGTCTACCGCTGGGAGCTGCGCAAGCTCGTCTCCCAGAAGCGCACCTACCTTGGCCTCGGCCTGGCGGTGTTGCTGCCGTTGATCTTCGTCGTCGTCCAGAACTTCCACCAGCACCAGGGTCACGGCGGCGAGAGCATCATCGCCACCCAGATCACCCAGTCCGGGCTGGCGACTCCGGTGCTGATGCTCGAGTTCCAGGCCTATTTCATGCTGCCGCTGATCGCGGCGCTGGTGGCGGGTGACATCGTCGCCGCCGAGGACGGCAACGGCACGCTGAAGACGATCCTCACGCGCTCGGTCAACCGCGGCCAGGTGTTCGCCGCCAAGACGCTCGCGGCACTGAGCTACGGCGCGCTCGCGGTGTTCCTCTCGGCGATCGTGGCGACCGTGGCGGGTGTGCTCTCGTGGGGCTTTCACCCGATCGTCACGCTGTCGGGAAGCGTGGTCTCCGCCTCGGAAGGTCTTTTGCTCGTGTTCGCGGCAAACGGCTGCTATCTGATCCCGCTGCTCACGGTCGCGTGCATCGGCGTGCTGCTCTCGACCACGACGCGCAACAGCACAGCCGCCGTCGTCGGCACGATCGGGTTCGTGATCCTGCTGTACATCGTCCAGGGGATTCCGGGCTTGGAAGGCATCAAGCCCTACCTGCTCACCGAACAGTTCCAGGGCTGGCACGGGCTGCTGCGCACCCCAACCGACTGGGCACCGGTCACGCACTCGCTGTGGGTGTGCGCGCTGTACGCGGGACCTGCGCTGTTTGCCGCGTATCTGGTGTTTCTGCGCAGAGACGTCGCCGGCGGCTGAGGCTCTTGGCTCTCAACCAACCTCGGCGGGTAGTTCTACCTCGCCCACCTCGACCGCGCCCATCATGCGCCGGGCCTCCTTCGGGTCGATCAGCCCCGCACCGAGCCTTCCGGTGGACTCCGCGCCACAGGCTACGCCGAAGCGCAGGCACTGATCCGGCGCGCGACCCTCGTAGCGAGCGGCGACATAGCCCGCCAGGAAAGCGTCACCCGAACCACGCCTGGCGACCGGCTCGCGCTGCTCGATGCGGGCGCGACGCAGGCACGATCTGCCTTCGATTTGCACGTCGGCGACGCAACCGTCGCCCATCGTCATGATCGCCTCGCTCGGGCCGAGCTCGACGATCTCGCGCACGGCGAGCAATCGTTCCTCCTCGCTTGCGAACTCGTGGCCGACGAGCTCCTCGGCCTCGAGAATGTTCGGGGAGACGACATCAGGCTCGGCGCGCACGGCGTGCAGCAGCGGATCGCCGTCGGTGTCGAGCACGGTGGTGACGCCGGCCTTGTGCAGCTCGCGGATCAGCTCGGCGTAGATCTCCGAGGAGACACCGCGCGGCAGCGATCCGGCGAGTACGACGATCGCGGCGCCGCGCGCCAGGTAGAGCAGCTTGTCGCGGAACAGCTCGATCTCCTGCTCGGAGACGGCGGGACCGCGTTCGTTGACCTCGGTCTGCTCGCCACTGGTGGGATCGAGCACCGAGGTGTTGGTGCGCGACTCCTCGCGGATGCGCACGAAGTCGTTGAGGATCGCCTCCTCGGTGAGCTGCTCGACTATGTGGGTGCCCGTCGCGCCACCCGCGAGACCCGTGGCGATCACCGGCTGACCGAGCGCCTTCAGGGCACGCGCGATGTTGACGCCCTTGCCGCCGGCCATCGTGCGCTGCTCGACGGTGCGGTGGCGCCGTCCGAGGCGGAAATTGGGCACCGAGAGCGACTTGTCGATCGCCGCGTTGAGCGTGACCGTGATGATCATCTGGTCCTCTGCATCCGCGTTCCTCTGCGACTGGGGCCGACCCACGGCCCATGCGCTCCACAGAGGCTACCGGAGAAGCCGCGATACAGCAGATAAATCTGGATAAATTCAGCCGCGATGGTCGGCCAACCGCAACCGCGTATGTTCTTTTTGGCGGATTCGCCTGCTACGAATCGCTGAGGGTCCAGGCGAGCTCGCGCAAGCGCTCGGCCTCGGCGCGGGCCCCATCGGCAGGATCCCCGCCATTTGCCGTGTGGGCGTTTGCGATCGAGCGCGACGCGCTGATCAGACCACCGGCACGACCGGGCGCAAACGCGGGCGCGAGATCCTCCACGCGCCCGCCCTGAGCGCCGACTCCCGGCAACAGGAAAACCGCATGGGGCATCAGCTCGCGGGCACGCGCAAGATGCTCAGGGACGGTGGCGCCCACCACCGCGCCCACGTCGCTGAGGCCACTCTCCCCCACGCAATCGCCCCCGAGCGTGCGCACGAGCGCCGCGATCCGCTCCCACACCTGCGCGCCGTCGGCGAGCTCGAGATCCTCGATGTCGGCGGCGCCCGGATTGGAGGTGCGCACGAGCACGAGCACCGCCGAGACGGACTCGCGCGCGGCTGCGATGAAAGGCGCGAGCGCATCGGAGCCCATCAGCGGGTTGACGGTGGCCATGTCCACGTGCAGACCCTCGACCGCGCCGAAAGGGGTGTCGATACCGGCGTACAGCGCACGCGCGTATGCGGCGGCGCTCACGTCGATGTCGCCGCGCTTGCCGTCGGCGATCGTGAGCAGTCCTGCCCGTCGAGCGTGCTCGCAGACGGCCCCGAGCGCTTCGCGGCCCGACGCGCCAAGCAGCTCGAAGCGCGCAAGCTGTGGCTTGACCGCCACGCACGCGGGCCCGGCCGCGTCGATCAGCGCTTCGCAGTGAGCGCGTACCGCTGCTGCCGCGCGCGCCTGCGGCGGCGTGTCCTCGGACATGGCCCGTCCTTGCTGTGCGGCGGCGGGCCACAGAGCGCTCGGATCGGGGTCCAGTCCGAGCACGATCTGGGACTCGCGCTCGGCGACGCGCGCAAGCAGGCGCTCGCCAAAGCCAATTGCGGCAGACTCCTCCTCACGGCGAGAGGCGTCGCGATGGTCGTGAGCGGGCTGGGGAGCAAGTGAGGCCACCGCCGGGAAGGATACGCTGGCGCGATGCCGCTCTCCCGTTTTGCCTGGATCACAACCGTGCTCGTCGCGCTGATCACGGCGGTGCTGCTGCTGCTGTCCGGCTACACGGGCTATGCGGCGCTGAGCGTCGCCGTGGGCGCCTCGGCGGCGATCAACCTGCTGTGAGCCACTCGCCCAGCGCGCGCACCGCGCGACCGCGGTGGCTGATCGCGTCCTTGCGCTCGTCGCTGAGCTCGGCCATCGTCACCTCGCCAGACTCCTCGTCGGGCAGGAACGCGGGGTCATAGCCAAAGCCGCGCTCGCCGCGCGGACGCTCGGCCAGCCGGCCGGCGCAACGTCCTTCGAACAGACGCTCCACACCGGCCACAGGATCGACGTAGGCCAGCGCGCACACGTAGGCGAGCGCGCTGCCCGCGGGCGCCTCGACAAGCAGCTTGGCGAGGTTCTGCTCGTCGGAGGCGTGCTCTCCGGCGTAGCGCGCAGAACGCACGCCGGGCACACCGCCGAGTGCGGCGGCTTCGATGCCCGAATCGTCGGCGATGCTCGCCCTGCCGGTCGCCGCGGCCGCCGCGCGAGCCTTGCCGAGCGCGTTGGCCTCGAACGTGTCGCCATCCTCGGGCGGGAGGATCACCCGATCCGGCAGCACGTCGACCCGGAAGCCGGGGAGCAACCGCGCGAACTCACGACGCTTGTGCTCGTTGCGCGTGGCCAGCATCAGCCTCCGAGCGCCCGATGCGCGCTCACCGCCGGAAGTATCGTCATGCCGGCCCGCCACGCCTGCCTCAGGCGACGTCGAGCGCCTGCTGCTGGGCGCCGCGCAACTGCTCGATCCCATCGGCGGCAAGCGCCAGCAGCTCGTCCAGCGACGCACGCGAGAGCGGCGTGCGCTCCGCGGTGGCCTGCACCTCCACGAGGCCACCGTCGCCGGTCATCACGACGTTGGCGTCGACCTCGGCGTTGGAGTCCTCGCCGTAGTCGAGGTCGAGCATCGCGGCGCCTCCCACGATCCCGCACGAGACCGCCGCGATCGTGCCCGTGAGCGGCGTGCGCTCGATGCGCTCCTTGCTCTGCAGCCGCCGGCACGCGAGCGCGAGCGCGACGTAGGCGCCGGTGATCGACGCGCAACGGGTGCCGCCGTCGGCTTGCAGCACGTCGCAGTCGAGATAGACGGTACGTTCGCCGAGCGCGTTCAGGTCGATCACGGCACGCAGCGAGCGGCCGATCAGACGCTGGATCTCCGTCGAGCGGCCGTCGAGGCGGCCCTTGGAGATGTCACGCGCCTTGCGATCTCCGGTGGAGGCGGGGAGCATCCCGTACTCGGCCGTGAGCCAGCCGCGGCCCTTGCCGGTCATCCAGCGCGGCACGCCCTCCTGGGCGGAGGCGGTGCAGATCACACGCGTCTCGCCCATCGAGATCAGCGCCGAGCCGGTCGCGGTGCGCACGAATCCGGGCTCGATCTCGACAGGCCGCAGCTGCTCCACAGTGCGGCTGTAGCTGCGTTTGCGCACAACCGGCTCGGAGCCATCGTTATGATCGCCCATCGGCGAAGCGCCCGACTCCGAAGCGGGCGACGCATCGACGGGCGGTTGTGGATCGTGGCTCACGCGAGCGCTCCCACGCCCTGCAGCTCGACATGCTCGATCTCGCCGAGTGGCATCTGCAGGAAGCGCGTGCCGATCTCCCCGAACGCGTCGATGTCCCCCGTGCACAGGAAGCGGTACTGCCCCTCACCATGCTCGCGCTGGCTGCGCAGGCCGCGCGTGGAGAGCGCGTGCTCGACCTGGCGCGCGAGCGCGCCGCCGGAGCTGACGAGCGTCACGTGCGGTCCTAGCATTCGCTGCAGCATAGGCGCGATCAGCGGGTAGTGGGTGCAACCGAGGATCACCGTGTCGACGCCGGCCTCGCTCAGGGGCGCGCACGCTTCGCGCACGCTCGCGACGGCGCTCTCGTCGAACTGGCGGCCGGCCTGGATGATCGAGGCGAGCGCGGGGCACGCGACCGCGTGCAGCGTGACGTGCGGATCGATCGCGCCGACCGCACGCTGGTAGCTGCCGCTTGCGACGGTCGTGGGCGTCGCAAGCAGGCCGATGCGCCCGTTGTGGGTGGCGGCGACCGCGCGCAGAGACTCGGGTCGCACGACGCCAAGCACCTCCACGCCGAGCGTGGTGTCCATCATGCGCCGCTCGAGGATCGGCAGCGCGGCAGCGGTGGCGCTGTTGCACGCGATCACCAGCAGCTTCGCGCGGCGGCGCAACAGCTCCTCGGCGATCTCCGAGGAGAAGCGCGCGAGCTCCTCGGGCGAGCGCTCGCCATAGGGGAAGCGCTCGGTGTCGCCCAGGTAGAGAAAGTCCTCGCGCGGGAGGCGCACGAGCAGCTCATGCAGGACCGTGAGCCCACCGACACCCGAGTCGAACACGCCGATCGGACGGGCACGCGGATCGCTTGAGGGGGGGCTCGTCACAGGACTCATCATCCCAGAGCGCGATGTAAACATGGTGGCGACGGTCGAGCGGGTCATCGCTGCGTTGTTTGTGAAGTCCGACGCAACCGATCAAGACATCTGCGCGATATCGCAGATTATTTGAATTCTGCGCCAGTTCTGGATTATCTGCGTGATCTCGCAGATAACTGCCTGACAGGCCTAAATAAGCTAATATCTGCGCGATCATGCATATATCGAAGGATGAATCTACATCGCAACTGATCGGTCAACGTGTTCGGGACGAGCGCCACCGTCAGGGAATGGACCAGCGAACGCTCGCGATGGTGGCCAACGTCGGCGTACGCTCCATCCATCGGGTCGAGCACGGCGAGTCAACCGTGCGCCTGGACGTGCTGACACGCATCCTCACAGCACTTGGACTGCGATTGGATGTGCGTGGGCGCGGTGAGAGATGAGCCTCGGGGTCTACTGGGACGGCGAAGAGGTTGGACAGCTCGAGCGCGTCGAGGAGCAGTCGCGACTGTACGCCTTTCGCTACACACAAGCCGCACGTCCGATCTCGCTTTCGCTGCCGGTGAGCCAGGAGCGCTTCACCCCAGCGGAGAGCCGACCGTTCTTCGAGGCGCTGCTACCTGAGGGCGTGGTGCGCGAGCAGATTGCGCGCCAACTCAAGCTGGCGGCTAGCGACTCCTACGGTCTGCTCGCCGAGCTGGGGCGCGATTGCGCCGGAGCACTTCAGATCGCAGGCGCCCAGAGAATGTCCGAGACCCCTTCCGTCCAATGGCTCGATGACCACGAGTTCGACGAGCTCGTCCAAGACCTGCAGCGCCACCCCCTTGGCGTGAGCGCCGAGGATAAGCACTTGCGACTCAGCCTCGCCGGCGTGCAGCACAAGGCGGTGCTCGTTCGCGACGAGAATGGACGCTTCGGCAAGCCGCTTGACGGCATGGCGAGCAGTCACATCCTCAAGCCCGAACGGCCCGACGGCGAGTTCCCGGGGCTGGCGAGGAACGAGTGCTTTTGCATGCGCTTGGCAGCAAGATGCGGCCTGTCCACGGCGCGGGTTGAGCTCGTGAGCGCTGCCAATCGACCATGCCTCGTGGTGGAGCGCTTCGACCGCGATCTCGAGAGCTGGCCGTATCGTCGGGTGCACCAGGAGGACCTGTGTCAAGCGCTCGGCCTCACTCCCGACTTCAAGTATCAGCGCGACGAATGGGCGCTGCCGTCCTACGCCGCGCTCGCGGAGCTGCTCGACGGGCACTCGCTCTCTCCGGGTCTGGATCGCCTCGCCGGCGCACAGGCTGCCGTATTCCACTTCCTGATCGGCAACGCGGACGCGCACGCGAAGAACATTTCGCTGTTGCACACGAGCGAGAGCGTGCGGCTCGCGCCGTTGTACGACGTCCTGTCCACCGCCGTGTATCTCGACCTCAGCACCGAGCTTTCGCTGAGTGTCGGTGACGAGCTGGATCCCGAGAAGATCACACAGATCCAATGGTCCGATCTCGCAAATGACCTCGGCCTACGAGCAGGAGCGTTCGAGCGTGTGCGCCACCAGCTCGCCAACCGCGTGAGGACCGAGGCGCACAGATTGCGCGACCAAGCACGTGCCGAGGGCTGGCATCACCCGTGCATCGATGCGATCCTCGATGTCATCGAGTCTCGCACCGTGCGCGTCGCGTAGGCATGAGGCCTCTCACCCCTGCCCGACGGCCTGCAGCACTCCTTCTCCGCGCTCGGTGAGTGACCATGCTCTTGGCATCCCCTTGGTGGGTCCGGTCCCGGTGTCGTCTATCAGCCTGTAGCTGTGGAGTCGCTTGAGTAGCTTCGATGCCTGGCCTTCGTCGACGATCCCGGCCGCCCGGGCGACCTGTTTGTTGGACGCACCCGGCGCCTCGGCGATCGAGCACAATACGCGCACCGTCCGGTAGGTCAATCGCATCGGCAGGTCTTTGAACGGATCCGCTTGAAGCCGCTGAACGCCGATCGGGTGCTGTTCTGCATCGAGTGGACGCTTTAGCTCGCATTGCGCCACCGCTGCGCCGAGGTACGGTTGCACGATCATCGCCATCAGCGCTCCCGTCAGCTCGGCGAGCGGTCGCTGATCGCGGTCGAGTATTCGAGCGTGGATCACACTCGAGACGGCGCCAACGATGCCCTCTGCCGTCAGCGGTGGCGGCTCACGGCCCCGCTTGGCTTCCTCGCGGCCCTCGTCGACGATCGCGACGAGCTGGCCCAATACGCGCCGACGAGCTTTGAGCGTCTGCTCACCGGCCGACAGCACCTCCACGACCAGCAAGCGCGCCGCTCCGGGATCATTGTCAAAAAACGAGAGCAGCGCTGTCAACCCCGTTCTGATTCGCTCCTTCCAGCGAGTCTCGCCCAGCACCCTCTGCTCGACGATGCGCGTCGCCTGCTCGACCTCGTATTCGAACGCTCCCAGCAGGCATGCCTCGCGATCCTCATAGAGCTCGTAGAACGTGCGACGCGAAAGGCCCGCACGCCCACAGATCAAAGCCACGGTCAACGATCGCGCCCCATGCTCGTGAACCAACTCCACGATCGCGCCCAACAGGCGCCGGCGCTGCATCTCAACGACGTGCGCGCCCTCGCGCACACCCTCACCGACAGAACCAGCGCGGCTACCGTTGCGCGAAGACATCCATCATCGCCTCTTCTTGGAATGCTTCCCGGCCTTCTTGACTTTCGTTTTCTTCGCCTTCTTGGTCTTCGGGCAGCCGGTCACGCCGACCTTCGTGCTCTCGTGTATTTCCGCCCCGTTCTGTGCGGTGAACGCCGTCGGCATCGCCAGCTTGCTCTTGCACAGGTTGCCGTTCGCCGCCAGCGCGGAGAACTTGCCCTCCGGTAGCTTCAGTTCGAAGCTGCCAACAGGCGCGTCGGGAACTGTATGGAACGTCGAGCTCGTGATACCCGCTTTGCTGATGAACGTTTCCCCATGCAAATCGAGCGTCACGCCATACCCTTGGAGGACGACCACGAGTTCGGGGAACTTCGCACCACCATAAGACACGAAGTACGCTGGACCCGTCAAAGGCACCGGGATCAACGGCGTGATCGCGGTCGCATGCCCCACGATCGACGCTGCCGGACAACCACCAGGGTTAGCTTCAAATGTTTTCGCCGGACACGCCTTCTGCAACGTCGTCAACCTCGACGGCAACTGCTTGGGCAGGTCGACCTTGACGCTCTTGATGTTCGCCTGACTACCGAACGGTGCTTTGGGATACGTCAGCTTCACGCTGAGGCTCGCACCATTCGCACGTGACGTTTTCCCTGACGTGGAGACCGCGAGTTTCGGGGCGAACTTCAGCACCGCACAGTTGGTGACCTGGAAGGGAACGCCGATAGTGTCCGTCGACCCTTCGCTTGAGTGGATCGTCCCGGTGACCTGCATCTTGTTGCAGTTCGTCGGGTTGAACTGGAAGTCCCCACGCGTCGTGATCGCGTTCACATGCTGGATTTCCAAGGGTATCCCTTCGATGCTCGTCGGGATCGCGTCCGGAGTACCAGGCGGGTTGCTCGTGATCGTGATCGCCGCGGTTATCGGATTGACTTCGATCTTGCCGCGCACGAGCACACAATCGCAGGGGTCCTCGCCCGCTGGATTCGCGGTATTGCGCTTCAAATCAAACGGGCCCGCCTTCGCGGGAACCTCAAACGTAAT
Organism: uncultured Solirubrobacterales bacterium; assembly: GCA_963831725.1. Taxonomy (GTDB): domain Bacteria; phylum Actinomycetota; class Thermoleophilia; order Solirubrobacterales; family Solirubrobacteraceae; genus Palsa-744. The sequence continues at coordinate 1,440,540 of CAWHRF010000004.1, forward strand.
ACCGAACGGTGCGCACCCCAATTGCCCAACAGTGCAAGGGCCACTGCCGTTATAGGGCCCGGTCAAATAGAACTTGCCGCCGGAGACCGTGTACGGTTGATTACCGACACCGACGCTGATCGTCGTTTCGCCGATCAGACTGTTTGCAGGACACTCGCCGAGGTTGGCCTGTGGTTCGGGACATAGTTCGATGTTCGAGAGGATCCCCGACAGTCCTGGCGGCAAATGCGCTTCCACCGACTGCAGATTCTGTTCGCCGTCTTTACGGCTCATCGTCAACGTGAACGGACTGAACGCACCCGCATTGACATTCGTCGCACCGCCCGTCAAAGACGGGTTGAACGGCAGACTCGCACCCGGACACGGACCACCACCCGGACCAGAGGTAATCTGGAACGAGGAGGAAGTATTTACGGGACCGTTACCATTCCACGGCACGAACGACGCCTGGGTCGTGTACGTACCGCAGCGCGAAGGCGTCGCCAGCGGTGCGCGTTCCCCTCCAAAGAAGTGCAGTTCGAGGCTTTCAAACGGGAGGTCGGGTGTGTTATCGAACGTCGTCACGATCTGCCCTGTAGCGGTCAGGTGCACTTCGCCCGTGAGCTTGATGGTGCTACCCGAGACGGGATCTTCCACCATCAGGTACATCGCCACCAGACTCCCGAACGGATTGGAGTTCTGCGCCGCCAAATACACCGCGCCTTCCAATTCGTGTTCGAGCAACGGCGTCTTGACCTTCACCGTGCCGATCTTCGACCCGTCAGGACAGAGGCTCGCGCCCGGTTGCAGCTGTTCCAGCGGAGTCGGCGAGAACGTCGCTGTCTTGTCCCCCGGTTCGAATTCCGAGTTGAATTCCGAGAAGCCTTCAAAGCCCGCCAAACCCTCCGAGCACGCTTCCAGTCCTTCCGCACCCGCCGGGTTGATCGCCACGCCTTCGGGCAGTGTCACTGTCGTATCGCGCAACGAGGACTCCGCAAGGCCATTGGGGTTGAACGCCGCCGTCTGAGGAACGTGCACGCCGACCGTCAGCCCGCTCGAACTGCTCGCGTCGTCGACGTCTGGTTTGACTTCGATCGTCGGCGGGAAGATCAGCTTTGAGCAACCGGTCGTCGACACCGGCACACCGCCGGCATTGCGCGTGATGCTGCTCGCTTCGGAGAAGTGGCCCGGTTCCAGCCAGGAGTCCGCCGAGATCGTCGAGCGCAGCGGCCCTTTGCAACCGGTCGGCAGCGTCAGGAAAGGTTTCAGGGTCGCATCCTGCTCTTCCGACGTCAGCGTTTCGCCTCTGCGCTTCGCTTCTTCGCGCTTGTTGACCCCTTCCTGACCCGCCTCGCCGAAGATTCTCAGCCTACTGGCGAAGACCGCCGCTTCCGGCGGGGCATTTCCGATCGTCGCCTGTATGGGGTAGTCGCCACCCGCACGCACGCTGTTGTTGATGAACAGATCGGGCGCGGTGAAATCCGCACCGATCTGGAGAGCGACACCGTGCGGCGGCACCATATTGAAGATCGGCTTGGCATACGTTTCTCCGTACCCCGTTTTAGCCCATTCCAATTCCAGCTCGCCAAGCGCCGATTCAGCTGGACACATTTCTCCAGATCCGGTCCTGTGTCCGTCCAGCTGCGCCAACGTACACTTCGCCGCCGTCGCGTTGGGGTTACCCACCAGGCCGGGAGGTAGATCGACGATCACGTCCTTCAACACGCCGTCGGGCTGGCGGTAGTAGCGCGAATCGGCACCGCTTGTTTCAAACGGCAGATACCTCGTGTTCACCGACATGTTCACAACCATTTCGTACGGGTGCGAGCCTGCCTGGGTGTCTGGAGTGCCGTCCTCATTTACAAACGAGACTTCAAAGCTCTTGATGCCAAAACCCAGGCCCGCAGTCGCCAGCAGGCCGCTGCTGGGGCTCGAACCACTGGCGTTGCCAGCATTCAAGCGGAAGTGATAGAGCAGGCCAGGCTGCAGACCTTCCAGATCCGCGGAAACCGCCACCGGGCTCGTTCCCGACCCGATCTGGCCCGGGGTCTGCATGCAGGGGACGCTGCTGTCATAGGCACCGTCAGATTCTTCATCTGTCACTCCGTATTCGAACTTACACGACGTGATCGCGGCACCACGGGGGTTCACCGTGCCGCTCAACGCCGCCGCCCGCTCGGTCACGTCTGTTGCCGAACCAACAGTGACGGCGGGAAGGACGCTGCCGAAGACATCGACCTTGCCTGTTTCAGGATTGGAGACATAGATCTCCCCGGTGACACCATTGAGAGCGATCCCGCCCTGCCCCGAGAAGCCAGCGAGCTGCAGCGAGTCAAAGCTCGAGATGAGCGCTCCCACTCCAGCGGTTTCGAAACTTGCGGTTCCGCTTATGTTGATAAGTCTGCTCCCGTTTATCGCCCCTGTATCCCATTCGGCGATGGACGACTGATCGTCAGCGTAGAGATGGCCGGTCGCAGGGTCGGCAGCAACCGCAACATCGCCCGACGCTTTATTGTCGACCTCGCCTAGCGGCGCCAGTTGGGAGCCGAGCTCCCCCACACAGGAACATCCAGAATAAAGCAGATACTCGTTACCCGTCGGACCCACGGCAAAGTCATAACCCTGCTGGCCTTCGGGCATACCCGGGTCACGCTGTGCCGCAACGAGGCGATTCGTGACGGAATCGTCGAACACGTCGACTGCCTCTTCGTTGATCACGTTGATCAGCACCCGGAGGTTGCCGTTCGTATCGACGCCGATCCCCATCGGTGACAAGCCGGTGATCTGGGTGAGGTACTTGCCTTCGGCGTTGAACTTGTCGATCGCGTCGTTGTCCACGTCCATCACATAGAGGTCACCGGCGGAGGGATCCGCGGGGTTGGTGGAGTCGTCGACCGCGATCGCGGCCGGGGTGCCGTCCGCTTCCGGGAACGAGAAAGAGCCAGTCGGCGATCCGGTGATCTCGTTACCTTTGACATATGTGGCGCACTGCGTCCCGCACGTGAAGTCGACCGGATTGCCGTTCGCGTCGAACTTGGAGACGGTGTCCGCACCGAGGTCGGCGACGTACACATCGTCGCTGGCTTCGTCGATCGCGATCCCGTTCGGGTTGCTGAAGGAGCCGAAGCTGGACAGGAAAGGGTGGGTTTCGGCAAGCGCCGGGGTCGCGCCCGCCGCCAGTACCCCGATCACGGTGGCCGTCAGCGAGAGTGCCACCTTGAATGTTTTGGAGCGCATGATCAGTGGCCTCTCTTGTTCGCGTGGACGGACTTCCTGGCTTTGCGTTGGGTGTTGCGCGCACACCTGGTCTTACCCTTCACCTTTCGCTTGACGAAGCCCTTCTTGCACTTCGCCGGCTTTGACTTGGGCTTCACCTTTGCTTCAGGTGTCGGCGCAAGGTTGCCGGCACCCGAGAACGTCTGACTCGACGGAGCCCCATAGAGCAAAGGTTGCGGCGAGACAGGGGTACGGCACGAATCGGCGGTAGTGCACGCCGGCGGCAAGGACGGTTCCGAGAAACCACCGTCGATGCGCGCATCGTAGATCACGCGTCCTTCTTCCTCGTTGTCCTGCGGCAGGAGCTCCTGGCGCGTGAGGAAGAACGCGTTGCTGCCGTCTTCGCTCGCGCCGAGGAACGACGATTCCTGCGCACTCGTGCCGCCCGAGATCAGCTTCGGTTCACCGTCCTCGTACTCGTAGACATCGACCTGGCTGTTTGTGTCGGACGGCACCAGCGCATCGCGTGTGTCAAAAAACAGACGGCCGCTGTCAGATAGGTAGCGGGGCATAATCACCATGAGCTCAATAGTCGCCCCGCCAAAGACGCCGGGAGCTTCGCCGCTGGGATTGCAGGAGGCACAAGCAAGCTGCTTCGCGGATGCGTTGTAGAGAAAGATCTCTTCGGCAGCTTTGCCGTCCGGTTCGATGTTGTCGTACCCGGTCAGACTGCTGCTCGAGGCAAACGCAAGCCACACCCCGTCGGGCGAGGCCTGCGCCGCTGTGACCGAGTCATTACTCCCGAGCGTCGCGATGAACGTGGCGCTCCCGCCATGGAAGAGATACAGATTGGGCTGACCCGCCGTGGCGCCCGGGGAGAGGCTGCCTTCCGCTACGAAATAGACATAGGAGCCATCTTCGCTGATCCCGTCGACGCTTCGCAAACCGGCTTTGGCGACCGCCGTCAGATCGGTGAGAAGGCCGCTTTCCAGGTCGTATTCGTAGAGATTCGCGCCGCTGCCCGGCACCGTGTCGGTGGTCAGGCCCGTCGAGGCTTCGTCGCTGAAGAACACCCGCGAGCCATCCGCGTTTGCGGTCCAAAACGTGCCACCGCCACCAACCCCGCCTGCCTGCGACGCGTCGACCTGCACCGTTCTCGAACCGTCTATGCGCACGTACAGGTCACCGCCCGCCGTGAAGAAGATGCGCGAGCCATCTTCGGAAACCGCGTGGCCCCCATTCAGCCCACCCTGAGCTTGCGGAAGCGATCCGGCCACAGCGCTGCCATCCGGCAGCACGGAGACGAGGCGCACCGTCCCGCCCGACCATTCATACAGGTCATCGACACCCACCGGCGCCCCAGCGGTCAGCGGCGCTCGCTCGCTGAAGACAACATGACTGAGATCGGAGGAAGCGCCTTCGAAGTCCGAGTCGGCCGGCGTCACGCCCGGCGGTAGCCCGTTGATCAGCCCGTAGTTACCGGTCGTGTTGTCACGCAGTAGCAGGTTTTCGTAGCCCACCGGTTCGCCAGGCACGGTTTCCACACCTTCCCCGCCACACCCGCCTGCCGGGAAGCCCGAGCTTGATGCCCTCTCCCCTTGACCGACATTCACGACCGCCTTCGACAGATCGCCCGAGTACGCCTTCACAACGCCGGATAGTTCGCTACAGCCCACCGCTGTATAGGACCGCACTGGGATCACGTCTTCCGAGCTCCAGCCGCCCACGCCACGCGTGGCCACATAACTGTCGCCGCCGGCCGATGAGCTGGGCAGTGGTTCTTGAGTAGCGAACGAAGTCCGGTTGCCATCGCCGGCCACCCTGAGGCCTCGTTCGAACTGGACCGAGGTCTTGGTGGGCGGTGTGACCAACTCGTAGGCGCGACAGTCGGGCAACCTGGCCGAGAAACCCGTGCGCAGCTGTTCGTTCGAGCACGTCGCCTGCGCGGCGGTCTCGGTCGTGAACGTCTGATCGGCGCCGGCGACGCTACCAAGTTCGTTGCTCGCGACAACGCGATAGTGATAGGTCGTACCCGGCGCGAGATCGTGCGCCGCCGCCCACACGGTATGCGCCGCTACGCCTTCGCCGACGCTGCCTTCCGGAAATGGTGTCGTCTGTCCGTAAGCGGTCGTCGTGCCATATTCGAAGCGATAGCTCGTCTGGATCCCGCCCGGGTTCACGAGCGCGCCGAGCTTCGCTTCGGAAATACCCACTTCGGCGGTGAGCTCCTTGTCCACCGTCGGCGCGGCGGGCGGGCCAAAGACCCAAATCAGTTCGCTGTCAAAATCGGGCACATACACGCGACCGCTCGATTCGTTCACCGCCACCATGATGGCCGGCCCGCGGAAGCTTTCGTTCGTTTCGAAGGAGCCGGCGCCAACGTCGGCGACCTGAACACCCGCGGAGTTGTACTCCACGAGATGCGAGCACGGCGGCTTCAGCGAGCCGCAGAAGTCGGCGCGGTTATAGACGGTCGCGAAGACATCGCCGTGACCATCGAGCGCAACGGTCCGCACATCTTCGCTCTTGATTTCAGCCAACGGCACGTCCGCCGGGCTGAGCTCCTCGATCCGGTTGTTGCCTGTATCGACGACCCACAGATCCCCGGAGGAGTCCACCGCCACGCCCCCCGGTTCCTTGAACGCGCCGGCTCCCGTTCCGGTGAACGTCTGCAGCAACGTCCCGCTCGGGCTGTACTTCAGTATCTCGTTGTTGGACGGGTTGGGCACATAGACGTTGCCCGCCGAGTCGCTCGCAATCTCGATGCCGAGCAAGAGGACGGTGGTGGTGCCGCCGAACCCCAGTACCGGGAATGAAGACAGCAGCGCGCCGCTGTTCGGGTCATACGTGTCGATTTCTTCGCTGCCGGCATTGACCACGTACACATGCCCGTTGGCGGAGTCTACAGCCGCACTGCCATAGAAATCTCCGCTTTCACCGAAGGGAGAGGGCGGAGAGATCGGCTTACCCGCAGCATCGAGCTTCTCGATCGTAGGTTGCAACGGGTTATAGAAACCGGCTACATATATGTCGCCGCTGGACTGGTCGACCGCAATGCCCGTCGGCAACGTCGTGGCAGAGCTGAAACTCCCATAGGGGATGAGCTTGGGGGGTTCGGCCTGGGCGACGCCGGCGGAGAACGCGAGCAGCCCGGCGACGCTCAGCACAAGCGCTGTGATCGTGTGGCGCAGCGGACGCTCACGCGCAGCGCCACGTCCCGGGGCGAGCACGCCGCACAGTCGCGCCAGACTCCTCAATACAGATCGATGAGCACCCACGTTCACATCCCCTCCTCAAAGAGACCCGGACAAGACCCAGCCCGCCTGTCCCGCGAACGCGGGGAGCCCGGGCAGCAGAAGACCGTCGCGGGCATACAACCCGCGACGGTCGAAGAACAAGAAGCTGAGAGCGCGCCTACAGCGCGCGAGCACCCATGCGGGTGCGAAAAACCAAGCCGGGCGTTATACCCGACGAGCCGCGGAGCGAAGCCGCGGCGAGTGGGACTAGCGCCTAGAGACCGGCGATCCCGAGAGAGAGAGAGAGAGAGAGAGAGAGACGTGTCAGCGACGCTGACACGTCCTATAAAGGACGCTCCAGCGGCACACGGACTCCCAAGCACGTTATCCCCAAAAGAAACCACGCGAAAAACAACTCCCTCTCGTTGCGACCCGGTCCCTCTCCCAAGGGCCCTGCCAAACCATTTGGATGTCGACCACAGGGACCGACCCAAACCCGACCTTATGTTCACCCGCATCCCAGGGGGATGACAGGACATGGAGTTTATAGCGCATCGTGTACTAGATGTCAAGTGGGTAGCTAAAGAGAAGTCAAGCCGACCCCGCGCGAGCCAGGGCGCTACGGTCAGCGACTATGCGCATGAGGCCATGGCCGTGACGTAACCAATCCGTCAGGACACAATGATATAGTTGTGTTATGATACCGGAGTTCGACCAGCGCGGGAACCTCCCGCCCGGCATCCACCACGCAACCTGGACCGAGATCATGGCCCGCTACGCCACCAGCGCCCATCGTCGCGAACTACTCGACGGACTCCTGGACGCGCTGCGCTCCCTGAAGGGCGCCGGCTGCGCCGTCGCATACATCGACGGCAGCTTCGTCACCGCCAAGGAGCACCCCGGGGACTTCGACGCCTGCTGGGAGTCGCGTGAGGTCATCCTCAACCGCCTCAACCCCGAGCTACAGGACTTCAGCGGCGAGCGCTCCAGGCAGAAGGCGCGCTACGGCGGAGAGCTCTTTCCCGCCGACTGGCCGGCACAGGCCGACGGCACGACCTTCCTGGACTACTTCCAGCGTGACCGCGAAGCACGGCCAAAGGGCATCATCGCCCTCGACCTCGGAGACCTGCCGTGATCACCAACGAGCGTCAATACCGCATCACCAAGGCCCAGATCGCCAGCTTCGAAGAGGGCCTGATCGCCAACGACAAGCGAGAGTTCGGCCCCGACGTAGACCCGGGCATGAAGCGGCTTATGCACGACGCCATCGCCAGCGAGATCGAAGCGCTCCGCCGACAGATCGACCGTTACGAGCAGCTACGCGACGGGCACATCACAGGACGCGAGATCGACTCCCTGAAGGAGCTGCCCACGGCCCTGATCGAAGCCCGAATCGCCGCCCGGCTCACCCAGCATCAGCTCGCGCAACGCGTCGACGTCGCCGAACAACAGATCCAGCGCTGGGAGGCCAACAACTACACCGGCGTCAACCTCGACCGCCTCCAAAGCATCGCCGACGCGCTCGGCGTCCGCATGCACGAGACCATCACATACAGCAGCGCCGCATAAGCGCCCACCTCACGTAAGCGCATCGCGCTGCTGCGAGCGCGATCGACACTGTCGAGGTCGAACTTTGAGCGCGGCGTCTCACCCCTGCCCAACCGCTTGCAGCACTCCTTCCCCGCGCTCGGTGAGCGACCATGCCTTTGGCATTCCCTTGGCCGGCCCGACGCCGGTGTCGTCGATCAGCCCGTACTTGTGCAGTCTTTTGAGTAGCTTCGATGTCTGGCCTTCGTCGTCGATCCCCGACGCCCGGGCGACCTGTTTATTGGACGCGCCTGGCATGTCCGCGATCGAACACAGCACACGTACCGTCCGGTATGTCAATCGCATCGGCAGGTCTTTGAAGGGGTCCACGTGAAGCCTCTGGACGCCGATCGGGTGCTGTTCCGCCTCCAGTGGCCGCTCAAGCTCGCGTTGCGCCGCCGCTGCACCGAGATACGGTTGGACGATCATCGCCATCAGCGCCCCCGTCAACTCGATAAGCAGTCGCTGATCGCGGTCGAGTATTCGAGCGTGGATCACGCTTGAGACGGCGCCCACAATGCCCTCTGCTGTCAGCGGTGGCGGCTCGCGGCCCTGTTTTGCCTCCTCGCGCCCCTGATCGACGATCACTACCAACCGAGCCAGCACGTGCCGGCGCTCCCGCAAAGTCTGTTCCTCCGCGGACAGCGCCTCCACGACCAGCAAGCGCGCCGCGCCAGGATCATTGTCAAAAAACGAGAGCAGCACTGACAACCCCGCTCTGATCCGCTCCCTCCACCGCGTCTCATTCACCACGGCCTGCTCGACAATGCGCGTCGCCTGCTCGACCTTCTCCTCAAACGCCGCCAGCAGGCACGCCTCACGATCCTCGAACAACTCATAAAACGTGCGACGCGAAAGGCCCGCACGCCCACAGATCATCGCGACAGTCAACCCTCGCGCTCCACGATCGAGAACCAACTCCACGACCGCGCCCAACAGGCGCCAACGCTGCATCTCGACAACGTGCGCGCCCTCGCGCACGCCCTCATCGACAGAACCAGCGTGGCTACCGTTGCGCGAAGCCATCCATCATCGCCTCTTCTTCTTGTGCTTCCCAGTTTTTTTGGCTTTCGTCTTCTTCGCCTTCTTCGCCTTCGGGCAACCTGTCACGCCGATCTTCGTGCTCTGATGGATTTCCGCCCCGTTCTGTGCGACGAACGCTGTCGGCATCGCGAGCTTGCTCTTGCACAGGTTCCCGTTGGCCGCGAGTGCCGAGTATTTGCCTTGCGGCAACTTCAATTCGAAGCTGCCGACCGGCGCATCAGGGATCGTGTGGAACGTGCTGCTCGTGATCCCCGCTTTGCTGATGAACGTTTCCCCATGCAAGTCCAACGTCACGCCATAGCCTTGCAGGACGACTACGAGTTCGGGGAACTTCGCACCACCATAAGACACGAAATACGCCGGACCCGTCAAAGGCACCGGGATCAACGGTGTGATCGCGGTCGCATGCCCCACGATCGACGCCGCCGGACAACCAGCGGGATTAGCTTCAAATGTTTTCGCCGGACACGCCTTCTGCAACGTCGTCAACCGGGACGGCAACTGCTTGGGCAAATCCACCTTGACCGACTTGATGTTCGCCTGCGACCCGAACGGCGCCTTCGGATACGTCAACTTCACGCTCAGGCTCGCACCATTCGCACGTGATGTTTTCCCTGACGCGGAGACCGACAGTTTCGGAGCGAACTTCAGCACCGCACAGTTGGTGACCTGGAAGGGCACGCCGATAGTGTCTGTCGAGCCTTCGCTTGAGTGGATCGTGCCGGTGACTTGCATCTTGTTGCAGTTCGTCGGGTTGAACTGGAAGTCCCCACGCGTTGTGGTCGCGTTCACGTGCTGGATTTCCAGTGGTATCCCTTCGATGCTCGTCGGGATCGCATCCGGGGTACCGGGCGGGTTGCTAGTGATCGTGATCGCCGCGGTTATCGGATTGACTTCGATCTTGCCCCTGACGAGCACGCAATCACAAGGATCCTCGCCCGCGGGGTTCGCGGTGTTGCGCTTCAGATCGAACGGGCCCGCCTTCGCGGGAACCTCAAAAGTGATGCCGAACGGTGCGCACCCCGGTTGCCCAACAGTACAAGGACCGGTGCCGTTATATGGGCCGGTGAGATAGAACTTGCCGCCGGAGACCGTGTACGGTTGATTGCCGACACCGACGCTGATCGTCGTTTCGCCGATCAAACTGTTCGGAGGACACTCGCCGAGATTGGCCTGTGGTTCTCCGCACAGTTCGATGTTCGAGAGGATCCCCAACAGTCCCGGCGGCAAATGCGCTTCCACCGACTGCAGGTTCTGTTCGCCATCCTTACGAGTCATCGTCAGTGTGAACGGACTGAACGCACCCGCATTGACATTCGTCGCACCGCCCGTCAAAGACGGGTTGAACGGCAGGCTCGCACCGGGACACGGGCCCCCGTTCGGACCGTGTTCGATCTGGAACGAGGAGGACGTGTTCACCGGGGAGTTGCCGTCCCACGGCGTAAACGAAGCCTGTGTTGTGTATGTCCCGCAACGCGACGGAGTCGAGAGCGGTGCGCGTTCCCCACCGAAGAAGTGCAGTTCTAGTTCTTCAAACGGCAGGTCCGGCGTGTTCGCGAACGTCGTTATGATCTGGCCCGGCGCTTGGCACGTCACGCCTTTGAGGACTTCTCCCGTGGTTTCGCACAGGTGCACTTCGCCGGCAAGCTTGACCGTGCTGCCCGACACCGGGTCTTCGATCATCAGGTACAACGCGACCAGACTCCCGAACGGGTTTTCGTTCTGTGAGGCCAGGTACACCGCGCCTTCAAGCGGATTTTCCAACAGTGGCGTCTTGATCTTTACCGTACCGATCTTTGAGCCGTCCGGACAGAAGTTCGTGCCCGACTGCAGCGAATCGATCGCTTCAGGGGAGAACGTGGCCCACTGCACACCATGTTCGGATTCCGGATTGAATTCTGTGAAGCCCGTGAAGCCCGCCAAACCCTCAGAACAGGCCTGCAGGCCATCGGCACCCGCCGGGTTGATCGTTACGCCCGCCGGCAGCGCCACTGTCGTGTCCCGCAGTGCGGACTCGCCAAGCCCGTCAGAGTTGAATGCCGCGGTCTGCGGCACATGCACACCCACTGTCAAGCCAGAGGAGCTGCTCGCGTTCGTGACGTCCGGCGCGACCGTCATCGCCGCCGGGAACGTCAGCTTCGAGCAACCCGTCATCCGCACCGGTTCGCCGCCGGCATTGCGTGTGGGTTCGCTCATGCCGACGTAGCGACCGGGGTGTTGGTAGGAGTCGACGGAGATCGAGGACCACAGCGGCCCTGTGCACCCGGTCGGCAGTGTCAGGAAGGGTTTGCGATCTTCGCTGCCGCCAACCACCCCGGACAGCGCCACCCTGATTCGGTAGATTGGCACGAACGTTGGAATGTCAAGAGATTCCGCTCGTAGTGGGTACTGTCCGCCTGCGACCGGGCCCACGTTGATGAACGTGTCGGGGAAGGTCAGCCGCGCGCCGAGCTGCGCCGCGACCCCGTGAGGCGGCACCATGTTGTTCAGCGTATAATAGCCCGTGCCGTACGAGTAAGTTTCTAGGTATATTTGACCCACCTTAGCTTCAAGCGGACAATTGGTGTCAGGTTCTACATTCCAGTTGGGCCAGGGACCTTCCTCCAGTTCGGTGAGCTTGCACTTCTTTCCCGTCGCGTTGGGATCGCCGACCAGCCCCGGCGGCAGGGTAACGACGATGTCCTTGGCGTTGCCCACAGGTCGAAGTTCGTACGGCGAGTCCGCATACGGGAATCGTGGCGCCGCCCTCGTATTGAATGTAAGAGTCGTAACCATTTCGTACGGGTGCGAACCGGCCTGCGTATCGGGGGCACCATCCTGATTGAGGAAGGAAACTCCGAAGTTTGAGATGCCAAAGCCCGAGTCTTCGGTCACCAACATGCCCTCGCTCGCGCTCGCGCCGTTGGCGTTGCCCACAACAAGACGGAAATCGTATAGAACCCCCGGCGCAAGCCCACTGAGGTCGGCAGATACCGCCACCGGACTCGTGCTCGCTCCGATCTGCGCCGCCGTCTGCGCACAGGGAAGGCCGTGAATGAAACTGGTGACAGGCAACGAAAACAAGTATAGACCCGATCCTGCCGCTTCTTTTGGCGCCTTTTCATATTGAAATTCACACGACGTGACTGGCACGCCGCGTGGATCTATACTGCCTTGCATCGTGGCTCCCGTCTCGGTCACATTCGTCGCCTTACCCGCAGCGACGTCGGGAGTATCGCTCGCAAACACGTACACTTTTCCGTCCGCCGGGTTTGCGACATAGATCTCCCCGCTCGAGCCGTTCACCGCGATCCCGCCCTGTTGCGCGGGGGACGCCGAGAGCTGCAGCGAGCCAAAACTCGACACTTCGGCGCCCGTACCGATGTCTTCTTCGCCGCTATTAGGGTGAACGTACCCGTCCAACCCTCCCGTGTCCCACTCCACCACAGAGGACTGGTCATCCACGTAGAGGTGACCGCTCGCCGGATCCACAGCCATGGCGATATCGCCAGGACCGTTGTCAACCCGCCCAAGCCCGGTCAGGACCTGACCGAACTTCTCCACGCAACCGCAATCGAAGAGGGTGTAATAGTCGCCGGTTGGACCGGCGGCGAAGCTGTCGTCGGGCGATGTCTGGACGATTTGATCGTATCCCGCTTCCCCCCCTGACCTCCTTCCTGCTGCCTGAGCAAGTTATTCGCCGTTGAGTTGTCGAACAAGTCGACGCCCTCGGTCATGGACCTTCCTAGGATTCCAGGAAGCCGCACAGCGACCCGCAGATCCCCGTCCGCGGCGAGCGCCAGCCCGATCGCCCCTTCTTCGAAGGGCCCCGTGATCTGGGAGAGATACGTGCCGTCTGGGCTGAACTTGTCGATCGCGTTGTGGCCCGCGTCCATCACGTACAGGTCCCCGCGGGAGGGGTCGGATGGTTCGGTGGAGTTGTCGACCGCGACCGCCGCCGGGGTGTCAGGGTCTTCCGGGAAGTCGAACGAACCGGCCGGCGTGGCGCTCCCGCTCAGTGTGTTGGAGTGAAGCGCCGGGAATTCGACCGGGTTGCCATCGGCGTCAAATCGCGACACCGTATCGGTAGCGATGTCCGCGACATACACGTCACCCGTCGATTCTTCAACCGCTATACCGTTCGGGTTCGTGAAGGAGCCGAAGCTAAACAGGAAGGGATGGCTTTCGGCCATTGCCGGCGACGCGCCGGCGGCCATCACGGCGAACACGGCGCCCATAAGGGCACAAAGGATCAGCGCGGGTGCGAACCTATGGAGAGCTTTGAAGGTGGTCATCGGATTGCCCTCCGGTCGTTGCTGGATCGCTTAGCTGTTTGCTTCTTCGCCACGCCGTAGCTCTTACGCGCGGTCTTTTCGCACTTCACCCGCTTCGATTTGGACTTGTCCTTCTTGCACGCTTTGAGCGCGTTTGCGAGCTTCCGGGCGCGGGTCAGCGTCTTTGTTTTGACCGCCGCGGTTGCCGGTGCTTGAGAGACGTTGCCGGCGCCCGAGAACGTCTGGCTCGACGGCGCGCCGTAGATGGACGGCTGCGGCGTGGTCGCCGAGCGGCACGCGTCGGCCGTGGTGCACGCCGGCGGGAGCGCCGTTTCGGGGAAGCCGCCGTCCACGTGCGCGTCGTAGATTTTGTTCGCTTCCTGGGAGCTGTCTTGCGGCACGAGACTCTGGCGCGTGAGGAAGAACACGTCGTTTCCGCTTAGGCTGGCGTCAAGCAGGACCGATATGCTGGAACTCGTGCCCGTCGAGATCAGATGAAGCCCGCCGCTGTAGTCGAACTCATAGACGTCGAGCTGGCCGTTCGTGTCCCGCGGTAGCAGCGCTTCGGTTGAATCGAAGAATACCTGGCCATTGTCCGAGACGAGGTGCACCCATTTGAAGGGCATACGTGCCCCGGCGGCAGTAGGCGCTTCACCGCTTGGGTTGCACGACGCGCACTCAACCCGGTTCGTCGCGGCGCTGTACAGATAGATCTCGGAATTTCCGTTATTGGCATATCCCGTCAAACTGTCCTCCGATTCGAACGCGAGGAAGGCGCCGTTCGCCGAGATCGCGGCAGACGCGTATCTGATCGCGTTCAGCACGAAGGTAGTCGTCCCTTCGTGGTCGACATACAGGTTCGGCTGGCCGTTCTGGGCGGTTTCGCCGAACTGGTTCGTCTCCGAACCTGACTGCACGCCCTCGGAGGTGAAGTACACGTACGAGCCGTCTTCGCTGATCCCCAAAAGGGCCGCATTGGCTTCAGTGACAGGCGTGAGGTCGCTCAACGCACCGGTGCTCACGTCGTAGCGGTACAGGTTCTTACCGCTGCCCGCGAGCGTGTCTTTCGTCAAACCCGCCGTAGCGTCGTCGGTGAAGAACACCTGCGAGCCGTCTTCACTCACAACGGCAAATTCGCCACCGCCGCCCGGACCGGACCCTCCCCGCGCTTCGTCGAGCTGAACCGTGCGTTCTCCATTGACACGCGCGTACAGATTGCCGTTCGCGGTAAAGAACACATCGGAACCGTTGGATGAGATGCTCACAACCGAACCCGCGACGGGAGCCCCGGAAGGCAGCTCGAGCTTCAAGAGACGCAGAGTACCTTCACTCCATTCGTACAGATTCGTCGTGCTGTTCAGCGCGTCGGGCGTCAGCTTCGCGAACTCAGAGAACACGATGAGGTTGAGATCCGCCGAAGCGGCGACGAAAGTGGCCGGTGTCGCGATCACTCCCCGTGGCGTGAGGTTGACCAGCCGGAAGGAACCGTCTTCGCTGTCGCGCATCAAGAGGTTTTCTTCATACGATTCGCCGCTCACAACTTCCACAAGTTCCCCGCGGCATGTTTGGGAGAATTCGTTGGCATAACCGGACGACATGCTGTTCTCATTGTCCACGACGACCGCTTGTGACAGGTTTGGGGAATACTTCAATACGTTGGTCTGTTTGCCGGTAGCGAATGGACACCGATTGCCGGTATAAGGCCGAAGGGGCAGCGCATCTTCGGAGGTCCACCCATTCGGGCCACGCGTAGCGATGAATTCCAGACCGCCCGACTGGGAACCGGGCATGATTTCATCTGAGATGTACGCGAAGCGATTGCCGTCGCCGGCCGCAGAGTTGCCTTCGTATCCACCGTAGTCGTTTTCGGAGTCGAAGTTACTTGCCGTGTTGGTGTCAGGCTGCGCCGAGGTGTTGCCCGGCGGAGTGACGAGCTCGTACGCCCGGCATTCGGGCAAATCGGACGAGAAGCCACTGCGAGCCTGTTCGTTGGGACACGCGGCTTGCGCTGCACTCTCGGTTGTAAACGTATGATCGGGACCGACGACCGAGCCGAGCCCGTTCGTAACGACCACGCGGTAGTGATAGGTCGTGCCCGGCGCCAGCCCCTTCGCCGACGCCCATACCGTCCGCACGGAGAAACCTTCGCCCGCGCTGCCTTCTGGGGACGGAACGCTCACACCGTGAGGCGCTTCGCCTTCGCGGTATTCGCGTGTGTCGTATTCGAAGCGATACGTCGTCTGGATCCCACCCGGGTGGATCAGAACCCCGAGCTTCGCTTCGGAGGTACCGACTTCGGCGACCGACTCCTCGCCTATCGCCGGCGCCAGCGGCGGCTGGTACACCCAGACCGTGCTTTTGAGGCCGTCGGTCACGTACGTACGCCCGGTTGCGTAATCGACCGCCACCATGCTCACCCTGAAACCTTGCTCAACGTGCGAACCGAAGTAGCCGGCGCCGACATCTGTGAGCTGCGCGCCGCTTTCGCTGTACTCCACCAGGTGCTCACACGGCGGACTGACCGCACCACAATTGTCCGCGCTGTTATCGACGATCGCGAGCACATCGCCATGGGCATCGAGCGCAAGCGCCCGCACGCCTTCGCTTTCGAATTCGACCAGGAACGCACCGGTCGGCGAGAACTCCTCAATTCGATTGTGACCATCGTCGGCGACCCACACGTTTCCGGACGGAGTGACCGCGACACCGGTCGGCCCCTTCAAAGCGTGGACACCGGCGCCCGTGAAGGTTTCAAGCAGCGTCCCAGTTTCGCTGTACTCCAGCACCTCGTTTTCATGCGCATTGGGCACATAGACATTGCCTGCCGCGTCCGTAACTATCTGCGCCTCGTTTCCGAATAGTTCTTCGACCCCAGCGAAGTACCCTGGTACGCCGAATGACGAGAGCTGCGCGCCCGTGTTCGGATCGTCGACTTCGATTTGGCCGAATGGGCTCGCGACGTACACGTGCCCGTTCGTTGGATTGACAGCCACGCCATACTTGAGTCCTTCGGTGAAGGGCGAAGGCGGCGAAAGCACTTCACCCGAGGCGTTGAACTTTTGGCCGAGCCCCGCCTGTAGGGTTCCCGTTTCGGAGAGGCTGGCGAAACCCGTGGTGAAGATGTCGCCACTCGATTGATCGACCGCGATGCCAGAGCCACCTTCTGCGTGAAAGTTGCCGTCCGAGGCGAGCTTGGGAACCGTTGCGCCCGCGACACCGACGCAGAGTATGAGTAGCACTGCCACGCTTCCTACCAGGACCCTCAATACAGACCGATGAACACTCACGACCACATCCCCTCCTCAAAGAGACCCGGACAAGACCCAGCCCGCCTGTCCCGCGAACGCGGGAAGCCCGGGCAGCACCCCCCATTCGGGGAGCAGGCAAAACCGCCACGGGCATAGGACCCGCGGGCGGCAGAAGAACAGAAAGCTGAAAGCGCGTCTATTGCGCGCGGGTGCCCTGGCGGGCACGAGAGACCAAGCCGGGCCCTTTGCCCGGCGGACCGCGGAGCACTCCCGCGGCGAAGGGAGCTACGCCCTAGAAGGCAGCTGTCCCAGAGAGAGAGAGAGAGAGAGAGAGAGAGACGCGTCAGCGACGCTGACGCGTCCTATTACGCCAGCACCGTGAGCACACGGACTCTCAAGCACGTTATCCCCAAAAGAAACCACGCGAAAAACAACTCCCTCTCGTTGCGACCCGGTCCCTCTCCCAAGGTCCCCGTCAAAACTGTTAATGGTCGACCACGAAGACCGACCCAAACCCGACCTTATGTTTCGCCCGCACCCCAGGGGGATGACAGG
Organism: uncultured Solirubrobacterales bacterium; assembly: GCA_963831725.1. GTDB lineage: Bacteria > Actinomycetota > Thermoleophilia > Solirubrobacterales > Solirubrobacteraceae > Palsa-744. Next base: position 1,457,658 of record CAWHRF010000004.1, read on the forward strand.
ACATGGAGTTTATAGCGCATCGTGTACTAGATGTCAAGTGGGTAGACCAACGAAGCCAAGCCGACCCCACGCGAGCCGGGGCGCTACGGTCAGCGACTATGCGCGCGCTCGTGGTGTCCGACATGCTCGCCGACGCCGCTCATCCCGAGCGCGGGCGTTTCGTGCGCGACCAGGTGGGCGCGCTGCGCGCGCTTGGCGAATGCGATGTGGAGCTGTATGAGTTCCCACCCGGCGCGCCCTCGCTGGTGCGCGCCGCGCGCGACCTGCGCAAGCGCTACGCGGGCGAGCGCTTCGACGTGGTGCACGCGCACTTCGGCCTGACCGCCTGGCCTGCCCTCGCGGTGAAAGCGCGCGGACGCGCGCTGACAATGCATGGCACCGACATGCGCCACCCGCGCACACGCGTGATCACACGTACGGCGCTGCCAACCGTGGGCCTGCTAGCCGCCGTCTCCCAGGAACTGGTCGAGCAGATCCCGGGCGCGCGCAACCGCGCGCGCGCGCAGGTGCTGCCGTGCGGCGTGGACACGCAGCGCTTCAAGCCGATCTCTCGCACGAGCGCGCGCGCGAAGCTGGGTCTCGACCCGCATCGCTCCTACCTGCTGTTCCCAGCCGACCCGGCCCGCCCCGAGAAGCGCCACGATCGCGCCGTGGCGCTCGCCGAGGCGCTGAAAGCCCAACTGCTCACCCTCGGCGGTGTAGATCCCGAGCGCGTGCCGCTGTATGTGAATGCGGCCAACGCGGTGCTCGTGCCTTCCGAGCGCGAGGGCTTCGGCCTGGCGGTGCTGGAGGCATTGGCATGCGACGTGCCGGTGCTGGCAACGCCCGTGGGCATCCATGCCCAGGCGCTCGATGGGCTGGAAGGGACGCTGTGCGAGCCGTTTCGCCCGGAGCGCTGGCAGGCCGTGGCGGCAGCGCACCTGGCCGCGGAGGACCCGCGTGTGGCCGGTCGCGAGCGCGCCGAGCCGTTCTCTGCGACGCGCATGGCCGAGCGCGTGGCGAGCGCATGGCGCTCACTCGTCGCGAAGGCCGGATAGCATGGGAGCCGTGGCAGGAGCGGATGAAGCTGTGCAGGCCCCTGCGGGGACCGAGCCGGCGCCCGAGCAGACACCGGTGGCGGAGACCGAGCAGCCGCCCGAGAAGCCCGGTTTTGCCGAGCGTGGACAGATGCGCCGCAGGGCGCGGTTCCTGCGCAAGGCGCGCGAGCTCGCCTACCGCGATCTCGGCGGGCTGGTGTTCGATCTGCACCGCTTCGGCCAGCGCAACGACCCGCTGGTGCTCGCGAAGCTGGCGATGCTGCGCCAGCTCGATACCGAGCTGCGCGAGCTGGAACGGGTGCTGCGTGAACGCCGGTCGGTGACTGTGCTGCGCGAAGTGGGAATCGCGGCGTGCCCGCGCTGTGCGGCGATCCATGGCAGCGACGACCGCTTTTGCCCGGCTTGCGGGCTGGCGTTCGACGCGAACGCCGACCGCCCGATCTCAACCGCGCCGATGGCGCCACAAACGCCGGAGCCGAGCGCACAGCCTGTGGCCGCCGCGCCCGCGCCTGCGCCAAAGTCCCCGCCTGCACCAGCGCCAGCGCCCCCACCGGCATATGCGCCGGCACCGGCACCCGCATCCGCACCGGCGTCTGCGCCCGCACCGACGCCTGCACCGAGAGCGGCTCCTGTACCGGCGCAAGCGCACGACGACGAACAGACTCAGATCCTGCGGCCTCCGGCGCAAACAGAGTGAGCGCGGCCGTCCCGCAAGAGGTGTGCCCGCTGTGCAGCGCGCCCCTGAGGCTCGACCAGGATTGGTGTTTGCGCTGCGGGACGGGAGCGCGCACGCGACTGGCGGCGCCGGCCAAATGGAAGGGGCTCGTGGTCGCGCTGGTACTCGTGGTGGCGATCTCGCTCGGCGTGCTCGCAGCCGCGCTCGTGAAGCTCGCGGGGTGAGCGGCAGATGAGCAGCGCCGGGGCGTCGGCGGGCGCCCCGCGCACCGATGTGGACGTGGTGGTTGTGGGAGCGGGCGCGGCGGGCCTGTATGCGGCGCTGTGCGCGGCGCGCGAGGGTGGGCGCGTGGCACTGCTCTCGGCGCTGCCGCTGGCGCAGACAGCCAGCTATTGGGCCCAGGGCGGACTCGCGGCGGTGCTGTCTGCCGACGACAGCGTCGAGCTGCACCTCGGCGACACCGAGCGGGCGGGTCGCGGCGCGGTGCGCCGCTCGGCCGCGCAGGTGCTCGTGGAGGAAGCGCCGGACTGCGTGCGCGACCTGGAAGCGCTCGGCTTTCACTTCGACGCCGATCGCCGCGGTCGGCTGGCGCTGGGCCTGGAGGGAGGACACTCGGTCAGACGGATCGTGCACGCGGGCGGAAGCGCAACCGGGCGACGCCTGCTGCGGGAGCTGTCCGCGCTCGTGGTGGCGCACCCGCGCGTGCGCGTGATCGAGGACGGCGCACGCGTGTGCGGCCTGCTGATGGACGCGGACCCCACCCGCTCCCGCTGCCACGGAGTGGTGTGCTGTGCGAACGGAGGTCCCCCCGATTCGCGCTCGCCCGGCCGCGTCGTGAGAGCGCGCGCGGTTGTGCTGAGCACCGGCGGTGCAGCGGCGCTGTGGTCGCGCACGACCAACCCGCCCGGCTCGATCGGGCAGGGTCTGCTGCTGGCACAAGCCGCGGGGGCGCCCCTGGCGGATCTCGAGTTCGTGCAGTTTCACCCGACGGCCGTGATCGGCGTGCGTGGCAAGGAGGGCTTTCTCATCACCGAGGCGATTCGCGGCGAGGGCGCGACGCTGCTCGACTCCCAGGGCGAGCGGTTCGTGGACGAGCTGGCGCCGCGCGACGAGGTGTCTCGCGCGATCCAGACCCGCTTGCGCGAGAGCGGCGAGCGCTCGGTGAGCCTCGATATGCGCGCGATCGATCCTGGGCTGTTCCCGAACGTGGTGGGCGCGCTGCGCGAGGCGGGCCTCGATCCGATGCGCGAGCTGGTGCCGGTGGCGCCAGCGGCGCACTACACGATCGGCGGTGTGCTCACCGACCTGCACGCGCGCTCGCAGGTCGCTGGTCTGTATGCCGTCGGCGAGACCGCGTGCACGGGTCTGCACGGAGCCAACCGGCTGGCGTCGAACTCGTTGAGCGAGTGCTTCGTGTTCGGCCGCCGCGCGGCGCTCGCGGCGCTCGACGAGCCCGCGCTCGCGCACGAGAGCGAACAGCCCGAAGGGCATGCCGTGAAGGGCACGCCCAAAAGGGCACAGGCAGGCAAGCAGGCGAGCTTGACGCCGCTGCCACCCGTCGAGCGCTCCACCCAGGAGGCATTGTGGGAGCACGCGGGGATCGAGCGCTCGGCCGAGGGGCTGAGCGGTCTGCTGGATGACCCCCACCCGCTGGCGCGACTGATCGCGCGCACGGCGCTCGAGCGCGAGGAGACCCGCGGCACGCACACGCGCACCGACCGTCCCGAGCGCGATCCGGGCCTGGATGGCCGCCACGTGGTGGTGGCAGCCGCCGGCGAGCAGCTCGAATGGCAGCACTGGTCCTGAGTCGGGCTATCTGAATAGAAGCCCGGCGTGTTGCTCGCCGGGCACGCCGCTGGCCGGCCCCGCCGGCCCATCCCCCAAAACACACAGCAGGCGAAAAGCTAACCCAGACTTAATGAATTACTTCTGTGGGCCTTAGAAACCGCTTGGATACTCAATAAGTCCGGTCTTTTCGTTCGCGATCGGTGTTGTTAGGAGCGGAACTATGTACCAGTTCAGCCGAGCCATATACAGAGATCTGGCTCCGTACATCGCGGAGTCGCGATCCGACGCCGTGGGTGGTGCCAACCACAAGCACGTGCTCGACGCGTGCGAGTCGGCGGTTGAGCGCCTGGCCACCGACCGTCACTACTTCGCCAAGCCGGCGCGCACGCTGTTTTGCGACATCAGGACGTATTTCCCGATGGGCGCGCAGGAGCGGGTGCTGCAGACGGTCAACCGCTACATGGGGCTCGCGCAGCGGTTCTTGATCGAGCACCCGATCGAGGCGCACGCGGCGGTCACCGACAAGCCGCCCACGTGTCGCGCGACCACCCGCAAGGGCTCGACCTGCCAGCGAGTGCCGTTGCCGCACAACGGGTATTGCCCCTCCCACCAGCACCTGGCCGACACCGAGCACAACGAGCGCCTGGCCGCCGCCTGACGCTCGCCGCCGTCGAACGTCAGGAGCTCTGCGGGATTAGGCTGTCCGAGCATGCTGCTCGGGGTGGATGTTGGCGGAACCTTCACCGACGCGGTGCTCGTGGGCGAGGACGGCACGACGTACACCGCGAAGGCGCCAAGCACCCCGACCGCTTGGAGCTCGGAGGGATCTCCAATCGGCCGGCAGCAGCTTGGGGTGATGGCGGCTGTCGAGGCGGTGCTGGAGCGCGCCGAAGCCACGCCCGCGCAGGTCGCGAGCTTCGCGCACGGGATGACCGTGGCGACGAACGCGCTGCTGGAGGGACGTTGCGCTCGCACCGCACTGGTGGCGACCGAGGGGTTCACCGACATCGTGGAGCTGGCACGCCAGGCGCGACCGCGCCTGTATGACCTTTGCGCGGCCCCGCCGGCGCCGTTGGTGGCGGCGGAGCTGCGTTTCGGGGCACCGGAGCGAATGGGACCCTTCGGGCCGCTGCGCCCGCTTGACCCGCACGCAACCGAGACGATGTTGCAGCGGCTGCGAGAGGCCAAGCCGGAGGCGGTGGCGGTGGTGCTGCTGCACTCCTACGCCCACCCACAGCACGAGCAGCAGCTCGGCGAGCTGATCGCGGAGCGCCTGCCCGAAGCGCACCTGTCGCTGTCGCACGAGCTGGTGGGCACCTTCAGGGAGTACGAGCGCGCATGCACGACCGAGGTGGACGCGGCCCTCTCCCCCCTGCTTGCGTCCTATCTGCGCGCGCTCGGCACGCTGGCCGGCGAGCAGGGCTTGCCGGCGGCGCGGGTGATGCAGTCCTCGGGCGGCCTCACGGACGCGCGCAGGGCGGCGGAGCACGCGGCGTTGACGGTGCTCTCGGGTCCCGCGGGCGGCGCGGGCGGGGCGCTGCTGCTGAGCGAGGCGGCGGGCGAGCGCAGGGTGCTGTGCTTCGACATGGGCGGCACCTCCTGCGACGTGTGCGCAATCGAGGACGGACGCGTGGCGGAGACCGCCGAACGCGAGGTCGCAGGCCGACCGCTGGCGCTGACGGCGCTCGACATCCACACCGTGGGCGCGGGCGGAGGCTCGATCGCCTGGCGCGACGCGGGCGGGGCGCTGCGCGTGGGCCCCGAGTCAGCCGGTGCGGAGCCCGGGCCGGCGTGCTACGGGCGCGGCGGGACGCGCGCGACGGTGACCGACGCGAACCTGCTGCTCGGCAGGCTGCTTACCGACGTGCCGCTCGCGGGCGGTGTGAGGCTGGATCGCACCGCGGCCGAGCGCGCGGTGGGAGCGCTCGCGAGCGAGCTGGGGCTCGAGCCGCTGGCGTGCGCGGAGGGGATCGTGAGGGTCGCGGAGACCGAGATGTTGCGTGCGTTGGCGGTGATGACGGTGCAGCGCGGGATCGACCCGCGCGGTTTCGCGCTGATGCCGTTCGGGGGCGCCGGTCCGCTGCACGCCGCGTCGATGGCCGCCGAGCTGGGGATCGAGCGGGTGCTGTGCCCGCGCGCGTGCGGGGTGCTCTCGGCCCTCGGGCTTGCCGCCGCCTCTCCGCGGCGCGACGCGTCGAGCACGGTGATGCTCGGCGGCGCGGCCTTCACGAGCGAGCGCGCGGCGCACGAGCTGGCGGCGCTGATCGAGCGGGCCACCAGGGATCTGGACGGCCCCGTCGAGCGCATCGGCGTGCGCTACGAGCTGCGATATCGCGGCCAGTCGTTTGAGCTGACGGTGGAGGAGGAGCCTGACCCGCAGCGCTTGAGGGAGGCTTTTGAGCAGGAGCACGAGCGGCGCTACGGCTATCGCGACGAGCACGCCGAGGTGGAGCTTGTGAACATGCGCGTGTCGGCCTTCGGGCCACGGCCGGAGCTGCGCTTGACGGGCACCGCGACAAGGCCGCCCGTACACGAGGCGACGCGGATCGTGTTCGACGGCGAGTGGGTCGATGCGCGACTGTGGCGCGGCGAGCTGCCCGCCGGAACGCGCGTGGACGGTCCTGCGCTGTGTGCGATGGAGGAGTCCACGCTGCTCGTGCCGCCCGGCTGGAGCGGAGCGGTGGACGAGCACGGGACCGTCGTGCTGGAGCGGGGCACGTGAGCACGCTCGACCCGATCGAGCTGCAGGTGATCGCGGGCGCGCTGCGCGCCGCGTGCGAGGAGATGGGCGCGACGTTGGTGCGCTCGGCTCACTCGGCGAACATCAAGGAGCGACGCGACGCCTCGACCGCGCTGTTCGACGCCGACGGGGAGATGACGATGCAGGCAGAGCACATCCCCGTGCACCTCGGCTCGATGCCCGCCGCGGTGCGGGCCGTGCTCGACCGCGAGCACCGCGCCGGCGTGTCGTGGGTGCTGAACGACCCGTTCGAGGGTGGCACGCACCTACCGGACATAACGGTGATCACGCCAGTGTTTGCGGGGCCCCTGATCGGCTTTGCCGCCAGCCGCGCCCATCACGCCGACGTGGGCGGGCGCGTGCCGGGCTCGATGCCGGCCGACAGCCGCACGCTGGAGGAGGAGGGCGTGGTGATCCACCCGCGTGAGCTGACCCACGAGGCGATCGACGAGCTGGTCGCGAAGATGCGCCAGCCGCAAGAGCGCCGCGCCGATCTCAGAGCGCAGCTGGCGGCGAACCGCGTGGGCGCGCTGCGCCTCGTCGAGCTGGCCGAGCGCGTCGGCGCGGGGCGCCTGCGCGAGGCGACCGACGCGGTGCTCGACTACGCGGAGCGGCGCACCCGCGCGTGCATCGCGGCGCTACCCGACGGCGTGCGCGAGGCCCGCGACGTGCTGGAGGCGCGCGAGGGGGATCTGGTGCTGCGCCTGAAGGCCACCGTGCGGGGCGAGCGGCTGACGCTCGACTTCAGTGGATCGGCGGGCCGCCACGAGGGCAATCTCAATTGCCCGCTCGCGGTGACGTTGTCGGCGTGCTGGTTTGCGGTGCGGGTGCTGACCGATCCCGACATCCCGCCGTCGGCGGGCGCGTACCGGCCGGTCGAGGCGATCGTGCCGGAGGGCTCGCTGCTGAACGCCAAGCCGCCTGGCGATTCCAAGCTGCCCTCCCCGGCGGTGGCGGCCGGCAACGTGGAGACATCCTCGCGCGTGGCCGACCTCGTGCTCGGCGCGTTCGGCCGCGCGCTCGGTCAGGGGACGATGAACAACCTCACGCTGGGCAACGACGATTTCAGCTACTACGAGACGCTCGGCGGCGGTCAGGGGGCGTGCGAGGACGCCGACGGGCCGAGCGCCGTGCACGTGGCGATGAGCAACACGCTCAACACGCCGATCGAGGCGCTGGAGCGCGAGCTGCCGCTGCTCGTGACGGAGTACGCGCTGCGCCGCGGCTCGGGCGGCGCCGGGACGCACAGAGGCGGGGACGGGGTGGTGCGCGAGCTGCAGGCGCTGAGCGAGATGACATTCTCGCTGATCGCCGAGCGCCGCCGTCACGCTCCCCTTGGCGCACACGGCGGCGAGTCAGGCGAGTGCGGCCGCGACACCCTGAAGGGCGCAGGCACGCCGATCGAGGCCGACGCTCCAAAGAGCGCGCCCAAAGGACACGCGACAAGCGGCAAGGCACGGGGGTTGCCGGCGAAGACTACGGGTACGCTGCACGCAGGCGAGCGACTTCGCATCGAAACGCCAGGAGGAGGTGGGTATGGTCCCCCTCTCGAACCGCATGATCCTTCCGACACGCCACTCTGAACCGCCCGCCGGCCAAGCCCTGGAGCGAGCGCGTGGCTGAGCGCATCGGCTTTCTCGGCCTCGGCATCATGGGCTCGCGGATGGCCGCCAACGTGGCCAAGGCGGGGTATGAGCTGACGGTGTGGACGCACACCGAGGGCAAGGCGCGGCGCTGGGCCGATGGGCACGAAGCCACGGCTGTGGACACACCCGCCGAGGTCGCGCGGGTGAGCGACATCGTGGTGAGCATGGTGGTCGACGGCGCGCAGGTGCAGAGCGTGCTGCTCGGCCCGGGCGGCGTGGCCGGGGGCGCCGGCGAGCGAACGGATGCCCGTGGCGGAGCCAACGGCGACACCGGCGAGGACCTTCTGTGCGTGGACATGTCCACGATCGCACCGACCGACACGCGCCGCATCGGCGCAGCCCTGGCGGAGCACGGCGTGAGGATGCTCGACGCGCCTGTGACGGGCTCCTCCCCACGCGCGGAGGCAGGCACGCTGACGATCATGGCCGGCGGCGAAGCGACCGACTTCGAGCGCGCGAAGCCGCTGCTGGAGAGCATGGGCGAGCTGATCGTGAACGTCGGCGAGTTGGGCCAAGGCGAGATGCTGAAGCTGATCAACAACGCGCTCGGGGCCGCCAACGCGGCGGCTGTGGCGGAGGCCCTGCTGCTCGCCGACGCCACCGGCGTGGACCTCGACGCGCTCGTGGCGGTCACCCAGACCGGCTCGGGCGCCTCGGCGCAGATGCAGATGAAGTCGGGGCCGATGCGCGAGCACGACTACACGACGCTGTTCAAGACCGAGCACCTGCTCAAGGATGTGCGGCTGTGCCTGGAGGAAGCGCAAGCGGCGGGTGTGCCGTTCCCGGCAGCCGCCCACGCGCGCGACCTGCTCGCGGCGACGATGGGACGTGGACACGGCGCCGAGGACTACGCCTCGATGATCGAGGCCGCCGAGGGTCTTGCCGGCCGGCGGCTGTAGGTCGACTCGATCGTCAAAATCCGCGGGAATCACCCTGCTCAGCCTGCCCCAAGACGCCCTACGTTCGGTGCCAACAGGCCATAACCGTCGAGAAAAACCCTCCATTTGCAGGGGATTTGGGATTTCCGCTCGGATTTCGTATCTTTAACGGAGCGATACCCCGTGCTTCGGCCTTTTAGGGACGGCACGGACGGGGTAGCGCGGTTTTTACACGATCCCTCGTATTCAGGTTCTTTCAAAATGCCAATTGCTCTCAAGGAATGGGCGGTCACCGTCCGTGCTCTCGCCGAAGGCGAGCAGCTCATCACCCTGCGCAAGGGCGGGATTCGCGAGCCCGAAAAGCACTTCAAGCTCGACCACGACCGCTTCTTTCTGTACCCCACGTTCGATCATCAGCGCAACGATCTCGTGCGCGAGTCCCACCAGCCCGAGCTGCGCAGGGCCCTTGAGGAAGGCGTGTGGAACGACGGCGAGCCGTCGGTGAGCGCTTTCAGCGTCGAAGGCGGCATCCAGCAGCCCGAGCGCGTGCGCATCAGGGCGTGGGCCGAAGTGGCGGGCCACTTCACGATCTCAGATCCCCGCTGCGTGGACGCGCTGTCGCCGTTTTACGTGTGGACGACCGACTACGCCGAGAAGCGTCTTGACTGGAAGCGACGCCATCCCCTGCACGTGCTGCTGCTGCGCACCTACAGGATCCCCCGTCCGGTGACCGTGAAGGTCAAGGACGAGTATGGCGTGTGCAGCTCGTGGCTTGAGCTCCAGCGCGAACTGCCCTTCGAGGGCACGCCCGTGCTCTCCGACGGCGAGTTCGAACGCGCCGCCGAAGAGATCGAAGCGATCACGCGCGAAGCCGGCCAGCCAATGGGCCAGCCGGTCTTGGTCTAGGACGCCAGGGCCGCATGCGGCCCTGGCCCGGACGGTGCATGCACCGTCCGGCGGACCGGCACATGTGCCGGTCCGAACAGCAATAGGGATCGCTAAGCGAGCAGCTCTCGCGCGCGGTCAGCCTGAGACACGGGCACGAGCACGTCGCGGGGACCGGCCGCGATCAGGTCGGGCACGTCGAAGCCGCCGTTGCGCTTGAGCATGCTGGGGATGCGCTCCTGGCGCAGCAGCCCCTGGATCAGTTCGCCCTCGGCGAGGTTGCACGCGTAGGCGACCTTCACGAGGTGCACGCGCTTGTGCCCTTCAGGGTGATCGCCCTCAGACGGCGACTTGGTCGATCTCCACCTCACGAACGGTGCCGTCCTCGATCAAGTAGGAGCGGATCTCCGGTCGGTCGGGGTCGGCGAGCCCGACGATGATCCACTCGACCCCGGGCCAGTGAGCCGCGAAGTTGATGTCGGTTTGCGAAGGGTAGGGCGCCGTGTGGGTGTGGGAGTGGTAGATCGCGCCGATCTCCCAGCCCGCGTCGTCGAACTCATCGATCGCCCGCGCTACGTCTTTGCCGTCGATCTCAAAGCGCTTGGGACTTGCGTGGATGTTGCGCGCGGCGCGCACGCGTGTCGCCTGCGCCCGCCGGCCCTCTGAGGCGGGAACCACCGCCACAACCCCGCAGCACTCATTCGGCGTCTCAGCACGAGCATGGGCGAGGATCTGCTCGAGCAGCTCTTGCGAGATATCCATGCGCCCCACTCCCGACTCAGCGGCGCTTCGGCCGGCCAGATCGCCGGGGTGGACGGGCGCTCACCACCACACCGTGGAGTCGAGGTTCTCGATCTCCTCGACCGGCAGCGTGTAGATGCCGCTCGACAGGTACTTCCAGCCGTCGTCGGCCACGATGAACACGACGTTGCCCTCGTCGAGCTCGCCGGCGATGCGCACGGCGACGCGCGCGATCGCGCCGCTGGAGACGCCCGCGAAGACGCTCTCCTCGTCGAGCAGCTTGCGCGTCCACAGGATCGCGTCGGTGTTGGTCACGAAGATCTTGCGGTCCAAGAGCGAGAGGTCGATGATCGGCGGGATGAAGCCGTCGTCGAGCGAGCGCAGACCCTGCACGGGCTCGCCCTGCATCGGCTCGGCGGCGACGATCTTGCAGGCGTCGCCGAAGGTCTCCTTAAACCGACGCCCGTTGCCCATCAGCGTGCCGCCTGTGCCGAGACCGGCGACGAATGCGGATACCTCGTCCAGCTCCTCCAGGATCTCAAGCGCCGTGCCGTTGTAGTGGGCGTTCGGGTTGGCCATGTTGCCGTACTGGTAGGGCATGTAGTAGGAGGAGTCTTTCTCGGCCATGTCGAGTGCCTTCTCGACAGCGCCGTTGGAGCCCTTGGAGCCCTCTGAGTAGACGATCTCCGCCCCGTACATCTTCAGCAGCTGGGTGCGCTCGGGGGTGACGTTCTCGGGCATCACCACCTTCAGGCGGTAGCCCTTGCGCGAGCAGATCATGCCCAACGAGATGCCGGTGTTGCCGGAGGTGGGCTCCAGGATCGTCTGTCCTGGGAGGATCGCGCCCTTCTCCTCGGCGTCCTCGATCAGCGCGCGCGCCACGCGATCCTTGACCGAGCCGGTGGGGTTGCGCGACTCGAGCTTGGCCCAGATGCGCACGCCCGGCTTGGGCGAGAGGCGCGGCAGCTCCACGAGCGGCGTGTTGCCGATCGACTGGACGATGTCGCCGTAGCGACCCCCGCACGGCTTGTTCTGCACCCGGCCCATAGCCATTACTTCACGGAATATAGCGCCAAGGACCGGGGGCGCCCAATCGACCTGGCGAGCGAGCATGCGCTACCGCCCGAAGCCTGCCGCTGCCACCCCTCGAAGCCTGCCGGCTTACGGCGGCGCTCGGCAGCGGAGTCATCCGCCAAACGATGAACTGGCCAGATAACCAATATGCTTGTGGGCGGAGATGGCAGGGGACTTCGACTACGACTGGCTTGTGATCGGCTCCGGCTTCGGGGGCAGCGTCTCGGCACTGCGCCTCTCGGAGAAGGGCTATCGCGTTGGCGTGCTGGAGTGCGGACGGCGCTTTGCCGACCACGAGTTCCCAGAGTCCACCGCTGATTACAAGCGCTACTTCTGGCGCCCGAAGATCGGCTGGAAGGGCATCTTCCGCCTCACCACCTTCAAAGACGTGTCGGTCGTGAGCGGGTGTGGCGTGGGTGGCGGCAGCCTCGGCTACGCCAACACCCTGTATGTGCCACCGACGCCGTTCTTCGAGGACGCCCAGTGGGCGGGGATCGCCGACTGGGAGGCGGATCTGGCGCCTCACTACGAGGAAGCGCAGCGAATGCTGGGCGTGACGATGAACCCATATGACGACCCCGCCGACCAGTTGCTGCGCGAGTTGGGTGAGGAGCTGAATGTCTCCGACACCTACAAAAAGACACCCGTGGGGGTGTTCTTTGGAGCGGAGGGAGAGGCGGGCAAGCGCGTGGCCGATCCCTTCTTCGATGGCGAGGGACCTGACCGCACCGGCTGCCGGCTGTGCGGTCGCTGCATGGTGGGCTGCCCGCACGGCTCAAAGAACACGCTCGTGAAGAACTACCTGTATCTGGCCGAGAAGCGCGGCGCGAAGGTGAGCCCGGAACGCACTGTGATCGACATCCGCCCGCTCGGCGCGGGCGACGGCAGCGACGGGTACGAGGTCGAAAGCATCCGCTCGGGTGCGTGGGTACGCCGCGAACGCAAGGTGCAGCGCGCCCGTGGCGTGGTCGTCTCAGCCGGCCCGCTGGGAACGAACACGCTCTTGCAGCGCTGCCGCCTCGGCGGATCGCTGCCACGTATCTCCAGCCGCCTCGGCGAGCTGGTGCGCACCAACAGCGAGGCGATCCTGGCGGTCACCGTTCCCGAGGACTACCCGGAGGACCTGATCAAACGGGTGGCGATCACATCGAGCATCTATCCCGACTCGCACACGCACATCGAGACCGTCACCTACGGCAACGACGGCGATTCGATGAGCCGCCTGAACACGCTGCTGACGGGCGACGGCACGCGTGCGACGCGTCCGTTGAAGTTGCTCGGCCAGATCGTTCGTCATCCCAAGCGCTTCGTGCAGGTGGTGCGCCCCAAGAACTGGTCGCGGCGCACGATCATCATCCTTGTGATGCAAACGCTCGACAACGCGATCGCGCTGCGCCCCAAACAGGGACCTTTCAAAACGCTGTGGCTATCCACCGAACAGGACCCTGAGCGGCCGATCCCGACATTCATCCCGGTCGCCAACAAGGCAGCCGAATGGTTCGCCGAGCGCACGGGCGGGATCGCGCAGAGCTCGTTCACCGAGGCGGCGCTGAACATCCCCACCACCGCCCACATCCTCGGGGGCGCGGTGATCGGCGCGGATGCTTCAAGCGGCGTCGTGGACGCCCACCAGCACGTGTTCGGCTACGAGAACCTGCTCGTGTGCGACGGCTCGGCGGTCCCCGCGAACGTGGGCGTCAACCCCAGCCTCACGATCACGGCGCTGGCCGAGCACGCGATGAGCCACGTGCCGGCCGCGGGCATGGCGGACGTCGCAACCACTTCAGAGCCCGTAGCGGCATAGGCATAGCCTGCATTAGAACCGACGCGCGGTGTATGTCGTGTGCTGGCCGCCGCTTACAAATCGCTTTGGGTCCGAGGCACCGACATGGGCGCCGAGACGAGCTTCCCAGTCCGCAGTCGCAGACGCGCAGGACCGGTCAACCGTAGGAGCTGATTGAGCACGCCATAGCCGTTGGCGTGTAGGAGGGCAATCGTGTCCCACCGCCCTCCGCGCCCCTGACGTTGCAGGAGAGCGAGTTGGCGAGCGTGCGTCAGCAGCGCCCACACGCGCACTTGCCGCCGGTTCACGCGCAGCGGATCAAATGGCAGCGTAAAGCCTTGGAGAAAGGGCTTGGGGCGGGCAAGCGCGGTGTTGCCTCCGGGCCCCGGGGCATATAGCCCGGCCGGTCGCGGGTACAAACCGATGCTGCCGTCGGGCGAGGCCAGCGGCGTGCCGCCGTATGGGTCGATCAGGAACTGCCAATCGACGAGGCTCACGCCGGCCACCCACAGGCGGTGCAGCGCGCGCGAGACCCACGCGGCCTGCAGGGAGTCGGGCACGCCGGTCGGGCTCGCCGGGAAGCTGTCCCAGTTGAGCTCGGTGACCCACAGCGGGTGGGGGCCCGCAGGCAGCACCGTGTGAAGATGCTCTGCGCGCGCGAGCAGGTCGGTGACCTTGGCGACGTCGGAGATCGCCACGTCGAGTTTTGAGACCGCCGGCACGTCGGGGTTGAAAACAGACAGCGGATGGAACGCCAGCACGTCCAGGTGCGGCTTCTGCGGGCAGTTTGCGCCCGCGGCGCCGAGGCAGAGCAGCCCTTCCAGGAACGTCACGGGCGCCATCGCCCCTACGCCGGCGGGTTCCCCCTCGGGGGCGATACCGGCCGCAATAACCGTGTCGCTCGGCTGCACCGACTTCACGCCCGCGTAGAACCCGTTGAGCATCTGGCGGTAGAGCGACGGCGAGAAGGCGCTCCAGCGACGCCCCACCGCTACCCACTGTGGCTCCAGATAGCGAGCGAGGTTGGGCTCATTCCACGCCTGCAGCAACCGTACGCGCGGGAGCGCGGCGTCGGGGTGAAGCGGATCGGGAAACGCCCCGTCGTAGCGCAGGGCCAGGGCTGCGGCGAATTCTTCAAGCGCCTGCGGGCTGGGTGCCCAACTACCGAGATAGGCGTAGGGCCAGCGGTGGGGCGCTTCTGCGAAAGCGGGAGCATGGGAGACGACCAGCAGCGGCTGCAGCCCGGCGGCCACAGCGCTGCGCACGGCCGCGTCAAGCTGGGTGAAGCTGTAGGCGGTGCTTGCCGGATCTCGTGCCTGAAAGCCGTCAGGCGGGTTGGCTTCCACGACGTTGCGCCAGTCCACGGGGATGCGCGCCACGCTGCCCCCAAGCGCGTGGGTCCTGCTCATTGTCTGTGCGCGCACTTCGGCGTTTTCGCTGAGCATCAAATCTCCGTCGGAGACCCCGCGCGCGAGCCCCCCGTTTGGAAACGGGCCGTACAACAGCGCATGGTTCTGCGCCCGAACGACCGCGGGATCGGTATTGGCCGGCTGCGACCCCGCCGGCGGCTCGGCGCCATATGGCCGCGGCGGCCCGTCGGCGCCTGTCCGTGAGGGCAGGGGCAGAACTGCCGGGGGCTGCAGCCAGAGGATCGCCGAGAGCAATACCGACGCGCTGCGAAGGGCGTGCTTCAACGACGTCCTACGTCCGGCACGCATACATTCAACCTCCACGGGCTGGTATCCACGAGTCCGGGGCCGAGGCACCCGCTGGCTCTCGCCTGCCGGGACTTTTGCCCTACCGGTGCAGCGTGAGCGATTGGCGTCCGAGCGCAAGCTTGGCGCCCGAGCCGGCGGTGAGCGTCGTGACCAGCACCACTTTGGCGCTGCGCGCGTGCTTGAGCAGACGTCGCCCGACAGAGGTGAGACGCATCGTGACTGTCACCGTGCCGGCCACTTTGGCGGTGGCCGTGCCCCGCGCGAGCAGCAACGCCTTGGCCTCTTTGCGCGGCCGTTTGTGTTTGCTTGTCGCCGCGAACGCCGGCAGGACGCCAGTGTGCTGGTAGAGGTCCTCGACGATCGTCCCGGGCTGGTCGATCGTTACGTGTGTCGACCATCCGGAGCGAAGCAGTTTGACGATCGAAGTCCTCGTGAATTTCGAGAACGCGCCGGCTAGCGCGAGTGGCGGCGGAGGAGGAGGCGGAGGAGGAGGAGGAGGCGGACAGCCGCCTACCGGGCGGTCGTACTCGCTGGAGTAGGTGAAGGTGGCGCCACCCGCGAGCGGCGAGGTCAGCGACTCGACGGCGTAGACGGTCTCGCCACCGACGAGCGGTGTGAGAAAGTCGCCGCCGAAGCTCGACCCGGTGAGCACCTGGATCTGCGCCAGGCCACCGTTGCGCCTGGCGAAGTATTTGGGGTGAGGCACAACCGTGTAGTAGCCGCCTTCGATGGTGTAGCCGGCTGTGCGCTGGCCGGAGAAGTTGGTCGAACCGGCGCATACCGTTGGTTCCAGCGAGGGCAGGCCGTCGTAGGTCACCGATGTGGTGAAGCCCTCGGATTCAAAAGTGACCACGTCGCCCACCTGCGGCACCTGCGAGAGCCACACGCCCCCTTCGCCTTTGTTTTGTTCGACGATGAGACCGTCGTGGGTGAGCGACACGATCACTTCGGCTTTTGAATTGACACCGCCGCTGACGTGCTCGATCGAGTCTTCGGGCTGCGTGTCGGCGCCCTCGACGACCGACAGCGAATATTCGGGCGCTTTGTTGTCTTCCCAAGCGCCGGCCGGCGCGGCCAGCATTGCCGTGACGGCGTAAGTCGCCAGCGCGACGCACAGCGCGCCGATGAGGCTGCGCAGGCTGAGGAGGCGACCGATTCCCACTGGCATGGGAACATAGTCGTTCGCCCGGTCGGAATATTTAGCGCTGGGCGGAAACTTGGACGTTCAGCGCCCGCCGGCCATCGCCGGCAGGATCACAACCGTGTCGCTCTCGGCGACCGCGGTGTCCAGTCCCTCGAGCACGCGCACATCCTCGTCGTTGAGGTACACGTTGACGTAGCGATTGAGCTCGCCGTCAGCCGAGAACAGCTGGTCGGCTGTCGCCGGATGCGAGTCGGCCAGGTTGCGCAGGATCTCCCCGACGTTCTCGCCGGAGGCCGAGACCTCGCGCTCGCCGCCCACGGAGGGGCGTAGTACCGGTGGGATCTTGATCTTGGCCATCGGGGAATGATTACCAGGTATCGACGTTGAGTGAGTTAGCGGTTCGCTGGCCAAGCCAGGCAAGGACGCAGTGAGTGAAGTGTGCTGTGCACATAAGCGAATGAGGACGCAGCATGGCGCCGGCCAGCGGGCCGCTAACCGGCTGCGGCGCAGAATGCCTCATAGTCCGGAAAGACGCCCATCTCCTCGTCAGAGATCTCATCCGGCGGCCGCGAGCAGATCGGACAGTCTGGATCGCGGTGGACCTTCACCTCGGTCAAGGTGGCGGCCAAAGCGTCGTACAGCAGCAGCCGCCCGATCGCGGGGTCGCCAATGCCGAGGATTAGCTTGACGACCTCGGTTGCCTGCAAGAGGCCCATCGTGCCGGGGAGCACGCCGAGCACACCGTTGGCGCCGCAGGACGGCGCGAGCTCCGCCGGCGGCGGCTCGCGGAACAGGCAGCGGTAGCACGGGCCGTCATAGGGCTTGAAGACCGACAGCTGCCCGTCGAAGCCGAGGATCGAAGCGGAGACGACCGGGATCTTCAGGCGCACGGTGGCGTCGTTGAGCAGGTAGCGCGTGGGGAAGTTGTCGACGCCGTCGACGATCACGTCGTAGCCCTCGATGATCTCCATGATGTTGGAGGCATCCAGGCGCACCGGGTACTTGACGACCTTCACGTCGGGGTTCAGGCCGTGGATCGCCTCCTCGGCGGAATCGACCTTGGGGATGCCGATGCGCTGGGTCGAGTGGATCACCTGGCGCTGAAGATTGGAGAGGTCCACGACGTCGTCGTCGACGATCCCGAGCGTGCCGACGCCCGCCGCCGCGAGATACAGAGCCGTCGGCGAGCCGAGGCCACCGGCGCCGAGCAGCAACACCTTCGCGTCGAGCAGCTTCTGCTGGCCCTCGCTGCCGATCTCGGGGATCAGCAGGTGGCGCGAGTAGCGGTCGCGCTGCTCGGGAGTGAGCGTGCGTGGCACGTCGACCTCGTAGCCGCGGTCCTTCCACAGTGCGATGCCGCCGGTCATCGACTCGACGTGTTCATAGCCAAGGTCGTCGCGCAGCGTGCGGGCACCGTAGGCGGAGCGGTTGCCCGAGGCGCAGTAGAGGATCACGTGGGAGGAGCGGTCGGGCACGATGCCCTCGATGCGCGTCTCCAGATAGGAGCGTGGCACGTGCTTGGCGCCTGGCAGGATTCCCGAGGCAAGCTCCTCGGTCTCGCGCACGTCGATGATCGCGACGCCCTCCTGCAGCAGCTCGTTGACCTCGGAGGGATCGACCTCGTCGATTTCGCTCTTGACTTGGCGCAGCAGATCAGCACTCGACGGGCTCATCTCAAATCTCCTGAATTGCGGTCGGGATTCATGGAACTTCAAAAAGTATAGCGCCCGACCGATGAGGTTCAAGTCACGCGCGGTCCCATACCCTGCGTGCCATGAGCCCCAAACTCCGCTTCGCGCTGCTGGCCCTCTCGAGCGTCCTGGCGATCGTGCTGGTCGTGGCGATCGTGCTGGTCGTGGCGATCGTGCTTGGCGGCAACCAGGGCGACTCGTCGGGTAAATCGGCCGCCCACAGCAGCGACTTCGACGGCGCCGTGTTCCCCCCGGGAGTGCGAGCGCACGACTTCACGCTCACAAACCAGCACAGACAGCGGGTATCGCTGAGCTCCTATCGCGGACGGGTGGTGATGCTTGCGTTCATGTTCTCGAACTGCCCGACGTGCGTGCTCGTCGCCAACCAGGTGCGCGGCGCGCTTGACGAACTCGAAGGCAGCCCGCACCCGGCCACGCTGATCGTGAGCACCGATCCGCGGGCGGACGCTCACGAGAGCGTCAGCCACTTCTTGGACGAAACCTCGCTGAGCGGGCAGGCCGAATATTTGACGGGGACCCCGAAGGAGCTGCGACCCGTGTGGCGGGCCTATGCGATCTCGCCGGTGAGCGCGGGGAAGACCGCCGCCGAAGCGGGGATCGCGGTGCTGTTGATCGACCGCAAAGGCATCGAGCGGGTTGGCTTTGAAGTCGAACAGATCACTCCCGAAAGCCTCAGTCACGACATCCGTTTGCTGATGGAAAACCGGTAGCCACACGCGCGAACGCCCCGGCCCAGCTCCCGCCGGGCAGGGCGAAGGACGAGCGCCGGCTGATACCCTAGCCGGCAGGTAGGTATTCAGACGATGATGTTCTCAACAAAGGCCGAGTACGGCGTGCGCGTGATGGTTGAGCTGGCTCGGCGTGCCGGCGAGAGCGCCGACGGCACCGAGTCCGTCGTCCCGCTCGCGGAGATCGCCGAGCACGACGGCATGCCGCTTGCCTACCTCGAGCATCTCGTGGCGCGCTTGCGCAAGGCAGGATTGATCGACAGTCGCAGGGGCTCGCGCGGCGGCTATATGCTGGCGCGCCCCGCGCGGGAGATCACGATGGCCGAGGTGGTCGAGGCACTGGAGGGCTCGATCGCCCCGATCGAGTGCATCTCGCAAGCCTCCGACGGGCGGGTGGTGTGCTCGCGCGAGTCCGATCCCGACCATGTGTGCCCCACCAAGCTGCTGTGGACGCGCGTGCGCTTCTCGATCGTGCGCACGCTGCGCGAGACCACGCTCGCAGACCTCCTCGCCGGCAACGAAGCACAGGCCCTCGTGGCCGCCGCGAATGGCGTGGCCGGTGCGACCTCCACGCCGCTACCCACTTCCCCGATACCCGCCTCCGCCCCACTCCCCACGATCCCCGCGTAGCGCTTCTCCCAGTTTCCATCCCTGTCCCCGCTTAGAGCAAAGGAACCATGGCCGATCTCGAAATCATCAATCTGCACGTGCGCACCGAGGATCGCGAGATCCTCAAGGGTGTCAACCTGAGCATCGACAAGGGTGAGGTTCACGCCCTGATGGGGCCCAACGGCTCAGGCAAGTCGACGCTCGCCAACACGATGCTCGGCCACCCCTCCTACGAGGTGACCGAGGGCAGGATCGTGTTCAAGGGCGAGGACATCACCGAGGCCGAGTCCCACGAGCGCGCCAAGGCAGGTCTGTTCCTCGCCTTCCAGTACCCCGTGTCGATTCCGGGCGTGTCGGTGGCCAACTTCCTGCGCATGGCGATCAACGCGAAAAGGGAGGAGCCGATCCGCGTGAAGGAGTTCGGCGTGCAGCTTCAGCACGCGATCGAGCTGCTCGACGTCGATCGAGCCTTCACCTCCCGCCACCTCAACGACGGTTTCTCCGGCGGCGAGAAGAAGCGCGCGGAGATCCTGCAGATGGCGATGCTCTCACCCGATATCGCGATTCTCGACGAGACCGACTCGGGCCTCGACATCGACGCGCTGCGCACCGTCGCCGAGGGCGTGCAGCGGCTGCACGACGAGCAGGGCCTGGGCGCGCTGATCATCACCCACTACCAGCGCATCCTGCACTATGTGAAGCCCCAGTTCGTGCACATCCTGATGGATGGGCGCATCGTGCTGGAGGGCGGTGTCGAGCTGGTGGAGCGCCTGGAGCGCGAGGGCTACGACCAGATCCGCCAGGAATTCGGCGAGTCGGGAGAGCTGGCGGCATGAGCGCGGCCAATGGCTCCGCGTCGGCAGGCGTGGGCGCCCACGACGACGCGACCGCCGGCGAGGGCATAGTCGTCAAGCCGGGTCGCCATCGCGAGGCGTCGCTCTACCACGCGCTGGCCGGCGCCGGTGACGGTGACGGTCGCACACTCGCCCAGCTGCGCGAGGCGGCGTTGCGCGCCTTCGAGGACAGCGAGCTGCCGGTGTGGCGCCGCTCTGGCTTCTGGACGACGAGCTTCGCCGAGCTCGACGAGGGACTGCTGGTGCCGCGCGAGACGACACCAAACCCACATGACGGGAACGTGCCTGAGTTCGTGACGAGCGCCATCCCCGAGCGCCCGCGCGCAGGACGAATCGTGCAGCTGGACGCCTCGGTGGTGCACGTGGAGCTCGACCGGCGACTTGCCGAGCAAGGCGTGATCCTCTGCTCGCTGGAGCAGGCTGCCGAGCTGCACGGCGAGCTGTTCGCGCGGTGGTACTCCAAGCGTCTGACGATCGACCGCCATAAGCTGGAGGCCGCCAACGCGGCCTTCTGGACCGGCGGCGCGTTCCTGCATGTGCCCGAGGGCCTGATCGTGGAGGACCCCTTCGAGATCGTGTACGCGATCTCGGGCCCCGGCGTGGCGCAGTACGGCCGCACGCTTGTGATCGGCGGACGCTCGAGCGAGTTCCGGGTGCACGAGCACGACCTTGCTGCCGACTTCGCGGAACCGGATGTCGCTGAAGACGCCACTGGGGACTCCGAGGACGGAGCCGGCCGCCCCGAAGGACACAAGACCCAGGGGGCACACGGTAAGCAATCGCTGCACGCGGGCGCGTTTGAGCTGTACCTGCAGGACGGCGCCCGCTGCCGCCTGGCGCAAGTGCAGGATTGGGGATCCAACCCCGCCCACCCTGTGTTCGACGCCTCCACCCGCTTCGTGGGCGTGGGCCGCGACGCGTACTGCCACTGGCTGCCAGCGCTGCTGGGTGGCCATCTGGTGCGCCACCATCTCGAGCTTGCGGTGATGGAGCCGGGTGGCGACATGGCCTTCCGCGGCTTGTTCTTCACCGAGGCCAAAGAGCACCTGGACACGTTCGCGGTGGACCTGCACGAGACGGGGCCATCTGGCGGGGACGTGCACTGGCGCGGTGCCGCCACCGGCGCGAGCCGGGCGAGCTTCGAGGGCTTGATCCAGATCGACCCGGGCGCGCAGAAGACGCACACCTACCTGCAGATCCACACGCTGATGCTCTCGCCGAAGGCCCGCCTGGACGCGATCCCCTCCGTGCTCGTCTCCGCCGACGACGTGTCGGCCTCGCACGGCGGCACGGTCGGCGAACTGGACGAGTCCTCGATCTTCTACATGGCCAGCCGCGGACTGGACCGCCCTTCGGCCGTGCGCCTACTCGTCGAGGGCTTCTTCGAGCCGGTGCTCGGGCAGCTCGAAGACGAGCCGCTGGAAGAGCTGGTGCGCACGAAGATCGCCGCGAAGCTGGCCGCCGCGCGGGAGGACGTCGAGGCTTATGCGACCGCCCGGTAATGGCAGGCAGTCCGGCTCACGGGAGCGGAGAGGTTATGTTCCTTTTTGCTCGATTCACTATAAAAGCTACATATTGTAGTCACTATGGTAGTTGACACAAAAAGTATATATACCTCCGCGTTCACATCCCCAACCAGCGGTACTGTCGCGGGCACCGCTCTCGACGTGCGAGGCGACTTCCCGATCTTCGCCCGCGAGTTCGACAGAAGGCCGCTGATCTACCTCGACTCGGGCGCCACCTCGCAGAAGCCGACGGCGGTGATCGAGGCGATGAGCGCCTACTACCGCGAGCGCAACGCCAATGTCCACCGTGGTGTCTACGCACTGGCGCAGGAGGCCGACGCCGCCTACGACGGCGCACGCACGAAGGTCGCAAGCTTCGTCGGTTGGGAACCGAAGACGACGATCTTCACCAAGAACGTGACCGAGGCGATCAACCTGGTCGCCTACGCGTGGGGCCGCGCCAACGTGGGACCCGGCGACGCGGTGCTCATCACCCAGATGGAGCATCACGCGAACATCGTGCCCTGGCAGGTGCTGTGCAAGGAGCGCGGCGCACAGCTGCGCTACCTGGAGGTGGACGAGCGCGGCGAGCTGTCGCTCGAGCAGCTCGACCGCGAGCTGGCGAGGGGCGACGTGAAGCTGGTGGCGTTCACGCACGTGTCGAACGTGCTCGGCACGATCGTGCCGGTGGCGGAGATGACCGCGCGCATCCGCGCCGCGGGCGCGACTTCGCTGGTGGACGGCGCCCAGGCGGTGCCGCACATGCCGGTGGACCTGAGCACTCTGGGCGCCGACTTCTACGCGTGGACCGGCCACAAGGCGCTCGGACCGACAAGCATCGGCGTGCTGCACGGTCGCGCGGAGATTCTTGAGGAGATGGAGCCGTTCCTGACCGGCGGCGACATGATCGCCTCGGTGGACTTCGACGGCGCCACCTGGAACGAGCTGCCCTACAAGTTCGAGGCGGGCACGCCGCCGATCGCCGAGGCGGTGGGGCTCGGAGCGGCCGTCGACTACCTGACCGCGCTCGGAATGGAGCAAGTCCGCGCACACGAGCGCGAGCTGACCGGCTACCTGCTCGCACGCCTGCAGGAGGTGCCGGGCCTGCGCTTCGTCGGTCCGCCCGAGGCAGAGAATCGCGGCGGACTGGTGTCGTTCACGATCGAGGGGATGCACGCGCACGACATCGCCGAGCTGGCCAACCGTGGCGGCGTGTGCATCCGCGCCGGGCACCACTGCGCGCAACCGCTGATGCGCTGCCTCGGGGTCGGAGCCACAGCACGCGCGAGCGTGGGCGTGTACAACGAGCCAAGCGACGTGGATGCGCTGATCGACGCGCTGCAGGCCGGCTTGAAGGTCTTTGGTTTGTGATGGACGACCTCTACCGCGATTACATCCTCGACCACTACAAGCGACCCCGCAACTTCGGCGAGCTGGACCCGCACGACATGGAGGGGCTCGAGCACAATCCGTTGTGCGGCGACGAGCTCGGCGTGCACATCCGCGTGAAGGACGGGAAGATCGAGGACCTGCGCTTCCACGGCCACGGCTGTGCGATCTCCCAGGCCTCGGCGTCGATCGCCTCCGAGGAGCTGGTGGGGATGGACCTCGACGAGGTGGGAAAGCTCGACGCCGACTGGGCGATCGACCTGCTGGGCATTCCCGTGTCGGCGACCCGACGCAAGTGCGCGCTGCTCGGACTGAAGGTCGTCAAGGGCGCGGTCACCGGCGACAACAGCTGGCCGGTTGGCTCGGCGTGACGGTCTCGATACAATTCCTAGTCCACAGCACAGGATTCACAAAGGGAGCCCTATGGCGACGCTAGACCAGACGAAGATCGCAAAGCCCAGCCCGATCGTCGAGGACGAGCAGGGGCAGTTGCTGGCGCGCAAAGGCATCTCGCGCGAGGTGGTGCGCGAGCTCTCCAAGGTCAAGGGCGAGCCCGACTGGATGGCCGAGAAGCGCGTGAAGTCGCTTGAAATCTACGAACGCAAGCCGGTGCCGACGTGGGGTCCCGACCTCAGCGGATTGAACCTGGACGAGCTGGTGCTCTACTCGCCCCCGACCGCCGGGCGCTTCAAAAGCTGGGATGACGTGCCGGCGGAGATGAAGCAGACCTACGAGGACCTCGGCATCCCCCAGGCCGAGCGCGAGCACCTCGCGGGCGTCGTGGGCGTGTGGCGCCAGGAGCCGGTGTATGAGGGCCTGAAGGAAGAGTACGCAAAGCTCGGGATCCTGTTCTGCTCGATGGACACCGCGATCACCGAGTATCCGGACCTGGTGCAGAAGTACTTCATGAACAAGTGCGTGCCGCCGCAGGACAACAAGTTCTCAGCGCTGCACGGCGCGGTGTGGTCGGGCGGCTCGTTCCTGTACGTGCCCAAGGGCGTGAAGGTGGATCTGCCGCTGCAGGCGTACTTCCGCATGGAGGGCGCCGGCGAGGGCACCTTCGAGCACACGCTGATCATCGCCGACGAGGGCTCGGACGTGAACTACATCGAGGGCTGCACCGCCCAGACGTACTCGGTCAACTCGATGCACTCCGCGGTGGTCGAGATTTTCGTGCACGAGGGCGCCAAGGCCCGCTACACGACCGTGCAGAACTGGTCGAAGGACGTGTACAACCTCAACACCAAGCGTGCGATCGTCGACGCCGAGGGCACGGTCGAGTGGGTGGGCGGCTCGATGGGCGCCAAGTACGTGATGCTCTACCCCGGCTCCTACCTGATGGGCGAGGGCGCCCGTGCCGATCACCTCAATGTGGGCGTGGCCGGCAAGGGCGTGCACAAGGACACGGGCGCGAAGGTCGTGCACCTGGCGCCCAACACCACCTCGAACATTCTCGCCAAGTCGATCTCCAAGGACGGCGGGATCATGGGCTATAGGGGTCTCGTGAAGATGGGCAACAACAGCGCCGGCTCCAAGGCGCGCGTGCAGTGCGACGGGTTGATGATGGACGGCGAATCGCGCTCTGACACCTGGCCGGACATCCAGATCCAGAACCCGAACGTCGCCGTGGCGCACGAGGCGACGGTCGGTCGCATCTCCGACGACCAGCTGTTCTACATGGGCTCGCGCGGCTTCACCGAGGACGAGGCCGCCGCGATGATCGTGAACGGCTTCATCGAGCCTGTGACGAAGGAGCTACCGATGGAGTACGCGGTAGAGCTGAACCGTTTGATCCAGTTGGAGATGGTCGGAAGCATCGGGTAGCCCGTAGTTGAGGGCACCGGTTGACACGATTGCTGCACCGCTGTTCCCCACGCAGCTTCCGTGGGTGAACACCAACGGCGCTCAGGCCAGCGTCCTCAAGCGGGGACAGCCTATGCTGGTCGAGTTCTGGGACTTCTGCCGACCCAACTCGATCAGGACGCTGCCATATGTGAAGGAGTGGCACACTCGCTACGGGCCCGCGGGTTTTCGCACCGTCGGCGTGCACTGCGGCGGCTTTGAGCCATCGCGCGACGAGCAGGCCGTGCGCGCGGCTGTGGCGCGGCTGGGGATAGAACACGCGATCCTGATCGACAACGAGTTCGAGCTGTGGCGGGAGTACGAGAACCGCGGCTGGCCCGCGCGCTACCTGTTTGACGGGCACGCGCGCCTGTTCGACTACCACTACGGCGAGGGTGGCTACCTCGAGACCGAGCTTGCGATCCAGGAGCTGTTGGGGGTGGAGCGCGAGCCGCTGGCTCCGCTGCGCCCCGAGGACGCGCCCGACGCGCAACTGCTACCCCAGACCGCCGAGCAGCCGGGAGCGTGGTCGGGACCCTATGAGGCCGGGAGCGTGTGGGCCGTGCTCGCACCCTCTGGGGCGCAGGCCGGCGAGGGCACGGTGACGCTCAGCACCACTGGCGAGGGAGATGCACCCGACGAGGATGCACCGGCCCGAGCGCACACCGTGACCGTCGAGCACCCAGGCGCGTACCTGCTGGTCGAGCACGAGCGCCACACCCGGGGAGTGCTCGACCTGCAGCTGGACGCCGGCGTCGAGTGCCTGGCGACCTGCTTTATGCCGGGAGTGGCTTGAGCTCCTCGGCCGGATGGCCGTCGAGCAGCCGTCGCAACACCGGCTGGCCGTTGTCCTCGACGAGCACGGCGCCACCCGGCCAGTAGGGGCTCTCACCGGGCGTGTCGGTCACGAAATACGAGTCATAGGTCCAGCAGCCGGAGTTGAGCAGCCGCGCGCCTCCCGGCCCGCGCCACTCCGCGTCGATGTCCCTTGGAAGCTGCCCGGCGCGGTGGGTGTGGCCGAAGATCACGTGCGCATCGCCGAGACCAAGCCGTGCGGCCACCTCACCCATTCCCCGCAGGCCGGCGCGGCGCAGCTCGGGCGTTGAGATGTCCGCGTTGAAAGTGCCGATGCCGGCGCGGTTGAGCGCCGCGATCGCCAGCGGGAATGCTCCCACCAGCAAGCGCCTGCGCATCTCCGGGGCGAGCGCGGCCAACCCGGCAAGCCCGTCGCGCATGCCGACCCCGTCTCCGTCGATGCCTGTCTTTGCCGTCTCCGAGCCACGTGTGCCCGAGCGAGCGCCTGTGCCCGAGCGGCCGTTTCTCGCAAGGGCGCGCCAGGCGCGCACCGTGGTCTGTCCGTTGAGCGTGGATCCCGTCGGGCTCTGACGCGCAACGGCATCGATCCAGGCGAACACCGGCGCGGTGACGGCCTCGTAGTCCCCGGCCGTGGCAAATGCGTCAGCCGATCGACTCTGCACGCGCGCCGTCATCCCGATGCCGAGCCGCTCCATCGTGGGAAGCGTCAGATGGCAGTCGAGGTAATGGCCGTGGGTCGCGTAGACGTCGGAACGTAGCCACAGGCCGGGGTAGGCGGCAGTCACGCGTGCCGGCCCTGCCCAGGAGGCGAGTGTGCCAAGCATCGAGGAGGATTCCTCGGCGGTGAAACGCTGTTCCAAGCCAAGCGGCGTGAACTCGGCGGCTTCGTCGCGACGACGCGACCATGACTCGATCAGCGCGTGGTCGTGGTTGCCGGCGACAACAACGATCTCACGCCCCGCGAAGGCTCTCCCCAGCTCCTCGAAGAACGGCCGCGCGGCCGCGAGCGCGTCACGGCGCGGCCCATGTCGCAGCTCGAGCACGTCACCGAGCAATACCAGCCGATCGACGTCCCCGAGCGCCTCGATCAGCACCGCGCGCGGCCCCGGACGGCGCAGCACGTCGGCGCCGGAGCCGGCCCCCAGATGTAGGTCTGAGACGACCAGGGTTCGCATTACAAGAGATCGTGAGGGGGTCGGTCCGTGGATGAGATGCGTCGCACGCGAGCGGAGACGTGCTGGTGGCACGTCGAGCATCGCGGACCGATCGGAGATCGGAGGGATCTCCGATCAGCCAGCAGATCGCCGCGGAACGGCCGCCTCACGAAGCCGCGGCGACGGCTTCGCGGATCTGCTTAGGCAGCATGAAGCGAACGTCCTCGCGGATCACGTGGAAGTCGGTGATGTCGCTGACCCCACGGACGCGGAAGAAGTCGAGCAGATCCTGGACGAGGTTGTCGGGCGCGGAGGCACCGGAGCTGACGCCGACGACGCGCTTGCCCGAAAGCCACTCCTCGCGCAGCTCGCCTGCGTTGTCGATCAGATAGGCCTCGGTGCCGCAGTCACGGGCGACCTCGACCAGACGCACCGAGTTGGAGGAGTTGCGCGAGCCGATAACGAGCATCAGGTCGCAAGCGCCTGCCATTTGCTTCACGGCGGTCTGACGGTTGGTGGTGGCGTAGCAGATGTCATCGGTGCGAGGGCCTTTTATCGAGGGAAAGCGCTCGTGCAGCCGGCGAACGATCGCGCTTGTTTCATCGACCGAGAGCGTCGTCTGCGTGACGTAGGCAACGCGCTCCGGGTTCTCGACGACGAGCGCATCGACGTCTTGCTCACTCTCCACCAGCACGATGTGCTCGGGGGCCTCCCCCATCGTTCCCTCGACCTCCTCGTGGCCGGCGTGGCCGACGAGCACGATCGTGTAGTCGTCCTCGGCGAAATGGACCGCCTCGCGATGGACCTTGGTGACCAGCGGACAGGTCGCGTCGATCGTGTCGAGCCGGCGCACCTGCGCGTCGCTGCGCACCTTCGGCGAGACGCCATGGGCGGAGAAGACGGTGAGCGCCCCCTCGGGGATTTCACTGACCTCCTCCACGAACACGGCGCCGCGCGCGGTGAGCATCTCTACGACGTGCTTGTTGTGGACGATCTGCTTGCGCACGTACACCGGCGCACCGTGCAGGTCCAGTGCCCGTTCGACTGTTTGCACGGCGCGATCCACGCCCGCGCAATATCCGCGCGGCGCGGCGAGCAACAGCTTCTCGACGGTGTTGGTCACTAAGCCCATTGTAGGTGTCCCAGCTAGGCTTGATGGTGATGGCACAGCGTCACCTCGACAGGCTCACGGCGGTGGATGCGTCTTTCCTGCACCAGGAGGGGCCAAGCTCGCACATGCACGTGGGTGGATTGACGCTGCTGGAGGGTCCGCCGCCGCCAATGGAGGAGTTCCTCGAACAGATCCGCAAGCGTCTGCATCTCGTCCCGCGCTACCGCCACAAGCTCGCCTACACCGCACTCGACAGCGGGCGTCCGGTGTGGGTTGACGACCCCGGCTTCAACCTCGAGTTCCATGTGCGCCACACGGCGCTGCCGGCTCCAGGCAGCTGGGAGCAATTGCGCAATCTGACCTCGCGCATCTTCTCGCAGGCACTCGACCGCTCCAAGCCTTTGTGGGAGATGTGGCTGATCGAGGGTCTCGATCCGAGGATGGATGGGGACGGCGCCCCTGCCCGCGACCGCTTCGCGTTGATCTCGAAGACCCACCATTCGTTGATCGACGGGATCGCGGGAGTGGATCTCGCGACGGTGCTGTTCGACATGAGCAAGGAGCCACCCCCGCTGCGTCATTCCGGCAGAGCGTGGAAACCGCATCCCGAGCCGGACACCCCCGAGCTCGTGGCGGCGGGCATGCGGGGAGCGTTGCGCGCGGGCGTGGAGATGGTGAGCGGGGCGCTCGACGCGCTGACTCATCCGGAGCAGACGCTGGAGCGAGCGCGTGAGGCAGCCGAGGGCATCGGCGAGATCGTGTGGGCGGGGTTGAACCCGGCGCCGGCGACACCGCTGAACGTCGAGATCGGCCCGCACCGGCGCTTTGTGGGAATCGCGGCGCAGCTGGATGACTTCAAGCTCGTGAAGAACATGCTCGGCGGCACCGTCAATGACGTGGTGCTGGCAGTCGTGACGGGCGCGCTTCGCTCGTTTTTGATCGCCCGCGGGGTGCGCACCGAGGGCATGGAGATGCGTGCGCTCGTGCCGGTGTCGGTGCGAACCGTCGGCGAACGCCACGAGGGCGGCAACCGGATCGTGGTGATGCGGGGACCGTTGCCCGTGTACATCGCCGACCCGTTGCAGCGTTTGAACTTCGTGAGGCACGCAATGGACGGCCTGAAGGAGTCAAAGCAGGCGCTCGGCGCGGAGGTGATCGCGGGCGCGCAGAACTTCGCCCCGCCAACGATCCTCGCGCAGGCATCGCGACTGAACTTCTCCACGCGCCTGTTCAACTTGATCGTGACGAACGTACCGGGCCCGCAGTTTCCCCTGTATGTCCTGGGACGACGCATGGAGCGCGTGTTCCCGGTGGCATTCCTACCGGAAAATCATGCGCTGGCTGTGGCGATCATGTCCTACGCGGGCGAGATGAACTTCGGCCTGTTGGGCGACTTCGACGCACTGCCGGACATCGAGTCGATCGGGGAGAGCATCAAAACGGAGCTGGCGACGCTGGTGGCGATTGCCCACGAGCGGCAGGCACTGGAAGCTCCAGTTACGACCAAGTCGTCTGGGCGGTCGAGGGCCAAGCGGGGCAAGGACGCAGGGAGCGTGGCGTACTAAGTACGCGAGCGACCGAGGACGCCGCCCCGCGCCAGCCATCGGCCGTCCAGACTAGTAGCCCAAAGCGAACTTCGCATCCTCGCTCATCTTCTCGGGCGACCAAGGGGGCGTGAAGACCATCTCCGATTCGACGCTTTCCACGCCCTCCAGCTCGCCGACGAACTCTTCGATCTGCTCGGTGACCTGAGGCCCGATCGGGCAGCCGGGCGTGGTGAGCGTGAAGGTGACGTTGACGTCTCCCCCGCTGACCTCCACTCCGTAGATCAAGCCGAGCTCAACGAAGTCGAGACCCAGCTCGGGATCGATCACGTTGGACAGGGCGTCCATCACGTCATCGACGGTGATTGTCGTTTCATCGGACATGTTCGTATCGACTCTAGCGACTAGGGCGTTCTAGGGGCAAGCGAGACAAGGACGCAGGACCCGCAATGTGCTACGCACATAAGGGTCCGAGGACGCAGTATCGCACCGCCCATAGGACGTCCTAGTTGTAGGACCCGAGGCGGTCCCACTGATACAGCTGGATGCACTCGCCGGCCAGCTCGATCGCGCGCTCGCGCGAGAGGCGGGGCAATACCGTGTCGAGCGCGTGTTCCTCGGCGAGACCTGCTTGAAGTGTCTCCTCGCCCCGGAAGCCCGCGGCGATCTTCAGCGCCTCGCGGCGGTTCTCGCCGAGGCTTGGGAAGACGCCGACCAGGAACGCGGTGTTGGGGATCGGCTGACCCACCTCCAGCGACGCATGCCAGGCGGCAAGCAGGTGCAGGTCGTCCTGGTCGAGATCGGCAATCGCACGGGCGTAGTGGAAGGAGAGCTCCTGGTCTGGCAGATCGTCAACCCACGCACGCACGACCTCACCGACGAGCTGGCGGCGGGCCTCGCGACCGACGGAGTCCGCGATCACTCGGATAGCATCGTGGGGCTCGATGAAGCAGAGCGGCATGTCCGGGACTTTAGGCCCCGGGGTGGACGGGTACTTTTGCCTGACCGCCTGCGCTCCCCACCTGCGTACGCGCGCACTGCCTCACGGCCGATCGGCCACTGTGGGCGGGGCTAAATCGGGTTTTTGACTTCGAGCGCGGCAGCGGCTCGTTCGACCGCGTGCGTGTCGCTGGTGTCGTCCGGGAAACCGAGCGTGACACGCTCCTCCGAGGCCCAGTTGGCAAGCGCCAGATCCAGCGCTTCGATCGGCGTGGAGAGCGCATCCGCCAGCGTGGAGGCGCGCCGCTCGACATGGATCGGATCGCCGATCCCGAACACGCGCTTGGCGGCCGGCGGTGCGGGATCGGAGGTGATCAGCGAGGTGCGCGTGCCGAGATGCAAGGAGTCGGCGCGCAGCTCGTACAACCCAAGTCGCCCAAGCGTGACGAGCAGGTCGTAGCGTCCCATGCGCCCGAAGCCGGGCAGCGCGAGCCGCTCGAACACGCGCTCGAAGCGTCGCTGTGGGGTCCACTCGGGCTCGCCGGTGAACGCTCGCTCCTGCGAGTCGGCGTGCTCGGCGAAGCGCCGGTAGGCGACCAGGGTCTCGCCTCCGCGGACGGGATCGTGGGAGCTGCGCGGTCCGAGCGGGACCTCCTCGATGTCGGGGATCGTGCCCGATGCCCAGCTCGAGAGCAGCGCCTGGCGGACGCCGACGAAGGACTGCGCGCCCTGCAGGGGAGAGAGGTAGGCGGCAAGGAAGCACATCCAGGTGGCCTGCTCGATGTCCTCGCAATCGCGCGCCTCGGCATACAGGCTGGGCGGCGCGGCGGTGAGCGTGAGCAGCCGCCCGCTGGCAAACCCGATCTCCCGCACCAGCCGCAGCGCATCCTCACTGGAGTGCAGGCCCGGAACCAGCTCGCAGCGGTAGCCGTCGTCCTCGGAGCGCGTCTCGCGGTGCACACGCACTTCCTGGGTGCGGCGCGTGTAGGTGCGTCCTGTTGGCCGTGTTGCGCTCGTCGCGCCACGCGACGTCACCACGGCACCCGTCCGGCCGTTGGCCCGAGTGCCAGTGCTCGTCTGCCGCTTTGGCTTGGCGGCAGGCTTGGGCTTCTGGCCCGGAACGGTCTCGCGACAAATCGGGCAGCGCTGGACGAAGCGGTTGTGGCGGCAGAACGTTTGGGTCACGCATACACGCTAGCGAGCCGAGGCGGCACTTCCGGCGCGAGCTCCTGTCACACGGGCTTTTCGCGGCGCGCCCTACAGGTAGATGACGTCGATGCCAAGCTTCTCGTAAGTCCTTGCGGCGCGACGATCGCAGCTGAGCAAGGGACGTCCGTGATGGTTTGCTGTCACGGCCACACTGGCATCGTAGACAGAGCCACCGGAGATCGAGAGATCCGCAAGTCGCTTCACCAGCGTTCGGTGCTCGCGCTCGGGCAGGACCATGCGCTCGCCCGAGAAGTCCTCGCGAAGATATTCCGCAACGAGGGCCGGGGCAGCCCGGAGTGGCTCGGGCAGGCGGGTCAGCACCGAATAAACCTCGAGCTCCACATGCGCAACAAGGTCGCGAACGTCGCCCAGCGCCTCCACCGCCGCTTCGTGCTTCTCGTTCCAACTCGCAAATGCGGCAATCACAACGCTGCTGTCCGGCGTCAACGACGGACCTGCTCGAGTGTCTCGCGCACCATCTCGGCCGTGAGCGTCGGCATCTCACGGTCCGTCATCGCAACCAACCGATTACCACGCCGCTCCAGACGCATCGGCGTGGCCTGGTGCTCGATCTCCAGACGTCCGTCGACAGCGCTCAGCTCGAGCTCCTGCCCGGGCTTGAAGCCGAGTTCCTCGCGCAGTCGCTTCGGAACGACTATCCGCCCGGCGGAATCGATGGTAGTGACCATGGCAGAACTATACCATCACCTCTGATGTGCGGATCGCACTCGAGAACCACTGGAACGACCCTCAAATCCAAATAAAAGGAACGCTGACGGCGCTAAACGACGGGAACAGCAGCGCGCGCCGGCACAGGCAGCGCATACCCCCGCGCCCGTGCCCGCTCGGCCCCGGCACGGCGCTCGGCATCCAGCGCGTACAGGTAGTCGTCGAAGTCCACCTGGATCGTGTGACGCTTGGAGGCGACGTAGCGTTTGCGCATCGCGGCTTGGTCGGAGGCGATATCGCGCCGCACGTCGGCCGGTGCGGGCAACGCGTAGCTCCCCCGCAGGTGGTCGCTCACCCAGGCGCCCTGGGCCTCGGCCAGCGGCATGATCGCGCCGAGCGGCTGCAACAGGCCGATGAAGAACAGGCCGGGGATGTCGGGGTGGAACACGCGCCTGAACAGCTCGATGTGGTTGTCGGGCGCAGCGAGGAAGTCCTTCTCAAAGAACGGGAAGGTGATCTTGTAGCCGGTGCAATACACCACCACGTCGGCGTGCACCTCGCTGCCGTCAACGAAGCGCACGCGGTCGCCCTCGAGCGATGCGATGTTCGGCTTCGGCGCGATCGTGCCGTGCGCGATGCGGTCGAGAATCCGGCCCGACACGGTCGGATGGGACTCGCCGAACTTGTGGTCGGGCTTGGGCAGACCGTAGCGCTCGGGCGAGCCGGTGATCGTCTTGATCGTCTGGTGGATCAAGCGCTGGCGGATCGCGAACGGGATGCGAGGATTGTTGGGCAGCTGGTCCACCGGCTTGCCGAACACGTACTTGGGGATGATCCACGCGCCTTTGCGCGCCGCCAGGTAGGTGTGCGCGGCCACATAGGAGGACTCCACCGCGATGTCCATCGCCGAGTTGCCCATGCCGAGCACCACCACGTCCCTGCCGGCGAAGATCGAGTTGTCCACGTAGGAGTGCGCGTGCAGCTGCGTGCCCTCGAACGTGTCGGCGCCGGGGAAGGCGGGTTCGGGCCAGCGCTGGTCCCAGTGGTGGCCGTTGGCCACCAGCAGCGCGTCGTACTCTCGCGTCTCCCCCGTGTCGAGCGCGATCTCCCACACCCCATCCTCACGCCTGCGCGCGTGCTCGACCCCGGTCTCGAAGGTGATGTGCTCGCGCAGGCCGAAGTGGTCCACGTAGCCGTTGAAGTACTCCTTGATGTGCGTGTGGTGCGGGAAGTCGGGATAGCTGCTCGGCATCGGATAGTCCGTGTAGGCCATCCGCTCGCGCGACACGTTGATGAACAGGTCGCGGTAGGCGGCCGACATCCCGTTGCGGTTTCCAAACACCCAGTTGCCGCCGACCTGGTCGGACTTCTCAAAGCAATCAAACGGGATCCCGCGTTCGAGCAGCGCCTTCGCGACCGCGATGCCCGAGGAGCCGGCGCCGATCACACACGCACGTGGCAGGGTGCTCGACCTCGCGCTTGAGTTGCCCACGGCGACGCTCCCGTTGGTGGGTGCCGCGCGTCCGTTCTCAGCCGACTCGCTCACGACCACAAGCGTAGCGTCGCCGAGCATGTGTTGGCCACACGGCCAACACATGGAGCTTTGCTACCCCGCGGGAACGCCCGGCCCAACGTGCTGTGGCGGACCCTCGGGGCCTTCGTCGGCATCGGCGTGGCCTGCGACGCCCTCGTCGTGGGACAGCGCCGCCGATCCGTTGCGTAGTCCCGCCAGATAGCGGTCCACCATCCGTGCGCACTGGCGGCCCTCGTTGATCGCCCACACGATCAGCGACTGTCCGCGTCGCGCGTCGCCGGCGGCGAACACTCCCTCCACCGAGGTCGTGTAGGGCTTCACGGCCTTCACGTTGCCGCGCGGGTCCTTCTCCACGCCAAGCTGGTCGAGCAGCGACTGTTCCGGGTGCAGAAAGCCCATTGCCAGCAGCACCAGCTGGGCGGGCAGCTCGCGCTCGCTGTCTGGCACCGGCGCGAACGGCGGCGCGGACTCGGCGCCGGCGATGTGCAGCGCAGCGACGTTGCCCTGCGCGTCGCCTGAGAAGTTGGTGGTGGTGATCGAGTAGTCCTGCTCGCCGACCGCCGCGGTGCGCGCCTCCTCCATCGCGTAGGACATCCGGTACTTCAGCGGCCACTCGGGCCACGGGGTACGCGCGTCGGGGCGATGCTCGGGCGGCTCGGGCAAGAGCTCGAGCTGCACGATCGACAGCGCACCCTCGCGCAGCGAGTTGCCTACGCAGTCGGCGCCGGTGTCGCCACCGCCGATCACGACCACGTGCTTGCCCGCGGCTGTGATCGGCTCGCCGGCGGGCGGACAAGGGACGGTCGGCTCGGGGCCGTACTCGCCGGCGACGAAGCGGTTGCGCTGGTAGAGGTAGTCCATCGCGAAATGGATCCCCCCCAGCTCGCGGCCGGGCACCGGCAGGTCGCGGGGCACGCGCGAGCCGGTCGCCAGCACGACCGCGTCAAAGCGCTCGCGCAGCTCCTGGGCGCTCACATCGACACCGACATCGACGCCGCAGCGCAACTCCACGCCCTCCGCGGCCAGCTGCTCCACGCGCCGCTGCACGACCGTCTTCTCGATCTTGAAGTCCGGCACCCCGAAGCGCACCAGCCCGCCCGCGGCCTCGTCGCGCTCGAACAGGGTCACGCTGTGGCCGATGCGGCGCAGCTGCTGGGCGGCGGCCATGCCGGCCGGTCCGGAGCCGACGACCGCCACCGACTGGCCGGTCTCGTGCTTGGGAGGCTCGGGCCCCACCCAGCCCTCCTTGAACGCGCGATCGACGATTGCCAGCTCGATCTGCTTGATCGTGACCGAGTCGCCCTCGCGGATCTCGAGCACACAAGCCGCCTCGCACGGCGCCGGACACAGCCGGCCGGTGAAGTCGGGGAAGTTGTTGGTGGCGTGCAGCTGAGCGGTCGCCTCCCGCCAGCGGTCGCGGTAGACGAGGTCGTTCCAATCGGGGATCAGGTTGCCCAGCGGACAGCCGTTGTGACAGAACGGCACGCCGCATTCCATGCAGCGCGCACCCTGGTCGCGCAGCTCGGCCACCGGGCGCTCCACGACGAACTCCTTGTAGTCGTGCGCGCGCTCGCGCGGATCGCGATAGGCGATCCCGTGGCGCTCGATTTGCAGGAAGCCGCCGAGCTTGCCCATCAGGCGGCGACTCCCTCGGCCGATTCCGCCACCCGCGGCGTCGGTTGACATCGGAGGAGCGTCACGCCGGCACTCCCTCGGCACGCTCTGCCTCGGCTTCGGCCAGCTCCGCCAGCACGCGCTTGTAGTCGTGCGGCATCACCTTCACGAACGCACCCGCCGCCAGCAACGCATCGAAGCGCTCGAGCACATCGCGCGCGACGGGGGAATCGGTGCGCTGCTCGTGCTCCTCGATCATCGCTCGCAGCTCGATCGCATCGGCGGGCGATATCTCATCGAAGCCGACCATCCCCATGTTGCAGCGCGCGGGAAAAGCTTCAACCTCGTCGAGCACATAGGCGATCCCACCGCTCATGCCGGCGGCGAAGTTGCGCCCGGTGGGGCCGAGCACGACCACGCGACCGCCCGTCATGTACTCGCAACCGTGATCGCCCACCCCCTCCACGACCGTCCACGCACCCGAGTTGCGCACGCCGAAGCGCTCGCCTGCGAGGCCTCGGAAGAAGGCGCGCCCGGCAGTCGCCCCGTAGAGCACCGTGTTGCCGACGATCACGTTGTCCTGTGCGAGGAAGTGTGGCCCCATCTCGCGCGGCGGGCGTACCGAGAGCACGCCGCCGGAGAGTCCCTTGCCGGTGTAGTCGTTGGTGTCGCCCTCCAGCTCGAACCTCACGCCGGGCGCCAGCCAGCCGCCGAAGCTCTGTCCGGCCGAGCCGCGCAAGCGCACCACGATCGAATCTGGCGGCAGACCCTGCGCGCCGCACTCGCGAGCGATGTGGCTCGAGAGGATGCCACCCACGCAACGGTTCACGTTGCGGATCGGCACCTCGATCTCCACACGCGGGCGCCTGGAGCCCTCGCGCGTTATCGCGTCGGTGCGCACGGCTTGCCCGTCGCTGCCGGCAAGCTCCTCGGACGCCGGCGCACCGGCCTCGATGACCGCACGCGAGCGCTCCACGAGCTCCCAGTCCAGCGCATCATCGAGCACCGCCGGCGGCGCCTTCACGCGATGGCGGGGCGCGTCTTGCGGCAGCTCGATGTGGGCCAGGATGTGGGTGAGGTCCACGCCACGCGCCTTCCAGTGCTCGATCGCGTGCTCGGCGGCGAGCATGTCCACGCGGCCGATCGCCTCGTCCAGAGTGCGCAGACCCAGCGAGGCGAGGATCTCGCGGACTTCCTCGGCGACGAAGAAGAAGAAGTTGACCACGTGCTCGGGGCGGCCCTTGAAGCGCTTGCGCAACTCGGGGTCCTGGGTGGCGATCCCCACCGGACACGTGTTGAGATGGCAGGCGCGCATCATGATGCAGCCGGTCGCGATCAACGGCGCCGTCGAGAAGCCCATCTCATCCGCGCCGAGCATCGCCGCGACCACCACGTCGCGACCGGTCTTCAGCTGACCGTCCGTCTGCACCACGATCCGCGAGCGCAGGTCGTTGAGCAACAGCGTCTGCTGGGTCTCGGCCAAGCCGATCTCCCACGGGATGCCGGCCGCCTGGATCGAGGACAGCGGCGAGGCGCCCGTGCCACCGTCGTGGCCCGCGATCAGCACCCGGTCGGCGTTGGCCTTCGACACCCCGGCGGCCACGGTGCCCACGCCCACCTCGGAGACGAGCTTGACCGACACCTGCGCGCTCGGATTCGAGCAGCGCAGGTCATAGATCAACTGCTTGAGATCCTCGATCGAGTAGATGTCGTGGTGGGGCGGCGGTGAGATCAGGCCCACGCCGGGGGTGGTGTGGCGAATCGAGCCGATGTAGGCGTCGACCTTGTGGCCTGGCAGCTGGCCGCCCTCGCCGGGCTTTGCGCCCTGGGCCATCTTGATCTGTAGCTCGTCCGCGTTGACGAGGTAGTGGATCGTCACGCCGAAGCGCCCCGAGGCGACCTGCTTGATCGCCGAGCGTCGACGGTCGCCGTTGGCGTCAGGTGCGAAGCGCGCCGGGTCCTCGCCACCCTCGCCCGTGTTGGAGCGCCCGCCGAGGCGGTTCATCGCGATCGCAAGCGTCTCGTGGGCCTCGCGGGAGATCGAGCCGAGGCTCATCGCACCGGTGCAGAAGCGCCGCACGATCTCCTTCGCCGGCTCCACCTCCTCCAGCGGGATCGCCGGCCTGCTCGGCGTCCCCGACTCGCCCGCGTCGGCGTCCTCGGTGCGGAACCTGAGCAACCCGCGCAGTGTGGCCTTGCGGGCGGCGTCGTCGTTGACCGCTGCCGCGTACTCGCGGTACTTCTGGAAAGCGGGACTGTCGCGCGCCTCGGCGCCGGCCTGCGCGTCGCCGCCGAGCGCCGCGGTGACATTGCCGTTGGCCGAGCGCACCGCATGCTGCACGAGCGCGATCGTCTCGGGGTTCCACATGTGATGCTCGCCGTCGCGCCGCCACGCATACACCCCGCCAACCGGCAACAGCTCGTCGTGCGGCACCGGATACGCACGCGCATGGCGCTCCAGCGCCTCGGTCGCGAGCACCTCCAGCCCGATACCGCCGATACGTGAGGCGGTGCCGGTGAAGTGGCGATCAATCAGCGCCGGCTCCAGGCCCACCGCCTCGAAGATCTGCGCGCCGCGATAGGACTGGATCGTTGAGATGCCCATCTTTGAGATCGTCTTGAGCAGGCCCTTGCCGATCGCCTTGACCGTGTTGTTGGCGGCTTCCGCCGGAGTGAGCGACACCGGTGCACCGCCGTTCGAGCCCGCACGCACGATGCGTCCCTGGGCGACGAGCTGGTCAAGCGTCTCGAGCATCACGTAAGGGTTGATCGCGCTCGCGCCGTAGCCGATCAGCGTGGCGAAGTGGTGGACCTCGCGCGGCTCGCCCGACTCCAGCACGATGCCGGCGCGCAGGCGCGTGCCCTCGCGCACGAGATGATGATGCATCGAGGAGACCGCGAGCAACGAGGGGATCGGGGCCCGCCTGGGGCCCAGCAGACGGTCGGAGAGGATGATGATGTTCACGCCCTGCTCGATCGCCTCGTGGGCCTGCTCGCACACCTGCCGCAGCGCCCGCTCCATCCCGGCCTGCCCCTCCGACACCGGCCAGGTGATGTCGAGCGTGCGCGAGGAGAAGATGTCGTGGGAGATGTGGCGCAGCGTCTCCAGCTCGCGGTTGAGCAGGATCGGCTGGTCGAGCTCCAGCTTGTGGGCGTGCTCGGGTGTCTCGTCGAACAGGTTGCGCTCGGTGCCGAGGCTGGTCGAGAGGCTCATCACGATTTCCTCGCGGATCGGATCGATCGGCGGGTTGGTGACCTGCGCGAACAGCTGCTTGAAGTAGGAGAACAGCGGCGGCGCCTGGTCTGAGAGCACCGCCAACGAAAGGTCGTTGCCCATCGAGCCGATCGGCTCGGCTGCCTCGCGCGCCATCGGCTCCAACAACACGCGCAGGTCCTCCTGGCTATAGCCGAAGGCTCGCTGGCGATGCTGCAAGGGCTGGTCTGAAAGGGTGACCTGCTCGGAGGACTCCATCTCGGCGAAGCGCACCGCGTTGCGCGCGTACCACTCGCCATAGGGCTTCTGCGTGGCGATCTGGTGCTTGATCTCGCCGTCATCGACCACACGACCCTGCTCGAGATCTACGAGAAACAGCTTGCCGGGCTGCAGCCGTCCGAGACGCACGACGTCCTCGGCCGGCACGTCGAGCAAGCCGATCTCGGAGCCGAGCACGACGTGACCGTCCTTCGTTATCACCCAGCGCCCGGGGCGCAGGCCATTGCGGTCGAGCGTGGCGCCCACCACGCGGCCGTCGGTGAAGGCGACCGACGCCGGGCCGTCCCAGGGCTCCATCAGGCAGGAATGGAAGGCGTAGAAGCCCTTCAGCTCATCCGGTAGGTCGTTTCGGTTGCGAAACGCCTCCGGGATCATCATCATCACCGCGTGGGGTAGCGAGCGACCGGCAAGCATCAGCAGCTCGAGCACGTTGTCGAACGTGGCCGAGTCGGAGTTTCCCTGTGTGACGACGGGCAGGATCTTCGCCAGGTCGTCCCCGAACAGCTCGCTCGACAGCTCGGACTCGCGCGCGCGCATCCAGTTGACGTTGCCCTTCACCGTGTTGATCTCGCCGTTGTGGCAGATCACGCGGTAGGGGTGCGCGAGCTCCCAGCTGGGGAAGGTGTTGGTGGAGAAGCGCGAGTGCACCAGCCCCAGCGCGCTCTTGCAGCGCTCGTCCTGTAGATCGGGGTAGAACGCCGCGAGCTGATAGCTGATCAGCATCCCCTTGTAGTTGATCGTGCGCGAGGAGCTGGAGGCGACGTAGAAGCCGCTGTGCGCATCCTGGGAGGCGGCGACGGCCTGCTCGACCACGCGCCGGATCACATACAGCTTGCGCTCGAAGGCATCCTGGTCGAAGTCTCCCTGCTGCTCGGCGCCGACGAACAGCTGGCGGATCGTCGGGCGTGCGGCCGCGGCGGTGGCGCCGGTATGCTCGGGGCGCACTGGCACGTCGCGCCAGCCGATCAGCCGTTGGCCCTCCTGCTCGACGGTCCGCTCAAGCAGCGACTGGGCCCGCTCGCGAGCCTGCTGCTCGGTCGGCAGGAAGCACATCATCACTCCGTAGCGACCCGCAGGCGGCAACTCCAGGCCCGCTACCGCACGCAGCAGCTCGTCGGGCATCTGCATCAGGATCCCCGCGCCGTCGCCGGTGAGCGGATCGGCCCCGGAGGCGCCACGGTGCTCGAGATTCTCGAGCGCCGTGAGCGCGCGCGTGACGACCTCGTGGGTCGCCTGGTTGTCCAGGCGCGCGACCATGCCCACACCGCATGCATCGTGCTCGTAGCGGGGGTCGTAGAGTCCAGCGGCCTGTGATGGCAATGTGTGCGAAGTCATGTGAGTGCTCCCGTTGGACGACGCGTCCCCTGGGACTGCGACGCGTTCACGGGCGTGGGGGGTCGGCACCTGAGGCGGAGTTGAAAGGGTAGCATCGCGAGCGTCGCGAATACACACTCCGATCTGTCTCGGAGGTGTGGAATCCGTCCTCTGCGGGCATCATCATTGACGAGACGGCAAAGCAACATCGGCACGGCAAACGGCCATGGAGAGGCAATGGAGCCGGACATGGAACTCACGCTCGCGGCACGAGCGGAGAACATCGCAATAGTTCGGCACGCGCTCGGGGGCCTCGGCGAGGCCTTTGCGGTGCCCGAGCAGAAGCTCTCAGACGTCCGCCTCGCGGTGACGGAGGCATGCGCCAACGTCGTCGTGCACGCCTATCCCGAGGGCCACGAGGGCCCAATGGAGGTCGTGGCAAGCATGCGCGAGGGCAGCCTCACGGTGCTCGTGCGCGACTGGGGACGCGGGATCAGACCGCGCCCGGACAGCCCTGGGTTGGGGCTCGGCCTGTCGTTGATAGCCGCACTGGCCGAGCAGCTGCAGCTGGGACACAACGACGAAGAGCACACAGAGGTGCGGATGACCTTTTTGCTCCCCGAGAGCTTGCCGGGTGTGGACGTTTCGACGGACACGGGCGTTGCGCCGGCGGTGAGCCCCCGGCCCCGCATGAACGGCGACCGCCCGTGAACGGACAAGCGGCGCGTCCGCGAGAGCAAGCCACCGACAACGTGACGCGCGTGCGCGTCACTAGTGGCCCGCTCATGGGCCCGGTGCTGTGGCGAGTCGTCTCGATGGTTCTGGCCCGTGCGGACTGGCCTGTGGACCGCCTCGACGAGGCACTGCTGGTGTGTGACGCACTGTGTGCACATGCCCCCGCTCACGCGAGCGACGGGCGACTGACCTTCAGCGTCGAGGCCGACGAGCAGGAGGCCGAGCTGCGCGTACGCGACCTCACGAGCGAGGGCGCCGGTGCGCTCGTGCGGGATGCGATCCTGCCGGTCGTGGGCAACGTGCTCGAGCAGATCGCCGAGCGGGTGTCGATCGAGCCAGAGGATCACGGCGACGGCTCCCAGTTGGTGCTGACGCTCAGCTCTAGCTAAGGGCCCGCGGCGAGGGCCCTACCTGCTCGAGGCTCGCTTCGAGCGCCTTCATCAGATCGGGCGACTCGGGAGGCGGCTCGGCTTCGCTTTCCAGCGGCAGCGGCTCGCCGGCCGCCTTGCGGTCGACCAGATCGAGTACCGCCTCGCGGAAGCTGTCCTGGTACTTCTCGATGTCAAACGGCTCGGCGATCGACGCCACGAGCCTGCGTGCGACGTCGAGCTCACGCTGCTCGAGCTCGACCTCGGGTCCTTCCAGCTCGCGCAGACCGACCGTCGGTTTGATCTCTTCGCTGTAGTTCATCGTGAGCATCAACAGTGCGTTCTCGCGCGAGCGGATCGCCACGAGCCGTTCTTTGGAGCGCATCACCATGCGCCCGATCGCAACCTTGCCGGTTTCGCTCATCGCACGCAGCAGAAGCTGGTAGGAATGAGCGCCGCCCGGACCCGGGACCAGATGGTAGGGATGGTCGAAGTAGATCTGGTCGATTTCTTCGAGGTCCACGAAGTCCTCGACCTGGATCGTGCGCGTGAACAGCGGTTCGAGGGCCGCCAGCTCGCGTGCCTCGACCGGCACATAGCGGTCTGGCGCTATCTCATAGCCGCGGACGATCTCCCCGAGAGGGATCTCTTCCCCGTCGAGCGAGCAAACGTGCTTCTGGTGGATGCGCCCGCTGTCAAGCGAGTGGATCTGATGGAAGTGGACTGTCTTGCGCGTGACCGCGCTGTACAGCTTCACCGGCATGCTGACCAGTCCGAAGCTGAGCGTC
This sequence comes from uncultured Solirubrobacterales bacterium, assembly GCA_963831725.1. Lineage (GTDB taxonomy): Bacteria > Actinomycetota > Thermoleophilia > Solirubrobacterales > Solirubrobacteraceae > Palsa-744. Next base: position 1,499,695 of record CAWHRF010000004.1, read on the forward strand.
CCCATCCACATTGCCCTTGGCATTTGGATATATCTTGACCATAAGAGGGGACATTGTCAAATCCATCTGTCAACCAATAGGCTCGACTCCAGCACGCAGGCGCGCAAGCGCCTGACGGATCAAGCGCGATACCTGCATCTGGGAGACGCCGATCCGCTCGCCGATCTCCGCCTGGGTGAGGTCGTCGCGGAAACGGAGCCTCAACACGGTGCGCTCACGCTCGGTGATACGCATCATCAGCAAGTCGAGCGTCGCCCGCTCCTCGGCTCGGTCGAAGCCGCTGTCATCGCTCCCGAGCGTCTCGGCGACGCTCTGGGTCTCCTCATCGCGGCTCGAGCGCGGCGCGTCGAGCGAGCTGGCCCGATAGGAGCCCATCGCCTCGAGCGCCTCCAGCACCTGCTCCTCGGAGACGTCCACGGCGCGTGCGATCTCACCGACCGAAGGGGAGCGACGTTGCCCCAGCGACAATCTCGTGACCATCTGGTCCACCCGCAACGCGAGCTCCTGCAGGTCACGCGGAACTCGCACCGACCATGTGCGGTCGCGGAAGTGACGCTTGATCTCACCGAGGATCGTCGGTACCGCGTAGCTCGAGAACATCACCTCGCGCGAGCAGTCGAAGCGATCGACGGCCTTCAACAGGCCGATCGAGGCGACCTGGACAAGGTCTTCGACCGGCTCGTCGGTGTGCTGGTAGCGACGCGCCAATCGGCGTGCAAGCGGCAGATAGCGCTCGATCAAGAGCTCGCGCGCATGAGCGTCTCCGTCGATACGCACGCGCGCGAACAGCTCGAGGTCGGACGGGCTGGGCAGCACCTGGGTCGCCGTCGCCGCTGCTGATCTGTCGGTCGCCGTCAACATCAGCTCCTCCTCTGCCTCGTTGCCCCGCCTAATTGCACGGGCAAGCGATTCAACCGTCCAGACTACCCCCTATTTCGTCAGATTCCAATGTGGCGGACCGCGCAGTCATTGTGCGGGTTTCCCCCCAGGAGCACAGCCCTCCGCGTCCGGGACACGTGAGGCAGATTCCGCGATGTGGAGAGTCGGTGACGGCAAACCCTCTGGAGCGTGCTCGCGCAAGGCGCGAGCACAGCTGCTCACGCAGGCGATCTCTCTCCCCTGAGACAAACCGGGCCGAGACCCACTCCGCGGGGCGTTCCAGAAACCAGTGGGCCACCTCGACCTCAGCCGCGCCGTCTTCGATCGCCGCAAGCGCGTACAGCAGTCGCTGAAAGCCATAGTCGCGCAACACCAATCGCTCCAGGTCCTCGCCACCGGTGAGCCGATCGCTCTTGTAGTCGACGATCGTGCTCGTCCCGTCCGGGCGCGCTACGACCAGGTCGAGCACACCCGTCACCAACGGCTCCTCGGCACCCACCGAGAAGCTGAACGGCTGCTCGCTGCGAGTGCGACCCATCGCGCGAAGCTCCCGCGCCGGCCTGGCGGCCAGCGCTCCACCGATCAAAGCCACGATCTCCTCACGCTCCGTGGACTCGACCTTGGCACCGATCCGCTTGGCGACAAGCGTCACGTCCCGCTCGGAGGGCGCACGCGGGCGTGTCCAGTCGATCGACTCGAGCACGATGTGGACGATCGTCCCGCGCACGCGTGCGTCGAGTCCCGCCTCCTCGCTGCCGGGCCGCCCGGGATGCGCCGCCGCGCGATTCTCGGGAAGTCGCAGCACCCGTTCGAGGTAGAAGCGATAGCCACAGCGCTCGAGCTCTGTCAGCGAGGTGTAGCTCATGGTCGCGTCGGGGTCCGACATCGGTTGGGGATCCGACCGACCCACTCGCGCGACCCGCTCGCGCGGATCCTCCACCGAGCGCACACCGCCCATACGCTCCGTCGAGTGCACACCGCCCCTGCTCGCCTTCGACACCTCCACCGCCGCCGCGGGCACAGGCGTGGAGATCGTCTCGACCGGCACCGATCCCTCCCCACGCGGCGCCGGCGACGAGCCCGCCTGCTCGCCGACCACCACCTGAGGCTCTCGGGTGCGATCCGCGTCCTCGCCCGCCGGCGCCGAGTTGAAGACGCAACGCACACGCAGCCCGCCTCCGGCCTCAACCGTTAGCCCACGCTCAGGGCGCTGCTCGGATGCCGCGAGCTTCGGCGCGTCGCTCACGAGCGCTGGCGCCAGCCACGCGACCGGCGCCATTCCCGGCTTCGGCGCCGGCCAGCGATCAAACGCGACCGCGCCGCTCAGCAGCAAGCGATTCTCGGCGCGGGTGCACGCCACATACAGGACACGATCCTCCTCCTCAACCTGTGCGGCCCGTCGCGCGTCGCGCAGCTGCTCGTAGTCGAGCGCGGACGTCGGCTCGGGATCTCCGAGCACGATCAGCCGCAACCCCACGCGCCCACCGACTTGCCTGCCCCCCGCAATGGGGGGCGCTCCCTGGGGCGCGCCTTCGACCAGCAGGTCGGGTACGCGTAGATTCAGCTCGCGCCCAAGGTCTGCGACGCACACGACCGGGAACTCCAGTCCCTTGGCCGCGTGGATGCTCATCAGACGCACCGCGTCGAGCTCTCCCTCCCCGCCGGGCGCATCGGCCTCACGCCCCATCTCCGCGTGCGAGATGTGGTCCAGGAACCCACGCACGTCGCGTCCCTCCCGCGCTTCGAAGCGCCGCGCCATGCTCAGGAGCTTGTGGATGTTGGCGAGCCGTCGCTCGCCCCATTCGAGCGAGAGCACGTGCGAGTCGTAGCCGGTTGCCGCCACGGCCCGCCGCAACAGCTCGGCGATCGGATGCAGAGCCATCGCCGCGCGCTCGGCGCCGAGCAACTCGCGAAACGCCACCACCCGCTCGCGATCGGGGGCTGGAAGCACGCCGTCGAGCTCGGAGGCGCCCTCGCCGATCGTTTGCCACACGCCGCGGCGCCGCACACGAGCAACGCTTGCGATCAGCGCCAATCCGTCGCTTGAGAGGCCCACCAGCGGCGAGGCGAGCACGGAGTAGAGCGCCAGCTCATCGAGCGGGTTTGCGAGCACCTTCAGCCACGCGAGCAGGTCGCCGATCTGCTGGTGGCCCCAGAAGCCTCCCACCCCCGCGAGCGTGGACAGGCCGTGAGCGCGAAGCGCACCCTCGTACACGGACAGATCGCCAAGCGAGCGCAGCAGCACCACGACCTCTCCCGCCCGCGCCTGCCCACTCGCGACCAGCTCGGCCACCCGAGCGGCAAGCAGGCCCGCTTCGGCCCGGCGCCACGGGGTCGCCTCGGGCAGGCCATCCAGCTCCTGCTCGACGGGCACGCAGTCCCAGCCTCGCTTGTCGGTGAGCAGCAGCTCGACTATGGGCTCGGGCGGGTTTCTTGCGGGCGAGTCGATCGAGTCCTCATGCGAGGCGCCTCCCCGATCGACGTCCTCACGACTTGCTTGAAGCGCCGTGAAGCGCTCGCCCATGCGCTGCGCGAAGATGCGCTCGACCGCCGCAAGTATCGCCGGGCGGCTGCGAAAGTTGCGCGTCAGCGCAAGGCTCGCGCCCTGCTTCGCAAGACGTGCATGACGTTCGCGAAAGAGACCGACGTTGGCGTGACGAAAGCTGTAGATCGACTGCAGCTGGTCGCCGACGGTGAACAGGTTGTCACGGTCCAGCGCGGCGAGGATCTCCAGCTGGCGTGGATTTGAGTCCTGAAACTCGTCCACCATCAGCAACTGAAAGCGCTCGGCCCACGCTTCGCAAACGTCCTGGCGGCGCTGTAGCAGTCCGCGCGCGTCCAGCTCCAGATCGTCGAAGTCGAGCGCTCCACGCGCTTGCTTGCGTTGCGCGTAGGCTACATCGAAGCCCTCCATCAGCTCGCCGATCAGCTCGCATGCACGCACCGCCTGCTCCTCGCGCAATGCCACCGCCGCTCCTTGAACGGCCCCCTCCGGCGACTCGGCCCAGTCGCGAGGACCTTGCCGTGGGGACGGCAGCCGTGGCTCGCTCTGGCCCTGACTGCGCAATTGCGCGTAGGCTCCCAGCACCATCGTGCGCAGCGGATCGGCGCCATAGGCCGCCACGAGGTCGACCGCCTCCGCGCGTTCCCCGTCGAGAAAACCCGCAAGCGCGTCGCTGAACGCGAGCGCTCGCAGCCGGGCGGCGAAGTTCTCCTCGAGGATCTCAAAGCCCGGCTCGACGCCTGCCTGCAGGGGATGCACACGCAGCAGCCGCGCGCAGAAGCCGTGGAACGTGGAGACGTTTGCCGCCTCCGCTTCGCGCGCCGCGTCGCGCTCACCGAGCTCCAACAGGCGCGCCCTGACCCGCTCGCGCAGCTCTCCCGCGGCGCGCTCGGTGAAGGTGATCGCGAGGATCCGCCCGGGCTTCACACCGTCGTCTCGCACGGCCCGCACGAACCGCTCGACGAGCACGGAGGTCTTGCCGCTGCCGGCGCCCGCGGCCAGCAGCAGCGAGCCTTCGCGTCTTGCGACGACCTGCTCCTGCTCGTCGGTCAGCTCCCTCAACGCTCACACCTGCAGATCGTCGGATAGGCGCACCCGCCACCGTAGGCGCAGGTGTCCGGTCGCGGCTCCAGCGCGCCCGCCCTGGCCTGCGTGGCAGCCGTGCGTGCAGCGGACACGCAATCCTGGAGCAACCGCTCCAGCGTGTCGCTGTCAACCCTGTCGGTGCGCACGCAATCGAGCTCGACCCCACTGTCGCCGTCGAGCACTCCGCGCGGGCGGATGTCCCTGCCGGCCAGCGGCTGATAGAAGCCACCTACCGGAGCGTGTCCGAGCAGGCCCTGCACCGCGCGCATGTAGAGCGCGACCTGCCATGCGCCGTCGCCGAGCCACTTGGCGCTTGGCGGAGCGGAGCGGCCCTTGTAGTCGTAGACGACAGCCACACCGCCCGGTCCGACGTCGACACGATCGATGCGTCCGCGCAACAGCACGCCCTCGCCGAGATCCAGCGGCGGCAGCGCCTCGCCCTCGAACCCGAACTCGAGCTCCAGATGAGTGGGCTCGAGCGGACTGTCCTGCTCAGCCGCGCACTCCAGATAGCGCTCGAGCTCGACCGCGAGTCGCCGCCGCGCGCCGGGCACACGCTCGGGTGCAGAGGACAGCGGGTGGTTGGGCTCCTGCTCGACCAGCGCCTCGCGCAGCAGTCGCTTTGCGAGACCCACGCTTGCAGGCGACAGGCGCGCCGAGCCCGTGCGCTCGCGCAGGCGCTCCAACGTCTGCTTGAGCGCCGCGTGCGCGAGGCCGCCACGCGCGATCGGCTCGGGGTCGGGATCGATCTCCTCGCCACGCAGCAATCGCTCGACGAACCACTTCACCGGGCAGCCTGCCCAGCTCTCAAGCGAAGAAGCCGACCACAATGCGCGTTCGCGCAATTCGCCGAGCACGCGCTCCTCGCGCGGCGGTTGGATCGGACGAGGCCGCGCCCCGCTTGCCGTAGCCGCCTCGCGCGCGCGCCCGCTACCGCTCTCGCCCGGATCGCGTGCGCGGAGTGCGCCGGCCGGCGCTCCAGGGCCCGGCCAACCGACGGCTCCCCCGGCGCGACGCACCGTCTGGCGGCGCAGCGTGCCGGTGAGGAGATCGCATACGTCCTCCACGAACAGCGAGGGCGCAAGCGGCGCGCCGTCTTCGCCCGCGGTGTGCCAGCTGAGCGTCAGACGCTCCTCCGGACGCGAGACGAGCGCATACAGCAGATAGCGCTCGGCGGCAAGCGCGTCGGGCTCGGCCCGCAGCACGAGCCCAGAAGCGTGTGCGAGACGACGGCGGTCCTCCTCCGCGAGCAGCGGGTGCGGTCTTGCCGGTGCCGGGAACACATTCTCCTGCAGCCCACACAGGTAGAGCATCCGCACGCGCCGCGCCCGCAGCGACAGCGGGCCTACAACAGCGACCCTGCCGGCCCAGCCCGCTGCGTGCCCTCCGGGTGCTGCGACCCCGACGCGCTCGCCGGCGGGGACCTTGAGCCGCTGCAGCACCTCGGACAGCTCGTCGGGCTTCGGCGCCAGCGCGGGTGCCGAGCGCGCTAGCTCGCGCAGCTGCTCGAGCGCTTGACGGCCCGCCGCCAGCGCACGCGCATCCTCTAGCTCCCGCTCGTCCAGCACCGCCGCGACGGCGCGGCGCGGCGCGCGAAACAAGCGCTCCAGCTCTACCACAAGCGCGTCGGCCAACACCGGAGCGCCCGCGGCGGCGGCCTCGCGCACGCGGTCGATCCGATCGAGTGGCCAGTGCTCGGCCTCCCACAGCTCACGGGCACGCTCTGCGTCGAGGACGCCCCGCCTGCGCGCGCTCGCCTCCAAGCGGTCGACCAGCTCCACCCGGTCCAGCACGCCCGGCGCGCGCAGCCACGCGAGCAGATCGCCCAGCTGCCCGCCTCGACGCGCATCGCTGCCGACTCGCCGAGCGGCCTCGCCGTCTGAGATGGTCGAGCCCACCGCGCAACGCAACAGTCCGAGCAGGCCGCGGCCGATCGCGGTGTGCGCGAAGAACACGCGCCCGCGCAACGTGTGGGGGATCTCAAAATCCTCGAGCACTTCGCCGAGCAACCCCGCGATCGTCTCAGGCGCGCGATGCACGATCGCGATCTCTCCGGCCGGCACGCCATCTTCGAGCAGCGCACGCACCTCCCCCGCCACCAGCTCCAGCTCGGCCCGCGGACTGCCTCCTTCCAAAAGCCTCACAGCATCGCCCGGTTGCACCCGTGTCGCGCCGTCGCAGAGCAGCGAGCGCTCGAGGTGGTGCAGCGCCTCGCGCGAAGCGGGCGCGTAGTACTCGGCGCGCGGCGCAAGCTCGACATGAGTGTCCGCAAGTGGCGCGAGCCGCTGAAAGGCCGCTGCCCGTCCGGCAAAGGCAACACGGCCCGGCTCGTATGCCAAGGAGACCGTCACGTGCGCTCCGACAACCGCGCCGAGCGTCTCGATCGTGTCCAGCTGCAGCTCTGTGAGGTCGTCGAATCCGTAGAGCAGCACGGGTGTGGAGCCCCACAGCGCAGGCTTGCGACGCAGTGCATCCAGCGCCCTTGTCACACGCAACTCGTGGTCGACGCGCCCCAGCCCGGCGAGCGCCTCGCGATAGCGCTCGTACACATCGCACAGCGACACCAGCGTCGCCTGCTCGCCGGCGCCGGTCTCCGCCGCCCTCAGCGCGCCCCGCAGCCGCGCGGGCGTGACTCGCTGCGTCTCGAGCTCTGCAACCAGCCGCGCGAGTGCACTCGCCATGCCCGGGCGGGCATCGGCAAGACGCGCCAGCATCCGCTCACGCGCGAGCGAGCCGATCCGAGCTTCGCCCAGCCCCGCGCGCGCGACCACGACCGCGAGCAGCCCTTCAAAGCGCTCCACTCGCGCGCCGAGCGTCAACCCGGTCTCGGCAAGCTCACGGCGGTAGCGCGCCTGGTCGAGGCCGGTGGGCACGACCAGCAGCGGCTCCTCCCCACGCGCTACGTGGCCCCTGACCGCTTCGAGCACAACATGCGCCTTGCCCGCGTTCGCGGGTCCTGTCACGAGCGAGATCGGCACGAGCCCATCCTCGCGCACCCGCCCGACAGGCTCTCAGGCCGCGCTTGCGGCAACCGCCTCCTGGGCCTCCTCGGCCGTGTCGGCCTCAGACTCGGGGGGCTTTGCACCCTCCTGGGCCCACGGCTCGTTGAACTCGACACGCCACTTGCCCTCCTCGTCCTGGCTGAGGGCGAGGTGCGCGCGAAAGCCACGACCGCTGCGCGCCTTGAAGCCGGTAACTGCCCTGGAGGTGTAGCCGCTGTGAATCAGCTCCTTGGCGATCGCCACCGACAGCTGCTTGCCGGACTTGCCCTTCCAGATCACGAATCCGCATCCTGGATCGTCGCGCGCCCAGCACGAGAAGCCCTTGCGGTTCTCTTTGATGTCGTGTCCGCAGATCGGACACGGACCGAGGTTCGCGCGCGGGATGCGCACGTCCTTGAGTTTCTCGTCGAGCTCTTTGACGGTCAACTCGGCAAACCCGGCGATGTCGCCCATGAACTTCTCGCGCGAGTCCTCGCCACGCTCGATCTTGCCGAGGCGGTGCTCCCATTGGCCGGTCATGTCGGGGGATGTGAGGGCGTGCTCGCCGAGCAACCGCACCACGTTCAGTCCCTTGTCGGTCGCTACCAACGAGCGTCCCTCGCGCTCGATGTAGCCAACCTGGATCAGGCGCTCGATGATCGCCGCGCGTGTCGCGGGGGTGCCTATTCCCGAGTCCTTCATCGCCTCGCGCAACTCGTCGTCGTCCACAAGCTTGCCGGCCGTCTCCATCGCGCCGAGCAGCGACGCGTCGCTGTAGCGGCGTGGCGGCTTGGTTTCCTTGCGCTCGCTCGCTATCTCAAGCGTCTGCGCGGGTTCGCCCTCGTTCAGCTTTGGCAGCTGCTGGTCGACGCCCTCGTCTTCCTCGGCGGCGGTCTTCGACTCGGAGGGCATCTGCCCGTACACCCCGCGCCAGCCCGGCACGAGCAGGAGCTTGCCACGCGTGCGAAACACGCAGCCGCCGGAGCCCTCGCCCGCCGGCAGCACGGTGGTCTCGATGCGAGTGTTCTCGAACACCGCCTCGGGATGGAACACCGCGAGGAAACGCCTCACCACCATGTCGTACACGCGCTTGTCGTCGTCGCCCATGCGATCCACCGCGTGCTGGGTCTTGGTGGGGATGATCGCGTGGTGGTCGGTGACCTTCTCGTTGTTGACCACGCGCGCGAGCGGCAGCACGTCGAGGCCGGTCACGAAGGCGGCCGCCTCGCGGTATTCCTTCTGCTCGCGCAGCAGCTCGGCGGTGGGCTTGATCTCCTCGACCATGTCGGTCGTCAGATAGCGCGAGCTGGTGCGCGGGTAGGTGAGCGCCTTGTGCTCCTCATACAGTCGCTGCGCCGCCGCAAGCGTGCGCCGCGCGGAGAAGCCGTAGCGCGTGTTGGCCTCGCGCTGCAAGCTCGTGAGGTCGTACAGCATCGGGGCCCGCTCGCGCTGCTCCTTCTTCTCGAGCTTTGTGATCGTGCCCTGCTTGCCCTCGCACGCCTCGACGATCGCCAGGGCCTCCTGCTCGGTGGCGATGCGGGGCTTTGCGCCCATGTGGAAGCGGCCCTCGTACACGCGCGCGGCGGTGCCGTCGCCGTCGCCGTTCTCACCCGTCGCCGCGGCAGGCGGCTGCCCGTCGAGCGGTCCCGCGTCGAACGTGGCGTCCACCAACCAGTAGGGCTCGGGCACGAACGCTTTGATCTCCTCCTCGCGGCGTGCCACGATCGCGAGCGTGGGCGTTTGCACCCGCCCGAGCGACACGGCCCCGTCGAAGGAGGATTTCAGACGGATCGACGCGGCGCGGGTGGCGTTCATGCCGACGATCCAGTCGGCCTCCGAGCGCGAGCGCGCAGCCTGCTCGAGCAGCGCGTAGTCCTCGGCGGGGCGCAGCGACTCGAACGCGCTCTTCATCGCGGCGGTGGTCATCGAGTTGAGCCACAGTCGCTGCACCGGCTTCTTGGCTTTCGCCTTCTCAAAGAGATAGGCGAAGATCAGCTCGCCCTCGCGTCCCGCGTCACATGCGTTGACGACCAGCGAGACGTCCTCGCGCCCGAGCTGCGCGGTGACCACCGACATCTGCTTGCGCGAGCGCTCGTCGCGCACCACGAGCTTGAACTTCTTCGGCACGATCGGCAGGTCGGGCATCCGCCAGCGCTTGTACTTGGCGTCGTATTCGTCGGGCTCGGCGAGCTGCACGAGGTGGCCCACCGCCCAGGTGATCACATACTCGGGGCCCTCGAGCCATCCTTCGTCCTGCTTGGCAAAGGGCCCGGGCAGCACGCGCGCGAGGTCGCGCCCCACCGACGGCTTCTCCGCGATCACCAACGTCTTCGACATTGCGCCAGCGTAGCGGGTGGGTGAGCAGGCAGGCCAACAGGCGCGCCTACCCGCCGATCGGAGCCCTCGGATTGGCTCCCCAGAACACCTGCGTGCCGAGCATCCCGATCAGCGTGACGAGCACCAGGTTGAGCACCATCGACTTCGCTGTGGCGGTGCCCACGCCCACCGGACCTCCGGAGGCGTTATAGCCGTAGTAGCAGGACACGAGCACGATCGCGGTGGCCATCGTCATCGCCTTGGTCAGGCTGTAGAAGTAGTCGGTCGGGTTCTGGTACTGCCAGAAGATCAGCAGGTAGCCACCCGAGGACACCGTGCCCACCTGGTGGACGACGGCGATGTAGGAGGCGAGGAAAGCGACTCCCACCCCACTCATGTAGATGAACGGGAGCGCCATCCACGCGGCCAGCAAACGCGTCGCGCACAGATAGGACATCGAATCGATGCCCATGACTTCCAGGGCGTCGATCTCGTCGTTGATGCGCATCGCGCCCAGCTCGGCCACGATGCCGGTGCCGATCTTCGCGGCCATCATGTAGCCGAACGCGTAGGGAACGGCCTCGCGCAGATCGCACCATCCCGCGAACGCGCCGGCGAAGGAGGGCGCACCGGTGGACTCGGTGAAGTAGGCGCCCTCGATACCGCACGCGTCGAGTCCGACGATGAACACGAGCGTCCAGATCACAACTGTGGAGGTGACGATCAGGATTCCCGCCTGGCGCACCGACTCGCCAAAGAAGCGGAACACGCGCAGACCCACGACCTCGCGCAGGACGCGCGTGGTGAACTGGCCCATCTCCCCTGTGGCGCCCAGCCAGTCGCGCGGCGTGGACAGCGGTTCGCTCACTTGCCCATCTCCTCACACAATGCCTCCCCAACCCATGCCCCCGTACGGGGGCATGACCCCTTCCGGGTGTAGGGGAGGCTCACCTGATCACCAGGATGTTGGGGTGCGTGGCGAGCAACATCTGCGTGAACGCGTAGTTGAACGCCCCGAACACGAGGAACGACACGACGATCGCTTGATTGACCGCGCGCCCGACTCCCTCGGCGCCGCCGGAGGCCGTCATGCCCTTGTAGCAGCAGACGATCGCGATGATCGCCCCGAACACGGTCGTCTTCAGAGTGGAGCCCCACAGGTCGGTTGTGGAGGTGTTGTCGAAGAACGTCACCCAGAACGGCCCCAGCGGCTGGTGGTTGACCGTTGCCGCCAGCAGGCCCCCGAACAGGCCGAACAGCACCGCGTAGATGTTGAACAGCCCAGTGGCGAGCATCAGCGCGAGGAAGCGCGGCACCACCAGGTTCTTGACCGGATCGACGCCCAGCACCTGCAGCGCGTCGAGCTCCTCGCGAATCTTGCGCGCCCCGAGGTCGGCTGTGATCGCGGTGCCGGCCGCGCCGGCGAGCACGATCGCGGTGATGAGCGGCCCGATTTCGCGGACGGCCGCGAGCACGAACAGCCCGCCGAGACGGTCGAGCGCCCCGAACAGCGCGAGGAAGTTCGATGCCTGCAGCCCGGGAGCGCCATAGGAGATGGCAAAGGTCGACACCAGCAGCGGCAGCCAGCAAACCCGCAGTACGAACAGGAACTGCGAGACGAACTCGCCCCCGTAGGGATAGGGCGGGCGCACCGTCGAGGAGATGGTCCTGCCGGTGAGCAGCATCATGTCGCCGACTTCCTCCAGGAAGCTCCTGGCCGGTGCGAGCGCCCGAGTGACCAGTTCCCATGCGGCTGCACCGGCGCCGGTGCCGTCCAACTCCCCGTGCTCCCACCCATCCATTGATCTAGTGTACTAGTTCACTAGTACTTTGTGGGTTTGGGCCTGGACGGTCTAATGTGAGGTGCATGGCAACACATGACCGTCGCCACTCGGACTCGTCAGATGTCGCTGCTCGAGAGCGGGCCGCGGGAGCGCCCAAGCGTGCGCCCGTTGCCGAATCGCAACCGGACCTCGAAGACCTGGCGATCGACCGCGCCGGGGAGATCCCGATCGGGGTTCAGCTCGCGTGGGCGCTGCGCGCGAGGATCGGTGACGGTCGCCTTGCACCGGGGCGGCGCCTGCCCGGCCTGCGCGAGCTCGCGGAGATGCTCGGAATCAACGCGAACACCGCGCGCGCGGTGTATCAGCGCTTGGAGCAGGAGGGGCTGATCGATAGCCGCCAGGGCACCGGGACGTTCGTGGCGAGCGTCGCACCAGAGCCATCGGCCGTCGGGCAGATCGCCGCCGACGCCGCGCGCCAGGCGCACCGCACGGGCGTCGATCCCCGCGAGGTGGCCGCCGCCCTGTACGTGTCCCCTGAGCCGCCCGCGGACACCGCCGGTGGAGCCTCCGACACCGCGATGCAGGCGGCCGAGCGTCGCCGCGAGTTGCGCGCCCAGATAGCCGCGCTGGAGCAGACGCTCTCGGAGATCCAGGCTCGCCACCCCGGTCTGATACCGGCCCCCTCAGAGCAAGTGAGGCACGCGGGGCCGCGTCTGTTGAGCGCCGAGGAGCTGGAACGCGTGCGCACGCAGCTTTTACGGCACCTGGCGGCAGCCGGGCCTCTACTCGAAGCGCCGATGCAGAGCAAGCAGGCCGCCGCCGGCGAGCGCCGGCGAGCCGCGCGTGCCACGACCGACGAGGAAAGCTCCAAGCAGGTCGAGTCGACCCCCGTGGAAAAGCCCGCTCGCCCGCGCGCGCGAGCGCGCCCGTCTACGGCCTGATCGGCCGCCCGATCGGCCCGACCCCGTCCGCGACCCGCCCAATCGCCCTGAGCCACCTGAACAACCGGGCTATCCCGGATCACCCAGGGCTGCATTCCCCCGTGCCGACCATTTGCCCCGCGCCCGCGAGCATCTGGGCGACGGTGGCGTTCGCAACGCCATAGCCGCCCGCGGGCCCATTGCTGGTGGTGCTCGCGAACACGGTGGTGAGCACGCGCCCATCGGTGCCCACCACCGGCCCACCGGAATTGCCCGGGCGTACGAGTCCGCGCAACGGGGTGAGCAGTCTCGATACGGGTCCCTGGCCGTAGGCGTTGTCGGTGACGATCGTCTGTGTGGTGCCGATGCGCCCGGGCAGCGCCTGGAACGGCCCGTCCTCGGGATAGCCGAGGATCGCTCCCGCGCTCCCGGCGGGCGGATTGTCGGCGAGCGTCAGCGAGGGGAGACCGAGCCCGGGGACACGCAGGATCGCGATGTCGACGTTGGGGTTGAACGCGATCGCGTAGGCCGACAGCGCCGGTTCGCGACCTCCAACCTCCACGGTGGTGTCCTGCTCGCCCGCGACCACGTGCGCGTTGGTGACCACCACCCCCGGCTCGGCCACCCACCCCGAGCCCTCGATCTCCAGGCCGCAGGCGGTGCCGAGCACACGCACGACGCTGTCTGCGGCTGCGCGCACGCCCGGGTCGTGTGCGATCAGTGCCGAGGGCGGCGCGGCGCTGGGGAGCGGACCGGCAACCTGAGGCAACGGATCGAGGCTCGCGAGCACGCCCAGGATCGGTCCGCTCGGCGGCAGCAGTCGGTTGAGCTCGCGCAGGATCTCCGAGCGTTGGATGTCCGCGCGCAGTTGCGTGGTGGGCGTGGCCTGCAGGATCAACGCCGCTAGCACCCACGCGATCGCAAGCCCCAGGGCGGCGCTGAGCAGCGCACCGAGCAGGCCGTCGACCAGGCCGAGGCCGGGAAGCACGAGCACGCGCCGGATCCTCAGACCGATGCCCTCGAAGCCGGTCGCGAGGATCGCGCCGGCGATCAATGCGCCGATCAGACCGAAAGCAGGGGCATATTGGGAGGAGGATCCATGCGAGAGCAGTAGAGGACCGAGCCGTGTTCCGAGGAATGCACCAATGGCGAAGCCCCCGAAAGAGAGCACTGCGACGATGAAGCCCCGCCGGAACCCGAAGATCGCGAGCAGGGCGGCGAATATGACGATGATCCAGTCGAGCTGTGTCACTGCTCATGTTCTACCGTGCCGCTACGTGATCGACGTCGCCAGACACGGCAACTCCTCTCGAGACACTCAACCCACCCACGATGTGGGATTCGAGCTGTGAGCGCGGCGTCGACCCCCGGAGCGCGGCGAGCGCCAGGATCGAGCGGCGGCGGCGAGCGCGTCCGTCGCGCACGGCGGGCCAGGCCCATGATCGCGCTCGCGGCGATCGCGCTCGCGGTCGGGACGATCGTTGGCGCCAACCACTCGGGCTCGGCTCAGCAGAGCGTGGCCGAGCAGTTCGTGCGCGCGTGGACGCGAAACGACTACGTGACGATGTACGGCGACATCGACGCCGCTGCCCAGCGCAGAACTTCGCCAAGCGTGTTTGCGGCCGACTACCTGGTCGCCGCGCGCACGGCGACCACCACGAGCACGACGATGGCAAATGGCACCCACACCGAAGGCGATGGCGTGGTGGTGGTGCCGGTGCACGTGCACACACGGCTGTTCGGAACGCTGGCGGAGAGCTTCCGCGTGCGCGTGCGAGATGAAACCACGGGTTCGCGCGTGGCGTGGTCGAGCGCGCTTGTGTTCCCGGGTCTGCGCGCAGGCGAGAAGTTGAGCAGGCGCACAGCGCTACCGCCACGCGCCGCGCTGCTTGCGCGCGACGGCTCCGTGCTTGCCGAAGGGCCGGCAAGCGGCGCCGGAGAGCGTAGCTCGCCGCTGGGAGCCGCCGCCGAGGCGGTCGTGGGCGAAGTCGGCCCGATCCCCACGTCGAGGCTCGACGAGCTGGAGGCCGAAGGCGTGCCCTCGGGCGCGATCGTCGGCACCAGCGGACTCGAGTTGGCACTTGACAGCCGCTTGCGCGGGAAGCCGGGCGGCGAACTGCTGGGCGGAGCACGCGTGCTCGCAAGCACCGTTGCGAAGCCCAGCCCACCGGTGCGCACGACCATCGACCCAGCGCTCCAGCGGGTGGCGGCGACCGCGCTCGGCGAACAGCTCGGCGGGATCGTGGCGCTCGACCCCTCCAACGGGCAGATCCTGGCGGTGGCGGGCATCGGCATCGACAGCCTCCAGCCACCCGGATCGACATTCAAGATGGTGACGGTGACGGCCGTGCTGGAAAGCAAAGTGGCCAACGAACACACGGTGTTTCCCTACGCGACCTCAGCCACGCTCGACGGGGTGAAGCTCGAAAACTCCAATGGAGAGGATTGCGGGGGCAGCCTGGCGCTGGCGTTTGCAGTCTCGTGCAATTCGGTGTTCGCCCCACTCGGCGTGAAGGTGGGAGCCGCACGCTTGGTGGCGACGGCGGAAAGCCTGGGCTTCAACCACGAACCGGGCGTGGCGGGCGCCTCGGAGAGCACGCTCCCTCCCGCCGGCCAGATCCAGGGCGAACTGGATCTCGGCTCGACCGCGATCGGACAGGGCGAGGTGCAGGCGAGCCCGCTGGAGATGGTGACGGTGGCGTCCACGGTCGCCAACGGTGGCCTGCGGCCGAATCCCACCTTCCAGGCGACGCGCCCCACCCCACGTCCCCGCGCGATGAGCGCGGCGACCGCGCGCACGGTGCGACGACTGATGATCGGCGTGGTGCGCGAAGGCACGGGCACCTCGGCGGCGATCCCCGGAGTGACGGTCGCGGGCAAGACGGGCACCGCGGAACTCGGCATACCGCGCTGTGCCGGCAAGGATGAAAAGGGCTCGGGCGAAGCCGGCTCGGAATCGGGTGGAAGCAGCGAATCGACGGCGGACCCCGAAACCGGGGCAGGCGAATCCTCGGAATCGAAGCAGAGCACCGAAGACTGCAGCACCGGGCCTACGGACCCTCAGAACACGGACGCGTGGTTTGCGGCGTTCGCCCCGGCATTGCGTCCCCGCATAGCGGTGGGGGTGCTGCTCGTGAAAGACGGCGCGGGCGGCGAAACGGCGGCGCCGGTTGCCCGGCAGGTGATCGAAGCGGCGCTTCGCTGAACGGCGAAAGCGTCGGGCGAAGCGCGGCCTTGCCGGACGGTGGCTCGGCGGTGGCCGTCGAAGGCGAGGCTCGCCCGACGCCGCTAGACGTCGAGCTCGGCCGAGGCCGTCTGAGTGGGGTTCGTGGGATCTACGATCTTGATCTCGATCGGACGGTTGTCCAGCGAGACGACCTTGATCTTGAAGAGCAGCACAGCCCCCTGGATGGGCCCATTGGCGGCGACCGTGTCGAGTGCGGGAATGCGACCTTTCGCGGGCACCAGGCCGGCGCGGTAGGCGAATTCGTTGGCTATCGGCGGAACGATCGGGGTGTAGAGGTTTTCCTGGGTGTCGCTGATCGAGATGTCGGTTGCCGCCGGATGGGGCACCGAGCTTTCGTTGTAGACCTGCATGAACACCGCGAACCACTCTTCGCCAGGTTCGAGCTTGGCTTGCGCGGGGGTGAGATCGGCCAGGTAGGAGGCGTCTTCGGTGTCGTATGGGTTGAGCTGGCGTGAGAGCTGCACCTCGTAGATCAGCGGACCCACGTTGAGGTAGGGCGCGTTCTGACCGGACTCGCCGGCGTAGGTGCCTGTGGTGACGCGCGTGTGCGAGTTGTCCGAGCAGGCACCGAGCGCGAGCGCGAGCGCGAGCAGCAGGCCGAGCAGAGCGAGCTTGCTCAGCGGACGCGCGCCGGCGAGCGACCGCGTGCGGGCAATCGAGCGAGGTTTGGCGAGCGGAGGAGTCATGCGAGCGGGCAGTTTAGCCACCGGCGAGGGTGATGCGCTCTCCGCGGCTTTCGCCCCGCTCCAGGATCGAGCGCAAGCGCCGTAGGGCCTTGGTGTTCTTGCGCCTCAGCCACGTGCGGCCGCCGATCGCGTCGCGCAGCTTGTCCGACAGGACCGAAGTTTGGGTCTCGAGCGTGAATTGCACGCGCGTGGCA
The DNA here is from genome assembly GCA_963831725.1 of uncultured Solirubrobacterales bacterium. Lineage (GTDB taxonomy): Bacteria > Actinomycetota > Thermoleophilia > Solirubrobacterales > Solirubrobacteraceae > Palsa-744. Next base: position 1,516,291 of record CAWHRF010000004.1, read on the forward strand.
CCACCGGTGGCGGGATCGAGCTCGTAGACGCCGAGCGTGCGGATGCGGTTGGCCTTGCCTGTGCGACCGACCTCCACGATCCGGTGCGGACGGGAAACCTCGGTGAACGTCGAGTCGGCCCAGCTGAAACGGTTGGCGGGGGCCTTCACGCGGAAACGGGCGCCGGCGCCGCGGCCGACCGAGTCTTCCCGAGTGAGGCGCCAGTCGACCAGGTAGTGGTCCGTGAACTCGGGGTGATTGGCGATGTCCTGCAGGTAGTCGAAGACCTGCTCGCGCGGAGCGCTGATGACGATCGACACGGTGACGGGGTCCACGGCGCGGGAGTCTAATGATCCGGCTGGAGGGATGGCGTGGGCAGCCGGCGCTATGCGGCGCGGGCGGTGAGGCGCACGGTGTGTCCCAGCTCGCTGTGGCGCACGATCTCGCTCGCAAGCGGCGCTCCGCGGCGCAGCTGGCTGCACAGCTCGCAGACGATCCCCGAAGAACGCTCGTACATGTGGATGCGCTCGCCCACCAGCGGGGTGCGCTCGCAGTCGACACAGCGATGACGGCCGGCCGTGAGCGATCCCACGCCCATCACCAGCAGGTGGCGCTCGAGTTGCTCCACATCTCCATGCAGGCTTGCCATGCCACTGGTTTCGCCATCCCGGAGTGAGCTCCTGCGCGACTCGCGCGCGAATCTTCACCGATCTTTCGCACGGATCGTTTGGGCGGCGATACCCTGGGGTAGGTTCGAGATAGACGCCAAAGGAACCCCTATTCGCCCAGGCTCGAGCCTCTTCCCCCTAGTTCCAATGCTTCCTTTGGCCAGCTTCAAGCCCCTTTGCACAAGTCCAAGCTCATTTGACACCTAGTTATGATTGCCGCGAGATTCCACCCTGCAGACGGTTCCCGACCCCTCGGGAACGACAACGACGGGAGGCGCAGCATGGAGTCGCTTACTTCGGGAACAATGGCCGGCGCCGGATCATGGCGCTGCCAGCGATGCGGATACGTGCTGACGCTCACCTCGCTGGACGCACTACGCGATTGTCCCGAGTGCGGCAGTCGCGACTTCGTGCGGGCATCGCTGTTCAACGCGGCCCCCAACTCCGGCGATGCCCGCGTGCGTCCGGAGTCCCGGGATAGTCCGGAGTCCCGGGAGAGCCAGGAGTGGATTGCCAGGGCGCGGGAAGAGTTGCCGGAGCCCGGGGAGTATGTGCTGTACGAGGACGGCGAGGAGACCAGGGTGGTGGCACTGACGCGCGAGTGGACCCGGATCGGGCGCAGCCTCGCGGCTGACGTGAGGTTCGACGATCCGACCGTGTCGCGACGTCACGCGCTCGTGGTGCGCCAGCCGGACGGGGTGAGGGTGCTCGACGATCGCAGCCTCAACGGGGTGTTCGTCAATGGCGAGCGCATCGAGTGGAGGACGCTCAACGACGGCGATGAGATCCTTGTGGGGCGCTATCGCCTGACGTTCGTGAGCACCAGCGCGGAGCATGCGGATCGACCCGATCCGTCCCAGGTGCAGACGCTCGGCTGAGACCTGTCGAGACCTCCGCCGGAGACCCCGCCGAGGCCGGCACCGCGGGCTGAGCGCGGGCTGGCCGCGGTTGCACGTACTATCGCGCGATGGCCCAGACGATCGCCGTGCTCTCACAGAAGGGCGGCACCGGCAAGACCACCACCGTGCGCACCCTCGCAGATGTGCTGCGACGGGTGGATGTGAGGACGCTGGCGGTGGACCTGGACCCGCAGGGCAACCTGTCGGACTATTTCGACCTGCCGCCGGAGAGCGAGCCGACGATCGCCGACGTGCTGGCGGGCACGGCGACGGTGACGGAGGCGATCCACGACCAGGTGATCCCGGCGAGCTTGAACCTCGCCGAGTGCGAGCTGATGCTTGGCGGGAAGATCGGTCGTGAGATGACGCTGCGGCGCGCGCTCGCGCAACTGGGCGACGAGTGGGACGTGGTGCTGGTCGACTGCCCACCCTCGCTGGGTCTGCTGACGGTGAATGCGCTGGTGGCGGCCGACTATGCGCTGATCACAGCGGAGGCTCAGTATTTTGCGCTGCAGGGGGTCGAGCAGGCGATGGAGGTGATCGAAATCGCCCGCGACAGCCTCAACGACGAGCTCGAGCTGCTGGGGGTGCTGTTGAACCTCGCGGACATGCGCACGGTGCATTCGCGCGAGGCGAAGGTGTCGCTGAAGGAGCGCTTTGGCGAGAAGGTTCTCGACACGTCGGTGCGCAGTTCGATCGCGTATGCGGAGTCGGCTGAGCGGGCGGTGTCGATCCTCGATCATCGTCCCGATCTCGGCGCGGACTATGTGGCCGTCGCGGATGAAGTGCTCGGGCGTCTGCCGGGCATGGGCGATGCTCGCCAGCGGTTGAAGAAGCTGCGCTGAGCGGCTCCCACGCGCCTGCGGACCCACCGGGCGCCCACAGCGACCGGACGCCCACAACGAGGCCCCGCGGAGCGCGTGCGTTAGCCGCTCATCCAGCCAGCTGTGGAGTGGGCTGTCCCCGCTCGATCCGTCGTCGCTCGGTCGCCGCGACCATTTCGAACTCGGGGATGCACGAGCCGTGGGTGAGCGAGCGTGGCGCCAGCGTGCGAGCGAGCCGCCCACTGGCGAGCACCGCGGCGCAGGCGCGGGCTTGCCTGGCGGTGTAGCCGAGCCCGTACAGCTCACGCACGCGCTCTGGCAGGGAGCCGAGCATCACAAGGTCGTGAATGCGCTTGCCGATCTGGCGGCTGGTGGGCATCGGGATCTCAAACGCCGAGGCGTAGCCCATGTAGCGAGCCTCCTCGGTGAGGTGCAGGTCGGGGCCGGCGAGCTGGGCGTCGTACCAGTCGCGAAACTCGCGATAGGTGCCGGGCGCACCCTCGCGCTGCATCTTGAACAGCTCGGCGAAGCGCAGATAGTCCTGCCACAGCGCTTCGCGCTGCTCGTCTGTGAGTGGGCGCACGAGCCGGTCGTAGAACCACATGGCCGAGTCGGCGATCACTGCGACTGTCCACAGCATCAGGTCGGGATCGAATGCCGAGTAGGGGGTGCCCGCCGGATAGTGGGCTCCGGCGTCGCAAGGCAGCTCGCCGACGACGCGCTCGTGCATCGCGTCGACCGCGGCGAGCACATGGTCGGCGCGCGCACGACTGCCGAAGAACACGGCCTCGAACATGCCGCCAGTGTGCGTGATCCGCCTGAACGGCGTGCGCTTGTTGTGGGTGTGTTCGCTGGTACCGACGTAGTTGAGTGGCTTGACCGCGCCCACGCAGAGCGCGCGCTGGCCGTACATCAGCCCGACCGCCTTCTCTTCGTGGACCATGCGCAGCAGCGAACGTCCCTTCGGGAAGTAGCCGTCGTCCTCGGCCGGATCGCCGATCGCACCGCGCAGCATCTCCATGCCGGGAACCTCGACGGCTGCTTGCTCGTGGGCGTGTTGATCTGAATCTGGACTGATGGCCATGATCGACCCTACAACTCTCCCACATAGGCGCCCTGCGCCTCAAACGGGGCACGTAGCAGCGTAGCCCAACCCTCGATCTCCGGGCGCAGCGCGTCCACAACCGCACCCGTCTGCTCGTAGAAGCACCACACGAGCACCGTGGGTCCCGCGCCCGAGATGGTGGCCCCAAGCGCTCCCAGCTCGCGTGCCTTGCGGGCGAGCGCGTAGGAGCGCGGGAACAGATGCGAGCGGCGCTGCTCGTGCAGTTGGTCGGCCAACCCTCGTGCCACCAGGTCCCAGTCGCCGCGCGCGAGCCCGAGCGTGAGCAGCGCCCCGTGGGCCACGTTGAACACCGCCTGCTCGATCGGAACCTCCGCGGGTAGCGCCTTGCGCGCCTCGCTGGTGCGCACCGCATGCTGGGGCACGACCGCGAGCGCCTCCAGTCCTGTGGGCGGATCGAAGCGCACCGCACCGCCGTCGGCGCAGATCACGAACCCGCCGTGAAGCGCCGCGGCCACGTTGTCCGGGTGACCCTCTATCGCGGTGGCACACGCGAGTGGGTCGATGTCGAGCTCGAACAGATGATCGACGGCGAGCAGTCCGGCGACGATCGCCGACGCGCTCGAGCCGAGCCCGCCGGTGAGCGGGATCTGCGAGCCGATTCGAAACGTGAAGTCATCCGCGCGGTGCAGGCTCTCGAACGCCCTCACGCACAGGTTCTCGCGGCCGAGCGGCACGTCCAGATCCGTCTCAACCGCGAAGCGCCCGGTCTCTGAGACCTCGAGCTCCAGGTGCAGGCCGAGCGCGGCGGCGAAGCAGTCGAAGCCGGGGCCAAGATTGGCCGAGGACGCGGGCACGCGCACGACGCGCCTGCGAATCAACCCAAGACCGCCTCTTCGACGGCACCGATGTCGGGCTGGCATAGGATCACGGCACCGCCGTTGTGTTCGATCGCGGTCTGCGGGTCCTTGATGCCGCGGCCGGTGAGCACGCACACGACCTGCTCGGCGCCGTCGGCGCCGTACTTGAGCAGGCCGGCAACCGACGCCGCCGAGGCGGGCTCGCAGAACATGCCTTCCTTGGAGGCGAGCAGGCGGTAGGCGGCGAGGATCTCGTGGTCTGAGACCGCGCGGATCGCGCCACCGGACTCACTCACGGCGAGGAGCGCGTCGTCGCCTCGCACCGGGTGGCCGATGCGGATGGCCGAGGCCACGGTTTCGGGGTGCTCAAACGCCTCTCCACGCACCAGTGGCGCGGCGCCCTCGGCCTGAAAGCCGAACAGCCTCGGCGTGGCACCGAGCTCGCGGAAACCGCGCCAGTAGGAGGTGATGTTGCCGGCGTTGCCGACAGGGATGCAGAGCACGTCGAGCCGCCCGTCGAGGTCCTCGTGAATCTCGAACGCCGCGGTCTTCTGGCCTTCGATGCGGAATTCGTTGACGGAGTTGACGAGCACGATCGGATCCTTGGCGACCAGCTCGCGCACGAGCGCAAGCGCCTGGTCGAAGTTGCCCGCGAGCGAGATCACGCGCGCGCCGTGCATCAGCGTCTGGGCCATCTTGCCTTCGGCGATCTTTCCCTCGGGAACGATCACCGCGCAGGTGATGCCCGCGCGGGCGGCGTAGGCGGCGGCGCTGCCGGCGGTGTTGCCGGTGGACGCGCAGATCACGGCCTTGGCGCCGTCGCGCACCGCCGCTGACACCGCACAGGTCATGCCGCGGTCCTTGAAGGACCCGGTGGGGTTGGCGCCCTCGAGCTTCAGGCGCACGGTGGCGCCCACCATCTCCGAGAGCACGGGCGCGCGCAGCAGCGGCGTTGAGCCCTCCTGGAGGCTGACGATCGGGTCTCCCTCCGCGAACGGCAGGCGGTCGCGATAGCGCTCGATCAGCGGCACGTGACTCTTGCCCATAGAGGTGATTGTCTTGCTCACATGAACTCCTCTTCTATTACGCGTATGGCGCGGGGGGTTGAGCGTAGGAAGTCGAGCGCCGCGATGCGTTTCAGCGCCTCGCGCAAGCGCGACTCGGCAAGTGGATGGATGACCATCGTCAGACGCGCGTGCTCGCCCAGACCGTGCTGGGCGACGGACTTGATGGAGGCGCCCTGCTCGCCGAGCAGCTGTGCGATCGAGGCCAGCGTGCCAGGCGTGTCGGCGACCTCCATGTGGATGTAGAAGCCGCTCTGCACGTCCTGCACCAGGGGCAACGGATCGAGCGGCGCGGAGGGCGCGCCCAGTGGGAGCATCGCGCTGACGAGGTCGCCGAGCACGGCGCTCGCGGTCTGGCGCCCGCCGGCGCCGGGACCGGACATCGTGATCTCGGTGATCGCGTCGGACTCGACCGTGACCGCATTGAAGGGGCCGTTGACCGAAGCGAGCGGATGGCCGGAGTAGAGGAACGCGGGGTGCACGCGTACCGAGATACCGCCGTCGCGCCGCTCGGCGGTTCCGATCAGCTTCAAGCCGAGCCCGAGCTCACGCGCGTACTGCAGATCGTCGGTTTGGAGCTGCTCGATCCCCTCGTAGGGCACTTGGTCGATGTGCACGGGAGTGCCGAACGCGAGACGCGCGAGGATCGCCATCTTGGCTGCCGCGTCGCGCCCACTGACATCATCGCTGGGGTCCGCCTCGGCGTAGCCCTGCTGTTGGGCCTCGGCGAGCGCCTGCTCGTAGCTGGAGCCGTGTGTCATCTCGCTGAGGATGAAGTTGGTGGTGCCGTTGACGATCCCGTGGATGCGCTCGACGTGCGCTCCGGCGAGCGACTCGGACAGCACGCGGATGACGGGGACGACACCCGCCACGGTGGCCTCGAAGCGCAGCTGCGCCCCGCTCGCACGCGCGGCCTCGAAAAGCTCCTCGCCGTGCTGGGAGAGCAGTTGCTTGTTGGCCGTGACGACATGCTTGCCGGCACGAAGCGCGGTGAGCACATACTCGCGCGCGGGCGTGATCCCACCGATCAGCTCGACGATCAACTCCGAGGACTCGAGGATGTGGGAGAAGTTCCCTTTGCTGGTGGTGAGCGGCTCGCCCAGCACGGGGAGACGTCCGGTGAGAGCCTCGATGTGCGCGGCACGCTCGGTAAGCAGCGTGGCGAAGGCCGAGCCAACGGTGCCAAAGCCCAGCAGGCCGACGTTGAATTGCCTGGAGGCACCGGCAGCGCGCTCGGGGGAGGCGGCGGGTCGCTCGGGAGCTGTTGCGGGACGTTCAGAGGACATCGCGCGCCGTCAGATCCTCAAAGCGCTCGCGCCGCACGACCACGCGCGCGTTGCCCTCCCGGCAGAACACCACCGGTGGGCGCGGCACGCCGTTGTAGTTGCTGGCCATCGCAAACCCGTAGGCGCCGGTCGCGGGCGTGACGATCACATCGCCCGGGCGCGGATCGTCGAGCGCGACGTCGCGCACGATCACGTCGCCGGACTCGCAGTGCTTGCCGGCGAGCACGCAGCGCGTGACGCCGCCGCCAGCGCCGCCCTCACTGCCCGCGCCTCCCTGGCCGTCCGCGCCGAAGCGATCGGCCACATGGGCTTCGTAGGTCGCGCCGTAGAGCATCGGACGCAGGTTGTCAGACATCCCACCGTCCACCGCGACCCAGGTGGACACGTTGCGCTTGACGCTCTCCACCGTGTAGAGCGTGACGCCCGCGTTGGCGGTGAGCGCACGCCCCGGCTCGACCAGCACGCGCGTGTCCGCGCCGATGCCGGCGTCGTGCGCGGCGGCGAGCAGCGCGCCGACCCATTCCTCGATCTCCGGCGGGCGGATGTCCTCGGTATAGGCAACCCCCAGCCCACCGCCGAGATCCCACGTGGGAAAACTGCCGAGCGCGGCAAGCGCGGCCGCCTCGCGGCGGAACGGGTCCAGCTCCAGCAGCTGGGAGCCGATGTGCGCGTGCACTCCCTCAAGGCGCAGCCCGGCGACCCCCCGAACCCGCTCGATCGCAGCGGGCACGTCGACCATCGAGAAGCCGAACTTCGAATTGGCCTGTCCGGTGGAGATCTTCTCGTGGGTGTCGCCGCGCACGTCGGGGGTTGCGCGGATCAGCACTCCCTGACGCGGGTCGTCTGTCATTTTCCCCATCGGGGAAGACAACGCCGCATGCGGCGTTGTCCCAGACCGTGCATGCACGGTCTGGCCGGTCGGCGCATGCGCCGACCGGGAAACATCAAGGAGCCCCGCCAGACGGTCGATCTCATCGAAGTTGTCGATCGCGATCAGCCCGATCCCATGCTCGATGGCCATCTGCAGCTCCGCCTCGGACTTGGCGTTGCCGTGCATCAGGATGCGCTCGGGCGCGAAGCCTGCGTGAAGCGCGAGATGCAGCTCGCCACCAGAGGCCACGTCGCACCACAGTCCCTCCTGCGCAAACAAGCTGAGCACCGCGGTGCAGGGGAACGCCTTGGAGGCGAACACCACCTGGAAGTCCTCCTGGTCGGCGTCGCGACCGGCCTGCAGGAACGCGCGCGCACGAGCGCGCAGATCGTCCTCGGCGACCACATACGCGGGCGTGCCGAACTCCCGCGCGAGCTCGATCGTGTCGCACCCCCCCACCTCTATGCGCCCGCGCTCGTTGAGACGGCTGCCGAGCGGGAACACGTGCGAAAGAGTCGTACCGATGGCCATGCGGGGATTATGGCGGCTTACCTGGGACGGAACTCTGCGCGGCCCCTCACAACCCACGCTCGTGCTCGCGGTGTGCTACTCACGCGGACACGCGCCGTCCCGAGCTGAGGCTCGCTACGCGGTGCTGACGCGCGGGCGCAGACTCTTGCGCGAAGCGCCCCCGCGACCGCCGCCCGGCAGCGAGAAGCCGCCTTTGCGCGCCATCGCGCTCAGCCACACGATCCCGATCGCCATCAGCACGATGCTCTCCAGCTGCGCCGAGGTGAGACCGTAGAGCACCTCTTTGTTGCGACGGACGAACTCGACCAGCAGCCGCTCCAGACCGCTGAACACTAGGTACAGCCCCAGGATCGTGCCGGGGCGCACGCGGTCGCGCAGACTCCACAGCACGTAGGCGAGCAGGCACATCGCGACGGTCTCATAGATCGGTGTCGGCTGCACGGTCACGCCGGGCGGGGTGGGCACCGTGCCGTGGGGATAGCCCATCGCCCACGGCAGTTTGGAGCGGATCCCGTAGTCGCCGTCACCGGAGACCTGGCAGCCGATCCGCCCGATCCCGTAGCCGAGCGCGAGCACCGTGCAGCACATGTCGATCGTGATCAGATCGAGCGTTTCACGCCAGCGCATCCACGCGACCACAGCAATCGCGCCGCCGATCGCGCCGCCGTACCAGATCAGGCCCGAGCCGGAGAATATGTGGCTGAGCAGGTGCCCCTTGACTTCGTTGTAGTTCTGCAGGATGAAGTAGCCACGGGCGCCGAGCAGCCCGCCGATCAGCGCGGCGAACACGATCTCATACGCCCAATCGACCGGCTTGCCCAGCTCTCGCAGCCGTCGTGCGACGATCGCCCCGCACGCCAGGAAGCAGATCGCGAACGTCACGCCGAACGTCTTCACGGAGATGCCGAAGACGATGACTTCGGGCTTCACTGGGCTTTCGCGATCGGCGACATCGACACTCGCGGACTCTACAATCAATCCAGATGGCCAAGCGACACTCCAACTTCGGCAAAGACACCGGCCTGCAGGTGCGAATGCTGATGACGATGTTCCTGCTGGGGGTCGTGTACCTGGTGCTCATCGCCGCGCTGTTCGCCGCGGGCGCCGCCGCCGGGTTGATCGTGGCGATCGCCGTGTTCATGCTGCTGATGCAGCTGTTCACCTCGGACAAGATCGCACTGGCGACGCTCGGCGCGAAAGAGGTCTCCCCCGAGGAGCAGCCCGAGCTGCACGGAATCATCGAGCGACTGTGCGTGCAGGCCGACCTGCCCAAGCCGCGTGTGTGCGTGATGGAGACGAACATGCCCAACGCGTTCGCGATGGGCCGCTCGCAGAAGTCCGCGACCGTGTGCGCCACGAGCGGCATCCTGCGGATGCTCGACACCGCCGAGCTGGAAGGCGTGATCGGCCACGAGCTCACGCATGTGATCAACCGCGACGTGATGGTGATGACGCTTGCCAGCTTCTTCGCCACGCTCGCTGCGCTGATCGCCCAGTTCTCGCTGTTCTTCGGAGGCGGGATGGGCGGCGGATACGGGCGCAGCCGCGACGAGGAGGAGGGCGTGCTGCTCGTGCTGGTCGTCTCGGTGCTCGTGTACGCGATCTCCTTCATGCTCCTGCAAGCGCTCTCGCGCTATCGCGAGTTCGCCGCCGACCGCGGCTCGGCGGTGCTCACGGGACGCCCCAGCGCACTGGCCTCGGCGCTCGTGAAGATCAGCGGCACGATCGAGCGCATCCCCAGCCAGGACCTGCGCCAAGCCGAAGGGATGAGCGCGTTCTTCATCGTGCCGGCGCGCACCAAGAAGTCGCTGATGAACCTGTTCTCCGACCACCCCTCGCTCGAGAAGCGCCTGGACGCGCTCAGCCGGCTGGAGTCCCAGCTGCAGAGCGCCGCGTAGGCCGCGGCCGAGCGCGTACCCCCCGACGGCAACCGCGAGACGACTCAGAGCAGCAATCGATGGGACTCCGCGACATCCTCACGGGCCGCCATGAGGTCAAGGGCCCCGCGCCCGACCGCCTGTTTGCGATCTCCACCGCGTACATCACGTTGCAAACCGAGCACAACATCGAGCCGGCGGGCGCGGCCGCGATCGTGTTTCAGGCGCTGCAAACGAGCGAGTTCGAAGCGGTCATCAAGGAAATGGAAGAAGTCGTGATCGCCACCGGTGGGGAGAGCGGCACGAAGGTGCACACCGAGGACGACAGCTTCGGCTACCGCTGGATGGTGCTGCTGGCCGATCGGGGATCCAGTGGATCGCCGATCGGTGCCGGGGTGGAAGACCTCGCGGTGGGCATCAATGCGGTGTCCAGCTCGATCGAGTCGGCCGGCCACGGCGAGCGGCTGCTGTGTGCGGTGTTTGCGTTCAAGGACGCCAAGGGCGCGCCGGTATATTTCATCTACAACTACAAGCGTGGGTTCTGGTACCCGTTCGTGCCCGCGTCGGGGAGCGGCGCGTCGAGCTCGACCAAACCGACCGAGCGGTCCACCGAGCGTGAGCTGCAGCTGAAGGCGCAGATGGCCTCCGAACTTCCAATCGAGCCGGAGCTGGAGCGGTGGTTCCCGCTTTGGGGGATCCCTATCTAGATCAGAACCGAGCCGCCGTGCGCCGCAAGGGTGCTACGTTTCCATCCTCCGAAACATCGAAGGAACCGAACGGTCACGCTCCTTGGAGGACGGGATGGCGGATGGGGACGGTTGGACACGACGCTTGGCGGCGGTGGGAGCCCTGCTGGCGCTGATCTTCGCGCTCGTCGCTTCCGGGTGCGGCACTTCGGGGTCGGGTACGACGATCGTCCTCTACAGCGCTCAGCACGAGCAGACGACCGACGCGATGATCGCGGCGTTCACCAAGCAGACCGGCATCCACGTGCGGGTGGAGCAGAACGACGAGGACGTGCTCACCGCCCAGCTCGAGGAGGAGGGCGAGTTGACCCCGGCCGACGTGTTCTACACCGAGAACTCCAACTGGCTCGAACAGCTGGGCGACCAGCACATGCTGGCCAAGGTCGATCCGGCCACGCTCGCCGCCGTGCCCAAGCAGGACGACGCCGCCGGCGGCGACTGGGTCGGAGTGTCGGCGCGCATCAGCGTGCTGGTCTACAACACGAGCAAGCTCAAGCCCTCCGAGCTACCGAAGTCGGTGATGGAACTGGCTGCCCCCAAGTGGCGGGGAAAGATCGAGATCGCGCCCGGGGAGACCGACATGTGGCCGGTGATCAGCTCGATCGTGCGCTCCTACGGCCGCAAGGCGGCATTGCGCTGGCTGATCGGCCTGGAGCTCAACGCCGAAGGCAACGACCAGGTCCCCGACAACGAGACGATCACAAGCGACGTCAGCCAGGGCACAATCGACATGGGCTTGATCAACCACTACTACTACTACCGGCTGCTGTCCGAAATCGGCAAGCAAGCGATCAAAGCCAACATCGCCTACTTCGCCCCGCGCAATCCGGGCTATGTCGAGGACATCTCGGGAGCGGCGATCCTGAAGACCTCTAAGCACCAGGCCGCCGACCAGGAGTTCTTGAGATTCCTGACCAGCCGGGCCGGTCAGGAAGTGCTCGCGCACAGCAACAGCTTCGAGTACCCGATCCGCCCGGGCGTGGCCGCCAACCCCGAGCTCACACCGCTCAGCCGGCTGCAGCCCACGAGCTTCACCCCAGCGCAGCTCGGCACCGGGTTGAACGCCAAGGAACTGCTCGAAGAATCCGGACTCCTATAGGCCCGGATCGATGCCGCCGGACTCCCACGAGCAGCGAGGCCGGCGATGAGCGACGCGCTGGTCGCTCCGATCGTGGAGAGCACCGCCTCGCAGTGCACGTGTGCTCGCGCCGCGCGTGGGCGCACAACCATGGCCCTCGGCGTGTGCATCGCCGTGCTGTTGCTGAGCCCGCTCGCGCTGCTCGCGCTCGATGCCCGCAGCGCGGGGTGGCACGAAATCCATCACGTGCTGCTCGGCGGTCGGGCTCTGTACCTGCTTGGTCACACCGTCGTGCTGTCGCTGCTGGTCGCCGTCTTCGCTGCGAGCATCGGCGTGGCGAGCGCGTGGTGCACCGAGCGAACCCGACTTCCCGGGCGGCGAGCTTGGACCGTGCTGCTGGTGCTGCCCGTCGCGATCCCCGACGACGTGGTGGGCTATGCGTGGCATTCGTTCGCCCCGACGATGGACCCGCTGCTGGCTGCCACGCTGGTGATGACGCTCGGCACATACCCATTCGTCTACCTGCCCGTCGCCGCCGCGCTGCGCCGCTCCGACCCCGCCATGCAGGATGTGGCACACAGCCTGGGCGCGGGCCGGGTGCGCACCTTCGTGCAGGTCACGCTACCGCTGATCCGCACCGCGGTGCTGGGCGGGAGCGTGCTGGTGATGCTCACCACCATCGCCGAGTTCGGCACGTTTGAGATCGTGCGCTATCAGACGTTCACGACCGAGATCTTCACCGAGTTCCAGTTCGACTCGCGCGCGGCCGCGGCGATGTCGGTGCCGCTCGTGTGCCTCGCGCTGCTCGTGCTGGCTGTGGACGGGATCGTGCCGAGCCGCGCAGTGGCTCGGACCGCGCCTCAGCGGGCTGCAATCCGGGCGCGCTTGAAATGGGCCTCGGCTCCGGTCCTGCTGGCGCTGGCAGCGCTGATCGCGTTGGCAATCGGGGTGCCGCTCGTCACGCTCGCCTACTGGATTGCCCAGAGCCGGCACTCGACGCTGCCGGCAACGGCCACCGTCGGGGAGGCCACCTGGAACACGCTCAGATACAGCGCGCTGGGCGCAACCGCGGCCGTGACACTGGCGCTGCCGGTGGCGATGATGACCTTCCGGCGTGCCGGCCCCGCACGACTTGCGATCCAGCGCGCCACATTCGTGACGCTCGCCCTGCCAGGGGTGGTCGTCGCGCTCAGCCTCGTGTTCTTCGCGACTCGCTACGCATTCGGGCTCTACCAGACGAGCGCGCTGCTGATCGCCGCCTACGCGATCATGCACTTCCCGTTTGCGCTGGTGTGCGTGAAGACCTCCGTCGCGCAGGCGCCCGCGCGCTTTTCCGACATCGGCCGCTCACTGGGACGGGGGCCGATCGCCGTGTTCTTTCGCATCACCCTGCCCTTGCTCGCCCCCGGGCTGCTGGCCGGGTTCTGTCTGGTGTTCGTGATCGCGGTGACCGAGCTAACCGCAACCCTGATCCTCGCGCCGATCGGGGTGCAGACGCTGGCCACCCAGTTCTGGGCCTACCAGAGCGAAGTCGCCTATGGAGCGGCCGCCCCGTACGCGCTCGTGATCGTCGCCCTCGCCGCGATCCCCGCGACCGTGCTGGCGCTGTGGTTCGATCGCGGGCGCAACGTCCCCCAATTGGCTCCGTCATGAGACCTGTGTGCGCACAGCAGCCACAGGGAGCGACCGCGGCATGAGCGCGATCGAACTGCAGGGGGTCGCCAAGAGCTTCGGCGCAACGCCGGTGCTGAGCGATGTCGAGCTGACGGTCCCCGACGCGTCGATCACGGCCGTGCTGGGAGTGTCGGGCAGTGGCAAGACCACCCTGCTGCGACTGATCGCGGGCTTTGAACAGATCGACTCGGGCACGATCGCCATCGGCGGGCGCGCGCTGGACGATGGGCGCCACAGCGTCAACCCTCAGCATCGCGGCATCGGCTATGTGCCGCAAGACGGCGCGCTGTTTCCCCATCTGACCGCGATCGGCAACGTCGGCTTCGGGCTGCCACGACGCGAGCGCGCAACAGCGGTGGATCTGCTGGAGCTGGTTGGACTGGCAGGGCTCGAGCGACGCTACCCCCACCAGCTCTCCGGCGGTCAGCAACAGCGCGTGGCGCTCGCGCGCGCGCTTGCGATCCGCCCGCGTGTGATGCTCCTGGACGAGCCGTTCAGCTCACTGGACGCGCCGCTGCGCGCGGGGTTGCGACGCGACGTGGCAAAGATCCTCACCGATGCGGCAACCACGACCGTGCTGGTCACCCACGACCAGCAGGAGGCGCGCGCGCTTGCCGACCGGATCGCCGTGCTGGAGGACGGACGGATGCTCGCGCGCGCCGAGCAGGCCGACGCCGACGCGTGGGCCGCGCGCGTGGACGCCCGCGAGCGCGGCGGGGACGTCCCGGCCGGTCGGGGCGGCTCAGGCCTGACCGATCCGAGCAGCTCAAACCTGATCGACTCGGACAAGTCGAGCCTGGCCGACCCGGCCGCACCGCTCAGTCCGGGATCAAGCCCTCGCCGGTGAACTCGCTTGCGGCCTCCTCCAGCGTGGTGTCGCTGGGCGGCAGGATCACGTCCGAGGTCTCGATCTCATCCTCACCGATCACGGCGCCGTGCGCGCGTACGAAGTCGAGCACCTCGGCGAACGTCCGCGTGAAGGCGGCTTCGTCGTGAGCGTCGACCGCCTCGTGAACGGCACCCGCGAGCGCGTCGAGCTGATCGTGGAGGCTGTCGTCGAGGCGGTACTGGTCCTCGCCAGAGATACGCACGATCATGCCGACTGCTCCTGACTGGAATCGCCGGCAGGCTCGGCCTGCTCCGGCTCGACGCCCGCGTCGCCGGCACCCAACTCTCCGGCGCCTGCGCCGCCGCCGATTTCGCCCTTGAGCTTCGCCAGGTCGTCGTCCACCGCGGACTTGCTCGACAGCGCTTTGAGCTGGCGGTCGATGTCGTCTTCGCCAGGCCCGAGCGCGGTCACATCGTCGAACGTGCCGGCCGCTTCTAGCTCCTGCACCGCGTCGGCGCGGGCCTTCATGTTTTCGGTCTTGTCCACCGCGCGCTGCATCGCCAGGCCCACGTCAGCCATCTGCTCGCCCACGCCCGTGGCCGCTTCGGAGATCTTGACCTGAGCTTCGGCGGCGGAGTACTGGGCCTTGATGACCTCCTTCTTGGTGCGGAAGGATTCGATCTTCGCGCGCAGCTTCTGCTCGGATTCGGTCAGCTTCTCCTGCTGGCTTTCCAGTTCGGCGACCTGCGTGTCGAGCCCCTGCAGCTCTGTTTGAGCGATGTTCTTGCGTTCAAGGGCGGTGCGCGCGAGGTCTTCCTGGCTGGAGGACACAGCCTGGCGGGCCTGCGTGTCGAGCTTCACGACCTGCTGCTGGAGCGTCGTCTCCTGCAGCTGCAGGCGCTTCTTGGCGGTCACCACGTCCGCTATGCCCTTCTTGACGTTCTGCAGTTGTTCGACCTGCTTTTGGTAGCTGTAGTCGAGCGTCTCGGCGGGGTCTTCGGCGCGATCCAAGAGCTTGGAGACCTTGGCCTTCACGACGGTTGACATGCGCCCGGTCAAACCGGCCATCTAAGTCCTCCTGTGGGCGGGAACGTGGGGCTACAGCGTAGCTCACACGGGGCGGCGCGGGGTGTGGATGGCCGGGGACCTGCGGGCAGTGAGGAACCCGAGTGGACCCCGTACGACTGCGACCCCCTCTACTTCCTCTTGCCCTTGTTGACGTGCCCGTACTTCTTGTGTGCGGCCGCCTCGCAGGCGGCGCGCTTGCCCTTGACCTTCTTATCGCACGCCTTCAGCGCGGCCGCGAGCTTCTGTGCGCGCGTGAGCGTCTTGGTCTTCGCGCAGCCGCTCACGCCGATCGGCGTGTTCTGGTGGATTTCATCGCCGTTCTGCGCGACGAACGCGGTCGGCATCACCAGCTTCGAGGTGCACAGGTCCCCGTTGTCCGCCAGCGCGGAGTCCGGTCCCTGCGGCAGCGTCAGTTCGAAGCTGCCGACGGGCTCGTCGGGAATCGTGCGGAACGTCGAGCTGGTGATCCCGGCTTTGTTGATGAACGTTTCGCCGTGCAAGTCGATCGTGAAGCCGTAGCCCTGGATCACCATCACCAGTTCGGGGAACTTCGCCCCACCGTAGCTCACGAAGTACGCGGGTCCTTCCAACGGGACGGGCAGGATCGGTGTGACTGCCTTGGCCCGCCCCACCCGCGAGTCCGCCGGACAGCCCGCCGGGTTTGATTCGAACTGCGCCGCCGTGCACGCCTTCTGTAGCGTCGTCAACCGTGAGGGGAGCTGCTTGGGTAGATCGACCTTGATAGCTTTGATGTTCGCCTGCGTGCCGAGCGAGCCTGTGGGATAGGTCAGCTTGACCGACAGGCTCGCACCCTGGCTCCTTGATGTTTTGCCCGACGTGGAGACCTTGAACGTCGGTTTGAAGTGCAGGCTCGAGCAGTCCGCGACCTGGAACGGCCCGCTCGCGCCGACGGTCATCTGATCGGCCGGATCGGCGGGGTTGGCGCCCGCGCCGGTGACCGTCTCTGAGACCGAGGACGCCTTGCAACCGGTGGGGTTGAGAATGAACTTTTCACGGTCGATATACACGCGCACGTCACGCACGTGCACGACAATCCCCTCGATAATGTGCGGGATCGGATCGGACTCCGCACCGTTGATTTCGACCTGTGCCGTGATCGGGTTGATACTCAGACCGAAACGGATCACGACCGTGCCGA
Organism: uncultured Solirubrobacterales bacterium; assembly: GCA_963831725.1. Lineage (GTDB taxonomy): Bacteria > Actinomycetota > Thermoleophilia > Solirubrobacterales > Solirubrobacteraceae > Palsa-744. The sequence continues at coordinate 1,532,767 of CAWHRF010000004.1, forward strand.
GATCGAACGGTCCGACCTTCGCCGCGGTGACCGACACGACCGACAATGCCGAGCCGTGGTAGGGACCGGCGAGATATATCTTTCCGGGTGTTTGCGCGAGCTGGCTGCCGACACCGGCTTCCGCGATCGAATAGCCGATTTCACTCGCCGCCGGACACGAGGGATCTTCCAGCTCCTGCATACCGGTCGCACCGCGGGCGGCTTCGATGTCCGTCTCCGAGCAGAACGGGATACCCGTCAGGTTGCCTGTCAGGCCGGGCGGGAAGACCGTCGTGAATTTCGTGATCTCCTGTTCACCGTCGTGGCGTTCGATCTTCAAATAGAACGGGCTGTAGATGCCAGCGTTGGGATGGATCGTGTAAGAGCTCACCAATGGTTTGAACGGCGGCACACCGCCTGAGGGGCACGCACCGCCTTCCACGCCGTGCGTGATCTCAAACGGCGGGACCAACGGCGACAACAACGAGTCTCCGGCCGAGTAGGGCGTCAACTGCGCCGTGACCGTGAAGGCGCCACAGGTCGCAGGCGTCACCAGCGGCGCACCGGCGCCCTGGTTGAATTCGAACTTCGCGAGACTGAACGGCAGCGCCGGCAAGCCATCGAAGGTCGTCGTCAACTGGCCGGTGAGCGGGTTCAGCTCGATCTTGCCGGGACTCTTGACGAGTACGCCGCGAGCGGGCAGCCGCGCCACGAGATACACCGCCAGCAGACTGTTGAACGGGTTCTTACCCGCTTCACCACGCGGTGCCGAGGTAGCAAGGAATACTGAGCCGAGCACTTCTTCCTTCAACGAAGGAGTGACGATCCTCACGCTCGCAAGCCGCGATTCGTTCGGACAACCCCTGCCTTCGACGTATTCGACGCCCTCTTCTCCGTACTGCGCCTCGCTGCACACCGCAAGTCCCGCACCGGCGGAGGGGTTGACCGTCATCCCTTCCGGCAATGTGACGACCTCGTTCTTGACCGTCGAGGTCGCTAGCCCTTCGGAGTTTTTGTAGGTCTGCGGGACCGTCGTGTCAAGGTCAAGGCCCGTCGCGCTTTCGGCCTTATCGGTCGAGACTTCCGCAGTCAACGACGGTTCCATCCCAAGACGGTCACAGCCCACGAGCGAGCCGAGGCTCATTGGCGTCGCCTGAGGGTGCTGGCTCGGCAACGGTTCCTGCCAGGAGGTCGCGAAGAAGTCCGCTTCCAGCGGCTGCGCGGGACAGTTGGTGGGGTTGCTCAGGTACGGCGCTTCGACGCCGCCTTCGAACGGCAGGCCAGAGGGCGCGAGCGAGCCGCCTCCTGTATTGCCTGGCTTGAAGCGAAGCGGGTCGTGAACGGCGCTCGCGGGGTCGCCCCAGACGCTCAGCGCGATGTCGTCGATGTCGATGGCGCCGGCGGTGTTGTTGTAAAAGGTCGTCGCGAGGCCGTACGGTTCGCCGGCTGGCCCGGACGGCAGGATGCCGCCTTCTCCAGGCTCGCGCACCTTCACGTCGCCTTCGTAGTGGAAGGTCTCGATGCTGAAGCCGATCTTGGCGACGTAGCCCGCTTCCGGGGCGAGGTTGTAGACCGCCGCCAGCTTGGGCGTGTATTCGCCGTTCTGATCGAGCGTGATCGTCGTCACCCCGACCTGCGTGGCCGCTGGGCATGCTTCGCGCAGGAAGGCAACGCCGGAGCAGGCAGGCGTGTCGACGAGGTCGCCGGCGAAGCCGGGAGGCAGGTCGAAGGTCGAGTTCTTGAAGTTGCCGACCGTGCCGCCACTGGCGTTTTCGGTATTGAACGCCGCCTGGACCGTGAGATCGGCATAGGCGCCCGCCTGAGCGCTCGAGAGCGTCGCGCTGGCGCTGCCCGGGCTGATCCCGAAGGGCGGCTTTTCTTCTGTGATCAACGTTTCCGTTTCTCGCGATCCGGGGCTGGGCGCGCCGCCGCCTGAGACGTGCACCACGTTGGTCACGCAGCTGAGCGCGGAGGACGGCAGAGGTTGCGAGCACGAGTCGGTGGGATCGGCCGCGACGTGCACGGGGAGTTCGACGGTCAGCGTGTCGTCGACCGCCACCGAGCCGCTGTATGTGCAGGTGACGAGGTTGCCGTCGCCGGCTTCTCCGCAGTCGCCACTGAAGCGGCTCCCGGGTGTTTGGAGAGCTTCGCCGAGCTGGTCGTAGGCGACGATGCCCGGCGCCACAGCGATCCCTGCGGGCAGTTCGTCGGTGATCGTGATCGGGCCGCTGCTGGGAGCACCGCCGGTGTTGGTGATCACCGCGATATACCTGTCGCCTTCGGCGCTGCCACCCGGCTTGAAGTTCGTCGGGCGCGAGACCGCGCTGATCGTCCACTGCGGGCTCGCGGCCACGACCGACGCCGAAGCGTTCGCGCACAGCAGCGCGAGCATTACCGCCGCGAACGCAGCCGCGGCGCACAGCGAGCGTGAAACCTGGATACCGATCCTCATCGCCTTCCTCCTTTGCCCCCGGAGCGCCGCGTTCGACTCGCTCTCCCGCGCTTCGCCACGGCACCGTAGCTGTCGTGCGCGCGCTTTTCACACGCAAGCCGCGTCTTGTGCTTCCTGTCCCCGCGGCAGGCCTTCAAAGCCTTCTGCAGCTTCTGGGCGCGCGTCAGGCCCTTCGATTTGATCGCCGTGCCGGGCGAGCTCATGACGCTCGCCGGTGGTTCCAGCAGCGTCTGGGTCGGTTCGGGTGGCGCGATAGCCGGTGCCTGGCAGCTGCTGCCTTCGCACTGCACGGTTTCGCCAGGCGGCGGCTCGATACAGGGCGACTGCGATTCGCAGACGCGCGCGTCGTAGATCTCGCCGAAGCCGTTCGTGTCCTGACTGGTCAGCTGCGCGTGCGTGCCGACGAACACGTTGCCGCCTTCGCGGGCCTCTTCGCTGTGCGCCTGCGGGTTGGGCGCATAGCCGAGGAAATACGTCGGCGAGGCGTCACTGCCCGAGCCGATCGGCGAGATCGCACCGTCGTGCCACTCAAACGTGTTGAGCGTGCCGTTGCTCGCCCCCGGCGCGAGCGGGTCAGCCGAGTCGAAGAACACGTATTCGCCGTTGTTCGACATCGCGCGCACCGGTTCGTAGCCTCCCCCACCCCCGTTGATCGAGCGCTCGAAGAAGGCGTTGGAGACCGGTGGCGCGCCACTCGGGTCGCAGGAGACGCACACGATCGCGGGCCTGCCGTCTTGCGCCGCCTGCGCGTCATAGCGGTAGAGCTCCATGCACTGCTCGGAGTCCGCGATGCAGCCGGCGGTGCTGTAGCCGGTGATGTCTTCGCGCGTGTCGAAGAGCAGGTAGCGCCCGTCCGGCGTCGTATAGGCGCGCAGATCTTCTCCCGACGGCACGACGCCTTTACCCGAGCCCGTGTGCGCGGTGTCCTCTTCGTTGACCACGGAGACGAAGTTGATCTTCGCGGGCGCACCTCCGCTCGCCGGCTGGTAGCGGTAGAGGTTGCAGCTACCTTGTGCTTTCTCGCAGTCGCCCGGCGAGGCGTGGGAGCCGTCGGGGCCTTCGTTTGCGGCGAGCACGCCGTTGGCGCTGAAGTACACGGCCGTACCGTCGGCCGCGATCGCATAGATGGTCCCCACGCCGCCGGCTTCGTGTCCCGATTCGCCCGCCGAGATACGCGTCAGTTCATGTGTTTCGGTGTCGTATTCGTAGAGTTCGAGCTCGTGGATGCCGGCGTCGTTGGCGGTCAGCTCGCTTTCGCTGAGGAAGTACACGCGGGAACCGTCTTCGGACGCGCCCACATACTGCGCTCCGTAGTTGCGGCTCGCCGACAGCGACACGCCTTCTTCGGGCGCGGAGACCTCGATCGTCTCTCCGCCAGCGCGCATGTAGAGCTGCGGCGCGTTCTTCGGCTGCGACCCCTCCTTCCAGCAGCCTTCCTTACCTTCGAGCTGCGGGTCCCTGCCCGTGGCCGTGGGATCGGGCGCCGTAAAGAACACCTTCGCGCCGTCGGCGGAGACCGCGAAGCGCTTGTCGCCTCCTCCGACGAGCCCGTTGTCGCCGTAGCCGAGCACGGCGCCGCAGGCGCTCGCGGGTTCGGATTCGCTTTCCGGCGCGAGGTTGACGAACGTGAACTTCGGGACGACTTCGCCGTCTTCCAGGGTTTCGTACTGACCATCCCATTCGCAGAGCACGTCGCCGTGCGTGACCTTCGCGCCAGTTTCGCTGTGCCCGCACGCTTCACCGCTTTGGGTTTCCAGCACGACGTGGCTGAGGTCGCGCGAGGCGCCGACCGGCTGCGTTTCCACGGCATACGACAATCCCGTTTCGCCCCTGTGGTAGGGCGGACCTTCGTGCAGCGTCGTGTAGGGGCCGCCCGGCGCGCCCAGCAGGTCGACATCGCGTTCGCCTTCGGCGCCCAGCGTGGTTCCCACCGTGTCGACGAGCGCGACGCGCGCGAAGTCCCCGGGTTCGAACAGCGGCATTGCGCCGAGCGATTGCGGCCCGAGAGCCGGATCCGACAGCGATTCGTAGGACCAGCGGCCCGCGGCGGGTTCACGACGAAAGACGTAGCGGCTTTCCCCAGAGGCCGGGAAGGAACCGAACGCCGACTTGGTGTCAAACAGGAACGCGTCACCCGATTCCGCCGCCACGCCCACGTCGAAGTCGTTGGAGTATTCGCCATTGGTCAGCGGTTTGGCGAACAGGTCGGCGCCGCCTTCCTTCTGCGCCGGCGTCACCAGCTCGTAGCCGCGTTCGCTGGAGACTTCCGCCGGCACGGTCGCGAATGTCTCATCGGGTCCATAGGTGATCTCCGTTTCGCCTTCGATCGTGTTCTCCGCCACCACACGGAAGTGGTATTCCGTGCCCGGCTGGAGCGGCCCGACGTGCTGCATCACGCTTTCGACCGCCCCGCCGGTCGCTCCGCCGGAACCGATCGCCGCGCCAGGCGGCGCCGGCGCATCGGCGCCGTAGGCGGTGCTCGTGCCGTATTCGAAGAAGTAGCTCGTGTCCTCCCCCTCGGGCTTGATCTGCGCGTGCAGGTCGGCGTAGGTCGAGGAGACGTTCTCCGCGACACTCGAGCCCATGATCACCTCCGGCGGCACCGGCGCGATGAACGCGAGCGCCTTCGTATGGGCCGTGCCCCCGTTTTCGCCGCCGCTGGCCGCGACCAGCCGGTAGCGATAGATCGTGCCCGAGACCAGACCGTGGATCGCAGCCTGCACCTGGTGTTCGACTTCCGGTTCGCTCGGGATGCCGTTGGCGTCCGGCGAGCATTCAGCGGTCCCGCCGCTTGTGAGGCTCGCGAACCCTTCGGATTCCTTGCCGCCATGCGTGGCGACGTTCTGATCGAACTCTTCTTCGCTCACCCACTCGAAGTAGCACGCCTGCAGGTCCGGCGTCTGCTTTTCGTTGCCGTGCTGCGCCGGGTCGACCGAGCCGGTCAGCACCGCGCTTTCCGTATTGCGGCCGGTCGCGGGCCCGGGGCTAACCGTGGGGTCGTAGGCGCCCCGCGACCAGACGTCGATCAGTCCACCGCTGATGTCGACCGCATAGAGGTCCCCGGCCGAGTCGACCGCGTCAGCGTACATGTAACCGAGTTCCTTGTCTTCCCCTTCTCTGGTGATGATCGAGGCGAACTTTCCCGTCGCCGTGCTGAATTCGACGATCGCGCCACAGTCATCCAAGCCGAAGGCCGGATACCCATTGCCCGCGGTGACGACGAGATTCCCGCTGACCGGGTCGATCGCGACCGCCTTCGGGCTCGCCGACTCCTCTCCAGAGCATATCCTCGGCACTTCGGACCCTTCGCGGTTCATGATGAATTCACGCACATATTCGCCGCTCGGCTTGTACTCATACACCGCGGCGTTGCCGATCGCATAGATGTCGCCCGCCGCGTCGACGGCGACGCTGCTCGATTCGCCGTCCGCGAGCCCACCCCCCGAATGCGGATTGCCGGGGACGCCCGTGATCTTGGTGTGACCTTCGATGTATTCGCCGCACGCGGCGGTCGAACATTCAAAGGACTGTGCTTCGCCTTTTGAGTTCAGCTTTTCCAGGCTGCTGTCTTGGCCAAGGGTCTCCACATAGATATCGCACTGTCCAAGCGTGCACCCGGATGTGTCTTCCAGCGACTCCGGCGAGTTGTCGATCGCAAGTGCCGATTCTCGGAAGTCCTGTTTCCAGGTTTCCACGTGCGTGCCATCCGGTTCGTAGACTTCGATGGCGTCACCGTCGGCAACATAGATGTCGCCATTACCGCTCACAGCGCTCTCGACCGCCACGGCGTGTGGACTCGACGCCGGCGCAAACGAGGTCGAGAACAGGTTCCCAGCGGCCGCCGGCTCGAACTCATCGAGCATCCCACCAGCACGCGCATCCGCGACCCACAGGTTTTCGCCCGAATCGACCGCCACGCCACTCGGCTGCAGGCACGTCGAGCCCGCCGCACTGCGCTGCGCTTCACTGCACGCTTCGGTGTTCAGTTTGCCACCCGTGTTTTCCGCACGCGTGATCTGCCGCACGAACGAGCGCGTAAAGGACGCCGAGGCAGGCGAGGCCGAGATGAAAGCCGCCACGCAACACGCAAGCAACGAGGCGGCGAATGATCCACGGATACGAAGGCTCATAGACGATCTCTCTCTCGATCTACAGACATTGGTGCTCTGATTCCCATACATGCTCGAGGTTGCTCATGCCGGACAGACCAGCCGCCGACGCCACCGGTCCCCGAGCGCGCCGACGCCATACGGCGCGGCGTGCCCGGGAGGCGCTTGGCGTCTATGCGGCCGGGGCCGTCACCGCCCAGGTGCCCCAGCCTTCGGATACCTCCGGTTCAGGGGTACCCCCGGTGCTTGTTTCGCCTTTCGTGAGGGCCATGACAGTGCCGGCAACGCCGGTGGTCCCCAAGTGGAAGAAGTAGTCGCCGCTGCCCGAATCGAAGAAGAGCGCTTCGGCCGTGCCTCCACCGCTCTTCACGACGCCGGTCGAGGTGGCTTCGTAGACGCACAGGTCGCCTTCGGCGGCTTGCGGTTCTTCGGCGCTGCCCGGACACGTGGTTCCGTTGCCTGCTTCGCCCACGTAGAGGACATGTCCGCTTTCGAGTCCTTCCTTTAGTGGAATCGGAAAGGAGATCTCCACCCTCGGCGATCCGATTTCCTTGGCTGCGACGAGCACCCACGAGCCCGTCTCGGTCTTGCCCGGCGGGAGCGCGCCCGTTGCGGTCCAGGGAGAGCCTTCTTTGCCGTTGGTGCCGTTTTTGCCGGCAGGGCCTTCTTTGCCTTCTGTGCCGACGCCGTTGGTGCCGTTCGTGCCGGCGGCGCCTTTTTCGCCCGCTGGACCCGCGAGTCCGACCGGGCCGGCGGGACCCGCGGGTCCGGTCTTGCCCGCCGGGCCGGCGGGGCCGCGGGCGCCGGTCGTGGATTTCGATTTGGCTTTGGCTTTGCTCTTGGCGGCGGTTGCGAGGGTTGTATTGGAGCCCGAGCGAGCAACCGAGGCTGTCGTGGGATTGGGTCCCCGCCCACCCGAGGAGCCACCGTGGCTGCCCATGGCATACGCGCCACCGCTCATCGCGAACATCAGCGCGAAGAACGACATGATCGTTGCCGGATTCGTATGCTTGCGTATCGTTTGGAACATCGGCCAGCTCCTCCTGGAATTCAGAGGGAACCAACGCCCCTCGGTTAGTGGTGAGAATGCGCCGAAGGGGCGCACAAAGATCGACTCGCGGCCGGGTGGGGTCATCGCGATCCCTCCCGCTGGCGACCGCCGGTAAACGCGAACTGTTGAGCGACACGCTGACCCTTCTCGGTCACCCTCCACGCGTTCGGCATACCCTTGTTCGCGTCAAGACCCGTGTTCTCGATCAGCCCGGCGCCCTGCAACCGGTGCAAGAGCTTTGAGATTTGGCCCTGGTCGATGACGCCGGCTGCCGCGCCGATCTGGCGGTTGGACGCTCCCGGCTGCTGGGCAATCGCCATCAACACCCGCACCGTGCGATAGGTGAGGCGCATCCCCGCCGCTTTGAACGGGTCCACCCCCAACGCGCCCCCCGTAGCGGGGGAGGAGCCGTTGGGCGTAGCGGGCGTGTCGTGGGCGACCGCGCGTGTCAGCTCCCGCCGCGCGGCAGCAGGACCGAGATACGGCAGCACGATCGTGCTCATCAGCGGATTGGCAAGCTCGAGCAACACGCGAGCGCGCGAACCGCTAACCGACGGGCTCTGCGCTAGCAGCCGCGCCTGGATCACCGCAAGCGCGCCACCGACAACACCCTCAGCCGTAAGCGGCGAAAGCCCGGCAGCGGCCTTTGACTCGCCGCGGCCTTCATCCACCAGGTGGGCAATCGACTCGATCGCCTCAGCGCGGCGCGCAAGCACACGCGGTCCGCCCGCGGCGGACTCGCACACAAGCACCCGCCCAAGCCGCGGCTCATCTTCAAGGAAACCCAACAGCGCGACCAGGCTCATCCTGATCCGCTCACGCCACGAGCGCTGCCCCTCACAAGCCTCCAGCACACGCTCGCGCGCAAGGGCCAGCGCCCGCTCGAGCGCCGCCAGAAAACAATCCTCACGATCGCTGAACGCCTCGTAGAACGTGCGCCGCGAGACACCCGAGCGCGAGACGACATGCGCGACACTCACGCCCGCCACCCCCCGCTCACAACACTCCTCGACCATGCCCGTGAGAATTCGCGCGCGCTGAAGCTCAGCGACCTGCTCGCGCGCATACTCCTCATAAGACCGTCCCGCAGGTGAAGAGGCGACCACGCGCACACCCCCACCTCGCACACCCCCACCCGTCCGAGTGGTCGCGTGCGAACCACGATCGCGCGCCACACCCGATCGGCGCTCAGAAGCGGCCATCTCACAAAACCCCCCCGAACGGGGTGGACCCCTGGACGCCCGATAGGGAGATGGCACCCAGGAGCGACCCACCCGCATAAGGCAGAACGGAGGCCGGGTCAAGGGCGACCGCTCCGCGTGGGGGCAAGACCGAAAACGATGAGCACGCGTCATACGCGCGTGAGAAACCAAGCCGGGTCCTGGACCCGGCGAGCCGCGGAGCTATCCCACGGCAGAGAGCGCTAGCGCCAGAAAGCCGGCAGCGCCAGAGAGAGAGAGAGAGAGAGAGAGAGAGACGCGTCAGCGACGCTGACGCGTCCTATAACGGACCCGCCAGAGGCGCACGAACTCTCACCTGCGTTATTCCCCAAGAAAAACACGCGAACTTCAACCCTCTCTGTTGCGACCCGGTCCCTCTCCACGGTCCCGTCCAAAGCGCTTGATGTCGACAACGAAGCCGACCCAAACCCAGTCCTATGTTTATCCCGACAACCATGTGGCTGTCAAGACATTGGTCATCTTATACAGCACACATGCGCGAATGTCAAGTGGCAGCGCGTGATTTTTAGGGCATGCCGGTGGGAGCGGGATGCGGGCCGGCCTGGCCGGCCGCGGGATGGATCGGCCGCCGGTGATCGCGTTCTACTGCTCTTACCACGCTTTACAGACCAAGAGTTCCGTCGCACGGGCTGAGTACGGTGCTCTGCCCAAATCGATCCGAAAGCCACACATGCCAAAGCTCAGCTTTTTCTACGGAATCACGATCAAGATGTACTGGGATGAGGTCCACCACTCGCTGCCTCACTTCCACGCGTACTACGCCGAGTACGAAGCCTCGTTGGACTTGAGGGGCGAGATCATCGCGGGCGAGCTCCCGAGGGGACAACTTCGCCTCGTACAGGCATGGACCGAGCTACACGCGGAGGAGCTACACGCGGAGGAGCTGCGCGCAGACTGGGAGCTCGCCGTCAACGAAAAGCAGTTGAACCCGATCGACCCACTTCGTTAGACTCGATCCATGGGCAATGTCTTTCCCGGCAAGCTCGTCCCCGTCACCGACGTCGAGGTCATCGGCGAGTACCAACTGCGCCTCACGTTCAGGGACGGCACGGTCGGCGACGTCAGCTTCACCGATCGTGAGTGGAACGGCGTGTTCGAGCCGCTGCGCGATCCGGCGCGTTTCGCGCGGATCTCTATCGAATCCGGCACGATCGTCTGGCCAGACGAGGGCCTGGACATGGCACCAGAGCCGCTCTACGAGCATGCCCGCGCACATCAAGTCCGCGGCCCTGCTCGCATGCCGGCCTAGTCATTCCTTCAGCACATCTGAAGGGCTCGCAGCGGGCGATTTGAGTGCAACGGACCCGTCCGCCGACTCTAACTACCGCTAAAGCCCAGTCGGATGGCGAACCGTGAAGCCCGCGTTTTCCGGCCGCAGCGGGCGCCAGCGGGGGCCCGGCAGGTTTGAGGGGTCGTTGGCGGGGCTCGTGTCCAAGCGCAGACCGGCCACGGTCATGTAGGCGTGGCCGCCGTTGGCGAAGATCGTGACCCATGTGCCCACGCCCGGCGAGTCCCAGCTCATGAATTCGCTCGAGTCCATCGGCGTTTCGAGCAAGCTCGCACCGTGCAGCGCATAGGAGACGGTGCCCGAGCAGTCGTAGCCGGGTGAGACGAACGACGCGTGTCCGCCACCGTAGATGTAGGGCAGCCCGACGATCTGGTTGCCTGCCCAGACGATCTCCTGGACGGCGAGCGGCGCGTTCATCGGGGCGGCCGCGAGACCGCCCACGAAACGGGCGGTGCTTCCGGGCACGAGCAGCTCCGGCTTGGTGTCGGCCACGATGCCGACGGTCGCGCCGCCGGTGGAAGATGTGACTTCGCCCGCGGTTTGCGGGGCCACGTAGGGAACCACTTCGCCGGTCGCGGTCTTCTCGTAGACCGCGCCTTTGTAGGCGATGTTCGCCGACTTCGAGACGATCGGAGCGTGCGGCTTCTTGACGGCCGGAGTGCTCGTCGTGGGAGCGGCGCCGCCCACCGAGCTGGGGGATGTCGTAGCGGGAGCCGTGATCGCGGGCGCGGAGCCCCCGGTCGATACGCCACCGGTGGTGGCGAGTGCCGATACGGGCATGCAGCCCAGGATCAGCATGCTGAATAGCGTTGAGCCCGCGGCTCTAAATCGCAAAACAACCTCTTTCGTCGGCCTGCGGGGTTAGCTGACGGGCTAGCGCTGAAAGAGCCTGCGCTTCTCACGGATCTACCGCGGGATTCGCCCCAACAACTTGGGTCCCCCGTTCCTTGGCTTCTGGCCAAGGATTCGGCGTTCGGGGCGACAAGCTATCAGAGTGCAATGACGGTTGCACCGGTTGCACGTGTTTTCGCGGCTTTTCCCCGCAAATACGGTGTTTTTGGGCGGCGAATTGCAGTTGAGAGGCACACACGGCTCACGATCCACGGGGGCTTTCGCGCTCGTATCCGGAGCGCCACACTCGCCCCCTGGGCGTCACGCACCCGCTCCTGGCGTGGCACTCGTCGGGAGCTGCGGGTAGCGTGGAGTGGATGCGTGGACCCTCCGTGCGCGTCGTGCCCGCCGCGATCGCCCTCTGCTTGGCACTTGCCGGCTGCGGCAAGTCGCTGCCGCAAGCCACCCGGCCACCCGCCGTCTCGGGCGGTCCGCTCGGCGCTCGGGGGGCCGTGAGCGTGTCCACGACCAACACGACCCGCCTTGGCGGCTCGAACCCGGCGGCCGACGCCGCCGCTGTCGCCGTGACCGCCTATCCCGGCCTCACCAGGGCGACCCGCCCAAAGGCGGTCGTGGTGGTGAGCGAGAGCGACTGGCCGGCGGCGCTGGCGGCGTCGGTGCTCGCGGGCGCCCCGCTGCACGCGCCGCTGCTCTACAGCGAAGGATCCACGCTGCCCGAAGCAAGCAGTCGGGCGCTACACGAGATGGCCCCTTCTGGGACTCGCGCACTGGGACCGACGGCGAGCGGCGTGGCGGGCGAACAGGTGATCCAGGTGGGCGCAAGCGCGACGCCGGCTGGATACTCGACGCGCGTCGTGGAGGCCGCGAACCCCGCGGCGCTGGCGGTGAGCATCGAGCGGCTGTCGAGCCTCCTGCACGGACACGACCCGCGCCAGGTGATCGTGACGGCCGCCGACGGTCCGCCTGCGATGGCGATGCCGGCGGCGGGCCTGGCCGCCCAGACGGGCGCGCCGATCCTCTACGTGGACAGACTGCGGATACCACAGGCGACCAGCACGGAGCTGGCGCGGCTTGGGCACACGTCCATTTACCTGATCGGGCCGAGCACCGTGGTCAGCGAAAGCGTGAAGGGGCAGCTCGAAGGCTTTGGCACGGTGACCCGCATCGCGGGTCAGACCCCGGCGGCCAACGCGATCGCGGTGGCACGGTTCACCAACGGATCGTTCGGTTGGGGAGTTCTGGAACCGGGGCACGGGTTTGTGTTTGCGAGCGCCGCGCGACCACTCGATGGACCGGCGGCGGCGGCGCTTTCGGCCCGCGGCGACTACGCGCCGCTGCTGCTGCTGGAAGACCCCAACCGCGTCGGCTCGGCGCTGGGTGGCTACCTGAGCGACCTGATGCCCGGCACACCGTCCTCCGGGCCGGTGCACACCGTCTATAACCATGGCTGGCTGATCGGAGACGAAAGCGCCATCTCCGCGCTCACCCAGGCGAGGCTCGACACGGCTCTGGAGGTATCCTCTCGACCGGCGGCAGAAACCGAAATATCCTCGCCCACCACCTCCAGCGAATCGACGCCACCCACCGAACCATGAGCCAAGCAGAGGATCCGACCAGACTGCGCAGAGAGAGTGCAGGCGATGTCAGTGTCGAGGACGTGCGTGAGTTGATGGGCGCATCGACTCCGCACTTTGCGCTGCAGTTGCGCAACCGGATCGCGCAGCTGATCGCGGGGCTTCCCGACGATCACCCGGCGCGCGTCGAAGGCGAGCGCGAGATCGCACGTCTGGAACGGCTTGGCATCAGTGGCGAGACGCGCGGGGAGGGCGGCAACGAGGGCGAGCGACCGCTGCCCTCGCTCAACGTCGCGTAGCCGCCCGGGCGCGGGCGTCCAGGAAGCGTGCCCGCAGCAATCTGAACAGGAACACGAACACGGCGATGTCGACGGCGAACATGCCGAGGTTGACCACCTGTGAGGCTTTCGCGAGGAACGTGTATCCCAGCACGACCACGGAGTGCAACACCACGACGGGCATCAGCGCGAGCAGCAGCGTGTGAGAGCGAAAGCCGCTGTTGTGCTCGCGCCAGGCAACCTCGATCGTGCCAAGCGCGACCGCGACGATCGAAGCGAGTAGCAGCGGCCCTCCGGCCGATACCCCGTGGCGCAGGCGGATCAGGGCGATCACGAACGCGATGCCGCCCACAAGAATCAGCAGCTCGGACAGCGGCCACGGATGCCACGGCGCCGGCGGACGCTCCCCGTAGGTGGTGGTGACCGGCACCGGCCCGCGTGCGGTCCGCCCGCCGCGCGCGCGTTCGCCACGCGAGGACCGCTCTTTCTGCGTGCGCGGCTCGGCCTTCGACTTGCCCGGCGCGGTGTGCGCCTCGGCTTGCACCTGCTCGTCGGCGAGCAAGCCGCTCGGGCGCGGCTTGCGCGAACGACCTCGCGGACCCCTGGTGTTGCTCGCCACACCCACAGTCTAAGCTGGGCCAACACGTGGAGAGACCGTCTAGCACCTGGGAGCGCCTGGCGGGCTTGCCGCTGAGCATCGAGAGCTACTCGCTGCGGCCGCTGCGGGAGCTCGTGTCAAGCGAGTTCGAGCGCAAGAGCACCGTGATCGCGCTGGCGGGCGCCGGGCAGGAGGGCCTGGGCGAGGACGTGACGTATGACGCCGTCGATCAGGAGATCCTGCAGGCAGCCGGCCCCGTGTTGCCGCTGGCGGGCGAGTGGACGATGGGCTCGTTCTCCGAGCACGTCGCGGCACTCGACCTGTTTCCGCAGGAGCCCCAGCGCGAGGTGTCGCGGCGCTATCGCGTATGGGCGTACGAGTCGGCCGCGCTGGACCTGGCGCTGCGCCAGGCGGGCACCACGCTGCACGCAGCGCTGGGGCGCACCCCAGAGGCGGTGCGCTTCGTGGTGTCGCTGCGCCTGGGCGAGCCGCCCAGCATCGAGCCGCTGCGCCGGCACCTCGAGCTCAACCCAACGCTTCGCTTCAAGCTCGACCCGACCAGCTCGTGGAGCGAGTCGTTGATCGCCGAGCTGGTGGCAACAGGCGCGGTGGACTCAGTCGATTTCAAGGGCTACTACTCGGGCTCGATCGTCGACCAGGCGCCCGACCCGGTGCTCTACCGGCGTGTGGCCGAGGCGTTCCCCGATGCGTGGATCGAGGACCCCGCGCTCACGCCCGAGACCGACGCGGCGCTGGTGGCGCACCGCGAGCGCTTCTCCTGGGACGCCCCGATCCACTCGGTGGCGGACATCGAAGCGCTGCCCTATCCACCCAGGATGGTCAACATCAAGCCCTCGCGCCTGGGCGGGCTGCGCAGTTTGCTCGGCGCGTATGACTACTGCGCCGAGCGCGGCATCGGCAACTACGGCGGCGGACAGTTCGAGCTGGGCGTGGGACGCGGGCAGAACCAGTATCTCGCCTCGCTGTTTCACGCCGACGCGCCCAATGACGTGGCCCCGAGCGCCTACAACCTGCCCGACCCCCCGCCGGGCCTGCCGCACAGCCCGCTCGCTCCCGAGCCCGCGACAATCGGGTTTCGCTGGGGTCGTAGTACAGTCTGAGCGCTGGTTCGCCGCGCTTGCAGGAATTCGCCCAACGCAACTTCTCTGGCGCGGGCCTGTTGGGACGTCCGTAGGCTCTACGGTCCTGCCAAACGACTGCACCTTGGAGCATGTTCGCGGCAAGAGCAACAACCCACAAGCGATCGACTCGCGGCGTAGTCGCGGCCACCGCCCTGGCGCTGTGCGCGAGCTGCGCGCCACTCGTCCAGCCGACGCTCACATCGGCGAGCGTCGTGCCGTCGAGCGTTCACGCGGTCGCGGCACGGGCGAGGAGCGCGGCGCGGGCGAGCGCCGCCACGTCGAACGCGAGCGGCGGAGTCGGAGGAGCCGCCGCCCCGGGCGGCGGCGGATCGGGGACCTCAAAAGCAAAAGCGCCCGCGAGCAACCCCGCTACGGCGAAGGGCAAAGCGAAGACCAAAGCCGGGAAGACGAAGCCCAAAAGAGACCCCTACACGCTGACGAGCGCCGCGTGCACGCCGGCGATCCACTGCTCGACCAATCCGCGTCAGGTCTCCGAGGGCGGAGAGCTGCTGATCAAGGGCGCCGGCCTGCGCAGGGGAATGGTCGTGGCGTTCCCCCACAGCTGGAACGCGCGCATCGCCAGCAACTCTCCCACAGCCCACCTTGCCAGCTCCGCGCAGGGGATGATCGTGCACGTGCCAAACAGCGCCCATTCAGGACGCATCATGGTGCTGATCGGCCACGGGCGCCACACCAACTCCTTCGGCCCGATGCAGGTCGTCAACTACGCGCTGCACCCACCCGCGCCGCCGGCCCCGCCACCCGCGCCCGCCCCGACCACGACGCCCACCGGTAGCGCGTTTGAAGGCCAGGGAATGTGGATCTGGTATGTGAGCCAGTCCGACGGCGGCAACCTCGCCTCGATCGTCGCGCAGGCCCACGCGGCCGACGTGAGCACCCTGTTTGTCAAGAGCTCGGACGGCTCGTCGAACTACTGGAGCCAGTTCAGCCCCGAACTCGTGCAGACGCTGCACGCCAACGGGCTGAAGGTGTGCGCGTGGCAGTACGTGTACGGCACCGACCCTGCGGGTGAGGCCGAAATGGGC
Organism: uncultured Solirubrobacterales bacterium; assembly: GCA_963831725.1. Lineage (GTDB taxonomy): Bacteria > Actinomycetota > Thermoleophilia > Solirubrobacterales > Solirubrobacteraceae > Palsa-744. The sequence continues at coordinate 1,548,377 of CAWHRF010000004.1, forward strand.
GCACGCGCGGTGACGGCGGGCGCCGACTGCCTGGTGATCGACGCCGAGGGCGAATACGAAGGGCACTACGGGGCGGCGCAGACCTACATCGCGGACCTGCGCGCGAAGATCGGGCCGAGCTATCCGCTCGGCCTCGCCTCGTTCCCCTACGTGTATGACCACACGTCGTTTCCCTACTCGGTGTTTCTGGGCCCGGACGGCGCGCAGTTCAACGCGCCGCAGATGTATTGGAAGGACATCGGCAACTCGGTGGACACGGTGTATGCGAACACATTCATCGCCAACCGCGCCTATGGGCGGCCGATCTTCCCGCTTGGGCAGACCTACTCGAAACCCTCAGCCGAAGAACTGGTGCGCTTCCGCGAGGAGGCCCCGCTTTACGGCGCGACCGGTACCTCCTTCTGGGACTTCCAGGAAACGCCGGCAAGCCTGTGGACGGCGCTGGCAACCCCGCTCGCTCCGCTGACGAGCGTCACCCCCAATCCCTCCTGGTCCGAACTCGCCGAAGGCAGCAAAGGCGACCCGGTGCTGTGGATGCAGGAGCACCTCGCCGCCGCGATCCCCACGCAGGAAACGACGGGCATCTTCAACGCGGCGACCACAGCCAACCTGGAGCAGTTCCAGAGCGCCCACGGGATCGCCCCCAGCGGTCACACCGAAGCGGCCACCTGGCAGGCGTTGCTGGCCCTCACGCCGGTCGCAGTCGACTGGACCGGCGCGGGGCCTAGCGGGGCTTAGAGAGTCGATTTGGGAAGGCCAGGCCGCATGCTTGGTGAAGCTTTGAGCCAAGAAGACCATGCCGCATGCGGCATGGTCCTGACCCGCACATGTGCGGGTCAGCCGGGTCGGGCATGCACGACCCGGAACATGTGAACCGGGGCGCGCATGCGCGCCCCGCCCTATCAGCTCATAAATAAAGCATGCGCCGGCAGGAACAGCATCACCTCAGACGCGCTGAATCAGGGTGGCCGTACCCAGCCCGCCGCCACAGCACATCGTGACGAAGCCGATCTCCTTGTCGGAGCGCTCCAGCTCGTGCAGCAGCGTGGTGATCAGCCGCGCGCCGGTCGAGCCGAGCGGGTGGCCGAGCGCCATCGCGCCGCCGTTGACGTTGACGCGGTCCATGTCCGGGGACAGCTCGCGCTTCCACGCCGCCACGACCGGCGCGAACGCCTCGTTGATCTCGATCAGGTCGATGTCGTCGATCTTCATGCTGTTGCGCTCGAGGATCTTGCGCGTGGCGGGGATCGGCCCCTCGAGCATCTTCACGGGGTCGCAGCCCACGGTGGTCTGATCGACAATCCGCGCACGTGCGGTCAGACCCAGATCTTTGGCCTTCTCGGCGCTCATCAACAGCACTGCGGCGGCGCCGTCTGAGATCTGCGAGCTGTTGCCCGCGGTGATCTTGCCGTCGGGCTTGAACGCCGGTTTGAGCTGGGAGAGCGCCTCGAGGTTGGTGTCGGGACGGATGCCCTGATCGGTGACGTAGGTGTCGCCGTTGACCGCGAACGGCACGATCTCGCGCTCAAAGCGACCCTCCTCGGTGGCCTGGTGGGCCAGTTTGTGCGAGCGCACCGCAAGCTCGTCGAGCTCTGAGCGCGGTATCTCCCACTCGTCCGCGATCATCTCCGCGCCGAGGCCCTGGCCGACGATGTTGTGCTTGGCCATCAGCTCGGGCGTGAACGCAAAGCCGAACTCCTGCTGGGTCTTCATCGCGGCGGAGAACGGGAAGTGGCCCATGTGCTCCACCCCGCCGCCGATCATCGCGTCGTGCACGCCCGCGGCGATCAGCGCGGCGGAGAAGTTGACCGCTTGCTGTGCGGAGCCGCACTGGCGATCGACGGTCGTGGCGGGAGTCTCGATCGGCAGGCCGGCCTGCAGCCACGCATTGCGGGCGACGTTGAGGCCCTGCTCGCCAAATTGCTGCACGCAGCCGGCGACGACGTCTTCGACCACAGCGGGCTCGATGCCGGCGCGGTCGATCACCTCGGTATAGACCTTCGCGAGCAGCGCGTTGGGATGAGTGTCCTTGTAGTAGCCCTTCTCCAGGTGTCCGCGACCGATCGGTGTGCGAACGGCCTCGACGATCACGACCTCGCGGCCCTCTGCTTGCCTCATGGTGGTCAGTCCTTTGCTTGTCTGTTGCCGGTGGCGCCGCGGCATCTCGCCCGGCGTGTGCTCAGAAAGCGGGCGCATGCGAGCTTCTGGTGAAGACGCTGCGCGTTCGCTACCTCTACTGTACCGCTCAGCGGCACTGGATTGACTGGTCAGTCAACCAGGATCCGGTGCCGCTGGATCGTGGTGCCCGGGCCGGCCGGCGGATGGACCAACCGACAGCCACGCCCCGATCGCCACATCCACCGCCATATCCCTACCGCGACACCGCCAGAGGAGCGAGAGACCTTGAACGAACGTCTAGCCATAGTCGGCAGCGGAGCCATCGCCTGCGGGCTGGCAGCCACCGCCGCACACCACGGACCGGTGCTGCTGCTTGCACGCTCGGACAGCTCGGCCGAGCGCGCGCGCGCCACCGTAGAGAAGACCCTCAGCCGCCTGGAAGCCGAGGTCGATCCCCAGCATGTGCAGATCGTCACCGACGCCGCCGCGCTGGCGCAGTCCTCGTTCGTAGTCGAGGCGGTTGTCGAGGACCACGACATCAAGGCCGGCTTGCTGGGGGAGCTGAACGGCCTCCTCGACGAGCAGGCGGTGCTTGCCTCGACGACCTCCTCGTTGTCGGTGGAGCGCCTCGCGGAGGCCTCCGGCCGCCCGGAGCGGTTCGTCGGCCTGCACGTGTTCAACCCGGTGACGCGCATGAAGCTCGTGGAGCTCGTCTTCCCGAAGGCCGCTTCAGAGGAGACCCGCAGCCGCGCGCTGGCGCTGTGCGAGACCTTCGAGAAGACCGCCGTCGAGATACCCGACATACCTGGATTCGTCGTCAACAGGCTGCTGTTCCCCTATTTGTTTGGCGCGGTGCGCCTGCTTGAAGAGACCGGAATGGACCCCAAGGACATCGACACCTGCATGAAGCTCGGCGCCGGTCACCCGATGGGGCCGTTCGCACTGCTGGATCTCGTGGGTCTCGACGTCTCAAAGGCGATCGGCGAGACAATCGGCGAGACGATCCCCCCGCGAGTGGACGAGCTGATCGACGAGGGCGCGCTGGGACGCAAGACCAAGCGCGGATTCCTCGCCTATTGAACGATCAAGCGGAGGACCGCCTACAAGGGCCGGCCGGTGAGAATTTATTTAGCCTCACCAGACTTTTAGGCTGGCTTCATCGAGCGGGGCATACTTGCGTGTGCGACACAGATCGCATACTCGCCTCCTCCCAGTGCACACGTTCCGGCCCGCTCCCCCCGCGGGCCGGACGTGTCTTTGGACCGCTCCCCGCGAGCCGGACGTGTCTTTGGGCCGGGCTAGGACCCCGGCGGCGACTCGTGTCGAGCGGTCTCGCGCGGAGCGCTCGAGCCCTTGTCGCGATCGTGCGCCGGGCGGCGCTCGCGAATGCGCACGGCCTCCACACGGTTGTGGTGGACCGACTCGACCCTTATCGAGAAGTCTCCCGAGCTGATCGTGTCGCCACGGCGAGGCAGGCGTCCGATCTCGGCGAACACGAACCCTCCGACCGAGTTGTAGGCGTCGCTGTCGACAGGCAGCTCCACGCCATAGTCGAGCAGATCCGCAATCGACACGTGGCCACGCACAAACCAGTCTCCGTCGGCCAGTTGACGAACCTCCCCGGCGGCCGGGTCGGTCTCATCGGCGATCTCACCGACCACCTCCTCGACGATGTCCTCGATCGTGACGATCCCCACAACGCGACCGTACTCGTCCACCACGACCGCCATCGAGGTGCGCTCGCGTTGAAGGTCGGCTAGCAGATCGTCCAGGGGCTTGGTCTCGGGGACGATCGGAGCGTCGTGCATGATCGGCTCGATCGAGGCGTGCGGTCCGTCGTGCATGAGTCGCTTCGCCAATGAGGACGCGTGCACGAGCCCGCGCACGCGATCGCGATCGTCGCCCTCGATCACCACAAGCCTCGTGTGGCCACTCGAGATGCACAGCTCGAGCGTCGCCTGCACGTCCTGGGAGATGTCGACCGTGACGACCGCCGGGATCGGCGTCATCACCTGGCGCGCCTCCTGTTCGTGGAGGTGAAACACGCCGGTGAGCATCCCCGCCTCGCCCGGGTCGAGTTGGCCGCCGGCGTAGGACTCGGCGATCAGTCGCTTGAGCTCATCGGGCGAGCCGCCCTCCCCCATGTCGCCCATCTCAACGCCCAGCAGGCGCAGGATCCGACCCGATATCGCGGTCACGCCCACGATCACGGGGTGGAAGAGAACGCTGAATCCCTGTAGCGGTCGGGCGATCCTGCGGGCGACCGACTCCGAGCGGTCGACCGCGTAGAGCTTGGGCACCATCTCCCCGGCGATCAGCTGCGCGGCGGCGACCACCAAGAAGGCCACGATCACGGATATCGCGATCGCGACGTCGTGGCTTGGCGTGCTGCCGAGCGCCTCCTTGAGGATGTCCGCGAGCGCGGGCGCGGCGAGCGCGCCAATCGCGATCGAAGTCATCGTCACACCGATCTGCACAGCCGAGATGTACTCGTTGATGCGGTCCAGCTGGCTTAGGGCAAGCGTGGCCCCACGCAAGCCTTCGTCGCGCATCACTTCCAGACGGGCGCGTCTGGAGCGCACGAGCGCGTACTCGGCGGCGACGAAGAACGCATTGATCGCGATCAGCACGACCGCGAATATGAGCTTCAGCCCGTTCACGCAGGTCAGACGAGGCTGTCGATGCGCGACGCCATATCGAAGTCGGCCTGGGTAAGGCCACCCTCGGAGTGGGTGGAGAGCTCAAGACGAACCTTGTTCCAGCCATGGAGCAGGATGTCGGGATGGTGGCCAGCCGCCTCGGCGGCATCGGCGACTCGATTGACGAACGCGATCGCCTGGCCGAAGTCGTCGAGCTGCCATTCGCGTGCGATCGCGTGGCCGTCGAGCTGCCAATCGCCGGCGGCGAGCCTTGCGTCGATCTCCAGATCGGAGAGGAGCACCACGCAGATCAGGATACCCGGCACTCAGGCGATTCCGGCAGCCGACACGCCCGCCACGGAGATCGCGGCGAAGATCGACACCACGGACAGGACCACGCACGCCGCAAGGCCGAGCCAGGAACGATGGTGATCGTCGGCCGTGCGGATCGCGAGTCCGGCGAGCGCTCCACCGATCAACCCGCCGATGTGATCGCCGACAGAGATGTTTGCGAGCGTGAAGCTGAGGACCAGATTGATGACGATCAGCATCCCGATGCCCGACTCCATCACGCTCAGGCCCCGCGCGCGCAGCTCGATCACGGCGGCGCCCATCAACCCGAAGATCGCGCCCGAGGCTCCGAGGCTCGGCGCGCTGGTGGCGAACAGCGCACCGAAGGCGCCGGCGAACATCGAGGTGAAATAGATCGCGGCGAACTTGACCGATCCGAGCGCCGGCTCGAGCATCATGCCGAGCAGGTAGAGCAGATACATGTTGAAGGCGATGTGGATGAAGTTCTCGTGCAGGAAAGCGCTTGTGACCAGCCGCCAGTATTGGTGTTCCACGCCCACCGCGTAGCGTTCCAGCACGCCGTTGTCGATCACGGGACCATGGATGCTGGAGCCCTCGAGCGTCAACTGGCCTTGCTCGGCCAGGAACGCGACCACGTTGATCGCGATCAGCGCAAACGTGACTCGCGGGCGAGTGGCCATGTTGCGCATCGTCATCACGCGGGTGCTCTGTTTAGAGCACTCCGGGCAGCGCATGCCAACGGGCGTCGTGGTCATGCAATCCGGGCAGATCGGACGCCCGCACGAGGAGCATGCGACGCCCGTCTCGCGCGAGGGGTGGCGGTAGCAGGTGGCCATGAGCCGCGCAGACGCTAGCAGGAGGCTGTCCGGCCTTTTGCGCGTGTTGGCGCTACGGGGAAATGGGAACCCCAGTGAACTGCGCCCCAACGACCGGCGCTCGCGGGAGACGTCGGCGTCCGAGCGGTATCAGCGATCGCCCAGCAGCCGTCGGGTGTGCTCGCGCAAATCGCCAACCGCACGCTCGGCGGCGCTGCGAGCGCCCAGCGGGTCGCGCGCCCCGGGACGCCCGCGGTGGCGTGCGCGCAAGAGCACGAGCGCGACGCCTGCGCTGCCGCCAACCACCATCGCCGCCGCTGGACGAACCCAGTTGCGCGGGTCGCGCATAGCCGACAGCTCCCATGCCTCCAGCTCCTCCACGGCGCTCTCGGTGAGGCTTGTGAGCGTGCTCTCCAGCCGCCTACCGAGATCTTCGGGCGGCTCGACCGGCGAGAGTGCCTTGTGCAGAAGACCCTCGAGTCCTGAGACGGCCTCACTCATTCCGCGTCTCCCCTTTCAGCGGCTCGTCGGCATCCGCATCCGCTACGCCCACAATCTCCTCGAGTTGCTTGATCGCACGATGGATGAGCACCTTCGTGGCTCCATCGGAGCGACCCATCGCCCTCGCGATCTCGCGGTTGTCCATTCCCAGCGCAAAGCGCATGATCAACGCCTCGCGTCTGTCGTCCGGCAGACGCTGCACCCCCTCGAGCACCCGCGCAAGCTCGTCTCGACCCTCGACCAGATCCTCGGTCGTGTGCACGGCGGCCAGCTCGCCCGTGTCCTCTATCGGCGTCGACGGCTTGCGTGAGCGATCGCGATAGAGATTGGCCGCCAGGTTGTGGGCGATGCGGATCAGCCACGGACGCAACGGTCGCCCGTCGGACTCGCGCTGGGCGCGATCGAAATGGCGGTAGGCCTGGAGGAAGGTCTGCTCGGTGAGATCCTCTGCGTCGTGGTGATTGCCGACGCGATAGTAGGCATAGCTGTAGACATCTCGCAGATGCGCCCGGTAGAGCTCTGAGAACTCGGCGTCGAGTCGTGCCTTTGACTTCTGCGGTTGGTCGGCCACTCATCGCACCCTATCCTCCGACGCTCTCGCTTCCCGTCCGACCTTACGCGGCACGCGCGTCGCGTCGGGATGGGCTCTTGACAAGCCGCTTGCGCTCAGCGGGACCGGCGCCGCCAAGCCATTCCCATTGCAAGTTCACACAGGTCCAGATGCGTTCGGTCACGCCCAGGGCAATCGTTTGCGAGGGCTCGGGCATGGTCGGATAGCCAAGCGGCGTGCCGCAGCGGATGCGGACCTTGCGAGGGCGAATCCGCCAACCCCGGCGCACGTCCTCGGTGCCCATCACCGCGACCGGCACCACCCGAGCGCCCGTCTGCAGAGCCAGGCGGCCCACACCCCGGTGAGGCTTGCCAAGTGGCCCCGGACGCACGCGGGTGCCCTCGGGGAAGATCACCACGCAGTCTCCACGTTCGAGGATCGCGCGGGCGGTTGCCATCGCGTCCTCGTCCCCTGCGCCCCGATCGATCGGGAACGCACCGAGACCGTTGAGCAGCCACGCCTGCCAGCGCCGCTGGAACAGCTCGCGCTTGGCCACGTAATAGACAGGCCGGCGCGTGAGCGCACCGATCACAAACGGGTCGAGGAAGCTGCGATGGTTGGCCGCCAACAGCACCGGACCGCTGCTCGGTATGCGCTCACGCCCACCGCGATCTAGTCGGAAATAGAGCAGGAAAAATGGCAGCAGAATCGCGCGCACAGGCCAGTAGAGCAGCGGGTTCACGCCACGACTCAGCGAGCGCTCGCGGAAGGGACTCAGCTCGGGCGTGCCACGCGCCGAGGAGCCGGACCGCTCGGAGCCGTGGTGTTGTGCATCCGCCGTGCGCTCAACCGGTATCGACCTCAGCGTCATACAGGGGATACACGTTGGCCGAGGCCACGTTACAGCGACCTTCCCGCTACCCTCGATGCTCCGCGCCGGAGTAGCTCAGCTGGCCAGAGCACCTGTCTTGTAAACAGGGGGTCACGGGTTCGAATCCCGTCTCCGGCTTTCGTGGCAATGACTGTTTCGCGCCGCCGGGGCAGCCGGGCAGGTTTGAGAGTCGCCGAGGTGCGGAGGTTGCGGTCACTCCGGCGCGAGCGGGTTGAGTTTTTGGGCTCGTGCGGCTGCTGACAGGTCGCTGTCGTAGGCGAAGAAAGCGCCGAGGTCCTCGCGCATCGTGAGCGCCGTGGCGAGGTGGATCGCGTCCATCGCGCGCAGAGGAGGGGTATGGGCGCCCGTGGCCAGCTCGACGATCTCCGGCGAGATCGGGACGAGATTGATTCGCTCGATGGCTTCGTTCGCACGCCCCAGCACTTCCTCATCGCCGAGGCGTCGGGCCGTGCAGACCGCCTCGACACGGATCAGCTCGCTTGCGACCTGCACGGGCCAGTCCCCGAGCGCTGCTCGGAAGGCATCTGTCTCCCGTGCTGCCTTGAACAGCTTGACCAGCGCGGACGCGTCGATGTAGGCGGCGTTCACTCGCCGCGGACCCACCGCAGCGCATCGGACGCAGGCGCAGCGCCTGCCGGGTCCGGAATGCCGGGCGGGGGATTGAGATCTGACAGGCTGCCCTTCGCCGGCCTTGCGCCGTAGCGCTCAGCCAATCGGGCCTGTAGTTGAGACTCGGAGCCAGCGCCGGCGAGCACGGCCTGCGCACCGCGCAGTGTCAGCGCGCGGATCTGGGCCGCCGCCGAGCGTGTCTCCGCAGGGTCGAGCAGCGGCTCGGTAAGCGCAAGCGCGCGCTCCATCTCTGAGTCGCGTTCTACTCCGAGGCGCGGGTGACGAGCAGCCACACAGGGATGGTAGCACTCTTGCGTAGCACTTTGCAGGGATTGGAAATGCGTGCTCGCGGCTACCTATAGTCGGCACTATCCGGGCTTGCAGACGCTGCATTTCGTCCGGTGCGATCGTCTGCTCAGCCTTCGTTCGGATGCCCGCTCCGCCCCGAAAGCACGTGCGCGTCCTGTCGCCCGATCGAGTTCAACCCGCGTTGAGGCAGTCCTCAACGATCGCGTTGCGCGAGAGGTCCGGGCGAACCGTTCAGCGCGATCTGATAGCGGACGATCTCATCTCCGCCTGGCAGCTGTTTGACGTCTGCGGTGAGCTGATAGCCACACCCTTCGTAGAGCCGGCGGGCGCGCTTGTTACTGGCACGAGTCCACAAAGACGCCACGTTGTACCCGCGCTCACGCATCGCGCGGTGGAGTGCGTCAAGCAGCTCGCGACCGATCCCACAGCCCCAGCGCTTGGGAGCGACGAACACCATCGAAACGTGACCACGATCAGCCACGACTGGCCCAGAACCGTCCTGAGCGCGGTAGGGCTCTGCAAGCGCCATCCCGACCGTCCCTTCGCGATCGCACGCCACCACGAGATACGCGGTCGGCTCAGCGAGCTTCTGCTCGATGCGCGCGATCCGCGCTGATGTCGGCGCAAAGCCTCGGGCTTCGTTCGCCGAGCGCCACACCTTCAGCGCATCGGATCGCCCTCGTGGCGACGCAACTCTTACTGTCCGCACCGCGCACAGGCTACGCAAGGGCCCGCCTTCTCACCATTCCGGCACCCTCGATCAGACTGTCGCTGACGGCCGATGCCGAAAGCAGCACCACGAGGGCGAGTGTTCCTCGCCCGGAGTAGGAGCGTGAGACGCGCTCGCTAACGCGCTCGCATCCATGCCGTGGCAGCAGCGAGGTGGAGCCGGCCGCTGCAGGTAACGTTGGGTTGTGGCGCCAGAACTCGATCCCGCGATTGCTGCCCACTATGAACACGACCCCGAGCGCGCTTGCGGCGGTGACGGCCACTGTGAGACGACTACCTGCGCCAACAGGCACTCCCGGCGCATCACGCGAGCAGCTTCAGCAGACCCTCGCGGTCGGGGCCGGGCATCTGCAGGCGCTCGTGCCGGCTCGCCAGCTCGCGGATGCGCTCGGGCATGCCGTCCCGGGCGAAGGTCTCGCTCAACGGCGTAAAGCAGGAACGGGATTCCAGGAAGGCCCTGAAGAGGTCGGGATCGTGGAGCATCGCCGCGATCAGCTCTCTGCGCAGCGCCTGCGAGGGATCGCTCGGTTGTGGCGGCTCTAGTCCCTCGCGCAGCGCTTCGATTTCGCCCAGCCGGGCGCGATCCTCGGCGACCGTCTCCCGATACCAGGGCGTCAGCCGCTCCTCGGTGACCGCGTCCCACGCCTGCGCGAACTCCAACGGATCCTCCAGATGCGAGCCCACGACCTCGCGCAGACACTGCGCGTGCAGCAGTCCGAGCGACATTCCGCGACCGAGCGAGGGGTTGGTGCACGCCCAGGCGTCGCCCAAGAGCGCGATGCCGGTCATCAGGGGGCGTCCGTCGCGCAGCGGACGGCGGTAGCGATCGTTCAACCCGCCCATCGCCTCGAAGTCGCCGATCTGCTCACCCTGGAGCCAGTGGGCGTGCAGCGGGCACGCCTCCAGGACCGAGGCCCACAGGTCTGGGTCTCGCATCCGCTTCAGCGCTCGATCTCCGCTGGAGATGACGGCGACCACCGCCCATGTGCCGTTGTCTGAGGGGAGCGTCAGGATCGAGAAGGTCCCCAACTGCGCGAGCAGCGGGCCGATCGGCTGCGGCGTGGTCCCGTCGGCCGAGCGAAAATAGCGGCCGTAGTAGATGAACCCGGAGTCCTCGGACTCCTCGTGCGGGGGCCCGATGCCCGCGTCGCTGCACCAACGCGGCATCTGCGAGCGCCGGCCCGTCGCATCCACCACCAGATCGGCGCTCAGAGCCTCGCCCGAGTCGAGTCTCACACCGCTCACGTGCGGCGTGCCATTGGCGGCCTGCACGATCAGCTCCTTCACAACCGCGCCTCGACGCACCTCCAGGACGGGCTCGCTCTCCGCCACCTCTCCCAATACGCGCTCGAAGACTGGACGGCGGGCGGTATATGTCACGAACCGCTCATCGCCGGCCCGCGGGCTGCGATCGGTCAGGGTGGGAGGCATCAGACCGATCAGATCCAGACGCAACGCGCCCGTCGAGGCCAGTCCGTCAAGGACATCGGGGAGCTCTTCCCCCAGCACCACGGAGCCGGCGGGTTGCAGGAAATGGGCGAGACGGAACTGAGTCACGCCATCGCGCGACCATTGCTCCCATGCCCCATCGACAGAGCCGGGGACCGGGTCGGTGTCGCGCTCGAGCACCGTGACCTCGTGCCCATCGCGCGCCAGCATCAGCCCGGAGGACAGTCCACACACTCCGCCACCCAAAACGACGATCCTGGCCATGCCCCGCTCAGCCTCCGCTCACGCGCTCATCGGCTCGCGCGAGATCGCACAACTCATGATGACGACCTCTCATGAGGGCAGGAACTCTACTAGCAAGCGGCTCACCTCATCCGGCGCCTCCAACTGCATCCAATGTCCCGGACCATCGAGGCGCTCGTAGCGCCACGGACCGGCCACCGAGCTTGCCGATTTGGTCATCTGCGCCTCGGTGAGCGCCATGTCGCCCGAACTCCACACCCCCATCGTCGGCGACTGGATCGGCGGCGGCTCCATGCGAGGTTGCACGTAGGACTCCGGCGGTATGTTCGCGCGGTAGTAGTTCAACCCGGGCGTGAGCGATCCGTTGGCCTCCAGCTCGGCGATCACCGCGTCGGTGTCGGGATGACGCGCCCACACCCGGAAGTTGGCCCAGTCGTTGCCCGACAGCCACTCCTCGGCGATCCCGGCGAACTGGAACAGGAGCATGTACCACGACTTCTCGAACTGCTCAAAGCCCTCCGCTCTGAACGTCGCCGGATGCCCGACCGACAGCGCGACGAGATGGTCCACGCGATCGCCGGCCAGCGTTGCCAGCCCCCACGCGAGCGCCGCGCCCCAATCGTGCCCCACCACGTGCGCGCGCTCCACACCGGCGTCGCTCATCACCGCCAGCACGTCGCCGGCCAGCACGGGCAGCGCATATGCCTGCACCTCCTCGGGCTTGTCCGAGCGGCCGTAGCCGCGCAGATCGGGCACGATGACCTTGAACCCCGCCTCGACCAGCGCCGGCACCTGATGGCGCCAAAGACTTCCGGTGTCGGGAAAGCCGTGCAGCAAGACCACCGGGCGGCCCTCACCGCTCACCTCGTACTCGATGCCCACACCATTAACGTCAACGCGCATTGCAACCCTCCTGTGACGACGGCAACGCACCCTACCGGTTGGCTGGCCAGTCAGACAAGCCCGCCACCCGCAAAGAACAAATAACCTTGGCCTGTGCCAGCGGAGTCCGAGAGCCCCGACGTCCTTGGGCTCACCTTCGACGAGGAGCTGCTGCTGTGGCTGGGTGACGAGTCCGCCGAGGTGCGCGCGGCCGACGCCGAGCGTGTGCGCGACATCGCCTCGGAGTTTGCCCGCGGCTTCGATGCGCTGGCGAACGTTGGACCCGCGGTGACCGTGTTCGGATCGGCGCGCACGCCGCGCGATCACCCCGACTATGCGCTCGTGCGCGAGGCGGGCGCCTGCCTGGGCCGAGCCGGCTATGCCGTGATCACGGGCGGCGGCCCGGGATTGATGGAGGCCGCCAACCGCGGCGCGGGGGATGTCGGTGCGCTGTCGGTCGGCTGCAACATCGAGCTCCCACACGAGCAGGACTTGAACCCCTATCTGGACATCGCGTTGCGCTTCCGCCATTTCTTTGCGCGCAAGGTCATGTTCGTGCGCTACGCCAGCGCTTTCGTCATCGCTCCGGGCGGCTACGGGACCCTGGATGAGCTGTTTGAAGCGCTCACGTTGATACAGACCTCGACCATCCGCCACTTCCCGGCGATCCTGCTCGGGGAGGGCGAGTGGGACGGGCTACTGGAGTGGCTACGCGCCCGAGCGCTCGCCGAGCGGCACATAGACAGCGAGGACCTGGAGCTTCTCCACATGGTCAGCGAGCCTTCGGAAATGTGCGCGATCGTCGATGCGGCACACGCACGCCAACGCGAGCACGGCAGCCGACAGAAGCGGCGCACGACGAGAGCCGTCTCACCGTAGACAGGGCGGCTCACGCACCTCCCCGCCACCTGTCGCGCGGTAGTGCACCCGAGGGTCCGCTGACTGCGCTAGCGTCTCCAGGCCGTGGCAACGACGGTGCTGCCGGCAGTCAAACACCGATCCTCTCGACGCTTGCGTTGGGGGACATTCACCGCACTCGCACTGGTTCTTGCGGTCGTGGCGGTGACTTGGCGGATCGACACCGAGAGCACGCCGGCGATTGTCATGCACCGAACGCTGGCCGCGGACGTGCGTGTGCCCGGAAGCCTGCCGCTACTGAGCTGGCCTCGGGAAGGCCAGGCGACGGTGGAAGTCGAGGGAGTGGGCAGCTTCGGGACCGCGGGCACCTCCACCCCGGTCCCGATCGCCAGCGTGGCGAAGATGATGACCGCCTATCTGACGCTGCGGGAGTACCCGCTGGCCATCGGCCAGGAAGGCTTCACAATGACGGTCACCCCAGCCGAGGTGGGCGAAGAGGCGCAGCGAGTCGATCTCGATCAGTCGATCCTGCCGGTGAAGACCGGCGAGCGGATCAGCGAGCGACAGGCACTCGAGGCGCTGCTGCTGCCTTCGGCGAACAACATGGCGGCGATGCTGGCCGTACACGACGCGGGCGGGATCGCGGCATTCGTGGCGCGCATGAACGCCACCGCCAAAGCGCTGGACATGAAGTCCACTGCCTACACCGACCCGAGCGGCTTCCAGCGAAGCACGGTGTCCACCGCCGGCGATCAGTTGAAGCTCGCCGCGGTGGCGATGCGCGAGCCGGTGTTCGCCGCGATCGTCGACGAGCCCTCGGCCGTGTTGCCGGTCGCCGGTCGAGTCGCCAACTACAACTCTCTCGTTGGAGAAGACGGATATGTCGGAGTCAAGACGGGCTCGGACGCGGCCGCCGGTGGCTGCCTGGTGTTTGCCAAGCATGTTGCGATAGACGGGCGCACGGTGACAGTCTTGGGCGTGGTGCTCGGCCAGCACGAAGGCTCCCTGATCGACGCCGCGCTCGCAAGCGCCCGAGCGCTCGGCGACTCCGCGGCCGCGACGCTGCGAGCGCAGGTGCTCATTCCCGCCGGCACGAGTGTGCTCAGCGCGAGCTCGACCGGCCGGCGACAGACCGCAATCGTGACGAGCAGGGCGTTGCGGGGAATCGGTTGGCCCGGACTGACTCTCCCCGTCCAGGTGAACATCGGGCGCCCCAAAGCAAAGACCCAATTGACGGCAGGCGAGCCGCTGGCCGTCGTGACGGTGCGCGGCGTGCGCGCACCCGCGATAGCAGCGGTAGCCACCCATTCGCTTGGACGACCGTCGCTCGCTTGGCGGATTCAGCATTTGCTCTGAGCTGCCGCAGGGCTCGATCGAGCAGGCGCGACAGGTTGAGCTCTCACAGGCTGTAGGCAGATTTCGCGGTGTCTTTGCCTGAGCTGGCAGGCGTTTGTTTCCGACTTGTCCGAGCCGCGCGCAAGCGAGCCGCGAAATCGCGTGAGAGTCGGATTCCTCAGCGCTGGCCTGATAGACCGGTGGCCTGCTCGCCCACAAGACGCAACGGTCGATACCCAACATCGCCGTGGGAATATTCCAATGGATCGGTCGATTCGAATTGTTTAGATAGTCCTTGACTTGCTGGTGCACCCTTCGACTATCGTCACACTCTTGTACGAAGTCCACTGGTTGGAAGGCTGGTCCAAGACCGGTGTCCGCTAAGCATGCTGTGCTCGGGCTCGTGATCGAGCAGCCGGGCTACGCCTATCGAATCGCCTCCGGGGTGCGTCGGCAGCTGCGATTCGCGGGCCTCGCGGACTCCTACCCTTACTGGGCTTTGGAGAAGCTCGAGACCGAGGGACTCGTGCGCAGGGTCGATGAGAATGGCGATCCGCTGCGCAACGGCACACCGGGACGGCGAGCGATCTATGAGGCCACGCCGTTAGGGGTTGCCTCATTTGAGGACTGGCTGCTGTCGACCGCCGCCGAGCCGCCGCTGCGCGACGAATTGCACTTCAGGATCGCGCTGTGCCGTCCGCGCGACGCGCCACGCATGATCGAGCTCGTGCGCGGACAGGAGCTGGTGTGCCTTGGACGAGTGCACGATCTCAAGCGCGCCTCGGAAGCCGATGTCGGCGAGGGGTCCGAGTGGGACAGGATGGTGCGAGTGGTATCTCGCGACGCCGAGCTGGGTTTCTGGAAGGCGCGCATCGAATGGTTGCAGGGGGTTCGTGAGCGGCTCGAAGGGCTCCCGGCCGAGCCCGATGCTTGATTCAGCGCTGAAAGATTCAGGGCTGACTAGCCCGAATCGACCCGGATGGAGACCATCACCTCTTGCGCTCGCACCGAGGGAGCGACATGGAGACCACGCAAAACGCAGGGAAGCTGAGTCCACTCGATGACCACCATGTCCCCCATCCGCGGAGGCATTTTGCATCTCCCCACATCCCACGAGGGCCGCTACTCTCAGTCCCTGGAGCGTGGCCTGGCGATCCTCAGGGCATTCAGTCCCGAGCGTCCCTGGCTTGGGATCGCGGAGATCGCAGATGCGCTCGAAATGAGCCGTCCGACGACCCACCGCTACGCATCCACGCTCGTGGCGCTCGACTATCTGGAGCAGGGCCCCAGACGCAAGTACCGGCTCGGTATACGTGCGGGCGATCCGGGTCGCTCGGCTGTCAATTCCACTTCGCTTCGCGAGCTTCCCTACAGCTGTCTGGCGGACCTGCGCGATCGCAGTATGTGCACCGCAAGCATCGCGGTGCTCGATGGCCCCGACATCGTGTACGTCGACCGCGCGAGAAGCGCATGGCAGGGGCAGGCGGAAGTGAGCGCGAGACTCGGACGCGGGTCACGTCTTCCCGCCGCCACCACTGCCATGGGGAGAGCACTGCTGGCGCACCGCACACCCGAGGAGCGGCGCGAGGCCGTCGAGGCAGTCGTCGATGATGCACAATCGTCGGAGAGCGCCCGTGCCGGGAAGAAGCTGCTCGACGAGCTCGAGCGCGTCCGCGAGAAGGATTTCGTGCTTGCCGACCAGATACATGTCAAAGGGCAGCGATGCGTCGCGGCCCCTTTGCGGGGAAGGTCGGGCGAGGTGATCGGCGCGGTGGATGTGGCTGCCTCGAAGCTGACCTTTTCGCGGGCGCAGGCGCTCGAGCGGTTGGCGCCGCTGGTCCTGGCAAGTGCCGAGGAGATGTCAGCGCACCTCGGCTACACGCTCTAGTTCACCTGGCCGCGCATCCTCAACCGTCGAGTAGGCCGATCTCCGCGGCCCTGGTGACCGCGTCTGAACGCGAACGGACGTCGAGCTTGCGATAGACCGCGTGAGCTTGGGTCTTGACGGTGTTGGTCGATACGTGCAGGCGAGCCCCGATCTCGCGGAAGGAGAGGTGGGTTGGCAGGAAGCGCAGGATTCGCAGCTCGGCCATCGTGAGTGTCGCCGGGCCGGCGAGCGCCGTGGCCGATGCCGAGTCCACGAGCCCCCACGCATCATCCAGCCAACCTCCGAAGACCACCGCGTCGGGGACACGACGCGCGAACTGCGACGCCTCGGCAAGCAGCGCGCGCGCCGCGCCGATATCGGCCAGGCGCAGGACTGCTCGCGCAAGCACGATCCGGGTCTCCGCCTCATACCACGGGACGAAGTTGCCAAGTCCGGCGAGCAGGTGCGATGCGCGGCGGGCGTCGCGCTTGCCTTCGTCGACGTGGCCGACATGCGAGCGCACGTCGGCAGAGACCGCGAATGTGAGTGCGGAGGCCGGATAGCTGGACAGCGAATGACGTTCGACCTGGCACACCGCGCGAGCGATCAGGTCGACGCCCCGATCCCAATCGCCTTCTTCGACAGCGATCATCGCCAGCTGGGAGAGACACAGCGGCTCGATGTTGGGGGCCACATTCGTGCTTGCACAGATGCCGCTCTCCAGATGCTCGCGCGCGCTCTCGCGATCACCCGTCAAATAATCGGCGACGCCTTGCAGCAGGCAGAACATGGAGCGCCATGGACTGTCTTGGGCAACCAGCTCATGGGCACGGGCGGCATCCCCGCCCATAGACGCCAGACCCTGACGGCCCGCAAGATAACGCGGAAGGCTCTGCCACATCAGCTCGCCCGCGAGGCGCGCATCGCCCGCCGCGAACGCGTGGCCGATCGCCAGGTCAAGCTCGCCGTGCTCGGCATACCAGGCGCTTGCACGCAGGTGAAGCGTGCGGATGCGCTCGGGATCGGTGTGGCGCAGCTCGCCCGTCAGCGCCTCACGCAGCAGCCGGTGGCAGCGAAACCATTCGTGGCCGGCGTCGGTGGGCGTCAGTGGCAGGCTACCTGCGGCGAGTCGATCCAGTAGCAGAGCGGAACCCGTGCGTTTGAGCGTTGCGTCGCAGAGGGCTCCCGAAAGCCGCTCGAGGATCGACGTGCCGACCAGGAGCTCCCGCTCCTCGACAGACAGCTCGCAGAGAAACTCGTCGTGCAGGTATTCGGCGACCACTCGGTTATTGCCGTGGAAGCGCTCGAGCTCGGCGGCGGGGTCTGCCTGGTCGCGAGCGGACAGCGCAGCCAGGTACAACCCAGCCGGCCATCCCTCCGTGCGCCTCACCAGCGCGCCCACCTCGGCCGATCCGACCGATACGTGCGCGGCCTGAAGCAGCAAGGCCGCTTCTGTCGAGGTCATCGCCATCTCCTGCGGCCCCAGCTCGAGAAGCGCATTGTGGGCACGCAGTCTGCCTAGTGGCAGCGCGGGTCGCGTGCGTGAGATCAGCACGAGCTGCGATCCTCGCGGCAGATGCTCGGCGACGGTGCCGAGCACATGAAGCGCACCCGCGTCGGTGATCGCATGAACGTCATCGAGGATCAGCACGAGCGGGATGTGGCGGCGTTCAAGACCCGCGGCAAGCGCCGAGAGCACAATCGGCGGAAGTCCACGGATGGACGTGCCGGCATCCGACGATTGCGACTCGGCTCGATCGATCGCCGTCGCGAAGCTCTCCTCGAATGGCTCGGTTTCCTGGAGCACCCGCACGATCGCACGCATGAGCCCTGTCGCGTCGTTGTGCCATCGCTCGAGCGCGAGCCACACACTCGGCCGTTGCTCGCGCTCAGCCCATTCGGCCACGAGACTGGTCTTGCCGTAGCCGGCGGGCGCCACGATCACGACCAGCGGGGTGTCTGGATCGCCGGCGAGCTTCGCGAGTAGTCTGGTCCGCCGCACAAACCCCTCGTTGAGAAGCGGGCGCCCGCTCTTGACGGCCAGCGACATCAGCCAAAGCTACGACTTGGGGCCTTCTGGCTCATCAGCGATCCGGCGCGCAGAGCAACGCAGCGACTACCTATGTCGAGTACGTAGGAATCACGGACCAATCAACGACGTGGGTAGCTGCGCGAGGCAACGACGTCGGATTCGTTGTGGTCGGAGGCGGCTGCTCAAACGGCTCCCCCACGCTGGCGCCCGCCATAGGCGACAAGGCCGTAGATCACGAGAATGTCGACTGCAAACAGAGCCAGCGAGCCGAACGGGTAGGCCGGGATGAAGATCAGTTGAATGATCGCGTTGACCGAAGCCGTCAGTATCCCGATCCAGCGCCCCCACTCGATATGTCCAAAGATCGCGATGGCGGCGCAGAACTGGATGATCCCGGTGATCATCAGGACCCAACCCCAGGTGTTGAGGCCGCTCAGGATGTAGGTGGCTTCGTGGACGAAGAAGCGCGAGTTCGAGATCGCGGCTATTCCGTAGATGAAGTTGAGGACACCGACGATCGCGATCATGACACCGGCGAACGTGACCCACCCCTCGCCTTCGTACCAGTCGCCGTCCGCTCCCGACCCCCGCCCCGGAGCGGACCCAGTTGGTGCGTCATAGCTACTTTGCATGCTGCCGCCTCCTTCGATGGGCCGATGGGTTGGGAGCGACCCTGATGCTCCCGGCAACCACAACGTAGGAGCCCACACCGGTGAGCGCATCCTCCGAAGCGGGTGATTCGGGAGGCAAGACCATCGGGAGGCAAGACCAGCCTGTCACCCGGGGTCGCCCACATCGCCGCCCACCGTCGCCGACTTGGACCGTTTGGAGTAGCGACGATCCGGGTATGCGCCTAGTTGCCCATGAAGATGGTTGGCCGCTGATGCACCAACGAGTGCGCTGTGCGCACTGTCATGCTTGTACTGACGCCCTGCTCGTGTGGGCGGCCGGAGATTGCTGCCCGAATTGCAACGCCCCGATGACGCTCCAGGTCAGCCGTGCGCCCGACGAGCGCTCAGAGCGACCGATGCGGCGGGGACCGGGACGATTCTCCCAGCCCCCGCCGAGTCGGGTGCCGCAATCTGGCGAGCCCGCTCTCTAGAATTCGCCTTCTGGCGGGAGCACCGAGTTTTCGGGCGCTTCGGGCGTGAGCGCCGATGCCGGCGCCGGCGTGACGGCGATCGCGAACGGCGGGCTGACCGCCCCCTCGTTGTCGGGTCCACCGGGTATCGAGACGCGCAGCATCTTGGTGCCCGCGTCATAGAGTCGGTGGGTGATCGAGTAAGTCGATCCCGCCCCCACGATCGCGACCTGAATCACGTGGAATCCGGGGGTGCGTGCGTTTTGGCGTTCGAGATAGACCACGTGCCCCGTGTGTTCGGGTGAAACGGCGCCTGAGAACGTGACACTCTGACCGGCCTGAATGGTGGTTGGAGAGACCTGCGTGGCGAGCACGTCCTTGACGCCCTCGTATAGAACGGCCGAGGACACACGCCGAGGCCTGACGCCCGGGCAGCTTGCGCCCGGGGGCAAACCCATGCAGGGCGAGACAGGCGCCGCTTGGACCCTGTAGAAAGTGCTGTTGACCGGCGCCTGCGCAGGGAAGCTGTATTCGCCCGCCGCGTTGGTGCTCGATTGCGCGACTGGCGCAAAGCCACCCTGACGCGCGGTCCGGGCCAGTAGCGCGATCGGCCGCACCCCACCGGAGGCCAGCTTGCCGCCGATCGTGGCGACTTCGCCAAAGGCGATCGGATCGACCGACGCCTGGATCGTGAGTTCAGGGTTTTGGGCCTGGGAGACCGAGTAGGCGAGCACGCTGGACTCGCTCGGCACGTTGCGCCCCTGACTGCGCACGAGCACCCTGATGTTGGCGTCGCCGGGAACCACGAACGTGTGCACGATCGTGAAGTCGCCGGAGGCTTCCACGACACCGCTGTCGATATGACGCCAACGGTTGCCGGTGAGCGAGTTCTGGCGCTGCAGGATCACACGCGCTCCGGCATCTGCCGGAGATACGCTGCCGGCGAAAGTCGCGCGGTTGGGATAACCCGTGAGCAGTTGGCTTTCGGTGGGGCCGCTGAGTGTGACCTGAGCGGCGACCTTGATCGACTTCGTGGCACTGCGCGCACCGTGAGAGCGGACAAAGAAGGAGCGGTTGGTTTCGATCGTGCCGTCTGCGGGCGAGAACTCATAGAAGCCGTTGCTTTCGGTGACAGCGGCTTGCACGGCGGTCGATCCACCGATGCCCTCCAGATGGGCGTAGAGCTTCACTTCCTGTCCACCGGCGTTTGCCCTGCGAGCACAGCGCAATCGCCCGAATACGATCGCCGGGTCGCCCGCGGCGATGTGCGTCGGGGCGAGTTGCATGCTTATGACACAGCGCCCGTTCGGGCTCGGGTGCTTGTGCGCGAATGCACTCGCCGGAGCGAATGCAAGCAGCGCCATGACGGCCGTGACGGCCGGGGTGAGCATACGTGAACGCATCGACGCCTCCCTTGCGATAGCTGCGTTATTTGAATTTCGCCAGTGCTAACACTCGGGTGAGGCGTTTGATGCGCAAATCTCGCCAAGAGGCCGTGCGTTTCTCAACTATCGGACCCCGTCGAGGAGGTCTGAGCTCTCCTCGCGGCGATCCTCAGTTGGAGCGCTTGGCCTGCTGGGCGAGCACCTTGCCGAACGCGGACTCGACCTCGGTGGTCATCCGCTGCTTGAACACCGCAAGCAGCGCCTCCGAGGCGATCGGCCGCAGCGCGTCGATCGCCTCGATCATCTCGTCCCAGCGCTCGTCCGGTTGACCGGCGTGCTCGAAGGGTTCCCACAGCTCCCTGAGGAACAGCTTGACGAAAGCACGAGAGATCGACTCGCAATCGCGGCTGACTCGCTCGACGAGAGCCAGGGCGGCGTGTATCGAGATACCCAGCGCCGTGACTTCCTCGGCTGCTTTCATCAGCGCGGGACTGGGCACTTCGAAGCGTCCGTCGCCAAGTGGGATCAGTAGCTTGAGCTTGCGGATGCGCTCGACGGTCTTCGCGTCGACGTCGCCAAAGCGCTTGGCCAGGTCCTCCGCGGTGACGACCTCGGGCGCCTCGGTGGCAAACGGCGTGGTCATCGCGTTGCGCAGGCCGAGCAAGCGCCCGGCGGCCCCGCCGGACGAGCTCATCAGCCGCTCGATCGCCGCGAGGTTGAAGCCATCGGCCTGCAGGTCAAGGATCAGGCGTAGACGGGCGACGTGCTCGGCGTTGTAGTAGCCCACACGCGCGCGTACCTCCGGAGCGGGCAGCAGTCCGCGCGACTGGTGGTTGCGGATGTTGCGCACCGACATCCCGACCTCGCCGGCAAGCTGCTCGATCGTGAGCCCTTCCCCTGGAGACCCGTGATTGTGCTCTGGAGAGGAGTCGTGTGGACCCCTTCCGGGTATGTCTGCCGTATCGATTCGCGATCCCGCCACTTCGACCCAGGATACCATTTTACATGTAACCTCACTTGAGGTATCATTGATCCAGGTCAGATGAGCTTGCCTTGCCAACCACGCCCCGAATCGACCCATGGCTGAGCGTGGGGCACCGCCACGGGTGCCCGCGGGCCGCCGCCGCGCGCTTGCCTTGATCAGGTCGTTCACCTCCCCGTTGCTGCCCGACGATTACCTGGAGCTGGTCAATCCGCTCTGGTCCACGCGCGAGCTGCGTGGACGGATCGAGCGCATCGAGCGCGAGGCGCCGAACGCGGTGACCGTGTTGATCAAGCCGGGCTGGGAATGGGAGGGCCACCGGCCCGGGCAGTACCTGCGCCTGGGGATCGAGGTGGACGGGGTGCACCACTGGCGCGCCTATTCGCTGACCTCCGACCCGAAGCGCACCGACGGCTGCATCTCGATCACACCGAAGCTCGTGGAAGGCGGCAAGGTGTCGCCGTTCTTGTTCGGGCGCGTGCGCCCGGGGGCGATCGTGCGTCTCGGCGGCGTGGAAGGCACGTTTGTATTGCCCGACCCGCTGCCCGCACGCCTGCTGTTCATCAGCGCCGGCAGCGGGATCACGCCGATCATGAGCATGTTGCGTAGCCTCGCGAGACGCGGCTCGATCGAGGACGTGGTTCACGTGCATTGCGTGCGCTCCGGCGAGGAAGTGATCTTCGCGCGAGAGCTGCACCGGCTACACGCCGCTCACTCCGGCTACAGGTTGCGGCTGCGGCTGACAGGCGAGCAGGGTCGCGTGACACCCGACCAACTCGAGGAGCTCTGTGAGGACTGGCGCGAGCGCGAGGCGTTCGTGTGCGGGCCCAGTGGGCTGTTGGAGTCGATGGAGCGGCACTGGAGCACAAATGGGGACTCCGAACGTCTGCATGTCGAGCGTTTTCAGCCGAGCACGCAGATCGGAGACGGGGAGCGAGGGACGGGCGGCACGATCCGCTTCCGTCGCAGCGAGGCGCAGGCGAGCAGCGACGGCGAGCAGCCGATTCTCCTCGCGGGCGAGAACGCGGGCGTCAGCCTGCCGTATGGATGTCGCATGGGCATCTGCCATACCTGCGTTGGGAAGTTGCGATCGGGTCAGGTGCGCGATCTGCGCACCGGCCGTGTGCATGGCCAGCCCGGAGAAATGCTGCGCACCTGCGTAAATGCGCCCGAGGGCGCCGTCGAGATCGACCTCTGACCGAAGCACGACCACCGAAGGAGCCCGAATGTCAACGATTCACGCCGAGAAGCCCGCGATCCCGCCCAACACCCCGTTGGGGACAGCGAACGGAATCGCACCCCCTCCCCACACATCCTCCACGGAGAGGGACAAACTCGAAAGCCGGCAAGCCACCGGCATCGGGGACCGATCGGCCGACGACACCAACCAGATCGAGAGCCCGCTGGCTCGCCTCACGCCCGAGCAGATCGAGGAGCTGGGACGCGAGTTCGACACGATTCACGACGAGGTGTTCGCCGACCTTGGCGATCGCGACTCGCGCTATATCCGCGCCACGATCAAGCTGCACCGTCAGCTCGTGCTGGCCGCGCGCGCGATGCTGATCGGCTCGCGCTACAAGCCGGCATGGCTGGCGGGCACGGCGTCGCTGTCGGTGGCCAAGATCCTCGAGAACATGGAGATCGGCCACAACGTGATGCATGGCCAGTGGGACTGGATGAACGACCCTGACATCAACTCGCAGAACTGGGACTGGGACACCGCCTCGCCCGCCGACGCATGGCGCCATTCCCACAACTACGAGCATCATACGTTCACCAACATCCGCGGCAAGGACCGCGACCTGGGCTATGAGATCATGCGCATCGACCCCCATCAGAAATGGCATCCCATTTATCTGCTGCAGCCCTTCTACAACCTGCTGCTGATGGGGTTCTTCGAGTGGGGCGTAGCCACGCACGACCTCAACTTCGACGCGATCAAAGCCGGTGAGAAGTCCAAGGAGCAGCTGCTCGAGGAGCTGAAGGCGATCGGCGTGAAGGCACGGCGGCAGGTCGTCAAGGACTACATCGCCTTCCCACTGCTCTCCGCGGCGATCGCCGGCGCGACTGGGGCGGCCACGGCCCGAGCAAGCGGGGCCTCGGGAGCAACCGCGGCTCATGCAACCGCCACACGGGGAACCGATGGGACAACGACTCGAGCCGCGAAGCCCCAGGGAGCCATCGTGCGAGAGGCAGGCGCGGCGGCGGGGCGCGCGTTCAAGTCGACGCTCGCGGCCAACTTCACCGCGAACATCGTGCGCAACGTGTGGGCCTACTCGATCATCTTCTGCGGTCACTTCCCCGATCAGACCTACACGTTCAGCGCGGCCGAGGTCGCCGATGAGACGCGCGGTGGCTGGTATGTGCGCCAGCTGCTGGGCTCGGCGAACATCGAAGGTAGCCCGCTGTTTCACTTCATCGCCGGCAACCTGAGCTTCCAGGTTGAGCACCACCTGTACCCGGACATGCCCTCCAGCCGCTATGCGGAGATCGCCCCGCGAGTGCGAGACGTGTGCCACCGCTATGGGCTGCCCTACAACACCGGCCCCTTCAGCAAGCAGCTCGGCAACGTCCAGCGCACGATCCTGCGTCTGGCCTTTCCCGGCGGAAAGCCAAGGCGCAAGCCCGGCCCTTACAGGCCGAGCTGACCGCGCATGCCGGCCGTCGGCCTCATCTACACCGCCGCCGGCGATGAGAGGCGTGGCGGCGGACTCGTTCAGGAGGCGACCAGGCGCGTGCGCAGGTGCGCGCCGACCTTGCGCTTGACTCGCTGAAGCGCGTTGTCGACTGTCTTGGTGTCGCAGCCCAGCCGCTCGCCGACCTGCTCGTAGGAGCAGCCGTCGAGATACAGCGAGAGCACGCGGCTCTCCAGCTCCGACAGCGCCGTGGAGAGGCAGCCCACGAGCGAGCGCAGCTCCTCTGAGGAGATCACACGGTTGACTGGGTCGTTGACGCTCGGCCCCGCGATCGTCTGATCGAGCGTCGGCACGTCGTCGCCGGCCGCCGCAGGCGTGGAGGAGAACGACACGTACTGGTTCAACGGCGTGTGCTTGTTGCGGGTGGCCGTCTTCACCGCGGTGATGATCTGACGCGTGATGCAGAGCTCGGCGAAGTTGCGGAAGCTCGACTCACGATCGGTGCGGTAGTCGCGGATCGCCTTGTAGAGACCGACGAGACCCTCTTGGATCAGGTCTTCGGAGTCACCGCCGGCGAGGAAGTACGACGAGGCCTTCAAGCGCACGAAACCGTGGTAGCGGCGCACGAGACGGTCATAGGCAATGCGATCTCCCTGCTTTGCGAGGGCGATCAAGAAGCCGTCATCAACCTTAACTTCAGATTGAGTGTTATGGAAGGTACGTGCCACGAGCAGATCCTTTCTTGGCGTATTCCAGCCAAAACATGCTCAGTGGCGCACTCCTCCCCTGGCGCCAAAGCTATGAAGTCAACCTTAGGTTGAGCGTTATGCGCGGGAGCTTCGCATAGTTATGGAGTCTTGTCAAGCACAACGTCGCGAGACTGCAAGATTCCATACAGGAGCGCCGCCGCCGCAGCGGCGACCCCGAGCGACTCCATCTGTCCCCGCAGGGGCAGCGACACCAACTGATCGCACGCTCCGGCCACGCGCGGGCGCAAGCCGCTGCCCTCGCTGCCGAGTACGAGCACGACGCCGCCGCTGTAGTCAGGGGAGGTGTAGGGCACCGTCGAGGGGGCCTTGGAGGGCGTTGCCCGCGCCGCCGCTCCTCCGCCGGGACCGCCATCGCTCCCATCCGTATCGCCTGAGTCCGGCGCGCTCGCGCCGTAGGACCAGCATCCGGCATCGCGCGCCTCGCCCAGGAAGTCGGCGATGTTGCGCACGCGCGCGATGCGCATGTGCTCGACCGCTCCCGCCGAGGCCTTGCAGACGGCCGGGGTCACCTCGGCCGCGCGACGCTCTGGGATGACCACGCCCGTGGCTCCGGCGCACTCGGCTGTGCGACAGATCGAGCCGAGGTTCTGCGGGTCCTGAACCTGGTCGAGCGCCACGATCAGGGGCGAGCCGGCAGCCAGAAGCTCGTGCGCGCCGACATACGGATACCCGCCCACCTCCGCGCAGACGCCCTGGTGCTCGGATGAGCCACAGCGACGCTCCAGCTCATCCGCGCCACACACCTTCGTATTGACGTCTGTCAACCATGGCTCATGCGCGGTGCTCGCGGTCACCCACACTTGAGCGACACCACGAGCACGGCGCCCGCGCAGCGCCTCGTGCACGGAGTTGCGGCCGTAGACGATCACCGTGACAGCGGGATCAGCTCGGGTCCGGCGGCGCTGTCGCGGATCTCCCAGCCACGCGCGGCGATCTCCTCGCGCAGCCGATCGGCCTCCTGGAAGTCGCGCTCGCGACGGGCCGCCTCGCGCGAGGCCAAGAGCGCGACGGCCTCAGGGTCGATTGCCTCCACGTCCCCACCGGCGGCAAGCGGCTGCAGATTCTCCAGACCGAATATGGCGAGCATCTCGCGCAGGTCCCCGTCGCCGACCGCCTCACCGCGACGGTTCGCCTCACGCACCCACTCGAACAGGCACGCGAGCGCCTTCGGCGTGTTGAAGTCATCGGCGAGCGCCGCGAAGAACGCCTCGGTGTGCGCTCGCATGTCAGACGGACTGGGCGTGCCGGGCTCCAGCCGGCGCAGAGCATCGCGAATGCGCTGGATGCGACGATTTGCGTCTTCGAGCTCGGTGGGGGAGAACGCAAGCGGCTGGCGATAATGGCCGCCAAGCAAATACATGACAATGGCGTCGCGCCCGTAGCGCTCGAGCACCTCGTGCAAGAGCGCGATGTTGCCGACCGACTTGGCCATCTTCTCGCCGGTGAACTGGATCATGCCGTTGTGCATCCAGATCGCAGCCAGCTCGTGCCCGCGCGCGGCGCGCGTCTGAGCAGCCTCGTTCTCGTGGTGGGGGAACACGAGGTCGGAGCCGCCCCCATGGATGTCAAAGCCGACGCCCAGCAACCCCTCCGCCATCGCCGAGCACTCGATGTGCCAGCCCGGACGGCCCCGCCCCCAGGGAGCCTCCCACCAGGTGTCCTCGCCCTCCTTATGCCCCTTCCACAGTGCGAAATCGAGCGGGTCCTCCTTGCGGCTTGAGGGGGGGTGACTACCAAATCCATCCTCGCCCTGGTCCATGTCGTCGATGCGTCGATGCGATAGCGAGCCATAATCGGGGTCTGAGCGCACGCGAAAGAACACGTCACTGCACAGGCCCTCCTCGCGCTCGCCCTCGTATTCCGCGACGTACGCGTGATCGGAGTCGATCAGATCCTGGATGTAGGCGATGATCGCGTCCATCGTCTCTGAGGCCAGCGGCTCGTGGTCTGGGCGGCCAAGACCGAGGGCATCGGTGTCGGAGACATAGAGCGCGGTCATCTCCGTGGCCAGCTCGGCACTGGAGCGAGCTGCCCGCCGCGAGGGATCGGAGCTCTGCGGATTGGCGCGGGCGGCGTCGTAGATCTTGTCGTTGACATCGGTGACGTTCACCACAAGCGTCGTGTCATAACCCTCGTGCTCGAGAAACCGCTTGAGCACGCTGAACACCACAAACGGGCGGGCATTGCCGATGTGTATGCGGCTGTACACCGTGGGCCCGCACGCATAGATGCCGACCTTGCCTAGATCGCGAGGCTCCAGGGGAACGATCTCTCCCGTGCGCGTGTCGTGTAGTCGGATCTCCTGCATGGCTCGGCAACAGTAGCGCCCGCCGGCACGTGAGAGTCTTCAAACATCAGCCGCGCACCCAGCGGGCGATGCCTCTCAGTCGGCCACGCGCAGTGAGACGACCGCGAGCGCGGCAACGCCCTCCCCACGTCCGATGAACCCGATCCCCTCGCCCGTGGTGGCCTTTACATTGACGCGTCCCGGCGCCAGGCCAAGCGCGCCGGCCAGACGCTCGCGGATCGCCTGGCGGTGGGGGCCAAGCTTGGGGCGCTCCATCACGACGGTGCTGTCCACGTTGATCAGCTCCAAACCCTGTATGACAACACGCGGGAGCACGGTCTCCAGCAGCCCAATCGAGTCGGCGTCCCGGTAGCGCTCGTCGCTGTCGGGGAAATGCTCGCCGATGTCGCCGAGACCAGCGGCACCTAGCAGCGCGTCAATCACCGCGTGGGTGAGCACGTCGGCGTCGGAGTGGCCGTCCAGGCCCAGCTCACTGGGGATCTCGACGCCACCGAGAATCAGTGGACGACCCGCGACCAGTCTGTGGGAGTCGTAGCCGATACCGGTGAGCGTCACAGCACGCCCGCGCTGCTTGCTTGTCCCCCGTCATGGGAGCTACCCACACGGGCGATCGGCTCCAGACGGCGCTCGCGGCGCTCGAACATGCACAGCTCGCTGACGCCGACGCCCTCCAGCAGGTCCAGCGCACGGTCGTAGTCGGCACCGACGTCCTCGGGACGATGGGCGTCACTCGACAGCGCAATCGGGGCACCCGCTTCGACGCACATCTGAAGCAGCGCAGGCGCCGGGTAGATCTCTTGCGCGTGCTTGCGCAATCCGGCGGTCGACACCTCGATAGCGACGCCCGACTCGGCGATCCCATCGATCGCGAGCTCGTAGTAGCGGCGCAGGTCGCCTTCGGGCAAGGGGCGGCTGCGACCCCAGACCTTGACCAAGTCGGGGTGGGCAAGGATGTCGAACAGACCACTGCGGGCGGCCTCGCCGAGTGCGAGGAAGTAGCCGCGCCAGATCTCCTCGGCGCTGCGGCCGGTACTCCACACGCTGTAGTCGTCCATGTCGAGCGCGTGGTCGCGCAGGAAGTGCACCGAGCCGACCACGTAGTCGAAGTCGCGCGTCTCAAGCAGATTAGCGACACGATCCTCCGCTCCGGGGATGAAGTCGGCCTCGACGCCCAAGCGCAGGTCGGTCTCCTCGCGCACGAAGCGGCAGTAATCGTCGATGTCGTCATGGGCGAATTCGCGCCACAGCGGGTGCTGCCACACCTCGAGCGCCTGGGAGAAGCGATAGATGTGCTCGGACACGCCGAGCTCGGAGATGCTGCGCTCCTCCGCCGCGTCGCGATAACGCTTGACATTTGCCTGTGTGAAGTACTCGGCGGGGGTGGCGCCGAGCTCGTCGGGGCGTAGGTGTAGGTGGTAGTCGGTGAGCATTTCGGTGGTTAGTTGGGGTCGGGGAAACGCGGCCCACGCCAGGGTAGCTGCCACGAGCTCGATACCCCGGAGCAGCGACCTGCCCGGTCCTGCCGTGGCGAGAGGCAGGGTCCTGCCGAGGCTACCCCTGGCGCCGAGCCAACAGCAGCTCGGCGAGGTCGAGATCGAGCGCGGTGGTCACCTTAAGGTTGTCCTTTGGTGCGGGCACGACCACGACTCGCCCCCCGGCGCGCTCCACCAGCGACGCGTCATCGGTGGCTTGGGCGAGCACACCGCGTGGGACATCCAAAGCGCGCTCCAATGCACTGCGGCGAAACACCTGCGGCGTCTGCACCGCCCACAGGCCGGCGCGATCGAGCGTTTGCGTCACCATGCCATCGCCGTCTGCCTGCTTGATGGTGTCGGTGACCGGAGTAGCGGCAATCGCAGCGTCAACCCCCTTGCCTTCGACGGCCGTAAGCGTCGCCTCGATCAGCTCGACGGTGAGCAGCGGACGCGCGGCGTCGTGCACGAGCACCAGATCCGAGTCCTGCCCATCCCCAGCAGCCGCCAGCGCGAGGCGCACAGACTCCGAGCGTGTTGCACCGCCTTTGACGGTGATCGCGTTTAGCGAGGACGGCAGGCCGATCGACACTTCGCGAGTTGCGCCGTCGATCTCATATGCAGGCGGCATAGCGATCACGATCCTCCCGATCCCCGCCGCTTCGCGCAACGTGGACAGGCTCCACTTCCACAGTGGCCGCCCCGCGAGCTCGACGAGCGCCTTGGGACGCGATCCTCCAAGACGCTCGCCGAGTCCGGCGGCGACGATCAGCGCGACGGCCAAGCGCTGCTACTTGGCGGCTACGGCCATCTGGCTCGACGCGGAGTTCGCGAGCAACTCGTCCAGGTAGGACTCGGCCTCGTCCTCGTCCTTGTCGAGCGCGTACATGAGCTCTGAGGCGAGGATCTTCTTGGCGCGCGTGTACATCTGCTTCTCGCCTGTGGAGAGGCCCTTTTCGCTCTCACGCAGCGACAGGTTGCGAACGACCTCGGCGAGCTCGTAGATGTCGCCGGTCTTGATCTTGTCGCGGTTGTGCTTAAAGCGCCGGTTCCAGTTCTTCGGCATCTCCGACACCTCAGCGGTGAGGACATCCAGCACCTTCTTGACCGTTTCCTCATCGATCACACGGCGGAGACCTGCAAGGGCTGCGTTCTCGGTGGGCACCTTCACTGTCATGTCGTTGTGGAGGATCTTGATGGTCAGATACTCGCGTGTGGTGCCGAGTACCTCCATGTCCTCCTTGCTCAGAACCTTGCCCGCGCCGTGATGGGGATATACGACGTGGTCGCCGAGCTCAAACTCGATGCACTCGACCTCGCGGGTCGCCTCGAGCTCCTCGATGAACGATGTCTCGTCAACTGTTGATACTGGGATGGTGTCCTCCTTCGTCGCGCCGGCAATGGGGACCGGCCTTTGTGTCACGCCGGCAATGGGACCGGCTGTTGGTGCGTCAAGTCTGCAAGTAGCGATCCACGAGATTGACCTCCTGCAGCCGGCGAAGGCCCTCGCGGATGTCCTTCGCCCGTATCTCCCCCACCCCCTCAACCGCCTCCAACTCCGTGTCGGTGGCGGCAAGCAACTCGTCCAAGCCACCAAATTCAGTGACGATCTGCGTCACGACGAGCTTCGGCAGTCGCGGAATGCGCCCGAGCGTGCGATAGCCACGGGGGGCCACCGGATAGTCGAGCGTGTTGAGCTTGCGGTCATAGCCGAGCATCTCTGCGAGCCGGCCGAAATCGAGCAGGTCCTGGTGGGCGAGGCGGCCGACCTGGTCGAGCGCCGAGGCGAACGCTTCGTCTGAGTAGTCGGCCAGATAGTCCTGCACGAGCGCAGCCTTCTCGGCGGTGGTGCCGAGGATCGTCTCCTCCAGCTGCATCTCGATCAGACGTCCCTCGCTGCCGAGCTCGACGATGTAGCGCTCGATCTCCACAGCCATGCGTGTGACCAGCTCGGAGCGTTGCATCACGGTGAGCACGTCGTGCAACGTCACGCCTCCCTCAAACTCCAGGGCGGTTAGGCGCGTTGAGACCTGGTCGAGGCGGGTGCGGTACTTGTCGAGCGTGGCCAGCGCCTGGTTGGCCTTGGAGAGCACCACTGTGATGTCTTGGAGGATGTACTTCACACCGTCCACATACAGCGAGACGACCTCGCGGCGCTGGGACACAGCGATCACGAGCGCGTCGGTCTGCTTGGACACGCGTTCGGCGGTGCGGTGGCGGGTGCCAGTCTCGTGCGAGAGGATCGTGGGGTCCGGCATCAGCTGGACGTTTGCCATCGCGATCTTGGTGGCATTGGCGTTGAGGATGATCGCTCCGTCCATCTTCGCCACCTGGTAGAGGAAAGCGGGCGTGTAGTCGATGTCGAGCTTGATCCCACCCGAGAACAGGAAGCTCAGCTCCTCGGGGTCGCCGATCACGATCAGACCACCGGTGCGAGCGTGAAGGATGCTCTCGATGCCCTCCCTCAGCGCCGTGCCGGGCGCCACCATCTCAAGGGCCCTTACCAGCGCCGGCTCCGGTCGCGCATCCGTGTCGAAATCTTCGCCGGATCGTGAGGCCACAACTAGGCATTCTAGGGCATTTAGGCTTTTTTTATCGCCTCCCTAACACGTCCTAAGGGGGCGAATCGGACGATCCGCCCATTTTCGGGGCGAATCGTGGGCAGGCGACCCTCAGGCAGCGGCGCGCGCGGGGCGACGGGCGACGGCGGGAAGCGCCGCCGCCAGTGCCTCGCGCAGGGTCGAGGCCTCGCGTGCCCCCTCGCCACTGCCAGCGGGGGCGTGTACACCTGAAAGCCCGTGCCTGGCAGCCTCGGCGAGACGCCGCTCGGGATGGCCGACCCAGCGCAGCTCGCCGGTGAGACCCAGCTCGCCGAAGCATGCGCACGGGCAACCCTCCAGCGCCACACCGCCATCGGCGCCGAGCACCGGCCCGTTCAGCGCGACCCCCTTGGTCGCGGAGGCGACCGCTAGCGCGATCGCGAGGTCCACCCCGGGCTCGTCGACGCGCACGCCGCCGACGACGTTGACGAACACGTCGTGGCCGGCGACACCGATGCCTCCGTGGCGACCGAGGATCGCCAGTACGAGCGCGAGGCGGTTGCGATCGAGTCCGGACACCACGCGACGTGGCTGCTCGAGCTCCGAGGGCGCGACGAGCGCTTGCACCTCGACCAGCAGCGGCCGCGAGCCCTCCATCGCGGCGAGCACCACGCTGCCGGACGCGCGCGTTGCCTCGGCGACGAAGCGCGCGGAGGCGTCGAGCACCTCCACGAGCCCGCCTTGGCGCATCTCGAACAGGCCGGCCTCGTTGGTCGAGCCGAAGCGGTTCTTCAGCGCACGCAGCTCGCGGTAGGGTCGCTCGCGCTCGCCCTCGAATTGCAGCACGCAATCGACGAGGTGCTCGAGCACGCGCGGGCCCGCGAGCGCGCCGTCCTTGGTGACGTGTCCGACGAGCACCACCGCGATCGAGCGCGCCTTGGCGAGGTCCATGATGCGCGCGGCCACCTCCCGCACCTGCCCCACTGAGCCCGGGGCGCCGGACAGCTCCGAGCAGCGCAATGTCTGCACCGAGTCGATCACGCACACGCTCGGTGCGTGCGAGGCGATCGCATCGAGCACCGCGTCGAGATCTGTCTCGGCAAGCACCGGTACCTCCAGAGCGCTCGGCGAGAGCCGCTCGGCGCGCAGGCGCACCTGCTCGGCGGACTCCTCGCCGCTCACATACAGCGTCTTGTGCCCCGCGCCGGCGATGTTGCCGAGCGCCATGTTCGTGAGCGTGGACTTGCCGATCCCGGGCGAGCCGCCGAGCAGCACCAGCGATCCTGGCACCAGTCCCCCGCCGAGCACGCGGTCAAGCTCGCCGATGCCTGTTTGCAAGCGTGTCGCCGGGGCCGCCACAACCTGCGAAAGCGGCACCAACGACACCGCGCGCGAACCTGCTCGCGTGGCCACCCTGCGTGCGCGAGAGGCGCCCTTGCCGTCGACGGCACCCACCGATGCGCGCTCCTCGACAAGCGTATTCCACGCCTCACAGCCCGGGCACTGGCCGTGCCATTGGGCGCTTGACAGCCCGCACTGCGAGCAGATGTGAACGGTTTGAGCGCGGGCCACCGACGCAGCCTACGCCCCACTCCCGACGGCTCAGCTAGGACTCGACCGGGTGCTCATCGTCGTCGTCGCTGTGCACGTCCTCGCCCGCGGGCAGCACCACCTCAGGCTCGGGCTCGCCGGCGCCGACTCCGACTCCCACGGGGGTCTTTGCCTTCTTAGGCTTGACGATCGTGAGGCGTACTCCGCCGTCGTCCTCCGAGCCTTCGGGAGCTGGGTCCACGACCACGGTTGCACCGGGCATCAGCTGTTCGCGCAGGACGAAGTCGGCGAGCGGGTCCTCAATGTAGCGCTGGATCGCGCGGCGCAGCGGACGGGCGCCCATTGCAGGATCCCAGCCCTTGTCCACCAGCAGGTCCTTGGCGGGATCGGTCAGCTCGAGCTGCAGCTCGCGTTCGGCCATCGACTCGCGGATGCGCACCAACAGCAGCTCGACGATCTGGCGGATCTCCTCCTTCTGCAGCTTGTGGAAGACGATCACGTCGTCGATGCGGTTGAGGAACTCGGGACGGAACACCTTCTTCAGCTCACCCATGATGCGGTTCTTCATGTCGTCGTAGGTGATCCCGGTCTCATCATCGGACACGGCGAAACCAAGCGGCGTGTTGCGCGCGATCTCAGCCGCTCCGATGTTGGAGGTCATGATCACGATCGCGTGACGGAAGTCCACTGTGCGGCCCTGAGCATCGGTCAAGCGACCGTCCTCGAGTATCTGCAGGAGAATGTTGAAGACGTCGGGGTGGGCCTTCTCGATCTCGTCCAGGAGCAGCACGCTGTAGGGCTTGCGGCGCACGGCCTCGGTGAGCTGGCCGCCCTCGTCGTAGCCGATGTAGCCAGGGGGCGAGCCGACCAGGCGCGAGACGGCGTGCTTCTCCATGTACTCGCTCATGTCGATGCGGATCATCGCTTCGTCGTCGCCGAACAGGAACTCGGCGAGCGTGCGGGCAAGCTCGGTCTTCCCCACGCCCGAGGGGCCGAGGAAGATGAACGAGCCGGTGGGGCGCTTGGGGTCCTTCAGGCCCGCGCGCGAGCGACGGATCGCCTTTGAGATGACCTCGATCGCGGGGTGCTGGCCAATCACGCGCTTATGCAGTTCCTCCTCCATGCGCATCAGCTTCTGCGTCTCGGCCTCGGTCAGCTTGAACACGGGGATGCCGGTCCACATCGAGACGATGTCGGCGATCTCCTCCTCGCCGATCGCGGGGCGCTCGACCGACTCGCCGGACTCCCACTCTTCCTCGAGCTCGCGCTTCTTGCCGGCAAGCTTGCGCTCCTCGTCGCGCAGGGCGGCGGCCTTCTCGAATTCCTGGTTCTCGATCGCCGCCTCCTTTTCGCGGCGCGTGGACTCGATCTCCTCTTCGAACTCACGATTGGCGGGAGGCGAGGTCATCGACTTGATGCGCATGCGCGAGGCGGCCTCGTCGATCAGGTCGATTGCCTTGTCGGGCAGGAAGCGGTCTGAGATGTAGCGCGAAGCCAGGTCGGCGGCAGCCTGCAGCGCCTCGTCGGTGATCTGCACCTTGTGGTGCTGCTCGTAGCGGTCGCGCAGGCCCTTGAGGATCTCCACGGTCTGGTCGATCGTAGGCTCCTCCACGCGAATCTGCTGGAAGCGGCGCTCCAGGGCGGAGTCGCGCTCCAGGTACTTGCGGTACTCATCGAGCGTGGTCGCACCGATCGTCTGCAGCTCACCGCGCGCGAGCGCGGGCTTGAGGATCGAGGCGGCGTCGATCGCGCCCTCGGCGGCGCCCGCGCCCACCAGGTTGTGGAGCTCGTCGATGAACAGGATGATGTCCCCGCGCTGGGTGATCTCCTTCATCACCTTCTTCAGGCGCTCCTCGAACTCGCCGCGATACTTCGAGCCGGCGACCAGCGCCGCCAGGTCGAGCGTGTAGATCTGCTTGTTCTTCAGCAGCTCGGGCACATCGGAGTTGGTGATGCGCTGCGCGAGGCCCTCGACCACGGCGGTCTTGCCGACGCCGGGCTCGCCGATCAGCACAGGGTTGTTCTTGGTGCGGCGCGAGAGGATCTGCATGATCCGCTCGATCTCGGTCTCGCGCCCGACGACAGGGTCGAGCTTGCCGTCGGCGGCGAGCTTGGTCAAATTCCTTCCAAATTGATCCAGCAGCTTCGAGGACTTCTTGCCCTCGCCCGGACCGGAACCGGAGCCTCCGCCCGAACCCGAGCCCTGACGGCGACCGCCGGGACCGGAGAGCATGCGGATCACCTCGTTGCGGATCTTCTCGCTGTCGGCGTCGAAGTCGAGCAGGATGCGGGCGGCAACGCCCTCGTTCTCGCGCACGAGGCCAAGCAGGATGTGCTCGGTGCCGATGTAGTTGTGACCAAGGCTGAGCGCCTCGCGCAGGGCGAGCTCCAAGACCTTCTTGGCGCGCGGGGTGAAGGGAATCTGACCGGAGGTGACCTCCTCGCCGGAGCCGACGATACGGACCACCTGGGCGCGCACACGCTCGACGGTGATGTCCAGCGACTCGAGCACACGCGCCGCAAGGCCCTCCTCCTCGCGCAGCAAGCCGAGCAGGATGTGCTCCGTGCCGATGTAGTTGTGCTTGAGCGTGCGCGCCTCCTCCTGCGCGAGAACGACGACCTGCCGGGCCCGTTCTGTGAATCGCTCGAACATGGGGTACGTCCTTCCTGTGCGGACCACGCGCCTCGCGCGTATGGTCCTGTGGCGCCTTTCAGGCAGTCTACCAACCGGGTATACGGGCTCCCGTTGTCGCCCTGCGGGCGTTGGATGTGCATGACCTAAAAGACCGCCAGGCAAGCGCTAGTTGCGCATTGCCGGGAACAGCACGACCTCGCGGATCGAGGAGCGCCCCGTGAGCAGCATCACGAGCCGGTCGATTCCCACGCCGACCCCGCCCGTGGGCGGCATGCCCTGCTCGAGCGCTTCCAGGAACAGCTCGTCGTGGGGCTGG
Source organism: uncultured Solirubrobacterales bacterium (assembly GCA_963831725.1). Lineage (GTDB taxonomy): Bacteria > Actinomycetota > Thermoleophilia > Solirubrobacterales > Solirubrobacteraceae > Palsa-744. The sequence goes on from CAWHRF010000004.1 coordinate 1,584,193, forward strand.
GTCTCCTCGTCGCCGGCGAGCGCGAGCCGCTGCTGGGCCTCGAAGCGCTCGCGCTGCTCGTCGGGGTCGGTGAGCTCTGAGAACGCATTGGCGATCTCCATGCCCCCGGCAAACGCCTCCCAGCGCTCGGCGAGACCCTCCTCGGAGCGATGCGCGCGCGCGAGCGGCGACAGCTCGATCGGGTAGTCGAGCACGAACGTGGGCTGGATCAGCTTTGGCTCCACGAACTTGGAGAGCAGGTCGTCGGCGAGCTGCGGCCAAGTGAGCCCGTCGGTGGGCATGCCCAGGTCGCGCTCGGCGCTGGCCGCGACGAGCTCGGGGGCCTCGCGCAGCAAGCGCAGGTCAATGCCGGTGGCCTCGCGCACCGCGTCGGTGAAGCGCACTCGCCGCCACGGCTCCTTGAAGTCAAGCTCACCCTCGTAGCCGACCGCGTCGGCCGCTCCGGCCACCATCGCCTCAAGGCGTGCTGCCTGGTCGCCGTAGTCGGCGTAGGCCTCATACCACTCGACCACCGTGAACTCGGGGTTGTGCTTGGTGGAGAGGCCCTCGTTGCGGAAGTTCTTGCCGAGCTCGTACACGCGCTCGAGGCCACCAACGATCAGGCGCTTGAGGTACAGCTCGGTCGCGATCCGTAGATACAGCTCGCGATCCAGGGCGTTGTGGTGGGTCGTGAACGGCCGTGCCATCGCGCCGCCGTAGAGCGGTTGCAGCACCGGCGTCTCGACCTCCAGAAAGCCATCGCCGTCGAGATACGCACGCACGGCGGAGACGATCCGGGCACGGTCGGCGAACAGCTTGCGGGCGTCCTCGTTTGCGATCAGGTCCAGCTCGCGGCGGCGCTGGCGTGTCTCCACGTCGATCAGGCCCGCATGCTTGTCGGGCGGCGGGCGCAGGGCCTTGCCGAGCACCTGAAAGCGGTCCACACGCAGCGTGAGCTCGCCGTGGCGCGAGCGCAGGGGCGCGCCGTCGACACCGAGCAGGTCGCCGAGGTCGAGCGACAGCAGCTGCTTGAGCTGCTCGGGGCCGAGCACGTCCGCGCGCGCGTGCAGTTGGATCTTGCCGCTGCGGTCGATGAGATCGAGGAACGCGGCCTTGCCGGCGCCGCGGCGCGCGGCGATGCGTCCGGCCACGCGATGGCGCTGCTCGGTCTCCTCGCCAACCTCCAGGTGCTCGTAGGCGCCGCGCACAGACGCGATCGGCTCGACGTTGGGGAATGCGTAGGGGGCGATCTCTATTCCGGAGTCGCGCAGCCGCTGCGCCTTGGCGCGACGCTCGGCGATCAGCTCGGGTAGGCCGTGGCTCTGGCCTTGAGAGTCGCCAGGGGCGTCCGGGTCAGCCATGGCCGAGTGGGGGGCGAACGGTGTGTGGTATTCCGTTTTTCATCACAATACCATGGTAGCTACGATGTGTAGTCGCCATCGTGAATCGTAAAAAAATGACTTTGCACGCTCAGCCGACAGCCTCCTATACCGACGCGAGCTGCGCTGCAGACCTATTTGAGGCCGACGTCGATCTTGGTGATCTTCAGCTTGCGGGCGGGGCCGCGCGGGACCTGGACGGCGACGGTGTCGTTGCGCTTGCGACCGAGCAGAGCGCGTCCGACGGGCGACTCGTTGGAGAGCTTGGCCTCCTGCGGGTTGGCCTCGGCGGAGCCGACGATCGTGTACTTGACCGACTTGCCGGTCTTCTCATCCTTGACGTGCACGACCGAACCAACGCCGACGACGTCGGTGGAGATCTCCTTGGAGTCGATCACGCTCGCCATGCGCAACTTCTCCTGCAGAGTGGCAATCCGGCTCTCGAGCATCGCCTGCTCGTTCTTGGCGTCGTCGTACTCGGAGTTCTCGGCGATGTCGCCGAACTCGCGCGCCTCCTTGATCCGCTGGGCGACCTCGCGGCGCTTGTCGGTGGAGAGCAGCGCGAGCTCCTCCTGGAGCTTCTCAAGCCCTTCTGGGGTGAGGATGACTTCCTTCGGCATGTGGTGAGACCGACTCCGCGAGGTTGGCTTTGGCGGGCGATGAAAACCCGCCTACTCAGGCGGGAACCGCTACCCCTGGAGGCGCGGCGAGCGCAGCAGTATAGCGAGCGTCCCCGAGCGTGGGGGCTCTCTGCAGGGACTCTCCCAAAGCCTTCGCGTGCGCTCGCTCCAGACCGAGGCGCGCCACGTACCACGGGTAGAACTTGCGCAGGTAGCGCGTTGCGCGTGTGGCGCCCAGATGTTCGACCGCGCGATCGATCGTCCAGGAGAGCTCATCGAGCACTTCCGTGCGCGTGGGAGCGTCGTTGCGTGTGCCGAGCAGTTGCTCGAAAAGCCACGGGTTGCCGAGTGAGCCGCGCGCGAGCATGACCGCGGTGGCGCCTGTCTGCTGGAAGGCGGAGAGCGTGCTCTCGGCGTCGTGCAGTCCGCCGGTGAGGATCACGGGCGCGTCGAGCTGCTGCACGAGCTGTGCGGCGAGCTCGTAGTCGGGGACGCCTTTGTGGTGGACGGCGGCCGAGCGCGGGTGAAACGCGATCGCCGCTACACCGGCCTCGGCGACGAGTCGCTGGGCGAGTGCCACGCCGCTGGTGTCCCCGGGGCGCCGGCCGGAGCGCAGCTTGACGGTGACAGGCAGTCCGCTGCCCTCACGGGCGGCGCGGGCGACCGCCACCGCGACGTCGGGGTCGTCGAGCAACGCGGCGCCGGCGCCGGTCTTGCAGACCTTGGGCACGGGACAGCCCATGTTGAGATCGATCACGTCGGCGCCCGCCTCGGCGACAACGCGCGCGGCGACGCGCATGACGGCCGCGTCCTGTCCGAACAACTGGATCGACACCGGCCCGCCATCCGCGCGCTCGCGCGGGTCGATCCGCAGCATCTCCACACAGGTGCGCTCGTTGCCGTGGAAGATCGCGTGCGAGGAGACCATCTCGGAGACGGCCATCCCCGCGCCATGACGCTTGGCCTGCAGGCGCACGAACCAGTTGCCGATCCCCGCAAGCGGCGCGAGCATCACGCGGTTGGGAACCGTCAGGGGACCGAGCGTCCAGGAGTCTGTGAGCTGGGGCACCATCTCATTGTGACGCCCACCACCGATCTGTCCGAGCCCGATCCGCCGAGCCACCGAGCGCCGTGGCAGATCCATCGCGGAACGTGGATGTTGTGCTCTAAAAAAAGAACTCGTTACAGCTCGGAACTATTCAGCAGCACAAGGAACACAAAAAGAACACCAACCTCAACGCCCGTGCCCGCTACGCGACGTTCATCTCCTGAATCAGCCGCAGCCCCGTGAGCGTGAGCAGATCGTCAACCTCCTCGATCTCCTCCGTGAAGGGCACGACCAGGTGTCCGAGCCCGCCGGTCGCGACGACCGCGACGCGCCCGTCCAGCTCGTCGTAGATGCGCCGCAGGATCGCATCGACGGCTCCGGCGTAGCCGAACACCACCCCGGAGCGGATCGCATCGATCGTGTTCTTGGCGATCACGCTCGTCGGCGGGGCCAGCTCGACCTTCGGCAGCCGCGCGCCGCGCTCGGTGAGCGCCTCCAGGGAGATTTCGATTCCGGTCATCAGCGAGCCGCCGATGTACTCGCCGGCGGCGGAGAGCACGTCGAAGGTGGTGGCGGTGCCGAAGTCCACGCACACGGCCGGCCCGCCGAAGCGGGCACGCAGGGCCACCGCGTTGACGAGCCGGTCCGCGCCGATCTCGCGCGGGTTGTCGTAGCGGATCGCCATGCCGGTCTTCAGCCCGGGTCCGACGACGAGCATCTCGTGGCCGAGGTAGCGCGCGGCCATCGCGGTCCATTCCGGCTCCAGATGGGGCACGGTGGAGGACACGATCGAGGCCGACAGATCGTCAAAGGACAGCCCGCGCAACTCCAGGAGGTTGCGAAGCGCCGCGCCGAGCTGGTCGGCGGTGGACTCGCGCACCGTGGCGAAACGCCAGTGCTCGATCAGCTCCTCGCCGCGGAACGCGCCGAAATGCGTTTGGGTGTTGCCAACGTCGACGACAAGCAGCATGGTCAGGGATTATGGGCATAGCGCCCCGCTGCTGCGCTGAGGTCCGCCCTGCCCGCCCTCCCTCGCCCTGCCGCCCGCTCTGTGCCGCGCAACGGTGACCTTTCCCACCCCGCCGTCTTGCGATCCTGGTCGGCGAGCCAGCCAGGATGCACGCGCAGCGCAAAAGGACCTATGCTCCGGGGCGTGAACGTGAAGCTGTATGCGCTACCCGGATCGCATCCGTGCGCGGCCGTCGAGGTGGCGCTGCGGTTGAAGTCGATCGACTACAAGCGCATCGACTTGCTGCCATTGACGCAGCTTGCGATCGGGCCGCTGCGCTATGGCGGCAACACCGTGCCGGGCCTGCGCATCGACGGCGAGCGTCTGGCGGGCTCGCGCACGATCATGCACCGCCTCGACACACTCGTGCCGGAGCCGCCGTTGCTGCCGCCGCTGTCGGATGCGGTCGCACGCGCGCGTGTGCTCGAGGCCGAGCGGTGGGGCGATGAGGTGCTGCAGAGCGTGCCGCGGCGCATTCTCGACGCCGGGTTCCTGCGCAACCCCAAGTGCATGGAGAGCTACGCGGGCGACGCCAAGCTGCCACTGCCGCCGGCGCTGCTGCGCCCGGCGCTGCGCCCGACGGCGAAGCTGATGGCCCGGCGCAATCACGCCGAGGACGAGATCGTAAGAGCCGATCTGGCCGCGCTGCGAGCACAGCTTGACCACATCGACGCGTGGATCGCCGACGGCGTGCTCGGCGGCGATCAGCCCAACGCTGCCGACCTGCAGATCGGCAGCTCGATCCGCTTGCTGATGACCGTGGCCGACGTCAGGCCTTTGATTGAAGGCCCGCCCACCCGCCCCTGCACACGCCTGACGCGCTGGTTCGAGCCGCAGGCGGGCGAAGTGCCCGCGGGAACATTGCCGGCAGAGTGGCTGCCGGCGCCGGCGCCGTCCTGAGCGGGAGTCAGACGGATCGCTAGGCCCCGCCGGCCTCGGGAACCGCGGCCTCGCCGATGCCGATGCGCTTGTGCAAGCGCCGTAGCGGCCTTGGCGCCCACCAGGTCCACTCTCCCAGACGGCCCATGATCGCGGGCACGAGCAGTGCGCGCACGACGGTGGCGTCGATCGCCACCGCCAGTGCGGCGCCGACGCCGAGCTGCTTGATGAAGAAGATGTGCGAGGTCGCAAACGCGCCGATCGCCACGCAGAACAGGAGCGCGGCGGCCGTGACCAGGCGCCCGGTGCGCTCCAGTCCGTAGGCGACCGCGTCGCGGGTGGCGAGGCCCGTGTCGTGGGCCTCCTTGATACGTCCGAGCAGGAACACGCCGTAGTCGGTGGATAGCGCGAAGGCGATGATGAACAGCAGCACGAGATTCGACTCCTCGAGGCCCCCGATCGGCGTGAAGCCGAACAGGCCGTCGAGGTGGCCGTCCTGGAAGATCAGCACCAGCAAACCGGCCCCCACGGCGACCGTGAGCAGGTTCATGAGGAGCGCCACGAACGGCAGGATCAGCGAGCCGGTCATCACGAACAGGAAGCCCGCGGTGACGACGGCGAGGATCGCCAGCGCCAGCGGCAGATGCGCGGAGATCGCGGCCTTCTGGTCGACAAACCATGCCGTGGCGCCGCCCACCAGCAGGGTGGATGAAGTCCCACCCGCCCCGATCGCGCGCAGGTGCTTGACGAGCGCCTGGTTGGCGGGCGCGCCGTCGGTTCCCTTGGGCTGCTGTTCGATCTCCCACACGCCCCCGCCGACATAGCGCGGGGGACCCTGACTGGCCTGGGCACCCGCCGTCTGTCTTGTGCGTGCGGCGATCGCGGCGACGGCCGCGCCATCGCTCGCTGGCGCGCGCACGACCATCGTGATCGTCTGGGAGGGATCGACGGCGAATTCGTGGGTGAGCGCTTCGGCCACCTGGCGCGCCTGGGAAGAGGCGGGCAGCACGTGGGCGTCGGCCGGCACGAGCGAGAGCCGCAGTGCGGGTGAGGCAGCGGCCAAAAGCGCGACGGCCGTGACCACCGCGACCAGTCCCGGGCGGCGCATCACGCCACGCGCGAGTCGATACCAGCCGCCCTGCTCGCTGGATTGCGCCGAGCGTGCCGCGCTGCGTTGCAAGCGTGCGGGTGCGAGCGCGTTGATGCGCGGGCCGAGCGCCACCAGCACGGCGGGAAGCACGACAAGCGAGACGACCCCGGCGCACAGTGCGACAGTCGCGCCGCCCACCCCCATCGAGTACAGAAAGCGGATCGGGAACACGAGCATCGAGGCAAGCGCGCCCGCGACCGTGAGCGAGCCGAACATCACGGTGCGCCCGGCCGTTTGCAACGTGCGCAGGATCGCCGCGCGGGTGTCGGCACCGCCGGCGAGCTCCTCTCGATAGCGCGAGAGCACGAACAGGCTGTAGTCGATCCCGAGGCCGAGACCGACGCCGGTGACGAGATTCACAGCGAAGATCGACAGCCCCGCGAACTGGTCGACGATGCGCAGCACCAGGAAGGTGAGCACGATCGCAAAGCCCCCCACCAGCAGTGGCAGCGCCGCGGCGATCAGCCCGCGAAACACCCAGAAGGACAGCAGCAGCAGGATCGGGAAGGCGAACGTCTCGGCGCGGCGCAGATCCGAGGTGGTCTGTTCGTTGACCTCGTCGAAGGCGATGTCGTCGCCGCCGAAGCGCACACCCGCCCCAGCCAGCAATGGACGCACGTGCTCGACCGCATGGGCGGAGTCTTCCTGCTTGGCAAACGCGCCGAGCACAAGCGTCTCACGACCGTTGCGCGAGACCAGCTCGGGCAGGTGCGCAGCCGGATAGTCGACCGCGCGCTGAAAACCGGGTTGGGTGGCAAGCAGCGCGGCTACGTGCGCGCTCTCGCGCTGAGCGGCGAGGTCGGTGCGCACGTCGCCCGCGCTCGGCACGAGCGCCACGAGACCGTAGGTGGCGGTCTGTCCGGTGGCCCGTTCGATCACCCGCAGCACCTGCTGGTTCTGAGATTTGGGGTCCTGGAAGTCGGAGTTTTCGCTCTTGAGGATCGAGACGATCGGCCCGCCGAGCGCGGCAGCCAGCACGAACACGGCCCCTGAGATCAGCAGCGTGCGCCGCGAATGCCCAACCGCGAGGTTCGCAAGACGCTCGATCACAACCGCTCCAAGCCGTCGCCCCAAGTCATGGCGCAGGAGATTAGTGACTGCTAACTAACGTGTCAAGGAGAAAGTCGGGACGGGTCGCCGAGAACCAGCCTCTCCTCATACGACCCGCCCCGTCCGGGCCAGCCGTGGCCCTTCAGGACTTGACGCCGATGCCGGCCGATCCTTCCACGCGATCGATCCGCGGGGGCGATCCGGCCCAGCGCACGCCCTCGCTCGAGGTCCCACCCACGCCGAGCGGCGCCAGCGCATCCGACAGTCGCCTGCCGTCGGGGGTGGCAAGCTCGAAGTCGAGCTCCAGCGCGGGGATCAAGACGAAGCGACGCGAGAGCACCTGCTCGTGCGGCAGCTTCATCCGCTCGTGCGCAAGCTCGAGGTCGCCAAGCAGCAGGACGTCGATGTCGATCGCCCGCGGCCCGTGGCGCACACCGCCGGCGACGCGCCCCAACTCCGCCTCCAGTCGCTTTACCGCGTCCAGCAACTCCAATGGCTCCAGTGCCGTCTCCACGAGCAGGCAGGCGTTCAGGAAGCTCGGCTGCTCGAGCACCTCGCCCACCGGGTCGGTGTCGTAGACCGAAGACGCACGCACCACCCGCACGCCGACGGACGGCAGCGCGTCGACCGCCGCCTGCAGATGGGCGCGGCGGTCGCCGACGTTCGATCCAAGGCCGAGCAGGCCGCTGCGCGTGGGCATCGAGACGAAAGGCTATTCGAGCTCTGCAAGACGCAACAGCCCGCGAGCCGCGCTACTCCCCGGCCTCGCGCCAGACCTCCACCGACACGTCGTCCACCGGCAGCGGGATCGGCGGCTCGGGCTTGGACGCCTTCACCCATACCCCTTCCAGCTCGAAGTCGCCGAGCAGGCGGTCGGCGATCGCGCTGCACAGACGCTCGAGCGTCTTGTAGGAGCGCTGCTGGGCGACGAGCGCGACGAGCTGGCAGACCTCGGCGTAGTCGACGGTGTCCTCGACGCGGTCGGTGACGGTGGCGTCGGTTTCGCCGACGTCCAGGCGCAGGTCGATCAGCAGACGCTGGCCGATCTCACGCTCGGCCTCGCTCACTCCGTGGTGGGTGTACAGCGAGAGGCCACTGATCTCGATCGTGACAGTCTCAAAGCTCTCGTCGTCGTCCTCGACGGGCTCCTCGTCGCTCAGCTCGTCGTCGGCCTCGCTGTCCATTTGCCGCTCAACGTAGCAGCCGCCACAGCCAGCGCGCCGCCCACCTCGGCGACATCGTGCACGCGGAACACGCTGGCGCCGCGCTCGAGCGCCATCACGTTGGTGGCGATCGTGCCCGGCAGGCGCTCGGCTATCTCAGGCGCCGGCTGTACAACGGGCTTGCGCGCGGCGCCACTCTCACCCGCACCCCGAGCCACGGCGCTGCTCCCCCGTGCCGCGATCCGCCCGAGGAAGCTCTTGCGCGATGTGCCCACGACAACCGGGCGTCCCAGGGCCACGATCTCATCGAGGCGGCGCAGCAGCGTGAGATTGTGCTCGACCGTCTTGCCGAAGCCGATCCCGGGGTCCAGCAGGATCCGATCCTCGGCGATCCCCTCGCCCACCGCGAACGCCATCCGCTGCTCCAGGAAGGCCCGCACGTCAGCGACGACATCGTTATATGAGGACCCACCCACCCCGCGCTGCATCGTGCGTGGCTCGCCGAGCATGTGCATGAGACAGCAGTTGGCGCCGCTTTCGGCCACGATGGACGCTATCTCCGGATCGGCACGCAGCGCGCTGACGTCGTTGACGAGCGTCGCGCCGGCGGCCAGGGCGGCACGTGCCACAGCCGCCTTGGAGGTGTCGATCGAGATCCGCGTGCGAGCATCGACCGACTTGCCGGCCTCTGCGAGCCCCTCAATGACAGGCAGCACACGCCGCAGCTCCTCCTCGACGCCGACAGGCTCGGCGCCCGGCCGCGTGGACTCGCCACCGATGTCGAGAATGTGCGCGCCCTGCTCGACAAGCTCAAGCCCATGCGCAATCGCGGCGTCCGCATCCAGGAACTGTCCCCCGTCGGAGAACGAATCGGGAGTGACGTTCACGACCCCCATCAGCCGATACGACAAGCTCACGTCTGTGAGTTTTTCAACACTGGGCTCCTGACGAACGTATAGGTGTGGCTGGCAAGGACGCAGGGAGCGAAGTGTGCTGAGCACACGAGCTGGCCGATCGGAGATTCCATCGATCTTCGATCGGTAGGACGCCGCCAGGCGCGCCTATACGCTCGTCAGGTTACGGAGGGACCGTTGGTATCGCTCCCACGCATGTCCGCTGTGCCACCGGCCAACCCCGGCCGTGGCAACGGGCGTGGGGTTTCGCGACCGGCGCGGTCGGCGGGTGCCGGCGGCGCCGACAGCTCGGGCGCCGGGGGCTCCTCGGCGCCGAACACTTCATGCTCTGACTTGCCGTCGAGCAGAGCCAGGAACTCCTCCTTCTCGATCGTCTCGCGCTTGACGAGAATCTCGGAGATCTTGTTGAGGTCCTCCTGGTGCTCGGTGAGGATGTTCTTGGCGCTCTGGTGGGCGGTCTCGACGATACGCCGCACCTCATCGTCGATCTCACGCGCGATCTCATCGGAGTAGTCGGGCTCGGTTGAGAACTCGCGACCGAGGAACGGCTGGCCGTGCTCGTGTCCAAACACGCGCGGGCCGAGCTTCTCGCTCATGCCGAAGCGCATCACCATCTGCTTGGCGGTGGCGGTGACCTTCTCCAGGTCGTTGGAGGCGCCGGTGGTGATCTCGTCGAAGATGATCTCCTCCGCGGCACGTCCGCCGAGCGTCATCGCCATCGTGTCGTTGAGCTCCGCGCGGGTGGTGAGGAAACGATCCTCCTGGGGCATCGAGATCGTGTAGCCGAGTGCCTGGCCGCGGGAGATCACCGAGATCTTGTGGACCGGGTCGGAGTGCTCCAGGAAATGGCCGACGATCGCGTGGCCCATCTCGTGGTAGGCGGTGATCAGGCGCTCCTTCTTGCTCATCACGCGCGTCTTCTTCTCGGGGCCGGCGATCACGCGCATGATCCCCTCCTCGAGCTCTTCCTGGCCGATTTCGCGCTTGCCGGTACGGGCGGAAAGCAGCGCGGCCTCGTTGATCAGGTTGGAGAGATCGGCCCCGGTGAAGCCCGGCGTTTGGCCGGCCAGCGCGTCGATGTCGATCACCTTCGCGAGCGGCTTGCCGCGCGTGTGAACCTCGAGGATCTTCGCGCGGCCCTTGCGGTCGGGGCGGTCGACGGCGATCTGGCGGTCGAAGCGACCGGGACGCAGCAAAGCGGGGTCGAGGATGTCGGGCCGGTTGGTAGCCGCGATCATGATGATGTTGTCCTTCGCCTCGAAGCCGTCCATCTCTACCAGCAACTGGTTGAGCGTCTGCTCGCGCTCGTCGTGGCCGCCGCCGAGACCCGCACCGCGGTGCCGGCCAACAGCGTCGATCTCGTCCATGAAGATGATGCAGGGACTGTTTTGCTTGGCCTGCTCGAACAGGTCGCGCACGCGCGAGGCGCCGACGCCGACGAACATCTCCACGAAGTCGGAGCCTGAGATCGAGAAGAACGGCACGCCAGCCTCGCCGGCGACGGCGCGCGCGAGCAGCGTCTTGCCCGTTCCCGGAGGCCCGTACAAGAGCACCCCGGTGGGTATTCGCGCCCCCAGCGCCTGGAACTTCTTGGGGTTCTCGAGGAACTCCTTGATCTCGTGCAGCTCCTCGACGGCCTCGTCGACCCCGGCGACGTCACGGAAAGTGATCTTGGGGGAGTCGGCCGACAGGCGCTTGGCGCGCGACTTGCCGAAGCTCATCACGCGCGAGCCGCCGCCCTGCATCTGGTTGATGAGGAAGAACCAGAAGCCGAGAATCAGGATCAGTGGCAGCCCAAAACTGAGCAGCGTCGGCCAGATGCTCGTCTTGTTCGCTTCGATGTTGAACTTGGTGCCGGCGCCCGCTTTTTCGAGATCGGCGATCAGGGTCGGCGCAGCCTGGTCGACGTAGCCGACTTCGAATTTTTCCTTGTTGTTGAGTTCGACCGACACCGAGTTGTCTTTGACCTTCAGCTCGGCCGACTTCACTTCGTGACGTGGGATGTTTTCGGCGACGAGCGTCCGATAGCTGTGTTCGGGCCCTTTCTGCGAGTTGGGAACGATCAACTTCGACAGGAAGAAGGCGAGCACAACCACGATCAAAATCGGGAATGCGGCGCTCTTGAAGAATCGGCTCATGGGCTTAGATCCTGGGTACCGGCGTCGTTGGAGGACCGGGCCGCCAGTCCCTCAGCCTACCACGAGAGGCCGCAATCACCGGCCGTTTGAGCGTTCGAGGACCCGATGCGCACCCGCGTGCTCGACGGTCTTTGGGAGCGAGATTTTGGGGATAGCTGGTCGTGCCCATGATGTTCTATCTCTCAAGCACCGCAACGAACGGAAGGTTGCGATGGCGCTCGGCGTAGTCGAGCCCGTAGCCGATCACGAAGCGGTCGGGGATCTCGAAGCCGACATAGCGCGTCGGCAGATCGACCTTGCGCCGGTCGGGCTTGGTGAGCAGCGCGCACACCTCCAGGGACGCCGGATTGCGCGAGCCGAGGTTGCGCAGAAGGTATTGCAGCGTCAGCCCGGAGTCCACGATGTCCTCGACGATCAGCACGTCGCGACCCTCGATCGCGATGTCGAGATCCTTGAGGATGCGCACCACCCCGGAGGAGTCGGTTGCCGAGCCGTAGGAGGCGACCGCCATGAAGTCGACCTCCACGGGAATGTCGATGAAGCGCATCAGGTCGCTCAGGAAGAACACGGCGCCCTTGAGCACACCCACGAGCAGCAGCGGCCGGCCGGCGTAATCGCGCGAGATCGACTCGCCGAGCTCGCGCACGCGCCGCTGCAGGTCCTCGGCGGCCACGAGCACCTCTCCCACTTCGGAAGCTTCCCCGGGAGTCGCCAAGGCGACGCGCTCTGGTGTGGGCACCACGCAGAGGAGTGTATTGACCACCGGGCCGTCCCCGCCCCCGGGCCGGCTCGCGAGCGCCGCGAAAGTGCACTGGCGACCGTCGATCATCGTGTCGCCGGCGCTGCCCGCGCAGTTGGCGGGCGGGCTCGTCCCGTTGCCGGTGGCTCTGGCGGCGCTGCTAGTGCTGCTCGCGCGGCGAGATCGCGGCCATGTGCAGCACGCCGCCTTCGATCACCGCGCCGACGAGCCCACCCACGTGCAGCTCGGCTCGCCCGCCGCGTGCGCCGAGCGCGAGGATATCTCCCACGCGCTCGCCCGCCTGCGGCACATACGTGCCGGCCGCCTGCTCCGCCAGACGGATCGTCACCAGCCGCTGTAGCGTCGGGGGCAGCTCGCGCAGTCGCTCGATCGCGATGCTCTCGCGGTCGTCAAGCTCGGCGTCGACGAGCGCGTCCAGCAGCTCGGTCTCCTCGCGCAGCAGCTCGGCGGTGCGCAGCACGTTGGCTTGCGCCGCCGGGTGCACCGCGTCGAGCGCCACGAGCAGCCCGTGGCGCACGCGTGCGCGGGCGTAGCGCTCGCTGTCGTTGCTCGAGTCCTCGCGCCACGCGAGCTTCAGCTCCCGACAGTAGTCGCCGGTCGCTTGGCGTGTCAGCCCCAACAATGGCCGCACAAGCGCCCCGTCGCGCTCTGACATGCCAAGCAGCGCCCGGCGTCCAGGCGAAGCCGCCAGGCGGTAGAGGATCGTCTCGACCTGATCGGTTGCGGTGTGCCCTGTGGCAACGAGCGCGTCGCGAGTCTCGGCGAGGCTCATCGCCGCTGCGTAGCGCAGCTCACGCGCCCACGCGTGCATGTTCCCGCTCGCGCCCGGCGCCCGCTCGGCACGGACGACCTCGAGCTCGACCCCCAGGCGCTCGCACAGCTCGCGACAGTGGGCCTCGTCCCCGCGCGACTCGGCGCGCAGGCCGTAGTTGACGTGAAGCGCATGCACGCGCGCCGTGCCACACAGTGCAACGGCGACGTCCAGCAGGCACACCGAGTCGCGCCCACCGGAGAGCATCGCGATCACATTCCCATCGCCCGCGAGCAAACCGCCGGTACGCACTTGCTCGCGCAGCTCGGCGACGGTCACGCCCTACCCCTCCGAGGAGAACGCCTGGAACAGCTCGGTCGGCTCGGTGAAGCCCTTCAGGCCGATTTCGCCGATCAGCTCGAAGCGCAGGCCACCCGCTCCGCCGGCGGCCTCCACGACCGCTCGCGTCACCAGCACCTCGCCACCGGCCGCGCGCGCCACCACACGCGCCGCGCGGTTGACCTCGCGCCCGTAGTAGTCCCCGTCGCGATACAGCGCCGCGCCGCTGTGGATGCCGATCCGCGGCGCGGGCGAGCCCTCGGGCAGCTCCGCGCCGAGCTCCACCGCCCAGGAGGTCAGCGCAACCGGGTCGGCGCCCACCACCATCACCTCGTCGCCGAGCGTCTTGATCACGCGCGCGTCGATCGGCAGTGTGCGCTCGACGATCTCCACGAATCGCTCGACCGTGTCGACCGCCTGCTCGTCGCCGTGCTCCTCGGTCAGGCGCGTGTAGCCGGCGAGGTCGGCGAACGCGATGCACACCCGCATCTGTCCCACCGCGGCGCCATCGATGTCGAGGTCGGCCTCGATGTGGCCGATCACGTCCTGCTCTACGAAATGGGCCAGTAGACGACCGTGCAGGTAGTTGATGAACGGCAGCGCGAACGGCAGCATCTCGCGCGTGATCGACTCCATCTGCTCGACCACCTCGACGCCGGGCACCCCTTCGCGCATCAACGGCTCGTGCACATACAGGTGGAACAGCCGCACCTCGGCGTCGGCGATCTGGGCCATCGCCTGCCCGTACACGCGCGCGATCTGCATCAGCGCCTGCAGGGGAAAGCCCGCCGCGAGGATGTTCGCGCCGTAGCGCAACACCTCCAGGTCCTCCTCGGAGATCGACTCGACCGTCAGCACGCTCAGCCCCATCGCCGCCACGATCCGCTCGATCGTCTGCGGGTCCATGCCGGTCGCCTCCGCCGCCTCCTCCAGCGTGTAGCGCGTGGTGGAGCTGGGCAGCAGTTCGTCCACGTAGCCAAACGCAAGGCCCCCGCTCTGGGAGGCCGCGCGGATCTGCTCGATCCCGTGCCCGCGCTCGCGCAAGCGCGCGACGATCCGCACGTGCGAGGCCGCCGCCTGCGTCCATACCCCTTCGTACTGGGGCACCAGCCCATCCTTCACCCAGCGCCTCACCGTCGCCGGGGAGACGCCGGCGCGTATCGCCACCTGGGCGAGTGTCAGCTCCTGAGCATCCGACGCCGGCGTGGCGGGTGTCGGCCGATCGGCGCCCTCCGGCTCATCTGTCCTGGACGCGTTCATCGAGGGCAGTCTAAAGTCGCCGGCCGTGAATCACATCGAGCCGACCCAACCCGCGTCCGGGGGCGATGCCGCGACCCCGAGCGAGCCCCGAACGATCCACCTGCGCCCGACCGCGGCGCTGGCCGAGCGGGTGCTGCTGCCGGGCGACCCGGGCCGCGCGCTCGCGCTCGCGCAGTTGCTGCTGGAGAAACCGCTCATGTTCAACCACCACCGCGGACTGTGGGGCTACACGGGCACCGCCGCCGACGGGCAGCCGCTGAGCGTGCAGAGCACCGGCATGGGCGGCCCGAGCGCGGCGATCGTCCTGCACGAGCTGATCGCGCTCGGCGTGCGACGCGCGATCCGCGTGGGCACCTGCGGAGCGCTGGATCCGATGCTTGGCCTCGGCGAGTTGGTGCTCGCGCGTGAGGCCATTGCCGCCGATGGCGCCAGTGCGGCGCTGGGAGCGGGCGAGCTCACGCGTGCCGATCCGCGTCTTGCCGACGCGCTACTGGGTGCACTCGAGGACAGAGCGGCAGACGGGCACCCTGGTGGGCGAGCAGACTCACACGCGAGCAAACCCACCGATCGGCGAGCGCACTACCAAGGGCGGATCGTCAGCACCGACCTGTTTTACGACCCCAATGATCGGCGCCCGCAAGAATGGAGCGCGGCGGGCGCGATCGCTGTGGAGATGGAGGCGTCGAGCCTGTTCGCGGTGGCCGCCGCCGCCGGGATCGAAGTCGGCTGCCTGCTGATCGTCACCGACACGTTCGACGCCACCGGCGCTCGTACCCGCATTGACGACCACACGCTCGCGACGGCGGTCGAGGCGATGGGCCGCGCGGCCGCCGCCGCGCTCGCCTAAGGAGTCTTCTTGCTCGCGCGCTTGGGTGTCGCTGTGCGCTTGGGTGCCGTCCCCGTCCGTTTGGGCGTGGCCTTCGCGGCCTTGCTCGCGGCGGCAGCCTTGGGTGTAGCCGCAGAGTTGCCTTTCGGGGCCAACTTCCCGCTGAGCGTCTTCAGCTGATCCTCGACGGCCGACAGGCGCGTGTCGATCCCGCCGTCCGAGAGCGCGCGGTTGAGACGATGCACACCGTCCTCGATGCCCTCCAGGCGCTGGGACACCGAGCGCAAGCGGCGCGTGAGACGTTCGATGTCGGCCGCGGTCGGCAGGTTCAACGCGCTCAGCGCAAGCTCCTGGGCTTGGGCAGCACGGTCGCGCGCGTCGAACGCCCGACCGATCGTGCCCGACACCAGGGGGTTCTCGATCAGATCGGCCAGCGCCTTGCCGAGCTTGTCCTCGGCGCCATCGGCGAAACGCTCGCGCAACCCCGAGGCCACTCTCTTACCGTCGGACATCGGCTACAGGGTACCGTGCGCTTGTGCCCACGCGCTTGTTCACCTTCGTGCAGATGGAGCTCCCGTGGCAGCTCGGGCCCTCCGACGGCCGCTATCTGCTGCGCAAGGCGACCGTCGCGCCGGATGCCGGGGAGCCTCAGCACGTGATCGTGTTGAGCACCGTCGGCGCCGATCGCCGGGGAATGCTCGGCCGGCGTACGCGCACACGCCGTGTCGACCCGGAGCCAGGACCGACTCCGGTGCCGGTGACGCGCGCGACGATCATCGATCCCGTCGCGCTGTCGGCCGAGAGCCAGGCGCACACGTGGCTGCGAGAGCTCGATGCCGAGCGCGAGGCTCAGACAGCCGCGGATGTGCTCAACCGCATGCTGTTCGCCCATCGCATCGCCTCGGCGGAGCCCCACATCCACGAGGTCTCGCCCGCGCAAGCGCTGATCGTGCGCGCCGGCTTCGGCGAGGGTGAGCACGTGGCCGACGGCCTGTGGGTGAGCGCACGCGATCTGCTGCTGTCAGACAAGCGAGCCGGCCGGCGCGCGAGCGTGTTGCGCCCGCAGGAGCGACTGGCCGCGTTGCTGTCGGCTCGCGAGAGTCACCTGCTGTGCGAGGAGCTGGTGCTGCGTGCGCGGCTCGACCTCGACGGCTCCCGTGTGGCGCTTGCCGCAATCGAGCTGGAGCGTGCCTATGCCGCTGCGCTGGTGGAGCTGGCGGGTGAGCGGCGCGAGGACCTGCGCGAGCGGATCGAGGAGCTGGAGGAGCTGCAACCCGGCGTGGTCGAGACCGCCGACGCGGCGCTTCCGCCGTCCGCGCTGGAGCCCGAGGAGCAGAGCGTGCGCCATGCGCTCGAGCGACTTGAAGCGGCACTGCGCGCTCGCACCGCGCACCGCTCTACTCTGCAGTGACGATGGACCCCACGAGAACGGTGATCGGCACCTGGAGTGGCGGGCGCTTCATGCACTTCGGCGAGCCGCTGGAGCAGGAGCGTCTGCTGGCGCTGCTGCGTCCCGGCAGCGGAATTGACACGGTGATGAGTGCCGACGCCTACGGCGCGGGCGAGGCAGATCGCGTGCTCGGAGCGGCAATCGAGGGCGTCAAGCGCGACAGCTTCTGCTTGATCGGCGCGATCGGACACGACTTCTACGAGGGCGAGCGCGAAGGCGCGAAGGGCTTCCCACGCTTCACCGACCCGCGCCTGCGCGATGCCGGCGCCTACGGCGCCTACATACGCATGGCGGCCGAGCGGAGCCTCGAGCGTCTCGGCGCCGAGCGGTTCGATCTGCTGCTGCTGCACAACCCCGATCGCACGGGCTACACGAGCGAGGCCGTGTGGGAGGGGATGGCGGCGGTGCGCGAGGCGGGATTGACGCGACTGCTCGGTGTGGCTCCCGGCCCGGCAAACGGCTTCACGCTCGACCTGATCGATTGCGTCGAGCGCTTCGGAGAGCTGATCGACTGGGCGATGATCATCCTCAGCCCGATGGAGCCGTGGCCGGGCGAGCTGGTGCTCGAGGCGGCCGCGACCCACGACGTGCGGCTGATCACACGCGTTGTCGACTATGGCGGCGTGTTTCACGACGACGTGCGCAGCGGGCACGAGTTCGCCGAGTACGACCACCGCAAGTTCCGCCCCGACGGATGGGTCGATGCGGGTGTGGCGAAGCTCGAGCGTATGCGTCCCTATGCGCAACGCCACGATCTCACGATGCTGCAGCTGGCCTGCCAGTGGAATCTCGCACAGCCGATGGTGCACTGTGTCGCCCCAACGCTGATCCAGGAGAGCGGCGCGAGCGCCCGGTCGATCGAGGACAAGCGCGCCGAGCTTGCCACACTGCCGTCCGAGCTGCGACTCAGCGAGCAGGAGGTGGCCGAGCTGCGGGCGATCGGCGACAACAGCGGCTCGATGACGCTGAAGGGGGCAAGTGTCGAATACGAGGGCGAGCCGCTGGCCGACCGCTGGGCGCTGGAAGGCGAGCTTGCGGATCTCGCAACGCGGTGGCGGATCGCGCCCGCACGAGACCTTGTGAAGGTGGGTTAGCTCCCGAGGGTGGGTTAGCTCCCGCGCGCGAAGGTGGTTGGCCCCCGCGGCCTTGCCGGCGACGACGCCGGCGCTCAGGCCGTCAAACGAGGAGCGTCCGGCGGCGCCAGCGTGTTCGACCCCGCCCAGTTCTCCAGGAACGACTGGCAGGCCTCCGCGTCGAGCGGACGAGCGAACAGGAAGCCCTGGCCCGTGTCGCAGCTCTCCTCCTGTAGCAGCGACAGCTCGCGAGCCTGCTCGATGCCCTCGGCGAGCGTCTCGATCGACAGTGACTTGCCGAGCTGCACGAGCGTCCTGATCAGCGTCTCGCCGTCAGTGTCCTCTTGGATTCTGGAGATGAACGAGCGGTCGATCTTCAGCGCGTCGACGGGGAAGCGCTGCAGGTAGGCAAGCGAGGAGTAGCCGGTGCCGAAGTCGTCGATCGCCACGCGCACCCCAAGCTCCTTGATGATCGCGAGCCGGCGAGCGGTCTCCTCGGCGTTGCTCATGATCGTGGTCTCGGTGATCTCGAGCGTGAGCGCGTCGGGCTGCAGGCCAGAGTCGCTCAGCGCCTCCCGGACTTCGTCGACGAACACGTCGCGATCGAGCTGGCGGGCCGCGACGTTGACAGCGACGCCCACAGGGTGGCCGGCATCGCGCCACTCGGCGCCTTGACGGCAGGCCTCGCCCAGCACCCATCTGCCGACCTCCACGATCAAGCCCGTCTCCTCCAGCAACGGCACGAAGTCATCGGGTTGCACGACGCCACGCGTGGGATGACGCCAGCGGATCAGAGCCTCCATCCCGGTGGGGACCATCGCGCGCAGGTCGAACGTGGGCTGGTAGACGACGAAGAACTCCTCCTTGGAGTAAGCGTCGCGCAGGTCCATCTCGAGCTCCATCTTGGTCTGCACCACGTCCTGCATGCCGGACTCGAACACGACGTAGCCGTTCTTGCCCTCCCACTTGGCGCGGTACATGGCAATGTCGGCGTCGCGCAAGAGCTCTTCGGCGGTGGCGCGATCGCCCATCGCGACCCCGACGCTCGCGGTGACGACCAGGCGCGTGCTCTCGGCGCCCTTCAGTTTGAACGGCTGCGCGAGCGCCGACAGCAGGCGCTCGGCGATCAGCTCCGGCCCGGCCGCAAGCGACATGCCTTCGGCCACGACGACGAACTCGTCGCCGCCGAGGCGCCCGAGCGCGTCGATGTCGCGCACGACGCCCTCCAGGCGCGCGGCGACCGCGCACAGCAGCCGGTCGCCGACGCCGTGCCCGAGCGTGTCGTTGATGCCCTTGAAGTTGTCGAGATCGATGAATAGCGCCGCCACCGGGGTCTGGTTGCGACGCGCGCGCACCAGCATCTGCTCGACGCGGTCGAGGATCAGCGTGCGATTGGGAAGCCCGGTGAGCGCGTCGTGGGTGGCCATGAACGCGAGCTCCTCCTGGCGACGCGTCAACTCCTCGTGGGAGCGCCGGCGCTCGGCCTCGAAGGACTGGCACATGCGCACGAGCGTCACGTCGAGACTGCGCTGCAGCATCGACAGCGCCCGCTCGACCACCGTCTGGGGAAGCTCGAGCGCGGTGGCGGTCTCGCAAACCATGTCCGCGGCGGCGTCGCGCCAACGCAGACAGCGCTTGGTGACCTCGTTGAGCGGCGCGGCCCGCTGCGCCGCCAGCTGGCCGAAAATGTTCCAAGACTCCTGGCCCACCTCGCGGGCGACCTCGGGGCTTTCCCCCGCCATCCACCTGGCAACCGCGACGGTTGAGACGGTACCGACCTTCACGAAGCTCTCCTCGACAATCGACTCGAGTGCCACGCCCGATTCCTCGTTGCGCCTGCGAATGCCCTCGACCACCTCATCGGTGCGCTCTTTTAGCGTCTCGCCAAGACGCCTCAAGTTGCGTTCCAGCTCCATCCGCGCCGCGGGAGACGGTTCCTCTCCCTCGATCGTCTCGCTGTTGGGTCCAACCTTTGGGATCGACATGGACGGATATGTCGGCAGACGCTCCGATTACCTTGAATTATCTCGGCAACTTTGGGTGCAATGGCACACCCGAGGACCCGGAGGCGACGGGTAGTGGTTACATTTTTAGATAATTCACTATTGTAGCTACAGTCTGTAGTCACTATCGTGAATTCAACAAAATGAATAAACGCCTCGCCCCGCAGGCCCCGTCAACGTCCAGCACGGTGGAGCGATTCGGGGTTATAACCCCATCCAACCGTTAGCGGTCCCGTCAAGCAGTCAGCGGTCCCGTCGGTCCCATCAAGCCGTCAGTGGCCCTGAAAGCGCGGCGCGCGCTTGCCCAGGAAGGCCGAGATGCCCTCCTTGGCGTCCTCGCTGCCGAGCGCGGTGGCAAAGCCGCGCTTCTCCGCGGCGATGCCCTCATCGAGGTCGCCGGCGCCCGAGACCTGCTTGATCTGCGCGAGTGCGATCGGGGCTTGCGCGGCCAGCTTGCGAGCCCACGCAAGCGCGGTGTCGAGCAGTTCGTGATCCTCGACCATGCGGTTGACCAGACCCAGTTCGAAAGCCTCTTCGGCGAGGATCGGATCGCCAACAAGGTTCATCTCCAATGCCTTGTTCTCACCGACGAGCCGCGGCAGGCGCTGGGTGCCGCCGAAGCCGGGGATGATCCCGAGCTTGATCTCGGGCTGACCGAAGGTGGCCGAGCGCGCGGCGATGCGCACGTCGCAGGCCATCGCCAGCTCGCAACCACCGCCGAATGCGAGCCCGTTGACGGCGGCGATCGTGGCGATTCCCGCCGAACCGAATTCGCGCAAGAGTGCGTGGGCGGCGTGGACCAGCGCCTCGCCGGACTCGGCGTCCATCGAGGTGAACGCCTTGATGTCGGCGCCCGCGCTGAACAGGAACGGATTGGAGGAGGCGATCACGAGCGCGTGCACATCGCTGCTCTTGACCTTGTTCCAGACCTTGCCGAGGTCCTCGATCACCTGCGGGGAGATCGAGTTCATCTGGCCGTTTGCGAGCCAGGCGATCGCCACACCGTCGGGGCGCGTCTCGAGCTTGACCACCTCCACCTGCGATGACGACGCGGCCGGCTGCTCTGCGTCGGGCTGAGGGTAGGCGTAGAAGCCCTGACCGCTCTTCTGGCCGAGCCGCCCTTGAGCCACCAGACGACGCAGGACGGTGGGCGGCGCAAAGCGCTCTCCATGGCGCTCAGCGGCGTTCTCGAGGCGCTCGAGCACCGAGTCGAGCCCTTCGACGTCAGCCTTCATGAACGGCGGCATCAGACCACGGCGAGGATCCAGGCCCGCGCCGGCCATCATCCCGAAGTCGATGTCGCGGTGGGTGGCGACGCCCTCCTGCAGCACGAGCGCGGCCTCGACGAATGTCTTCAGCGCGAGCAGCTCGACGATCTCGGTCACGTCGGGGTCGGCGTCGCCCTTGAGGTTGGCCTCGCCGGTGGGGCTGTACACGCCGTCGCCGCCGGTCTTGGCGCCGAGCTTGCCTTCGGAGACGAGCTTCTGCATGCCCTTGGGCACGTAGAAGCGCTCCTCGCCGTAGGCGTCGGCGACGTGTTCTGCCACGTGCAGCACGGTGTCCAGTCCGAGCAGGTTGACCAGGAAGTAGGGGCCCATCGGCACCACGCCGGCGGCGCCGATGCCCTCGTCCATCGCCTTGATCGAGAGTTTCTTCTCCTCCTGCTCGCGCCAGATCTCAGACATTCCCGCCATCAAGATGCGGTTCACGACAAAGCCCGGAACCTCCAGGCAGGCGATCGGCTGCTTGCGGATCGCCTGGGCGAAGGTGAGCGCGGCGGTGACGGTCTCGGGGGAGGTCTCATCGCCCTCGACGATCTCCACGAGCGGCATCACCGACGCGGGATAGAAGTAGTGAAAGCCCACGACCTTCTCGGGACGCAACGTGGCTTCGCCGATCTCGGCGATCGACAGCGATGAGGTGTTGGAGGAGAGGATCGCGTGCCCGGGCGTGACGGCGTCCAGCTCGGCGAACACGGCCTGCTTGATCGCCATCCGCTCGGGTACCGCCTCGATCACGAAGTCAACGTCGCCGAAGCCCTCATAGGAGGTCGTGCCGTCGATGCGCCCGAGGATCTCCTCGATCCGCGCGGCGCCCTGCTCGGCGGTGATGCGCTCCTTGGCGACGAGCTTGCCGACCTGACCCTCGGTCACTTTCCTGGCCTCGTCCAAGCCCGCCTGCACGAGGTCCTGGTTGATGTCCTTGAGCACGACCGGGAACCCGGCGGCGGCGATCGTCTGGGCGATCTGCCCGCCCATGGTGCCCGCTCCGACGACGGCTGCCTTGAACACGAACATCTGCGGGCTCCTCTTGCTGGGGTGAACGGGATGTTGATCAATTGAAGCCATCGCCACATGTGGCTGGCCGATAGAGGATCGCATCTGATCCTCTATCGGTCCCGGACCGCACATGTGCGGTCCGGCCGGGTGGCGCATGCGCCACCCGGAACCGCATAAATCAGACGGCGGCAGGCTCCTCGACACGACGAGGAAGCAGTGTTTCGCGCGCGATCACGAGACGCTGGATCTGCGAGGTGCCCTCGTACAGCTGCATGATCTTCGCGTCGCGGAACAGCTTCTCGACCGGGTACTCCTTGATGAAGCCGTAGCCGCCGTAGACCTGCACCGCGTCGGTGGCGATCTTCATCGCGGCGTCGGCGGCAAAGCGCTTGGCGTGGGAGGACACGAGCGTGTTGCGCTGACCCTGGTCGAGCAGCACCGCCGACTTCCAGGTGAGCAGGCGAGCCGCCTCGATTTCGGTGGCCATGTCGGCGATCATGAACTGGATCGCCTGGTGCATCGCGATCGGCACACCGAACTGCACGCGTTCCTTGGAGTAATCGGTTGCGAATTCGAAGGCGGCGCGAGCGATACCTGTGGCCATCGCGGCCACGCCCGGGCGCGTGCGGTCGAGCGTCATCATCGCCAGCTTGAAGCCGGCGTTTTCCTCGCCGAGCAGGTTCTCGGCCGGAACCTCCACGTCGTTGAAGGAGATCGTGGCGGTGTTGGAGGCGCGCTGTCCGAGCTTGTCCTCCTTCTTGTCGACGACCACACCCCAGTCGCGCTCGACCACGAACGCGGAGATGCCGCGGTGGCCGGCGTCCTTGTCGGTCTTGGCATAGACCGTGTAGTAGTCGGCGTAGCCGCCGTTGGTGATGAAGCACTTGGAGCCGTTGATGACGTACTTGTCGCCCTTCTTCACGGCGGTGGTGCGCATCCCCGAGACGTCGGAGCCGGCGTCGGGCTCGGTCAGGCAGAAGGAGGCGAGCTTGGGAGATTCGGTGATCATCCCGAGGTACTTCTTCTTGGTCTCCTCGGAGCCGCCCAAGGCGATGGGCGCGGTCGCGAGGCCGTTGCAGCCCAGCGAGGTCTGGATGCCGGAGCAGCCCCAGGAGAGCTCCTCCTCGATCAGACAGCCGTCGAGGTAGCCGGCGCCCGGCCCGCCGTACTGCTCGTCGATGTGGGTGTTCATCAGACCAACGTCCCACGCCTTCTGGATGATGTCCGCCGGCCAGGTGCCGTCCTTGTCGTACTCCCAGGCGACCGGCCGAATCTCTTTCTCGGCGAAGTCGTGGGCCATTTCGCGAAGGTTCTTCTGCTCGTCGGTGAGCGTGAAATCGACCATGGTGCTGGGGTTCTCCTCGGACGTGACGCGTATATAGATTGACTAGTCAGTCAATCCCGGCACAGGAAAGGGTAGCGGAGCATCCGCGCCGGCGGCAACCCCCGCGCACCGCAGCGCACGCCCACGCGCTCCGGCCACGAACGGCGCCCCGTCCCGCACGATCGCTCCAAGTGAGCCACAATCAAGCGATGGAACCGATCACGATCGTGGTGGTGGGGGCCGTCGTGATGTTCTTTCTCGTCGGCGTGGGCTCGTTCCTGGCCGGCGGCAGCGTGTACGACAAGATCGGCGAGGGTGGATTGTCGGCGGGCTCGCCCAACGCGCCGGCGCCCAACTCGCCGCAGGCCAAGGCCGAGCGCGAGGAAGAAATCCGCCAAATGCTGCAGGCGCGCAGCGACAGGCTCGTGCGCGGCGGCGGGCAGGCGCTCGACATCGACGCGGAGCTGGCGCTGCTCGACCAAGCAGGCACAGGCGATGCGATCGGCAAACACGACGTGGCGCTGACCGAAGAGGTGCGCCAACTGGTGGTCGCTCGCAACGAACGCAGGATGCGCAACGGCCAAGAGCCGATGAACATCGAGGAGGAGGTGCGACGCACTTTGGCCGAACTGGACCCTGACGGCCGCTGACGGCCGTTGACGCTGGTGCGATCAGCCTTATTTGCTGAGCTGTTCGAGCTCCCCGCTGGGGTTTGATTCCCCGGTGGTGCCCTCGATCGTGCCGATCAGCTGCTCCAAAGCTGGAAACAGCTGGGAGGCGGACTCGGGTTTGCTGGGCGCGGCGATCGTCTGCGGCTGGTTGAGATCTGAGAGTTCGAGCAGGAGCTTGACGTTGGCGCTGCTCAGCCCGCTGAGGATCGCCTTCGTCTGCGCGTTGGCGGCGACGGTCGCGTCGAGTTCGAGGCGACGCAGCATGTGGTCGCTCTTGCCGGTGTAGACGTTGACGGTGGCCACTTTGACCGACTTGGCCAGTTCTTCGATCGCGCTCGGCGTGAACAGAGAGGCACCGGGGACCGCGGAGCTGAACCCGAGCGCGCTGCCGGCCTGGGAGAGTTTGGAGACGTTGGCGAGGAACCCGGCCACGTTGACCGACGCGGTCAGATGAATCGTTTCGACTCCGTCGATCGTGGTGGTGCCCACTTCCGCGGGATCGGACAGCCACTTGCCGGGTTCGATCCCAAGCGAGGCGAACGTCGAGCGGACCTTTGTGCTGGAGGCCCGTTTGGTCGCCTGCGCGTAGCTCTGCTGGAGCGCGGTGTAGGTGCTCTGCGGTAGCGAGAACCATGTCCCGGCGATCTCGACGTACAGCGAGGAGCCGGTCGAGGTGGCGCCAACCGGCAAAGCGTGACCGTTGGCGGTGAGCCCGAGCTGCAGGGCAAAGCGTGGGAGCTTGCCGGTGCCCGCGTTTTCGAATGGTCCGCTGAGATGCACCGCGAGCGACTTGTCGGCTGTGCTGGAGCCCGCGGATCCAAGGGAGAGCGACAGGTTGACGTTGCCGCTTTCGATCTGCTTGGGCGAGGAGAACGTGTCGTTGAGCAGCGCCTGGGGATCGCCGGATGAGCTGCCGCAAGCCGAGAGCACGCAAATGCCGCAGATCGCGAGGAGCAGCGCAACTGAGGCGCGGATGGTGGTGTTCTTCAAGAGTGCCCTCATTGCCGAGACCCAGACGGCGCGCTGCAACGTTTGCTGCGGCGCAAGACGCCAATGAGCCTAGCATCAGGCCGATGCATTTATCCAAGACCCGGCGTGCGCTCGCGCTGCTTGTGCTCCTCAGCACGATGGGCGCCCTGTGGGCGTTGCCGGGCGGCGCCGGCGCGAGCCGCACCGCGACCGTGACCGCCGCACTGCAAAAGCTGCAGCAGAGCGGCGCGATCGCCGAAGCCTCCTACAAGCAGTACCAGGGCGCCTACAGCGCGGCCAAGAGCTCGCTGCGCAAACTTTCGGGCACGCGCGCCGAAGAACTGGGGTCGGTGCTGTCGAACGTCGAAGCGATGGCAGGCGCAGGTCAGCTGATCCCATCGCGCCTGCCGGTGGTGTTCACGACGCTCGAACACAACCGCCAGTGGTGGACCACCGAACCGCTGCTGGGAGCCGATCAGCGCGTGTACTTCACGGGCAGCCGCATCGTGTGGGAGTACTACCCGGGCCAAGGCATCGAGATCCAGTGGCTCGCGACCTTCGGCAAGGCAAACGCGTATTTCCTGGACAAAGAAACAACCGCGCTGAAGGAAGTGCTGAACGAAGCGATCGCGCTCGCCACCCAGCGCGCGGGCGGGATCGCGTGGGAATACATGTTCCACTTCGACGGCGGCTCGCCGCCGTGGACGAGCGGCCTGTCGCAGGGCACAGCGCTGCAGGTGCTCGCGCGCGCGTGGTCGAAGACTCACGAACAGGCGTATCTCACCGCGGCACAGCAGGCGCTTGGGATCTTCAAGACCCCGCCCCCCGTGGGTGTACGGGTTGCAACCCCCGCGGGGGCCACATATCTGGAGTACACCTACGCTCCCACCGAGCGCATCCTCAACGGCTTCATCCAGAGCCTCGTGGGGCTCTACGAATACACGAAGCTGACGGGCGACCCGGTCGGCCAGCAGCTGTTCGAAGCGGGCGACACGGAGGCGCGCGCGGAGACGCCCCACTACGACACGGGCGCATGGTCGATGTATGACCAGCACTCCGAATCGGACCTCAGCTACCACGAACTGCTCGCCGAATTCCTCGAACACCTGTGCGAAAAGACGAGCAAGGGCGAGCCGCTAACGCCGACCACCGGACCGATACCGGGCGATCAGATCTACTGCACCACCGGCAAGAGATTCCGCGAATACGAGAAGACGCCCCCGACGATCGCGCTGCTGACCCAGACGGTGGGCGCGAGCGAACGCGCGGGCGTGCAGATCGAACTGTCGAAGGTGTCAAGCGTGAGCATGACGATCAAGCTCGGCGAAAAAACGGTGTGGACAAATAACGTGAACGTCGAAGGCGGCAAGCCGAGGCTGCTGTGGGTGACGCCGTCGAAGGCGGGCACCTATGGGGTGGTGCTGCGGGCGAAGGACCTCGCGGGTAACGAAGAAGTCGCGACCGGCTCGATTCTCGTGAAGGCGCCTTCGAAAGCGAAAGCCAAGGCTGCCGGAATCAGCGCTTGAGTGTTGGCACCGGCGCACGTCCCCTCGCACCAGTTTCACGCTCCAATTTGTCGAGAATATCGAACAGTCCAACGCTCTCCCAGACGCGGTTGCGCTTTGCGGCTGTTGTCTCGCGCAGCACGCCGGTCGCCTGGAGTGCATTGAGAGCATTGCGGCATGCCTCGTCGCTCAGTCCGGTGACCTGACTGGCGGTCGCAAGGGTCAGAACGGGATAGGCGGGCAGGGCGGCAATCAGCCGATTGGTGGCAGAGTTCGCGCGTGGATTGCCCGCAAGCTTTCGCCAGCGGATCTGTAGCTCACGCACATCCGAGGCAAGCTGCTCAGAACGGCGTGTCGCCATGACGACCACACTTGTGAACCAGTCGAGCCAGTCAAGCCAGCCTGCATAGCGATATGAGGTCAATCCCTTGACGTAGTCAGCTGCCTGACCCGCAAGCACCAGGCTCACGGGTGGAACCACAGTGCTCAGCGCGCGGCGACGCAACAGAATCATGCCGATGAGCGCTCGACCTGAGCGTCCGTTGCCATCTATGAAGGGGTGGATCGTCTCGTATTGGGCGTGCGCGATGGCGGCCTGCATGAGGGCGGGCAGATCCCCTCGATTGCAGAAGGCGCTGAGATCTTCGAGCAGGAGCGGAACCTCCTCCCACGGCGCTGGCACGAACTCGGCGGTGCGTGGCGAGCTTACTTCCCCGCCGATCCAGTTCTGACGGTCGCGCAGAACGCCCCCGATCGGCTCGTCAAGCGTGCCCGCAAATAGGGTCTGGTGAACCATCTGAAGTGTCGACACGCTGAATGGCTCATCCCCGCGCGCCCACTCGTAGGCGGCTTCCACGGCTCGCACATTGGCGAGTACCGATTGCGCGGTCAGATCGTGTCGTGGCATGGCGCCCGCTCTTGCCAGCCTGCGGTTGGAGATGATCAGCCCCTCGATTCGAGACGAGGCGACCGAGTCGGCGCGCAGCAGCTGACGAGCGAAGGTGTCGAGACCGACCTCCTCAGAATGGTCCTCCAGCCCTCGGCACGCTCGTTCAGCGAGCCCCATCGCATTGCTGAGATCGGCCGGAATCAGCCATTCGCGCTCGGACAGCAAGCCGGGCACATAGGCTCGATAGGCGAACTGCCTGCGGGCGGCACGTGTTCCAAAAGCGACCATCTCCGGCAACCAAGTCAACTCGACTTCGCGATAGGGCAGAAGCTTGGATTGATCGACCACTTATCCAAGCTTAGCATCTAAGGTTGGATAACACAGGTCTATAGTCCAACTTATCCACCAAGTCGGAGTAAGGCGGCCACTTACTCCCACCTTGACGGCTTCATGAAAGGCTGTTGGATGCCCGCCGCCGTTTCTCAACTGAGCGCCGTTCGCGCCAAGCTCCGCCATACAATCACCGCCCAATGCCAACCGCCGCTCCTCAAACCTGGATCCTGACCGCCTCGCCTGAAAACCACGAGGCGACGCGCGAGCACGGCTTCTCCGTCATCGGGATCAAGGAGCGCAACCGCCCACGCGCGCTTCAGATCGAGCCGGGCGACCGGATCGTGCTCTATCTGACCAAGGTGATGGCGTTCGCCGGCTCGATCACGGTCACCGGCGAGCTGTATGAGGACCGCACGAAGCTGTGGCCAGGCAAGCCAGGCAAAGCCGACGCCTACCCGTGGCGCTTTGCGACCGAGCCGGAGATCGTGCTGGAGCAGGACGAGTGGGTGCCGGCGGAAAAGCTCGCCACCAAGTTGGAGCACGTGCGCAAGTGGCCCGCCGAGCACTGGAAGCTCGCGTTTCAGGGCCAGCTGCGCACGGTCTCGGGGAAGGACGCGAAGCTGCTGGTCAAGCGCATGGGAGCGGCAGCGGGCGCGCGGGCCTGAGAAGCCTCCGCATCCCGCGTCGCTACTTTATAGAATAGTATTTCGTAGAATAGTATTCTATGCGATAGCATTGCGGGATGATGCGACCTCTGGTGGATCGTGAGCAGGAGCTGGAGCGACTGCTGGAGCAACGCGACTCCGCGCCGAGCCTCGTGGTGATGCGCGGACGGCGGCGGGTGGGCAAGACCTTTCTGCTGACGCATGCCTTCAACGGCGAGAACGTCGTGAGCTATCAGGCCGACGAGCAGCCGCGCTCGGTGCAGCTGGCCGCGTTCGCCGCGGAGGCGGCGAGGTTGCTGGCGGGGGCGCCCCCCCTGAGCTTCGACTCCTGGGATGCGGCCTTTGAGTTCCTCGACGCCCAAGCACGCGAGCGACCGATTGTGGTCGTGATCGACGAGTTCCAGTATGCGTGCGTGTCGGAGCCGGCGTTGCCGTCGATCGTGCAGCGACACTGGGACGGCTGGGACGCTCGCGGAACTCCGATATGCCTCGTGCTGTCGGGCAGCGTGCTGACGTTCATGGAGGGCCTGCTCTCGCGCGAGGCGCCGCTGCATGGCCGCGCCTCATACAGGCCAACAATCGGGCCGCTGGACTATCGCGATGCGCGGGAGTTGGCACCGGCTAGAAGCTCCGCGCAGGAATCGATCGAGCGCTACGCCGTAGTTGGCGGAACGCCCCAATACCAGGTGTGGGCCGGCACAGGACCTCTGGAGCGAGTCGTACGCGAGTCGATCTTGAGCAAGGGCGCGCCGCTGTATGAGGAGCCGCTGACACTGGTCAGGGAGGAGCGTGGCGTCCGCGATCCAAAGAGCTATTTTGGCGTGCTCGCCGCGATCGCCTCAGGGCGCACCCGCAACTCCCAGATCGCCAGCCTGCTGGAGCTGCCGAGCTCCAATGTGGCCGCGACACTCGAGCGACTCGCCGACCTGGGCTATGTGCGGGAGAGTACGCCCGTCACCCCCAAGACCCGCGGCGGCCGTGGCTTCTGGCAGCTGAGCGACCCGTTCTTTCGCTTCTGGTTTCGTCGCGTTGCACCGAATCGCAGCCGCCTTGACCGTGGCGAGGCGATAGACGCCGTGTGGGATCAGGTGTCCGGTGACCTCGACACCTACGTCGGCAGGATCTTCGAGGACGTGTGCCGCCACTGGCTCGCACGCTACTCGGAGGCCGAGCAGGCAAGGAGCGCAAGCGCGATCGGCTCGTGGTGGTCGCGCGACGGACGTCACGAGATCGACATAGCGTGCGCTGATCGCAACCGGTACACGCTGCTGGGATCGTGCAAGTGGTCACGCCGAGCCGTCGGCGAGGACGCGCTGGACGCGCTGCTAGCAAGCAGAGACGCGATCGCGGGGCACACAGCGGACGCGCAGCTCGCCCTGTTCGCGAGGCGGGGCTTTACGCAGGCGCTGCAACGGCGTGCCGTCCGCGAGGGCGTGTTCCTAGTGACGGCGGCGGATCTGTTCGAGTAGGCCGGCTACCTGCGCCGCCTACACCGACAGGGCCTCGCGCACCTCGGCCCCGCGCTTTGTGAGCGTCCACGCGTTCTGCTCGCCCTTGACCTGGGGACTTGCGACGTTCTCGATCAGGTCGAGCTGTCGCAGGCGCGCGAGCAGCTTTGAGACCTGGCCCTGGTCGCGAATGCCGGCGGCGTCGCCGACCTGGCGGTTGGACGGGTGGGAGCCCTGCCCGCCCAGTTCGCCGATCGCGAGCAGCACGCGGATCGTGCGGTAGGTGAGGCGCATGTGCAGGTCGCGCAACGGATCGAGGCCGGCGGCGGGCGTACCGGCCGCGGTCGAGCCGGCCGCGGTCGAGCCGTTGCTGCTCGCTGGGGCTGACCGCGCGCCCGTGCCGGCAAGGGCGAGCTCGCGGCGCGCAGCGACGGGACCGAGATAGGGCAGCACGATCATCGCCATCAGTGGACCGAGCAGCTCTACGAGCGGAGCATCGCCGCCATCCACGATCCGCGCGTGGATCAGCGAGAGCACGCCGCCCACCAGACCGTCGGGCGTGAGCGGCGGTGGACCCCCGCCCGAGATGGACTCCCTGGCCTCCCGGTCGATGAGGGCAATGACTTGGGCGATGCCGCGCCGGCGGCGCTCGAGCGCGCCGTGACCCGCGCCGAGCGCTTCGACGATCACAAGCCGTGCGACAGCGGGCTCGCGGTCGAGCAGCTCGAGCAGCGCGGCCAGTCCGGCGCGGACGCGCTCACGCCACTTCGGCGGGCGCCGGTAGGCCGGCAGCACAACGGCCGCGATCCGCTGCACGCACTGGTCGAACGCGGCAACGAAGCAGTCTTCGCGGCCGGTGAACAGCTCGTAGAACGTGCGCCGCGAGACGCCTGAGCGCGCCACGATCCGTGCCACGCTCGCGTGCTCCACCCCCTGCTCGGAGACCATCGCGATCATCCCCGCCACGATCCGTGCGCGCTGGATCTCAGAGACCTGCTCGCGCGCCGAATCGTTCAGTCCCCGCGAATGCTCCCCGAGCGCCGCCCTCTTCTCTGCCGACGGTCTTCCTTTGGTGGGCATGTCATTTCTTCTCGGCTTTGCTTTTGCTGTTTTTCCTGTGCTTGTTCTTCTTCTTCGCCTTCTTTGTCTTTGAGCAGCCCGTGACGCCGATCTTTGTCGACTCGTGGATTTCGGTCCCGTTCTGCGCTGTGAATGCTGTAGGCATCTTCAACGCGCTCTTGCACAGATTGCCGTTCGCGGCCAGTGCGGAGTATTTGCCCTCGGGCAGCGTGAGTTCGAAGCTGCCTACGGGAGCGTCGGGGATCGTGTGGAACGTGCTGCTCGTGATCCCCGCTTTGTTGATGAACGTTTCGCCGTGCAGGTCGAGTGTCACGCCATAGCCTTGTAGGACGACGACCAGTTCGGGGAACTTCGCGCCACCATAAGACACGAAATAAGCCGGACCGGTCAACGGGACCGGGATCAGCGGCGTGATAGCGGTCGCGTGCCCGACGATCGACGCTACCGGACAACCAGCAGGATTCGCTTCAAACGTTTTCGCCGGACACGCCTTCTGCAACGTAGTCAACCTTGACGGCAACTGCTTGGGCAGGTCCACCTTCACGCTCTTGACGTTCGCCTGGCTGCCGAACGGTGCTTTGGGATAGGTCAGGTCCACGTGCAGGCTGGCGCCGTTCGCGCGAGAGGTATTCCCTGACGTTGAAACCTTGAACCCCGGTTTGAACGCGAGGATCGCACAGTTGGTGACCTGGAACGGGACCGACACCGCACTGGATGCTCCTTCGACGCTTGAGATGCTGCCGGTGACGCTCATCGCGCCGCAGTTGGTGGGGTTGAACGTGAACCCAGACCGGGTCGTGACGAAGTTCACGTGCTTGATCTCAAGCGGGATACCGTCGAGGATGTGCGGGATCGCATACCCTTGCGCTTGCGAGTTGGTCGTGACCGTGAGCGCGGCTGTGACCGGGTCCACTTCGATCCTGCCGCGCACCACAACCGTCCCGAGATCGTACGGACCGGCCTTCGCGGGAACCACGATCGATACACCGAACGGCGCGCCCTCATACGGACCGGTGATATACACCTTCCCGCCGGTCACGCTGTACGGGTCCCCACCCAATCCGACCGAAACGGTCGTTTCGCCGATCAGGCTGTTCGGACCGCACGACCCAGCATCGGCCTGCGCTTCACCGCACAGTTCAACACCGGTCAACAGACCCGACAATCCCGGGGGCATGTGCAACTGGATCTGCTGAATGTTCTGCTCGCCGTCTTCGCGGCTGACGGTCATCGTGAACGGTGTGAACCCACCAGCCTGCACGCTCGTCGTGCCAGCCGTCAACGACGGGGAGAACGGCAGGGCTGCGCCGGGACACGCCGACCCGTTCGGACCAGACGTGATATCGAACGTCGAGGAGGGTTCAGCCGCCGCGTTCCCCGACCACGGTTCGATGCTCGTGGTCGTCGTGTACGCACCGCACGCCGCAGGCGTGCCCAGCGGCGCGCGATCGCCGCCGAAGAATTCGAGCTTGAAATCTTCGAACGGCAGTTGTGGCGTGTTCTGGAACGTCGAGACCAACTGGCCGGTCACCGGGTCGGGTTTGACTTCCCCGGCCAGCTTGATCAGCGTGCCGGAGACTGGGTCCTGCGCCACGACGTACAGCGCCACGAGGCTGCCGAACGGGTTCTGGTCCTGCGCAGCCAGATACGCCGCGCCGTTCAGTTCGTTGGGCAGCAGAGGCGACTTGATCTTTACAAGCCCGACCTTCGACGCTTCTGGACAATTCACAGGCTGTGGTGTTTCCAGGTTGATGCCCTCGATGCCGCCGGTTCCTTCCTTTTCTTCCTGCGCCTTTTCGTTGCCTGTGAGCAGCGGGCACGCCTCGAGACCGTCCGCGGCGGACGGGTTCAACGCGACACCCGCCGGCAACATGACCGTTGTGTTCTTCACGTCGGCCTCGCTCAGGCCTTCGGGGTCGAGATCGGCGCCCTGCGGGACGTGAATCCCGACCGTCAAGCCGGACGGGGTGCTGCCGGCCTTGCCGTCGGCCGCGACGCCGATCGACGGGCCGAACGGCAATCTGTTGCAGCCGTTCAAGCTCGGCTCGAACGCGGCCGCCAGCGGCGCGGTGAAGCTACCGGGCTGCGCCCACGAGTCCGCCAGCATGGAGGTCTGCAGGGGACCCGTGCACGATGTCGGCATCGACAACAGCGGCGGCGGCGCGGACTGACCCAGAGGCGCGCATGGCGGTACTCGTCCCGGGTTGAACAAGCCGTAAAAGCCGGTGGCGAGGCATGCCCACCCACGTGCGCGATCGTGACTCGGATCTCCCGGCACGCCCCAGAACGTCACTTCGCTGCTCAAGAAGGCCGCGCTCTGGTTGATGTTCTCGACGCTGACGGTCACGCCGTAGCCTTCGCCTGTGCGCACCGACGTGTCGAGGATCACCGGCACCCCCAAGATCTCGAAGCCGAACCGCGCCGGCTCACCCACCTCCGGCTTGAGGTTGAAGACGGGGACCGGAAGCGTATCGATATGTTGCTCTTCGCCGGGGAAGCGGATCGATATCACGGCGACGCCCACTGCCGTGTTTCCCGGACAGGTGTTTACGAGATTGAGGACTTCTCCGAAGGCGGCGTCCGAGCATTGCGGGAACGGCGTCGAATTGCCGACGAGGCCGGGCGGGAGCCTGAACCGCAAGTCCTTCGGTATCGCAGGCTGGTAAGGCGTCGTCCCGGTACGGCGGAAATCGAACATCGTCGTCAACCCGAACGGGTGCGAGCCCGCCTGTTTGTCGAGCGAGCCGTCCGCTTCGGTCGCGGTCAGTTCGTAGCCCTCCACACCGAAGCTCGTCGGGGTATTGCTGACAGTGAGTTGCTGTGTCGCGGTCACGCCCGCCAGCGCTTTACCCGAGAACTGCTCTTCAAAGTCGCCTTCGCCTTCGGCGCTGCACACGCCGCTGGTGTATTTGCCTTCGTCGGCGCTTACTTCGTTACACGAATACGCTTCACCACCCGTCACCGTCACTTCGTTTTCATCCAGTCCGGCGCCGGCCGGGGCTTTCACCGCGATTTCGACTTCGAGTCGTTCATATTCCGGCAGCGATTCTTCGAAAACGCATTCGACGACCCGCGACGATGGAATCGTGCATGGCGTCTTCTCTTCAAACAGCTGCGCGAAGAAGCCGGCCTTGAACGATGCCGACGTCGCTTCGAAATTGCTCGGCAGCTTGTCGATCAGCTTGACGGGCACCCTCGACGCGTTGACTTCCGCGTCGCCGAGATTGCTCACCGAGACGAGGACCGTGCCGACGCCGCCCGGCGGCAGGTTCGCCGGAACAGACTGCCCGTGCAGATGCCACGCGGCGACCTTCGCGGACGCATTCCCCGCGAAGGCGAGACACATCGCCAGCACGACCAGACCGACGATCGGCAGCGCTGCTGCCTTCCTTCCTGAGCCCATCGCGATCATCGGTATGCCCCCCTCTTGCTCGACTCAGCCTTACGAGATCCAACGGCCCGATAGCGTTTCCTTGCCTGTCGCTTGCACGCACCGCGCTCCTGCTTCGGCTTCTTCTTGCAAGCGCGCAAGGCGCGCGCCAATCGCTGAACGCGCGTCAACGACTTTGACTTGGGCGCGACACTCGGTCCCGACAGCGCCGCGACATCACCCACGCCTTTGAATGTCGCGCTCGCCGGCGCGCCGAAGATCGCGGGCTGCGGCGTCGGCGCCGCCTTGCACGAATCGCCGCTCGAGCACGGCGGCGGCGAGACAGGCCTCGCCGCGCACGGCACGCCGCTCGAGCACACGTGCGCGTCGTAGATATCAAAGCTCGTGTCGGTGTCCTGCGGCGCCAATTGGCCCGCCGTCAAGAAGAACACGTCATCACCGTTTTCACTTGCGTCCATGAACGCCGACTGTTCGGCTGACTCACCCGATGAGATCAGATCGACACACCCGCCCGAGCGCGCGCTGAACGTCGTGGACGCTTCACCGCAGCTGCCGACCCCTACCGGCTCGTACTCGTACACATCCCACGTCCCGTTCACATCCTGGGGAACCAGCGCGTCACCAGTGTTGAAGAACAGACGCCCGCCGTTTGAAAGATAGCGCGCCTGGTACACGGTAAGCCCTTCGTCGCCCGCCGGATCCCACCCGGGAATGTTTGCCGCAAGCCACGTCGTTTCTTCCCAGACCCGATCACCTCCCGCGAGGAGACCTTTGTCGCCGAAATACTCTCCGTCGACGCCGTATTGCATACCCACGGGCCTTGCGCCGGTCGGGTTACACGAGGCACAGACGAGGCGTTTACCCGCGGCGCTATAAAGATAGACCTCCTCGTCGGGTTCGCCGCTGTTCGCATCCCTGTTGTCATAGCCGGTCAGGCTCTTGCGCGACATGAACGCGAGCCACTCGCCGTCGGGAGATACTCGTGCTGTCATGCTTTTGAGTTCGCTTGACCAGTCCTTGATATCTTCCACCGGAAGCGTCGCGATGAGTTCCGGTTCCCACGTCCCCGCGTTGTCGTGATCGACGTAGAGATTGTCTTCGCCGACGACGGCTTTCGACGCCAACGCGGCCGTCGAGACGAAGTACACGTACGATCCGTCTTCGCTTGTGCCGACCACCTGCTTCTGCACGTTGGAGGCCAAGGGCGTCGTTTCACAGGCCAGCCTGCCCGCCCTTTCGACGACTTCACAGACTTCCAACTCGCCATCACTTTCGGTAGTTTCTTTCTCCCCAAGGAAGAACACCCTCGACCCGTTGCTGTTCGCGACCTGGAACTGGGCCGCCCTCCAAGCCCCCCCGACACGCAGCGTTTCGCCCGCCGCGCCCTTGGCCATATCACTTAGATACAGATTTTCGCCGTAAGAGCCACTGCCGCCCGTATCCCAAACGACCCGCGACCCGTCATTGGAAATCGCGCCCCTGAAATCCTGCTGGCGACGGCCCAGGTATGCTTCTGAGGCGGGTTTTCCGCCTTCGTTTTCGGGCAGGACGCTCACAAGCCTCAACCGCCCCGCGGACCACTCGTACAGACCGCCGTCGTCGCCCGGCGTCGAGGTCAAACCGCCTTCGCCTTCGTTGCCAGACCTGAGGACGACATGGCTGAGATCCGGATTTGCGCCCACGAACCCCACTTCGGGATGCGGGATTTCGAGATCGCTGCCCCCGAATTTTACGCCCGCGCGCACATCGGCAGCTGTCAAGACCGGCTCGTAACACGTCCCGGGCACCGCCTCACAGCCGGCGTCGTTACGAATATACGCCGTCCGTTCGGTCGCTTCCGCCGACAACGGCGTGAACCCTTCCTGGATCGGTTCGACGAGCGCGAGCGACAGGTCCGACGAGAAGAACCGATACTCAAGCCCAAACCCCGGAGCGAAGTTCGTAGGTGCATCGTTTGGGGTGGCGATGTCCTGCGAAGACCAGCCTTCGCCGACACGCTTGGACAGCACCTGCACGTTCGTCTCGGGAAAGCCCTTCGGTTCAAGTTCGGTCGGCCCGTTCGCTACATAGCTGATTCCGCTCCCATCGTCGGCGGCTTGGATAACGCCCCATTCCCCGAGTGGATAGATCGTCGCGCCGTGCTTGTTCGGCGGGGAGACCAATTCCCACTGGCGATCGTCGGGCAGCGCGAACTCGCTGCCGGCGGGCTGCGTCACAAACGTCTCATCCGCACCGTCAATCGTTTCGCTTCTTTCCGCGACCGTCGCTACGACCCGGTAGTGATAGGTCGTGCCCGGCAGGAGACCTTCCGGTTCGGCGCTGACCGTGACTCCGCTTGTGCCCGAGCCCACCAACCCATCGGGCAGCGGGATCCGCGACCCGTACGCTTCGCTCGCACCGTATTCGAACCGATACGTCGTTTCGCTGTTCTCCGGGTTGATCTGCGCCTGAAGCTTCGCGCTCGTACCCGCGACGTTCAAGACGGACTCTTCTTCGACCACGGGCGGCGTCGCGGCCAAAGCCACGGGCGCAGACAACGACAAGCCCGCGCCGATCGAGCACAACGACGCGACGGTCACCAGCATCAGTCGACGAGCAAGCATCAGACCCATCCCCTCCTAGAAGTGCGATCCACACGAGAACGACCCGCGGGACCGCGGGCATGACAAAGCCACCCCGGGCGCGTGGCCCGCGGCGGCGAAGGCTCTGGCCTGGCGTTGGCGCCTAGAGCGCCGTGCCCGGCCCGGCCAGAGAGAGAGAGAGAGAGAGAGACGCGTCAGCGACGCTGACGCGTCCTATTACGGACCGTCCAGCGGCGCATGGAATCTCATCCACGCTATGCCTATGAAACTGCATGCGAAATTCTGGCTCCCTCATAGAAGCGACCCGGCTCCCTCTCCGATAATCCCCAACTGGCTCCTGCAGGTAAACCTGTGAAGGCAACCCGAACCAGACCTATTTTCGACCCGTGCCCCGAGGGCGCTATTCACTCTCTGGGCACGACATCCCAAGGGGGATGTCCTTACGTATACAACTTTATACCAACGCGACAGCAAAAGTCAACCCCCTGCCAAGATTTTTCTTGACGGCCAGGAACGACTGTATTTGCGCGGTGTCTGGCGCTCGGGTTCCGCCCCGTCCGAAAGCGCCCACCGAGACCGTGCCTGTCGCCGGGGGCCATCGGCGAGCCCTCCAGCCGCTCGCGCGCCTCAAAGCGGTCCCATCTCGGTCCCAGCCGCTCACGCCACAGCGCGCCATACAATCGATCCATGCCGCACAACCCCCTCTGCGCCCGCGCATGACGCGCATCACGCGCGCCTGGGGGGCGCTTGCGCCCGAGCAGCGCCTCGCCGCGGTGGCCGCCGTCGCCCTGCTCGTGACGATGTTCTTCCCCTGGTATGACCTGCAGTCGCTCGACCGCAAGACCGGCGCGATCAACTCCCATTCGATCAGCGCGTTCGGCGACGTGTCGTTCGTCGAGGCCGCCGTGTTCCTGGTGGCGGCCGGGGTGATCGCGCTGATGTTCGCTCGCGCCGAGCGCCGCGACTTCCACATGCCCGGCAGCGACGGCGCGGTCGTGATGGTCGCGGGCGCGTGGGCGACGCTGTTGATCTTCTACCGCGTGTTCTCGCGTCCCGCCGGCCACGGTTATCCCGTAGGGATCGAATGGGGCTTCCTGCTCGCGTTCCTCGCCGCCGGTGTGCTCACGTTCGCCGGCTGGCGCATGCACGCGGCGAGCACACCTGAAGCGCCGCTCATGCGCGGGCGCGGTCGTCGCCATCCGAGCGCGCGACCGCCCGCCGACGAGGACGTGACCGTCATCGCCCCGTCTCCGCAGCGTGTCTCCCACGTCGCGCCTGTCTCCACACGGCCGGTCTCGACCGCTCAGAACGACATCGACCCCTCCGAGGAGACCACCTCGGTGGTGGAGCACAGCGTCCAACCACCGCTGGGCACGCCCCAATCGTCTCCCCCGACACCGAGCCCCCCTCCGTCCTCCCCGCCCGCGACCACGCGACGGGCGATCGGATCCGCGCGCAAGCGCCCCCGCTTTCCGCCGGCGCCCTCAGACCAGCTTTCCTTCGAGGACCCGCCGCCTGAGCAGGGCGAGCGGTAGGCGCCCCCTATCATTCCCCCGACGATGCCGCCTGAGGGACCACTCTCCTCCGCCGAGGTCAGCGAGGGCCTGCGCTCCGTCGGCTACCTGCCCAGCGAGTCCACCGCGCTCGTTGCGTTCCTCGCGACCAAGCTCGGCAAGCCCGTGCTGGTCGAGGGCCCGGCGGGCGTCGGCAAGACCGAGCTGGCCAAGGCGCTCGCGCGCTACCTCGGCCGCGAGCTGATCCGCCTGCAGTGCTACGAGGGCCTGGACGAGGCCAAGGCGCTGTACGAGTGGAACTACCGCAAGCAGCTCCTGCGCATCCAGGCGGAGGCCAGCGGCACCGGCTGGGAGGCCGTGCAGGAGGACATCTTCGGCGAGGAGTTCCTGCTCGCGCGGCCACTGATGAGCGCGATCGCCTCCGAGCAGCCGGTGGTGCTGCTGATCGATGAGATCGACAAGACCGACCAGGAGTTCGAGGCGATGCTGCTGGAGGTGCTCTCCGACTTCCAGATCTCGATCCCCGAGCTGGGCCGCGTCACCTCCACCACCCACCCGGTCGTCCTGCTCACCTCCAACAACTCGCGCGAGCTCACCGAGGCGCTCAAGCGCCGCTGCCTGTATCTGTGGCTCGACTATCCCGCGCTCGAGCACGAGCTCGAGATCGTCAAGCTGCATGCGCCGGACCTCTCCGACGCGGTGGCACGGCGACTCGTGGAGGTGGTCGGCATGGTGCGCGAGCTCGATCTCAAGAAGCCCCCCTCGATCGCCGAGTCGATCGACTGGGCGCGCGCGCTGCTGCTGCTCGGCGCCAAGGACATCGACGCCGGCGTGTTCAACGAGACGATGTCGGTGATCGTCAAGCACCGCACCGACATGGACATCGTCGCCGAGCGCGTCGGGCTGAAGCTCGCCGAGGCCGCCGATGCCGCTCCCGCCTGAGCAACCCCAGGGCCAGAGCGCCGACGCCGGCGATCCCGCGTTCCAGGCCGGCGCGTCGACGAACGACGATCCCCCGGAGGGAATGGCGGCACGCCTGCTGGAGCTGGGGGAGCAACTGCGCGCCGAGGGCGTCGCGGTGGGCACCTCCGAGCTGCTCGACGCGTTCGCTGTGCTGCGCGAGATCCCCTGGACGGCGCAGGGCGAGTTCCGCGAGGCGCTTGCCGCCACGCTCGCCAAGAGCCAGGACGACCGGCGCGTCTTCGAGCTGGTGTTCGACCGCTTCTTCTTCCGCGCGGTGGAGATCGCCGCGGTGCGCGAGGGGATCAGCGAGCAAGAGGGGTCGCAGTCCGAGGGAGTCGATGTCACCGAAACCGAACTCGACGCGCTGCGAATGCAGATCGCGGCCGCCCTGCGCGACGGAGACGAGGGCGCGATGCGCGACCTCGCGCGCATGGCGATCGCCACGTTCGGCCAGGCCGAGCAGGGCAGCGGCGTGATCGGCGTGGACGTGCAGCGCATCCGCCGCGCGCTCGGCCTGCGCGCCGAGCCGCAACCCGAGCTGCCACCCGAGGATCCCCGTCGCGACGGCGTCCCGCGAGATGCACTGCGCCGCTTCGAGGCGCTCATGCGCCGCGAGCTCGAACGCCGCCAGGTGCAGCGCTCCGGGCGACTGCCCCCGGCGCGCCCGCTCGGCGAGCTCGACCGCGCGCTGCCCAGCGGCCCCCTCGCAGACCTCGCCGCAGTGCACCGCGTGGTGGCGCAGCTGCGCCGGCGCCTGGCCACGCAGGGCAAGCAGAACCGCGGGCATCGCCACCATGAGCACGTGGACGTGCGCCGCACGATGCGCGCCTCCCTGCAAACAGGCGGGGTGCCGGTCGAGCTGCGCTTTCGCCCCCGCCGCCCGCGCCGCCCCGAGATCTACGTGCTGTGCGACGTGTCCACGAGCGTGACCTCCGCCTCGGTGTTCTTCCTGTCGGTGCTCCACGCCTTGCACGACTCGTTTCGCAAGATGCGCTCGTTCGTGTTCATCGAGCGCATCAGCGAGGTCACCGACGTGTTCGAGCACGAGCGCGACTTCCGCGCCGTCAGCGAACGCATATCCAGCGACGCGGGCGTGGCCGACATCTCCGGCTACACCGACTACGGACGCGTGTGGTCGGAGCTCCTGGAGCTGATCGCCGACGACATGAGCCCGCGCGCCACCGTGATCGTGCTCGGCGACGCCCGCACCAACGGCCGCGACCCGCGCGCCGACCTGTTCGGCCAGGTGGCCTCGCGCGCCGGGCGCACCTTCTGGCTGAACCCGGAGCCGCGCCTGTACTGGAACTACGGCGATTCGGTGATCGCCGCCTACGAGCAATACTGCACCGCCTTCGAGTGCTGGACCACCGCTCAACTGGAGGACTTCGTCAAGGCGCTCACTCGTCCGGTCGTCGGTGCGGCTGGGTGACCCCAAGGGACTGCTCCCCTATCGGCGCCTCGCGCTAGCATCAGACACAGCTAAACAAACAGGGGAGCTGGCGGAGGCTGGCTGAGATGGCGTTAATTGGGGCCCACCCACCCACACCCCAGCCAACGCCGACCCTTCGAACCTGTGGGGTAATGCCCGCGGAGGGAGCGCAGTGCCCACCGAACTGAAGTCTCGCGAGCGTCCGGCACACCAGACAGGCGGCACGCCCTCCGAGGCGCGCCCGTCGAACGTGCGGCACGCCAACGACGGGGTTCGCCTGGACGGAGTAACCCGCACCTTCAAGGACAGTCGCGGCGCCCAGCTCGAGGCGCTCGCCGGCATATCGCTGCGCGCGCCGCGCGGCAGCGTGCTTGCGATCGTGGGGCCCAGCGGCTGCGGCAAGACCACGCTGCTGGAGCTGATCTGCGGGCTGCAACAGCCCGACTGCGGCACGATCGCGTGCGAGCCGGCCGTGCTCATGCCACAGCGCGACCTCTTGCTGCCATGGCTGAGCGCGCTTGACAATGCCGCGCTCGCATTGCGCATCGCGGGTCAGTCGCGCCTGCGTGCGCGAGCCGGCGCGAGCGCGCTGTTCGCGCAGCTGGGCCTCGCAGGTTTCGAGCAGGCCCGCCCGCACGAGCTCTCCGGAGGAATGCGCCAGCGCGTCGCGTTCCTGCGCACGCTGCTCTCCGGCAAGCCGCTGCTATGCCTCGACGAGCCGTTTGGCGCGCTCGACGCGATCACCCGCGCGCAGATGCAGGGCTGGTTGACCGACGCTCTCGCACGCGAGCCGCGCACTGTGGTGCTCGTCACTCACGACGTCGAGGAGGCGGTCGTGCTCGGCGACCGCGTGGTCGTGCTCTCCCCGCGCCCCGGACGCGTGGTCGCCGAGCTGGAGGTGGGCGTGGCGCACCCGCGCGCCCGCACCGATGCGCAGGTGATCGCGCTGCGCGAGCGCGCGCTGCACGCACTGGGAGCGGAGCGAGGCGCGTGAGACGCGGACTCGCCCACATGCTTCCCCCGGTACTGCTGGCGCTGGCCGTGCTGGGAGTGTGGGAGCTGTATGTGGACCTCGGCA
Source organism: uncultured Solirubrobacterales bacterium (assembly GCA_963831725.1). Taxonomy (GTDB): domain Bacteria; phylum Actinomycetota; class Thermoleophilia; order Solirubrobacterales; family Solirubrobacteraceae; genus Palsa-744. The sequence goes on from CAWHRF010000004.1 coordinate 1,626,104, forward strand.
GCGTCAACACACTGGTGCTGCCGGCGCCGCACGCGATGGCAAGCGCGCTGTGGAACAACTCCGCCCTGCTGTGGGCCAACTTCAAGATCACCGCCGAGGAGGTCCTGCTCGGGCTGATGCTCGCGCTCGCGGGCGGCTTTGCGATGGCCGTGGCAATCCATCTGTGGGCGCCCTTGCGGCGCGCGATCTACCCTCACGCCGTCGGCTCGCAAGCCGTGCCGATCGCCGTGATCGCGGTCCCGTTGTGCTTCTGGTGGGGTTTTGGCATCTTCCCGAAGCTGTTCGTGATCGCGCTGATCTGCTTCTTCCCGGTGGTCGTCACGACGGTCGACGGACTCGCCGCCGTCGATCCCGACGAGCTCAAGCTGCTGCGCACGCTCGACGCCTCGCGCTGGCAGGCGTTCCGCTTGGCCGAGCTGCCCGCGGCGCTGCCGGCGGCGCTCAGCGGCGCGCGGATCGCGCTCGCCGTGGGCGTGATCGGCGCGTTCATCGCCGAGACCTCCACCCCCAGTTCAGGACCCTACGCCGGGCTCGGTCGGGAGATCACCTCGGATTTGACGGCCCTGCAAACCTCGCGAGCATACGCCGCCACCGCGGTGCTGTTCGTGTTCGCGATCGCCTGCTTCTATGCCCTCGCGCTCGCCCAACGCAAGCTCGCTCCCTGGACCTACAACCGTTGAGAGCGCAATCGAGAAACCCATGGCCGGCAGGCCCACAACCAACAAGGAGAGTCGCCTTGAGAAGAAGCCAGTCCCCCCGCCGCACACTCGCCCTGCTGCTCGCGGTGGCGCTTGGACTCGCGCTGAGCGCCTGCGGAACCAAGCAGGACACGCTCACGGCGCCTGCCACCAAGCCGTTCACGGTGATGCTCGACTGGTTTCCCAATGCCGACCACGCTCCCCTCTACTCGGCGATCTCCAACGGCTACTTCAGCGCCGTGGGCCTCGACGTGCAGCCGATCGTGCCCTCGGAAACCGCCGAACCGCTGAAGCTGCTCGCCGCCGGCAAGGTGGACATGGCGATCTCCTACGAGCCCCAGCTGCTGCTCGCCCGCGACCAGGGGTTGAAACTGGTGTCGATCGCGGCACTCGTGCAACGTCCGTTGACCTCAATCATCGCGCTGCCCTCCGCGCATGTGCAAAAGGTGGCCGACCTCGCCGGCAAGCGCGTTGGCACGGCCGGCATCGGCTACCAGACGGCTGAGTTGCACACCGCGCTGCAGGCGGCCGGCGTGAACCCGAGCAGCGTCACCGAAGCCAACGTCGGCTTCAACCTCGTGCCGGCGATGCTCTCCGGCAAGGTCGCAGCCACACTCGGCGGCTACTGGAACTACGAGGCGATCCAACTGGAAGAGATGCACAAGCATCCGGTCGTGATCCCCATCGACCAGGCCGGCGTGCCTGCCTATGACGAGCTGGTGCTGGTCGTGCGCGAAGAACAGGCCCACCACGACGGACAGGACCTGCGCGCCTTCCTGCAGGCGCTCACACGCGGTGAGCGCCAGGTGCGCGCCAACCCCGCCGCGGCCGCCGCGCTGATCGTCAAAGCCAACCCCGAGGCCGAACCGAAGCTGCAGCTCGCATCGATCGAAAAGACACTGCCCGCGACGCTACCCACCAATAAATCAAATCCCTACGGCTGGCAGGACCCGTCCCAATGGGCGGCGTTCAGCAGATGGATGTTCGAACACGAGCTGATCCACTCCGACCCCAACGCCGCCGGCCTACCGCCATTCACCAACGAGTTCCTACCGGGCCAGGGAATATGAGCGCACAAGAGACGATCCGTATCGTGCTCGCCGACGATCACGTGGTCGTGCGCAGCGGCCTGCGGCTGCTGCTCGAAAACGAGAGCGATTTCGAGGTGGTCGCCGAGGCGGGGGACATCGAGAGCGCCCAGCGCTACGTTCGCGGACACCGTCCCACCGTGCTCGTGCTCGACCTCAACATGCCCGGTGGGTCGAGCCTCGAGGCGATCCCCGAGATTCGCGAGCACAGCCCTGCTACGCAGATCGTGGTGCTGACCATGCAGCAGGAGCCCGCCTTCGCACGCCACGCGCTCAGCGCAGGGGCGATCGGCTACGTGCTCAAGGAGGCCGCCGACGACGAGCTGGTCGAGGCGGTGCACCGCGCCGCACGCGGCGAGAGCTACCTCAACCCGCGCCTCGGCGCGCGCCTGGCTTCAGAGCCGGCGCCAGGGCCACCCGACGATCTCTCGGAGCGCGAGGTCGACGTGCTGCGCCTGATCGCCCTTGGCCACACCAACGCGGAGATCGCCGAGCGGCTGTACCTGTCGGTGCGCACGGTCGAGACCCACCGTGCCCACATCCAGCAGAAGCTGGATCTCTCCTCGCGGGCAGAGCTGGTCGCCTACGCGCTCAAACGAGGGCTGATCAAAGCTTCCTGACGCGCCCCCGTGTAGATATCCACGCTGCGGGGAACCCACATTTGTGCGAGTGGTGAACGCGGATGGATGTCGATGGCTGCACCGGGAGCATACTCAGGTAGAGATCGAGCCCGAGAGAGGAACACCAACTGACGCGAACAGGCATGCAAACAAGCCCGAGACTGCCCCGAGCGCGCCGTCACGGTCTCAGCGCCGCCCCCCGACCCGAGGGCGGCGAGGGCGGCGCTCACTCACCGGGACAGGCGCGTCCAGCCCTCTCCCTATCTGGACGCCACGGAGACGGTCGCGCGCGGAGTCAAAGGAGAGTCCCGCGCGCGACCCCTCTGTCGCACAGCCGTCCGCCGCTCGCGCTCCGCGATCTCTATTCCGCGAGCAACCTGTAGCGGCGCGTCTCTGGATCGCGCTCCAGCAATCCCGCGGCCACCAGCGTCAGCACATAGCGGTGCACGGTGCTCGTATTCAACTCGAGTTTCTGGGAGATGTCCTTGATCCCCAGATCGGCGCCCTCGGATGGAAAGCACGAAAGCACCAACAGACCCGACAGCAGCGAGCGCGACAGCCGCCTGTTGTCCTGCAGCGAGCGGTATCTCATGCTCAGCGCGTGCCGTGCGTGACCTCGATGAAAGCCCGAACCGGCCACAAGCACCGACATGCTCGGTCCGGCATCGTCTCCCAGCGCGGCGCGAATCACGTGGTCCACCTGGTTGCGCGACAGTGCGATCGACACGAGCGGCTCATCCGATCCCCCCACCGGGATCTCGCTCGCGCCGATCGGATCGGCGTGAGCGCCGTCGGTGCCCAACTCCCCGGCGCGACCCTCCCCTCGCGGCTCCGGCTCGTCTGAGAACTCGCGACTCACAAGCTCAACCCGGCGCCGCTCGTCCGCGTACGGGAAACTCGACAACGTTGTCCCGCTCAGGGCCTCCTGCCGGCACGAGCAGACGTCCGTCACTCAGTGAGCCGATCCGGTGCGCGTGCACCATCGAGGGCATATCGGGCACCGTGATCAGTACCCCCAGCCAGTCGCGCTCGGCCGTGTTGCGCAACAAGCCCATCACCTCCTCGCGCTGAAGCACATCGAGGTTGGCGGTCGGATCGTCGACCACGAGCAAGCTCGGCTGCCTGACCATCGCGTGGGCGATCGACACCAGCGTGCGCTCACCGTCGGTCAGATCCTCCCAGCGTCCTTTCGAGCATTCGGCGACCCCCACACGCGCGAGCGCCGCCGCCGAGCACTCGCGCGCGCGACGCAACGTCTGCCGTTTGAGCAACGGCAGAGCCACATAGTCGAGCATCTCCAGCTCGTTGCTCTCCGGACCGGTCCTCCTGGCCCAACCGATCTCCTCACGCAGAAGACGCACCAGCTCAGCCCTTGACATGCGGCGGAGATCCTGGCCCCTGAAGTTGACGGCACCGCTGTCAGGCGACTCCAAGCCCGCCGCCACCTTGAGCAGGGTCGTCTTGCCCGAGCCACGCTGCCCCCACACCGCCACGCACTCTCCGGCGTACACAGACAGCGAGATGTCTCTCAGCACGGCAGTCTCATGCGGTCCACGCCAATAGCTCTTGCTGACCCGCTCCAGCGAGAGCGTCACCTGTTCGCTCAAGCGACCCTGTCTCCCCGTGCCGCGCTCTTGCCCTGAGCACCATTGAGCTTGTCCATCACCACTCGTGCTTTCTGAAGCCACTCGACCCTGGCCTGCAGTTGCTTGATCTCGGCATCGCGCACCAGCAGCAACGCCACATCCGGCCATACCCCCGGTGTGCCGCGCGAGCGCATCGTGGGTCGCCTCAGATCTTCAAGTCGCGCCAGACAGTCGCTCTCCTGCGCCTGGGCCAACTCGATCAGCCGCGACAGATTGTGAGGTTTGGACAGAGCTATCTTCATGTACAGCTCGTCGCGCACCGGCGCCAGCGAGGAGCCGCCGAGCATCCACTGCTCGAAGTGGTCGATCCCCTTGGGCGTCGCTTCGTAGATCGTGCGCGGCGCGGCGCGCTCGTTCGCACCATCGGCACGCGATCCGGCGTTGCGCACAAGCGCCTCGGCCCTGAGCTGATCGAGCGCCGAGTAAACGCCCGTGGGAGCAAAGCCCGAGGAGCCGAACCTCTCCCGCAGACGGCGCGCGAGGTCATACCCGTAGCCCGGCCGCTCGATCACAAGTCCCAGTACCGCGTTCTTGGCTGACATAGCTCCGGCGACCTCTAGTTCAGAACATCGGCAGTCATTCTCACACAGTATGCAAGATCGCGGACCAATGTGTCCTTGTGCGGAACAATTTCAATTGCCAGTTACGATCCGGGGGCCGACAGCGCTCCATCCGCAGTGGCTCCGGCACCGCCGGCAAGAAAGCCAGGAAGCTCCAACTCGATCCGCGCGCCTTCCGCTCGCGTCTGCCCGACCAGCACTCCTCCACTGTGAGCCTCCGCGATCGCGCGCACGATCGCAAGACCCAGGCCCGCCCCGCCCGAGGCCCGATCGCGCGCCGCGTCGGTGCGATGGAAGCGGTCGAATACGCGCTCGCGCTGATCGGGATCGATACCCGGACCGTCGTCTTCCACGACGAACTCGATCCGCCCACCGGCAAGCGCCTGAACACGCAAACACACAAGCCCCTCCCCCTCGGCTGTGTGCTCGATCGCGTTGCCGATCAAGTTGCGCAGCGCCTGGGCGAGCCGGTCGGGATCGGCCTGCAGCACTCCCGCCGGCACTGGCCCCAGCTCGAAGCGGCGTGCGGCCAGCAGGCTCATCCCGTCCCACAGCTCATCCACAAACCGCGGCAGCTCAACCGGCTGGAGGCGCAAGAACTCTGTCTGCTCGGCCTTCGTCAACAGCAGCAGATCGTCCACCAGGCGGGTGATACGCGCGATCTCCGCCTGCACAAGCCGCTCGACCCGCCGCACGTCCCGCTCGGAGGGCTGCTCGAGCCCCGCCAGCACCTCGAGCTGCCCGCGGATCACAGTCAGCGGGGTACGCAGCTCGTGAGATGCGTCGGCCACAAACGCGCGCTGCCCCGCAAACGCCTCGGTGAGGCGATCGAGCATGTGGTTGAAGGCATCCGCCAGCACCCGCAGCTCGTCGGCCTCGCGCTCGACTCCGTGTATGCGCGGGTGCAGGTCGCCGGCATCGACCCTGGCCGCGACCGCCGCCATCCGCCGCAGCGGTCGCGATATGCGAGTGCCCACCACGTAGGCACCGACCAGTCCGCCCAGTAGGGTCAGCGCCCCGGCGAGCACAAAGGTACGCGCATCGCTGGAGAAATCGGGATCGGCGCCAAGGCTCCCATGCACTCCCGCACGAGCGTAGAAGACGACGAACGTAGCGGCAGAGGACAGCAGCAACACCAGCGCGATCCACGCCGCCAAACGCCAGCGCAGCCCGCCCGGCACAAGCTTCCTCGACCCGATCACCGTCGCCGAGCCGCCGGCTATTCACCGTTGCCGAGTCGATAGCCGACTCGGCGCACGGTGAAGATCGGCGCGGGGCTGCCGGGACGACCAAGCTTGCGTCGCAGATAGCCGACGTACACGTCAACCACATTCGTCGCGGGATCGTGTTGGTAGCCCCATACAGTGCTCAGTATCTCCTCGCGCGAGAGCACCTGCCCGCCATGACGCATCAGGTACACCAGCAGCTCGAACTCAGTGGTTGAAAGCGCCACCGAGTCACCCCCTCGACGCACATCGCGCGTCAACAGGTTCACCTCGATGTCACCGCTGTTCAGAGTCGTCGTCGAGGTCTGCGCGGCAACACGCAGTTGAGCACGCACACGCGCCAGCAACTCCGCCAACGAAAACGGCTTCACCAGATAGTCGACGGCACCCGCGTCCAGACCGGCGACACGATCCTCGATATCCCCACGCGCCGTCAACACGATCACCGGCAATTGCGGCTTTGACTCACGCAGCTTCGCGAGTACCTCCAGGCCGCCCACGCCGGGCAGCATCAGATCGAGCACGACGATGTCGAAGCTCTCGCGCAGAGCACAACGTTCACCCTCGACTCCGTCAAGCGCGGCCTTCACAGCGAATCCCTCCGCTTGCAATCCTCGCTTGAGGAAATCGACGATTCCCGGCTCGTCCTCCACCAACAGGATCGACGGCGCAAGCGCCTGCTTGGCGGCCGGCTCAGCCAGGTCGAGCATCACATCAGGATAGGGCCTCGACCCTGGCCATCCGGCTCCTGCAAGCGGTTTCGATGACTTTTCTCATCATTTTGTTACCAGACACTTAGCAACCGACAGCACCATCGTTACATGGCCGCCAACCGGCAAACACCGTCGCTGGGCAGAGTTCGGAGCGACGTGATGCGCAACGCACGCCGCGCACCCGAGCACCGCGAGCCCCCCTCCGCTCGCAAGGCACCGCTACAGCGGCTCCTCGACGGCGGGATCGTCGGCAACGAGCGGCTGACGGCAGCAACCGGCATCCTGTTGATCGCACTGCTCGCGGCACTCGGAGTGACGATCGTGCGCATCGGGTCGCTGATCTCGGTGCACCTGTTCATCGGACTGCTGCTGATCCCGCCCCTCGCGCTGAAGCTGGCAAGCACCGGATACCGCTTCGTCCGCTACTACACCGCCAACCCCGTCTATCGCGAGCGGGGGGCGCCGCCGACCCCGTTGCGACTACTGGCGCCGCTCGTGGTGCTCTCCACGCTCGCCGTCTTTGCCACCGGCGTGGCGTTGTTGTTCGTGGGACCCGGCTCCTCGGGAACCCTGCGCCTGCTGCACAAGGCGAGCTTCTTCCTGTGGGTCGCGGTGACCGCGCTCCACGTGATCGGCCACCTGCCAGATCTGCCGCGCGCGTTCACCGTGAGACGCCAGGGTCGCTTGGAGTACAACCCCTATGCCGCCGGTCGCGCCGGACGCACGATCTCACTCGCCGGCGCCCTCGTCGCGGGCCTCGTGCTGGCGCTCCTGCTGCTCCCACAGTCCAAAGCCTGGTCGGCGCCTGGGGCGCTGCACCACCACCATTCCTTCGTCCAGAGCACGATCGTGGGGAAGTAGTCACGCAACGTCAACCGACAAGCGCGCGCGACGCGGCACTGCGCAGACTCCGCCGCGCCAACCGCTGGCTGATCGCCGGCTCGGTGGCGCTGACCGCAGTGTTCTCAGAGGTGGCCGCAAGCGCGTTCCCCGGGCGCACCGTCAAGAGCTCGAAAGCTCGAGGGACAACCGGCGCGCGCTCCTCAACCAACAGCACGCGCACCCCCACGGGAACGACAAGACAACTGCAGCCTCCCGCCCAGGCGCCACAGTCGACCACCACGCAGGAAGCCGACCACTCCGGGCAAGCGACCCCTACCCAGGAATCCGCACCGGGCGAAGAAGCGACGCCCAGCCAGGAATCCGCCCCCGCCAAAGAATCGGCGCCACCGCAGGAATCGGCGCCATCACACGAATCGGCGCCGGAAACCGCGAGCAAAGAATCGACGCCCACGCAGGAAAGCGCACCGGTCAAAGAATCGGCGCCGGAAAGCTCCGCGCCGGTCGTATCGGGAGGGTCGTGAGAGGCACATGAGCACCGAAGCCTCACGCGCTCGCTGGCAGGCGCTCGGCACGAGCGTCGAGCTGCTGGTCACCGATGCGCGGGCGCTCGACGATGCACGTTCGCTCGTGGAGCGCGAGCTTGACGCGATCGACCGTACGTGCAGCCGCTTTCGCAAAGACTCCGAGCTCACGCGCGCAAACGCCCGGAGCGGGCGGGTCCTCAACGTCAGCCCGTTGCTGATCGAAGCCCTCCAGGTCGCCGTGCGCGCCGGCGAGTTGACCGACGGCGATGTCGACCCGACGCTGGGTGTGGCACTGGAGCTGGCGGGCTACGATCGCGATTGGGCGCTGCTGGAGCATGCCAAGGATGAGCCACCGGCGAGAACCCCACGTACGCCGCACCTAAGAGCCACGGTGCGCGCGGGGTGGCGCTCGATCGAGCTTGACCGCGACCGCGCCACGCTCAGGGTGCCTCCGGGGATCAAGCTCGATCTGGGAGCAACGGCCAAGGCGTGGGCCGCCGACCGCGCAAGCCGCGCGGTCCACGATGCGACCGGATGCGGAGCGCTCGTCAGCCTCGGCGGCGACATCTCCACAGCCGGAGCGAGCCCCGTGCGCGGCTGGCGGATACATGTCACCGAGGACCATCGCAGTGGACCGCGGGCGACGGGCCAGACGATCTCGATCTCCGCCGGTGGCGTTGCCACCTCGAGCACAACCGTGCGACGCTGGATCCAAGCGGGACACGCAAGGCACCACATAATCGATCCGAGCACGGGCGCGTGTGTCGAGGAGGTGTGGCGCACGGTGAGTGTTGCCGGACTCGACTGCACCGATGCGAACATCGCCGCGACCGCGGCGATCGTGCGTGGCGCCCGAGCCCCCGAGTGGCTTGCGGAGAGCGGGCTGCCCGCCCGGCTCGTCGGTCGCGACGGCGACGTGTTGACCGTCGGCTCCTGGCCACGGGAGGGAGAGCGGGGATGAGCCCTGCCCTTGCCGCCGCCGGCTCCAGCGCCTACTGGTATCTGACTCGCTCGAGCGGCGCGGTGGCGTTGATCTTGCTCACGCTTGCGCTCGTGCTCGGCGTCGTGGACCTGCGTCGCTGGAGCACGGCATCCTGGCCGCGGTTCGTCATCGACTCGCTGCACCGCAACGTGTCGCTGCTGGGGCTCGCGTTCCTGTGCCTGCACATACTCACTGCGGTGCTCGACACGTTCGCGCCGATCTCGCTCGTGAACGCCGTGATCCCGTTCACCGGCTCCTACCGCCCGCTCTGGCTCGGATTGGGCGCGCTCGCTTTCGACTTGATACTCGCCGTGATCCTTACGAGCCTGTTGCGCCGCCGGCTGGGTCACACCGTTTGGCGAGTCGCCCACTGGCTCGCCTACGCGAGCTGGCCGATCGCACTGCTGCACGGCCTTGGCACCGGCAGCGACGTCAAAAGCGCGTGGTTGCTGGTGCTCAGCATCGGCTGTCTTGCGGCGGTCGTCTGCGCGGTGCTGATACGCGTCGCCGACGGCTGGCCCGAGCAGCTCGCCCGCCGCGGCGCGGCGCTCGGCACGGCCGCGATCTTCGCGTTCGGACTGCTTCTGTGGCTCCCGAGCGGGCCGCTCGGCAAGGAATGGGCGCGTCGCTCGGGCACCCCCGCTGGGCTGCTCGGCCACTCGAGCAGCCATTCCGCCGCGCCCTCAACCGAAGCCGGGCGATGACATGAACCGGCACTCCACCACGGCGGATCTCGACCCGACCGCAGTGCGTCGCACCCCGGCGTCCGGGCTCCCGAGGCTGCTGCGGAATGTGCCGGCGCAGGATGCGATGAGCCTACAAGCGCACCTCGACACGCATGGCGAGATGCCCTCGACGCGCAGACGCGAGCGGCGTGGAGCACCAGCGCTGATCGAGCAGGTCGAGCAGGCCGGGCTCGGCGGTCGCGGCGGCGGGAGCTTTCCGACAGCCACGAAGATGCGCGCGGTCGTCGCCGAGCGCGGCAAACCGATCGTCGTGGTCAACGCGACCGAGGGCGAGCCCGCCAGCCTGAAGGACCGCACGCTGCTCGAGACTCTGCCCCATCTCGTGCTCGATGGCGCCGCGCTCGCCGCCCGCGCGATCGGCTCGGACGAGGCGATCGTGTGCGTGTGCGAATCCGCCGGAGTGGGGCTAAAGCGCGTCGCGCACGCGCTCGATGAGCGCCGCCGACTTCAGGGACACTGGCCGCGAATCGTGCTGCGCGAGGTACCCGAGGGCTACGTGGTCGGGCAGGAGTCGGCGCTCGTCAGCTACCTCAACAACGGCCGGCCAAAGCCCACGTTCACCCCACCGATGCCGTTCGAGCGCGGCGTGCAGCGGCGCCCGACGCTCGTCAACAACGCCGAGACGCTTGCCCATCTCGCGCTGATCGCACGCCACGGCCCGCACTGGTTTCGCGAGCTCGGCACCTCAGACCAACCGGGCTCGACGCTCGTGACGCTGTCGGGGCCGCTCGCCTACCCGGGTGTGTACGAGGTCGAGCACGGAGCTTCGGTTGCCTCGCTGATCGACGCCGCCGGCGGCACCCGCGGGCGCGTGCGCGCCGCGCTGTTCGGCGGCTACGCGGGCACGTGGGTGGATGCCGGTGCGTTGCCGGGCCTTGCGCTGTCAGACGCTCACCTGAACCCGTACGGCGCCTCGCTCGGCACGGGTGTGGTGCTGCTGCTATCAGAGCACGCCTGCCCGGTCGCCGAGACCGCACGCGTGACACGCTGGCTGGCCGACCAGAGCACCGGACAGTGCGGGCCGTGCGTGCACGGCCTGGGCGCGCTCGCCGACACGTTCGAGCAGATCGTGGGCGGCACCGCTTCGAGCAACGCCGTCGCTCGCCTCAAGCAGCTTGGGCGGCTCGTACGTCGGCGCGGCGCCTGCGCCCACCCCGACGGCACCGCTCGCTTCGTGAGCAGCGCCACGCACGTGTTCGCCGAGGAGCTCGCCGACCACATCCGCTACGGGGCGTGCGATGCGTGCATGCGGCGTCCCGAGCTGCCCCTGCCCACCCGCACACGAATCGCGACGGCGGCGTGAGACCGGCGAGCCGCGCCACCGCCACCCTCGGGAGCGTTCGATGAGCGAGCGCGTGCGAGTCAACCCGATCGCCTGCGAGGCCCACGGCATGTGCGCCGAGCTGTTGCCCGAGCGAATCGGCTTGGACGAGTGGGGCTATCCGATTGTCGAGGAGCGTCCGCTGCCGCCCGAGCTGGTGTCCCACGCGCGCCGCGCCGCGCAGGCATGCCCCACGTTCGCGCTGCTAATCGAGCGCGAGCGGTCGCGGTAGCGTTCCGGCTAGCCTCGTGGAACTACATACCCTTTTTGTAATTCACTATAGTGACTATAATATGTAGCTACAAATGTGAATCTCGAAAAAGTTATATATAGACCCCCCGACCCTGTCAAGGGACTCCCCCAACCCCGCCAACGCGCGATCGACCTATCCGCGACTCAGATCGCCCCAACGTGCAGGGCCGCGAGCCCTTGCCAAGCTCCGTATGGCGCAAAGAACGAGCGCACGTCCTGTTCGCCGGCTCGAGCCCGCCGGTCTCCACCAGTGAGTCGCCGTCCCACCTCCTTGAGCAAGCCAAGGTCGCCCGCCGGAATCTGGTCGTAGCGGCCCTGGCCATGAAGCGCCAGCATCTCAACCGTCCAGGAGCCGACCCCGGGAATGGCACGCAGCCTGCGCCAAGCGCACTCGTGATCGGGGTCGTGCAAATCGACGCGCCCGCACGCCACCTCCCGAGCGACCCGCACGAGTAGACGCGCACGCGATTCAGACAGGTCAAAAGACTGCAAGCGCGCCGGCGCGACACCCGCGAGCGTGCTCGCAGAGGGAACGTCGCGTAGCGGGCCTGAGCGTCCGGCGCCACGCGCAGAGTGTGGCGCCGAGCCCGTCGATCTCGATTTCCAGCCATCCCAGCATGGCCCCACGGCCGCGACGATGCGCCGCTGGATCGCTGCGGCCCGCTCATACTCGATCAGCTGCTCGCAGATCGCCCACGCCAGCGCCTCGAACGGCTCCGGCCTGCGCCTGACCCGCAGCCACGGCCGCGCTCGGATCGAGCGCCCGATCAGCGGATCGTGGGCGAACTCACGGTGAAACTCGCTCAGGTCGTCATCGACGCCGAGCGCGAAGCGCATCCGCTCGATCCCGTGGCGCGCCGCCTCGGGTGTGGGCGAGCGCGCGCCGAACAGCACCGTGTCGGGCGCCGTCTGGGCGACGCGCACGTGTACCGGCTGCTCGCCGTGGTGCAGCAGCCGTTCGAGCATGCCCTCACGGTGGCGCAGCACGCCGTCCATGCCGCCCATGCGCGGCAGACGAAACGCCCAGGCCGGCGTGACCTCGACGCGCGACTCCACGATCGCTCCAGAGGCCAAGCGCTCGTGCGACTCCGTCGCACGAGCGTCCGCACCGCTCAAGCGTGCGCGAACACTCGGCGGCTGTGCCTCAGCGATCTCTGCCAACAGGACCCAGCAGGTGAACGTCCACGAGCAGCGTGCGGGTCGCGACCACTTCCATCAGCCCCCCCATCGGCTTCGAGCGCTTGCCGGCACGCCCGATGCGCCGCCGCGAGCGAGCGCTCGCAAGCGCGACCCGCTTGTTGTGACGACGGTGCACGAGACCGAGCATCGCCGCGCCCGCGACGAACCCGCCGGCAGCCGCCGCGGCGGCCTGAACTCCTGGGACCGGGGAACGCACGGCAAGCTCCTTGAAGACAGGCTCAGGAGCAAGCACCGGATGGGCATCCACGACCTCGGTGCTGCTTGTATCGATCACTGCGCCCAGTGTAGAGAGCGCGTCGGACCAACGGGCTGGGTCTCACGGGACACCGCGAACCTGAGCGCAGAGGTCAAAGCGTCGAAGTGCCCGGCGCCGAAGCGCGCAGATGCTACAGCTCGCGCTCGTAGACCCTGTAGCGACGCACGATCTTGCCGCCCATGCCCTCCATCGCGCGGTTCATCGGCTTGTTGATCTCGAGGATCCAGCCCATCTCGCCGCCCTTCTGGGGCGTGCTTTCGGCCGCGTCGAAGTGCATCTGGTAGAAGCGCGCCGCGACACCGGTGTGCTGGTAGGAGGGCTTTACGCCCAGCGCGAACACGCGCACGGAGTCGATCTTCTTGCGCTCGCGCAGCGCGGTGACCCAGCCGAAGGGAAGCAGCCGACCGTTCATCTTGGCCAGCACCTGGTTGAAGTCGGGCAGCGTGAGCGCCGCGCCGACCACCTCGCCGGTGTCCTTCTTTTCGGCGACCATCGCCCAGTTCTCATCCAGCACCGGCTTGAGGTCCTTGGCCATGTGGCGGACCTCCTCCTCGTTGAGCGGCACGAAGCCCCAGTTGCGCTCCCACGCGGAGTTGTAGACCTCCAGGAAACGGGTGATCTCGGCGTGGAGGTCTTTCTTGTTGAAGTTGCGGCACACGATCCCGTGGTCTGCCTCGAGTTTGTCGGCGGTCTCCCAGATTGCGGGGTGCACGTTTTCGCGACCGGTGACGTGCAGGCTCCACATGTAGAGGTCCATCGCCTTGACCATGCCGAGGTCCTGCTCGAACAGGTGCTGGTAGTAGGGGTGGTGCCAGGGACAGAGGATGATCGGCGGACGCTCGTGGCCCTCCACCAGCAGACCGCACTCGTCGTTGGTGGTGAAGTCCATCGGGCCGACCATCCGGTCGCACCCGCGCTCGCGCAACCACTGCTCGGCGGTTGCGAGCAACTCGCGGGTGGCGTCGGGGTCGTTCTCGCACTCGAACCAGCCGAACAAGCCCCAGCGGTTGTCCTGGAACTCGTTGAGGTTGCGATCGATGTGCGCGCTGATGCGGCCCACCGCCTGGCCGTCGCGATACGCGAGGAAGTACTGCGCCTCGGTGTGCTTGAAGAACGGGTTCTTCTTCTGGTCCAGCCGTTTCTTCACATCCATCAGAAGCGGCGCGACCCAGTTGGGCTCGTTACGATAGAGCCGCCACGGCAGCTTGATGAACGTGTTCAGCTCGCTCCGAGATGCGACCGGGCGGATCTCAACGCTCGTTGTCTTGTCCGCAGACTCAACAGCCATCTCCGCTCACCCTACAGGAGGCAAGCAGTCGATGCCCACATCCACAGACGTGTTCGCGAAGGTCCGCGGCTATGAGCGCGAAGAGCTCTTGAAGGCCGCACGCGAGGCCGACCTGATGCCCTACTTCCGCACGGTCGAGTCGCCGGCGATGCCGGTCGTGGAGATGGAGGGCGCGCCGCGGATCATGCTCGCCTCCAACAACTACCTTGGGCTGACCGGCGACGAGCGCGTGATGCAGGGAGCTCGCGAGGCGCTCACGCGCTACGGCACCGGACTGACGGGCTCGCGGCTGCTCAACGGGACGACCCCACTGCACCTCGAGCTCGAGCGCGAGATCGCCGAGTGGATGAACACCGACGACGCGATCGTGTTCACGACTGGCCATCAAGCCAACGTCGGCACGCTCGGCACGCTGCTCGGACCGAAGGACACGGTCGTGGTCGACTCGGCCGACCACGCCTCGATCCTCGACGGCGTGCTGCTCTCGAAAGCCAAGATGCGCGCGTTCAGACACAACCGCATGGACAAGCTGGAGCGCGCGCTACAGCGCGCCGAGCAGGACGGCGGCGGCGTGCTCGTCGTCGTGGACGGCGTGTTCTCGATGGAGGGCGACGTGGCGCCGCTGGCGGACATCGTGGAGCTGTGCGAGCGCCACGGAGCGCGGCTGATGGTCGACGAGGCGCATGGGGCCGGCGTGCTCGGCGCGCGCGGCGCCGGCGCCTGCGAGCTGCTCGGCGTGGAGGATCGCGTGGACTTGCGCATGGGCACCTTCTCCAAGTCCCTGGCCGCCTGCGGCGGCTTCGTGGCGGGCCCGGCGGAGGTGATCGACTACCTGCGCATCTCCAGCCGCGCGTTCCTGTTCACCGCCTCGGGCGTGCCGGCAGCGTTGGGCGCGGCGCTCGCCGCGCTGCGGGTCATCCGCTCGCCGGAGGGACCGGCGCTGCTGGCAGCAGCGCTGGAGAATGCGCGCTATCTCTCAAAAGGGTTGCGCGCACTCGGCTACCGCACGCTCTCAGGCGAGCCCGTGCGCATCGGCCCCGAGGCCGACAGCCCGCGAGAGAGCATCGTCACGCCGATCGTCCCGGTGCTCGTGGGCGACGACTGGAAGGCCGCGCTGCTGTGGCGCGCGCTGTATGACGCGGGCGTGTTCACCAACTGCGCACTGCATCCCGCGGTGCCGCCCGGGGGGGCATTGCTGCGTACCAGCGTGATGGCCACCCACGATCGGGCGACTCTGGATCGAGCGCTCGAGGTGTTCGCGACGGTCAAGCGCGAGTTCGAGTCCGAGCACGGTGAGCTGCCCGCACCGGAATAGTCCCCAGCGAGCGCTTCGACTAATCGAAATGGGAATGCGCTCGAGGAGCTTGTCCACATTTTCACAAGAAGCGACATCCACAAAAAAGCCCGCTTCTAGCGAACGTTCTGGACAAACACGGTTGACCTCGCGGCCCGCGCTGGTTAGCTTCTCAGGACGCTACGCATGATCGTTTGAGGTTCGCCTGTAGGCCGCTGGTAGAGGGGTGCCGGAGGCTTTCGCGACAGTCCTCGCGAGGAACAATCTCAGGCGTTCGTGCGGACGCGCTACTCGTCAACCAGCCAAGCTTGTTGCGCGCCACGGGTCACCCGCGGCGGCGACGGGGAGTGAGCACACATGAATGCGACCGCGACCATTGCCCCTACCGGACCCCAGCATCTGCGCGCGCTCGAACGCGCAAACAAGGTTCGGCTCGCCCGAGCCGAGCTCAAGCGACGCGTCGCCGGCGGGGAGATCGGCGTAGCCGAGGTGATTCTGCAGTGTCCGTGGGAGGCCGACAGCATGGCGGTCGCCGACCTGCTGATGAGCCAGCGGCGTTGGGGTCATACCCGCTGCCGCAAGTTCCTCTCTCAGATCCCGATGTCCGAGCAGAAGACGATCGGCTCGATGACCGAGCGTCAGCGTCACACGCTAGCCGCGATGCTTCCGGCCACGGGGCCGATGCCCGCGACCAACGCGATGCGGGCCCCTGGCCCGTGGCTGACGGCACGTCCCGGGAGCACGGCCGGCTACGCCGCCACGGACAACCGGATCACAGCCTGACTCGCCGCCGCGCGGACGCCGGACGCCTCGATCGCCGTGACCCGGCGATCGGCGCAAGGCGGCGGGCGGGTGGGCGGGCCTACTCTGACGCAGCTACGGGCAGCCGGAAGACAGCTTGACCTGCCACCACCCGGCGAGCATCCCGATCAAGCCGAGGCGGGGGCGTACCTCCCATACGCCGCAATGTCCATCGCCGAGATCGGCGACGGGCAGGCGCATGAACTTGTAGTGGCCCGGTTCGAGCTTCATGCGCTCGAGCAGCGCGCGCGAGCGACGCTCGAGCGCATCGCGCTCGGCGGCCTGTCCGCGGACCTCCCCTACGCGCAGCACGAGCCGGTCGCGTAGCCGCTCCAGCTCGGCCAGCGTCAGCAGGCGCGGACCGCTGAAACGCTCGCCGCCCGCATCGCGCGGAGAGACATGCGGAAAGGTGCGAGCGACAAGTCCCGACAGCTCGCGCTCGAGCTTGGATATCTGCGCACGCAGCGCTTCGCGCGCCGCCCGCTCATCGCCAAAGACTTGGCTGTGAGAGCGACGATCGTCGAAGATCGCATCGCCGTCGAGACGAGCGAACTCGCCGACGCGATCGGACTGGGCGCGCTCAACGGTGAACTGCTCGTATGGGGCCATGCTCCGTTCCTCCCACGGGGACCCCTGGATGTTAGCTGGCCCGGGGGCTGCGGTCTAGCGGATATCTGAGAGTGCCGAGCGACACGTCCACAGGGCCTCTTCCACGTGCAGCGCGGGCACCCCCGCGACCTGCACCGCGAACAGCTCGAGGCGGCGTGTGCTCGGGGTGGGCCGGTGAGCCTCGGCCGTCCACCCGAACAGCATCGCCAGCGCGCTGTCGGCGTCGGCCACGACCAGTCTGCCCGCGCCAAGGCTCAGAGCTTGTGGACCTCGTCCAAGGCACTCCTCCGCGCGAGTCACACGGATGCCCAACGGCCCGTTGACCGTGTCGGCGTCGAGCGCCCACACCGGCACGGCGGTGTCGATCAGCGCGATCGTGAGGATGTCGGCGAGTAACCCCTCGGAGAGGAACCCACCTTCGAGCATCCGCTCGAGCACTGCCGCCTCGATCGGGGTTCTCGTGACGTCGGGGTCGAGCCCGATGTGGCGGAAGAACACGCGATAGGCCGCGGGGATCGCCTCCTGGCGCACATTCACAGCGCGTGCGCCACGCCAGCGGTTGGAGAGCTCGCGCAGCCGCGCGAGCACCTCCGGCGTCGAGCGGCCCATGAGCGAGCCGTCGAGTGTGGGCTCGACGGTGGTGCACATCAACCCGAGCCCCGGCAGCTCCTGCTGGACCTGCTGCTCACACCAGCCCCGCACGGGTGGCGCGTCGGCGGGCGCGCGCACCGCGGAGCGGTCGGAGGCAGAGCTTCGTGGGCGCGCGCCGCTCATGCTTCCTCCATGCTCATGCACGCCCCGTCATGCTTGCCCCGGCTTCCAGCCACGCGCGCGCGAGGCGAGCAGCAGCTCCGCGACCCGGGCCCGCAGGGTGGCCGGCGACGGTGGGCCGAGCAGCTCGGCGCTCTGCACGGCACCGCCTGGATACACAAACGCGATCTGCGGACAGCCGACCATCGTGTAGAGCTCACCGAGCCTGCCTTCCGGGTCCACGCCGACGGGGATCGTGAGCCGCTTGGAGCGCACGAGTCGGGCGATCGGAGCGGCATCTTCTTTGACCGCGACCGTCGCAAAGCCGACCTCTGGAAAGGAGTGGGAGAGCGTTTGCAGATCGTGAAGGACATCCGCGCAGGAGCCGGCGTCGAAGAACAGCGTGAGCACCACCGGGCCTCGTTCATAGAGTTCGCACACGTTGAGGATCCCCCGGCCTCGCTCCGCGCATGCCGGCACTTTGCCCGCAAGCCCGTCGTCGGCGTGGGTCGCCACGTCCACTTCGCCCGCAGGCCCGCCGATTGCAAGCGGCGCCGCGAACGGGGGTATGCGAGCGCCGACCGGGATGCTGCTCGCGCTTTTGTGGTGGCCGAGCGCGACGTGCACGGTGAACACGGTGAGCAGCACCGCTGCGAGCGCCACCACCCACAGGCCGTAGCGCGTGCCCGCGACCCCGCCGCTCGTCGGGCCGGAGCCCCTCGGCGTCCCTGGGGAGCCGGAGCCGCTCATGGAGCGGTCAGTCCACGCCGCCTCGGTCGTCTCGGCCATCTCGGTCGTCCGGGTCTCCTCACGGTGATCGAGCGCGCGCCGGCGAGGATGCGCTCGCCCAGCGGCCGCTCGCCTTCCGCGAGCACGACGGCCGCCGGCAGCGCGACGAGCACCCCAAGCAGTGCGACCGAGAGGTCTACGAGCGTGACGAGCCCGAAGTCGCGGAGCATCGCGATGTCCGACAGCGCGAGCACCCCGAAGCCCGCGATCGCGGTGACCCCCGAAGCGGCGACCGCCGCGCCGGTGTGACGGTAGGCACGGCGCAGCGCCTGCACGGTCGAGTAGCCGGCGGCGCGCTCCTGGCGATGGCGCTCTGAGAGCAGCACGCTGAACTCGGTGGAGATCGCGATCACCAGCGCTCCGAGCGTTACCGACATCGGGTTCAGCGGAATGCGCAGCGCGAACACCACAAGCGCCGACCAGCCGGTGGCGAGCACGATCGGAGCGAGCGGCACGAGCGCGCGGCGGCGGTCTCCTTTGAAGATCACGAGCAGGATCGCCGCGACGGCGAGGAGCGCCAGCAGCAGCATCGCCACGCGTCGCCACGGGGAGGCGATCTGCGATCCGGCCTGGGCGGCGAGCACCGACAGGCCGACGAGCTTCGCGCTGACTCCCGCCGGAGGGTGCAGGGCGGCGCGCATTCGTTCGATCGTCTGCTGCTGTTGCTGGAGGGGCATCAGCCGGATCCCGAACGCGAGCGTTGCGACATGCAGGTTGGGCGTGATCACGTCCTCCGAGAAGTAGTGCGGGATCGCTGTGAGCAGCCCGCGCACCTCCTTGCCGGTGAGTTTCTTGGCGGCCGCGCCTTCTTCTTCTTCGAAGAGGTCGGGGAGCGAGAAGGCGGGACACAGCTGCGCCTTGCCGCAACCCTTGGCGGCGGTATAGCCAAGGCGCTTGAGGATCGTGTCCTCATACGAGCTCATCCATTCGATCGTCGCCGGCTTGGTGAGCGAGTCCGAGCTGACCATCAGATCGATCTCGCCGCCAACGCCCGTGACGCGCTCGAGTTCGCTGAGATTGTGAAGCGAGGAGAGGTTTTGCGGGGCGAGCTTCGCGATTTCCGTTTGAACCTGCGTTTGGGTGTCAAGGCCCCACCCGAGCGCGGCAAGCGCCAGGCCGATGCCGAGCACGCGGCCCGGATGGCGCACCGCGCGCTCAAGCGCCATGCGCGAGACGAACCTGCTCGCCGGATTGTCGGAGAGCACTTCGCGCGCACCATCCCAGGCGGGACCCAGCGATCGCGAGAGCGCACGTGGGCCCGCACTCAACAGCTCGCGGGCGCGAGCGCGGGCGGACGGCGGGGCGAGGCGCGAGCCGATGCCGGCGCCCGAGCCGACGCCCACACTCGAGCCGACGCCGGCGCGCGAGCCCTCGGCGCGCGCGAGCAACACCAAAGCCGCCGAGCCGGCGCTCAAAGCGCACAGGAACGCAAGCGCGACCCCCACAACCAGGAGCAATCCGAAGCCCCGCACCATCGGCACCGGTGAGAGCAACAGGACCAGCAACCCGCCGATGCTGGCGAGCGCGGCCGTGGCGATCGTGGGCGCGCCCCGCTCCGCGGCCGAGCGCACGGCGGCGAGCGTGTCCGCGGCGCCCTCCTCAACGGCCTCGTGCACGCGCGATTGGAACTGGATGGCGTAGTCGACCGACAACCCGACGAGCACCGGCAGTACCGCGATCGAGGCCATCGTGAGCGAGGCGCCCCACAGCGCGAGCGCTCCGAACGTGAGCGCGGCGGCCAGCAGCGCGATCCCAAGTGGGAGCAACCGCGGGCGGCCCTTGAAGATGAGGCTCAACACGAGCGCCATCACGAGCAGCACCGCGACGAGCAAAAGCTCGATCGCGTGGGAGATCGAGCTGGTGACGTCGGCCACGATCACGGGCTCGCCGGTGACCAGGTAGGTCTCGCCGTTTTCAAGACGCCACTGACTCATCGCGGTCGCCTCGCGGATCAGGGCGATCGTGTGCGAGCGCTGCGCTTCTGAGAGGCCGGCCCGCAGGCGCACCGTGACGAGCGCCGCGTTTGCGCTCGGGAACAGGTAGGCGAAGCGCTGCTTGGGGGTGCCGGCGGGCTTGCTGGGGTCAAACACGACCGAGGAGATGAATTCGTGGTTTTCGAGGCTCGGCACGCTGTGCAGGCCGTAGCGGATCGCGAGCGCGCTGATTTCGGCGGCGTAGCCCGCGAGCGTGGCTTTGCTTGCTTCCGCTGCCAGCGAGCTTGCCTGCGAGGCTTCCAAGCCGCGGGCGATCGCCTCGCGGTAGACGACGGCGCTGGCTTTCTTGGCCTCGGCCTGCGCCTGGGCGTTGCGAGCCACGAGCGTGCTTTCGATCTGCGAGGTGGCCTCGGTGAGGAACGTGCCGGGCCCAAACACGACCTTGACCGTTTTTGCGCGGTCGAGCTGGCCGCACGGCCCGCTCGCTCCCCCCTCCTGCGTGAGCCCGGCCGCGGGCACGGTGCCTGACAGGCATCCCTCCATGCCGGCGAGCCGCACGATGTCGGGGCTGAGCACGAGCTTGCGCACGTTGCCCTTGACGAGCACCTCTATCGGCTCTTCGCCGAAGTTCTTATAGTAGCTCTGGGTTTCCTTGTAGGTGGAGCTGGAGCTGCCGACGAGCGTGCTGGTCGCAGCGGTCGGACGCAGGCCGAGCGCCGCCACCGCGCACCCGATCCCGAGCGCGCACAGCAGCACGATCGTGAGCAGCGGCCTGCGCGCCGCCCCTACCGCCAATCCCGAGAACAGCCTCCCCGCGCTCACGACAGAAGGCTAGCGCCCCGGGGGGTCACTCCATGCCCAGTGGACCCTGCGACTCGCCCGATAGGAACTGGCGGACGAACGGGTTCTCGGAGTCGAACAGGTCGGCGGCGGGGCCCGCTTCAACGATGCGCCCGCGCCACAGCACCGCTATGTGCTCGGCGACACGCCGGGCGCTCATGATGTCGTGGGTGATCACCACGTAGGTGCCGCCGTTCTCTTCGTGGACCTCTTTGATGAGTTCGCACAAGAGCGCCGTGCGGACGGGATCGAGACCGGAGTCGGGCTCGTCGAACAGCACGATCTCGGGGTCGAGCACGAGCGAGCGCGCGAAGCCCGCGCGCTTGCGCATTCCGCCGGAGAGCTCATTGGGCATCTTCTCGCCGGCGTTGCCCAGCCCGACCTCGCGCATGCGCCGGTTGACGATCTCGGCGATCTCATCGTCGCCCTTCTCGGTGTGCTGGCGCAACGGGAAGGCGATGTTGTCGTAGAGGTTCATCGAGCCGAACAGGGCGCCGTCCTGGAAGAGCACGCCGAACTTCTTGCGGATCTCGAACAGCTCCGCGTCGGGCAAGCTGGGGATCGAACGGCCCTGCACGATCACATCGCCCTCGTCGGGGTACAGCAGCCCGACGATATGCTTGATGCAGACCGACTTGCCGGTTCCAGAGGGACCGATGATCATCGAGATCTGACCTTCGGGCAGTCCCATGTTGAGACCCCGCAGCACGTGGTTGGAGCCAAAGGACTTGTGCACGCCGACGAACTCGATTGCGTCAGGGACCCCGGCGGGACGGTTGACGCCCGTGTGGAACTCGAACTCGCCGCTCTGCTCCGGCTCGTCTTTGATGGGCGGCCTGACCGACTCTTGCGTTGTGCTGTCCCCGCCGGGGGGCTCCTCCTCGCCGCCGCCAGGAATGCCTTGCTCACTCGAGGCCATGGCTATCCCCCGATCGGAGCACGTGGGTTCGCTCCCCAGAACACCTGGGTGCCGAGCATCCCGATGAGGTGCACGAGGATGATGTTGAGCACCATCGACTTGGCCGTGGCTGTGCCCACGCCCACGGGCCCACCACTGGCGTTATAGCCGTAGTAACAGCCCACGAGCACGATCGCGGTGGCCATGAACATCGCCTTGATGAGGCTGTAGAGAAAGTCGGGTGGGTTTTGGAACTGCCAGAAGATCAACAGGTAGCCGCCGGCCGACACTGTGGCGACCTGCTGGACAACGGCGATGTAGGAGGCCAGGAAGGCGGCGCCGACACCGGCGAGGTACATGAATGGGAGCACGATCCACGCTGCCAGGAGGCGCGTGGCGCAGAGGAAGGTCATCGAGTTGATGCCCATCACCTCGAGCGCGTCGATCTCATCGGAGATGCGCATCGCCCCGAGCTCGGCGACGATCCCGGTGCCGACCTTGGCGGCCATCATGTAGCCGAACGCGTAGGGAATGATCTCGCGCAGGTCGCACCATGCCGTGAACACTCCCGCGTAGGCAGGCGCGCCCTGGGCCTCCAGGAAGTAGGCGCCCTCGATCCCACACTCGAGGCCGAGCACGAACATCAGCGACCAGATGATCAGCGTCGAGGAGACGATCAGGATGCCCGACTGGCGCAGCGCCTCGCCAAAGAAGTGGAAGACGCGGAACCCGTACACGTCGCGCATGACGTTGCCGGCAAAGCTGCCCAGCTCGCCGGTCGCGGCAAGCCATTCGCGCGGTGTGGCGAGCAGTTCGTTCACGACCCGACCCGCCTCCCGGCGGGTGCTATCTCCCTACTCGCGATCACTTGATCACGAGGATGTTGGGGTGCGTGGCGAGCAGCATCTGGGTGAACACGTAGTCGAAGGAGAAGATCGCGAGGAACGCGACCACGACGGCCTGGTTGACGGCGCGCCCGACGCCCTCGGCGCCGCCGGAGGCGGTCATGCCCTTGTAGCAGCACACGATCGCGATGATCGCCCCGAAGATGATCGTCTTCAAAGCCGACCCCCACAGGTCTGTGGTGGAGGCGTTGGCGAACAGCGTCGCCCAGAACGGCCCGAGCGGCTGATGGTTGACGAGCTCGGCGAGGATCCCGCCGAAGATGCCGAACAGGATCGCGTAGACGTTGAACAGCCCGGTGGCGAGCATCAACGCCAGGAAGCGCGGGACCACGAGGTTCTTGACGGGGTCCACCCCGAGCACCTGCAGCGCGTCGAGCTCCTCGCGGATCTTGCGCGCCCCGAGGTCGGCGGTGATCGCGGTGCCGGCGACGCCGGCGAGCACGATCGCGGTGACGCTGGGGCCGATCTCGCGGACGGCGGCAAGCACGAAGAAGCCACCGAGACGATCGAGCGCTCCGAAGATCGTGAGGAAGTTGGCCGCCTGCAGACCGGGCGCGGCGTAGCAGATCGCGACGGTGGAGACCAGCAGCGGAAACCAGCACAGGCGCAGCGTGAACAGGAACTGTGAGACAAACTCGCCACCGTAGGGATAGGGCGGGCGCAGGGCAGAGGTGATCGTCCTGCCGGTCAGGATCATCATGTCCCCGATTTCCTCCAGCAGGCTCCTGGTTGGTAGGAATGCCCGCTCGGCTGTGCTGCGAACCATCTCGATACCCCTCCTCGGGGACAACCGTGTGCGCCCCCACTGTACTGACCCGCGCACCAACTCTACGCGATCGGCAGGTCGAACGCCACCCTGGTGCCCGAACGCGCGCCAGAGACCACTCCGGGCAGGCCCTGCCGTGGCATCGGGTCGAACGCGACCGAGCTCGAGCGCGACCGAGCTTCGCGGTGGCGCGAGGTCGAGCGCGACCGACCGTCGGACACGGGCGCCACCGGCACTGATATCGTGACGCTCGCTGTGAGGGTGGGAAAGATGCTTCCGGGGCTGTCGTTCGCTGCGTGCGGCGTGGCCCTCGCCATGCTCGCGAGCGGATGCGGCGGCACCGAACACGATGCGCACGAACCGCACGGTGTCTATCGGATGGAAGTCGTGGGGGCGAAGTTCCCACCCAAGCAGGCGATCGCCAGCAACGAGCGCCTCGCGCTGGTCGTGCGCAACTCGGGCACGCACACGATCCCGAACGTGGCGATATCGCTCAACTCGCTCAACTACACGAGCGACTATCCCCGTCTGGCGGTCGACAAGCGGCCCGTGTGGATCGTCAACCGCTCGCCGGGCACTTTGCCAACCGTGCGGGTGCTGAGCGAGGAAGTCTACCCCACGGGTGGCAGCGAAACCGCGTATGTCAACACCTGGGCGCTCGGACCGCTGGCGCCAGGGGCCAGCAAGGTCTTCGCGTGGCGTGTGACACCCGTGAAGGCCGGCGTGCACACGGTCTACTACAGAGTGGCGGCGGGACTCGACGGCAAGGCCCGCGCACAACTTGCCGACGGCAGCCCCGTCGTCGGCAAGTTCGTGGTGGCGATTGCGCCCCGACCGCCCCATACGCACGTGAACCCGGACACGGGCGAGATCGCGGAAGGAACCTATCCAGCGTCAAAGACGCCGGTCGGAGCCGTGCCGTAGGTCATTTGTGTTGTTGACCGTGGCGCATGCGCCACGGTCCAGTCGGCGCATGCGCCGACTGCGGGGCCGCACATGTGCGGCCCGTCTTGGAGGAAGTCCGTGGCGCATGCGCCACGGACCGGCCGGCACATGTGCCGGCCGGAGGGGCGCACATGTGCGCCCCTCTCATACAGGCCCAAAAAGGCAGGCCCAAAAAGCACCATGCCCCGGTCGGCCGGACCCGCACATGTGCGCCCCTCTCATGCAGGCTCAGAAAGCCATCATGCGCCACCGGCCGTATGCGCATGTGCGGCCCCGCTCCCGATTTGGACGCCTGTCGAAAGAAAGCACCGGAGGTTTCGCCACCTGAGCGACACCCGTACGCGCGCGGGGGGCTACGATGCGATTCGGCCCTATGCCCAGCAGCCAGAGGGTCCACAGGCGCAACGCCCGGGACCGCAACGCACTTGACCAGGAGGATCGAGCCCACCCATGCCAAAAAGTCGCCAGCAGAATGTGACAGCCGCGCAGTGGAGCGCCAACGGGAGTGCGCTCGGCTCGCTTGACCTGACCCTTCCCGGCAACCAGATCTTCGCGTCCAACGTGTTCAGCGTCGTGGTGCAACGCCGCCGTCTGCCCAAGCACGTGTTCAAGGCGCTGCAGCGCACGCTCGAGCGTGGCGAGGCACTCGACACGACGCTCGCCGACGCCGTCGCGCAAGCGATGAAGGAATGGGCGATGGAGAGGGGCGCCACCCACTACACCCACTGGTTCCAGCCGCTGACCGGCTCGACCGCGGAGAAGCACGACTCCTTCTACGGCCCCGCCGGCGACGGCACCGCGATCGCCGAGTTCTCCGGCAAGGAGCTGATCCAGGGCGAGCCCGACGCGTCGTCGTTTCCGACCGGCGGCATCCGCGCAACCTTTGAGGCGCGCGGCTACACCGCCTGGGACCCGACCTCCCCCGCATTCATCCTGGAGAACCCCAACGGCGCGCTGCTGTGCATCCCGACCGCCTTCACCTCCTGGACGGGCGAGGCGCTGGACAACAAGATCCCGCTGCTGCGCTCGATGGACGCGCTCTCGCGCGCAGCCGTCGGAGCGTTGGAGCTGCTCGGCGTGGACGACGCCGCGCGCGTGTTCACCACGATCGGCTGCGAGCAGGAGTACTTCCTGATCGACGAGCAGTACTACTTCGAGCGGCCCGACCTGCTCACCACCGGGCGCACGCTGTTCGGAGCGAAGCCGCCGAAGGGCCACGAGCTGGACGACCACTATTTCGGATCGATCCCCGAGCGCATTCTCGCCTACATGCTCGAGTGCGAGGTGGAGCTGGCGAAGCTGGGCGTGCCGATCAAGACGCGCCACAACGAGGTCGCGCCGAACCAGTACGAGGTCGCGCCGATCTTCGAGAACTCCAACGTTGGCGCCGACCATCAGATGATCACGATGCAGATCCTGCAGAACACCGCGCGCCGCTACGGCCTCGTGTGCCTTCTGCACGAGAAGCCGTTTGCGGGAGTCAACGGCTCGGGCAAGCACAACAACTGGTCGATGGGCACCGACACCGGCCTGAACCTGCTCGATCCGGGCGACACGCCCGAGGCGAACCTCAAGTTCCTGTTCTTCTGCGCCGCGGTGATCCAGGCCGTCAACAAGCACCAGGCGCTGCTACGCGCGTCGATCGCCAACGCCGGGCAGGATCACAGGCTCGGAGCCAACGAGGCGCCGCCGGCGATCATCTCGATCTTCCTCGGCGCCGACCTCGAGAAGGTGTTCGCGGCGATCGAGTCGGGCAAGGCACAGGCATCCAAGCCGGGGTCCTTCCTCGGCCTGGGCACGCCCGTGCTGCCGCCGCTGCCGTTGCACGGCGGCGACCGCAACCGCACCAGCCCGTTCGCGTTCACCGGCAACAAGTTCGAGTTCCGCGCGCTTGGCTCCAGCCAATCCCCGGCGCTGCCCAACACGGTCCTCAACACGATCGTGGCCGAGTCGATCGACGAGCTGGCCGACAAGCTGAAGACGGCGCTCAAAGCGTCGGGGGCGACGCTCGAGAAGGCCGTGGCGAAGGTCGTCAAGGAGGTGTGGTCGGCCAACAAGCAGATCGTGTTCGACGGCGACGGCTACTCCGAGGCGTGGCACACCGAGGCCGAGAAGCGCGGCCTCGCGAACCTCCGCACCACCCCGGACGCGCTGCCGTGGCTCGTGGACAAGCAGACCGTGGCCGCCTTCAAGAAGTACAAGGTGCTCTCCAAGCGCGAGCTGGAGTCGCGCCTGGAGGTGTTCACCGAGCAGTACGCGGTGAAGCTCAACATCGAGTCCGAGACGGCCGCGCAGATCGCGCGCACGATGCTGCTGCCCGCCGCGGTGCGCCACCTCAATGAGCTGAAGGCCACGGGCCTCGATGAGCTGGTCGAGGAGGTCGAGCCGCTCGTCAAGGAGTTCCAGTTCGCGATCGTCAAGCTCGAGGACGCCAACCTCTCAGACAACCAGCCCGACGGCTCGGCGATGAAGTGGGCGACCTACATGCGCGACACGGTGATCCCCGCGATGGACGACGTACGCGACGTGGCCGATCGCCTCGAGAAGCTGGTTGCCGACGATCTGTGGCCCTTGCCCAAGTACTCGGAGATGCTGTTCATCAAGTAGCCGGCGGCGGTCGATGGCCGGCGTGGCAAGGACGGCCGCGCCGGCCTCTCCCGGTTCAGGAGCTCCCGGCCAGAAGGGGCGAGGACCAGAGACTCTGGTCCTCACTGCCGAGGCGCCACACACCGATGGCAAGACCTGCGTCCCGTCCCACCTGCAGGCGCGCCTCGACGGCGCGGGCATCGAAATACCACACCGTGTGGCGCACACCGGAGCGCACATAGTCGAAAGTCATTTCGCCGGACGCCGGGTCGCGCACTGGGATCGCTCCGACCGACTGCGCGAGCGCGAGCGCACCCGCGTACTGGAAGGCGCTCGCCTTGCTCGAGGCCCCATCGGCTTCTTCGCCGGCAGCACTCTTCTCCGCCCAGTCGAGCCCATACATCGGGGCGCCCAATACGAAGCGCCGAGCGTTGGGAAGCGAGGCGAGATAGGCCGCGACTTCCTTGACCCACGGCAGCGGGGCGATCGGACCGGGGGGAGATCCTGCCCAGTGCACGCCCCACCCGAGCACAAACACTTCGTCGGCCAACGCGCCCAACCGCGAGTCGTCATAGAAGCCGGTCGAGATTCGCGCGTCTTCGTGCGTGACCCCGTCGACCACCACAGACAGCTTCTTGCCGAGCGCATGCAACCGCTGAGCCAGTTCGGCCACAAACGAGCTGAACGCTTCACGATCGGAGGCGCCATCGTTCTCGAAGTCGAGGCACAGGCCCTCATAGGGCGAGCTCGCCGCAAGCTCGACGAGCCCTGCGAGCGTGTGCCGGCGGAGCGATGGGTCGGTGAGTATGCGATGCACCACCGCCCGTTGCTGGCAGCTGAAGCGCGGCATCAGCACGATGTGTTGCGCGGCCGCGTATTCGTTCACCGCCGGTTCGGCTTGGCCGGCGATCTGTGCGTCTGGGAGACGGCAGTAGAAGTAGGTCGGATATACGACCCGCACCACGCTTGCATGACTCTCCAGGTCAGCGAGCGAGTCGGGCGAGCCGGCCAGCAGGAAGGCCCGTATCGGACCGGCGGCAGCCGCGGTCCGGCGGGCTCCCCGCTCCACCACCCCGGCACCGCTCGATACCGCGCCCCTGGCGGTTCTCACATCTGCCCCCGGATCCCCGCTTGCCCCGGCGACATCCGCGAGCGACAGCGCGAGCGCAAGCGCCAGGACACCCGCCGGGCCGGGGCGCCTGAACGCGATGGTCCTCAACCGACGGGCCAGGACGCTCAGCCGCTACCACCGAGTCCCGGTAGTGCCCAGATGCTCTGGTCCTCGCTGCCGAGGTGCCACAGGCCGACACCGAGACCCAGCGATTCGGCCAGCGCGACGCGCACCGCGATCGACTGCTGGTCGGTGTACCAGACCGAATGCTGCACGCCGCTTGAGTCCACATAGGAGAAATGTGGATCGGCCGCCGTCGGTTCCCATTCCGGGGTGACTCCGTACTCGCTCGCCAGCGCCATGACGTTGTCGAACTCCAGTGGAGTGCCCGGGTTGGCCGGACCGCCACCGTTGGACCAGTCGATCCCGTACATCGGCATGCCGAGTATGAACTTGCTTTTGTTGGGCAGAGTCGCCGTGTAGTCGGCCACACGCGTGAACCAGGCCAGTTCGTCGAGCCCGCCCGGAGTCGAGGTCGTCCAGTGCAGACCCCAGTCCAGCACGAAAATGTAGTCCGAAGGCACCGACAGAGCCGCGTCGTCATACATCGCGGCGCGCCCCGACTGGATGTTGTAGTACTTCGCTGTGACGATCGTGGAGAGCTTCTCCCCCTGGGAGTGAAGGCGCGCGGCAAGCGCCGTGATGAACGCCGTGAACGCGTTGCGCTCGCTCGGCGCGGCGCCCTCGAAATCGATCTGAAAGCCACCGTAACCATCGGCTTGACCGAGCGCGGCGAGCTGGTCGATGGTCGCTTCCTGCGCGCTCGGTTCGTTGAGGATTTCATCCTCATCGGCGGGGTTCTGGCAGTTCAAGCGCGGCATCACCGCGATCTGGCGGGCCTCCGCCCAGCCCGTGACCAGCGGGTCGTTGTTACCGGTGACGAGACCGGCTCTCCCACAGTTGAAGTAAGTGGGATACACGACCCCGATCTGCTGATAATGGGCCTGCAAGTCGTCGAAGCTCTGGTCGGTGGACGCCAGCAGGAACGCCTGCACGTTGCCATGCGTCGGCGTGGGGTTGGCTGTTTGGATCTGTAGCGGCGCGGTGCGCGCGCTGATCGCACCAAGCGAATCCACCGCCGTGACCGTGATCTGGTAGCCCGTCGAGGGCGCGAGGCTCGCGAGCGTCATCTCAGGGTCGGCCACCTGGCCCACAGGCGTGTCGTTGCGAAACACGCGATAGCCGACGATCGTTCCGCTGACGGCGGTGCTCGGCGACCACTTCACTGCCGCCGAGGAGGCCGTGACTTCGGTTGCCGTCAGGCCCGTTGGTGGCGGCGGCGGAGTGTGCGTGGTGAACACAGCGAGGTCTGGAGCGGGTGCGCTCAGATACCCAAACGAGTCGAGCGCGCGCACGGTGAACACGTAGTGGCGCTCGGAGGCCAGCGTCACTGTCGTGGTCAACCCCGAGACCACGCGCTCGGGCTGCCCGTCCTCGAACAGCAGGTAGCCCACCAGCGTGCCGTCGGTTGCGCTGCCGGCCTGCCAGGCGAGCGTCGCGGAGGTGTCGGTCACCTTCAGGGCCGCCAGCAGCGTGGGCCCGTCCGGTGCCGTGTGGGTGGTGGACAGGCTGAATGGAGCGGTGCGCTGGCTTTCGCGTTTGGCGGCATCGATCGCGCTCACCTGGATCAGATATGTGTGAAGCGAAGACAGATGCGAGAGTCGCATCGTGGTGGTCGAGGTCTGCCCGAGCAAGCGATCGTCGCGGTACACGCGATACCCGACGATCCGCGCGCCGCCAGGCGTGCTCGGCAGCCACAACAGGGTGGCACCCGCGTCGCTGACTTCTGAGACGCCGATCGTGCCGGGCGTGCCGGGCCCAGTGTCGTTGGGGGCGCGGGAGGCGCGATGTGCCCCGATGAGCAGAACCTTGCTGGCGGGTCCGACACAGCCACTGACATCGACGGCGGCGACCATGACGCGGTGCGAGCGCGCCTCGCTGAGCTTGACCACATAGCTGCGTCCGTGGGTCTGGCCGACCACGGCGCCGTCGCGCACGACGCGGTACCCGGCGAGCCGCGGGTTGGCGCGGTAGACGGGACGCCAGCCGATCCGAATCCCATCGGATACGCGACCCAACACACGCAACCCCGATACGCGGCTGGGCGCGCGGAAGGACTTCACGCGACGGCGCACCTGCGCGCACGACAGCGGCGCGGAGCGGTGGCGCGATCCAGTCTTGGTGTGTTTGCGCGGGGCAGCTGCGAAAGCGGTGTCGGTGGCGAATGGGTCGATACGGCGCAGATCCCCCTCGATCTCGTGCGCGAGCGCGATCGGGGCCTTGAGCAGGGAAGGCCCGAGCAGCATCACGGGGGCCACCGACAGCGGTAGCAGCAGCATCGCGAAGATGCGCTTGAGCGCGGCGGTTTCGAGCTCCATCTCAGGAGCCCCCCTCGCCGCCGGTGAGCCCCGCGGTCGCCGGACGCGTACCCCAGGCGGCCGTGCGGCAGGTGGCGATCGCGTAGTAGGTCTGCCACAGCATGATCGCCAGGTAGAAGAACACGAACAGGATCCCGTACAGCCAGATCACGCTGTAGTTCTCCTGGAACAGCACGAAGTACAGCGAGTACACGACCGCCAGCGCATAGATGCCGGCGATGTAGATCAATGGCAGCGAACCGTTGTGCACGATCACCCCCCAGAAGATCGAGTGCAGCGCAGCGATCGGCGCGATCAGCGGTAGCACGATGCTCAGATATGTGAAGACGGCGGCGATCGGGTGCTTGCGCCAGATGAAGCGCGAGACCATCAGCGACTCACGCGTCCACGAGCGCTTCCAGCGCGTCTGCTGCTTGACGAACGCGCGGAAGGTGCTCGGCACGATCGTGTGGGAGACGGCGTTCTTCTCGTACAGCACGCGCCAGTCGCGCAGCACGCAGTTGGTCAGCGAACGGTCGTCGCCGAAGGTGGACTCAACGCCGAGGAACGTCTGCCCCTCCCACCACTCCAGGCGCTCCATGATCGCCTCGCGACGGTAGGCCGAGAAGCAGCCCGAGCAGCAGGTGACGGCATTGAACACCGACTCGGCCGCCTTGACCACACGGAATGCCACGAAATAGCGCACCGCCTGCATGCGCGTGAGCCAGGTGTCGCGCACGTTGAGCACGTTGGCGTGTCCGCACACCGCTCCAACGCGCGTGTCCGCCAGCGGCTGCACGAGCTTGCGCAGCGCGTCTGGCTCGACAACCGAGTCGGAGTCCACGAACACGATCACCTCGGCGCTGGTGGCGCGGATCCCGGCCGCCATCGCCGCGCGCTTGCCGCGATTCTCTGGGAAGTCGATCACCTGCACGCGCCCGGGGGCGCCATCGGCGACTCGCTGCATCTCGGCGAGCGTCGCGTCGGTCGAGCCGTCGTTGACGGCCACCAGCTCCAGCTTCTCGGGCGGGTAGCGAAGCTCGAGCAACGAGGTGAGCGACGCCGCGATCGCCTCCTGCTCGTTGAAGCCGGGCATCACGATCGCCACGTGCGGCTCGATGCCCGCGTCGGGCTTTGAGCGGTAGAACAGGCTGAACAGGAAGCGCGAGAGGATGTAGGCAGTCACGCACGTGCTGTAGATGCCGAAGAACAGGTTGGAGAACATCACCTGGACGAACTCGGCCTTGTAGGCGATGACCGCCGCGATCAGCCAGATCAGATAGACGACCGCGAAACCCTTCAGGACGCGATTGACAATCGCCTCCTGGGAGGGCATCACGATGGAGAAGATCTTTTTAGCGGCGAGCAAAACGGCCGCAAGCAGTAGGTTGATCACAGCAGGAAGCGCAGCCGTCCGACAGGCGTTCGGTAGGTGCAATCGAGCACGGCCTGACAGCGCTCGAGCCACCCGTACTCGTGGTTGGGATGTACGGTCGCGAGGATCGCGAGGTCGTAGTCTTCGGGGCCGAATCCGCCCGCGTCGCGGCGCGGATCGGGGTCGACGCTGTGAAGCGCCTCCCCGCCCAGCTCGATCTGCGCGACGAGCGGGTCGTGGTAGTCCACATTTGCCCCTTCCGCGCGCAGCAAGCCGATCAGCTCGCGTGCAGGCGCCTCACGGGTGTCGGCCACGCCGGGCTTGTAGGAGACCCCAACGACGAGCACGCGCGCGTCGGACAGCCGCTTGCCCATCTCAACGAGCACCTCGTGCGCACGCGCGGCCACGTGGCGAGGACGCCCGGCGAGCTTGCGCAGCGCCTCCTCGGCCACCGTCGCTGGACGGCCCCGCTCGCGCAGCGGATGCAGCAAATAGTGAGGATCGACCGCGATGCAATGCCCGCCGACGCCGGCGGAGGGATAGTGCGCAAGGAAGCCGTAGGGCTTTGTGGCGGCGCCATCGGTCACCTCGATCGGCTCCAGGCCGTGCGTACGGCAGGCTTCGGCCATCTCGAAGGCAAGGGCGATGTTGACCGCCCTGAAGGTGTTCTCGTACAGCTTGACCATCTCGGCGGCCTCCGGCGAGGAGACGCGGTAGAGGCTCTCGCAGGTATGGCGCAACAGCTCGGCTGCACGCCGGAAGCAGGTCTCTGTCACAGCGCCGATCACGCGTGGGGTGAGGAGCTGCTCGTGGTCGGCGACACCAGGATCTATGCGCTCCGGCGCAAACGCAACGAACACGTCCTCACCCACGAGAAGTCCACGTTCCTGAAGCGGTTGCACCAGCAGCTCTCGCGTCGTTCCGACATAGGTGGTGGAGGTCAGGACAAGCGTTTGACCAGGGCGAGCGTGGGCAACCACGGCCGCACAAGCGCTACGCAGGATCTCCGGCGCCGGCCGGCGCTGCCGGTCGATCGGCGTAGGCACGCAGATCAGGACAAGATCGGCGGAGTCCAGCGCCGCGATCTTGTCGGTGAGCAGGAAACCGTCTCCGCTCAGGTGCGAGCGCAAATCCTCGAGCTCGGATGACAGGAGCTCGGCCGCGCCGCCTCTGATGGCGTCCAGACGCTCGGTCGAGATGTCGATCCCCACGATCCGGCAGCCCGCGTTGCGCAACGCGATGGCGGTGGGCAGACCGACGTAGCCAAGACCGACGACCGCCACGACGGCATGCTCGGTGGCGGTGAACTCCACCGCGGCCGTGGCAGAGCCTGCCGCAAACTCGGCGTCCGTGGCATCCACAACGGCCGTGGCGGGATCGGCGACGTGCTCCGCCGCCGTGGCATCGGTCGTGTCTATGGCGAGGCCGGCGGGAGGCGCGGTGCCAGACGGCGCCCCGACGGTCAGCTCGGAAGTCATTGCACTGCCCCGTGTTCACATGACATGTGATGCATCTCCTGAGTCGACCTTCATCAACCTTGTGCGCGGGGAGCATGCACTGTCCGGGAAAAACTTCCAGGGGCA
The DNA here is from genome assembly GCA_963831725.1 of uncultured Solirubrobacterales bacterium. GTDB lineage: Bacteria > Actinomycetota > Thermoleophilia > Solirubrobacterales > Solirubrobacteraceae > Palsa-744. The sequence continues at coordinate 1,659,670 of CAWHRF010000004.1, forward strand.
CTGGACGACTGATGTAGATCCGTCCCCAATCGTCACACGCGCGCGTCCCACCGAGGGCGCGCTCCTGTCGTTTCAAGCGGGCAAATGACGTCGTGCCTTCAGGGACACAAGGGGTTTTCACCCACGGTCGCGCGAAGCCACCACGATGCGCTCGCCGAAGCCCGCTCACGCACACCCTGACATAGCCGTGTCAAGGTTGCGGAAACGCTGCTAGCATCCGTGCCGATGGCACGCGATTACCTGGCCGCGCTGCGCAGCAAAGTCGTCGTCTACGACGGCGGCATGGGCGCGACCTTGGAGCAGTTCGAGCTGACCGCCGAGGACTACGGCGGCCTTGCGGGCAAGTGCCACGAGGCGCTCGTGCTCAACCGCCCGGACGTGATCGAGGGCGTGCATACCTCGATGCTCGAGGCGGGCGCGGTAGTGCTCGAGACCGACACCTTCCAGGCCTCGCGCCTGAAGCTCGAGGAGTGGGGGCTCGCCGACTACACGGTCGAGGTCAACACCAAGGCCGCGGAAATCGCGCGCAAGGCCGCCGGCGAGCATCGCTTCGTGGCGGGCTCGATCGGCCCCACGGGATTCCTACCCGCATCGGAGGACCCCACCCTCGGACAGATCCGCTTCGGCGAGCTGGTGGAGGTGTTCGCCGAGCAGGCGGGGGGACTGATCGACGGCGGCGCCGACCTGCTGATCATCGAGACTGCCCAAGACATCCTCGAGGTCAAGGCCGCGGTGTTCGGCGCGCGTGCCGCATTCAAGAGCACCGGCAAGACACTTCCGATCCACACCTCGGTCTCGCTGCTGCCCAACGGCGGCAAGATGCTGCTCGGCACCGACATCTCTGCGGTGCTGTGCACGCTGGAGGCGCTGCGGGTGGACGTGATCGGGCTCAACTGCTCGACCGGCCCGCAGGACATGCGCGACGCGATCCGCTTCCTTGGCGAGTACTGCCCGGTGCCGGTGGCGTGCATCCCCAACGCCGGCCTGCCCTTGCAGGGGCCCGACGGCGAGACGATCTTCCCTGAGAAGCCGCAGCCGCTGGCGGAGGCGCTCGGCGAGTTCGTCGAGCGCTACGGCGTGGGCGTGGTGGGCGGCTGCTGCGGCACAACCCCAGAGCACATCCGTGCGATCGCCGAGCGCGTGGCCGGACGCTCGGTAGCACCCCGGCCCGCCCCCCGACCTCCTCATCTTTCCTCGATGATCGCGGCAACAACGCTCATGCAAGAGCCACGCCCGACAATGGTCGGCGAGCGCGTCAACTCGCAAGGCTCGCGCAAGGCCAAGGAGCTGTTGCTCGCCGACGACTACGACGGGCTCGTGCAGATCGCCGAGGATCAGGTCGCCGGCGGCGCGCACGTGCTCGACCTGTGCGTGGCCCTCACCGAGCGCTCGGACGAGGACGAACAAATGCGCTTGCTGGCCAAGCGCATTTCACTGACGCAGGAGCCGCCGATCCAGATCGACTCGACCGAGCCGGAGGTGATCGAACGCGCGCTCGAGCAGATCCCCGGCAGGGCGATCGTGAACTCGGTGAACCTCGAGGCGGGCCGCGACAAGCTCGACCGCGTGGTTCCGGTCGCGCTCGCGCACGGGGCCGCGCTGATCGCGCTCACGATCGACGAGGTCGGGATGGCAAAGACTGCGCAGCGCAAGGTCGAGATCGCAGAACGGATAAAGGGACTGTGCTGCGACGAGCACGGCCTTGACCCGAAGCTGTTGATCTTCGACTGCCTCACCTTCACGCTCACGACCGGCGATGAGGAGTGGCGGCCCTCTGCCGTCGAGACGATCGAGGGGATCAGGCGCATCAAGGCCGAGGTCCCCGACGTGAAGACGTCCCTGGGGGTCTCCAACGTGTCCTTCGGCGTCTCCCCCGGCGCGCGCGCGGTGCTCAACTCCGTGTTCCTGCACCATTGCGTCGAGGCGGGCCTCGACCTTGCGATGGTCAACCCCAACCACATCACGCCGTACTCCGAGATCTCAGACGAAGAGCGCGAGCTGGCGGACGACCTCGTGTTCAACCGCCGCGAGGACGCGCTCGAGCAGTTCATCGCGCACTTCGAGTCAAAGGGCGAGCAGGAGGCCCAGACGAGCGCCAACCCGACCGAGGGAATGGAGCCCGAGGAAGCGCTGCACTTCCACATCCTGCGCCGCCGCAAGGAGGGCGTGGAGGATTGGATCGACGCATCCGTCGAGAAGATCGGCGCGGTGCCCACGCTCAACACGGTGCTGCTGCCGGCGATGAAGGAGGTCGGCGACAAGTTCGGCGCCGGCGAACTGATCCTCCCCTTCGTGCTGCAGTCAGCCGAGGTGATGAAGAAGGCGGTCGCACGCCTGGAGCTGTATCTGGACAAGATCGAGGGCTACACGAAGGGCACAGTGGTGCTCGCAACCGTGTTTGGCGACGTGCACGACATCGGCAAGTCGCTCGTCAACACGATCCTCACCAACAACGGCTACACGGTCGTTGACCTCGGCAAGCAGGTACCGATCCAAACCATTCTGGACGCCGCCCAAGAGCACGAGGCGACCGCGATCGGCCTGAGCGCACTGCTCGTGTCCACCTCCAAGCAGATGCCAGCATGTATCCAGGAGCTGCACTCGAAGGGCATGCAATATCCGGTGCTGATCGGCGGTGCCGCGATCAACCGCGCTTTCTCCTACCGCGCGCTGTACCCGGGTGGCAAGGAATCCGACGAGCAGTACGCACCGGGCGTGTTCTATTGCAAGGACGCCTTCGAGGGCCTGTCTGTCATGGACCAGTTGATCGACGCGGGCACGCATGAAGCGCTGTTGGAGAAGCTGCGCGCCGGGGCCACCACATTCCGCGAAAAGGGCGAGGAGCCCGTTGAGGAGCTCAACTTCGCTGACGACTCGGTGCGCTCGAACGTCACCACGCACGCCCCCATCCCCACCCCTCCATGGCTGGGTGTGAGAGAGGTGCCGGTGGACATGGACGAGGTGTACTCGCACCTCGACACGCACGTGCTGTTCAAGCTGCACTGGGGCGGCAAGGGCGTGAAGGGCGACGCGTGGCGCGAGCTGGTGGACGAGAACTTCCGCCCGCGCCTGGAGCGCATGTGGGCAGAGCAGGACTATCTGCACCCGCGCGCGCTGCTGGGCTTCTTCCCGTGCTATGCGCAGGGCAACGACATCGTGGTGCTCGACCCGCGTGTGGCCGACCCGGACTCGGGCCTTGACCCCGCCGATCCTGCCGCCGAGTTGACGAGGTTTGTCTGCCCGCGTCAGCCCAAGGGCGATCGCATCTGCCTGGCCGACTTCTTCAGGCCCGCTGTAGGCGCCGATGGCGAGCCTTCAGCGCAAGGCGGCCCGCCCGCGGAGCTCGACGTGATCGCCGTGCAGGCGGTGACCGTCGGCTCAGAGGTGACCGAGCTGATGGCAAAGCTTGAGACCGACGGCGAGTTCGCCGAGCAATTGTTCGTGCACGGCCTCGGCGTGCAGACCGCCGAGGGTCTAGCCGAGTGGCTGCACTGGAAGGCGCGCGAGATGCTCGCGATCCCGAGCACGCAGGGGCGGCGCTACTCATGGGGCTACCCCGCAGTGCCCGAGCAAGCCGAGCACCTGAAGGTCGAGCAGCTGCTCGACCTGGAGCAGATCGGCATGACGATCTCAGACGGCTACGCCCCGATACCCGAGCAGTCAACGCTCGCGCTCGTCGCGCATCACCCGCAGGCGATCTACTTCGGCACGCGCCAGGGCAGGCTCTTGCCCAATGGCTCACCGGATGACGTGATCAAGGGCTCCTACCGCGATCCGTCGCTGTTCGGCGAGCTCGATGACGTCGATCCGCCCGAAGCCGCGGTCGAAGCCGAGAGTCAGCCGGCCGCGGCGCCATAGCAACTCGGTGACTGTCCCGCCCAAGACCCCCTGTCGGATCGGGGGGTATGGCGAAGAAAGTGCGCGAGGTGATCGCAATACTCGAAGCTCACGGCTGGCGTCAGACGCGACAGCGCGGGAGCCACCGTCAGTTCAAGCATCCCGAAAATGAATCGGTGGTAACAGTGCACGGCAAGCAAAGCGATACGATTAAGGCAGGCACACTGGCGAACATCAGGCGTAATTCTGGAATCGAGGAGCTGCGATGACGGAGTATCTAGTCATCTACGAACATGAGGATGGCGACTGGGGTGCGTATTCGCCTGACATCCCCGGCTGCGTATCCGTTGGGAAAACGCGGGCTGAGGTCGAAAAGGGCATCAGCGAGGCGATCCCCATGCACATTGAACTGATGCGCGAGTCAGGACTGCGCGTGCCCGAGCCGCATCACATCGCCGGCTCAGTCACTGTCTGAGCAGACCCAATCAGAGCAAGCTTCTGCGGGCGCCGCAGCTGCTTGATCCGAGCCTCCTCGCGCATCGCCGCTCCGCGGTCGGCCATCGGCCACGCGCCGGCCAACTCGACCGGCAGCCGACTGGCCGTGTAGCGACTGGCCTTGCCCGCCGTGTGCTTGGCAATACGCCGGTCCAGGTCATTCGTCCAGCCGGTGTAGAGCGAACCGTCGCGACAGCGCAGCATGTATACCCAGGCGTCGCTCATCGATCTCGATTCTGCGCCGCGGGCCTCGCTCCTGCGCGCGTGCGACGCTTCTCAGGATTGGACTTGCGAGGGCACGCGTCGCGAAGCGCCCGGCAGCGGGGACAGCTTGACCTGGGATGCGTGCATCGTGCGCAGGCGCACGTCCTTCCAGGAGAGCCCCTCGTTGACGAGCGCGGGCATGCCCATGATCACAGCGGTGGCCACCTCGACGGCCTGCAACACGATCCCGTAGGCAAGCGCGTCGGCCGAGGGCACGTGATAGGCCCCCGCGAGCACCGCCACGCACGCGGCCTGGAACACGCCGACATTGGCCGGTGTGGCGGGGATCGCCGCCGTGACGTTGACCGCGAACAAGACCGCCGCGGCCGCGCCGAAGCCAACCTTGCTGTCGAGCCCCAACGCCATCAACAGCAGCCAGCAGGACAACCACTGAAGTCCCCACGCCGACAACTGGAGCACGGTCGCGGTGGCCGCCTGGCGCGGGTTGCGAAACACGCGCAGGCCCGCCCGCACGCGCACGAGCGCGCCGCGCACATTCGCGAGCAATCGCCCCAGGCGTCGCGAGCGCGAGACCGCGGCCGGTGGGACCAGCACCGGCGCCAGCAACAAAGCGACAAGCACAGCAAGCGGCGCCAGCCCGACCGCGAGCAGCGCGTCGGTGTGTTTACCGGCAAAGCTCACGCTCGAGAACATCACCACGCCAAGGATCGTGAGCGCCAGCAGGTTGAGCAACGTCTGCGAGACCATCGTGCCCAGCACCACCGGCAGCGTCTCGCGAGCGCGCCCGATACGACGTGCGACGATCAGCGCACGCGAGGGCTCACCGAGGCGAGCGGGCAGTGTGGCCGACATCAGCACGCCGATGAACGTTCCCTGAAGCGCGTCGCGACGACGCGCCGTGCGCCATGTGGGCGCGGCCTTGAGGATCGCGTGCCAGGCGATACCGCGCACGAACATCGACGCACACATCACCCCCACGCCCGCCGCGACGAGACCGGGGCTGGATGCGACAAGACTGGCGGCCACGTTCGTGACGCCGATCTTCTGCAACGCAAGGTAGGCGAGCGCGACCCCGGCCAGCGAGGTCGCGAGCAGTGCGACACGCGAGAGCACGCGCACGGCGCGATGGCGGACCGGCGGGGCGGCCTCAAGACTCGGTAGACGTCGCGCGCGCGCAGGCGGGCGCAGGTCGGCTGGAGCCAGGCCGCAGCGCACCGCCGCGCGCGCCACCCGTGTGGCGGGCCGCCCGACGGCGATCGCCTGCTCGTAGACGTCCACGACCTCCTCGGCGACGTGCGCCCAGGAGAAGCGCTCGGCACGCTCGCGGGCGGCGACTGCCATCCTCGCGCGCCGCTCCGGGTCGAGTGCGAGTGCGCGCAACGCCTCGGCGAGCGCGAGCGCGTCGCCGGGTGCAACGAGCAGGCTGTCGAGGTCGTCGCGCGCGACGTCGCGATATCCGGGAATGTTTGAGGCGACAACCGGCGTGCGAGCGGCAAACGCCTCGGTGAGCACCATCCCGAAGCTCTCCCCGCGCAGCGACGGCGCGCACAGCACCTCCGCGCGTGCCAGCTCGGCGCGCTTGCGCTCCTCGGAGACCTTCCCCAGCGCACGCACCCCACGATCGTCAAGCAGCATCGGCGCGATCTCCTCAGCGGAGGCGCCGACGAGCGTGAGCGTCGCGGGAATGTGCTCTCGCAACGCCTCGAACGCTCGCAGCAGCACCGGCAGCCCCTTGCGCTCGACGGCCTGGCCGATGAACAGGATGCGCAGTGGCTCGTCGTCGCGCTCAACCGTCTCCCCGTCCCCGGCCACAGGTAGGAGCACCCCGTTGGGCACGATCCGGTAGTGCCCGCCGTAGAAGCGCCTGGCTGTCCACGCGGCGGCCTCCGATACGGCGATGCGCGCGTGCAGACGGTTCATCCGCCAGCGCCCGCCGAAGGCGATCGCACCGATCCCGTTGGTGATTTGGTTGGTGGAGTAGGTGTGGAACGTGCCCACCAGGGGCAGCTTCCCGGAGGACATCAGCGCGTCGTAGCCGAGCAGCGGCACGATCGGCTCGTGGATGTGCGCGACGTCATAGCCGCCGTTGCGCAACTCACGGCGCAACGCGAGCACCGCGGCAAGCGATCCCGTCAGGTTGGAGACCGCGCCGTTGGCGGGGACGCCGATCGTGCGCCCCAGTGCGACGAAGTTCTCGGGCGGCTCACGCCGCTGCGGGCGCGCTCCGCGATGCAAGTGCCGCGACAGCGCGTCGTCGGGATCGAAGGGCGCGAGAATGCGCGGGTCGTGCCCTTGGGAGGCAAGCTCAGCCGACAGCGCCTCGATGTGGCGCGTAACGCCGCCGGGGTAGGTCCACGAGTACGGCGACACCAGAGCAATCCGCACGGATGAACTGTAACGCCCTGCGCGACGGCGCTTATGCATCGTCGCCGCCGACCGCATGCAGAACCACCTGGCCGTGCGCAATTCCGTCCCAGGCGCAGCGTACAATTCGACGCATGATCCATATCCGTCGCATCGCGTACCCAGAGCGCGGTCTGCCATCATGAATGTCGTGGCAGAGAAGGCCCACGTGACGCTCAGCGGTGACATCACCGGGGACTATCTGGTCGAGGACCGGCGGCGCGACGGCCGCTTGGTGCTCGTTCCCGATACGTCCGCCGACACGATTCTCACTGGATACGGTGCCAAACCGCTTTCGGCTGAGGACTTCGAGCGGCACTTCGGCGATCTGCCTACCGACGACGAGGGTTGACGCATGCCGGACTATCGCCGTCCAACGATAGTCCCAGCAGTCTTCGACGATTCAATTCTCGCTAGCGACCTCAAACGCCTTCCACCAACCGCAAAAACCTCGCTATGCGATGTGCGTCGGCACACGCAACTCGACGGTGGTATCCCACGCAATCGACTCAAGCGCTGTCAAGCCGAGGCGCGAGACGGCACCGATCTCGCGGGATGCGTCAAGACCTATGTGCCCTGGCCAGACGGCCCGTGGGGCATCGTATTTCGTGCCGGCAAGGACCCCAACCGACCGTTTGCGATCTACACCATCGCCTACGGACGCCGACATCCGAAGACCGGGCGCACAAGCGTCTATGAGATTGCCTCCCGAAGGCTCCGACACCAGGGCCGTCGTACTTGATCCACTAAGGCAGATAGTCGTCCGCGGAGCGAGCCATATACTCGGCTTGCCCTATACGGACCTTCCCCGATGACCGACCGTCACTTCGTCAAGTACACCTTCCTCAAGCTCGACCCGGCGTGGCGTCGTCTGGATGCCGAGACACGCGCGGAGGGCAAGCGCGAGTTCGCAGCGGCCTGCGAGGACTTCGCCGACGGCCACCTGCTGCAGTCCTTCTCGCTCGTGGGCACGCGCGGGGACGCCGAGCTGCTGCTGATCTCCGAGGCCGAGAACCTCGACCGCATCCATGAGTTCCACGTGGTCCTGGCCCAGAGCGGGCTGATGAAGTGGGCCGAGCAGCCCTACTCGTTCCTGGGGATGCGCAAGAGTTCTGAATACTCCGAAGACGAGCGCGTGAGCCCGCGCGGGTTCAGAGGCAAGTACGTGTTCGTCTACCCGTTCGTAAAGTCGCGCGAGTGGTATGGGCTACCCGCCGAGGAGCGCTGGCGGATCATGCAAGGCCACATCGCGGTGGGGCGCGAATACCCGGGCGTGGACAACCACACGACCTATTCCTTCGGCCTCGACGACCAAGAGTTCGTGGTGGCGTTCGACACCGACGACATCGGCACGTTCCTCGATCTGGTGCAGCGTCTGCGCACTACCGAGGCGTCACGCTTCACGGTGCGCGACACACCGAGCTTCACGTGCATCGCGTGCTCGTTGGAGCGGGCGCTGAACGCGCTCGACGGCGAGCCGATCGCGCTCGAAAGCTCCGTTCTGCGGGCCGGCTGAGCGGATGCCTCGCTCCACCACCGAGGCATCCGGCCCCGCCTCTCCCCCGCGCCGTGCCCCCGCAAAGCGCAAAGCGACTTCCCAGAAGGCGGCGGTCGAGGAGCTGCGCGCCGCCGATCCGATCATGGCCGAGCTGATCGACATGTGCGGCGTGATCTTCGAGCCCTCCGCGCAAGAAGGCCGACCCCGAGGAGCACTACGGCGCCCTGTTGCACGCGGTCGTCAACCAGCAGCTGTCGGTCAAGGCGGGCGCCGCGATCTACGGCAGGTTGACCGAGCGCTTCGGAGGCCACACCCCCAAGCCCGAGGAGCTGCTGGCCGACGACCCCGAAGAGCTGCGTCTCGCCGCCGGGCTGTCGCGCTCGAAGGTGGGCTTCATGCGCTCACTGGCCGAGCACATCCTCTCCGGCGAGCTCGAGCTCGACCGCCTGGACTCCCTCTCAGACGAGGACGTCATGGCCGAGCTGGTGGCCGTCAAGGGCATCGGCGAGTGGACCGCGCACATGTTCCTGATGAGCCACCTGCACCGCCCCGACGTGATGGCCCCCGGCGATCTCGGCATCCGTCGCGCGATCGAACGCGCCTACTCCCTCGAAGAGCCAGACCGCGAGACGATCGAGCGCCTGGCCGAGCGCTGGCGCCCGCACCGGACGCTTGCCTGCCGCTACCTATGGCGCTCACTCAACAACGAACCGTAGGACGTTCGTGGACGCTTCGCGTTGCTGCGTCTTTGGCCGCTCACGTGCCGAGCACGCTACGCGACCTGCATCCTTGCACCGCTCGGTCCACGAACGTCCTACACGCCCGTGGTGAGCGTCAGACCGCTGAGACCTGCTCTTCCTCGGCTACGCGGAACGAGGAGCCGCAGCCGCATGCAGCGACTACGTTGGGGTTCTCGACCTTGAAGCCGGCGCCCTGCAGACCTTCCTGATAGTCGATGATCGAGCCGCTCACGAACTGCAGGCTCTCGTTGTCAACGAGCAGCTTCAGCCCGTGGTCCTCGAAAACCAGGTCGCTCTCACGCTGCTCATCGAAGGCGAGCTGATACTGAAAGCCCGAGCATCCTCCGCCGCGCACACCGACACGCAGCCCCGCAAGCGTCACATCGGCCTGCTGAGCATCCAGAAACTCGCGAACCTTCTCTGCGCCCTTGTCCGTGATCGTGATCATTGCTTTCCAAAGTATAGCGACGTCGTTTTGTTGGCTAAGCTGGGAGCCAATGCCCACAGCCGATGAAATCAAGCAGCGCATCGAGGCCGCCATCCCAGGAGCGAGCGCCGAGGTCGAGGACTACACCGGCGGCGGCGACCACTTCCGCGCAACGGTCGTCTCGCCCGCGTTCGTGGGGCGCAGCCGCATCGAGCAGCACAAGCTTGTGTATGGCGTGTTCGGCGATGAGATCGGCGGAGCGATCCATGCGCTTTCGCTGAAGACACAAGCACAAGAGGAATCACACGCCCCCCACAGCGGCGGGCAGGCCGCCACCGACGGCGAGCAGCACGCCACGGCGACCACCTAGGACAACGACAGCCAGGAGCCAACCATGTCCGACACCGAGTCAAACCCCATCCGCGACGCGATCACAGAGGCAATCGGCGAACACGACACGATCCTGTTCATGAAGGGCACCCCCGACGCGCCCGCATGCGGCTTCTCTGCCCGCACGGTCGCGATGCTGCAGTCGCTGGAGGCGCCGTTCGCAGCAGTCGACATCCTGCCCGACCCCCGCATTCGCCAGGAGCTCTCCGCGATCTCCGGCTGGCCTACGATCCCCCAGCTGTTCGCAGGCGGCGAGCTGATCGGCGGTTGCGACATCGTGACCGAGATGTACGAGTCAGGCGAGCTGGCCGAGGCGCTCGGTCTATCCGAGCGCGAGGACGCGCCGCGCGAGCCCGCTCCCACCGAGGTGCAGTCCGCGGGGCTTACCCAAATCGAGAACCGTCTTGGGTAAGCCGGTAGCGGTCGTCACCGATACCACCAGCTATCTCCCGCGCAAACTGGCGGACGCGCAGGGCATCCATCAGGTCAGCCTGTACGTCGGCTGGAGAGGCCACCAGCAACGTGAGATCGAGCTCGAGAGCTTCGATGGGTTCTACGAGCAACTGCGCACCGATCCCGAGCTACCCATCACCTCACAGCCCTCGATCGGCGACTTCCTCACGGTGTGGGAGCCGTTGCTCGACGCAGGCCAGGACATCGTCTCGATTCACCTGGCGGGCGGGATCTCGGGCACCTGCGAGTCCGCGCGCCAGGCGCATGGCCTGTTGGCCGAGCGGGGACTGGGCGAGCGCATCGAGGTGATCGACGGCGAAACCGCTTGTGGCGGCCTCGGGATGCTCGTGCTCGCCGCTGCCGCCGCCGCGAAAGGCGGCGCCGAGAAGGACGAGGTCGCCGCACACGTGCGCGAGGCACGCAAGGCACTTCGGATCTGGTTCTGCGTCGACACGCTCGAGTACCTGCGCCGCGGCGGGCGCGTAGGCAAGGCACAGGCGTGGCTCGGCGGCACGCTGAAGATCAAGCCGATCCTCTCGCTCGAGTACGAGATCGTCCCCGTCGAGCGAGTGCGCACCGCCAAGCGCGCGTTCGAGCGCATGGTGCAATACGCCCAGGAGCTGCACGACAGCGGCGCCGACCGCTGGGTGGTGCAGCACATCCAGGCCACCGAGCAAGCCGAGCTGCTGATGGACCGCTGCCACGAGATCTTCGACTCCGAGCCACTGTTCAGCTCAGAGGTCGGACCGGTAATCGGCACCTACACGGGGCCCGGTCTACTCGGAGTCGGCGCGCTGCCGAACTCGCTGTTCTCCTGAGCGGCGCTCAGTGCTAACGGCGTTTGCGCCGCCGCCGGCGCCCGAGCAACAGCACGCCCACTACGGCAGCGCCGATCGCGATCTCACGCTGGTGGCGCTCGATGTGCCCCCGCCAGTCGGTGATGCGGGCCACTTCGCCGTGCAGATTGTCCAGCGACACGGCCAGCTCCGCACGGTTGGACTCGATCGAGTCGCGGATCTCAGCTGCCGAGCGTTGTGCCATCGATCGTTCCCCTTCCAAGATCATCGCTGTCGGGTTTCGTCTCCGCGGGCGCCTGTGCCTCTGCCGGCGGCTCCTTTGGTGGAGCGGGCTTCGCCGGCGCGGGCGGCTGTGTCGCCGTCGAAGTGGCGGGCGCCGGAGTCGCCGTAGGTTGAGCCACTGCTGGAGTACCAGGCGGCGGGGGCACTGGCGCCGAGGAGGACGGCGACGGCGCGACAGGTGGCACAGATTTTCCGCTGCTCGTCTTCGCATCGGAGGACGAGCTCACGGTCTCGCGGATCTTGCGCGCCTCCTCGATCGCCATTGTCGGCGCCGGCGGCGAACCCGATTTGACTGCCTTGGCGGCCAGCAGCCCTGCGATCACACCGAGCACCACGAGGATCACCGCCATCGCGAAGAACCCCCAAAAATATGTGAATTCGTTGCCGATCGGCAGCTCGTAGTACAGCAACCAAGCGCAGCCGATCAGTACGAAGAACAATGCTGTGAGGAAGAACACGCCGGCGACGATCGCCACAACCGCGCCCTTCGCCAGGCGAGTGGTCTTTTCGGTGATCTCCGTCTTTGCGAGTTCGATCTCCTCGCGAATCAGCAGACTCGCTCGCTCAGACACCTCTGTGATCGCCGCGGCGATTCCCTGCTGGCGTGAGTTGCCGGCCGGGCCTCCCGGTGTGTCGCTCACTCGGGAGGCTCCTCGTCGAACACGCGCCGCCAAAGCTGCGCGGCCACCCGCTGAGTGAGGATGCTGGCCAGCGCGCCCACGGTAGTGAGCAGGCCCGACCACATGACGCGCTTCACAAGATCGTTCTCCATCGGCGAAAGTCTAGTGATAGGCCGGACGTCCCGCTGGGCGTGCCTAGACTGGAGGGGTGGCTGAGGCCTCCGTCAAGGACTTTCCGTTGTTCGCGCTCGGGATCGTGGCACTTCCAACAGAGAGCGTCCCGCTGCACGTTTTCGAGGAGCGCTATCGCGCGATGATCGAGGAGTGCCTGGATGGCGAGAGCGAGTTCGGGATCGTGTGGCTCTCCGAGGAGGAACTCAAGCCCATCGGCTGCGCGTGTGAGATCGAGCGCGTGCTCGAGCGCATGGACGACGGGCGGCTCACGATCCTTGTGCGTGGCACGCGCGTGTTTCGCCTGCTTCAGCGCCAGGATGACCTGCCGTATCCCGCCGGGATCGTCGAGTTCCTCGCAGAGCCCGAGGAGGCTCCCGACAGCGAGGCTGAACAGGAAGCGCACGAGCTCTATTCGGAGCTCGTGGAGCAGGCCACCGACCGCACGCTCGCCGAGGAGGAGCTCGACGCGATGGACGCCTACAGCATGGCCGCTACGATCGACTTCGGCACAGAGGCCAAGCAGGAGCTGCTGGAGCTGCGCTCTGAAAACGCGCGCTTGCGTCTACTCACGCTCCTCCTCCGCGCCGCCATCAAGCAGGTGGAACTCGTCGAGCGCGCTGAGCTGCGAGCCCGCTCCAACGGCAAGGTGCACCTCAGCTGAGCGCTACACGCTCACCGCGACCCCACCTCGCCGCGGATCGCCCGCGCCAATCAGCTCCTTGCCGTTGCGCTGCACCGCCTGCACGCCGCCGAAGAACAGGTTGAGCTCGTGAAAGCGCACCAGCTCGCGCTCTGCTCCGGGCTCGCTCGTCGGCTCGATCCCGGGCTCGTGATAGACGATCCCTCCCTCGAAGTGGGCGCGCGGGGCGCTCACCGCGGCAGGCACGCGCAGTCCACGGTCAACGGCCCCCACGATCGTTTGCAGCAGCGCGGAGCGAATCCGGTTGGAGCCGGCGCTGCCGAGCACCAGCTCGACCTCCCCGTCGCGCATCACGATCGTGGGGGCCATCATGCTCGGCATCCTGCGCCCAGCCGGATGACTGTGGAAGCCGAGCGGGCTCAGATCCTCCTCGCCCATCACGTTGTTCAAATGGATCCCCGTTCCCGGGACCACCACACCTGACCCCTCCCCGTTCGTGCACGTCACCGAGCACGCCCTCCCGTGCGAGTCCAGCACCGAGATGTGGGTCGTGGCTCCGAGTCGTGATGACAGGAAGCACGCCCCAAACCCCTCATCTGAGAGACCCTCTACGAACTCGGGTGTGCGCTCCTCCTGGGCCGCTTCCATCGCCGCGATCACAGCGTCCAGCGTTGGTGGAGAGGGCTCGCGGTCGAGCAGCCCGAGCGAATACGCAAGCAGCGTGCCACCCGCCGATGGCGGCGGATTGGTGAGCACGTCGCGATCCCGATAGCGCATGAGAAGCGGAGCCCGCTCGATTGCCCGGTAGTCCTCGAGCTCCTGCCGGCCGATCGATCCACCGCGCTCGCCGAGCCAGTCGCACACCGCGCCGGCGATGTCGCCGTTGTAGAACGGCTCGGCGCCGTCGCCGCCCAAGCGCTCCAGCGCATCGCCGAGCTCGGGGTTGCGCAGCAGCTCGCCCTCGCGCAGCACCCGGCCCGCCGGCGCCCACAGGGCCTCGCACTCGGGTGTGGATCGCAGCAGATCGCCGAGGATCTTCGCGATGTACGCCTGTCCCTTGTTGAGTACCACGCCCTCGCGCGCCAGCTTCGCCGCCGGCGCCGCCAACTGCTCCAGATCGATCGTGCCCCAGCGCGCCGCCGCCTCACACACGCCCGCCGGCGCTCCGTACACCCCACACGACGCCGGGCCGATGTAGAACACCTGCACGGCATCGCCAAAGGACACGTCCACCGCGTCCAGCTCGGCCGCGCTCCCATCGGTGGCCCGCTCCGGCGCTTGCACGAAGAAGTCGAGCAGCACGGGCTCCTGGCCGCCGCCGGCAACCATCATGTACCCGCCTGCCCCGAGGCCGGTGAGCAGCGGCTCGGCAGCAAAGGACATCAGCATCGCCCCGATAGCGGCATCGACCGCGTTACCACCAGCGCGCAACACCTCCGCACCGGCCTGCGCGGTGAGCGGATGCCCTGCTGCCACAACCCCCTTCTCAGCCACGCTCATCCATTAGCGAATAGCACCACACATGGGGCATGCCCTGCATTCAGCATCTTTTGAGTGCCGTCGACCGAGCAGACCAAGGATGCAGCCGCCGTGGCGTACTAAGTACGCGAGCGGGCGAGGACGCAGACCGATCGACGACCAAGATGCGCTCGCCGATCGGCCAGCGAAGCGTCGACGGCGCTCAGAAGTTCGGGATGAACTCGGGTACGTCGAGGTCGCTCACAGCGAGGCCCCCGCGACGTTGGCTCGTGCCCGATCGCTCACGCCCCTCGCGCGGCGAGGGACTGGTGCGCTTCACGCGAGGCTCGCCCGCAGGCTCGCGAAGCTGGGGACGTGAGCCTTTCGCGCCATAGCCGGTGGCCACCACCGTCACCCACACCTGGTCGTCGAGCTTCTCGTCGACCATCGCTCCGAAGATGATGTTCGCATCGGGGTGAGCCGCCTCGGAGACCGCCTTGGCGGCCTCGTTGACCTCCCACAGCGACAGGTCGCGCCCACCGGTGATCGACAGCAGGATCGACTGCGCGCCGTCCATCGAGGTCTCGAGCAGAGGCGATGCCACCGCCTGCGCCGCCGCCTCCTGGGCACGGTTCTCGCCAAAGCCCATGCCGATGCCCAAGAGCGCATTGCCGGCGTCGGACATGATCGTGCGCACATCGGCGAAGTCGAGATTGATCAGACCCGGCAGGGTCACGAGATCGGAGATGCCCTGCACGCCCTGGCGCAGCACATCGTCGGCGACACGGAAGGCCTCGACCATTGCGGTCTGCTTGTCGAGCACGCTCAGCAGGCGGTTGTTGGGCACCACGATCAGCGTGTCGACCTCCTCGGCGAGCGCCTCCACACCGCGCTCGGCCTGCTCAGCGCGACGGGAGCCCTCGAAGCCGAACGGCTTGGTCACGATCGCCACCGTCAACGCGCCGACTTCGCGTGCGATGCGCGCCACGATCGGCGCGGCCCCGGTGCCGGTGCCTCCGCCGGCGCCCGCGGTGATGAAGATCATGTCCGACCCCTTCAAGAGGGCCTTCACGCGGTCGTAGTCGTCCATTGCGGCCTGGCGGCCGACGTTCGCGTCCGATCCCGACCCAAGGCCGCGGGTCAGCTCTGCGCCGATGTGCAAGGTGATGTCGGCCGTGGATTGCTGCAGCGACTGCAGGTCGGTGTTGACCGCTAGGAACTCGACGCCCTCGACCTCGGCCTCGACCATGCGGTTGACGGCGTTCGTGCCCGCTCCGCCAACCCCCACGACGCGAATCACCGGGTTGGTCACGGGCATCGCCGCACCGAACGGGCGCTCGCGCGGCTCCTCGCGTATGTGAACGGTTTCGCGAGCGGGTGCCTGGCGCTCGTCCCGTGCGAACGGCACGCTCGCGCCGGGCGCATCCATCACGTTCTCGGGGATCTCCGAGGAGAACACGTGGCGCAGGCGCTCCTGCGGGCTCGGGACGTGTGCGGACTGGTCCTGCTCGACGCTCGGGCGCAGCGACGGGTGAGGCACGCCGCTCTCGCGTGGACGCTCCTCGGGCACCGATGCTTGGCTCACCTCGACGGCGGGCTCGACCGCTCCCGCGGGTGTGGCTGCCGCGGCCGCCGGCTGCTCGGCCGGCTCGCCCTTCTCAAGCTCCTCGGTCTTGCGGAACAGGGCCGCCAGCGGACCTTCGCGCATCGACGCTCTCTTAGGGTTTGCCATGAGCCAGGACCTCCTGTGCCAGCTGGCGATAGGACTGCGCAGCGACACCATCCGGCTCGTACTTGAGCACCGACATCCCCTTCACGGGAGCCTCGGCAAAGCGCACCGTCTTGCGGATGCGCGACGCGAACACGCGGTCGCCGAAGTTCTCCTCGAGGATCTCGATGGCCTCCTTGGCGTGGATCGTGCGCGAATCGACCAACGTCGGGAGGATACCCTCGATATCGACGTCTGGATTGAGGTTCTCGCGAATCATCGCCAAGGTGTTTTGCAACTGGATGAGCCCACGCATCGACAAATACTCACACTGCACAGGCACAATAACCTTGTTGGCGGCGGTAAGAGCATTTATGGTCAAAAGACCCAGGCTCGGCGGCGTGTCGATGCAGATGAAGTCGTAGTCCTCCATGATCGGCTCAAAGGCCTTCTGCAGCGAGCGCTCGCGACCGATCATCGTGGACATCGCGATCTCCGCACCGGCGAGGTCGATCGAAGCGCACGCAACGTCGATCTCACGCTTGCGGATCACCTCGCGGATCGTGGCGCGCTGAGTGAGCACGTCGTACATCGACAGCTCCAGCGTGTCGGGGTCGATGCCCTGGGACATCGTGAGGTTGCCCTGCGGGTCCATGTCGACGCACAGGACGCGATGCCCCTCCTCCGCAAACGCGGCGGCCAGGTTGAGTGTCGTGGTTGTCTTTGCCACCCCGCCCTTTTGATTGGCGAACGCGATGACCTTGGCCCGTGTGCTCACGGCAGGCTCCGATGGTCGAGTTTGGAAAGCCGTCGAGCTTCGTTATTCGCACGGCGGCGGGGGATTCCTGCACGCATGCGTACGATCCTGCCGTGCCCCCGCGCCACACACCACTCGGCAAGCGCCTGAAGGAGAAGCGGGTGTGCGTGTGCGTGGGCGCCGGCGGAGTGGGCAAGACCACCGTCTCGGCCGCGCTCGCCCTCGGGCTGGCGATCGAGGGGCGCCGGGTGGTGGTCGTGAGCATCGATCCGGCCCGACGCCTGGCGGGCGCGCTCGGGCTTGCCGAGTTGCCGGGCGAGCCGCACCGGATCGAGGAGCACACGCTCGCCGAGCACGGCGTGCAAGCACGGGGCGAGCTGTGGGCGATGATGCTCGACTCCAAGCGCACGTTCGATGAGCTGATCGCACGCCTGGCTCCCGATGAGCGCGCACGCGAGGAGGTCCTGTCGAACCGCGTCTATGGCGAGCTGTCCTCCGCGGTCGCCGGCTCACAGGAGTTCACCGCGGTGGCGAAGCTGTTCGAGCTGCACCGCGACGAGCGCTGGGATGCGATCGTGCTCGACACCCCTCCCTCGCGCGACGCGCTCGACTTCCTCGACGCCCCCGACCGCCTCAGCCGTTTCCTCGACGGTCGCGCTTTGAAGGTGTTCCTGGCACCTGGCGGTGTCACGCGTGGCCTGTTCGGGCGTGGCGCCGGCCTGATGCTCTCGGTGTTCGCACGTGTCACGGGCGTCAACCTCGTCGGCGAGCTGTCGGGCTTCTTCGGCTCGCTCGCCGGTCTCACCGACGGCTTCCGCGAGCGCGCACGAGGCGTCGGGCAGTTGCTGCGCGATTCGCACACGAGCTTCTTGATCGTGACCTCACCCGAGCATGAGCCGGCACGCGAGGCCGAGTTCCTGCACGCCCAGCTCGCGCGGGAGAAGATGAGCTTCGACGGTTTGATCGTCAACCGTGTGCACGATCGGGGATTGGATGGACACACCCCCGGGCAGGTGACCGAGCTGCTCTCAGAGCAGCTCGGCGCGAAACTCGCCGCACGGGTCGCCGAGAACCTGGCCGACTTCGACGTGCTTGCGCGGCGCGACCGCGACACCGTGTCGAGACTCTCCGAGGCGCTTGGCGAGAGCGACCCGCTGTTGGTGCCCTATCTAGACGGTGACGTGCAGGACCTCAGAGGCCTCGCCGCCGTCGCTGAGCACCTCTACGGCTGAGGACGTCTCGGGGCCTCTGGCTCGGTCCTCGCTCGGCTCCTCGCCGGACAGCAGCAGCTCGTCGGCAAGCGCCGCGAGATCGGCGGGAAGGTGGTTGCAGATCACGTCTCGCAACAGCGCGCGTAGATGGTCTGAGAGATCGCGCGCCAGCGCGAGATCGGCAGCGTGCTCGACGGCCTTGCCTGCGATCGTCTCGCGCTCGAGCGCGATTGCCGCCAGCGTGCGCTCTACGAGCGCCGCTCGTGCATCGGGTGTGGCACACAGCGCGGCCAAGCGTCCTGCCAGCAATCCGTCAGGCGCGCCTTGGGGCTCGAGCGCGGAGGGCGTCGCGAGCAGCGCTCGCAGTGCCAGCAGATGATCGCTGAGCCCCTCGTACTCGCTCGCGCGATCACAGCCCATCTCAAAGCGACGCAGCGCCCAGACGATCTCGTTGCCGTGTGGAGCGCGGCGGGAGACGAGGTTGCAGAACGCGCGCAGCTCATCCTCCTGATCGGCGGTGACGAGGAGCATCCCGTGCGGACTGCCGCCCTGGCCGAATGAGATCGTCTCCCAGGGAGCCGAGCCAATCCGCGTGAACGCACGCGCGCCGATCGCGATACGCCCGTCGCCGAACAACCGCAGCGCGCGCAACAGCTCGCGCAGCACATCTTCACTGTGGGCGATCGCCGTGCGGGGTTCGGGACTCTCGGCGCTGAACACAACGAGCAGGTGCTCGGCGCCATCGGCGCTCCCGCACGTCGCCTGGTCGGGCGCGCCTCGCAAGGCGTCTGGGTGGGCGATCAACAGGCCCCGTGCCAACGCCAGCTCAGGCGTTGCGATCGTGAGCCCGTGCAGAGTCGCCACGAGCGTTATCTCACCAGCCGCGGCAAACGTCGAGCCGTCGAGGCGCTCGAGAGCGCGATCCAGGCGCTCGGGCCTGAGGTCGAAGTCGGTCTGCTCCTCGAACACCTGCTTCAGCAGTACCAGCAGCCCGGCGTCAGCGCGAGCGCGAGCACCGTGACCGGCTGGGTTTCCACCGCACGCGATCAGATAACGGTCGAGCGCGTCGAAACCCGCGAGCAGATCGGCGGCGGCGGGGTAGGCGTGTAGACGGCGCAGCTCGGGGAAGCGCTCGGCGATGAACGCGCCGGTGAGCGGCTGATAGCTGTAAAGCGGCGCTGCACCGCGCCCGCGACCCGAGTGCGACGCCAGCTCGAACGGCACCTCCTCGCCGGCAAGCACATAGGAGTGCAGCCGTGTGGCCGCCTGTTCGATGAACTCGGTGAGGGCCGCTTGCAACTGGAGGGAGCGCATGATCCCGCTGACTTCGCCGCGGGCTGGGGCGCTCCTGCTCGGCGCAGGGCGCGTTGCGCGATGCCGATAAGCGCGGATTCGGCTCAGGTCAGTGTGGCAAGCATCGTCCGGACCCATGTCTCGACCAACGCCTCATCGTCGACCGGGGCTGGGATGCCGAGGACGTCTCGCAGCAAGCGAGAGGAGAGCAGCGAACCAAGTCCAACCGCCGCGATCGCGGTCGCCTCCTCCTGAGCGACCGGACGCTCCGCGCGTTCTCCGATCCAGGTGGCAAAACCGGTGAACGTCGAGTTCACGAGCTGGTCAACCGCGATCGTCAACAGTTGCGGGCGGTTGCGCGCTTCGGAGGAGAGGATGCGTAGCAGCTCGGACTCGCTGTCGAGCTCGGCGAGAATGTAGCGGGCGGTCAGAGTCAGCTCAGCCTTTAGATCTCCGAGTGGCGTGAGCACGCGGCGGATCTCCCGTAGCGCATCGAGTCGCGCGAGCTGGCGTTCGATGCCGGCCGCGAGCACCGCTTCCTTGCTCGAGAAGTGGTGGTAGAGGCCACCCGCACCCGGGGTCAGCCCAGCGGCAGCTTCGATCTTGGCGATGCTTGTGCCTGCGTAGCCATGCTGGCTGAACAGACGCATGGCTTCGTCGACGATGCGGTCACGGGTTGCACTTGACATCAGCCTGACTAAGTATACACTTAGTTGAAGTCAGCAGATAATGACAAGGAGATGTTTTGGTGTCCGATGCCCGATTCCCCCCAAGCGCAGATGACGCGGCCCCAAAAGGCGATGGCATCGGGCGTGGACGCTTGCGACGCACGGCCCCGCTGGCAGCCCTGACCGCCCGTACCGCCGGAGAGGCGGTTGTGGCTGGGCTGCGCAGCAAGCTCACGGGTGCGGACAGCAGCGAGTTCCACGCCCGTACCGCGGAGCGCTACACAGAGCTACTCGGCCGCTCCAAGGGCGCCCTGATGAAGGCCGGGCAGATGCTCTCGCTCGTGTCGCTCGGTCCCGTGGTAGGGGAGGAGTTCCAATCGACCTACCAAGCGGCGCTGACACGACTGCGCAATGACGCACCACCGATGGCCCCGGAGCTCGCGCGCGAGGTGCTAGAGCGCGAGCTTGACAGGAGCACGGAGAGCGCGTTTGCGGAGTTCGACTGGGTGCCGCTGGCGGCAGCATCGATCGGCCAGGTGCACTGCGCTCGACTGCACGACGGTCGCGCCGTCGCAGTGAAGATCCAATACCCCGGGGTGGCCGCGGCGATTCGCGCCGACCTGAAGAACACCGAGCTGCTCGTCACCTTCCTGGGGTTGATCAGCGGCCTGTCCCCGAAGAAGCTGAGCCTCGACCTCAAGGGCGCTGCGCAGGAGATTGGTGAGCGTATCGCCGAGGAGCTCGATTACCGGCTCGAGGCGACCAATCAGAGAGAGTTCGCCGAGCTGTACCGCGGGCACCCCTTCATTCACGTCCCAGGGACGATAGGCGAGCTGTGCACGGATCGGGTACTTACCCAAGAGCTCGTTCGGGGCATGCCCTGGAGCGAGGCGCTTACCGCCGATCAGGAGCTGCGGGACAATTGGGCCGAGGCGATCCACCGCTTCCTCTACGGCGCCTATCACTACTTCCACGTGTTCAACGCCGACCCGCACCCCGGCAACTATCTCTTCCACGACGACGGGAGCGTGAGCTTCCTCGACTTCGGCTGCGTCAAGCGATTTCGCCGCGAGCAGGTCGATTCGCTGAATTTGGTTATGCGCGAATGCTTGAGAGGCGACGTGGAGCAGACATGGCGAGTCAGTGTGGAGGGCGGATTCTTCCAGCCATCGGGCTCGCTGACGCCTCAGGAAGCCTTCGAATATTGGCGCGAGCCGATCGAGATGTACTGGGGAGAGCAACCCTTCACGATCACCCCCGAGTACGTGGCCAGGCTGATCGAGCTGCGCTATTCGCCGACCAGCCATTCGGCAAACGCGTTTCGCCATCTCTCGTCTCCGCCCGAATACACCGTGATGAGCCGAATCGACATCGGAGTGATGTCGTTGATCTCCGAGCTACGTGGAACGAATCAATGGAAGACAATCGCCGCCGAGTATTTCGAGGGCGCAGACCCCGCAACTCCCATGGGCAAGCTCGACCGCGCCTACCGCGAGGAGCGCCAGGCGGTGAGCAGCCATGCCTGACTGGACGGCCTGGCCTTTCCCGACAGACGATCCTTACCCCGCCTACCATGCGGCGCGGGAGCAGGCGCCCGTCCAGTGGCATGAGCGGCTCGGTGCTCATCTCGTGCTGTCCAACGAGCACGCGGCGGCCGTATTGCGCGACCCCAGGTGGAGCTCGGATCCAAGCAACAGTCCCCAAATGCTTGCGTCCATGGGCGAAGAAGGATCGGGTCCGGGCCTTTGGAGCAAGTCGCTGTTGACGAGCGATCCACCAACCCACACGCGGTTGAGGACCGCGGTGAACCGCTTCTTCACTCCGCGCGCGGTACGCGGCATCCAGCAACGCGTCGCCGCGATCGTCGACAGCGCATTTGCGCCGCTCGCCGGCGGAGAGCCGGTCGAGTTGATGAGCGAGCTCGCCTACCCGATTCCCCTCGCGGTGATCGCCGAGCTGTTCGACGTCGGCCTCGAGGGCGCGGAACTCCTCAGCTCAGAGACCCCCACGCTCGCGCGGATGCTCGAGCTGGACCCGACTCCCGCCGAGCGCGAGGCGATCGGCACGGCGGCGATGACGGTGATGCTGTTCCTCGTGCCGATCGTCGCACAGCGACGACTCGATCCGGGCGAGGATCTGTTGAGCGCGCTGATCCATCCGCCCGACGGCGGCGTGACGCTCGAGACAGACGAGATCATCACCATGTGCTTGCTGCTGCTTGCCGCGGGCCACGAGACAACTGCGAACCTGATCGGCAACGGCGTGCTCGCGCTGTTCGAGCATCCTGACCAGCTCGACTGGCTAGCGCGCCATCCCGAGCTCTCGATGCAAGCGGTCGACGAGTTGCTGCGCTATGACAGTCCTGTCCAGGTGGCCTCTCGCGTCGCTCTATCGGACCTCGCGCTAGACGGAAGCCAAGTGCTGGCCGGACAGCAGGCGCTGATCGTGCTCGGCGCCGCCAACCGCGACCCCGCACAGTGTCCAGACCCCGACCGCTTGGACCTGACCCGTACTCGATCTTCCCACCTCGCGTTTGGCAACGGCCCGCACTTCTGCGTTGGCGCCGGGCTTGCCCGACTGGAGGCCCAGGAGACCTTCAATCGCCTCGCACAATCGATAGCAAGGCTAAGCCCGAGCAGTTGGTCGCACTGCCGGGATCGCTCGCGGACCTTCCGTCGACTGCGAACCCTCCACATCGAGGGACGGGAGGACTATGCGAGAGCAGCGGCCGGCTCGCCGCCAAGCACCGCGGACACGGCGTCCTCGCAGCCAAGCCAGCGCTCCCCGTAGGAGCGCATGTCCTCGATCAGCGGCAGCAGCGCGCGGCCCTTCTCGGTGAGCGCGTACTCAACGCGCGGGGGCACTTCGGCGAACATGTGGCGCTCGACTATCCCCTCGTCCTCCAGAGCCCGCAGCCGCAGCGACAGCGTGCGTGGGCTGATGCCCATGAGCGAGCGCTCCAGCTCGCAGAAGCGCGAGCGCCCCTCGGCCAGGTCACGCACGAGCAGGAGCGTCCACTTGCCACACACAACCTCAGCGGTGCGACATACAGGGCAAGTGTCTCGGGCGGCCATTTCAACCGTTACTTTACCAACTGAAGTAACCGAAGCACGCGCACGACGACGCTCGCTCAGCGCCGTGCCGGCGAGAAGCGGATTCTTACCCGACTGAAACAGGCGGAGTTTGCATATCGCCCGTGCGCACCGCTGGGCCGGGTGTGGACGCCGGCGCGGTGGGCTGGGACGGCCCCGCGGATCCTTGCTCGCCGCCGCTCTCGCGCCGTGCCTGAGCTTGCGCGACATCCTGCATCGTGGTTCCCTTGCGCCCCTCCGATTGCAGCAGCAGCTTGAAGTCGTGCGGACTGGTGGCGACTCGCAACGCCTCGTCGACCGTGACACGACCGGCCTTGACGTGGCCATAGAGGGCCTGATCGAACGTCTGCATGCCGTAGTAGGCACCGCCCGAGATCGCTTCGCCGAGCTGTCCGGTCTGGTCTGGGTCGACGATCATGTCGCGCACCCGGCCGGTCATGCGCAGGATCTCGCACACTGCCACGCGCCCACCGTTCGCCCCGGGTACGAGCCGCTGGGAGATCACACCCTTGATCGTGCCCGCGATCATCGATCGGGCCTGATTGTGCTGGTGGGGCGGGAAGAAGTCCAGCAGGCGGTTGATCGACTCAGGAGCGTCCACGGTGTGCACGGTGGAGAGCACGAGGTGGCCAGTCTCGGCGGCCGACAGCGCGGTGCGCACCGTCTCCTCGTCGCGCATCTCCCCCACGAGGATCACGTCCGGGTCCTGACGTAGCACGCGACGCAACGCGCGCTCGAAGGACTTCGTGTCCATGCCGACTTCGCGCTGGTTGATCACCGAGCGCTTGTCGCTGTGCACGAACTCGATCGGATCCTCGATCGTGACGACGTGCTTTTTCATCGTCACGTTCATGTGATCGATCATCGCCGCGAGCGTTGTCGACTTGCCCGAGCCGGTGGTGCCGGTGAGCAGCACGATCCCGCGCTCCTCCTCGGCGAGTTCGCGCACGACAGGCGGAAGCGCAAGCTCATCGATCGTTGAGATCTTGGTGGGGATCGCACGACAGGCGAGCGAGATCAGGCCGCGCTGGCGAAACGCGTTGACGCGAAAGCGTGCGACCTCGGCGATTTCAAAGGAGAAATCGACCTCGTGCTCCTCGGCGAACTCCTTCAGCTTGGTCTGGTCGTTGAGCAGCTCGTGCAGTGCGTGTTCGGTGTCCTCCGCGCCAAGCGGCTGCGCCGTCTGGTCTGGGCCGAGCACGCCCTGCACGCGATATAGCGGCGGCGAGTCGACCTTCAGGTGCAGGTCGGAGCCGTCGCTGGCCACGAGCTTGCGCAGCGCTGCGTGCACATCGAACATGCACACAGCATCGGCTGACGCCCGCTGGAGCTTGAGCGCGTCAGGCGACGTCGCGCAGCTTTTGGGCCTCTGCCAAAGACTGCAGCTTCTTCAACGACTGGTTCTCGATTTGACGGATGCGCTCGCGGGTGACGTTGAACGTACGCCCGACCTCGTCGAGCGTGCGGGGGTGCTCGCCACCGAGCCCGTAGCGCAGCTCCAGCACGCGGCGCTCGCGGTAGGAGAGGTTCTCAAGAGCCTCGCGCAGTGCCTCCTTGGTTAGGATCTCCGCGGCACGCTCATACGGCGACTCGGCGCGCTCGTCGGCGATGAACTGCCCGAACTCGGACTCCTCCTCGTCGCCGACCGGCTTCTCCAGTGACACCGGAGCTTGGGCCGAACGCTTGATCGAGTCGACCTCTTCGGGGTCGATCCCGGTGACCTCGGCGATCTCATCGGCAGTGGGCTCGCGACCGAGCTCGGTGACGAGCTTGCGCTCGGCGCGACCGATCTTGTTGAGCTTCTCAACGACATGCACGGGGATACGGATCGTGCGGGCCTTGTCGGCCAGCGCGCGGGCGATCGCCTGGCGGATCCACCAGGTTGCGTAGGTGGAGAACTTGAAGCCCTTGCGGTAGTCGAACTTCTCCGCGGCCCTCACGAGCCCGAGCGTGCCCTCCTGGATCAGATCGAGGAAGGGGAGTCCCTGGTTGCGGTAGTTCTTGGCGATCGAGACGACCAGACGCAAGTTGGACTCGACCATCTTCTGCTTGGCGTCGAGGTCGCCGCGCTCGATGCGCTTGGCGAGATCGACCTCCTCCTGGGCGGTGAGCAGGCGCACCTTGCCGATGTCCTTGAGAAACAACTGCAGGGAATCGGTGGTCATGTCCGGCTTGAGATCGAGCGCGGTCTTGGCCTTGCGCCGTCCGCGCTTGTCGGGCGCGCGTTCGACCTGAGAGCCCGCGGCCGTGGCGGGATCGATGTCCTCGACAAGCTCGATCTCCGATTTCTCGAGATAGCCGTGCAGCTCCTCGACATCGGACTCGTCCAGATCGAGATCGGAGGTCGCGGTGGATATCTCCGCGAACGTGAGCACTCCCACCTGCTGCCCCTTGGTCAGCAGGTTCTTGACCTCTTCCAGCTCTTGCAGTTCCACCACAGACATACTTTTTTCCGTTTCCGTCGGGAGACTCCCCGAGGTTGCGGAACCCACCGCCGGGCCCCCCTCAGGGTGCTGCTCGAGGACTACATTAGCCGGGCTGTAGCCGAAGCCCTCCCGACGGTACAACTCAGATGTACGGGAATATCCTAACGCCTCTCGACACATGTCACGGCGAAAAATCGCGCACAATGGGCTCCGCGAGCCGACGCCGATCCGCTGCCGAGACGTCGCTGGCGTGCACGCAAGGGGCAGGTGCGCGATGATTGCCGTGCGATGAGCGCCAGCGAGAGCCGCAACGGACGCGAGGTCGACTCGATCCCCGAGGGTGGGATCCTGGCTGCGCTGCCGCGGGCAAGACCGCAACGCGCAAGCGCGCGCAGGGCGGCCGCGCGGAGCGGCGCGGCAACCAGGACGAAGTCAACCCGCGCGAACGCTGCGACCAAGCCGGTTCGTGCAGCAGCCGCGACGAGAGCCGGTGCCGGCAAGGAGTCGCCCTCCGATAAGCAGCCCGCGACTGCTCGGAAGCCCGTGACTGGCGCGAAGCCTGCCCGGAAGCCCATCGGTACCAAGAAGCCTGCCGCGATCAAGAAACCCGCCGCGACAAAGAAGCCCGCCGACGCCAAGAAGTCGGGCAATGCCAAGCGACGCATCGCCAAGCCGACCGAGCCACCGGTCCCCAAGCAGGGGTATGAGCCGGAGGAGGAGGTTGAGCTGGGCGCAACCGTGCATCCGCCGAGTGGCGCGGAGCTGGTCGAGTCGGTGGCGGACATCGTGGGCGAGCTGGCCGGCTCCAGTCTCGCGGCGGGAGGGCGGCTTTTGAAGGATGCGTTCTCGCTGTTGCATCGCCCCTGAACGCCGCCGGAGCCTCCCCGCCGGCAAACCGGGGCTATCTCGGTGCCAGAGCCGCTCTGACTCCGCAAAGTGCGGCGCGGACGTGGGCAGTGCACCCAAACTGTCCGGGGAGGGGTCTGTATACTGCCACGAACGCCGAGTTCTCGCGACCCAGGTTGCGAGGAGCGGGGGACCCAATGCGAGCCACAGAGGCTCGCGGGGGCGAATCGGCCTGAGTAGGCCGTAGCGCGGAAGTGTCGCGCGAGCCCGTCAGCTCACCCCGTAGGCGTTGAGAACAGATGAATCGAACGCTTGCGAACAAGACGCTGCTCGCTGTCGCTCACCGCGCTCCTGTGCACGGTCGCGCAGGCCCCTGCCGCACTTGCGAGCGCCGGTGCGACGAGCGCTGCCGCGTCGAGCAGCGGTGGGGCCAGCGCACCAAGCGCCACACCTGCCACGTCGAGCGCCAAACCACAGGTAGCGACCTGGTTCGGACCGGGTTTCTACGGCAAGCAGACGGCGTGCGGACAGACGATGAGCCCGGTGATCGTGGGCGTGGCCAATCGCACATTGCCGTGCGGGACGCTGGTGCTCGTCAACTACAAGGGCCACCAGCTGACGGTGCCGGTGATCGACCGCGGACCTTACGCGCATGACGCCACATGGGACCTCACTTGGGGCGCGGCGAGCGCGCTGACGATCACCGAGACGGTGCGCGTGAAGACCAAGATCGTGGGCAGCGCACCGAACAACCCGCTGTTGGGTGTGCCCGCCGAAGCGCTGCCAAGCCCCGAAGCGATGGCCAGCGGCGGCACCGCCCCGGCTGCCTGATTCAGCTCGCCGCCGGCGGGTCGGTGTGGACGATCGAGCGCCCGGTGGCGCGCGCCGAGTAGACGCCCAGATCCGCGCGCGCGGCCAGAGCGGGCGCCTCGGTGCCGTCCTCGGGGCACACGGCGATGCCGATCGCCACCTCCATCGGCACACCCCTGTGGGTGGCGGAGCCGCGCACCAGCCTCACGAGGCGCTCGGCGAGCATTCGCGCGCCGGTGCCGTTGGTCTCTGGCGCCGCCAGCCAGTAGCGTCCGCGGGTCTCGCGGGAGAGCTCGTCGGTGGCGCGCATCCCGCGGCCGAGCGCGCTCTCGACCTGGGCCACGAGGCCGTGCAGGTCGTGCGGGGTCTCTGAGCGTTCCAACCGCGCCACGTCCACGATCTCAACGAGCAGCACCGCAAACGGGAGCCCATCCTGCGCATGGCGCGCGAGCAGCCGTCCGACCGAGGACACCCACGCGGAGGGCCCCTCCTCGCGGCGCACGTCGTGGATCTCGATCTCGGGCTGGATCGGTATCGGTTGGACGGCCGCGAGCGGCTCGGAGGGAGCGTCGGGCTCGCGTTCGTCCACCAGCTTGGTGAACGTGTAGTCGCCGGCGCGCGTAGGGATCGGCTGTACGGCAACCAGAGACGGGGGCTCGGGCCGCGAAGGCGTGGACTCCGAGGGGGCCGGCGGAGTGCGACGCTCGACCCCGGGTGGCCTGGATGTATCGCCGGCGGGCACGGCGCCGCCGAATGCACTTGAACCGCGAGATCCATCGGTTGAGCGTCGCGCGTCGGCGGCGCTGGAGACACCCGCAGAGGCAGGCGCGACGGCGGAGGCAGGCGCGACTGGTGCGCGACGAGCCGGGACGGCGGAGGTCGGTGTGACGGCAGAGGCGGGTGTGACGGCTGATTCTGGAGAGGCCTCAGAAGACGCTCCGGCGAGTCGGTCTGTGGTCGGAGGGACATCGGTGAGGAGCAGCGCAACCGTCGAGGACACCGCGGCAAGCCGCTCGGACAGCTCCCTGACACGCTCTTCGCTCGGATTTCGCAGCTCGTCGTGGAGCGACTCCCACAGCGCGTCGCAAAGCTGTTGTGCGGCACGCGCGGCGCGCTTCAAGCGCTCGGCGTCGCCCAAGCGCTCGGCGCCGCCCTCTTCGGCCGGCACTCGGTCTCCATGGTCTCCAGGTTGGTCTCTCACAGAAGGTTGATATCACCAGTGAAGGACACGACGCGGGCTCATCGGCAATTCCGTGCGCCCACTTGACGCGGGCGAGGACCCGAGACTGGCAGCGTCGAATTTGGGGGCCAGGCGAGTTCATCCGGTCGAGTTCGTGGGCGACTCCGTGTCGCGTATAGCCTTGGGGGATGAGTCGCAAGCCGAAGATCGCGACGATCGCAAAGCTCGAGGATCACACCTCCGAAGATGAGCAAAGTGGCGCGATGCGCTCGGTGCAGACGGTCGAAGTGACGCTGCCGGAGGCGAGCTTGCGCGAGCTTTGGACGCCAATGCACATGGAGCGTCTGGCGCGCACCTACTGGCGCTTTCTCACACGCGTGACGCTGGGGCTGGTGCGAGTGGTGTACAGCGACACCGAGCGCTCGGTGGTGCTGCTCGCGCGTCCCTTGAAGCTGCTGACGTTCGGCGTGCCCGAATACGAGCTGGACGGCGAGCATGGACGGGTGCGCTGGCGGATCGAGCGGGGCATCCTGCTGGCGAGGAGCGGGCGTGGCGCGCACGGGCACCTGCAGATCGACGTGCGTCGCCTACCGGAGCGGCATGCCGGCGAGGCTCGGCTGCACGCGGAGGTGGAAGTCGCCAATTTCCATCCCGCGATCGCGTCGGGATTCGGGATGCACGTGTACAACGCCACCCAGGCACGCATCCACGTGTTCGTGACACACGGTTTCCTGCGTTCGCTCGCACGGCTGGATCTGGCCGAGTCGAAGACCGGCAGCCTCGCGGCCTGACGGCGTGCAGTGGCGAACCGGCGCTCTTGCGCGTCGTAGTGCCTACCCGAAGCGCCCTTCGCCCCCGAGCGCACGCAGCTTGGCGCGGTCGTGAGTGGCCCGCACGCGCCGCACGGTGCCCGAGCGCGAGCGCGTGACCAGCGATTCGGTGGTGGCGCCGCCGGCGGAGGGGTAGCGCACGCCCTGAAGCACATCCCCGTCGGTGATGCCGGTGGCCGAGAAGAACACGTCGTCGCCGGCGACGAGATCGTCGCTGGTGAGCACGCGCTGCAGGTCATAGCCCGCCTCCAGCGCCGCGCTGCGCTCGGTGTCGTCGCGCGGCCACAGCCGCCCGAGCAGCTGCCCGCCGAGACACTTGATTGCGGCGGCCGAGATGACGCCCTCGGGCGTGCCGCCGATGCCCCACAGGAGATCCACCGGGGAGCGCTCGGTGACGGCCAGCAGCGAGGCGGACACGTCGCCGTGGGGGATCAGGCGCACACGCGCGCCGGCCTCGCGGATCTCGCGCACCGCCGCCTCGTGGCGGGGGCGGTCGAGCACGACGACGATCACGTCGCCGATCGGCTGGCCCTTGCGCTCGGCGATCAGCCGCACGGTCTCGGACAGCGGGCGGTCGAGGTCGAGCAGATCGGCGATCTCCGGGCGACCGGCCATCTTTTCCATGTACACGCACGGGCCGGGATCGAACATGGCGCCCTTGCTGGCCAGCGCGATCACGGCAAGCGCCGACGGCATGCCGTGGGCGGCGAGCGTGGTGCCCTCCAGGGGATCGACCGCGATGTCCACCTCCGGCGGCGAGCCGTCGCCGATGCGCTCGCCGTTGTAGAGCATCGGCGCCTCGTCCTTCTCCCCCTCGCCGATCACCACGGTGCCGTCCATCGCGACGGAGTGCAGCGCATAGCGCATGCCGTCCACGGCGGCCTGATCGGCGGCCTCCTTGTCGCCCCGACCGACCAGCGGAGCGGCGGCGAGCGCGGCGAACTCGGTGACGCGCACGAGCTCGAGCGCGAGGTTGCGGTCGGGACGCGTGGGTGTGTCGGGGCTCATCGAGACGAAAACCTACACGAGCAGGCTAGGATGCCGAGCATGACCGAGATCGGATTCGTCGGGCTGGGGAAGATGGGCGGCAACATGGTGCATCGCATCCGCCGCGACTCCGACCACGAAGTTGTGGCGTTCGATTTCGACAAGGGCGCCGTGGCGGGCGCCGTGAAGAACGGCGCGCGCGGGGCCGGCTCGCTGGCGGATCTCGTCAAAAAGCTCGAGGCACCAAGGATCGTGTGGATCATGGTGCCGGCCGGCGATCCCACCCAGCAGACGGTCGACAAGCTGGCGAAGCTGCTCGAGAAGGGCGACACGATCGTCGACGGCGGCAACTCGAAGTGGACCGATGACAAGCGCCGCTCCAAGGAATTGGCAAAGCTCGGCATCCGCTATGTGGACGTGGGCGTGTCCGGCGGCGTGTGGGGTATCGACGTGGGCTACTGCATGATGGTCGGCGGCCCACCGGCGGCGGTGAAGGGTCTGTCGCCGATCCTCGACGTGCTGGCTCCACCCACCTCCCAGGACAGCGTGAAGGCGATCGGCGAGCGCGGCTGGATGCACTTCGGCCCCTCCGGCGCGGGACACTACGTGAAGATGGTGCACAACGGCGTGGAGTACGGGCTGATGCAGGCCTACGCCGAGGGCTTCGACGTGTTCGACAAGTCCGAGTATGAGCTTGACAACGCGAAGATCGCGCACCTGTGGAACCAGGGGTCGGTGGTGCGCTCGTGGCTGTGCGAACTGGCCGCGCGCGCGTTTGAAGCCGACGGCAACGAGTTGCAGGCGATCGAGGGCTTCACCGAGGATTCGGGCGAGGGTCGCTGGACGATCGAGGACGCGACCGCCAAAGACGTGCCGACACCGGTGATCACCGCGTCGCTGTATGAGCGGCTGAGCTCGCGCGGTAACGGCGAATTCGCTCACCGCGTGCTGGCGGCGCTGCGCAACCAGTTCGGCGGCCACGCGGTCAAGGCCAATCCGGGAGCCGCGCAGACGGCTACGACCGCCGGAAAGAGCGCGGCTCGCAGCACACCGGCGGGGCGCGCCAAGCAGGGCTCGAAGCAGACCGGGAAGCGCCGGTAGGCGCCGATGGCGGCCGTCACGACGACCGCACCGCAGGAGAACCCGCTCATCGCCGGCTTGGAGCGTTTGCCGGTCGCCCCTACGACACTGGTGATCTTCGGCGCCACGGGTGACCTGGCCAGGCGCAAGCTGTTGCCGGCGCTGTACAACCTCGCGTGCGACGGAGCGCTGCCCGAACGCTTTCATCTCGTGGGCGTGTCGCGCAGGGAGAAGGAGCACTCCGACTATCGCGGCGAGTGCGAGCAGGCGATTCGCGAGTTCTCGCGGCGTGCGCCGGACGAGAACGTGCTGAAGCGATTGCTCGAGCACGTGAAGTACGTGCCCGGCACGTTTGACGATCCTTCTGTGTACACACGGCTGGAGAAGGTGCTCGACCGCTTCGACGAGCACGATGGCGAGAACCTGAGCAGGGCATTCTACCTGTCGACCGCGCCCTCCTTCTTTCCGGTGATCGTGGAGGCGCTCGGCAAGCAGGGGCTCGACCGCCGCGAGGGAGCCGACGTGCGCGTGATCATCGAGAAGCCTTTCGGTACCTCGCTGGCAGAGGCGCGCGAACTCAACCAGCGCGTGCTGGGCGTGTTCGAGGAGTCCCAGGTGTTCCGCATCGACCACTACCTGGGCAAGGAGACGGTGCAGAACATGATGGCGTTCCGTTTCGCCAATGGCATGTTCGAGCCGCTGTGGAACCGCAACTACATCGACCAGGTGCAGATCACCGCGGCCGAGGACATCGGGATCGGCACCCGCGCGGGCTACTACGACAACGCTGGGGCACTGCGCGACTTGATCCAGAACCACATGCTGCAGCTGCTGTGCCACGTGGCGATGGAGCCACCGGTGAGCTTCACCGCCGACGAGGTGCGCAACGAGAAGGTGAAGGTGCTGCAGTCGATCCCCCAGCCGCTGGAGGGGGACATACCCGAGATGGCCGTGCGGGCCCAGTACTCGGCTGGGCACGCCGGCGGCGAGGACGTGCCGGGCTACCTGGAAGAGCCAGGCGTCAGGACGGATTCGATCACCGAGACGTTCGCGGCACTGCGCCTGGAAGTGGACAACTGGCGCTGGGCGGGAGTGCCGTTCTACCTGCGCACCGGCAAGCGCCTGGCGCGCAAAGTGACCGAGATTGCGGTGACATTGAAGCCCGTGCCGCATCTGGCGTTCGATCAGGGCGGCTCGCTGGGGGTGCTGCCCAACCAGCTGATCCTCACGTTGCAGCCCAACGAGGGCGTGTCGTTGCGTCTGGGAGCGAAGATCCCCGGAGCGCGCATGGTGATCCGTCCGGTGCACATGGAGTTTTTGTATGGCACCGCGTTCCTCTCGCAATCGCCGGAGGCCTATGAGCGCTTGATCGCCGACGCAATGCGAGGCGACGCGACGCTGTTCACGCGCGACGACGAGGTCGAGGCGCAATGGCGCATCTGCGACCCGATCCTGAATGCATGGTCTGAGACGCCGGGACCGCTGGCGCAATATGAGGCGGGCTCACAGGGACCCGAGGAGGCACAGAGCATCCTGTGCGATGACCAGGCGTGGCGCGCGATCTGATGGGACCCGCCGGACGGTTCTCCCCCTTGGCGAGCTGCTGCACCTCACCATCGCCAAATTCGATCCGCCCAATCCGATGAGCTCCACCAGCGACGCGGTGTGGAGCGAGGAAGGGACCACCCCAGACGCGATCGAAGCGGCACTGCGCAGACTGGTCAATCAGCGGCACTCCGAGAACGGAGCGTTCGCGCCCGCGCGCGCACTCAACATGATCGCATTCGTGGACAGCGCCTTCTCGGGCGAAATCGCCAACCGCCTGCGTGGCGTGGGCCGCTATCACGCGTCGCGCATGGTCGTGTTCTCCTATGAACCCGGTCGCACCCGTTTGGACGCACGCGTGATCGTGACCGCCGACCGTGAGCCCGGCGAGGGAGAGCTGGGGTTGCTGCGCGAGAACGTGATCGTCGAGATCGGCGAGCGTCATCTCGACGATCTCGTGACGATCGCCGACCCGCTGGTGGTGACCGATCTGGCGACGCTGCTGTGGTCGCCTCATGGGCACCAGGAGGCGGTCGACACGTTGCTGGAGCTCTCGCAGGCGGTGCTGGTGGACTCGGTGGAGGACCCGTCGTTCGGCGACGCGGTGCGACGCGCATGCGAGCTTGGGCGGCGCGCGTATGTGGTCGATCTGGCGTGGCTGCGGAGCACTCCCTGGCGCGAGCGGCTGGCCTCGGCGTTCGATCCCCCGGCGATGCGCGCGGAGCTTGCGCGAGTCGAGTCGATCACGGTGCGCCACCATCGCGAGTCGACCGCGGCGGCGTTGTTGATGGTGGGTTGGTTGGCGTCGCGACTCGGCTGGGAGATGCAGCCATTGCGGGCGAACGGTCGCACGCTCGCGGGCGTGGCCACGGCCAAGACGGACGCACCCACAAGCGTGGAGGGCGCGCCCATCGAGACCGCAAACGTCGAGGGCCGCACGATCTCGATCCGACTGGAGCAGGCTCCGGAACTGGATGTGCGCGGCCTGCAGAGCGTCGCGATCTCCACCTCCTCGGGTCGGCGTCTGGGACTGCGACGCGGCGAGGGCGGGCTGCGTGCGCGCAGCCGCGACGAGCAAGGACGCGAACGCGAATGGACGATCCTTGGCGCCTCGCGCGGCGAGGGCGGGATTCTCGGCGAGGGGATTCGCCAGGCGCTGCTTCGCGACCCCACCTATGGACCGGCGCTGCAAGCGGCCGAGACGATGACCCCCTGACCTTCTACAGTTGTCGGGCGAAGCTATGGCCACGATCGCGTCCCGCGACCCCATCGCTCCCCCACACCCCCTCCCAGCGGATCGGGAGGAGGCGCTGGCGGCGCTCGACACCGCCAGAGAGCAGACGCTCGCACTGGTCGGTCATCTGAGCGAGGACACATTGAGCGAGGTGCTGTCTCCGATCATGAGCCCGCTCGTGTGGGATCTCGCGCACATCGCCGCGTACGAGGACCTGTGGCTCGCCCACCGCTACGGCGGGCTGCCGCTGCTGAGACCGGACCTCGCGGAGCTGTACGACGCGTTCGAGACGCCGCGCTCGGTGAGGGGCGAGGTCGAGCTGTTGGACCCCGAGCAGGCACGCGAGTATCTGAGCGACGTGCGCGCACGCAGCGCTCAGGCGCTCGACACGCGCGGCTTGGGTGACGGCACGATCTACGAGCTGGTGCTGCGCCACGAGCTGCAGCACACAGAGACGATGCGCCAGACGATGGCGCTCGCGGGCCTGCTGCCCGCCGGCGAGCCCCGTTTGGGACCGCTCACCGGCGAGGACACCCTCGCGGGCGCAGGCGAGTGGATCGACGTGCCGGCGGGACCGTTTGAGATGGGCGCCGGCCCCGAGGGATTCGCCTACGACAACGAGCGGCCGCGCCACACAGTCGAGCAGCCCGCTTTTCAGATCGCGCGCCGGCCGGTGAGCAACGCGAGCTGGCTGAGCTTCAGCGAGGGCGGTGGGTATGAGCGGCGCGAGTGGTGGTCGGACGAAGGCTGGGCGTGGAAGCTCCAGCAGGACATCACCCACGATCCAAGCGTGGCAAGCGGGCATCCCGACGCGCCCGTCTGCCACGTGAGCTGGTTCGAGGCGAACGCGTTCGCCACCGCGTCGGGAGCACGACTACCGGACGAGACGGAGTGGGAGAAGGCGGCGAGCGGCGGCGTCATCGACGGTGTGGGGCGGGTGTGGGAGTGGACGGGCAGCCGCTTCGACGGCTACCCGGGATTCGTGGCGCATCCCTACCGCGAGTACTCGGAAGTGTTCTTCGCAGGCGACTATCGCGTGCTGCGCGGCGGCTCGTGGGCGACCAGCCCTCGCGTGGCCACCGTCACGTTTCGCAACTGGGACCATCCGATCCGCCGGCAGATCTTCGCCGGCGTGCGCCTGGCGAGGGATGTGGCGCGATGAGCGCCCCCGCAACTCCTAAGCCACGGCGTTGGCGGAGGAATAAGGTTCTGTGATGGAGCCGATCGCGAACCCCGACAGCAACTCTCTCGACGGAGCGGACGCGATAACGATCGACTCCTACCTGCACGAGGGCCAGGAACGCTCGCTGGCCGACGACGTGCTCGACGGGCTCACGCGACCATTCAAGGAGCTGCCACCAAAGCACTTCTACGACGCGCGCGGAGCGGAGCTGTTCGACCGCATCTGCGAGCTGCCCGAGTACTACCCCACGCGCACCGAGCGCTCGATCCTGCAAGACACCGCCGCACAACTTGCGAGCACTACCGCCGCGAGCGAGCTGGTGGAGCTGGGCTCGGGCACCGCCGCCAAGACGAGGGTGCTGCTCGACGCGCTGTACAGCGCGGGCACGCTCGAGCTGTACATACCGGTGGACGTGACCGAGGACATGGTGCGCGACTGCGCACGGGAGCTGACGAGCGAGTATCCGGGCCTGCGCGTGCACGGTGTGATCGGCGACTTCGAACGCCACCTCGACCGTGTGCCGGAAGCGGTAGGTCCACGCCTGGTCGTATTCCTCGGCGGCACGATCGGCAACTTCCCCCCCGGCAGCCGCCGGCGCTTCCTGCGCGAGATCTCAAAGCTGCTGGGCCCCGCGGACCATCTTTTGATGGGCACAGACCTGGTGAAGGACCCGCAGGTGCTCACGCAGGCCTACGACGACGCGCAGGGTGTCACCGCCGAGTTCAACCGCAATCTGCTGTCGGTGCTCAACCGCGAGCTGCAGGCCAACTTCGATCCCGAGGACTTCGACCACGTCGCGCTGTTCAACCACGAGCACGAGTGGATCGAGATGCGCCTGAGGGCGCGCCGCGAGCATACGACCACCGTGCGCGACCTCGACCTGTCGGTGCACTTCAAGCAGGGCGAGGAGATGCGCACCGAGATCAGCGCCAAGTTCACGCGCGAGCGCGTCGAGCAGGACCTGGCGGCCGCGGATCTGGAGATCGTGAGCTGGCTGACAGACCCACAGGAGCTGTTCGCCCTCACGCTCTCGCGCCCGTCGCGAAGCGCCACCGCCCGACTCTGACCGCGGGAACGAACAGCAAACCCAAACACCGGCGCCCACTCGCCACGCCCACCCCGGTAGTCTCCTCGCGCATGCGAATCCAGGGCAGCTCAGCAATCGTCGTCGGCGGCGCCTCGGGTCTTGGCGAGGCCACCGTGCGAGGACTGCACGAGCGGGGCGCAACCGTCACCATCGCGGATGTCAACGCCGAGAAGGGCGTCGCGCTTGCCTCCGAGTTGGGTATCGAGTTCGTCGCCTGCGACGTGCGCGAGGAGGACCAGGTGCAGGCAGCTGTCGAGCAGGCCGCGGCCACCGATGGCGGGCTGCGCATCGCCGTGTGCTGCGCCGGCATCGGCTGGGCCCAGAAGCTTGCGGGCTCTCGCGGCCCGCACCCGCTGCTGCCGTTTGAGACCACCATCCAGATCAACCTGATCGGCACTTTCAACGTGCTGCGCCTCGCCGCCACCGCGATGATCGCCGCGGAGCCGCTGGAGGACGGCGAACGGGGCGTGTGCGTCAACACCGCCTCGGTCGCGGCCTACGACGGGCAGGTCGGCCAGATCGCCTACTCGGCCTCCAAGGGAGGCATCGTGGGGATGACGCTGCCCGCAGCCCGCGACCTCGCGAGCCAGGGCATCCGCGTCAACACGATCGCCCCGGGCCTGTTCGACACGCCGTTGCTGGCCGCGCTGCCACAGGAGGCACGCGAGAAGCTCGGCGCCGGTGTGCCGTTCCCGCAGCGGCTCGGCACCCCCGCCGAGTACGCACAGCTTGCGGCTCACATCGTCGAGAACCGGATGCTCAACGGCGAGGTCATCCGTCTCGACGGCGCGCTGCGCATGCCCCCGCGTTAGTCAGACCCGAGCGGAGGTCGGTGGCTGGGCCGGAGGGGGCTTCCGACCCAGCCACACCATGGACGAACCTGAGAAGCGGAGGAAGTGCCTCTCAGGCAGAGGGAGAGGTGCTTCGGATGATGCTCACAAACCTTATCAGGAATATGGAGTTTTAGGAGAGGCGTTCGACAAGCATCGCCATGCCCATGCCACCGGCCACGCACATCGACTCGATTCCGTACTTCCCGTTCTTCGTCTCCAGGTTGTTGAGCAGCGTGGTCATGATGCGCGCGCCGGTCATCCCGAACGGGTGGCCGAGCGCGATCGCGCCGCCGAACGGGTTGAGCTGCTCCTCGGTGATCCCCAGCTCGGCCATGCACGGCACGATCTGCGCTGCGAACGCCTCGTTGATCTCGACCACGTCGATGTCCTCGATCTTCATGCCGGTGTTCTCCAGCAGCTGTTTGATCGCCGGGATCGGGCCGAGACCCATCACCTCCGGGCGGATCGCGGCGACCGTGGAGGCGATGATGCGCGCCTTCGGTTTGAGGCCGAGCGCGGCAGCCTTCTCTTCGGACATCACGAGCACCGCGGCCGCGCCGTCGTTGAGCGGACACGCGTTGCCGGCTGTGACCGTGCCGTCCTCCTTGAACACCGGCTTCAGCGCCGCGAGCTTCTCCAGCGTCGTGCCGGGCCGCGGACCATCGTCCTTGGTCATGACCGTCTCGGGCACGTCGATCTCGTTGCCCTCCCTATCGACATCTTTGTGCGCGGGCACGGTGACGGGGATAATTTCCTTGTCGAAGTGACCGCTGGCCTGGGCTTCGACCGCGCGCGTCTGGGAGATCAGCGCCCACTCGTCCTGAGCCTCGCGCGAGACTTTGCGTTCCTCGGCCACGTTCTCGGCGGTCATGCCCATCGGGATGTACACGTTGTAGAGCGAGCCTGGCGAGCCGTCCACCAGCGGGTGGAACTCGAACTGGGCGCTGCCGCGGCCGGCGCGCGAGACGGCCTCCGTGCCGGCAGCGATGTAGGTGTCGCCCTCGCCCGCTTTGATCGCGTGGAAAGCCATGCGGATCGTTTGCAGCGAGGAGGCGCAGAAGCGGTTCACGGTGGTCCCGGGCACGCGGTAGTCGATGCCGGCGATCAGGCTGGCGATGCGCGCGATGTTGTAGCCCTGCTCGCCCTCCCCGTAGCCGCAGCCCATCATCACGTCGCCAATCGAGGTCTGCTCGACTTGCGGGTTGCGCTCGACGATCGCCTTCAGCGGGATCGCCGCCAGGTCGTCGGCGCGCACGGACTTCAAGGACCCCTTCACGGCGCGCCCGATGGGCGTGCGCACGGCGTCGACGATCACGGCTTCAGGCATGTGAGGTCTCTCCTTCGGTTAGGTCGTTTGGCCGGCGAGGTCTCGTGGCGCGCGGCGAGGCGCCGAATCCTAGACGACTGCGCCCGCTGAGAGTGGGCGCAACCCAGTCTCTCGCACCGCCCGAGGACGATGTGTGCGTATCAGCACAATCTTGTGGCTAGCGTTTGCGGTGCTTGGCTTTGTGCTTGGGCGGGAGAATCGTGAGGTGCCTGGCGGGGATAGCCGGGCTTGCCGCGACCGTGAGGGTGACGGGGAGCTTTCTGAAGCGCGCGAGCAACCCACGCCCGGTGGCGTTGAGCGCCACCGGCACCGTGAGCGTTTGGCCCGGGGTGAGCGTGAAGTGTGAGACGCCCACCGTCACCGGCTTGTATGTCGTGCGCGCTTTGCCGCGACGAGACTGAACCGCCACCAGCTTGCCCGAGATCAGCTTCTCGCGCGTGGTGAGCTTCGCTTCGCCCTTACACGGCGCACCGGTGCAGGCGAGTGACAGGACGACCCTCTGACCGACCACCTTCGCGCCGATCAGCTTGAGCACCGAGGCGGGCGGCGGCGGCGAGAAGGGCGCCGGGGTGACGGTGATCGAATAGGTGCTGCTCGTCGCGTTGCCGAGCCCGTCGTGGGCGGTCACGGTGACCGTGTAGACGCCGGACGCCGCATAGGCGTGGCTTACCTGCGCCCCGCTGGCGCTCGTGCCGTCTCCGAAGCTCCAGCTCGGGGGTTCGCCGAGACCCGACCACAGATCGACGAAGCTTGCACTCATCGCCACGGACTGATCGGCGACGGCACTTGCGGGGATCGCGGCTCCTAGGAGATTCGGCGGACCAGCGTCGAATGCGGCCGCTCTCAATACGTGTTCTCCGGGTAGCACTTCGGCGTTCCAGAACGCCGCCACACTGCCGTCCTCGTCGGCGACCACCTGTTCCAGACTGAGGCTCTTCGCCGGGGCATCGAGGTCGGTGAAACTGTCGGGCGTCGACGACCCGTCCAGCCAGCGACTGCCCTCCGCCACGTAGCTTGCACCGCCGTTTGGCTGGCCCGACCAGGCGAAATAGGCGTCGTTGCCGAGGAATGCGATGCCCCCGAAGCCGGGGTTGAAATTGGTCGGCGACACGCAATGCGGACTGGTGAAGGAGTTGGCGCCGACCGGAGACCGGACCGCTCCCACGCAATCTTCGCCAGAGCTTGTGCCCTGGAACCTGTAGAGGACATAGGCGTGGTCTGTGGGCGACACCCCGGCGGCCATCGGTCCGCTCGAAGCGCCACCGACGGCGACATCCACGGGTTCCGTCCACGAGCCGGTCGCTCCGTAGCGCGTGACGGCGTTGGCGTCGAGCTCTTTGAGTCCCGTGTAGTGAACGTATTGGAACGCGATCACCGCACTGCCGTCGGGCGCGACGCCGAGCGCCGGGCCGTAGGCATCCGAGGTGATGTCCGAGCCGGTCACGTCTTCCAAGGAGCCCCATACGCCACTCGAAGCCGGCCGACGAACGGCGACGAGCGTCTCACGTTCTTTTGTTAGTTCCTTACGAAAAGCGGCCGTGAGATCTCCGGCCGCGTCGAACCCGAGCGCGAGGCTCAGGTTTTCGATCGAGTCGCTCGCGGGCGATATCTGAGTCGGAGTACCCCACGTGCCACCGGGTGGATGAACGGCGACATCGGCGCGGTAACCGCCGGAGAGCATCGACGGGTCGAGATGTTCGACGCCGGCGGCCGCCGTCCCGTTCGTGGAGATTGTGGGCACGAGCGTGTCGCTGATGTTTTTCATTCGGGTCGCGTCGGTGGCGATGGTGGCCGGCGCTTCCCACACACCGCTGCCCGCGGCGCGATAGCTCGCGACGTAAGCAAGCGGCGAGCTTTCCGGTTCGCTGCCCTGCAACACGCTCCACTGGAGCACCGCCGCCCCGCTGGGAGCCTCGGCGAGCTTTGCTTCGGCTGGGATCGAGCCGGCGGTCGAGGCAATCCGCAGTTGCTCCTGGTAGGCACCGCCCGGCGGGATCACCCCCGCGTGCAGCACGGTCTGCAGAGGAGCCAGCGAGAGGATTTCGAGATAGGCGATCGTCGCTGTCCCGCCCGCCTGATAACCGATCTGATAGCCGGTCTGGCCCAGGGAGCCAGGTTCCTTCGCGGGCAGCGGAAAATCGCCCGGCGCCGTCCACCCCGGCGAGGCAAGCGCAAAGCTCGAACACGCGGTCGCCCCAACGCCAAGGCCCGCCAGCACCAACAAACACGCAATCAGTAGTCATCGCATCCTTGACGCAGCATACGGGCCCACCCCGACGGGTCGGCGGCGTCTGGACTTTCGTTCTAGCCGAGCCCTATGTCACAGGTCCAGCCGCGACACGCCCAACTCGTCAAAGCCGACGTGGTGGGCAAGCTCGTGGCGCACGGTCCTCGTGACCTGCTCGCGCAGCAGGTCGGGATCGTGGCTGAAATCGCGGCGCAGCGTGTCGCGGAAGATCACGATCCGATCGTGCACGTCCTCGCGCGCCACAGTGCCCCCTTGGTAGAGGCCGTAGGCACCGCGCGCGCGCCCGCCGTCGGAGATCACCACGGCCACGTGCTTTAGCGCGTTGCGCAG
This sequence comes from uncultured Solirubrobacterales bacterium, assembly GCA_963831725.1. Taxonomy (GTDB): domain Bacteria; phylum Actinomycetota; class Thermoleophilia; order Solirubrobacterales; family Solirubrobacteraceae; genus Palsa-744. The sequence continues at coordinate 1,700,784 of CAWHRF010000004.1, forward strand.
CAGGTCGGGCAGGTCGTCGAGCGCGTCGCGCACCAGCTCCTCGAAGTCCTCGTCGTTGAGCGGGTCGAGCTGCATGAACTCCGATTCGTCGGGGTCCACCACGAGCCCTTCGCGCGCCACCTCCTCCGAATGGCGTATGAGCTCGTCGAACTCGGCCTCGGACTCCGGATCTCGCCAGTTCGCGAGCCGCACGGCCGTGAATGCGAACACGGCGGAGACCGCCGCCACGAAGATCACCCCGAGCGCGATCTCCTCGAATGCCTTGACAACGCCGATCGAGCTGAATCCCTGGCCGACGACCAGCGCGATCAGGCCGATCGAGAAGGCCACCAGCGCGGCCGCGGCGACGCGGCGAGTGTTGCCGAAGGCGCTCTTTTGCGACCTCGACACACGCATCCCAGGCCTACTTGAGCGTGCGGGCGATCACGAGCCGCTGAATCTCGTTGGTGCCCTCGTAGATCTGTGTGATCTTCGCGTCTCGCATCATGCGCTCCACTGGATACTCCTTGACATAACCGTAGCCGCCCAGCACCTGCACCGCCTCGACGGTGACCGCCATCGCGGTGTCAGAGCAGAACACCTTCGCCATCGAGGAGTACTTCGCGCTCAGCGGATGACCCTGGTCGGCCATAGCGCACGCCTTGTACAGCAGCTCCCGCGCGGCGGCGGTCCTGGTTTCCATGTCGGCCAGCTTGAACTGGATGCCCTGGAACTCGTTGATCGCCTGGCCGAACTGCTTGCGCTCGCGCGCGTAGGCAACCGCGTAATCGGTCGCGCCCTGCGCGATCCCGACCGCCTGGGCGGCGGCGCCGAGGCGCGTGCGCTCCAAAGTGCCGAGCGCCACGCGAAGTCCTCTGCCGACCTCGCCGATCACGTTCTCGACCGGTACCCGCACGTCCTCGTAGATCGGCTGGCCCGTGGGCGAGGCACGGATGCCGAGCTTGTGCTCGAGCTTGCCCACGCTGAAACCGGGCCGGTCGGCCTCCACGACAAACGCGGTGATCCGTTTGCTCTCACGGTCGGTGACGGCGAAGGTGATGTAGAAGTCGGCGATGCCGAGGTTCGAGATCCAGTTCTTGGTGCCGTTGATCACCCATTCGTCGCCGTCGAGCACGGCGGTCGTCTGCATCCCCGCCGGATCGGACCCTGCTTCGGGCTCGGACAGCGCGAACGCAGGGGACCACTCGCCGCTGGCGCACTTGGGCAGGAACCGCGCCTTCAGCTCATCGGAGCCGAACAGCTGGATCGGCAGCGTGCCGAGCTCCTGCACCATCAGGATCAGCGCGCAGGCGGCGTCGACCTTGGCGATCTCCTCGACCCCCATGTTGAGCATCAAAGTGCCGGTGCCGGTGCCGCCGTACTCGGTGGGAAACGGCAGCCCGAGGATGTCCTGCTCGGCGAGCACCTTGCGGATGTCCCATGGGTACTCGGCCCGCTCGTCGATCTCCGCCGAACGCGGTGCGATCTTCTCCTGGGCGATCTGCTTGATCGTGGCGCAGAAGTCGAGATGCTCCTGCGGGATCGTGTAAGTGTCGTTGAGCGTCACATGCATTGCGTTGATCCTAATGGCCCTGCGCAGGCGGCGCGTCATGGACGTGGCAGCGACGCGACCACCTCGCCCCGCGAACGCGGGGCCGCTACCCTGCCCCCAATGGGCACGCCGGTGGACTCCAAGCAAACGGACATCGACCCCAAGCAGCTTGCCGAGTGGATGAGCGCCGACCCCGACCTGCAGGTGATCGACGTGCGCGAGTCCTACGAGCGCGAGGCGGGCTACATCGAGGGCTCCCGCCACATTCCGCTGGTGGAGCTGTCCTCCAGAGCCGCGGAGATCGAGCGCGAGCGTCCGGTGGTGTTCTACTGCCGCGTGGGCGCCCGCTCGGACATGGCCGCCCAGGCGTTCCGCGCAAGCGGCGCGAACGCACTGTCGATGCGCGGTGGGCTCGTGCGCTGGGCAGCAGAGAGCAGGCCGCTCTCTCCCGAGGGCGGCGTCGTGGCGGACCACTGAACAGGAGATTCACATGGAGGCATCGGAGTACCCCAAGGTGACCGTGGGCGATGGCTACGCCGTCGCAGAGGACCTCGACGCGCTGGGCGAGGGTTATGGCTTTCGCAAGCTGCGCAAGGGCCTCGGCGTGACCGCGTTTGGCGTGAACGCGATCTCGATGCCGGCCGGCTATGAAACCGGCAGCCACTTCCACGACGTGCAGGAGGAGCTGTATTTCGTGCACAGCGGCACGATCGAGATGGTGTTCGGCGACGGCAGCACCCATCGGCTGCGCGAGGGAGGCTCCGCGCGCGTCGACGCCTCGACGCTGCGCAAGATCCGCAACGTGGGCGACGGCGACGCCGTGTATCTGTGCGCGGGCGGCAAGGACGGCTATGTGGGGCGCGATGGGAAACTCGCCAACGGCGAGAGTCGAGTCAGCGGCCCTCCCGGCGCTCCTCGCTAAGGACTCTCCTCAGTAAAGAAGTTCCTTGACATAGCGCTGGTGCAGCCGGCCCAGCGCCGTCTTTTCGGGATGGAAGTCGATCGCGTTGAACACGTACCCGGTGACGGGCGCCCACGCGACGATCAGATACACGCCGATCACCAGCGCCGTGGTGCGCAGCCGCCGCGAGTCCGAGAGGGCCGCGAGCGGAAGTATCCACAGCACGTACCATGGCAGCACCCAGCTGAGCGTCACGAGCAGCGCCACCGAGGCCCAGCCGGCCGCGGCCAGCGAGTCCCGCCGCCGCCACGCCAGCCACGAGCACGCCGCCACGCACGCCACGAGCACGCCACTGAGCAGCACGCGCAGAGTTTCGGTCTCTCCCCCCTGCCCGAGCGCCAGGCCGAGCAGGTTGGGGATGCTCACCATCGTCACCAGGCGACCCTGGGTGGCCAGGTCGGGGAGGTGCGGGCCGAACGCGACGATGCTTGCCGCCCCGAACACGACAGCCCCAAGCGCCATCCCGAACAACAGCTGCAACAGCTCGCGGCGGCGGTGCAGCAGCGCGGCGAGCACGACCGGCAGCAGAATTCCGGCGGACGCCTTGATCGCGACAGCCGCCACGAACGCCACGCCGGCGCCGATCAGCGTGGGTGAGAACCACTGGGCTTCGGGTTGCTCGGCCTCCGAGGCGCGGGCGCCGGGCTCGACGGGTTCGCCGGACCCGGACACCTCACCTTCACCGGCTCGGGCGGCGGCGTCCCCACCGACTTGTCTGCGACCCTCTCCGTGCTTGGCGCGCAGCAGCAGGTAGAAGCCGAGCACCACGCAGAACATCATCAGAAAGTCGTTGTGGTCGCCACCCAGTCCCCACACGAGCACGATCGGGTTCAGCCCGACGAACACGATCGCGCGAACGGGGTCGCGACCAAGCAGGCGAGCCGAGTGCCACACCAGCAGCACGATGCCGAGGCTCGTGAGCATCAGCAGCCCCTTCAGCACCCAGAAGGACGCGGCCACACCGAGTGGGACCACCGCGAAGGTGATCAAGGTGAACAGCGGACCGTAGGGGCTCAGTAGCTGGTGCCAGTTGCTGAGCGCGTAGCTCGGGTCGTTGTGAGGCTCGAGCACAGGGATCGTGGTGTATGGGTTGAGGTTGTGCACAACCTCCATGCGCCCGTAGTTGACGTAGTTGAAGATGTCGGTGAGCGCGAGCGGGGGCGAGAGAAACATGATCGCCTGCACCACCACGATCGCCCCGATCGCCCAACGTGCAGGCAAGCGCGGCACGTACTTCAAACCCACCGCATAGCTCACGTACATGAGCACGATGGGAGCGGTGAACAGGTACTTCAGGCCCTTGCCGTTGCGTGTTAGCGAAGGCCACAGACCGCCGAGGGGGCCGGCCATCCAATGCGGGAAGTAGCCCGGTGTGGTGGTGGCCGCCAGCACACTCGGACGGTCGGCGGCGGCGACCACGATCAGCGCGCAGCACGCCACGATCGTGACCAGCACGCCCACCCCGATCGCGACCTCCATGCGCCGGCCCTTGGCGCCCGCAAGCGTGCGTCGCTTAACGTCGGCGGGGCCCCGCAGGGCCCCGGTGACACTCTCGCTGCTACTCAGTGCGCTCAGAAGCTCAGAGCGTTGTGACGTTGACGGCCTTGGGGCCCTTGTCGCCCTGCTCCGCGTCGTAGGACACCTTCGTGCCCTCCTGGAGCGAGCGGTAGCCTTCGCCGTTGATACCGGTGTGGTGGACGAACAAGTCCTTGTCGCCATCATCGGGGGTGATGAAGCCGAACCCCTTGTCGTCGCTAAACCACTTCACTGTGCCGGTAGGCATGTGATTCTTCCTCCACGGTATGTGCGTGCTGCTACGCGGAGGATGCTTCTAGAGCTTCGACCTGCGAGCGCTTGCACTGCTTTTCGCCGGGTTTTCTGCCCGACCAGACCGCACGACGGTATCAGGTCGCTGCGCGCAAGTGTTAGCAAGTGGTATATGCCTCCCAGCGTGCAACCCGCCCCGTCAGAGCCCCCGCTGAGCTTGGCGCGCCTGCTGCCCCCCGGCGCTCCGGCCACGGTCGAGCGGATTGTCGAGGAGCTGGGCCTGAGCGAGCTTGCCGAGCGCACGGGTGCGCGCCCGTATGTGCTGCTGAACATGATCAGCACCGTCGACGGGCGCGCGAGCATCGGTGGACGCTCGGGCGCGCTCGGCGGAGCGGCCGACAAACAGCTGTTTCATGGGCTGCGCACGGCGGTCGACGCGGTGATGGCGGGGGCGGGCACGATCCGCGCCGAGCGCTACCGGCGGCTGGTGCGCGACGAGCCGGGGCGACAGATCAGGCGCGCGCGCGGACTCGCCGAAGAACCGCTGGCGTGCATAGTGACCGAGCGCCTTCACCTACCCCCCGAGATTCCGCTGCTGAGCGAACCCGGCGCGCGCGTGGTTGTCATAACCCCTTCCACGCAAACCGTTTCCAACGTCCGCGCCGAAATCGACTACATACGAGCCGAGCACGACGGAGCGCTCGACCTGCGCGGCGCGCTGGCGGAGCTGCGCGAGCGCTTGGATGCGCACACGCTGTTGTGCGAGGGCGGCCCCCACTTGAACTCGCAGTTGCTTGCCGCCGGTGTGGTCGACGAGCTGTTTCTCTCGCTCTCACCGATGCTCGCCGGCGAGGATCCCACAGGGAAGGCACTGCGAATCGTGGCGGGCGAGAGCCTGGACCCACCGGTCGCGCTGGAGCTGGTGGCGGCGTTTGAATACAGCTCGAGCCTGTTCCTGCGCTATCGCGTGACGCGTTCCTGATCATTTGGAACCGGGGAGCACATTTAGCTATTAGCCGAGATGGGGCGCATGCGCCCCATGAGTCGGCGCATGCGCCGACTCTGACCGTGGCGCATGCGCCACGGTCGCGGGGACGCACATGTGCGTCCCCGGACAGCGCCACATGTGGCGCTGTCACTACGACATTCAGTTGCTATCCCCCGCGCGGCCGCTGGCGAGCACCGCGACGTTGAGCACCACGCTGTTGGGAACCATCGTGGGGCCATCCTCGGTGACGAACGTCGTATAGAGCAACCCGAGCGCGCTCACGGTCCCTTCGATCTGGCCGGCCAGCGGTCCGCCCTGCAAGCGCACGCGATCGCCCACCCGAAACGGTCGCGCGCTGAGCAGCACCGTTCCCGCGAACACGTTGCCGAGCGTCTGCTGCGCGGCGAGCCCGAGGATCACGGTCGCAGCGGCGCCGCCGAGCGCGAGCGCGCGGGCTTCCACGCCGACGATGCTGAGCGCGACGATCAGCGCCACCCCCACGGTGACCAGACGGATCACAAAGCCGACGGTGCCCGCGATCGCGGGGTCCAGGCGCCTGAACAGCGCCGGGCCGAACGCACGCCCGACATCCCGCGCGAACCCCCAGCCGAGGATCACCAGGAGCAGCACCGTGACGATCACCACAGGCGCTTCCAGCCACGACAGATTGCCGCGGCCGTACCTGTCCAGGTCAAGCAGCTCGCGGCGGTGTTCGTAGAGCACCACCACACCCACAAACAGAACGCCCAGGAGCAGCGCCTCCCAGCGGGCGCGCCGCACCGCGCCGGGGCTGACCTGGCGCAGCAGGCCCACTTCCTCCCAGGCCTGGCTACGGGTCTCGAACATCTTCGCTGGGGTCTTCGGCGGGGTCACCAGGCGTCAATGATGGTGCACCGAGCCACTGCCCGCCCCGCTTGCAAGCCAAACCCCACCGCGGACCGCCCGCCGCCGACCGCCGCGCGAGCCTCCGCGCGGCGCGCTCAGGCCATCGCGTTGACGGCCATCCCCGACGAGCTCAGGACGTCGTGTAGATGACCATCGCGCCGCCAAACACCAGGCAGTAGATCGCGAAAGGGATCAGCGTGCGGGTCTTGAACCAGCGCACCAGGAAGGCAACGGTGAAGAACGCGGTGATAGCGGCGGCCAAGCACGCAACCAGCGCTTGACCGCGCACGCCGTTGCCGAGATGGCCGAGCAGGTCGGGCAGCTTGACAAGGCCCGCCGCGAGGATGATCGGGGTGGCCAGCAGGAACGCGAAACGAGCGGAGTCGCTGTGGTCGAGGCCGCGCGCGAGACCGGCGCCCATCGTCACGCCGTCGCGGCTGATGCCTGCAACCAGCGCGGTCGACTGGGCCACGCCGACCACCAGCGCCTCGCGGTACTCAAGCGAGTCGAGCTCGCGTCCGCCCTCGGTGTTCAGGCCCTCGCGCGCTGCCAGTTCGCGCACCGCGGCACGGCGGCGGTAGCGCTCGGCGGCGAACAGCACGAGGCCGTTGACCATCAGGAAGACAGCGGCCACTTCCGGCTTGGCGGTGAGCGTGCGCAGCTGATGCTCGAGCGCCAGCCCGATGATCCCGGCGGGGATGCTCGCGACGACGATCAGCCACGCCAGCCGCTCGGTGGGTGTCTCCGCGCGGCGCTTCCCCAGCGTGGCGAAGAACGCCTTGACGATTTCCACCCACGTGCTCCAGTAGTAGACGAGCAGACCGAGCGCGCTGCCGACGTGCAGCATCACGACGAACGCGAGCCAGAACGACTCCGATTCAGACTGCGCATCGACCAGTTTGTTCCAGCCGAACAGGGTCGGGAACAGCACCGTGTGGCCGAGGCTCGAGATCGGGAACAGCTCGGTTACGCCCTGCAGCACGCCGAGCACGATCGCCTGGAAGTAGCTGATCGCCGAGGCGAGAGGGACGCTGACGAAGACGAGCGACATCGCGGCGGGAGCATATGCGAACGGGTGGCGGTGAGCGCCACAAAGCGCATACCCTCCGGCAAATGACGACCGCCGAGGCCCACAATGCTCCATCGCTCGCGGAGATCGTGCGCGAGTGGGGCCGGATCGGGTGCATCGGCTTTGGCGGGCCGCCCGCACACGTGACGCTGCTGCGCGAGCTGTGCGTCGTCAGGCGCGAATGGCTCACCGAAACCCAGTTCGAGCACGCGCTTGCTGCGGTGAACCTGCTGCCGGGTCCAGCTTCCACGCAGCTCGCGATCTATTGCGCGTGGCGCTTGCGCGGCAACCTGGGAGCGCTGATCGGCGGGCTGTGCTTCATCCTGCCGGGGCTCGTCGCGATCCTCGCGCTCTCGACGCTGTTCCTGTCCGGCTCGCCACCGCTGTGGGTGCGCGGCGCCGGCATGGGCGCGGGTGCGGCGGTGGCGGCCGTGGCGGTGCGCGCCGGCATCGGCGTCGCGGCGCCGACCTTCGCCCGCGCACACGGGCGTTTGCGCGTACGGGTCGTGCTCTATGCGCTCGCCGGTGGGGCCGCGGCAGCGACTGTCGGACCCGAGTTGGTGCTCGTGCTGCTTGCCTGCGGCACGCTCGAGCTGGGTTGGCGCGGACTCAGGCACGGCACGGTTGGCATGCACGCCTGGCCGCTACTCGCATGGCCACTGGCGGCACGCACCGCCCTGCTCGCGAGCGTCGATCCCGGCGGCACGGGCGCACTCGTGTGGACCTCACTGAAGGTCGGCGCGCTCGCGTTCGGCGGGGGCTTCGTGATCGTCCCGCTGATGCAGGCCGATGCCGTGAACACCTACCACTGGATGACCCACGCGCAGTTCCTCAATGCCGTGGCGCTAGGCCAGGTGACCCCCGGGCCCGTGACCCAGACGGTCGCGGCAGTGGGCTACTCGGCAGGCGGCATCTGGGACGGGTTGCTGGCCGCGCTCGTCGCGTTCGCACCCTCGTTCTCTTTTATCCTGATCGGCGCCGCTCGCTTCGAGCGACTACTGGCGAACGAGCGCGCGCTCGGGTTTCTCGCTGGAGCAGCGCCCGCGGCAGCCGGGGCGATCGTCGGTTCGGCTATACCGCTTGCGGGGGCGATCGGTGAGACGTGGCAGTACTTCGTACTTGGGACGGCGGCGGTCGCGCTGCTTGTGTTGCGCCGCGGGGTGGTCACCACGCTGTTGCTCGCAGGGGTCGCGGGTGTGGCCGCCGTGCTGCTTGGGGCGCCGGTCACTGGATAGTCACCAGGACACCAATCGTTTACAAAACGCGGGATCGCGCTCGACGCCGTGCTCCACACCATGCAGCCGGTGGAGCTGTCCTCGATACCGCTGCCCGACCGCGACACCGACGCGCCGGCGCGGGTTGAGCTAGCCCCTCGCCGCGGGAAAACTCACGTCGACCGCGAGCCCGCCCTCTATGCGCGCACGCGCTGTGACGCTCGCCCCGTGCGCGGTGGCGAGCGCGCGCACGATCGAGAGCCCGAGGCCGTGTCCCTCGCCGTGGCCGGCGCGATCGGGGGCGAGCCGCTGGAACGGCTGGAACAGGCGCTGCACCTCCTCGGGAGGCACCGCCGGTCCGCTGTTGGAAACCGAGAGGACACTATGGCGGGCAGGCCCTCCAATCGAAGTTCCAACGTGGGCAGGCCCTGTGATCCAGGTCGCAACCTCGACCTGGCCCCCGGCTACGTTGTGGCGCAGCGCGTTGTCCAGCAGATTGGCCACCAACCGCCCGATCAAGCGCGGGTCGCCCAAGCCCGGCGCTGGATCGATCGTGGCGCTCAGGCTCAGCCCGCGACGTTCGATCTCCACTCGGCGCGCATCCAGGGCCTCGTTGGTCAGCGCCCCCAGGTCAAAGGGCTCGCGCCGCTCCAGGCCGCGCTCGCTGCTGGCGAGCGTGAGCAGCGCCTCGATCAGCCGCTCCTGCTCCTCACTGCTCGCGAGCACCCGCTCGCAGGCTGCGCGCAGGGACTCATAGTCGCCGTCGGGGTCGGCGAGCGCCACCTCCAGCAGCGCGCGCTCGACCGTGAGCGGCGTGCGCAACTCGTGTGAGGCGTTGGCCACGAACTGGCGCTGGGATTGAAAGGAGGACTCAAGGCGCGAGAGCAGCCCATCGAAGGTGTCGCCCAGTTCGGTCAGCTCGTCGTCGGGGCCCTCCAGCGCGAGGCGTTCGTGCAGGTTGCTGGCCGAGATCTCACGCGCGGCGCTTGTGATCTTGTGCAGCGGGCGCAGCGCGCGTCCGGCGATCAGCCAGCCAAGGATCATCGACGCGACCGCCATGATCGCCAGCGCGATCCCCGACATGGTCAAGAGCTGGTGCAGTTCGGCGCTGTGCTGCTGGGTGGCGAGCAAGTGCAGCTGGCGCACCTGATAGCGCACCTGCTGTGGAGTGACCGACACGGGCCCCGTGGCGAGGACGCCTTCGGGCACGTGCACCGGAACGCCGCTGCTTTCGGGCACAGGCACGGCGTGGGTGCTTTCTGACACGCCCCCCGCTTGGGCGCCTTCGGACGCGTGCCCCGAGGCGTGGGTGCTTTCGGACGCGTGCCCCGGCGTGTGAGCGCTTCCGGACGTGGGCACGGCGTGGACGCTTTGATACGCCCGCCTCAGGGTGCGAGCGCTTCCGGACACGGGCGCGCCGTGGGCCTGTACGTGGACCTGAAAGATCTGCGCCCCTCCCGGCGAGATCCCCGGCACACTCCCTACGATTGACCCCTGCACACCTCCCTTTGAGAAGGTCACCTCCTCACTACCCGATCCCTTCACCAGCAGATATGTGGTCGCCAGCAGCGCCGCGCCCGACACGAGAAACAGCGCGCCATACATCAGCGTGAGCCGCAGCCGCACGGTGCGCCGCGGCAGGCGCGAGCCAACCCAGCTCGCCGCCAGCCCTCGCGGGCCGCGGGGAAGGCGCGCGCCCGGTCTTGCCGACCGGGCGGTCGGCGGCGAGGCGATCGGATCGGAGGCGCTCATCGCTGTCCCTAAATACGGTAGCCGGCCTGCTGCACCGTCTCGATAAGCGGCGGCTCGCCGAGCTTGGCACGCAGGCGCCTGATCGTGACCTTGACGGTCGTGGTGAACGGGTCGGCCGCCTCGTCCCACACCCGCTGCAGGAGCTCCTCCGAGGAGACGACGCGCCCCTGCGCGGCAAGCAGGTACTCAAGCAGCGCGAACTCCTTCGGGCTGAGCGCAAGGCGCCGTCCGTCGCGCGTGACGACGCGGTGGGCTGGATCGAGCCGCAGATCGCCGTGCACGAGCGTCGGCGGCAGCGGCGGGTGTGCGCGCCTGCCGAGCGCACGCACGCGGGCCACGAGCTCGGCGAACGCGAATGGCTTTGGCAGGTAGTCGTCGGCACCGAGACTGAGGCCGTCCACGCGATCCTCGATCGTGCTCGCCGCCGTGAGCATCAGGATGCGGGTGTCGCGCGCCTGCGCCACGAGCGAGCGGCACACCTCGTCGCCGTGCATGTCGGGCAGGTCGCGGTCGAGCACAACCACGTCGTAGTCGACGATCGCCACGTGTGCGAGCGCGTCACGCCCGTCGCGGGCGATGTCCACAGCGACTCCCTCGCGGCGCAGGCCGGTTGCCACTGTGTCGGCCAGCTCGACGTGGTCCTCGACCAGCAACACCCGCATCGCTCAAGCGTGCCCGATTTGCGGTTACAGCGCGGTGACAGCGGCGCTCACCGTGGTGTAACCGCCACTTGCGTACAACCTCGCTGCACCCGCGCGCACCAACAAAGGAGCAGAACCACATGAAGACGCCACGACTCACCATCCCACTGGCCGTCGTGGGCGTGATCGCCACGAGCCTGGCCCTAGCCGCCTGCGGGGGGTCCTCGCCGACTTCGAACGCCGCCAACGAGGAACAGGCCCGCGAACAGAAGGCGGAAGCGAAGTTCGCCGACTTCGCCAGGTGCCTGCGCGAACATGGCGTCAACGCCGAATCCGTCTCGCACTCCGGCGGCGCTCACGGCCTGAAGGTGTCGCCCGGTTCGGGCGGGCCTCAACAGTTCGAAGCGGCGGAAAAGGCCTGCGCTCGCTATCGGCCCGCACCGCAGAAGGCGAACCTCTCACCGCAGCAAAAGGTGGAACAGGAGGAATCGGTGCGGAAGTTCGCCAAGTGCATGCGCGAACACGGGATCAAAATCGAAGCCTCCACACAGGGCGGGGGTGTGCAGATCCGGATCCACGCGCATCCGGGCGCCGAAGGCGCCCCGAACCCCGAAAGCCCCACGTTCCAGACGGCGCAGAAGGACTGCTCGGGCCTGCTCCCCGGCGGCGGCCCCAAGGGCGGTCCGCCCGGCCTCGGCCGGGCCAAGGGCACCGGCGGTAGCGAATCCGAGGGTGTGCTCTCCTCACGAGCGGGCGGTTGAGTCGATGGGCTCATCCGACCCCGACGGGCCGCGGGACACCGCGACCACCGGCGCGCTGAGCGACGGGGTCCCGAGCAGTGAGCTCCCGAGCGAGGAGGCGGGCGATCGGCCTGTGGGAGACGCCAACGGTGGTAGCCGGCGCAAGCGCTTGGCGGCGGTGGCGGCAGTCCTGCTCGCGGTGATCGTGGTGGTGGTCGTCGTGCTGCTTTCCTCGGGTTCCTCGCCACGCAACACACCCGGCACGGGCGTGCCCGCGGGACAGACCACGACCGAAGTCACACGTCGCACGCTGACGGAAAGCTCGACCGTCGACGGGACGCTCGGCTACGGCACCACGCTTGAACTGTATGACCGGCTGTCGGGGACGTTCACGTGGCTGCCGGCGGTGGGCGCGACGATCGGGAGGGGCGGGACGCTGTGGCGGGTGAACAACCAGCCGGTGGTGCTGATGTACGGGTCGGTGCCGGCGTATCGAGCGCTCAAAGAGGGCGTCAGCGACGGCCCCGACGTGACAGAGCTGAACGAGAACCTGATCGACCTCGGCTACGATCCCTACGGCGCGATCTCAGGCGTGGAAGACTTCAGCGAAGCGACCGTCGCTGCCGTGCGCCGCTGGCAGCACGCCGAGGGCCTCCCCGAAACGGGCAAGGTCGAACTGGGCCGCATTGTGTTCGTCCCCGGCGCGCGGCGTGTCACCGCCATGAAGGTTGTACTGGGCCAAGACCCGCCGGGCGGCGCCGGCGAAAAAGAACCCGCCTCCGAAGACCAAGGATCGAAAGAACCGTCTTCCAAAGAACCAGCCTCGAAAGAACCGGCCTCAAAAGAACCCGCCTCCAAAAACTCAGGCCCCAAAGAACCGGCGTCCAAGGAACCGGCATCGAAAAAAGAACCGGCATCGGAAAAGCCGGCCGGCAAAGAAGCCACCAAAGAGCCGGCGGCGAAAGAACCCGCCTCCAAAGAACCGTCCTCCAAAAAGCCGGCTTCCAAAGAACCGGATTCCGGGGACGCAGACGAACCGGGCGGTGGCGCGGGCGCCGGCATGGTGGTGCTCGACACCACTCCCACCCAGCAGTTGGTGACGCTCAAACTCAAGGCCGAACAGCAGACACTCGCCCGCGTCGGCGAGCCGGCGCCGGTGACCCTACCCGGCAACCGGGTGGTGCAGGGGCGAATCGTCGAAGTGGGCAGCGTCGCCGAAGTCAAAGAAAGCGCCGGCGACGAAAAGGGCGGTGGCTCTGGAGCGGAATCGGAATCGGCGACGATTCCGGTGACGCTCGCGCTCGAGCACCCTGTCGCGCACCTTGACGAGGCGCCTGTGAGCGTCGAATTGGTCAAGAGCATTCGCCACGAAGTGCTCACGGTCCCTGCAACCGCGCTGACGGCGACCGCGGGCGGCGGCTATGCGATCGAGACACTGCAAGCCGGCCGTCGCGTCGCACTGACGGTGACGCCGGGGATGTTCGCCGACGGCTACGTGCAGGTCGAAGGCCCGGGCGTCCACGAAGGGCTGGCGGTGATCGAGTCCGAATGAGTTCGAACGGCAATAGCGAAGGCCCGGCGACGATCGAGTCCGGATGAGCGTGGACGGCGATACCAACGCGCGCGCACCCGTTCTGGAGCTGATCGAGGTGGTCAAGGAATACCCCGGCGGCGTGCAGGCGCTGCGCGGGGTGGACCTGAAGGTGGAAGAGGGCGAGCTATGCGCGATCATCGGCCCGTCGGGGTCGGGCAAGTCGACGCTGTTGCACATCATGGGCACGCTTGAAAGACCGACGAGCGGTGTCGTGCGGATCGCCGGCGTGGACGCGGCGGAGGTCTCCGACCGCGAGCTGGCCGCGCTGCGCGCGTGGCGGATCGGGTTCGTGTTCCAGCAGTTTCACTTGCTGGAGGCTCACACGGCGCTTGAGAACGTGGCCGCCGGTCTGCTCTACACCGGCACGCCCGCCCGCGAGCGCCGCAGGACCGCCCGCGCGGCGCTCGAGCGGGTCGGGCTGGGACATCGCGCTCAGCACACCTCGGCGCTGCTGTCGGGCGGCGAGCGCCAGCGCGCGGCGATCGCCCGCGCGCTCGTGAGCTCCCCGGCGATCGTGCTCGCCGACGAGCCGACGGGCAACCTCGACACGGCCAGCGGAGCCGGCATCCTGGAGCTGCTACACGAGCTCAACGAGCAGGGCACGACGGTTGTGGTGATCACTCACGACCGCGAAATCGCCGCCACGCTGCCGCGACGCGTGGAGGTGCGCGACGGACGCCTGATCGCGGACGAGCTCGTGGGGGCACCGGCATGACCAGCGCCAGTGCCGCGATCCCCCGCAGCCGCCTGCTGGGCGCCGACGTGTTGCGGGTGGCAAGCGTGGGCCTGCGCACCCGCCGATTGCGCGCCGCGCTGTCGGCGCTGGGGGTGGCGATCGGGATCGCGGCGATGGTCGCGGTGCTCGGGATCTCAGACTCCAGCAAGGCGGGCCTGCAGGCGGAGCTGAGCGAACTGGGCACGAACCTGCTGACCGTCGCGCCCGGCCAGACGAACTTCGGCGAAACCGCACAGCTGCCCGAAGCGGCCGACCGGGCCGTGCGCAACCTGCCGAGCGTGCTCTCGGCGGCCACCATCGCGACCGTGTCGAGTGCAAGCGTGCGGCGCAACCCCTATATCGAAGCGGCGGAAACCGGTGGGATCGGCGTGTACGCCGCCGACCCGGGCCTGCTGGCGACGCTCGGCGGGCGGATGCTCTCCGGCCGCTTCCTTGACTCCGCCAACGAACGCTACCCGCTGGTCGTGCTTGGCACGGTCGCCGCGCAGCGCCTGGGCGTGCAGGCACTGAGCGTGAGCGGACGCCCTGTGCAGGTGTATCTCGGCGACCAGTGGTTCACGGTCGCGGGCGTGATCGCGCCGCTGCCGCTGGCGCCGGAAATCGAACGCGCCGCGCTGATCGGCTATCCGATCGCGCACACGCTGTTCGGGACGAGCCGGCACGCGAGCACGCTGTACGTGCGAGCGGACCCCGAACGCGTGCGCGAAGCGGACTCGCTGCTGGCAGCGACCGCCGACGCGCAGAACCCCGAACAGGCCACGGTCAGCCGCCCCTCGGACGCGCTGCAGGCGCGCGCGGACGCGCAGAGCACGCTCACGGCGGTGTTCCTAGGCCTCGGCGCGGTGGCGCTGCTGGTGGGGGGCGTGGGGATCGCCAACGTGATGGTGATCTCAGTGCTCGAGCGCCGCCCGGAGATTGGCCTGCGCCGCGCGCTCGGAGCGCGCGCGGTGCACATCGGCGTGCAGTTCCTCGGCGAGTCGATCCTGCTCTCCGCCCTCGGTGGCTGCGCGGGGATCGCGCTCGGTGCAGCCGCTACCGCCGGCTACGCGCAGACCCAGGGTTGGATCGTGGTCGTGCCCGTGCTGTCCGTGGCCGGCGCGATAGCGATCGCACTGCTGCTCGGCGCGCTGGCCGGTCTGTACCCGGCGGTGCGAGCCGCCCGACTCGCGCCGGCGGCGGCATTGCGAAGCGTGTGAATCGATCCGACGCGCTCGAGCGGCGCGTCACATGCCCCCACGACGCCGCGCCACCCAGCCTGCGCCGAGCACGATCGCGACGACCGCTATCCCCACGACGCGCAAGTCCACGAGCGTCGAGCCGCGCGCGTGAAATCCAACTGCCGCGACAAGCACCACCGCCAGGAAGACGAGCCTGACGTAGAGGAGATTCTTGTTGCGACCGCGGCGACCCATGGAGAGAAACTGACTCTACCTGCTGGGCGCCCACACTGGACGCAACCGCTTCACACCACCTTCACACAATAGTTCCCGACTGGTCACAAAGTTGGCCATTTGCAGGGAGAACCTATTGGCATGACTACTCGTGTCGACATGCACTGTCACTCCACAGCCTCACAAGTGTCAAAGCTAGGCGTGCAACGCGCAGTGGGGCTGCCCGAGTGCGCCACGCCTCCCCAGGAGGTCTACGAGCTTGCCAAGCGCCGCGGTATGGATTTCGTGACGATCACCGATCACGACACGATCGACGGTGTGCTCGAGATCGCCGACCGACCGGACGTTTTTATCTCCGAGGAGCTGACAGCTCATTTTCGCGGCGAGCCTCAAGCCGTGCACGTTCTCTGCTACGGGATCACTGTTGAGGATCACGAATGGCTGCAAGCCAACAGCGGGGACGTCGAGCTTTGTGCCATGTACCTCTACGACCAGGAGATAGCGTGCGCGCTTGCCCACCCCTACTACGCCGTGGGAGCGCCACTGACGGCGCGCCACCGGCGCCGGCTCGCCGAGCTGTTCGATATCTGGGAGACACGCAACGGGGCGCGCGCTCGCGAGCTCAACCGCCCGGCGGCGATGTACGTGGCCACGCTCGACGGCACCGGCATCGGCGGGAGCGACGATCACGCCGGGGTTGACATCGGGCGCACCTGGACGGAAGCGCCCGCCGCTGCTTCCCCCGCAGAGTTCCTGGAGCACATGCGCGCCGGGCGGGTTACCGCCCACGGCAAACAGGGAAGCGCGGCCAAGTGGGCGCACGCCGCGATCGCGCTGGCGGCGCGCTCGCTTGGGCACGACACAGACGTTGAGGCCGCCGGCGCACCCGACCCGCGTAGGGTGATGACGATGGTGCAGCGCCTGCTGCGCGAGGGCGACGCGCGCGAGGGCGCCACCGGCGCGGACCTGACACCGGGCGACGCTCGCTGCCTCTTGCGCGCGTGGCTTGCCGCGGTCGAGCTCGACCATCTGGACGAGCGCGGCCTGATCGCGCACATGCAGCAGGAGGGCTTCAGTCACTCAGACCTGTATCGCCGCGCGTGTCGCTTGCACGAGCGCAAGCTGCGCGGCGCGGTCGAGCGAGCAGTGGCCGCCGCAACCGGCGAGCCCGACGCGGACAGCGATGTCGGAGCGGCCGCGAGCGGCCTGTTTGAAAGCTGCATCGCGGCGATCCCCTACGCGCCCGCGACCGCGTTTCTGGCCAAAGAGCAGGCGAAGCTCGCTCGCTATGCGTCAAGCTCCGACGGTGAGCCCCAGCGCGTGGCGATCCTGGCGGACGGGATCGGCTCCACGCATGGGGTGACGCGCACGATCGAGGAGATCCGCCGTCGCGGCGTGCCGGGCTTTGAGATCGAGGTGGTCGCGACCGACCCCGATGTCGACCGGCGTTTGTCGGCCGTCTCGGAGTTCGACGTGCCGTTCTATCCGGGGTTGCGGATCGGTGTGCCGAGCCTCACGGCGGCGGTGCAAACGCTCGCCGAGGGCGACTTCGACGCGTTGCACGTGTGCTCGCCCGGCCCGGTGGGGATCGCGGGCGTGCTGCTTGCCCGCGCGCTGGGACTGCCGCTGATCGGCAGCTACCACACCGAGCTGACCGCCTACGCGAAGCTGCGCTCTGGGCAGCAGCGGATGGTCGAGGCGATGGGGATGGCGGTTGGCGCCTTCTACAACGCGTGCGATCTGGTGCTCTCCCCCAGCCCCGCCTCCGACGCGGCGCTCGCCACGATCGGGATGGCACCGGAGAAGGTGTTGCGCTGGGACCGCGGCGTGGATACCTCGCGCTTCGATCCCTCGCTGCGTAGCGAGGAGCTGCGCGAGTTCTGGATGGATGGGTTGGCGTGCCCGGGGGGCTCGCCGGCGGAGCGTCACGAGCCCGACCCGCGTCGGTCAGGACGCGAATGCCCGCCGGTGTACGTGCTCTACGCGGGAAGGATCACCCAAGAGAAGGGCGCCGAACTGTTGGCCGAGACGTTCGTGGCCGCGCGCGAGCGCGATCCACGACTGCACCTCGTGCTTGCCGGCGGCGGCCCCGAGCAGGAGCGCGTGCGCGAGCGCGTCGGCGCGCACGCGAGCTTCCTCGGTTGGCTGCAGGGAGCCGAGCTGGCGCGAGCGTACGCGTCGGCGGACGTGTTTCTGTTCCCGAGCGCAACCGACACGTTCGGTCAGGTGATTCTCGAGGCTCAGGCTTCCGGGCTACCTGTGCTCGCGGTCGCCGCGGGCGGGCCGCTTGCGCTGGTGCGGGACGGTGTGACGGGCTTGCTTCGCGACGCGGACTCGGGCCGGCTCGCCGACGCGCTGGTGACACTCGCCGGCTCGCCGGCGCTGCGCGAGCGCTTGGCGCGATCGGCGCTTGGCACGGTGCGTGAGCGCACTTGGGAGCGAGCGCTGGAGCGCCTCGCAGGCGGCTACCGGCGTGCACTCGAACCGGCCGCTGGACCCTCGCTCGACAGCGGACGTTTGGTCGCATGAGCAACGCGCGCCGCACGATCGCCGTGGCCCTGCACGACATCGAGCCGGCGACTTTCGAGCGCTGCGCGCTGATCCGCGACTGGCTGGACGATCACGGCGTGGATCATGCGACGTTGCTGGTGATCCCCGCGCGCGACCTGCACCCGCTCGCGGAGCGCTCGCCGGAGATGGTGAGCTGGCTGATCGAGCGCGAGCGCGGTGGCGACGCGATCGCCCAGCACGGCTTCCAGCATTTGCGCTCGCCGCTCTCGCGCGGGCCGTACGCGACGTTGCGCACCTTCAATGTCGACCACGAAAGCGAGTTCGTGGGACTCGACGCGCGCGAGACGCGTCGCGCCGTGGACGCGGGCTGGCGCGTGATGAAGCTCGCGGGGATCGAGCCGCGCGGCTTCGTGGCGCCGGGCTATGCCTACACTCCGGCGCTGCGACGCACGCTCGGCGAGCGCTTTCACTGGTGGGCGGCACTGCTCGGACTGCATCGTGTGCATCCCGCATCGAGACGAGATGCAGCAGTCTACGAGTCTGGAGCGCCGGAACTCCAAGCCTCCGCGCGCAACATGGCGGCGTGCGATGAGCACGTCAGTGCACGCGACCGGCTCGGACCGCCGATTACGCTGTCGAGCGCCGGACGGCTGCGGCGCACGTTGTCCCCCGCCCTGCTGCGTGCAGGTGCACTCCTGTCGGGCAGCACGTTGCGGTTGGACCTGCACCCCGCAGACCTGGATGACCCAAGCCACATGCTCGCGCTGGAGTGGGTGCTGAAGCGCTCGACCCGCACTCGCGAAGCGGTGACCTACGAGCAGCTGGCGTTTGCCGCCGCGCGGTAAAGATCAGTCGACGCCCGCCGGCTCGCGAGCCGGCGGCTCCACTGTGCGCGGAATCTCGTCGTCGCGCTCCCCTGCGGCGCCGGTCTTCTGAGCGGGGCGTATGTAGAACAACCAAGCGGCCGCGCCCGCGAGCAGCATTCCGCACAACAGCCAGCCGAGCGCTGTCGTGCCGACACCGACGTACTTCAAGCCCGAGGCCGCGACCACAAACGTGATCATCGGCCGGATGTAGCGGTCGGGGGCGCTTGAGGACACGAGCGAGCCGACGAACACCGCGGGCACGCTGCCGAGGATAAGGGAGGCGGTCACGCCGAACTCGACGTGGCCGAACGCCAGCGCGCCGAGCGCGGCGGCCAGCGTGAGTGGAACCGCCTGGGCGAGGTCGGTGCCGACCAGCTGCTTGGCGCCGATCATCGGATATAGGAACAGCAGCATCACGATCAGAAGCGAACCGGAGCCGACCGAGGTCATGCCGACGATGATCCCCCCGATCGCCCCGATCGCGATCGTGGGGATCGGGCGAGGAACGACGTCGTGAATCTGCGCTGTGCGGCCCGCACCGGCGCGGCGGTCGAGCACGTAGCGCACCACCATCGCCGTGGCCCCCACCAGCAGCGCGGCGCCGAGCGCCACCTCGATGTTTTCCTGAGCGGCCTTGCTGTTGCCCATCACGTGCAAGAGGTAGGCGCCGAGGAACGCCATCGGCACCGAGCCGAGCACCATCCAGCCGACCAGGCGCAGGTTGACGGTGCCGCGCCTGAAGTGCACGCCGGCCCCGATCGGGCGCATCACCACGGCGGCCACGAGGTCGCTTGAGATCGCCGCGGACGGGGTTACCCCGAACAGCAGGATCAGCATCGGCGTCATCAACGCGCCGCCGCCGGCGCCGGTCATCCCGACCAGAAAGCCGATGATGGCGCTACCGAGAACTATGTATGGATCGATGTGGATAGCGTGCTTCTCCTCCGCGGTCGCGACGGCGCGCCGCTGCAAACTCAGCCCCCGGCCTACGGCAAATAGTAACCGCACATGCCCGAGTCGATCACTGAGGTTATCCGGAGAACAACGAAGCGCCGAGCCCCTTTACTTCCGAGCCCGCGGCATATCCGAGCTTGCTTCAGCCGTCGCGGGTGGCGCCCCGCGCCGCACGCCTGATCGAGAGCGCCAGTAGCAGGAGCACCGCCAACGGCACGATCCACCACGCCGAAACGGAGGTTTCGGCCACGATGGCTGTGAGCCCCAGCGCGATCACTACTCCCAGCGCGGTGCGCCAGTCGTCGCCCACGACGAAGTCCCATGCACCGAGGAAAAACGCCTGCGCGCGACTCATGCGCTCACCCCGGTCAACTTGGGCGCCTCCGCCGTCGAGGGCTGCTCGCCGGCCACCGGCACCACGCAGCGCAGCATCCACACGATCGCGTTCGCCGCGATCAGCACGCCCGGGATCAGAGCCAGCAGGGCGGCGTCGCCGCCCGGCCAGCTCGCCCCGGCGCCCTCCGCTCCCCAGAACATCCCGAACGAGCTGAGCATCACGCCTACCGCGAACTTCATCGTGTTCTCCGGCACCCGCGCCAGCGGAGAGCGCGCCGCGACTCCCGCGGCAATCACCAGCAGCACGGCGGCCGCGGCGGCGGCCGCGGCCAGGGGGATGTGTTTCTGGTTGGCGCCGAAGGTGAGCACGATGAACGCGACCTCCAACCCCTCCAAGAGCACTCCCTTGAAAGAGATCGTAAAGGCATAGCCGTCGAAGCCGGTCGGCTTGCCACCGAGCGCGCGAGCCGCCTCGGCCTCCTCGCGGTAGATCTCGAGCTCGTCGTGCTTGGCCTTCAGGCCGGCTGAGCGCAGGATCGCCTTGCGCAGCCACTGCAGTCCGAAGATCAGCAGCAGACCGCCGACGGCCACCCTCAGCACGCCGATCGGCAGCGAGGTGAGCGCGGGTCCCAGGGCCGCGACGATCGCGGCCAGCGCGAGTGTCGCGGCGCCAACGCCGCTCATCGCTGAGGACCAGCTGCGCGTGGTGCCGACCGCGAGCACGATCGTCAGCGCCTCCACGGCCTCGACTGTGCAGGCGAGGAAAACGGAGGCAGCGAGCCCAATCTCCGCGCCGCTCATGCTCGTGACGCTTGTTGTTGAAGGTTCATGGTGGTTACTCCTAGGTGTTGGTCTAGATGATTGCGCGGTCCGAGGGGTCGGGCCAGTCGCGCTGTGACGACCACTGGCAACCATCCACCACCTGATCTCAGACCACGGACTACGAGAAAGCCGGGTCAGATCAGCGTCTCCATCAAAGTGGGCTCAGATCAGTCTCTCCACGAAACCGGGGGAGTCCAATCTCGCGCGCGATCGGCGAGTGGGCACGATCACAGTCACATCAGCCATGCGGACAGCTCCTCAAGCGCGTCGGGGATCACGTAGTAGTAGGCCCACAGGCCCTGACGCTCGGAGTCGACAATGCCGGCGTCGCGCAGCTTCTTGAGGTGATGGGAGAGCGTCGGCTGGGCGATGTCGAACAAAGGCACCAGCTCGCAGACGCAGACCTTGCCGGCGTGCTTGCGCAGCACGTCGACAAGCTGCAGGCGGATCGGGTCGCCGAGCGCCTTCGCCACCTCGGCCATGCGGATCGCCTGAGCGCGGTCCACGTCCGGGTAGACGACGGGATCACAGCAGCGCTCGCCGGCCGGGCGCTTGGTCTTGGGGGTCAGCTCCAGGACAGGCAAATCGACGCTCATCAATCTACATATACCTATTGAAGTGGCAGATGTCAATGTAATAAGATCGGGCACGCCATGACGGCGAGCGACCCCACCCAGAGCCCGGTCCGCTACGTGCTGTTCGTCTGCAACCACAACGCCGGGCGCTCGCAGATAGCGCAGGCCGTCTTCGAGCGCTACGGGCCGGCGGACGTGCGGGCCGAGTCCGCCGGCACCGAACCGGCTACCGCGATTTGGCCGCCCGTGGTCGAGGTCATGCGCGAGATCGGGCTCGATCTGTCCGGGCGCACGCCCAAGAAGCTCACCGTTGAGATGCAGCAACACGCAAACTGGGCGGTCACGATGGGCTGTGGCGACGCGTGCCCATACGTGCCGAGCATCGTGGAGGAGTGGGACATTCCCGACCCCGCCGGCAAGCCGCTGGAGGAGGTCCGGGCGATCCGCAACCAAATCCAACAGCAGGTCCGCGAGCTGATCGCTGCCCATATCGACGCGGACCGATCGTGAGCCCGACCACGCCGCCACTCGCCCGCCGCCTGCTCGCCGAGCTGCTGGGCTCGGCTTTCCTCGCCGCGCTGGTGATCGGATCGGGCATCGCGGCGCAGACGCTGTCGCCGAACGACGTTGGCCTGCAGCTGTTCGAGAACGCTGCGGCCACCGCGGCCGGTCTGTTCACGATCATCCTCATGTTCGGCCCGGTGTCCGGTGGGCACTTCAACCCGGTCGTCTCGCTCGCCGACGCGAGCTTCGGCGGTATCAGCCGCCAAGACGCGCTTGCCTACATCCCTGTGCAGATAGCAGGCTGCACGCTTGGCGCGATCGTCGCGAACGGCATGTTCTCACTGGCCGCGATCAGCATCTCCACCCATCACCGCGCGTCGCCCGCACACCTGCTCTCCGAGGCAATCGCCACCGCCGGTCTGCTGCTCGTGATCTTCTCACTCGCGCGCACCAAACGCGCAAACACGATTCCGGCCGCGGTCGGCGCGTACATCGGCGCCGCCTACTTTTTCACAAGCTCCGCCAGCTTTGCCAACCCCGCGATCGGCATCGGACGCATGTTCTCCAACACGTTTGCCGGAATCGCACCCGCATCCGTACCCGGTTTCATCCTCGCGCAGCTCCTCGGTGGCGCTTGCGCGATCCTACTCGTCAGAGTTCTCTATCCAGGCGTGACGCCGGCCGAGGCCGCAGAGATCCTCCTGCCACACAGTGACGGACACGCAGACCCGGACACAACAGCCACGGCCAAGCTCGGCGTCTGAAGCTGTGCCGTGGCGCCGATCCTCGCCGGCTGTCCCAATGCTCGCTAAGCGAAGTCTCACCGGGCCTTACAGCTGGGTTTAGCCATCGGCATGAGGCTCCCCGTGCCCGCGACACGTGGGTCCCACGAATGCCCAACGACGACGACCAACTCGACGCTTCGACTCTTGGCGCGGATGCGCATAGGAGCAGGCGCCGTCGCGAGTCCGAGCGTGCGCGAGCGCGGCGTCGGCGTCGGCGTCGCTGGGCGACCCCGATCGCGCTTGGCGTGCTCGTCGCGGTAGCGGTCGCCGCGAGCTCGGGCGGTGAAGGGTCGAAGCCGCACCGTGCTGCTGGAGCAAGCGAGTCCTCGCGGTCGGCGGCACACCCGGCGGCCGCGACGCCTGTGCAAGTGGCGGTTGCACAAACGGGCACGCTCCCAACGGCCGAGCAAGACGCCGCCGCCGTGGCGATAGCGCCGAGCAGATTCCTGCTCATCGGCGGCATCGACCAGGGAGAAACGTCGCTTGCGAGCATCGTGAGCGCCACGAGCTCACAGGCACACACGATCGGGAGCTTGCCGGCCGCGCTGCACGACGCGTCGGCGAGCTTCGCAGGTGGAGCTGCATACCTGTTCGGAGGTGGCGTCGTCAGCTCGTTCCCACTGGTCACAAAGGTCAATACCGGCGGCACCACGCGGCCGGCTGGGGAACTTCCCACGCCGGCCTCCGACGTCGCGAGCGCAACGATCGGACACACCGTGTACATCGTGGGCGGCTACACGGGCGCGACAGCGCTGCATACGATCCTCGCGTGGCAGCCGGGCGGGCAGGCACACGTGGCCGGGCTGCTACCCAAGCCCCTGCGCTACGCAGCGGTCGCCGCGGTCGGCGGAGCGCTCGTGATCGCGGGTGGCACCAGCGGCGAAAGCGCGAGCCGTGACATCTACCGCTTCGATCCATCCACAGGGACGCTCACGAAGATCGGCCTGTTGCCCCAGCCGCTCACGCATGCGGCGGCGGCCGCCGTGAACGGGACCGTGTTCGTCTTCGGCGGACGTGGATCCTCCCCCACGAGTCAGACGCGAGCGATCCTCTCGATATCGCCAAACGGCAAGGTAAGGCCGGTCGGACTGCTCCCGGTTGGGCTCTCAGACCTCGCCGCGGTCTCACTGGAAGGGCGCATCGCGATCGCGGGTGGGCGCGACGAAAGCGGTCGCGTGCACAACGAGATCCTTACCGCAATCGTGACGTCAATAACCGCTCAGAACCGGCCACAAGGCACAGATCTGACCGCCGGTTCCAATCCCAATGTGCTGCCCGGCCCGGTGCTGATCGCCGACCGTGACAACAACCGACTACTGGAGGTGAGCCCCACGGGCCAGATTCTGTGGCGCTTCCCGGAACCCGGCGATCTGACCCCAGGCCAATCGTTCCTGTTGCCCGACGACGCTTTCTACTCCCCCGACGGGCGCCAGATCGTCGTAACCCAGGAGGACGACTTCGCGATCAGCATCGTCGATGTGGCTCACCCGAAGATCGCCTTCCGCTACGGGCACCCCGGTATTTCGGGCTCAGAACCTGGCTACCTGCACAATCCCGACGATGCAATGCTCACGCCTGGAGGGGCGCTGCTCGCGGCGGATATCAAGAACTGCCGCGTGATCGTGATTCGCCCGCCCGCGCACCAGCTGGCTCAACAGCTGGGCCAGACTGGCAACTGCAATCACGAACTGGGCGTGTCCTACGGCAGCCCAAACGGCGCGTTCCCGATGGCAGACGGCGACACTGTTGTCACTGAGATAAACGGGGACTGGATTGACGTTCTAGGCCACGGGGGACGGCCTGTTGGCGATGCGCATCCACCGGGCTTCACCTATCCGTCCGACACCAACGAGCTGCGTCCCGGCGTGTTCCTCTCAGCCGACTACACCAGCCCTGGAGCGATCGAGACGTTCACGACCGACGGCCGGCTGCTGTGGCGCTATGAACCCACCGGCCCGCAGGCGCTCGATCACCCTTCGCTTGCACTACCGCTACCCAACGGCGACATATTGGCCAACGACGATCGCAACGACCGCGTGATCGCGATCGACCCACACACCAACCGGATCGTCTGGCAATACGGACACACCGGTCAGCCGGGCTCACAGCCGGGATATCTGGCAAACCCCGACGGAGTGGACCTGGCGCCACCGTACTCCCTGACCATCCGCTTTGCGCACTCGATGCAGGCACCCTGAACAGGCGCGCGTGTGCCGCTTCCGGACGTGTCTGTCGTTCAGAATAAGGTGAAGCGCCGAAGACCGGGTTGCCCCGGCACAGGCTTGCTGTGCGCGAACGCCCAGATCTGGTTGCCGGCGCAGTGGCGTCCCCGATGGCACGCAGTCGGCGAGGCAAAGTAGAAGCGCACGCGACCGTCGGCCACCTGCGCTTCGAGGCTTTTGGTGTGTGTGAGCGATCCGTCAACGCTGTTGAGGATGAGCACCGGCCGATCGTCGCGTGCGATCAGCCCGATCGCGTCGTTGACGTTGGCGCTTGCAAGCTCGTAATGGGCGCCGTCGCGATGGGTGTACAGGTATCTGCTGAGCGAGGGCGTGCTGAAGTCGGTCAGCAGCGAGTCGGTGCGGGCACGACCGACGATGTAGGAGTCCTTGCTCAGCGAGATCGCCAGCAGGCCGATCGCAACGCACACAAGCACACCGCGAGATGCGAGCGCCATGCGACCAGGCGGCTCTTGTCTGCCGGATAGCCGAGGCAGGCCGCCGCTCCACAGCACGCTCAGCGAGAGCCCGAGCACTGAGCACATGGCCGGAGCAAACGCCTCCAGATAGCGCGGCTGCAGCCGTTCCATCGCACTGAACGCGATCAGCCCGGTCGCAAACCACACCGATATTCCGAGCGCAAGTAGCCACTTCGGTTCGCGCATCGCCGCATGCAGCCGCTCACGGTCTGAAGCGATGAGCACCGCCAATGCCACCAGCGCGAGCAGGCACGTCGCAAGCAGCGCAATGCCGATCAGTGTCCAGTACTGCTCCGGACCGGCGCTGAAGAGCCGTAGCGGGCCCGCTCCCCCTTCGGCCGTCCCGGTGGCACCCTGGCTGGACAGGCGACTGAGTCCGTCGTAGATGAGCGTCACGTGCCAGATGCTCCCGTTGGCGGACCCGATCGGAAAGGGTCGTCCGCTTATCGGCGTCAGCGACGCGATCGCCGTCCACGACAATGCCACTGCGAGAAACGTCGCACCGCCGACCAGCAGAGCGCGGATGCGCCTCCCCGGGGCTGCTGCCCACAGCCACAGCAACGTCATCGCAGGCAGCGCGATCAGCATCTCCGCGAGCTTGACGTTGAAAGCCAAGCCCATCGCCGCCGCGGCCGCCACCGACCAGCGCATGCGCCCGCTCTCGAGTGCCCGCCACGAGAGCCACAACGCAGCCACCTCGAGCGCGGCAAGCACCGAGTCCATCGTGTCGCTGCGCGCTGTGAGCACCGACACCGGCAGGACCGCGAGTGCAAGCGCCGCCGCCAGCGCCGCAACGAACCCAAACGGCCGCCGCAATGCGCCAAAGAGCAGGCCACACGCGGCGATGCCGCCGAGCGCCTCGGGGAGGTGCAGTCCCGCGCGCCCAAACCCGAGTACCCCCGTGGTGGCGACCTGCAGCCACAGATCGACCGGGGGCTTGTCGATCGAAACGGTCCCCGAGGGCTCCAGCGCACCGAAGAAGAGGTTGTGCCAGGACCCACCCATGCTGCGCACGGCCGCGTCGTAGAAGACGTTGCCCGGCACGTCCTGGATCTTCCACAGGCGCAGCACACAGGCGAGAAAAAGCACCATGCCCATCGCAAACCACCCCAACCGACTTGAACAGCTCAGGGCAAGGCGACGAGAGTGTGACTCGGCCGACCTGGCCGCAGGCGCACTGCCACACATCAAGCTCGCGAGACTGCGCCGACAATGAGCATGCGAGTAACCGTCGAGCGTCCAGCTAAATCGAGGGTCAGCTTGGCGTGAGAAACCGCTTAGCGATACCGATATGCAGTGCAACGCGTTAGCTGACAATCCAGCCTGCGCGCAGGGACACGCCGCCGTGAGTACCGCATGTGGCGCGATAAGTTCTTAGCGGATTCTCACGAACTGAGGCGCAACCCGTGTCGGTTTCGTGGTGTCATAGACGACGATGAGCGCGCGTCGGATCACGCGCAGGTCGTTGCTGGTTGCCTCCGCCGGGGCAATCGGCAGCGGCATGCTGCGGCCACGCGCGGCGCTTGCGCTGCTCGACGGGCCGCCCTCTCCGACGCTCGCGCAGCACTGGCTTGGAGCGCTCACACCAACCATTGCGAGCGTCGAGCTCGTATCTCCCGCGGATCTTGTGGGTCTTGAATGGCACGGACCTGCCCAAGCGGACATCTGGCTGCGCTTCCGCGGCCGAGGCGGCCGCTGGAGCAACTGGGTCTCAGCGGGGACCAACGGCCACGGACCGGATGTGTGCCCACAGACAGATCGACAGGTGGGAGAGCCGATCTGGACTGGAGGGACCACGTCGATTCAGATTCGCGCCGCGGCCAGAGTGAGCGACGCGAAGTTGCACCTCGTCAACGTCAGGGGCGACGTGGGAGCTGGCGGACGTGCTGGGAGCGCCGCACCGCTCGCATTGGTGGCAAGCCTGTCACTTGCCACGCCGAACTTGCCCGCCGGAGCCGGCCAACCGCCAATCATCGCTCGCAAGGCTTGGGCGCAGGGGATAGCGCCGCCCAAGGTGGCGCCCGCATACGGGTCGGTGAAGATGGCCTTCGTCCACCACACCGAGAACCCCAACGGCTACGCGGCCGGCGAGGTCCCGGCGATGTTGCGCGCGATCTACGTGTTTCACCGTTACGTCAACGGATGGAACGACATCGGCTACAACTTCGTCGTCGACCTATACGGGCGGATCTTCGAGGCACGCGCCGGAGGCATCGACGAGCCTGTGGTTGGAGCGCAGGCCGGTGGCTACAACTTCGTGTCCACCGGTATCGCCACATTGGGGACGTTCAGCTCGGTCCCCATCTCAAAAGCGGCGCGCGATGCACTCGAAGCCCTGCTGGCATGGAAGCTCTCGCTGCACGGCGTCCCCGCGCAGGGGCGCGTGACCGTGAAGGTGAATCCGGCGGGGGCCTCCTATAGCCGCTTTCCCGCCAACGCCAGCGTGTCGCTGCCGCGCATCGCGGGTCACCGCGACGGCGATGCCACCGAATGCCCCGGCAATGCGCTCTACGGCCAGCTGTCGGCGATCCGCACCGGCGTACGAAGACTGTCGCCTAATCCAACGAGAGCCACGCTCGCGCTCACCGCGTCGTCCGTCCCTTCCGAAGCGCAGACCACACCGCAACCCAGCGGCGCCCCCGCGCCCGCCGGCACTCCGAGCGCACAAACCCAAGCGCTCACTGGTGTGCTCGAATTGCTCGACGGCACTCCCCTCAGCGATGCGCCCGTCGAGGTTCAATCGAGGACGGTGAGCCGCAAGGGAGAAGTCGTCAGCGAGCGAACGCTTGGCCAAGCCACAACCGACTCGGCCGGCCAATGGGAGCTTGACGCAACGCCGCTCGGCTCGCCAGGCGGCGGAATATGGCTGCGTGTCCTGTGTCCGGGCGGCCCAGGATTCGGTGCTGCGGTCTCTAACCCGCTACACCTCCCGACGAGCGTCTCGCTGACCGCACCCGCGGCGAGCGCCGCCAACCGACAGGCGCAAGGCTGAGCTCGTCAGTGTTCACACTGACTACCCGTCCCGAGACGGCCCCGCAAGAAACCCATCGATCTCCCGGGCCAGCAAAAGCGGCTGGTCTTCGGGAATGTAGGTGTAGGAGTCAGCGATCGCAACAAGCCGAGCATCGGGCAGGATCTCAGCCAGCGCTTCGGCGTGCTTGTAAGGAAACACCCGATCCTCACTGGCCCAAGCAATCAGCGCGGGCCGCTCGAACCCGGCAAGCGCCGCGTCAGCCTCGATCGTGTAGCGCCGTCGGATCGCGCGTAGCACCTTGGCGGTGTCGCGCCTTACTCCCCTGGTGGTCTGTCCGGGGGCCAGATAGCTGTCGTATGCGAGCTTCTCGAGCGGTCGCTTGGTGAGCCAGCCAAAGGCGATCGGCAACCGGCGGACCGCGGTGAGGCGCATCGACTGCGACAGCGGCCAGGGAGCCCCCGGGATATGAGCGATGACCTGCAGATAACGGTAGATCGGGGGCAGGAAGTTCTCAAAGCACTCGCAAGGTGTGAGCACCAGCGCGCTGACCCGCTCGGGATGGCGCACGGCGAGCAGCTTGGCGATTGCCCCGCCGGTGTCGTTGCCGACGATCACAGCCTCCTTGAGATCGAGCGCGTCGAGCAGCTCGACGACGAGGTCGGCGATAGCGGGCGGCGAGAGATCGGCGTCAGGACGCATCGGGACGCTGTGCGCACCGAGCGGCAGGTCGGGCACGATCGCACGGACCGGCTGCGTGAGTGCGGGCACCAAGCGTCTCCAGAACCCACTGTGCAGCACGAGCCCGGCAAGGAACACGGCGGGCACCCCCGAGCCCCGGTCGCGATAGCGCAAAGCTCCCGCCGAGAGCTGGACGGTGCGCAGCGGCCCAAGCTCTGCCGCAAACGGGTCAACGACGGACGCGTCGTTCACGGCCGCCCGCCCTCGCGCGCCTCGTCCGCCCCGCGCTCACGCATCGCTCGGCGGGGTCGCAGCCCGGTAGGTCCCTTCCCTGAACAGCGCGTTGCTCGCCGCGTTCCACCGCTCCAACTGCGCGGGGGTAGAGAACGGTTCGGGCAGGTGACGGTCGATCGCGTCTTTGAGCAGCACCGTCCCGAGCACGTGTACGGCCGCGTGCAGCGCGGTCCACTCCAGGTCGGCCTCGGCGCGCAGCAGCCCACGGTCGTCCAGACGCCGCCATTGCTCGCGCGCGATCGCAAGGAACGCGTCGAACATCTCGAGCGCGGCGGGCTCGCCGTCGGCGGCTGAGCGCGCGACATACAACAGCGCCGTGGGGTGCGCCGCCACGAACGCCGTGACACGGTCGCCAAGCTCCTGCTGGGCCGCCACCGGTGAGCCATCCTCGACGAGGTCGCTGAACGCGCGCACGGCGATCTCAACCACATGCGCGTTGACCGCCTCGACCAAAGCAGCCTTGCTCGGAAAGTAGTGCTGGACAAGCCCCGGCGAGGCCCCCGCCCGCTTGGCGACGTCGCGGATCGAGGTCGCCGCCACACCATCCCTCGCGAACCCCTCCAACGCGGCATTGCGAATCCGCGCCAGCCCAGTCAGATCGGAAACCGCACCCTCCATACATACGTAGAGTATACGATACGATCGTATGGTCAGCCCTGCGCTCAGCCCCCCAACCGTCTCCCCGCCGGGCTCCGCGGGCAACCCCCCGCCCAATTCTCGGCTGCTCTCTGCGCTAACGGGCTTCGCGCTGCGCCGCGCCCGCGCGATCCTGCTGGCGACCGTCGTGCTCGCCGGCGTCGCCGCGGTCCTGGGAGCGGGCGTCGCCAATCGTCTGGACCCCTACGAAGCCGCCGGTGCTGCGACCCAGAGCGCCACGGCAGCGCAGCGGATCGAACGCGCCACGGGCCTGGAGTTGGGCGCCGGAGTGCTCGTGCTCGTGCGAGCGCCCACCGGCGTCTACACGCACGCGACCCGCACGCGCGTGGAGCGAATCGAGCAGGCGATCCGTGCCGACCCCGAAGTCGCACGCGTGCAGAGCTACCTCGACAGCAGCGATAGCAGTGGCAGCGACGCCAGCGGCGGCGAGCGGCAGGCGCTGCTCGTCTCCCGCGATGCGCGCATGACCTACCTGACTGTTCAGTTCCCCGCGGGCTCGCCCAAGCGCCACCAGGACGCCGCACAGCGCCTGTCCACCCGCCTGGAACACATCCCCGGGGTGACGCTCGGTGGCACCGACCTCTCGTTCGTGTGGGGCAACCACACCGTGCAACACGATCTGCGCCGCGCACAACTGATCGCGCTGCCGATCCTGCTGGTCCTGCTGCTCCTGTTCTTCCGCGGCGTGATCGCGGGCCTACTACCGCTCCTACTGGGCGGCCTCTCGATCCTCATGTGCGAGCTCGCCCTGCGAATCGCCAGCGGCGTGACCGCGATCTCGATCTTCACGCTCAGCCTCGTGAGCGCGCTCAGCCTCGGCCTCGCGATCGACTACAGCCTGCTGATCGTCTCCCGCTACCGCGAAGAGCTCACCGCCACACCCGAGGATCCTCCCGCGGCGCTATACCGCACCATGACGAGCGCCGGTCGAACAGTGTGCTTCAGCGCGTGCACGGTAGCGGCTGCGCTCGCCTCGCTGCTCGTGTTCCCCCAACCGTATTTCTTCTCGATGGGACTCGCCGGAGCGCTCGTCGTGCTGCTGACGTGCGCCTCGGCGATCGTGGTGCTGCCCGCGCTGCTGGCGATCCTCGGCCATCGCGTCAACGCGCTCGCACCCGCCTGGCTGCAAACGTCACACCCACACAACGACACCCCGGCGACCTCGGGCGAGGGCCACTGGTATCGCCTGGCGAGGTTCGTGATGCGCCACCCCGTGCCCGTCGCGCTCGCCGCCACGGCGATCCTGATCGCGATCGCATCCCCGGTCCTGTCGATCAAGCTGACGACCGCCAACGCGAGCACACTGCCCCACAGCGCAAGCCCCCGCCAGGTAAGCGACGCGCTGCACCGCGACTTCCCAGCGGACCCCTCCCAGGACATCGCGATCCTCACCACCGGCGCGCGAGGACCGGCGCTGCGCCGCTATCGAGCACAGCTCGCAGGACTACCCGACGTAGCCTCGCTGACCCCACCCACACGCCTCTCGGGCAGGCTTGAGCTGCTGGAGCTGGCGCCCGCCACCCCCGCGCTCGACCCCGCCACCCTGCGCCTGGTTCACCACATACAAGCCATGCGCCCACCCTTCCCCACGATGCTGACCGGACCGACAGCGGGCTTCACCGACCTCGAGCACAGCCTCGCCGCGCGCCTCCCGCTCGCCGCGGCGCTCGCGATCGCCGTCACCACGATCGCGCTGTTCCTGATGACCGGCTCGGCGATCCTGCCGATAAAGACATTGCTGATGAACGCGCTGACGATCGGCGCGGCCTACGGCATCATCGTGTTCGTCTTCCAGGACGGCCGCCTGCAAAGCCTGCTCGGCTACGAAACCGCGGGAGCGATCGACATCACCCAACCGCTCGTGATGCTCGCCGTCGTGCTCGGCCTATCCACCGACTACGGCGTGTTCCTACTCGACCGCGTCCGCGAGGCACACCAAACAGGACTACCCAACCAACAGGCCGTAGCCCTCGGCCTGCAGCGCACCGGACGCGTCATCACCAGCGCCGCGCTACTACTGTGCGTCGCCATCGGCAGCATCGCCACCTCCCAACTCGTCGAAGTCAAGGAGGTCGCCTTCGGCATCGCCGCCGCCATCCTCCTCGACGCCACAATCGTGCGCAGCCTACTCGTACCAGCCCTCATGCGCCTACTCGGCGACTGGAACTGGTGGCGCCCCACCCTAACCCGCCGCTGACACCCCGCGGGCGACGGCTACTTCTTCCGCTTGGCCTTCGAGCCCTTCTTCGTCTTGTGCTTTGGGCATCCGGTGACGCTGATCGGTGTGGACTCGTGGATTTCGGTTCCGTTCTGCGCGGTGAACGCGGTCGGCATCTTCAGCGTGCTCGTGCATAGGTTTCCGTTTGCCGCGAGCGCCGAATACTTGCCTTGGGGCAGTGTGAGTTCGAAGCTGCCGACGGGAGCGTCGGGGATCGTGTGCAGTGTGCTGCTCGTGATCCCGGTTTTGCTGATGAACGTTTCGCCGTGCAGATCAAGCATGACACCGTAGCCTTGTAGCACGATGACTAGTTCGGGGAACTTCGCGCCACCGTAGGACACGAAGTACGCGGGGCCTTCCAACGGGACCGGTATCAGTGGTGTGATCGCCTTCCCGTGACCCACGATCGACGCTACGGGACAACCAGCAGGGTTCGCTTCGAATGTTCTCGCCGGACACGCCTTCTGCAACGTCGTCAACCTTGACGGCAACTGCTTCGGCAAATCGACCTTCACGCTCTTGATGTTCGCCTGGGACCCCAACGGTGTTTTGGGATAGGTCAGCTTCACGTTCAGGCTAGCCCCACCAGCCCTTGAGGTTTTCCCCGACGTGGAGACTTTGAACCCTGGTTTGAAGCCCAGTACCGCACAGTTCGTCGCCTGGAAGGGCACCGAGAGCGCATCGACCCCGCCTTCGGTACTGTCCAAGCTCCCGGTGATACTCATCGGGTTGCAGTTGGTTGGGTTGAACGTGAATCCTTTACGGTTGATCGTGACGTTCACGTGCTGGATCTCAAGCGGGATGCCGTCGAGGATCGTCGGGATCTTATACGGGCCTGAGTTATCGCTCGTGATCGTCAAATCAGCGGTGATCGGGTTGACTTCGATCTTCGCCCTGACGATCACCTGACCGAGATTGTACGGTCCCGCAATCGCGGGGTTCACGATCGACAATCCAAACGGTGCGCCCTTATACGGGCCCGTCAAATAGACTTTGCCGCCCGTAACCGTATACGGCTCACCGCCGACACCCACACTGACGATCGTTTCACCGATCTGACTGTTAGCCCCACAGGTCCCCGCGTTCGCCTGCGCTTCACCGCACAGTTCCACACCGGTCAACAGGCCCGAGAGGCCCGCGGGCATTTTCAGGGCGATCGCTTGCAGGTCCTGCTGACCGTCTTTACGCGACATGGTCATCGTGAACGGCGTGAACCCACCAGCCTGGTTGCTGGTCGTGCCCGCCGTCAGCGTCGGATTGAACGGCAAGCTCGCACCAGGGCACGGGCTACCGTTCGGACCTGAGGTGATTTCAAAGGACGAGGACGTGTTCGTCGGAGCGTTACCGTCCCATGGCGCGAACGACGCCTGTGTCGTGTACGTCCCACAACGCGACGGAGTACTCAACGGGGCGCGTTCCCCACCAAAGAAGTGCAGTTCTAGTTCTTCAAAGGGAATGTCCGGAGTGTTCTTGAACGTCGCGATGATCTGCCCAGGGGTCTGACAGGACTCACCGTCAAGGACTTCGCCCGTGTTTTCGCACAAGCGTACTTCGCCCGCGAGCTTGACAGTGCTCCCCGAAACCGGGTCTTCCACGATCATATACATCGCGACCAGACTCCCGAACGGATTCGCGTTCTGCGCCGCGAGGTACACCGCGCCTTCAAGCGCGTTCGGTAGCAGCGGCGTCTTGATCTTCACCGTCCCTACCTTCGACCCATCCGGACAGAAACTCACACCCGGCTGCAACATTTCGACCGGTGTCGGCGTGAACGTCGCCCACTTCACACCCGGTTCATCCGGGTTGAATTCCTGAAAACCAGCGAACCCAGCCAATCCCTCCGAACACGCCTGGAGACCATCCGCGCCCGCAGGGTTGATCGCCACACCCGGGGGCAACGCCACCGTGGTGTCCCTCAGCGCCGACTCCGCCAATCCATTGGGGTTGAACGCCGCCGTCTGCGGAACGTGCACACCGACCGTCAACCCCGTGGAACTACTCGCATCGCTGACGTCGGGCGCGACCGTTATCGACGCAGGAAACGTAAGCTTCGAGCAGCCCGTCAACGGTACCGGTTCGCCGCTCGCATTACGCGTGATGGCGCTCGCGCTGACGTAATGACCGGGTTCCTGGTAGGAGTCAGCCGACATCGAAGACCGCAGCGGCCCCGTGCAACCGGTCGGCATCGTCAGGAAGGGCTTGAGCTTGCTAATCGCTTCTTCTAGTGGGCTGTCCCCTTCACCTGATTTGGTTTTCGAGACCTTCCCTTCCTTTTCTTCTTCTTCGACCTTGATAACTGCCTCCTGGCCCGCCTCGCCGTACAATGTCGTAGTGATGTTGACGAGATGCTCAACCGCTGAAATATTGACGGATTCCGCTGCCACCGGATACTGCCCGCCCGCCTGCAGACCGACGTTGACGAACGCCTTCGGGACGATAAAGTTCGCGCCAAACTGCGCCGCGACACCGGGCGGTGGCACCATGTTGTATAGCGGCTCTATGTAACCAACACCGCCGCTCTGGAGACCAATGTCCAGCGTCCCGACTTGCGATCCAGACGGGCATTGGCCTCCGCCAAATCCCTCTCCGCCTGCCTGTGTTTCGAGGTCCCTCAGCGTGCACTTGGTCTCCGTCGCATTGGGGTTGCCGACGAATCCCGGCGGTGGAACCACAGTGAGGTCCCTGACGTTGCCAACGGCCCGGAGCACGTAAGGCGAGTCTGCGGCGGGAGATAGCCGCAGCGCGCCTTGTTTGAAGCCAAAGCTCGTGACCATCGTGTACGGGTGGGAGCCGGCCTGAGTATCGGGGGTGCCATCCTTGTTCAGGAACGAGACTTCAAAGTGCGATATACCGAACGAGCTGGTGGTCGCGAAGCGGCCCTCGCTCTGGCTCGCGCCGTCGGCGTTACCGGCGACTAGACGAAAATCGTAGAGGGCGCCCGGTTCCAGACCGCCGATATCAGCCGAGACTCCCACTGGGCTCGGGCCCGACCCGACCTGCTCCACGCTCTCCGCACACGAAACGCGATGAGAGAAAACGGTGACGGGTTCCCACAGAATCAGTGACGCACCTTCTTCATCTCCAGTTTGGGGCACGGGGACCTTTTCGTATTCGAATTCGCACGAGGTGACGGGGCCACCACGTGGATCTACGCTGCCCTGCAGCGTCGCGCCCGTCTGGCTCACATTCGCCGCCGCGCCCGCCGCGACACCCGCAGCGGTGCTGGCGAACACGTACACCTTGCCATCCGCGGGGTTCGCGACGTAGATCTTCCCGCTCGCGCCATCTACGGCGATCCCGCCCTGCTGCGCCGCACCGCTGGAGAGCTGCGAAGACCCGAAACTCGACACGAGAGCGCCGATGGCTACGTCTTCTCCTTCTTTGAATCCATTTTCATGATACGTCCAGTTCATCGCACCCGTATCCCACTCGGTGATGGCGGACTGGTCGTCGACGTAGAGGTGACCGCTCACCGGGTCCACGGCGAACGCGACATCGCCAGGACCGCTGTCAACCTGACCGAGGCTAAGCAGGCTGTCGTTGTACTTCACCGCACAGCCACATTCGAAGAGCGTATAGACATCCCCACTCGGGCCGACCGCGAAGCCGTCCTGCGGTCCTCCATCCTGCTCTCTTTCTTCACGTGGCTTGAGGTTCACAAAGCTGTTGGTCGCGGAGTTATCGAACAGACCAATATTCCCGCCGGCGTCGATCCGGACATCGCCGTTTTCTTCCACGCCGAACCCCAGCAGCCCACCCACACCACCCAGGAACGCGTTTGTGATCTGGCTGACATATTCACCTCTGCTGTTGAACTTGTCAATCGCTTCGTGTCCCGCGTCCATTACATACAGGTCGCCGGCGGAGGGATCCGACCGGCTCCCCGAGTTATCGACGGCGATCGCCGCCGGGGTGCCGGTGACATCCGGAAACGAGAACGAGCCGGCCGGTGTGGCGTTGCCCGTCAACGCGTTGGTGGCGAGCGCCGGGAAGTCCACCTGGTTCCCGGCCGAGTCGAACTTGTAGACCGTGTCCGTGGCGAGATCCGCGACGTACACATCACCCGTGGATTCTTCAACTGCGATCCCGTTTGGTTTTGTGAAGGAGCCGAAACTGAACAGGAACGGATGGGTTTCGGCCATCGCCGGAGACGCAGCGAAGGCCATGACGGCGAAGAGCGCACCCAGAAGAGCACAAGCGAGCAGCGCGGGGGCGAGATTGTGGAGAGCTTTGAAGGTCCTCATCGGCTTGCCCTCCGGTCGTCGCTGGATCGCTTGGCTGTGGACTTGTTCGCCGCACCGTATTTCTTAAGCGCGGCCTTTTCGCACTTCACTCGCTTTGATTTGGACTTGTCTTTCCTGCACGTCCCCAGCGCATTCGCAAGCTTCTGCGCGCGGGTCAGGGCCTTTGCTTTGACCGTCGCGGTTGGCGGTGCCGGAAAGACGTTGCCCGCGCCCGAGAACGTCTGGCTCGCCGGTTCCCCGAAGATCGAGGGCTGCGGTTCGGACGCCGCACGGCACGCATCGGCCGTGCCGCACGCCGGCGGCACCGCTGTTTCGGGGAAGCCGCCATCCACACGGGCGTCATAAACCCGGGTACCTTCCTCACTGACCTCCCCCGATACGAGCGCTTGGCGCGTAAGGAAGAACACATCTTCGCCACTGGGACTCGCGGCGAGCAGCCTCGATTCGCTGAAGCTCGTACCCGAGGAGATCAAGTGCAACCCGCTGTCATAGTCATACTCATAGACATTTTCCACACCATCCGTGTCTCGCGGCAACAGCTCTGCTGAGGTTTCGAAGAACACCTGCCCATCGTTCGAGACGGAGTTAGGCTGGTTTCCGATTTCCGCGCCTTCGCCGGGTTCGCCGCTGGGATTGCACGACGCGCACTTGAATCGGTTCGCCGCCGCACTGTAGAGATAGATCTCGTAAGCACCGTTGTTTTCATAGCCGGTCAGGCTGTGTACCGACTTGAACACAAGGAAGGCCCCGTTGGAAGAGAAGTGCTCTTCCAGATGATTCGCTCCATATTGCGCGACGAACGTGATCGTCCCGTTGTGCTCCAGATACAGGTTCGACCGGCCGCTTTCGGCGATTTCGTCGATCTGATTCGGCTGCGCGCCCGGCAGGGCGCTCTCAGAGCCGAAGTACACGTATGCCCCGTCTCCTCCGATGTATGTGAAACCCGCTTCAGCGTGGGCGAACGGCGTGAGGTCGCTCAACTGGCCGGTGTCGATGTCGTAGCTGTATAGGTTTGTGCCGCTGCCAGGGACCGTGTCACTGGTGAGACCCGCCGAGGCTTCATCGGTAAAGAACACCCGCGAGCCATCAGCAGTGACGGCTCCGAACGAACCGCCGCCGCCCGGGCCCGATCCCCCCCGTGCCTCGTCGACCTGCACGGTGCGCTCCCCACCGTTCAAACTCACATACAGGCTCCCACCCGCGGTGAAGAACATCTCAGAGCCATCGTCGGAGAAGGTCACGAAGAAACCATCAACGGGAGCCCCAGACGGCAGCGCGAACCTCAACAGGCGCACGACGCCATCGCGCCATTCATAGAGGTTCTTGGCGTTGCTGGTGAGGCTCGGCGCTTCGGGGGTCAGCTTCGCGCTCTCTTCGAAAAGAACGACGCTGAGATTCGCCGAAGCGGCAACGAATCTCGGGGTCGATGGTGTGACGCCCGGCGGCGTAACGTTGATCAACTGGTAATTGCCGGTTTCGTTATTGCCCAGCAACAGGTTTTCAGCGACCAACGGTTCGCCACTCACGACTTCCGGCTCTTCCCCACGACACTCTTCGAGTTTTTCTCCCGGGTGAGAGCTGCCTCGTTCGGGGCCGCCATTTTCGCCGTTATCGAAAAGGACCGTCATAGTCATTTCTGCGGAATACGCCAAGACCTCGCTCTCTTTCTTTACCCATGTGCAACGATCGCCTGTATAGCCCTGAAGCGGGATCAGATCTTGCGTGGTCCATTGGCCCGCGCCGCGAGTAGCGATGAATTCCAAGCCGGCCGACTGCGAACCGGGCATGACTTCAGTCGACCCGTATGAGAACCGGTCGCCATCATCGGCCGCATCAGGGTGTCCATCTGCATTGCGATTTTCGGGCTGGCCCGCGCCCTTGCTCAGGGAAGTGACGAGCTCATAAGCGCGGCAGTCAGGCAGAGCAGCTGAGAAACCACCGCGAAGCGATTCGTTGGGACACGCGACTTGCGCGGCGGTCTCAGTCGTAAACGTCTCATCGGGACCCACGACCGTGCCGAGCCCGTTCGTAACGATCGCACGATAGTGATAGGTCGTGCCCGGCGCAAGACCCTTCGCCGACGCCAACACCGCACGCGGGGAGATACCTTCACCGACACTTCCTTCGGGGAATGGCACGCTCACACCGTGAGGCCCTTCACCCGGCTTGTATTCGCGCGTGTCGTATTCAAAGCGGTACGTCGTCTGAGCCCCACCCGGATTGACCAGCGCACTGAGCTTTGCTTCGGAGGTGCCCACTTCGACGGACGACTCCTGACCGAGCACAGGCGCGACGGGCGGCTCGAACATCCAAACGACGTCGTTATATTCATCGGTCACGTACACCCGCCCGGTCGCGTCGTCCACAGCCACCTTGCTTTCTCCGCGGCTGGACGGCGGGAATGCTTCAAGTTTCTTCGCGAACAGGAGAGAGCCGGCGCCGACGTCGGCGATCTGAGCACCGCTCGCGCTGTACTCCACAAGGTGTTCACACGGCACCGCGAGCGGTGTGCAAGTGTCTTCGCCGTTGATGACGACGGCGAACACGTCGCCATGGGCATCGACCGCGACCGACTCCACACCTACGCTTTTGATTTCACCGATCGGCGAGCCCGACGGGCTGAACTCCTCGATCCGATTGTTGCCTCTATCAGCGACCCACACGTTCCCGGACGGATCGACCGCAACACCGGTCGCTCCGCTGAGGGCGCTGGCACCCGAACCCGCGAACGTTTTCACTGGCGTGCAGGGTGCTGGCGGCGCCGGACACGTGCCGGGGTCATACTCGAGCACCTCGTTGTACGGCACGACACCCTGGTTGAAAGCGGTAACGGGCACAGGCACATAGACGTTGCCCGCAGAATCCGTCGCAATCTGCGCATGAGACCAGATGCCATACGGGCCGTTGCCGGAATACGGCACCATGAACGACGACAGCAGCGCACCACTGTTCGGGTCATACGTTTCGATCTCTGGTTCCCAATGTTCGTCGGTTTCGTTGAGGAAACTGCCGCCCATGACGTCCACGTCCCCATTGGTCGGGTTCACAGCCACACCGCTATAGATCCCGTTCCCCGCTCCGAATGGCGATGGCGGCGACAGCACGTTGCCCGAGACACCGAACTTTTCGATACCTTGAAAGTTCCCATATTTTTCGCCCGCCACGTACACATCGCCGGTGGACTGATCGACCGCGACCCCAGACGTCTGTTCCACCGAGCTGAAGTTGCCGAGCGCGATCAGCCTGGAAACTTCTGCTCCCGCGACACCGACACAGAACGTGAGCAGGGCGCAAAGGACGCAGAGGACTGTAAGGAGCGCGGCGAACCTGCTGCGCAGCATGTGGTGCGACGAGCAACGCTTACTGCGCTCGCCGGCCGCGATGAGTGAAGACATACGGGTTCTCATTTACTTCTTCACCTTGCCCTTTTTCTTGCTCTTCTTGGGAACGCATTTGTTTTTCTTCTTAATGAAACCCTTAGGGCAACTCGCCGACTTTGGTTTCGCTTTTTCTGCTTTCGTGTTCTGCTTGCCGACTTGCGCTTCCTGGCGGTCGAGGCCAGCCGTCTCGGCCGCGATTTCGGCATACTGCTTCTGCTTGGCCGCGTTTGCCGCCGTCGCCGTTTCTTCCGCGCGCTCGGCTTCTTCTTCGAGCTTCTGCTTGGCCGCGTCCGCCGCGGCGGCTTCTTCCGCAGGCTTCTTGTTGGCCGCCGCCTGCGCTTCGACTTCGGCCTGGCTGATTGCCGTCGTGAACTGGTGCGCTTCGCCGCGAACGGGTTCGCTCACCGCAGAGCTCTTCGCGACCAACCAGTAGTCGTAAGTGGTGTTCGGTTCAAGACCGCTGACCGCGATCGGCCCCACGCTGACCTGGGCCTTCCCGTTCGCGAACGCCGTCGCGCTCCTTGCAGTCGTGCCCGACGGCAGCAGGTATTCGACGTAGTATTCGGCTTGCCCGCCGCCAGGATTCAGCTCGCCCGAGAACAGCGCGCTCGTCGCCGTCACGTCTTCCACGAGGCCCGTCTGGGGCGAGGGCGCCGCTGGTTTCGTCGTGAATTCCCCGGCCGCGCCGTGAACGGGTTTGCTGACCGCGCCGTTGGTGGCGACCAGCCAGTAGTGGTAGGTCGTCGCCGGTTCGAGGCCGCTGACGGCAATCGGCGTCACGCATTCCTTGAGCACCCCGCCCAGCGTGCATTCCTGGATCTTCCCGCTCACCTGCGTGGCGGGGCTCCTTGTGCCGCAGTTGTTCAGGCTCACCGAACACGGTTCGGTGCCGTATTCGACGTAGTATTGGGCTTCGCCGCCTGCATCGAGCTTGCCGCCAAGCCCAGCGCTCGCCCCCGTGATCGCTTCCGCGGCGCCGGTCTGTACCACGGGCACGCCGAGCGTTTCGAAGTGTTCGACCGCGCCGTAGGTGGTGCCCGTGGGATTGATCGCGACCGCCTGGTAGTAGTAGAGCGTGCCCGCCGCGAGC
Source organism: uncultured Solirubrobacterales bacterium (assembly GCA_963831725.1). Taxonomy (GTDB): domain Bacteria; phylum Actinomycetota; class Thermoleophilia; order Solirubrobacterales; family Solirubrobacteraceae; genus Palsa-744. The sequence continues at coordinate 1,741,639 of CAWHRF010000004.1, forward strand.
ACGGGACCGGTCGAGGCTTCCACCCCAACATTCCCGTAGCCCGAACCGATACTGCTCCCCGGCGCCCCCGGAGGAACCTCGATCGGACTGCTGCTAAGCGAACCGCTACCGTTCACCGCAGGACTCGTGGAGTACTGGAAGTAGACAGTCGTCGCCTGATTGTTCGCGTTAGCTTCCGCGTGCAGCGTCGCTTCGAAAGGGGTCGCAAAGGAGTAGCTCGCGGCACCCGGAACGACTTCGGGCGCCGGGGCAAGCGTTGGCAGCACCACTTCGTTACCCACAGTGACGTCGCCCGCTTCGTCGGTAGCGACCAAGCACACCCTGTATGTCCTGTCGGGCTCCAGGTTCGTCACTTCCGTTTTCTCAAGCAGCGCTTTGCCTTCGACTTCCGGTTCCTGTGCGGTCCTCTGTTCCCCGGCGCCGGTACACGACGACCCTTCGTCATAAGCGAAATACCAGCCCGCTTTCGCGGTCGCGCTCCCATGCGGATTCAGTGTTCCTTCCAAGATCGCCGAGGTGGCCGTGATGTGAGTCGCGGCCTTCGTTTCCGGTTTTTCCAGAGCTACGTGGGTCGCGAACTGGACAGGCGCGCTGAGCGTCGTCTCAGACGGGTTTTCCAGGTTCGTGACCGACAGGCAGACCGCGTACTCGGTGTTCGGGGTCAGACCGGTCACGGTCTCAGGCGACAGTGCTTCGCCCGCCCCACCAAACGACAGGCTCGAGGAGGTTTCGCTGCCACCCGCGCCCGTGCATTCCGTTAGCGAGGCCATGTAGAGGAACTTGTAGGTGCCCGCCTGCGGCGGTTCGGCCAGCGTGCCCGGATTCAACACGCCCAGAAACGTCGCCGTGGTCGCGTGAACAGGCGCTTCGACCGTCAGCTCCGGGGTTTCCGGAGCAGCCGCCAACGCGGGAGCGCTCGCAAACAGCAACCCAACCGTAAGCGCGCACAGCGCCCCGAGCATCATCGATCCCAACCCGCGAGCATTCATCAAACCCATCCCCTCCTGGAGGTTGTCCTGTCGTGTACGCCGCCTCTAGGCGACTGGACCGCCTGCTGCATCGCACAGCCCTTCTCTGTGAGCCGCCAAGCGTTCGGTGCGCCCTTCCCAGCCGTGCCCGCCGCGTTCTCCAACAGTCCCAGGCGCTCAAGGCGCGAGAGCAGCTTTGACACCTGTCCCTGATCGGCGATCCCAGCCACCTCGCCGGCCTGCCGGTTCGACGCGTCCGGATAACGAGCAACCGCGTCCAAGACACGCAACGTGCGATAGGTGAGGCGCATCCCCAGGTCGCGAAACGGGTAGCCCGCACCGTTGCGAGCCAGCGTTGCGCGCGCCGGCGGCGCGGGCCGCGAAAGCTCCCGTCGCGCCGCGGCCTTGCCGAGATAGGGCAGCACGATCATCCCCATCAACGGACTCGTCAACTCCAGCAACGGCTCGCGCTTCTCCCCCACCAGGGAACCGGCCGCCAGGCGCGTATAGAGGATCGAGCTGACAGCACCAACAACACCCTCCGCCGTGAGCACCGACGCCTCCGTGCTCGCACCCCCCTGCGCCCTGCCCTCGTCGACCGCACCGACCGCCCGTGCGAACACACGCCCGCGGAGCACGAGCGCGCGCGAACCGGCCGCCAGCGACTCCACCACCACAAGCCGCCCAAGCCCGGGATCCTCATCGAACAAACCAAGCAACTCAACAAGCGCACCCCTGACACGCTCACGCCAGGATCCCTCTTGCTCATATGCAGGCACAACAACCGCGTCGATCCGCTCAAACGCGTCATCGAGCGCCGCCAGCAAGCACTCCTCGCGATCGGCGAACAACTCGTAAAAAGTACGCCGCGAAACCCCCGCGCGCGAGACCACGTGCGCGACACTCACACTCGCCGTCCCCTCGTGCAGGGCGACCTCGACCATCGCCGAGAGAATCCGCGCGCGCTGAACCTCAAACAGTCGCGTATTCCCAAGCCCGTTAACAACAGGCGCCGCCTGTACACCGGAGCGCGTGGCGGGCATGGCACGAGCCATCAGGCCCACTCCCCCACAATCTGCCGGGCGGGCCCCTGGGCGCTGAGAGAGATAGCCCCCAGGGGCGTACCCGGATATGCCGGGAGCACGACCATAAAGCGACCATGCATCCCGCGTGTGGGAGAACACGACAAGCCAAAACGCGCCGCACTACACGCGCACGAACGCGATCGTTGAGCGCGCCAGCGGGTGGGCGGGCGCCCCGATACACACGAAAAACCAAGCCGGGCCTGTTGCCCAGCAAACCGCGCACTACCAGCGCGGCGAAGGGAACTATGCCCTAGAAGGCAGCAGTCCCAGAGAGAGAGAGAGAGAGAGAGACGCGTCAGCGACGCTGACGCGTCCTATAACGGACCCATCGGCGACACACGGACTCTCAACTGCGCTATTCCCCAATGAAAACACGCGAACAACCATCTCCAACTCTGTTGCGACCCGGTCCCTCTCCCAAGGTCCCCGTCAAAACCGGTTGAAATCGACACGAAGCCGACCCAAACCAAATCTTATGTAGCGCCCCACATCCAAACCGGACACGGAACATTCACGAACATACACGGCACAAGACAATTTGTCAACCCCCCTGTACCGAACCACGCAAACGTCAAGCCCTTCCAACGACCTGAGCACTGCCGCGTCGCCCACGCGACATGAGACACACCGCGCGGCTCAGCGCGACCACGCGCCCACGAGCGCGAGCAGCTCGGAGGCGACCCACCAGTGCCGAGGACGACCGGTCTCCCGCTGGGCGCGCGCGAACGGCTCGAGGATGCCGTGCGCTTGGAGCGTGTGAAGCGCTGTGCGCGCGGCCCTCTCACTCACATGCAGCTCGCCCGCGACGATCTCCCCGCCGATCGCCGGGTGCGCCGGCAGCAATGCAAGCACACGGTGGGCGACCGCGTCGGAGCGCACCCCGGCGATGCGCTCGCTCCACTCCTCGCTCAATCTGGCGACCGAGCCCACGAGACTGGTCGCGGCGTCGCCCGAGCCTTCGACGATCTCGGCAAACCACGCCACCCACGGATCGATCTCGCCGAAGCGAAACAGCGTCAGACCCGAGAGATACCCGCCCCTGTCGGTCGCGATCCTGACGCTCACCGGAGGTGGCGTGGCAAGGTTCAGACGGCGCGAGAGAACCCACGCGATCAAGATCCGTCCCACGCGCCCGTTGCCGTCCGCATACGGATGGATCAGCTCGAACTGAGCGTGCGCGACAGCGGCCTGGGTCACCGGATCGACGTCGCCGCGGTTGGCGAACACGATCAGGTCGGCCATCAGCGGCGCGATCAGCTCGGGGGGCGGCACGACAACGGCGGCGTCCAGTGGGCTCGTGCCACCGATCCAGCCGGGCAGCCCGCGCCAAGCACCGAGCTGATGCTCCGCCAGATGACCAGCGCCCGTCATCAGACGACGATGCCAACGATGAAGAGCTCCAGCATCGAGCGGCGTCGTGCGCGCCTGCTCGATCGCGACGAGCGTCGCGGCCGCGTTGTCGGCGATCCACGTGGCGCTCTCGCCCACACTCGGGTCGAGCTCGGCGGCCGCCACCTGCGCCAGCGGCGCGGTCACCCCCTCCACATAGGAGGAAGCAACGCCCTCGGCGCGCAACAACAACCGTGCCAACGCCCCCCAATCGGCCGGCAGCGAGTCGCTACCCCGACGAGCGGCCCCGGCGGCACGCTCGGTACGCCGAACCGTGGCCTCGCTCAACCCAAGATCGCACTCGGCCAAAGGGTCCGGAACCCAAGCAGCCACCCTGCGATCCCTCCACTCAATCGTGTACTCGCGACCCGACATCGCTTCCTTCCATAAATACCGGCCTTATGGAAGCTTAGCGGTTCAGGCTTCCGAAACTAGCAGCCGCCAACCAACAGACGCAAGGTTGAGCGCTCTAAAACAGCGAAGCGCCGAAGGGCTTTACTTCCGAGCCTGCGGCATACCCGAGCTTGCTCAGCCCGAACACTTCCTCCACGGTGGCCAGCAGCGAGAAGTGGTTGTACGTTTCCTGAGACAGCCCGCCGCCTTTTTTGATGAACGGCGAGAGCAGCAGCAGTCCGACCTGGCCGCCACCGGCGCCAGAGAGCGCCGCGGCTCCCGTTGGCGCCGGCAGATTGGGGAACTTCGGTTGCCCGCAACAGGAGCTCGAGTCCGCGTATTCGCCGCTCGATGGCGCTTGATCGACGGTGATCGCGAGCAGCCCGTTTTGCTTGTATGCCTTGGAGGCGAGGATCTCGGGAACCATCTTTTTCAGGAACTCGTCGGCCGCGAGCATGCCGGCGGGCCTACCGGGCGCGCACGGCGTGGGATTGCCGTCCTCGCACGGACCGGGGACGATGTAAGAGAAGCCGGCCGTGCTTTTTTCGCTTGCCAAGTCCCCCTTCAAGGCATCCATCCCCATATCCTCGGAGGCGCACCCGGACGATCCGGCCACCGAGGAGAAGTAGACGAATGGATTGCGCCACGTCTGATAGGCCGGCGCCGTGCCGCCGGGCGTCAGCGCCGCGGCGCTCGAGTCGGCCGCACCGCCGGCCGGGTGCGCGCAAGCCGCCGGGGTCCCCGAGCCTTCGTCGACCCCTTCGACATATGCCTTCCAACTCTGGTGCTTTCCCGCGAGCTGGCTCATCAGCGTTTGCGTGGAGGACGGATACACGCATCCCTTGCCGAGCACCTGCCCGTCGCTGCCGCTGCTTGAAGGCGAGATTTCGCTGTAGGTCGGGCAGTTGGCGGCGGTGGCTTCGGTGGGTCCCTGCCCGCTCAGCAGCGCGATCCCGTCGGCGAGCCCCTGGTGCGCCACGGCGTAGTAGCGCAGCAGCAGCTCGCCCTGTCTCTCCAGGGTCCCTGTCAGGTATTTGGCGGGGGAGGCCGGCCCGAAGGCGGTCGCGTAGGGCTGTTCGTCTAGCATCACCACGAACACGTGTTTGATCGAGGAGAGCTTGAAGGCAGCGGCTTTTGAGGCGCTTTTGCCCGAGCCCGAGGATTCTTTCGATCCGCCCGAGGACCCAGAGGACGGGGAGGATGTTTTGCTCGCGGGAGCGGGAGCCGGCGATTCCGCTGGCGCCGGCGATGGTTCGGGAGTTGTTTCCGCTTCAGGCGCCGGCGGAGGTGTTGCGGCGGGAGTCGAGCTCGGCGTGGTGCTACCTGCGCCCGCGTCGCTCTGCGCGACGAGCACCTTCAAGGGCGCGCGCTCGGAGGCAAGCGAATCGACCGCGTCGCTCCCCGCGGCGCGACCCATCAGCACGCCGAACCCAAGAAACAGGGCCACGAGCACAGTCCACACAAGCGGCGATGGCAGTGGCAGCGCGCCGAAGCGCTGCTCCCAGCGGCGCAGCGGGTCGAGGCTCACGGGTTCGTTTGAGCCGGGCGGGCAAGATCGTCCGGCGACAGGCTAGCTTGCCGATCCTCTGACTCAGAGGTCGCAACGAGCACCTCGATCGGGTGTGTCGCCGGGCGATGGCCCGTCCCCTTATGCTCGCTGTCGGATGCGCGGCCTCGACCGGCCGGCTCGGCGACCGGCGACGTGGGCGTCATCCGGCCCTCAAGCGGATCTTGTCTCCCGAAATTGCCGTTGACGGGCGTGCGCTCCATTACCTGCGTGCCGCACTGCCAGCAGAACACTGCCCCGCGGCTGCGCACCGCACCACAGCTCTGGCAGTTCCCGGCGCTGCCACTCTCCTGCATGTACAGCATCCGCTCGACCTCGGCAAGCTCCGCGTCGCGCTCCTGCAGCATCGCGGCACGGCGGATCAGCACGTCGAGGCGGAAGTGATCGCGAATCGCCATCTCATACGCGAGCCCGCCGAGGTTCCAGTGCAGCTCGGCCACCTCCTCGGCGAGCTGTTCGCGGCGGCGGCGCAGCTGCGAGTCGGGCTGTAACTGGCTGGGTGTGCTCATCCCGTTTCGACCACGTCCGGGAGGTTCTTGGATTTCTGCTCGTAGCTCGATCCGCTCTGGTTTTTGCTCACGCTTTTCAGCACGGCCGGCGGCGCCGGTTTGCCGATCGAGGAGCCGGCGCCCGGGGAGGAGCTCGCTTTCGCTTTCGAGCTTTTCTTGACGGTGCCGGCGGCCGGCGTTTCGGTTGCCGTGGTCGTAGGCGTGGTTGCCGTGGTGGAAGCGCCCGCAGCGGAGCCCCCGACCGAGATCACCTGCGCGGGAGGCACCTTGGCGGAGCCCGAGCTCGCGCGTCCGATCAGGATCCCGACGCCCATCGCAAGCAGCAGCACCCCCACGCCGGCGAGCAGTGCAACGGTGTTGTTGCGATTGGACGGCTGCGCAGGGCCGAAGCCGGGCGGAGCACCCGGGGGTGCACCGGGAACGTCGGACGGCGAGGTTTGCGGCCCCCCCGGCGACAATGCCGACTGTGGCGAAGTCATGCCCGATGAGGCCGCGGCCGGCGGCGGCCCACCGGGGCGTCCGCCGGAGATCGGGCCGCTCACATGAGCGCGTGGCGCGCCACACTGCAAGCAGTAGCGCTGGTCGGGCGCGAGCGGCGCCGCGCACTGCGAGCAGCGCTCGCTCGCCACGTTTGGGATCGGCTGGGCGACAGCCGTCGCGGACTCCTCCCCAGCCGCCGAGGGCGGGTTCGGTGACGGCTGCGTGACAGCGATCACCGGCTCGCTGGGTGCAGCGGGCTCGGTCACGCCGAGATCGTCCACCCTCACCGCCCTCCCACTCGTGACGATTCTGTGAACGCATGCTTGCCTATCGTTGTCCTCACGGTTCTTCGTTGGAGTTGGCGCCGGGCATCTCGTTGTACCCGCAGCGGAAGTTCTCCGGTTCGGAGACCGGCTGGGAGCCCGCGAATCCGCCCTTGGTGCCGTTGGAGTAGACCGTCACGTACTGCAGCGTCGAAGGTGCCGGCACCGCCGGCAGCGGCACCGGGTTGGGTTCGCCGGTACGGGGGTCGCCGGTCGAGCCGACGCTCACACCCTCAGAGCCCGCGGCATCCGAGCCGGCGGCGGTCGTCACGAGCGTGGCGCTCATCTCGCGCTGATCCTTCAGGCCCACGCTCGGGTCGAGCGGGATCGTGGCGGTGAGCTGCGAGTCGTGGATCGTGGACTCGAGCTTGACGCGGTTGGCGGCGCCGATCAGCTGCGCGGCCGTGGGCAGGTAACCACCCTCCTTCACGCACGCCTGCGAAGCCCAGAAGTAGTTGTTCTCACCCGCCTCGGCGTTCGTGAGCGGGTAGGGCGAGTCCATCAAGCACCACGTTCCGAGGTTCACCGTCGCCGGCGGGCAGCTCGGTTCGATATCGGTCAGTGTCTTGCCGCTGAGATGCGTGGCATTGCTGACGGTCGGGATCGCCGACGCGGCGAACTTCCTGTTTTTGCCAAGCAGCAGCAGGCCGCCGGCGTGTGGCTTGGTGCTGATCCGATGTCCGTCGATCGCACCGGCAACAGCGCGACGGGCCGCTTCGGCCAGCCCGGTACTCGAGCCGACGAGCGCGAGGATCGAGATCGCCAGCGCGACGTGGCCACTGTGGCGGGAGATGCGTTGTCTCATGTTCGCCTCCTTGAGGAAGGGGTTGAAATGTGACTCTCTACAGAAAGACGGGCGAAGGCCATCCGCCGTGACCGACGTCGGCCGCGACCGATCGAGGCGCCCGCGCCCGCCAGCAGGATCGGTACGGCGAGCGGTAGCCCATAGCCGGCGAGCCGCGTGGAGCCGCCACCGGAGGCGCCGACCGCGGTGATCGCCGCGGCGATCGGGTCCGCGGCGGCGGCAACCTTCAAGGCCCGTGCCCCGGGTCCTGCTCGGAGGCCGATCGGGTGATTTGGCGCAGCTCGCCCAAGTCCATGTCTTGCACGGTCGAGAGCACAGCGTCGAGCGCTACTCCCGATAGCGTCTCGTGCTCGATCAGCGCGTGCGCGGTCTCCTCGACGGCCTGCCAGTTGCGGTCGAGGATCGCGGCGGCCTTCGCCTCGGCGTCGCCGACGAGCCGCTCGACTTCACGGTCGATCGTGTCGAGCGTCGAGGGTCCGACCGAGCCGAGATCCTGCAGCGAGGCGCCGAGAAATACCTCGCCGCCCTTCTCGCCGATCGTGACGGGCCCGAGCGCGTATGACATCCCGAACGAGGTGACCATCGTGCGAGCCAGACTCGTAGCCGCATGTAGGTCGTCGCTGACGCCGCTCGACAGGTGGCCAAAGGCGATCCGCTCGCCGGCGGTGCCGGACACGATCACCGTCAGCTGCGCTTCGAGGTCGGGCTCTGTCTGGATCAGCTGGTCGCGGTCGGTGAGCATGTGCGCTGCGGTGCCGAGCGTGCGCCCGCGCGCGACGATCGACACCTTGCGACTCACCGATGCCTGACCAAGCGCCTCCGCAACGACAACGTGTGCGGCCTCGTGGATCGAGATCAGCCAGCGCTCGTGCTCCGTGAGGATGTGCTTCTTGGCGGGCCCGGCGACGACACGGTCGATCGCCTCCTCGAGCGTCGCCTGCTCGATCAGCTCGTGCGAGTCGCGCACGGACAATAGCGCGGCCTCGTTGATCACATTGGCGAGCTCCGCGCCACTGAAGCCGGGCGTCAAGCGCGCGATCTCCTCCAGCGAGACGTCGTGTCCCATTGGGCGCTTGCCGCCGTGCAGGCGCAGGATCTCGAGGCGCCCGTGCACATCGGGCACGTCGATCGTCACCTGCCGGTCAAAGCGCCCCGGACGCAGCAGCGCCGGGTCGAGGATGTCGGGGCGGTTGGTGGCGCCCATCACGACCAGCCCGCCGTCGCCGCCGAAGCCATCCATCTCCACCAGCAGCGCGTTGAGTGTCTGCTCGCGCTCGTCGTTGCCCTGCCCGATCCCGGCGCCGCGCTTGCGCCCGGCGGCGTCGAACTCGTCGATGAAGATGATCGCGGGCGCGGTCTTGCGCGCCTTGGCGAACAGGTCGCGCACACGGGCCGCCCCGACGCCGACGAGCGACTCCACGAAATCCGAGCCCGACAGCGAGAAGAAGGAGGCGTCGGCCTCGCCGGCGACTGCCTTCGCAAGCAGGGTCTTCCCCGTTCCGGGAGGTCCGACGAGCAGCACCCCCTTGGGGGCGGCGGCGCCGACGGCGAGATACTTGGACGGATCGGCCAGGTAGTCGCGGATCTCGCGCAGCTCGGCCACCGCCTCGCCCGCGCCCGCCACGTCGGCGAACGTGATCTGGTGCAGCGTGCCCTTGCCCTTGCGCTTGCCCTTGCCCGTGAACTTCGAGAAGCCGGCGATCCCGCCCGCTCCGCCGTCGTCGCCGAAGCGCATGAAGAACGCGAACAGGCAGACGAGCAGCATTATCGGGATCAGGAACTGTACGAGGATCGCGCGCTGCGCCTTGCCGGGCTGCTGATCGACCGTTACAACCGTGCCGGCCGTGGCAAGGCTCTGTAGCAGTTGCTGTGTTTGCACCCCGGAGGCCGGATAGGCTGCCCAGTATTCGGGCGGGGCGCTCGCGCTCGTCGTAGCGGTACCCGCGGTTCCACCTGTCGAGGCGGCGCTCGACGCTTCGCCGGCGGGCTTCTTGAGCGTGATCTCGACGCGGTTGTCGTGGTCGTACACTGTCGCCGTCGCGACCTGCTTGTGCTGAGCAAGCTCCAGCACCCTGCTGATCGGCAGTTCTGAGCCGTGACTCGACGGCCCGATATCTCCGAGCAAGGAGAAGAACGCGATCAACAGCGCCGCCGATGCCAGGATCAGGAACAGCGCGATCTTGTCGCGAAATACCACACGGCGCACGCCAGTGGCGAAATCGCCGGCAGCCACAAGCGCCGGATTGCGCCTGTGCGCAAGACCAGAGCGCACCTGACCGCCCTTGGGCGGGCGAACGGGACTCGCGGGACGGCCATTTCCCTGGGAAGACTCGGGCGGGATTGTGTTTTCGTCGTCTGTCATGTCTCCTCAGAGTGTCGGCTGCCGTTCAGGCCAAAGGCGGCAACACGAGCAACAGGACGATGCCCTCGCCCTTGACCTTTTGCGCTCGCTATCGAGTACGCGCTGCTTGGGGGCGTTGTAGGCGTCGTCGTCGTAACGGGGTTAGATTTTTTTTTGGTTCTTTGCTGCTTCGGCCGGTTCCACATAGGTCGTCCCGACTTCGTTGCCTTTTTCCGGACTGACCGTTTGCATCGGAACCCAGTAGGTGTGGTCGTCTTTTTTCTTTTCCATGTAGAACCCGTGCTTGCGCGACGTCGCGACGTTGGCATATCCGACCGAGCCGTTGATCGCCCTACGGCTTCGGTCAGCGAAGTGCCACCAGTCGTTAGGCTGACCGCCACCGGGGCCCGACTTGTGAACGACCTGAGAAGTTCACCCCCAACACTCCTCAGTCGCGGCGATGTTCACCAATTCTTCTCAACTTGAGAACGTCCTGTTCACGCGGCGGTACGAGCGGACCTAAGACACTGCGCTGATGTCCCTCGGGCTCGGCATGCCCGTGGGCGTCCGCACCCGCAGCGTCCATCCGGCAAAAGGAGCCCCACGTGCGAGCACCCACCCGCACCATGACCGTATCGTTGATCGCCGCGCTCGCACTGGCCGTGCCCGCCGTCGCCGGCGCGCGCGCCCTGCTGATCGACGGCTCGACCTCTGTCTTCCCGCTGATGACCCAGCTTGCCGCCGCGTACCACAAAGCGACCAAAGAACCCACCCCGAAGATCGGGCAGGGCACCTCCGACGTGGGCGTGTCCGACGTGGCGGCCGGGCGCGTGGACATCGGCGACGTGTCGCGCAACCCCGAAGAAGGCGACCCGAAAGGGCTCGTGTTCACGAAGATCGCGCGCGACGGCGTGTGCATGGTCACCAACCCGAAGAACCCGATCGCAAACCTCAACCAGAACGAGGTGCAGGCGATCTTCACAGGCGCCGTGCGCGAATGGAGCGAAGTGCCGGGCGCGAAGATCTCAGGCCCGATCGACCTCGTCGATCGCATCGCCTCCTCGGGTACGCAGGCCGCCTTCCAGGACATCTTCCTCGGCGAAACCCTGAAGATCTCCCCTAGCGCGGAGGCCGAGGAATCGAACGGACTGGTGCAGAACAAGGTCAAAACCGACGAAGACGCGGTGGGCTTCGTGTCCTTCGCGTTCACGAGCGGGGTCCATGCGGTCAGCTACCAGGGCATCCCGTGCACGCTGCAGAACGCCAAGTCGGGCCAGTACCAGGGCGTGCGTAACTTCTGGATGGTGACCAAGGGAGCCCCGAAAGGCGCGGCGAAGAAGTTCATCGAATGGATCACCAGCTCGAAAAACGCGATTGCACGCAAAATCATCAGCTCCGAGTGGATCGCCATCCACTGATGAGAGGGCTTCTCGGCGGCGGGGCGGCCGCCGCCGAGCGGCGCACCGAGCTGGCCCTGCGCGCACTCGCGGTGGGCGTGCTGGTGGTGATCGCGGGCATCGCGATCACCGTGTTCTCGAAAGCGTGGCCGTCCTTCCAGCACAACGGACTGGCGTGGTTCGGCAGCGGCGGGGACGTGGACACGCAGTTCACCGCGATGATCCAGGGTCCGAGAGATCCGGCCAACTACGTGTACCACTTCAGAGCGTGGCCGCTGATCTGGGGCACGATCCTGACCTCGGGGCTCGCGGTGATCCTCGGCATGATCGTGTCGATCCTGGCGGCGGTGTTTGTGGTGGAGCTGGCGCCGGCCCAGGTCAGGCGCGCGATCGACCCGACGATCCGCCTGTTGGCGGGCGTGCCGTCGGTCGTGTACGGGCTGATTGGGATCCTCGCGATCGCCCCGTGGGTGGAACACAACCTGATCTCCCGGCAGCGCAAGCACTCGGTGGAGTACGTGGTGCAGCTCACCGGAGCCAACCTGAGCGTGGCGACGCTGATCCTTACCGTGATGATCGTGCCGATCATGGTGGCGATCGTCGCGAGCGCGCTGGAGTCGGTGCCGAAAGCGTGGACGGAGGGCTCGGCGGCGCTGGGGGTCAACCGCTGGCGCACAACTTGGCGCGTGTCGCTGCGTGCCGTGCGCCCGGCGATCGTGGCGGCGGCGGTGCTCGCCACAGCGCGGGCGCTGGGCGAGGCGATCATGCTCGCGATGGTCGCGGGATCGCGCGGCTTCGCCCCGAACCCGCTCGACGGGACTACGTTCTTCTTCGAGCCCGTCAGGCCTCTGGCGGCGACGATCATCCACTACATCGACGATCTCACGGTGGTGCCGGTGGAACAGACGCTGTATGCGATGGCGGCCGTGCTTCTGGTGTCGTGCGCGCTGCTGTCGCTGGCCGGCTGGGCGGCGAAGCAGCCGATGAAGCGCTACGGGATAAGAGCCTGATGGCAAGCTCACCGCAAGCCCTGTCGCCTCCGGCCGGCACGATCCGCGACAGTCGCAAGCGCGACTCGGTCGGGAGCTGGCCGCTGGTCGACCGCGTCGCGTATGCGCTGTGCTGGACGGTGGGGATCGGGTTGTGCCTGGTGGCGGGCGCGATCGTGCTGTTCATGCTCGTGAAGGGAATTGCGTATCTGCGCCCGAGCCTGTTGCTGGAACACCCGAGCCCCTCGCAGAGCCAGACGGCCTCCGGCGGATTTCTCGATCCGATCGAGGGCACGCTGCTGTTGACCGCCGTGGGGATTGCGATCGCCGCTCCTCTGGGGGTTTGCCTGGCGGTGTGGATGAGCGAGTATCAGCGCCCGGCGTGGCTGGCGCGGCTGGTGGAGTCGGGCGTGGAGATGATCGCGGGCGCGCCGAGCGTGCTGCTGGCGATGTTCGGCCTGGTGCTGTTTGCGCGCCCGGCGCTGGCGTTCCTCTCGCAGACTTCGGCGGGGGGATCGGTGTTCGGCCGCTCGTTCCTCACGGCGGGCGCGATGATGTCGCTGATCGCGCTGCCGCTGGTGGTGGCGGCCACGCGCGAGGCGCTGATGCAGGTGCCGGCGCAGATGCGCGAGGCCTCCTACGCGCTCGGCAAGACAAAGGCGACGACGATCCGCAAAGTGCTGCTGCCATCGGTGCGCCCGAGCATCGCCAACGGCGCGACCCTCGGCGTGGGGCGCATCGTGGGCGACACGGCGATCGTGGTGATTCTGCTGGGCGCGACGCTCCGCCTGGAAGGCGCGGGCGGGGCGCCAGTGCTCTCGACGTTGCGGGGCACGGGCGGAACGCTGACCAGCTATGTGCTGTTCAACTCGCCGGCGGGCGAAGGCAACGCGCACGAAAAGGCGTATGCGGCGGCGTTTGTGCTGTTGCTGATGGTGCTGGCGTTGAACGTGGTCGTGATGCGACTCAATTCCAGCCGCGCCGGCTCGGGAGAGAGCCTTGGCGCCTCCAGCCGCTGGAGAGTGTTGACGGGGAGCTTGCCGTGGATCCGCTGATGCCCCCACCGGTGCGAAGGATCGTGCTCGATCGCGAGCCGACCGTGGCAGGGGCGCTGTCGAACGGGACCCAGTCGACCACGACCCTGGAGCAGACTGGTCGCGTTCCCCCGGCGGCCGCTTCCTCCGAGGAGGAACAGGCAAGCCCGCGGGAGCCGGCCATCGAAGTGCAGGAGCGCATGCGCATCGAAGGCGTGTGGCTCGCCTACGGCGACCGCTGGGTGGTGCGCGACGTGAGCCTGCCGGTGCGCAAGGGCGAGGTGCTGGGGCTGATTGGCGCCTCGGGCTCGGGCAAGACGACGCTGCTGCGCTCGCTGAACCGCCTGACCGAGATCACCGCCGGGGCGGCGCGCGCCGGGCGTGTAACGCTCGACGGGCAGGAGATCGGCGAGATCGAGGTCAACTCGCTGCGCCAGCGCGTGTCGATGGTCTTCCAGCAGCCCAACCCGTTCCCGATGAGCATCTTTGAGAACGTGGCGTACGCGTTGCGCGAGGAGCACGGCGAGCGCGGTGCGCGCAGGCGCAAACGGCGCTCGCGCGACGATCTGATGGGAGCGGTGGTCGACGCGCTGCAGCGCGCGGGACTCTATGAGGAGGTGGCGGGCAACCTCGACCATCCGGCGCTCCGACTGTCAGGCGGCCAGCAGCAGCGGCTGTGCATCGCGCGCGCGCTGGCGGCGGGTCCAGAGGTGCTGTTGCTGGACGAGCCGTGCTCGGCGCTCGACCCGATCTCAACCGCGACGATCGAGCAGTTGATCGTGGAGCTGCGCAACAGCGTGGCGATCGTGATCGTGACCCACAACCTGCAGCAGGCGATGCGTGTGGCCGACCACGTCGCGTTCATGCACCTCGGCGAGCTTGTCGAGTACGGCCCCAGCGCGCAGATCTTCGACCACCCACGCGAGCAGCGCACGCGCGAGTACGTGAGCGGGGCGTTCGGGTGAGATACCGCGCCGGCGGCCCGCGCCCGAGCACGGGGCGCCCGTTGCGCCTGTGTTTTTGGGGATGGGCGGGGCGTGCCCGAGGAGCCAGGACGGCGTGTGGCGCTGTCGCGATAGCGCTTGTGCTGTCTGGCTGTGAGAGCACTCAGGAACGCAGCGCCGGGCTGCAGCGCGCGGCGAAGCACGACGTGCTCTCCACGCAGGGCGTGTCGGTGAGCAAGGAGAACCCGAGCGTGCGAGTGCTGCAGAGCACGATCGTGCGCTCGCACGAAACGACCGCCGTGGTGGTGACGCTGCGCAACACCTCCTCGCATGCCCTGGAGAACGCGCCGATCGAGGTGACTGTGCGCGACGCGCACGGCGCGGTGCTCTACCAGAACAACGCCTCGGGCCTCGAGCCCTCGCTGACGACCGTCTCGCTGCTACAGCCCGGTCAGGAAACGATCTGGGTCGATGATCAGGTGACCGCGAGCGGCACGCCGGTCTCCGCGAGCGCGCTCGTGGGAGAAGCGACACAGGCGTCGGGGAGCGTCCCCCAGTTGAGCATCGCGGGCACGCATCTCAGTACAGAAGCCGGCGTGGAAGCGACCCTGTCGGGAACTGTGGCAAACCACTCGCAAACGACCCAGCAGAACCTCGTCGTATACGCAGTGGCACGCCGCGCGTCGAAGATCGTGGCGGCCGGACGGGCGGTTATCCCGGAAGTAGCAGCGGGCACGAACAGCGGCACGAACGTGCCATTCCAGATCTATTTCGTAGGGAATCCCGGCGGCGCCCACATCTCCACCAGCGCCCCGGCTACCACCTTATAGTAGTGCTCCGTTAGCTTGAAAGGTGTTGGGATGGTGCCATAAACCGCCACGGGCGGGGGCCGCCCCCCGCCCGTGGCTCGGATGCTGCTACCGGCTAGCCCTGCAGTTCTTTGACTGTCTTTTCGCCGGCCTTCAGCACTACCTTCGGGATCGGCGCGAAGTCGAGCGCCGCACCGAACTTCTGGCCCCCGGTCATCGCGTAGTAGATCCAGCTCGCCAGCAGTGATTTCTGGGGAGCGCTCTTCGGGACGATCGCGTACGTGAACGTCGAGATCGGGTAGGCGAGCTTGTACTTCTTCGACGGGTCCACGATGTGCATTTCGTTGTTAGCCGGCACGCTCTTGACCGACTTGGCCGCTTCTTCGATGTTCTTCAGGTTCGCGTACTCGAACTTGCCGTTGGCGTTCTCCACCGCGGCGGCGCCCAGTTTGTGCGCGATGATGTACGAAGCGGAGATGTAGCCGATCGAGCCCGTCGTCGATTCGACGACGGCGGTCACGCCGGCGTTGCCCTTGCCACCCACGCCCGTCGGGAAGTTGACCGCGGTGGAGTTGCCCACCTGGCTCTTCCACGTGGAGCTAATGCGTGAGAGGTAGTCGGTGAACGCGTACGTGTCCCCGGACCCGTCACTGCGGAACACGGGCGTGATCTTCAGGTTGGGCAGTGTTACGCCCTTGTTGACCTTGGCTATCGCCGGGCTGTCCCAGTTAGTGATTTTCCCGAGGAAGATTTCCGCGATGATCGGGCCGGTGAGGTCGAGCTTGCGGATCCCTTCCAGGTGAAACGCAATGCCCGTGGCGGTCAGGGCCCATGGGATCTGAACGCATTCTTTGCATTCGCTCTCCTGAGTAGACGTCAGCGGGGCGTCAGAGGCTCCGAAGTCGACCGTGCGAGCAGAGATCTGAGCGATTCCCGCCCCCGAGCCGACGGCCGAATAGGCAACGCTGTCGCCGTACAGGTGTTCGAATTCCTGCGCCCAGTATGCCTCCAGCGGCGCGACCAGCGTGGAGCCCGCCCCGGTGAGCGAACCCGCTGCCGCGGCGCTGCTGGCCATGATGCCCGTTGCCAGGCACGCCATCACCGCCACGATGGCGATCTTTGGATGTCTTGCGCGTGTCAAATGTCCTCCTGGTGAATGTCGTGTTACCGGCCGCGCAGAGCATCCCATCGCTTGTGCCACCAGCTGTAGCAATCTTGTGAACATCGTCGTCGGCGATGTGTAATTTTTGTAAAAGCAGATGTGTAGATGTTGTGAACGGGGTGCGTGGCGCCGTAACCCCCCGATAAGCTCCGCAGCCGCATGAGCGCAGGCACCGGATCAGCGAACCCACCCACAGGCGGGATCGCCACTCGCTTTGCCTCGAGGGCGAGCCGCCGCCCGCGTCCCCGATCGGTCGACCGGGCCGGCGACGCCGTCCTGTACGGCCTATGCACGCTCGCCGCACTGCTCGGAATGGCGGCGATCGTGGCGATCGCCTACCAGGTGATCGGCGGCGCGAGCCTGGCGATATCGCGCTTCGGCCTGGGCTTTCTCACGAGCAGCGAATGGAAGCCCAACTTCAACGTGTTCGGCGCCGCGTCGCTAATCTACGGCACCGCCGTCACCTCGATCGGCGCGCTCGTGCTCGCGGTTCCGCTCGGGATCTCGATCGGCCTGTACCTGAGCACCGTGGCCCCGCGGCGCGTGCGCGGGGTGATCGGCCCGCTGGTGGAGATGCTCGCGGCGATCCCCAGCGTGATCCTCGGGTTCTGGGGCATCATCGTGCTGGCCCCGTTCCTGCGCTCGCACCTGGAGCCGTTCCTGCACAGCGCGCTCGGCTTTCTGCCGATCTTCGGGTCGCCGCAGACCACCGGCGCGGGGCTGTTCAACGCAAGCCTGCTGCTCACGATCATGGTCGTTCCGATCATCGCCTCGATCAGCCGCGACCTGTTCCTGACGGTGCCGCACGAGCTGCGCGACGGAGCGACGGCGCTCGGAGCGACGCGCTGGGAGATGGTGCGCGGCGTGATGCTGCCCTCGACCGGCTCGGGGCTCGTGGCAGCGACGTTCCTCGGGCTCGGCCGCGCGCTCGGCGAGGCGATCGCCGTCACCCAGGTGGTCGGCGCCGGCAACGCGATCCACGCCTCGCTGTTCCGCACCGGCGATACGCTGGCGAGCCGGATCGCCGACCAGTATCTGAGCGCCACCACGAAACTGCAGATCTCCTCGCTGTTCTACCTGGGCGCGCTGCTGCTCGTGATCGGTCTGCTCGCAAACCTTTCCGCGCAGCTGATCGTGCGCCGGTTCTCCGTCCACACAGCCGCGGCGCGATGAGCGAGCCGCTCGACCTGGGCCGGCCGCCGGACGACGGGCACGACCTCGTGGGCGGTCGCGACTGGGACCCAAGCGACCCCTTTGGCACGTTCGCCAGCGAGCTGCCCGATCCGGCGAGCCCGCTGACGGCGACCGGCCACCTGCGCCGCCGCCAGGCGATCAGCCGGATGGTCGAGGCCAGCCACACCGCGTCGGCGCTGGTCGCGGTGGGGGTGCTCGCGATCGTCGTCTACTCGGTCGCCTCACGCGGCGCGAGCGCGCTGAGCGTCGAATTCTTCACCAAGGGCCCACCCCTGATTCTCGAAACCCCCGGCGGAGGGATCGCGCCCGAGATCGTCGGCACCGCGGTGCTGATGGCGCTCGCGACGCTGATCGCGCTGCCCGTGGGCGTGCTGATCGCGCTCTACCTGACCGAGTTCGCCGGACAGCGGGTCGCGTATACGGTCCGCCTGGCGCTCGACCTGCTCAACGGACTGCCGACGATCGTGATCGGGCTGTTCATCTTCGGGTTGCTCGTCGTCGGCAAATACCAGAGCGGCTTCGCCGGGGCCATGGCGCTGTCGATCATCATGCTGCCGCTGATCGCGCGCGCGAGCCAGGAGGCGCTGCTGCGCGTGCCGCGCGGGCTGCGCGAAGCGGCCGACGCGCTCGGGGTCAGCCGCTGGCGCACCGTGCGCGGCGTGGTGCTGCCGAGCGCACGCGGCGGGATCCTGACGGCCAGCGTGCTGGCGGTCGCCCGCGCGTCCGGCGAGACGGCGCCGCTGCTGCTGACCTGCTCGATCTTCGGCAACGCGGTGTCGTTGCGCATCTTCGGCCAGGCAATCCCCAACATCCCCGTCTACATCTTCAGCGCCTCGGAGGCGGCCGACCCCTATGGGTTTGCGCGCGCGTGGGGAGCGGGGCTCGTGCTGCTGTTGTTCATACTCGTGAGCAGCCTCGGCGCGCGGATGCTGCTGGCAAACCGCGGATCGGCCGACATGAGCCGAGGCTGAGCAAAACAAGAACTGGAGATGCGAAGATGCCCCCGATGACCGACACCGCCGACCGTCCCACGCGAACCGTCCGCCGGCGGGTGCGGATAATTGACGCCCCGCCGCCATCCGCCGGCGCGACGACCACCGCAGCCGGCGCCGGCGGACCGGCGCTCGCGCTCCCGGCACCTGACGACAGGGCTCGCGTCACGCACGAGCGCCAGGCGATCTTCGACGTGCAGAGCGTGTCAGTCTCCTACGGCGCCAACTGCGCGATCTCCGATGTGAGCATGCACATCGAGCGCAACCTGATCACCGCGATCATCGGCCCGTCGGGCTGCGGCAAGAGCACGTTCCTGCGCAGCCTCAACCGCATGAACGACTCGGTGCCCGGCTTTGCGATCGACGGCACGATCCTCTACCACGGCCACGACCTGTACGGCGCCGGCGTCGATCCCGTCGAGGTCAGACGGCGGATCGGGATGGTGTTCCAGCGGCCGAACCCGTTTCCGAAGTCGATCTACGACAACGTCGCATGGGCGCCGCGCAACCTCAAGATGAAGGCGCGGCTGGACGAGCGCGTCGAGCGCGCGCTACGCGGGGCGGCCCTGTGGGACGAGGTCAAGGACCGCCTGCACGAGAGCGCGCTCGGCCTCTCCGGCGGGCAGCAGCAGCGGCTGTGTATCGCCCGCGCGATCGCGATCGAGCCCGACGTGCTGCTGCTGGACGAGCCGGCCTCCGCGCTCGACCCGATCGCCACCGGCTCGATCGAGGAGCTGATGCTGACCCTGAAGCACCGCTACACGATCGTGATCGTCACCCACAACATGCAGCAGGCGGCGCGGATCGCCGACAAGACCGCGTTCTTTAGTCTTGGCGACACCGATCGCGGCAAGGCTGGCGTGCTCGTCGAGCACGACGACACGAGCACGATCTTCACACGCCCGCGCGACCCCCGTACGAGCGACTACGTCACCGGCCGCTTCGGCTGAGGCGTCATCTCCGGCGCCTCGCGGCGTCGGCTCTATGCACCGATCGCGTGACTCGGCACGTGCTCGAGCAGCGGCTGGCCGCACTGCCAGCAGTAGGCGGCGCCGCTGCTGTGCGGCGCTTTGCACGACGCGCACGTGCCCGCGGCGCCGGTCTGCTCCATGCGCAGGATGCGCTCGACCTCGCCGAGCTCGCTGTCGACCTCCTGCAGCGCGGCGGCGCGGCGCACGAGCACGTCGACGCGCATGTGGTTGCGCGTCGCCATCTCGTAAGCCAGCCCCCCGAGATCCCACTGCAGTTCGGCCGAGCGCGCCGTCAGCTCGTCGCGGCGACGCGCGAGATCGACGGCGGACGGGGCGGGTGCCTGAGTCTGTGTCTCGTTGCTCGTCATCGTGCCTCGCTTCTCATCCACCGAAGAAGTTGCCGGTGAATTTGCCTTTCTGATAGCCGGGGCCCTTGCCGGGGCTGCCCACTTTCACGACTGCTTTAGCCGGCGGCGCGGCGGCCTTTTTCGTTGCCGCGCCAGTGGATTTCGTCGTCGTCGCGCCTTTGGAGGAGCTCTTGCCCGAAGTGGCGCTCGTGGCGCTCGTCGAGGTCGAGGATTCGCCGCTCGGCGTCGCCGCGGCGGCGCCGGCGCCCGGCACCGTCACCACCTGGATAGCGGGAGTCCCGCCTTTGGCGCTCGAGCCGTTGCCAGAGCGTCCGATCAGTACTCCGACGCCCATCGCGAGCAGCAGCGTGCCGATGCCGGCGATCGCCGTGTTGTTGACCGACATGCGAGCACGCGCGGGGCGGGGACGCGAGCTGGGCTGCTGCTGGGCGCTCTGCGCGAGCCGATCGGTGAAAGGCAGCCGCGGAGCGCCGCAACGCTCGCCACACTCGACGCAGTAGCGCTGATCGGGCGCCAGCGTTGCGCCACAGGCGGAGCACTGCTCACGCGAGATCGACAGCGGAGCGGTACGCGGCGCACCGGTCTCGCCGGTGCCGGCCAGGGCGCCTTTGCGCGCCTCGGCGCCCGCGACTGGCGCAGCGAACTCGCCGGCGGAGTCAAATTCGTCAGTGGTCGGGGTGCTGGATTCCATTGCCGCCGTTGGTGAAACGCGCAGGGTGAGCATCGGGAGCGCGAACAAGCGCGTCGTCAGCCAGTATCCGCTCGGCGGTGGGCGCAGTTGTAAAGAGTTCGTTATCGCATCCGGCGCTGCGCCTATGGGCGCAGTTGTAAAGAGTTCGTTATCGCGTCCGGCGCTGCGCATTGCATCAGATTCTTCACATCGCGTATACATTGCTACGCGACACTACGACGATAGTCGCGTTCTCGACACCCGACCCACCCGTGGACGGGCTCAGCCACTCGCGCTGTTCGGAGTGCGACGCTCACCTCGCTCACGACCAGCGCTACTGCCTGGACTGCGGCGCGCGTCGGGGGGCGCTTCCGGCGACGATCCTGGAGCTGATCGAAGCGGCCACCGACCGCCTGCGCCAGCCGCTCGACGCGTGGCAGGACGGCGGGCAACCCCCCGATCGGGATGAGCCGGCCGGCCTGCCGATGCCGACGCCGGCCGTCGCGGCCGTCGCGGTGATGGCGCTGCTGGCATTCGGCGTGCTCGTCGGGTCGGCCGTCAGCCCGGTGGCGCCGAGCACGGCGGCGACGCCAACGCTGGTCGCGCTCGCGCCACCGGCGCGCGCGCCGAGCAAGGCGCCGGCGAGCGAAAGCGCCACGCCACCCTCCAGCGAAGAAACGCCGACGCCGGAAACGAGCGAAACCGAACCCGCTTCAAGCGCCGAAACAACCCCCGCGAACACGACCAAACCGGCCAAGAAAGCCGACGGCGAAGGCACGAGCGAAGCTGGCAGCGGGGGTGGCGGCTCGACCCCGAGTGGCTCAGGACTGCCGCCGATCAAGCACGTGTTCCTGATCGTGCTCTCCGACGAGGGCGAGACGACCGCTTTCGGCCAGGGCTCGTCAGCCCCCTACCTGGCCAAGACCCTGACCGGCGAGGGCGAGCTGCTGGAGAACTACTACGCCGTCAGCGGCGGGGAGCTCGCCAACGCGATCGCGCTGATCAGCGGCCAGGGCCCGACACCCCAGACGGCGGACGACTGTCCTCAATACACGAGCTTGACGCCCGGCACCCTCGGCGGCGAAGACCAGACGCTCGGCAGCGGCTGCGTGTATCCGGCGAGCACGCTCACACTCGCCGACCAGCTGACGGCGGCCGGCAAGACATGGAAGGCCTACGTGGAGGACATCGAAGCGGGAGCGCCCGCCCTGCCGGCGAGCTGCCGCCACCCCACGCTCGGCGCGAGCGACCCCAGCAACGCCCCGACCGCCGGCGACGCCTACGTGACGTGGCGCAATCCGTTCGTCTACTTCAGCTCGCTGACCGGCGGGCCGCAATGCGTGCGGGACGACGTCGGGCTCCCCCAGCTGGCGACCGACCTGAAGGCGGCGAGCACCACTCCTTCGCTCGCCTATATAGCGCCTGACCCCTGCGACGACGGCTCTCCGACACCGTGCGCCCCCGGGGCGCCCGCGGGCCCGGCGCCGACTGAAGCGTTCCTGCGCAAGGTTGTCCCGGAGATCGAGGCGTCCGCCGCCTACAGGGAAGGGGGGCTGATCGCGATCACGTTCGACCAGGCGCCACAGAGCGGCCCCGGGGCGGACTCGAGCGGGTGCTGCATCACGAGCACGTACCCGAACCTCACCGCAACGGGCGCCCCGACGACAAGCGCGGCGACGACTCCCGCCACAACGCCCACGTCGACGAGCACTTCCACCACAACCTCCACGACGCCGAGCGCCACCGCGCCCGCCTCCACCACCCCGACCGTCCCGACCGGCGCCACCGGCCCGACCGGCACGCAGACCTCCACGTCCACTGGCGGCGGCAAGGTTGGCCTACTGCTGATCTCCAAGTACGTCAAGCCCGGCAGCCTGAACGTGATCGGCGAATACGACCACTTCTCGCTGCTGCGCAGCGTCGAGAACCTGTTCGGCCTGAAGCCGCTCGGCTATGCCGCCGCGACGGGGTTGCTGACTTTCAACAGCGGCGTGTTCAACGTGGGCGGATAGCGAGCGCCTCGCCCCGTCAGCAACACCGCCC
>CAWHRF010000005.1:0-153857 GCA_963831725.1 uncultured Solirubrobacterales bacterium
GCCTACCAGGAGGACTTCGTCATCCCCGGTATCAGGCCGTTGTGAGCCAGCTCGCGCAGGCAGATTCGGCAAATCCCGAACTTGCGGTACACCGAGTGCGGGCGTCCACAGCGGTTGCAGCGAGTATATGCACGTGTCTTGAACTTTGGCGGGCGCGCCTGCTTGACGCGTAGCGAGGTCTTGGCCATCAGTCGGTGCTCCCATTCTCGGAGTTCTCGGTGTCGCCGTCCTGGTCGAAGCCCGCGGGTCGCCCTTGGGTGGCGAAGGGCAGCCCGAGCGCCTGCAGGAGGGCGAACGCTTCGACGTCGCCCTTTGCGGAGGTGGTGATAGTGATGTCGATGCCCCTGATCTGGTCGATCGAGTCGTAGTCGATCTCGGGGAAGATGATCTGCTCGCGGACGCCCATCGTGTAGTTGCCATGGCCGTCAAACGACCGTGGGTTCAGGCCACGAAAGTCGCGGATTCGGGGGATCGCAATCGAGGTGAGGCGATCGAGGAACTCGTAGCCGCGATCGGATCTCAGCGTGACGGCCACGCCAACGGGCATTCCCTCGCGCAGCTTGAATGCCGCGATCGACTTGCGCGCACGCCTTATGTTCGGCTGCTGACCGGCGATCGTTGCGAGCTGCTCGGTGGCGGCCTTGAGCACTTTGGAGTCCTGCTTGGCGTCGCCCACCCCCATGTTGAGAGTGATCTTCTCGAGCTTTGGCGCCTGCATCATCGAGGAGTAGCCGAAGCGCTCGATCAGCTTCGGGCGGATCTCCTCGATATAGCGAGCTTTCAATCGTGATGTTTGGGCAGTGGTCATCGCTATACCTGTCAGTCGAGCCTTGTTCCCGAGCGCTTGGCGACCCTGTAGCGCTTGCCGTTCTCGCGCTCGACGCCAATCCGCGTGGGCTTGCTGTCCTTGGGGTCGAGCAGCATCACGTTCGAGACGTGGATCGGGCCCTCGCGCTCGATCACGCCACCGACGGTCTGTCCGCGCTGGGTGTCGGCGACCTGCTGGGGACGCATGTGGCGCTTGACCATGTTCAGACCCTCGACGTACACGCGTTCGTTGGTGAGCTCGACACGCAATATGCGGCCCTGCTTGCCGCGGTCCTTGCCCGCCATCACCTGAACCTGGTCGCCGGAGCGCACCCGGAGCACGGGACGCTTCGCGGGTGTCTTGGTGCGAGCCATCGCTAGAGCACCTCCGGCGCAAGCGAGACGATCTTCATGAAGTTGCGATCGCGAAGTTCGCGCGCCACCGGACCGAACACGCGCGTGCCACGCGGGTTGTTCTGGTCGTCGATGATCACGGCGGCGTTGTCGTCGAAGGAGATGTAGGTGCCGTCGTCGCGGCCGAACGGCTTCTTGGTGCGCACCACCACGGCCGTGACCACGTCGCCCTTTTTGACGGCGCCGTGCGGGTTGGCCTGCTTGACGGTCGCGGTGATGACATCCCCCACGAACGCGTAGCGCCGCCTGGAGCCGCCCTTCACGCGGATACAGAGAATCTCACGCGCGCCCGTGTTATCGGCGACACGAAGTCGTGTCTCGTTTTGGATCATCGAGCCCGCTCCAACACATCGACAAGCTTCCAGCGCTTGGTGCGCGACAGCGGACGACTCTCCACGACTCGCACCACGTCGCCCTCGTGAGCCTCGTTGTTCTCGTCGTGGGCGTGCAGGGTGCTGGAGCTGCGCACGATCTTCTCGTAGCGGCGGTGACGACGGGCCACGTCGATGCGCACCGTGATCGTCTTGTCGGCCTTGTCGGAGACGACGACCCCCTGGCGCAACTTGCGCGCACCCTCGACAGGAGCATGCACCGGCGGGAGCGGCTCGGGTGCGGGTGCGGTGGCCCGGCGCTCGACTGCCTTGGCGCGTTCCTGCAAGCGTCGCGCACGACGACGGACTGCCTTTGCGCGGCGCTCGGCGAGGCGCTCGGCATGGCGCTCCTCGGGAGTACGCGATGCGCGCGCCTCGCCCGTGTGGGCGGAGCGCTCGCGGCGGCGGCGCTCCTTGGGCGAAAGCTGCTCGGCCGGCTCCGCGGGAGCGGCCGCACGCGCGGCCTGTTCGGGCTTTGTCTGCTCGCTCGCCTGAGCCTCAGTGTCCTGCGGCGCGTCCTCGCTCGCAGGTGCCTCAACCTCCGCAGCCTGCGGCGTGTCATCGCTCGCCTGAGCCTCAACCTCGGCGTCCTGCGGCGTGTCGTTGTCTGTCTCGTCAGCCATCTCTATCCGTTTCAGTCTCTGTGCTCGGCTTATCAGTTCTCGTTGCCACGCGCGGTGGCCAGGGCTCGTTCATGTGACACGGTCAGCGCGCGTGCCAGCTCTCGTCGTGCGCGTCGAATGCCGGCGGTGTCCTCAAGCTCGCCGGTCGCGTTGGAAAAACGCTTCCCAAAGAGGTCCTTGCGCAGCGTGGTTATCTGCTCGGCCAGCTCTTCGGCGGGCATGTCTCTGATCTCTCTGGCCTTCATAGCTGTCAGTCCTCGCGCAGAACGAACTTGGACTTGACTGGAAGCTTGTGTGCCGCGAGCCGGATCGCTTCGCGCGCAAGCGGCTCGGGGACACCCGCGAGCTCGAACATGACACGTCCGGGCTTGACCACGGCAACCCACCCTTCGGGGTTTCCCTTGCCCGATCCCATGCGTGTCTCGGCCGGCTTCTTGGTGACCGGCTTGTCCGGGAACACGTTGATCCACACCTTCCCGCCACGCTTGATCTTGCGGGTCATCGCGATACGCGCAGCCTCGATCTGGCGGTTGGTGAGCCAGCCCTGCTCGAGCGACTTCAGGCCGTACTCGCCGAACTGAACCTTCACCTGACCGCGCGAGAGCCCGCGGCGACGGCCACGGTGCTGCTTGCGATGCTTTACACGCTTGGGCGAGAGCATCAGCGCATCCCGCCTCGATCGGAGCCACCGCGTCCACCGCCGCCTGGACCGCCTGGACCACGACCGCCGGCACCGCCGGCGCCACCGCCGGGACCACGACCGCCAGATCCGGACCCACCCGCCCCGCGACCTCCACCGCCGGGACCGCCTGGACCACGACCGCCACCTGGACCGCCACGGCCGCCGCCCGGGCCACGACCGCCACCTGGACCGCCACGGCCGCCGCCACCCTGACCACCACGGCCGCCACCTGGACCGCCACGCCCTCTGCCGCGACCGTCGCGGCCATCGCGACCGTCGCGATCCCCGCTGGGGGGCGCCGGTGCGCTCATGTCGGTGAGGTCCGCGCCGGTGTAGCCCTCGGGCATGATCTCGCCCTTGTTGACCCAGCACTTCACGCCGATTCGCCCGAACGTGGTGCGAGCCTCATAGAAGCCGTAGTCGATGTCCGCGCGCATCGTGTGCAACGGCACCCGGCCGTCGGAGTAGCTCTCGGTGCGCGCCATCTCAGCGCCTCCGAGCCGGCCGGAAACCTGGACCTTCACGCCCTTGGCGCCGGAGCGCATCGCGCTTGTGAGCGCGCGCTTCATCGCGCGCCGGAAAGCGACGCGGTTCTGCAGCTGCTCCGCGATCGACTGAGCCACGAGCTTGGCGTCAAGCTCAGGACGCTTGATCTCGAGGATGTTGACCTTGATCTGCTTGGAGGTCATCTTGTGCAGGTCACGCCGCAGCGCATCCACTTCGGCGCCCGACTTGCCGATCACGATGCCGGGGCGAGCGGTGTGGATGTTGACCTCGAGGTCGTTGGAGTCCTTGCGAATCGTGATGTCCGACAGGCCGGCGTGCGCAAGCTTGGCCACGATGTGCTCGCGGATCTTGATGTCCTCGGCGAGATACTCGGCGAAGTGTCGCTCGTTGAACCAGTTGGACTTCCAGTCGTGGATATAACCCACGCGCATTGCCTCTGGATGAACCTTTTGACCCATGTGTTTTCGAAGTCCTGTCTCGGTGTCCTGGCCCGTGCCTACGGCTTGGGCGTCAGTGTGATCGTCAGATGGCTGGTGCGCTTGCGAATCGGTGTGGCCCGTCCCTGCGCGCGCGGCCGAAAGCGCTTGATCGTCGGCCCCTCGTCGGCGTATGCCTCGCGAATGAGCAGATCGTCCTCGATCAGCTCGTGATTGTTCTCCGCGTTGGCGACCGCGGACTCCAACAGCTTGCTCCAGTCGCGCGCCACCTCACGGGGGGTGAATGCGAGGATAGCGCGTGCCTCTCCAACAGACTTGCCTCGCAAGTGCCCGCACACCATGCGCGCCTTGCGCGCCGAGGTGCGTACGTAGCGTGCCTGCGCACGCACAACCTTGCGGCGTGACGTCGACGGAGCAGACTTGGCATCGCGACGAGCGGTGCTCGCCGGCTTCTCAGCCTCGGGTGCAGCGGCAGACTTTCCGGACTTCGCAGCGGCCGACTTCTTCGCGGCGGCGGGCTTCTCAGCCTCTGCCGCGGCAGGCTCATCCGCCTTGGCGGCCTCGGTCTTCTCCGCCTCGGCAGCAGTCGTCTTCGCAGTCGCGGGCTTCTTTGCCGCAGGCTTCTTCGGGCGTCTGGGCTTCTTCGCCGCGGGCTTCTCCTCCGCGGCGGCATACTCGTCCTCGGCGACAGCCTTGGTCGTGGACTTCTTCGCGGCCGGCTTCTCGGCAGCGTCCTTCTCCGCGGCGGCCTTCTCAGCGGCAGGCTTCTTCGCGGCGGGCTTCTTTGCGCACGGCTTCTTGGCGCGGCTTCGCCTTGGCGGCCGGCTTTGCCTGCTGCTCCTCGCCCTCGGGCGGCTGCTCCTCGGTGGGCTTCTCGGCACTCATCGGACCTTCCCGGAACCTGCGTGACCACGGAACATGCGCGTGGGAGCGAACTCGCCGAGCTTGTGGCCGACCATCGACTCGCTGATGAACACGGGGACGTGCTTCTTGCCGTCGTGCACCGCGAGCGTGTGACCCACCATCTCGGGGAAGATCGTGGAGGCACGCGACCAGGTTCTGATCATCTTGTGGGTGTTGGCCGCGTTCATGGCCTCGATGCGCGCCATCAAACGCTCTTCTACCCACGGACCCTTCTTGCTCGAGCGACTCATCTTTGCTTACCCTTCCCGCGCCTGCGGCCGCGCACGATGTACTTGTCGGAAGCCTTGTTCTTCTTGCGCGTGCGGTAGCCGAGCGTCGGCACGCCCCAGGGCGTGACGGGATGACGACCGGCGGTCGTGGATCCCTCGCCACCGCCGTGCGGATGGTCCACCGGGTTCATCGCGACCCCGCGTGTTTGCGGGCGCACGCCCATGTGGCGCTTGCGTCCAGCCTTGCCGATCTTCACGTTCTGATGCTCGGCGTTGCCGATCGTGCCAACGGTGGCGCGGCACTCGGCGCGCACCAGGCGCATCTCACCGGAGGGGAGGCGCAGCGTGGCCATGTCGCCGTCCTTGGCCATCAACTGGACCGACGCGCCGGCCGAGCGGGCCATCTGTCCGCCGCGACCGGGCTGCAACTCGACGTTGTGGATCACGGTGCCGACGGGCATGCGCGAGAGCGCGATGCAGTTGCCGACCGCGATCTCGGCGCTCGTCGCCGGAGGAGACCGTCATCCCAACGGTAAGCCGCTGGGGCGCGAGGATGTAGCGCTTCTCGCCGTCGGCGTAGTGCAGCAGGGCGATGTAGGAGGAGCGGTTGGGGTCGTACTCGATCGCGGCGACCTTCGCGGGCACACCGTCCTTGCGACGCTTGAAGTCGATCCGCCGGTACAGACGCTTGGCGCCGCCACCACGGTGGCGGGACGTCTTGCGACCGTGGGCGTTGCGTCCACCGCTCTTCTTCAGGCCTTCCACGAGCGTGCGCTCGGGCTCTGTCTTGGTGACCTCGGCGAAGTCCGGGTAGGAGGAGAAGCGCCGACCGGGGCTCGTGGGCTTGGGCTTGCGAATTGGCATCGGTGGCTCCTAGTCCTGAAGGCCCTCTAGGCCCTGGAAGATCGGGATGCTCTCGCCGCTGCGCACCTCGACGATCGCCTTCTTCCAAGCACGTGTGCGGCCACGCGTGACACCGCGACGCTTGGGCTTGGACTTGACGCTGAGCGTGCGCACCTCGACTACGTGGACGTCGAACAGCGACTCGACCGCCTGGCGAATCTGGGTGCGGTGGGCGTCAGGGTGAACGCGAAACGTGTACTTGCCCGCCGCGGAGAGCACGTAGCTCTTCTCGGAGAGCACTGGCTTGATGATCACCTGTGAGTTGTCCATCAGGCTTTCTCCTTCGCGGCGGACTCGACTCGCGCGGTGAGCAGCGGGAGCGCCGCCTCGGATACGAGCAGCGAGGCGGCTCCAAGCAGGTCGGCGACACCGACATCCTCGGGCGTGAGCACCGCTACGCGGGCGAGGTTGCGAAACGACAGCGCCGCCGCGGACTCCTCGGCGCCGAGCACCACGAGCGTGGGCTGTGGCTGGTTCCAGTCGTCCAGCAGATCGCGGGCGTCGCTGGTCTTGGGCGCCTTGAAGGCGGCCGCGTCCAGCACCGCCAGCGAGCCGCGCTGTGCGTGCAGGGAGAGGGCGCTGCGCAATGCCGCGCGCTGCTCCTTGCGGTTGACCTTGAACGTGTAGGAGCGGGGCTGGGGGCCGAACACGACTCCACCGCCGGTCCATATCGGAGAGCGGCTCGAACCGGCGCGAGCGCGGCCTGTGCCCTTCTGGCGCCATGGCTTGGCGCCTCCGCCCGAGACCATCGCGCGTGTCTTGGTGGCAGCGGTGCCGCGCCGGCGCGCGGCCTGCTCGGCGCGCACGCTCTGGTGCACGAGCGGTCCGTGGAACGCCGCCCCGAAGGCCGAATCCTCGAGCTTTGCCTTCTTGGATGCACCGGCGCCTGACGCCGGGCTGAGCACGGGCGCGTCAGGCATCGCCACGCACCTCGACAACGCCACCGCGCGGTCCGGGGACCGATCCGCGCACGAGCAGAAGGTTCTTCTGGGGATCGACGGCCACGATCTCAAGACCGGGCTGGGTCGCGCGCTTGTTGCCCATCTGACCCGGTCCGCGTATCCCGGGACGCACGCGCGCGGGATCGGCCGAGGCGCCGATCGAGCCGGGAGCGCGCACGTTGTGGGAACCGTGGGATTTGGGGCCGCTTTTGAAGTTGTGTCGTTTGATCGTGCCCTGAAAGCCCTTGCCCTTGGAGACGCCGGCGATCTTCACGCGCCCTCCGACCTCGAAGGAGTCGACCGTCACCGACTGGCCCAGCTGCAGGTCCGCGGCCTCACCGCGAAACTCCACGAGGTGGCGCATCGGAGCGGCGTCAGCCTTCTTCAGGTGCCCGAGCTCGGGCTTTGAGAGGTGCTTCTCCTTGGTCTGCCCGAAGGCGAGCTGCACAGCGTCATAGCCGTCGCGCTCTGCGGTGCGCACCGCTGTCACCGGGCAGGGACCGGCCTCGAGCACGGTCACGCGGGCGACGCGAGCCGTCGTCCTGAAATACCTGGGTCATTCCCAGCTTCTTGGCGAGTATCGCTGGCATAAGACGATCAGGTGGCGAGACGAATCTCGATGTCAACGCCCGCAGGAAGGTTGTCGAGGCGCTGCAGCGAGTCGACCGTCTTGGGGCTCGGCTGGTGGATGTCGATGAGCCGCTTGTGCGTGCGAATCTCGAAGTGCTCGCGCGAGTCCTTGTCCTTGAACGGCGAGCGGATCACGCAGTAGACGTTCTTCTCCGTCGGCAGCGGCACGGGGCCGGACACCGTTGCGCCGGTGCGCGCGGCTGTCTCCACGATCTCCTTGGCAGCCGACTCTATGGCGGACGTGTCGTACGCCTTCAGTCGGATGCGGATCTTGTTTTGTGTCGCGGCTGCCATCTGGATTCTCAGCGGTTCTTTCTTGCTTGTTTGTTTGGCGCTTCTTTTGCTTTTGGGCCGTGTCCGCCCAACTCACTCCGTGCGAGACGGAGCGAGAGACAAAACGAACTTCCCAAGGGGAGACCCGTCTTCCATCGCTCCCCACAACGGAGCTAAATTCGTCGTATCTGACTGTCAATGAAAAGGCGCCTCGCAAGTACGAGGCGCCTTTTTGTACTACTCGATGACCTCGGTGACCACGCCCGAGCCGACCGTGCGCCCACCCTCTCGGATGGCGAAGCGCAGGCCCTGATCCATGGCGATCGGCTGGATCAGCTCGATCTCCATCTGGACGTTGTCGCCGGGCATGACCATCTCGACGCCCTCGGGCAGCTTTGCTACGCCGGTGACATCGGTCGTGCGGAAATAGAACTGCGGCCGGTAACCCGTGAAGAACGGAGTGTGACGACCACCCTCCTCCTTCTTGAGGATGTAGACCTCAGCTTTGAACTTGGTGTGCGGCGTAATCGAGCCTGGCTTGCACAGCACCTGACCGCGCTCGATCTCCTCGCGCTTGGTGCCGCGCAGCAGGCAGCCGACGTTGTCGCCAGCCTGACCCTGGTCGAGGATCTTGCGGAACATCTCCACGCCGGTCACGACAGTGGTCGTGGTGTCGTGGACTCCCACGATCTCAACCGTGTCGCCGGTGTTGACGATTCCCTGCTCCACGCGACCGGTGGCGACCGTGCCACGACCGGTGATCGTGAACACGTCCTCGACGGGCATCAGGAACGGCTTGTCGAGCTCGCGCACGGGCTGGGGGATGTAGCTGTCGAGCGCTGCGGCAAGCTCGACGATCTTGTCCTTGTAAGCCTCGTCGCCTTCGAGCGCCTTGAGGGCCGAGCCGACGATGAAGGGAATGTCGTCGCCGGGGAAGTCGTATTCGGAGAGCAGCTCGCGCACCTCGACCTCGACCAGTTCCATCAGCTCCTCGTCATCGACCATGTCGGCCTTGTTGAGGAACACGACGATGTAGGGGACGCCGACCTGGCGGGCGAGCAGGATGTGCTCGCGCGTCTGGGGCATCGGCCCGTCAGCCGCCGAGACCACGAGGATCGCCCCGTCCATCTGGGCGGCGCCGGTGATCATGTTCTTCACGTAGTCGGCGTGCCCTGGGCAGTCGACGTGCGCGTAATGACGGTTCTCGGTCTGGTACTCGACGTGCGATGTGGCGATGGTGATCCCGCGCTCCTTCTCCTCCGGAGCGTTGTCGATCTCCTCGAAGCTACGGGCTTCGCCGCCCATCTTCTCCGCCAGCACGGTCGTGATGGCAGCGGTCAGCGTGGTCTTGCCATGGTCGATGTGACCAATGGTCCCGACGTTGACGTGCGGCTTGTCGCGCTCGAACTTCTCCTTCGCCACTTGTGTTCGCTCCTAAATCGACTTGAATGTTCGCCGCTAGAAGGGCGAACCTGGGAAATCTATCTAAATGGGGATTTTCTTGACTGCTGCCTGCTGCGAGGTACTGCCGTGGGGCACATTCCCGTCCAACCGATCAGGCAGGGACAGGCTCCCCCGTGCGCTGCTCGATGATCTTCTCAGCGATGTTCGGAGGCACCTCCTCGTACCCCTCGAATTGCATCGTGTAGTTGGCCCTGCCCTGCGTGTTGGAACGCAGGTCGGTGGCATACCCGAACATCTCACTCAAAGGAACCTTGGCGTGGATCGCGAGCGCGTTGCCGCGCTGCTCGGAGCCCTGCAGGTGCCCACGGCGACGGGACAGATCGCCCATCACGTCGCCCATGAAGTCCTCTGGTGTCACGACCTCGACCGCGAACACGGGCTCCAGGAGCACCGGCTTGGCGCGCTTGGCGGCCTCCTTGAAGGCGAGCGATCCCGCCACCTTGAAGGCAATCTCCGAGGAGTCCACGTCGTGGTACTTGCCGTCGACCAGCGTGACGCGCACATCAACCATCGGATAGCCGGCCCTGACACCGTTCTCAAGTGCCTCTTCGACGCCCTTGCCGACCGCGGGAATGTATTCGGAGGGAATCGCGCCGCCCTTGATCTTGTTGATGAACTCAAAGCCTTCGCCGGGAGCCGGCTCAAGGTTGATGTAGACGACACCGAACTGGCCCGAGCCGCCGGTCTGGCGCACGAACTTGCCTTCGATCTTCTCGACCGTCCCGCGGATCGTCTCGCGGTAGGAGACCTGCGGGCGTCCGACGTTTGCCTCGACGCCGAACTCGCGCTTCATGCGGTCGACGAGCACTTCGAGGTGCAGCTCGCCCATTCCCGAGATCTCGGTCTGGCCGGTTTCTTCGTTGGTGCGTACTTGGAAGGTCGGATCCTCTTCGGCCAGACGACCGAGCGCCACGGACATCTTCTCCTGGTCGATCTTCGTCTTGGGCTCGACCGCCACCTTGATGACGGGCTCGGGGAAGGTGATGTTCTCAAGCTTTATGGGAGCCTCGGGGGCGGCCAGCGTGTCGCCGGTTATGACCTGCTTGATGCCGACCGCTGCGGCGATGTCGCCGGCGTAGACCTCGGAGACCTCCTCGCGCTCGTTGGCGTGCATCATCAGGATGCGTCCGACGCGCTCTGCGCGACCGCTGTTGACGTTGAGCACGCGCGAGCCCGCCTCGAGTTTCCCGGAGTAGACACGGAAGTAGGTCAGCTTGCCGACGTAGGGGTCGGCCATGATCTTGAATGCGAGCGCCGTAAAGGGCTCGGAGTCGTCGGCGTGGCGCTCGATCTGTGGCTCCTCGCCGTCGCCCTTGACAGGTTCCAAGCCGACGACAGCCGGCACATCGAGCGGCGAAGGTAGGTAGTCGACAACCGCATCCAGCAGCGGCTGCACGCCCTTGTTCTTGAAGGAGGAGCCGCACAGGACGGGAGTCAGCTTCGTCGAGAGCGTGGCTTTGCGGATCGCCGACTTGAGGACGTCCTCGGGGACCTCGGCCTCCTCGAGGATCAGCTCCAGCAGTGCGTCGTCGTAATGGGAGACCTCCTCCAGGAGGTGTTCGCGAGCAGCCTCGGCCGCTTCCAGCAACGCCTCGGGGATCTCAACGACTTCCTGCTCGGTGCCGAGCTCGTCTTTGTAGACGATCGCCTTCATCCTGACGAGATCGACGACACCCGCAAAATCGCCCTCGGCACCGATCGGCAGCTGGATCGGGACGGGGTGCGCGCCGAGCCGGTCGATCATCGTTTGCACGCCCTGCTCGAAGTCGGCGCCGGTGCGGTCCATCTTGTTGATGTAGGCGATGCGCGGCACGTGGTACTTGTCGGCTTGACGCCAGACCGTCTCGGACTGGGGCTCCACGCCGGCGACCGAGTCGAACAGCGCGATCGCGCCGTCGAGGACGCGTAGTGAGCGCTCCACCTCGACGGTGAAGTCGACATGGCCCGGGGTGTCGATGATGTTGATGCGGTGACCGTCCCACTCGGCGGTGGTGGCGGCAGAGGTGATCGTGATGCCGCGCTCCTGCTCCTGTTCCATCCAGTCCATCACCGCGGCGCCCTCGTGGACCTCGCCGATCTTGTAGGTGCGCCCCGTGTAGTAGAGGATGCGCTCGGTCGTCGTGGTCTTGCCCGCGTCGATGTGGGCCATGATCCCGATGTTGCGGGTCTTCAGAAGTGGGAACTTGCGGGGCATGTTTGCGTGATTGGAAAGTGGTTGGCGCTTGGTCTGAAGGTCGGCTCGACTGGCTGGGATCCGGCGGTGCTGAGGGCAAAAAAATGGGCCCCTCGGGCCCATGCGCTACCGGTCGTCGGGCGAAACGCTTGAGTTATCTGATCGTGGTCTCCATGTTGATGCTGCCTCGCCGATGGCACGGCTACCCGGCAGGCGGAGGCCGACTATAGCAGAGCTACCTGGCCCGGACATGGCTCATATTCGAGCTTTACGGGACGCTAAAGGGCTATCGCTCGTCCTCGCAGGCACCCGCATCCGGCTCGTCCTCGAACACCTCGTTGAGCCGCTGCAGCACACGTGTGGTGACGCGCAAATCGTCCGCGTCGACGTCGGCCAGAACCCTCTCCCAACGCTCTTGCCAGACGGCGCGCTTGGCCTGCACCTTGTCCTGTCCTTGGGCGCTCAGGCAACTGACGACCACCCGCCGGTCGGCGTCGGAGCGAGTGCGCTCGACGTGGCCGGATGCGGCGAGGTGATCGAGCATCTGCGTGACGGTGGCGGGCGTGAGTTGTGCGGCGGCGGCGAGATCTCCGGCGGAAAGCGGCCCTCGCTCGCTCAGCTCGATCAGCAGTTCCATCTGCGCGTGGCTGACCTCCGAGCCGATCAGATGGGTGTCGCGCCCACGCAGGCGGCGCAGGCTGCGGAACACACGACGGAAGGCCTTCCCGAGATCGAGCAGCTCGGCCTGCCACTCCTCGCGGGAGCCCTTCACCGGTAGCTCGCTGACCTCTGGCATCGTGACCGATGGTCGCTAGACCCCAACGGCCTCCGCGAGTGCCTCTGATTGGCCCACGCGCGGCTCCGCGTCGGTCTGAGGCCCTCCATCGGTTTGGGGACGCTCGGCGCGCAGCAGCATCAGACACGGGATCAGCGACAGGGCGGCGATCCCGAGCGCCCACCAATATGCGGTATCGAACGCTCCCGCCAGCTCCTCCGGGGAGTGCGCGTGGGCTCCCGCGCGCTGCAGCACGACCGCGAGAATCCCGGTGCCGATCGCGCCACCGGTGCGCTGCAGCGCATTGATCTGCGGCGTGGCGTCGGAGATCTGGTCGGGGCGCATCGCCGAGAAGGCGGCGCTCATTGCCGGCATGAAACACAGCCCGATGCTGAGACCGCGCACGACAAGCACCGCTGAGATCGCGACGATCGACGTATGGGCGCCGATGAACGTGAAGGGAATCGTGCTGATGCACAGCAGCGAGACTCCACAGATCGCCACCCGTCCACCGCCGAAGCGCTGGGTGAGGCGGCTGGCAAGCGGCATCGCAATCAGCGCGCCGATCCCCTGCGGGCCGGTCAACAGTCCAGTGTTCACGACACTCTGTCCGCGCACTTCCTGGTAGTAGAGCGGAACGAGGATCATCGCCCCGAACAGCGCCGCGCCGAGGCCGAAGTTGGTGAATGCGGCGCCGGTGAACACGCGATTGGTGTACATACGGATGTCGAGCAGGGGATTCTCGATGCGCAGCGCGTGCACGCAGAACAGCACGATCAGCACAAGGCCCGCGAGCGTGGGCAGGATCACTTCTCCGGAGCCCAGCGCGGCGCCGGAGCCGAGTTCGCTGATGCCGTAGATCATCGCGGCGAACCCGGTGGGGAGCATCGCGATGCCGAGCACGTCGAGCTTGCCAGCTTCGCCGGAGTCGGTGTGGGGCAGCATCCGCCAGCCGAGCACGAACGCGAGTATTCCGATCGGAACGTTGACGAAGAAGATCCAGGACCAGTGGAGGTTCTCGAGGATCAAGCCGCCGACGACCGGGCCGAGGATCGGCGCGATCATCGCGGGCATCGATACATAACCCATGACCCTGCCCATCCGTTGCGGGCCGGACACCTGGGCCATGATCATCATCGCGACCGGCATGATCATTCCGCCGCCGGCGCCTTGCAGGATGCGGAAGAACACCAGCGAGGTGATCGAGTTGGCCAGTCCGCACAGCGCCGAGCCGAGGGTGAACAGCACCAGCGAGGTCATGTAGACCTGCTTGGCGCCAAAGCGGCGTGCCGGCCCAGCCGGTGACGGGGATCACCGCGGCGAGCGAGAGCAGGTAACCCGTGATCACCCACTGCACCTGAGACAGCGGGCTGTGCAGATCGTGCGAGAGCGTGTGCAGTGCGACGTTGACGATCGTCGTGTCGAGGATCGACATGATCATCCCGAGGATCACCACGCCGCAAACCACCCACACGTGGCGCTCGATCTTGGTGGAGGCGGTCGGGTCGCCCTGCTCTATCGTCTGGCGCGAAGACATTTGGTACCAAAAGTTTAGGTACCAAACCTTTTTCTTCAAGGGCTTGGACTGTGTTCTGCGTCACACAGGCGCCCACACGGCGCGGCGGGCTCTACCAGCGGTAGTGCGCGAAGGCCTTGTTGGCCTGCGCCATGCGGTAGATGTCGTCCTTGCGCTTGTAGGCGCCGCCCTGCTGGGACTGGGCGTCCATCAGCTCGTTGGCGAGACGCTGGGCCATCGTCTTCTCGCGCCGGTTGCGGGCGAACTCGACCAGCCAGCGCACCGCGAGCGTGCGGGCGCGACGCGCGGGTACCTCGACGGGCACCTGGTAGGTGGCGCCGCCGACGCGACGGGAGCGAACCTCCAGCGCCGGCGTGAGCGCCTTGATCGAAGCCTCGAGCTGCTCGATCGGGTCCTTGTCGCTGCGCTCGGCGAGTATCGCTAGCGCGTCGTAGACGATCCGCTCGGCAGTGGACTTCTTGCCGTCGAGCATCACCTTGTTGATGATCTGCTGCACCAACTTCGAGCGATGTATTGGGTCGGCGTCCACTGGACGGACCTGGGCGGCTGCGCGGCGTGGCATCTTGTGACTACTTCTTCTTCACGCCGTACTGCGAGCGGCCCTGTCTTGCGGTCGCTGACGCCGGCGGCGTCGAGCGTGCCGCGCACAACCTTGTAGCGCACACCGGGAAGATCCTTGACGCGACCGCCGCGCACGAGCACGACAGAGTGCTCTTGCAGGTTGTGGCCCTCGCCGGGGATGTAGGCGGTCACCTCGATCGAGCCCGCGATACGCACACGCGCGACCTTGCGCAGGGCGGAGTTGGGCTTCTTCGGGGTTGTGGTGTAGACGCGGGTGCACACACCACGCCGTTGCGGAGCGGCGACCTTCTTCTTGCGCCCCTTGCCCGACTTGAGGCCGGGAGTGGCAAGCTTTTTCTTTGGGGCCACGCGGCCCTTGCGCACTAGTTGCGAGGTGGTCGGCATTCGGGGCGCAACTCTAGCAGCGTCACGCACTCGAGGCGATGCCGGCGGAGCGCACGGGCGCCGGCATCAGCGCCGCCGCGACGAGCACCAGCACGAATGCAAGCGACTGAAACACGATCCCGATCGTGCTGCCGGGCATCGGGTCGCCGAACACGACGATTCCCCCGGCGATCCCGGCGATGTTCGCGGCGGTCCCGGTGACAGCGATCACGGGCACCGCGTCGCCGTCCTGGAGGCCCCGTGCGGAGGCGTAGAACGCGAGGATCGACGCAAGCACGGCGACCGCCAGCCACGGGCTGATCAGCACCCCGAGCACGCCATGTGCGCCCACAATGCCCGTGAGCGCCTTGATCGAGGTGTCAGAGACACCGAACAGGATTCCCGAGGCGGCACCGAGCATCATCCCGTGGTGCTCGACGGGACCACCCATGCGCGGTCCCATGATCAGCAGACCGCCGAGACCGAACAAGCCGGCCTCGAAGGAGATCATCGCTGGGTCTGAGAACTGGGAGTGTGCTCCGTGCATCGTGGGCAAGGTCAAGCCGAGCAGCACCAGACCGGCGGCCATCAGCCACAGACCGAGCCACTGGCGGGGTCCTACCTTGAAGCCGAACATGCGGTCGGCCATCACCGCGATCAGCACGACCCCAGCCGCGAGTGCGACCTGGACGACGGACATCGGCGCGAGCGCGAGCGCCGCGACGTGCAGGATCCAGGAGGCAGTGGCGACGATCATCCCGATCGTGAACCACTTGGAGGAGAACAGCGCGCGGATCGAGCGCAGCGGGTGGCGCACCTCCACCTGGGCAACAGAGTTGGCGCCCCGATACTTGTAGAAGAAGCCGAGGTTGGCCACGAACGCGCAGGCGAGCGCGAGGAATATGCCTAGATCGAGATTCATAGCGGAGAACCAAACGGGGTCATCCATCGGCAGCACGGGGAGGATGCTTTACTGCACCGACGCGACCCGGGCAGATTACCGGTGGATACCTGTGTGCGAGCTAAAGACGAGCAACGCCTAACAGAGACGCAACCGAGCCGTCCGCTGCTGATGGTGGACATCGACGGCGTGATCTCGCTGTTCGGCCTCGCCACCCCGACAGGCACTCCCGCGGCCTCCGGCGCCGTGCACTCGACCCCCTGGTCTGCCGTCTCGGGGCCGCGGACAGGCGGGTCGTTCCATTCGATCGACGGCATACCCCACTTTCTTTCGTCCATCGCAGCCACGCACCTGCTCGCGCTGTCCCGTAGCTTCGAGCTGGTGTGGGCGAGCGGCTGGGAGGAGAAGGCCAACGAATACCTCCCCCACCTGCTGGGTCTGCCCAACCTGCCCCATCTCAGCTTCGAGCGTTCGGTCGGGCGCACGAACGCCCACTGGAAGCTCGACGCGATCGAAGCGTATGCCGGGAGTCGCCCGCTGGCGTGGATCGATGACGCGTTCAACGATGCCTGCCACGAGTGGGCGGTCGCGCGCAAGCCTCCCACCCTTCTCGTGGAGACGGCACCGGCGAGCGGGCTCACGGAGCGCGAGGCGGAAGTACTGGAGCACTGGGCGCTCGCGCTTGCCCCAGAGTAGGCGGCCCATATATCTCCCATATATGGAACGGGGGCGCACATGTGCGCCCCCGCGGGACGGTGCATGCACCGTCCCGGACAGCGGCGCATGCGCCGCTGTCTAACAGAACTCGGAGAAGATCCTCCCGGAGAAGATCCTCGCCGGAGAGAAACTCCCCGGCGAGAAGACTCCGAGCGCTACTCTCCCGACTCCTCGGGCACCTCGAGATCGCCGAGCCCCTCTACGAAACCGGGGTCTGAGCTGCCGGCGCCGATCTTCTCGAGCGATGCCAGATCCGCGTCGAACTCGCTTCCGTAGCCGGCACTGAGCGCCTCACCGTCGGTCAAGCCGAGCTCGGCGGCGATCTCCTCCTGATCGAGCAGGCCCACGTCGTCGATTGCGCGAGGCAGCGGTTCGGACGGTTCGATCTCGATCCGCCGGTAGCGCTTGAGACCGGTCGCGGCGGGAATCAGCTTGCCGATGATCACGTTCTCCTTGAGGCCGTTGAGGCGATCGATCTTGCCCTCGAGCGCCGCGTCGGTGAGCACCTTGGTCGTCTCCTGGAAGGAGGCGGCCGAGAGGAACGAGTCGGTGTTGAGCGACGCCTTGGTGATACCGAGGATGATGTCCTCGTACTGGGCGGTCTCCCCGCCCTTGGCGATCACGGCGTCGTTGGCGATCGCGAATTCGTAGCGGTCCACGAACTGCCCGGGCAGGTAGTCGGTGTCGCCCTTCTGGTCGACCCTCACCTTCTTGAGCATCTGACGCACGATCAGCTCGATGTGCTTGTCGTTGATGTCCACGCCCTGGGACTTGTAGACCTCCTGGACCTCCTTGACCAAGTACTGCTCGGTCTCGGTGCGTCCGCGGATCGCAAGGAGCTCGTGTGGATACAGCGATCCCTCGTTGAGCTGCTTGCCGGCTTGGATCTTCTCGCCGGCCGTCGCGTACAGGCGTGTGCGCCGTGGAAACGCGTGGCGATGCTCCTCGCCGGCCTCGTCGGTGATGACCACCGTCAGAGCCTTCTCGGTCTCCTCGATCGACACGACGCCGTCCTGCTCGGCGATCTTCGCCAAGCCCTTCGGCTTGCGTGCCTCGA
This sequence comes from uncultured Solirubrobacterales bacterium, assembly GCA_963831725.1. Classification (GTDB taxonomy): domain Bacteria; phylum Actinomycetota; class Thermoleophilia; order Solirubrobacterales; family Solirubrobacteraceae; genus Palsa-744. Next base: position 17,291 of record CAWHRF010000005.1, read on the forward strand.
AGAGCTCCACCACGCGCGGGAGACCGTGCGTGATGTCCGCGCCGGCGACACCTCCGGTGTGGAAGGTGCGCATCGTCAGCTGCGTACCGGGCTCGCCGATCGACTGCGCGGCCACGATGCCGACGGCATCGCCGATCTGGGCCGTCTGGCCGGTGGCCATCGCACGTGCATAGCAGGCCTGGCAAACGCCGCTGGGCGCCCTGCACTTCAGCACCGAGCGAACCGGAACCGTCACGCGCACACCCTTCTCGTGATCGTCGGCGAACGCCTCCACGATGTCGGCGAGCTGCTGACGTCCGATTTCCTGTCCGCCCTCGGCGAGCATCCGTCCGCGCTTGGTGGTGATCGGCTGCGCGGCCGTGCGACCCACGAGGTTTTCGTTGGGCTCCTGCCCGTCGTTCCAGACGGCCATCTCGATGTATTCCTCGGTGCCGCAATCGACCTCGCGGATGATCACGTCCTGAGCGACATCCACCAGGCGTCGGGTGAGGTAGCCCGAGTCGGCGGTACGCAGGGCCGTGTCGGCCAAGCCCTTTCGCGCGCCGTGCGTGGAGATGAAGTACTCGAGCACCGACAGGCCCTCCATGAAGTTGGACTTGATCGGTCGCTCGATGATCTCGCCCTTCGGATTGGCCATCAGGCCGCGCATCCCCGCGAGCTGGCGGATCTGCTTGAAGGAACCGCGGGCGCCCGAGTTGGCCATCATGAAGATCGGGTTGAGCGTGTCGAGGTTCTCGATCATCGCCTCCGCGACCTCGTCGGTGGCGGCGTTCCACTTCTCCACGACCGCCTCGTGGCGCTCCTCCTGGGTGATCAGGCCCATGTCGTACTGGTCGGTGATGTCGCCCACGAGCTTGTCGTACTTGTCGAGGATCGACTGCTTGGAGGGCGGCACGACCACGTCGTTCTTGGAGATCGTGATGCCTGCCTGTGTGGCGTACTTGAAGCCGAGGTCCTTGAACGCGTCAAGCACCAGCGAGATCGTGGTGGCGCCATAGCTCTGCACGAGCGCGTCGATCAAGCGCGTGGTGTCGCGCTTCTTCATCGACTGGTTGACGTACACGTACTTGGACGCGTCGAACTGATCGCCAAGCGCCTCGGCCAGGGCCCGCTCGATGCGGTCGTTGTAGATGATCCGCCCAACCGTCGTGAGCAGGTGCCCGCCCTCGCGTCCCATCGGACGGAACTCGGCGATGTCGTGCAGCTTCACGACGCCGGCCTCGTAGGAGAGCTCGGCCTCCTGCGCGGTGCGGAACACGTGCGGTCGGGGCTCGTAGGTTGCCCTGTCGATCTTCGAGAGCTCGTCGGCTTCGAGGCCATAGGTGAGGTAGTAGGCGCCCAGGATCATGTCCTGGGTGGGCGTCGCAAGCGGCGCGCCGTGGGCCGGACTGAGAATGTTGTTGGAGGAGAGCATCAGGATGCGCGCCTCCGCCTGGGCCTCGGCCGATAGCGGAAGATGCACCGCCATCTGATCGCCGTCGAAGTCGGCGTTGAAGGCGTGGCACACCAGCGGGTGCACCTGGATCGCCTTGCCCTCGACCAGCAGCGGTTCGAACGCCTGAATACCGAGACGGTGAAGCGTCGGGGCGCGGTTGAGCAGCACCGGGTGCTCGTGGATGACCTCCTCGAGCACGTCCCACACCTCGCCGATCATCGAGTCGACCATCTTCTTGGCCGCCTTGATGTTCTGCGCCGACTTGCGCTCCACCAAGCGCGCCATGATGAACGGCTTGAACAGCTCCAGCGCCATGATCTTCGGCAGACCGCACTGGTGCAGCTTCAGGTACGGGCCGGCGACGATCACCGAACGTCCCGAGTAGTCCACGCGCTTGCCGAGCAGGTTCTGGCGGAAGCGACCCTGCTTGCCCTTGAGCATGTCCGAGAGACTCTTCAGCGGACGGTTGCCCGGCCCGGTGACAGGACGCCCACGGCGACCGTTGTCAAACAGCGCGTCGACGGCCTCCTGCAGCATGCGCTTCTCGTTGTTGACGATGATCTCCGGCGCGCCGAGATCGAGCAGCCGCTTGAGGCGGTTGTTGCGGTTGATCACGCGGCGGTAGAGGTCGTTGAGGTCGGAGGTCGCGAAGCGTCCACCGTCGAGCTGCACCATCGGGCGCAGCTCCGGGGGGATCACCGGCACGGCATCGAGCACCATCATCTCGGGCTTGTTGCCTGACTGGATGAATGCGCTGACCACCTTCAGGCGCTTGACCGCACGTGCCTGCTTCTGGCCCTTGCCGGTCTTCACCTGCTCCTCGAGTTCTGTGCGTTCGGCCTCCAGGTCGACCTGCTGGAGCAGGTCGCGGATCGCCTCGGCGCCCATGCCGCCACGGAAGTATTCGCCGAAGCCGTAGGAGGAGCCGAAGCGCTCCTTGAGCTCGCGGAAGGTGGTCTCGTCGTGCTCGATCTGCTTGGGTTCCATCGTCTTGAACAGCTCCCAAACGTTGCGCATCCGCTCGGCGCCGTCCTCGATATAGGCTTCGGTGTCGGCGATGTCAGCCTCGAAGGTCTTGTTGAGCTCCTTGATCAGCTTCTCGCGTTCCTCGTCTGAGATCTTCGAGAGGTTGAGGTCAAGCGAGTCCGCCCACAGGTGGTCTTCGTCGTTGAAAGAGGTCTGCTTGCCGTTCGTGAGGTACTTCTCGCGACGGCTCAGGGACTCGCGCAGTTCGAGCACGCGCTCCTGAAGCTCCGCCGCATAGGAGTCGAGGACCTTGTTGACCTCCTTCTCCAGAGTGTCGAGGTCCTTGGAGCGGGCCTCGTCATCCACCCAGGTGACGATCGACGCGGCGAAGTAGAGGACCTTCTCCAGCTCCTTGGGCGCCATGTCGAGCAGGTAGCCGATCCGGCTGGGCACGCCCTTGAAGAACCAGATGTGGCTGACCGGAGCGGCCAGATCGACGTGGCCCATGCGCTCGCGACGAACCTTCGAGCGTGTGACCTCAACGCCGCAACGCTCACACACGATGCCCTTGTAGCGCACGCGCTTGTACTTGCCGCAGTAGCACTCCCAGTCCTTGGTGGGACCGAAGATGCGCTCGCAGAACAGCCCATCCTTCTCGGGCTTGAGCGTGCGGTAGTTGATCGTCTCGGGCTTGGTCACCTCGCCGGAGCTCCAGCCCCGGATCTGCTTGGAGGAGGCGAGGGAGATCTCTATGGCGTCGAAGTTGTTTATGTCGATCATTGGTCACTCCCCTCAGCCGGCTCGCCAACAGGCTCACCAGGGTTGTCCAGCTCCTCGATTCCGATTCCGTCCTCGATGAGCCCCTCTATGTCGAGCGCCACCTCGGGCTCGCCATCGTCGGCCTGGCCCTCCTGGCCGTCTGACTCGGCGACCGCACCCTCCTCCGGCGGCTCGGTCTCGGTGACCTCGCCTGTGGGAGCACGTACGCCCGAGAGGTCGATGCCGAGCTCCTCGGCGGCGCGCAGCAGGTCGTCGTCTTCGTCGCGCAGCTCGGTGTGCTGGCCCTCCTCGGAGACAACCCCGACGTCGAGCGCCAGCGACTGCATCTCCTTGAGCAGCACCTTGAACGACTCGGGGATGCTCGGCTCGGCGATGTTCTCGCCCTTGACGATCGCCTCGTAGGCCTTTACGCGCCCGACAGTGTCGTCAGACTTGATCGTGAGCATCTCCTGCAAGGTGTAGGCGGCGCCGAACGCCTCCAGCGCCCACACCTCCATCTCGCCGAAGCGCTGACCGCCGAACTGCGCCTTGCCCCCCAGCGGCTGCTGGGTGACCAGCGAGTAGGGCCCGGTCGAGCGAGCGTGGATCTTGTCGTCCACGAGGTGCAGCAGCTTGAGGATGTACATGTAGCCAACGGTCACCTGCTCGGCGAACGGCTCGCCGGTGCGACCGTTGAACAGAGTCATCTTGCCGGACGCCTGCTCGCCGATACGACGGGACTTGTCGACGTCCATGCGAATACGACCCTCGTGCGCGTCCTGCCACTTGACCAAAGCAGTGTCGACGTCTTCGACGGTGGCCCCGTCGAACACCGGCGTGGACACATACACGCGGCGCTTGTCGCCGTTTGCGTCGGCTTCCTTGTAGGCCTCGGTGCCGTCGTCATACCAGCCCTGCGCGGCGGCCCAGCCGAGATGCGTCTCGAGGATCTGCCCGACGTTCATGCGGCTCGGCACACCGAGCGGGTTGAGGATCACGTCAACCGGGGTGCCGTCCTCCAGGAAGGGCATGTCCTGCTGATCGACGATCTTCGAGATCACACCCTTGTTGCCGTGACGGCCCGCGAGCTTGTCGCCCTCGGAGATCTTGCGCTTCTTGGCGACGAACACGCGCACCAGGTCGTTCACGCCCGGCGGCAGGTCATCGCCCTCGTCGCGGCTGAAGGTCATCACGTCGATCACCACGCCACCCTCGCCGTGGGGCACCTTCAAGGATGTGTCACGCACCTCGCGCGCCTTCTCCTTGAAGATCGCGCGGATCAGCTTCTCCTCGGCGGTCAGCTCGGTCTCACCCTTGGGCGTGACCTTGCCGACGAGCAGGTCGCCCGAGGCGACCTCGGCCCCGACGCGCACGATGCCGCGATCGTCGAGGTTGCGCAGCGACTCCTCCGAGCGGTTGGGGATGTCGCGCGTGATCTCCTCGTCGCCGAGCTTGGTCGTGCGCGCGTCGATCTCGTACTCCTCGATGTGGATCGAGGTGAGCTCGTCATCCTGCACGAGGCGCTTGGAGAGGATGATCGCGTCCTCGAAGTTGTAGCCCTCCCAGGACATGAACGCCACCATCAGGTTCTTGCCGAGCGCCATTTCGCCCTTGTCGGTCGAAGAGCCGTCGGCGAGCACATCGCCCGCCTTGACCTTCTGTCCGGAGCTGACACGCGGCTTGTGGTGGATCAGGGTGCCCTGGTTTGAGCGCATGAACTTCTGCAGCTCGTACTCGTCCTTCTCGCCGCCGGTCGTCTCGATCGCGATGCGGTTGGCATCGACGAAGTCGATCGTGCCGGCGTTGCGGGTCAGCAGCACGTCGCCGGTGTCGAGCGCGGCGCGGCGCTCCATACCGGTGCCCACCAGCGGGGCGTCGGTCTTGAGCAGCGGCACCGCCTGGCGCTGCATGTTGGAGCCCATCAGCGCGCGGTTGGCGTCGTCGTGCTCGAGGAACGGGATCATCGCTGTGGCAACCGACCAGATCTGTTCGGGAGACACGTCGACCAGGTCCACGTCCTTGGGGCCGACCGTCACGTACTGGCCGGCCTGTGTGCGGCACAGGATCTCCTTGCCCAGCAGCTTGCCGGTCTTCTCATCGATCGGCGTGTTCGCCTGCGCGATCAGCTGCTCCTCCTCCTGATTGGCGTCAAGGCGCACGACTTCTGCGGTCGCGACGCCGTCCTTGACGACCCTGTAGGGGGTGGTGACGAAGCCGTACTCGGACACCTCCGCGAAGGAGGACAGCGAGCCGATCAGGCCGATGTTCGGACCCTCGGGCGTCTCGATCGGGCACATGCGCCCGTAGTGGGTGGGGTGCACGTCGCGCACCTCGATCGGCGCACGCTCGCGGGTGAGACCACCGGCGCCGAGCGCAGACAGACGCCGACGGTGCGTGAGCCCCGAGAGAGAATTCGTCTGGTCCATGAACTGCGACAGCTGCGAGGAGCCGAAGAACTCCTTCAGCGCGGCCACGACCGGGCGGATGTTGATGATCGTCTGTGGCGTGATCGTGTCGGCGTCCTCTGTCGTCAGACGCTCGCGCACGACGCGCTCCATGCGGTAGAGGCCAATGCGGAAGGCCTCCTGGATCAGCTCGCCGACGGTGCGCAGACGGCGGTTGCCGAAGTGCTCGTACTCGTCGAGGTGCTCCTCGACGGGCTCGCGCGGCATGCTCGTCGCCTCAGCGGCGTAGTCCTTGATCTCGATCTCCGGCTCCTCGGGCATCCCAAGACGCTTGGGCAGCGACACGAGCTCCTTGACCAGCGCGAGGATGTCGTCGTGGGTGAGCGTGCGGGTGTCGATGTCGATGTCGAGACCGAGCCGCGAGTTGAGCTTGTAGCGACCCACGCGCGTGAGGTCGTAGCGCTTGGGGTCGAAGAACAGCTGGTTGAGCAGCGCCTTCGCGTTCTCGACGCTCGGCGGCTCGCCGGGACGCTGCTTCTTGAACAGCTCGATCAGGGCGCCCTCTTCGGTGCGGGTCTGTTCGGTGTCGGCTTCGATCGTGTTGCGGATGTAGTGCGAGTTCTCGAACAGCCGCAGGATCTCCTCATCGGTCGCGTAGCCCATCGCGCGCAAAAGCACCGTGACGGGCAGCTTGCGCTTGCGGTCGATGCGGACGAAGACCTTGCCCTTCTTGTCGATCTCCAGCTCCAGCCACGAGCCGCGAGCGGGCATCAGGTTCGCGATGAACACCTGCTTCTCGCGATCCTTGGGCTCCATCAGGTAGGCACCGGGAGAGCGCACCAGCTGCGTCACCACGACGCGCTCGGTGCCGTTGATGACGAACGTCCCGCGCTCGGTCATCCACGGGAAGTCGCCCATGAACACGGACTGCTCACGGATCTCTCCCGTCTCGCGATTGATGAACGCGACGGTGACCGTCAGCGGACGTGCATATGTCAAATCCTTCTCGCGGCACTGCTCGAGCGAGGCGACGGGCTCGTCGAAGACGAACTCGCCGAACTGCACCGCGAGATTGCCGGTGTAGTCCTCGATCGGGGAGATGTCGTCGATCGTCTCGCGCAGACCGCCCTTTTGGGGATCGGTCAGCCACAGAAACGAGCGGCGCTGGATATCGATGAGGTTCGGTACGTCGACAGACTTGGACAGACGCGCGAAGGACCGGCGCGTCCGGAGAGCATCAACAGCAGCCAAGAAATGACTCCTTCGGAGGGCGAGAGACGGGCAAAAGCGGGCGCAAACGCGCGACCATCAAAGATAGCACAGACTATCGGCGCCCTCAAGTGGGGCAGCCGGCGCTCACGGACCCCACCCCCGATTACCGCGTATGTGGCGCGGCATCATGCTGCTGTGGGTGGCTGCGACTATCGGCCAGCGAGCGACATTCTACAGCAGAAAAGCCGAATTTGCGAGCGACTGGGCATGCGGGGGCATCCATGCGGAGCCCCCGCCGCCACGAGCTACTTCAACTCGACTGCGCCTCCGGCCTCCTCGAGTTCGGCCTTCAGCTTGTCGGCCTCCTCGCGCTCGATGCCCTCCTTCACCGGCTTGGGAGCCTCGTCGACGAGTGCCTTGGCCTCCTTCAGCCCGAGGCCGGTAGCGGAGCGCACGACCTTGATCACCTGGATCTTCTTGTCGCCTGCAGCGGCGAGGATCACGTCGACGGTGGTGGGGCCTTCGTCCTCGGCCGCCTCGCCTCCGCCACCGCCACCAGCGGCAGCGGCAGCCGGCGCTGCCACGGCAGCCGCCGACACGCCGAACTCCTCCTCGAGCGCCTTGATGCGCTCGGCGAGCTCGAGCACCGAGATGCCCTTCAGCTCCTCTATCCACTCCTGTGTGCTTGTTGCCATCTGTCAGTCCTCCTTGGTCGCTTCGGCGCTCTCGGGCTCATCCTGCGCCGATGCGTCCGTGTTGTTGTCGTCTTGTGCCGGCTCAGATGCCGACTCAGCTTGGTCTGTGGTCGAGGTCTCCTCGGCGGCGGTCGCCTCTGCCTCGGGCTGCTCCTCTGCCTCGGGCTGCTCGCTGGTCGCCTTCTCGACTGGCGCCGCCTCAGCAGGTGCCTCTTCCGCGGTGGGCTCCTCGGTGGGAGCCTGCTCAATGGGAGTGGGCTCCTCGACAGATGTCTCCTCGGCCGGTGCCTTCTCCGTTGCCGCGGCCTCGGCGGGCGCCTCCTCAGCGGCCGGCTCGGCGGCAACCGGCGCCGCTGCCTCGGCCGGAGGCTCGCCTGCGGGAATCTCGCCCGATGCCTTCTTCTCCTGCACCTGCCCGAGCGCCACCGCAAGACCTCCGACGAGCGCGTTCAGCGTGCGCACGAGGCCGGAGATCGGCGAGGCCACGATCCCGACGAGTTGCCCGTAGAGCGCCTCTCGCGAGGGCAGACGCGAGATCGCGCGGATCTGGTCGGCGTCGAGCACGTCGCCATTCATCAGCCCACCCTTGAACGGCACCAGCTGCGTGGCGCGCGCGAGGTCCGCGATCGCCTTCGCCGCGAGCGCCGCGTCGCCACGCACGAACGTGAGCGCTGTAGGTCCGGCGAGCAACGGCTTGAGCGTCTCGGCGCCCACCTGGTCGGCGGCGCGTTCGGTGAGTGAGTTCTTGACCACGCGGAACGTGGCATCAGCGTCGCGAAGCTTGGTGCGCAGCTCGGCTGCCTGGGGCACGGAGATGCCGCGGTAGTCCACCGCGAAAACCGCCTCGGAGGCGTTGATCTCCTCCGCCAGTGCCTCGATGGTCGCTGCCTTTTGCTCTCGGTTCATGTGGTTCCTTGCTCTCGTAAGACGCGCAACGCCCGCACACAGGCGGGCGTCGAGAGCGAGGATGAACCTGCCTCAATGCTCCACCTGTCCCGGTCTTCTCCGCCGTGGCGGCGCCGGGGGTCTCGGGCGGTGAGCTGTCGATTAAATCAGGCTGCTGCCGGCTCTCCGACGATTTCGCGGGTGCGGGTGGGGTCGACTTTGACGCCAGGACCCATGGTCGAGGTCATCGTGACCGTGCGCAGGTAGCGACCCTTCGCCGATGAGGGCTTCGCGCGGACGAGCTCTTCGATCACGGCCGCGTAGTTCTCCAGCAGCCGTTGCTCATCGAAGCTGGCCTTGCCGATCACGAGATGCACGATCGCGGTGCGATCGGTGCGGTACTCGATCTTGCCGGACTTCGAGTCCTCGACGGCTTTGGCGACGTCCATTGTGACGGTGCCAACCTTCGGGTTGGGCATCTTCCCGGACGGGCCGAGAATGCGGCCGAGGCGCCCCACCACCGACATCAGGTCGGGGGTTGCGATCGCGACATCGAAATCGTCGAAGCCGTCCTCCTCGATGCGCTTTGCCAAGTCCTCGGCGCCAACGACATCGGCGCCGGCCTCCTGCGCTTCGCGCGCCTTCTCGCCCTGTGCGAACACGACGACCTTGACGTCCTTGCCGAGCCCGTTGGGGAGCGCGATCGTGCCGCGCAGCTGCTCGTCGGCGTGACGCACGTTGAGTCCGGTGCGCACATGAATCTCTATCGACTCGTCGAATTTCGCGTTGGCAAGGCCCTTGACGAGCGCAACCGCCTCGGCGGGCTCGTGCTCGCGGTCGCGATCGACCTTCTCGAGGCCGTCGCGGTGGCGGCGTCCGTGGGCGCTCATGACGCAACCTCCACACCCATCGACCGCGCGGTCCCCGCGATGATCTTGACTGCTTGATCGACATCATGGGCATTGAGGTCGGCGAGCTTGCGCTCGGCGATCTCGCGCAGCTGCGCGTCGGTGATCTTGCCGACCTTGTTGCGGTTGGGCTCACCCGACCCCTTCTCCAGTTTCAGAGCCTGCTTGATCAGGACGGCTGCGGGCGGGGTCTTGGTGACGAACGTGAACGAGCGGTCCTCATAGACCGTGATCACGACCGGGATGATCGTGCCGGTCTCCGCGAGCGTTTGCGCGTTGAACGCCTTGCAGAACTCCATGATGTTGATGCCGTGCTGGCCCAGGGCAGGGCCGACCGGAGGCGCCGGGCTAGCCTGCCCACCGCGTGCTTGCAGCTTGATCGTTGTGAGTACCTTCTTGGCCATTGTCTATCCCACGCCTAGAGCTTCTTAACTTGGTCGAAGCCCACCTCTACAGGTGTCTCCCTGCCAAAGATTGATACCAGGACCTTGAGCTTGGCAGCATCGTCGTTGATCTCGGAGATCTCCCCGGAGAAGTCTGACAGCGGTCCCGAGACCACCTTGACTGTCTCGCCGATCGTGAACTGAGCACGGGTACGAGGCGCGGTGGCGACCTCCTTGTGCAGCAGCCGATCCACCTCCACCTGGGTGAGCGGCACCGGCTCCTGGGAGGAGCCGACGAAGCCGGTCACGCCGGGCGTGCCCTTGACGACGCCCCATGAATCCTCGTTGAGCTCCATGTTGACGAGCACGTAGCCGGGCATCGTGCGCTTCTCGACGGTGATCTTCTGGTTGTCCTTCATCTCCGAGACCGACTCGGTGGGGACGACCACCGTGCGCACGGCGCGCTGTTGGCCGAGCGACACGACACGGTGCTCGAGATTGTGCTTGACCTTGTTCTCGTGACCGGAATAGGTGTTTACGACATACCAACGAAACATTCAGCTTCCTGACAGCTTGAAGTGGTGGATAAGACAGGACAATGCGAGAAAACGCGAACAGACGCTACTTGGTGAAGCGCTTACCTAGAGGATGAAGTTGATGATCTTTCCGGCCAACCAGTCGGCTGCACCGAGGTAGGCGCCGGCAACCGCCACGAAGCCGAGCACGACCGCTGTGGCTTGCGTGACCTGGCGACGATCAGGCCACTGTACTCGTTGTAGCTCGGCCCAGCTGGCCCGCAGGAAGGCGACCGCGCGAACTGGCAGCGGCTGTGAAGGCTTGCGAGCGGGAGCCGCCTCGGGAACGGCGCCCTCCGAAGCGGCGCCCTCACCGAATGCATCCTCGGCCGACCTGCGCCCGCCGCCACGGCGTCCGCCGCTCCCGCCGCCAGCGGGAACCAGCTCGGCCGGCTCGAGCTCAGCGGGCTCTTGCTCACGAGAGACCTCGCCGTTCTCATGTGGAGTGACCTCGCCGTTCTCCAGTGGCTGCTCGACCGGAACGCCTCCGGCGCCGCGGATGAGCGCTGCGTCGAACTCGTCAACGTCTCCCGTGTGGGAGAGGGCGCCCGGCAGGTCGGCGCGCGCGGGCCCATTTGTGGATGGGGTGCGCGCACCCTCGCGTACGGGTCTCGAGCGACGTTGTCTGGCGCGCTTGCGGTCACGGGCCACAGCTGCGCTCCGCGCTAGCGGGTCTCCCGGTGGCTGGTGTGACGACGACACCAGCGGCAGTACTTGCGCAGCGACACCCGATCGGGATTGTTGCGCTTGCTCTTGTTTGTTTGGTAGTTGCGGTGCTTGCACTCCTCGCAGGCGAGGGTGATAGCGATCCGTACGTCTCCGCGAGCCATAGTGAAGTTCCCTGCGTAGTCGTCGTCAGCGGCGCCCAGGACAAGAAAACCCCGCCCAGGCGCGAGGTGCGGCAAAGTCTAGCGCGGCCGAGCGCTCGACGCGGCGGGGTGGGTGCTTGCGAACGCCCGAGTGGTCACGAGCAGCCTCATCCCGTGGCCAATGGAGGAGCGCACAGCCCAGGTTTGTGCGGCTAACGTGCGGCACATCGATGCCGATAAGCGGGCTGAGGGCCCGATCGATCGACCAACCCGCGAGAAGGAGACAATCAGCCATGCATCTGCCGGAGCCGATAGAGGCGAGCGTTCAAGACGAGACGTTTGCGGGCGTGACCTACCACATACGCGGAGCGCTCGTGCCTGAGCTTCAGATCGAAGTGGGCGGCGCAAGCGTGATGTTCGAGCATCACGTGCTGCTGTGGAAGCAGACCGGAGTCGACGTCGAGTTGAAGAAGCTTCCAGGCGGCGTAAAGCGCAAGATCGCCGGAATGGAGTACTTCGTGACACGTACCGCCGGGTCGGGCAGGATCGCGTTCTCGCGCGATTCGCCAGGACAGTGCGTGCCGCTGCACCTGCGCCAGGGCGAAGGCCTGGACGTGCGCGAGCACCAGTTCGTGGCGGCAACCGACAACCTCGACTACAGCTTCGAACGGATCCAGGGCGTGCAGAACATGCTGCTGGGCGGGTCGGGGATCTTCATGGACAAGTTCCGTGCCACGGACGGCGATGCGCTGGTGTGGCTGCACGGCCACGGCAACGTGTTCCTCGTGCAGCTCGACGCGGGCGAGCAACTCGACGTGGAGGCCGGCGCATGGCTGTTCAAGGACCCCACGGTGAAGCTCGAGGCGATCACGATGGGTCTGAAGTCGGGCATGTTCGGAGGTGGCGGCAAGCTCACATGGAACCGCTTTACCGGACCTGGGCGGCTGGCGATCCAGACGATGTTCATCGATCCGCAGGAGGGCGAGAACAACGGCAACGCCGGCGCGGCGGCCACCGGCGGAGTGGCCGGAGCGCTGGTAGGCGGGCTGCTGAAAAGCTAACCGTCGCCTCAGGCGACCGAGTGCTCGATATGCCCGAGCCCCTCGATCTCGATGCGCACCACATCGCCCGAGGCGAGGAAGCGCGGCGGGTCCAGACCCATACCGACGCCGCTAGGCGTGCCGGTCAGGATCAGGTCTCCGGCCGCAAGCGTGCAGGTCTCTGAGATGAACCGCACCAACTCGGGGATCTTGAAGATCAGGTTCGAAGTCGAGGAATCCTGGCGCAACTCGCCACCCACCCACGTGCGCAACCACAGCCCATGCGGGTCGGGTATCTCATCGGCGGTGGTGATCCACGGGCCGTAGGGACAGAAATCGTCGGCGCCCTTCGCGCGCGTCCACTGGGTCTCGCGTCCCTGCAGATCGCGCGCGGTGAGGTCGTTGGCGACGGCGTAGCCCGCCACCTGCCCGTTCGCGCCCATCACGACCGCCAGCTCGCCCTCGTAGTCCAAGCGCTTGACGACACGCGGACAGCGCACCGACGCTCCCGGCGCCACCACAGAGGCCGGGAGCTTTGTGAACACCAGCGGAACCTCTGGCGCCGTGCCGCCCGTCTCGGCGATATGGTCGGCGTAGTTGAGTCCAATCCCAAAGATCGCGCGCGGCTCGGGCACCGGCGCGAGCAGTGTTATCTCTCCGAGCGCAAACGACGGGCCGTCGGCACTCTCACCGCTTGACCCTGGGCCGCTGGGATCGCGCAGGCAATCGAGCACCGTCGTGCGCTCGTCGGCAAACGCCACCACCTTCTCTCCATGTACCTCTCCAGCACGCGGCGAGGAGCTGCCGGGTGGAAGAAAGGTGGCGAGGCGCATGACGGCGCAAGCCTAGCGGCGTGATGCCCGTACCGCTCTTCCGTGCCTGCCGCCCGCACTCCTGGCGACGTTCCCGATGGGAACCGACTGCCGGAAGTCGAGCTACTCGTAAAGCGTAAGTGTCGCAAGAATCACATACAGCGCCACCAGCGCCCAGCCCTCGAACGCGGCGGCTTCGCCGTCACCGGTCACCTGCCACATCGCGAGCGCCATCACGAGCAGCGCGCCGATGTACACAGGAGCGAGTGCGAACGTGAGCGTGGTAGCGAGCAGGAACGAGATCAGCACCAAGAGCGGGAACAGAAACGCGGCGATCTGCGCGACGGAGTTCTTGACGACCGAGATCGCCAGGTCGGAGCGTCCTCTCCAGGCCAGCACGAGCCCAGCGGTGTTCTCGACCGCATTGCCCGCGATCGCCACGATCACGAGACCCGCAAACGCCTGGGAGATTTTGAGCTGCACGATCGCGGGCTCCAGTGCGTTCACAAACCAGTCGGAGACGAACGCGGAGCCGATCCCACCCGCGAACAGCAGTGTGAGCGTGAATCGCAGCGACAGTCGCGGCCCGTCGCGCTCGGCCGCATCCCCCGCCCCCGGAGGCTCATCCTCCGCCCCTGGAGGCTTGTCGGCGCGCAGGTACGGCACCACCCACGCCAGATACACCACCAGCAGGCTCACCGCCCCGACCGCTGAGATCGTGTCCACGTGATGGCTCGCCGGGTCGTGCGAGGCAAGCGAGAGACCGAGCAGCACGATGATGAACACGGTGACCAGCAACAGCGTGGCGGTGTCGCGCGGCAGACGGTGGGAGAAGCGCATCACACCGTCGGGCGCCCTGTGGGCGCCCACCACGATCACCAGACCCAGCACGAGCATCGCGTTGGCAAAGATCGAGCCGACGATCGCCGTCTGCGCCACCACCAGCTCGCCCTTCTGCAGGGCGAAGACGACCACGAACAGCTCGGGCAGGTTGCCAAGCGTGGATTGCAACATGCCGGTGACCGCCGGGCCAAACCGCTCGCCCAGCTGCTCGGTGGCAAACGACACGACCCACGCCAGACCCGCGAGCGCGACGGTGGCGATCGCAAAACGCGGCACAGGCGCCCACGTTTGATAGTTGGCGAACCCCGCCAGCACCGTCAGGAGAGCAATCAGGGACAGCGCGATGCGCTCTAGAACAGTGAGACGGGCCATGGGAGCCCCGCGAGAATAGTCGTTGACCACCCGCGTTCTCAGCACCACCGGCACGCATAGGCCGGCTCCGCCGGCCCTCCCCCCAAAAAACAGCCTCCGTTGCCCGTCCGGCACGCATCGCCGGACCAACTACGCCGGCCTCAACTCGAAGAAACCGCCCCGCGAGAACGCGAGCCCGAGTTGTCTCAGTGAGGCTCGAGCACCCGGTCGATCAGGCCGTACTCGAGCGCCTGCTCGGCGGTGAAGAAGCGGTCGCGCTCCATGTCTTCGCGCACCTGATCAGTCGATAGGCCGGTATTTTCGGCGTAGATCTCATCCAGGCGCGCTCGCACCGTGAGGATCTCGCGGGCGTGGATCTCGATGTCGGTGGACTGGCCTTCAAAGCCCGCCGAGGGCTGGTGGATCAGGATGCGCGAGTTCGGCAAGGCCGCACGCTTGCCCTTAGTGCCACCCGCCAACAGCAGCGAGCCCATCGACATCGCCACCCCGACGCACATCGTGTGGATGTCGGGCTTCACGAAGCGCATCGTGTCGTAGATCGCAAGGCCCGAGTACACGCTTCCGCCGGGTGAGTTGATGTAGATCGAGATGTCCTTTTCGGGGTCCTGGGACTCCAGGTGCAGCAGCTGCGCCACCACTAGATTCGCCACCTGATCTTCGATCGGGGTGCCCAGGAAGATGATCCGCTCGTTGAGTAGCCGCGAGAAGATGTCGAACTCGCGCTCGCCGCGTGCGGTGCGCTCTATGACCATCGGGACCAGGGGCATTGGGCACACCCTATCGACCCGAGGCCGGCGATCCGGTGGTGGCAATCCAGCGACCGTCGCGTCGCCGCGCCAACACTTGGAATTGCGGACATAATGGCTGTGCCGATGTTTCCCCTGAACCTCCCCAACGTGCTCACGGTCTTGCGCATCATGCTGGTGCCGGTGCTCGTCGTCGCGCTGCTTGGCAACACCCCCTCGGGAGACGTGCTCGCCGCGGTGGTATTCGCGCTCGCCTCGCTCACCGACTTCGTAGACGGCTACCTGGCGCGCACCCGCGACTCGATCACAACCTTCGGCAAGCTGATGGACCCGCTCGCCGACAAGCTCCTGATCGTCGGCGCGCTGCTCTCGCTCGTCTCCCTGCACCGCCTGGAAGGGTGGGTCGCGATGGTGATTATCGCGCGCGAGCTCGCGGTCACGGTGCTGCGCGCCAACGCCGGGCAGTCGGGCGTCGTGATCGAAGCCTCGATGTTCGGCAAGGTCAAGACATGCGTGCAGATCGCAGCGATCCTCGCCGTCATCGCGGTGCATGGATCCCCCCTGTGGGTGTCGCTGCTGGTCTACCTGATGGTTGGGATCACTGTGCTCTCAGGTCTCGACTACTTCCGTCGAGCCACTCGTCCAGCGTGCACTGATGCGACACCGGCCGCTCCGTCCGAATCTCCTGGCGCAACTCGCTCATGAGCCCGTGGCGCTCGGCCACCACGTTGTGCTGGTGGATCGTCTCCAGGTTCTCCTGACGCGCCATCACGAAGCTGCCATCGGGCAGCTCGGGGAAGCGCTCGACCACACCGGCCAGCATCTCGCGCACACAATCCTCGACAAAGCGCGGACGACGATGGGCCTTTTCCACGACCTCCACCTCGTCTGAGCGCTTCATCAGCTCGTAGATCTCAGAGGACATCGAGCTCTCCACGATCTCCAGCAGACTCGATGCGTCGATCTCGGCCGAGCAATCCTCAACGCATCCGATGTGCAGCGTGCCCAGCCCGCGCTGATTATGAGTCGCAACAGGCACACGCTCCAGTATGCGCTCGACCTGCCCCTCACTGAAATCGTCTGCGAGCAGACGCTCGCGGGCGCGTGCGGCGACCAGCTCCTGTGCACAGGGACATGCGGTCATCCCGGTCGCCGAGACCCCCACCATCTGGCGGGTGCCACTTGGCAGAGCGACCGCGCGACCGTAGAGCGTGTAGATCTCCTGTGTGCCCACGCCCGACACCGGCGCCGGCTTGTGCTCGGGGTAGCGCGCGGCGATCGTCACCTCGGCGCGCTCGGCACCCTGACGTTCGCGCACGAGCTCGGCAATGTGCCTCGCCAGTGTCTCCGCTCTGAACGGCGACTCTCCCAGCACCACCTCGCCGATTGCCTCGTTCACCACCTCCTCGAAGCGCGACATATGAGCACCCTTCTGATCGGAGCTCAAGTCGACAAAGCATTCCAGGCGCGCGAAGAACAGCTCGTCGCGGATACGGATGACCTTCTCCACACCGGTCACTCCCACGCGCGAGAGCCCCACCGGCACCGACGGCATGCGGGCTTGAACGTCGTCGCCGGCGGCGTCGATCGAAAGCGATGGTGTAGAGCGCATAGTCATGGCCACCCTGCGGGCAAGACTAGCGCCAGGTGGGTAGGGCCTAGGCAATCGGGGTCCCCCGACGGCCATTTCTGGTATCACTCCGCACATGGCTTGGATCGCCGGCAGGGAGTGATCGGGTTGGGATCCGAGGGCACAACAAGCGCAAACACTGCCAATGTCGCACGAAATCGCATAGGAGGCCGGTAGTCAGGTCTGGGGAGGTCGAAGCGGGGGTCGTTTCGGCGGGGAGTTGTGTGGACCTGGGGGGTCCGAAATGAGTACCACCACTGATGTTCTGCTTGCGGCAACGGACGCTTCCGTCGCCGAGCTGGAGGAGAACGAGGACGAGTTCGATCACCAAGCGCTGCGGTCTCGCTTGGAGGAGATCCACAAAGGCGAGATCGACCTGAGCGCCGAGCCGAGCGTTGATTCGCTGCGGCTGTATCTACGCTCGATCGGCCGCGTGCCGCTGCTGAGCGCCGAGGAGGAGGTGTGCCTGGCCAAGCGCATCGAACGTGGCGATGTGGCTGCCAAGCAGCACATGATCGAGGCCAATCTGCGCCTGGTCGTGTCGATCGCCAAGGGCTACCTCGGGCGCGGCATGAACTTCCTCGATCTGATCCAGGAGGGTTCGCTCGGCTTGATCCGCGCGGTGGAGAAGTTCGACTACCGTCGCGGCTACAAGTTCTCGACCTACGCCACCTGGTGGATCCGCCAGTCGGTCACTCGCGCGATCGCCGACAAGGGACGCACGATCCGCATACCTGTACACATGGTGGATCGGCTCAACAAGGTCATCTACGCCGAGCGCACATTGATCCAACAGCTTGGTCGCGATCCGAGTGCGGCCGAGATAGCCGCCGAGCTGCAGTGCACGACTCAAGAGGTGCGCGAGGTGCAGCGCATGGCTCAGCAGCCGGTGTCGCTGGAGAAGCCGATCGGCGACGAAGAAGACTCCGCACTGGCCGATTTCGTTGAGGACGCGGCCGCACAGACACCCTTCGAGCTTGCCTCCGAGGCCCTGCGTCGCCAGAGCGTCGAGCGGGTGCTCGCCTCGCTTCCGCAGCGCGAGCGGGAGGTGCTCGAGATGCGCTACGGCATCACCGGCGACCGCGTCCGCACGCTCGATGAGGTCGGGCGCGCCTTCAACATCACCCGCGAGCGTGTCCGTCAGATCGAGAGTCGCACACTCAAGAAGCTCCAGGCCGCTCCCGAGGCCCAGCAGCTGCGCGAGGCCAGCTGACGGCTGTCGGCGCTCGGTGAACGAGCGCCGACCCCGGAGGCGAACGCACCACGGGTTCGAGCACTACAATGGCACTCTCATCCACGACTGATGTCGGGACGCCTGGTGGGGTGTCCGAGTGGTTAAAGGAGATCGGCTGTAAACCGATTGGCTCAGCCTACGCAGGTTCGAATCCTGCCCCCACCATGTTGTGCGCGATGCAAGAGGCCCAGGCATCCGCGAATGCTCGATCACGATTCCGGTCGACGGGGACACAAGCGCGAAGAGCGCTCGCCGACGATCGTCTGTAGACCTTCCGTCTGCGGACCGCGACAGTGGTAGTCATGGATGTCGTCCGTGAGCAGTTCGCCGCCAATCTGCGCCGCCATCGCACGCGCGTGGGACTCTCCCAGGAGGCACTGGCAGATGTGTGCGACTTGCATCGGACCGAGATCAGCCTGCTGGAGCGCTGCAAGCGCTCGCCGCGCCTGGAGACGATCGTGATCCTCTCCAGAGGACTCGAGCTGTCCTCGCCCGCCGAGCTGCTCGAGGGGATCAGCTGACCGCTTAGACCCGCCTCTCGGTGGCCAAACCCGGGGTCGGCACTACAGTTCCAGGCGGTCAAAGCGCGAAGCTGCACGCGTCACGAATACGAAGTCCCCGAGACGGTGGATCAGACCGGAGGCCTGCAGGCTCGCAAGGCCGTCGATCACCTCCACCCGTGACACGCTGAGCTGGCTGACGATCTCCTCCACCGACCATATGCTTCCCGCTTCAAAGTTCAGCAACAGGCCAAGGATCGCTCCCTCTGCCTGCAGGTCCTGCTCTGCGATGACGCAGCTGCCGCGTCCGCTCATTGTTCGGCCCTCCTTTGGCGCCGAGGCCCCGACGGCCGCTCACCTCTCGGCCGCCGAGCCTGCCCTTTCGTAGACGCCGATCAAACTACTCAGCCATGCGGACGGGAATGCGAACAGATGTTCGTGTTTGTGTGGTGGACGCGCTCTGCGAGGGCCTCTTGATACCGAGCCTCACACCGGAGCAGGCTCGGTTTCCTGGACGGCGCGCGCGGTGGTCTCGCCGCGCGCCTCGCGGGAGTGTTCGCGGCTGTCGCGCGAAGAGATCAGGACGGCGGCGAGGATCGCTCCGACGATCGCGAAGCCCGCGCCGACGAGGAACGCGCGGTCGTATCCCTTGGTGAGAGCGACTGATGTGTTGTGCACGCCTGTGTGCAGGAGGCTCTGGGTGCGACTGTTGGCGACGGTGGCGAGGATCGCAAGGCCGAGCGCACCGCCGACCTGTTGTGAGGTGTTGATCAACCCGGAGGCGAGACCGGCCTCGTGTGGCTTGGTGCCCGTCACCGCGGCGATCGTCACGGGAACGAAGGAGAAGCCGAGCCCAAACGCCGCGAGGATCGACGGCCCGAGGACGTCAGCGGCAAAGGAGCCTCCCGGTGCCCGCACCCGCGAGAACCACAGCAGCGCGACGGCGATCAAGAGCAGTCCGCCGATCAGCGTGGGCTTGAAGCCCACACGCGTGACCAGTTGCGAGGCGGCGCCGGCGGAGAGGATGATCCCGACCGCGAGTGGGAGATAGGAGACCCCGGCCTTGATCGGCGAGTAGTGAAGGACGTCTTGGAGGTAGAGGGAGATGAAGAAGAACATCGAGAACAGCGACATTCCGATCAGCAGGCCGACGATGTCGGCGCCGCGGAGCGTGCGCAGTCGGAAGATCGAGAACGGCAGCAGCGGGTGGCGCTGGCGATGCTCGATAACGACGAACGCGCCGAGCAGGATGGCTGCCCCCGCGAGGCGCAACAGCGTGCCGGTCGATCCCCAGCCTACGTTCACGGCGTCGACGACCGCGTAGACGAGCAGCGCAAGTCCGGCGGTGACCGTCACCGCACCGGGGATGTCGAAGCCTTCGGTGTCGTCTTCCGCGTGGCTCTCCAGCAGTATCCGCGGCGCGAGCGTGGCGGCGATCAGGCCGATGGGGACATTGACGAACAGCACCCAGCGCCAGGACAGGCCGCTCGTGAGGATCCCTCCAAGCAGCACGCCGGCCGCGCCGCCGGCGCCCGCGACAGCGCCCCACACGCCGAGCGCGCGATTGCGCTCTGCTCCTTCGGCGAACGTGGTCGTGATGATCGAGAGCGCCGCCGGTGAGACGATCGCCGCGCCGAGCCCCTGGATCGCGCGTGCGACGATCAGCCACGCCTCCGACTGGGCCAGGCCGCCGGCCAGCGAGGCGAGCGAGAAGAGCACCAGGCCGATCATGAACATGCGCCGGCGGCCGAGCAGGTCGGCGAGGCGCCCCCCAAGCAACAGGAACCCGCCGAATGTGAGCGTGTAGGCGTTCACGACCCACGAGAGGTCATCGCGGGAGAAGTGCAGGTGGGCGCCGATCGAGGGGAGCGCGACGTTGACGATCGACGCGTCGATGACGATCACGAACTGGGTCATCGCCAGCAGCATCAGCGCGAGGCCCTTCGCGCGGGGCGTGTCGAGCGAGGGCGCATCGGGTCCGACGTACGAATTCATTGGAAGCTGACCTCCGGTTCCGGTTTGCATCCGCGACTATAGTGAACTATGATTCCGCTTGTCAAGGGAGTCGGGTGAAAACACTGTGACCGTCATGCCAATCGAGAGCGAGCGTCCGCTGCGCGCCGACGCGCGCCGCAACCGTGCACGCATCATCGACGCGGCACGCGAGCTGTTCGCCGGTGAGCAGCCCAACGTCCAGATGGACGACATCGCCCATCACGCCGGCGTCGGCGTTGGCACCGTCTACCGGCACTTCCCCGACAAGGAGGCGCTGATGGGAGAGCTTGTGCGCCAGCGCTTCGAGCTCTTCAGCGAGAACCTCCGCCAAGCTCTGACAGATGAGCACCTCGGCGCGTTCGCGGCGCTCGTCGGCGCGCTGCGCGCAAACCTCGCGTCTGTCGCCGAGGACGCCGCGACCCGCTTCGCGCTCATGAGCGGCGGCGAGCGCGTCTTCGCCCACGCCGCCTCAGAGATGGAGCAGTTCATGCTCCTCGCCAACGAGCTCGTAGGGCGCGCTCACCGCGCCGGCGAACTGCGCAGCGACTTCCAGGCAAGCGACATCCCAATGGTCATGTGCGGGATCTGCGCGACGATCGGCACGAACAAACCCGACTGGGACTGGCAACACCACCTCGACCTGATCCTCCAAGGCGTACAACCGCCGGGGTCAGCGCCGGAGGACTGACGGGCCGACCGTCCAACTCGATCGCCAACAGCGAGTAACGCCCAGAGGCGATCGGTTCGCGCCAAGCCGACGCGGGGATTCGAACCCCGGACCCCCTCCTTACCATGGAGGTGCTCTACCAACTGAGCTACGTCGGCGCGAGCGTCAATGCTAGCGAGCGCGCTCCGCCGAGAGGATCGCGGCAACCGTCCTGTGCGTGGGACGCCCAGCCTGGCGCCCCACGCACCTTGCGCCTTCCGCCCTACCGCAGAGCGGTGGTGGTAGCGCTGTGATTACCAGGCAGGCTGACAGCCACGGACAGTCCTCCGTGGCCGGCACCATGCTTGGCCGACAGCTTTGCGGTCACAGCTCCGGGATTGCCCCTATGCGTGCACGCTAACCCCACGCGCGCGGGCGATTGTGAAGGAAGTGAGACCCGCCAGTTACCATCGCGTGGACTTGGTGCAAGCCGGGGCAAACGATGCAGCCAGTGCAACCACACGAGCAGGGAGCAGAGGAGCAAGAAGCGGAGGAGCCTTTCGCGGGAGCGGCGGGCCCTGTGCTCGAGCGTGTGCTCGGGTGGATCGTGCCCGAGCGCAACCCGGAAGGCGCCGTGTACGGGATCATCACGATCGGCGCGCTGCTGGCAGCCGAGAGCGGGCTGCACGACAGTTTCGCGGACACGGTTGCATCGCTGGTGATCGCGGTGGTGCTGTACTGGTTTGCGCACTCCTATGCCGACGTGCTGGGTTTGCGATTGTCCAAGCAGCGACGGATCGGCTGGGGAGAGCTGTGGAGCACGTTCGTGCAGGACTGGTCGATCGTGCGTGGCGCGAGCGCGCCGCTACTGGCGCTGCTGGTGGCGGGGGCCGCGGGAGCCAGCCAGGAGACGGCGGTGACGGCGGGCGTTTGGACGGCCGTGGCGTGTCTGATCGTGTTCGAGCTCGCCGCGGGCATCCGCTCGCGCGCGAAGCCCTTCGAGCTTGCGTTGGAGGTCCTGGTGGGGGCAACGATGGGGCTTGCGATCCTCGCGCTGAGGGCGCTGCTGCACTGAGATTCGCGCCAGCCTCGGCGATGGGTCGAATCTCAGATAGCCATAGCATCTATGCGAATTCACGCCAGTTGCCGTAGCCTGAGCCCCGGGATGTACGTAGACAATAAATCTCTGACATGGAATAATCTTGTTTCCAAGACTCCTTGATAGTCGAGGGGCCCCAAGCGTTCGAGGAGATAGAACACGTTGACGGATGGTGGGAAGAACCGCGGAGGCGGTGCTGTGGCGCCGCTGTATCGGCGCCTGCCGCGGGGCCCCCACAGGTTGGACCCTGGAGAAGTCGCAGAGAACCAGCGGCGGCGCATGTACGGGGCGATGATCGAGGCGGTGGCGACCAGTGGCTATGGCCGCACGAGCGTCAAGCAGGTGGTGACCCTCGCGGGGGTCTCCAGGCGCGCGTTCTACGAGCAGTTTGCCAACAAGCAGGAATGCTTCCTGGCGACGCTCGACTTGATCGCCAATCAGGCGATCGACAGCATCGCCGCGACCTACGACTCGACCGAGGGTACTTTCGAGCAACGCCTGGAGGCCGCGTTCGTGACGTTCGCCGAGGTCGTGCGGCGCAACCCAAAGGGGGCGCGCGTGATGCTGGTGGACGCGCCCTCGGCGGGTCCCGCGGGTTGGGAGAAGCTGACCGAGACCCTCAACATGTTCGAGGAGCGCCTGGCGGGGAGCTTTGCGCACGCACCCGATGCCGGTCCGCTGCCCGAGCCGGTGACCAGAGCGATCGTGGGCGGACTGCGACGCGCGACGTTCGTGCGGCTGCTGGAGGATCGCACGGAGGAGCTCTCCGCGTTGGTGGGAGACATGGTGAGCTGGACGCTCGTATTCATGACCGATGAGCTCGGCCCGCTCGAAGTCGGGCGGCGAGACGTGCCGGTCAGGACTCGCCTGGGCGAGGAGGACGACCGTGCGCGCCTGTTGCGAAGCGCCCTGGAGCTGGCCGCGCTCGAAGGCTATGGGAACCTCACCCCGATGCGGATCGTCGACGAGGCCGGCGTGTCGATCGACACTTTCTTCAGCCTGTTCGAGGACATGGAGACGTGCTTTCTGGCGGCGCTCGAGAACCTGCGTGAGGAGGTGCGCGCAACCGTCTCGGACCCAAGGTTGGCTTCCGGCAAGGAATGGCCGGCGGCGGTCCGCGGGGCACTGGACAGGCTGTTGCACTATTTCGCGGCGCGACCGGCGTACACGCAGACGATCGCCACCGGCGTGTTCGCGATGGGTCAGCGCGCGGTCGATCTGTGCACCGAGCTTGCATGCGAGGTGACCTCGAGGCTCACCGCAGGCGCCCCCGGCCCGGCGCTGACAGATATCGCCCAGGAGGGGATCGAGGGCGCGATCTGGCACACGATCTATCTTCAGACGGCATCCCGCGGCACCGGCACGCTGCCTGAGCTGTCGGGCTATCTGGCGTACGTGGTGCTCGCGCCGTTTCTCGGCGCAGAGGAGGCGGCGCGCATCGTGATCGGAGAGCGCCGCCAGGCCCTCGCTTGAGAACCTGTCCCTGGGGGAGATTCGAGGGACCGCGAGATTCGAGGGCGGGCGCTAGCTTTTGCGCCGGTTGCGTACCTCGGCGAAGTGCGTGAATAGGACCCCCACGAGCAGCGAGGCAACGATCACGACGATCAGCGGCGTCTCGGTCTTGCCGAAGATCCAGTTGACCTCGACCTGTTTGACGTTGAGCACCGCGAACAGGGTGACGATCACGGCGAGCACCACCATTACGGCGGTGCGCGCGGTCTCGCGCCGACTGCGCTTCGCCCCCGTCTGGGTGGGATCGGAGGAGGCCATCACCTGATGCTACCCGCTCGGGCGGTGAGCCAACTCCTCCTGTACCCATGAGCAGCCGGCCGAGAGCTCGGCGACGTCCATCGCGGCGGCCACGTTGAGGGCCATGCCGTGACGGAAGAAATCGTCCAGGCGCTCGGGCTCCGCGCCGGAGAGCTCGACCACGAACGCGACCAGCTCCGCGTAGCGGCGGCGTACACGCGCACGCACCAGCTCGTCGTCGCAGGCGGCGTAGGCCTGGTGTTGGAGCATCAGGTAGTCGCGGTCGGTTGAGAGCAGCTGCTTGTAGGCGCTGCCCATCGCCATCAGCACGTCCTCGCAATCTGCCGGCGCACGACCGGCGTCGAAGTCCGCGGCGGCGGCGGCGAACGTCTCGGAGAAGCGCTCGAAGCAATGGTCGACGGCGGCCAGGAACAGATCGCGCTTGCCGGCGAACAGGCTGAACACATACGGCTGGGCGACGCCGACGCGTCGTGCGATGCGATCGACCGGCGTGCCGTGCAGCCCGCCCGCGGCGAACTCGTGCACGGCGGCTGCCACCAGCGCCTGGCGGCGCTCGGCGGCCGGCACCCGGCGGCGCGCGCTCGCGGGCTCGGCGCTCATGCAGCATCCCCCGCAAACGCCGCGACCCGCGGTTCGGCGAGGATCGCCTCGTGCTCGACCGCTACCGGCATCTCGACGGTGCTCGGGGTGCGGAACGGGAGCAGCAAAGCCACGAGCGCGCCCGCGCCGAGCACGGCCACTCCGACCCACATCGCGGGGATCAGGCCGTTCACGAATGCCTGCGGGGAGCTGTAGCCGCCCGAGCCGGTGAACACGGAGGCGAGCACCGCCACGCCGAGCACGCCGCCGACCTCGCGGATCGCGGTGTTGGCGCCCGACGCTTGGCCCGCCTGGTCCACCCGCACCGAGGAGAGCACCGCGTTGGCGGAGGGGGCGAACACGAGCGACATGCCCGCGCCGGCCATGATGAACGGGATCACCATGTGAAGATAGGGCACGTGGGTGGCGGTCATCGCCGCGAGCCAGCCCAGCGCGAGCGCCTGCAGCGTGAGCCCGGCGACCATGAACGGGCGCGAGCCGAAGCGTACGGAGAAGACGCCGGCGAGCGGCGCGACGAGCATCGAGGCACCGGTCCACGCCAGCAGCTTCAGGCCGGCCTGTAGCGGGGTGTTGCCGAGCACGTCCTGCATGTACTGGGAAAGGAAGAAGATCGAGCCGAACATGCCGAAGTACATGCACAGCGAGACCACGTTGGTGACGGCGAACGAGCGTTTGGCGAAGAAGCCCATCGGGAGCATCGGCTCGGGGGCGCGACGCTCCCACACAGCGAACGCGGCGAGCAACAGCGCACCGCCGATCAGCGACGCAAGGATCGTGGAGTTGGTCCAACCGAGAGATTGGGAGCGCACAAGACCGAACACGATCCCAAATGCTCCGGCGCCGGCGAGCAGCAGTCCCGGCAGGTCGAGCGTGCCGTAGGGGCCGCGGCTCTCGCTCAGCCGGCGCGCCGCGACAGGCAAGAGCAGCAGTCCGATCGGGACGTTCAGCCAGAAGATCCAGTGCCAGGAGATGCCCTGCACGACGGCGCCGCCGACGAGCGGGCCGATCGCCACCGCGGTTCCGCTGATGCCCGACCACACGCCGAGCGCAAGCCCGCGACGCTCGGCCGGGAAGGCGTCGGCGAGCAGCGTGAGCGTGAGCGGTGTGACGATCGCGGCGCCGGCGCCCTGGATCGCACGGGCGGCGACGAGCAGGTCGCTGCTGCTCGCAAGCGCGGCGCCGGCCGAGGCGAGCGTGAACACGGATAGGCCGAGCACGAACATGCGCTTGCGCCCGAAGCGGTCGCCGAGCGCGGCGCCGGTGAGCAGCAGCACCGCGTAGGAGAGCACGTATGCGTTGACGGTCCACTCCAGCGATTGGATCGAGGAGCCGAAGTCGCGGCGGATGCTCGGCAGCGCGACCGAGACGACGAGGTTGTCGAGCACCACCATGAACAGTGCGGTCGAGACGATCGCAAGCGTCCAGTTTCTGTGAGCGGCTGTGGTTTTGGCGTTCATTGCGGGGTCTCCGTTGCTCGCCGATCTACTCATTCCCCGTAGCTTAGCAGTCGCTAATAATTTTTGGGATGGGTAGGGCGTACCCGAGCTCCGACCGACTCCACCGGGGTGGAAACGAAGCCGTCTGCGCAACAAGCGACTCCCCAAGGGGTTCACAGGCCGTGGCTCGATAGACAAGTGCCGCGCAACGCGGAGACCAATGCGAGGATGGGAGCGCGCGATGGCGAATATGGTGACCAAGATGAGAGTTGCATCGAGGAGCAGCCACAGGCACCACACGAAAGCGGCGCTGGCGCAACCAACGCCACGGATGGCGCTCGCCGCGACCAAGCGAGGATCTTCGATGGCGATCGCCGCAGCTGCGGCGATCGGCGTACTCGCGCTGGCCGGATGCGGGTCAGGTGGCACAAAGACCGTTTCAGTGTCCAGCGCAACCACCCCACACACGACCACCCAGCGCACGAGCGCCACGGGCACGACCAGCTCCTCCCCCAAAGCCACAACCCCTGCGAGCACCACCGCGAGCACGAACGAAACCGGGGGCGCGGAAGCGACGCGCACCACCACCGCACCCGCGTTCACCAAGGAACCGACGAGCGCCGAAGGCGTGGGCGCAGCGGTGGCTGTGGTCAAGGCGCGTGGCTACACCGCCGGCGAAACCTCCACGTATGACCCCTCGAACACTCTGCGCGTGCTTGTCGGCACCAGCAGCGGCTCCAGTGACGGGTATGGCCAGCAGGCGTTCTTCTTCGTCGACGGGCGCTACATCGGCACCGACACCAAGGAACCCAGCGCGAGCGTGAAAGTGGTCGGGCAGAGCGACACCGAAGTGACGCTCGCCTACCCGCTCTACAAGCCAGGCGACCCGCTGAGCCGGCCGAGCGGCGGCGAAGCGACCGTGCACTTCCAGCTCAACAACGGACGACTGGTCGCGCTCAACCCGATCCCACCGGCGAGCTCCTCCACGGGAGTCGCGAGAAACTAGGGCCGCCCGTAGCGAGGTCGCGAGAAATTAAGCGCGAGAGAAGCGCCTGTCGCGGGTAGATTGCACTCTCAGAGAACTCCCACCAGAAAGGGGATCCGATGAGCCAGGCGATCGAGGGTCGTGCCGAGGAGCTGCTGAAAGCGAAGAACTTCTGCGTTGTGTCCACGATCCGTGCCGACGGATCGGTGCACGCCGCGCCCGTGTGGGTCGATGTGCAGGACGGCCGTCCCGTCGTCAACACCGCCGAGGGACGCTCCTGGCCTGAGAATCTCAAGCGCGATCCACGTGTGACGCTGACCGTGCAGAACATGGAGAACCCCTATGAGTACCTGTCGGTCCGCGGGCGCGTGACAGAGCAGACGCGCGAGGGCGCCGACGCGCACATCGACTCGCTGGCGATGAAGTACCTGGGACAGGAGAGCTATCCATACCGCCAGCCCGGCGAACAGCGCGTGATCCTGAGCGTGGAGCCCGACTACGTGCATGTGAACGGCGGCTGACCGGAGCGCCTCACGCTCCTTTGAGGCGATCCCGCAGCCGCTGCCACAGCGACGGCGCTCGCGGCTGGGTGCGCAACCAGTCTTCGCGCAGCAGCAGCTGACCCCGCTCGCGCGCCTGCGCGACGCACTTCGCATGGGCATGGCGACGACGGCTTTTGTCGTCTTCGGGGAACATCAGCACGTGCTCGCTCATCGCCGGCAGGTGCCGTCCGCAGATCGGGCAGCGGTAGGTGGCGGGCTTGTTGCTGTGGGCGCTGCGCACCGTCCACCAGCGTGCATCGGGCAACTTTGGCATGAGTGCATTGTCGCGTCGATAGCCTCCATGTGGAGGGGTGGTGCGCAATGGCCATTGGAAACGATCCAATCGAGAGCGGTGAAGCGGAGTCGGCGCCAGCCGATCCAGCCGAGCTGGTTCACGACGCGCGCAAGGCGATCAAGCGTATGCGCGCACTCGCGCGACTGATGCGCCATGAGCTCGGCGAGCCCGAGTTCCGGCGCGTCAACGACTCGCTGCGCAGCGCTGCGCAGCGCCTGGCGGGCGCACGCGACGCCGAGGTGCGCCTGGCGACGCTCGATGCACTCGTCAAGCGCCATCCGCGAGCGCTCGCGCCGGAGCGCCTCAACCCGCTGCGTACGCGCTTGGAGAGCGAGCGCGGCACTGCGATCGCAGCCTCAGAGCGCGAACGAGTGCTCGCCGACATCGCCACGATGCGCCGCCGTCTGGCACGCTGGAAGCTGCTCGAGCACGACTTCGACGCGCTCGCTCCCGGACTGCGACGTATCTATCGCGAAGGACGCCGGCGTCGCCGGCGGGCAAAGCGTGGGCACGCACATCGCGCCCAGGATCTGCACGACTGGCGCAAGCGCGTGAAGAGCCTCTACTACGTGCTCGACATGCTCGGCGGCGCGGATCGCAAGGATGCTCGCGGACCCACCAGGCGCGCCAACCGGCTGGGCGACGTGCTCGGAGAGGAGCACGACCTGTGGATGCTCGGCGCCTACCTCGAGTGCCATCCCGACGCCTTCGACGAGGACAGCACGACGCGAGATGCTCTGCTCGAGCGGATCGGGCGACGGCGCAAGCGACTGCGCAAGCGCGCCCTGCGGCTGGGTGCACGTCTCTACAGGCGCAAACCGGGCAGCTTCACACGGCATATCGGCCGCTCGCCGGCCGCCTGAGCAGCCCCGAGTTCTTCTCTGCAGGCAGGGCCGATCTCTTCACGATTTTGTCGCACGCGAGCAGAGGCGATCCCATCGGGGTTTCCTTGCGCAAACAGGGTCGATCGACTCAGGGTTTGCTCCCGCACAGCCGATGTAGTTGACGACTCGCATGGCCATGCGCGAACGACTGCGACCCAACACCTCGACCCTACTCCTCGCCTGCCTGATCGGAGGGCTGGGTGTGCTCGCGCTGCACGTCACGCTTGGTTTCGGCGGGCGCGCGCTCGACGGGCTCTTTGAAGAAGACATCTTCAACCTGCTGCTGTTCGGATCGACGCTCGCGGTGCTCGCGCGCGGGGCGCTCGTTCCCGAGCAGCGCGCCGCATGGCTGACGATGGGCGCCGGGATGCTGTGCTGGAGCTTTGGCGAACTGTATGACGTGATGTTCATCGAACACACGCGGGCCGCCGCCGGCGGCAGCGTGTCGCTCGCCGACGCCTTCAACCTCGCCGCCTATCCCTGCTACTACGTTGCGCTGGTGCTGCTCGCCAGGGCACACCTGCGCGAACTGCGAATCGGGATGTGGCTCGACGGGTTGATCGCCGGGCTCGGCGCCGCGACCGTCGGCGCGGCGCTGATCCTCCCGCCGATCTTGCACAGCGCCACCGGCGATCTCAGCTCGGTCGCGGTGTCGCTTGCCTATCCGATCGGCGACCTGCTGCTGATGATGTTCGCGCTCGGCGCGATCGCCATAACCGGATGGCGACCGGGAGCGATGTGGCTGCTGATCGCCTCGGGAATGCTCGTGAGCGCCGTTGCCGACTCGGCCTACCTCTACCAGACCGCCACCGACTCCTACCGGTCCGGCACGTGGGTCGAAGCCCTATGGCCCCTCGCGGCGATCCTGATGGCGATGGCCGCGTGGACGCCGACCGTGCCCTTCCAGCAGCGGCGAATGAAGAGTTGGCAGATGACGGTGGTGCCCACACTCGCGCTGTTCAGCGCGCTCGGCGTGCTCGTGTACGGCAACCTCGGACCACAGCTCACGCTGCCCGCGCTGATTCTCGCCGCCGCAACGGTGCTCGCCGTCGGCGCGCATCTGATCGTGACCTTGCGCCAGAACATCGCGCTGCTCGCCCACTCCCGCCGCCTGTCGTTGACCGACCCGCTCACCGGGCTTGGCAACCGGCGCCTGCTGATGGGCGATCTGCGGCTCGCCTGCCGCACCGCACAGGCCCACGAACCGCGGGAGCTGGTGCTGTATGACCTCGACGGCTTCAAGCTCTACAACGACTCCTTCGGCCATCCCGCGGGCGACACGCTGCTGGTTCGCTTGAGCGAGCGGCTGAAAAGCGCCGTGGGATTGCACGGCACCGCCTACCGCATGGGTGGCGACGAGTTCTGCGTGCTGTTCGACCATTCCGCTGCCGACAGCGAGGGCTTCGTGGACCTGAGCGTCGCGGCGCTGTGCGAGCACGGTCCGGAATTCTCGATCACCGCGTCCCACGGAGTTGTGACGATCCCCGACGAAGGCCACGATCCCGACGCGATCATGCAGCTCGCCGACCAGCGCCTGTACCGGCGCAAGGAGGAAGCCGCGGCGCGGCGCTCAGCCTACGCTTACAACGGTGAGCACGCTCTCCCCCTTGGGGAGCACGACGGAAGCCCGCTCGCCGGCGCGACGCCCGAGCAGAGCGCGCGCGACCGGCGAATCCGCCGAAAGCCGACCGTCTGACGGAGACGCGTCGTGCGAGCTGACGATCCGCCAGCTGCGCTCGGTGCCCGCCTCGTCGCGAACCACGACCGTCGAGCCGAACCCGACGGCGCCGTCGCCGCCCCCGGACTCCTGCACCACCTCGGCGGTTGAGATCCGTTCGCGTAGTTTCGCGATCTTGGTCTCCAGGTGAGCCTGATCGTTCTTGGCGTCGTGATACTCGCTGTTCTCTTTGAGGTCGCCCCACTCGCGCGCCGTCTTGATGCGCTCGGCGATCTCGCGGCGACCGTCGCCCTCAAGGACGGCGAGCTCTGCTTCCAGCTCTTTCAGCCCCTCGGCGGTGATCATGTTGGTGGCGTCCGCGGTCATCTGCGGCCAAGCCTACTCGCACAGACCCGCGAGGGTTGTGGCCCCCCGGTCGGGGGCCACAGGATTTGGAGGGAAGACGCTCAGAAGTACGTGCTGGGGGATGTCGAGAGCAGCGCGTAGATCTGCGCGACCGCCGCCTGATCGAGCAGCTGTGTGGTGGGCGGCGAGCCAAACGCGAACAGATCGTCGGTCAAGCGCTGGTGGACCCACACGCTGTTGATGTAGCTCTGCGCAAGCGTCGAGCCCGGTGGATCGTGGGTGACGGAGTCGAGATACATCAGGTTCCTGAAGTACACCGACACGAAGAACGGGTTTTCGCCGAGCAGCCGCGGGATCGTGAAATAGGAGAGCGCCGCCTTGGCGGTCTGACGGGCCTGGTAGAGGTAGGCGCCGTTGCCGGTTGCCTGGTAGAGCAACACCCCGGCGCCCATCATCGACCCCTGGTTGTAGCTCCACTCGGTCGTGTCGATCGCGCCGTGCAGGCGAATGTGGTCGTAATACAGTTCGCCCGGCGTGCGCAGGCAGCGACGCACCCATTCGTAGGCCGTCTCGGCGAACTGCAGGTAGGTGGCGTTGTTCGTGAGGCGATAGAGCTGCACGCCGAGCTCGGCGGCGGGGCCGTCGGTGACCGTGTTGCGTTCGGTGTTGCTGGGAGCGTCGGAGAACGGCACCCCACCCGCGCAAGCGAGCTTTGGATTGGTGGACCACCCGGCCATCACGAACTGCATGATCTGCTCGGCCTTTTCGAGCAGCGACGCTTCGTGGCGCTCCTTGTAGAGCCGCACCAGCTCGATTCCGACCCACTCGTTGTCGTCGTAGTAGCTCGCACCGCCCGGCGGCACCACCTCGCCGTTGAACGACGGCAGCGTCGGGGCGGCGATGCCCGCCGCTTCGGCGGGTTCTGAGCCTTCGCCGGTTTCTTCCTCTTCGGGCTGTTCGCCGGCTACCGCCTCGCCGGTGGAGCCCCAATACTTCTGCAGACCAAACAGGCGCACTTTGAATTCGTTCGAGTAGGTGCTCGCCGCGGTCGCCGCCTGGCCGGGGATGTTGGACACGCTGACGGTCGCTGCCAGCGCTTGGGAGAACGGCCACAGGAAGGAGTACGGTTCGCCCAAGTACAGCCCGGTGCCGGGTATATAGAAGTTCTTCTGCATCGCTTCGTAGGCGAGCAGCGCGCGCGCCGGGTTGCCGTGCAGGACCGGCTTGCCTTTCTTCTTGGTGGTCTTCTTGCTCGCCGGCGCCTTGGTCGTCGTGCTCGTCGTTTTCGTGCTCGGGGCGCTCGCCGGCGGGGCGCTCCCCGGCGAGACGCCGCCGGTGGAGCCGGTGGAGCTGTGGGCGAATTCGCTGGGCCGCGCGAGCTTGCGCGGGCGTTGCGCGCCCGCCGGATAGGGCGAGGAGACCCTCCGACCGGCATGCGCCCTACCGGCTCCCAGCGCCGGCGCTCCCGAGAATGCGCACACACCCGCAACCGCCGCGAGGGCGAGCAGAGAACCGGCGCGAACCGGCGGTGTGCGTGCGCTGTCTCTCATCAAGATCGAACCTTCACGACAAACTACAAGCGCGACCGGGCACAGCCGAGCCGTGCAACAACACGACCACGATCGCGCTTCCGCGCCACCCTGCAGAACACGTTCGTAGAACAAACGATCGCCGCAAACGATGCGCTGGGGGTATTGTGCGCAAGCTAAGAACCTCCTTCGACAGGCGGCGCATTCGGCCCGCCGCCGACTCGAGGGGCGTTCCAAGCCATCACTTCAGGAGACGCACGTGACGACAGTCAGAGAGGCCACATTCGAGCTGCTGCGGGCGCGCTCGATGACAACGGTGTTCGGCAACCCGGGATCCACAGAGCTCCCGATGCTCACCGAGTTCCCCACCGACTTTCGCTATGTGCTCGGCCTGCAGGAGGCCACCGTCGTGGGGCTCGCCGACGGCTACGCGCAGGCGAGCGGACGTCCGACGCTCGTCAACCTCCACACCGCGCCGGGTGTCGGCAACGCGATGGGCGCGATCTTCAACGCACAGGCAAACAAGAGCCCGCTGGTGATCACCGCGGGCCAGCAATACCGCTCGCTGATGACCTTGCAGGCCAACCTGACCAACCCCGACGCCGTGCGCATGCCCCAGCCGCATGTGAAGTGGAGCTATGAGCCACCGCGAGCCGAGGACGTTCCGCACGCGCTGGCGCGCGCAATCCACATGGCGACGCTGCCTCCGCGCGGCCCGTCGTTCCTGTCGATCCCGATGGACGATTGGGGCGCCGAGGTCGACGAGCACGCCGTGCGCCACCAGTCGAGCCGCACGGTCGTGGGCGCCGCCCAACCCGCGCCCGAGCTGATCGCACAGCTCGCCGAGCGCCTGCGCACGGCCGAGCGCCCGGCGCTCGTCGCCGGCCCGGAGATCGACGCCGCGGGCGGTTGGGAGGCCGCGATCGGGCTCGCCGAACTGCAGCGCCTGGCCGTGTACGCGACACCCGCGACCGGCGGTGGGCGGCTCGGCTTCCCAGAGGACCATCCACTTTTCCAGGGCATCCTTCCCCCGGCCGTGCTGCCGATGGGAGAAGCGCTTGCCGCGCACGACTTCGTGCTGTGCGTCGGCACATCGGTGTTCCCCTACTACCCCAACGTGCCTGGGCCGCTCCTTGCCGAGGGCACGACGTTGGTGGCGATCACAACCGACCCCCAGGAGGCCGCGCGCGCGCCGATGGGCGATGCGATCCTCGCCGACCCGGCGCTCGCGCTCGCCGCGCTCGCCGACGCCGTCGGCGAGTCAGACCGCCCTGCGCCGCCGGCACGATCGGCGCCCGAGGCAGCGCCGATCACCGACCCGATGAGCCCGTCCACCGCTGTGCGCGCGCTCGCCGAAGCGTTCCCCGAGGATGGGATCGTGGTGCTCGAGTCGCCCTCGGCCACGCTCGCGCTGCGCAACCAGCTACGGCTGTCAAAGCCGGGGAGCTACTACTTCTCATCCGGCGGGGGCCTCGGCTTCGGCATGCCCGCCGCGATCGGCGTGCAGATGGCCCAGCCCAGCCGACCGGTCGTGTGCGTGATCGGCGAGGGCTCCGCCCAGTATGCGATCCAGAGCCTGTGGACCGCCGCGGCCTACGACGTGCCCGTCACATTCCTGGTGCTGCGCAATGACGAGTACGCGATCCTGAAGTGGTTCGGGATGCTCGAGGACATAGTCGGCGCGCCCGGTCTGGATCTGCCCGCGCTGGACTGCGCAGCGGTTGCGCGCGGCTACGGCGTGAACTCGCGCGTCGTGGACGGGCCGGATGAGCTCGGCGAGGGGCTGAGCAAGGCGCTGGCATCGGGCAAACCCGAGCTTGTCGAAGTGGGAGTCGCGCCAGGGATGGCACTCACGTGAGCACTGCCCGCCCACGACCATGCAGTGCGGGGAGCCAGACGTACCCCGCGCGGTGCACAGACGCGAGGATTGGCGCGCCGCATACTTCGGTGACTACGCGTGTAGCGATACCGGCCGCGGGCTCGCTCAAATGAACGACCATCCAAACGCCACCGCCGACGTGATCGTCGTCGGCGCGGGACTCGCCGGGCTGGTGAGCACGCTCGAGTTGCTGCGCAGCGGACACAAGGTGCTACTGCTTGACCGCTGCGGGCCAGAGCAGCTGGGCGGACTCGCGCGTGAGGCGTTCGGGGGCATGTTCATGGTCGACTCGCCCGAGCAGCGCCGCTCGCGGATTCCCGACAACGAGCGTCTCGCGCTCGAAGACTGGCTGCGGATCGCCGACTTCGACGAGGGCGACGTGTGGCCCCGGCGCTGGGCCGAGCAGTACGTCGTGCGTGCGCGCGACGACGTCGGCGCGTGGCTGCGCGAGCTCGGCGTGCGTTTCTTCCCTGTCGTCAACTGGGCCGAGCGCGGCAACTTCGGCGACGGCAACTCGGTGCCGCGCTTCCATGTGACCTGGGGCACCGGCAAGGCGCTGGTGGAAGCGGTGTGGGGCGCGATCGAGTCCCACCCGCGTCGCGAGGCGCTCGATCTGCGCATGCGCTCCCGAGTGACAACGCTTATCTCAGAGGTTGGCCGGGTCGTCGGCGCTCGCGTCGTCGCCGAGGAGTCCGAGCAAGCGGACGAGTACGAGGTCCGCGCCGCCAAGGCGGTCGTGATCGCGGCCGGCGGGATCGGCGGCAACCTCGACCTCGTCCGCCGCGAATGGCCCACCTCGCGATTGGGCAGCGCACCGGAGAAGCTGCTGATGGGCTCGCACTACAACGCCGACGGAGCCATGCACGAAGAGGTGTCGCGCATCGGCGGCAACGTCACCCATCTCTCGCGCATGTGGAACTACGCCGACGCGGTGCGCCACCCCAAACCGCAGCGCGAGCATCACGGCCTGAAGCTGATCCCGCCACGCTCGGGGATCATGCTGAATCCCGACGGCCGGCGCTATGGCCCCGTGCCGGTGATGCCCACGTTCGACGCCTACGCGGCGCTCGAGCGCATGTGCGAGGACGAGCGCAAGTACTCGTGGCTGATCTGCAACTTCAAGATCGCCAAGCGCGAGCTCGACGTGTCCGGCTCACAGCACAATCCGAGTCTGCGCGAGAAGCGGCTCGTGCCGTTCCTGCTCGGCGTGCTGCTCGGCAAACCGGTCCTGGTGCGACATTTCCTGGAGGGCTCACCCGACTTCGTATCCGCACCCACGCTGCGCGAGCTGGCCGGCAAGATGAACGAGGTCACCGGCGAAAGCGCGATCGACGCCGCCGTGCTAGAGCGCGAAGTGGGCCGCTACGACGAGACGATCGCGCGCGGCAAGGGCCTGTTCAACGACGACCAGCTCAGGCGCATCGGCCAGCTGCGCAACTGGCGCGGCGACCGGCTGCGCACCTCGCGCTTTCAGCGAATCGTGGACGCCAAGGCAATGCCGCTGATCGCGATCCGCCTGCAGGTGATGGCACGCAAGAGCCTCGGCGGCATCCAAACAGACCTCGGTTGCCGCGTGTTGCGCGAGTCGACCTCAAGCCAGGAGGGCGCGGCGGGCCAGGCCATCCCGGGGTTGTTTGCCATCGGTGAGGCGGCCGGCTTCGGCGGCGGCGGCGTGCACGGCAAGCGCTCGCTTGAGGGGACGTTTCTCGGCGGATGCGTCTTCACCGGGCGCTTGGCGGCGGCCACGATCGCCGGCGCCGAGCTGCCGGTGCGCATACCACCGCCGATCGACTGAGACTCGACGCGCCGAATCGCTGACATTGGCAAGGTCTCATGCCGACACGTGGACCCGCGACACCGGTGCATGTCTATTTTTTACGCAATTCACTATAGAAACTACTATTTGTAGCTACTATCGTGAATCTCACAAAATTTGGATATTACACTCGACCACGTAATGGACGACTCGCAAGGCAGCCGCTACGCCTACGTCGCCGTCGGTCACGTCACGCGCGACGTGATCGAGGACCGCGCCGGCGGCGCCGTGTCCCAACCCGGCGGCGGCGCCTTCTACAGCGCGCTGCAAGCGGCGCGGCTCGGCTTGCGAACCAAGATCGTCACCCAAGGCATTCCTCACGAGATAACGACGCTGCTCGAGCCGTTCGGCGGCGAGTTCGACCTGCAGGTCATTCCGGCGGAGCACACCACCACGCTGAGCACCCGCGGCTCCGGCGCGCAGCGCTCGCAACGGCTGCTCGCGTGGGCCGGTCCGATCGTGGACCGAATCGAGCTGGACACCGCGATCCTCCACCTCGCCCCAGTCGCACGCGAGACACCCACCGCCTGGAGCGGCTCGGCCGACTTCGTGGGCGTCACCCCCCAGGGTCTCGTGCGCCACTGGGATTCGAAGGAGGGAGTGCCGCTCGTGCAACTCGACACCGGCTCGCTGTTGGGCGACACCTCACTCGTGTTGCCAGACGGCGACAGCGCCGCGGAGGGCATCTCGCCGGTCGATCTCGATCCGGCGCTGCTGCCGGAGCGCTTTGACGCGGCGGTGATCTCCGAGCACGAGTGCCCCAACTGCCACGAGCTCTTCTCAACGGCACGACATCACGGAGCGTGCGTGGCCGTGACGGCCGGCTCGCGCCCGACGACGATTCACATGCCGCCGGCGAACAGTGGCGGCAACGACAGCAGCGGGGACGAGCACGATGGCGGCGGCAATCGTCAGGTCGTGCAGACCCAGATTCCCCTGGCGAGCACGGTACGTGACGACCTCGGCGCCGGCGACGTGTTTGCGGCCGCGTTCTTCATCGCGCTGGCGCAGGGACGGGCTCCACTGGAGGCCGCCAGATATGGCAACGCGGCCGCCGCCGTTCGCATCGCAGGCGTGGGACCTGGAGCAGTCGGGGACCACGCGCAGATCGAGGCGATGCTCGGCACGAGCGAATCCGCACGGCCGTCCTGGAGGTAGCGACGAACTGTCTATTCGCGAAACACGCCCTCGTGGGCAAGCACGGCGTCGAGCAGCGGCTTCAGCTCGGCGGGATCGACCGATTGCTCGCGCCCGCATGTGCGGGCGGCGAGCAGCACGCAGCCGCCAACGGGAACCATCTCGACAACCGCGACATGCGCTCTCGGGGCGAATCCGTGCACGACCTCGGCAAACGGCCCCACGAACAGCTCACCCGCCTTGAACGCGCTACCGATCAAGCCGACGGGAAACTCTCCGTGAAGGCCCGTCTGCTCGACGACGGCCGCCACCTGCTTGCCCAGCTCGGAGGCCGCGTGCGCATAGAGCCCGCGCGCCACCGCGTCGCCCTCGTGGGCGACGCGCGCCGTGTCGATTGCAAACGCGGCGATCTCTCCCTTGGTGAGCGGCTTTGAATACACGAGCGTGGCGAGCGCCTCGATGCTGTCCACACCAAAGAAGCCCACCGCGGCGTCGCTGAGCGCCGTCTCCGGCCCCGAGTGCTCGCGGTCGGCAAGCGCCGCCTTGATCGACTGCGCCGCAAGCCAGTAGCCGCTGCCCTCGTCGCCGAGCACGTGACCCCAGCCGCCGGCTCGCCAAGCCCGACCGTCGAAGCCCACGCCGAACACGTTGCTGCCCGTCCCGGAGATCACCCCGATGCCCGGCCGCGCACCTGTCGCGGCGGCCCATGCGCCGACGACGTCGTTGACGACCACCCAACCGCGGGGACGACTCTCCGCCACCTGGGCGGCCACCGCGTCGGTATCTGTGCCGGCGACCGCGAGCACCGCCGCGTCGAGCTCGTCCGGCTCGATCCCCGCCCGCGCGATCGCTTCGTCGGTGGCGCGTAGCAGCGACTCTGTGGCGGTGTGCGCACCCACCGCGTCGGGATTGCTCGATCCGCCGTGCCCGAGATACAGCCTCAGCTCATGCACATCGAGCACCGCCGCGAGCGTCTTGGTGGCGCCACCGTCCACCCCCATCACGAATCGCGCGCCGCTGCGCTTCTCGACGCCCTCAGCCATCAGGACCGGCGGTAGCGTCAGGAGCGGGTCGCGTTTCATGGCCGTGATCCTCGCAGGAGTCAATGCTCGCGGGAGTTACGATCGTGAAAGCGGGCGCTAGAGCAGTTGCTGGTAGATCAGGAACAGGTTCATGAGCGTGATCGCCGTAGCAAGGAAAACACCAGCGACAATCGTGAGGCGGCGGTTGACGTGGACACCCATCACTTCGCGATTGCTGGTCAGCATCACGAGTGGGATCACCGCGAGCGGGATGCCGAAGGACAGCACCACCTGACTGAGCACCAGCGCGTCTGTCGGATTCACACCGATCGCGAGCACCACGAGCGCGGGCATCATCGTCACCGCACGCCGCAGCAGCAGCGGAATCCTGATGTTGATGAAACCTGCCATCACGACCTGTCCCGCGTAGGTGCCGACGCTCGAGGAGGATGCCCCGGAGGCCAGCAGCGCCACGGCGAACGCGAGCGCCGCGGTGCCACCAACGAGGTGGCCGAACTGCGCGTGGGCCTCTTGGATCGTGTTCAGACCCGACAGTCCCGGCACGTGAAACAGCTTCGCTGCGACGGCGAGCATCGCCATGTTCACGATGCCCGCGATTCCGAGCGCGACGATCACATCCAGGCGCTCGAAGCGCAGCACGCGACCGCGCTCGCGGTCGTTGCGGCACGGCATGCGTCCGTTGGTGAGCGCCGAGTGCAGATAGATCACGTGCGGCATCACGGTGGCGCCGACGATGCCCACCGCCAGATACAACGATCCGGAGCCGTTCAGCGTTGGCAGCAGGCCGCGCAGCGAGTCGTGCGCCGATGGGCCGATGCGCAGCGTCTCATACAGGAAGCCGCCGAAGATGATGCCGAGCAGCCC
Organism: uncultured Solirubrobacterales bacterium; assembly: GCA_963831725.1. Classification (GTDB taxonomy): domain Bacteria; phylum Actinomycetota; class Thermoleophilia; order Solirubrobacterales; family Solirubrobacteraceae; genus Palsa-744. The sequence goes on from CAWHRF010000005.1 coordinate 56,043, forward strand.
AGTGATCGCCAACTCGAAGCGACGGAACCCGTGCGTCTGCAGCTCGAGGATCGCAAACGCGATCACGCCGGTGATGAGCCCGGCGGGCAGCAACGGCACACCGAACAACAGGTTCAGACCGAGCGCAGCGCCCAGGAACTCGGCGATGTCGGTGGACATGGCCATGATCTCGGCCTGCACCCACAACCCCCACGCGACCGCGCGCGGGAAGCGTTCACGGCACAGCTCGGGCAGATCGTGGTCGGTGACGATCCCCAGCTTGGCCGACAGGTACTGGATCACCATCGCCATCAGGTTTGCCGCGAGCACGACCCACAGCAGCAGATAGCCGAACTTCGCGCCCCCCTGCAGGTTCGTGGCGAAGTTGCCCGGGTCGACGTATGCGATCGACGCGACGAACGCGGGGCCGAGCATCGTGAGCGTCGCACGAAGCCTCCCCCGTGCCAGCAGCTGCTCGAGCGCGCTGGGCACTCCCGGCTCGGGCAGGGCGACGGACGCGCCCTCGAGCGCCGCCGCTGGTCGCAGAGCACTCTCGCTCATGCGCGAGCCCGTGTCTCTACAACTGCCTCGGCGATATGCCCTACGGCCGATCCGAGATGCCTGGCGGGCTCGGCGCAATGCCTCGTAAGGGTGGCTGGGCGCCTCACGAGTCCTCCTCGACGGCGCTAGCGGGCTCGACGTCGATGCGCATCGCGCGCGGGAGCGCTCCCCCGAGCGTGTGCTCGCGTCCGTCGACGCTCACGAGCAGCGGGCCGCCGAACGGTTGGCGTTCGAGCACGTTTATGCGCCCACCCGGCAGCACTCCCTGCTCGGCCAGGTAGCGCAGCATCGCTGGATCGGAGTCCGACACGCGCACGAACGTGCCCTCGTCGCCTGGCGCAAGGCTCTCCAGGCTGCGTGTCGGGCGCTCGTTGAGCTCCAGATCGGCGCTCGGAATCGGGTCGCCGTGGGGATCGATCGTGGGATGTCCGAGCTTCGCCGCGATCAGCTCCTCCAGCTCATCGGAGAGAACGTGCTCGAGCACCTCGGCCTCGTCGTGCACGCGGTCCCAGGGCATGTGCAGCGCCTCGGCCAGATACAGCTCGAGCAGCCGGTGGTGGCGAATCACCTCGAGCGCCACCCGCCGTCCCTCGGGCGTGAGCCGCACTCCCCGGTATGGCACGTGCGAGATCAGGCCAAGTTCATCGAGCTTCTTGAGCATCCCCGACACCGAGCCGCTGGTCAGCTCCAGACGCTCGGCCAGCGCGCTCGTCGGAACGGGCTCCTCAGTGCGGGTCTCAAGCGTGTAGACAGCCTTGCAGTAGTCCTCTATAGCGGGGGAGCGCACACCTTCCTTGGTAGCCATGCGAAAATAATAAGGCATGCCAAACTATTCTTCAAGTCCAGCCGCAACCCTATCGGGAACAACCGCACCCGATGCGTCAACCCCGTGGACTGGCTGCATAGCCAAAATCCGTTGAGGACGAGTAACATCGGAGGCGCACGCACGCAGCGATCGACAGACCGCGTCCAGCAGCGACCACGAAAGGCCTTCATGACTGCCACCGACGCCAACCTCGAGGACCAACCTCTGCACGCCGACCTGGGCAGCACGCGCTCAAACGCCAACCCGGAGGGCCGGCCCGCTCACACCGACCTCGAGAACCAGCTCGTGCTCGACCGCGAGCATTGGGTGGAGGGGCCTCCCCACGCCCTGTTCAAAGAGCTGCGCCAGGGTTGTCCTGTCCATTGGACCAGCAAAATCAACGAATTCCCCGAGGAGGGCGGCTTCTGGTCGGTGACCGCCGCCGAGGATGTGCACACGGTCAGCCGCGACTGGCAGACCTACTCCTCTGAACTGGGGGGCATAACCGTGCTCTCGACGGTCTTCCCGCTCGAGCTGACACAGGCGATGTTCATCGGGATGGACCCCCCCAAGCACGACCGCGTGAAGGCGCTGTTTCAAGCGGGGTTCACACCGAAGCGGATCGCCGCCCACGAGGATGCGATCCGCGAGATCGTGGCGAATACCCTCGATGCTCTCACAGGACGGGAGACATGCGACCTCGTGAACGACATCGCTCAACCGGTCGTCTCGCGAGTGATCGGCAGCTTTATGGGCATCTCCCCCGAGGACGACGCGAACTGGGCGCGGCTGATGAACTCGACGCTCGGCGCCGGCGACCCGGACCTCAATCCAGAGGGGCCGGGGGGTGTTATGGAAAAAGAGATGCCGGAGATATTCGCGCGCTGCGGGCAGATGATCTCCGAGCGGCGCAAGCATCCGACCGACGACCTCACGAGCGTGCTCGTGCACGCCGAAATCGACGGGCAGAAGCTCGAGGAACACGAGATCGTGATGGGCTTCTTCCTGCTCGTCGCCGCTGGCAACGACAGCACGAAGGCGACCTACTGCAGCGGGATGCGCGCGCTGATGGAAGACCCGGCGCAGCGCCAACTGCTGCTGGACGACCCCTCGCTCGCCTCCGGCGCGGTCGAGGAGTCGCTGCGCATGTTTCCCGCGTTTGCTCATTTCAGGCGCACGGCGAGGACGGACACCGAGCTGGGCGGCAAGCAGATAAAAGCGGGCGAGCGAGTCGTCATGTGGTACGCGTCCTCCAACCGCGACGAGTCGCGCTATGAGGACCCCGACCGCTTCGACGTGCGCCGCTGGCCTAAACGGGGATGCTCGCCGAAGGCGAGTGTCCCCCCGGCTTCGGTCGAGCATCAGGCGTTCGGCGCGGGCGGACGACACTTCTGCCTGGGCACCGCGCTCGCGCGCCTGGAGCTGCGCATCCTCTTCGAGGAGACGCTCGCGCGCTTCCCGGAGATGGCGATCGACGGCAAGCCGCTCGTGGTCGAGTCGGCGTTCATCAACCAGCTGAAGACACTGCCCGTTCGTTTGCACGGGTAGCGCGCGGCGCGGAGAACCTAGAGCGCCGATGGTCACGATCGCGGAGATCGCGCTTGCCGACGAACCCGAGCGTTGGGAGTCGCTTGGCTTCTCGGTGTCCGACGCGACCGTGCAACTCGGCTCTGTGCGGATCGTGCTCGCGGGTGAAGACGCCGGTCGGGGAATACTCGGATGGTCGCTGCGCGATGTTGCAAGCGTCGAGCTCGACGGTCTTCCCACGACAGCGACCGTGGTGTCTGTGCCGCCCGCGAAGAATCCGTCGCACATGGAGGATCCATCGCCTGCGGAAACCGGCGAAGGCCATCGAAACGTGCAACCACGCTCGCCGCATTCCCAAGTAAGCGAGCATCCCAACGGCATCGCAACGATCGACCACGTGGTGGCGATGTCGCCCGACCTCGACCGCAGCGTGGTCGCACTGCAAGCGGCCGGGCTCGACCTGCGCCGCATCCGCGAGCAGCCTACGCCGGCGGGAGCCCCCCGCCAGGCGTTCTTCCGCCTCGGCGAGGTCATCCTCGAGCTGGTGCAGGAGCCGGCTCAGATCGTGACCGCGCGTCCCGACGGTGCGAGCGGCCCCGCCCGCTTCTGGGGTCTCGCGCTGCTCAGCGAAGGCCTGGAGCAGACGGTCGCGCGACTCGGCGAGCATTCGAGCGAGATCCGTGCCGCGGTTCAGCCGGGCCGCAGAATCGCGACTTTGCGGCGCTCCGCGGGACTTGCGGTGCCGGTCGCGCTGATGAGCCGCGCCGAAAACCGCGAGTAGGCCACAATCAACCGTGATGGCGTCCTCCGAGCGCAGCGACGCGGGCCCGCCCACAGCGCCCCCTGACGATGGCGAGGCGGGATTCAGGTATGGCGCTGTATTCCTGCTGACGCTCACGCTGCTTGTGTTTGAGATCGTGGCGCCGGGCGAAAACTGGTCGCGCGCGGTCGGATGCGCTTTGCAATGGCTCGCGCTGCTGACGGTCGTGGCCACCTCGCACACCAGCAGCAACGTGCGCCGATCGACGGCAATCGTGCTAGTGGCCCTCGCGAGCTTCACGGTCGTGGGCGAGGCTGCCGGCGCGCTCTCCGATGCGGTGTTGTTTGCAATCAGCGGGCTGCTGTCCGCGGCCATCCCACTGGCCTTGGTCGGCGGCCTGCTGCGACTGGTGCGTGCACACGGTGTGACGCCGCAGGCCGTTGCGGGAGCGCTGACGCTGTATCTGCTGCTTGGCCTCGTGTTCGCTTGGACAATTGGATTCGTCGCCAAAGTCGAGACCACCCAGTACTTCGTCCAGACAGCAAACGCCTCCACGAGCCAGATCGTGTACTTCAGCTTCACGGTGCTCACCACCACCGGCTTCGGCGACCTGAGCGCCGCCACGCACATCGGCCGCGCGCTCGCGGTCGTAGAGATGCTGCTCGGCCAGCTCTATCTGGTCACCGTGATCGGTGTGCTCGTCGGCAATTTCGCCGGGCGCTCGCGACGCAGAGCGGAAGCCGCCACGCCGGCGCCTCCCTCGCAGGAGCTACCCGATAGCGCCGGGCCGTAAGTCATCCCGCGATCCGCCGACGCGGAGCCGTGAGGCACACGGACCAACATCCGCCGACCGCGCGTGTCAGGTTGCGGGCAGCACACCCGGATGGTCGCTTTCGTAAGCGATGCGCCGCTCGATCAGTCGCTCTTCGTCCTCCAAGAACGAGAGTCCTTGTCGCTGCATCGCCGAGGGATGCCGACTATTGGCTCGCGCAAGCGCGAGTTCCCGTCGATCTCTTTGCAGACGCGCCGCCAGCGACACTTCAGGCGAGGCGCTGCCGACACTGGTGGCGCCGTTCTGCACCTGCTGGGTAACTGTTCGCCCGTCGCGCAGCAGAATCGTCGCCGTGATCGCACCACGGAAGAACTGGCCGTCGTAGACGACGATGAACACGTGCTGCGGTCCACCGGGACGCAGTGTGCGCACGTCGCTCGGCGTCGCCAGCGTGACTGACACGACGTCAGGTTCGGCGCGTGCAGTGATGATTGTGCGGCCTTCGAGCGTGCGCCGCTGTATCTGCGGCGGTGTGAGCGTAGGCGCGCCACCTTCGAACGGTTCTTCGCCGGTGTCGCTCTGCACGTTGAAGTGGACCGCGGGTGGGTGGCGATCGGCATGCGGGCACACTCGGCTACGGCGACGATCGAAACAGTGTTCGCCGCTGCCCCAGCCCATCGGGCCATTTCTGATGCTTCCTTCTCGTTCTGAGATGCCCGCGAGGCGCCCGTCGACTATCCGCCCCTGCGCCGAGGCCCCGTCGGCGCCCGCCGCATAACCCCACGGCGCACCGCCATCGGGATCGGGAGCACGCGCTTGGGGAATCATCAGTACGGGGGGAACCTGCAAGGTCGAAGCCGCACTCGGCGCGATCGTGCGTCCATCCTCGACCACCGATACCCGTAGCGGCGCATCCCAGTAACGACCTGGCAGGACTGCCAAGAATATGTGGTTGGCATCGATAGGCAGCGGCCTCGGCGCTCCGGCGCCGAGCAGCAGCGGGTGAGTCGCGTCGGGCGGGAGCATTCCACTGACCACGGTGCGCTGCGGCGTTGGCGCGTAGGCGTAAGGATGGTCGGTGTAGCTGTTGATCTGCGCGACTGGGTTGTGGTCGGCCACATAGGCGGTTGCATTACAACCCCCAGCTTCGCCACCAGCTTCTTGACCAACCTCCAGCCGGCGCGGGCTCGCCCCGGGACGCGGCTCGAAAAGGCCTCCCCCGCGACGAATGCCAACTTGAAAGCAGACCAGACGAGCAGGAGGAGATTCGCCCCAGCGGGCCTTCGGGTTGGGTCGCCCCTGCCAACTGCGCAGCGCCCATTCGGGGCCGCCCGCCGGATCGCTTGCGTGCAATGTCTCGTGCACCGTGCTGGCAATCGGGATCGAGCTGGGCGGGAATTCTTCGCTTGCCGGCAGCGATTCGCGGTATGGGGGATCGTCTGGTTCGCTCAGCCAGCGCTTGGCCGGAGCATTGTTGAACATCACGGCGGTGGATCCTTCTTCACGCAGGTTGGTCGAACGTTTGTAGGAGACCGAGCGCCCATCGCGCATATGTGCGGTCAACGTGAGCGCGTGCGGGTCGACATGACCGTCGAGCACTGCGAGGAACACGCCGCCGTGGGCGTCGATCGGCACAGCCCGCAGAGCGCCGGCGCCACTCAGCGTGAGTGAGGCGACGCGGCGCGACACCGCGCCGTAAACCAGTGTCCGTGCTTGTTTGTTGCCCCACGGATACCCGGTGCCTTCGCCGCTGCCGGGCACGAAGCGGCGCATCAGCACGAACAGCGACTGCTGTCCCAAGCGACCGCAAACCACCGGGGTCAGCGAAGCTCCCTGGCGACCGGGGGTCGAGCGCCCCAGCTCCTGTGAGACCTGGGCGCAGTTCTCGTCAGGATAGGCGCCCGGCGAGAGCGCGGGATCGCCACTTGCCTCCCACGGCGTGCCGCCATCGGGGTCGGCCACTTCAAACACAGAGGAAGAGGCAAACGCGATCGTGTGACTGTGACCGTTCGCGGTCACCACGACGATGCGTGGGCGCACGTCTTCGACATAGCCGCGGTAGACGGCGATGAAGCTGCCTTCCGGGCCCAGCCTTAGACGGCGTGCTCCTTCAGGGCCGTAGGCGGTGACCGAGCGCGCACCGGCGCCCGCGAGCCCGTTGACGACCGTGCGGGCTTCGGTGGTGGCATCGCCCAAGAACACGCGCGCGCCAGCGAGCAGTGGGCCATCCGGGGACTGCACGCCGCACGCGTCCACCCCACCGAGCGGCAGCGCGCGGAAGACGTGATCCAAGCCGACGATGCCGAACTGGCCGTCGAGCACCTGCCCGACGGCCGTGCAGGTCTCACCCGCACGCGTACGCGAGATGCGAAGGTCCCACGGCGGCAGCGCAGGGTCGGGGTCGGGGACGTCAAGCCAGGCCAGGTGCGCACTGGCGGGTATCGGCACCCCACTGGAGCTCAGATCAACCGCCTTTGGAGCCGGCAACGGCGGACCACGCGAAATCAGGATTGCAGCAGCCGCGGCCCCCGCGAGCAGCAGCGCGAGCGCGACCCCGATCACCAGGGCCCTCGGCAGTGAGCCTGGTAGCGGGTTACGACGACGCACCTGTGGCTCCCCGAGCCGACGGAAACGCTCACCGAGCGCGTCGAGTGGGGCGAGTGGCTCGGTCATCACGATCCCCCCTGTGTCGCTGCTCGCACGTCAAGCGCTTGACCGAGCGTGCGCAGCCCGCGCGACACGCGCGCACGGGCGGCCGGCTCGGAGATGCCCATCTCACGCGCAACCTCCTCATACGGCCGTTCCTGCACCACACGCAACTCCAGCGCGCGGCGCTGCTCGGCGCTCAGCCGCCCGAGCTCGTCGCCGAGCGCACCACGTAGTTCAGAAAGCTCAGCGCGCCGCTCGATCAGCCGCAGATCGTCCTCGTGCGCCACCGGCACCTGGATGCCCAAGCGCAGGAGCGCGTCATGCTCCACCCGTCCGCGCCGCAGGTAGCGCGAAAGCTGACGACGAGCGATCGTGTACAGCCACGCCTGGCGCTCCTCGTGCGAGCGCCCGCGCAGCCGACGCCAGCCGACATAAGCCTGCGCAAACGTCTCGGCCGTCAAGTCGAGCGCGATCTCCGGATCGAACGTGCGCCGCGTGAAGAACACAAGCACCCCTTCGCTTTCCCGTCGGTAAAGATCATCGAACTCCCCCAGGTCGGCCATCGGTAATCAATGTGCCATCAGGTGGAGAGTTGTGACGCAACCGCTACTCGTGCGTCGCGCAAACTCGCCGCCAGCGCCTCCACTGCGGCAACCACGGCTGCGTCGGCGAGATTTGCATAGCCCAGCACGAGCGCCGGCGTGGAGCCGCCGACTCCCTCGATCGCGATGCCACGGGAACGCGCCGCCTCGAGCGCGGCCTGCTCGCTGACGCCGTTGGGCAGACCGACGACGATGTACAGACCGGCGGCCGCGCCGGACACGCTCGCCTCGGGCAACTTGCTCGCAAGCGCATCCAGTAGAGCCTCGCGGCGGCGACTGTAACGACGTCGTTGTCGACGCAGATGACGGTCGAGCTCGCCCCGCTCGATCAGATCGGAGAGCGCCAGCTGGTTCAGCGGCGAGGGCATGCTGCCACGTCTGCGCTGGCGGACGGCGAGCTGCTCGGCGAGCCGCGACGGAAGCACAAGCCAGCCGAGGCGTATCGCGGGCGCTAGCGTCTTGCTGGTCGAGCCTGCGTAGGCGACATGCTCGGGGGCAAGCCCCTGCAAGGAGCCGATCGGCTGACGGTCGTAGCGGTACTCGGCGTCATAGTCGTCCTCCACAATCAGCGTGTCGTGCGTGCGTGCCCACTCCACAAGCGTCAGGCGACGAGCGGCGGAGAGGACCGCGCCGGTCGGGAATTGGTGGGCGGGCGCAAGCGCAACCGCGTCCAATTGCTCGTGCCACAAGCCCTCCACGACCAGACCGTGCTCGTCCACAGGCACAGGGTGCGTGAGCAGACCCGCGTCGGCGGCGGTCTCGCTCATGCCCCGCCAACCGGGCTGCTCGACTGCCACGCGACGAGCGCCACCCGCCACCAGCTCGCTCCATAGAAGCTCGACGCCCTGGCGTGTACCACCCGTGACGACAATCTGCTCGGGCGTCGCGCGCACACCGCGAACCCTGCCGAGATATGCCGCCAGCGAAGTACGCAGCTCGGGGATGCCAGCCGGGTCGGGATAGGCGAAGCGCTCATCGGAAGCGCCGCGCATTACCCGCGTCATCGCGGATAGCCACGCCGCCCGTGGAAAGCCGTCGAGCGCCGGGCGATAGGGGTTAAGGTCGTGGCGGACGGGGCCGCTGGGTATGATGCTCGCAGCGCTTGGCCCAGCCAGTGGGGCTGCCCCGGCCACACTGGTACCGCCTCCGCGCCGTGTTTGCAGGTAGCCCTCAGCGGCGAGCTGGGAGTAAGCGTCCGCCACCACCCCGCGCGAGACGCCGAGCTGAGCGCAAAGGGCGCGCGTGGAAGGCAGCCGGCTGCCGGGCGCAAGTCGTCCGCTGCGCACCGCCTCACGCAAGGCCCGCTCGACACGCGCGCGTAGCGAGCCGCCGGAACCGTCGGAGAGGTCGAGGTGCAAATCCATTTGGCCCTAGATTCTCACACGAACTTGGCTCTTTCCACAGAGCCAAGTCAGGCGTAGAGTGACGACATGCCCACACCTCGACGGTCCTCAGTCACGCCCATGCCGGACCCCCGAAAGCCCTCGCGCGCAACCAAGGCCCCCTCCCCCCGCACACGCGCACGGCGGATGCCCGCTCGCGCCGACTATGAGCGCGAGACAGTCGAGGCGATCCTCGATGAGGCGATGGTTGCGCACCTCGGCTTCTCGGTGGACGGGCAGCCCTATGTGATCCCCACGCTGCACGCGCGCGTGGGCGAGCAGGTCTATTTCCACGGCTCCAGCGCGAGCCGCACCGTGCGCGCGCTGGCGGCCGGCGCGCAGATGTGCTTGACGGTGACACTGCTCGACGGGGTGGTGCTCGCCCGCTCGGCGGTGCACCACTCGGTCAACTACCGCTCGGTCGTCGTGCTCGGGCAGGCTCGTGCAATCGAGGAGCCGGCGGAGAAGATGGCCGCAATCGAGGCGTTCACCGAGCGGTTGATACCGGGGCGCTGGGATGAGGTGCGCGGGCCTACCGCGAAAGAGCTGAAGGCGATCCAGGTGCTCGCACTGCCGCTTGGCGAGGCGTCCGCCAAGCTCCGCAAGGGACCGCCGGTCGATGACGAGGAGGACTACGCGCTCGACACCTGGGCCGGGGTGATCCCGCTGAGCACCCTCGCGGGTGAACCAGCTCCAGACGAGCGCCTGTCGGAGGGCATATCGCCGTCACCCGCCGCGCGCGCGTGGGTAGCCCGTCGCAACACCGACCGAAGCTCGCGGTAGATCCCACGGGCTTCAAAGCCCACGGGATCCCCTTCCGCTGTGAGAGCGCTTCCTCATCGCTAGCCGGCGAAGTAGTACAGAGTTGTCCCACCCGTGCTCGAGCTTTCGCCGGGCACGTGCACGACCGTGCCGTGCGCTTCGATCCACGCGTCGCGTTCACCGATCGCTTTGCTGGTTGCGGCAGAGGTGCTGCCCGGAGCGCCACCACCGGCGCCGCCCGGCGCTCCACCGGCCCGACCGCCGATAGCGCCTGCGGAGCCACCGCCACTGCTCAACAGCACGTAGTGCAGCTGCCCTGAGTCGATGAAGCGCTTCAGCTTGGCCAGGCTCGGCGCGGGATCCGCACCCATGAAGCCACCCATGTCGATCACGTTGCGCCCGCTCTCGAGCGCGAGCGGGCCGGCCGTGTTGGAGCCGACCGCCGCGACCAGATAGGCGGCTTTGCCCTGGTGAGCCTTCAGGTAGGACACTAGGGCTTTGCTCACCCCGGCTCCGGGACCAGCGCCTACACCCGCCCCGGCGCCGAGGCCACCAGCGCCAAAACCTCTACCACCCCCAAACAGATTCGGCGGGGTGCCCGTGCCCGCTGCCCCACCTGCCGGTGGAGCACCTTCCGGCACGCCCTCGCTCGGTGCGCCTGCGCCATGGGGGCGCAGCCCCGCAGACCCCGGAAGACCGCCGGCACGCAAACCCCTCCCCCCAAAACCAGCTCCGGGACCTGCGCCGCCGGGGCCTCCGCCGAGACCCGCGTCGGCGCCGGCCGGGCCCGCGAGCGGGTCGCCGCCGCTGAGTGTCTTGCCGACCGTGGCGATCGTGTACGCGGTCGGACCGGCGAGCATCGCCACCAGTCCCGCGGCGGCTGCCACCAGCGCGAGCTTGTTGCGAGTCGCACTCGATCCCAACACCGGCGCGAGTCTCGCCAGTAGCAGCGCACACGCCGCGAGCACCGCTATCACCATCACCGCGGGAGCCAAGAACGGCACAAAGCCTTTCGTGCGATTGAGCAGCGCCGCAGCCAGTGCCGCGGTGCCAACCAAGCTCGCGGCCAACGCAACGGTCCATGCAGCAGAGCCGCGCGAGCGGTCCCACATCGCCACCACACCGCCCGCCGCCAGCACCGCCACGGCGGGCGCGAGCGCCGTCGTGTAATAAGGGTGAAAGATGCCCGCGGAGAAGCTGAACACCGCCCACGACACCACCGCCCAACCACCCCACAGCAGGTACGCGGAGCGGCGCGGGTCGGTGCGCGAGGTACGCCCGGACGTCCACAGGCCGAGCGCCAGTCCCACCAGCGCCAGCGGGATCAACCACGCGATCTGACCGCCCACGATCGAGTCGAACAGCCGCAGCGGCCCAGCCGCGCCGCCAAAGGTGGCACCGCCTCCGGGCCCGCTGTTTTCGCCTGACACCCGGCTGAGCCCGTTTGCGCCAAAGATCAGCGAGAACCACGAGTTGTCGGTCGTGTCCCCCACCCACGGGCGGTTCGCGGCCGGTATCAGCATCATCGTCCCGTACCAAACGAAGCTCATCGCGAACATCGCCGCGCCACCCGCCAGCAACTGCCCGATGCGCCGCCTCACCGTGCCCTGACCGGCGATCAGCAATGTGGCCGCCAAGCCGGGCACGATCAGGTAGGCCTGCAGCATCTTCACGTTGAACGCGAGCCCCACGAACACGCCGCACAGCAGCACGTGGCGCGTTCGCCCCGATTGCAGCGCCCGCACGAGCGCCCAAGCGGCCGAGACCTCCAGCAGCACCAGCAGCGCATCGGGATTGTTGAAGCGGCTCATCGCCACGAAGATCGGCGTCAGCGCCAGCATCAGCGCGGCGAGGATCGCGGCGCGATGGCCGAGCGTGCGCTTCACCGTGTTGTGAAACACCAGCACCGCCCCCACCCCGCAAAGCGCCTCGGGCATGAGCATGCTGAAGCTGGAGAACCCGAACACGCGCCCCGACAGGCCCATCAGCATGTTCGACAGCGGCCCCTTGTCGAGGCTGTCCGAGCCGCTCGTATCCACCGCGTTGGTCAGCCACGCCGTCCAACTGCGGCTCGCCGCCTGCGCCGCCTCCGCGTAGTAGGTATTCGCGTAGCCGTTGCGCGTCAGCCCCCAGAAGGTCAACCCGCCCGCGAGCAGCGCCACCAGCCACAACGCGGGCCGCGCCCACGCGGGATCGGCCTCACGGCCGCGCACGAGGCGACGCGCGCCGGCACGCACACGGATCGTCCAACTGTCCAGATCGCTCGGAGCTCGAGTTGGGGCGCTGATCGAGGGAGTTGACATGCCGGTCTCGCTTTCGGAGGGAACGGTGCGCTTTGCCGCGTCGCCCCGTTGCGAGGACGCGCGGTCGAACTGCTCTGGCTCCCAGCTTCGGCGAGCCCCACTAGCGCAAGCTATGAGCCGTGTAAGTCGAATGTAGGAATATCCCCTCACCCACCGCGCGGCACGTCAGAATCGGGACGATGAGAATTCTGGTGGTAGAGGACGACCGCGCCGTACGCGAAGCGCTGCGGCGCGCGCTCACGCTCGGTGGCTATGAAATACAAACCGCCGAGGACGGCGAGCGCGCGATCGAGATGGTGGTGCAGAACGTCCCCGATGCCGTGGTGCTCGACATCGGTCTGCCGGGCATCGACGGCCTGGAGGTGTGCCGCCGCCTGCGCCTCCTCGGCAACCGCGTGGCGATCCTGATCTTGACGGCGCGCGAGCAGGTGAGCGACCGCATCGACGGCCTCGACGCCGGCGCCGACGACTACCTTGTCAAGCCATTCGACGTCGAGGAGGTCAAGGCGCGCCTGCGTGCGCTGCTGCGCCGCACCGGCTCGGGCGGTGACCCCGACGCGCTCTCGTTTGCCGAGGTTCGATTGGACAGCGCGCGTCACGGCGCGGAGGTCGGCGAGCACTTCACCGAGCTCACCCGCACCGAGTACCAGCTACTCGAGCTGCTCATGCTCAACCCCAAGCGCGTGCTCCCCCACAGCCTGATCTACGACCGCGTGTGGGGCTATGACTTCGGACCCGCCTCCAACGCATTGCGTGTGTATGTGGGCTATCTGCGGCGTAAGTTGGAGGGAGCGGGGGCGCGCCCGCTGATCCACACCGTCAGGGGTGTTGGCTACGTGCTGCGCGAGCCATGACGCTGCGCGCGCGCATCGCGGCCGTTGCTGGGCTCGCGGTCGCTCTCGCCGTGCTCGTCGCCGCCGTGAGCCTGTATCTGGCGGTGCGCTCGGACCTTCGCGGCGAAGTCGACAAGTCGCTCGTCCAGCGCGTCGCGGCGTTCGCGCCACCCGCCTCCGCGGACGGTCGAGCGCCTGCCGAAGGCGCCTCCGGCCTGCCCGGAGGGTCTCCTTCGCCCGGAGGCCCCTCACCGGGCGGGGAACCTCCGTCGCGCACGGGCTCATCCCCGCACAAGGGCCCGCAATCCGGCGGCGGTGACAGCGACGGATTTCCCAGCAGCGTCGAGCCGGCGCCGCTCGGTGGGCCCTCGGGCTATGTGCAATTCGTCGCGCCCGATGGCACGGTCCACGTGCCCGCCGGCCAGGGCTCCTCCACGACGATCCCACTGAGCGCCGCTGAGGAGGCAATCGCGCGCAGCGGCAAGGGACGCGTGCTGAGCAATCGCACCGTCAAAGGCACGCAGTTGCGCGTGCTCACGCTCGGCACCGGCGCGCGCGGCGCCGTGCTGGTCGCGCGGCCGCTCACCGAGGTCAACAACGAGCTCAGCCGCCTGCTGCTGATCCTCGCGATCGTCGGCGTCGTCGGGATCGCGCTCGCCGCCGCGCTCGGAGCGCTGGTGGCACGCGCCGCGCTCGCGCCGATCGCACGCTTCACGCGGCGCACCGAGACGCTCGCCGGCAGCCTCGACGTGTCCCAGCGCCTGCCCGACGGCGGGCGCGACGAGCTCGCCCGGCTCGCCGGCAGCTTCAACGCGACACTCGACGCACTCGAGCGCTCCGTCGAGGCGCAACGCAACCTCGTCGCCGACGCCAGCCACGAGCTGCGCACTCCGATCGCCAGCCTGCGCGCCAACATCCAGGTGCTCGCCGACGCCGAGCGGCTGCCGCCCGAGGACCAGGCGAGCCTGCGCGCGGACATCGTCAGCGAGCTGGACGAGCTCACGCGACTCGTCGGTGACGTGGTCGAGCTTGCGCGTGGCAGCGAACCCAACGGCGCGCTCCACGACGTGTCTTTGGACGAGATCGTGCATGGCGCGGTGGCGCGTTCACAGCGACGCTCGCAAGCACCGTTTCAGGTGAACCTGGAGGCAACGGTCATCCGGGGCGAAGCCGAGCGCATCGACCGCGCCGTCACCAACCTGCTCGACAACGCGCGCAAGTGGAGCCCCGCGGATCGGCCGATCGACGTCTCACTGCACGAGGGGATCCTCACCGTTCGCGATCACGGCCCCGGTTTCGAGGAGGCCGACCTCCCCCACGTGTTCGAGCGCTTCTACCGCGCAGACCGGGCTCGCAAGCTGCCTGGCTCGGGGCTCGGGTTGGCGATCGTTCGCCAGGCCGCCGAGGCGCACGGCGGGTGGGCGACGGCGGAGAACGCGCCCGACGGGGGCGCCCGTGTGCAGATCAGCTTCGGCGCTGTCGTCGATCCGCGTAGCCGCAGACTTACGCCGTAGCCGTGGGACCCTGCTGGTCATCGGAGCTGGGCGCGCGGTGGGTGCTCCACCAGCTCCAGCCGCCGACGGCGAGCACCGGCACCGCGAACATCGCGGAGGCGTACCAGTGCATCATGCAGGCAAGCACGGTCATCGGCCCGCAAAAATATCACGCTCACTGGCTGGCAGTGCGCCCAACCAGGGTCAACGGATCCCCGCGGCCGGCTACCACGCTTCGCCGCCCGCCGAGGACGGGCCACCGCCACCCGACCGTGCGCGGCGACGGCGCACGAACACCACGAACCCGAGTGCGAGCGCGATCAGCACGACGAACACCGCGATCGCGGCGGTAGAGGCTTTGGAGCTCTCCGGCACCCAGTACAGCGCGCCGTCGATCGCCCCCTTTTGCGTGCCCACCGTAATCGGGACGCTCCAGTCGAAGACGAGCGTGCGCTTGCCCTTGTCCTTGACCTCGGGGGGCGTCACGGGGCTCATGTAATGGATTCGATGGTCGTGCCATTCGAATTGACCGGTGCGATCCACCACCACCCACTTGGGGGGATCGTGTGCGTTGGCCGAGGCAGGCGGGGTCACGTCGGCGTAGAAGCTGGTGTTGAGATACACCGCCGGCGAGCGCATGTTCTCTTCGGCCGCCCCATTGGGCTGCACGCGTACGTACGGTTCGCCGGAGTAGCCATAGATCGTGACCGTCTTCCCGGTGTCGTTGCGCAGCAGCAGCCGGTCTGCGAACTCCAACACTTCCAGGCTCAACCCCCGTACTTTGGGAGTCACAGACGTTATGTAGGTGCGGTAGTCGTAGTTGCTGCCCTGGTCTTCGATCGGGCTGCCGCTCTCGGTGATCGTGGGCTGCTTCAGGGCGGCCTCGGCAGCCGGCGCGCCGGTGTGGGACACAAGCGCGAGGACGGCAGACAGCGCAAACGAGATCCGGCGCACCCTCATGTCCCCACCGCCGAGAGCAGCCACAACCCGAAGCTCGTGAACGCGACCATCACCGCGAGCATCCAATACTGCGAGCGCACCGCCTCCTCCGGGTTGCGATAGATGCTGAGCGAACGGTCGTGCGCGAGCGCGAGCCCCCCCACGTGGCCGGAGACCAGCGCCACAACTTGCACATACCAGATCGCCGCGTAGGAGATGATCGTGTAGTCGATCTCATAGCTGTTGGTGCCAAACAGGTTGGTGCCGTTGCCAAGCGGGTCGGATGCCAGATAGCCCATCGCCTGACCTTGCCAGATCAGCAGCGAGAAATAGTGCGCGAGCACGTACGCGAAGCCGATCGGCACGAGCGTGTGAGCGAACACGTGGGTGAGCCGATCCTTGTCGTAGCGCGGGCTCACGCTGTGCACGCCGACGATCCCGAGCCGGTAGATGCCCGCGACCAGCAGCACGCACAGCACGAGTCCCACCGAGTAGGCGAGCTCGAGCGCCGGGATGTGGTTGAAGCCGAGGTCGGCGAACAGGCTCTGCAGGCTCGGCTCGTTGTCGCGCCACACACCGCCGTTCGAGAAGCCGTCGAAGGTGGTCGTGCCGATCACAGCGCACACGAGCCCGACGGTGCCGGCGATCACCGGCATGTCCGCCAGGCCGCTCAGCAGCCGGCGCGAGTAGACCACGCCGTCCTCGTCCTGGCACAGCGGGGCGATCCGCGAGAACAGGCTGAAGTACGCACCGAAGGCGTCCGCGCGCTCCTCCCATGCCTCCACGCCGAACAACCCCATCCCGGCAAGCATTGTCAGAAAGTATGCGAGCGACAGGGCCGCCAGAGTCGATGGCTGGTCGCGATCGGGCACCACGTACACCAGCTCCATCCACGCGAATCCGATCAGCCCGGCGACCGCCGGCCACATGCCGAGCTTCTCCGGGTAGCGCAGCGGCGCGCGTGCGAACGCACGCGGCGCCATGCGCCGGGCGGCCCATCCGATTGCGCGCGCGGTCGAGCGCCACGGGCTCAGCGCACGGAACACATCGCCGCATACGGCGCTCGCCAGTGGCGTGCCGACCCAGAACACCACGTAGATGAAGGTCGGGGTGAAATTCACCGACCAAATCTGAGTTCCGTCAAAGCCGCTGTACAGCACGAGCACGAACAGTCCCATCCCAAAAAGGCTCGCCAGCCGCGCAACGACCGCGGGCATCTTGAACAGCCGTTTGCGATGCTCGCTCTGCAGTTGCGGGCTGCGCCACATCGTGGAGAGCGCCACGAAGGAGACGACCAGCACGATCGCCGCGGTCCAGCTGAACAGCCACACGGGGATCGGCAGGTCGGCCTTGCCGACGATCCCGTGCGCCGAGGCGCCGGCGGGAAACAGCAGCGCCGCCAAGCCAAGGCCGCCGAGGGTGCGCGGCAGCAGACGACGCGGTGTGATCATGCGCGCGCCAGTGTATGCGAGGCTTGTGGTCTGTGATCGCACTTGCCACGTCGACCAGCGCGGTCGGAGCGCTCAGCGAGCTCATCCCCCTGGCTCTGCTGGCCCTCGCCTACGCCAAGCGGGCACGCACGCTCGGACTCGCACGCCGGCCGGTGCCCGGCCGGCGACAGGTGTGCTTCTACGGCGGGCTCGCCACGGTCGCCCTCACGCTGATCGCCCTCACCGGGGTCGGCCAGGAACTGGTGACGGCGCACATGGCCCAAGAGCTGCTGCTCGGCGACATCGCCGCGCTGTTGCTCGTGCTCGGCCTCACCGGTCCGCTGATCGCACCGATCATGCGTGTGAAGCTCCTCGACCGCCTGAGCGTGCTCGCCCACCCGCTGATCGCGTTTCCGCTGTGGGCGATCAACCTGTACGCATGGCACCTGCGCATCTTCTACGAATCGGCGCTGGATCACCCCGGCGTGCACGCGCTCGAGCACGTGATGCTGCTCGGGTTCGGAGTCAACATGTGGATGTGCCTGGTCGGGCCGCTGCCAATGCCGAGCTGGTTTGGCAATGGGGCGAAGCTCGCCTACGTGGTCGCGGTGCGCGTTACCGGCGCGGTGCTCGCCAACCTGTTCATGTGGTCTGGCAACCTGTTCTACTCGCACTACACCAGCGGCGACGCCGCCCGCCACATCTCTCCGATCGCCGACCAGAACATCGCTGGCGCAGTGATGATGGTCGAGCAGAGCGCGCTCACGCTCGGCCTGCTCTGCTGGCTGTTCCTGCGCAGCTCCCGCCAGGGGGAGCAAGCTCGCGAGCGGCTCGACCTGGCACGCTCGCACACTGTCTGGCGCTGAGGTTCAGCTCGACGCCAGCAACGGCACGTCGTGCGCGATTTCCTTTGGCGCGAAACTCGCTTCGTAGACCGTCGTCAGCTTGCCGCTCGCATCGATCCCGTACACGATCGCGGTGTGGTTGATGAATTGCGGCTGTTCGAGGTCCTGGGCAGAGCCCACGTTCCACGCCTTCCACACGGGCGCAAGTTCGTGGGCGGAGCCGATCAGGTACTTCATGCGGCCGGTCATCCCGTGGCGCGCGAGAAACGCCGCGACCGTCTTGGGTGTGTCGCCGCGTGGATCCACAGACACGGCGATCATCTGTGCCTTGGCGGACTCGGAGGGGCCCATCATTTCTTGAGCGACACGCAGGTTCGATGCAATCAGCGGGCACACGTCTGGACAGTGGGTGTAGAGGAACGTCACGAGTACCGCTTTGCCGCGGTACTGGTCGAGGTTGACCCGTTCGCCGTTGTAGTTGCGCAGCGACAGCGCCGGCGTCGGTTGGGGTGGCGTGACCGCCGAGCCGTCGTAGCCGGGGGCTTTCGTGCGGTGCGGGGCGCCGCTGGTAGTCAACAGTGCAACTCCACCCGCGATCACGACGATCACGAGCAACGCGAGTATCAAACGCGGGCTCAGCCCGCCACTCGCCGGCGGCTCGGAGGACTGCGCCGTCGCTGACTGCTGTGCTGTCATTATCTGGCGAAACTAGCATCACCGGAGGGAGCGACATGCACGTTGAGTGGTTCGGACAGTCCGCCTTTGCCTTGAGCGCGCCAGACGCGAGCGTGTTCATCGACCCCTTTGGCGATCTCTCGCCGCTGGCCGAGCGCGGAATGCAGTTCGACTACCCCGCGATCGAGACGGGAGAGGTCGATCTGCTGCTGGTCACCCACGAGCATCTGGACCACAACGGCGTCGAGGCGATCCCCGGCGAGCCGACCACCCTGCGCTCCACCGCGGGCCGGCTGGAGTCGCCGATCGGCGAGATTGTGGCAATCGCATCCGAGCACGACGAGCAGGCCGGCACCCAGCGCGGGCCCAACACGATCTTCGTGTTCACGCTCGGCGGGGTGCGTGTCGCGCACTTCGGCGACTTCGGCCAGAGCGAGCTGCGCGATGAGCAGGCGGCGGCGGTCGGCGAGGTCGACCTGCTGATCCTGCCGGTCGGCGGCGGGCCCACGATCGGCGCGGGCGGCGCGGCCGCGATCGTGGAGCGGCTGCGACCGAAGTGGGTCGTGCCGATGCACTACCGCACACCGAAGATCGGCTTCCTCGAGGACGCCGAGGAGTTCCTCGCGCTGATGGACCGCGTCGAGCGACTGGAGACCCCGAGCTTTGAGACTGGCGAGCTGCCGGCGGGCGATGGGCCGGTCGTGGTTGTGCCCGCAGCCCCCTAGCGCGAGAGCCGGCCGTTGCGAGCCCCACAGCGCCGGGTGTAGCCGCTCGCGCCGTGGCCGCGTGTGGCGATCCGCCAGGATGCACGGTGGATGTCCACGCCTCGCAATCTCCTCAACCTGAAGGAAGTCGACAAGGGCTACGGCAGCCGCTCGGTGCTGCGCGAGATCACGCTCGGCGTGACGGCCGGCGAGCGCATCGGCGTGGTCGGACAGAACGGTGGCGGCAAGTCCACACTGCTGCGTCTGATCGCGGGCATTGAGGAGCCCGACGCGGGCCTGGTGACGCGTGCCGGGGACGTCGGCGTGGCGCTGCTCGGACAGCGGGACGCGCTCGACGAGCACGCCAGCATCCGTGAGGCGCTGGTCGGAGGGCGCGCCGATCACGAATGGGCCGCCGACAGGGCGTTTCGGGACGTGCTCGACGGCCTCTTGGGAGGGGTGGAGCTGCGGCGCTTCGCCGCCGGCATGGACACCCCGATCGACGGGCTCTCCGGCGGCGAGCGCCGGCGCGTGGCCCTCGCGCGTCTGCTGCTGAACCCACCTGAGCTGTTGCTGCTCGACGAGCCCACCAATCATCTGGACGTGGAAGGCGTCGATTGGCTCGCTCGGCACCTGGCGGCGCGGCGCGGCTCGATGCTCGTGGTGACACACGACCGCTGGTTTCTGGACGCCGTGTGCACCGCCACCTGGGAGGTGGCGGACGGCGCGGTCCACCAATACGAGGGTGGCTACGCCGCGTACGTGCTCGCCCGCGCCGAGCGCGACCGCCAGGAGAGCGCACGCGAGAGCAGGCGACGGCAGCTGCTGCGCAAGGAGCTCGCGTGGCTGCGACGCGGACCGCCGGCGCGCACCGCCAAGCCGAAGTTTCGTATCGAGGCCGCCAACGCGCTGATCGCCGACGAGCCGCAAGCCAGAGACCGCGCCGAGCTGCTGCGCTTTGCCGGCTCGCGGCTGGGCGACAAGGTGCTCGATGCCGTGGAGGTCTCGCTCACGCTCGGCGCACGCGAGGTGTTGCACGGCCTGACCTGGCGACTGGGCCCAGGCGACCGCGTGGCGCTGGTGGGAGTCAATGGCTCCGGCAAGACATCGCTCGTGAGGCTGCTCGCCGGCGAGATCGAGCCGAGCGCCGGGCGCATCGAGCGCGGGGCGACGGTGCGGCTTGCACACCTCTCCCAGGACACCGTGGAGATCCCCGGGCACCTGCGTGTGCTCGAGTCGCTCGAGGAGGTCCGCGGCCACGCGACGCTCAGCGACGGGCGCGAGATCACCGCGAGCCTGCTGTGCGACCGCTTCGGCTTTCGCGGCGAGAAGGCACGCACGCTGGTGCGCGAGCTCTCCGGCGGGGAGCGCCGCCGGCTTGGACTGATGCGCCTGCTGATGGGCGGACCCAATGTGCTACTCCTGGACGAGCCCACCAACGATCTCGACATCGACACGCTCACGGCACTCGAGGATCTGCTCGACGGCTGGCCCGGAACGCTCGTGGTCGTGAGTCACGATCGGTATTTCGTGGAGCGGGTGTGCGAAAACGTGCACGCGCTCACCGCCGCCGGTGGGATTCGCCATCTCCCAGGCGGGATCGAGCAGTATCTGGAAGAACGCCCCGACATCGAGAACCAACGCCCTGGGACCGAGGAGAACCTCGCCTCCGAAGCAAAGCCGGGCCTGTCTCCTGGAGCAGCAGCGCGAGCAGCGCGCAAGCAAGCTCAAAGCACTCAGCAGCAGGTCAGACGTCTGGAGCGCGAGATCGACGGGCTGGCACGGCAGGAGACCATGCTGCACGAGCAGATGACCGCGCACGCCACCGACCACGGTCGCCTCGCCGAGCTGCAGGCCGAGCTCGAGCAGGTTGTCGAGGAACGCGAGCGGATTGAGACGAGTTGGCTTGAAGCATCCGAATAGCCCGCGGGCGCTCACCTGTTGCGCGCTCACCCAACATACGCCCGCACGAGTGTGCATTCGGGAGAGGATCGGTTGCTGCCTCTAGCCGACTTCCCGATCCAGCACGGCTACCGACTTGGGTCACCGGCGAGGCCACCCAATTCAGCGCCGGTCAACTGCCGCCGGTAGGGGCCACGCCCGGTGGAGCAAACGGCGCCGCAGCGCGCTGCCAGCGCCAGCGCGTCCGCCGCAGGCAGACCAGCGCCCAAACCGTAGGTGAGCCCCGCGGCAAACGAATCGCCACAGCCATAGGCGTCGCCGTGTTCGCCGGGCGCCATTGCAGGTGGGACCGCCGGGTCCCACCTGCCCGATACGCCTCCGCGCTGCCTGTAGGTACCGCCGTGCACGCCTTCGGTGGATACGACAAGCCGCGCCTCCTCGCCCGCACGCATGGCCTCGCGGCGCTCGACCGCGTCGTCCGCGCTGAGCACGAGCGCGTCCAGCTCAACACCGTGAGCGAGCGCATCGAGGGCGCGCGGACTGCTGACGAGCACGCGTGCGGCGCGAGCGGCGCGCAGGGCGCCCACGTCCCCGGCCGTGAAGTAGACGGCGTCCATCTCCGCGAGCAAACCCCATGGGATCTCTGCGTCCTCGAGCCTTGGCTCGAGGCGTGAGCCGAAGGTTGTGATCGTGCGCTCGCCGTCGTCGTCCACGAGCGTCACCGCCGTGCGGGTCGGCACGGTCCGTCGCGCGGTCCACACACGAACTCCAAGCTCCTCCAGGCGCGCCACCGCACGAGTGCCGTGCTCGTCGTCGCCCAGAGCCGTCACGAGCACAGCCTCGCCTGCCAGGCGCGCGAGCTGCGCCGCCGCGACCGCTCCACCGCCGGCGGGCTCCTCGAAGGGATCGTGCGCATGCATCACCTCGCCGGCACGCGGCACGTGGGGCACACGCGCGAAGCGCACCCACTCGACATGGCCAATGACCGCCACCTTCAGTGCGCTCTGATTCACCGGCGCAGTGTCACACACTCACGGACGGACCGGACCTCGTGAGCGCGATCGGTTCGACGACTGCCACTTGCGCATGTCGGGTATCTCAGTGGCACACATGCCGAATATCTCACAGGCAAGCATGAGGTTGGGGCAAAAATACGACTATGCTGGCCACCTTATGGGCCCCCTACGGGTCGATGAGCTGGTCTCCAGCGTTAACGAAAGGACACACCAATGATCCTTGCAACCAGTTATCCGTTCCTGGAAGTTTTCTGGACGATGCTGATCTTCTTTGCGTTCATCGTATGGATCTGGATCCTGATCACCGTTCTGGCTGACATCTTCCGTCGCCACGACACCTCTGGTTTTGCAAAGGTCGCATGGATCATCTTCATAATCGTGCTGCCATATCTGGGCGTGTTTGTGTATTTGATTGCCGAGCACAAGGGCATGACCGAGCGCGCCGTCAAGAACCAGCATGACGCGCAGACGCAATTCGACCAGTACGTCCAATCGGTCGCCGTCAAGGGCGACCCGACCGAGCAGATCGCAAAAGCCAAGCAGATGCTCGACAGTGGGACGATCACACAGGCCGAGTTCGACCAGATCAAGCAGAAGGCACTCGCCGCAGCGTAGAGGCTCTCGACCGAACGCCGGTCCGGCGGTTCAAGCTAAGACGCGCGGCTTGAACCGCCGGACGCGGGGAGCGTCGTAGGCGAGCTCCGCCCACACCACCTTCCCACCGGGCGCGCGCTCGACTCCCCAGCGGGTTGAGATCGCGTCGATCAGATCGAGCCCGTGTAGCGGTCGTGGGGTCGTCCATGCGTCGCACCCCGACGCCTGCGGCAAGACCCCGTCGCAGACGGCGACGTACAGCGTCGAGTCCTGCGCTCGCAGCGAGATCGAGAACGGTGTGCCGGCGTGGAGCACCACGTTGCTCGCCAACTCGGTGACCACCAGCGCGACATCGTCTACCAACGCCTCCGCGTATCCCCACTCTTGTAGCGCCGCCATGACGAGCCGACGCGCACAGCCCGGAGAATCGCGCTCGGCCGGGAACTCGGCCGCCACTTCGTACACGAGCGTGTCGCGACGAGACCCGGTGTCGATGACTGTCGTCAGATCGCGTATCTCCGCGGCTGCTGTCGCATATGGGGAGAAGCCGTCGAGCAGCTCACGGTCGTGCTCGTCGAACTCAACGTCATCTCCGCGCCCAACTTCCATGTCTTGCGTGTCAATCTCCATTTGCCTGCCTTGAGAGTTCCCGGCAACGTGCCTATACCCGCCTTACAGGGCCTTAGACATAGTTGATGAGCAGCCGTCGCCTCGCAGACCGACGCACGACATGACGCGCTCTGGGCGATCACTTACGCACGAAGAGGAGCTGGCCGTCGGCGAGGCGGTAGACGGTACCGACAGGTCGGCCGTGGCCGCTTGCCGGCGGCGCGCTGGAGGGCGGTGAGGGCAGGGTTTGAGTCTGCTGTGTGGCCGGGATGTCGTGTGTGCTCGATGCGCGCTCAGGGGATCCGCGACTTGACTGGTTGAGCGTAAGACCGAGCCCGGCGATGAGAAACGCGACGGCAAGCACGATGCCAATGTCGAACAGATTGACCAGGCCGTCGAGCGGGTCGCCGGCGGCGTCTTCGATGCGCCCATACCGACCGAGTCCCGTACGGCGGGTCACGGTTGAACCCGCTGCTGGATTGTTGCGCGCTCCAATGCTGTGAGGTCTTCGCTGTAGATGCGAGCACGCGTGAGCGTCAGCGCAAACGCGACCGTGCCGACCAGCAGTCCGATCGTGGTCGCGGCAAATGCGGTGCGCAGGTCGCCGGCCAGCGTCGTGATCTCGCCGCGACCGAGCGCCGCGAGTCCTGGAGCCAGCGGGATCAGAGTGCCCATCAGCCCAAGCGCGGGGCCGGCACGAACGAGTATCCGTGTGCGATCTAGGCGCCTCTGAACCGCAAGCTCGTAGTCCGCGAGCGCAAACTCGATACCCACCTGCTCGCCCGCGAGGATCGCACGGGATATGTCCAGGAGCGCTTCCGCCGCGAAAGCACTGGGTGCGCGACGAGACAGCACAGCAGCCCGTCCGGGGTCGGCAAGCACCTGACGGGCGAGCTTCCCCAGCGCGCCGCGCCCGGCGCGCGCACGAGACCACAGCTCGGCGGCAAAACGACCTGTCTCGAGCGCGCACACCAGCAGTACCAGCAGCGCAAGGATCAGCACGGGCGTGCGCAGCGACGAGGCGATCCGCGCCAACGCTTCGGCAAGGCCGTCGGCCGCGGCGAGTGTGCTCACAAGATCGCCTGGGGGCGTCTGCGCTCGAGCTGCGAGCCGGCAAGCAGCAGCAGCCCAATAGCGCCCTCGACGGCGAATGCCAACCAGGGTGTCCGGTTGCCGCCGGCCCCCGCGCTGTGTAGACCCGGAGCCCCAGGTTCGAGCGTATCGCGAGCTGGTGCGCCGATCGGCACGCCTCTGACCTGGGGACCACCGTATCGTCTATCACGCTGCTCATTGACGCGCTTGACCTCGCTCCTGCCGGAAGCTTGCTTGTGCGTATTGCCGAGCTTGCGCATACCGTCGAGCTTGCGCATACCACCTCGCGTGTTGCCTTTGCTCTGAGGCTGCGGGCGACTGAACAACGCGGCGCCGTTGCCTCCGCCACCGGCGATCACGCCGCTACCAGGCTGAGAGGACTCTCCGCCCTCTCCGGGTTCCGCGGTGCTTTGAGCCACGGGTGTCGCCGAACTCGACTCGACCGAGGTCGTGGCGGGCGGTATGGCTCTGGGAACAGCGAAGATCGGCAGCGCTTGACCGGCGAACGCGGGGGCTACGTAGGCGGTCATCCACACTCCGAGGCTTTCTTCTTTTTCCTTGAAGCGGATGTGACCGTCGGGCTGCTGCATGGACGCCATATATGAGAGCGGTTGGCTGCCCGCCATTCCCACCCACTGCGCTTCCGGGCTCTGGCCCGCCGCCCATATCGCCTGCACCGCCCAGGCTGTCGAAGCGACGTTCGGTTCGCTTTCCCCCGGGTACTCCGGGAAGCCGCCATTCGGGTCCTGGGCTTCGTGCAGATATCTAAAGGCTTCTTCTTGCGAGTGCGTGTCGTGGCGGCCCGCGGCGTTCAATGCCTCGATCGCCGCACCGGTCATGTCCACTTCGCCTGCTTCTGGGCCGCCCTCGGCGCAGGCCTTGACGGCGGTCTTGGGACAGAGCGCCGGCCAACTTCCATTCTGGTTCTGCTCGGCTTCCAGCCAACTCGCCGCTCGCTGGATGGCTTCCCGCACAGCGGGTTCTCCGACAGGGCTGAGCGCGAGGATCGCAAATACGGTGTCGTTGATCCCGGCCGTCGCTTCTCCGGCTTGATGCACGAATGCGCCTTCTTCAGAGGTGCCCGTGATCTGGCGCCCCAGGATCTGGCTGACCAGGTCGACTCCCGCGAAGTCGTGCGGTGAGGTGCCCGAGGCGTCCACAACGAGCAACGCCCGCTCGAAATCGGTGGTGAGCCTCAGTCCGCCCGCGTGATCGGCAAGATAGGTGTAGACGTCCACCCCACCGGGCTGCGCTTGGTCCTGTGGGTTGATCCCGGCCGCGGCGAGCGCAAGCGCCACCCAGGCGCTGAAGTCAGGGTCCGATTCACCGCCAGGCTCACCACCGAATCCACCGTCCGTGTTCTGCACGTCCTGCAAATAGCGCACGGTGCTGTCCAACCGTGCCTGGTTGGTCACATTCGGCGCGGCGGCAAAGGCCGGCCGGCACACGGGACACACCAACAACACCGCGCTCACCGCAAGGACCGCAAACGATATTCGGACATGGGCAATCAAAGCTGGAACTCAACGACCACGCCGTCGCGGTTTTGAGCGGCGCCTGAGCTTGCGATCCGGTGGCCTGGCCGGCCGGCACTTACGCTGGGCGGAACCGCGAGCGGCGGTACGCCGCCGCTGCAAGCGGACGCAGCGAACACGACTGTGTCCTTTGGCGAGCTTCGGTTTCCCTTTGGCTTTCGTGTTTGAACCCGTCAGCGTGGCCGTGCCGAGCGGCGCAGTGATCGCGGCGAGCGGCGACTGCTGGCCAATGCTTTCGGATTTGCTCCCTGGATCAGGGCTCGGGTTGGCTTGTTCTTCCTGACGCTTCGTTTCTTCCTGGAGCTTTGCTTCTTCCTCTTCGATCTCTTCCGAGGTTCGCCGCACCGCGCGGGACTGGTCTTCGGCAGGCGGCGTACCACAACTACTTTCCCCCTCCACCGGGACGCACACATCCAGGCGGTTCGAGCGGATCGCGGCTTCTTCACCTTTCCCGTCTACGGCGGTGGCCTTGATCCTGTGCCAGCCCGGTTCAGTGAACGTTATGCTCGCCCTACCCTGAGCGTCGGTGGTGACCGTAGCCGGACTTTTGGTCTCGACCCGCTCAAAGCCATTGGCGGTGGTCACGACAGGTGAGACATCGGCTCCCTCGAAGGGCGCAGAGCCCGTCCTTTCCGGATGGGCGGGCGGCACGTCTTCAGCGTCGTCGCTGTAGTCGAGAACTTCGACTTCGAACGGCTTGTTCAGTTCCGCGGTCGCCGTCAGCGGGCGTGTACCGGAAGTGTCGCCCGTGGCGAACAGAGCCAGAAAGGGTCTGTGGCCGAAGGCGTTATAGGCCCACAGCACTTCATCGCCTGTACTCAGCTCGTATTGGCAGCCACCGACGTTCGTGAAGACGTTGTTGACGAGGATGCCCCACGACATGCCTTCTTCTTCGCGATTCGGTCCCCAGCGCGTGATGAAATAGTCGTGGTAGCCCGGATACCACTGCCCGTCAAAGGTTTCCCCGACCAGGCTCATCGCGTCAACCGAGGCGGCCGTCGGGGTCGGACCCGGCGTCTCGTTCTGCGGATCGAGGGGATTGATCCCGTCGCAAGGGCGCGCTTCGCTGTCCGAGGATGCCTGCACATAGTGGCCTTCCGTCCATATCGGCCCCTCGAACAGCGTTTCGCTCTTGCCCTCGATCCGAACATTCACCAACGTGGGCGCGGCCTGCGCCCAACTGGCCGTGAGGACAGCGATCAGAGACGCGACGGCAAGCGTCGCGATGGCTGTGCGCGCACACATGACTAGGCGAACCGCAGGTAGATCGTGTCGCCCAGATGGATTTCGCTGGAGAGCGTCGCTTGTTTTTCAGCGCCTCCGTCGACGCTGTAGTCCCACAGCGCTTTTGCGGGGGCCGGATAGCCGTTGATCTGACCGATCGCACCGCTTTCCGCCGCATGCCCAGTCACGCATCCCGCCGGGACCGATTCCGCTTCGGCTGCCACGAGCACCTTTTCGAGGGTCGTAGTCGTTTCTTTGGGCGCGAAGGTCACCGAGCAGACCTTCAAGGCCGTGCTTTCGTTGTTGACGATCAGGGTCACCGGACTCTTGACGGCTTCGCTGCTGAAACCATTCGCGGCAAACCACTGTTCAAGACCCCCGGTGGGTATTGGGGGTGTCACTGTGAAGCCCGCCCCCGCGAGCGCCCGAACAGCGTCCTGGCTTGAGTATTCGTTCGCGGTCGAGCCGGTGGTCAGATATCTGAACGCGCCGCTGGTCGCTCCACTCGTGAGCTGTTGGGAGATCAGGAAGTCGATCGGCGTCTTTTTTGTTCCCGATGCCGTGAATTCCGTGCCTTGCGGTTCGATGCCGCAGGCGTCGAGGCCCTGCACAGCCCAAGCGTTCGAGTCCGTGTTCGCGCCGAATTCCGAGGAAAACGCGCCGTTGGACGCAGTCAGCAACGTCTTGAGATAGGCCTCTCCTTTTTTGACAACGCTGCTCGAGCTTTCCACGTGCGCGTTGCAGAGAGCGGCCATCGCGGCCCCAGTCATGTCGGGTTCGGCAGCCGCTTTGAGCTTGGCTTCATTGCCTTCGGCCTTTTCCCAGGCCCAGCCACCGTCGCTGTGCTGGTTTTTTTCGATCGCTTCGACCGACTTTTTCAGTAGCGCGTTGGGGACGCGCTGAACGCCGCCGGTCGTCTTCGCGTCGATGAGCGCCAAGACGGCGAAGATGGTGCCGTTGAGGTTCCCGGGAGGACCGTAGTAGCCGGGGCTTTCGGGCTGGTAGTAGGAGGCGATCCCGGCGATCAGGTTCTGTGTCTTTGAGACTCGCGCCGGGTCGATCCCGGCTGCGTAGGCGACCAGCGCAGCACGCTCGTATTCGGTCACGAGCGCTTCTTTGGGCCATTTCGTGGCGGTTTCGTTACCGACAAGTTTGCGGTACCACGTACGGGCGTCGGTTTCAGCGCCGGTCTTCTTGACGTTTGCTGCAGCCACGTGCGCCGCCGCAAGCGAGTCGATGTCCCAGTCCGAGGGAAAACCACCGCTGGTTTCCTGCAACCCCTCCAGGTAGGTGACGCCTTTACTGACAGACGCTTCGATTTCGGCTTTGCTCGAGGTCGCCGAGGCGGTTGCGGGCAGCAGCAGTCCACAGAGGCAGGCGCCGAACAGCGCGAGCCGACGGGTCAAGGTACGCATTGGGATGGATCTCCTTCTGTCAAGGACGGAAGGACATCTCATTTCCCACCCCTGAGGGCGAGAGCGATGAAGACCTAGCCGTCCGTTCGCGAGAACAGGGTCCGTATGTTTGGCGTCACCCGTCGAGTACTCGGACTCGGGCACGCAGAGCCTCTTTGGCTCGCTGCCCATACCGTTGCGCGTCAGTCCCGGATTCCCACCGGGTTCCCTCGAGCGCGTGACCGGCTACACAATAACCGTTCGCCGGACGGCATGCAAAAGAGGCATCGACCGATGCACCAAACCGAGCCGGTCTGCCAGTGCGCTAGGCTGCCGCCAAATAATCCACGGATCGGTGGACAGGGAAGCCGGTGAGAGACCGGCGCGGGCCCGCCACTGTGACCGAGCAACAACCCGCCGCGCGCCGATGCGGCAGCCACTGGCCCCTCCTTGGGGCTGGGAAGGCGTGGCGGGAAAGGCTCGGAAGCCAGGAGACCTCCCTCCGATCCCCGCCCATCTAGCACCCTCGTGGAAAGGGGTTTACGGATGTCCCACCAGAACCTGGTCGAGGTCTGCGCGCCGGCGCGCAGACACAACACGACCCTCTCGACAGCGCTTGCGATGCTCGTGCTGGCGCTCTTTGCGGCAAACGCTCGTGCCGCAAGCGATGAAACGATCGACGACACGTTTCCCGTATCCGTCACACAGCAAGGCGTCTACGCGAACGACGAAGGCACGGCCGATTACGGACCCGTGTCGATCTCAGACGACGGACGCTACGTCGCTTTCGAGAGCAACTCCACCAACCTCGGCGAACAGGGGCCCACCGGCACGATCGAGGCATACGTCAAGGATCTGCATACCGGCGAAGTCAAGCTCGTGAGCCGCG
Organism: uncultured Solirubrobacterales bacterium; assembly: GCA_963831725.1. Taxonomy (GTDB): domain Bacteria; phylum Actinomycetota; class Thermoleophilia; order Solirubrobacterales; family Solirubrobacteraceae; genus Palsa-744. Next base: position 85,319 of record CAWHRF010000005.1, read on the forward strand.
CGAACGGCACCACCGGCGAACCGGCGGGCGAACCCGGCGTTGAAAACGTCAAGATCTCCGGGAACGGCCGTTACGCGATCTTCAACTCGAAGGCCACCAACCTCGTCGCCGGCCTGCCTGCGGAAGAACCCGAAGAACAACATGTATACAGGCGCGACCTGCAGACCGGGGAAACCACGCTGGTGGATCGCGTGAGTGGCGCACATGGTGCGATCCTCAGCCGTAATGCCATAGCTGAGGCGATCTCAGACGATGGGCAATACGTCGTGTTCGCCGCCGACGTAGGCGATCTGGAAGATCCGGCGGGGGCCCACACGAAGACCGGCATCGAAACCGTGTACGTACGCGACATGGATACCGGAACGACGACCGCCGTCAGCCGCGCCAACGGAGCTACGGGAGAAATCGCCAACGAAGAAAGCCAGGGGTACTCGATCTCACCCGACGGCCGCTACGTTCCCTTCGTGTCGAGAGCGACCAACCTCGTGCCCGGGACAGAATCGAATATTTACCCACAGATATACCTGCGCGATCTACAAACCGGAACGACGACGCTCGTCAGCCAGGCACCAAACGGGGAAGCCGGCGAACATCGCTCGGAAAACCCAATGCTCGTAGGCGACGACGGTTGCGAGGTGGAGTTCAGTTCCGAGGCCGACAATCTCCTGGAATCCATCACGATCGGCGATGAACCAATCAAAATCAGCGGAGCGCAGATCTACCTGCGCGATCTCTGCTCGAACCCGGCAAGCACGACTCTCATCAGCCAGGATGCGAACGGCATCGCAGGCGACGCGTACGGTTCCTTCGGCGCCAGCGCCGACGAGAACAACGTCCTGTTCGCCGGTGGATTCACAAGCGGATACCACCTCTTCTTGCGCGATCTGAGCACAGGACAAACAACACAACTCGATCGCGCGAGCGGAGCCGAAGGAGTATCGGCCAACAATGAAAGCCAGGAGGCCGCTTTCTCGACCAACGGCTGTCGAGTCGTATTCGACTCCCAGGCCACCAACCTCTTTGGTCAGACGAGTCCACCCGAAGGACCAAATGGCGAAAGACCGACAGAGGTATATGTTCGCCAGCTGGCTGCATGCAAAGAAGAACCCACCGTGGCGCCCACGAGCTTGACCTTCCCCACGCAGGCACAGAACACGATCGGCGCAGGGCAGATCGTCACTGTGACAGCGGGCTCTGAAGCGCTGCAGATCCACAACGTGCAGCCCAGTGGAGCCGACGCCTCGGACTTCATCGTCACTGCCGACGAATGTACCGGCGAGACGCTGCAACCGGCCGAAACATGCACGCTCCTCGTCAGGTTCGCGCCAAGCGCTGAAGGAACACGGTCGGCGTCACTGACCGTGCATGCTGCCAACGTCACTGGCCTTGAAATCCCCTTGAGCGGAGAAGGCGGCCAGCTATCGTCCGGCGAAAGAGGCGCACAAGGCGAACCCGGCAAGCAAGGTTCACAAGGCACCTCGGGTCAGCCGGGACCAGCGGGCGCCAAAGGTACGACCGGCGTGCACGGCCGCAGAGGCGCAAAGGGTGCACGTGGCCCTGCCGGGCACAATGCAAAGGTAACTTGCCGGCTGGCAAAGAGCCATCGTAGGATCACCTGTTCGGTAACACTCCAAGGCAAGGCGACCAAGCGGAGCGTACAAGCCCGGCACGACAGGATGTTAGGGTCGGTGCGTGACTGTGCGAGTCGACTACGAGCGCCACGGACGCACCTATGCCCAGCATCGGCGCCCTGACCCGCGCATCGGCGCACGCATCGATGCCGCACTCGGGGATGCGCGCACGGTGCTGAACGTCGGTGCCGGAGCCGGCTCCTACGAGCCGCGCGACCGCTGGGTTCTCGCGGTGGAGCCGAGCGCGACGATGCGGGCCCAGCGCCCGGCGGATGCCGCGCCGGCGCTAGCCGCACACGCCGAGGCGCTGCCGTTTGACGATGGCACGTTTGACGCGGCGATGGCGTGCGTGACAATTCACCACTGGCAGCCGGCCGAGAGGGGTCTGGCAGAGCTTCGCCGGGTGTCGCGTGGACCGGTGGTCGTGTTCACGTTCGAGCTCGAGGCGTTGCCCGCTTGGCAGCACGAGTATTTGCGCGAGGGGGTTGTAAGGGAGCTGCCGCGGTTCCCGGCGATCGACGACATCGAGGCTGCCCTTGGCGGGCGAACACGCGTGGAGCGAATCCCCACGCCCGGCGATTGTGTGGACGGATTCTTCGAGGCGTTCTGGAGACGCCCCGAGGCGCTGCTCGACCCGCAGATCCGCGGCGCCCAATCGATGTGGGCACTACTGAAGCCCGAGGAAGAGCAGCTGATCGTGGAGCGACTGAGCGCAGCGCTCGAGTCCGGCGCGTGGGATGCCGAGCACGGGCACTTGCGCGAGCAAGACAGCTTCGACGGCGCTCTGCGACTGGTGATCTCCGAGGCTGACTGAGCGGGGCTAAGGCTCAGCTCGTCGTGGCCGATACGGGCGCGGGATTGGACTCTGCCCAACGCACGATCGCGCCCGAGCCGGCGATCGCGCTGCCGTCATCGAGCACGAGGATCGGCACCGCCCGCTGCCCGCTCAGCCGCTCCACCTCGGCCCGATCGCGAGCGCGGTTGGGCAACGTCCAGAGCATCATGCCCCCGCCCTTGACGGACTTGCGCTCATACGCATGACCGGCATCGTCGAGCGCCTTGGCGGCCCTGCCGCACGGATGCGCCATCGGCGCCGGCAAACCGCCGAAGGACGTGCCGAACGGACACACGTACAAGACCACGGAGACATGTTATGCGACATGACAAGCTGGCGAGGCAGAGTGTGGAAATAACCGTCTCGGCAACGGCTTTTTACGGATGGCGGCCATCCGTATGGGTAGTTGACTCGCCTGTGCGAGCACAGGTCGATCCAGGTTGGACCGGTCGCGTGCCCCGCCCACACGCGAGCGTCCGCGGGTGTCGCTCGATACATCGAACAGGAGGCGAGATGCGATGAGCGACAAGCCGGTTTTCATCTACGAGGCGACTTATGCCGACCAGGCGGACGCGCTCGCCGACTATGACGGTCTGATCGAGCTGCACAGGGCGAAGCTCGTCGGCACATATGACGTGGCGCTCGTCGCGAAGGGCAGCGACGGCAAGGTGCACGTGGAGAAGCACGAGAAGCCAACCCAGCATGGTGCATGGGGCGGGATAGCCGTCGGCGCGCTGGTGGGCGTCCTGTTCCCACCGTCGATCATCGGCGCAGCCGCGGTCGGCGGCGTTGTCGGCGGCGTCGGCGGACATCTGCGCAAGGGCATCTCGCGCGGTGACGCCAAAGAGCTGGGAGAGCTGCTGGAGAACGGAGAGGCGGCGCTGATAGTGATCGGCGAGTCTCGCCTGGAAGAGCAACTCGACAAGGCCCTGCAGCGCGCGGAGAGGTCGATCGAGAAGGAAATCGACGCCAATGGCGAGGAACTGAAGCAGGAGCTCAGGCGCGAGCTTGACGAGGCCGAGACTCCCGCGAGCTGACAGCCTGACCCAGAACCTGCCTCAGACGCTTGCTCCTACCCGGTCGTGCGCCAGCGGTAGGCGCGCAGCGTTGCCGGCACCACGACAGCGAGCAGCGCCAGGCACCAGAGCACCGAGGAGATGACCGGATGCTGCAGCGGCCACGCGGCAGCGCTCGGGATCGCCGTGGGGTTGCCGAACAGCGTGCGGATCGCGGCCGCCCAGCAGCTGATCGGGTTGTATTCGGCGAACTGGCGCAGCCCGGTCGGCAGACCGGCGACCGGCACGAAGGTCGAGGCGATGAAGGTCAGCGGGAAGACGATCAGGAAGGCGATGCCCGTAACCACGTCGGGCGAGCGGGCGACGATGCCGACGAGCGTGCCGACCCACAGCATCGTCACAGCGAGCAGCGCGAGGATCGCAAAGGCCGCGAGCGCGTCCGGGGCACTTCCCTGGATGCGCCAGCCGACGATCAGGCCGCTGATGACCATGACCGTGATGGCAAGGACCGAAGCGGCGAGCTCCGCGGTGAGATGTCCGAGTAGAAAGGCCGAGCGATGCATCGGCAGCGAGCGAAAGCGATCGAGGATGCCCTCGCCGAGGTCGGTCGCCATCGAGGTGGCGGGACCGATAATGCCGAACGTGAGCGTCTGCACGAGGATGCCCCCGATCAGGTAGTCGCGGTAGTTGCCGCCCGGAACGGCGATGACGCCGCCGAAGACGAAGGCGAACAGCAGCACGAACATCAGCGGCTGGACGGTCACGTCGATCAGCTTCTCGGGGATCTGACGGATGTGGGAGAGACTGCGCCTGGCGATAACGAGGCTGTCGGCTGCCAGCTGGCGCAATGGCATGGCCGGCTGCTGAAGGATCGGCTGCTGGACTGAGCTCATGAAGCGAGTGCCTCCTGTCCGTGGGAAGAATGGGTGATGGATAGGAAGACGTCGTCGAGCGTGGCCTCGCGACGGTGCACGTCCTTGGCGTCGACGCCCGCTTCGTCAAGTGCGCGCACGACCTCGATCAGGCGCGTGTCGGTGCGCACCGGGACCGTGAGCAGCAGCAGCTGCGCATCCGAGGAGCAGGCTCCGTCGGCGAACGACTCGAGCGCCGCTTGCGCCGGTTGCAACTGACCCACGTCAGCGACTGCGACCTCGATGCGCTCGCCGCCGTAGCGGGCCTTCAACTCCGCCGGGGTGCCTTTCGCCGTGATGCGTCCCCGCTCGAGCAAGACGATGTCGTCGCTGAGACGGTCGGCCTCCTCCAGATACTGGGTGGTCAGGAGCAGCGTCGCCCCCTCCCCCACCAGCTCGCGCAGCAGCTCCCACAGCTCGTTGCGGCTCTCGGGGTCAAGGCCCGTGGTCGGCTCGTCCAGGAACAGCACGGGTGGAGCGGCGACGAGGCTGGCGGCGAGGTCGAGCCGGCGGCGCATGCCGCCGGAGAAATCGCGCACGAGCCGATCGCCCGTGTCGGCGAGGCGCAGTCGTTCGAGCAGCTCGGTTGCTCTCGTGCGAGCAAGCGCGCGCGGGAGGTGGTAGAGGCGGCCGATCATCTCGAGGTTGGCGTGGGCGCTCATCAGCCCGTCCACGGTGGCGGTCTGACTGGCCAGGCCGATGCGCCGACGCACCTCGCCCGGCTGGGTGAGCACGTCGAAACCCGCCACGGTGGCGCTGCCCGCGGTGGGCAGTGCGAGCGTCGTGAGAATGCGAATCGCGGTTGTCTTGCCGGCGCCGTTGTGGCCGAGCAGTCCGAGCACGGTGCCGGCGGGGACCTCAAGCTCGAAGTCGCGCAGCGCCCACTGCTCGCCATAGCGCTTGCCAAGGCCGTGAGCGACGATTGCCGATGGAGAAGTCATCTGGTTCATTTAGTACCTCGTACGTTGATCTCGTACATCGTACGCACAAGACTAGCAGTACGCTGTACTAGATGTCGTCACCCCCTCAGACCGACAAGTCCCCCGCCCTGATCTGGCTGCGAGAGGAGCCGGGAACACGCCGCCCAAGCCACTCCCGCGCACAGATCGCCGCCGCCGCGGTGCGGATCGCCGACACCGAGGGCTTCGACGCCGTGTCGATGCGCAGAGTCGCCCAGGAGCTGGGCGCCGGGACGATGACGCTCTACCACTACGTGCGCAACAAGGACGAGCTGGTGATGCTGATGAACGACACGGTCATGGGCGAAGTGCTCGTGCCCGACGGGGAGCTGCCGAGCGGCTGGCGCGATGCGATCACAACCATCGCCCGCCGTTCCCGCGCCGCCTTCGAGCGTCACCGCTGGACGCTTGACAGAGTGACCGACATATCGATCGGACCGAATGGGATCAAGCACTTCGAGCAGTCGCTGGAGGCGGTACAGGACACCGGGCTCCCCGCCGAGAAGCGACTGGGCCTGATCAGCCTCGTGGACGAGTACGTGTTCGGATACAGCCTGCGCGAGACGATCGACTTCGGCGGCGAGGCGGGCGAGGAGCAATGGCCCCCAGGCACACTTGAGCTGTTCGAGCGCGAGCTTGAGAGTGGCGCCTACCCCCGCATCGGCTCGCTGATGGCCAATGAGCTGCATACCGACAGCGTCGCCGAGGGCACGCGGCGCGTGATGCAGATCATCTCCCAGCCCGAGCGCTTCGAGGAGGGCCTGCGCCAGCTCTTGGACGGGATCGAAGCTGGGATGAATAGCGCACTCAAGAGCGACTGATCGCACACCGCCCACATCTCGGGGCAACCAGCGCCAGCGAGAACGAACCTGCGCGCATAGCCGCCGATGTTGGCTTCGTCGACCAGAGTCACCTGTGCCGCGTGATCGGTCAGGAGACGGTGTGCACCCCCGTCGCGCTGCGCCGACCCTTGACCTAAGCTTCTGTCAACGTTCTCACACTTCTCGCCGCAGGGCGCGTAGTGGCTTGCCAAACGACCGAACGACCTCGAATGGAGCCAGTGATCGCCCGTGAGTCACCGCCAGCTTTCCACCATCGGTATACCCGCCACTGCCTCCTTTGCCGAGACCGCCGGGACGATTGTCTTGCCCCCAACCAGAACGCACCATGGCCATCGGCGACTGTCATGGACGATGCTGACGATCTTGTTATTGGTCGCCGGAGCTGTGTACGGCGCAATTGCGGGAGCGTCCGGACATGCGCGCTCGAAAATCGCCACCGCGCAAAGCCGGCAGGGGCAGTTGCCGGCAGATGCGGCGCTGGCCATATCGCGAGGGCTTGGGGGCGATTTCCCCACATATAGGCTCGCACCGTCCACGGGTGGCTTCGTTGCACACAACGCGCGTCAGGGACTGATAGCGAGCTTTGGCGCCCGTGGCGCCACGATCAGCACGCGCGGCGGCGCACGGGTGAGCATCGGGCTACAGACAATTGGACTCGGTAATGACCTGCATCGGGTCAGCTGGGCGCGCCCGCTCGCCCGAGCCAACCGCGTTGAATACCGACGCGGCGGGACAACCGAATGGTTTGCCAATGGCCCTGCCGGAATCGAGCAGGGCTTTACCGTTGACAGCGAGCCCTCAGCCACCAGCAACGGCACGCTGACACTCGCGTTGGGGATATCGGGCACGCTCACAGTGCGGCCCGGGACGGGCGGTAGCCTGGTGCTCTTTGGCGCAGACGGCAAAGCGGTTTTGCGTTACGGCGACCTGAGCGTCACAGACGCACGCGGTCGAGCACTGCCCGCACACATGGCGGTCGAACATGGGCGTATATCGATCAGCGTCGATGCCCGCGGAGCGCGCTACCCGCTGACGGTCGATCCGCTCCTCAATCAGATCGGTGAACTCTACGAGTCGGCGGGCGCAGCCGAAGATATGTTCGGGGCCGCGATTGCGGCCTCGGGTAGCACGGTGGTGGTCGGTGAGACCCTGACCGAAGTCGGCGGACACTACCGGGCGGGCGCGGCATACGTTTTTACCGAGGGGGCCGGCGGGTGGGCAAGCGCAACTCAGATCGGCAAGCTGGTTGCGTCTAACCCAGAAAGCGAAGAGAGCTTCGGCGGGGCGGTGGCGATTTCCGGCAAAACTATCGTCGTGGGCGCCCCAGGTCGTAAAAGCGGCTCTGGCGTCAACGCCGGCGGCGCCTATGTCTACACCGAACCCGCGAAAGGCTGGGGCGAAACACCTGAACAAACGCAAGCCGCGGAGTTCATCAACTCCGAAGATGTGGCAGAGTACGAGTTCGGCTTGTCAGTCGCGATCACCGGCGAAACAATCATCGTGGGTACACCCCGCTATCGCAACTATGAACACAGCGTCACGCCTGGAGCTGACGGTGCTGTGTTCCTCTTTCGGGAGCCCGCAGGTGGCTGGTCGCACGAGCCAAACGCCCTGGAAACCCAGTCCGCAACGCTCGTTCCACACGAATCCGAAGTTGAAGAAGACGGCAACTTTGGCTACTCCGTAGCGATCGGCTCAAGCGGCGGCGAACAGATCATAGTCGCCGGGGCGCCGGGCGAGCCGGTGGGAACCGAACCCACCAAGTACAGGCGCGGCATCGTCTTCATCTTCACAGAACCAGCGGGCGGGTGGGTCCAGAGTGGCCCGCGCTATCCCCAGGTGCAACTGACGGCCTCAGATGGCACCGAGTTCGCGAGTCTCGGTCAGTCGGTGTCTATGTCCGGAGGAATCGTCGCCGCCGACGCGTCGCGGGCGACGGTCGGCGCCGTGGAAACTGGAGCCACCTACGTGTTCACCCCACCTGTCAGCGGCTGGGCGTCAGAGTCTGAGCAAACCCAGGCCGCCAAGCTGACCGCCACAGGCGCGACGGAAGCCCTCAGCTACGAAGGATCAGTTGCCATTGAAGGCGACACCATCGTCTCTGGCGCCCAAGGCAAGAACGCCTACCTGTTTGCGATGCCCTCGTCGGGTTGGAGCGGCGAAATACATCAAAGCGCCGAATTTGCCGCGAAAATCTGGGCGGTTGGTCTCTCCGGCGGAGACGCACTGATGGGAGCGCTCACGGCCAAGCCCCCCAGCGGTACAGGCGCCATCAATCAGGGCGCCGTTGACATCGTCCCGTTCGCGCCGTTGGTAAGTACCGGCGCGGCGTCTGCCTCAGAACTAGCAGCGACGGTCGTAGGCACCGTCAACCCCGACCAGACAACGCTCTCCTCGTGCCAATTCCAGTACGGGACCAGCTCGTCATACGGCCAGGAGGTCCCGTGCTCATCCTTTCCGACTACGGGCGCGACGCCATCACCCGTCAGCGCAGAACTTCCGAGCCTCGCGCCTGGCACCACCTATCACTACCGGATCCTGGCGACCAACGCAGTCGATACGAGCTACGGCGAAGACAAGACGCTCACGACGACGGCCACCGCCGGCAAAAGTCCGGAATCGACGACTCCGACTACAACCACACCAACTACGACTACACCGACAACTACCACACCAACAACGCCCACGGCGACGACGCCCCCGAGCGTCGGTCCCACCGTCGCGCCCCAACCCTCTCCAGCCCTAGCCTGCACCACCGCCCAGGTAGCCCTGATCAACGTGGTGCAGCAAGGCTCGCACGTGCTGATCACCGGCGCCGCGCGCCTGGTGCTCGCCGGCAAGCGTGTGAGCATCAAGTTCCTGGCGACCCACAAGGTCGTGGCCACCGCGACGATCGCCGCGAACGGGACGTTCAGCGCGAGCGCGTCGCTGCCGCCGGCAAAGGTCCGCGAAACCAACCTCGCGCGCTACGAAGCGGTTGTGGGCTCGCTGCACTCGCTCAACCTGAAGCTCGACCGCCGCATGTACATGACGAGCGCCACGCGCTCGGGCGCGCACGTGCTGCTATCGGGCTACGTGACAGGCAGCTTCAAGCCCGGCTCCGTGGTGAAGATCCTGCTGCGGGTGACGTGCTCAACGGAAAAGGCGATCGCGAAGGTGAAGCTCACCGGTTCGGGCAGGTTCAGTGCGACTGTACCTGCACCCGCGGGAGCGGCGAGTCAGATCGCGGTGTATCGGGGAACGACGAGCGTGTTGAAGGACGGACATCCCGAGACCACCTTCACGCTGCCCACGCCACCGAGCGCGTGAGTGGGAGCGAATAGCCTCAGCCGGAAGGGCCGGCGATGGCGTTGCGCATCGGCACGGCTGCCGGCAGCGACCCCATAGACCGAAGCCGGCGATCCGCCCCACCGGCCCGACCGAGCAGATGCGGGCTTCGCCTACCTCGAGACCGAGCCAGCCGTGGCACGCCCACGATCGATGGGGACATCCGGCTCGGCTGCCCGCAGCGCACGCGTGAGCAACCGCCACAGCGTTGCGCGTTCCTCCGCGTCGAGCGCCTGGAGGACCTCGTCCTCGATGCTCTCCTGCGCCCGCTCGGCACTGACCAGCGCGCGCAGTCCCTGCTCTGTGAGCTCGACGCGATGGCGGCGACGGTCCTCGGGGTCGCGGCGACGGGCCACGTGGCCCAAGTCCTCAAGCTCGTTGAGCAGCAAGACGACGTTGTTGGCGTCCATGCACAGCGCCTCGGCCAGCTCCTGCTGGGGTGCGCCGTCGTGGTCGCGCAGGTAGCTGAGCGCCATCACCAGGCGCATGTGAATGCCCAAGAGCTCCTCGGTGCTGCGCCGGTAGACCTGCTTGGCCAAGCGCGTCAGCAGCACCATCGAGCCCAGATCGGCTGTGTGATTGTGGTCGCCCATAACGAGCCGATTATACCACGATGCAGCAACGATCACTGATAACAAGATGATACTTGTTAGATGGATTATCCCTGCTATGTTGTTCCCCTGATCCAGACAGGAAGGAGCACCATGAGCACCGCCACCGCCCAGCCAGAGAGCACCCGGCGCGCCCAGAGCGCACGACAGACAGCAGGTCAAAGCGAGGCCGAGCGCAGACGCGAGCGCCGCCGCTGGATCGCGCTTGCGGTGCTGTGCCTGGGGCAGCTGATGATGGTGCTCGACGCGACGATCGTGAACGTCGCGCTGCCCTCGATCCAGCGCGAACTGCACTTCTCCCAGGGCAACCTCACGTGGGTCATCAACGGCTACCTGGTCACCTTCGGAGGCTTCCTGCTGTTGGCCGGCAGGATGGGCGATCTCGTTGGGCGCAAGAGGGTGTTCCTGACGGGCCTCGTCATGTTCACCGCGGCGTCTGTGCTGTGCGGGTTCGCCCAGGGTCAGACGATGCTGATCGTCTCGCGCATCGTCCAGGGAGTCGGCGGCGCGGTCGCATCGAGCGTGATCCTCGCGATCATCGTGACCGAGTTCCCCGAGCGGGTCGAGCAGGCGAAGGCGATGGGGATGTACGCGTTCGTGTCGGCGGGCGGCGGCTCGGTCGGGCTGCTGGCCGGGGGCGCGCTCACCCAGTCGCTTGACTGGCACTGGATCTTCTTCGTGAACGTGCCGATCGGCTTGATCGCGTTCGTGCTCGGTTGGATGCTGATCGAGGAGAACGAGGGGATCGGTCTCGCCGGCGGTGTGGATGTGCTCGGCTCGTTCATGATCACGCTCGCGACGATGCTCGGCGCGTTTGCGATCGTGAAGTCCAGCGAATACGGGTTGCTCTCGGCACGCACGCTCGGCGTCGGCGGAGCATCGCTGGCGCTGCTGGCGAGCTTCCTGGTGCTCGAGTCGCGCTTGGCCAACCCGATCATGCCGCTGCGAATCCTGCGCCAGCGCATGCTGATGGGATCGAGTCTCGTGCGCGGGCTGCTGATCACGGGCATGTTCTCGGCGTTCTTCCTCGGAGCGCTGTACCTGGAGCGCGTGCTCGGCTACGACGCGATCGACACCGGTCTCGCGTTCCTGCCACTTACGTTCTCGATCGCGGCGATGTCGATGGGCATCTCGGCCAGGGCCGTGCAGCGCTTCGGCGCTCTGCAGACGCTGATGGCCGGCCTCGTGGGGATCGTCGTGGGCCTGCTGCTGCTCGCCGTGCAGGGTGTGCACGCAAGCTACTTCCCAGGCCTTTTCTTCGCGTTCCTCGCGCTCGGACTCGGCGCAGGCGCTTCGTTCCTGCCACTGCTGACGATGGGGATGTCCGATTCGGCTCCCCGCGACGCCGGGCTCGCGTCGGGGATCATCAACGTCTCGGTGCAGCTGTTCGGCGCGATCGGCCTGGCGACGCTTGGAACGATCGCAACCGACCACACGAACGCACTGAGCGCCGGCGGAGACTCGCTGGCCGGCGCGTTGACCGGCGGGTATCACATGGCCTACCTGGTTGCGGCTGTGTGCGTCGGCTTGGGTGTGCTTGCGGCATTCCTGGTGTTGCGCCCTCCGGCCATCGCACAGCAAGAGAGCGTGTCGGGGGCCGAGGAGCTCGAGTCGAGAGCCGATGTGGAGCTGGTCGCAGCCTGAGCACTCAAAGCGAACGCTAGAGGACGAAGGGAATGAGCATCTTCGTGCCGGCCCGGTATGCCGGATAGCTCGTGGGGAATGTCGCGGTGAGGTTCTTCTCCTCCACCGACGCGCAATAGTAGAAGTACGCACCCAGGATCGCGACGACGATCAGGCCGATCAGGTTTGTCGCGAGTGCGGTCCCGAGCAGCCCGGCGAGGAGTCCAGAGTAGATCGGGTGGCGAACGAATCGATAGGGGCCGGAGGTAACGAGCTCCGGTTCGGCCTTCTGGGTCATCGGCATCCCCCAGTTGCGCCCGAGCTGGATGCGAGACCAGACCGCCAACGCGATTCCGCAGGCGAACACGACGGCGCCGATCGCTCCGAGGACTGGGCTGTGGACAGCCAGGCTCCCGTCGCGGAGGACACGGACGAGGAGGACGACCGACAGGGCCGTCACGCCATTCAGAGGGATCCGACGTCGGCTGGCTCTGCCCTCCTTCACACCAAAGGCGGACGTGAGCCAGTAAATCCAGAAGACGATCCAGACGACATCGATGGTGGTCCTGAGCGTGTGCATGGTCGTTCGAGGAGTTTGGGATGTGACCGGCTCGCGGTGGAGCGTCAGTGTGGCGGTGTCGCGATGCCTGTGCGATAGGCGTAGTTGACAGCCTGCGCGCGGTCGCGCACACCGGCCTTGGCGAACAGGTGGTTGACGTGGGACTTGATCGTCGTCGGGCTGACCACCAGGCGCTCGGCGATCTCGGCGTTTGTCAATCCCGCAGCGATCAACGCGAGCACCTCCGCCTCGCGGGGTGTGAGCTCGTCGGGCAGTTCGCGCGCGGAGGCGGCGCTCGGGTCTTCGCGAGCCGCGCCATCGCCGGCGAGCGCGGCTACCACGTGGTGCTGCACGGCGGGATCCAGCGCGGCGTCGCCGGCCGCGACCGTGAGGATCGCGCTACGAATGTCCTGGCCGCTGGCGTCCTTTGTGAGGTAGCCGCGCGCACCCGCGCGCAGCGCCCCAAGCACGCTCTCGTCGTCGGCGTAGGTGGTGAGCGCGATCACCCGCACGTCGGGGTTGCGCTCGCGCAGGCGCCCGGTCGCCCCGATCCCGTCCAGGCGCGGCATCCGCAGATCCATCAGCACGACATCGGGCTGGTGCTCGTCGCAGAGCGCGACAGCCTCCTCGCCATCCGCTGCTGTGGCGACGAGCTCGATGCCGTCCAAGAGGCCGAGCAGCGTGCCGAGGCTCTCGCGCACCAGGCGCTGGTCGTCGGCGAGCAGCACGCGAACGGGCCCGCGATCGTCATCTGGACGCGCGTCGCGTGTGCTCATGCCGGCAGTCGCAGCTCAACGCGGAAGCCGCGGTCGGTCGGCTCGGCGCGCAACTCCCCGCCGAGCAGCTCGGCGCGCTCGCGCATCCCGGTCAGGCCATAGCCGTCTCCAGCGAGACCGAGGCCGGCGGGCACGGGAACACCCGCGCTCGCATGATCCTCCACCACGAGCACGGTGCTCCCCGCGAGGTAGGCCAGCTTCACCTCGACGCGCTCGGCCGTGGCGTGGCGGCGCACGTTCGTCAGCGCCTCCTGAGCCGTGCGGTAGACGGCAAGTCGCGCGTCCGGCGCGAGCTCGCGCGGCTCCCCCTCGACCTCGACGGCGACCGGCAGGCCGCTCTGCTCCCCAAACGCGTCCGCGAGCACGCCGATCCGCTCGGGTCCCGGCAGCTCGTCGCCGCGCGCGTCGGCGATCGCGCGGCGCGCGTCCTGCAGCCCGCTGGCGGCAAGGTGATGGGCCTGGTCGAGCGCTCGCGTGACGTCGTGGTCGACGCTGCGGTCGCGCGCGAGCAGGCGAGTGCTCTCGAGCTGTAGCGCCAGCGCCGAGAGCGAGTGCGCGAGCACATCGTGCATCTCACGCGCGAGCCGACTGCGCTCGGCCTCGCGCGCCTCGGCGGCACGCGACTCGGCCAGCACGTCGCCCTGCTCGCGCAGCTGGCGCATCAGTCGCAGCACCAGAAACAGCAGGACGGCGCCGACTGGCAGCGACAGCGACCCGCCGTGCCCCGCGATCAGCGAGCTGGCGAGGAGCACCGCCAGCGAGCACGCAAGCGTCAGGACTCCCGGCAAACGGTCGAGCCTTAGCGCGGCCACAATCGCGACGAAGAACGGTGCCGCCGTCCAGATGCCGTGTGGCTGCACCACGGCGAGCACCGCCGCCGCGGCCGTCATCGCGAGCAGCGCGGCGACACGCCGTCGCGTCGATACATCCGCTCTCTGCGGCTGGGAGCTCACCGCGGCCGCGACGAACGCGATCGTCGCCGCGAGAATCGCCGCGGCGCGGCCATGCAGTCCGGGATACGGTCGGCTCGTGAACGTCTCCACCAGGAATGTCACCAGGTACGCGGTACCGAAGCAGCGCAACACAATCGCCTCGGCGGACGCACGCCTCCCATCCGGGCCGAACCTGCTGCCGGTGAACCACCTGTAGATCGATTTGTAGATCGCAATCATGTCGCGCCGCCAACGATAGGCGCCTCGCAGGCATATGTCATCGGCTGGTGGGTGGAGCCTCAGCGTGCGCTCCTGCACCCGTGGGTGGAGGCTCAAGTTCGACCCGCGGGCCGATGAAAGACAGCCGGCCGGCGCCTAGCGTTCTGGCCATGCTCACAAACTCACTCGACGCCGCCGTCGCCCAGCGCCACGCCGCGTCCCCAACGCAGTCCAACGTCGCCGCGCCCGGCGCCGTATCCCCACCGCAGTCCCTCCTCGCCCAGCCCGATGCCGCGTCCCCACCCCACTCCCCTGAGGATCTCGTCATCTCCATTCGTGCGCTGCACAAGCGCTACGGCGACCACGAGGCGGTGTGCGGCATCGACCTGGATGTGCGCCGCGGCGAGATCTTCGCGTTTCTGGGCCCCAACGGGGCAGGCAAGACAACCACGGTCGAGATCCTCGAGGGCTTTCGCCAAGCCGGCGACGGCCAGGTGCAGGTGCTCGGCGCCAACCCCTGGCACGCCCCCTCGGCGTGGCGTGAGCGAATCGGGATCGTGTTGCAAGACTCCGAGGCGGAGCCGAGCCTCACGGTGCGCGAGTGCCTCTGTCTGTACGCCGGCTACTACCGCGCGCCGCGCCAGGTCGACGAGACGCTTGCGCTCGTCGACCTGAACGAGCAGGCCGAGGAGCGCGCGAGCGCGCTCTCGGGCGGCCAGCGACGGCGCCTGGACGTCGCGCTGGCGCTGATCGGCGACCCCGAGCTGATCTTCCTCGACGAGCCGACGACGGGCTTTGACCCCTCTGCACGGCGCGCCGCCTGGGATGTCATCGCAGGCCTGCGGGATCTCGGCAAGACGGTCTTCCTGACAACTCACTACATGGAGGAGGCCAAACGCCTCGCCGACCGGATCGCGGTCATCGCCGCCGGCGAGATCGTCGCGCAGGGCACGCCACAGACGCTCGGCGACCGACGGCGCTCAGGCACGCGCATCGCATTCACGGCGTCGAGCGACGCGGCGCTCGCCGAGCTTCCCTCAGCGCTGGACGAGCGCGCCGAGCGACACCCGGACGGGCGCGTCTCGCTGCCCAGCTCGAACGTTGCCGCCGATCTGCACTCACTGTCGGGATGGGCGCTGGCGCACGGTCTGGAGCTCGAGGATCTCGAGGTTCGCCGGCCGACACTCGAAGACGTCTACCTGAATCTCACGACCAACAACCAAACAAGGAGCTAACGATGTTTCTTCTTTTGAAATACGCGATTCGCATGTGGCGTCGCCACAGGGCCGTTCAGCAAGCGGGAAGCCGATGATGGCGCGACCCTCAGCTGCCTCCCGGGGTCCGATCGCGCTGCTGGCCCACCAAGTGCGCTACGACGTGCGCGCGAGCCTGCGCAATCCCCGCGCGCGCTTCTTCACGTTCTTCTTCCCGGTTGTGCTGCTGGTGATATTCACCGGCGTCTTTGGCCACGGCACCACGAGGATCGACGGCGCCCGCGTCAAGCTCTCGCACTTCTATGTGCCAGGGATCCTCGCGATGTCGATCGTCGTGGCCGCATATGCCAACCTCGTCGTGTCGATCTCAGCGTTGCGCGAGAGCGGCGTGCTCAAGCGTCGCCGCGCAACCCCTGTCCCACCCGCGCTGCTGATCGCCGGCCAGGCGCTCTCGACGCTCGCGATCGTCGGGATCATGGCAACAATCCTGCTCGTTCTCGGAAAGGTCGCCTACGGAGTCGGGATGGCGCCCGGCGCACTTGCGGCGCTCGCCTGCACGACGGTCCTCGCGACGCTCACGTTCGCCTGCATCGGCTATGCCGTGTCCGGCATGATCGGATCCCCCGAGGCCGCACAGCCGATCGTGCAGGCAACCACGATGCCGCTGTGGTTCCTCTCGGGCGTGTTCATCCCGGTCGCGAGCCTCTCGAGCACGCTGCGCTCGGTCGGCTCGCTGTTCCCCGTCGAGCACCTGGCGGCCGGTCTGCAGCTGGCGTCGGTTCACACATCCTTCGGTAGGGCGATCTCAGTCAGCGACCTGCTCGTGCTCGCCGCTTGGGGACTCGCCGCCGCGGCCTTTGCCGCCTGGCGCTTCAGCTGGCTGCCCAGTAGCGCGGGCGCGTGATCGCACGTGCGCGCAAACTGTGTGTGCGCTTCTAGATTGATTTCGCCGTGCCCGCGGGCGAAGCTGCCTCAGCGTCGATCCGGCGTAGTCGCTCATCCTCGAGCGCGCTCCATAGAATAGCCCGCTATGGCTATGGACTACGAGCAGATCGTCACCGAGACGAGCGACGGCGTGCTCACGATCACGCTCAACCGTCCCGAGCGGCTGAACGCGTGGACGGCGCAGATGGGCCAAGAGCTGCGCAGCGCCTTCGACCGCGCCGATGCAGACGATGAGGTACGCGCGATCATCGTCACCGGCGCGGGTCGCGGCTTCTGCGCGGGGGCAGACCTCGCGAGCGGTGGTGACACATTCGACCACCGCAAGCACGAGAGCGCCGGTCCAGCACGCGACAACGGCGGCGAGTTCACGCTGCGGGTATTCGAATCGACCAAGCCGACGATCGCCGCGATCAACGGGCCCGCCGTCGGCGTTGGGGCGACGATGACGCTGCCGATGGACGTGCGCCTCGCCGCCGAGGACGCTCGCATCGGTTTCGTGTTCGCGCGGCGCGGCATCGTTCCCGAGGCGTGTTCGAGCTGGTTTTTGCCGCGCATCGTCGGCATCGGCCGCGCGATGGAATGGGTCGCGACCGGTCGTGTGTTCTCCGCCCAGGAGGCGCTCGACGGCGGGCTCGTGCGCAGCCTGCACCCCAAGGACGAGCTGCTGGACGCAGCGCGCGCACTGGCGCGCGAGATCGCCGAGAACACCGCGCCGGTCTCCGTCGCGCTCGCCCGCCGGCTCATGTGGAGGATGCTCGGCGCCGAGCACCCGATGATCGCCCACCGCGCCGACTCGCGCGGGATGGTCGCGCGAGGCCAATCCGCGGACGCTGTCGAGGGCATCACCGCGTTCCTGGAGAAGCGCCCCGCGAGCTTCCCCGACCGCGTCAGCGATGGGCTGCCCGACATCATGCCCGGCTGGAGCGCGCCGGAGTTCGAGTAGCCGTTTGGGGATTCTGTTCCACCCGGCGCATGCGCCGGGTGGAGACGCCGCACATGTGCGGCGTCGTTCCGGGTCGTGCATGCACGACCCGGCCGGCCGGTACATGTACCGGCCGGGCCAGCGCCGCATGCGGCGCTGGCTTCATCAAGAAGATCCAACGGCAGCCACAAATGCTGGAATGCTCGTCGGGAGCCGCGCGGCGTCAGTGCGCTAGCGTGTCTCGTGATGGAGTCCTCTTCAGTTGTGGATCGTCCAGTCGGCGTGCCGCCCGAGCGCTCCCCCTATATCGGGCAGGCAGCAGCCTCGCCGGCCGGCCCCGTAGAGGACACGGAGCCGCTGCACGCACCGCCGAGCGTCCCGCTACCTCGGACCCTGCAGACCCTGCGCTTCACCAAGCGACAGATCCAGTTCGTATTCGTTGCGCGACGCGAGCTCGGCGAGGTGTTCGAGGTTCGCTTCGTTGTGATCCCGGGCGGAGTCGTCGTGACCAGTCACCCCGACCACGTTCGATCCCTGTTCACCGCAAAACCCGAGCTGGTGCCCTCGCTGACCGCCGAGTCGCCGCTGCGCCCGATCGTGGGGCCAAACTCGGTGTTGACCGCGAACGGGCCAAGCCATCTGCGCCAGCGCAAGCTGCTGCTGCCTGCATTTCACGGCGAGGCGATCGAGAGTTACGCGCAGATGATTCGCGATGTCACCGAACGGGAACTGGACCGCTGGCCCGTCGGCCGCCCGTTCGCTCTTGCCCCGAAGATGCAGGCCATCACCCTCGACGTGATCATGTCGGGCATCTTCGGCATCGAGGGTGCTCCTGCACAGGGGACCACCGAGCATCGGCTGAGGGTCGCGATCAAGCAGCTGGCGGCAGCCTCGACCTCTCCGCTGGCGCTGCTTGGCGAACTCTCGAATCTGGGACGCGAGAAGCCCGTCGGTCTCACGCGGGCCGCGGTGGCCATTCTGGATCGAGCAACCTATCCCGTGATCGAAGAGCGTCGTCGCGCCACCGACCTTGATGAGCGGAGAGACATCCTCTCGCTGCTGTTGCGCGCCACAAGCGAGGACGGCGAGCGGATGACCGATCACGAGCTGCGCGACGAGCTGCTCACGCTCGTGCTCGCCGGCTTTGAGACGACCGCCAACTCGCTGGCCTGGACTTGGGAGCGCCTGGTTCGCACCCCGGCAGCTTATGAGCGCTTGCGCGACGCGGTGCGCTCGGACGCTCAAGCCGCGGAGCATGTCGAGGCGGCCATCGTCGAGGGTATGCGCTCGCGTCCCGTGATCCCGATCGTCGGGCGCCGAGTTGCCGTGCCTTGGCGGCTCGGAGAGTACGTGGTACCGGCGGGACAGGGTGTCAGCATCAGCATCCTGCTCGTTCATCATCGCGAGGACCTCTACCCCGACCCATTCGCCTTTCGCCCCGAGCGCTGGCTGGATCACAGGGGTGGGCGGGCACCTGGAACGTATGAGTGGCTGCCCTTCGGCGGCGGCACCCGTCGCTGCCTCGGCGCGGCGCTCGCGATGGCCGAGCAGCGCGTGGTGCTCGAGGCCATGGTCCGCCGCCTGGACCTGGAGCCCGACCGGCCCGAGCCCGAGCACGCGCACCATCGCAATGTCACCATGATCCCGGGGCGCGGCGCGCGGGTGATACTGCGATCGCGCGTCGCCGGGTGAGGAGCGCACGCGCGACTACGGGACCGAGACGCCGCTCGCCGGCGGCGCGGGCTGCGCGGCCGTGTATGGCGTGATCGGGCTGCCAGGCGTCGGTTCGGTGACGAGCGGACCGCCGAACAGCACGATCTGCCCATTTCGGACCTGGCCCATCTCGGCGCCGGCGTAGCCGCCGTGAACGCTCGTGGAGTAGCGGAACGGGACCAGACCTGGACCGGTGAGCTTCGAGCCCGACGTGTTGACAGCGTTGACGAGACCCTGCCGGGTGAGTTTCTTGCCGGCGAGCTGCAGCGCCTGGGCGAGCGTGTAGGCGTTTGCCATGCCGTACTCGACGTTGCCGTCGAATGGCGCGCTCGCGTCGTACTGGTCGTGGATCTTCTTGAACAGCGCGATCCACGGATTGGACAGGTCGGCGGTCGACGGCAGATAGCCGTCGGTGATCGCGCCTTCAATCAGTTCCGTGCCGGCCTTGCCCTTCGAGTAGGTCTTCAGCAGGCCACCGACCGTGGTCGGATCGATGCCGACGTTGGAGACAACGAGCTGGGGCTTGTAGCCGAGCGTGAACGACGTCAGCTGGCCGAGCGCGGTGTAGATCGGCACGGTGAAGTCGACGAGCACCTGGGCGCCGGCCGCCTTGATCGCGGAGATCTGCGGCGCGACGTTGGTGACGCCCGGCTGGTAGGGCTGTGCGGAGACGATCTGGCTCGCCGGCACCTCGTACTTGATCCCTGTCAGCCCGCCGGTGCCGAAGTCGTCGTCCTGATAGAAGACGCCAACCTTCTTGCCGGCGAAGTGCTGCTTGATGTACTGACCGAGGATCTTCCCCTCGATCGTGTAGTTCGGCTGCCACCCGAAGGTGTAGGGCTGCGCGGTGCCGTTGTCCCAGCACGGGCACCCCGATGCGACGAACATGTCGGGCACTTTCGAGCTGTTGAGGAAGCCGACGACCTTGGTGTGGGTGGGCGTGCCGAGGCCCTCGAAGATCCCGAACACTTTTTCCTGAAGCACGAGCTGGTGGACGACGGTGACGGTCTTGGCCGGGTTGTATTCGTCGTCCTTGTAGATCAGGTGGATCTTGCGCCCGTTGACGCCACCCTGGGCGTTCAGGTAGTTGAAGAAAGCCTGGGATGCCGGGGCGATCTCGCTGTAGCCGGGGGCGGCGGGGCCCGTCAGCGGTTGATGGGAGCCGAAGGTGACACTCGTCGCGCTCAGGCCTGGTTCGCTGCTGGAACCGCACCCCGCGAGCGCAATCGCGAAGGCGATCGCGCCGGCGACGCCGACAGCCCCGAGCATGTAGTTGCGAAGTCTCATCTCGTCTCCTCCCGACGGTTTAAAACCTCTCGTTGTTGGTTTAGCCGTTTGGGGACGATTTGTAACGTCAATCGGCTACTTTCTACGGCGAGACGTTCCCCGTGCCCGGGGCGTGGCGCTCGCGTATCCGCGAGACAGCGGCCCGAACGGCGCCCTGGATACCGCTCGGCCAAACGAGCATCGCGAGGATCAGGATGAGCCCGTAGATCGCCAGTGGCAGGTTCGCGGAGACCTTGGTCGACAGAGAGAACGAGCGGGCGATGTCGTTAGTCCACCCTGGCAGCAGGACCAGCACCGCCGCACCCCAGACAGCACCCACGATCGAACCGAGCCCACCGAGGACGACCGCCGTGAGCAGTGAGAGGGAGAGCTGCAGCGCGAACGCGCCGGGAGCGGCTAGCTGCAGTACCACCGCGAGCAGTCCTCCCCCGAGCCCCGCGCATGCGGCACTCACGACGAAGGCGACCGTCTGCACACGCCCCACGTGAAGTCCGCACAGCGACGCGGCGATCTCGTCGTCGCGCACGGCGCGAAACGCGCGCCCCACATTGCTGCGCACGAGGTTGTTCATCACGAACAGCACGACGAGCGCGCCGGCGCACGCGATCCAGGCCTCCCAGCGCTCCAAGGGGAAGTTCGCGCCGAGCCCGGACGGCGGCGTGGGCGGGTTGATGACCAGTCCGTTCTCGCCGCCAAAGAGACTCGTGTACTTGTCCGCGAGCGCCGGTAGGCCAACCGCGAACGCGAGTGTCGCGCCGGCGAGATAAGGGCCCCGTAGACGCGTCGCGGCGGCGCCGACGGCCATCCCGACGAGCGTGGTGACAGCAACCGCCGCGAGCAACGCCGGCACCAGCGCCCACCGCTCGTCGCCGATCAGCAGCACGACCGTATAGGCGCCCACGGCCATCAGCGCACCGTGGCCCAGCGATATCTGCCCGCTCAGTCCGATCAGCACCGTGAGGCCGGCGAGCACCGCGAAGTAGTAGGCCCCATTTGCGAGCTGCAACTCGTCGTAGGCCCCCAGCGCCTCGCTCGCGACAAGCAGCACCGCGCCGGCGAACACAACGAGCCCGAGCGAGCGCGCAAGCGTGCTGTGAGGTCGACGGATCCGTGCCGTCACAGCGCTCATACGCGCCGCTCCTGGGTGCTCGAGAACAATCCCCTCGGACGGATCATCAGCACCGCGATGAGGATCACGAGCGAGGCGAGCGTAACCAACGACGATCCCTCATAGCCCGATACGTAGGAGAGCGCGAGCCCCAAGAGGACTCCGCCTGCGACTGCCCCGACAGGGCTGTCGAGCCCGCCGAGTACGGCCGCGGTGAAGCCGAAGATGAGGATCGGATCGAACTGGTTGGGCCCGACGAAGACTTCCGGTGCGACGAGTACGCCCGCGAGCGAGCCGACGAGCGCTGCGAGCGCCCACCCGAGCGTAAACATGCGCCCCACCCGCACGCCGAGCATGCGTGCAACCTCGGGCTGAAACGCGGCGGCGCGCATCTTCAGACCAAGCGCCGTGCCGCGGAACAGCGCCGCGAGGGCGGCTGCGACAGCGACGACCACGAATACCGTGAAGGTGTTGTTTGGTGCGAACAACACGCGCGTGCCTCCGATCTCGTAGCCGCGGATGGAGAAAGCGGGCGGGAACGATCGCGGCGTATTGCCCCAGATCATCCCGGCGAGCGCCTGCAGCAGGATCAGCAGCCCGAGCGCGACGATCACTGCATTCAACGGAGGCCCACCCTCGACTCTGCGCATCAGCCCGCGCTCGACGACGGAGCCGAGCACCAGACCGCATATGAGCGCGACCGCGAAGCCGAGCCAGTAGGAGCTGCTGCTGGCGATCACGCTCGATGCGATGAAGGTCGTGATCATCAGCATGCCGCCCTGGGCAAAGTTGACGATCCGCGTCGCCCGCCAGGTGAGCACGAGGGCGAGCGCGACCAGAGCGTATATCGCCCCCGTGGAGATCCCGTTCAGTGTCAGGTCGATGAATCTCGTCATGTTCAGAACCCCAGGTAGGCGTGGCGCAGACCCTCGTCGGCGGCGAGCGCCCCAGCCGCGTCGTCCGCCACGACGCGGCCGAGGTTGAGCACGACGCCGCGATCGGCGATCGACAGGGCGCTGCGCGCGTTCTGCTCGACGAGCAGCACAGCGAGCTTGCGAGCAGAGGCGAGGCTCGAGATGAGCCGCATGATCTGGGCGCTCACGAGCGGCGCGAGCCCGAGCGAGGGCTCGTCGAGCAGCAGCAAGCGCGGGCGCGCCATCAAGGCCCGGCCGATCGAGAGCATCTGGCGCTCCCCGCCGGAGAGCGATGCGGCGAGCTGCGCACGTCGCTCGCGCAGGGACGGAAACAGCTCGTACATGTCGCTCAGGGGCGCCGCTCCTGAGCCTCGCCAGAGGCCCCCGAGGCGCAGGTTCTCCTCGGTTGAGAGCTCAGCGACCACACCACGGCCCTCGGGCACGTGCGCGAGCCCGCGCCTTGCGATGTCCTCGACCGCGACGCCGAGAATGTCCTCGCCATCCAGCCGCACGCGCCCGCCGCTTGCTCGCTCGAGCCCGGAGATTGTGCGCAGCAGCGAGGTCTTGCCCGCTCCGTTGGCCCCGAGCACGGCGGTGACGCTGCCCTCCTCGACCGCGAGCGTGACACCGTCCACGGCGCGCACCGGCCCGTAGTCGATCGTGAGCTGCTCTATCTCCAGGAGTGCCATTGCGCTCAGGCGTCCTCTCCCTCCCAGCTGGGAGCGACGCCCTCGCCGACCTCGCGACCCAGATAGGCCTCGAGCACCCCTGGATCGCGCTTGATCGTGGCGGGATCTCCCTGCGCTATCACGCGCCCAAAGTCAAGGACGACAACGCGATCGCAGGCCGACATCACGAGATCCATGCGGTGCTCGACGAGCATCACCGCCATCGATCCGCGCAAAGCGCGGATGCGCTCGCCTAGCTCGCGCACCTCGTCTGCGCCGAGACCTCCGGCGGGCTCGTCGAGCAGCAGCAAGCGCGGCTCGCAGACGAGCGCGCGCGCAAGCGCCACGCGCTTTTGCACCGGGTAGGCGAGCGTGGGCGGCAGGCGAGCGGCGACGTCCTCGCATCCCAGATCCGCCAGCGCTGCGAGCGCGCGCTCGCGCAGAGCGCGCTCGTCGCGATCGGATCGCGGCAGGCCCAAGAGGGCGCTCGCCACACCGGCGCGGCGGAAGCGCTGCGCGCCGACCATCACGTTCTCGAGCACGGTCAAGCGTGGAAACAGACCCACGCCCTGCAGCGTGCGCGCGATGCCAAGCCGGGCGAGCCGGTTCGCACCGACCTTCGCCAGTTTCCGACCGTCCCACTCAAGCGTCCCCGACTGCGGCTGCACGAAGCCGCAGATGACGTTGAACAGCGTCGTCTTGCCGGCGCCATTGGGGCCGATGACCCCCAGCACCTCACCACCGGCAAGCTCGAAGGAGACCGCGTCAAGCGCCGTGATACCGCCAAAGCGCACCGTCAGCGAACGTGCGGCAAACGCTCCATCCCGGGCAACGATCGCATCGCCTCCCATGCTTTGGAAGCTACAACCAATCCGGCTTGAGAATCAGGCAACCCCAAGCAGAACCCGACAACAGCCATGAGACCAAGAATAGCCGCCTACGGCCCCGGCCGCGGCTTCTGCGCAGGCGCCGACCTCGCGAGCGGCGGCGACACCGACACTCGCCGGCTCCGACGAATCGCTGCGTTGGCTACGTCGTCGTACGATTCCGTACACTTCCGTACTTATTGCTATCGTGTGACTATGACGACGATCAAAGCTGAGGAAATGCGGATTCCTCGCCGGGCTCGCGAGGCGGTTGCCCATCACGAGGAGGTTGTGGTCTTCAACCGGGAGCGACCGGCATACGTCATCGTGCATCCCGACGATCATGGGCGGACGGCCGCCGCGCGTCGCGGGCGGCCCCTGAGGGAGGCGCTTGCCCTGCTCACACAGGCCGCGCCGCCCGATCCCGCGTTCGCCGAGGATATGGAAGCGGTACTCGACACCATCGGACCAGCCCCGGCCGATCCATGGGCACAGTCCTAGACACCACCGTCTTCATCGAACTCGAGCGTGCCATGCGCGGCCTACCCGCCGCGCAGAGGATGGGAGCGGTCGCCAAGCGTTTGGAGGCGCAGCTGGGCGAGAGCGAGGAGGTTGCAATCGCCGCGATCACCGCCTCCGAGCTGTTGCACGGAGTACATCGGGCCACTGAGGAGCATCGCGGAGGACGCGCGGCGTTTGTGGAGGCCGCGCTCACGGCATTCCCGACGCTTTCCTTCGACCTTCTTGTGGCGCGCGTCCACGCAAGACTCTGGGCTGGTTTGGCCTCATCGGGAACTGAAGTCGGTGCCCACGACCGACTTGTCGCCGCCACGGCCATGTCCGCCGGATGGCGAGTCGGGACGGCCAACATCCGTCACTTCGAGCGAATCCCGGGACTGGACATGACGCCTCTCCAACTGACCTGATCCTCAACGGCAGGCCGTCCCACGGCACTCCCACGATGGGACAGACGCGCTCGCCACGCATCGACTGTGGCGCACCCGGTTAGTCGCGCGGTCGTGTGCGATAACCTACAATCAAGTGGTTGTAGATTATCTTTCTGATCCCGATGCTGACCGTCTCTTTCACGCACTGGCGGACAAGACCCGCCGCGACATCCTCGCGCGCGCGATCACGCGGGAGCAGTCGGTGTCGGCGCTCGCGCGTGAGTACGAGATGAGCTTCGCGGCGGTGCAGAAGCACGTCGCAGTGCTCCAACGGGCCGCCCTGGTCACCAAGGAGCGGCGCGGTCGGGAGCAGATCGTGCATGGCAATACAACGACCCTGCGCCGGGCAACTGAGCTGCTCGATGTCTACGAGCAGCTCTGGACCCAGCGCGCCACCCAGATCGCCGACTTGCTCGCCGGCGAGGAAGGAGAACGGAGATGACCGTTATCACGACCGAGAAGGACGTAGAGGCCCTGGCCCTCACGATCGTTGCGGAGTTCGACGCCGACAGGGAGCGGGTCTGGGAAGTATGGGAGGACCCGCGCAAGCTCGAGCGGTGGTGGGGCCCGCCGACGTTCCCGGCGACCTTCACTCGTCACGAGTTCGTTGTCGGGGGCCAGTCGCGTTACCACATGACCGGGCCACAGGGCGAGGTCCCGCGCGGCTGGTGGCGCATCGACGCGCTCGAGAAGCCAAGCAGGATCGACTTCGCCAACGGCCTCGCGGGCGACGACGGCGAGCCGATGCCCGGAGGCGAGCCGATGCCGAGCTACGTCACGTTCGAGGCGATCGACGCCGGCACGCGCATGACGGTCGTCACCGGCTTCGCCGGCGTCGAGCAGATGGAACGAATGCTCGCAATGGGCATGCAGGAGGGAATGAGCCAGGCGATCGGCCAGATCGACGCGCTGCTGCATCCAGTCACTACAGCCTGAGCACTGACGCCGACGCCAAGCGGCAGTTCCTCACGCTCATCTTCGAGGGCGTCTGGCTGGACGAACGCCGCGTAATCGCCGTCCAGCCCAAGCCCTCATTCCTGCCGTTTTTCGAGAATCGCGCAGGGGAAGGCCTCGGAACAATGGGATGTAAAGTACGGGAACGACGGCGGTCAAATCCTCGATTGTTTGACGCCGCCGTCGTAACGACCGAGTGGCGCGGTAGGTCATGATCTCAGACCAGTGCGCCTTGCCTGACGCGCCTTGCCTGAGGGAGTGTCTGCGGCGCACCGTTAGCCATAAGCGTCCGGTGGCCGCGCAACATTTGCACGCCGACTGCGTCTCATAGGCCATGGATCGAACAAACAAACACCAGCAGCCGCCAACGCCAACCCCGCAGAGCGCTCCCTCCACGGGCTGGAGCGAGTCCGGCGCGGGGCAGACCTCGCCCTTCGCCACCGACGAGCACGATGCGTTTCGTGCGCTCGTGGATGCGCACCGTCCCGAGCTGTTGCGCTACGCGCGCCGCCAGCTCGGCTGCCGCGCCGAGCTGGCCGAAGACCTGCTCCAGGACGCGTTCCTCAACGCCTACCGCCACCTCGCGGCGGGCGTCAGACCGCAGAACACGAGAGCGTGGCTGTTCGCGATCGTGCACAACGCCGCGATCAACGTCGCGCGCGCGCCCCAGCCCCCGGTGTCGCTGGAGGCATACCACTCTGTCGCGGGTGGACCGACGCCCTCGGAGGCGATCGAGCAGCGCGAGCGGCTCAACGGGCTGATGGGAGCGATCGGAGCCCTGCCGGTGCGTCAGCGCGACGCGCTGGTCGGCCATGCCCTCGAAGGTCGCAGCTACCGTGAGCTCGCCAGCCGCGAGCAGACCACCGTGTCGGCGATCAAGACGCTGATTCATCGCGCCCGCCGCGGACTGGCCGATGGCTCGCCACTGCACGCGCTCGGCGCTCCGTTCCTGCTCATCTCACGACGCCTGGCCGGGTTCACCGCCCACCGGGCGCTCGCCGGCAAGCTGTCGGCGAACGGGATAGCCGGGATGCTCGCGGCCGCCCTCGGCACCGCGACGCTGACGTCCGGTTTGATCCTCACCGGCCAGGCGGGCCATTCGCTCGCAATCGCCGCCTCACGTCCACAGGCCGCGAGCGTGCACGGCGGCACCCATCACCGGCCCGGTGGGGACGGGGCTCATGCGCTACAGACCAGGCTCTCCCCGACAGCCCGGCTGCACCACGAAGCGCGGCGTGCCACCGCCGAGTGCGAGTACGGGCGTCGTCTGGATCGGCGGCTGCGAGTTGCCGCACTGCAGTACGCCGCGAGTCACCTGACCACGGTGCAGATGGAGTACACCGAATGCGAACAAATCCTGCGAATGCGCGCAATGCGGATCGCCGCCGCGCGGGATCGCCGGGATGCGCCCGCCAGCCATCGCGGCAAGCACCGTTAGTCACGGGACACGACGTCACGCCGCGTGGGACCGCCTGACGCCCACGCCGAGAGCGACCGCTAAACAAGCGCTCAGCTCCCGCGCGGGAGAGTCTTCGTCGCCGAAGCGGCCTGCATCAGGGCGGCCTTGACGCGACTGTGCGTGGGCGACGTGGTCGTCATCCACGGCAACGTCGACGCCCTGCGCGCCGCCATCCTGGCAACAGGCCCAGGCGGCGAAGTCAAGAGCCTTGGCTTCCATTTCGCCGACGTCCCGCTACCTGGCGTGTGATCCTCCGCTGGGAACGTATTTCTCTCGCTCGGCGCACGCCGGGCAGAGCGTCTTGTACCAATGGCTGCGCGCCGCTGTGTGGTGGAGTACGGCGGCCGCTCCGCAAAGCTCGCAGGTGACGCCAGCCCGCCGCTCGGCGGCCTCTACGAGCTTCTCCCCGAACTTGATGCGCCTCTGCAGATCGACGATGCGCGCCTGTCCTTCTGGCCTCTGTCGGTATCCATCCAGGCGCTCAGACCAAGCGTCGTGCTGTTGTTTCCATCGGTCCCATTCAGCCTCGTTGCCGTCTCGTCGCGGTGTCGGCGGCTCAGGGTCCTCGGGGTCCTGTATATCCTCGCCGGATTCCCAGTAGTACCGCAGGCCGCCGAACTTCTCCTTTACCTGGTGAAGCACATAGTTGGGCAGCTGCGTGCGCAGCTGCTCGTCGAGCTCGACCAGCAGCGGATACCAGCCGCGGTCGCAGGAAATCCAGTGCCCCCAACTGTCGGGAATGCGCAGGAGTATTCCTCGCAGTGCTTCGGCGTGCACACCGGCGTCCTCCGGCACATGTATCGCATTGAGCAACTGCTGGTAATCAACGTCGCGCGCGGCCTGCGTTGTCTTATTTTCTTTCACACTCGGTAAACCGGATTGTCGATCGATCGCGTGGTCATTGTTTGTCACTGGTCCTGTAAGTCATCACACAGTCCCCTTACCCACCCTCACCGGCAAGTCAGCGTCAGGTGGTGCTCGATCCGCGATACCTGGTGTGAGTTGGGGGTTGCTGGGCTGACGGTGCTCTGGGTTAGGGCTTCCGTTTGCGCCTGCCCCCGGCGCTCCTGCCAAGGGATTTATGGATTGTGCGACCTTTGGCCGGTCGCGGGCCTCGACGCTCGCTCCTGTCGGCTACCGACTGTTCACTCCATCAGTGTCGCCTGCCAGTTATGTTCCTGCAAGCGGTTGTCCAGCTCGCGTCGCTCTTGGGCAAACGCGTCGAGCCGACTCTGAAGCTCAGCAACCTTGACGTGGCGCACCATCCTGATCTCAGAACGGCTATAGCGCGTCAACCCGAATCCCGAGCCACCAATGGCCGCTTTGATCGCGGCGCGCAACGCGCCCTGGCGTAGAGCGATGACATCGCGGCGTGCGATCCCCTCTGTAACCGTCTCACCGTTTGCGAGTTGTGAGCGCGCGTTGGTTTGGTTGATCTGGGCGATCAGCTGCTGCAATTCGTCACAGCGCCGATCGAGCTCGGCAAGCAGCTCGGCCGGGCTCTCGGGTGGCTCCTCGCCCTCCTGGGCCAGCACGCACGCGGACAGGCGATCCTGGAGCTGTGCGACCCGCTTCTGCAGGTCGGCCCGACGGTTCAGTGCTTCTCCAACGATCAGCGACATGTTCATAGTATTGCATACTATTGTCTGAGGCGCGTCGGGGGTGCTCTCGCACCATCTCTCGGGGAAGACGGGGCCGCATGCGGCCCCGTCCCGGAGGGTGCATGCACCCTCCGGCCGGTCCTTGCATGCAAGGACCGGAGGGGGTCGCACATGTGCGATCCCCCATCAGGCGCATGCGCCTGATGACCAGCAGCGACTGCCAATTTGATGAGACTGTCCGAACGGTCCACCTCGACGGTGCAAGTCTCAGCGTGGAGTCCGCTTCGTTCAGGCCGTTCGCTCACCTTGCAATACCCAATGTGGCCTTGTACAGGCTCATCATGGGCGAGTCGTAAACCATTGATGGCGTGATGCCGACAAGATTGATGATGGCTTCGACGCTCGAAAGCCATAGCGTTCACGCCACATTGCCGCCGTCTCATCATTGAAGGGGTCGACGACAAGCACTAAAGTGGCCTGCGGCTCAGCCACGCGGCGGACGGTAGCAGCCGCATGGAGCAGCAGCAGCTTGCCATCGATCTCGGCTCGCTTGTCCTTGGCGATCCAGGTTATGAGGGCTGCAGGGACTCCGCATTCCCGGCGGGACATTGAAAATGCACGATTGGCGCGATGACGAAGAGCATGAGGGCGACCGTAACGCAGACCAAGACAACCGCTATCCATGCCGTGCCGTGGAGGGGAAAGTGACTTCGACGGTCAGCCCGCCATCTGGGCGCGGTTGGGCGGTCAGCGTGGCTCGGTGGGCCGCGGCGATGGCGTTGACGATCGCGAGCCCGAGTCCGTTCCCGCTGGCGTGGGTGGTGCGGGTTCCGTGAAGACGTTGGAACGGTTGTAGGAGGCGCGGCACTTCCTCGGAGGGGATCGTCGGACCGCTATTTGCGACCATCAGGAATGCGTGCTGGTGGTGGATGCCGGTCGTGATTTCAACGTGTCCCTGGGAAAAGTTGTGGCGGATGGCGTTATCGAGGAGGTTGGCGATCAGGCGCTCCACCAGCCGCGGATCGCCAGCCGTTGGTGCTGGGGCTAGCGTTGCGCGAATGTCGAGGTCGCGGCCTTGGGCTTCTGACTCGCGTGCAAGCAGGGCCTTGGAGGCGACGGTCGCGAGGTCGAGGTGCTCGCGGCGCTGCAATCCCGCTTGACCGCGCGTGAGTGTCAGCAGCGCGTCGATCATCTGCTCCAGGTACTGCTCGGAGGCGAGCACTCGCTCATGGGCTACGCGCAACGAGGCCAAGTTCGCGTCCGGGTCGGCGAGCGCGACCTGGATCAAGGCTCGCTGGCGCGTCAGCGGCGCGCGCAGCTCGTGCGAGGCGTTGGCGACGAACTGACGTTGCGCGTCGAACGCAGCGTCGAGCCGCCCAAACAGGTCGTCGAGAGTGTCCCCTAGTTCCTTGAGCTCGTCCTGCGGGCCATCGAGGGCCAGGCGCTCGTGCAGACTTGTAGAGGAGATCCTTCGGGCCGTGCGGGTGATGGTCCGGATCGGTCGCAACATCCTGCCGGCAACGAACCAGCCGGCCAGCAGGGCGAGTACGGCCACGATCGCCAGGGCGATTGCGGAGTTGACCAGAAGCTGGTGGGAGTCGGCAGCGCGCTGTGCGGCTTGGACGGGCCCTACCTGTGCCAGCTGATGCACAGCTTCCGCCAGCTGATGCTGGCCCTGTGCCAGCTGATGCTGGGCCGCTGTCAGCCGATGGCGGATCGGTGCCAGCTCACTCGGCACGGCCAGCGCGAACCCGGCCGGAGCGTGCGCCAGCTCCTGCTGAGCCTGCCCCAGCTCCTGATAAGCCTGCCCCAGCGGATGCGGACGCTGGATGACGACGGATTGGCCCAGAGGGGCGTGAGGCTTGGCGGGCGCAAACGGAAGCTTGAGATGCTGGATGGCGAGAGCGTGGGGGATCTTCGGTAGGTGTGGCGCCCTGTATT
Source organism: uncultured Solirubrobacterales bacterium (assembly GCA_963831725.1). GTDB lineage: Bacteria > Actinomycetota > Thermoleophilia > Solirubrobacterales > Solirubrobacteraceae > Palsa-744. The sequence goes on from CAWHRF010000005.1 coordinate 116,099, forward strand.
CGGTCGCCCGCTCAAAAAGGACGTAGGTGACGGCAACCAACGCCACGCCGGAGAGAAGAAAGAGGCCCCCGTAGAGGGCGGTGAGCCGCAGCCGCGCGGTGCGGCGGGGCAATCGCAGCCAGGAGGGCGGTGCGAGCCGGAGGGGCGCGACGCCCATCACTGGCCTCCGATACGGTAGCCGGCCTTCGCCACGGTCTCGATCATGGGGGGATCGCCGAGCTTGGCGCGCAGCCGGCTCATCGTGATCCTCACGGCGCCTGTGAACGGGTCGGCGTTCTCGTCCCACACGCGTTCGAGCAGCTCCTCGGCAGAGACGACCCGGCCCTGGGCCGCGAGCAGCAGCTCCAGCGCCCCGAACTCCTTGGGCGTCAGCTCGAGATCACACTCAGACCGCTGCGCGCGGCGCTTGGCCGTATCGAGCACCACGTCGCCGTGCTCCAGCACCGGCGGGATGCTCGGCTGCGCGCGGCGGGCCAGGGCTCCGATGCGCGCCACCAGCACGGGGAAGTCAAACGGCTTGGGCAGGTAGTCGTCCGCGCCGAGTGAAAGCCCGTCGACCAAGTCGTCGTTCGCCGCCGCGCCGGTGAGCATCAGCACCCGGCTGCGCCCGCCGGCGGCGACCAGCTTCGCGCACACCTCATCGCCGTGGAGCGCGGGAAGGTCGCGGTCGAGCACGATCACGTCGTAATCGTTGACCAGCGCGCGCGTCAAACCAACTTCGCCGTCGAGCGCGACGTCGACCGCCATCCGCGCGTGGCGCAGGCCGGCAGCGACCGTGTCGGCCAGCTCCTCGTCGTCCTCGATCACAAGCACCCGCATCTATAGCTCCTCCTCGTGAAGGTAGCGCCGCGGTGTTTCAACGCTGTTTCGCCGGCTCCGTCGAACAAGACCGCTGCCGGCCCGAGGAGCGAAACAAGGACGAAACAGCCCACCGCGTAGAACTGACTGGGAAAGGATGCAAACCCCCGCAGCAGACCCTGAAGGAGATCAGATGCCGCACAGCATCCATACCAAGAGGCTCACCTCGCCGCGAGCGCGGCTGCTTACCGCCACGGCACTCCTGAGCGTCACGCTGGCCCTCGCCGGCTGCGGCGGGGGCTCGTCGAGCCCCGGCGTCGCCCACGTCTCCTCCGCAAAGGGCGCCTCACCGGCGAGCCCCGAAGGAGGCGGCTCGGCGTCTGAAGGCCCCGCAAGCTTCCAGCAGAAGGAAATCGCCTTCGCCAAGTGCATGCGCTCAAACGGAGTGCCCAACTTCCCAGACCCGAGCGCCGGCGGCGGCTTCGCCGTGCGTGGCGGATTCGATCCGCAGTCGCCCGCGGTCAACGCGGCGCGCGCGAAATGCCAGCAGCTGCTGCCCCCCGGCCCCGGCTCGGGGCCCCCGCCCTCGAGGCAGACGTTGACGAGGTTCCTGAACATCGCGCGGTGCATGCGCCGGCACGGCGTCTCCGACTTCCCCGACCCTCGCACCTCGGCCCCGCCCTACCCGTTCGCGTCCGGCATCCGCGAGCTCAGCGACATCGAAGGAGTGATCCTGCTCTTCCCAAGCTCGATCAACCAGCAGTCGCCTGTGTTCACGCAGGCAGCGGCCGCGTGCGCGTTCCCGCTGCACAACCACTGATGGCAACAAAGGAGAACCGAATGCCGTGCAGCATCCATGCCAGAAGGTTCACCCCGCCGCGTGCCCGGCTGCTCACCGCCGCGGCACTCCTGAGCGGGGTGCTGATGGCGGGATGCGGGGGAAGCTCTCCAAGCCCGACGGGCGGCGCGAGCGGCGCGGCATCCACGGCGAGCGCCGTCGAATCGGGGGTCGCGTTCGCCAGGTGCATCCGCTCGCATGGGGTGCCGAACTTCGCCGACCCGAAAGTCAGTGGCCAGACGGTCCGGATGGGCTCGCCGAGAACCATAGAGTCGCCCGCGTTCCAGTCCGCCGCGCACTCGTGCCAGCGCCTGCTGCCGAAGGGCGCTCCGAGCTCCGAACCACCGTCCCCGCGGGCGCAGGCGCGGATGCTCGCAGTATCCGCATGTATGCGCAAGCACGGGATCTCGGGCTTCCCCGATCCGAGCACCTCGCCTCCATCGAACTCGGCCGGCAACAGCGGGATCATCGGCAGCGGCGGGTACTACCTGGCGATCCCGAAGTCGCTCGACACGAACTCACCGGCGTTTGAGCAGGCGGCGGCCGTGTGCAACTTCGGGCCGGGGCGGTGAGCCGGCCCGGCCCGAAGCGATGCGCTTGCCGGTCGAGGGTTGACGGCGACTGGGCGACACGCGTGCGTCAGCGTCACCCATGGGACCTCACCAAGGCCGCCGTGGCCCGCTTCGCCGCGGGGCATTAGACCGTGCATCGCCCCGGAGAGCGAAACAACGACGAAACAACCCACCGCGTAGAACTGATCCGCGACGAGGACGCAAACCCCCTGAGCAGACCCTGCCGGAGACCGGTGCCGTACAGCATGCACACCAACCGAAACCCTAGACTTCGTACAACCGTCATTGATGAGCGATGCCTTGTCCGGTGAACCGGTGCCCGTGTCCCAGGCGAGCGGCGCGGGCGGATCTTCGGGCGAGCGCTCGGGGGTTGACCTGTCGCAAGGTCGCGCTCGCCGGAGGGTGCTCGCGGGGGTTGGGCTGGTGCTCGTGGCGGCTGTCGTCGTCCTGATCGCGACCGATCCCTTCGGTGGCTCGACCAAGTCCGGCGGTGGTGTTGGCGATAACGCGACTGCGACCTCGCTTGTCACGGTGGAACGCCGGTCGCTGTCTTCACAAACGCAGGTGAGTGGGACGCTTGGATTCGCTGGCTCGTCGAGCATCCGCGTGCCGTCTGGGACCGCCCCGTCCGCCGTCCAGCAGGCCGTCCAGCAGGTCGCGAGCGCCGAAACGATGCTGGCGAGCGCCAAGGCGACGCTGGCCTCTGACACGCAGGCGCTCGCGGGCCACCAGGCGACGCTGGCGGCGGCGCGCGCCAAGGAGGAGATCGACTGCGCGGGCGCGGGCGCCGCGGAAGCCGCCGCCGCCAATTCTTCGCCTACCAGCAGCGAAAACGGCTCGTCGAGTGGTGGCGGGAGCTCGTGCGCGAGCGACGTGCAGGCCGTTGCTTCTGCTCAGCAGAGCGCCACCAGCACCGCGGCTCAGGTCAGCGCCGACCACTCCCAGGTCTCCTCGGCCGAAAAACAGCTCGCGAGCGCGCAGTCCAATTTGTCCACGGCGCGCTCCTCGGCCGCACTCTACGGGCAGGGCTCCACGTTCACGGCGCTGCCGTCGGTGGGACAGGTCATCAGGCGCGGGCAGAGCCTTTACCAGATCAATGGTCAGCCGGCCGTGCTGCTGTATGGCTCGGTGTTCCCGACGCGGGCGTTTATCGCGGGGATGTCCGCGGGACCAGACGTCGCCGAGCTGAACGCGAACCTCGACGCGCTCGGCTACGGGCGGGAACTCACGGGCGACACATTCAGCGCCGCGACCGCCGCGGCGATACGCGCTTTCCAATCAGCGCACGGGCTGAGCGCGACCGGCGAGCTGCCGCTCGGCTCGGTGGTGTTCGAGCCCGGGCCGGTGCGCGTGACGAGCGTGACGGCGACCGTCGGCCAGACGGTCATGCCGGGGCCGGTACTTGGCACCACCTCAACCGCTCGCCAGGTCAGGGTCGCGCTCAACGCAGCGCAGCAAGCCAGCGTCAAGGTCGGCGACTCGGTCACAATCACCCTGCCGGACAACCAGACCACGCCCGGGCGTATCACGTATGTATCGAGCGTCGCGACATCGCCGTCCAGCTCTGGCTCTGGCAGAGGCGGCGAAGAAGAAAGCTCGCCGACGATTGAAGTCGATGCCACACCAACCGATCCCGCGGCCACGGGACACCTGGACCAGGCGCCCGTGAACGTGTCGATCACCACCGAAAGCGTCCAAGACGCGCTCGCGGTGCCGATCGACGCGCTGCTCGCGCTCGCCGGGGGCGGCTACGCGCTGGAGGTCACCGAAGGCCGCGTGCACCGTCTGGAGGCGGTCAGCCTCGGCCTGTTCGACGACGCCGACGGCCTCGTGCAGGTGAGCGGTCAGGGCGTGTCCGCCGGCCAGCGCGTGGTGGTGCCAGCGACATCATGAGCGAACAGCCAATAGGCCTCGCTTACCATGACCACGACGAGGCGCCGGCGGTGCTGGAGCTGCGCGGAGTCAGCAAGGTCTACGGCACCGAGCCACCGGTGTACGCGCTGCGGAAGGTCAGCTTCGCGGTGCGCGAGGGCGAACTGGTGGCGATCGTCGGACCCTCGGGTTCGGGTAAGACCACGCTGCTGCACGTGATGGGCACGCTTGAGCGCCCCAGTGCGGGTGTGGTGTCGATTACGGGCCTGGACGCCGCACGGCTGTCAGACCGCGAGCTCGCCACGCTGCGCGCCACCCGCATTGGGTTCGTCTTCCAGCAGTTCTTCCTGGCTGAGCACTCCACGGCGCTTGAGAACGTCGCCGACGGTCTGCTGTACGCCGGCATCGCCGTCGCCGAGCGTCGTGAGCGCGCCGCAACCGCGCTCGCGCGCGTGGGACTCGCCGAGCGCGTCCACTTCCGCCCGAGCAAGCTCTCCGGCGGAGAGCGCCAAAGGGTCGCAATCGCAAGGGCCCTGGTTGGCCGTCCCGCGATCGTGCTCGCTGACGAGCCCACCGGCAACCTCGACAGCGCCTCGGGCGCGGCGCTGCTCGAGCTGATGGAAGAGCTCAACGCGCAGGGCGCCACGATCCTCGTGATCACCCACGACCACGACCTCGCCGGCCGCCTGCCCCGTCAAGTACAGATGCTCGACGGCCAGATCGTCGCCGACACCGCTGCACAGGGAGCGCTCAGCCGATGACCGGGCAAGGTGCCGGCCGGCCCGTGGTGGCCCGCACCGCGTGGGCAGGGCTGCGCCACGACGGCCGCCGCACGGCGCTCGCACTCCTCATCGCCGCCGGCCTGGGCGCCTCGACGGGCGCAATCGCTGGCGCTCCGGCCTTTGCCGCCAGCGAAAAGAGCGGGGAAAGCGGCGGCTCGCCCGGCGAAAGCACCTCCACATCCAGCTGCCCCTCGCCCAATCCTCCGAACCAGCTCACGCTCGTTGCGGGCACGCCACAGACCACCACGCTCGGCACCGCCTTTGCGAGCGGACTGCAGGTCGCGCTCACGAACAGCGACGGCTGCGCCGTCACCGGCGCCGCCGGCATCCCCGTTACGTTCAGCGCGCCCGCACCTGGCGCCAGCGGCGTGTTCTCCGCCGGCAACTCCAACACTGTCACGGTCGGCGCCGACGCCTCCGGCACCGTCGCCGCGCCGACGCTCACCGCCAACGGCACGGCCGGCAGCTACACCGTCACCGCCAGCTCGCAGTACGGATCAGTCTCGTTCTCGCTTGCCAACACCGCGGTGGGCATACCGGCGAAGATCGTCGTGATCCCCATCAGGAGCAGATCAGCCAGGGTCACAGCCCGCTTCCCGCAACCGCTGCAGGTCAGGGTGTCGGACGCAGGCGGCAATCCGGTCGCTGGCGCCACGGTCACGTTTACGCTGGGCTCCGCCAGCGCTAGCGCGTGCGGCACTGCCGCCGCGAGTGCCAGCTTCGCCGGCGGCGGCACCGAGGCCACCGCGACCACTGACGCGAACGGCCTGGCCACCTCCCCGGCGTTCACCGCGAACACAGCTGCCGGCTCGTTCACCGCCACCGCCGCGGTCTCAAGCGGCGGCGGGGGTGGGACTGAAGGCCCTGGCAAGGCCGGGGCACCCATCGTCACGCCGGTCAGCTTCTCGCTCTCAAACCTCGCCGGCAATCCCGCCAAGCTCGCCCCGGGCGTAGGCTCCACGCAGTCCACCCCGACAGGGAGTGCGTTCCCGATCCGGCTCGCCGTCACCGTCACCGACGCGCAGAAGAACCCTGTCCCGGGCGCGCTCATCGCCTTCTCAGCGCCCCTCGCTGGCGCGAGCGGACGCTTCACGGTCCACGCTCGCGACCACCGCCGCGCACGCATCTCTCGTCCTGACATGGTCAAGGTCAAGACCAACGCCTGCGGGATCGCAGTTGCACCCGTGTTCACCGCCGACGACACGCAGGGGGGCTACATCGTCAAGGCGACCATCAAGCACGCCAGGCCGGCGGCGTTCGCGCTCGTCAACGAAGCACCTGGGGCAGTCCCAGTGAGGGCGTGGTGAGCACCGTCGCCAATCCCACCCGAGACCACGCCACCGCCGCGAACCTCGGCCCACGGAGGTTGCGGTCCTCGGATCTGGCGCGTGTCGCGAGCGTCGGGCTCCGTACCCGGCGCATGCGTGCCGGGCTCTCCGCGCTGGGAATCGCAATCGGCGTCGCCGCGATCGTCGCCGTGCTCGGCCTGTCCTCCTCCAGCCAAGCCGGGCTGCTGTCAGAGATCGAACGCCTCGGAACGAACCTCCTTACCGTCACCAACGGGCAGAGCTTCGCCGGCAAAACGGCCGAGCTGCCGCTCGTCGCGCCCGCGATGATCGCCCGTATCGAGCCCGTCGAAACCGTCGCGGAGACGGGGAAGGTTAACGGCGATGTCTACCGCTCTCCGCTGATCCCCACCGTCGAAACAAACGCCCTGAGCATCCAAGCGGCAAGCCTCAGCCTGCTGCACACGCTAGGCATCGACGTCGTGCAGGGCCGCTATCTGAACGCCGCCACCGCCCAGGAGCCGGCTGCGGTGCTCGGCTCCGCCGCCGCTGAGCGACTCGGAATCGACCACCTCTACCCCGGCGAGCGGATCTGGGCCGGCGGGATGTGGCTCTATCTCGTTGGGATTCTCGGCCCGTCGGTGCTCGTGCCCGAAATCGAAAGCTCGGTGCTCGTCGGCTTCAAGGCCGCGGAACGCTACCTGCAGTTCAACGGACACCCCAACACCGTCTACCTGCGCGCCCAGAACAGCCAGGTCGCGGTCGTCCAATCAGTGCTCGCCGCGACCGCGGACCCCGAAGCGCCCAACGAAGTCAACGTCAGCCAACCTTCGGCGGCGCTGACAGCGCGTGCCGACGCCCAGGGGGCCTTCAACGGTCTCTTCCTCGGACTCGGCGCTGTCGCTCTGCTGGTAGGCGCCGTCGGCGTCGCGAACATCATGGTCATCTCCGTACTGGAACGCCGCTCGGAGATCGGCCTGCGCCGCGCGCTCGGCGCCACCCGCGGGCAGATCCGCACGCAGTTCCTCTCCGAGGCGATCCTGCTCGCGCTCGGCGGCGGCGCCGTCGGTGTCGCCACCGGGGCGCTCGCGACCGCGATCTACGCCATCACCAAGGGCTGGGCGATCGTCGTGCCCACCATCGCCTGGGCCGGTGGGTTCGGTGCAGCCATGCTGATCGGCGCTGTCGCCGGGCTGGTGCCCGCGCTGCGCGCCGCGCGACTGTCACCCACCGAAGCGCTACGAACCGTGTGAACCAACCACTGATGCAAACCTGGTCAACCCTGCAACCAACACTCATGCGTCACACCCCACAACAAAAGAATGAACCCGGACCCAGATGGCGACGCCGGTTGCGCCGCGCCGGGGTGACGGCAGGCGGAGTCCTCGCTGTCGGCATAGCTGTTGGGGGCGGCGGTGGCGGCTCATCGACGCCGGGCGTGGCCACGGTTGTGACATGCAGGAAGGTGGTGCTGTCGCCCCGCCCGATGCGCGCTCGATGGTCGATCCCTGGGCGATTACCCGTGGTGTGCCCAGCGGGTGGAGAACATTGCGAATCGACCCCCTCCCCCACTGTGCTCAGCGCACGCGACGCAGCTCACGCCACGCGGACCGAAACAAGCCCGAGGTGCGGCTGAAAGCGCGCCTGTCTAGCCCTTTCAGCACCGCAAGCGACCTCGACGACTTCGCGTCGATGGTCACAAACAAGGCCATAGCGGGGGCAGGATTCGAACCTGCGACCTTCGGGTTATGAGATCGCCCAAGTGGGGTCGGGTTAGGTGGGATTGCCCGTGGTCGTTGGGGTTGGGTCGGACTCCACGGGGTCGGATTTGCTCAAAACGGAACCTTGAATGGAACCTTGGATCGGGCTCCCTTCTGACGAAATGCTCGCGAACCTCTCGGCGGTATCGCCATTCGACGCCTCGCCAGTGAGACGAGGCAGCATCCTGTCAGCGGGAGTGAGAGGCAGGAGATCCGGAGGCGCGAGGGGATCGCTGTCGGCAACGTCTGGTACCTCAGTACGGATCTGTGGAGGACGAGCTTGCCATGCCTTCATGTTTTGGACAAGATCGCGATAAAACGTCACCGTCTGCTCGCGCGTCTCGCGTACAAACGAGCCCTCGGCCCGTCCTCGCTTTTGACCCATTGGTCGGCTTAGCGTCACCGTGAAGGATCGTGGATCACGCTTGATGTCTGCTTGGCAGAGCAAATCCTCTGGTTTTGCGCGTGCCTGCTCCAGCGTCGCGGGAGTGCTCTCCCGGACGTAGGGGTACCAAACCTCGATGCGCAAGTCAGGCCATGTCTCTGGGAGCTGGCGCAGCAACCAGCTGATGCGAGACTTGGGCCGGCCTTCCGTGGGAGCCATGATGTCAACGCTTATCGATGTCTGACGGGACTTAAGGTCTGCACGTATCTGCAAATCTCCGATGGCATCCGGAACATGGATCTCCGTTTGCAGGGTGCCGGCAGTGCTCAGCAACTTCTCCAACTCGTCGAGCCTTTCAGTTGCCGTCTGCTTGCGTGGCCGAAGCGAGATTACATTGCGCCCCAATTCCTGAGACAAGCTGAGGCACAAGTACTCGGTGAACTGCTCCCATCGTTCGGCGACCTGACGAACACGGGTATCGCCTTGGCGCAGAATCCCGTCGTGAGCAGCGGTTCGTACGGAGACCCAATCTTTCCCCATGTCCTCAAAGCCTGCGACCCCAGAGGAGTCGCCGCTGAGGTAGTGGATCAGCTCGCGTAGAACCCAGGCTTGGTCGGGATCTGAAACACCTCTATAGCGGCTCTGCACGACAGCCTCGGTCAGGATGCGCCACCACGACAAGTGCCAGAGCTTTGTCTTACGGAGCTTTTGACCATTGATCGAAACCGGTGACTCCGATGCGCTGTGGGTGATCTGGTTAGAGATCGTAAGGACCCCATCAAATTCCTGCTCCCGAGCGATCTCGACGTATCTCCCGACCTGGTCGTCCTTCAGGGCGGCGGTACCCGTCTTGACCTCGACCAGACAGGTCCAGCGTTTGCTGCCCCGCTCGCATACGATCGCTCCATCAGGTATGTCCAGTTTGCCGTCCGCTTTCTTGAAGCGAACCTCGGCAAACGTGTCGATACTTGGCGACTTCGGCGCTCCCAATTCTCGCAGGAGCGAGTGTCCGAACTCGGGGACACCGTGCATAACGGCGAGTAGACAAGAGGTCGCGCGCTTCTCCTGCTCATCCTGACTACGGATGCCGTACGTTGGGATTAGGCGCGCATGCAGCCACGTATCCGCTGCTGATGTAGGAGGCCCCCCATCGCTGGCAGTTGCCATAGACGAAACTTATCGAGAATGCGCTCACCGTGCTTTCTACAACTTGGGATCGTCAGAACCTTCCGCAAGCTCTCGTGCCCGACGAGCGGCAAACTCCGCGACCTGCTGCTCAACGCGGCGCATGCCCTCCATCTCGCGCTCGATGCCCTCGGTGATCTGGCTCTCCTCATTAGCCATCAGGACACCCCTCGCACCGACGGTGTAGCGCGTCACGGCAATCGGGGTTGCAATCCCTTGGAGCGTCAGATGAGCGACCGCCTCGTTGCGGTCAGCGCAGAGGATGAACCCAACGGTGGCGCGATCCTCCTCATGCGCGATGAGCTTGTTGACCGCGTTGACGTAGAGGTTCATCTTGCCGGCGAACTCGGCCTGGAAGCGACCTATCTTGAGGTCGACGACCACAAAGCGGCGGGTCGGATGGTGGTAGAAGAGAAGATCGAGGATGAACTCCTCGCCGCCGATCTCCAGCGACTTCTGGCGTCCTGCGAAGTAGAAACCTTCGCCGAGTGCAAGCATGAAACGCTCGATGTCAACCAAAAGCGCCGCTTCCAGGTCGCGCTCCTTGGCTCCGTCTGTGAGCTGCACGAAGTCCAAAACCACCGGATCCCGTGCGATCCGCTGCACGGCCTCGGCGTCGCCAGCCTCCAGAGTCCGCTCGAAGTTGGTGACCGCCGCCCCCTCACGTTCGTGTAGGTGGCTCATAATCGCCGTCTCAAGCTGGACTCGCGACCAAGAATTCGCTCGCGCGGCGTACCAGTCTCGGGTCGAGCGATCTGCGAGCCGGTCGAGCAGTAGAACGATGTGGCCCCACGGCAATGCTCCAACACCGCTTTGGAGCATTTCTCGCTCGGGCCATGCTGCAGCAAAAGCGCGCATGTAGCGCAAGCTGCTAACCGAGTAGCCGCGGGCCCCAGGAAAGGCCGCGCGTAGGTCAGCTGATAGCCGCTCGATGACCTTCGGCCCGCCGCGTCCCCGACGATCTCCCTCCTCGACCTGGCGGCGAACGATCTCTCGACCGATCTGCCAGTACACGCCGATCAGCTCCGCGCTTATCGCTCTTGCGGCCCGCGCTTGGGCGCTGCGGATGCGCCCCTTGATGTCCTCAAGGAACTCCTCGTAGCTCGGGCTCGGAGACTCCGGGGTACCGGTGGAGGACGTGGAGGGAAGATCAGACATAGGGTTCCCGAGCGTACTGGTCAGATGCGATGGCTCTCGGCGCATCGCCGCCGCCAAACGCCCGCTCCACGAGCGCCGCCCCGTGCGTAGGGTCGGGTGCGTAGTGCCTGTAGATCTCTGTCATCTTGGCGTCAGCGTGGCCCATCCACTCTTGGATCGCGCGCAGCGGCGCTCCGGCTGCCGCCATCTGCGTGCCGAACGTGTGGCGCAGTTCGTGGAAAGTGATTGTGCGTGCCCCAGCCTGGACGAGCGCGTCCTTGAAGCGCTTGCGCATCTTCGATGGGTCGAGGACGTGTCCCGTTTCGGGGTGGCAGAACACGAGATCGTCGTCTTGCTTGAAGTGGGTGCGCTCGCGCAGCGCCGCCAGCTCGCGGCCGAGGCGTGCGGCCATCGGCACCGACCGGCCCTCGTGGGACTTGGGCGTGTCCATCTTCCCGCGCGTGAAGTTGTCGGCTACACGGACGCGGGAGGCACGGAAGTCGATGTCGAGCCACTTCAGGCCAAGCAGCTCGCCTTGGCGTAGCCCGGTGAGCGCCGCCGCTAGGTAGAGCACTCGCTCGACAGTGCCGAGCGTGTCGTCGGGCGCCGTCTCAACGAGCGCGTCCAGTTCGGCCGGTTGCAGAAAGCGGATGCGCTGGTGGGGAGAGCGGTTCTTCTTGGGCCGGTCCACATACGCGACGGAGTTACTCTGCGGCCAGCCGCGCTTGATGGCGAACGAGAAGACGCCGTGCAGGAAGTTCAGATGGTTCTGGACGGTCTTTGAGGACAGTCCATCGCTGCGCTTGCGCTTGAGATACTGCTCGACCTGGGCCGGCCCGATCTTGTCGACTGGACGCTCGCCGAAGAACGGCACGAGATGGCGGCGCAGGTGTCCACGATAGTCCTGGATCGTGGAGCGCTTGCGCTCCATCACATGCTCCAGATGATCGACATAAGCGTTTCCGGCCTCCCCCAATGTGCGTCGCGCGGCGGTGGCCACGATCACGTCGCGCTCGATCCGCTTGCGCAGCTCCTTCTCGGCCTGGACACGGGTAAGCCCGTCCGCCGCACCGGGTGTGCGCTTGATGGCGATCTTGCGCTTTACGCGTGTACCTCCCGACCACCACGACCCGTACCAACTGACGCGCCCCGCTTTGTCGGCGACCTCGAACAGGCGCCCGCTTCCATATGAACGCCTATGCGCCATTGCGCGCTACTCCCAAGGTCAGGCGACCCATCAGGCATCCCCGTTCTCCACGAGCCACTTTTCGAGCATCGTGCGCGTGAACCGGATGTGACGACCGACGCGTAGGCAGGGCATACGCCGGGCGCGCACGGCTTCGTAGATCCAGCTCGACTTGACCGACAGCAGTCGCGCTGCATCCTCGGGACGCAGCAACGGCTCGTCTGCCAGCAGGGTCGATCCGACGGTCGAATCTAAGGTGGTCTTCTCCGGGGTCACTACTACTAATGACCGTGAACAAGGCAAACCGGCCACAAACTTTTCGATTTGCCCTATTCACAGTGTCCGTCACGCTTCGTGGGTCGTTGCCGTCGCCAGTGCTCAGCGGATGATTTGATGGGAGCGGACCGCGGCGCGCGTCGGGAACACAAGCTCACCGGAGCGGTGGATCAGGCTGGCGGCGTACAGGCTCGTGAGCCCATCCTCGACCGCCAGCTTGCCGCCCAGCTCGCGCGTCAGCTCCTCGACCGACCACGGCCATGACGTTGCCGAGTCCAACAGCAACCCGATAATCGCGGCATCGATTCTGTCGTCCTCTCCTGCCTCTGTGCGGGTAGTCTCGTTCTGCATGCGGAACTTCCTTTCCGTTTGCCACGGTCCCCGGCAGTTAGCGCTGCGCGGGGGCCAATTCCTTGTCGTAATGGGACTTATAGACCGTGGACCGGACGGCGTCAAATCGTGAGGGTGGCGGCATGGATGTTCAGTCACCCGCGCACGCCGTGTTCGGCCAAGCGATCCGCGCTGTGCGCAAGGAGCGCGGCATCTCCCAGGAAGGGCTCGCGCTTAAGTGTGAACTGGACCGAAGCTACTTTGGCGCGGTCGAGCGAGGCGAGCGCAATGTGTCGCTCGCCAACATGCTGAAGATCACCAGGGCGCTCGGCGTCCTCCCCTCCGAGCTGTTCGCTCGCGCTGAGGCGATCAACAAGAAGGCTCTCAGCTAACGCTCCAAGCCGACCTCGATGTCGGGCATCTCGGGCTCTTGTGTCTGGTCAAGCCAGCCCATGTGCGGTACCTCGTCGTTGGTGCGGAGAGGGTCGAGGGTGGGGTCCCACTCGGGGTCGCTGGTTTCGCGGTAGGCGATGGATGGCGTGTGGGCTCGACTGTCGCTCATTCGATCAGCGAGCCGCGTGATCCTGTCGGGGTCTTGTCCTTCTTCGCCGAGTTGGTTGCGGGCGAGATACCAGTCGGTGCCATGGCGGGCACGAGTGGCTTGGACGTAAGCGCTCTCCTTGCTTGTCTGCCACCCGCCGGTGAGCACGACCGAACGTTCGACAGTCGCGCCTTGTTGACGGTAGACGTGTTGGGCGTAGGCGAGGCGCAGCGAATCGATCTCCTTGGCCTGGAGCTTGATCTCGCGTTCTGATCCGTCGAGCGTGAGCGTCACGGTCCTGTCCCGTCCGATGCGGGTCACTTCGCCGCGACTGCCGTTCTCGACGCGTGGTTGTCGTGGTGGGCGGTGTTGTGCGATGAATGCGACGTGGTCGCCTTCGCGGATACCGTAATGGGTGTCGGTGAGGTAGATCTCGAGTGGTCCGAGTTCTCGGCGCTCGGCGCGTAGGTGTTGTGCGCGGGCGTTGAGCCTGTCGATCTCCTTGTTCGAGGCGTCCGCGATCAACGCGACTTGTCGCATGTCGTGCGTCTTGGTGAGGCGTGCCCATGTTTGGACGGCGTTCTCGGCTGCCTGGTCGCGGGTGTCCGCGAGATGCAGGTTGCCGTTGGCTTGGTAGTGCGCCATCGCTCGCTCTGGTTCGCCGGCGCGTAGCGCCTGCCACCCTCGCCGCTCCTCCGGATCGATCGTCCTGTGGATGTCTTGCAGTTCGACGGTCGGCGCATGTTGGCTGAGTCTGTCGAACATGCCGCCAGGACCAATCGAGGGGAGCTGCTTGCCATCCCCGACCGCAATGAGCTTCGCGCCCGAACGCTTGATCAGATCGGTCAGCATGTCGAGACGCTTATGATCGACCATCCCCGCCTCGTCGAGAATGACCGTCGTGTCGGGGCCGACATGGACCGTGCCGGTCTTGGCGCGCGCGATCAGCGCATCGAGCGTCAGCGTGTTTCCCGCAAGTGCGGGACTATCGGTGCCCAATCTCTCGGTGGTCGATCCTGAAACGGCGATCCCGAGCGTTTCGCGTCCGGTCAACTGCTCGGCTCTGGCGGCGGCGTCGATCACCACGCCCTTGCCTGTTCCTGCTGGTCCGACGAGTACGTTTGCGCGCTCTGGGCCTGTCAGGACGAGCAGGGCCATCTCTTGCTCGTCGGTGAGCTGACCGCTGATGCGCTCCGCGACTTCACGAATAGCAGTCGCTCTCGCCGCATCGCCGACATCCCGGTCGGCGGGTCTCGCGAGGTTCGCGGCCCGGCGTTCGATTGCTTGCTCTTGGGCACGAACGGCGAGCGTCGTCATCCGCCCGCCCTCCAACGTGAGCACCCGCCGGTCACGAACCATTCCTCGTGCGATGTCGAGTGCTTCTCGTGGTGTCAGTTCGCCGGCGGTTTGCTCAAGCGCGACCGTATAAAGGTCGCGCGCCTCGAACACTGCATGGCGTTCGGCTAGGCGCTCCTCGATGCGATCCTCCACCGGCCGAGCGCTCGTGTTGGACCGGGTTTCGCCAATGAGTCGCATGGCCTCGTCCGGCCCGAATGCGTGCCGGTCGCCTGTCTCATGCCATGCGTTTTCAAGGTCGTCGCGGGTAGTGAGCTGCTTTGAGCGGCGGTTCTCGAGCGCGAGGTCACGCAGCTCCCCACGCTCAGGCACGCGGCCGTAACGCGCACGGAAACGCTCCGCCGCTTGCGCGACCTCTCGGGAGCGACCAGAGAACGCGTCGCGCAGCTCCTCGGGGACTCCTGCGATCTCAAAATACTTGCCGTCCTTCCCGGTCGCCTGCTCAATCGGATAGCCGACGCTCGCAAGCTCTTGGGCGAGAGCGGAGCGGTAGAACGCGCCAACCTCGCCTGCTGCTCGGAACACGGGCCGCGACCAGGTCGCCGCGATCCGATCATCCTCACGCACTACGCCGGTGATGACGACGTGGCTGTGTAGCTGCGGGTCCGGAGCGTTCGTGCCTGAGACGCCGCGGGCGGTCATGTGGCGGTACTCGACGGCGATAACGTCCTTGGCAAGCTCCTCCACGACCTGGCCGCTATAGCGACGGCGCACCACCGGCACCCGCTCACGCAAATAGCGGACCGCCTGCTCCACCGCGTTCGCGTGCGTCTGTTCGATCTGCTCACGCTGCCAGGAATCCGCGAGCGCCCACACCACCGATACGGACTTCGGGGCGCTGAACGTCGTGTCGATCCCACCACCACGACCACCGCCCGCACCCTCCGGCCGTAGCCATGCTCCGGTTCGGGGGTCGCGTCCCTCCATCAGCGCCACAAAGTCCTCGCCTGACGTCGGGGCATTCCCGTCGATGCCGAGCCGTTGAAGCGTCTCAGGGTCAGACAACCATCGTCCCGGTGCCTCTGTCAGCTCGCCGTCAGGGGAGAGGTAGTAGTCGCCGCGCTCCGGCGCGACGGTCTTGTCCTCCAGGTAGCGGGCGTAGCCGCCAGCACGGTCAGCCGGGATGCTCGATGCGCTCATCACTACACCTAATGACCGCGAACCCGGCAAACCGGCCAACGAATTCGGCAACCGGACGGATGCTCGGCGGATGCGCGTGTATCTGGTCTGTGCGAGGGTCGGTGCGAGGGTCCGACGACGATGCCGGGGCACGATGCTCAGCAGGAGCGTGTCATCTCAGCTTGCTGAGACTGTCCTTTCTGGGCCGCTTGTGCTGGCGTCTGACTGGCCGGTTTAGGTCCGGGGATCGTGCGGACACGCGAAGCGTGGTTCGCACGATTCGGCAGCTTCGCGTCTCGTGCGCACGCCTCTGTTGAGCCAGTGGGCGCTCATTGCTCGATCCTGTAATGCACCGGATCAATCGTCCCGAGGTAGACCCGGAAGCAGGCGTAGGCGAACTCGCCGAGCGCGAGCCGGGCCTCCCCCACCTTCTTGACGAGCGACGCAACGACGGCAAGGCCGCCAAGCAGCTCTAGCGCCACGCTGTCCGCGAACTCGAAGCGGATCGCCCCGGCAGGTCCCTGTGCGGTGATCGTGCCCTCCTCGCTCGCCGCCGCTGCCAAGGCGCTCCCAAGCTCCTCGTCGTTGTGTTCGTGGGCTGCCTGCAGGACCTTGGGGTAGTGGAAGGTGACGTTGCGGTGATCCTCAAGCCACTGGTCGAGTTTGGACGCCGTCGCCATCGCCGTGTCGAGCTGGCTGCGGGCCGCAGCGTCGAGACTCGCCATGAAGCTCTCAACGTCCGCGTTGTGGTACCGAGCGTCGGCGACGAATTTGGCCGCCTCGTGTAGATAGGCGACCTGCTGGCGGAACAACATCATCCGCACACCCTCGCCATCGGCCGACGCCTCAAGCGAGTCGTTCATGAACTTCATCGACCGATGCCAGTCGTTGACGATCATCCCGAGCCCAGTCACGAAGCGAGCCACGGCATCACTGGCGGGGAACACGTCGCCGATCTGGAAGGTGTAGCGGACTATCCGATCACGGTAGCGCGTGCGTGCGGACGGCAGGACGTCGCGAGAACTTGTACGAAGCGCCGCAAAATGCGAGACACCCCGTCAACACGGAGCCGATTGTGTGCACATCTCGAGAGCCAAAACGCAGACTTTCCACGAATCACTTGACATAGGAGCAACTGCAGTTGCTGTGTGTATTGCAGTTGCTGTGTCGCGTGGTGCGTTTGGACGGTCGGGCAAGAGAAACACCCGAGCGTCGAGCGCGACGGTGTCGTACAGTCGCAGCTCCTACGCTGAAGGCCGGGGAGCCGTGTCGCCAGCCTTGCGTGTCAGGCCGAGGCAGCGGCGTTCGCGGCGACTTCGAAGAAGGCGCAGTGCCGAGCGACGCTTTGCGCGGATGCGTGCGTCTTTTTGGGCGCGAGCCAACTTGGCTCGACCTCAGTCTGTGGCCTCGGCCGACACGGGCGGGCGGGCGGGACGGCATACCGCCTTCGAGACGGTCCCGTAGAGTTCCGGCGATGACACAGGTGCGGATCGTGGCGGGCACCACCTACGAAGTGATGCACGACGAGAGACGTCAGGCATCCGAACGCCTTGCGAGCGAGTTACGCAAGGCGGGTTTCGAAGTCGACCTGGAAATCATCGACTACGCGCCCGGCCGGCGCGGCCTGGGGGCGGTCGAGTGGACCCTCATCTTCATCGGCACGAACGTTGCGGTGAGCCTCATCAACTCGCTCACGTCCGATCTCTATCAAGGCGCCAAGGACATGCTGCAAAAACGCCGCAAAAATAAACGCGCAGGCACCCTCGGGTTCAGGATCTACGGTCCGAACGGAGAGGTGCTTCGCGAATGGACAACAAGCGAGGACAACGAGTCGCGCGAGGACCCAGGCTAGAGGAAGCGCCGGCCGCCGCAAAGCTCCGGCGAGGTTGTCGGCGGTCGAGCTTACCTCACGTCACGCCCCTAGACATATGAATCCCGCCCAATGCTCAGGGCGCCAATAGGGACGAAGCCGACTTCGAGCCGGCGCAACCAAATCGTGCCCGCCGTGCTCGCCTGG
Organism: uncultured Solirubrobacterales bacterium; assembly: GCA_963831725.1. Taxonomy (GTDB): domain Bacteria; phylum Actinomycetota; class Thermoleophilia; order Solirubrobacterales; family Solirubrobacteraceae; genus Palsa-744. Next base: position 133,539 of record CAWHRF010000005.1, read on the forward strand.
GAGAGTGTTTTCCCGCAGGCGGCGGCCGTGTGCCTCCAACAGCGCAGGGTGATCCCGCAGGAAGAGGCGCTCTTCCTGCTCACTCATGCCCCTGAGCCACTGTTGCGCACCACGGAGCGCCTCACAGGGGTCTTCCCCGGACCCGCCGAACAGTCTCTCGTAGAAGCCGACTAGCAGCATCGCAGTCACGTAGTCGTCGACCGGCCACAGTGAGGCGACCGCCGCCGAGCATCCCGCCGACAACAGGGCCGCGCCGATCGAATACACCTCCTCCGGCGCCGCATGCAGGTCGACCAAGGCCGTCTGACAAGCCGAGGCGACCGCCAGCCTCGCTTTGAGCCGCTCCCCACCGAGAATGTCGCTCAGGGTGACCTCGCCGTCGGCAAGGGCGAGCCGAGTGTCCTGGTAGCTGTAGAGGCTGCCGGCCGCGTGGCATGCGAGATGAAGATGCGTCGCCCAGGCTGCATTCGCCTCAAGGAATCCACGCGTAGCCTCCGGGCCCACGGCAATACGTCTGTCGCCGACAGCGAAATGCTGCTGGACCTGCGCCACCTCGGCACGGCTCGCCAAGAGGGGCATCTGCGGGGTCGGGTCGGCGAGTGCGACGATCCGCAGGCCATCCTCGGCGGCTCCCGCCACACGCTCGAGGCATGCCGCGTGCACCGTCGCAGACGGGGCATAGCGGACCGGTCGTCGGTCGAGCAGGCACTCCGTCCTGCCGGCGGCGCTCCAGCTGGCGGCATGTAGCGGAACCGACGCGAGCGGGCCGGCGACGACGAGCGTAACCCCCCTGCAGGCACTCGAGGACAACGCCGCCTCGAGCTGGGCACAGCAGCTGTCTCCGATGCAAGGCAGCACGTAGGCAAGGGCCTCGGATAGATCGGCTGGCTCGAAGCCGACGCTGTTCACGTACGAGATAGGCCTTTCGCGCAGGCCACCACTGGTGCCGTCGACCCCGAAGAAGGTCCAGTCAACGATCTGCCTGCTCGTGACCGCCAGGAACACCGCTCGCACCTCAACCCCGTCGACCTGCCTGCTTACCAGAAACGCCACGGTGCCGTACGGCGCAGGGTTGACATACAGCAGCGGATAGTCATGCTCCACAGCGGCTTCGATCGACCCCCAGTTGGCAGCCGCCCCAAACTCATCCAGGCCCGGTAGGAGGCGGATCTCCTGCAGCAGCGCCTGCAGGACGACTCCAGGATCCGAGCCGTCGCCAGCGAGCCGCGACGCTGCGAACGCATCCATAGCCTCCAGATACTGCGCGTACAGGCCTGGTGACTGCTCCTGCAGCAGCGCCCCGTGGGTGTCCGGCACCGGGAGACGCCGGCGGTACTCACGGGTGCGCCCGCCCTCCAAAAACAAAAGCGCCGGGCCTAGCCGGCCTGCACGGGCTACCGCGTAGGAGGTCCAGCGTGCCAGGTTGACCGAGTTCTGCAGCTCGCGCTCGCGATCGCCAGTCGACAGGCGCGAGTTGAAGCGGGTGTCAGCGGCGGCAAGCGCCACTTCGAAGGCTTGGGCAGCACCCTCCCAGTCATCGTCTGTCGCGAGCAGATGCGCGAGCCGCCAGTTCGCATCACGGCAGTCGGGGAGTGAGACCGTGGGGGTCAGGAGTGCCGCCGCGCGTCTCGCGTACTCACGAGCGTGGTCGGCGTCCGCGAGGTTCTCATGCAGCTCCGCGAGCTGGTTGAGCGCCTGGCCGGCAATCAGCAGGTCGGTGGCGATCTCGGCCGCCTTGAGGAGATGGGCAGACGCGGCGGTCACATTCTGCGGCTCCGGCGGATAGCTGCTGTCAGCGGTCTCGGTCTCTCGCAGGTAGGAGACGCCGAGGTTGCGGTGCACGCGCGCGAGTACGTTCGGGTCGGTGATCGACTCCTCGTGGGTGAGGATCTCCTCATAGATCGAGCGGGCGTCCTCGGAGATCCGCCCCTCGAGAGCAGCGAGCTGCTGTTCGACGACGCCGAGGTTCAACATCGCATAGGACCAGTCGACCAGATCACGCTCGGTCGAGCGGACCTGCAGGGCGCGAGCCAGGTGCTCACGCGCCATCTCGAGGTTCTCTAGACGGTCACCGGACTCGCGCTCCTGGAATAGCAAGCCGAGGTTCGACTGTGCCAGAGCCCACCGGTCGGGCTCAGTATTAGCGTCGATGTGGTTCAGAGACCTCGTCAGATACGAGATGGCGCGCTCGAGGTTCTCGCGGCGATCGCCGGTCACCCTTTCCTTGTATACCCCGGCAAGGTTGATCAACAGTTGCGAGAGCTTGTCGTCCCTGTCCGGTTGCGCAAGGCTAAGCGCAGTGTCGTCGGAGTCGATGTCGTGCAATACCCACTCGAAGTGTCCCGCTGCGGCGTCCATGTGACCGGCGCGGTCCGCCGAGTCGATGCGCATGTGAGCGAGCCCGAGGTTGAACGAAAGCTCGAGAGCTTCTGCACCCTCTATCCGGTCGTTTAGAAAAGCCGTCTCGCCGAACTCAATCGCCTCCGCGAACCGCTTTTCGTTTACGAGCGCGTCCAGCGTCCTCGCACGATCTTCGAGGCCCGGTGCCACGGCCTGCCAGACAGCCTCCTTGAGCGCCCCAAGCTCGCTCCACGCAGCGCCCACGTCAGTACGCGCAGCCGTCACGACCGCTCGGGTGAGTTCTCCGATGCGCATCTCCTGCTCGTTCGCTTGGCCTTCGGCGATAAACCGCTCGAACTCGCAGGAGAGCAGCTCGGGCCGTGACGCCAGCAGCGCCTCCAAGGACTGGAGGTCGCGGGTCTCAGTCAAGAGCAGCTGACGAAGCTGCCTAAACCTCGCGTCCTTGAGCGCGCGCCGTATCCGCTCGAGCAGCGAGGTGTACGCGGACGCGTCATCCGCGCCACAAATGCGACCAACACGCCGAGCGGCCTCATCTGGGTCCGCCACGTCTAACACAAGACTTGACGGCACGATCAAACGTGCCAGCCGAAACGGGGCATGGGCCACCGCGAAGAAACCATCATCGAGGGAGCGGTTCAGCGGCCTCCACCACGACGGCTCCAGGGTAGGGTCTGGTGAGGCGTGAAGGGTGAGCAGCAGCGGTCGCTCGAAGGCGCGCAGCAACAGCGCCAGCGGCTCCCGTCGCAGGATCGCCCCGCCGCAGGCCGGACAGCGGGTCCCGTCGAGATCGCCTGCCACTAGCCGGTCGACCAGGTCAGGACGCGACTCTGCATCGATCACGTCCCACTGGAGCGCCTGGACGCTGGTGCCGCATGGACAGACCACCGAGCTCATGCGCGCTCGTGAGCGGTCGACGATGTCGCCTCGTGTGTTCACTCTAAAGCTCCTCCGCGGACGCGAATAGGCGCATGTTGCCCAATACATCTGAAGCGCGTCGGCCCGACCCGGTGTGGGCTTACGCCGACGACTTACGCAACAGGCGGGCAAACGGAACCCTATTGGAACCTTGAGGAACCACCGCCGAGCCAGATCCACGAAAAAAGGGCCCCGATTACCAGGGCCTTTCTTCATAGCGGGGGCAGGATTCGAACCTGCGACCTTCGGGTTATGAGATCGCAAAAGGGGGGTCGGGTTGGGTGAGGTTGCCCGTGTTTACTGGGGTTGTGGATAGCTCGCTCGGACCGGTTTCGCTCAAATTGGAACGACGAATGGAACAATGAGCACTCCTGTCGCCTCGCCCGAAAGATCGCAACACGAAATGCTCCAACAGCGTGTTGGGGCGTTGATGCCCAAATGAAGTCCGGCGGAATGCTCCAGTACCGCGTTGGAGCATTGATGCCCAAAATGCAGTACCAGCGAAAAGCTGCAGTACTGCACTGCAGCATTCCTTGTCCTATCCCTACTCGGACAGCAGGCGTCCCGACCATTCACGGACGACCGACATTTGCTGCCTGACCGCGCCGCGATCGAGCACTTCTTCGAACCTGTCCTCATACCGTGCGGCAACCGCCCAAGGGGTCAGCTCCTCGATCTGCTCGCGGCCAGCCGGAAGATAGATGCCGTGGTGTTGAAGCAGCGAGGTGAGATATCCGATGCTGTGCGTTCGGTCGTACTCGATCTCGTGGAAGGCGAGCACCGCCTTGAGGCGCTTCTCGATCGCCTGCTGGGCGTGAAAACCGAGCACATCGTCGGGCACGTCGGGATCGTCCAAAAGCCGGTCGAGAACCGACTCGTCTCCTTCAGCCTTGTGGACCAGCAGTTGCGCCAGCTCGAGCGCTTCAGGACTCGGCAACGACCCGGCCCTCGCTCATCGCCTCGTGAACCATCGTGCCCTTGACCGAACCCCACTTCTGCGCATGCTTCTCGCTCACAACCACCACGTCCGCGGGAATCAGGAGCCGCCCGAGAATCCTTCCCAGACGGACCATCTCCCCAAAGCGGTCGTTGACCTCCCGCTCGATCACCAGGAAGTCGAAGTCGCTTCGCTCGTCCCCATCGCCGCGAGCGCGCGACCCGAACAGGATCACCTTGGCCGGGGGCGCGGTTGCCTCGATCAGCGCTCGTCCGGCGCGCTCAATCGTCACTCCATCTGCTGTGGCGCTCATCGTGCTTGCTCCCGCGTTGGGCTCTCATCCGGCACCGATGGCTGGGCCGTGCTGAACGCACGCTCGACCAGCTGCGCTCCGTTGGTCGGGTCGGGGGCGTAGTGGCGGTAGATCTCGGTCGTCTTGGCGTCAGCGTGGCCCATCCACTCCTGGATCGCACGCAGCGGCGCGCCTGCGGCTGCCATCTGCGTGCCGAACGTATGGCGTAGCTCGTGGAAGGTGATCTCACGCACGCCCGCTCGTGTGATGGCCTCGCGGAAGCGCTTTCGCATCTTCGACGGGTCGAGCACGTTGCCGGTGTGGGGATGGCAGAAGACGAGATCGTCATCTGTGCGGTAGGCCGAGCGCTGGGAGTGAAGCTCCAGCTCTCGTGCCAGACGGTCGGCCATCGGCACCGAGCGTCCCTCGTGAGACTTCGGGCTGTCGAACTTCCCGCGGGTGAAGTTGTCGGCGACCCGCACCCTGCTCGCCAGCCAATCGACGTCCATCCACTTCAGCGCCAGCAGCTCGCCCTGACGCAGCCCTGTCAAGGCGGCGGCGAGGTAGAGCGGTCGCTCGACGGCGCCCAGCGAGTCGTCGGGGACCGCGTCTATGAGCTCGTCGAGCTCGCGGGGTTGCAGAAAGCGAATGCGCCGGTGTGGCGAGTGAGCCTTCTTCGGGCGATCGACATGCGCGACCGGATTCGTCAGCACCCAGCCGCGCTTGAGCGAGAAGGCGAAGACGCCGTGCAGGAAGTTCAGGTGGTTCTGGACCGTCTTGCTCGACAGGCCGTCCGCGCGCTTGCGCTTGAGGTAGGAGGCGACCCTGGCCGGGTCGATCCTGTCGATCGGCGTATCGCCGAAGAATCCTTCGAGGTGTCCACGCAGGTATCCGCGGTAGTCCTGGATCGTGGAGCGCTTGCGATCCATCACGTGCTCCAAATGATCGATGTAGAGCGCGCCGGCGTCAGCGAGGGTCTTACGCTCGGCGGTGGCGAGCACGAGGTCGTGGTCGATCCGCTTGCGAAGCTCGCGCTCGGCCTGAACCCGCGTCAGCCCGCTCGTGCCGCCCTGTGAGCGCTTGGGACCGATCTTGCGCTGGACTCGCCTCGTCCCGGCTCGCCAGGAGCCGTACCAGCTCTCCTTGCCCGTCCTGTCCTTGTAGACGAAGAGACGACCGCTGCCGTAGGAGCGCTTAGCCATGACCGCCCGATTGTAGGTGGCAGAGCGGCCGGCGAGCATCGGTGTCGAGGCCGAGCGAGACCGGGGATGCTGCGTTAGGGCGCATGGGCAGGTCAGGCATGGATGTTGTCGGCCAGCCACTCCTCCAGCATTCGTTGGGTGAAGCGGATGTGGCGACCGACCCGTACGCATGGAAGGCGACGAGCCCGCACGGCTTCATATATCCAGCTCGTCCTCACGGAGAGCAGCCGGGCTGCCTCCTCCGGGCGCAGCAGTGGATCTTGCAGCCTCGCATTCGATGGAGCGGGGACGGACGACTCGTTTGTCGACTTCGTGACGGGTGTCATGCTGTTCCCTTCGGAAGCTCTTGGTTTGTTTGTGCTGTCTCGGTTAATGACCGTCAGCGCGTCGAAGCGGCCAACGAGTCGATCAACGGCCGCCTCGAGCCGTGTCCCGCTCGGGTGCGCGATCGAGATTCCGCGCGGTACGGGTGAGCCAGCGCGCAAGGCTTGGCGGGCGCATCCGCCCGAGATCGAATCCCCGCCCCCAGCCTGGGTCGGGCAACTCGGGGTGCGCGAGCGAGGGTGTTTGCGCGCGGCTCTGGCGCATCCTGTGGGCGAGTTGAATCACGCGTCGCTCGTCCTGACCCTCGGCGCCGAGCTCGTCGCGGGCGAGAAACCACTCGGTGGCTTGGCGGGCGCGGCTGGCCTCGACGTAGGCGGTCTCCTTGCTGGTCTGCCAACCGCCGGTAAGCACGACGGAGCGCTCGACAGTGGCGCCCTGCTGGCGGTAAACGTGCTGCGCGTAGCCGAGGCGCAGAGACTCCAGATCCTTGCCGGCGACCCCCACCTGCCGGTCGGAGCCGTCGAGCGTGATGATCAGGCCGCCGTGTTCGTCGATGTGTGTGACCTGGCCGCGTGAGCCGTTCTCGACGCGGGGCTGTCCTGATGGTCTGTGTTGCGCGGTGAATGAGATCAGGTCGCCTTCGCGCAGCCCGTAGTGCTGGTGTGGGAGCGGGATCTCTCGCGCGCCGAGTTCGCCGCGCTGGGCGCGGAGGTGTTGGGCACGGGCGTTGAGCCTGTCGATCTCCTGATTGGACGCGTCGGCGATCAACGCGACCTGGCGAATGTCGTGGTGTTCGGTGAGCGAGGCCCAGCGTTGTATGGCGGCCTCGCCGGCCTCGTCGCGGGTATCCATGAAGTAGAGCTGCCCCCGGGCTTGGTAGTGCGCCATCGCGCGCTCGGGTTCCCCGGCACGCAGCGCCCCCCAAGCCCGGCGCTCGTGCGGGTCATGGGTGCGGTGGATGTCGGCGAGCTCGGCGACGGGCGCGTGGTGGGCGATGCGGTCGAACATGCCGCCGGGGCCGATCGACGGGAGCTGCTTGCCGTCGCCGACGGCGATCAGCTTCGCTCCCGAGCGCTCCACAAGCTCGGTGAGGACGTCGAGGCGCTTGTGGTCGACCATCCCGGCCTCGTCGAAGAACACCGTCGTGTCCCGGCCGACGTGCACGGTGCCTGTGTTCGCGCGGGCGACCAGTGCGTCGAGGGTGAGTGTCCGTCCGGCAAGCACGGGGCTGTCTGCGCCGAGTCGCTCCGCGGTTGAGCCCGACACGGCAACGCCGATCGTGTCGCGGCCGGCGAGCTGCTCTGCGCGTGCGGCCGTGTCAATCACGACGCCCTTGCCGGTGCCGGCGGGGCCGACGAGCACTGCGACCCGCTCGGGCCCAGTCAATGCGCGCAGCGCCTGCTCCTGCTCGGGGCTCAGGTGTCCGGCGATCCGCTCGGCGACCTCCCGTGTGGCCCGTGCTCTCGCTGCGTCGCCCACATCCTGCCTGTCCGGCTGGGCGAGAGCGGTGATCCGCCGCTCGATCGCCTGCTCCTGGGCGCGAACGGCGAGTGTGGTCATCAGTCCGCCTTCCAAGCTGAGGACCCGGCGGTCACGAACCATCTCCCGCGCGATCCCGAGCGCCTCATCCGGTGACATCTCCCCAGCGGTCTGCTCCAGCACGACGCTGCGCAGGTCGCACTCCTGAAAGACGGCGTGACGCTCGGTCAGGCGCGCCTCCACACGGTCCTCAACCGAACGATCAGGCTGGCCGTGTTCGGAGCCAGCGAGCAGCTGTAGCGCCTCGTCGGGGCCGAACCCGTAGCGGTTGCCGGTCTCCGTCCAGACACGCTGCAGATCGCTGCGGGTGGTGAGGGTCTTGGCGCGGCGGTTCTCGAGCGCCAGCTCGCGCAACTCCCCTCGCTCGGGCGCACGGCCGTGTCGGGCACGGAACCGCTCGGCCGCCTTCGCGACCTCACGGCTGCGACCGGAGAACGCCTCGCGCAGCTCCTTTGGCACCCCCGCGATCTCGAAGTAGCGGCCGTCCTTCCCCGTCGCCTGCTCGATCCCATAGCCCTCGCGTGTCAGCTCGCCGGCGAGCGCCGAGCGGTAGAACGCGCCAAGCTCCCCCGCGCTGCGAAATACCGGCCGTGAGGCGACCGCGACGAACCGCTCGTCCTCGCGCACCGCGCCGGTGATCACGACGTGGCTGTGCAGCTGCGGGTCCGGGGCCTGCGCGCCCGAGACGCCTCTGGCGGTCGTATGGCGATACTCCGCCGCGATCACATCCCGCGCGGGCTCCTCGACCACCTCGCCGCCATAGCGGCGACGGACAAGCGGCACTTGCTCACGCATGTAGAGGATCGTCTGCTCGACCGCGCGCCCGTGCGCTGCCTCGATCCGCTCCCGCTGCCACGGGTCCCCCAACGCCCACACGGCGGACACGGACTTCGGGGCGCTGAACGTCACGTCGATCCCGCCGCCACGGCCGCCACCAGCGCCTTCCCGGCGAAGCCACCGGCCCGTGCCAGGGTTGCGGCCCTCCATCAGCGCGATGAAGTCCGCACCGTCCACCGGCTCGCCCGCCGTGACCCCCAGCCGGGCGAGCGTCTCCTCGTCGGCGAGCCAGCGGCCCGGGGCCTGCGTCATCTCCCCGTCCGGGGTCAGGTAGTAATCCCCGCGCTCGGGCTCCATCGTCTTGCCCTCCAGGTAGCGGGCATACCCGCCGCCCCGGGACGCACCTATGCTCGCCGCCGTCATCACATGGTTAATGACCGTCAGAGCGCCGGAGCGGCCAACGAATTTGCACAGCGGACGGACAGCAACAGCATCCTTGTGCATCTGGTCTGTGCTAGCCGTTGGAGCGAAGCGACGGGTAACCGAGCCCGCCTTCAGAAGATGATCCGCCGTGGTGGCCGCCGGGAGGGGGATGGCGGATCGGAGGTAGGCTGCCATTTGGCGAGCGTCATGTTGTCCGTCCGCTGCCATAGGGAACATATGTTCGATAACAGAAGGATGCGGCTTGCAGGCGGCGAACGAGCACGGTGATGGCTGACAAGAGCGCGATCGAGTGGACTGAGGCGACCTGGAACCCGGTAACGGGCTGCGACAAGGTCTCGCCCGGGTGCGCGCACTGCTACGCCGAGACATTCGCCGAGCGCTGGCGGGGCATCTCGGGACACCCCTACGAGCAGGGCTTTGAGCTCAAGCTCTGGCCGCAGCGGTTGGAGCAGCCATTGAAGTGGGCGCGTCCGCGGATGATCTTCGTCAACTCGATGAGCGACCTCTTCCACGAGCGCATTCCGGACGCCTATATCGAGCGGGTCTTCGAGGTCATGGGACAGGCCCACTGGCATACGTTCCAGATCCTGACCAAGCGCCACGAGCGGCTGACCGAGCTTGCGCCAATGCTGGACTGGCACCCGAACATCTGGATCGGGGTCACGATCGAGAACCGCCGCTTCGTTCACCGCGCCGACTATCTGCGCGAGGTCGATGCCGCGGTGCGGTTCATCTCTGCCGAGCCGTTGCTCGGGCCGCTCGAAGGACTCGACCTGACGGGCATCGACTGGCTCATCTCCGGCGGCGAGTCCGGCCCCAAGCATCGACCGGTGAGGATCGAGTGGCTGCGCGATCTACGTGATCGCTGTACGGATGAGGGGGTCGCGTACTTCTTCAAGCAGTGGGGCGGGCACCGACCGAAGAGCGGCGGACGCCTGCTGGACGGACGCACCTGGGATGAGATGCCGGAGTCGCCGACGCTGCAATTGGCATGAGCGAGCATCAGGGTCGGCCGTGGGGCTATTGGACCCGGCTGAAGCTCGCCATCCTCGACGATTATCTCCCCGCGTTCCTTCTGGCGTCCGCCGGCAAAAGTACGGAGTTCGTGTACCTCGATGCGTTTGCGGGCGAGGGACTTGGGATCGACCGGCTGACGGGCGAGGAGTTCAACGGCTCGGCCCGCATCGCGCTCGAGACGAACGAGGCCGGTGGCTTTACGCGGCTGCGCTACTTCGAGCGAGCCGCCAAGGCCAAGGAGTTGCAAGACAGGCTCGTCGCCGACTACCCAGGACGCGACATCAAGGTCTACGCCGGCGACTGCAACCTCGAGATCCCCAAGGCGCTCTCCGAGCTTCGTCATCTCAAGTGGGCGCCAACTTTCGCGTTTGTCGATCCAGACGGCATGGAGCTCGCGTGGCGCACCCTCGAATGCCTCGCTGATCACAAGCGCGGCTACCGGTCGAGCGGAAGCCCCAAGCCGGAGTACAAGGTCGAGCTCTGGCTGCTTTTCCCAACTCAGGGCCTCATCCGCACCCTCGCGCTCAACGAGGACAAGCTGCGGGCCGCCGACGAAGATCGCGCCACCAAGCTCTACGGCACCGACGCCTGGCGGGAGATCTACGACCGCCGCGTCGCGGGAACGCTGAGTGCTCCCGAGGCACGAGAGGAGTACGTCAATCTCATGCGCTGGCGCCTCACCAACGACCTCAGATACGCCAAGACCCATCCATTCGAACTAAAGAACACGCGCGGTGGAACCGTCTACCACATGATCTTCGCCACCGACAACGAGGCGGGCGAGCGGATCATGACCGACCTCTACGCGAAAACAGCCAAGCTGGTTCCAGCCATGCAACAGGAGGCGAGGGACCGCGCGAAGGGCCAAGGCACACTCGATCTCGGCGACATCGAGTTTGACGCGCCCGGCTACGAATACGAACCGCCGTGGAAGCCACCTGCAGCCGAATGACGTGTGTCGCGGCGCAGCGCGAGTTGGAGCGTCCAGAACTGCATCGGAAACACGGGTCCTGGCGGCACGCGAAGTCCTGACAAGCTCTGGCCGCATCTGCTGGTCCCGCCGATTAGGATTCGCTCGGTGGCCAAGACGATCTTCAAGCCGGTCTCGTACGAGCTGAGCCAGCTCCTCGGCGACATCGATCTGGGCAGGCTCGCGCTGCCCGAGCTTCAGCGACCGTTCGTCTGGCAGAAGACAGCGGTGCGCGACCTGCTCGACTCGATGTACCGTGGCTTTCCCATCGGCTACCTGATGCTCTGGAACGCCGCCGAGACGGACGCGAGGCTAATCGGTGCCAACGGCAAGCAGCACACGCCCACGGAGTTCATCGTCGATGGCCAGCAGCGCCTGACGAGCCTGTATGCGGTGATGAAGGGCGCGGAGATCACGTTCAAGGACTTCAGCAAGGGCCATATCCGAATCGCGTTTCGGCCCCGCGACGAGCAATTCCAGGTCACCGATGCGGCCATTGAGAAGGACCCCGAGTACCTGCCGAACATCACCGATCTCTGGGCCAACGAGGATTGGGAAGTAATCAACACATTCATCGAGCGGCTGCGCTCGGCGAAGCCCGACGTGCTGGAGAATGGCCAGGAGAAGCAGCTGCGCGCGGCGCTTGGTCGGCTGAATAGCCTGGAGGATTTTCCCTTTCAGGCAGTGCAGATCGGCCATGAGGTCGATGAGGAGGCCGTGGCCGAGATCTTCCTGCGCGTCAACAGCGGTGGGACCAAGCTCACCCAGGCCGACTTCATCCTCACGATGCTGTCGGTCTTTCGCGAGGACGATCGGCGGCGCCTGGAAAGCTTCGCCCGGGCCGCGAGCGTCATGCCGGACGCCGGTCAGACGAGCCCTTACACCCACCTGGTCGAGCCCAAGGCCGATCAGCTCCTGCGGGTCGCGGTGCTCGTGGCCTTCCACCGCGGCCGGCTACAGTCGGTGCTTGCCCTCCTGCGAGCCGGCGACATCGAGGGCGACACATCCGACGAGACAGGTAGAGAGGCACAACTCGACAAGCTCACCGCGGCGATTGATCGGGTCCTCGATCTGACGAGCTGGCATGAGTACATCAAGGCCCCGATGTCGGCAGGGTTCCGGCGCTCAAACGAGGTCTCCTCCGAGAACAACGTGGTGCTCGTGTATGCGCTTTACCTGATTGGTCGCCGCTACGGACTCTCTCACAGTGACCTGCGCACGACGATCGCGCGCTACTTCTTCATGTCCTCGCTGACAGGACGCTACACCGGGTCATTCGAGACCCAGATTACCCAGGACGTCCAAGCCTTCACCCAAGCCACGGATGGACTGGACTATCTGGATCGACTGCGTCAGGCGATCTCCACAGAGCTGACCCCTGACTACTGGACAATCAGACTGCCTCAAATACTGGCGACCTCTGCCGCGCGGGGCCCCGGACTATTTGCCTATACGGCATCGCTGTGCCTGCTTAACGCGCGCGTACCACCCTTTGTGGACGGCAGTGCCGGTCAGGAGCAAAAGTCCAGCCTCCTCCTCCGTGACCTGTTCGATCCGGTCGTCCACCCAAAGAAGAACCCCGTCGAGCGCCACCACCTTTTCCCGCGCGCGTATCTGGAAAAAGAAGGAATCGACGACACCCGCAGCATCAACCAGATCGCCAACCTCTCCTATGTCGAGTGGCCCGAGAACATCGAGATCTCAGACACAGCACCGTCTTCTTACTGGCCGCGCTATGCCGGTCAGTTCTCCACAGAGGATCTCTTTCACCATGCGTTGCCGCAAGATTGGGCACAGATGGATTACGAGGAGTTTCTCCAGGAACGCCGCAGGCTCATGGCGCAGGTGATCCACAAAGGATTCGAGACAATAGGAGCGTCTTCAGTGAGCGGTGAGGGGAATGGTCTGCTGCTGAACCCGATGAAGACCTTCCTTTTCAGTGAGCTACCAGGGATCAGCTAGTGGACGTCTTTGCGCTTCGTGATCAGCTCATCAGCGACTATCGGCACTACGCGGAAAGCTTCTTCACGATCCGCGATCAGCGGATCCGTGAATTCGTTGAGGACCAGCTCGAGTCAGGGCTGCTGTGGCCTGACCCGATGCTCCAGCTCAATCCCGCATTTGAGCCCGGCGGCCTCGTTGATGATCTGGTCGCTGAAGATCTGCTGCATCCGGAGTGCGCGCGGATCTTCCGGGTGGGGAAGACTGCGGAGGAGCCAGAGGGGTCGCCGCTGCTATTCCACAAGCATCAGGCAGACGCCATACGCACATCGAAGTCCGGAGATCCCTACGTCCTGACAACTGGCACCGGCTCGGGTAAGAGTCTCGCGTACATGGTGCCCATCGTGGACTCAATCCTCCGCGCTGGCGCGCGGGACGGGCGAATAAAGGCAATCGTCGTCTATCCGATGAACGCGCTTGCCAATAGCCAGCTTGGCGAACTGCAGAAGTTTCTCCAGCACGGATTTGCTCGGGATCAAGAGCCCGTGACGTTTCGCCGTTACACCGGCCAGGAGAGCGACGAGGAGCGCGAGGAGATCCTTGGTAATCCTCCGGACATCTTGCTCACGAACTACGTGATGCTCGAGTATCTGTTGACACGTCCTTACGACCGCAAGCTTGTCCAGTCGGCGTTAGGTCTGCGGTTCCTCGTGCTCGATGAGTTGCACACATATCGTGGCCGTCAGGGCTCAGACGTTGCGCTATTGGTGCGCCGGGTTCGTGATGCGTGCCGCGCCGATGACTTGCAGTTCGTCGGGACGTCGGCGACACTTGCTGGTCCGGGGACGCTGATGGAGCAGCGCCAGCAGGTCGCCGCCGTCGCGTCTCGAATGTTCGGCGCAGATGTCCGGCCCGATGCTGTCATCGGCGAGACGGTTCGGCCCACAACGCTGCCGTTTGCTAGCGAAAACGCAGAAGATGTCGCCGTGCTCACGAAGCGGGTGCGTGAAAGAGAGCCGCCCAGCGACTACGCCGGCTTCATCGCCGACCCACTCGCGGGGTGGATTGAGCGCACGATCGGTATACGGCCGGCCGCCGATGATCCTGACCGCCTTGTGCGGTGTCGTCCGCGGACACTTACGGGCAATACTGGGATCGCCATGGAGCTCTCATTGCTCACTGACGTCGATGAGCTTCGCTGTGTTCAGGCCATCAAGGCGACACTCCTGGCTGGCAATGAATGTCAGGGTCCAGCGGGGTTTCCCGTCTTTGCTTTCCGTTTGCATCAGTTTCTCAGTGGCGGGAGCACGGTTTCGGCATCGCTGGACGCTGAAGGTGAGCGTTATCTCTCGACAAGCGGCCAGCAGTTTGTGCCCGGCGCCGATCGTGAGCGCGTCCTTCTACCGCTTGCATTCTGCCGGTCGTGCGGACAGGAGTACTACAGCGTACGTGAGGCCACCCGCGTAGAGGGCAGGCTCTTCGAACCGAGAGAGATATCCGACCGCCTCCAAACCACAGATGAGCGCATCGGATATCTATACATCTCCGCAGAGGATCCGTGGGACCCGGATGCGGACGGCGGCCTCGAGAAGCTCCCCGAGGACTGGATAGAGCCAGACAGCCGCCGCGTCAAGCGTGAACAACGCAAGAATCTCCCCGAAGCTCTCAACGTCGACTCGCTTGGACGGCATGCGTCGCACGGCCTGGCGGCTGCCTTTATCCCCGCGCCGTTCCGCTTCTGCCTGCATTGCGGGGTCACCCACGGCGCACGCCAGGTGGCGGACTTCGGCAAGCTCGCTACGCTCGGCTCGGGCGGCCGCAGCACCTCGACGACCGTCCTGGGACTGGCTGCGATCCGAACGCTGCGCCATGAACAGTCTCTGCCCGCGCACGCCCAGAAGCTGCTCAGCTTTACCGATAACCGACAAGATGCCTCGCTGCAAGCAGGGCACTTCAACGACTTCATCGACGTGGGGTTGCTGCGGTCTGCGCTCTACCGGGCCGCAAGAGAGGCCGGCCGGGAGGGACTACGCTACGACGATCTCGGCGAGCGTGTCTGCGGGGCACTTGCCCTATCGCCCGAGCATTACGCTGCGGATCCCGGCCTCAGGGGTGGCCCCAAGAGGGATACAGACGCGGCCCTGCGCGAGATCATCAGCTACCGGCTCTACCGCGACCTCCAGCGCGGCTGGCGCCTCACATCGCCCAACCTCGAGCAGACCGGACTGCTGTCGATCCAATACTCCGACCTCGAGGACGCCTGTGCCGATGAGGAGATCTGGAGCGCCGACCTACCCGATTGGTGGACGGGTGACGACCGTACGGCGCACGGTGCCCTCGCGACCGCCACGACCGAGCAGCGCACTGATATCGCCAAGACCCTCCTCGATTTTCTACGGCGTGAACTGGCGGTAAAGGCCGACCAGCTGGACCCGGATCTGCAAGAGAAGATGGTCACCCGTTCCAACGCGAGACTCAAACCCCCATGGGCGATCGACGAGCAGGAGCAGCTGTCCTTCGGCTCGATCGCTTATCCGCGCCCCCGTGCGGGCGATGACGACCGAAGCGCCATCTACCTCTCCCCGCGCGGCGGCTTCGGCTCGTACCTGCGCCGCACCAGCACCCTCCCAGATCACCCATCGGCGATCAATACGACCGAAGCAGCCCGACTCATTGCTCAGCTCCTAGGCGCACTCCAAATATACGGACTGGTGGAGATCATCAGGCCTCCCGGCAAGGACGGCTCGCCGCCTGGATTCCAGGTGCCTGCCGCGCAACTGTGCTGGGTCGCGGGCGACGGAAGCACACCACTCTATGACCCGATCAGGATGCCACGAGCGCCGAAGACCGGAGCAGCGACGAACCAATTCTTTCAGGACTTCTATCGGGGAATCGCCGCTGATGGTCAAGGCATAGAAGCACGAGAGCACACCGCCCAGGTACCGGCCAAAGTACGCGAGGAACGCGAGGAGAGCTTCCGCGAAGGTCGACTGCCACTGCTGTTTTGCTCGCCGACTATGGAGCTCGGCGTAGACATCGCATCGCTGAATGTCGTCAACCTTCGCAACGTTCCCCCAACCCCGGCCAACTACGCCCAACGGTCCGGGCGTGCCGGCCGCAGCGGCCAGCCCGCTCTCGTCTACACCTTCTGCTCGAGTTGGAACAGCCACGACCAGTACTTCTTCCGCCGGCCCGACCAGATGGTCGCTGGACAAGTGGCGCCGCCACAACTCGACCTCGCCAACGAGGATCTCGTGCGCGCGCACGTCCACGCCATATGGCTTGCAGAGACCGGGGCATCGCTGAAGAACTCGCTCACTGAGCTCCTTGACGTCAGCGGCGATAGCCCCACGCTGGAGCTGCTGCCCGCCGTCCGCAGCGACCTCGAGTCCGCAGGCGCTCGCGATAAGGCCCGTGACCGCGCGACATCAGTGCTTGCAGCCGCCCGCGAGGAGCTAGCAGCCGCGGGCTGGTTCGACGAGAGTTGGCTTGACCGTGTACTCGCTAATGCGGCCCTGGCATTCGACCAAGCGTGTGGGCGCTGGCGCGCCCTTTATCTTGCAGCACTCGCGGCTTCCAAGCTCAACAGCGCGATCATCCAGGACGCAAGCCGCCCGCAGCGCGACAAGAACGAGGCTAAGAGGCTGCGAAGAGAGGCCGAGTCTCAGCTAGAGCTGCTCGCTGCGGCGAGCGGACCGAGCTTCCAGTCCGACTTTTACAGCTACCGTTATTTCGCTAGCGAGGGATTTCTTCCGGGTTACAACTTCCCGCGGCTCCCCCTATCCGCCTACATCCCTGCCCGCAGAGCCAGATCCGGCGAGGACGAGTACGTGTCACGACCGAGGTTCCTCGCGATCAGCGAGTTCGGGCCGCAGAGCATCGTCTACCACGAGGGTGCCCGATACGTCGTCAACAAGGTGATCATCCCCGTCGCCAGCAGACCCGAGCAAGAGGGCCTGCCAACGGATCGGGCGAAGCTCTGCTCGATCTGTGGCTATCTCCACGAAGTCGGACCGACAGGGGGCGCTGATCTATGTGAACGCTGCGGGAATGCCCTCGCCGCACCAATGGACACACTCCTGCGTATGCAGAACGTGGCGACCCGACGCCGCGACCGGATCTCCTCCGACGAGGAGGAGCGTCAACGCCAAGGCTTCGAGGTTCGCACAACCATGCGTTTCGCCGAACACCAGGGCGGACGCGCACAGCGCACCGGGGAGGCGCGTCATGAAGAGACGGTGCTCGCAAAGCTCGACTACGGCCAGGCAGCCACGATCTGGCGTGTCAACCTCGGGTGGACCAGACGAGCCAACCGCGACCAGCTCGGATTCGTCCTAGACACGGAGCGCGGCTATTGGGCTCGCAACGAACAAGAACAGGCACAAGACCCCGATGACCCGCTCAGCAAGGCCACACGGCGAGTGATCCCCTACGTCGAGGACCATCGCAACTGCCTCCTATTCGAGCCCGCCGCTTCCTTGGGGACGGATGGGATGGCCTCCCTTCAGGCGGCACTGAAGCGAGGAATACAGGCCGTGTTCCAGCTCGAGGACCAAGAGCTCGCCGCCGAGCCCCTTCCAACCCCAGCCGAGCGCCGTGTGCTGCTTTTCTACGAGTCTGCCGAGGGGGGCGCCGGCGTCCTCAGACGCCTCCTCGATGACCCCCAGACTCTCAGTCGCGTGGCGCGTGAGACCCTCGAGATCTGTCACTTCGATCCAGACACTGGCGAGGACCGCCATGGGGCCACACACGCTACAGAGGACTGTGACGCCGCCTGTTATGACTGCCTGTTCAGCTATTCAAACCAACGTGACCACCGGCTCCTCGACCGCCAACTTATTCGCGACACATTGCTGCACCTCGCAGATGCTGCTGTGCATGCCGCTCCGGGCCCTCAACCGGTCAAGGAGCATCTCGCTCGGTTGCGCCGCCTGTGCGACTCTCAGCTTGAGCAGCGATTCCTCAATCTGCTCGATGAGCACCGACTACGTCTCCCCAGCAATGCCCAGCGTCTCGTCAAGGATGGGGGCGCGCGACCGGATTTCTTGTACGCCGATCATCAGGTCGCCATCTTCATAGATGGCCCGGCACACGATGAGCGGGTGCAAGCAGAACGAGATACGCTGGCGACCGCACGGCTCGAGGAGCTCGGTTGGACGGTGATACGCCTGCACCACGATGATGACTGGATGGCCAATCTCGCCGTGTACCCGAGTGTGTTCGGGCGCATTGCTGACGAAACCCTCGTATGAGTAGTCCAGAGTTTGCTGTTGGCGCCCTTGTAAGCGCGCGGGGACGTGAGTGGGTGGTCCTCCCCGAATCTGAGCCAGACCTGCTGCTCCTGAGACCGCTTGGCGCCAGCGACGACGAGATAGCGGGCATCCTTCCCGAGCTGGAGCAGATCATCCCGGCAACTTTCGCTGCCCCCGACCCGGAGCGGGTGGGGGATGCGCGTTCGGCCAGGCTGCTACGGGACGCGCTACGACTCGGGTTCCAAGCCAGCGCTGGGCCCTTCCGCAGCTTTGGCCGACTTGCCGTCGAGCCGCGGCCATATCAACTGGTTCCGCTGCTCATGGCGTTGAAGCTAGACCCGATCAGGCTGCTAATTGCTGATGATGTTGGCATTGGCAAGACGATCGAGGCAGCACTGATCGCTCGTGAGCTGCTCGATCGCGGTGAGGCGCAGCGGCTTGCGGTCCTCTGTCCCCCGCATCTTGCCGAACAGTGGCAATCCGAGCTGCGCAGCAAGTTTCACATAGATGCTGAGCTCGTTCTTCCCAGCACCGCTCGCCGCTTGGAGCGCGGGCTGGCGGTCAACGAGTCACTGTTCGAACGCCATCCACATGTCGTCATCTCAACCGATTTCATAAAGACGGACGCACGGAGAGAGGACTTCGTGCGTGCTTGCCCAAAGCTTGTCATCGTCGATGAGGCACATACATTTGCGTTCGGCGCAGCCGGCCGCGGTCGACACCAACGCCACGAGCTGCTCAGGCGACTCTCCGCTGATGAATCTCGTCATCTCGTGCTCGTCACCGCAACGCCGCATTCGGGTAAGGAGGATGCCTTTCGGTCATTGCTCGCCTTGCTCGATCCGTCGCTTGCAGAGCTCCCGGAGGACCTCGCGGGCAGCGCACGAGAAGGCGACAGGCGGAGACTCGCACGTCACTTCGTCCAACGACGCCGCGCGGACATCCGCTCCTACCTCGACACTGAGACACCATTTCCCGAGCGCATTCCAGCGGACGCCAGCTATCAGCTCTCGCCCGAGCAGCGGAGGCTCTTCGACCGAGCCCTGGCGTACTGCCGAGAGAGCGTTCTGACTGACCTCGGAGATGAGCGCCGACAACGTGTTCGTTGGTGGTCGGCGCTTGGGCTGCTGCGTGCGCTCGGTTCGAGCCCGGCTGCGGCTGTCGCCACATTGCGCAGCCGCTCGCCGACCGTCGGAGCCACGAGCGTCGATGAGGCTGACGATCTTGGCCGTCGCGCTGTGTTTGACCTGGCGGGGGATGAGGAAGCCGAAAGCCTTGACGTCACCCCAGGCGCGGATGACTCCGAATCAGATGAGCAGGAAGACAAGGCACATCGCCGTCGTCTACTCGACTTGGCGCGTGAAGCTGAAGCACTCTCAGGGGAGAGCGATCCAAAGCTCCAGGGAGCCATCGATCTGGCCCGCAATCTGCTCGCGGAAGGACATCATCTCATCGTGTTCTGCCGTTTCATCGCAACTGCTGAGTACGTTGCCGAGCACTTTCGCGAAAAGCTCGGGAAGCGAACCGAGGTTGTCGCGGTAACGGGGACTCTTCCACCCGCTGAGCGCGAGGAGCGGGTAGCGGAGTTGTCGGCACACGAGCAACGCGTCCTAGTTGCGACTGACTGTTTGAGTGAGGGCATCAACCTCCAAGACGCGTTCGATGCTGTCATTCATTATGACCTTGCATGGAATCCAACTCGTCATGAGCAGCGCGAGGGTCGCGTGGATCGCTACGGACAGCCGCGGTCACACATACGCGCGATCACATACTTCGGCGCGAACAGTCCGATCGACGGCATCGTGCTCGATGTGTTGCTGCGCAAGCACGAGGCGATCCGTCGTTCTCTTGGTGTGTCAGTACCCGTCCCAATGGACACCAATGCGGTCAGCGAGGCAATCCTCGAGGGACTGCTTACACGAGGCGTGCCCGACCAAAGCGTCTTCGAGCAGTTGTCGTTGATCGAGGACCTGTCTGCTTCACAAAAGCATGAATTCCATGAGCGATGGGACCAGGCGGCTGACCGTGAGAAGCGGTCACGGACCGTCTTTGCTCAGGCAACGATCAAGGTCGAGGATGTGGCGCGCGAGTTGCAGGCTGCAAATGAAGCGGTCGGCGGGCACGCAAATGTTCAGCAATTCGTCACAGACAGCCTACGAGCGTACGGTGGGATCGTAAGCGAACATCAGGATGGTCGTATCAACGCAGATATCAGCGAGTGTCCGGCAGGGCTCAAGGATTCGATGGGGCTGGCGACGTTCGATGCACGCTTTGAGATATTGCGCGAGGGAGGTGGGCTGCTGTTGACTCGCACGCACCCCGTCGTTGAGGCCCTTGCGAGCTATTGT
>CAWHRF010000006.1:0-246307 GCA_963831725.1 uncultured Solirubrobacterales bacterium
CGGCTACGACGTTCCCCTAATGGCGTTTACCGCGTTTGAGCATGATCCCCTCGATCACGTGCGCGACCGTCTCGCATGCGTCCACCGCGGCCTCGAGCGACTCGAATATGTCCTTCCAGCGGATCACCACCATCGGGTCCGCGGCGCCGCCCGCGAACAGCGAGGCGACCCCGTCGCGCAACAGTCGGTCGCCCTCGTTCTCCAGGCGATGGATCTCGACCAGGTAGGGCCCCGGCTCGCCGCCCGCGCCGAGTCGCTCGAGCGCCTTGACGATCTGCTCGTCGGCGCCCACCAGCACCTCGGCCATCTCAACCGCCTGCTCCATCGGCGCTTCCACGCCGTACAGGTACAGCAATGCGGCGGTCTGCTCGGTGTGGTCGAGCACATCGTCCAGGGCGGTCGCCAGCGCGTAGCCATCGACGGCGTTGAACGGCAGGCGCAAACGCCGTCCACCGCCGTTGAGCCGGTGGATGATGTCGTGGGTGATGCGATCGCCCTCCTGCTCGAAGGACTTCAGGTCCTCGGCGAGGCTCGAACGCTCGGGCAGCTCGGCCAGCAGCTCGCGCAAAAGCAAACCGGAGCGCAGGATGTTGCTGCCCGCATTCTCCACGAGCGTGACGAGCGTGGCGTCGGCCGAGCGGCGCAAAAAGGGCATCCGACTAGGGTATGTGCCCGGCAACCCAGGCGTCGCGTCCTTCACGACTTCTTCACGACTCGATCACGAGTTTGCAACTCCTTGACACGCCTGTACACGCGATCCTACAGCGTGGTGGCCGTGCACCAAGACAGTTCCAGCACCCTCTATGCAGGCGAGCTTGAGATCAGGCTCGGCGAGGGTCTGGTGCTCGCTACCGGACGCGCGCTGACGCTGTCGGTGCGCGAGTTCGAGCTACTCGTCGCCCTTGCGCGCCGGGCCGGAGCGATCGTGACGCGCGACGAGCTGTACGCCTCGGTGTGGGGCGGGCAACTGCGCGCCGGCGATCGCTCGGTGGATGTGTACGTGAGCAAGCTGCGCAACAAGCTGGAGGAGGCGATGCCCGACCGGCGCTTCATCCACACCCACCCCGGATTCGGCTATCGATTCCAGCCGCAACCGACGGGCCAGCTTTCACGAGATGTTCACAACGGACACCCCGTCGATTGATGAGACTGGACGAGCACTGAGCCGGCGTAGGGATTAAAACGCCCTTTTCGCCGTCAAAAACCCATTCAGAGGAGAAGTTGTGAACAAGAACAAGATCGGCGTGCTCGCGAGTTGCGCGCTGCTCGCGCTGACTCTCGCCGCGTGCGGCAAATCGAACTCCACCGGCAGCACCGCATCTTCGTCCGCGACCATCTCCGGCGCCGGCTCCACCTTCGCCGCCCCGGTCTACCAGCAGTGGGGCTCTGGCATCTCGGGCCTGACCGTCAACTACAACCCCGTCGGCTCGGGCGCCGGAATCACGGCCCTGGAGGGCAAGACGGTCGACTTCGGCGCCAGCGACCCGCCGTTGAAGCCCGAAGAATTCGCGACGCTTGAAAAGGTCGGGCCCGTCCAGCAGATCCCGATGTTCCTGGGCGCGATCACTGTCTCCTACAACCTCCCGGGCGTGAAGAGCGGCCTGAAGCTCGACGGCCCCACGATCGCCGAGATCTTCCTCGGCAAGATCAAGACCTGGAACGATGCCGCCATCAAGGCGCTGAACCCGGGCGTGACGCTCCCGAGCACCCCGATCACGGTGATCCACCGCTCCGACTCCTCCGGCACCACCGCCGGCTTCACCGGCTTCCTGGCGTCGGTGAGCCCGGAATGGAAGAGCAAGGCTGGCGAAGGCAAGACCGTGCCATGGCCCACGGGCACCGGCGCCAAGGGCAACGCGGGCGTCGCCGGCGCCGTGCAGCAGACGACAGGCGCGATCGGCTACGTCGAGCAGTCCTACGCGCTGGAGCACAAATTCACCTACGCCAGCGTGAAGAACAAGGCGGGCAACTACGTCGAACCGACGCTTGCCTCGACCAGCGCGGCCGCCGAAGGCGTCGTGGTGCCGGCCAACCTCGGTATCAAGATCAAGGAACCGGCCGCACCGACGGCCTACCCGATCACCTCGCAGACGTTCGTGGTGGTCTACAAGGACATGTGCAAGGCTGGCGTGCCCGGCGGCGAAGCGGCCGCCAAGGGCGTGGTGGAGTTCCTGAACTACGGCCTCGGCTCCGGGCAGAGCATCCTCAGCCAGGCCGACTACGCCGCGCTGCCCGCCGCGATCCTCACGAAGTCCAAGGAAGCGGTTGCCGGACTGCAGTGCAACGGAGCCACGATCTCCGGCTGACATGACACGGGACCACCGGCCAAATACAGTCCGGGTCATCGTGCGTGAGACGATGACAGCGGAGTCCAGCCACGCTCGGCGTGGCTGGACCGCCGGCGGCTAGGAGGTCCTGTGGAGGCTGCATCTGCAGCGAGCGGCGAGCGCTCGATCCTCGAGCGCTCGCCGCTCGCGCGCCTCCCCGATCGAGCGCTACGTTGGGGCCTCACCGCCCTGGCCGCTTCGATCCTCGCGCTGATCGTCTATTTCTTCGTCAAGCTCGTCGGCGAAGCGGGCCCGGCGTTCTCCAAGTTCGGCGTGTTCGGATTCACGTTCGGCAGCAACTGGGACGTGAGCGCCAACCACTTCGGCGCGCTGCCGCTGCTGCTCGGCACACTCATAACCTCGGGACTCGCCCTCTTGATCGGTGTGCCGGTGGCGGTCGCCACAGCGCTCTATATCACCGAGCTGTGCCCGCGGCGCATCCGCGGCCCGGTGACGATCATGGTCGAGCTGCTGGCAGCGGTTCCCTCGGTGGTGTATGGGCTGTGGGGGATCTTCTTCCTCGCTCCCAAGCTACAGCCGGCCGAGCAGTGGGTAGCGGATCGCCTCTCGTTCATCCCGTTCGTGGGCGGCGGGCTGGCGACGATCCCCAACTTCTTCATCACCGGACTGGTGCTTGCGATCATGATCCTGCCGATCGTGAGCTCGCTCTCGCGCGAGGTGATGAGCACCGTTCCCACCGACCACAAGGAGGCGGCCCTCGGTCTCGGCGCCACCCGCTGGGAGATGATCCGCACAGCGGTGCTCCCCTACTGCCGCAGCGGCATCACCGGCGCGGCGATGCTCGGCCTCGGCCGCGCGATCGGCGAGACGATCGCTGTGACAATCCTTGTGGGCAACGACCCGAAGATGCCAACCCACCTGTTCGACCAGGGCTACAGCCTCGCCGCCTCGATCGCCAACGAGTTCGGGGAAGCCCAGGAGCTACACCGCTCGGCGCTGTTCGCCGCGGGTTTGGTGCTGTTCGTGCTGACGCTGCTGGTGAATGTGATCGCGCGTCTGCTGGTGATCCGCGCGGCGCGCTCCACCAAGCCCAAGCGCACCGCGGCGGACTTCGCCGAGGCCGGCGCAACGGTCGGGGCGGGACTCAGCCGATGAGCACAAGCCGCACACACCGCACACGCTCGACAGGCCCGCGTCGCCACCGGCTCCGGGTGCGCGACCGTCGACCGGCTCGCGGCGGGCCTTACACGCCATGAACGCATCCGCCCAGACCTTCGAGCGCTTCTCGGTCAGCCCGGCCCGGCGACGCAAGGATCGCTTCGCCCGGGGCGCGGTGATGGGCGCGACCGCGGTCGCGCTCATACCGCTCGTGCTGATCCTCTACTACCTGCTGAGCAAGGGCCTTGGCTCGTGGAGCGTCAAATTCTTCACGACCGATCCCACCGGCAACACGTTCTTCGCGGCATCCTCGATCGGCGGGATCAAGAGCGCGATCCTCGGCACGATCGAGATCGTGGGGCTCGCATCTGTGATCTCGGTGCCGCTCGGGCTCGGCGTGGCGGTGTGGCTGGTGGAGTACGGCCGCGACAGCCGCTTCGCCCACACGGTGCGCTTCTTCGTGGACGTGCTCACAGGCGTGCCTTCGATCATGTTCGGCCTGTTCATCTACATCGCACTGATCGTGGGCACCGGCAGCTCCTATGCCGCCTACAAGGGGGCATTCGCGCTAGCGCTGCTGATGCTGCCGGTGGTGACCCGCTCGGCCGAGGTGGTGCTGCTGCTGGTGCCCGGGTCGCTGCGCGAGTCCGCGCTTGCGCTCGGCGCGCCACGCTGGAAGGTGATCTTCAGGATCGTGCTCCCCACCGCGCTGCCGGGACTGCTCACGGGGATGCTGCTGGCGGTGGCGCGCGCCGCCGGGGAGACCGCGCCGCTGCTGTTCACCGCCGGGGCGACCATGAAGACGAACTTCAACCTCAGCGGGTTCATGAACTCGTTGCCGATGCAGATTTACACAGACGTCACATCTCCCACCACCGCCGTGGTAAACCGTGCGTGGGGAGCAGCCCTGACGCTTGTCGTCATGATCCTGCTGCTCAATCTGGCAGCACGTCTACTGGCACGAAGGAGCAGCTTGAGATGAGTGCCGATGAGCCTACGATCAGCACTAAGGGACCGTCAATCGACCTCGACCAACCAACGATGAACGCCGACGAGCCTAAGATGGGCGCGGAGGAATCGCACAGACAGATGCTCGAGCCCAGCAGAAGCCCAATCTCGAAGACTCCCCAGACGACGTCTTCCGCCGCCGGCAACCCACGCGCCAATGTACGTGACGGGCTCGCCGTAAAGCTCGAGAAGTTGCGCGCGTTCTACGGCGATGTCGAGCAGGTCAAGGGCATCGACCTCGACTTCCACGCGAACGAGGTCACGGCGATCATCGGACCGTCGGGCTGCGGCAAGTCGACGATGGTGCGCTGCATCAACCGCATGCACGAGGAGGTACCCGGCGCTCGCGCCGAGGGCAAGGTGTTGCTCGACGGCTTTGACATCTATGACCAGAGCGTCGACGTGGTGGCGGTCAGGCGGGCGATCGGGATGGTCTTTCAGAAGCCCAACCCGTTCCCCACGATGTCGGTGTTCGACAACGTGGCGGCGGGCCTGCGCCTGGCCTCGCGGGGGCGCGCGGACCTGCACCACAAGGTCGAGAACGCGCTGCGCGGCGCGGGACTGTGGGAAGAGGTCAAGGACCGTCTCGGCGAGGCCGGCGCGGGGCTCTCAGGCGGCCAGCAGCAGCGCCTGTGCATCGCGCGCTCGCTCGCGGTGGAGCCCGAGGTGATTCTGATGGACGAGCCCTGCTCGGCGCTCGACCCGATCGCGACGCTGAAGATCGAGGAGCTGATCGAGCAGCTCAAGACGCGCGTGACGATCGTGATCGTCACCCACAACATGCAGCAGGCGGCGCGTGTGGCGGACCGCACCGCGTTCATGCTCAGCGGCGAGCTGGTCGAGGTCGCCCCGACACAGAAGATCTTCACTAACCCCGAGGATTCGCGCACCGAAGAATATGTCACCGGAAAGTTTGGCTGAGTATGCTTCGAGCAGATCGTCCCACTTGTCCTGAAGCACGTTATGGAGTCAGCGGCCCCAAAGCAGGCACTCCTGGAGCCGGCGCCAAATGAGCTCTGAAGTCAACGCGGGACAAGCCTCGCGGCTGACCGCCCAGCAGGGCCGCCAGCACTTCCAGCAGCAGCTACAGGAGCTGGAGACGCGAGCCCTGGGCGGACTGGACGTCGTACTCGAGCAGCTCGACCGCACACTGGAGGCGCTGGCCCACCAGGACGTGGAGCTGGCTCAGATGGTGATCGCCGACGACGACCGCGTCGACGGACGCTACCTGGAGGTTCACCAGGGGATCCTCTCGCTGCTGGCCACCCAGGCGCCTGTCGCCGGCGATCTACGACTCGTGGCAGCACTCCTGCACGTGATCGTGCACGTGGAGCGAATGGGTGACCAGTGCGTGAATATCGCCAAGCTGATCCCGCTGTCGGGTTATGAGCCGCCGGTGCGCCCCGAGGTGCTGGAGATGATCCTGAAAATGGGCGCCCACGCACGCTCTGAGATCGTGCAGTGCAAGGCCGCCTTCTCCGGCCGCGACGTGGGGCTTGCCGAAGATCTTGCTCGACAGGACCGCGAGATCAACCGCCTCAACCGTGAGATCTTCCGCACAGCGCTGGAGATCGGAGACGATCCCGACACACGGGAGTGGGCGATGCACATGATCCTCGTGGCTCGAGCGCTCGAGCGCATCGGCGACAACGCGGTCGATGTGGGCGAGCAAGTGGCGTTCGTTGTCACCGGCCTGTTTCGGGAGTTCTCCGACCAGTCGAACCCGCTCGGCCGCTGAGGACCCATTCCGGTGGGCCCGCACGTCCGTGGCGGTACGGGTCCCAGGTCGTGCTGTGGAGGTCCCGCCGATGCAAATAGCGGGATCGACGTGTGAAGATCCTGTGACTATCGTCTGCGTCGCTTGTGCTTTGGCGCTCGTGTGCATATACACTCCGCTCTAGATGACGACTGGCGTCCTCTCCACTGATGAAGGGGTGGCAGCGAGCGCAGGGGGCGCGTCCTCATTGCGCATCGCGGTGCTCGATCGCGACAGCGGTTTCATCCAGGTCCTCGGCAAGCGCATGGACCGTCTCGGCTGGGAGCACCGCGTGCTCGCGAGCGCCGTGCCGACCGACGCGATTGCCTCGATGCGCCTGAGCGCGTTGGTTGTAGACCTCACGGTGCTGGGTCCGCAGGCCTGGGAATGGCTGGAGCGCCTGTGTGGCGCCCTGCCGGAGCTTGGGATCGTCGTTTGCACCGGCCCCTCCACGGTGGCCCAGCGTGTGCGGGGGCTGCGACTGGGAGCCGACGACTGGATCACCAAGCCCTGCCACCCCGAGGAGGTCATCGCGCGTGTGCAGGGTCTTGTGAGGCGTCGTCGCCGCGCCACGGCACGCACCGAGTCAAAGCCGGTGTCCGCGGGCGAGGTGCAGATCCGCTCCGACCGCTTCCAGGCGTTCGTGGGCGGACGCAGCCTTGAGCTGACACGACGCGAGTTCGAGCTGATCGAGCTGCTCGCGGGCGGCGAAGGACGCGTGCTGGAGCGCGAGGAGATCTACTCGCGCCTGTGGGGCTACGCGATGGTGCGCGGCGACCGCTCGGTGGATGTGTTCGTGCGCAAGCTGCGCCAGAAGCTCGAGAAGGCCTCACCGGAGTGGCGCTACATCCACACCCACTTCGGGATCGGCTACCGCTTCGCCGCCGAACGCAACGGCGCGGAGCAGGAGATCGACGACGCACCCAAGCCCGGCGAGCTAGACCCCAGCGACGGCGACACCCGCAATCAAGGCGAGCTCAGCGGGGCGCAGCACGAGTATGAGCTCAGCGCCGGCGCCGCCTAGTCGCACGACCGCCAACCCGCCCTTCTTCAAGTCCACGCAAGCGCCCGTGAGCTCACCGGCTATGCCCGAGAGGTCGGGCTCGTGACCGACGAGCAGCAGCGGCCCTTCGGTGCCCACACCCACCAGCAGGTCGAGCGCTTCGCGCGCACGCAAATGACCGGCGAGCGGGGGATGCAACTCGAGCAGTTCGCGCTGGGAGTCGCTCATCCGCGCGAGCGCCAGCTCGGCGGTTTCGCGAGCGCGTGCCTTGGGGCTCGCGAGGATCGCCGCGAACTCCACCTTCATCCGTGCGAGCGCCACGCCGGCCACGCGCGCCTGATCGCAGCCACGCTCGGTCAACTGACGCTCAGCGTCAGGACGGCTGCCGTGGGGTTCTGCGTCTGCGTGACGGAGCAACCAGAGCTGACGGGCCATAGCCATGGTGTTCTGCGAGCATAGAAGACTTGAGCACTTCGATGAGCGACGGGCATGAGCAGGTAGACCAGCGCGATCGGCGTCTGGATGACCCCTCGCTGTACATAAACCGCGAGCTCTCATGGCTCGACTTCAACGAGCGCGTGCTGCAGCTGGGCGAGGACGAGGCGACCCCGCTGCTGGAGCGCGTGAAGTTCTGCGCGATCTACACCACCAACCTCGACGAGTACTACATGGTGCGCGTGGCGGGGCTGCACGACCAGATCGACGCCGGCGTGGAGAACCCCAGTCAGGACGGGCTCACACCGTCAGAGACGATCGCAGGGATCCGCGAGCGGGTGATCCAGCTCGGTGGGCGTCTCAGCGACTGCTTCGAAGCACACTTGCGCCCCGCGCTGGCCGAGCAGGGCGTGAACGTGCTCGATTTCGACCAGCTCGACGGCGAGCAGCGCGCTTACCTCGCACAGCATTTCCGCGGCGTGATCTTCCCGGCGCTCACTCCCCTGGCGGTGGCGCCCGGACGCCCGTTCCCCTACATATCGAACCTGTCGCTCAGCCTCGCGGTGCTCGTGCGCGACCCCACGGGCGGGGAGACCGTGTTTGCGCGCGTGAAGGTTCCAACCGAGATCCTCCCGCGCTTCGTGACGGTGCCGGCGTCGAGCGCGAGCGGCGGGGCGTCTCACGCGACGCTCGTTCCACTGGAGGACGTGATCGCCCACCATCTCGACACGCTGTTTCCGGGTATGGAGATAGTCGACTACGACGTGTTCAGAGTCACCCGCGACGCCGATCTGGAGGTCTCAGACGACGCCGCCGACCTGCTGCAGGCTGTCGAGGACGAGCTGCGCCGCCGGCGCTTCGGCGAGATCGTGCGCGTGGAGATCGGCGCACGCTGCTCGGAGCGGCTGCGCGAGGAGCTGATCGGGCTGCTGGGTGTGCGCGAGGACGAGGTGTATCCCGTGCTAGGCCTGCTCGACATGGGAGCCCTATGGGAGATCGTGAAGCTGCCAGGGATGCCGGAGCTGCGCAACGCGTCATACACGCCCGTGACTCACCCGCGATTGTTGCGCCACGAGGGCGAGCGTCCAGATGTGTTTGCCACGATGCGCGAGGGCGACGTGCTGGTGCACCATCCCTACGACTCGTTCGCCACCTCGGTGGAGCGCTTTGTCGAGCAGGCGGTGGCCGATCCGAACGTGCTGGCGATCAAGCAGACCGTGTACCGCACCAGCGACGACTCGCCGCTGGTGCCGGCGCTGATCGCCGCGTCGGAGCGCGGCAAGCAGGCGGTCGCCCTGGTCGAGCTCACAGCACGCTTTGACGAGCGCATGAACATCCACTGGGCCAAGGCGCTCGAGGAGGCGGGTGTGCACGTGGTGTACGGGCAGCCTGCGCTGAAGACCCACGCCAAGTGCGTGCTCGTGGTGCGCAGAGAGGGCGATGGAGTGCGCAACTACGTGCACGTGGGCACCGGCAACTACCACTCGGCGACCGCGCGCCTATACACCGACTTCGGTCTGTTCACGATCGATGAGGACATCGGCGCCGATGTGACCGACATGTTCAACAACCTCACCGGCTATGGCCGCCCCACCGGCTACCGCAAGGCGTTGATCGCCCCGGCGCATTTGCGCGAGGGTCTGATCGCCCAGATCGACGCGACCATCGCCGCCCACTCCTCCGCCTCGCCGGGACGGATTGCGATGAAGATGAACGCGCTCGTGGACGGTCACTGCATCCGCGCGCTGTATCGGGCCTCGCAGGCTGGCGTGCGGGTCGACTTGAATGTGCGCGGGATCTGCTGCTTGCGTCCCGGCGTCCCCGGCGTCTCGGAGAACGTCAGGGTTGTGTCGGTCGTGGGGCGTCTGCTCGAGCACTCGCGCGTGTACACGTTCGAGCGCGACGGCGAGCGCACCGTGTACATCGCCTCCGCGGACCTGATGCCCCGCAACCTCGACCACCGCGTGGAGCTCGCCGCGCCGATCGGCTCGCCCGAACTGCGCGACGAGCTGATGGACACGCTCGAACGAGCGTTTGCCGACAACCAGAGCTCCTGGGAACTGCACGCCGACGGCACCTGGCGCCGACAACACCCAGGCCCGGGCGAGCGTCCGCGCAACATGCAGCTGGAGCTGATGGAGCTACATGCTCGGCGCGCCGCCGAAGCGCGCCCCGCCGAGCGCGAGACTCCGCCGCCCTCGCGCCGCTGAGCCGCTACGCAGCGCGCTCGAAGCGCACCCGCGTGGCGCGGCGCCTAGGACACCTTGCATCCCGCGCTTGTCGCTGCGAGCGTTCGCGTACTGAGCACCGGCTCAGGCAGCGGCAGGCAGTTGTGCGAGCGCTTCGCGCAACTCGTCCACCGTCTGGTAGTCGAGTCCCAGACGGTGGTCGTGGCGGTGACGCACGAAGCCCTGCTCATCTATCACGATCACCGCGCGGGCGGTTGAGCCGACCCCCGGCATCGTGGCGCTGTAGGCCTTTGCCACCGCCTTGTCCTCGTCGGCGAGCAGCGGCACGTTGAGGTTGTTCTTGGCGACGAATCCCTCGTGTGACTCAACACTTTGCGATGAGATCCCCACAACCGTGGCGTTCAGCGAGGCGAAGTCCTCGGCCCGATCGCGATAGGAGCAGAACTGCTTGGTGCAAACCATCGTGTTGTCACCCGGGTAGAACAGCAACACCACCCGCTCGCCACGATGCTCTGAGAGCTTGAACGGCCCGCTGGTGCCCTGCAACTCGAAGTCCGGCGCCTGCTCGCCTACACGTGGTGTCTTGGCCATGGTGCCCTCACTCTCGCTCGCCGATCACTGTGGCCATCGAGGATAGCCCCAGCGCCATCCGTATGGATTCCCAACCGGCGCGAGCAGGTGACAGCCGTACGGCCGAGCTGCATAATCCTGATTGCAGACGGGTTGGTGCAGACGCAACTCTGCCCAATGACGAGAGCGGGACAGCTCTCGATCCTGCGCATAGTCCCATTGGCCGGCGACGTCCCAAAATTCAAGATCAGGAACCGGGTGGCCGAGTAGAGCAAAGTGACTGAACCCCTGGACTCGAGCGAGCGCCGAGCGCTCAGGAAGAAGGCTCGAACAGCAACCATCAACGCTCTGCAGGCATTCGGAGGGGAAGCTCAGCGGTCGGAGATCGAGAAGTGGGCGCGAGCCAACGGTGGCTTTAACTTGCGCGAGTTGGGAGCACCGCCGCCTGAGCGTGCAAACGGCAAGCACCGAGACGCGGTCGATCACCAGCTGTCGTGGATGCCCACCAACCTGAAGCGCGAAGGTCTGCTCGAAAGCCCGAAGTGGAGCACATGGAGGCTGACGAGCAGAGGGATCTCCGAGGCTGCGGCCGCGGCCCAGGTGCCTCTTGGCGCGCAGCGGCTCGCCGACCCGGTTGCCCCTGAGCGCCTGGCCGAGCTGCGTGCGATGCCATATCCGTATTACCTGAAAACGCCCGAGTGGCACAAGACCCGCGATGCCGCGCTGTTGCGCGCCGGCCACGCATGCTCGCTGGACGCTACCCACACTGAGAACCTCGATGTGCACCATCGCTCTTATGAGCGCCTGGGGACAGAGCTCACCTGCGACCTGGTGGTTCTGTGCCGCCCCTGCCACCAGTTGCACCACAAGCGCTACGGTCGTCCGCGTCGAGATCATGCGGCGTCGCCCCCAGCAGCCGCAGCAGTAGCGCCGATGCTGCCGGCAGCCGCAGCGCATACGCCAAGAACGGGAGACTTGGCCGCCGCGTCGACCGTGGAGCCGAGCACGCAACGCAAGCGATCCTGGCTTTGGCGCATGTTTGCGAGCTTGGTACCGGCCTCCGCCCCACGGGACACTCGTCCATAGGCGCGACACACAAGCGCGTCACATCGACTCCCGCGGTAGTGCAAACGCAACATTCGGCTACACGTTCCGAGTTCCGTCCCAAGCGGCGTGCAGAATCTCTCCCATGCCCCAACTCACCCTCCCAACTCCTTCCGCCGGACCAGGTAGTACCTTTGGTGCTACTATGCAGGACATGGCAAAGATCAGCGTGAGCCTCGAAGACGACCTCTACCGGCGCGTGCGCGACGCCGCCGGCTCCGAAGGCGTCTCCGGTTGGCTCGCGGCGGCAGCGGCGACGCGTCTGCGCGCCGACGCGCTGATGGCCGTGGCCGAGGAGATAGCCCATGAAACCGGGGGACCGTTCACCGAGCAGGAGCTCAGCGAGGCCCGTCGATGGCTGCCCTCGTCTTCGACAGCGGCGCACTGATCGCCCTGGAGCGCGGCGACCGTAGGGTTGCGGCGCTGCTCGTGGCGGCAGCCGAGAGCGGCGCGGAGGCGATCACATCCTCCGCGTGCGTTGCCCAGGTGTGGCGTAATCCTGCTCGCCAAGCCAGGCTGGCCCGAGCGCTTGCAGGCTTCGTGGAGTGCGAGCTGGACCCGCAACGCGCACGCGACTGCGGCGCTCTGCTGGCCCGCAGTGAGACTCAGGACATCGCCGACGCGGCGGTGTCGCTGCTGGCGGACGATGGCGACACGATCCTCACAAGCGACCCACACGACATCGAGCATCTGCTCAACACGAAGAAAACGAGCGCGCGCGTCCGTTCTGTTTAGCGTCCGGCCGCGGGCAGAGCACCGTTCGCCCGGATGCCGGAACAGCCCCTCGTGGCAAACTTGACCGAACGATTGAGGCCCTCGGGCGCGGAGCGTCGTAAGCTGAGCGGAACGCTCCCGTCCTCGCTGTCGTGTCCCAATCGCGGCGGCCGCTCCCAATAGGCTCCCACCATGCTCAAGTTCGCTCGCTGGTCCACAACCCACCGTCTGTACATCGCGATCGGCTGGGTCTTCCTGCTGATCGCCGTCAACGTCGTCTCCCAGTCCGCCGGGGGGGCGGCTTACTCGAACAACTTCACGCTGCCCAACTCCGACGCGCAGCGTGCATCGGACCTCTTGGCCCGCAGCTTTCCGGCGCAGGCCGGCGACCGCGACACGGTCGTCTTCAAGGTCGCCCACGGCGACGTGCGCGAACCGGCTGTGCGCAGCCATATGAGCGCGCTGTTCGCAAAGGTCGACGGCCTGCCGCACGTGACCGGTGTGATCAGCCCGTACGCCGCAAGCCAGGCCGGCAAGGCCATCTCCGCCAACGGGCAGATCGCGTTTGCGACTGTGGTGTTCAACCAGAAGGCCAACGAACTACCCAAGAGCGCAGGCGTTGGCGTGGTCAATGCCGCCAAGGCGGCGCGTACGCCCGACATACAAATCGAGCTTGGCGGACAGGCGATCGAGCAAACCGAGCAGGAAGGCTTCGGGCTGACGACAGCGGTCGGCCTGATGGCAGCGATCGTGGTGCTGTTGATCACCTTTGGCTCGCTGATTGCGATGGGCTTGCCGATCCTCACAGCGCTGTTCGGACTCGGCACCGGCCTTGGACTAATCGCTTTGTTCACCCACGTTGTCGATACACCCAACTTCTCCTCGGAGCTCGCCGCGATGATCGGGCTCGGCGTGGGCATCGACTACTCGCTGTTCATCCTCACCCGCTTCCGCGAGGCCTACGCGACGCCAGGCCCCAGCTTTGGCGATGTGCGCGAGTCTGTCGTGCAAGCGATGGACACGGCCGGTCGCGCGGTCCTGTTCGCCGGCTGCACTGTTGTGATCGCGCTACTTGGGATGATGCTGCTCGGCGTCGATTTCCTCTACGGCGTGGCCATCTCGGCGTCGATCGGCGTGCTGCTGGTGATGCTCGGCTCGCTCACGCTGCTGCCTGCGCTGCTCACAATCGCCGGCAACCGCGTGGTGCGCCCCAGACGCCGGGCGCGCCGCCAGGGCGTCAAGGCCACTGACGCGCGCCACGGGCAGGTTTGGCTGCGCTGGAGCCAGTTTGTGCAGGCCCACTCGTGGCCCATCGCAATCGCCGCCACATTGGTGCTGTTGCTGATCGCGGCGCCCGCCACCGCCCTGCGGCTGGGGTCCAGCGACGCGAGCAACGACCCTGAGAGCTTCACCACCTACAGGGCATACGAGCTGCTCGCGGAAGGCTTTGGCAAGGGCTTCAACGGACCACTGCAGATTGTTGCTCAGGTCCCGGGCGCAGCCAACCCCGGTGACGGGGCCACCAAAGTAGGAGCGCTGTCGACCCCGCCCAGCTCCAGCGGCAAGGCGGCGGTGGAAAAGCTGCGCGCGGCCATGACAGGCGTACCCGATGTGGCGGCCGTCGCTCCAGCCAAGTTCAATCCCGCCGGCGACGTGGCCACGATCTCGGTGTATCCGACCTCCTCCCCGCAGGCGTACAAGACGACCCAACTCGTCTCCCAGCTGCGCGACGAGACAATCCCACCCGTGGAGTCGAGCACCGGGATGCACGTCTATGTCGGCGGCGTCACCGCCGGAGCGGTGGACTTCGCGGCGGTGCTCGGCAAGAAGCTGCCCCTGTTCATCGGCGTCGTGGTGCTGCTCTCGGCGCTGTTGCTGATGATCGTATTCCGCTCGCTCGTGATCCCGCTGCAGGCGGCGTTCATGAATCTGCTGAGCATCGGCGCGTCGATCGGGGTGATCGTCGTCGTCTTCCAGTGGGCTTGGTTCGACCGGATCATGGACGTCAAAGCGGGCCCGATCGAGTCGTTCGTGCCGGTGATGCTGTTCGCGATCGTGTTCGGGCTCTCGATGGACTACGAGGTGTTCCTCGTCTCGCGCATCCACGAGCAGTGGACCAGAAGCGACGACAGTCGCCGCGCGGTCAGCGAGGGACTGGCGCTCACCGGACGTGTCGTCACCGCCGCGGCGGCGATCATGATCTGCGTGTTCCTGTCGTTCATGCTCGGCGAAAGCCGCGTCATCAAGGAGTTCGGCCTGGCCCTTGCCTCGGCTGTGTTCCTCGACGCGGTCATCGTGCGCTGCCTATTGCTGCCCGCGGTGCTCAACATCCTTGGAGAGCTCACGTGGACGATCCCCGCCCGCTTGGATCGACTGTTGCCGCACTTGAACATCGAGGGCGGCGCCACGCGCCTCAGCCCGGCTGACGAAGCTGAGTTCGCGGCGCTCTCCATCGATGAGAAGCCAGTGCCCGCGGGCACGCACGGGGGGACTGAGGGCTGAGCGCAGCGCGCTGCGGGCTGGCGGTGACTCTGCTGTGCCTGGCGCTGCCGACCATATCGGCGCCTGGCGCATCCGCCTCCGGCGGCAATGAGCGCTCAGCGCTGGTCGTCTTCCTACCCGCGGGGCCGCAGCCCTCGGCTCGCTCCGAAGGAGACGCTGTCGAGCGCAAGCTGGCATCGCTACCAACCCTGTCGACCGGGATATTGAGCGCCACCCAGGGCACCTACAAGGCCGATCAGCTACTGCTCGACATCACGCAGGGTACGCGGGTTTCCTACTCGGCCTATAGCCCGGCCTACCCCCCTTCGCTGTCTTCCCTCACGCTCGGGCCCGGGACGAGCGCACACGTCTCATCCTGGAACGCCGTCCTCAGACGCGCCACAGGCGCTCCACAGCTGCTCGATCCCGGACTATTGGCCGCTTCCATCCCGGGCGGGGGGGCATACGCGGCTCCCTACAGTCTCAGCAGGTTCGGACCATCGCGAGCAAGCGAAGTGAATGTCGCCAGCACCGTGACCGTCTCCTGGCCACTCGCCGCCAACCGCGCAGGTGTGATCGCCGCCGTCTCCTTCGGCTCCTCCGCCACGTTGCTTGCGCGGATCGTAGCCCTGCAGAGAAGCCACCATCTGGTCGTCGCCGACCTGCCACCCGGCGCAGCCGGCTACGCAGACCTGCGCGCGTTGGCCGCCACGCGCCCAACCGGAGAGCTGCTCACCGTCATCCAGAGCTCGCCAGACATCCCGGGCAACGAACTGTTGTGGAGTGCATTCGCCGGCCTTGGCCCGGGTGGGCAGACGCTCACTTCGCAGACCACCAACGAGCGCGGACTGATCGCCTCGATCGACATCGGCCCGACGATCCTCGATCACCTCGGGCTGCCGATTCCGCCCGACATGCGCGGCAAGCCGGTGCACCTCGACGGCCGCCTCGACGGCGCGAGCCTACGGGGGTTGATGGCACGTCTTGCGGTGATCGACCCACGCAGGATCCCAGCACTCGAGTGGCTGCTGCTTGCGTGGGTGCTGCTGTTCGCGCTCGCGCTCATCCCATTGGGAGCGGGTGGCGGCGGTGCGCAGGCGCGCCGCGCGCGCACTGGCTGGGCGATGCGCAGCGGGGCGCTCGCGATGATGTGGAGCCCCGTGGCCGTTCTGGTTCCAGCCGCCCTGGAGCCGAGCCGCGACGTGGAGTTCGCGCTGATCGTGGCGATCTGCTTCGCGCTCGGAGCACTCACCGATCGACTGATCCCGTGGCCACGCGCGCCGATCGCACCCGCTGTCGCGGCGGTGCTCGCGCTGACCGTCGACGTGCTCGCCGGGACGCAGCTGCTGATGCGCTCGCTGCTTGGCCCCAACCCCGCCTTCGGAGCACGCTTCTACGGGATCGGCAACGAGCTGAAGTCGGGGCTTGCCGTGCTCGTGTTCAGCGCTGTCGCGGCAGCGCTTTACCCGGCTGTGCGAGGACGCAAGTCCGCGACGGCGATGGCTTGCGCGGGGATCCTGCTCGCGATCGTGGAGGGATCGGCGCGCATCGGCGCGGGTGTCGGCGGCGTGATCCTCGTCAGCGCCGGTACCGCCGTGGCGACCGTGATGCTGCTGCCCGGCACTTTCAACCGGCGACGTGCGCTCATCGTGATGGCGGCTCCGGTGTTGGGATTGGCCGCGCTTGCGGCGATCGACTTGACGACCGCGCACGGCAGCGGGCACTTCACCGGCAGTGTGCTCGACGCTCGCTCGCCGGGGGACATCCGCGACATCGTCGTGCGTCGCTACGGCGCTGCCTGGGACGAGCTGAAGAACCACTTGATGCCACTGGCGACCGCGCTCGCACTGGTCGCATCGTGGATCGGCGTGCGTCGCCGCGACCAGATGCTCGCGCCCGTGCGCCTCGACCCTGCATGGCTCGCGGCGCTCTCCGGCGGTTTGGCCGCAGGTGCGATCGGCGCCCTCAGCGAGGATTCGGGCCCGGAGCTACTGGTGGTCGCCGTGTTCGCACTCGGCTGCGTGCTCTGCTACCTGTGGGGCGATCGCACGCGCACACAGGCGGTCAGCCAGAGCAGGCAGAGCACTCCCCGCGCAGAACGATCTCATGCTCGGACACCCTCAACGGCACCCTCTCGCTGAGGCTGGAGATCGCCTGCTCGAGTGCGTCGTCTGAGAAGGGCATCACAAGCCCGCAGCCGTCGCACACGAGATGATGATGGTGCTCCTGCTCGGCGCACACGCGCTCGTAGCGCACCATCGCCTGGCCCGTCTCAACCCGCTGGACGAGTCGCAGTCCCTCGAGCTCCTCGAGGATCCGGTACACGCTCGCGCGACTCACACGCCGCTCGGCCTCGCCCAGCGCGCCCTCGATCTCAACAGCCGTCAGCGCGCACACCTGGGAGTCAAGTAGCTCGAGCACCGCACGCCGAGCGCCGCCGCGCTTGTGACCGGCCTCGGCCAATGTCGCCTCGGCGCGCTCGATCCACTCGTGGCTCTGGGAGGAGGAGACCGTGATTTGAGTGTGTGCGCTCATAACGCGATGGTAGAGATCGCGCAGGCCACAATCAGTGTGCCCATAGGACAACCATTGGTTGCTGGGTGGTGGTGCTCATGTGAGGATCGTGTGGCGTTCGGGCGCGTGCACGTCGGCCTGCTCGTCGATCATGGCGCCTCCTTCACCGCGCCGCCACGCCGCCCATCCGCGCCCCAGCGCATACCACAGAGCGCTGAAGCTCCCGACGAAGAAGCCGATCGGATAGTTCGTCTCATAGGAGGCCGCGATCCCCACCCACACCGTCACCAGCGCGATCGCCACCGACAGCGCCATCGCGCGCGACGGGCTGGCCGTGAACGAGCGTGCCGCCGCGGGGGAGCCGATCATCAAGCTGAAGATCAGCAGTGTGCCCACCACCGGCACCGTCATCGTGGTCGCCAGCGCGACCACGGCCAGGAAGCACATCTCCATGCCGAAGCGGCTCACACCGCGCGCCTCACCCACCTCCCCCAGCACAGAGGAGAGCATCAGCGGCCTGTACAGCAGCGCGACCGCACCCACGCACACGATCGCCAGGCCCGCGGTCGGAGCCAGCTCGTTGGGGCTCACGCCCAGCACCTCGCCGAACAGCAGCGAGTAGATCTGCGGCGCGTACTCGACGCTGAAGCTCAAAAACAGCGCTCCCAGGCCCAGCATCGTCACCAGCGCCAGCGCGGTCACCGCATCGTGGCGCCCGCGGCGCCCGAGCACACCGATGCCGAGCGCGCCCAGCAGCGAGAACACACCCAGACCGACGATCGTGCTGACCCCCACGAGACTCGCCCCCGCCGCGCCCGCAAACGCGCCGTTGGGCACCGCGTGGGCGACGAACGCCGAGCCGCGCAGCACCACGAAGAACCCCACAAGGCCCGCCACCACCGCGACGATGCTCGCCACGGTCCAGGCGTTGATCATGAACCCCGAGAACACAGCCCCGCCACCAAATAGAACAACAGGATCAGCGTCACCACGAAGAAGCTCACCGGCCAGCCGTGGCCCACCGGCGGCCAGTGGTAGCTCTCGTATGCCAGCGCCACACCCGACCACACGGCGGCGATCCCGATCGCGCCGGCCACAAGCATCGCGTGGCCCGGACGCCTGGTAAGACGAAGCGCGCTTGCGGCCGGGCCGATCAACAGCGCCGTCGAGAGGATCGCGCCGATCGTCACCGCCGCGAGCGCCACCGAGATCGCGAGCGACAGCAGGTAGGCGGCGCCCACCAGGCGCACCGGCACGCCGCGCGCCGCCGCCATCTCGGCGCTGACTGTGCTCAACAGCAGCGGGCGATACAGCGCCAGCACGATGCCAAGCGCCGCCACGCTGAGGGCCGCCACGAGCGGAAACGTGGAGCTCGAGATCGCGAACACCGAGCCGAACAGGATCGTGATCGTCGCGCCCGTCGTGTTGTGCAAGCTCGCATCCCAATACAAGAACAGCGCCGCCAGACCCAGGCCCGCACCAAGCACGACACCGGTCGCCAGGTCGCGCCCGCGCGGGCGCTGGATGCCGATCAGCTCCATCACCCCCGCTGCCGCGATCCCCATCGCCAGAAAGCCCCACAGCGGACCGACTCCCACCAGGAACGCGCCCGAACCGCCGGTCGCGCCGAGATCTCCCAGTGCCTCGCCCGCAAACGACTGGCCGCGCATCACCGTGAACACGCCCACCGCGCCTGCGACGATCGCAACCACGGTGCCCACGGCCAGCGCCACTCGCACAGGTTCGTCGGCGAAGAAGCCCGTCTGCGCCACGGCCAGCAGCTGGCTCACCGGGAGCGCTCCAGCGCTGGAGCATCCGCCGCGTGCTTGACGACACGCAGGTCGCTGCCCGGGCTCAAGAGACGACCTCCCCCGCCGCCGGAAAGGCGACCTCGTGCCCGCTCAGGTCGGAGGGCTCACCCGCGCCCGCCACGACCAGCAGGCGCCCGTGCACGCGCAGCACGTCCACGTGATGGCCATACAACGCGCTCAGCACGTCCGCGCGCACGACCTGCTCGGTCGTGCCGCTTGCGGCGCGACCGCCGGCCAGATACACGATCCGGTCCATCGCGCTCACGAGCGGGTTCATCTCGTGTGCGCTGATCAGCACCGCAATCCGCTCACGCCGGGCGATCCCCGACAGCAGCGAGACGACTTCGTCGGCGCCCCCCAGGTCCAGATTCGCCAGCGGCTCGTCGAGCAGCAGCAGCCTCGGCCTGCCGATCAGCGCGTGCGCGATCAGCACGCGTTGCTGCTCGCCACCCGAGAGCGTGCCCACACGCGCGTCTGCGTACCCGCCCGCTCCAACCGACTCGAGCGTCCGCTCCACCAGCTCCCGGCGAGCGCGCGAAGGGCGCGCGAACCCCAGCCGGTTGCCGTCGAGGCCGAGCGCCACGAGGTCGCGCGCGCGCATCGGCATGTCGGGGTCCAGCAGGAACTTCTGCGGCACATAGCCGATCGACGACTCGCGCCGCGAGCGCGGGCGCCCCGCCACCAGCACCCCGCCCGCGCTCGGCGCCTGCAACCCGAGGATCACGCGCAGCAGCGTCGTCTTGCCGGCGCCGTTTGAGCCGATCAGCCCCGTGAACTGGCCCGGCGCGATTGCAAAGCTCACGTCGTCGAGAATCTGACGACCGGACAGGCGCACGCCCACGCTCCGCACCGAGAGGATCGGCTCGGACCCAGCCAGTCGCGGAGGCTCGGCGGCATCGCCTGCGCGCTCGATGCTCGCCTCGGCCATCACAGCTTCTGCGTGGATGCTTTGTCGGCGACCGCCCGTTCCAGCGCCCCGACCTCGGCCAGCATCCACGTCTGGTAGTCGTATCCCGGTGTGGGCATCGTCTCGTACACGCCCACTACCGGCACACCGTGCTGCTTGGCTTCCGCCAGGAACGACTCGGTCAGCGAATCGGTCACCTGCTGGTTGTACACGAACGCCTTCACCCCGCGACCCTTGAGCAGCCCTTGCTGCAGCGTCACGCTCTGCGGTGCCGGATCGACTCCGTTCATGATATCCGCCTGCAGCGCAAACGGCGTTTCGTTCTTCGTCCCGAGCGCTTCCAGCATGTAGTCGCCGACCGGCTCGGTCGTGGCCACCGGAGTGTCGGGGTAGCGCGCCTTGAAGCGCGCGATCGCGGCGTACCACGGCTGCAGAGACCGGTCGAAACGGGCGGCGTTGGCCTGGAAGTAGGCAGCGTGGGCAGGCTGCAGCTTCGACAGCGCCGCCACCAGTGCCCTCGCCGCTGCCGGCATCGTCGCCGGCTTGTACCAGAGGTGCGGATTGGGGGTCGATTCGGGCAGTCCCAGCAGCTTCTGGGCAACGATCACCTGGCGCCCGCTGTTTTCGCTGGCCGACTCGATCTTGTTCATGTAAGTGTCGTAGCCCACGCCGTTCTGCACGATCAGCTTCGCCGCCGCCACCGTCTCGGCCACGCTCGGGCTCGCCTCGAAGGTGTGCGGGTCGGTGTTCGGGTTGCTCTCGATCGCGCTCACCTGCACGTAGCGCCCCCCAATCTGTTCGATCACATTGGCGTACTCGTTCTCGGCCCCAACGGCCAGGATCCTGCCGTTCGAGGCGGTGGTAACCGTGCCGCAGCCGGTAAGCGCGATCGCTCCGGCAGCGACGATCGCGGCCAGCGGCGCAAGAGTAAACGCGACTCGCGGACGCGGACGCCTGGTCGAACCTGAAGGTCTCGTTGAGCGGGAGCTCCCCCGTGGGCATTGTCGAAGCACAGCGCGCCGCAACATACCATAATGAGACTGAGTCTTGTTCTTAGGTTGCTGTGCACCTCGGCTCGCGCCCGGTCCACGCCACGATGCGGGCCGTCTCTACGGCGCGGCGCTCTCTCCAGACCGCGGCGAGCCATCCTCGGCGAGCGCCCTGCGCCGGCCGATCAACAACACGATCAAAACCACGACGATCACCACAATCAGGATCCCACCCGCGATGTAGCGCAGTTTGTGTTTGGCGGGCGCGGCTTTTTTGACCTGGACGGTGGCGACCTGCACGCGCGCGTGATCCGCTTGCGCCTGCGCGACGAGCTTGCCTTGTTCGGATGAGGCATACGCAACAGTGAAGTGCGTGCCGTTGTCCATCGAGATGTGCAAATGCCCCGTCGGCGTCCCTGGATGAAACGTCAGCGCGTGCACTTCGCCTTTGTGCAGCTGCACTTCGTAGGCCTGCACGCCCTCCTTCTGGAAGTGGATGACCGTCGCGGCCCCGGCCGGCACGGCAAGCACGACCATGGCGAGTACCGCGCACACGGCCGCCAGCACTGCGTTCGATCCTCTACTCGATCTGTTCATGGCCCGCACCTTATAGGCACTGCCCGTCGTATGGGGAGGCTGGGCTATACGCGCCCTGTGTCCTGGCGGTACGCGCGACGCGCCAGCGCTGTCATGACAACCGTCCAGGCGATGATCACGACCCACGCCTTGGTCCCCCACGGGTGTCCTCCGAGCGCGATGTGACTGGCCTGCACCAACCAGTAAGAGGGTATGTACTGGGCGAGGTCGTGCAGGAAGCCATGGCCCGATATCGGAAACCACGCGCCCCCCAGCAGCGCCAGCAGCGAGACCCCGCCGCCCATCGCCGGGCCAACCGATTCGGGGGTCAGCATGTGGCCCAGCACAATCCCGAGTGCCGCAAGTGGCGCCAGCCCGACGAGGATCAGCACGGTCATCTCGAGCCAATCACGCGCCTGCATACTCACCCCAAGCGACGCTCCAGACGCATACAACACACAGATGCTCAGCAGAGCCATCAGATAAGCGGTCAGCACCTTCGCACGGAAATACGCGCGCGTGGAGAGTGGGCTGATGCGCAGTTGACGATTCCAGCCAACAGCTCGCTCAGTCGCGATCCGCGCACCGCATGAGAGCATCGCGCTCATCGACCCAAACGCGACCATCCCCACCATGTAGTAGAGGGGAAGCGAGACTCCTGAGCCATCGAAGTCAGACACGTCGCGCTGCGGCCCCGCGATTACGAAGAACAGGATCAGCGGGAATCCCAGCGAGAGAATGAAGAAGCGCCGGTTGCGAAACGTGCGCAGCAGCTCGTAGCGGGTGTAGGACAGGGCGCCACTCACGAGCGCATCCCATTCCGCTTGAGCGCATATCGCGACAGCGCACCACACGTCTCATGCGCGGCGGTTATCGGACGACTCACGAAAGCGCCCCCTCGACTCAAGCCCTGGCGCTGGCGCTGTCGCCGGTCAACTGCAGGAACGCCTCGTCGAGGCCGGCCGCCGCGATCTCGATGTCGCGCGCCTCGGGATGCGCCGCGAGCAGCGCGCGGATCGCCGCGTCGGAGTCCACGCAAGCCAGCACGACCGCTTCGCCGCGGCGCTCCACTCCAGTTACGCCCGCCAGCTGCTCGAGCGCATCGAGGTCCGCACCTGGCAGCGTCGCGCGGATTGTGCGCGAGCCGACCATCGCCTTGATCTCAGTTGGTGGCCCGTCGGCGACGATCGACCCGTGGGCCATCAACACCGCGCGGTCGGCATACGCGTCGGCCTCCTCCAGATAGTGGGTGGCAAACAGGATTGTCCGGCCGCGTGCCGCTTGCTCGCGCATCGTGGCCCAAAAGGAGTGGCGGCCCTCCACATCCATCGCGACGGTCGGCTCGTCGAGCACCAGCAGCTTCGGATTGCTCACCAGCGCCACCGCGGAGCGCACCCGTTGTGTCTGCCCACCAGAGAGCTTCTGCGTGCGCTGGCCGGCGACATCTGCGAGCCCTGTCAGCTCAAGCGTCTCGTGCACATCGAGTGGTTCTGGATACAGCGAAGCCACCATCGCGATCAGCTCTCCCACAGAGAGATCGCGGATCAGCTCTCCGGTCTGCAGCATCGCGCCGATCCAGCCCGCGTCGACCGCCGCAGTGGGTGGTCCGCCCAAGACGGACACAGCGCCCGCATCCGGCTTGGCCAAGCCGAGGATCATGTCGATCGTGGTGGACTTCCCCGCCCCGTTGGGTCCCAGCAGCGCAACCGTTTCACCGGTCTCGATCGAGATGTCGATGCCTCGTACAGCTTCGATCTCCCCGTAGCTCTTGCGTAGGCCGCTGACCTCGATCGCACTCGTCACCTGCCTCACCCTATCTCGCGTCGCAGCAGGCAAAACCGGAGCTGGACGAAATATCCGGCCCGCGCCATTGACAGACCGGCCCGCGCCATTGACAGACCGGCCCGCGCCATTGACAGACCGTCCCGCGTCAGTGCTCACTTGCGCTGGCGTGCAGCCTTCAAGCGATCGGTCTTGCCCAAGTCGACCTTGCGCATGCGCACCGTCTCGGGCGTGACCTCCACGCACTCGTCGTCGCGCACGAACTCCAGGGCCTGGTCGAGTGTGAGCTTGCGGTGGGGCTGCAGGCGCACGTA
Source organism: uncultured Solirubrobacterales bacterium (assembly GCA_963831725.1). Taxonomy (GTDB): domain Bacteria; phylum Actinomycetota; class Thermoleophilia; order Solirubrobacterales; family Solirubrobacteraceae; genus Palsa-744. The sequence continues at coordinate 23,600 of CAWHRF010000006.1, forward strand.
CACATCGGAGGTGGAGGAGCGGATGTTGGTTAGGTGCTTCTCCTTGACCGGGTTGACGTCGAGGTCGTCCGCGCGCGCGTTCTCACCAACGATCATGCCCTCGTAGACCTCCTCCCCGGGACCCACGAACAGGGTGCCGCGCTCGGAGAGGCTCATCAGCGAGTAGGTGGCGGTGCTCCCACCCCGGTCGGCGACAAGCACGCCGGTGGTGCGCGTGCGCAGCTCTCCCGCCCAGCGCTCCCAACGCTCGAACACGTGGTGCATCAGGCCTGTGCCGCGCGTCTCGGTGAGGAACTCGGTGCGAAACCCAATCAGCCCGCGGGCGGGCACGATGTACTCCATCCGCACCCAGCCGGTGCCGTGGTTGGTCATGTGCTCCATGCGCCCCTTGCGCAGCGCGAGCATCTGCGTGACCACACCCACGTAGTCTTCGGGCACGTCGATCGACAGGCGCTCGAAGGGCTCGTTGCGGTGGCCGTCGATCTCGCGGATCAACACCTTCGGCTGCCCGACGGTCAGCTCGAAGCCTTCGCGGCGCATCATCTCCACGAGCACCGCCAACTGCAACTCCCCGCGTCCCTGCACCTCCCATGATTCGGTGCCCACCCTCCCGGTGTCCAGCACGCGCAGGGAGACGTTGCCGACCAGCTCGCGGTCCAGGCGATCCCGGACCTGGCGGGCGGTCAGCTTTGAGCCCTCTCGGCCAGCCATCGGAGACGTGTTCGTGCCGATCGTGATCGACAGCGAAGGCTCGTCCACCGTTATCACCGGCAGCGGGCGCGGGTCCTGCGGGTCGGCAAGCGTCTCGCCGATCGTGATCTCCGCGATCCCGGCGATGGCGATGATCTCACCCGGGCCGGCCTCGGGCGCGTCGACGCGCTCCAGCGCGTCTGTGACATACAGCTCGGAGACCTGGGCGCGCTCGATCGAGCCGTCGGCTCGACACCACGCGAGGAGCTGACCGCGCTTGATGGAGCCGTTGCGCACGCGACAGATCGCCAAGCGCCCCACATAGGGGGAGGCATCGAGGTTCGTGACAAGCGCCTGCAACGGGTGCTCGGGGTCATACGTCGGCGCAGGAATGCGCTCAACCAGCAGATCGAGCAACGGCGCGAGCGTGCCCTCCGTTGGAGTTGGCGCGGCAGGGTCGTACTCGAGCGTGGCGATGCCGGCACGTGCGTTGCAGTAGACGATCGGAAACTCGATCTGCTCCTCGTCGGCGTCGAGGTCGAGGAACAGCTCGTACACCTCGTCGATCACCTCACCGACGCGCGCGTCGGGACGATCGACCTTGTTGACCACGAGGATCACCGGCAGGCGCGACTCCAGCGCCTTGCGCAGGACGAAGCGCGTCTGAGGCAGCGGACCCTCCGATGCGTCCACGAGCAGGAGCACCCCGTCGACCATCGTCAGCCCACGCTCAACCTCGCCGCCAAAGTCGGCGTGGCCGGGGGTGTCGACGATGTTGAGCTTCACGCCGTTGTGGCGCAGCGAGGTGTTCTTGGCGAGGATCGTGATGCCCTTCTCGCGCTCGAGGTCCATCGAGTCCATCACGCGATCCGCCACGTCCTGGCCCTCCCTGAAGGCACCGGACTGCCACAGCATCGCGTCCACGAGCGTTGTCTTGCCGTGGTCCACGTGGGCGACGATCGCCACGTTGCGGATGTCCTCTCTGGGAACGAGCATCGGCCGGACAGGCTAGAGGCTTGCCGCCCATGAAGCCGATCCGAGGGGACGATGCGCCGATCCGGAGGGGTGGGGTGTATATATACTTTTTATGCGATTTGCGATAGTAGCTACAAAGTGTAGTCACAATAGTGAATTGCGTAAAAAGAATACATCACCCAGCTCCCACCTTCTAAACGCACACCCAGCTCCCACTCTTCAAGCGCCGGCGGAATTCGCCGGCCCACACTCGCCGAGAAACGCGGAAAGCCCTATCGGCGTGCCGCGATAGCCCGTCGGCTCATACTCATCGAGAAGCGCAGGAATGCCCTGGGGACTCGCTCTGCGCGCGCCACCACGTCCTCCAGAGCGGCGGCGAAGCGGCGGATCTCATCCTCCTCGACCACGAGCGCCGGCAACGCCTTGACGACATTCATGCGGTGTCCCGCGACCTGACAGAGGATGCGATGATCGTGAAACAGCGGCCCCACGATCAGCTGGGAGAAGATGCCCGGCTGGGCGCGCTCGGCGGCGTTGTAGATCGAGCGGCGCGCGCCGCCCTCGGGCGGTCCGAACTCGACCGCCCACATCAGCCCGAGGCCGCGCACGTCGGAGACGATCTCATAGCGCTCGACCAGCGGGACGGTCAGCTCGAGCAGCAGCGCGCCAAGGCGCTCCGAGCGAGCAACCAGCCCTTCATTGTCCAGCACTCGCAACGTCGCCAGCGCGGCCGCGGCGGCAAGATCGTTGCCGCCAAACGTGGAGCCGTGACGCACGGCGCGCTCCATGCCGTCGAACACGCTGTCGAACGCCGCGCGCGAGACGAGCACCGCGCCGACGGGAATGAGTCCGCCGGAGAGCGCCTTTGAGAGGCAGATCAGGTCTGGCTCAAGGCCCCAATGCTCAAGCGCGAGGAAGCGACCGGTGCGCCCGATGCCGGTCTGGACCTCGTCGCATACAAACATCGCCCCCGCTTCGCGACACAGCCGCTGCGCGGCGACCAGGTAGTCGTCGGGCGGCAGGTTGACGCCCTTGCCCTGCACGGGCTCCACGACAAACGCCGCCACATCGCCGCGCTCGGTATCCCGCCCACCCCCATCGGAGCGGGTGGCGTCTCGCTCAACTGCGCCCGCGCCACCCCCAAGCGCGCGCGCCAGAGCATCGATGTCGCCGAATGGCACCGCCTCACAGCCGGGCAAGAGCGGCCCAAAACCCTCGCGGAACTCGTCATTGCCATTCAGCGACAGCGAGCCGAGCGTGAGCCCGTGGAAAGCGTGCTCGGCAAACAGCACGCGCGCACGCCCGGTGGCCGCACGCGAGATCTTGATCGCGGCCTCGACAGCCTCGGTGCCGCTGTTGGCGGGCACCATCGCGGCGACCGAGCCGGGGGCTCGCGCGAGCAGCTGCTCGGCGAGCACCCCGCTCAGCAGCGTCACCCCTAGCTGGGGCAGGTTGGCGGTGTGCGCGGCCATCGTGTCGCTGACAGCCGCGACCGCCTCTGGGTGGTTGCGCCCGATCGCGAACACCCCGTAGCCACTGAGCAGGTCGAGGTAGCGCCCGCCTTCGGCATCGATCAGGTGCGCGCCCTCGCCCGAGACCCACTGCTTGTCGAACCCGAGCGTGCGCACGATCCGCCCCAGCTTGGGATTGAGATGCGAATCGTTGAGCGTCATCTCCTCGCCGGCCCGCTCCGCAAGGATCTCGCGGACGGGGGGGAGGACTTTGGTCATACCCGGAAGGGTACGCCCGTGCGCCAGGAGAGCGCCGGGAACGAGCGGCGCACGCCAGGAGGACCCTAAGAACGGGCCCGCGCGCGCGCGCGGCGCGGGTTGCGGTTGCGCGAGTTGCGCCCCTGACCCCGTGGCACGCCCTGCGCGGGGCGCGTGGAGTCGCTTGGGAATCCGCCGAGCTCGAGCTCGCGGTGCAAGCCGAGCCCACCGACCATGCCGGCGAACTCGCGTGCCTGGTCGTGCAGCACGAACGTGACGCCGATGCCCGAGGCGCCCGCGCGCGCTGTGCGCCCCACGCGGTGCACGTAGTCCTCGCGAGTGGCGGGCATGTCGTAGTTGATCACGTGGGTAATGCCTGACACGTCGATGCCGCGCGCCGCGACGTCGGTGGCGACCAGCGTGTTGACGTGGCCGGACTCGAAGCGAGCGAGCGCCTTCTCGCGCTGGGCTTGAGACTTGTCGCCGTGCATCGCAACCGCCGGCACGCTGCTGGCGGCGAGCCGCTTGACGAGCCTGTCGGCCCCGCGCTTGGTGCGCACGAACACGAGCGTGAGGCCGCGATCCGGCTCGGAGAGCTCTGCGACGAGCCGGTCGACCTTGCCCTCGTGGGATACGGAAACGAAGCGGTGCTCGACGTCGCCCTTGCGCTCCTCGGAGTGCGCGTGCTCGTGACGAGCGGCGTTCGTCGTGTAGGCCGCGGCGATCTTGCCCACCTCACCTTGCAGCGTCGCTGAGAACAGCAGTGTCTGGCGCTCGGGACGGGTCATCTTCACGATCTTCTCGACCACCGGACGAAAGCCCATGTCGAGCATGCGGTCGGCCTCGTCGAGCACGAGCAGGCGAACCTGCTTGAGCGAGATGTCGCGACGGTCGATCAAATCGAGTAGGCGTCCGGGCGTTGCGACCAGGATGTGGGCGCGCGCGGCGATGCGCGCCTGCTTGACGATGCCTGCGCCACCGTAGACCGCGGCAATCGAGAGCGCCCGGATGTGGGCGATCGAGCGCAGGTCCTCGACGATCTGCAGGGCAAGCTCGCGCGTGGGCGCCAGCACGAGCGCGGAGGGTCGCGGATCGCTGTCGCGCAAGCGCTCGACAAGCGGCACGCCGAAGGCGAGCGTCTTGCCCGAGCCCGTCGGCGACTGGGCGAGTACGTCACGGCCGGCGAGCACGTCGGGTATGACCATCTTCTGAACGGCAAACGGCGAGTCGATGCCACGCTGGGCAAGCTCGCGAGAGACGACCTCGGACACGCCGAGGTCGGCGAAAGAATCGGACTTCATGTTGTGATGCTCCTTTGTGCGGCCCTGTGGCCGCGATGCGGAAGGGAGATTCGTACTGGCCCCATCCGCGCCCTCTAGAGCACCAACAAAGACAAGAACCTCGCGGATGACATTTGTCATCCGTGGTGCAACCGTAGCAGCTAAGCGGCGAAGCTCTTTGCCGCCTTGCGCTCTGGGGCGATTCTCACGACGTCCCACACGAGCCCGACGCGCTCCATCCCGCGAATCACAAGCGCGGAGATGTCGAGCTGGCGCCGGCTGAAACCGTGGAAGGCGGAGGTGGGGAAAGCGTGATGGTTGTTGTGCCACGCCTCGCCGAGCGAGAAGGGAGCGAGCCACGCCAGGTTGCGGGAGTGGTCGCCGGTCTCATAGCTGCGCCGCCCGAAGAAGTGGCAGAGAGAATTGATCGAGTAGGTCACGTGGTGAAGCACGAGCATCCGCACCGCGCCGCCCCACAGGAGCCCGGTGAGCCCGGCGGTCCAGGTCCCCCCGATCGCGTAGCCGAGCCAGAACGAGGCCACCAGGCCACCGATCGCCCACACGAAGAAGGTCTTGTCCACGAACGAGACGACCGGGTCGGCGCAGAGGTCGGGCGCGTAGCGTTCGCGGTGGCCGCGGGCGGTGTGGATGAAAAGCCAGCCGACGTGCGCATGGGCGAGGCCACGCAGTGCGCCGCGCAGGCCGGTGCCATGGTCCACGTGCGGGCTGTGCGGATCGCCGTCGCGATCGGAGAAGGCATGGTGCTTGCGATGGTCGGCCACCCAGGAGATGACCGGGCCCTCGACCGCGGCCGACCCGAGCACCGCGAACACGAAGCGCACAGCCGGGTATGTCTTGAACGATCTGTGGGTGAAGAGACGGTGAAAGCCGACCGTGACCCCGAGCGCCGTGAACAGATACATGATCGCGAACACGATGAGGTCCGAGCTGTGAAGCAGGCCATCCCACAGCTGCCAGGCGGCGAAGCCGAGCGCGAGGATCGGGCCGACGGTGATCAGCCCGGTGAGGAAGCGATCGAGGTTCTCGAAGGCGGCGGGCTGGACGTCCTCGGGCGTTGGGCCGTCAAGCCGGGGGCGTTCAATATGGGCCTCCTCCGGGGCGGGCCGAGACGCTGGAGGACGCTGGATAGAATGGGTGCTCATCGGTGTGCTCGCCGCTGGAAGGTAGCACGCCGCGCTGACGCGACGAGACACCACACCATGCGTGATTCCCCGCTTTATCGCTTGCGAAACACTGGCCGGATAGCCAAGGGTCTTCCTGATGCCGTTCGCCAATACTGAGCCGCTGCGGCGCGAGCTTGCAAACGCGCTTCCCAAGCGCGGCTTCAGGGTGCGCTTCTGGGACGGCACGGAGCTGCCCTCCACGAGCGGAAACGGCGACGGGCCGACCTTCATCGTGCACTCGCCCAAGGCGGTGGCGCACGTCGTGCGAGCCCCGGGCGAGCTGGGGCTCGGCCGGGCCTACGTAGCTGGGGACCTGGAGGTGGACGACCTCGACCGCGCGATCGACCTGATCGACGACTTCGAGGAGCCCCAGATCGACATCGCCACACGCGCGCGCATCGCCGCCGCCGCGCTGCGGGCGTGCGGACTGACGATCCCCCCGCGCGCGCCCAAGGGCGAGCTGAGGCTCAAGGGCCGCAGTCACAGCAAGGAACGTGACTCCAAGGCGGTGCGCCATCACTACGACGTGTCGAACGAGTTCTTTGAACTGTTCCTCGACAAGTCGATGACCTACAGCTGCGCGATCTTCTCGCGTGGCGCGAAAACGCTGGAGGAGGCGCAGTTCACCAAGCTCGATCTCGTGTGCAAGAAGCTTGCGCTGAAAGAAGGTGAGCGTGTGCTCGACGTCGGCTGCGGGTGGGGTGCGTTCGTGATCCACGCCGCGCGCGAGTACGGCGTGAACGCCGTGGGCATCACGCTGTCCCCGCCCCAGGCGCAGCTCGCGCGCCGGCGCATCGCCGAAGCCGGGCTGAGCGACAAGGTCGAGGTGCGCGTGGCCGACTACCGCGATCTGCACGGCGAGCGCTATGACGCGATCGCGTCGATCGGAATGGTCGAGCACGTGGGCGAAAGCAACATCGACATGTATGCGCAGAAACTGCGGAACCTGATCGGTGACGACGGTCGCCTGCTCAACCACGGGATCGCGCACCTGTATCCGAGCGTGGGCTACCACGGCGACTTCACCCAACGCTACGTGTTCCCCGATGGGGACCCCGTGCAACTGTCGCGCATCCAGATGGGACTGGAGCGGGCGGGCTTCGTGACAGAGCACGTGGAGGAGTTCGGCGAGGACTACTACGACACGCTCACGGAGTGGATCAAGCGCTTGGACGAAAACCTGGAGCGCGCCGAGCAGCTGGCGGGCGCCGAGCGCCTACGCGTGTGGCGACTGTACCTACGCTCGGCGCGCAACATCTTCAAGACCGAGTTCGTCTCGATTTATCAGACGCTGGCAAGACCCCGCCTCGGCTGACTACTCCAGAGAAGCCATCACGTGCTTCACCACTGTGTAGTCCTCAAGCGAGTACACGCTCAAGTCCTTGCCGTATCCGGACTCCTTGAACCCTCCATGCGGCATCTCTGAGACAAGCGGGATGTGGTCGTTGATCCACACGCACCCGAACCGCAGCGCCCGCGACACGCGCAAGGCCCGTCCCACGTCGCGTGTCCAAACCGAGGAGGCCAACCCGTAGCGCGTAGAATTGGCCCACTCGATTGCCTGCGCCTCATCCGTGAAGCGCTGCACGGTGATCACCGGCCCGAAGATCTCATCGCGAACCATCTCGTCGCCCTGTTGCAGCCCGGCGACGACGGTGGGCTCGTAGTAGAACCCGTGCCGCACGGGGCGCACGCCGCCGGTCACAACCTCGGCGTGGGCGGGCGCACGCTCGATGAAGCCCGACACGCGCGCGCGCTGGCGCTCGGAGTTGACGGGGCCGAGCGTGGTGGTGGGCTCGAGCGTGTCTCCGATCACAAGCTCCCGGGCCTGCGCGGCCAGCCCGGAGACGACGTCGTCGTACACGGCTGAGCCGGCGAGCACGCGTGTGGCGGCGGTGCAGTCCTGCCCGGCGTTGTAGTAGCCGGTGGCGGCAATCGTGGCCATCGCCGACTCCATGTCGACGTCGTCGAACACGACCACCGGCGCCTTTCCCCCGAGCTCCAGGTGTACGCGCTTGAGCGTCGCGGCGGCGGTGCGTGCGACGTGCTTGCCGGTAGCGACCGAGCCCGTGAGCGAGATCATGTCGATGTCCGGATGCTCGAGCAGCGCCTGGCCGGTCGGCTCGCCGGGGCCCATCACGACATTGAGCACGCCGGGCGGCAGGATGTCGGCGGCCAGCTCGGCAAAGCGCACGGTCGTCACCGGCGTGGTCTCGGCGGGCTTCAGCACGACCGTGTTGCCGGCCGCAATCGCGGGCGCAAGCTTCCAGATCGCCATCATCAAGGGGTAGTTCCACGGAGTGATCTGGCCGATCACGCCGACCGCTTCGCGGCGCACGAAGGAGGTGTAGCCCTGCATGTACTCGCCGGCGGCGCGTCCCTCCAGGCAGCGCGCTGCGGCGGCGAAGAAGCGCAGGTTGTCGGCCATCGCGGGGATCTCATCGCGCGCGACCGCCTCGATCGGCTTGCCGGCGTTGTGGGCCTCCAGGCGCGAGAGCTCATCGGCGTGCGCTTCGACCACGGCGGCGAGCGAGAGCAGCGCGAGCGAGCGGTCGGCGGGCGTGGTGGTCGACCAGCCCTCGAACGCGTGGCGCGCGGCGCGTACGGCATCATCGACCTCCTCGGCACTCGAGATGGGCGCGCGCCACAGCTCGGTCTCGGTGGCGGGATCGAGCACAGCCATCGTGTCCCCTTCTTCGCGCAACGGTGAGTCTCCAGCGATCAGGTTGCGAAGCATTTGTGGACCGCTTGACATGTCGCTGCCTCCTTGAGGTCTTGCCTGTGGTTCTCGGTGGGCTTATGTGTTGGGGGGATTTGCGCTGCGTGCGATGCGTCCTGAACGCTCCCCATCGAAGTCAAAGGGAGGCGTGGCGAGCGCGTGCGCCACCGCCGGGTGGACGATCTCCCCGGCGCGCACGTTCACTCCGGCACGCAGCGCGTCGCTGCGCTGGATCGCCTGCTCGACCCCACCGGCCAGCTCGATCGCATAGGGCAGGGTGGCGTTGGTGAGCGCGTAGGTCGAGGTGATCGGCACCGCGCCGGGCATGTTGGTGACGCAGTAGTGGGTGATCCCGTCGACCTCGAAAGTTGGGTCGGAATGGGTGGTGGGGCGCGATGTCTCAAAGCAGCCGCCCTGGTCGATCGAGACGTCGACGAGGACCGCGTTGCGCTTCATCCCGGCCAGTTGGGAGCGTGAGATCACGTGCGGGGCACGATCGCCGTGGACGAGCACGGCGCCGATCACGAGGTCGGCTTGGGGCAGCATCTCCTCGATCGCGAGCGTCGAGGAGTACACGGTGGAGGCGCGCCCGCCGAAGGCCACTTCCAGCTCGCGCAGACGGTCGATCGAGCGGTCGAATACGAACACGTCGGCCTGCATCCCGATCGCGATGAACGCGGCGTTCATCCCGACCACGCCGCCCCCGATCACGAGCACGGTCGCCGCGGCCACGCCGGGCACGCCGCCGAGCAGGATGCCGCGCCCGCCCAGCGGCTTCTCCAGCATGAAGGCGCCGGCCTGCGTGGCGATCTTGCCTGCCACCTCGCTCATCGGCGCGAGCAACGGCAAGCGTCCACCGGCGTCTTCGACCGTCTCATAGGCGATGCAGGTGGCGCCGGAGCGCCGCAAGCGCTCGGCCAGAGCCGGCTCGGCGGCGAGATGCAGGTATGTGAAGAGCGTTTGCCCCTCCCTGAGCAGCTCGACCTCGGAGGACTGCGGCTCCTTGACCTTCAGGATCAGCTCGGCGTCGGCGAACACAGCGGGCGCGTCGGCCACGATCGTGGCGCCTTGGGCGGTGAGGTGCTCGTCGGTGATCGCACTGCCCAACCCAGCCCCGGCTTGGATCAGCACCTCGTGCCCACGCGAGCACAGCTCACGCACACCCGCGGGCGTGATCGCGATGCGGTACTCGTCGGACTTGATCTCGGTGGGGATGCCGATCCTCATCGATTCATCGTGCCAGCTCTCTGCCACGCAAGGCAAGCCAGAACTCGATGCGGTCGCGCGCGTGGGAGAAGTCGCGGCCGGTGAGCGCCTCCACGCGCTTGATGCGATAGCGCAGGGTGTGGCGGTGACAGTAGAGCGCCTGCGCCGCCTTCTCCCAGTGGCCGTTCTGTTCGATGAACACGTCCAGCGAGCGCAGCAGCTCGCCGCCGTACTCGCCCTCGTCGCCTTCGACCGGGCCAAGCACGCTCTGACAGTAGGAGGCGAGCGCGTCGTCATCCTGCAGGGAGAGCAGTAGCTGAAAGGCGCCCAGGTCCTTGTAGGAGGCGACCTCGGGCGCGTTGCCGTTTGACAGGCGCACAGCTTCAAGCGCACAGCGCGCCTCGTGGAAACTGCGCCTGAGATTGTGCGTCGGCGCGGGTCGCGAGGCGGCCGCGCGCACCTCGCCGAAGCGCGTGCTCAGCTCGCCGCGGATATTTCTGGCCAGCTCGATCGGGTCCTCACTCCTGACCTCGCCGTCGTCCATCCTGCCGGGATGAAGAAGGTTGGGGTTCTCAGAGGCGGCGCCCGTCCCCGCGGGACCCTGGGGGTGCGTGTCGATCGGACAGTCGACCACCGCGCACAGCAGGCCGTTGCGCAACGCGACAAGGCTGTGGGCGCCGGCGCGCTCGAGGATCGCCTCCAGCGTCGAGGCTGCGGTGCCGGGCTCGGGCATCGCAAACGCGAGCACCGCTGCACTCTCGCCGATCCCGAACGGACGCAGACGGGCCTGCAGCTCGTCTGGATACAGCCGGCCGGTGAGCGCCTCGGCGAGCACATCGCCTGCCATGTTGCGTTGCAACAGCTCGTAGCGCTCGGCGAGCAGTTGCGCGAACACGCGCTCTGTGACCGCGATGAACGGCAGCTCGTAGGGAACCTCGAACAGCGGGAAGCCGCGCTTGCGCGCGGTGTTGAGGACCGCGGCGGGCACTTTCTTGTGCACGAAGCCGGTGCCGAAGCCGAGGCCCGCAATCTCGCGCTCGGCGAGGCGCTCCACAAACTCGCGCTGGGACTTTGCGCCCTGCAGCTGCAGTCCGGTCGTCAGCAGCAGCTCGCCTCCGCGCAGCCACGGCGTGGGATCGAGCAGCTCGGTCGAGTGCACCCAGCGCACGTTGGCGCCGGCGTTGTCCTCGCCCGTCACAAGCGTCAGGTCTAGCTCCGCCACCAAGCTCTCGACGGTCAGCATCGCGGCTCCGTCCGCTCTCGCTTCATCCGGGCTGACTCCATTGGCGCCGGCTCCATATCGATTCGCCCTAACGCCGGACGATCCGCTCCCACGCCTCGGTGAGCACGGGGCGCAGGATGCCCTCGATCTCCTCGAACTGCTCGCGGTCGGCGATCAGCGGCGGTGAGAGCTGGATGACGGGGTCGCCGCGGTCGTCGGTGCGGCAAATCAAGCCACGCTCGAACAGGGCGCCGGAGAGAAAGCCGCGCAGCAGCTCCTCGGACTCGTGCGCGTCGAAGGTCTTCTTCGTGTCCTTGTCCTTGACCAGCTCGATCGCGTGAAAGTAGCCGGCGCCGCGCACGTCGCCAACGATCGGCAGGTCGCGCAGGCCCTCGAGCATCGCGCGAAACTCGCCCTCGCGGGAGAGCACGTGCTCGTTGATGCGCTCGCGCTCCATCACGTCGATGTTGGCCATCGCCACCGCGCACGCCATCGGGTGCCCACCGAAGGTGAAGCCGTGGTTGAAGATCGCGCGTGCTTGCAGGAATGGCTCGGCAATGCGGTCGGAGGCGATCACCGCGCCCATCGGCGCGTACGCCGAGGTCATGCCCTTCGCGGTCGTGACGATGTCGGGTGCGTACTCGAAGCGCTGGCATCCAAACCAGTACCCGAGCCGCCCCCACGCGCAGATCACCTCATCGGAGATGAGCAGCACTTTGTGGCGGTCGCAGATCTCGCGCACCCGCTGGAAATAGCCTTCCTGGGGCACGAAGCAGCCACCGCCGTTCTGCACTGGCTCGAGGATCACCGCGGCGACCGTATCGGGGCCCTCGAACAGAATCGCCTCCTCGATCGCGTCAGCCGCCCATAGCGGGTCGCGCTCTTCGCTCCAGCGATAGGAGTTGGTGTTGGGCACGTGGACCCCACCGGGGGTGAGCGGTTCGAATGGCTCACGTAGCGGCGGTAGCCCTGTGGCGGTGAGAGCACCCATCGAGGTGCCGTGGTAGGCGAGGTTGCGCGAGACGATCTTGTGCTTGCGCGGCTCCCCGCAGGCGGTGTGGTAGGCCTTGGCGAGCTTCCAAGCAGACTCGACGGCCTCCGAGCCGCCGGAGACGAAGAACACGCGGTTGAGATCGCCGGGCGCCAGTCCGGCGATGCGCGCGGCCAGCTCGATCGAGGGCGGGTGGGCGTAGCTCCAGTTGGTGTAGAAGCCCAGCTGCTTGGACTGCTTGGCGGCGGCCTCCCCCAGCTCAGCGCGACCGTGGCCGATGTTCACGCAGTACAGCGCCGAGAGCCCGTCGAGGTAGCGCTTGCCGTGCGTGTCGTACACGTAGCAACCCTCGCCGCGCTCGATCACCGGCACCTCGGCGTGGTCGTAGGAGCCCATGCGCGTGAAGTGCATCCACAGGTGGCGCTTGGCCTTGGCCTGCAGCTCGGCGGCTGAGGCTCCCCCGGCCACAGCCACCGGCGCCTCGCCCGCCGCGTGCGAGCCCGCGCCCGTCCCGATTGTCGAACCATCGCGCACCGGATCGGGCGATGTCAGATTTGACGGCTCACTTGACATAGACACCCCGCACAACGGTACTACCCGCACATATCCCTATCAATGCGCCACACGTTCAACAAGATGTCTACCCGTTGTGCGAAATGTATAAAACGCGTGCGACTTCTTGGCGGTTGCGACCCTTGCGCATGCGCCGCTTCGGTCCTAGCCTTGTTCGCAGCTGCTTGTAACAATCCCAACTTGACCGTCGTGGGTGACCGTATCTGGAGACCGGCGACAGGAGGTTGCCACCATGGCCAGCATCGGGTCCGCCGGAGAAGGACACCTCGAAGCATCGGGGGAGGTGGTCGACAAGGGCCTGAAGAAAGACGCGATCGGCTACCTGTCGAACCTCGTGATCGGCGTCGCCTCGACAGCGCCCGCCTATTCATTGGCGGCGACGCTCGGCTTCATCGTGGCGGTCACTGGCGTGGGCGTGCACGCGCCCGCGGTGCTGCTCGTGTCGTTCGTGCCGATGCTGCTGATCGCGGCGGCTTATAAGTACCTCAACCGCGCCGACCCCGACGCGGGCACCACGTTCGCGTGGACCACGCGTGCGCTTGGCCCGGGCACCGGCTGGGTGAACGGCTGGGCGATCTTCCTCGCCGACGTGCTCGTGATGGCCTCGCTCGCGCAGATCGCCGGCATCTACACCTTCAAGCTGTTCGGCTTCGACGCGGCGGCCGAATCGACCGGCGCAGTGATGGCCGCGGCCGTCGTGTGGATCGCCCTGATGACGTGGATCTGCTATCGCGGAATCGAGCTGTCCGCGCGCATCCAGCAGTTCCTGCTCGGCGCGGAGATCGCGATCCTGACCGTGTTCGCGGTGGTGACGTTCGTGAAGGTGTACGCCAACCACCCGGCGGGGTCGATCGAGCCGGCCTTCGCCTGGTTCAACCCGTTCGCTCTCAGCTTCAAAGCGCTGATCGACGGCGTGCTGTTGGGGATCTTCATCTACTGGGGCTGGGACTCCGGTGTGGCGGTCAACGAGGAGTCGGAGGACGCCAACGAGGGACCGGGGCGCGCGGCGGTGATGTCCACGATCCTGCTCGTGCTGATCTACGTGATCGTGAGCGCGGCGGGCCAGGCTTATGGCGGCACCCACCTGCTCACCAACCCCGAAAACCAGAGCGACGTGCTGAGCGTGCTCGGCTCGAAAGTATTCGGGTTCCCGTGGGACAAGCTGCTGATCATCGCCGTGCTCACCTCAGCGTCGGCATCCACGCAGACGACGATCCTGCCAACCGCGCGCACAACGCTGTCGATGGCTTGGTGGAAGTCGATCCCGGGGGCGTTTGGAAAAATCCACCCGCGCTACCTGACCCCCGGCTTCTCCACACTGATGATGGGCGGCGTGTCGATCCTGTGGACGCTCGTGATCCTCAACCTGTCCGAAAGCGCCTTGGAAGACTCGATCGTGGCGATCGGCTTCCCGATCTGCTTCTACTACGGGTTCACCGGGATCGCGTGCATCGTGTACTACCGACATGAATTGACAAAGAGCGTGCGCGACTTCCTGCTGCTGGGCATCGCGCCGCTGCTCGGAGCGCTGATGCTGTTCGGCGTGGCGGCCTACGCCGCCGTGTACTACGGCCACGCCGAAAACGTGTCCTCGAAACCGATCCTCGGAATCACGCTGCCGCTGTGGATGGGCATCGGGGGGATGCTCATCGGCGTGATCTTGATGGTCGTCTCGCGGCCGTTCTTCAGGGATTTCTTCTCGCGCAAACTGGAAGTCGCCAAGCCGGGATTGCTTGAGGAACCGGTCAAGCACGCCCCTGCGCACTTTTAGGAAGGGGACACCTCCGCCTGCCCATGGGGCGAGCCCAGCTCTGCCAGGCGCTCCAGGAACGGCTCGGGCGCAAACGCCTCGGGGCCGAGCACGCCCGCTCCCTTCCACACGCCCTCGTCGATCAGCTCGAGCGCCACGACCGGGTTGATCGCGGTCTGCCAAACGACCGCCTGGGAGCCGTACTCGCGCATCGTGTGCTCGTTGTCGACGATGTGGTACAGGTAGGTCGAGCGCGGCGCGCCGTCTGTGCCGGTGCCCGTGACCCACGTGCCCGCGCACGTGCGCCCGGTCATTCGCTCGCCGAGCGTCGCCGGGTTGGGCAGCGTAGCGGCGACCACGTCGCGCGGGGACACCTTCACATCGCGTACCGACACCGGATCGGTCGAGTCGAGACCGAGCTTGTGCAGCGTGCGCAGCACGTCGATGAACTCCTGCCCAAGCCCGTACTTGAAAGTGACCCGCTCGCACTGCACCCAGCGCGGGATCAGCACGACCTCCTCGTGCTCGACGTTCACGCACTCAACCCGCCCTATGCCCTCGGGGAAGTCGAACACCTCGGGCTCTGAGAAGGGGGCTGTCGTGTAGAAGCCGCGCTCGCGCTCCCAGATTAGCGGCGGGTTCAGGCACTCCTCGATCGTCGTCCAGATCGAGAAGGTGGGCGCGAAGTCATAGCCTTCGACGACCAGGTCGGCACCGTCGCGCACCCCAACTTCGTCCACCGTCGCAAACAGCCGCTCGGCGGCATAACGGGCGAACACGTCAGACAGACCCGGCTCTACGCCGATCCCCACAAGCGCGAGCAGGCCGGCCCGCTCCCAGTCCTCGCTACGCGCGAGTTGCACGTCGCCCAGCATCACGCCGGGCAGATCGTGGGGCCGCTCGGGGTGAGGGTGCGACAGCGTCATCGCCATGTCCAGATAGGTGGTGCGCGCGTCGAACGCGGCGCCGAAGATCGGCTCGTTGAAGCGCGGGTCGCAGGCGTTGAGCACGGCGTCGGGGCGCACCCGCTCGATCAGCTTCACGAGCGCCGCGCGATCGGAGGCGTCCACCCGCTCGGCCGAGAAGCGGTCGGCCTCGCCGAGCTTTGCGACCACGTCGTGGGCGCGCGCGGGCGACACGTCGGCGAGGGCAATGTGCTCGAACGTGGGGCGGCGTTGAGCTATCGCCGCAAACGCGGCGCCGACTCCGCCGGCTCCCACAACGAGCACGCGCATCTGCCTATTGTTGCGCATAAGACCGCCGATGCACAGGTCAGATGTGCCTCGACGGACCTCTGTCTCACGTATGCTCCAGCCACAGATGGCGAGCACGCTCATGGACAGGCCCTCGACCGCCCGCGTCGAGCGGCCATCGGGTCGCTGGGCGCCTTCCCCCGACATCGGCCGCGCCGAGGTCCTATGGGTGATATTCGGCGGGATCGCGCTGGCGATCCTCACCACCTGGCCGCTCGTGCTGCACATGAGCAGCCGCATCGCGCCGGACCTCGGCGACCCGGTGCGCACTGCTTGGGAGATCGCGTGGGTCGGCCACGCAATGCTGCACGACCCGCTGCACCTGTTCGACTCAAACGCCTTCTATCCCCACCCGCTGAGCCTCGCGTTCTCGGACTCGCTGCTCGGCTACGGCCCCGCGGCGTTCTTCGGCTCGGGCACTGTCGCCGCGCTGGTCCGCTACAACCTGCTGTTCCTGTTCACCTGGTCGCTGTGCTTCGTGGCCACGTGGATGCTCGCCCGCGAGCTTGGGCTCAGGCGCCTGGGCGCCGCGGCCGCCGCGGTGGCATACGCATATGCCCCCTACAAGGTCACCGAGGCCGGGCACCTGCACGTGATCTCCTCAGGCGGGTTCGTGCTCGCGATGTTCCTGCTGCTGCGCGGCTACCGGCGCGACTCGCGGGGGCACGTGCTCGCCGGCTGGCTCGTGTCGGCCTGGCAGGTGAGCCTCGGCTTCACGCTCGGCCTGCAGTACGCCTACCTGTTGCTCGTGCTCGCCGCGCTCGTGGCGATCCACTGGTGGCTGGGCCGCCTGACGCCGGGTCCTGCCTGGGACAGGCGCGAGCAGCCCCCCAGCCGAGCTTCCCAGACACGCGGCCCGGCCCTCGCGGCAACCCCGGACCAGCCCTCAGACCGACCGCAAGCGGACACTCAGGCGGTCTCGCGACCGCGCACCAGACGCGGGCCGCTGATTCCCCGCCGGCTGCTCGCGGTAACCCTGATCGGGGTCGCGGTGCTCGGCGCGGTGACGGTCTACCAGGCGCGCCCCTATCTGAAGGTCGCCGCGGAGTACCCGACCGCCAAACGCACGATCAGGGAAGTCGAGACCTACTCCGCCGGCCCGGCCGCGTTCCTGTCGGCCTCCTCGGAGAACCGTGTGTGGGGCTCGATCACCTCGGGGATGCGCGCGAAGGTCAACTCCAAGAACGAGAGCGTGTTCTTCCCCGGCGGGCTGATCCTCGCGCTGGCGCTGATCGGCGTGGTGGCAGGGTGCTACACACGTCGATTGCGCCTCGGGCTGCTGGCCGGGATCGTGGTGTGCTCGATCCTCGCGCTCGGCTTCGGAATCACCGGCGCGGGCTACCCGTACCGCCTGCTCTACGACTTCGCCCCCGGATGGGACGGCGTGCGCGTGCCCGGCAGGATCTTCACGCTCGCAACGCTGTTCTACGCGCTGCTCGCCGGTGCGGGCGCTCAGTGCCTGGTGGGACGGATCGGGCCGTGGGCAAAGCGCCAGCGGCTGCACAGCGTGCCGGCGCTGCTCGGGGTGGTGCTGTGCATCGGGCTGCTCGGCGAAGGCGCAGGACATCTCGGCCATCCCATAGTGCCGCAACCCGCGCGCGCGGAGATCGGGCTGCCCAGCCCGGTGCTCGACCTCCCGACCGACGGCGCGCTGGATCGCATCTGGCAGTACTTCTCCACCAACGGCTTCTACAAGATCCCGGTTGGCAACAGCACGTTTGACATGCCCGACGTGGACGATCTGCGCGGCGGCATGAACGGCTTCCCAGATCGCGCGAGCGTCGAGAAGCTGCGCTACTACCACATCAAAACCGTGGTGCTGCACACCGTGCTCCCCAAGGGTCTGCCCCCCGAACACGGCCCCGTGGTCGCCGAGCCACCCGACCCGGTCACAGCCGCGGCCAAGCCGATCGCAGGGCTCGGGATCACCCGTCGGCAGGTGGGCTCGATCGTGATCTATGAGATCGGCCCAGGGCCGGCCGCACTGCACGGCAGCGATTGACGGACCGTCGCGACTGCATGAAACGCCAATGAGCACACCCAACATCCAGTCTGCCGACGCCGGCGACCGACCACGCGCGACTCGCCCACGTCGCGGCATGTTCACCAAGCGCCGCCTGGGGCTGGTGGCGGTGCTGCTCGTCGGCCTGGCCTATGCGACGGTGATGCAGAGTTTCTCCTGGAACCAGACCTCCCACTACGACCTGATCCGCTCTCTGAACCAGGACAAGACCACGATCGACCAGTACCAGGAAAACACGGGCGACAAGGCCTACTACAAGGGCCACTGGTACTCGGCACGAGCACCCGGGCTTGCGCTGTTCTCGCTGCCGTTCTACGACGCGCTGAACCTCGCGGGCGCCGAATCGTGGACCGACCGGCACGTGGCGCCGCCGAACCACCCGGGCGACGAGATGATCTACCTGATCGGGCTGTGGGCCAGCGTCCTGCCCGGGTTGATCCTGCTGGCGCTCGTTTGGCGGCTGGCCGAGCGCATCGAGCCCGGATATGGGGCCGCGACGGCCGTGATCCTCGGCCTCGGCACGATGGCGCTGCCGCTCTCGACGCTGCTGTTCAGCCACGTGTTCTGCGCGTGCCTGGGCTTTGCCGCGTTCGTGCTGATGTGGCGCGAGCGCGAAGGGCCGCCCAACTCCTGGTACCTGGGCGTCGCCGGCCTCTTGATCGGCTACGCAGGCTCCTCTGAATACCCGATGTTCTTCACGGCGGTGGTGCTCGGCCTGTATCTGATCTCACGCCGGGACTCGCTCAACCCGATAGGGCTGTTCAGCCGCGCGGGCGCCTACGTGCTCGGTGGGTTGATCGGGATCGTGCCGCTCGCGCTCTACAACCACTACGCGTTCCACTCCTGGACGCACCTGGCCTACTCCAACATCCCCCGCCAGCAGCAGGGCTTCTTCGGGATCGGGCTACCGAGCCTGCGGGTGCTGGCGACGCTGCTGCTCGACTCGCGCGGTCTGCTCACGATCTCGCCGGTGCTCGCGATGGGTGCGGTCGGCACGTGGATGCTCCACAAGCGCGGCAAGCGCGCCGAGGCGCTTGCAATCGTCGGCATCTGTGTGTGCTACCTGGGCTACAACTCTGGCTACTACCTGCCGTTCGGCGGCGGCTTCATGGGCCCGCGCTTCTTGATGACGCTGCTGCCGTTCATCGCGCTGCCGATCGGGATCGCGCTGAAGCGCTATCCGGGACCCACGATCGCACTGGCGGGCGTGTCGCTGACGACGACGATCGTCGCGACCGTCACCCACCCGCTGATCGGCTATGAGACCGAGGCAGTCACGTGGATGCGCTACGTGCGCGAGGGCCTGTTTCAGCCGACGATCGCAAGCGCCTACGGCCTCGGCCGCGGCTGGGGCGGGATCTGGCCGTTCTTCCTGGCCGCCGGCGCGGCGGTCGTGCTCGCCACGCTCGCGACCGCCCGCACGCGCATCTCCAGCAGCTCGCTTCGCGCGGGGGTGCTCGCGCTCGTCGGCTGGTGTGTGTTTGCGGTGCTCGGCCCGACGCTGCTCGGGATCGACCACCAGGGACTGCTCGACATCGTCAAAGCGGGCGACAACACCGCCTTGCACAAGGGCTTCGGCAACTATCCGCTACGCGTGCTCGCCCCGGTCGCCGCAGCGGTCGGTCTGTTTGGCCTGATCTGCGCGCGCATCCTCGCGGGCGGCGCGGTCAAGCGCCGCCCGCCCAGGCCCCGCTCGGCCCGCACGATTACCTCACAAAGCGTCTGAGACGGTCGTGGGTCGAGCGATGCTAGGACGCAGGGAGCGTGGCGTGCTAAGCACGCGAGCGACCGAGGACGCCGCAGCGCGAAGCGCCCACGGCCGTCTCAGTTTTTGGCGACTTTCACGTTGCACTTTGCCGCGTGCAGCTGCTTGCACACCACGACATAGCCCGGGCGCGGTTCGTACTTGGCGTTCATCAGCCCCGCGTCGAAGCGCGTCGCGCTGGATCCGCCGGTCCAGTCGTAGATGTACAGGCGCTTGATGCGCGAGGAGGATCCGGCGATCTTGAACATGTAGGACAGCGCTTTGGCGGCCCGCGTCAATCCCGAGCCTTTCTTGTTGGGGAAGTCGCTGCCGAACTGCACGATGCCACCTGTCTCGGTGAGCCAGACCTGACCCGGCACGGCCGCCAGGATCGCTTTCGTGCGGGTGCTCTGCAGGCGGTTGGTGTCGGAGTAGTTGTGCAGCCCCCAGATGCTTGGCATCACCGTTTTCAGGCGCGCGATGTAGTGCTTGAACTGGGCGATGTACTGCAACGTGGGCGTGACCACCGGCGCATCGAGCACGTCGAGGCCGACGATCGTGCAGCCCTTGCACACAGTCTCCATCGCCCTGTAGTACTGAGCCGACTGCAGCGGCGAGGGCGACACCAGCGCGATGTGCTTTTTGTGTTTGACGATTTCGACGATCGTCCCGCGGTTGGCCTCATCCCAGGGCTGGTACTGGCGGACGTGCGGGAACAGCTTGATGAACTTCTGGATGTCGCGCTGATAGACCGCGACGCTCGGCATCTTCGCGGGGGTGTACTCGGAGTGGTAGAACGCCACCAGCACCTGCTGGTGGGCCGCTTCGGCATCCTCGATCCATTCCCGGGCGAGCTGTAGCGAATAGGGCCGCACGGCCGCGTCATACGGCGCGATGTAGCGCGCGATTTTCGTGTGCAGCTGGGCCCACAGCGGGTTGGAGAACATCTCGGTTCCCTCGTCCCCGATGCCGGTCAGATACGACGCGGCGGCGTGGGCCTGGGGTTGGGAGGCGCCGGTGGCGCGAGCGGAGGCACTGCCGGCAAGCGCACCGGAGGCGCTCACGCCTCCGAGGGCGGCAAGCGCGCAAACAACGGCGCCGAGGAGCAGCGGGCGAGGCGAGAGGTGGGGGCGGAGAGTTTTGAGCATGGTCATTGCAACAGCCTATGTGGCGAGACGTTGCGCTGCGCAAGCAATCTTTCGCGATTCTTCATCGCGTACCTGCTCGTGCGTCGATTTCCCCCACGGCACGCCACCTCGGGCTCGCAGAAACCCCACGTGAGGCACAGTCAGGACGCCACTTCATACCCACATGGCACGCCAAACCCTCCCATTTCAGTCGGCCAAGTCGTCCCCCACCGCGCGCCCGTCCTCGCGCAACGCCGGATCGGCGACGATCCGCACGTCGATGCCCGGCAGCCCCTCGAGCAGGCGGGTCACCAGCGACTCCCTGAAGCGCTTGACCCCCCTGCGGGGCGATGGCGCGCCCATCAGCACGTAGGTGCTGCCCAGGCGCCGCACGGTCTCGATCGCCACGACGGCCACGTCTTCGCCTTCTTCGACGAGCAGCCGCGCGCCGAGCATCGCCGTCAGGCGCCGCAGCGACTCGAGCTGCTCGCGGTCCTCGGCGCTTGGCGTGCGGCCGTGGGGGCGCACCACCAGCACGTCCAAGCGCGCGCCCAGACGTTCGGCCGAGCGCGCGGCACGGCGCACGATCCGCTGGGAGTGCGGCGCGAGCGCGACCAGCGCGAGCAGCCGCTCGGCGATCGTCTGGGTGCCGGCTCCGGCAGTCTTGGGCGGGGCGATACCTTCGTCGCGGCGCATCACGACCGGCGCGGGGGTGAGCCGCTTGATCTCCACGCCCTCGGCGACGTGGCGCAGCGCCGTCTCGCGCAGCGCGGAGAGGTTCTCGATCTTGAAGAAGTTGTTGAGGGCCGCCGGCACGCGCTCGCGCGGGTACACCTTGCCGGCGCGCAATCGCTCGATCAGCGCCTCGGGGGTGAGGTCGATAAGCACGACCTCGTCGGCTGAGGCGAGGACTTCGTCGGGGATCGTCTCGCGCACGCGCGTGCCCGTGAGCTGGATCACCTGGTCGTTGAGGCTCTCGAGGTGTTGCACGTTGACGGTGGAATACACGTCGATCCCGGCGGCAAGCACATCGCGCACGTCTTCGTAGCGCTTCTCGTGCTCGATACCGGGCGCGTTGGTGTGGGCCAGCTCGTCGATCAGGCACAACTCGGGTTTGCGCGCGAGCACGGCCGGCAGGTCCATCTCGGCCAGCGGCGTGCCGCGGTAGTCGATCATCCGCGGCGGGATCTCCTCGAGGCCCTCCGCTTGGGCGGTCGTCTCCTCGCGCCCGTGGGGCTCCAGGTAGCCGATCGCCACGTCGCGTCCGGTGTCCGCCTCGGCGCGACCCTCCTGCAGCATGCGGTAGGTCTTGCCGACTCCCGCCGCCATGCCTATGAACACCTTCAGGCGGCCGCGAGGGGATGAGTTGGGGTCGTCAGGCGGCACGGGAGCATTGTGTCCCACTGCCTTCTTTTACGGCGTCAGGCTCCCAACAAGTTGTGAACGATCAGATCGATCAGCTTGATGCCGATGAACGGCGCGACGATGCCACCGAGGCCGTAGATCCACAGGTTGCGCCTGAGCAGTGCGCTCGCGCCGATCGGCCGATAGCGCACCCCGCGCAAGGACAGCGGGATCAAGAGCGGGATCACGATCGCGTTGAAGATGATCGCCGAGACGATCGCCGACTGGGGCGTGCCGAGGTTCATGATGTTGAGCACGTGCAGCGGGCCCTGGGTGGGGTGGGTACCGGATCCTGTCGCGTAGGTCGCGACGAAGATCGCGGGCAGGATCGCGAAGTACTTGGCGACGTCGTTGGCGATCGAGAAGGTGGTGAGCGCGCCGCGCGTGATCAGCAGCTGCTTGCCGACCTCGACGATCTCGATCAGCTTCGTCGGGTTGGAGTCCAGATCGACCATGTTGCCGGCCTCGCGCGCAGCCTGGGTGCCGGTGTTCATCGCGACGCCCACGTCCGCCTGGGCAAGCGCGGGGGCGTCGTTGGTGCCGTCTCCCGTCATCGCGACGAGCCGCCCGTCCTGCTGGTGCTCGCGGATCAACGCAAGCTTCGCCTCGGGGGTGGCTTCGGCGAGGAAGTCGTCGACACCGGACTCCTCGGCGATCTTGGCGGCGGTGAGGCGATTGTCGCCGGTGACCATCACGGTCTTGATGCCCATCGCGCGCAACTGGTCAAAGCGCTCCTTCATGCCCTGCTTGATCGTGTCCTTCAGGTAGACGACGCCGAGGATCTGGTTGTCGCGCGCGACCGCCAGCGGCGTGCCGCCCTCGCGTGCGATGCGGTCGAGGTGTTCGCGCAACTCCGGCGGCGCCTGCCCGCCCTCCGCTTCGACGAACTGGACGATCGAGTCGCCGGCGCCCTTGCG
The DNA here is from genome assembly GCA_963831725.1 of uncultured Solirubrobacterales bacterium. Classification (GTDB taxonomy): domain Bacteria; phylum Actinomycetota; class Thermoleophilia; order Solirubrobacterales; family Solirubrobacteraceae; genus Palsa-744. The sequence goes on from CAWHRF010000006.1 coordinate 46,367, forward strand.
CAGGCGCCGCCCGTCGATGTCGACGCCGCTCATGCGCGTTTGCGCGGTGAACGGCACGAACTCGGCATTCAAGGTGGTCATGTCGTGCTCGCGGATGCCGTAGGTCTTGGCGAGCACCACGATCGAGCGTCCCTCGGGCGTCTCGTCGGCAAGCGAGGAGAGCTGTGCAACCTCGGCGAGCTCGGACTCGGGCACGCCCGGCATCGGGATGAACTCGGAGGCCTGGCGGTTGCCGAGCGTGATCGTGCCGGTCTTGTCGAGCAAGAGCACGTCCACGTCGCCGGAGGCCTCCACCGCGCGGCCGGAGAGCGCGAGCACGTTGCGGCGCACGAGCCGGTCCATCCCGGCGATGCCGATCGCCGAGAGCAGCGCACCGATCGTGGTCGGGATCAAAGCGACCAGCAGCGCGATCAAGGTGGTCTCGGAGATCGAAGTGCCGGCGAACAGCCCGAACGGGCGCAGCGTGGCGACGACGATCATGAAGATCAGCGTGAGCGCGGCGAGCAGGATGTTGAGTGCGATCTCGTTCGGCGTCTTGCGCCGCTCGGCTCCCTCGACCAGCGAGATCATGCGGTCCAGGAACGACTGGCCAGGCTCCTGGGTTATTTCGACGACGATCCGGTCGGAGGTCACACGCGTGCCGCCGGTGACGGCGCTGCGGTCGCCGCCCGACTCGCGGATCACAGGCGCGGACTCGCCGGTGATCGCCGACTCGTCGACTGTCGCGATGCCCTCGATCACGGTGCCGTCCCCGGGGATCAGCTCGCCTGCCGGCACGACCACCACATCGCCGCGCGTGAGCTCGGCAGCAGCGCGAGTGGAGCCGTCGCGCATCGTGGCGACGGTCTCCTTGCGCATGTTGCGCAGCGTGTCGGCCTGAGCGCGCCCGCGACCCTCGGCGAACGCCTCGGCCATGTTGGCGAAGATCACCGTGAGCCACAGCCAGAAGGCGATCGTGAACGTGTACCAGGCGGGCTCATGGCCGCCACCGAGCGGTTTGCCCCCGAACACCTGGATCAGCCAGGTGACAGTCGTGATGACCGAGCCGATCTCCACCACGAACATCACCGGGTTGCGCAATTGCACGCGCGGGTCGAGCTTCTTGACACTGTCGAGTAGCGCTCGCCTGACGATGTCGCGCTGGAACAGCGAGACGGCCTGGCGTTCGTGGGCCGCCGGGATCTGCGCTGACATCAGGCTCCTCCTCCTGTCAAGCGGTCGAGAGCGAGATTGAGCTCGAGCACGTTCACGCCCGGTTCACCTGAAAATCCGAGTCCGCGTCCTGACGTGTACTTGGAGATCAGCGCGTCGACGGTTGCGCGCGAGAGGTGGCGCACGGCCGCGATGCGGTAGGCCTGGATCCAGGCGTTGGCTTGTGAGATTTCGGGGTCGAGCCCCGAGGCCGAGCTGTTGACGGCATCGACCGGGATTCTCGCGACGGTCAGTCCGGGATCGTACTCCTGCTTGGTGGCCGGATTCACATTCAATTCGAGGTAAGCCTTGATGTTTTCTTCGTCGGCTTCCTTGGTCTTCACGCTGTTGGGACCGTGATTGGAGAAGGTGCTGGCAGCGGCGTTGTAAGCACCGCCTTCGGTTGCCGAGGGACGCGACTGGAAGTAGCGCGGGTCCGGTTCGGTGACGACGGCGCCTTTGACTTCCTTGGGCTTGCCGTTCTTTTCGAACACCGGCGTGCCGAAGTTCTGTCCGATGATCCGCGAGCCGACGAGCCGGCCGTTCACATAAACCTTCTGCCCGTTGGCGTCGCCCGGGAACGCGACCTGGCTGATGCCGGCGATCGCGAACGGGTACACGAGCCCGAGCAGGATCGCGAACACGATCACGGCGATGATTGAGGTGACGATGTCGCGCTTCATGTCAGTAGAGGTGTCCGGTCAGGCCCTGCACTATCGGGCCGAGCAGCAGGGCAGGGAAGAAGGTGAGCGCGCCCACAAGAATGATCACGCCGATGAGCAGCACCACGAACGTGGGGTTGTCGGTGCGCATCGTGCCGAGGCCCGCGGGGGTGACGCGCTTGCCGGCCAGCGCACCGGCGATCGCCAGTGCGAACAGGATCGGCGCGTAGCGCGCGAAGATCATGTCGAAGCCACCGAGCAGGTTGGCGAAGGTGATCCCGTGCGAGCCGAGGTTGCCGGCGTTTGGCTGGATGAAGCCGGTGTAGCCGGCGAATGCCGAGCCATTGTTGTTGGCCTGTGACAGGTAGGCGTAGAAAGTCTCGGAGAAGGCCTGCGGCGTGTGCGTGCCGAGCGTGGCGGAGGTGGCGACTTCGGAGATCGACGCGCGCCCTGCTTTGCTGGCGGTGGCGAGCGCGGTGCAGAACAGCGCGGCGAGCGGCGTGATCAGGATGCCGAGACCCGCGAGCTTGATCTCCTTCGCCTCGAGCTTCTTGCCCAGCCACTCCGGCGTGCGGCCCACCATCAAGCCCCCGATGAACACCGCCAAGAGCACATACATCAGAATCGAGTACAAACCGGTTCCGACACCGCCGAAGATGACCTCGCTGGCGGACAGGTTGGCAAACGGCACCGCGCCGCCGATTCCGGTGAACGACTCGATCGCGCTGTTGACCGCACCGCAGGATGTGACGGTGGTGATCACGTCGAACAGCGCCGAGCCCGCAATCCCGAAGCGCTGCTCCTTGCCTTCCATGTTGCCGCCGCCGGAGCCCGAGATCACTCCGGTGTGAAGACCGGCGGCGTGCTGGGCGGGGGAGCCGTGTGCCTCGGCGATGTAGGCGACAGCACAGGCGCCAAGGAACATCAGCATCACCGCGCCGTAGATCGCGTAGCCCTGGCGGCGGTTGCCGGTCATGCGCCCATACATGAACACGAGCGCCGCCGGAATTATCAGCACGAGCAACATCTCGAAGAAGTTGGTGAACTGCGTCGGATTCTCAAACGGATGAGCGGAGTTGGTGTTGAAGAAGCCGCCCCCGTTGGTGCCGAGCTCCTTGATCGCCTCCTGGGAGGCGACCGGGCCCATCGCGATCGTCTGTGTGAGACCGGTGATCGTGTGCACGACCAGGTAGTTGGAGAAATTGGCGATCACGCCCTGGGAGGCGAGCACAATCGCGGCGAACACCGACAGCGGCGCGAGCACATACAGGATCGTGCGCACAAGGTCCTGCCAGAAGTTGCCGATTCCCTTGCCCGTGCGCCCGACTATCCCCCTGACCAGCGCGACCGCCACGACGATCCCGATGCCCGCCGACAGCCAATTCTGCACTGTGAGCCCAATCATCTGGCTGAGGTAGGTCATCGTCGTCTCGCCGCTGTAGAACTGCCAGTTGGTGTTCGTCATAAACGACGAGACGGTGTTGAACGTGACGTTCCACGGCGCCGAGTGGTAGCCGAGCGGGTTCAGCAGATGGGGAACCCACGGGGCGTTCTGAGTGCGCAGCACGAAATACAGGAACAGCCAGCCCACGAGCGAGAACACGATCAGGCTCTTGGCGTATGCCTTCCAGTCCTGCTCGTGCGTGGGATCGACGTGCAGGACTTTGTAGAGAAACCGCTCGGGGACGGCGAATATCGGTGAGAGGATCACGCGCCTCCCCGAATACACGGCGGCCATGTAGCTGCCGAGCGGCAGCGCCAGCGCGGTGAGGATGACCGCGAACAGGAAAATCGTGAGCCAACCTACGAAGGTCATCGCCTAGAACTTCTCTCCGCGAATGAGGGCGTAAAAGAGATAGCCGATGATCAGTACCGTGACGACGAGCCCGAACACGTCGGCGCCGCTCATGTGCGCGATCAGGTCCGCGCTGATGAGAACGTGGCTCATATGCGGTCGATCCCCTCGATGATCAGCAGCAGGATCGCGAACATTGCGATCCCGATGACGATGGCGACGGCGTCCATGCGACCACTATGCAATGCCATCCATCACGCCCGCATGACGATTTGGGCGCGGGGCATAACGATTGTGTGACGATGCGCCGCGACAGACGCGAGTTGCGCTTTTACACTGGCCCCGGGGTGCCTTTTATTTGGATTTGCGTGGGCGTGCGCAGCGGTGACCGAGCGCCCATGGTGGATCGGGAGGTGGGCTACGCGGCGAAGCGGTAGCCCACGCCGGGGTCGGTGACGATCACGCGGGTCCCCTGCCCGTCGGCTTCGATCTTGCCGCGCAGGCGTGCGATGTGGGTGCGCAGCGTTTGCACGTCGTCGACGTACTCGGGCCCCCACACCTCGCCGAGCAGCGCGCGGTGGGTCATCAGACGCCCGCGGTTGCGCACGAGCACGCGCAAGAGGTCGAACTCGATCGGGGTGAGGTGAACGTCCGCGCCGCCACTGCGTACCGCACGCGCCGCCAGGTCGATCTCAAGCTCGCCGACCGCTATACGGGGCTCCTCCGCATACGAGCGCCCGCCGCGCCGCAGCGCCGCCTGCAGGCGCGCCACCAGCTCGCGTGAGCCGAACGGCTTGGTGATGTAGTCATCTGCCCCTGCCTGCAGCGCGCGTACCTTCTGCTCCTCCTCGCCGACGGCCGAGAGCACGAGGATCGGCATCTCGCTCCACTCGCGCAGCAGGCGCGTGAGCTCGACGCCGTCCATGTCGGGCAGCATCAGATCGACGATCGCCGCCTGCGGCGGGCGCACCGCCGCACGGTCGAGCGCCTCGGCGGCCGTCTCGGCCGGCACGACCTCAAAACCGGCGTCGCGCAGCACCACGCGCAGCGCGCGCAGGATCTGCGGCTCGTCGTCGACGACGAGGATCCGCTGTGCTGCCTGCGGCTTGATGGGAGCGACGGTCGTCATCGAGCGCGAGCGGAGTTGCCGGGCGCACGCCGGCATGTCGCGGGACGGCGCGACACGGACAAGCGAGCCGCGGCACAGGCCGATAGGCGCTGGCGGGTCACGGCACGCGCGCCGGGCTCGCGGAGGGCTCCCCGCCCGCCACGGACTCACCGGTGCCGCCTGGGGTCGTGACGGGCGGCGCGGACAGCGGCAGCTCGAACACAAACGTAGCGCCCTGTCCGGGCAGCGACTCGACGTGCAACCTGCCGCCGTTTGACTCGGTGAAGCCGCGGGCGATCGCGAGACCGAGCCCGGAGCCACGATGCCCTCCCTGCGCCGTGCCGGCACGGTAGAACGGCTCGAACACGCGCTCCAGCTGTGCCGGGGGAATCCCGGGGCCGCGATCGACGACCCGCACCACCAGCCGGTCGCCGGCCGGTTCGCCCGCGGGCGCCTGCAGGGGGGCGAGGCCGGTGTCGAACGCGGCGTCCGGGCGCTGCGCTCCCGCCGTCGCGGCAGAGCCCTCAACGCCCGTGTATGGCTCAGGCCGGGATCGAGCTGGAGCGCCGCCAAGACTGCGCACGACACGCGCCCTGACCGACACCGGATGGCCGCCGCTGTGGCGACGCGCGTTCTCGAGCACGTTGGCAAGCGCGCGCTCCATCTGCACGGGATCGACGCTCACAAGCGGCAGGTCGCGGTCGATCGAGAGGCTGAAGTCCTCAGGCGCTGGCGAGAGCTCGGCGAGCGCCGCGCGGATCACGTCATCGAGCGAAGTCTGCGCCGTGTGGGGCTCGGCGGCGCCGGCTTCCAGGCGCGAGAGGTCGAGCAGGTTGTCGACCAGCCGCGAGAGCCGCCGCGTCTCCCCCTGGATGACGCCGGCCATCTCGCGGCGCTCCTCCTCTGAGAGCGATGGCGAGCCGATCGCCTCCCCGGCCGCCGCGATCGCCGTGAGTGGCGAGCGCAGGTCGTGAGACACGGCCCGCAGCAGTGCTGTCTTCACCACATCCGCGCGGCGCAGCGCAGCGGTCTCCACAACATCGGCGAGCAGCGAGTCGCGCTCGAGCGCTGCGTTCAGCAGCGACTCGAGCGCCGGCACGACACGCTCCTGCAGGCGGCGCAGCGTGGCCTCGGAGGTATCGGAGGGCACAAGCAGCGTGCCGAGCCGGCGCGGCCCCTCGCGCAGCGGGAAGGCCACCCGCCTCTCGTCCCCCTCGACCGCATCCAGCTCGATCGCGGCGGAGGGCAGCTCGAGCACCTGGGAGAGGCGCGCGGCGGCGGTCGGCAGGTCCTCCGACAGTCGCCTGCCGCCGAGCAAGAGGCGCGCCATCTCCGCCGCCAGGTCGGCCTCGCGACGGCGCTCGGCCGCCTCGCGGGCCCGTGCGCGCGTGACCTCGGCCACCGAGCTTGCGAGCACCGACACCACCAGGAACGCGATCAACGCCACCCAGTTCTCGCCGTTTGAGATCGTCAGGCGTCCGACCGGTGGAAGGTGGAAGTAGTTGAACGCGAGCGCGCTCAAGAAGGAAGTGGCGAAACCCAGCCAGATCCCCCACGTGACGGAGACGATCACGACCGCAAGCATGTAGACGACACCGAGCGAGACGACCGGGGCCGCCTGCTTGAGGGGATAGATCAAAAGCGTGCACAGCGCCACCAGCCCGGCGGCCACGAGCATGCCGATACGCCGGGACGGTGGCTCGGTGGTGAGGAGGAAGCCAAACGAACGGGCCACAAACTCAGCGTAACGACAGATGGGGCGGCGCAGCTTGGCGGATGGAACGCCCGCTCGTTCAAGACACCCCGGAGGATCCTCCCACGAGCGCTACCTCCACGAGCTACGCCCCACGAGCGAGGGCGCCCCGCGGGGCGCCCTCGACTGCGTGCGGCTATGTGCGACCTAGGACCGCATCGACTTCGATCTGGCGATGCGTGCGATCGCGCGGGTCAGCAGCTCGTAAGTGCTCGCTACCCGATTTGCCGCCATGGTCGGCCTTGCCGTCGTGAGGCGATTTGCTGTCATACCCGGATTTGCGGCCACGACCCTACCGGCCGCCGTGGCCGAACTTTCCGCCACGATCGCCTTTGTCGCCATAGCCCCGCTTACCTCCATGCCCCGGGTTACCGCCATGACCGTGCGGGGGTCCAACCGGCGGAACCGGATGTGGCGCGGGGATGATGTTCGTGATCTCACCGGTTGTTTCGTTCATGACGATCGCCGGCGAGCGGGGTGCGTTCGGGTCGAAGTCAAACATGTTGTCGAGCGTCCCCGCCGTTTCGTCGGCCGAGCCATCGCCGATATGTCCGAGGTTCCAGTTGTCCTCGATGAACTGCGTGATCGACGCCTGCTCGGTGAACGTGTTGTCGACGTAGTTGCTGCGTGCCCACGGTGAGATCACCAGCAGCGGCAGACGCGGACCGACGCCGCAGCGATCGTTCTGGGCGGGCGGCGCGCTGACCGTGCCGCACTTTCCAGGTCCATTGAGCGAGTCGATCGTGTCCTCAGACGGCCGCACGATCGGCCCCATCTGGTGGTCGTACCACCCGTCGGAGTCGTCGTAGGCGATCACGATCGCCGTGTTCGCCCAGTAGCTGGACTGCTCGATTTCATCGATCGTGTCTACCAGGAAGCGCTGTTCGTCCAGTGGATCGGAGTTGCCAGCGTGTCCGTTCTCATACGCGGGCGGCTTCAGGAATGACACCTGCGGCAGGTGGCCCTCGATCAGCGCCTGATGGAACAGCGAGATGTCGTACTGATGGTTGACGGCATCGTCGGCCGGTGTCCCGGCGGGGTCGCTGATACCGACCTGTGAGATCGAGCTCGGCGCGACATGGTCGGGGTTGGCTGTGCTCGCATAGAACTGGAACGGATCGTGGTGCTCGACGTAGTCGGTGACGGTAGCCCCACCGATGTTCTTGTGCGAGGAGCCGCATATCGCACGGCCTTCCTTGATTTCCGACGGAGCGAAGCCACCCTGAAACCAACCCCAGGTGACGTCCTTGGCGTTCATCAGATCGCCGATGTTCTCGCCGCTCATCGAAACCGTCACGCCCCCCGGCGTGCCGTTGGAGTTGAGCGGCGTGGTCGGGTTGCTGCACTGGTCGTAGTAGGGCTCGCCGTCGCCGAACAGGGTGCCGTTGGCGATGGCAGTCGATACCCCACCGTGCGCTTCGGCGCCGTTGGTCTGACCGGAGACGAGGTTGATGGCTCCGGGGCTCGACGGACCGAACTGCGTGTCATAGGAGTTGTCGTTCAGCGAGAAGTGCTGCGCGAGATTCCACAGCCCCGTGACCGTGTTGCCGTCGTAGTAGTCCATCACGATCCCGTTCGGCCCATAGCTGCTGGAGTCGGGCGTGGTGCTCTGCGTGCACCCGCTGCCGGTCGTCTTCTGCACGAACTTGTCCATGCGGCCTTCGTCGAAGGCTTCCTGCTCAGCCGCATAGCCGTGGTTCTGGTCGCAGGTGAGCGCCTGGCTCGGTTCAAGACGCTGGGGCTGGTACAGGTTGGGGTTTTTCGTGAGCAGGCTGGTGGTGAGCCCGTTGACGGCAGGCGTACCCGGCAACGGCGTGAACGACGGCTCGCCCGCGGGATTGGTGGCGTGCGGGTAGGTGCCGAAATAGTGGTCGAACGAGATGTTCTCGTCAAAGATCACGACCACGTGCTTGATCGGTGTTGTCGATGCGGCGGTGCTTGTGGGCGGCGGGGATGCACTCGACATCGAGATGCCGAGCACGGCCGCTCCGGCGGCCAGGACCCCCATGCCGCCCGCGATGAGCTTCTTCCCAGTGCGCAACAGATCTTCTCCTTTTCGGACTGTGGGCGGCGATCGCCTGGCCGCGCCCCCGGCCACCCGCGTAAGAGCGCGAGTGCATCGTGGAGTCCCGTGAAAATTGTGGTGTCAACAACCGGTCACAGACCCGTTGCGATTGTGTGATCGAACGGCTGCTTCGTGCGCCTGGGCCGCTGTTTCGGTGCGCTGTTTCGGTGCGCCCGACCGTCGTTTCACAAAATGAAAGCGAAGCCGCCACGTTTTGGTAACAAGCTCGCACGTCGAGGGATTTACGGTCAGCGAGGTGAAAGCATCTGCAAGCAGGCACCTGTGATGCGCTCGCGTCGAGCAAAGCGCACGATGGCGCTGGTGCTGGGCGCCGCCGTGCTGCTGCTCGCGGGCGCGGCCCTCGCCCCCGGTCGAGGCACGCATCGACCCACCCGCTTCGGCGTGAAGTCGATCGCCCCGCACACGAGCACAGCCAACCCCCTCGGCGTGCGCATCGCAAAGGTCTACGGTTCGAACATCCCGGCCAGCGTCTACGGCACTGAAATCGCGGACCTCGAGGACCAGGGCGTGAACACCCGCGGAGAAATGGTCTCCGAGCTCTCCCCGCTTCCCACGCGCGCATTCGCGGGTCCCGTGGCCGCCTACAAGCTCTACGCCGAGCACTGGACCGCGGTCGCCGAGCGCGACGCAGACGCGCTGCGCGCCACGCTCACGACAGGCAGTCGCACGCAGGCGCGCCTGGCCTGGGAGACCACATGGAGCGCCTACCTGCATCTGGGAGCTGTGTATGGCCTGTTCGGGTCGCTCAACCAGGAGATCGACGGGATGCCCGCGGGGCTGCTGCCGGGCGGACAGGCCGATCGCCATTTCACCGGGCTGCATCGTCTGGAAATGGGACTGTGGGGCGGCGCCTCGCCCAGCTCGCTGGCGCCGATCGCCGCCAGGCTCGCACGCGACCTGCGGAGCCTGCGGGCGATCCTGCCCAGCGTGCAGATCACACCGCTTGAATACGCCACTCGCTCGCACGAGATCATCGAGGACGCCCAGCGCGACCTGTTGAGCGGCACACACGTGCCCTGGAGCGGTCAGGGAGTGCTCGGAACCGCAGCCGGCCTGGACGCCACGCTCGAGGTCTTCCACACGCTGCAACCGTTGCTCTCGGGTCGCGAAAACACCGAGGCCGAGGTGCGCAGCGAGCTGGCGCTGCTGAGCGCCGCGATCGCGCGGATTCGCCACAACCATTCCGGCTGGCCAAGCCTCGCCCAGCTCACGACGGGCGAACACGAGTTGCTCAATGGGACGCTCGCGGGAGCCCTCGGCGCGCTCGAGCTGCTGCCGGGCACCCTGGAGACCAAGGCTCCGGCGCCGATCCCGAAACTCCCCACCCCCACACCCGCCGAAAAAGCAGCCGAACGAACGGCGGAAGACGCGCCATGAGCCCGCCTGAGCACCTGGCCCGACCACTGGCTGCGACGAACTTCGGAGTCAGCCGATGAGCGAACTCGACCGCAGACAGTTCATGAAGCGCTCGCTGGCCGTCGTCGGAGCCGGTGGAGTGGGAGCGTTGGGCGGGGCACTTGCCGAGAGCGAGCTCCGCTCCCAGCCGAAGCGACCCAACGCCGCCGCACGGTCACGGGCGGCGTTGAGCGACGAATTGCTCAGCAGCGTGCCATTCGACGGACCCCACCAGGCCGGGATCCTCGCGCCTGCGCCGGCGCAAGCACAGGCGACGCTTCTTGCGCTCGACTCGATCGCACCCAACCGCGAGCTGCTCGCCGAGGCTTTGCAAACCCTGTGTGCACGCGCGCGCGGACTCGCCCAGGGCGAAACCGTCGGAGCCCAGGAGATCGACGACCCTCCGCCGGACTCGGGCATCCTCGGCCCCCTCGATGCTCCCGACGCGCTCACAGTGACGCTCGCCTTCGGCGCCTCGCTGTTCGACGACCGCTACGGCCTGTCCGCGCGCAAGCCAAAGCTGTTGCGCCGGATGCCGAGCTTCGCGGGCAACGAACTCGACCCCGAGCGCAGCCACGGCGACCTGCTGCTGCAGGTGTGCGCCGGACACCGCGACACGGTCGTGCACACCGTGCGCGAGCTGATGCGGGTGGTCGCGGGACGCCTCACCACGCGCTGGAGCCTCGACGGCTTTCAGAGCGTCAGACGGGGCCCGAGCCCGCACAACAACCCCCGCAACCTGTTCGCCTTCCGCGACGGCACCGCCAACCCCGACGTCGCCGACGAGAGCCTCATGGACAAGCTGATCTGGGTGCAGCCCGGCTCGGGGGAACCGGAGTGGGCCACCGGGGGCACCTACATGGTCGCGCGCGCGATCCGCATGCACGTCGAGTTCTGGGACCGCGTGGGCATGTTCGAGCAGCAGAACATGATCGGTCGCGACCGCGTCACCGGCGCGCCGCTCGGCGGCACCAGCGAGTTCGAGGAACCCCACTACGAGCTCGATCCGCTTGGCAAGCGAATACCGCTCAACGCCCACATCCGTCTCGCCAACCCCCGCACGCCGCCCACCGCCGACCAGCGCATCCTGCGTCGCGGCTACAACTACGACCGCGGCCTGGACGAGGCCGGCGATCTCGACCAGGGTCTGATGTTCATCGCCTTCAACCAGGACGTCGAGCGACAGTTCGAAACGATCCAGGCACGCCTGGCCGAAGAGCCGATGATCGACTACATAACCCCTGTGGGAGGCGGCTACTTCTTCGCGCCCCCCGGCTCCCGCGGCCCAGGCGACTGGGTGGGCTCGCGGCTGTTCGTCTAACCGTCAACCGCGAATCCTCAAGGATCGGCTGGTTCGAGTCGATTGTAACTGTGTGTGGGTGCGCCGCAGTCGGTGGACATTCCGGGGAGGACTGCCAGAATGGGAAGCGTGAAACGCGTAGGCTTCAGGCCCTCGCCGGTGCTCTGGGGGCTCGCACTGCTCTGGTCGATGCTCGCTCTCTCGAGCCCACAGCTCGCGACGGCGGCGGGGGTCTCGCTGCTGCCGGAATCCGACTACACGACACGTAGCGCGTGCTCCGCGCCGACGCCGGGGCACGCCAGCTGCATGGCACTCGAGCTGGAGCGCCGGACGGGCGCCACACAAGCACAGGGCGATCCGCTCCCCGATGGGAGTGGTCCGACAACCCACTTCGAAACGGCGACCGAATGCACCGAACTCCCATCGGGGTGCCTGTCCCCAAGGAATCTACAAAGCGCCTATTTCCCCGGCGAAGCGCCGCAGGCGCCGGCCTCCTCGCCGCAAACGGTCGCGCTCGTGGACGCCTACAACGATCCAAAAGCCGAAGCCGACCTCGCGGTCTACAGCAAAGCATTCGACCTTCCCGCCATCCATGCGTGCAGCGGGAGCGAAAGCGGCTGCTTCGAGCAGATTGGCCAGAGCGGGACCGGCGCGCTGCCATTCCCCCAGAGCGAAGAGGTCAGGGAGGCAAAGGAATCGGTCTGCACCACAGAAAGACCCGAAGAAACCATGCTCGAGCTCGAAGAAAGGGAAGAAGCCTGCGACGAACTGGTCGAAGCCGAGGGGTGGGCGGTCGAGATATCGACCGACATCGAGGTGACTCATGCCGTCTGCCAGAACTGCAAGATCCTGCTCGTAGAGGCCAGCGAACCTTCATATGGCGACCTCGAAGAGGCCGAGCAGACAGCCGTGAGACTCGGCGCCACGGAGATATCCAACTCCTGGGGCGGCCCGCAGGAAGGATCCAACCTACAGGCGTTCAACCATCCCGGGATCGCGATCGTGGCGGCCGGCGGCGACGACGGCTACCTCAACTGGACCGACGCCGAAGCGGCCGCGGCCAACAAAGAAAAGTATTACGCCGGAGCGGACTTTCCCGCCAGCTCGCCGGATGTGGTCGCTGTCGGCGGTACCAAGCTGACGATGGTCGACGGCGTCAGGCAAAGCGAGACCGCGTGGAACGAGGACCCTGGCCCCGAAGACGAAAACCACGGCGCCGGCGGCGGCGGGTGCAGCACCTCGTTCACCGCCCCACCGTGGCAGCAGGCGGTCCCGGACTGGTCAAAAGTCGGCTGCAAGGAAATGCGCGCCGTAGCCGACATCTCCGCCGACGGAGACCCCTACACGGGTGTGGCCGTCTATGATTCCGTCCCCACCATCCAGGAACCCGCGACGGGCGAATTCGTCAACGAACCGCTCGAATGGTGGCCGATCGGCGGCACCAGCGTCGCCTCTCCGATCGTCGGCTCGATGTTCGCACTCGCCGGCGGCGCACACGGCGTCGCCTATCCCGCGCAAACGCTCTACTCACACCTGGGCACCTCGGTCTTGCACGATGTCACGGTAGGCAGCAACGGAGACTGTCACGGCAACTACTCCGACTGCAGCGGCTCACTCACCTCAACCCTGGACTGCGGCGTAGGCGCATGGATCTGCAACGCCACCACCGGCTACGACGGCCCCACAGGAGTGGGAACCCCCAACGGGATCGACGCGTTCAAGACCATCGGAGAAACCGAACCGGCCAGCCAGCTGCTCAGCCCAACCAACAGTTCGGATAGCCAGCCGGCCGGCGGCAGTTCATCCACGGGCTCCACGAGCGGTGGGGAAACCCAAGGCGTGGCACCGGGCGCCGAGACCCCCTCCCACACCGCAGCCAAGCAAGCACCACGGATATCCGCGCTCGCGCTGACCGCCAATGCACAAGCTGCGTTGCGCCGGCGGCCGCCGGCGGTCTCCCAGCTCGCGTTCTCCTGCGTTTTGAGCCAGACCGCGACAGTGCACGTCACGCTCTCGCTCCAGGTCCATTCGGCCGGCCACACACGCTGGCGCGCGCTACCCGGCTCGCTCACGTTCGACGCTGTGAGAGGCCTCAACCGCCGCCGCCTGCGCGACACCGCACACCTGTCCTCTGGCACCTACAGGTTGACGCTCGCGCCCGTCGGCGGCGCAACCAGCTCGATCTCGATTCACGTCGCCTGACACGCCAACGCGTTTCAGCGCGACAGTGGCCGACCCAAACGTTGCTAGCCCTTGCCCTTACCGGGGCGACGCTCCGATCCGTCCCCACCGGATGGCCGCCTACCCGGCCCGCGCCGTCCCGACGCCTGCTCGTGCGCGTCGCCCTCACCGACCGGGTGCTCGCGCAGCTCGCGCTCGAACGCCTCGCCGCGCTCGGTCAGCCACCACGAGTTGGGAGTTCCGCGCGCAGTGCTTTCGGTGTCGCGGTTGACGATCAAGCCTTGATACTCCAGACGCGTGAGCAGCTTTGAGATCTGGCCCTGATCGACAATTCCCGCACGTTCGGCAACCTCACGATTGCTGCCACCAGGGAGGTCGGCGATCGTCATCAGCACCCGCACCGTGCGATAGGTCAGGCGAGCGCCTGGGCGCTGATATTGCGATCGACTCGCATGCTCGTCGGTAATCGATCTCCCCTGCTCTCGCGCCGGCGGCGCCTGCTTGCGCAGTTCGTTGCCCGCCACCTTGCCTCCCAGGTAAGGCAGCACGATCAAGCTCATCAGCTCGCCGTGCAGCTCGACCAGCGGCGGTGGCTCCTCGCCGGACTTGTCGGTACTGCCATCGCCGGCGCCCGCGGCGCGCGCGAGCATGCGCGTGTAGAGCACCGCCAACACCGCGCCAACCACGCCCTCGGCAACCACCGGTGGAGGAACACGACCGGGGCGGGTGGAACTTGAATTGACCGCCCGTCCGCGATCCACGACCTCGCAAAGCTCGGCGATCACACGCGAGCGACGCTCCAGCACGCGCGGTCCCCCGCCCGCCGCGTGCACCACGCATAGCTGACCGATCAGTGGTCGCTCGTCGAAGAAGCGCAGCAGCGCGCCCAAGCCCGCTCTGATCCCCTCACGCCAGCTCCTCTCGGCAGTGTACGCATCGACCGCCAGCAACCGTGCCTGCTCAACACCCCAGTCGAACGTCGCCAGGAAGCAATCCTCGATATCTGCGAACAGCTCGTAGAACAGCCGCCTGGAGACACCGGCGCGCGCGATCACGCGCGCCACGGTGACCGATGACGCGCCGCGCATGGCCACCTCTTCGGCCATCGCTCCCAGGATCCTGGATCGCTGAATCTCCTCCACGGTTGGTCGCGTCGATCGATCGGACCCCTCGACACGCTCGAGAGAACCCCCAGATGCTCCGCGTGAGCTTGATATTACCCGTGGCCGCCATCTGCCTACTGTCCACTGAGAGCAGGCGCACCGCACAGCAGAGCGCTCGCGCGCCCAATCCCGTTGCCTGGAGACCCATCGGCACGTCCCGCGGGTCATGCAAGTCTGTTTGCAAACACCCCTTCGTGCTTGTGATCGGTGAACGCCGCGGCTAGCTTGCGCATGGCCAACCATCCGGGCACACGATCGTCGTGCCCACAAGTGACCACTCCGCCAACCATGAGCCGCTTGCACCTTCCACAACTCCGCCTGCGCCACGCGTTGGCGCTGCTGGCGTTGTTCGCAGCCGCCGCGGCGGCTCCTGCGCTGGCGGGCCAGTCCTCGGGCGCACTCGAACGCGGCATCTCCTCCTCCACCGCCAAACAGAGCGCCCTCAGCGCCGAAATCCAAGCAGACTCCAGCAAGATCGACGGCTTCCAGGGGAGCATCGGCGACCTCGAGACACGCCTGAGCGCGCTCGAATCGACCCTCAGCATCGAGCAAACTCTGCTCAACCACCTGAAGGCACAGCTCGCCACAGCACGCTCGCGTCTGGCAAAGCTCCAGGTCCAGCTGGCCCACGATCGCAAGACGCTCGTCGCGCAGGTGGTCGCCGCCTACGAGGACCCCCCACCAAGCATCGTCACTGTGATCCTCGAGGCGCACGGCTTCGCCGATTTGATCGAGCGTCTGGACGACCTCAAGGCCGTCGGCCAGGAGGACGCGACCGCCACCGTTCAGGTCGCCGACACGCGCACGGCCGTCGCCAAGGAAACACGACGTCTGACAGTGCTGACCGACAGCCATCAGCGCGAGACCACCGCGGTGCTCGTGCAACGCGACGAGGTCGCCCACCTGCACCTCTCGCTGCTCGACCGTCAGCTGCAATACGTGCACGCGCGCAATCGCAAGAGCTCACAGTTGAGCGCGCTGCGCTCACACCAGCTGTCCCTCGAAAAAGAACTCGTGGCGATCGCGGTCCGCGAGTACGCCTCCCAAAGCCAATCGTTTGCCACCGGCTACGCAACCGAATCGGGCGGGCCCTCGGGCGAATATGGCTTCTTCCAGGCGCCCGGCACCAACTACAGCGTCGGCGTCGAGCCGATCCTCGTGCAACGCCTGAACACGCTCGGCAAGGCGCTGCACCTGCACCTGATCGGCATCTCCGGCTATCGCACCCCGCAACACTCGGTCGAGGTGGGCGGCTTTGCCAACGACCCCCACACTCGCGGGGAAGCTTCCGACACCCCCGGGATCGAAGGCGTGCCCGAGTCGATCCTCGAGAAGTTCGGCCTCACGCGACCGTTCCCCGGTCCAGCCGAGGCGGACCACATTCAGCTGCTCGGCAGCGCGCCCTGAGCGCCCCGGTCGCGGCCCGAGCGGGATGGATCTACGCGACCAGCTCGCAGCGACAAGCGCAAAGGTTGTGACAGCGCCGCTCAGGCGCCGAGCACGGTGGGGGCACCGTAGCCGCTCAGCACTCCCGGCAGCGCCACGCTGCCGTCCTCGCGCTGGCCGTTCTCAAGTAGCGCGATGATCGTGCGACCGACGGCCACCGCCGTGCCGTTGAGCGTGTGCAACATCTGCGTGCCGCGTTCCTCTCCTCGCACACGAATGTTCAAGCGACGCGCCTGGTAGTCGGTCGTGTTCGAGCACGAGGTCAGCTCGCGATAGCGACCCTGACTCGGCAGCCACGCCTCGCAGTCGTACTTCTTCGCGGCGGAATTGCCGAGGTCGCCGACGGCGATGTTCACCACGCGATAGGGCAGCTCCAGGTCTGTGAGGATCTGCTCCTCGATCGCGAGGATGCGCTCGTGCTCCTCCGCGGAGCGCTCGGGCTCGACGAAGCTGAACATCTCAACCTTGTCGAATTGGTGCACGCGGAAGATCCCGCGAGTGTCCTTGCCGGCGGCTCCCGCCTCGCGACGGAAGCAGGGCGAGTAGCCCGCGTAGCGCAGCGGCAGGCGCTCAGCCGCCAGGATCTCCTCGTCGTGCAACGAGGCGAGCGCCACCTCGGAGGTGCCGACCAGATACAGGTCGTCGTCGGCCAAGCGGTAGATCTGCTGCTCGGTATCGGGCAGGAACCCGGTTCCGTACAGCGCGCGCTCGCGCACCAGCACCGGCGGGATCACCGGCTCGAAGCCGTGGCCGCGCAGCTTCTCCAGCACGAAGCGCACGAGCGCGAGCTCGACCATCACCAGGTCGCCCTTCAGATACGCAAAGCGGGCGCCCGACAGCGTCGCAGCGTGATCCATGTCGATCATCGAGCCCGCCAGTTCGAGGTGATCGCGCACGCCGTCCCCGCGCACTCGCGGCTCGCCGACGAGCTTGACCAACTCGTCCTCGGGGCCCGGCGCCGCCGTGGGGTCGGGCAGGTTGGGCAGCGTCGCGAGCACCGCGGTCAAGCGTTCTTCGATCTCCGCCAGCTCGCGGCTGAGCTCCTTCTCGCGCGCTCCAACCTCGCGTTGCCTGGCGATCGCCTCGCTCGCATCCTCACCGGCGCGCTTGGCCTGCGCGATCGCATCGGCGGCCGCGTTGCGCGAAGCGCGCAACTCCTCCACGCGCGGGATCGCGGCGCGCCGCCGGGCATCGAGGTCGAGCACCGAGTCCAGTCCCGCGACAGCATCCTCGCCGCGGCGCTCCAGCTCCGAGCGCACCCGCTCGGGCTGCTCGCGGATCAGCTTGAGGTCGAGCACGTCGACGCAGCCGGCGAGCGCGCTATTTGGTGGATAGCGTGATGTTGACCGACGGCACCTTTTCGGCCTGCAGCCCCGAGTACTTCGCGAGGAACTGCGCGACGTCGATGGCGTTGTCGCCCACCACGAGGTTCTCGGGCATGATCGCACCGGAGAAACCGCCGTTGCGGATCGCATAGAGGACCTGTTCGACGTTCTCCTTGCGGATGTTGAAGTTGGGCCCGTTGGTCTTCAGGCGATCCTTGATCGAGGTGGCCGAGCCCTTGGCGCCGACGACCGCGAGCGTGTGGCAACCGGAGCAGTGGTCGCGGAACAGGACCGCGCCACGGTAGTAGGGGCTCGTCTTCGCCAGTGAAATGCCTTGAGTGCCGCACGCCGACAGCCCGCCGGCCAGGGCGAGCAACATCGTTGCGAGCGCGAGCATCTTCACGGTCAGCCTCATGCGCGCCGGAATATATCGGTCAGAACCCGTGAGCGGTTCCAGCCGCGCGCACGGCCAGAAATACGACCACCAAAGCCGACAGCGTCATCACGCCCATCTCGCGCCTGACGATCGCGGCGACAACTGCGTGCTGCTCGATCTCCGGCAGCTCGCCGACGGCCTGCGCGTCGGCGAGATCGCGCTGGTCGAGGACCGTCTGCGCGGAGCTCACGCGCAGCTGCTCGGCGACAAAACCAACGGCCAGCGGCAACAGCGCATACAGATAGAAAAGCCGTTCGCTCGACGAGTGCCCGGCGGCGACCAGCACGCCGACGGCGATCGCGAACGCGAGCGCCGCAGCCTGCGCGAGGCGCAGCGCCACCCAGAAACCACGACTACTCTCGTGGCGATACCACCGCCACCCACCGAGCAGCATCGGCACCGCGTTGAGCACGGCCAGTGCGATCGCTCCGGCGACGACGGCTTCAGTCATCGGTTGAGGCAATCGGCACTATGTAACAGGTTGTCACAAGGGTGATATAACAGCGCGCGTGCTGCGTAGCTATCTCCCGGCGATCGTATTCCTCATCCTCGGCGGCGCCGTGGGCGCAACCTTCGCCGTGCTCAACGCGATCGTGGGGCCACGCAGGCGGGTCGAGCACAAGCAGGATCCCTATGAGTGCGGGCTGCCCTCGGAGGTCAAGCACGGGATGCGCTTCGGGATCAGCTTCTACCTGATCGCGATGTTGTTCATCCTGTTTGACATCGAGGTCGTGTTCCTCTATCCGATCGCGCTGCAGCTGAAGGCCTACGGCGACTTCGCGCTGGCGGAGACCGTCACCTTCATCGTGCTGCTGACGGTGGCCTTCGTGTACGTGTGGCGCAGGGGAGCGCTCGAGTGGAGATAAAGCGCGAGCCTCTTGCTCCCGGCACGCGGTCCGGCGAGATCGATTCAAGCGTCTTGCGGGTCAACCGGCACGATTCCAAGGAACTACTGCGCGGCTCAGAGCTGCTCGGGCCGACTGCGCCGGCGAGCATGGACGGTGAGGAGCTCGAACGCTACGTCCACGAACGAGTGCTCACCACGACGCTCGAGAAGGCAGTGGCGTGGGGGCGCTCCAACTCGTTCTTCCCGCTCGCTTTCGGCCTGGCCTGCTGCGCGATGGAGCAGTTCCAGACCGCCGGCCCGCGCATGGACATCGGGCGCTTCGGCTTCGAAGCGTTCCGCGCCTCACCGCGCCAGGCGGATCTGATCATCCTGGCCGGAAGGGTCTCGATCAAGATGGCGCCGATCATCCGCCGCCTGTACGACCAGATGCTCGAGCCCAAGTGGGCGATCTCGATGGGCGCCTGCTGCAGCTCGATGGGCGTGTTCAACAACTACGCGCTGGTGCCGGCCGACAAGTTCATGCCGATCGACGTGCACGTGCCCGGCTGCCCCCCACGGCCCGAGGGACTGATGCACGGCATCCTGAAGCTGCGCAAGATGGTGCAGGACGACCCCGACGCGGGCTGGCGCGAGCGCTACGAGGCACGCGGCACCGAGGAGATCTCAAGCGACGAGCAGGTCGACCCCAGTGCCTGACGCGACGGGGCTGGAGCTGATCGCCAAGGATCTACGCGAGAGCGAGGGCCTGGGCGAGAACGCGATCGTGGGCACGCTGCACTTCCGTGGACGCGCGACTCTTCAAGTGGCGCCACAGAGCATCCGCGCGGTGCTCACCCGGTTGCGCGAGCGCGGCTACACGTCGATGATGAGCGTGCACGGCCTGGACTACTACCCGCGCGAGCCGCGCCTGGGCGTGCACTACGAGCTGCTCGACATGAGCACGGTCGACCGCATCACCGTCACGCTGCGCGTCGCCACCGACGCTCCCGAGGTGGACTCCGTGACGCCCGACGGCCCCGACGGACCGGGCTGGCCGACAGCCGACCATCAGGAGCGTGAGATCTACGACATGTTCGGGGTCGTGTTCCGCGGCCACCCCGACCTGCGCCGCATCCTGATGCCCGAGGACTACGAGGGCCACCCGCAGCGGCGCGACTTCCCCGTCGGCGGCGAACCTGTGATCTTCACCCACAACGAAGGCGAGTCGCGCGGGGTGAGGCGATGAGACGCCACACGATTGCGACCCGCCCCCTCGCCCGAGAGCCGAGCCGATGAGCACCGGGCAGATGTCCGAGTACCGCCGCCGCGAGGAGAGCATCACGCTCTCGCAGGTGGAGTCCTCAGAGCAAGACACCCACGAGGAGCTGTTGACGCTCAACTTCGGCCCGCACCATCCCGCCACGCATGGGGTGCTGCGCCTGCTGGTGACGCTGCAGGGCGAGGTCGTGCGCTCGATCAAGCCGGTGATCGGCTACGTGCACACGGGGATCGAGAAGACCGCCGAGGACAAGGCCTACTGGAAGGTGATCCCGGTCGTGGAGCGGATGGACTACCTGTCCTACTACTTCAACGCGATGGCATTCTGCGGCGCCGTGGAGACGCTCGCCGAGGTGGAGGTCCCCAAGCGCGCTCAGTACCTGCGCGTGATCCACCTGGAGCTCAACCGCATCGCCTCGCACCTGATCTGGCTCGGCACGAGCGCGCTGGATCTCGGCGCGGTCTCGATTTTCCTGTACTGCCTGCGCGAGCGCGAGCTGATCCTCGATCTGTTCGAGATGTCCTCTGGGGCGCGCATGCACACGCGCTACTTCCAGGTGGGCGGCGTGATGGAGGACATTCCCGTCGGCTTCGTGGAGAAGGCACGCGCTTTCACGAAAGTGATGCCCGGCCGCGCCGACCAGTACGGGGCGATCCTCAACGCCAATCAGATCATCCTCGAGCGCCTGCGCGGCACTTGCGCCGTCGACGCCGAGGAGCTGCTGCGCCTGGGCGTGACCGGCCCGCTGCTGCGCGCGGCCGGCAACCCGTGGGACCTGCGCAAGGCAGCCCCCTACAGCTCCTACGAGGACTTTGACTTCAAGATCCCGGTAGGCACGGTTGGAGACAACTACGACCGCTTCGCCGTGCGCGTCGCCGAAATCTACGAGTCGGTGAAGATCATCGACCAGGCGCTCGACGGCCTGCCCGAGGGCCCGCACATCACGACCGACCGCAAGATCGCACTGCCCCCGCGCCACGAGCTCGCCACTTCGATGGAGGCCTTGATCCACCACTTCAAGCTCGTCACAGAGGGCTTCCGGGTGCCGCCGGGCGAGGTCTATTACCCGATCGAGTCACCGCGCGGGGAGATGGCCTGCTTCGTGCGCTCCGACGGCTCCTCCAAGCCCGCGCGCGTGCACATGCGCGACCCCTCGTTCGTGAACCTGCAAGCGCTCTCGCACATGGCCGAGGGGTCCTACATCGCCGACATGATCGCAACGCTTGCGATGCTCGATCCGATCTTGGGTGGGATAGACCGATGATCCATCCAAGAGCACTTTGTGGAGACAAGATCCGGTGAGCGTCAAGCGCTACGAGGGCGGCTCGCGTGTGCCCGGCTGGTATGAGCCAGTCGATCCCGCCAAGGATCCGGCGCTCGTGCCGAGCGCCGGGGATGTGCAGGTACCCGCGGAGCTGCGCGCCGAGATCGAGAGGCACATGGCGCTGTATCCCGACAGCCGCTCGGCGGCACTGCCGGCGCTCGCGGCCGCGCAGCGCGTGCACGGCTGGTGCTCGCCGGAGGCGATCGACCAGGTCGCCTGCGTGATGGGCCTCACCCCCGCCTATCTCGACGCGGTGGCCACTTTCTACGACATGCTCTACACCGAGCCGGTGGGGCGCCATAGCGTGTACGTGTGCACCAACATCTCCTGCTCGCTGCGCGGCGCCGACGAGCTGTATGACGCGATACGCGACGCCGCCGGGGACGATCCTGAGTTCAACGTGCGCTCGTTCGAGTGCCTGGGCGCGTGCGACATCGCGCCGATGGCCTCCGTCGACGGCGTGTACGTCGGGCCGCTCACGCTCGATGACGTTCCGCGACTACTGGAGGACGCGCGCACCGGGCGCCCGGTGCTGCCAGAGAAGCAGCTCTCCACGCGCGTGGTGGCCGACCCCAACGCCAACTCGCATGAGTTCCCTTCCCACCCGGTCGAGGGGGGCACGCTATGACCGACACGCTGCTGTTCAAGGACATCGACGAGCCAGGGCTGGCGACACTCGAGGTGTACGCCGAGCGCGGCGGTTACGAGTCGTTGCGCAAGGCGTTCGCGAGCACCCCCGAGGACGTGCTCGCACAGCTCGAAGCCTCCGGACTGCGCGGACGCGGCGGCGCGGGATTCGCGATGGGCAAGAAGGTGTCGTTCCTGCCGAAAGGCACGATCGACAAGTACCTCGTGTGCAACGCGGACGAGTCCGAGCCCGGCACGTTCAAGGACCGCGAACTGATGCAGAAGTCCCCGCACATGCTGATCGAGGGGATCGTGATCGCCTCCTACGCGGCCGGCGCGACGCGCTCGTTCATCTACATCCGCGGCGAGTACGTGCACCAGGCCGACATGCTCGACGCCGCGCTTGCCGAAGCCGCCGCCGCCGGCTACGTCGGCGAGAACATTCTCGGCTCAGGGCATTCGCTCTCACTGGTCGTGCACCGCGGCGCCGGCGCCTACATCTGCGGCGAGGAGACCGGGCTGCTGGACTCGTTGGAAGGCAAGCGCGGCAACCCGCGCCTGAAGCCACCGTTTCCGGCCAACCAGGGCCTGTATCAGGGACCGACGCTGATCAACAACGTCGAGACGCTCGCGACCGTGCCCGCGATCGTCGCGATGGGCGGCGAGCAGTACGCCAAGCTCGGCACCGAGACCTCCAAAGGCACCAAGCTCGTGTCTGTCTCGGGCCACGTTCAGAGACCCGGCAATTATGAGATCGAGCTGGGCACACCCTCGCGCGAGATCATCTACAGCCTCGCCGGCGGCCCGCCAGAGGGACGCCAGGTCAAGTGCTGGTTCCCTGGCGGCTCCTCATCGCCGGTGCTGACCGCTGACGATCTGGATCTCCCCTACGACTTCGACTCGATGGCCAAGGCCGGCTCGATGCTCGGCTCGGGCGCGATCATCGTGGTGGACGACGCCACCCCGATCCTCGACGTAGCGTTGAAGGTCGCGAAGTTCTACCGGCACGAGTCCTGCGGCAAGTGCACCCCCTGCCGCGAGGGCACAACCTGGACCGTGAAGATGCTCGAACGCATCGACAACGGCACCGCCACCCCGATGGACATCGAGATCATGGCGAGCGTGCAAGAGCACATAATCGGCAACTGCCTGTGCGTCCTCGGCGACGCGATGGCAATGCCGATCGGCTCGATGATCGCCAAGTTCCGCGACGAGTTCGAAGAACACATAGAGCAGGCACGCGTCCGTAAAGACCTCGCCCCAGCCGACCCCGAGCCGGCCCTCGCCGGAGGTGTAAGCGCCCATGCCTAGACCAGAACCACGAATCATCACCTTCACGATCGACGGTCGCGAGGTGCAGGCGCCCGAAAACGCGATGCTGGTCGACGCCGCGAAGCTGGGCGACGTAGAGATCCCGGTCTTCTGCTACGAGCCGAAGCTCGGCAACCCGGTCGGTGCGTGCCGCATGTGCCTGGTTGAAATCGAGGGGATTCCCAAGCTGCAGACCGGCTGCTCCACCCCCGTGAAGGACGGGATGGTCGTGCACACCCAGTCCGAGCGAGTGAAGACCGCTCAGCAGTCGGTCGTGGAGTTCCTGCTGATCAACCATCCGCTGGACTGTCCCGTGTGCGACAAGGGCGGCGAGTGCCCGCTGCAGGACATCACTTTTGGCTGGGGACCTGGGAAAACGCGCTTCGTGGAGGAAAAGCGCCACTTCGTCAAGCCTCTGGAACTCTCCCCAGAGATCGCGATCGACCGCGAGCGCTGCATCCTCTGCTACCGCTGCGTGCGCTTCAGTCAGGAGATCTCCGAGGACTACCAGCTGGTGCTGCTGGAGCGCGGCGCGCACTCCTACGTGTCGACCTTCGACGGGCATCCGTATGTGGCGCCGTTCAGCGGCAACATCGTCGAGCTGTGCCCGGTCGGAGCACTGACCTCACGCCAGTATCGCTTCCGCGCGCGCCCATGGGACATCGAGGATGCGGGGTCGGTGTGCACGCTTTGCCCGGCGCAGTGCAACGTGACGCTGACAGTGCGCGACGAGCGCGTGCTGCGCGTGCTCGCGCGCGAGCATCCCGAGGTCGACGACGGCTGGCTGTGCGACCGCGGCCGCTTCGCCTACCCGAGACTCGGCGATGAGGACCGCGTGACCCAGCCGCTGCTGCGCGACGGCGGCGATCTGCGTCCGGTCTCCTGGGAGCACGCGCTGGACGAGGCAGCCACCCGTCTGAAGCGGGCCGGGGCGAACACCGGCGCGATCGTGGGAGGCGGAGCCACCAACGAGGAGGGTCTGCTGCTGAGTCGGCTGTTGCGCGAGGGCCTTGACTCACCGCACATCGACTCGCGCGTGGCGGGCACGTTGCCGCTCGAGCTGCACCAAGCGCTCGCCGAGCCGAACCTGCAGGCGAGCGTCAGCGACCTCGAGTTCGCCCACGCGGTGCTGGTGCTCGAGTGCAACCCGATAGAGGACGCGGCGATCCTCGACCTGCGCCTGCGCAAGGGCGCGCGACGCCACGGCATGAAGCTCGTGCCTGCCACCGCCGCCGATCTGCTCGACGAGCGCGCCGCCCAGGAGCTTGCGAGCAAGCTGAGTGCGATCGGCGAAGAGGTCGTGGTGCTGTGGGGCGAGCGCCTCACCGCCGGACCCGACGGCGCGAAGGCCGCTCAGGCACTGCTCGACCTCGCCGCGAAGCTCAACCTGGCCGACACCAAAGGCGCTGGCCTACTCGAAATCCCGGCGCGAGCCAACGGCCGCGGACTGCGCGAGGCGGGCGTGCTGCCGAACGCGGGGCCGGGCCTCAGTATGCCCACCGAGGACGGGCTGGACGCCCATGGGATCGCCGAGGCGTTGGGCAAAGGCGAGTTGAGCTGCGTGTATCTGCTCGGCGCCGACCCCATCGCGGGAGCCGGAGGGCAGGACAGTGCCCTGTGGGAGCAGGCGCTCGAGCACGCCACCACGGTCGTGAGCCACGCCACGAACTTGTGCGACGCGCTGCGCGAGCACGCCGACATCGTGTTTCCAGCCGGCGCGTACGCCGAGAAGGAGGGGACGATCGTGCATCCCGATGGGCGCATCCAGCGCTTGCGTCAAGCTGCCGCGCATCCTGGCGAGTGCCGTGCGGAGTGGCAGGTGCTCGCCGATCTGGCAGACCGCATCGGCCTCGATCTTCAGATACAAAGCGGCGCGATGGCCTCGCTGCAGCTGTTTGACGCCGTACCCTCCTACACGGGCCTCACGCTCGAGGAGATCGGCGGCCGCGGTGTGCGCCCAGCCAATCCAGTCCCACCCACCCCTGTGGCGGTGGCCTCATGACCCTCGCCACCGTCGGCTACTACGAAGCGTGGTGGATCCAGATCGTCAAGGCGATCGTGATCTTCGCGGTGGGCCTGCAGCTGGTGCCGATCGTGCTGCTGGCCGAGCGCAAGCTGCTGGGGCGCTTCCAAGCGCGCTACGGCCCCAACCGCGTCGGCCCCTACGGCGCGCTGCAGCCGCTTGCCGACATCGTGAAGCTGCTGACCAAGGAGCAGTTCCGCCCCAGCACCTCGACCGGTTTCCTGTTCGCGCTGGCGCCGACGATCTCGATCATGACCGCCGTCGCCGCGTTCGCGATCATCCCGTTTGGCAACGTGCAGAACATCTTTGGCACGCCCGTCGGCCTGTATGGCATCGATGTGTCGATCGGCCCGCTGTATCTGTTCGCGTTCGGGGCGGTCGCCTTCTACGGGATCATGCTCGGCGGCTGGTCCTCGGGCTCGAAGTACTCGTTCCTCGGCGCGATGCGCGGAGCGGCACAGCTGATCTCCTATGAGGTCTCCCAGGGACTTGCGCTCGTCGGCGTGATCTTCACCGCCGGCACGCTGTCGCTGACGGGGATCGTGGAGGCCCAGCAGGGCATGTGGTACGTGGTGCCGCAGTTCTTCGGGTTCATCGTGTTTCTCGTGGCCGGCTTCGCCGAGACCAACCGCGCGCCGTTCGATCTCGTGGAGGCCGACGCGGAGCTGGTGGGCGGCTACAACACCGAGTACGGCGGCGGACGCTTCGCCTCTTACTACTTCGCCGAGTACCTCAACGTGCTGGTCGTCTCGGGCGTTGTGACGACCGTGTTCCTCGGCGGCTGGCTGATGCCGTTCGGCATCCACCCGCCCGGCTGGGTCGACCCGTTCGTGGTGCTGTTCAAGATGGGCCTGATGACGTTCCTGTTCATCTGGGTGAGGGCCACGCTCCCGCGCCTGCGCTACGACCAGCTGATGAGCTTCGGCTGGAAGATCCTGCTGCCGCTGGCGACGCTCAACGCGCTGGTGACGGCGGTGCTCGTGGTGGTGACCCACTGATGACCTGGGATCCCGGCAAGGACGTCATACAGGTCATGCGCACCCCCCCGCCGGGCGCCGCGCGCAGCACCTATCGCGCGTTCGGCGAAACCCTGCGCGGGCTGAAGACCACGTTCGGACGGATGCTCGAGAAACCGGTGACGCTCGAGTACCCCGAGGAGAAGACGCCGGTGTATCCACGCTACCGAGGCCGCCACAAGCTGCACCGCTTCGAGGACACCGGTCTCGAGAAGTGCGTGGGCTGCTCGCTGTGCGCCGCCGCCTGCCCCGCCGACTGCATCAGGGTGGTCGCGGCCGAGAACACGCCCGAGGAGCGCGTGTCGGCCGGCGAGCGCTATGCGGCGGTCTATGAGATCAACCTCTCGCGCTGCATCTTCTGCGGCTACTGCGAGGTGGCGTGCCCGTTCGACGCGATCACGATGGGCCACGACTACGAGATGTCCGACTACACGCGCTCGGATCTGATCTTCACCAAGGAGATGCTGCTGGCCGAGCCGCTGGAGCGCACCCCGTTGCGCCGGGAGGGCGAGTAATGGAAAGTGCACCACGCGTGGAGCACCCGCGGGCACGCCCCGCAAATCCAAATAAACGCTCCACAACCGCGCGCGTGCCAATCGCGGCGCGCGCGACCGGCGGAGCGAAGGGTTAGACGTGTCGAGCGTCCTTTTCTTCATAGCGGGCATCGGGGTGATCGCCGGCGCAATTGGCGTGGTCACCTTCAGCAACCCTTTCTACGCTGTGCTCTCGCTCGTCGGGCACCTGCTGTCCCTCGCGGTGCTGTTCCTGCTGCTGCGCGCCGAATTCGTGGCGGCCGCGCAGGTCGTGGTGTACGCGGGCGCAGTGATGGTGCTGTACGTGTTCGTGGTCGCCTACGTCGGCGGCGAGGAGCAAACGCTCGAGGGCCGGCTCACGCGCCGCCCCCGCTCGCGCGGGCTGGACGGTCGCAAGCCGACCGGCCTGCTGTTCGCGGGACTGCTCCTGATCGAGCTGTTCATCGCGCTGCTTGGCAGCGGCCTGAAGATGGTCTCCGGCGATGGCGCGCCATACACCCCTGGACCGCGCACCTACGGCACCCCCGCGTACATCGGCAACCTGCTGCTGACCCGCTTCTTGCTCGTATTCGAGGCCGCCTCGCTGCTGCTGCTGGTCGCGGCCGTCGGCGGCGTGGTGCTCGCGCGCAGGCGCGGCGGCCTGGAGGACGACGACGAACCCGTGCTCACACCGCTTGACATCCTGCGCCCGCGCGGCACCGGCACGATGACCGAGGGCGTGGAAGGACTGGCACTCGCGCACGCGCGGGCCGGCGGCACAGCGGAGGCCGAGGAGGACAACGAGGGTGGAGGCGGCTGGTGAGCATCGGCTGGTACCTCGCCGTGTCGGCGATCGTCTTCTGCACGGGCGCTTTTGGCGTGATGACTCGCCGCAATCCGCTGGTCGTGCTGCTGTGCCTTGAGCTGATGCTCAACGGCGCCAACCTCTCGCTGGTCGCGTTCTCGCGCATGTGGGGCAACGGCGACGGGCAGATCCTCGCGCTGATCGTGATGACGGTGGCAGCGTGCGAGGTGTGCATCGGGCTCGGCATGATCGTGGCGATCCACCGCCGGCGACTGCCGATCGACGTGGACGAGCTACGAGAGTTGCAGGGGTGATGGATTTGCTGTTCGTGCCTGCGACAACAGCGACGCCCCCGCGCCTTCAGCGGGAGGCTGTCCAAGCGATGACAAAGCGGGCTTCACCGTTCAACTGGTTTGCGTTCGAGTCGGTGCTCGGGGGGCTGTCCCTGTGAGTACGACGACGTACGGCTGGCTGGTACTGGCTTTCCCCCTGCTTGGAACGATTGTGATCGGCACCGGGTATCGCGTGTTGCCCGGACGCCTCGCCGGTTGGATCGGCACGGCGGCGATCTTCCTCGCGTTCCTGGCGGCGCTGGGCGCACTGTTCTCCTTGCAGGGCCACGCCTCCCACGACCGCCAGCTCGTCTCATCGCTGTGGAACTACGCGAGCACGGCCGGGATCGACGCGCAGATGTCGATTCTGGTGGACCCGCTGTCGGTGTTCATGATCCTGATCGTCGCCGGCGTCTCCACCACCATCCACCTGTACTCGGTCTCCTACATGGACGCCGACAAAGGCTTCGCGCGCTACTTCGCCTACCTCAACTTCTTCGTGTTCTCGATGCTGCTGCTGGTGCTGGCCGGCAACTTCCTGCTGCTGATCGTGGGCTGGGCGTTCGTGGGCGCAGCGTCGTATCTGTTGATCTCCTTCTGGTACCGGCGCACCACGGCCACCAAAGCCGGCATCAAGGCGTTCGTGATCAATGTGATCGGCGACGTCGGCCTCGTGCTGGGCACCTTCTTCCTGTTCAAGCACACCGGCACGCTCGATTTCCTGAAGGCGTTCGCCGCCGCTCCGCACGTGTTCACAAGCGGCGAAGGCGACGTGACCGCCGGCTGCCTGCTGCTGCTGGTGGGCGCGTTCGCGAAGTCGGCGCAAATCCCGCTGCACACGTGGCTGCCCGACGCGATGGAGGGCCCCACGCCCGTCAGCGCGCTGATCCACGCCGCCACGATGGTCACCGCGGGCGTGTATCTGATCGCGCGCATGCACCCGTTCTTCGAACTCGCCCCCGCCGCGCAGGACGTGGGTGCGATCGTCGGCTGCGCAACGCTCGTGATCGCCGCCACGATCGCGCTGACGCAGACAGACATCAAGCGCGTGATCGCCTACTCCACGATGTCGCAGATCGGCTACATGATCATGGGCGTGTCCGTGGGCGCGTACGCGGCGGGCCTGTTTCACCTGATGACCCACGCGTTCTTCAAGGCGCTCTTGTTCATGGGCGCCGGCTCGATCATCGGCGCGATGGGCGGCGAGCAGTCGCTGGAGAAGATGAAAGGCTTCCGCAAGGCGATGCCGTTCACGTTCGCGTGCTTTGTGATCGGCGGCTTGGCGCTGTCGGGCATCCCCCCCTTCTCGGGCTTCTTCTCCAAGGACGAGATCCTGCTCGTGACCGGCGAGCGCGGCGGCTGGCACTGGGCGCTGTACGTGTTCGGCTACATCGGCGCGTTCATGACCGCGATCTACACGTTCCGGATGATCTTCCGCGCCTTCTACGGCGACCCGGTGGAGCAGGCCAAGGAGCTGGAAGGCGGGCACCTCTACCACCCGCCGCAGCCCACCAACCCGGCCAACGGGGAGGTCGAGGACACCGACGTGGGCTTCCCCGGCCCCACCCACGCGATCGCCGAGCGCGCGCTGCCGATGCGCGTGGCGATGAGCATCCTCGCGGTCGGAGCGGTCGGCGCGGGCCTCGTGCAGATCCCCAACGTGGACTACGTGATCGACAAATTCCTCGAACCGAGCTTCTACGGCTCGACGCTGTACACGGTGCACACGCGCGACGGGCTGCTGTGGTTCGGCCTGGCGCTTGGCACGGTGCTGGGGCTCAGCGGGATCGCGATCGCCTACCGCATCTGGGTCAAGCAGCCATCGATCGCCGTGGCGGCGCGCACGCGCTTCAAGCCGCTGTACGAGCTGTCGTATAACAAGTGGTACTTCGACGAGCTGATCGACGCGATCGTCGTCAAGCCCGCCGCCGCCGCCGGGCGCTTTGCCGCCGGCGCCGTTGAGCGCGTGCTCGTCGAGGGCGCGATCGTGGGCGGTGTCACCACTGTCGTGCGCGCTTGCTCGGCATCGGTGCGCGCCGCGCAAACCGGTCTTTTGCGCTACTACGCGGCACTGCTCGTGCTCGGCGTCTCTGCTCTCGGCCTCTACTTCCTCCTGCAAGCGTGAGTCGCTGATGCCACCTCTTTCGATACTGATCTGGCTGCCCGCCGCGTGCGGACTGCTCGGCGCGCTGCTCTCGGGCCTCGCGCGCGGCCGCGCGGCCGTTGCCGCCCCGGAAGCCGGTACGGTCGCGACGGAGCCGGCCGGCGCCGAGGTGGCCCTGAGCAAGTGGGGCGTGCCGGGTGTGCTCGCGCTGCTGGGCTCGCTCGTCGCGCTGGGTCTCGCGATCGGCTACATCGTGCAGTACGGCCCCGGCTCGCACGGGTTGAAGGACGTGACCGACGTCGTGTGGATCGCGGAACTCGGCATCCACTACAAGCTCGGCGTGAGTGGCCTGAACGTACTGCTGATCGGTCTCACGACGCTGCTGTTCTTCGCGGCGGTGCTGGCCGCGAACCTGCGCACGTGGGACCGCCCGCGGCTGTTCTACTTCCACTTCATGCTGGCTGAGTCGGCCGTGCTCGGAGCATTCCTGGCCCAGGACCTGGCGCTGTTCGTGGCGTTCTTCGACCTGATGCTGATCCCCTTCTACTTCCTGATCGGCGGCTGGGGCACCGGCCCGGACCGCGTAAAAGCGACGATCAAGCTCGTGATCTACACGCTCGTGGGCTCGCTGCTGATGCTGGCGGCGGCGATCGCCACGGGCGTGCTCGCCGGCCAGGAGAACGGCGGGCACATCACGTTCGTGCTCTCCCAGCTCCAGGGCCTGCCGCTCAGCACGGGCTCCCAGGAGTGGATCTTCCTGTTCTTCGCCGCCGCGTTCCTCGTGAAGATGCCCGCGTTCCCGCTGCACGGCTGGATGCCCGACGGATACCGCGCGATGCCGATCGAGGTGCTGATGGTGTTCAGCGGCGTGCTCTCGAAGGTCGGCGCGTACGGCTTCCTCGCGATCGTGCTGCCGCTGTTTCCGCAGGGCGCGGCGCACTTCCAGACGCTGATGCTGATCCTCGCGCTGTGCTCGATCGTCTACGGCTCGGCGGTCGCCTTCACGCAGACCGACGCACGCCTGATCGCGGGATACTCCTCGGTCGCACAGCTCGGCTTCATCACGCTCGGGATCTTCGCGCTGAACCCGCAGGGGGCCCAGGGCGCGCTCTTGCAGATGGTCAACCACGGGCTGGTGGTCGCGCCGATCTTCTTCATCATCGCGCTGCTCTCCGCGCGCGCCGGCGGCTCAGAGGACATCCGCGAGATGGGCGGCATCGCTTTCCGCGCGCCGCTGCTCGCGACGATCTTCCTGGTGGTGGCGCTCGCCACGCTGGCGATGCCAGGCTCGGCCAACTTCGTCGGCGAGTTCCTGATCCTGCTGGGCGTGTTCAAAGCCAAGCTCGCGATCGCGATCATTGCGTTCAGCGGCGTGGCGATGGCCAGCGTGTACGCGCTGCGCCTGTTCATTCGCGCGATGCACAACCGCGTCGGCACGAACGTGAAATCGCGAGAGATCACGCGCATGGACGCGCTCGTGCTGGTGCCGCTGCTGGCGGTGATCGTGTTCCTCGCGCTCTACCCGCAGGGGGCGCTGAAGCGCTCTGAAAGCTCGACAAGCGCATCGGTGGCGGCAGCCCACGCCGCGCTCGGCACGTTCAGTGCGAGCGCACCGAGCACCCCGATGCAGACGAACCCCGAAGCGCCCTCCCAGAGGAAGACGGTCACGATCCACGGCGAAGAGCCGGTCGAAACCCAGGGTGAAGGGGCCGAACGGTGAGCTACCTGCCGCTCCCTCCCGTGCACGTTGCGACGACGACACTCAAAGGCCCGCACGTCGACTTCGCCGCGCTCTCGCCGCTGATCGCGCTGCTGGGCGGGGCGATCGTGGTGCTGATGGTAGGTCTGCTGGGCTCGCGCTGGATCCGCACGCGGGTCGTGCCGGCGCTCTCGCTGATCGCGCTGGGGGCAGCGATCGGCCTGTCGATCTGGCGCTGGAACACACCCGAGTCGGTCGTCTCCGGCGCGCTGCGAATCGATCAGCTCTCGCTCGTGCTCACGATGATCCTGGCGGTCGGTGGGATCGCCGCGGTGCTGCTCGCCTGGCGCTCGCTCGCCGCCACCGAAGCCTCCCACGGCGAGTTCCACTCGATGCTGCTGACGGCGATCGGCGGCATGGCGCTGCTCGCCGCCGCCCAGAACCTGGTCTCGCTGTTTCTCGGACTGGAGCTGTTCTCGATCCCGCTGTATGTGCTGTGCGCAACCGAAATGCGCCGCGAGCGCTCGCTGGAGTCGGGGCTGAAGTATTTGATCGTCGGCTCGGTTGGCTCGGCCACGCTGCTGTACGGGCTCGCGCTCCTGTACGGCGCGACCGGGCAGACCGACTTCGCGGGGATCGCGAGCGCGATCGCGAGCGGCAATCTGGCCACCAATGCGATGCTGTTGGGCGGGATCGCGCTGTGCGTGGCGGGCCTCGCATTCAAGTCCTCGGTCGCGCCCTTTCACCAGTGGACGCCCGACGTGTACGAGGGCGCCCCCACGCCGATCACCGCGTTCATGGCGGTCGCCACGAAGGTCGCCGCGCTCGGCGTGCTCTTGCGCCTGTTCGACGTCGCCCTGATCGAAGCCCACGCCAGCTGGGGTCCGGCGCTGGCAGCGCTCGCCACGATCACGATCCTCGTCGGCAACGTCGGCGCGCTCGGCCAGTCCTCGCTGAAGCGGATGCTCGCCTACTCGTCGGTCGCCCAAGCCGGCTACATGCTCGCCGGCGTGGTGGTGGCCACCCGCCTCGGCGCCCAGGCCACAGTGTTCTACCTGGCCGTGTACGTGGCGATGAACATGGCCGCGTTCGCGGTGATCGTCGCGCGTGAGCGCGAAACCGAACTCGGTGACAGCATCCAGTCGCTCGCCGGCCTCGGCCGCGAGCAACCATGGCTGGCGTGGCCGATGACGATCTCGATGCTCGCGCTCGCGGGCATCCCCGCCACAGCGGGCTTCATCGGCAAGTTCTATTTGATCGACGCGGCGGTCGCCGGCGGCTACACGTGGCTGGGCGTGGTGATCGTGGTCGGCTCGATGATCTCGCTCG
This sequence comes from uncultured Solirubrobacterales bacterium, assembly GCA_963831725.1. Taxonomy (GTDB): domain Bacteria; phylum Actinomycetota; class Thermoleophilia; order Solirubrobacterales; family Solirubrobacteraceae; genus Palsa-744. The sequence continues at coordinate 79,395 of CAWHRF010000006.1, forward strand.
GCTACTACCTGCCGGTGATTGCGACTATGTGGATGAGCTCCTCGCCCGCCGGCGCAACCGACCTGCCGGCACCCGGCGGCGGCCCGCTGCCGGCGATCGCGGGCGGCTCGCCCGAGCTGGATGCCGAGGGCGCAGACGCCCTCTCAACCACCGGCCGGCACGCACAGCCCGAGCTGGCCTTCATAGCCGTGCTCGCAGCCGCCGCGACGATCTTCTTCGGCATCGTCCCGCAGCCGCTGTTCAACCTAGTGCACGGGGTGGGCAGCGCGCTCGGGTTGCTCTGAGCGGCGACTAGCCTGACCCACCCTCCAAATACGGCTCGACCCATCCCCGGTAGGGAGCGATGAAATCGCGTGCAGCCTCGTGCACGAGCTTGGCCGCTTGGTGTACCCGCCCTGCGGGTGTCTCGACGTAGCTGTGCTCGATCATAGTACGGGCGTCCTGCGCTCGGATCAAGCGCCGGCAGAGCTGCCCGTCGATGACCTTCGCATCGCGCAGAGCGGCGAATGCTTGGTGAGCGCTCGATCCGTGGGACTCGGACCTACGCGGCAATTGCGCGAGCTTCACACCGGCCACCGCGAGGTCGCTCACATAGTTCTGGACGCGACCCAGGGCTCGCTCCACCGCCTGAACGCGGTTGTAGGCGTCGATGTCCTCAGCGGTGTCAAACGCCTCCTTGAACAGGCGCAGGTCGAAGTCCTCGCCAAACGCGGCCATCGCGTGCTCCAAGGCCACGTACTGGCGCGGAAAATCCTCGAGGTGGCGCACGATGTCACGCCGCCAGCGCTGGCGATCAACCTTCCGCGGCTCGGGCTCGGCCATGTTCAGGAGGCGGCCAGCAAGCCGTCGATGCCTGCCAAGGCGGCTTGCAAGCGGAGCGCTTCCTCGTGCTTGCCGCTGCGACGCAAGCTCGCTTCGCGACCGCGCAGCCGGGGCCAGAGATCATCGCGATCGACCAGCACGCGACCCTCGCCGACGAGTCGGGCAAGGAACGCGGGTTCGCTTTCGGCTTCGTGGAGCTCGACCACGTCGACGTGACGGCCGACGACCTCTCTGAGCTTCGTGCCCAGATCGACCACGCGCTCGAAGCTGGCATCCCTCATCTTCACGAGCACATCGACATCGCTCTCGGAAGTATCGGCGCCGGTCGCGACCGAGCCGAACAACAAGGCGAAGCGCACGTTGGGCTCCGTGCGCAGAGCCGCCCTCAATGAGGACAGCAGAGCCCACTTGCGCCGCACGTAGTCTCGTTCGGCGAATGACATCTCAAGCTTACGAGGCGAGGGACGGCCGGCTCGCAACGTCCCTTCGCTCACGGCTCGTCGGAGCGTGCGCTCGCTCACACCAAGTTGCTCGGCAAGGAGAGCCAACTCCGTCATGTGTCCATAATAGCGCCGTCATGCGTCCGTTATGGGTCAATGATGCGCCATCGGTCTGAAAGTCCGACGCCCCCGCAGGAGCCGAAAAAGACAGTTAGAGCGAGCGGCTTGCCGCGGCGGCGTTGTCATCAGCGGCCTGCTGGCGCGTGGCCGGCGTAACGCACACGTGGTCCTGTGGACGGGCTTCGCGCCACACGTAGCCACTATCGCACTGCCCATCGGAGTGAACCCGTGAGGATGCGTCGTGGTTGTCATCGGCGGTCTGCTGGCGGATGCTCGGGAGCACGCACACGTGGTCGCCGGGAAAGGCTTCGCGCCATACGTAGCCCGGGATACAGCTGGTCGGACCGTATCGCCCAGAAATCTGAAACATGAGCTGCTGGGCATTCGGATCGTATCCAGCGCCGGTTCCATCCATTTCCTGGGAGCTGACCTCGTAGGGACCGGAGGGTGGCGCGGATGCCGAAAACGAGTTTTTCCCGACGAACGGGTCATCGAAGTGCAGGGAGATGAGCTCATCGCCCGGAGCCTCCCAGTTGACGTGCTCCTCGGATTGGGCGGGATAGTAGTTCAGCGTCCCTTCGTCGCCCGTCAGGAACCCGTCCGATTCGCATACGTACACAGCCATCGCGCCCGGTGCGATCGTGGGCGTGGGACCGAAGTCCGCCTGCCACTCCCCGTGTTCGAGAGTGTTGCCCGGCATCAAGAACAGCGTGGTGGTCTGGAGCTGGTTGGAGATCAAAAGCGTGGTGCTCGTCATCGGAGTACCTCTCTAGGGATAGCGCGCGAGGGAGCATCCGAAGATAACGAGCCCGCTGTGCTGTGCACCACTTCTTGGACATATGTTGGAGGCCGTGCTTTGGACCGTTGGATGTTCACCTCCGGTCGGATGCGAGCGCTTCCGCTCGCTCCGGATGGCGGTGCGCGCGCCACCAGGCACTTCCTCGTGTGTGTATGAGAAACCCCTCGAGGCGGTGCTGCATGCCCCATAGCTTCGCTTCGATGCTGTCCAGCTGCCTCCGGCGCTCGCGTGCAAGCTCCTCAGGCGCTGACATGGACGGGCTCCTGATCTGTTGCCGGTCGATCTTGCGAGAGTGCGGCGGAAGACTGCAGTCCTCGCTCGGGATCGGCGTGCACGATCAGCACGGGGATGGGGCTGTGGTGCAGCACGTAGTGGCTCACACTGCCGAGCAGCACCGAGCGCACCGCGCCGCGCCCCCGGGAGCCCATTACCACGACGTCGTGCGCCCCCTCCTTGATCTGGTGGATGAGCGCGTGCCTCACCGGCTCGCTGCTCAGCACGGTGCTGAGCGACACTCGATCGGGGACCCGCTGGGCGGCCGTCCGCAGAACCGTCTCGGTCTCGGTCTCGGCGTTGCGCGCGAGAGCCGCCGCCACTGCGCCACCTCCCCCGATGTAGGCGCTGGTAGGAGGCATCACGACAGCACTGAATAGCGTCAATCGGCTGTGCTCTGACTCGGCCAGGTCGATTGCTTGCGTGAGCGCCCGATCTGAGTCCGGTGAGCCGTCGATCGCGACGAGGATGTTGCGGAACATGGTGTGCTCCTTTCTCGATGTGGAGCTTGACGGGCCTTCCTTGAAATCTATATCACAAAACTATATAGTTTGCAATATGACTAAGACGAGCATGTCCTCACAGGCAGAGCGGGTAGAGCGAATCGACTACGTCGCCGAGCACCTACTCTCGCGTGCCGCGCTGCTCGTGCGGCTGCTCGTCAAGCAGGTGCGCAGCAAGGAGATCTCCCGAACAGAAATGGAGGTCTTGAGCATCCTCACCGAGGGGCCGCGAAAGATCACAGAGCTCACCGAGCTCGCGGGGATCGCGCAGCCCACGATGACGCTGCTCGTCAAGCGTCTCCAGGAGAAAGGATGGGTCCAGCGAGAGGGACTGCCAGACGACGGACGCGTGGCCATGATCAGCCTCACCAAGTCGGGAAGCACGGCACAACAGAGGTTCCGCGCACAGTTCCTCGCCGCTTTGAGAGTTGACTTGCAGCAGCTGTCAGACCAACAGCTCGAAGAGCTGTCAGCCGCGACAGAGACCCTCAGCTCGTTCGTGGACGACCTACAGCAGCGGTCAGGAAGATGACAAAACTCCCGCGATCAGCGGCCGGATCGCGGCCTTGATCGAGTCGAGGCCTACACCCTGCTCGCGGCGCAGGTAGCTGACGAGGTTCACGTTCAGCGCGCTTAGCAACAGCTGTGCGGTGATCGGCGCGTCGAGTCTCGGGGAGATCTGCTCCAGGAGGCTCTCGAGGTGCACCGAGAGTGTGAGGTAGCCCTCGATCGGCGCTTTCCAGCGGTCCTTCTCCAGGGCGAGCGTCAGCTCGAGATGACAGTCGTAGAGATCGAGCAGCCCGTCGAGGAAGGCGGCGAGACGCTCGCCAGGTGGCGCTCCGGGCCCCAGCGGTGGGGGGCCGGCTATGAAGGCGTCCTGGAAGGATCTGAGGTGCTCGTCCGAGAGCGCCTGGAACAAGCCGGACCGGTCACCGAAACGGCGGAAGACGGTTCCCTTGCCAACCCCCGCCTCGCTGGCAACGGCATCGAGCGATGTCCCCTCGGCGCCTCGCTCGGCCAGGACCCGGCGAGCCGCCTGCAGGATTCGCACACGGTTGGCTGCCGCATCGGCACGTTCGCGGGGCGCCCCCGCCATCGGCAGCCTCTGTGCTGCGGTTGGATCGCCTGTCAATCGCGGAGGGTCTTCATCGCTGTGGTCCACGCCTCGAGCTGGTCGAACAGCGTGACTGCCGCTTCGTCGTGCTGGGGTCCCGGTGCGAAGCTCGAGAAGTTCTCGAAGTCTGTCCACATCGAGAAGCTGAGTTGCTGGCGCACGTGAGCCATCTGGAGCTCACTGCAGATGGCGCGAAGGTGCTCGATCGCGCGGGCGCCGCCGAGCGCGCCGTAGCTGACGAACGCGGCAGCCTTGTTGTTCCACTCGGCGTAGAGGTAGTCGATCGCATTCTTGAGCACGCCCGAGGTGGAGTGGTTGTACTCGGGCGTGACGAAGATGAAACCGTCGTAAGAGCCGATCTTCTGCGCCCACGCCTTCGTGTGCTCACCCACGTACTGCCCCACCGACGGCGGAATCGGCTCGTCCAGATGGGGAAGCGGGTAGTCCGCGAGGTCAACGAGCTCATACCGCGCGGCCGTTCGTGCCTGCGCCCTCTCGAGCACCCAGTCGGCTACTGCCTTACCGTTTCGCCCCGGGCGCGTGCTACCGAGGATGATCGCGATGTTCAGGTCAGGCACGGGAGATCCTTTCGATGGAGGTGTCGTCGAGCACTCCGTTGCGACGGAAGATAAACGGACTAGCGGTCCGTTTCTGGAATCTAGCACACCTCGAATCACCCTGACCAGAGCCGCTTTCTTGACACGTGGTCGGTGATGGCCACAACCGGACCCGACCGGTGTAGTCGGCTTTTGCCAACGGCCTACACGCGCCCGGCATCCCCCGCGGCCTCTTCGGCCGCCTGCAACTGGCGCTCGACCAGATCGAGCCCGGCGTCCCAGAAGCCCGGGTCGGCCAGATCCACCTCCACGATCTCGCCCAGCTCTTGCGGCGAGCGCGAGCCGCCCGCGGCCAGCAGCTCCAGGTAGCGCGGCACGAACTCCTCGCCGAGCTGCTCATAGCGCTGATACACCGACAGCGCGAGCAGCTGACCGTAGGCGTACGCGTACACATACCCGGGCGAGCCGATGAAGTGTGGGATGTAGGACCACCACGAGCGGTAGCCCTCGGTGATCTCCACCGAGTCGCCGAGCATCTCGGTCTGGCTCTCGCTCCACAGCTCGCCGAAGCGCTCGACCGACAGCTCGCCCTGCTCGCGGCGCGCGTTGTGGACGAGCTCCTCGAAGCGGTTCATCGCGACCTGGCGGAACACGGTGGCGATCGTGCCCTCGATGTTCTCGGCCAGCAGCGCCAGGCGCGAGGCGGGCGAGCTGTCCTCCTCCAGCAAGCGCCCGAACACGATCGTCTCGCCGAACACCGACGCGGTCTCGGCGAGCGTGAGCGGAGTCCCCTGGTGGTAGATGCCCTGCCCGGCCGCCAGCGCGAAGTGCACGCCGTGGCCCAGCTCGTGCGCGAGCGTGAGCACGTCGCGACGGCGCGAGGTGTAGTTGAGCATCACATACGGGTGCACCGAGGGGACGGCCGACGCGCAGAACGCTCCCCCGCGCTTGGCGGGGCGCACGGGCGCGTCGATGTAGTGCCCGTCGAAGAAGCTCTTGGCAACCTCGCCCAGCTCGCCGGAGAACGACGAGTAGCAGTCGAGCACGATCTCGCGTGCCTCGGCAAACGAGTATGTGACCTCGTCCTCGGTGACGGCCGCCATGCGGTCGTAGTCTGCGAGCCGCTCGACCCCGAGCAAGCGCGCCTTCAATCGATACCAGCGCCGTGGCAACTCGTAGCGTGCCCTGACGGCGGCGATCAGCGCGGCGACCGACTCGTCGCTGGCCTCGTTGGAGAGGTTGCGAGCCGACACCCAGCTCGGATAGCTGCGCAGACGGTCGTCGGCGGCCTTGTCGGCAAGCAGCGTGTTGAACAGGAACGCTCGCGTGCGCAGCCCCGGAGCCAGTGCCTCGGTGACCGCCTCGGCGGTTGTGCGCCGCAGCTCGCGATCGGGCAGCACCAGCCGGCTGAGCGCCACATCGAGCGCGAGCGTCTGCGTCTCCCCTGCACCGCCGTGATCCGGTGAGCGCTCACCGCCGGCCCGCGACCCATCTGCGCCAGCGGGGACCGGCAACCGCACCTCTATCGCGGAGGTCAACTCGTCAAACAGCCGCGACCAGGCGCTCGCGCCCGTGACCGACTTCTCCGCGAGGATCTTCTCCTCCGGTTCGCTCAGCAGGTGCTCGCGATAACGGCGCACGTTGCGCAGATGATGGGCGCAGAACTCCAGGCGCTCGTCGGCCAGCAGCGCATCGGCCTGCTCGTCCTCCAAGCCGGCCCATTCCAGCTCGAAGAACAGCAGCGTGGTCTCGATCTGGGTGGCGCGCTCCTGCACCTCTTGCAGCAGTGCGCCGCGCGGCGGATCGGAGGTGTCCACCGAGAAGCGCAGCCCGGCATATGTGGCCGCACGCCCGGCCAGCTCCTGGATCGTGGCCAGCTCGCGCATCGCCTGCTCCAGCGCGGTGCTGTCGAGCTGGCCGAGCTTGCCCACGTAGCGCTCTGCGAACACCTGCGCGCGCTCGAGCGCCTCGTCGAGCTGACGCCGCGCGCCCGCGTCGCCCTGCCCGTCCACGAGCGGGTCGAGATCCCAGGCGGCCTGCTCCAGCTCGGCGTCGGGAAGCTCGGATTGGGCGGGGGAAGGGCTCATCCGTAGCGGACGGTAGCATCGCCGATCCCATGCACGAGACGACACCCAAGGTCTTTCTGCTTGCGAGGCCCTCGATCGACGTGGAGGGGATGCGCGGCTACCTGCAGGACGTTGGCGGCGAGTCGTGGTTGGAGCGTCGCTTGGAGGAGACCGGCGGGGTGGGCGGGGATCTCAATCACGGCGAGCTGATCGTCGAGTTCGGTGGGCGAGCGTGCTATCGCAGCTGGGAGCCGGGGCTCAACCCGAACGTGACGAAGGTGCGCACCGACCAGCGCGAATACTTCGCCAACATCCTCAAGAGCGCTCACGGAAGCGTGCTGGAGCACGCCAACTGGTCCTTTGCGCTGCGCAACGTGAGCCGCGTGTTCACGCACGAGCTTGTGCGCCATCGTGCCGGATCGGCCTTCAGCCAGGAGAGCCTGCGCTATGTGCGCCTCACCGACATCGGCTTCCGTGTGCCCCCTGCGCTGGAGCCGGTGCGCGAGCAGGTGCTGAGCATCGTGGAGCAGCTGGAGGAATTTCAGGTGAGCGCCGCCGAGCAGCTGGGCATCGACGCGCAAGGGGTGCCGTTTCACGTCAAGAAGGAGGTCACCTCGGCGCTGCGCCGCCTCGCGCCGATCGGCCTTTCGACCGACATCCTCTGGACCGCCAACGCGCGCACGCTGCGCCATGTGATCGAGATGCGCACGGCCGAGGGAGCCGAGGAGGAGCTGCGGCTCGTGTTCGACCAGATTGCCCGCGTGATGCAGGTCGAGGCGCCCGGGCTGTTTCAGGACTTCACGCGCTCCGAGGACGGCGCGTGGGTGCCCGAGCACCGCAAGGTGTAGATCAGTCCTTTTGGGGACCTTGCCGCATGCGGCAAGGTCGGCAGGGTCGCATGCGACCCTGCCCCGGACCGTACATGTACGGTCCGGCCGCCCGGCACATGTGCCGGGCGGAACAGCACAACGGTGTCACGCGTCCATCGTGCGCGTGCGCCAGGCCCCGAGCGCTAGGAAAAGAACCACCCAGCCGACGAGCACGACAAAAGCCGTTCCGCCTGCCATCGTGACGGTGGCGCCACGCCCTCCCCCACCCGTGCTGACCGGGCTGAAGTGCGAGATCGCCTGGCTCATCAGGCCGTCGCGGAAGCTCCCCAGCCCTTCGATGTTGGCGAGCACCGGGCTTGCCACGATCAACCACGCAATCATCGCGATGATCGCTCCCGGCTTGGACGTGCTCAGCGCGGCGAAGCCCACCGCGACCACGCACATCATCCCCGTGGCCAACAGCAAGAAACCCAGGCCGTCGAGGATCAGCGACCCGCTCGGGGTTGGTAGACCCGAGGCGAAGGCGAAGGTTCCGACCAGCAGTAGCGCGTAGGCGCCGAGCATCATCGCGAAGGTGACCGCCAGCGCGGCGGGCACACGCGAGGCGAACAGCGCCAGGCGCGAGCGACCGGTGACGACGAGGTCTCGGAAAACACCGGCCGACGCGTCCCCGGTGCCGGCCTCCACGCCGATCAACAGCGCTGCGAGCGGCCCGAACAGAAGCGCGATCACCCGCAGCCCGTCGGAGAAGTTCTGCACGCCACCCGCCGGCCCATATTGCCCATGACCGCTGCCCGGATTGGAGGCGTGCTCGATCACCGCCGCGATGAAGTAGATCAATATTGGGGCGAGTGCCAGCACCAGCGACCAGATCAAGATCCCGCGTTTCTTGCGCAGCTTGAGGATGTCGGCACCCGTCATCTGGGCCGCGACCGTGGCGTTCATGCTCGACCTCGCCTCGCTTGGAGTGACAGCGGTGGCATTCATGCCTTCACCTCCTCGGCGGGTGAATCGCTCAATCTCGACGTGACCTCGAGGAAGCGCTTCTCGAGGCTCTGGCGTACCGGCTCCAAACGGGAGACGGCCAAGCCCGAGCCCACCAGCAGAGCGTTGACGGCGGCGGCCCTGTCGGCGGCGGTCATGCTCGACACATCGGCCAGCACAATGCGCAGGCCCTCATCCGAGCGATGAGCCTCGCGGGCGTGCTCACATCCCTCAAGCACGGTGAGCGCGCGCTCCGGGTTGTTCACGCCGACTATTAGTTCGTGTTGGGTGCTGCCCTCGGCGAGCTCGGCGATCGCTCCCTGGGTGACGATCTTTCCCCGATCGACGATCGCGGCGTGGTCGCAGATCTTCTCGACCTCGTCGAGCAGGTGCGAGGAGATGAACACGGTGCGCCCCTCCTGCTCCACCATCGCGCGGATCATTTCGCGGAACTCCTGGATGCCACCGGGGTCAAGGCCATTGGTGGGCTCGTCGAGGATCAACAACAGCGGGTCGGCGAGCAGGCAGCGGGCAACGCCGAGGCGTTGGCGCATGCCGAGCGAGTACTTCTTGACCTTCTCATCGGCACGATCGGCGAGACCGACACGCTTTAGCGCCGGTCCGATCCGCTCGTGCGTCTCGGGTCCGCGCACGGCAGCAACGATGCGCAGGTTCTCGCGCCCGGAGAGCTGTGGATGAAAGCGCGGCTCCTCGACAATCGCCCCGACTCGCGCCAGCGCCTCGCCACGCTCGGAGGGAACGGGATGCCCGAGCACGCTCATGCTGCCCGAGCTGGCGTGCGTGAGGCCGAGCAGCATGCGGATCATCGTCGTCTTGCCGGCCCCGTTGGGACCGAGGAAACCAAACGCGCTGCCGCGTGGCACGTGCAGGTCGACGCGATCTATCGCGGTGCGATCGCCAAAGCGCTTTACCAGCGCGGTCGTGCTGATCGCGGGGCCAGTGTCTTCGACGACGCTCGGCATCGCCGTGAGCGTAACCGCTCACATTTCGCGATGCGCCACCCTCCTACGCTTCGCTTGCTTGCAGCTCCTTGATACGCCCCTCCAGCTGGGCCATCACCGCGGGATCGCGCAGCGTGGTCACATCCCCCAGCGCGCGTCCCTCGGCGATGTCGCGCAACAGGCGGCGCATGATCTTGCCCGAGCGAGTCTTGGGCAGATCCTCAGCCCAGATGATGCGCTTCGGCCGCGCAAACTTGCCGATCCGCTCCGCGACGGTGTTGCGCACGCTTTCGATCTCGGCATCATCGCCCTGCAGGTCGCCCTGGAGCGTGACGAACGCGACGATCGCCTGTCCGGTGTCCTCGTCGTGCTGGCCGATCACCGCCGCCTCGGCGACATCGGGATGGGCGACGATCGCGGACTCGACCTCGGCCGTAGACAGCCGGTGCCCGGAGACGTTCACGACGTCATCGATGCGCCCGATCACCCAGATGTAGCCATCTGAGTCCACGCGGGCGGCGTCGCCGACCAGATATGTCTCCTTGCCGAAGCGCTTGAAATAGGTGTCGATGAAGCGCTCGTCCTCCTTGTAGAGGGTGCGCAGCATCGATGGCCACGGGTGGGTGAGCACCAGCAGGCCCTGGCCTTCGCCGATCGGCTCGCCGGTGGACTCGCTGAGCACCTGTGCTCGCACCCCCGGGAACGGATGGGTGGCCGAGCCCGGCTTGGTGACGGTGATGCCGGGCAGCGGTGTGATCATGATCGCGCCGGTCTCCGTCTGCCACCAGGTGTCCACGATCGGGCAACGTTCGCCGCCGATCACCTTGTGGTACCACAGCCACGCCTTCGGGTTGATTGGCTCGCCGACGCTACCGAGCAGGCGCAGCGAGGATAGATCGTGCTTGCCGGGCCACTCGGGACCCCACTTCATGCAGGCGCGAATCGCGGTGGGAGCGCAGTAGAGGATGTTGACTTTGTAGCGCTCAATTATCTCCCACCAGATGTCCTTGTGGGGATAGTCGGGCGCGCCCTCCCACATCACCGAGGTGGCGCCGTTGGCAAGCGGGCCGTAGACGATGTAGGAGTGGCCGGTAACCCAGCCGACGTCGGCCGCACACCAGTAGACGTCGGACTCGGCCTTCAAGTCGAACACGTAGCGATGGGTGGCGCTGACGCCCGTCAGATAGCCCCCGGTGCTGTGCAGGATCCCCTTCGGCTTGGCGGTCGAGCCCGAGGTGTAGAGGATGTAGAGCGGATGCTCGGCGTCCAGCGGCTCGGCTGGGCACTCCGCATCGGCGTCGGCCATGATCTCGTCGTAGTAGACGTCGCGGCCCGCCTTCATCTGACACGGCGTGCCCTTGCTGCGTATTACGACGATCGTTTGCAGCGTCGAGAGGTCTCCCATGACCTCATCCACGCGATCCTTCACCAGCGCGGTCTTCCCCTTGCGCGCCGCGCCGTCGACTGTGATCAGCGCCTTTGCTTCTGAGAACTCCATGCGCTCGCGCACCGCCTCGGCGGAGAAACCACCGAACACCACGTTGTGGGGGGCGCCGATGCGAGCGCACGCGAGCATCGCCACGACCACCTCGGGGATCATCGGAAGGTAGATGCCGACCACGTCACCCTTGCCAACCCCCTGGTTCTTCAATGCGCTCGCGAACCGCTTGACCTCATCGAGCAGCGCGGCGTAGGTGATGTCGCGCTGCTCGCCCTGCTCGCCGAGCCAGTGCAGCGCGACACGCTCGCCCAGGCCGGCGGCGACATGCCGGTCCAGACAGTTGTGGGAGGCGTTGATCTTGCCCCCCACAAACCACTTGTAGAAGGGTGGGTTCGAGTCGTCGAGCACCTGCTCCCACGGCTCGAACCAGTCCAGCTGCTCGGCCTGCCTGACCCACCACGCCTGCGGATCGCGCTCCGCTTGCTCGTATACGGCGGGATCTTTCAGCAGAGCGGCCTCGCGGAACCCTGCAGGGGGCTCGAAGCGCTCCAGCTCGAGCATCCGGGCCAGCTGCTCGTCGAGCGTGTCCGCGTCAGTGGCCATCGCCTACACCTCCCCTTCTGCGAGCGTCGCGTCGATCCCCACCGTTGGCATCGTGTCGATCCCTTCCATAGGCATCGCATCGACTCTTTCGGTGGGCATCGCGTTGACTCTATCGATCGTGTGTTCGTCGTTTACTAGTCGCCCAGCGGCATCACCGGCATGACGGTTCGTTTGAACGTCGAGTTGGTGACGATCGCAAACGAGGCGTACCAGGCCGCGGCGGCCGTCGCCAGGCCCAGGTATCCACCCCAGTGTGTGACCGTGATGTGCGGTCCGGTCGCACCGATCGCCAACAGGATGAACGTGATGGTCAGCAACACGAACACGAGCAGCACAGCTCCGCTGACGCGCAACGCCGCGACCGTCATGTAGGCGGTGAAGATCGCCCACGCCCACAGGTACACCCCGACGGCGTGCCCGACGTTGCCGCCGATGCTCTTCGCGTAGAACACCTCCAGCGCCCAGAATGAGATCCAGAACGCGCCATATGAGCAGAACGCGACCGCGCCAAACGTGTTGCCGGTGCGAAACTCCCACAGGCCGGCGAGCAGTTGCACGATCCCGCCGTAGGCGAGCGCCAATCCGAGGACGACCGGCACACCCTTTTCGTTGACGAGGTTGGCGTTGAACATCGAGAGCACGAACGTGGTCATTGCGAAACCTGCGAGACCAAGTGGCGCCGGGTTGGCCGGCGACCACGAACTCGCGACCGGGCGCTCACCTGCGTCTGACCTGGCGAGCGGCGGGCTGACGCCCTGTGCCGGACGAGGATGGATCGATGCTGCCTCCATGGGACCCTCCTTCGCGCCGCCCAATGCCAGGCGGCATTGATGCTTTTAAACTTCCGATCGCGCCCAGGCGTGCGGCAAGGCCGCGGTCTACCTTTCTTTATTCCCCCTTGAGAAGCACCTCAATCCTTGCGCCTCACACCAAATGCAACATCAGCGCGTGGTGGCTTGGACATTCAGGACAAGAGAGCGTGCCATTCCCCTGGGCCGCGCGCCTACTCAGCCGCGTTTGCGGCGCTTGCGCCTGGAGCCCGCCCCCGTGGGGGTCGGGGCCGGCGCCACGTCCGCATCCGGCCCATCGCCGTTGCGAGCGTCCTTCGGTCCTCGCGAGCGGCCACCGGTCGCACCGTCACCCGCCGCTTCGCGCTGTGCGCGCATGTCGGCCTGAGTCGGCCAGGGGCGCGCCTCCCCGGCAGCCCAAGCAGGGGGGTCGCCATTGGGCCAGCGTTCCATCAGCAGCATGCCCATCGCGACGAGCCAGAAGGTGAGAATGAACTGCAGATAGGGACTGTTGAACAGCGGCAGGAACAGCACGCCCGCGAGGATGCCGAGCACGCTGAGCCACCGCGGCAATAGACCGGCGCGCATCGCGCCGACCATCACGGCGATCGTCCCCACCGTCAGCGCAAGCGCCGCCAGCAGTCCCAGCAAGCTCAAGAAGACCCCGCCAAAGCCGGTTGCCAGCAGCGCTTTTTCCACGGCGCTGTTCGTGTAGTTGCCGGAGCTGACGAAGTTGTGCGCCTCGATCGCGAGCACGACCTCGTGGATCAGGTTGAGCACCGCGTAGCCGATTCCACCGATCAGCACCAGCGGACGTGCGGCGCGCCATGCCTCGGGCCTGCGAAAGCGGGTGCAGTCGATTATGAACAGCAGCACCAGCGTGAGCGCGAGCACGGCAAGCGCCGCGAGCAGGTTGCCCGCAATCAGCCCAAAGGCGTGGTGGTTGATGTACTTGACCTCCGCGGCTCGGGGGCTCACGGCCGGGTTGGCTTCCCCGCGCAGCGCCGGTTCGAGCCCCTGCACGATGCCGACCGTGGGCAGTTCTTTGAGCGTCGCGTTCAGGATGATCGCGCTCAGCAGGTAGAGCACGCCACCCGCGGACACCGGCACCCCGAGCCGGGCGCGACGTTCGGTCTCAAAGGCTGTGCGCTCCTTGATCTCTGCGGTGGCGGCCATCGGCACGGCAGTCTATGCGCTTGTGGCCTGCCGAGTTACGCCCTCACGCTAGGATGGGCCCATGGAGGGTGAAGGCTTTGGCGACCTGTTCGGCGACCCCGAGGAGTTGCAACGCCGTTTGGCGCAGTTCGCAGAACAGATGCAGGGCCAGCAAGCGCTGGCGTGGGCCGACAATGCGATCAAGCTCGCCGTCGACATGACGGTGGCGGCAGTCAACCGCGTCAACGTACAGGGCAGCGCCGAGGATCAGGCAGAGCAGATTCGTCGTGTGATCGCGCTCGTGTTTCCCGAGGCCGTCACACTCGTGCGCGAGGCGCGCGAGGGCCTGCAGTAAAGAGCTTCACGCCCGGTGTAGGAGCTTCCGGCCTAACGAGCTTCACGCCCCGGCGCGAGATGCGCGCGGAGCGTTCCCGGCGGAGTCGTCGTCCTCCCCACGTTCGGATGCGCGCTCCTCTTCCCGCGACGCGCGCCCAGCAGCGATGACCTCTTTAAAGGAGCGGAAGCGAAAGATGAACACGACCGCACAAAGGCCCATGATCGCCGTGAACGTCGCGATCGCGATCTGCTGACCGACCGAATAGGCGGCGACAACCGCCGTCGGGGCGCTCGTAGCGAACACCTTCACCAGCAGCGCCTGCTGCACGCCGGCGCCGCCGGGCGTGAACGGAACCGCACCCGCCACCTGACTGGCTCCGAACACGAGCAGCACATTGCCGACCGAGCCCCCGACGCGAAACGCGTCGAGCAGAAACCAGAAGGCCACGAAACGACACACCCACGCGACCGCCTGCCACGCGGCGACTTCGCGCAGGTAGCGACGACGGTCGGTGAGGATCGTGAGCCCCTGACGCACGCGTGCCCAGAACGCCTTCACACGCACCGACAGCAGTGCGAACGCGACAAGCCCGAGAATGCCGAGCAGCGTGATCAGAAAGAGCGTGAAGCGGAAGTGCTCGGCGAGATAGGAGATGTCGAACGAGTTGAGCTTGGAGAAGTCGGGGGGCTTGGGAAACACACCCTGAGAGAACGCGAAGATCAGCACGAACACACCGACGGCTACGTCGAAGACGGACTCCACGAAGAACGCCGCGGCGACCGTGGGATAGGAGGAGCCGGGGATCGAGCTGCGCGTGAGGAACAGCTTGATGATGTCCCCGCCGCGCGCGGGCACCACGTTGTTGAAGCCGACCGCCGCGACATACGCGCCCCAGATGCGTCGCCACTGGAAGCGCACGGTCGGGTAGGCGGCTCGGAGGCTGTGAAAGAACGCGCGCGAGCGCAGCGTGAGGTTGAGCCCGAAGAACAGCAGACCGAGCACAAGCGCACCCCAGTGCACAGCCGCCAGGTCGGAGAAGAACTGTCCCGCGGCTTCGACAAACGAATCGAAGCTCTGCGCGACCGACGCGGATCCGATCGCGGGCAGACCGTGGGCGATCCCGGCCGGCCCCGGGAAGATCGCAGTCGAGGCGACCGAGGTCAGACCATGGGCGACTGATTGCGCAAGCGTGGGCACCGACCCAAGCCTACGGAGACCTCCCGCCGGCAACGACCATCCCTCGGGTAGCCAAGCCGACACCCGCCAGCGAGACCTCTGTCGATGAGCTGCCTCTAGAAGTCTTCGTCGTCGTCAGATTCGAGGCCCTCCTCGTCGAGCCCGACGTCGAGCTCGTCTGAGTCCAACTCCTCCTCGTCCCAATCGTCCTCGTCGGATTCGCGCTCGGGCGCCTCGAGGACGGCACTTGCAAGCATGATGTCGATCTCCCTTCTCAGCGAGCGTGAACGGTTCCCCATGTATACCGCGCGGACGCGCGCATGAGAGTCAGCTCGAATGCGTGGAGCCGTCGAGCGCCGCGAGCACCAGCTCGTCGTGCTCGGCAGGCTTGACCTTGCGCAGGACCGCGGCCACCTTCCCGTCGGGTCCGACCACGAAGGTGGTGCGCTCGTTGCCGAAGTACGTTTTGCCGTACATCGACTTCTCGATCCACACGCCGTAGGCATCGGCCACGCAATGGCCCTCGTCGGCCAGCAGGACGAAGTTCAGACCCTCTTTGTCGTGGAACTTCTTGACCTTTGCCACCGGGTCTGGGGAGATCCCCAGCACCACCGCATCCACTTGCTCGTAGTCGGCGCGGCGATCGCGCACCCCGCATGCCTGGGTCGTGCAGCCCGGGGTCGATGCCTTTGGGTAGAAGTACACGACCACCGGCCGGCCGCGCAAGCCCGAGAGCTTCACGGCATGTCCGTCCTGGTCTGGCAACTCGAAGTCGGGAGCCTCTTGCCCTTGCTCGATCACGCCCGGATCCTAGCCGCATCGAGAGTGCCGAACTTTGACAGGGACCTTGCCCTGACGGAAGCTATGTCCCGCTCAGGACGAGCGCAGCGTCGCCACGATGATCGGCGAGCTGGTCGGATGCCGACTGCCGCCCAGTGGCTCGGCTGTCACCATCACGCGGCTGACACCGGCAAGATCGCCCGGAACGTTGACCGAGGCGCTGCCCTCGTGGTTCACGCCGAACAAGGCATCGGTCGGCCGCGGGTTGCCGTTTTCCCCGGCGAGCCACAGCTCATAGATCTTGCCGCGTGGCGGCTGGGAGATGCCCGAGACGACCAGTTCGGCGTGCGCGCCGAGCTGGCGCAGCGTGGCGTGTGCGCCGACCGGCACCGATGCGAGCTGCGCGGTGGTGACGTGCACCGAGGGCGTCGAGGAGCCCGTGTTGAGCACGATCGCCCCGATCAGCAGACCCGCGACCAAAGCCACCCCTGCTGTGAGCAGTTGCGGGCGACGCAAACGCAAGCGCACACGGCGGCGTGTGGGCTGAAGTCGATCCGCACTCGCGCCGGCAGCGTCGAGCAGCTCGGCCTCGGAGCGCACGCCGACCATGATCCGCTCGCGCAGCGCCCCGGAGGCGAGCACTCCCGGCACGGCGACCGGCAGCGAGTCGGCGATCCGCTGCAGGTCTGCCACGGCCGCGCTGCACACCGCGCAACCGACTATGTGCTCGCGGTAGCGCTCGGCCTCCTCGGGCTCGAGCGCGCGCAGCACGTAGGCGGCGACCTGCCCGCGCTCCTCGCACTCACGGTCTGTGGAGCTCATCGGAGCGCCTCCGACAAGGAGATCGAGCGGGAACCCGACGAGATCGAGCCGGGGCTCCCAGCGCAAGCGTGCCCGAGGTGCCTCATGCGACCGTCTCCGAGGGCGACAGTCGCACACGCATCTTCTCCAGCCCCAAGCGCATGCGGCCCTTGACTGTTCCAATCGGCAGATCGAGCATCTCGGCGATCTCAGTATGGGTGAAGCCACCGAAGTACGCCAGTTCGATCACCCGAACCTGCTCGTCGGGCAGACGCCGCAGCGCGCTGCGAACCTCCTGGGCCTCGTCGCGTCGCGCCACCTCCACGTCGGTGCGGTCGGGCGCCTCCAGGTGTTCCTCGAGCCCTTCGTCGCTCACGTTCTTGTGGGTGCGCACCCCGTCGCGACGCAGCCCATCCACGGCGCGATGATGGGTTATGCCGAGGATCCAGTTGCGCACGCTCCCGCGCGAGCGGTCATAGCGAGCGCCGCTGCGCCAAGTCGAGAGCATCGCCTCCTGCACCACGTCCTCGGCCAGCGCGCGGCGCCCGATCATTCGGTATGCCAGTGAGAACGCGGCGTCGAGGTGACGCTCGAGCACGATCTCGAACGCCGCCGCGTCGTTGCGGCACACGAGCTCCATCAGCTCCTCGTCGGCGAGCCGACGCAGATGCGCCGGGGAGCGCGCGAGGTGGGATTTGATCGAGCTCATTTGAAACGACGTGGGAAACGCATCGACGGTTATTCGCACGACACGCTCCCGTGGATCAGGCGAACACGAGGAGATCCGCCTCGACGGCGACTTTCACGCCAACCCGAGTGTCGCAGGACGCCAGTGATCCGCTCGGCGCCTCTGCGCGAAGACCAACCGATCGATACGCAACCCAACCGGAGGAGATCCACAATGGGCCTCGACAATCCGCTCCATCTGATGTTTTTGCTCGTAGTGCTGCTGCTGGTATTCGGCGCCAAGCGCCTGCCGGAGCTGGGCCACTCGCTCGGTACCGGGTTGCGCGGTTTCAAGGAGGCAATCGGCGGCGATGACACACACTCGACGCTCAGTGCCATAACACAGGAGCATTCCCAGCCGCAAGCGCCGGTCGCAAGCGTGCCGGCACCCGCCCCGATCGTCACGAGCGAGCCCGACGACCGCGCCGCCTGATCACGCGCGGAACCCTGAGCGAGACCGACGGGAGCAGCCATGGCAGCAGTCGCCATCGCAAGCATCGGACACGAGGAGCGGCTCAGCTGGGTAGACCACCTGGATGAGTTGCGCAGCCGCCTGATCGTCGCGCTGGTCGCGATCTCCGTGGCGTTCGCGGTGTGCTTCTGGCAGAACCATGCACTGTTGCGGCTCGTCAACGCGCCGCTTGCCCACGAGACCCAGAAGCAGGTGCGCGAGGGCAACGGACCGCTGGGCGCGACCTACAGCGTCCAGCAGAGCTCCCGCGACGTGGCAGTGCAGCTCGCAACCGTCGTAGGCGCACTGGAGCGGCCCGGCAGCGGCGCCAGTGCCGCCGCGCGCGCGACGCTTCACAGCACCGCCCCGCGTCTGCAAAAGGACATCTCGCGGTTGTCGGCCGCCCCCAGCGGCAACAAGCCCGTGACACTCGGGATCGGCGAGCCGTTCAACACGACGATCGGCGTGACGCTGATGTTTGCGCTGATCCTGGCGTTGCCGATCGTGCTGTGGGAGCTGTATGGGTTCTTGCTCCCGGCGTTCAGCCCCGACCAGCGCAAAATCGCCAACTCGTTGATGCTGGCGATCCCGGTGCTGTTCGTGATCGGTGTGGCGTTTGGCTACTTCGTGGTGCTCCCGGCCGCCGTGCGCTTCTTTCAGAACTTCAACAGCGGCCAGTTCAACGTGCTCGTGCAGGCGAGCCAGTACTACCACTTCGCGGCGGTGATCCTGCTCGCGATGGGACTGGTCTTCCAGGTGCCGGTGGCGATCCTCGCGGCCACCCGCGCCGGCATCGTCACACCCGCCAAGCTCGCCCACAATCGCCGCTATGCGATCCTTGCGTGCGCGGCCGTGGCCGCGCTGCTGCCCGGCGATGCGATCACGCTGCTGCTGGAGACCGTGCCGCTGTATCTGCTGTTCGAGGGCAGCGTGCTGCTTGCGCGCATCGTCGCGCATTACCAACCGCTGGCGGCACCGGGCGTCAGTCCGACTGCTTGAGCCCTGCAAACGAACCAGCAAGTGCAGGATCGTCGAGCACGAGCTTGATGAACAGCTCGGTGAGCTTGGGATCGAACTGGTTTCCCGCACCTTGCGCCAGCTCCGCGAGCGCCTGCTGCACTGACACGGCAGGCTGGTAGACCCGAGGGCTGGTCATTGCCTCGTAGGCGTCGCAGATCGCGATGATGCGAGCCGACAGGTGAATCTGCTCGCCGCGGATTCCGTCCGGATAGCCGCGCCCGTCGTAGCGCTCGTGGGTGGACCGCACGATCGCGGCGACGGTGCGCCCCGTGGCGGCGGAGGCGAGGATCCGCTCGCCGATGATTGTGTGGCGCTCGATGAAGACTCGCTCCTCGCTGTCGAGCGCAGCCGGCTTCTCCAGGATCGCATCGGGGATCGCAGCCTTGCCGATGTCGTGCAGCTCGGCCGCCGCCACGAGGTCCGCGAGGTCTCTCCCCGACATCTCCAGACGAGTGCCCATCAGGCGGGCGAGATGCGCCACCTCCTGCACGTGCGTGCCCAGCTCAGGGTCGCGTTCGCGCTGCAGCCCGAGCAGCACGTCGCGCCACTCGGGAGCTGGAAGCGGGCGCAGGAGACGCTTCTGGGCGTAGAGGCGCTGGTCGGCGATCCGCATCGCGTGCTCGGTGTTGCTCGCCTCGACGCCCAAAAGCACTTCCCCATAGCTGGCGCCGATCGTGAATCGCTCGCCGCGCTCGAGCAGCGAGGCAGCCAACTCCGCGGAGACCGCCATGGGATCGGAGATTGGCTCCAGCAGCACGCAGAACTCGTCACCCCCCAGGCGGTAGGCACAGCCGTAGGGCGCGGCATGCTCAGCCAGCCTGCGGGCGAGGCGCGCCAGCAACGCGTCGCCGGCGGGATGGCCGAACGTGTCGTTGTAGAGCTTGAAGCCATTGAGGTCGAACAGCAGCATGAGCCTTGGGCTGGCGGCGCCGGCGCCGGCGAGGGCCAGCTCGAGATCCCGCAACAGTGCCCGGCGGTTACCCAGACCCGTGAGCGGGTCGTGCTCGGCCAGCTCGCTCGTGGAGACGATCAGGGCGATGTTCTCGCGCGCCGTCGCGAGCAGCCGCAGCAACACGGCCACGAGCGTTGCCACAGCCAGCCACGTCGACGCTCCCACGATGCCCTCGACGCTCCCGTAGGCCAGCACCCCGATCGAGGCCAACCCGCACAGGATCGGGGCCGCCATCACAGCTCCCAGCGAGTGCCGGTCGCTGACCCCCCCGCTGTCGGGCTGCCAGGCCCCGAGCGCGAGTATCAGGGCCGCCAGCAGCCACAGCGTGTCGAGCGGTGTGCCGACCACGTAGCCCCCGTGGGCTTCCTGGAACAGGTACACCGCATCGGCCACCGCCATCACCATGAAGCCCAGGGCGATCGTGGCGAAGGTGCGACAGCCGCGCCACCCGCCCAGCGCCAGCATCACGACGGCGACGCCGATCAAGAGAACGTCGGTGAGCGGATAGGAGATCGACAGGGCCGCCCTCACCCCGCTGCCATGACTGGCCAGCAGGCCCGGCGTGGAGAGAGCCAGCGCACCGACAGCGCCAACGGCGAGGCCTCCGATGACGCCGTCCAACCACATGCTCGCCCGAAACTGCAGCGCGCGGCGGCGACCCAGCAGCACGATCGCCAGATACGCGCCCAGGTAGAGGCACAGATACAGGACGTCCTGGGCGATCGGCGCGAACGATTCGCTGATCGAGGCCATGATTTCCGCGGCGGCGTCGCATGCGATACCGAACGAGAGGCACGCCCACGCCAGCCGCCCGTCGGCGAGGAGGATGGCCCGCGCGAGGCACACCCCGGCGCAGCCCACCATCACGGCGTCGTAGAGCCACGTGTCGTATAGAGCGGCGCTCCGACCAAGGTCGAGGCCCAGCACCGTGTGAGCGCCGTGCACAAGCACAAGCACCACCAGCGCGCCCAGCACGACACACACGCCACGAGGCGCGTCGCCTCGAATGAGTGTCCGGTTGACAGAACCCATCTGTCTATACATCGGCGATCGCACGCATTCCGTTTAGTGGCAAGCGCGAAGCCTGAAAGATCACTTCAACAGGCGCGAGAGCCGTCGATCCTTGAGCGCGCGACCGCCGGTCTGACACGATGGGCAGTAGGCGATCGTGTAATCCTCGAAGTGCACCGCCAGCAACGTGGTCCTACAGCGGGGGCACGGCTCGCCCTCGTGGCGGTGCACCCGCAGCGGCATCGGCAGCTTGTCGGGGATCGGCAGCGCCACGGTGTGCTCGTAGTGCTCGATCGCGCCCTCGAGCGTGCCGAGGATCGCGTGCTCCAGCGCGACGAGCTCCTCTGCGCCCAGATCGCCGGCGCGCTTGAACGGCGACAGCCGCGCCTCCCACAGGATCTCATCCACCCACGAGCGCCCGATCCCCGCCAGCACGTGCTGGTCGCGCAGCACCGTGTGCAGCGGACGCGCCCCGTCCAGCAGGCCGGCGAGCGAGGGCGGCGTGGGCCACGCCTCGGGACCCAGCGTCGCGATCGACTCGTCCTGCTCGAGTTGCTCACGGCGCAGCAGCTTCACCCACGCGGCCTGCTTGGAGCCAAACTCGCGCAAGCGCAGCTCGCCCTCTCGCGCAGCGCCACCGGCCGCGGTGTCATCACGGGAACGCCCGTCGCTCTCTCGCGAAGCGCCACTCTCCGATGTCTCACCGAGGGAACGCCCATCCCCATCCCCATCGTCGAGAAGCACCCGCACAAGCAACCGCGAGGTCCTGTCCCGCGGCCCGGCACGACGGTCGTACAGCTGCAAGCGCCCTGCCGACATCAGGTGGATCAAGAGCACCAGCTCGCCGGTGAGCTCGACCACGAAGTGCTTGCCGCGCCGTCCCACGCGCTCGATGCGCTGTCCCTCCAGCACCGACAGCGGCGGGTCGAACGTGCGCATCGCCTTCACCCCCGGCGCAAGCGCCGAGAGCACTGTCGCGCCGCGCAGCGCCGCATCAAGTCGCCGCGCGGCGATCTCCACCTCCGGTAGCTCCGGCATCGCTCCATCGTAGGGCGACGCCGGAGCACCAACGGCCTGCTCAGGAGGCGGCTATCGGCGGACCTTCGTACTTCACTTTGCTCGGGCTGGTCCAGCGCACGCGCCAGTGCGAGGCCTGTACCGATGAGTTGAGCGTCCAGTAGCCGAGCGAGTTGGTCGACACGACCTTCAACGTTCGGTATTTGCTCGATCCATTCGGCGCGTAGAGCACGGTCACCTTGGTGGCTCCGCCGGCCGGCCGCACAAGCCCCCACAGGGAGGAGCCGTGGCCAGCTTTGGAGACGACCAGCGGCACCGGGAAGCCGTAGTAGAGCAGCTTGGGTGTGCCCTTCACCGTCTCAAGGCCCGTCTGGAAGCCGACGTATCCGCCGTGCACGCTGGAGCCG
Organism: uncultured Solirubrobacterales bacterium; assembly: GCA_963831725.1. Classification (GTDB taxonomy): domain Bacteria; phylum Actinomycetota; class Thermoleophilia; order Solirubrobacterales; family Solirubrobacteraceae; genus Palsa-744. The sequence continues at coordinate 101,530 of CAWHRF010000006.1, forward strand.
GGCGGCCCCCCGAGCGGATCGTCGCGCAGCAGGTACTGGGAGAACGCCGCCACACGCGAGTTCTCCCACGCGATCTTCTCGGCGATCGCGTCGTATTCGGCCTGCTTGGACTGCGACACGCCGAGTTCACGGTTGGGGTAGCTCTGGATCCCGAACTCGGTCAGATAGATCGGGATGCGCCCGGGAAGCGCGTGGGCCGCCGCCGCCTTGTTCAGCGCATTCGACAAACGCGAGAGCACGCCGATCGTCACGTTGTCGGCTCCCGCCGGGGCGTAATAGGGCGTGCCCACGGTGTAGGCGTGGTGGGCGTACCCATAGGCGGGCAACATCCCGCACGTGGGGGACTTGCGATATTTCGAGTTCAGGCACAGCGCTTCGCGCAGGAACGCGAGCGGAGCGACATCGTGCAACAAGCCTGTTTGCTTGATTTCCTTGCGGGTCAGACTGTCTGCGCCAACTGGCGCAGTTTCGCCCATCAGCACCCTGGGCTTGGCGATCCCCGAGGCCTGCAACCCGGCATATCCGGCCTGAAACAGGCCGCGATAGATGCGCGGCGATTCGGGCATCCCTTTCGAGTTGAACTGCGGCAGCAGGAAGGCCGGGTGGTTGGGCTCGTTCCAGATCGCGAACAGGCTCACCTCGCTGCCGTAGTGCTTGCCCACGGCCGTCATGAATTCCTTGAAGTAGGTGTCGTTGGGGCGGGTGAGGCCGCTTTTGTCTTTGTGGGTGGCGGTCGCCCACTCGGGGACCGGCGAGGTGACCGTCAGCAGCACCGGCCATTTCAACCGCTTCGCTTCGGCGAGCAGCGCGTCGTAGTTGCCCCAGTTGTAGGCGGCCGGGTTGGTGGCTTCGAAGTTGGGCTTGCTCGTGTTGCCCGAGCCAGGGGCCACGTTGGCCCAGAACAACTCCACACGCAGCGCTTTCACGCCTAGCGACTGCAGCTGGGCGAGCTCCTTGGCGCGAACGGCAGGACTCACCTCGACCAGGTTGGGCTCCTCGAAGAACATCGCCTGCGCGTGGGACGCGGCAGCCGGTGCCGCCCCGAATGTGCCGAGGGCAAGCGCCGCGGCGGCGAGCATCGCGAACGACAAGGCATGGATTCTGTGTGTGTGGAGGGGTGCGTGAATTTTGGGCATGGCGCTTGAGACACGTCGGAGGCGAGGATGTTGCGGTCCCAGGCGACTCGCCGGCGCCTCACCACGCCGCGAGCACGGCGTTCGGTGTAGCGTGCGAGCCGATGAGCCCAGCAGTTGCCCCTGACGACATTGTCCACAGCCATGCGGACGTCGCGCCAGACGCACGCCCACCGCTGCTCGTGCTGGAGCCTCTTCAAACATTCCTGGAGGAGCACGGACTTGGCGCCGGTGAGATCCACGCGCAGCCGATCGGCGATGGGCACTCGAATGTGACCTACCTGATTGAGCGGGACACGAACCCCACCTACCGCGAACTGGTGTTGCGCCGTCCTCCGCGAGGGCCGCTGCCACCGAGCGCTCACGACGTGCTGCGCGAGGCGCGTCTGCTGCGCGCCCTGGAGAGCACTCCGGCGCGCGTGCCGAAGGTGCTGGCCGTGTGCGAGGACGAAACGCTGATCGGCTGCCCATTCTATGTGATGGAGCGCGTGCCGGGAGAGGTGATCGTGTGGGAGACCCCCGCGGCGCTCGACACGCCCGAGCAGCGCAAGCGGATCGGCGAGCAGCTGATCGACGCGCTTGTCGAGATCCACGCGGTCGACTGGATGGCGGCGGGCTTGGAGGGCTTTGGCAAGCCCAGCGGCTACCTGGATCGCCAGCTGCGGCGCTTCGGCGGGCTGTGGGAGCTCAACAAGACCCGCGAGATCCCCGCAGTGGAGCGCGTCGGGCAGTGGCTTGCCGAGCACAAGCCCGAGTCCGGCCCGGCCACGATCGTGCATGGCGACTATCGGCTGGGCAACACGATATTCGCGGCCGAGCCGCCCGCGCGACTGGTGTCGGTGCTCGACTGGGAGATGGCCACGATCGGCGACCCACTTGCCGATCTCGGGTACCTGTGCATGTTCTGGACCGAGGCCTACGATCCCGAAGGCGGCTTGCGCGAGCATCTGGGGAAGGTCACCCGAGCCGAGGGCTTCTCCACGCGCGCAGAGCTGATCGCACGCTATGAAGAGCGCACGGGCCGCTCGATGCGCGACCTGCGCTGGTACACCACGCTTGCGATCTGGAAGTCGATCGTGTTCATGGAGGGCAACTACAAGCGCGCGGTAGCCGGCACCACCGACGACCCCTACCTGAAGCAGTTCGGCGATGGCGTGCTGGAGCTCGCCCGTCAGGCCGAGCAGGTGGCGCTCGGTGACTGACAACGGCAACACCCGCAAGGGCCTGCTGATCGACTGGGGCGGGGTGCTCACCACCAACCTGTTCACCTCCTTCCACGAGTACTGCGTGCGCATGGAGATCGACCCGGCCGAGCTGGGCAAGCGCTTCAGCGCCGACCCCGAGTTCCGCGAGATGCTGATCTCCCTGGAGAAGGGCACGATGGACGAGCTCGCCTTCGAGCAGCGCTTTGCCGAGCTGCTCGGCGTCCCCTCGGACGGACTGATCGACGGGTTGTTCGCCGGAGTGCAGCCCGATGTGGCGATGGTCGAGGCGGTCAGAGCCGCCCACGACGCGGGCATTCGCACAGCGCTCGTCTCCAACTCGTGGGGTGTGCACCGCTACCCACACGACGTGTTGGCCGAGATCTTCGACGGACTCGTGATCTCAGGCGAGGAGGGTACGCGCAAGCCGGCCAAGCGCATGTACGAACTGGGAGCCGAGCGCGCCGGCGTGCCGGCAGAGCTGTGCGTGTTCGTGGACGACCTGCCCTTCAACCTCACGCCCGCCGAGGAGCTCGGCATGGCGACCGTGCATCACACGAGCGCCGACACCACGATCCCCGAGCTCGAAGCGCTGCTCGGGGTGCCGCTCAGCGGGTAAGCGCTGGGCGGGACGCGCCCACGTTCATTTTCCTCAGTCCCTTTTCCCACGCCCATACAGCAGCTTGAACAGACGCGAGATCATGCGCGTGGTGCGGGGCTTGTAGGGGAACATGTGCACCTCGCGCTTGAGCGCAAGCCGCGGCGTGACCACGATTGCCTGCTGGGAGCAGTACTTGCGGATGCCACCGGCCCCATGACGCGAGCCGAGACCCGAGGCCTTGGCGCCGCCCATCGGCAGCTCCAGCGCCGTGTAGTTGACAAGCGCGTCGTTGACGTTCGCCGCGCCGGCTTCCAGGCGCCGTGCGATCGCCTCGCCGCGCTCGACGTCGCGCGTGAACACCGACGCGCCGAGGCCGTAAGGCGACTCGTTGGCCAGGCGCACGCCCTCGTCGGCGTCGGCGATCTTCATCACGGGCAGGGTGGGGCCGAAAGTCTCCTCGGTCATGATCTTCATCGTGTGGTCGACGTCGACCAGCAGCGTCGGCTCGTAGAAGCGCCCGCTGACGTTCTCCACCGCCTTGCCACCGACAAGCACGCGCGCGCCCTTGTCGACCGCGTCGGCGACGTGCTCTGTGATCGTGTCGAGCTGCGGCGGGAAGGTGATCGCGCCGACGTCGACGGAGCCGGGGCCTTTCGGGGCACCGACGCGCAGCTTGCCCATCTTCTCGGTTACCTTGCCGACGAACTCGTCGTAGACCGGCGCCTCGACGTAGACGCGCTCGATCGAGATGCACGTCTGGCCGGCGTTCTGCATCGAGTAGTACACGGCGGTGTTGGCGGCACGCTCGAGGTCGGCGTCGGAGAGCACGATCATCGGGTCCTTGCCGCCCAGCTCCAGCGAGCAGGGGATCAGGCGCTCGGCGGCCGCGGCGGCGACCTTGCGCCCGGTGCGAGTGGAGCCCGTGAACATGATCATGTCGACGTGATCGATCAGCGCCGCGCCCGTGCCACCGCGACCGGTGGCGACCTGGAAGACGCCGTCGGGCAGACCGCACTCGCGCAAACCCTCGGCGAGCAGCAGCGATGTGAGCGGCGTGACCTCGGAGGGCTTGAGGATCACGCTGTTGCCGGCCGCAAGCGCGGGAATGCAGTCGCCGAAGGAGTTCGTGAGCGGGTAGTTCCAGGGGCCGATCACGCCGATCAGGCCGAGCGGGCGGTAGCGCAGGATCAGCTTCTTGCCCTTGAGCATCACCGAGGCCGATTTGATGCGCTCGTCGGCGAGGTACTCGGGGGCGTTCTTGGCCCAGAAGCCGAAGGCGTTACCGGCATAGGCGATCTCGGCGAACTCGGCGTCCTCGTAGGTCTTGCCGGTCTCCGAGACGATCGTGGCGATCACTCGCTCGGCGTTGTCGAGCAGCCACTTCTGGGCGCGCAGCAGGATGCGCGCGCGGCCCTCGAAGCCGAACGCCTCCCACTGCGGCTGAGCGGCGCGGGCGCGCTTGGCAAGCTCCGCAACCGCAGCCGCGTCGAGGTCTGGGACGCTGCCGGCGATCCCACCCGTGGCGGGATTCTCGACGGGGATGTCCGCGCCGGAGGTGGGCGGCGCTCCGTTGTGTGCGTGCGGTGCTTGCTGCTCGACGGTCGCCATATCGCTGTCTCCCTGCCTCGTTTCGCTCTTGACTTCGCCCTTAGCGAACAAGGCTACACCCGATTGGCCGTTTGGCCAGACTTTTTAGTCCGACAGCTCAACGGTCGCGATGCCCACCGGCTCGATCGGTTTGTCCCCACCGTCGGTGGGCACGCCCTCGAGCTTGTCAACTACGTCCATTCCGCTCTGCACCTCGCCGAACACGGTGTGCTTGCCGTCCAGCCACGGGCACGACTTGGCGGTGACTATGAAGAACTGCGACCCGTTGGTGTTGGGGCCCGCGTTGGCCATCGCCAGCGCCCCGCGCACGATCTTGTGCGAGTTGATCTCGTCCTCGAACGTGTAGCCGGGGCCGCCGGTGCCGGTGCCCTGGGGGCAGCCGCCCTGGATCATGAAGTCGCTGATGATGCGATGGAAGTTCAGCTCGTCGTAGAAGCCCTCGGAGGCGAGTTTGCGGAAGTTCTCGACCGTCTTGGGCGCGTCCTCGTCGAACAGCTCGAAGACGATCGTGCCCTCGGTGGTTTGCATTGTTGCTGTGGACATCCAGGTGGCTCCTCTGCTAGTCGGCGGCTGGAACGATGGTCACGATAGCTATGCGCCCACGCGATGGGCTGCTACGTGGGCAAAAAGACTCAGGAAGTAGGTCGATCATCTGGGCTTACGCCACCCGCCAACCGCTGACTCAGCTTCTCCAGTTGTGGGCGCAACGTGGGCAGTTCGCGCTCAACGACATCCCAGACGAGCGCGAGATCCACGCCGAAGTATTCATGGATGAGCTTGTCGCGCATACCGGCGATCTGCCGCCAGGGCACCGCTGGCTCCAAAGCGCGTGTGCCGTCGGAGATTCCCTTGACCGCCTGACCAATGATCTCGATGTTGCGGATGACGGCATCCTGGGTCTTGCCGTCTGAGAAGAACGCTTCGCTGCCATCGACCGTGTAGTTGAAGATCGCGTCGATTGCTTCGATGGCGTGCAACAGATAGGCACGCTCGTCCTTCACAACGATACGGCCTCAGCGTAGATGCGCTCGCGCAGATGCGGGCTCACACCACCGTCGCTGAGCACATCGACATGGGTGCCGAGCATGTCCTCCAAGTCCTGCCACAGTCCTACGAGGTCGATCAGGCTGCGCCCCGGCTCCATCTCGACCAAGAGGTCCACGTCGCTCGACGCATCCGACTCGCCACGCACCACCGAGCCGAACACACGCACGTTGCGCGCACCGTGCTGAGCGGCGGACCCCAGGATCTCCTCCCGCCGAGCGCGCAATCGTCGAAGGTCGATTTGAGCAGGTGCGGAACTCATGCTGGCGACTACGTTACCGTCGTGGCCTAGACCTTGACGCGCTCCAGGCGCAGCCGCTTGCCGCGCAGCTCGCGGCCGTCGAGCGCCTCGATCACGCGATCGGCCTCAGCGGAGGGGACCGACAGAAACGAGAAGCGCTCCAAGACGCTCACATCGCGCACGGCCTCGCCATCCAAGCCGGTCGCCGAGGTGACCGCGCCGACGATGTCCGCCACGCGCAGGCCTGCGGCACGCCCGCTTCCGAGCACCAGCTTGGCCGAAGGCTCGGCGGCGTCGCGCGAGATCTGCGGCTTTGAGTGCCGGCGCGGGCGCTCCTTCACGGGCGTGGGTGCAGCCTCGGCATCCTTGGACCAGGCGGCGATCTCCGTGCCGATGTGGCGCTCGATCGCCTCCAGCTCGCGCGTCTGGCGCGACTCGACGAACGTGATCGCGCGACCGGAGCGGCCCACGCGACCGGTGCGCCCGATGCGGTGCACGTAGGTGTCCGGCGAAGTGGGCACGTCGTAGTTGACGACGTGCGTGACGGTCGAGATGTCAAGCCCGCGAGCGGCCACGTCGGTGGCCACGAGGATCGGCACGCGCCCACCCTTGAAGGCGAGCATCACGCCGTCGCGCGAGCCCTGGGACATGTCGCCGTGCAGCGCACGCACGTTCATGCCACCGTCGCGCAAAGTACGGAACAGCTGGTCGCAGCGGACCTTGGTGCGCACGAACACAATCGCTTGCTCGGGCCGCTCGGCGCGCAGCACCTCGACAAGCTTGGCGGCCTTGTCGCGCGTCTCGACGGACAGCTGGAACTGGGCGACGGTGTCGATCGTGAGCGTGGCGGCCTCGACCTGGATGATCTCCGGGTCATACATGTACTTGTCGGCGAGCTTGCGGATCGGCGGGGGCATCGTCGCCGAGAACAGCGCGGTCTGGCGTCCCGAGGGGGTCATCGAGAGGATCTTCTCGACGTCCTCGAGGAAACCGAGGTCGAGCATCTCATCGGCCTCGTCGAGTACCACGAAGCGGCAGTCGTGCAAGACGATCGAGTTGCGCGAGATCAAATCGAGCACCCGCCCGACGGTGCCGACGACGATGTGTCCCCCGGCGCGCAGCTGGGCCTGCTGGGTGCGGATCGGCGCGCCGCCGAACACCGCGACCACGTCCAGCCCGCTGTGTGCGCCATAGGTGCGCAGCGCCTGGGTGACCTGGATGCACAGCTCGCGCGTCGGCGTTAGCACCAGCGCCTGCACCTCGTGCACCTCGGGATCGATGTACTGAACGATCGGCAGGCCGAACGCGGCAGTCTTGCCGGTGCCGGTCTGCGCTTGGCCGATCACGTCGCGCCCTTCCAAGAGCGGCGGGATCGCCTGCTCCTGGATCGGCGAGGGCGACTCGTAGCCGACGTCGCGCAGCGCTTGCAGGGTCTGCTCGGAGAGGCCGAGCTCGGCGAAGGTCTTGGTCATACGCGACAGCAGCTTACGTGCTCGGGCTCGCCGAACCGCCGCTGGGGCGCAATCGTGCGGCTGCACAGCGCGTCTGCGCGCTCACAGAGAGGGATCGATCAGCACCTTGCCGGTGGTGCGCCGCTCAGCGATATCGATGTGTGCCTCGGCTGCCCGCTCCAATGGGTATGTGGCTCCGACATGGGCCTTCAGCTCGCCGGCGGCAACCCGTGCGAACAGATCGGTCAATGCCTCGGCGAACATCCCGGGCCGCTCCAGGCAGTGAAACAGGTAGAAGCCCACGAGCGAGCGCGAGTGACGCAAGAGCGAGCCGCTGGAGATGTGGTTTGGCTGTTGGGAGGCGATCCCGCACACGACTATCCGGCCGAAGTAGGCGAGTGCGCGATAGGAGCGCTCGAATGTCTCCCCACCGGCCATGTCGAAGACCACGTCCACTTCGCGGCCATCGTTGGCCTCTATCAACCGCTCGGTCAAGCCCTCGGGGTCGTTGTCGACCGCTACGTCCGCACCCAGCCCCAGCGCGAACTCCCGCTTCTGCCGGCTGGAAGACGTGGCGATCACACGGCCCGCACCCAGTGGATGCCCGAGCTGAACGGCCAGCGAGCCGACACCCCCGGCGGCGGCGTGGACGACCACACTCTCGCCCTCGCTCACGCGGGCGGCCGTGCGATACATGTGCCAGGCGGTCGTACCTTGAACGAGCAGCGCCAGAGCCGTGGCGTCATCTACCTCGTCGGGGACCGGGAAGATGTGCTCGCGCGGAGCCGTCGCGTACTGCGCATAGCCACCGGATCCGAGCAGCGCGACGACGCGCCGGCCGTCCTCGACACGAACACCGGCAACCTCTACGCCCGGGACCAGCGGCAAGCTTGCCTTCTTCACGTATGAGTTGGTGCGGGTGTGCGTGTCGGCGAAGTTGACACCCGCACGTGCGACCTCGATCAGAACCTCCCCGGACGCTGGCTCGGGTACCGGCAGCTCGACCAGCTTGAGGACCTCTGGCCCACCGAACTCGTTGATCTGGATAGCGCGCACGGGCCGTCAGGCTATAGGGTCCTCGCCATGCCAATAACCGTTGTCGGATCGATCGCATATGACGCAGTGAAGACCCCCTTCGGCGAGCGCGAGCGGATGCTCGGCGGCGCCGCGGTGCACTTTGCCCTGGCCGCCTCGTTCTTCGAGGAGGTGCTCGTGGTGGGCCCGGTGGGCGACGATTTCGGCGAGCCGGAGCTGGATGTGATGCGTCGCCGCGGCGTGGACGTCTCGGACATTGAGCAGGTGAGCGGCGGCAAGACGTTCTTCTGGCGCGGCGAGTACGGCTGGGACCTCAACTCGCGCGAGACGCTGGCGACCGAGCTGGGCGTGTTCGAGGGCTTCCAGCCGAAGCTGTCCGAGCGCTCGCGCGAGAGCGATGTGCTGTTTCTCGCCAACATCGTGCCCGACCTGCAGATCGAGGTGCGCGAGCAGCTTCCTCACGCGCGTTTCGTGGCGCTTGATTCGATGAACCTGTGGATCGACATCGCCAAGGACCAGCTTGTGCGGGCGATCGAGAGCGTGGACTGCCTGATCCTCAACGACGCCGAGCTGCGCCAGCTCACGGGCAAGCCAAACCTCGTCTCGGCGGCACACGAGATCCTCTCCTGGAAAGCCGCTGAGAATGGGCGCGGACCAAGCGTGATCGTGGCGAAGCAGGGCGAGTACGGCGCGGCCCTCGTCACCCCCGAGAGCTTCTTCGCGCTGCCCGCCTACCCGCTTGAGAATGTGATCGATCCAACCGGCGCCGGCGACACATTCGCTGGCGGTTTCGTCGGCTACATCGCCGCCCATCCACCCTCTGAGGCGCAGGCCGGGGAAGAGCTCTCAGACGAGCTGCTGCGCCGCGCGATGGCGCACGGCACCGCACTTGCCTCCTTCAATGTGGAGGAGTTCGGCACCGAGCGCATCGAGCGGCTGACGGGCGAGGAGATCCACGCCCGCGTGGAGGAGCTGCGCGAGATAACCAACTTCAGCGCAGCGCCCCTGCAACTACGCGGTTAGGCGTTGGGGAAGCCTGCGGCTTCCAGACGCGGAACCAGGTTGGGGATGAACGTCGGAGAGAGCGCTTTGGCGGCTTCGGCAACCGTGCCTGTCGCGGGCAGCGACGGCAGCACGGCGTTGTCGTCGAATTGGTCCTGAATGAAGCTGAGGTGGCTGGCCTCGTTGGTCGCTATCTTCGCCGCGATGACCTTCAGTTCGCCCGAGCTGAGCGTTTCCACGGCGCCTAGATAGGTCTGCACGAAAGCCGTCTCGAGCGCGACGCCGGTCTTCAGCAGCGCGTGTCCGCTTGAGAGCGCGCTCGAGGGGATCTTCAGTTCCAGCCCGGTGGGGGTCTTCGAGCCGAGCGCTTTCGCGAGGAGGGCCTTGTGGTCTTCCTCGTTCTTGAGCGCCGCCTTGAAGTAGTCGAGGTCTTCGAGCTTGGGGTGCTTGAAAGAGTGGAAGTTCTTGATGATCGCCGAGTAGACGAATACCGCGAGACTCTCGGCCCCATATGCGGCTTGGAGTGTCGAGTTGTCGCTCACGCCGCCGGAGGCGGCAAAGGAGATGCCGGTCACCTGACCGAGCATCGCGCCGCCCGCGACAAGCGCTACCCCGCCCTTGGCGCCATTGCGTAGAAACTGCGAGCGGCTCAAGCCCGCGGCCGCCCGCTGAACGCGCTCCAGCTCGCTGTCGGTTTGATATGGAAAGCTCACTTGACTGCTCATTGGGGTCCTCGCATTCTCGAAGGGACTGGATCGATGCGATGACACCGAACGGGCATGTCATCGCTGGGGGTTCTTCGCGGCAAACGAGTCCCTGGATCAGTGAGCGTCGCTTCGTGGCAGAATCCGCCGCGATGACACGACCTGCCCCCTCCTCGGTGCTCTCAGACGGCACGATCGCGCGACTGGTAGCCGACGGGCACATCAAGATCGACCCGTGGGACGAGCGGATGGTGCAGCCGGCCTCGCTCGACTTGCGCCTCGGCGATTCCTTCCGCGTGTTTCACAACCACAAGGTCACCGCGATCGACCTGCGCGAGCCGCCGCACAACCTGACCGAGCAGATCAAGGTCACCGCGGACGAGCCGTTTGTGATCCATCCGGGGGAGTTCTGCCTGGGGCGCACGCTCGAGCACGTCGAGCTGCCGGATGACATCGTGGCGCGGATCGAGGGCAAGTCGAGCCTCGGCAGGCTCGGGCTGATCGTGCACGCGACCGCGGGCTTCTGCGACCCCGGCTGGAAGGGAACGCTGACGCTCGAGCTCAATAACCTCACGCGCGTACCGATCCGCCTGTATGCGGGCCTGCCGATCGCGCAGCTGTCGTTCATGACGCTGGATGCGCCCGCGCTGCGACCCTACGGACACGAGACGCTTGGCAGCAAATATCAAGGGCAGGTGGAGGCCACAGAGAGCCGCTACGGTGGGAGTAGCCGAGAGGAGGTCAGATGAGTACCGAGCCAGACACGACGACTCGACAGGCGAATGCGAACGGCAGCGCTGCAACAGACAGCCTGAGCGTCACCGACAACCGCACCGGAAAGACCTACGAGCTACCCGTGACCGACGGCACGGTGCGCGCAATGGACTTGCGCCAGATCAAGACCTCAGAGGACGATTTCGGCTTGATGGCGTACGACCCGGCGTACATGAACACCGCGTCGTGTCGCAGCGCGATCACCTATATCGACGGCGAGGCCGGGATCCTGCAGCACCGCGGCTATTCGATCGAGCAGCTGTGCGAGCACTCCAATTACCTGGAGGTCGCCTACCTGCTGATCCACGGCGAGCTGCCCACCCAGAGCCAGCTCGACGCGTGGGTGTACGAAATCACGATTCACACGTTCGTGCACGAGAACGTGAAGGACTTCATGCAGGGCTTCCGCTACGACGCGAACCCGATGGGGATGCTGGTGGCCTCGGTGGGCGCGCTGTCGACGTTCTATCCCGACGCCAACCAGATCCACGACGAGCAGATCCGCGCGATCCAGATCATCCGCCTGCTCGCGAAGATGCCGACGCTGGCGGCATTCGCGTTCCGCCACAACATGGGCCAGCCCTACGTTTACCCCGACAATGAGCTTGCCTATGCGGGCAATTTCCTGGGGATGATGTACAAGATGACCGAGCTGAAGTACCGGCCCGACCCGCGGCTGGAGCGGGCGCTGGACGTGCTGTTCATATTGCATGCCGACCATGAACAGAACGCGTCCACGAGCGCGGTGCGCTCGGTGGGATCGACCCAGGTCGATCCGTACTCCTCGGTGGCGGCGGGTGTGGCGGCGCTGTACGGCCCGTTGCACGGCGGCGCGAACGAGCAGGCGCTGCGGATGCTGCGCCGGATCGAGCATCCGCGCAACATCCCCGACTTCCTTGCGAGCGTGAAGGCCGGCAACGAGCGTTTGATGGGCTTCGGCCACCGCGTGTACAAGAACTACGATCCGCGCGCGCGGATCATCCGCAAGCACCTGGACGCGGTGTTCGAGGTGCGCGGCACCAGCCCGCTGCTCGACATCGCAACAGAGCTCGAGAAGCAGGCGCTTGCAGACGATTACTTCACCTCGCGCAAGCTGTATCCGAATGTGGACTTCTACTCGGGGCTGATCTACGAGGCGCTGGGGTTGCCGGTGGCAATGTTCCCGGTGATGTTCGCGATCGGGCGCACCAGCGGCTGGATCGCGCAGTGGCTGGAGATGGTGCAGGACTCAGAGCAGAAGATCGCGCGCCCACGCCAGATCTACACCGGCCTGCGCGATCAGGAGTACATCCCGATCGACAAGCGCGGCTAGAGCACGAGCGTCGCGCCATAGCGGCGCAGCCAGTCGCGCTGCTCGCGCCACCCTGGATAGCGGCTCTCCACAAGCGCCCAGAAGCGCGGCGAGTGGTCGCGGATGTCCAGGTGGCAGACCTCGTGCCAGACGACATAGTCGAGCACCGGCTCGGGAGCAAGCAAGAGACGCCAGTTGAAGCTCATCGCCCCCTTTGCCGAGCAGGAGGCCCAGCGGGTGCTTTGCGCGCGGATCGACAGGCCGCTGTAGGAGGCGCCGATCTGCGCGACGGCCGCGTCCAGGCGCGTGGCGACCTCACGCCGCGCGAGCCTGCGATACAGGCGCTCGACCGCGGGGCGATGATCCCCCTCGGGCACGAACAGCAGATCCCCACTCCTGTGGGCACGCGTGCGTCCCAGCTGCGGGACGAGCATGAGCGGGGTGCCCAGATACGGGACGGTGCCGTCCCGCTCGGCGACTTGCGCAAGCGCATGGCGACGCTCCGACAGACGCCGCTCGATCCACGGGGCGAGCTCGCGCACAGCGGCGGCGGCGGCGTGCTCGGAGGTGTGCATGGGAAGCACCACCTCGACGCCAGAGTGGGCGTGCACGTTGACACGCACGCGTCGCGCGCGGGTGGAGCGACGGACGGTGTATTGGATCTCGCTCACGCCCACGGGCGCATGAGCTTGAGCGCGCCGAGGATCGCGCGCGTGGCGGGCGAGCGGTTGAGCGTGTAGAAGTGGATGCCGGGCGCGCCGGCGGCGAGCAGCTCGGCGCATTGCAGGGTGGCGTAGGCCACGCCGAAGTCGATCACCGCCTCGGGTTGTGCCTCGCGCGCGCGCAGCTCGCGGCGCAGTCCCTCGGGGATCGAGGCGCCGCACATCTTCGTCATGCGCTCCAGCTGGCCGATCTGGGTGATCGGGAGAATGCCGGGGACGATCGGCACGGCGATCCCCGCGGCCCGCGCACGCTGCAGGAAGTCGAAGTAGAGCGCGTTGTCGAAGAACAGCTGGGTGATCAGGAAATCGGCGCCGGCGGCGACCTTCTCGGCGAGGTAGGCAACGTCGGCTTCGGGGCTTGCGGCATGGATGTGGGTCTCCGGGAAGCAGGCGGCGCCGATCGCGAACGGGTAGTCGTCCTTGATCAGCCCCACCAGCTCGCGCGAATACTCGAGGCCACCATCGGTCTTGACCCACTCGTCCTGTCCCCCGGGGGGTCGCCGCGCAGCGCGAGCACGTTGTCGATCCCGGCGACCCGCATCTCGTCGAGCGTCGAGCGCAGCTCATCGACGGTGGCGCCCACGCAGGTGAAGTGGGCCATCGCCTCGAGGTCGTAGTCCTCGCGGATGCGCTTGACGATCTCCAGCGTCTTCGCGCGCGTGGAGCCGCCGGCACCGTAGGTGACCGACACGAACGAGGGCTCGAGCGTGCGCAGCTCTGTGAGCGCGCGATACAGGTTCTGCTCGCCCTGGGATGTCTTGGGCGGGAAGAACTCGAAGGAGAACACGGGCTCGGGTCCCGCCAGCAGCCGATCGATCCGCATCGTCAAAGCCTAACACGAGCGTGTCAAGGTTTGATGGCTCCGGCCCCTTCGAGCCTACGCAGGGGCGTGCCGGCAGATCGGAGATCCCGCCGTGTGCCCCTAATGGGGTATCGAGCTCCGATCGGTTGCGCTCCAGTGCTCGGGCTCGCCGCCGTCGCGCTCGGCTTCTCCAAGCACGTGCAAATGGGTGAGCATCGCGAGCGTCTCCGAGAACAGCCATGGCCCTCCGTGGGTGGCGAGCTCATCGGGGCTGTAGATGCGCGGAACGGTCTCGAACACTGTGAGCGACTCCGAGGCGATCGCGCCGCGCACCCTCGCCAGACGCTCTGCGACCAGCGCACGGTTGCCCTCGATGTGGGCGAGCACGTCGGTGAACGTGCGTCCGTGGCCGGGCAGGCACAGGCGTGCACCGAGCCGCTCGACCACCCCCAGCGAGGAGACGAATTCGCCGACCGGGTCAGGGGAGTAGCCGAAGTCGAAGAACAGCGAGATGCGCCCGAGCAGGTGGTCGCCCGAGATCAACAGGCGCCGCTCGGGCTGGAACAGGCACACGTGCGAGGGGGCGTGGCCGGGTGTCTCATACACACTCCAAGGCCCGAGGTCGGTATTGACGACGACCCCCGGCAACAGCTCGCGGTCGGGTGCGATCACCGCTGAGATTCCCGATTCGTGATGCTCGCGCTCGACGGCGAAGCGCCGCAGCATCTCCTCGGGCACACCGCTCTGGCGCGCGACCTCGATGCGCCGCTGGAGCGCGGCCTGCGGGTTTTGCTCGCCGATCGACATGTGCTCGTATTTGGGGTGCATCCACAGCTCGCAGCCGGTGCGCTCCACGATCGCGCCGGCCTGGCCGTAGTGGTCGGAGTGTGCGTGGGTGCACACCACCAAGCGGATGTCCTCGACAACCACCCCGCACATCGCCAGGGCGCGCTCGAGGTGGAACATCGAGCCGGGCTCACCGGCGCTCGGGGGGGTGTGGTAGCCGGTGTCGAACAGCACGACCCCATCGCCTGCCTTGATCGCCCACGCGTTGCCGTGTGGCACACCCGGCCAGGGCAAGGGCAGGCGCAGGCGATACACGCCAGGCAAGACACGCTCGCCCCTCCCAAGCTCGCGTTTGCGGGCCGACTCGCTCACCGCCGCGGAGACTACTAGCGGGGCTCGCACTTGGGTATGACGCGCGTAGACTCAAAGCTCGAGGCGGATAAGGAGATGGCTATGGCCGAGGAGGAAGCGCCCTCCAGTAGGGAGGACGGCGAGCAGAGCACGGCCGCCGCCAAGGTGAAGGCGGCGGCCGCGAACATCCACCCCCCTGGCGGGGGGCGGACAAGCAAGAAGGCCGGCGGCACCGAGGCGGTGGCGCGACGCTACTTCGAGGCGATCGCCTCGCGCGACGTCGAGGCGGCGGTGGCGTTGTGGGCCGAGGGCGGGCGCGAGCACGTGCGCGGGCAGGTGGATGTGACCGCGCCCGAGGGCGTGCGCGAGTTCATCGACGGGCTGATCGAGGCGATGCCGGACATGCGCATGGAGGTGGTGGACACCGTCAGCGAGGGCGAGCGCTGCGCTGTGCAGTGGACGATCACGGGGACGTTCGCAGGCCCCGGATCGATCAGCGGGGCCAAGCCCACCGGCCACCCGCTGAAACTCGAAGGCGTCGATGTGCTGACCGTGCGCGACGGGCTGGTGCAGGCAAACGACGCGTTTCCCGACGGGCTCAGCGTGGCGCGCCAGATCGGGTTGATGCCACCCCAGGGCTCAACCGCCGAGCAGGGCCTGATGGGCGCGTTCAACATGAAGACGAAGGTCGCCAACATGTCGGCCCGGGATGCCGAGCTGGTGGCCGAGGGCGTGTGGGTGGTGCAGGGGCAGCCGGGCCGCTGCAACGTGTATCTGATCGAGGACGAGAGCGTGGGCGGAGTGACCATGTATGACGCGGGCGCGCGCACGATGGTGCGCGCCGTGGCGAGCGCCGGTGCGAAGCTTGGCGGGATCAAGCGGATCGTGCTCGGCCACGGGCACACCGACCATCGCGGCACAGCGCCGTCGCTGGGTGTGCCGGTGCTGTGTCACCCCGAGGAGGTGCAGGATGCCGAGGGCAGCGGCGGCTTTCGCTACTGGCCGGAGACCCTCGCGGGACTGCCGACCCCCCAGCGCCAGATCCACCGTGTGCTGCACCGCTTCGCGTGGGACGGCGGCCCGGTGGAAATCGCGGGCACGCTCAGCGAGGGCGATGAGATAGGCAGCTTCAAGGTGATCGATCTGTCCGGCCACGCTCCCGGTCAGATCGGGCTGTGGCGCGAGTCGGATCGACTGGCGCTCGTGAGCGACTGCTTCTACACGGTTGACCTGTGGGGGCGCAGCTGCCCCCCACGCGTGCCGGAGGCGATGTTCAACTACGACATCGAGCAGGCCAAGGCGTCGATCCGCAAGCTGGCCGAGATGGAGCCGGCGGCGGCGTGGCCGGGGCATGCGAAGCCCGTTGTGTCCTCCGGTGCGGTTGGCGGTGACGTGCGCTCGCTGTTGCTGAAGGCCGCGGAGACGGTGTAGGAGTGGCCAAGAAGCGCCGCACGCGTGAGCCGAAGCTGAGCGCGCCGACAAGCGACTATGCCGACATCGAGGGCAACGTGCTCACCCTGCGGGGCTCGTTGACGTTGGGCGCACGGCGCGAGTACGCAGAGACGCTCGCGGGCACTCGCGGCCCCGCGGCGGCCACCCAGGAGGATGCGTGGCAACGCGGGGTCGAGCTGCTGTTCGAGCGCCTGGCGGTGCGCTGGATCGTCTCCGGCGTGCCGATAGAGCGCCAGAGGGAGCTGCTCGCGCGACTGCGTGTGGCAAGCGCAGGGGAGCGCGCGTGGGTGAGGGACACGCTGCGCGAGCACTGCGCGGAGTGGTTCCCGGACGTGCAGGCGCCGTAGGTCGCGCGGTGGCAGCGGTCCACGCCGAGTCTCGCCGGCGCGTTCCCATCGCCGGCCAGCGCGCATGCGCTCTCAGTCGATCCCGCCAAGCAACTCCAAACGCGGCCCATGGGCGTCACCGGCCGAGACAAAACGCGCGCTTTTCGGGCTGAGCACGAACTCGTGCAGCTCGCCGTCCTCGCCGCGCACGCTAAGCCGGCGGCCGTCATCCTCGACCGCAACAACCGTGCCACGCTCGACGAGCCCGCCGAAGTGCTTGATCTGGGCGTGCGCCCCCACCCGTGGAAGCGGTCTTGAGGGCCCAAGCATCACCGACGATGGTATGAGAAGTCAGACCAGGATCAGCGGGATGCCGAGATTCGGAGCGCGCGCGATTCGGTGATCGCAAGTAATCAGCGGCACACTCAAACGGCGGGCGAGCGCCACATAGCAGGCGTCGTAGGCGCTGAGGTTATGGCGTAGCGCCCATGCGTCTACTATGAAGCCGCTGGTCGCCATGCGAGTGATCGGCATCGTAAGGAAGTCGGTCAGCATCTCCTCGCCACGACGCTCGCTGACTTCGCCAGAGCGTTCATGGCCCCTGAGTGCCTGGAGCACCTCTGGATTGATCGCGTCGGGCGCGGCGAGCCCGGCGTCTTCGATGGCCCGACCCACTCCACCCGCGCGGTCGCTGCCGAGCAGCAGCTCGACCACCGCGGAAGCGTCAATGACGCGAAGTGGCGGCGCGGATCTGCTCGTCACGCTCGTCGCGCCCCTGGTCGATCAGCTCGACGAATGCGCTCGCGCGAGACGCCTGTGACCGGCTCACGCTGTTTGACCTGGTCGAGCCACTCGCGCATCGTCGGGAACGCCAGGTCTCGTTCGATCAGGCCGAGCACGTAGCCCCCAACGCTCTGATTGTTCGATCGCGACCGTGCGCGTAGTCGCTCGTGCAGCCCGGACGGCACGTCCTTGACTTGGATCGCACTCATAGCATGAAGATAGCATGCCATGAGCATGCTTATGGCATGTAGAGCGTCGCTGCGTGCGGCTCGACTCGATCGCCCCTCACAAGCTAGACGAGACCTGGGACGGGACTCGGCGAGCGGCGAGCAGCGACCCTCGCCCCACTCGAGATCAACCGATGGCGCCGTCCCCGATTGCCTGCTCGATCTCACGGCCCTTGGGAGTGAGGGTCCACGCGTTGGGCGCACCGCGGGCGAGACCAGCGCCCGTGTTTTCGATCAGGCCGAGCTTCGACAGACGCGTGAGCAGCTTGGAGATTTGGCCCTGGTCGCTCATGCCGGCCGCAAGACCGACCTCGCGGTTAGAAGGATTCGATCCGCTCCCAGCCAGTTCGGCAAGGGCCACCAGCACACGCACCGTGCGATAGGTCAAGCGCATCGGCACATCGCGGAGAGGATCAGCCGGCGCTCGCACAGCATGCCGGATAGCAAGCGCGGGCACAACGAGCGCGGGGCGCCCGGCCTCTCGCCGCGCGGCCGCCGATCCAATATAAGGCAACACGATCATGCCCATCAACGGGCCCGCCAACCCAAGCAACGAACCACCACCGCTATCCCCCCCACGCGAACCCCCAACAGCCGAAGACGGGTAGTCCACAAGCCGAGCGTGCAGGACCGACAGCACACCGCCAACGACGCCCTCAGCAGTCAAGGGCGGCAGCCCAGCACCCGCCCTCGCCTCGGTGCGCCCCTCGTCCACAAGCGCGATCATCCGATCGAGAACACGCTGGCGACGCTCAAGCGCACCACGACCCGCACCAAGCGAGCCAACAACCAAAAGCTGCCCAACCCCGGGCTCAGCATCAAGGAACGCGAGCAGACCGGTAAGCGCAAGCCTGACTCGCTCAACCCACCTCGCGTCAGGGTCATACGCCTCGATCACATACCGCGAAGCGCGCACCACACCATCGTCGAAAGCAGCCAGAAAGCAATCCTCGCGATCGCTATAGAGCTCATAAAACGTGCGCCGCGAAACACCAGCCCGCTCCACCACATGCGCGACAGTCACACTCCCAACACCACGCTCACCACACACCTCAACCATCGCCGCGAGAACCCGCGCGCGCTGGATATCCATCACGCGCGCGAGCCCCAGACCACCACCCGCGCGTGTCGGGCGCGAACCGGATGCTCCAGCCAGATCACTGGATGCTCGCGTCGACCCGTCGGGCGATATCCCCCTTGATGATGACGGGATCGTTGCTCTACCAGCCATCTCATTTCTTCTTGTTCTTGGTGTTGTGCCCGCCCGTCCCGGTGCCTTTGCCCTTCTTCTTGCCCTTCGTCTTGGTCTTCTTGAGCTTGGGGCATCCGGCTACGCTGATCGGGGTGGACTCGTGTATTTCTGCTCCGTTCTGCGCGACGAACGCGCTCGGCATCTTCAACGCGCCCTTGCACAAGCTCCCGTTAGCCGCGAGCGCACTGTAGGGACCCTCGGGGAGGTTTAGCTCGAACGATCCGATCGGGACGTCGGGGATCTGACGGAACGTGCTGCTCGTAATGTCCGTCTTGGGATTGATGAACGTTTCCCCATGCAACTGGACCGTCACGCCATACCCCGAGAGCACGATCACCAGTTCGGGGAACTTCGCGCCACCATAAGACACGAAATACGCAGGACCAGCCAGAGCAACCGGAATGATCGGGGTGCTGGCCGTAGCCGACCCGACCCTCGCATCAACTGGACACGCCGCGGGGTTCGCTTCGAACGTCGCGGCGGGACACGCCTTCTGCAATGTCGTGAGCCTGGACGGTAGTTGCTTTGGTAGATCGACCTTGACGGCGTGAATGTTCGCTTGTGAACCAGACGCTGCTTTTGGATAGGACAACTGCACTTTCAGGCTCGCCCCGTCAGCCCTGGATGTTCTACCTGACGCGGAGACCTTGAAGGCTGGTTTGAACGCGAGGCTCGCACAGTTGGTGACCTGGAACGGGCTCGATACGCTCGCGCTCATCCCTTCGCTGCTGGATAGCGTGCCCGTGATAGCCATGTGCGCGCAACTGGTCGGGTTGAACGTGAATCCAGGACGATCGATTCGCACGTTCACCGCCTGCAGTTGCAACGGGATACCGTCAAGCACCGTTGGTAGCGGACCACTGGCGACCGTCAACGCCGCGGTACGCGGATCCACGAAGATCTGTGCGCGCACCACGACCGTCCCGTTGCCTGTCGTACCCGACAGGGTGTAGGGGCCGGCGACAGCGGGAACCACGATCGACAGACCGAACTGTGCGCCACCATACCCTTCGGTCAAAAACACCTTCCCGCCTTCAACGAGGAACGGGTTGGCGCCAGGACCAGTCAATACCTGTGTCGAGCCGATCTGGCTATTCGTCCCGCACGTCCCAGCATTTGCTTGTGCTTCTTTGCACAATTCCACGCCCGTCAATGTGCCCAGCAAGCCCGGTGGCATCCGCGTCGAGATACCCGAGAGGTACTCGTCATCATTGGAGCGCCCAAACGCGAGCGTGAATTCCCCGTTCGCGCCAGCCTGAATATTCGGCATCCCGGCCGCGAACGACGGTTTGAATTGGGCCCCGAAACAACCTTGGTTGATTTCAAAACCATTAGTCAACACCGATTCGGGCAGCGCTTCATCCCATGAGGCCATGTCCAGGGTCGAGCTCACCGGACCGCACGACCGCGGGTTCGCGAGCACTGCACGTTCACCACCATTCAACACGAGTTTCAATTCGCTGAACGGCAACTGCGGGGTTTCATCGAACACAGTCGTGATCTGGCCGGTCTGCTGATCGATCATGCCGTGACCTTCGAGCTTCACCACGATCCCCGATTCCCCGGTACCGACAATGTTCACGAACAGACGGACCATCTTGCCGTCAGCCGCGTCTTCAGGCGTGCATGGCTCGCATTCCGGTTCAGCGAGATACACCTCGCCTTCCAGGAGTTCTTCAAGGGCGGGGGTCTTGATCGACATCTTCCCGACCTGCGCTTCCCGCGGACATTCCGACGGCAACGCGGGTTCTTCAGAAGGATGATTCGGACCATAGAACTGCGCGTTCGAACACGCTTTCAAACCCCACGCCGCGGACGGGTTCACGACTGTGCCAGCCGGCAACGTCAAACTCACCTTCCTCACCGTCGGCGTCGCGAGCGCTTCCACTTCATTACGCTGCGGCACCTTCAGGTTGAAGCTGTACCCAGCCGGTCTGCCGGCTTCCAACGTATCCGGCAACATAGTGAAACTGGGTTCAAAGCGCAACAGTTCACAACCAGACAGGGTACCCATCGACAACGATCCTTCAGGACCGACAAACACACCGGGGTTCTGCCACGAATCCGTTTCCATCCTCGCCGTCAACGGCGACGCGCACTGCTGCGGATTCGTCAGCAGCGGCACATTCGGCTCGCCGGCGGGCACGCCGGAGTCGCCGAACGACCAGCCTTCCTGGGGGAAAAAAGGAGCCGAGTAGCTGTCATAATCCGGGCCCGCGCCGTTGTATTCCGCCGGGTCGCCCCAGATCGTTATCCAACTGCTCAACACTTCCCCCGTCTCGTTCAACCCGGGAGCAGTCACACGCACACCGTAATCACCGTTCGACAGCACCGACGTGTCGAGTCGCACCGGCAGATAGGTTGTCAGGAAGCCGAACGCGACCGGCTCCCCAGGCGCGGGGGCAATATTGTAGACCGGCGTCACGGAAGTGATCTCTTCTTGCGAGGCAGGACCCGGGCCCGTCGATAGACCGATGACGGCCATCCCGACCATGCTGTCGCTAGGACAACTCTTGCCGCCTGGCGGGCTTTCGATCCGCTGCTTCTCGACCGCGGCCATCGTACAGCGCGGCATGCCCGCCGCCTGCCCCACGAGCCCCGGCGGCAAATCGAAGCGAATATCCCTCGGATTGCCCGCATCCACGTCAGCTTCCTTCGTGTTCATTGCAAAAGCGGTCGTCACGCTCGGATGAGCCCCGGCCTGCGTATTGGACAGGGCCGCGAACACGCTACCCGGCTCAACACCGAACCCGGCAGGCGTGTTGGTCACCGTCAACGGCGCTTCCACCGTCGCGGAAGGCGCCCCTCCACCGGTGACGCCCGCGTCATTGATTAGTTTTTCCGCCGCGCTGCCAGAGACTTCCACTTCCATATCCACCACCAGCTGATCGCCGGGCAGCGTCACACCGTTATGCGTGCAGCTCACCGTCGGCGGCGCGGCACACGTCATTTCCCCCCCGGCGTAATCATAGCCTGCGACCGCCCACATATCGCGTCCGGTCACGTTCTTCGCGACGACCCCAGGAGGCAGCACGTCGCTGACCGTAGCTGTGCCGTTCGTGGACGCACCGCCGACGTTCGTCGCTATGGCCCGCACATCGCCATAGTACTGTCCGCGCGTCACCTCTTTCACAGTGACCGTGGCGCTCCCACCCGTCAGCTTAGAGCCATCCTCGGGCATGACTGGCGTCGGTTTGTCACCGCGAAAGCTACCGAACGTGATCGTATATGGGCTCGTTTCTTTCGGCCCGGCGCCCGTGACCGTACCGGCGAAGTTGATTTTTTCCAGTTCGCTCTGCACTTCCGACGCCGAGGCGTCATACGGCAAAGGTTCAGTTGTGCTCACATTGTCTTGACCAAGGATCAAGCTCAGCGTGAACGTACCTCCGGTAGCGTTGACAGTCACTTCCTGCACCTCGTCGCGCGGACTGTTCGGCACGAGGTGCGTCGGGTTGGTAGTCGAGACGACGTCCCACCTGGGCGCTTCCGCCGCGCCGGCGCTCGCCACCGATGCCATCATCCCCGCCACGGCAATGACCGCCGCCAGTATCGATCTGCGCCCCAACATCAGTTCCCCCTCGTGTTGTGCCTGCCGCGGTCAGCACGCGTGGTGCTCCTGCGCGCCTTCTTATCCGTATGCTTCTTCTTTGCCTTTCTCTTTGGCTTCTTGTGCTTCTTCTTCGGCTTGCTCTTCGTCTTTTTCACCGGCGGCGCGCTCTTAACCACTGGAGGACTCAGATTGCCTGCCCCGCTAAACGATTCGCTCGCGGGCGGCGAGAGCAGTTGCGGCGTGCTCGCCGGACCCTGGCAGACCGACCCTTCGCACGGCACCGCCGCCGGCGGCGGATTATCACCCGGATGCGGGATGCGCGCGTCGTAGACGTCATAGGCACCATCGGTGTCCTGCGGCACCAGACCCGCCGAGGTGGAGAAGAACACGTCGTTCCCACTGGCACTCGAATCCATCACATACGAGTTTTCAGTGCTATCGCCGGAGGAGATCAGATACACGTGACCGTTCTCCCACTCGTACACATCACGCTTGCCGTTCGTGGCCTGCGAGAGCAACGCGTTCGGCGTATCGAAGAACACACGACTGCCGTCACTGCTCATTACACGCGTATCGATCGTCGAATGCGCACTCTCGGTCAGGGCTTCCGGCGAGTCCGAATAGGACGCTTCGGCGTTGCCGACCGGGGCCTGCCCCTTAGGCGGACAGGACACGCACGTCAGTTCGCCACCCGCGACCGAATAACGATACATCTGCCAGAAACCACCCCCGTCGTTGAAACCACCCGGGATCTGCGCATTGGTACCAAACACGAACACCGACCCATCCCCGCTCGAACGAACATTGTCGATGTTGAACTCGCGTTCATCGCCGTTCGCGCTCGACGGTATCGGCAACTGTGCGATTGGACGCACGCTGCCGCCACCGGGGCCCGCAGTCCACAACTTCAATACCGCCGGGGTCTGCGACTTGTCCTCGAAGAGGAAATCAGACCCGTTCGGCGCGACCGCCGCTATCCGACCGACCACACCCGGCAGATACGTCAACGTTTCAGTGCCGAGGTTGAAGTCGTACCACTTCGCTTCTTCGTTGGCCGGCGCCGCCGACGTCAGCCGATCGACGCTCATGAAGAACGCCTGCGAACCATCCGAAGAGCCGTACATGTACGAACTGCCACTCCCATCGCTGTCGGTCGGAATGCCAACCGGATCTTCGAAGCTCAGCGGACCGTGCAGCGCGGGCTGACCTTCCTGCCCCGGCAACTGTGACTGGGAGACAAGTACCGAGTGCTTGCTGCCATTCGCCGCGGTCTCGCGCACGTACAGTTGCGGCGTTTCACTGGTGCATTCGCCGGCTTTCACGCACGACGATCCGGCCGGCGCGCTGGATTCCGGGTCGGGACTGACGAAGAACGCCTTGCTCCCATCTTCAGAGACCTGGTTGTTGTCATACTCCGGCATGTTGTGCGAGATGGCGAAACTGGCGTCAAAGCCGCTGACGACGTGCGGTGGCACGGCGCCATACGGGTTGAGAGTGCCGTTCGGAAGCACGCCGGCGGGGCTCAGAGTCCCTTCGCTCCATTCATAGAAGCCCCACGGCTGATTGTTTTCACCCCTGCCCGCGCCGATGTGCAGCGCACGCGATGCATCCTGCGGCAGAAGCGTTGCCGCCGTGGAGAAATATACGGTACCGAGACTCGGCGAGGCACCATCGATCGTGTAGGTATCAAAATTGACGTGCCCCGGTGCGGGTATCGGATCGCCGATCGTCGGTTGACCCAACCACAACGGTTCAGCACCCGGCGACTGGGAGAGGAAGATGTTGACAGAGCCTTCCGGGCCCGACGGCTCAGCACTGCTGTACTGCGCATGATTAGCCATGAAGAGAAACTCCGAGAAGGAATGCGACGGCACCACTTCGTTCGGGCCAAAGATCGAGCCGTTACCGGCGAGCTCGGGCGAGATGGCGGACTTGGTCGTCCATCCCGCCGGCGTGCGACTGGAGACATACTCACTCGTAAACGACGAGTTCGCGGAGCCCATCGCGCCACTACCCTCGAAGAGCATCGCGTTCCCATCTTCGGAGGCGAGGCTGAAGTACTGGACGGATTCGTCGGGAAAGACCGAGTTGCCGTTCTTATCCGCCGGCGAGACCAGTTCGTAGCGACGACCATCCGGCAATCCGGGCGCACCCGCCACAAAGGTTGAGGCTGGAGTGAAGAGCACTTCCATACCGTCTGTGGTGCCGGTCGCGTCGGTCGCGGCCGCCCGGAAGTAGTACAGGCGGCCGACCTGAAGGCCACTGACGGTCGCGGAGACCGGGTGCACGGTCTTAGTGAGCGCGCCAAGCGAAGCGGGGCTGGCGGGCACACTCGTGCAATGCCCTGATGAGCAAGGTTCGGTGCCGTACTGGAACTGATAGGTGGTCGCCCCAAACTGCGGGTTGACTTCAGCCTGCAACGTCACTTCCCCGCTCACAGGCGCCGCGGCGACCGCCTCCCCGCTCACATCCGGCTTGCTCGCCGGCGCACCGTAGGCCCCTTCCATGCTCGCAAGCGCACCGAACATCAGCACCCGCCCTTCGCGCGCTTCTTCGACCGCGTAGACGGTGCCGGCGCTGTCCACCGCGAGCCCGAGACCAAACGCTTTTTCGGTGGCTTCGAGCTTACCTGGTTCGCTGTCGGCGAATTCCGCCGGGGTAGTGCCGGGGTAGGCTACTTCATACTCCAGCACCCGCAAAGACGGGGAGCTGTCGCCGACGAACAGGTGCCCAGTCCCATCGACCGCCAGCGCCTCCACACTCGTGCTCGCGGAATCGTAGACGTTGCTGGAAACGGCGCCGCCAGATTCGACCTCGTGCACGCCCGCGACGCCCCCAACCGTCAGGAACAGGTCCCCGGTCGCGTCTGCCGTGAGCGCTTTGACGCTCCCGGACGCCGAGAGCGAGCTCAGCGAATCTTCGCCGACCTGATGGCCCGCACCGTTAAAGATCTGCACGCGCGCCTTGTTACCGACATACAACTGTTCTTTACCGGCCGGACCGCCGACCGCGACCGCTTTCACTTCGCTTTCGAACTCCCCCGTGCCGCTGCCCGATTTGCCTTCCTGGCATTCGTCGCCGGAAGCGCCGGTACAGATGTCTTCTTCTTCTTTGGTCACCGTCACAGGTTCTTTGGCGGCTTCCTGCGCCTCGCGCTTTTCGACCTTGCTCTTGTCGACTTCCTTGGCGATCGCCCACACGAAGCTCCCGTTCTTGGCGAACTTGTCGACACGATCGCTGGACGCCGCGTACACCGCGCCCGTGCCCTGTTCGACCGTCACACTTGGCACGCTCACCAGTTGACCGGCGCCCGACCCGCCGCTGCCTTCCCCGCACGTGTCTCCCGACGCGGCGGTACAGATGTCTTCTTCTTCTTTGGTCACCGTCACAGGTTCTTTGGCGGCTTCCTGCGCCTCGCGCTTTTCGACCTTGCTTAGGTCGACTTCGCCGCCGATCTCACCTATGAACGCCCCATACGGTGAGAACTCGATCAAACGTTTATAGACGCCCACATACACATCGCCGCTCGCGTCTTCGACAGCCGTGCTTTCCGGATAGCCGAGGTTACCCGTCGGCGTTTCCACCCCCACGATTTCCCCCAGATACGCCGGGGCGCTCGGCGCGGCGAATGCGCGTGTCGAACCGCCGAAAGCGATCAGGGTGCCGTACGCGCACGCGGCCAACACCGCGACGCATACGATGAGGCCGAAGGGTGAAAGGCCAAACGGAGCACGACCACTGCGAAGAATACGAGCACTCATCAAACCATCCCCTCCTCAGGAGCACACACAGGACGCCGACCCGCAACAGGGCAGCGAGAAACCACCACGGGCACCCAGCCCGCGATGAGCGAAGAACAAGAAGCTGCAAGCGCGCCCGACGCGCGCGAGTGACGATGACGAACGCCGAAGCGAGCGCCGTGACCGTGGAGAGCCCACCCGGTCCCGTGGACCGGTGGGCCAGCAGGCCTGGAAGCAGTCGCGGCGCCTAGAGCGCCAAGACCAGCCCGGCCAGAGAGAGAGAGAGAGAGAGAGAGAGAGACGCGTCAGCGACGCTGACGCGTCCTATTACGCCAGCACCGTGAGCACACGGACTCTCAAGCACGCTATTCCCCAATGAAACCACGCGAAAAACAACTCCCTCTCAATTACGACCCGGTCCCTCTCCCAAGGGCCCTGCTTACGTTTAGCGTCGACCAACAGAGACCGACCCAAAACCCGACCTTATGTTTGCCCGGCGTACCTTCGATACATCCGGTATCGAGTACTATAAGCAGTAGTGGTGTGCTTTGTCAAGCCCCCCTTGGCAAAGCACCCGTTACCTAGGACTTGCCTACGGCAGATCGAGCACCAGCAGGAGCGCGTCATCCACGGCGCGGCGCTCCTCCAATGTGAGGTGTGCGACTTGCTCCCCAAGCGCACGAGCATCGACGGCGCCGGCCATCTCGCAGAGAACCTGGGTGGGTTCTCCGCCCAGGTCTATCTCCGGATGAAAGCTGGCCGGAAACGCCGCGCGGGAGGTCGGGCACACCATCACGGTTGAGAGCGCGAGCAGGTCGTCAGCCTGGACGATCACCGCGTAGCGACGGCCCTGCTGAACATGGCCGCGCTTGGATGGCAGCGTGATCGCGTGAACATCACCACGAACCACGCAGCTGCTCCATCAGGCCGGCCACCTCGTGCGCTTCGTCTACATACGCCTGGTTGCTCATGAGAGCCCTTGCCTCGCCCGCAAGTCCGCTGCGCCTGCGCTCTCGCTCTGCCGTCTCGGTTATCGCCTGACGCGCCGCCTCGGCGCGAGTCACGCCTCTGCGGCGGGCTATCTCCTCGAGTGCGGCAAGTCCATCCCGCCCCAGCCTCAAGGAAAGGGGAGAAGGAGCAGATGCCATGTCGACCAGTGTAGCTCGAATCGAGCTACACGATGGCCGTGAAGCATCGTCCATAGCGCTCGCCGGCGCGCAGCAGACACGGCGCACGCAAGGCGCGCTCATAACGTCAGCGCAACAGCGCCCCCGCGCCGCGACCGCTACCGTGCCAGACAATGCGCCGCACAAAGATCGTCGCCACCATCGGGCCCGCCTCGCGCGAGCCCGCCACGCTGCTTGCGATGGTGCGCGCCGGGATGGACGTGGCGCGCCTGAACTACTCGCACGGAACGCTTGAGGAGCACGAGGAGACCGTGCGTCGCGTGCGCGACGCGGCCGGGCGCGCCGGGCGGCCCGTGGCGATCCTGCAGGACCTGCCCGGGCCCAAGCTGCGGATCGGGCCGCTTGCCGAGGACATCGTCGAGCTGAAGCCCGGCGACACGGTCACATTCACTTGCGGCGAGGAGCGCGTGGGCGACGCCAAGCACATGTCGATCACCTGGCCCGGACTGGCAGCCGCACTCACACCAGAGGAGATCCTCTACCTGGCGGACGGCTCTGTGCGATTGCGCGTGCGCGAGGTGCGTGCGGAGCAGAGCGAGGTCGACGCCGAGGTCGAGGTCGGTGGCGCCGTCGCCTCGCGCCAGGGGCTCAACATTCCCGGACCCGCCCACACGCTGCCGTCGGTGCCCGAGGAGGACCTCGAGCTGCTGCGCCACGGCGAATCGATCGGCGTCGACATGGTCGCGCTGTCGTTCGTGCGCTTCCCCTCCGACGTGGAAACCGTGCGCGAGCACACGCGCCTGCCCTTGATCGCGAAGATGGAGAAGCCCCAAGCGGTCGAGCACGCCGAGGCGATCATCCGTGCCGCCGACTGCGTGATGGTCGCGCGAGGCGACCTCGGCATCGAGATGCCGATCGAGCAGGTGCCCGCAGTGCAGAAGAAGCTGCTCGAGCAGGCCGGCTACCTCGCACGCCCATCGATCACCGCCACCCAGATGCTCGACTCGATGGTCACCTCCTCGCGCCCCACTCGCGCCGAGGTGGCAGACGTCGCCAACGCGATCCTCGACGGCACCGACGCCGTGATGCTCTCCCAGGAGACCGCGATCGGCGCCTACCCGGTGGGAGCGGTGGAAATGATGGCCGCCGTCGCGGTGCAGGCGGAGGCGATCGCGCCGTATGAGCGCTGGAACACATCGCGCGTGCGCCGCGCCGAAGCCGACCCCGCGCACACGGTTGCCCACAGCCTGTGCCTGGCGGCGCGCGAACTGCACCTCGACGCGCTGATCGTGCCGACCCTCTCAGGGCGCTCGGCGCGGCTGGTCTCAGCCCACCGCCCCACAGCGCCGATCTACGCGCTCTCCCCCGGGCGCGAGACGGTGCGCCGCTGCGGGCTGATGTGGGGCGTGCAGGCCAGCTCGATCCGTCGCCACGAGACCACCGAGGAGCTGATCGCCGACTCCGCCCGGCGCGTGGTCGAGCTGGGCTGGTGCGAGCCCGGCCAGCGCATCGGCATCACCGCCGGGCTGCCGAGCGGCAAGCCGGGCACCACCAGCCTCATGCAAATCCAGGTGCTGTAGGGCGCCACCGCCCGATTACGGCATCCGGCGCGGCAACCGGCCTCACGGGCTCTGTTCGAGGCGCACGCGGATCTTGTTTCCCAAAAACAAAAGACCCTCGCTCATCCATTGACAGGGCTCAGTACCACCCACTCCTCATAGGCTGCCAAGGTCACCTCGAAGTGGTCGAAGAACCCGGTCAAACCGAGGAGGCCGAAGGCAGGCCGCCAAGGTTCACAGAACCAGACCGGAGCAGTCCACCGATAGCTCGAGTCGCCGTCTGAGACTTCAAGCGCGACCTCCGCCATATGACCGGCAACCAGCGCGCCACCCACTGCAACCGTGGTGCGCGGCGCATCACTGAGGTCGATCCCTGCAAGCTCGGCTACATATGCGCCCATCCGCACAGCGCTCGCTCCACTGTCCAGAAGGCACGCCTGCGGCGCAAGCTCAAGGCCCTCCACGACCACATCGACGATCGGACGAGGCCGCACGCCTCTCCCCGATCGGATCAGGGATTTGACGAAACGAAAATCTCACAGCGGCGCTAGGCCACCAAGCGCAAGCTCGTCCTCGGGTACCCGGAACATGCTGTCTGCGCGCCGACCATTGCGAGCAAGCCAGACAACAACCCCCCTGGGCGTGGGCGCCGCTACAAGCAGCTCACCATCCTTGGTCGCCACCCATTCGCCCCGGAATGGCCTCAGGGCCTCTGCCAGCTCACGTTCAATGTGGCGCGATGTCTCGGTCATAGGCCTCTGCCGCAACTTTAGGCTAACGCCCGGCTGACCAGCCACCGCGGCAGACGCGCATCCGCAGTCTGCGATTTCGAAGGCCTGAACCAACTATCTCGACAAGCATCAAGTTCCGGGCGCTCAACCCGCGGCCACACCCGTACGCTCGTAGAACTCCGCCTCCTGGCGCCCCAGCTCGGTCACCGGCGCGTCGCCGTACATCCACTCGCGCGCGATCCGGTGCCAGTTGTTGCTCGCGCGCAGCTGTGAGAGCACCGCGAGCGTCAGCATCTCCATGCGCCGGCCGAACAGGTGCTCCGGCTGGATCGTCTGATGGCGCATCTCGCGGAAATGGCTGGAGCGTGGGTCCGAGCTCTCGATCATCACCTCGGTGGCGATCTCCGGCTTCAGCGCCACATCCTCGTCGGCGGTCGTGTACCACCAGATCGCATCCTCGATGAACGCCAGCAGATGGCCGGGGTCCACGCGCTCGGGTTCGGGTAGGAAGCCCGACTCTGCCAGCAGCCTGTGCAACGTCTGCGCGTCGCCCTCCACGACCGCGCGCTGGCAGGCAAGCTCCAGCTCCACCGGCTCCCTGTCCAGACGCTTGAACAGCCCGAAGTCCAAGAACGCCACGCGACCGTCCTCGAGCAGCATGAAGTTCCCCGGGTGCGGGTCGCCGGAGAACTGGCGGTGGCGGTACAAGCAGCCCAGGAAGAAACGGAACACGATCTCCCCGATCCTGTCGCGCTCTGCCTGCGGGCGGCCCTTCAGCTCCTCAAAGCCCACCCCCCACACGAAATCGGTGACCAGCACCCGCTCGCGCGAAAGCTCGCTCACGACCTCCGGCACCACGATGAACGGGTGGCCCCTGAAGATGCGCGCCAGCGAACGCTGGTTCTGCGCCTCGAGCTCATAGTCGAGCTCCTCTGCGATCCGCTCGCGAATCTCCGCGGTCACGCCCTTCACGTCGAGACTCGGCGTCATCCGCTTCAGCAGCCGCATGATCATGTCGAGGTTCTGCATGTCGGCGCGCACCGCACCCGCCACGCCCGGGTACTGCACCTTCACGGCAACCTCGCGGCCACCGGCCGGCCCCCCGCGACGGGAGACGTCATCGCGCAGCCTCGCCCGATACACCTGCCCGATCGACGCCGCGGCGATCGGCTCCTCGTCAAACTCGGCGAACACGCTCGAGATCTTCTCTTCGAGATCCTCCTCGATCACGCGCCGCATCTGCTTGAAGGACACCGTCGGCGCCGCGTCGCGCAGCTTCGCCAGCTCGCGCTGGAACTCCTCGCGGTGCTCCTCGGGCACGAGCCCCACGTCCAGGAACGACATCATCTGACCCAGCTTCATCGCCGCGCCCTTCATCGTCCCCAATACCGCCACGATCTGCTTCGCCGTCTCCAGCTGGCGGCGCGCGCTCGCCTCCTGGGCTGCCTGCTCGCCGCGGGTCACGTTCGCCGCCTTGGTCCCGAACTGCTTCACCGCCTCGCTCGCCGCGAGCCTCCCCACGGTGGCCGTACGGCGCACCCTCGACGTTGGGATCTTCTCTTGCGCCACCCTTTGATTCTAGGGTCAGCCCGGCAGCTCTATGCGAGAACCCGGCACGATGTCATCCTTGCCGTCCGCCCAGCGCACCCACGCCTTCTTGCCGCCGTCATAGTCATCGCACAGCAGAATCAGCGTCGCTGGCTCTCCCAGCGCCATGCAAGGCTCCGAGCCCTCCGCGTCGAGTCCCCGCCACACACGGATGAACGGGTTGTGCTCCCACTCCCTCGCGACGCTCGTCGCGTCGGTGTGACCCGGATACACGACCGTCTCCCCCGGCAGCTCCATCAGCGTGCCCATGATCGAATCCCTCAGATCCGTATAGGTGGTGTGGCCCGGCGCCCTCACGCCCCCCACGCTGCCCTTGAACAGGGTGTCGCCCGTGAACACCACCGCGTCGCCCCCCTGAAAGCCACCCGGCCCGGCGCCCGCCCCGGGCCTGCCACTCGCCCCGCCCGGCTCAGAAACAAGAAAAGACAGCATCCCCGCGGTGTGCCCGGGCGTTTTCAGCGACCGCACCTCCAGCCGGCCGAACTGCAGCACCTCCCCCACCTCGATCGTGCCGAGCTTCGCGTTCTTGCCCAACGCATCGCCCATCCCCGCGAGCGGCTCGCGCTCCAGCGGATCGACCAGCACCTCGAGCTTCGGCCAGCGCCTGCGCAGCGCACCGACCTCACTCACGTGGTCGAAGTGGTGATGGGTCAGCAGCACGTGCGTCGGCTCGACATGCAGGCGCTTGGCCGCGTCCACCAGTGGCGCCACCGGGCCGCCCCCATCGACAAAGAAGCCCAGCCCCCCCTCGCCGTCGGCGACGAGATACGTGTTCGATAGGAACTGCTCGTTCAGCGAGCGCTCGACGATCATGCCGGCCATACTTGCACGAAGACCACCCCCGGAGGAACCATGCCCCTGATCCACACCTGCTACCGCATCGCCGACATCGAGCGCTCGATCGCCTTCTACAATGCGCTCGGTTTCGAGGAGGTCGGGCGCATCCCGATCGGCGAGGAAGCCGTCAACGTCTTCATGAACCAGCCCGGCGACGGCAACATGCCGCGCCTGGAGCTCACCTACAACTTCGGCGTGAACTCCTATGAGATCGGCTCGGGCTACGGTCACATCGCGATTACCGCGTCCGATCTCGACGGGATGCTCGCCCGGCTGGCAGAGCTTGACATCCAGCCCGAGAAGCCACCCTATTCGGTGCGCGAGGGCGGCTCGCGACTGTGCTTCGTCAAAGACCCCGACGGGTACCGGATCGAGATCATCGAGCAGGGCTAGTTCGCGAGCATCGCGCTTGCTCGCTGAGCCCGTTCGTATAGTGCGACGCTCATGGAACTCGGTCTTGCCACCTTCGCTGACGTAGCGCCGGGCTCCTCGCCCGCGCGTGTCGCCCAGCGCCTGCGGGAGCTGCTCGAGGAGATCGAGCTTGCCGACCGCCTCGGCCTCGATGTGTTCGGGCTCGGCGAGCATCACCGCCGCGACTATTCGGTGTCGGCCCCCACGGTGGCGCTTGCCGCGGCGGCCGCCCGCACCGAGAAGATCCGCCTGTCCAGCGCCGTGACCGTGCTCAGCTCGGCCGACCCGGTCACCGTCTTCGAGGAGTTCTCAACGCTCGACCTGCTCTCCGGCGGACGCGCGGAGATCATGGCGGGCCGCGGCTCGTTCACCGAGTCCTTCCCGCTGTTCGGCCTCGACCTGGAGGACTACGACGAGCTGTTCGCCGAGAAACTGGAGCTGCTGCTGGCCCTGCGCTCCTCCGAGAGCGTCACCTGGTCAGGGCGTCACCGCGCCGCACTACACAACGCCGCGGTATATCCCCGCCCACTCCAGCACCCGCTGCCCGTTTGGATCGCGGTTGGCGGCACGCCCGCATCGGTGGCACGGGCCGGGATGCTCAGGCTGCCATTGATGATCGCCATCATCGGCGGCGCGCCTGCTCGTTTCGCGCCGCTCGTCGAGCTGTATCGCGAGGCGCTGCGCCGCGGCGAACAAGCGCAAGAGCAAGCGCGAGGCGAGGATCCCGTCGCGTCTGCGCACGACGAAGCGCACCAAACCCGACCGACGCCCGCCCAGGGCGGCCCGGCGGTCGGCATCAACTCGCACATGTACATAGCCGAGGACGCCAAGCGCGCTGCCGACGAGTTCTTCGGGCCGTACTCGCAGATGATGAATCGCATCGGTCGCGAGCGCGGCTGGCCGCCGATGAGCCGCGCGCAGTTCGACGCAGGCTGCGCACCCGAGGGTCATCTGCTCGTCGGAACCCCCGAGCAGGTGGCCACGAAGATCCTCGCCCACCACGAGCTGTTCCACCACGACCGCTTCCTCGGCCACATCAGCGTCGGCGTGTTGCCACACGAGAAGGCGCTGCACGCGACGGAACTGTTTGCCGGCGAGGTTGCGCCACGCGTGCGCGCGGCACTTGGCACCGGCAAGCAGTCGGGCGTCGCGGATCAGCGAGACTTGTCAAGCGACGAAGGCGCCGCCGGCTCGTCAAGCGGCGCTACCCTTCCTGCCAGCGATGGCTGACACAGGCAAGATCGCCAAGAACCTGGAGCGCTTCGCACAGGCCGTGGCCGCCCACGACCGCGAGAACCCCACGCACACCGCCTACGGGATCGGCCTCGCGCACTTCGACATGGAGCGCCTCGGCCTGGAGGAGGGTGAGGAGATCCTCCCGGGGATCACGATCCACGCCGACAGCGGGCAGAGCTCCAACTTCCGAGTGCTATGCGACGGTGAGCACGACGAGGGCGCCGTCGAGTCAGAGGAGGAGGTCGTGGAGGCGGTCTCCACCCAGGCGCTGCCGATGATCTCGCCGGGCGCCTCGCCGCGCGAGCTCTGAGCGTCCTCGCGCGAGCCCTGAGCCTCGCCGTCTGAGCTCTGGGGGCGGCGTCAGCTCAAGAGACGCTCGGTGCGGCGATGCCGGCGCGTACGGCGATCGTCGCGACAAGCCGCTCGATAGTCGGGCACTCGATCCCGTGACGCGCGGCCGCGCGCAGTACCGAGCCGGGGATCGCGTCGAGCTCCGGTTCACGCCCGGCGGCGATATCGCGCTGCATCGAGCTGCCGAGTGTGTCGTGAGCCGTCGTCAGCTCGCCCAGCGCATCGCCGCTCGCGATCGCGGCGCCCTCGGCTCGCCCCACCGCGGAGCCCTCCTCGATCGCCCCCACCAGCTCGGCGCGCAACTCGGGAGTCGAGCGGATCTCCCCGAGCAGCTTGTCAAAGGCACTGGTTGTGCACGCGAGCGCATTGAGGCGCACGAGCTTTGACCACATCACCTGAGCCTCGGACCGATCGGAGATCGGCCAGCACACCCGCGCAGGGACACCCGCGTCTGAAAGCGTGCTCGCCAACAGTTCCATCGGTGCGCGCGCGGACGGATACTCAGAGGCCATCTCCACGCTTAGGAACCGGCTCGTGTGCACCACCACCCCCGGCTCCGGGCGGTCCGCCTCGACGCGGATCGTGCCCGCCACGACTGTCTGCGCGGCGAAGCGCTCGCGCAACAGGGCGATGTGATCGAGCCCGTTCAGCAACGGAAGCACCAGCGACGGCTGCGCCTGCACCCGCTCCAGCGCCTCGCCCAACCCAGCGGCCTTGGTGGCGACGATGAGCACATCCACGGGTTGCTCGAGTCGCGAGCCGGCCTGCGGCCGGGCAACGAAATCGCCCAGCAACACGCTGCTCACCCGCAGACCGCGAGCGGAGATGGTGGCGACGGTCTCCTCGCGCGCGAGCACAAGCACCGGCGTGCCTGCGCGCTCCAGCGCGCCCGCAACCAGACCGCCCACGCCTCCCGGGCCGAGCACGGCGATCCTCACGACAGCGGGTCCACGAGCACGCCGGGGTTCATGATGCCGCGCGGGTCCACCGCGGCCTTCGCGCCGCGCAATGCCGCCGCGAACGGGTCAGGACGCTGGCGGTCATACCAGGGGCGATGGTCGCGCCCGACCGCGTGGTGGTGGGTGATCGTCGCGCCCTCCGCGATCAGCACATCGGAGACGGCTGTCTTGATCGCCGCCCACTGCTCGACCTCTTCGCCGCGCTGGGCGGGAGCAAGCACCGTGTAATAGGGCGCCGCACCGTCGGGATACACGTGAGTGAAGCGACACGACACGCGCGCCGCACCGCTCACCCCTTCGGCCGCCGCCCGCGCGGCGCCCATCACGCGCTCGTGAAAAGCGGGGAAGCGCTCCCATGTGATCGCCGTCTCGAACGTCTCCGACAGCACGCCCATCGCGACAAACACGTCGCGCACATACGGCGCGCGCAGGAACGCCTCGCGCCACGCCCCCATGCCGCCCGTGTCCGTGCCCCCTCCCGCGGAGCCACCACGCCGCTCCTCGGCGATCCCACCGTGCTGCGCGCAGATCGCAAGCGCGCGATCCATCTGAGAATCGACCGGGTGATCGCACGACTCGAACCCAAGCACCAGCAGCGCGAACGAGCCGTCGCCGGCCAGCGTCAAGCGCGCCTCCGAGGGATCGATCAGACGGCAGTTGCTTGGATGAAGACCTGACTGGGAGAGAGCGCGCACACACTCTGCGCCGGCGATGAACGTGGGGAAGCGCACGCCCGCCGACGCGCGCTCGGTGGGACGCGGCTGCACGCGCACCCACGCCTCGCAGATCACGCCAAGCGTGCCCTCCGAGCCGGCAAGCAGCCGATCCGGGCTCGGTCCGGCGCCCGAGCCCGGCAACCGCCGCGACTCCCACACGCCAGTCGGCGTGATCGCACGCACGGACTCCACGAAATCCTCGATGTGAGTCCACACCGTCGCGAAATGGCCGGCGGCGCGCGTGGCGATCCAACCCCCCAGCGTGGACAGCTCGAAGGACTGGGGGAAGTGGCGCAGCGTGAGGCCACGATCGGCGAGCTGCGCCTCGAGCACCGGACCGGTCGCGCCCCCCTGTATACGTGCCGCGCGCGACACCTCATCGACCTCGATCACCTGTTGCAGTCCCCGCAGGTCAACAGTGATCGCACCGTTGTAGGAGCCGTCCACCTCGGGCTGCACCCCGCCGACGACGCTCGTGCCGCCACCATAGGGGATCGCGGCGACACGCTCGCCCGAGCACCACTCCAGCACGCGCTCGACGTCGACCTCATCGCGCGGACACGCCACGAAGTCCGGTGGATGCAGGAAATGGCCCCGGAAACCACGCACCACGTCCGAGTAGGACTTGCCGAGCGCATGCGATGCGCGCGCATGCGTGTCACTCGAGCAGATCGAGGCAAGCGCGGAGGGCGCCACCACACGCGGCGGCGGCAGAGTGATCTGCTCAAGACTCACCGGCTGCTCGACCTCCTCGGGCGGAAATCCGAGATGGGCGGCAAGACCGCCGGCGGCGGCCTGCACTTCCTCGGGCGAGAGCTGCTCGTCCTCGAACCCCCAACCCCAATGCTTGCGGCGACGTGTGCTCACTTGGTGCGAGTGTAGGGTCGCGACATCTTCACCCGCGTTGCGCCTTCGATGACTAGCCTGTAGGTGGATGGCAAGTAGAGCTGAGCCGCAGACCAACGAGATGCCGACGATCCTGGCGCGCGGGCCGTGGGAGCTCGCACAGGTCAAGACGCGCTGGCGCGCCGAGCACTACGAGCCGCCAAGCGAGCTCGTAAAGGCAGCCGACGCGGAGATCGCCGCCCTGCGCGAGCGCAGCTCGCCCAGCCACGACGGCCTCGCCGGCAGACTGGTCGACTACAAGGACGGCCCACAAGGCATCGAGCTCGAGCTGCAGCCGCTCAGATGGGCTTTGCGGCTGGTGGCCGGCGACGCGTCGTGCAGCGTCGCGGCGCTGTGCGTCACACGCTCGGCAGACGGGCGCTGGCTAGCGGGCAGGCGCGCCGCGTGGTTGGCTTCCTGGGCTGGGCGCTGGGCGCTGGGCGCGGGTGGCTCGGTCGATCTGGGCGAGAACCCCGCCGACACCCTGGTCAGGGAGCTGCGGGAGGAGTGGTCGGTGACCCCTGCGCGGGTGCGCGGCGAGGCGCTGATACGGCTGCCACACCGACTGGTGATGTTCGTCGGGCAGGCGTGGCTGGCCGAGGGCGCCGAGGTGACCCCTGACCATGAGCACGACGAATACGCATGGTGGCCGAGCGACATCGACCGGTGGCCGGCGGAGGCCGGCGAGGGCCTGTGTCGAATGGCGCGGTGGCTGTCGGAGTGAGCGAGGCCCGACCAACAGCGCCGGTCGAGCTCTCCAAGGCTCCGGTTGACCTCTCCAAGCTGGACGGGATCGCGACGACCAGCCGCGTCTCCCCCGCTTTCACACCACTGAAGTGGACGTCCTTCTTTCACTCGTGCGTGTACACGTCACTGCTGATCTGCGCATTCGCGCTGGGTAAACCGCAGCCGGCGACGTTCGTGCTTGGGTGGACGCACGGCCTGCTGTGGATCGGCATGTCGCTTGCCTGCATCGCGGCGGCGCGCATGAGAGTCGTCTCATTGCGTCTGGCCGTCGCGGTCGCGGTGCTCGGCGGGATCGGCCCCTTCTTCGGAAGCTACGAGTTCGTGCGTGCCCAAAGGACACGGACGAGCGCCCGCCGCGAGACTCACTGTTAGGCGTCTGTGAAGTCTCCCGAGCGCAGGGGCTCGGGACCATGTCCGCCGGGCGAGCGCGCTAGAGTGACGCCAGATGGCGTCCGGCACGACGATCAATGAGACGATCGACGTCGTGACCCCAGCCGCCGGCGAGTCGGTCACCGAGGGAACAATCCTCGAATGGCATGTCAAAGTCGGCGACTTCATCAAGGTCGACGACACGATCGTGGAGATCTCCACCGACAAGGTGGACGTGGAGCTACCTTCACCGGCCAGTGGCACGGTCACCGAGATCTTGGCCGAGGAGGGGGACACCGTCGGCGTCGGGCAGGTGATCGCACGGCTGGCCGCTGGCGAGAGCTCCTCCAACGGTGAGGCCCACAAAGCCCCGGAGTCCAGCGGAGCGGGCGGCGGCGCGACACAGGATGGCTCGGGCGCGCAGCCCGTCGCCGACGGACAGCCAGCCGGCGCGGAAACCCTCCAGACACCCGACGGGGTGCGCGTGTCTCCGGTCGCGGCCCGGGTCGCCACGGCCGAGAGCGTGAATCTCGCAAACGTCGCCGGCAGCGGTCCGGGAGGACGGATCGTGAAGGCCGACGTGCTTGGTGCGGCGACTGCCGGCAACGGCACGACCGCCAACGGCTCGACCACCGCACAGTCAGGCCCGCCGGCCGGCGAGCGTCAGCTGATGAAGGGCGCGGCGGCGATGCTCGCTCGCTACATGGACGAGTCGCGCTCGATCCCGACCGCCACGAGCTTCCGCACGCTCACGGTAACGGTGCTCGACGGGCGCCGGCGCGAGCTGAAGGCGGCGGGACGCAGAGTGTCCTTCACGCATCTGATCGCCTACGCGATCGCCCAGGCCGCCACCGAGATGGACACGATGACCCACCACTTCGCGGAGCTCGAGGGCAAGCCATATCGCGTCGATGACGGCCAGGTCAACCTCGGTCTGGCGGTGGACGTGCAGAAGAAGGACGGCACGCGCACGCTGATGGTGCCGGTGATCCGCGACGCCGGAGCGATGACCTTCGAGAGCTTCGTGGCGGCGTATGACGCACTCGTAGAGAAGGCGCGTACCAACACGCTCACCGCCGACGACCTGGTGGGCGCGAACATCACGCTCACCAACCCGGGTGGCATCGGCACTGTCGCCTCCGTCCCGAGGCTGATGAACGCTCAGGGCACGATCGTCGCGACCGGCTCGATCGCCTACCCCGTCGGACTCGGCGCCATCGGCGAGCGCCTTGGTGCGGAGAAGGTCATGACGATGACCTCCACCTACGACCATCGCGTGATCCAGGGCGCGGAGTCCGGGCGCTTCCTGGCGCTGGTCGAGGGCCGCCTGCAGGGCGAGCACGACTTCTACGAGGGGGTGTTCGCCTCCCTGGGCGTCGCGCTTGGCCTCGCGCCCAGCGCGCCGGCCCCCGCGCCCGCCGCCCCCGTCTCAGCGCCACTGCAGGCCACCGCGCCAGACGAGCAGATGCTGCAAGCAGTGCAAGCGGCGAGCACGCTCCTGCACCGCTTCCGCAGCCACGGACACCTCGCGGCACGCTTGGATCCGCTCGGCTCAGAGCCCGAGGGCGAGCCGCAGCTCGATCCCGAGACGGCGGGCTTGACCCCACAGGTGATGGCCCAGATCCCAGCTCGCATCCTGCGCATGTACGTGCCGGGTGAGACGCTTGCCGAGGCGTTGCCACACCTGCGCCAGACCTACTGCGGCACGATCGCCTATGAGATCGAGCACATCTCCTCGCACCGCCAGCGCGTGTGGCTGCGCGAGAAGATCGAGTCGGGCGCCTTCCGCCAGCCGCTCGGCGCCGAGCAGCGCACCGCACTGCTCAAGCGACTGGTCGAGGTGGACGCGCTCGAGCGCTTCATGCACAAGGCCTATCTCGGCCAGCACCAGTTTTCGATCGAGGGCCTGGACATGACCGTGCCGATGCTCGACGAGCTGATCCAGCTGGCCGCCGGCATCGGCGGCCAGGAGGTTGTGATCGGCATGGCCCACCGTGGGCGGCTGAACGTGCTCGCGCACAACCTCGGGCGTCCCTACGACACGATCTTCGCCGAGTTCGAGGGCGCCTCTACGCTCGAGGCGGTCACGACGATTCCCCAGGGGGGAACCGGCGACGTCAAGTACCACCACGGAACCCAGGGCTCCTACGCGCTGCCCGACGGCGGCACGATCAGGGTCAACCTGGAGTCCAATCCAAGCCATCTGGAGTACGTCTCACCGGTCGTCGAGGGCGCCACGCGCGCCGCGCAGACTTCGCGCAACGGCCCCCGTGCCCATCAGGACACCAACGCGGCTGTGCCGATCGTGATCCACGGCGACGCGTCGTTCCCCGCGCAGGGCGTGGTCGCCGAGACGCTCAACCTGCAAGCGCTCGATGGCTACCAGGTGGGCGGCACGGTGCACCTGATCATGAACAACCAGATCGGCTTCACCACCGACCCCGACGATGCGCGCTCGACACGCTGGGCCTCGGACCTGGCAAAGGGTTTCGACGTGCCGATCATCCACGTCAACGCCGACGACGTGACCGCCTGCATGAGCGCCGTGCAACTCGCGTTCGCTTTCCGCCAGGAGTTCGGGCACGACGTGCTGATCGACCTGATCGGCTACCGGCGCTTCGGCCACAACGAGTCGGACGAGCCCGCCTACACCCAGCCGGAGATGTACGCGAAGATCAAGACCAAGAAGCGTGTGTATGAGCTGTGGTCAGAGCAACTGGTCACCGACGGGGTTGTCAGCCGCGAGGACGTGGAGCGCCTCGGCCAGGAGGTGTGGGACAACCTCACGATCCTCCATCAGCGATTGAAGGCCAAGATCGCCGCGGCCGCCGAGCAGGGGACCGTGGACCATGGCACGGGCGAGTACCAGCTCGACCGCTCCCCGAGCCCCGACGTGGACACCGCGGTGGCCGCCGCGCGTGTGCGCGAGCTTGGACTCGAGCTGTTGCGGACGCCCGAGGAGTTCACAGTTCACACCAAGCTCGTCAAGCAACTGGAGCGTCGCCGCGAGGCACTCGCCGAGGGCAACACCGAAGCGCGCATCGACTGGGCGCACGCCGAGGCGCTGGCGTTCGCCTCGCTGCTGACCGAGGGCACGCCGGTCAGGCTCACAGGCCAGGACACCGAGCGCGGAACCTTCAGCCAGCGCCATCTGGTGCTGCACGACGCGAAGACCGGTCGAGCTTTCTGCCCGATCCAGAGCCTGCCCGAGGCGCTCGCGCCGATGGAGCTTCACAACAGCCCGCTCTCAGAGCTCGCGTGCATGGGCTTCGAGTACGGCTACAGCCAGGAGGCGCCCGAGACGCTCGTGCTGTGGGAGGCGCAGTTCGGCGACTTCGTCAACTCGGCCCAGGTGATCGTCGACCAGTTCATCTCCTCGGGGCTTGCCAAGTGGGGACAGACATCGCGCCTGACGCTGCTGCTGCCCCACGGCTACGAGGGCTCGGGCCCCGAGCACTCCTCGGCGCGACTCGAGCGCTTTCTCGCGCTCGCCGCCGAGGGCAACATGCGCGTGGCGAATCTGACGACGCCGGCCCAGTACTTCCATCTGCTGCGCCGCCAGGCGCTGATCGCCAAGCAGCGCCCGCTCGTGATCATGACGCCGAAGTCGCTGCTGAGGCTGGCGCAGGCGAGCAACATCGTCGAGGACCTGGCCGAGGGTTCGCGCTTCGAGCCGGTGCTCGCCGAGCCGGGAGTCGTCGATGAGTCGGTCACGCGACTGGTGCTGTGCACGGGCAAGATCTACTACGACCTCGCCGGGCACTCAGAGCGCCAGGGCAACGACAGCGTCGCGATCGGCCGCGTGGAGCTGCTGTATCCGTTCCCCGAGCGCAACATCAGGGATCTGCTGGCACGCTATCCGAAGCTCAATGAGGTCGTGTGGGCACAGGAGGAGCCGCGCAACATGGGCGCCCGCGCCCACATGTTCCCGCGCCTGATGCAGATTATGCCCGACGACATTCACTTCGGCTACATCGGGCGCCCCGAGCGTGCCAGTCCCGGCGAGGGCTACCCGGCCTCTCACATCATCGAGCAGAGCCGCATCGTGCGCACCGCGCTCGACCTGGGTGTGCCGGTGTCGCAGTACCCGAAAAAGACACCGGGCGAGCGCTGATGGGAGCCCTCTGGCGCCGCTTCATGATGG
This sequence comes from uncultured Solirubrobacterales bacterium, assembly GCA_963831725.1. Lineage (GTDB taxonomy): Bacteria > Actinomycetota > Thermoleophilia > Solirubrobacterales > Solirubrobacteraceae > Palsa-744. Next base: position 143,287 of record CAWHRF010000006.1, read on the forward strand.
TCATGCGCCAGCGCAAACGCAAGCGTAAAACTCGCGCCTAGCTGTCATTTGCTAGAGCGGCGCCGCTAGACCGTTCGGGGACCAGGCCAGACCGCTCGTCTACCTGCCCCGCCAGACCGGCGGGCGCTTCTCGGCAAACGCGGTGGAGCCCTCACGAGCGTCCTCCGAGGAGAACACGGGCTCTGAGATCGCGTTCTGAGCGTCCCACATCCGCTCGCGGGACCAGTCCCACTGCTCCTCGAGGATGCGCTTGGAGGCGATCAGCGCAAGCGGCGCGTTGACTGCGATCTCGCCCGCAAGCTCCAGCGCCACCTCCACCGCCTTGCCGGGCTCGGCCAGGCGATTGACGAGCCCCAGCTCGGCGGCACGCTCGGCGAGGATCGGATCGCCGGTGAGCGCCAGCTCCATCGCCAGGTGGTAGGGGATGCGGCGCGGCAGTCGCAACAACGCGCCACCGGCCGCCACCAGCGAGCGCTTGACCTCCGGGATGCCGAGCTTCGCTCCACGCGCCGCCACGATCAGATCGCATGCGAGCGCCACCTCCAGGCCACCGGCGACAGCGAAACCCTCGACAGCCGCGATCAGCGGCTTTACCGGCCCGCGCCGCACGATCCCGGCGAAGCCGCGGTCCCCCGCCCACGGGCGCTCGCCGCTGACGAAGGCCTTCAGGTCCATCCCCGCGCAGAAGCCCTTGCCGGCGCCGGTGAGCACCCCGACGCTGAGCGCGTCGTCGCCGTCGAGCTCATCGAGCGCCGAGGCGATGCCTTCGGCCAGCGCCAGGTTCACAGCGTTGCGCGCCTCAGGTCGATTGAGCGTGATCAGCAGCACGCTGCCGCGCCGCTCGGTTATCAGGACATCGTCGCTCACCGCTGGGACTATGCCGCAAACAGCCGTAGCTCGGGCTCGCGGTTGCCGCGCAGGACTTCCACGTCGATCTCCACGCAGTCGATCCCGCGCGAGCCGGCGAGCACACGCGCCTGCGGCTTGATCCACTTCGCGACCAGCACACCGCGACATGCCGCCATCGCCGGGTCCAAGCGGATGCGCGCCAGGTAACGGGTGAGCTGCTCGACGGACTCCATCGTGGCGATGCGCTTGATCTCGACCGCCACCCACTCGTCCTCGGTGTCGCGACACATGAGATCGACCGGGCCGATGTCGGTGGGCCACTCGCGGCGCACGAGGCGAAAACCCTCGCCGCACCAGTGGGGTGCGTCGGCCAACATTTCCTGCAGTTCGCGCTCGAGCCCTTCCTTCTCGAGCGATGCCAGCGCGTCGACCTCATGCTCGATGTCGTCCATCACCTCGGCGACGGCGATCTCCAGGCGCTCGTCGTCGCGCTGCTTGCGCACGACCAGACGCGTGAGGGCCCCTTCTATGTCGCGCTCCTCGGTGAGCACCGTGGGCGGGGTCATCCAGTTGAGCGGCTTCACGTTGGGCGAGCCCCCGTCGGCCCACACCATGAACGTGCCGTCGCCCTTGCACATCAGCAGGCGCACGGCCTCGGGCAACACGGTGGTGGTGCGGCCGATATAGGTGACCTCACAGCGAGCGACGATCAAACGCACCGGCGGACGGTATCCGCTGAGGCGGACTACTTGTCGTCTTCGTGGGGCTCCACGTTCATCGCCTCGCGGAACTCGCGCATGCCCTTGCCCAGCGCCCGCGCCACTTCGGGTAGGCGCTTGGGTCCGAGCACCACCAGCGCGACGGCGCCGAGGAACAGCAGATGGACGGGACTGTCGATTCCCACGACCTTCAAGGCTAGCGGCTCCAGCCGACCCGGCTCGTAGTCTCTTGCTCGTGGCCCAGGAACCATCCCGGCAAGTCGGACGCCCCTATCCTCCGCCGGCGGCCTCCGAGCCATTCTGGCCGGCGCAGCTGACGATCCTGGCGGCGATCGGCCTGCAGGTCGCGCTGCCATCGCGGCTGGTGGCTGGCCCGGTCTGGTTGGTGCCGGCGGCCGAGGGGGTGCTGTTCATCGGCATGTTCCTCGCCACGCCCCGCCAGCTCGAGCACGAGCACAAGCGTCGCCGCCGCGCCGCGCTCGGCCTGACCGCGCTGGTGGGCGCGGCCAACATCTATTCGCTCGTCTCGCTCACCAACTTGCTGTTGAGCCGCAATGTGGGCGACGGCCGTCAGCTGATCGTCTCGGGTGTGCTGATCTGGATGACCAATTTTCTGATCTTCGCGCTGTGGTACTGGGAGATGGACCGCGGCGGCGCCGGCAAGCGCGCCGCCGGGCACGATGGGCCACCCGACTTTCTCTTTCCCCAGATGTCCGACGACCGCATCGAGCCGCTCGCATGGCGACCGAAGTTCATCGACTACCTGTATGTGTCGCTGACCAACGCCACCGCGTTCTCGCCCACCGACACGATGCCGCTCACCCCGATCGCGAAGTGCACGATGGGGGTCCAGTCGCTCGTCTCGCTGGTGACGATCGGCCTCGTGGTCTCGCGCGCGGTCAACATCCTCGCCTAGGCGGCTGTTGAGCGGCGCGATACTGCGTCCTCGGTCCCTCATATGCGAAGCACACTTCGCGGGGCGGGTGGGCCTTTTCGATCTTGTCTCGCTTGCTCAACAGCCGTCTAGGAGGCTTGCGGTTGCACGCCCATCCCCGCAGCCGCCTATCGTGCTGAGGTCATGGACGCTTTCGTTAACGCGACGCTCGACAAAGGCGAAGCGGTACTGCGCTTCCCCTACGACGACCAGCTGCGCAAGCTGCTGCGCGCGATCCCAGGGCGCCGTTGGGACCCCGCCGAGCGTGCGTGGATCGTGCCGCTCGATCCCGAGCGCGCGGAGGCCGTCGCGCGACTGTTCGACGGGATGTCGAGGCCGCCGGTGCTCAGCGGCGAGCTGACACGTGCGCTCGCACGCCAGCGCGTGCGCCGCGGCCACGACGAATGCGTGCTCGACGTGGCGCGGCCCGACGAGAGCTGGTGGCTCACGTTTGCCACCGACCGCGCCCCCGGGATCGTGCAGGCCCTGCTGGAGCACCCCGACGCCCAGCAACTGTCGCTGCTGGGCCGCGCGCAGATTCCCCTGGACGAGCACGCGGCCAAGCTCGTGGACACACTGCCGGCGGACGCCGGACGGCTACGCCTCACCGAAGACGCGGCACATGCGCTGACGGAGGTCTCCGAGCGCCCAGCGCCCCGTCCGGGCGCGATGACCTATGACGTGGAGCTCAAGCGCGACCGCCGCAAGGAGCACTGGCTGCTGATCGGCGCCGCGCACGCACCGCTCGCGCGCGTGCTGGCCGGACGAGTCGGCTTGCGCGTGGCCGACGGTCCCGAGGGCACGTTCGCACTGGCCGCGGTCGAGCGCGATGCGCACCTGATGGCGGAGCTGCTCGACCATCTGGAGACGGCGCACATCGACCCACGCGCACAGAGCTGGATCGCGCGCGCAACCACCTGGCACGGCACCGTCGAGGTCGCGGGACCCGCCGAGGAGCCCGTGTTCCTGCTGATCGGCGATCCCACGAAGCTCCCACCCGAGCTACGCAAACGGGCCGTGAGCGCGCCCGGCGGTGTGACGGTGGCGCTGACGCTCGACTCGTGGCAGGCGATCGAGGGATTGCGTGGTTTCACAAGCGCCGCCACGCGACGCTGCGTTGCGGCGCTGAAGGAGGGCCGCCCCGCCCCACCTGCGGTGCTCGAGCTCTCCGCCATCCACGAGGACCCCACGTTCGTGCTCGCGCCCGGGCACGACGAGCGGCAACTCGAAGCGTTTGGCAAGCTCCCCGGCGCCTCGCCCTATCGGCCGGACACCGCGAAGCACGATCGAGCGGGACGGGGCCCCGGGAGGCTGCGAGGCGCCGGCGCCTCGCGCGGCGAGCACGGCAGGCTTCCCGCGATCCGCGCGGACCCTTTCTGCGTGGAAGACCTCGACGGTTTCCTCGCGGAGCGTCACATCTGGATCGAGCCGGACGCGCTGGTGCTGCTGCAGGAGATCCGCGAGCAGCACGCGCAGGCCGCCGGGCTGGTGGCGTTGTCGGCGGCGACCGACGCACAGCTCGAGGTGCCGGGCCTCGGCGGCGAGCTCAAGCCATTTCAACGCGCGGGCGTCAGCTACCTGCTGGCTCAGCGCCGCGCGTTTCTCGCCGACGAGCAGGGCCTCGGCAAGACGATCGAGGCACTGGCGGCGCTGGAGGCCGACGATGCCTACCCGGCGATCGTGGTGTGTCCGGCGAGCCTCAAGCTCAACTGGATGCGCGAGATCGAGCGCTGGCTGCCGGGCCGCGGCGCGCAGACGCTCACTGGCAAGGGCGGCAGCACACCGATCCCCGCGGCTGACATCACTGTCGTCAACTACGACATCCTCGCCGCGCGCGGGCCGGCGCTGAGCGCGCTCGCGCCGCGCGCGCTCGTGCTGGACGAGTCTCACTACTGCAAGAACGCCGCCGCCAAGCGCACGCAGGCGGTCGCGCGCCTGGCGGCCACCGTGCCAAACGAGGGCCTCGTGCTCGCGCTGACGGGCACCCCCGTGATGAATCGCCCGCCCGAGCTGATCGCCCAGCTGCGAATCATCGGGCGCCTCGCCGACTTCGGCTCGGGCGCCAAGTTCGGGCAGCGCTTTCGCGGCCCCGACGCGCACGTGCGCCTGCACTGGCACCTGCGCTCGCGCTGTTTCGTGCGACGCCTGAAGGCCGACGTGCTGCCACAGCTGCCGGCCAAGACCCGTGCGGTGGTGCCGGTTGAGCTCGACAACGAGCCCGAGTATCGCCTGGCCGAGACCGACGTGATCGCGTGGCTACGCAGCCGCCCGCTCGACCTGCGCGAGCTCGACGCGAAGGTCGCCGCCGCGTTGCGGGCCGAGCGCCTGGTGCGGCTCAACGCATTGAAGCTGCTCGCGGCGCGCGGCAAGCTGCACGCCGCGCTTGCGTGGATCCACGACTTCTGCAGCTCCGGGGAGCGACTGGTCGTGTTCGCGCGCCACCGCGAGATCCAGCGTGCGGTGCTCGAGCGCTTCCCCCATGCGCTGCACATCCTCGGCGAAGACACGCACGTGGCCAGAGACGCCTCGCTGAATGCCTTCCAGGAGGCCGATGCCTCCGACAACCAGCTGATCGTGTGCTCGATCGAGGTCGCCGGACAGGGCCTGACGCTCACGCAGGCTTCCAACGTCGCGTTCCTGGAGCTCGACTGGACGCCGGCCAAGCACGACCAGGCCGAGGATCGTCTTCACCGCATCGGTCAGCAGGACGCGGTCAACGCCTGGTACCTGCTGGCCGCCGGCACGATCGACGAGACGATTGCCACGCTGCTGGAGCGCAAGCGTGCAGTGATCGGCGCGGTCACCGACGGGCGCGAGGAAAACGACGAGGCGATCGTCGACGCGCTCGCGCGCGAGCTGACCGGCGAGCCCTACCGACGCCTGCGCGCAGTGGCCTGATCACGCAGTCTGCGTGATGCGCGGCTCCAACGCCAGCGCCTGCGCGACCAGGCCGTGCACCCGGCCGCCCGCCCCCAGCTTGAGCGCCCGGTCAAGCGCCTCCAGCGCGCCCTCGCGATCGACCAGCGCCAGGCGCAGGCGACCGAGGCGCTCCCATGCCCCGGCATCGGTCGGCCCGCGCTCGGCAGCTCGCTGGGCGGCCTCCTCGGCCAGATCGATCGCGCCCATGTCCTCGTAGATGCGTGCCGCGAAGCGATGTGGCGCGGGGCGCTCGCCGTCCACCCGCGCCCAGTCGCGCACCGAGCGTGCGGCCGCCTCGAGGTTGCCGGCCTGCCAGAAGGCAAGCGTCATCAGCCGCAGCACTCCCACGTTGCGCGCGTCGGCGTCGCGTGCGTACACCAAGCGCTGCGCGGCGAGCACGTACTCGCCTTCGGCCATCGCCCGTTGCGCCGCGGTCATGAAGCGCTCGACACGCTCCTCGGCGGGGTCGGGCTTTGAGAAGTCCACGAACTTCATGCTGCCCGCGGGCACGGTGCGCACGCCGTGGCTGAACTTCACGCGTGCCCACTGCTGACCGCCCGCGCCGGGAATCGAGCCCTCTTGCTCCTCGCCTGAGTCGGTGAAGTAGATCCCTTCGACCGTCCCCACACCCCACTCGGGGTAGGACTCGCAGCGCGCGTAGCGGTGCACCACCGAGTGGTCGGGCACGCGACTGCCAAACGGGTCGTTGCGTTCACGGTCGACGGCCTGCTCGCGCGCGCGCTGCTCGGCTTCGTAAGCGCGCCGGCCGGCCTCTTCGCGCGCCTGGCGCGCGGCGGCGGCGCTGACCTTCACGGCGCCCCGCGACACCTTCCCGCCACGCGAGGTTTCCGCGAGGCGCATCAGATGGTCGGCGGCCTCGTTGATCGCCTTCAGGTGACGCTCGTGCTCGAACTGCTTGCCGGCGGGCGCGATGTCGGGGTGCCAGCGCTTGGCCATCCGCCGCCGCGCCAGCTGCACGTCGCGCTTGTCAAACGGCGGCTCGATCTCCAATAGGAGGATCTGCTGCTCGATATCGAGGATGACGCCGGGCATGACATCGATACGTTACCGAGCCGCCCGCGCGCTCGGAAGCGGTCTGCCTGGCAGATCGGAGTCTGGCGCACGGGAAGCGCGAGCCCGTGGCCTGGCGCGTCAACCTCATATCCTGCGGTGCAATGTCCTCGCAGTACATCTTCACGATGCACCGTCTGTCGAAGCTGCACCCGCCCGACAAGACGGTGCTCAACGACGTCACGCTCGCGTTCTATCCCGGCGCGAAGATCGGCGTGCTCGGCTACAACGGCGCGGGCAAGTCCACGCTCTTGCGGATCATGGCCGGCGTCGATCAGGACTACCGCGGTGAGGCGATGCTCGCCCCCGGGGCGAGCGTGGGGATGCTCGAGCAGGAGCCCCACCTGGACGAATCCAAGGACGTGAAGGGCAACGTGGAAGAGGCCGTTGCCCCCACGCGGGCGCTGCTCGACCGCTTCAACGAGCTGACGGCCAACTACTCCGATGAGACCGCCGAGGAGTTCGGCGAGATCCAGGCGAAGATCGAAGCCGCCGACGCCTGGAACCTCGACATGCGGCTGGAGTACGCGATGGACGCGCTGCGCCTGCCGCCCCCCGATGCGGAGGTGAGCGCGCTCTCCGGCGGCGAGCGTCGCCGTGTGGCGCTCTGCCAGTTGCTGCTGAGCGCCCCTGACCTGCTGTTGCTCGACGAGCCCACCAACCACCTCGACGCCGAGTCGGTGGACTGGCTGGAGCACCACCTCGCTGAGTACAAGGGAGCGGTGGTGGCGGTCACCCACGACCGTTATTTCCTCGACAACGTGGCGGGCTGGATCCTCGAGCTCGACCGTGGCAAGGGCATCCCCTATGAGGGCAACTACTCCAGCTGGCTGGAGCAGAAGCAGAAGCGCCTCACACAGGAAGAGCGCTCGGAAAAGGGGCGCGAGCGCACGATCGCAGCGGAGCTCGAGTGGGTGCGCACCAACCCCAAGGGCCGGCGCACCAAGTCGAAGGCGCGCCTCGCCCGCTACGAGGAGCTGGTGGCCGAGGAGCGCAACGTGAAGCTCGATGACGTGCAGATCCACATCCCGCCAGGCCCGCGCCTGGGCGCGAAGGTGCTCGTCGCCGACGGCCTGCGCAAGGGTTTCGGCGAGCGGCTGTTGATCGAGGACCTTTCCTTCGATCTCCCGCGCGCAGGCATTGTCGGAGTGATCGGCCCCAACGGCGCCGGCAAGACCACGCTGTTTCGGATGATCGTCGGCGAGGAGCGCCCCGACGAGGGCACGCTCACGCTCGGCGACACGGTGCAGCTCGCCTACGTCGATCAGTCACGCGACGCGCTGGACCCGGGCAAGACCGTGTGGGAGGAGATCTCAGACGGCCTCGACCACCTGAAGGTCGGCGACAGAGTGGTCAACTCGCGTCAGTACACCGCCGGCTTCAACTTCAAGGGCTCAGACCAGCAGAAGCGCATCGACAAGCTCTCGGGCGGCGAGCGCAACCGCGTGCACCTGGCCAAGCTGTTGCGCTCCGGCGGCAACCTGCTGCTGCTGGACGAGCCCACGAACGATCTCGACGTGGACACGTTGCGCGCTTTGGAGGAAGCGTTGCTCGCGTTCCCCGGCTGTGCCGTGGTGATCTCCCACGATCGCTGGTTTCTCGATCGCATCGCCACGCACGTGCTCGCTTTCGAGGGCGACTCTCAGGTGACGTGGTTCGAGGGCAACTTCGAGGCCTACGAGGAGGCCCGCCGCGAGCGCCTGGGCGCCGCCGCCGACCGACCGCACCGCATCAGCTACAAGCGCCTCGTGCGCGGCTGAGCAAGCGGTCTTTTCGCTCGCCACGCCGATGCGACTATGTTCGTTTAAGGACGATTTACAATAGTGACTGCTATTTGTAGCTACTATTGTAGCAGGTCGGAAAAGTAGATATCTACACCCGCCCCGAACTGCTCGGCACAGGTGACGAGCCACATCGAGGCTGCGGGCAACGTCACAACTGACTGGCTAGTCAGCCAGTCATGTATGCTCGCCGTGCATGGACACGGTGTTTGACCGCGACACCGCCGTAAGGCGCGTAGAGGGCGGAGCCGACGACGGCGCGCAAGCCGCGGGCGAGACGCTGTTCGCCGCCGACATCGCCTCCGGCTGGCGGGCCGGCCGCGGCCCGCACGGCGGCTATTTGGCGGCGATGCTACTGCGCGCGCTCACCGCCGCCGTGGACGACCCCGGGCGCACGCCGCGCTCGCTGACGATCCACTACACACGCGCACCGGAGCCGGGCCCGATCGAGATTCGTGTGGCGATCGAGCGCGCGGGACGCTCGCTGAGCACGCTCTCGGCGCGCATGGTGCAGGGGGGCCGCGTCACCGCGCTTGCGCTCGCCGCCTTCTCGGTGCCTTGGGAGGCCCCTGGCGCCAACGAACTGCCGATCCCCGAGCTGGCCCCGCCTGACGCCGAGCGGATCTCCACCCCGAAGCTGTTCAAGGGCGCGCCCGAGTTCACGCGCCACCTGGTGATGCAGCCGCGCGTCGGCGCGATCCCCTTCGCCGGCAGCGGCGCGCCGATGCGGATCGGCGGCTGGATCGGACTGCCGGAGGAGCGCCCCGTCGACGCGCTGTCGCAGGCGCTGTTCTGCGACGCATGGTTTCCGCCGTCGTTCATCGCGCTTGACTCACCGGCGGTCAGCCCCACGATCGACCTCACGATCCATTTTCGCCAGTCGATGTCGATGTGCGACTGCGACCCGGCAGCGCTGTGCCTGAGCGTGTTCGACACGCGTCTGCTGCACGACGGCCTGTTCGAGGAGGACGGTGTGATCTGGGCGCCCGACGGCACCGTCTTGGCTCAATCGCGTCAGCTGGGAATCATCATGCCGACCGACAAACCGGTCTTGCAGCCGGCGGGGCTCGCGCGTGAGGACCAGGACGCAGGCTAACACCGGAAGGCACGCCCATCCATTCCCAAAAAAATCAACCCCATCAGACAGGAGCAGCAGATGAGCGACTACACGGCGAAGAAAATCAAAGACATGGAGGCGGCGTTCAGCGGCGGCTTCGTGAAGGCTCGCGCCGAGCTCGGCGTCACCTCGTTTGGGATGCAGGTGATTCAGATGCCCGCGAACTATGAGGACTATCCGCTGCACGACCACGCCGAGAGCGGGCAGGAGGAGGTTTTCCTCGCGCTGCAGGGCTCGGGCTGGATTGAGATCGACGGCGAGCGTGTGGACCTCGAGCCCGACATGTTGGTGCGCGTCGGTCCCGAGCCCAAGCGCAAGGTGTTCGCGGGTCCCGAGGGCATACGCATGCTCGCGCTCGGCGCGGCCCCCGGGACCGTGTATGAGATCAACCCGATGACCGAGCTGGAAGGCGCGAACCCGCCGCTCTCCGCGCTGGACGGCACGAGCAACTAGCACCCGATCCTGGGCTCATGGACATCTCCCACGGGGGATGTCCATGAGTGTCGCTCCTTAGCGCGCGAACGTCGTCTCGGCGTCGAGCGCCAGCGCGGCGGCCGCGATCAACGCCGCCGCCGCGTGCACGTCCTCCAATTGCACCAGCTCCACCGGGGAGTGCATGTAGCGCAGGGGGATCGACACGAGCGCGGTGGGCACGCCACCGCGACTGAGGTGCACTGCGTCGGCGTCGGTGCCCGTGTTGCGCCCGATCGCCTCCACGGTGAAGGCGATCTTCTCTTTCTCGGCGGTGTCGTACAGAAGCTCCGAGAGGCGCGGATTGAGCGTGGAGCCTCTGCTCAGCACCGGACCCGAGCCGAGCTCGTGCTTGCCGGACTCCTTGACGTCGATCCCGGGCGCGTCGGTGGCGTGGGTCACGTCGACCACGATCGCCGCGTCGGGCTGTAGCGAGAAGGCGCTCGTGCGCGAGCCGCCGAACGTCGTCTCCTCCTGCGCAGCGGCCACCGCCACCAGCTCCCAGCCGTTCGCGCCGCCGGCCTCGGCCACCAGCCGCGCCGCCTCCAGCGCCACGAACGAGCCGAGCCGGTTGTCGAGCGCCCGCGAGGCGATGCGCCCGTTGGGTAGCTCCAGCGGATCGCCGTCGATCACCGCCACGTCGCCGACGCGCACCAGCTCGCGTGCTTGCGCGCCGTCCTTGGCGCCGATGTCGATGTGCAGCTCGCGCACCTCGGCCACCTTCTTGCGCTCCTCATCGCGCAGCAGGTGGACCGGCTTCTTGCCGATCACACCCGAGACTTCCCCGTCGCGCGTGGCGAGCACCACGCGCTGGCCGACGAGGATCTGCGCGTCCCAGCCGCCGACCTCACGAAACCACAGGTAGCCCTCGTCGTCGATGTGGGTCACGATCAAGCCGATCTCATCGATGTGGCCCATCACGACCAGTCGCCGCGCTGCGCTGTCGCCGTCGGCGTCATTCCCGCGGGCGCCCTTCCCGCGCGCTGGCACGCCCGCTGAGGGGGTGCCCACGACGTCGGTTTGCACCTGAGCGCCAAACGCCCGCGCAGCCGCACTCCACACTGACGCCGGCGCGGTCTCATAGCCCGACGGCCCGCGCGCGGCAAGCAGGTCGCGCAGTGTTTGCGTGAAGTCGCTCACGCCGCGAGCAACTGTCGCAGCACGTACTGGAGGATGCCCCCGTGGCGGAAGTAGTCGGCCTCCTTGGGCGTGTCGATGCGCACCGTCGCCTCGAACTCCACCTCGCCCGCGCGCACCATGCACGTCTTCGGCAGCTCGCCTGCGTTCAGCGGCTCGGCAAACCCACCGATACTGAGGAGCTCGTGCGCGTCGATCCCCAGCGACTTCGCCGACTGCCCCGCAGGGAACTGCAGCGGCAGCACGCCCATGCCGATCAGGTTGGAGCGGTGGATGCGCTCGAAGCTCTCGACGATCACCGCGCGCACACCCAGCAGCTTGGTGCCCTTAGCAGCCCAGTCGCGCGAGGAACCTGAGCCATACTCCTTGCCGCCGAGCACCACCAGCGGCACGCCTTCCTGCTCGTAGCGCATGGCGGCTTCATAGATCGACATCTGCTCACCGCCGGGTAGGTGCAATGTGACCCCGCCCTCGGTGCCTGGCGCCAACTGGTTGCGCAGGCGGATGTTGGCGAACGTGCCGCGCATCATCACCTCGTGGTTGCCGCGGCGCGAGCCGTAGGAGTTGAAGTCGCGCGGCACCACTCCGTTCTCCTGTAGATACGCCCCGGCGGGACCGTCGCGCTTGATCGAGCCGGCGGGCGAGATGTGGTCGGTGGTGACGCTGTCTCCGAGCAGCGCCAGCACACGCGCGCCGTCGATGTCCGTGAGCGACTCGGGCTGGGCGGGCATGCCTTCGAAGTAGGGCGGCAGACGCACATACGTAGAGTCCGGCTCCCATGCGAAACGGTCGCCCTCGGGCACCTGGAGCGTGTTCCAGCGCTCGTCGCCGGCGAACACCTCGCCGTAGCTGGAGCGGAACATGTCCGAGTGGATCGCCTGCTCGATCGTCTGTGCCACCTCGTGCTCAGAAGGCCAGATGTCGCGCAGGTACACATCCTGTCCCTGCGCGTCCTGGCCGAGCGGCTCGCCGACGATGTCGATGTCCATCGTGCCGGTCAGCGCGTAGGCGACGACAAGCGGGGGCGAGGCGAGATAGTTCATCTTCACGTCGGGGTTGATGCGTCCCTCGAAGTTGCGGTTGCCCGAGAGCACCGACACGACCGCCAAATCGCCCTCTCCCACAGCCTTCGATACCTCCTCCGGCAGGGGGCCGGAGTTGCCGATACAGGTCGTGCAGCCGTAGCCGACGAGATCGAAGCCCAGTTGCTCCAGCGACTCGGTGAGACCGGCCTTGTCGAGGTATTCGGTGACGACCTTCGAACCGGGGGCGAGCGAGGTCTTGACCCACGGCTTGCTCTGCAGCCCGCGCGCGAGCGCGTTGCGGGCGAGGATGCCGGCGCCGACCATCACCGACGGGTTGGACGTGTTGGTGCAGCTGGTGATCGCGGCGATCACGACGTGGCCGTGGTCGAGCTGCGTGGCGGTCCCGTCGGCGAGCGTCACGTCCACCGCTGTCGGCGAGGCGGTGGCGGTGAGGCCCGGCGCCCACTCTCCCCCGTTTGCCTGCGAGCTGGGGCTGTGAGCGGCGGGAGTATGCGCACCCTGCGCGGGCCCAGGGGCGCTGACCGCCGGTGGATCGCTGGAGGGAAAGCTCTCGGCGGAGGCCTCGTCGGAGTCGTCGTAGTCGGGCACGAGTCCCCTCAAGGACTCGCCAAACGCCTGCTTGGCGTCTGTGAGCGACACGCGATCCTGTGGGCGCTTGGGCCCGGCGATGCTCGGCACCACCTCGCCCAAGTCCAACTCGATCAGATCCGAGAAGGTGGGCTCCTCGGAATGCTCGTCATGCCACATGCCCTGCTCGCGCGCGTAGGCCTCGACCAGCTCGATCCGCTCGCGCGAGCGCCCCGAGAGCTCCAGGTAGCGCAGCGTCTCGGCGTCGATCGGGAAGATCGCGCAGGTGGAGCCGAACTCGGGCGACATATTGCCGATCGTGGCCCTGTCGGCAAGCGGCAGCGTGGCGAGGCCCGCACCGTAGAACTCGACGAACATCCCCACCACGCCGCGCTCGCGCAGCATCTCGGTGACCGTGAGCACGAGGTCGGTGGCGGTTGCGCCCTCGGGCAGCGCGCCGTGCAGCTTGAAGCCGAGCACGCGCGGGATCAGCATCGGCATCGGCTGGCCGAGCATCGCGGCCTCGGCCTCGATGCCGCCGACACCCCAGCCGAGCACTCCCAGCCCGTTGACCATCGTGGTGTGCGAGTCGGTGCCGACCAGCGTGTCGGGGTAGGCCTGGACGGGACGATCCCCGGAGGACTGCGGCCCTCCTCCCTCGCTGCCGTCCTCCGTGGAGAACACGACGCGCGCGAGGTACTCGAGGTTGACCTGGTGCACGATGCCGGTGTCGGGCGGCACCACCGCGAAGTCGTTGAATGCGCCCTGGCCCCAGCGCAGGAACGAGTAGCGCTCCTGGTTGCGCTCGAACTCGCGCTCGGCGTTGAAGCTGAAGGCCTCGCGCGTGCCGAAGGCGTCAACCTGCACCGAGTGGTCGATCACCAGCTCGGCGGGCACGAGCGGGTTGATCTTGGCGGGGTTGCCACCCATCGCGGCCATCGCGTCGCGCATCGCGGCGAGGTCAACGACGGCGGGCACGCCGGTGAAGTCCTGCATCAGCACACGTGCGGGGGTAAAGGCGATCTCCTTGCTCGGCTGTGCCTTGGCATCCCAGGAGGCGAGCGCCTCGATATCGGCGGCCGACACCGACCCGTTGCCCTCGGTGCGCAGCAGGTTCTCGAGCAGCACCTTCAGCGAGAACGGCAGGCGCGCCACGTCGAAGCGCCGCTGGAGCGCGTCGAGGCGGTAGATCTCATACTCGCGCCCTGAGACATCGAGCGTGTGCTTTGCGCCAAAGCCGTTCTCCGACATCGCGCTCAACCGCCGACCGGGCGTGGATCGAGAGGTGCGCGGGATACGGCGCCGGTGACGTTGCCCTTGCCGTTGCGCTTGCCCTGCAAGAGCGCCGCGTCGCAGACCTCGAGCAGTTCGTCACCGTTCATCGGCGTCTGCCACTCGGCGACGCCCATCGACGCGGATACGCCACGCGAACCGTCGGGGAAGGACACACTGCGCATTCGTGCGAGCGCACGCCCGGCGGCGGCCACTGCGTTTTGCAGGTCGGCGTTGGGGAGGATCATCACGAACTCGTCGCCCCCGTAGCGAGCGACACGGTCGAAGGCGCGAAACTCACCCATCAGCGCCTGGGCCACTTGGCGCAGGACCGAATCGCCGACCTGATGGCCGTAGCGATCGTTGACCATCTTGAAATCGTCGAGATCCACGATCGCGCACGACAGCTGCCCACCGGAGCGCTGCGCGCGGCCGATCTCCTCGTGCAGACGGCGGCGCATCGCGCGATGGTTGAGACAGCCGGCAACCGAGTCCGTGCCCGCCTCGGCGCGCGCGTGCACGAGCGCCAGCACGGTTGATCCCTGGTCGATGAGCGTCGCGGCCTGCTCGATCGCATACTCGTCGTAGGGGGCGGCCTCGCGCCTGAGCAGCACCACGACCGCCTCCACCCGGCCTCCTAGCGACAGCGGCGCGAGCAGTGCGCAGCCGAGCGCCCCGCTCGCGGGCGGCGCGGTGAGCGAAAGTCGCGGAATGCTCGCGCTCAGCTCGCGCGGGCCGACCGCCAGGAAACTACGTCCGGTGCTTGCCACCCAACTGACGCCGGGTGGGCGCTCCTGGAGGAGTTGCAGGTAGCTGAGCCGCGAGTCGCCGCCCAGCACGTACACGACCACCGACTCGTGCTCGCCGGTGGAGGCGAGACGGTGGATGTGGACCTCACCGGCGCCCATCGCCGAGATCAGCTCGCGGGCGAGCGCGTCGAACACCGTGTCGCTGTCCTGTGCGGTGTCGGCCAGCGACGTCAGGCGGCGCACCCCGGCCAGGACTGCGGTGACGTCGACCTCGTGCTCGGCTCCACCAGTGTGCGCGGGCGGGCCGGCTCCGCGCGCCCAGTTGTCTGTGGAGGCGGTGCTCATGCACCCAATCTAGCGAGCTGGTGCGATGGTTTGCTAAGAAGCTGTTCTCGAGCGGCCAACGCGGAACTATTTGAACTTGACCGCGACATACGCGGTCGAGCTGGGGCCCTTGGCTTTCGGGACGAAGCCGATGCGAATGCGCAGCTTGAGCTTGTGATGGGCTCCGAGCGCATTCAGGCCGGCCCGAGAGAGAGGCACGTCGAGCGTCACGTCACGGGCTTTCCCGGGGTGCTTGTTGACCGTCTTGAGGTCTTTGCCGCGCGCGCTCACGCGGCCCGCCGCGGGCACCCTGACCGTGACGATCGCCTCGTGGCCGCGCACGCGGTCGGAGACGACCGTGACCGGGCAGCCTGAGACCGCGAGCTTCGTACTCTGTTTGATCACCGCGCCGTTTTGGGCGGTGATGACGGTGGGGATCGCCAGCGATCCCTTGCACACGTTGCCCTTCGCGGCCAGAGCGGAGTTCGGGCCGGTGGGCAACCTCGTTTCGAAGCTCGAGATCGGCACGTCGGGGAGCGAGGCGAAGTCGGAGGTGGTGACGCCGGTGGGAGAGATGTTGGTGTTGCCCACGAGGATTACGCTCACACCGTCGCCGCTGAGCACGAGGTCGAGGTCGGGGAACGCGGCGCCTCCGTGTGAGACGAACAGCGCGTAACCGGTGAGCTTTCCCGGGAGCACGGGCGTCACGACGGTGACTTCGCCGACGTGCGTGCTGCTGGGGCAATCCGACGGGCTGGCGTTGAACGTGGCTTCCTTGCAGGCGTTGTTGAGCGCGCTCTGGCGCACTGGCAGGATCTTGGGGATCGTGAGCAGCACCGACCTGACGTTGGCCTGCGTGCCCGCGGCATAGCTGACTTTCACATTCAGCGCGACACCATTCGCACGCGAGGTTTTCGCGTTGGAGGAGGCCGTGAGCTTTGGTTTGAATGGGAGCGAGCTACAACCCGTCGCTTGGAATGGAGTGGGGATCTGCTGGGTCGTGCCGAAGGTCGAAGTGAGCGTGGTGGTCGTGTCGAAGACGCCGCAGTTGGTGGGGTTGATCATGAAGCCCGAGCGGTTGACGCTAACGGTGAGCGTTTTCAGACGCAGGGGCGCGCCCCCGACGATCGTGGGGAGTTGACTTGCGACCGTGATCTGGGCGGTGTAAGGGTTGACCGCGATCGTGGCGCGCGTGACGATCGTGCCGTAGTTGAACGGACCGATTTTTTCCGCCGGCACGGCCACCGACAGGCCATAGGGGGCGCCTGCGTAGGGGCCTGTCAGGTAGGCCGTGCCGGACAGTGTGAGGGGGGCCGGCCCAGAACCGACAGTGACCGTCGCCGTGCCGATCGCGCTCGTCGCCGAGCATGTGCCGAGCGACGCCTGCGGTTCGCCGCAGAGCGTGACCGAGGGGATCTTCCCCAGCAGTCCCAGCGGCAGGGTGGTGGCGAGCTGCGAGAGGTACTGCTGGCCGTCTGGGCGCGCGAGACCCAGGGTGAAGCTGGTGGGCGCACCGCCGGTCGTCGGCTTGCTCGTGGCGCTTTGGGCGAGCGAGAACGGCAGTGGCGATGGGCACGCGCCGCCTTTGCCGTTGAAGTCGACTGTGAATGGGCCAAATGCGTTCGCAGCCTGCCCCCCCGTGTATGGGGTGAGGACCGCGGCGGTGCTTGCGGCCCCGCACACGAGTGGGTTTGCAAGCGGCGTTGTGGCGGTGCTGTTGAACTTCAACCTGAAGTTTTCAAACGGCACCTGTGGACCGCCCGAGACCGTGGTGGTCAACCGACCCGTGGCGGGGTTGGCGCTGACCTTACCTTCCAGTCGGAGGCCCACGCCGTACTGCGAGGCTTCCGCAGCGATGAAGATCCGATACTCCTTACCCGAGCTGGGTTCTTGGCTTTCAGGAGTACCCAGATAGATATTGCCGGCCAGCGAACCGTTGGGTATGCCCGGAGCTTCCACGACGACCGAACCGATAATCGATTTCGCCGGACAGCCGATCAGCCCATCGGTGCCCAGTCCGATCTCCGCGTTGGTACACCCTCCCAGTCCATTCGCAGCCGACGGATTAAGCGTCATCCCTTCCGGCAGTGCGACCTGCGCGGTCTGCAGGTCGGGTGAATTGACCTTTTCCGGTTCGTCCGTGCTCTGGGGCACGCGTAGGACAACTTCGGTCCCATCCGGCAGGTCAGACTCGGTGGTTTCCGGTTTTTGAGAGATCGAGGGATTGAACGCCAAGGAGCCGCACCCCGTGGCGGTCACCGGCGTTTGATTTGCGTAAGCGAGGAAATGGCCGGGGTTTTCATAGGAATCGACGTGCAGATAGGTGATCGGACGTTCCGTGCAGGTGCTTGGAAGCGTGATGAAGGTCTTTGACTTGCCCACGCCGGTATGTTCCTGAGGTATGCCCCAGAAGATCAGCTTCGACTCGACGAGTTCGGGGCTTGTCGGGATTCCCTGGATCCTGAAGAACTCGTGATAGTCGCCCGTTGGTACGCCGCTACTTTCTTCGCCGGCGGCTGGCGGTTCATGATACCAGCTGATGCCACCTTCAAGGTAAAGTATGGCACTAATACCAAGTAGTGAAAGCGCGGTGCTTTTGACTTCTACACCGAACCTCGCCGGCTGGCCGTCCTTACGCACCATGTTGTAGACGGGGAATTTTTCGGTGACCGTCAGGGCACTGACCGTACCGACCGCTTCATCTTCGCCCACCTGACTTTCCGAGGGGCATTTCGATTCCTGGAGCTCGGCTTCGGTGCACTGTTCGGTGGCTTCGGGATTCACGCTCAAGCCCGGGGGCAGATCGACGCGCACGTCCTTGATGTGATCTTCCGGCTGCTCATCCAGCAAAATTGCTTTGTAGTTCATTTCGAAGTCGGTGATACCGAAGTCGGGGTGCCCGGCTGCCTGCGTGAAGAATTCTTCGTCCGCTTTGGTCCCCGTGTCTTTGCACGAAGTCACCTTGCAAGTGCCGGCTTCCCACCTCTTGACGCCGAATTCAGCTTGTGCCAAGGGCGCGGAGCATGCCCCCACAGCACACACGAGCACCCCCACCATCCATATCCGTGTCTTGAGCCGCATGGCGTCCTCCCTCCAGGCATCTAACCGACTGCCATAGCACTGACATTGCAAACCCACCGTGGTGCGACGTCAATACATCTATACCCGCATCGATACGGGTCAATCAGGAAAGACGATCGTCAGGCAATACGGTGGTTAGCAGACGAGTTGACCGTCCGCGAACCACCGCCCCGCTGCGAATGCTCTATTTGAAGCGGACCGTGGCGTAGGCGGTCGAGGATTTCTTGCCTTTCGCCTTTGGCACGAAGCCGACGCGCACGCGCACCGTGATCGGTCGGGTATTGGTGGTGAGCGGCACTTCGACCACCACGTTCTTTGCTTTGCCCGGATACTTGTAGACGGTTTTGAGGTGCGTCCCGCCTGCGCTCACGCGCCCGGCTTCCGGCGCCTTGACGGTAACAACCGCCTTTTTACCGTTGACCTTGCTCGAGACGACGGTCAGCGGGCACGCCGCCACCGCGATCTTGGTGTTCTGTTTGAACACCTTGCCGTTCTGAGCGGTGATCGTGGTGGGCATTACAAGCGACTGCTTGCAGATGTTGCCGATCGCCGTCAGCGCCGAGTTGGGCCCGGAGGGCAGGTTCAGTTCGAAGCCCGTGAACGGGACGTCGGGATTGGCGGCGAAGTTGGTGGTGGTGACGCCATTTTTGATGTTGGTGTTGCCCACCAGGATGACGGTCACCCCATCGCCTTTGAGCACGAGGTCAACATCGGGGAACGCCGCTCCGCCGTGGGAGACGTAGTAGGCGGGCCCGCTCAGCTGGCCGGGCAGCACGGGCGTTTTGACCCTGGCGCTGCCGATCACCGAGTTGGCGGGGCACGAGCTCGGATTCGCATTGAACACCGCCGCGGTGCAGGCGTTTTTGAGAGTGGTCAGTCGCGACGGGAGCTGCTTGGGCAACGTCACGAGCACTGACTTGAAGTTGGCCTGGGAGGTGCTCGGCACGTTGATGTTGGTGACAAGCGCCGCACCATTGGCTCGCGAGGTTTTGGCGTTCGAGGAAGCCCCGAATTTGGGTGCGAACGTCAAGCCCGAGCAGTTGTTCGCCTGGAAGCCCGTGGATACGGCCTGAGTCGCCGCCTGGCTCGATGTGAGCGTGGAGCTGGTGCTCATCGCCGCGCAATTGGTGGGGTTGACCAGGAAGCCCTGCCGGTTGATCGCGAGGCTCAGCGTCTTCAAGCGCAGCGGTATGCCCTTGTAGATCGTGGGCACTTCGCTTGAGACCGTGACCTGGGCGGTGTAGGGGTTGACTTCGATCTTGCTGCGCACGATCACGTTGCCGAGATTGAACGGACCGATCGCGGCGTCGATTACCGTGGTCATGCCATACGGGGCTCCGTTGGTCGGGCCCGTGAGGTACACCGGCCCGGAGAACTGCACCGGCGCGCTGCCGGAGCCGACCGTCGTGGTCGCCGTGCCGATCTGACTTTCAGATGAGCAGGTGCCAAGCGAGGCCTGCGGTTCGGGGCACTGCGGCACCGAGGCGATCTTGCCGACCAGGCCGATCGGCAGGGCGGTCGTTACATGCGAGAGGTACTGCTGCCCATCGGCGCGCGCCAGGTTGAACGTGAAGCTCGTGGGAGCTCCGCCTGTGCTGGGCTGTGATGTGGTGCTCTGGGAGAGCGCGAAGGGCAGCGGCGAGGCGCAAGCTCCGCCAGTACCGTTACTGTCCACGACGAATGATGGACTGAACGCGGACAGCGGATTACCTGACCAGGGAGCCAGACTCGCGGTTGTCATGGCATTCCCGCAGACGAGAGGATTCGCGAGCGGCGCGAACGACCCGCCATTGAGGTGCAAGGCGAAATGACTGAAGGGTGATTGTGGATTTTCTTCAAAGGTAGTGGTTAGTCGACCGGTGGCTTCGTTGGGTACGACTATGCCCTTCTGTACCAATCCGACCCCGTATTCAGCGCTTTCGGCGGTCACGTAGATCGTGAATGGGGGACCAGTGATCGGACCGCTCGCCGGCTTGCCGAGATAGATGTTGCCAACCAGCTGGCCTTCGTTGGCAGCCGATTGCCCCCTTGGCGCCAGGAGAGCGGGTGTTTCAAGCATGGCCGTCCCGATCTTAGAGTTCGGCGGACATGTGTTCTTTGGTTTTGTGGGGGTGATTTCGACTTGTTGGGCAGTGCAACCTTCAAGTCCGTTTGCCGCCGACGGGTTCAGGCTCATGCCTTCTGGCAATGTGACTTGCACGTTCTTCAAATGAGATGACGCGAGTTCGTGAGGTTCCTGGTTCTGTGGCGTGCTGATCGCCACTTCGACGCCATCAGGCGCATCTGATTGTGTATTTTCGGCGTTGACCGCGACGGACGACGGGAAGGGCACCGCGGCGCAGTTCATCGTTTCGAGCGGGACGGGCGTGAATGGAGGCACTGGGGTAAAGCTATATCCCTTTGATTCGCCCGCGTAAGATTCGACTTCGAGGTAGTTTGCTGCGGGTCCCGCGCACGAAGTCGGAATTCTAACGAATGCGTTGTCCGGAGCGCCACCACTGGTGATCTCCTCCGGATAGCCGTAGAACGCAAGCGTGGAAGAGACGAGCGCGGGGCTCTGAGGTATGCCTTCGATCTTGTAGTACTCGTGAGCGTCGCCCGTTGGCGCTTTGATCCCTTCACCGCCGAGCGATTCCTTATGCCAACTAACTCCACCGACGATGTTCACGACGCCGGTACCGGTGAAGTATGCGAAGTCGGCCGGAGACCCGACGGGAGGCACCATGTTGTAGACGTTGAACGTGAACGGAGCGTCAACGCCTTTGGCCACTTCGACCGTGACTTCCTCCTTGCCGACGATGCTCGACGCGGTGCATTCGCCTTTTTCCAGCTTGGTGGTTTCGCATGTAGGGATGGCGTGTGGGTTAAGGACGAAGCCGGGAGGCGAATCGACCCTGAGACGCCTGACCTGGCCTTCGACTTCTTTTGACGCATTCACATTGAACGTGATTGTGCCGAACGTGTTCAGCGGGCTCGAGCCGGCCTGCAGCTCCGGTTCAGCACAATTCGGAGCCGGACCCGCACACGCGCCTGCCGCGAAGTTGCCTGGCGCGACCCCGAAAGCGGCCTCCGCCGCGGGCGCCGCGAGCGCCATCGCCGTGCATACGACCGTGGCCGCACAAGCAACCGTCCCTAGAAGCCAAATGCGAACCCTGAACCCCATGTCGTCCTCCTCGTGAGACGAATCAAACCAAGTACTTGTTGTGTAGCGACCAGTCTATGAAGACAACACTCATCTACCCGGAACGATGCGGTCTCAGTCTCAATCGCCCGTAAGAAGTCGGTATATGCCCGCAATACCGGCGCCTGCGCCCGCGCAAGCCGCGACCCAAGCGCATAGGCTGCGCGCCATGCGATGGCTGGTGGATGGCATGAACGTGATCGGCACGAGACCCGACGGTTGGTGGAGGGACCGCCACGAGGCGATGGTGCGCCTGGTGGGCCAGCTGGAGCTGTGGGCGGCCTCCGGCGGCGAGGACGTGACGGTCGTGTTCGAGCAGCCCCCACGGCCACCGATCCGCTCGACCGTGATCGAGGTGAAGCACGCCCCCCGCCCGCGACGCGACTCGGCCGACGATGAGATCGTGCGGTTGCTGAAGGCGGAGGCCGAGCCGGGCCTGGTGCGCGTGGTGACCTCCGACCACTGGCTTTCGGATCGCGTGCACGCGGAGGGCGCGAGCGTCGAGCCCTCGGAGTGGTTTCGGGGGCAGATCGAGGCGGAGTAGCGAGACTCGCGACCGACCCGGCCTCGACGGGCTGGAATCGGCACCGAGCGCGACAGGGCGCTCAGACCATCGGCGGTGGGTGCCCTTCGGCGCCCGCCAACAGCTCGGGATCCCACTCGCACACCTGGCAGGCGTGGCGAAAGGCCGAGCGGGCAAACTCGAGCGCGTATGCGTGCGGGTCGGAGGCCACGCACGCGTCCTCCCAGTCGAGCACGTACTCGCCGAGCCCTCCCTCCCAGCGAGCGGCGGCGGGTGAGAGCCTCGCGTCGGCGAAACCGTCGGGCGCGGGATGGGCATAGGCGTAGAACGCGGGCTTCTCATAGCGTGCGTCGCCCGGCCACCAGCCGACGGCGACCTCCTGGGCGTTCATCGCATTGCGCATGATGAAGTCCTCGGACGGCGGGTCTGCGGGCTGCCCGGAGAACAGGTTAACGGCGAGGTCGAACGATCCCCACCATGCGTTTACCGGCGTGGAGCGTCCACGGTAGGGCGCGCGGAACTCGGCAAGCACGAGCGCGACGCGAGTGACGACGGCGAAGTAGCGCTCGACCTGAGCGTAGTCGTAGCGTGTGTGCTGCTCGTCCTCGTCGAGCGGCACGCTCCAGGAGACCTCCTGCGGCGTGGAGTCGATCTCTACGGCCCCGACGAGCGTGCGCACCCCGGCCAGCAGCTCGCGTGTGACCTCGCCCACCGAGCGGTCGGGCCCGAGCGCCACGCGCAGCACGCGCCCGTCGCTGTGCTCGGCGAGCGCCTCATGCGTATGTAGATCGAGCGCCGCGACAAATGCCCCCGAGCCGTCGGGGGCATGCAACGGCTGTGTCTCCCAACCGCGGGCGCTCAGTCGCAGCGCCGCGTGCTGGAGTTGGGGCTCGGGCGGTGCGAGCGCTACCGCCAGCTTGCCGAGCACCTGCGTGTGCGCGTGCAGGGTGTCGCAGGTGTCAGCCCAGTCGGCGTAGGGGAGCATGGGCCAAGCGGACCGCATGAACTCACGCTACACGCTGAGGTCTGACGATTCAACGAGTTTCAGGACGAAGGCACGGCGCGCACCGTGCTCGGCTCCGGGTCGCAGTCCGACGGATTACCCGCACACGCCGGTGAGGCGCGACCCGCCAAATAGGTCATGATGTGACCTATAATAGGTCACGATGCGTGATATCCGTGAACTGTTTCCGACCGACGATCCGGTCAGGCCCGACCTTTTGATCGGTCGTGCGAGCGATGTGCACGATCTCGCCGGGCGCCTGGGGTCCGGAACACACATGGTGCTTGCCGGTCCCAGACGCACTGGCAAGTCCACAGTCGCGCTGGCGGCGCTCGCTCAGGCACGCTCCTCCAGGCTGTACACGGCACAGGTGGACCTGTGGGATCACGAGGACATGACCTCGCTCACGAGGGCTCTGGCCCAGTCGATCCTCGCTAACCGCGGGCCTGTCGCAAAGGCGTTGGATCGGGCCAGGGAGAGCGGACGTGAGCTGCGCGAGCTCCTGCCAGGCGGCGTGGCAGCCACACTGCGTACCCACCTTGGAGAGGACGTCGAGCTGGCCTGGAGCGCCCCGTCGTCGGTCTCCCGAGATGACCCTGCCGGTCTCGGAACGACCATCGCCCTCGCCCAGCGCATCGCCGAGAAGGACGATCGACGGATTGTCCTGTTCCTCGACGAGTTTCAGGACATCGCGACGTCCTCGTATCGCTTCGGCGATCCGGACCCGATCGGCAAGCAGCTGCGCTCTCGGCTACAACGCTCGCCGCTGGTAAGCGTGCTGTTTGCGGGCAGCATGGAGAACCTGATGCGTGACCTGTTCGGCCCGGCGCGCAGAGCGCTTAGCCAGTTTGGCGACTTCCACGAACTAAGCCCCATTCTGCCGAGTGAGTGGGAGGACGGGATTGCGACCCGCTACCACGAGCTGGAGGTTCGTCCGGCCGAGGAGGCAGTCGCCGAGATCGTGGCGCTCGGCGAGGGACACCCGCGCACGACAATGCTGATCGCCCGCGAGACCCTGACCGTCACGCTCTCCCACCGCGAGATCGACACTATCGAGATTGGGGACGTGCGCGGCGGCTATGAGCTTGCAATGCAAGCCGACCGCCTGCGTCACGAGGATACGGTGGAGCGACTGCGGTCAACCGCGCACGCTTATGCAATCGCTGTGCGTCTGGCGCGCGGCCGCCACCCTTACAGCGGCACCGCCTCCTCAGCCGCGCGACGGGCGCTGGGCATGATGGAGAGAGCCGGGATCGCTGAGCACCATGGCCGCGGCGACTGGACGATCCCGGAGCCGCTTCTGCGCAAGTACTTGGCTGAGCGACCCTGAGTACTCTGAGGGCTATGTCAAACAACCAACCGCCCACCGCGCCTGCCGAGTTTCCCCTACACGGAGGGCAACCGGACGCGCGGCTCACACTGAACCCGTTGTTGTGTGCGGAGATCTCGGCGCCGCCCAATTGGTTTGTGCGCAAGCCGGGACCCGTCGAGACGCTGAAGGCATTCGGCGTGGGCGTGCCCGCGAGCGACTTGATCCCGGTACCGATCCCGGCGTACCTGCTCGAGCACCCGAGTGCGGGACCGGTGCTCGTGGACACCGGCATGCACGAGTCGGTCATACAGGGAGGCGGTCGCGAGCGTGCCCGCAACCTCGGCCCGATCGGCCGGCTGATGTCGCGCCACTTGAGCGTGACCCCCGAGCAGACGGCAGCCGCTCAGCTGCGAGCACACGGACTGCAGCCCGCCGACATCCGGCTGATCGTGATGACGCACCTGCACTACGACCATGCAAGCGCGCTGCGTGACTTCCCCAACGCGACCGTGCTTGTGGACGAGCGCGAGTGGGCAGCGGCGTGGGCGCGAGACGCATTGCTGAACGGTTACTCCAAGGCGCAGCTGGATTCGCGCCCGCGCTACCGCACGATCGACTTCAGGACGCAGCCGAGCGTCGCGAGCGGCTCGTTCGAGCGCACGATCGACGTGTTCGGGGACGGCGCGCTGACGCTCGCCTCCACCCCGGGGCACACCGCCGGGCACCTGTCGCTGATCGCGCGCTTGGACGGACGCGAGGCGCTGCTGGCCGCCGATGCGGCCTACACGATCGGCACGATCAGAGGCGAGGAGCGCCCCTGGCTGATACACGACCGCAAAGCCTTCGAGCACAGCATCCGCCAGATCCAGGCATACGACCGCGAACACCCGGATGCGGTCGTGATTCCCGGCCACGAGATGGCCGCGTGGAAGGTCGCTTGCGAGCAGCTTGCGAGCCAGTAGGACTCGCCTATCCGCTGAGACCAGCAGGCGGGAGAGGACCTGAAGTTGACCGCCGGCCGCGTCATCTCTTTACCTTGCGGATCTCTCGAACGAGCCGCACGTCCTCACTGCGGGTCTGAGCAGGCACGGGAGATGACTTCAAGATCGTGAGCGTGGCGCTCAGTCGCCCATGACCTGCACTGAGCAGCGCCCTCCCGCGGGCGTTGAGCGTGAGCTTGACGGTCGCGGTGGCGCCCGCCGGGATCGAGAAGCTGCCTGTACCGATAGTCGTCATCTTTGATTGCTTGTTTCTACCCCTGCCCTTTGCCTTCTCCAGCAGAGCCAGCAGGCCGCGACATGTGCCCGTGCCGGCGCAGGTCAGCTTTGCTGTCGCAAAACCGCGGTCGCTTGTCGTGATACGTGTAACGAGGAGCGACACGGCAGCGGTGCCGGGCGATGCACTGCTATTGGCGCTGTGTGACACCCCGCTTTCTTCTGGAGGAGGAACCTGTGTCGACGGACATGGCGAAGAGGACGCGCCCAGCGGCTCAGCCGATACCTGAACGGAGCTGCCCTGGGTGCTGGTGATCGTGCCAGTGACCGCGAGCGATTCGCAGCCGCCCTGGTTGACCTTGAACTCGCCTCGTTCAAACTGCAGGAGCAGCGCATCCAACGGCAGCCGAGCACCGTCCACGAAGCTCGGCAGGCGAGCGCTTGTTATGTCCAACCGTCCAGTGCCAGGATCGATCTCCACGCCCGCGCGCAGCACCACACTGCCAAGCTCGAGCGGGGCGGGGTCGACGGGCAGCACGATCGACAGGCCCTGCGCGGAGCCGTCGTAGGGGCCGGTCAGGTAAATGCGGCCATACAGGTCAGGGGGGTAGATGCCCAGCCCGGCCTGCGCGGCGACGCTCCCCACCTCGCTGGCCGTGGTGCACCTGCCTTCCGAGGCTTGCGGTTCGCCGCACGACCGCGCGCCCGCGAACATCTGCGCGACGGCCGCCGGGGACTGGATCGCGATCGTGCTCAGTTCCTGTTCCTGATCGGTGCGCGAGACGAACAGCGCCAAGTAGTTATATGCGCCGGTTTCGCCCGCCGGCGTGCTTTCCGCCTGGAAGCTCGGACTGAATGGCCGCGGCGCAGAGCACGACGTGCCGTCGATGCCAGAGTCGATGTCGAAAGCGCTGGATGCCACAACGCCTGCGTTTGCGCTCCACGGCGTCAGTTCGCTCGTACTGACAGCCATTCCGCACGCGGACGGTGTGCTCAATAGCGACCGCTCGCCCCCGAAGAAGTGCAGTTCCAGCCCGTTGATCGGAAGCTGCGGCAGTTCGCGAATGACGATCGTTAGCTGTCCCGTGAGCGGGTTGGCTTCGATCTGGCTCGCGAGCTTGAGCCGGACTCCGGCCTGGGCTTCTTCGGCGACGATGTACATCGCCAGTGGCGAGTCGAGCGGGTTTTCGTTTGGCGTCGCCAGATATACGGCGCCCTGTAGTGGGTGGGCCAACAACGACGTCTTGACTTCGACAGTCCCGACCTTCGAAGCGTCGGGACATGTTGACGGCCCCGATGAGTCCAGCGCGACCTGCGCTTCGGTGCACGCCTGCAGCCCATCGGCCGCCGACAGCGAGATGCCGGCGCCTTCCGGCAGCGTCACCGCCGCGTTCTCGAGATCGGCGCTCGCCAGCTCATCTGCGTCTTGGGGCAAGGGAACCGTCAGATCCAGGTCATAGCCAGAGGGCGTGTAGGTCTCGTTGATCTCTGAAACGACGTTGAGCAAGGGATCGAAGGGAAGCCTGTTGCAACCCGTCAACGCCGGGGTGCTCGACGAGGCTTCACTGAACATGCCCGGGGCCGCCCACGAGTCGGTCGACAGCGTGCTGTCCTGTAGAGGGCCACATGTGCCTGCGCTGGTCAAGAACCGTGCCGGCTGAGCGAAGCCGGAGCCGCCAAAACTGGGGGCGGCTCCGGCGATGGCGTGATCCGGTCCCGCGCCATCGTAAGCCGCTGGAACGCCCCACAGAGTGAGAGTCATCGAGATCAGCGCCTCGACCTCGGGGAGGTCGTTGGCCGCCACCCTCAGCCCGTAATCGCCGTCCGCTCGAAGCGTAAGGCCAAGCCACATCCGGCCCGTGGGCAAGAACAGCACCAACGCTCCCAGTTCGCCGGGAGACGGAGTCGCGTTGTAAATGAGACTCGAATACGGTACCGGCGCGCCGCCGAGGCCAGAGGCACTCGACGCGAACGCAACCCCGACCGCCGTACTCGCTGGGCATGCATCCTCATCGACCTCGCCGATCGAGCATCGCGGAACGGCTTCGGGATCGGCAACGAAGCCCGGCGGCAGGTTGAGCGCCACTTCCTTCGCGTCCGCCGCCGGGACCGTTTCGCCGGCCCCGAGAACTTGGTTGAAGGTGAATCCCGCGGTCAGGTTGACGCTCGCGCCTGCCTGCGTACCCGACCACATCGTGGCAAAGTCGGCGACCCCAAACCCGGCCCCCGTAGAGCTGATCCTAGTCGGATCTTCGGTGGTGGCGGCCGTTTCAGCTCCGCCGCCGCTCACCGTGGCGGAGTTGACGACCGAAGACGCTGTTCCGGAGCTCACCTTCACCGCGATCTCGATCCGAAGCACATCCCCGGGAGCTATTTCGAACCCGTCGTAGCTGCAACCCAAAATCGGGGTCAAACTGCACGACAGCGCCTGCCCGTTCCCCAGATCCTCGCCGGAGATGTCGCTCGCCACCAGCCCGCTCGGCAACGAATCGCTGACTTCAATCGGTACTCCGCCGGCCAATTCGCTGCCTGCGTCGACGACCGTCAGCACATAAGTGTCATCGCCCGTTTCGTCGCCGGCCGCAAAGTTCGTGGGAGAGGAGGCCGAGCCGATCGTCCACACGGGCCCGTTCGCAAACGCGGGCTGCGCCGCCGCGCCACTCATCCCAAACAAGAACAGCACACCGCTCGCCACCAGCCAAGCGCGTCTCAACCGTCCCAGATCCCCCACACGTCACCTCGCGTCAGCCAACGAACTCGCGAAGATACCAGATAGCAGGATTCTCGCATATACAGACTAAGGCTAGCTAAGTCATGTTACGATCGCTGGCATGGCCCGCGTGGGAATGCACGAAGCCAAGACTCATCTCTCCAGACTGGTGGAGCGCGCCGAAGCCGGTGAGGATGTTGTGATCCAGCGCAACGGCAAGCCGGTGGTGCGGCTGGTACCCGTTGTGGAAGAGCCGCGCTCGCTGGCTTCTGTGCGCGGCGCTTGGCACGGCCGAGTGCACATTGCCAAGGACTTCGACGAGCTTCCCGAGGACATCGCCGAGGCCCTCGGCGCCCGGTGAAGCTGCTTGTAGATACTCACGCGGCGCTCTGGTTGCTCGCCGAGGACAAGCGGCTGAGCCCGCACGCCGACGCACTGCTCACCGACGCCACCAATGAGATCCTGCTCAGCGCAGCGGTGGTGTGGGAGGTCGCGATCAAGCGGTCGCTCGGCAAGCTCGATGTGCCCGATGGGTTCGCCAGGCAACTGCTGGACGCAGGAGCTGCTCCCCTGCCCGTGAGCATCGACCACGCACAAGCGGTGGGGGAGCTTCCGTGGCACCACCGCGATCCGTTTGACCGCCTGCTCGTCGCCCAAGCCAACATCGAGGACGCGATCCTCGTCACGAACGACGAGAGGCTGAGGCCCTACGGAGCGCAGATCGCCTGGTAGTCCGCCGGCGCCACCGCCGGCGGAGGGCACCCGCATCGTCGAACGCTTTCAGGTCACATTCTGACCGGGCGTTGCGGAAGCGCCGATCTCATCGCTCGTTAGGCCTCTCGCCCGGGATCTACCTCCGATGCTCCGAGTCGCTCGATCACCTCGTCTCGGTCGGTGCCGTGTGCCCGGAGCACCCGATCGAAGTCCTCGCCGTAGAAGTGCATAACGGCCATCAGCACGTCGGTCGTTGCGACTCCAGTGGCACCTCGCCGACTGGCTATGCGAAGGGCGTCCTCGGTGACCTGTGCGACCGCGTCGCGTTCGTCGACACTTACGGAAGCGGTTCGCGCACGATCAGTGCCCTCGCCCTGCACCCGGAGTGACCCTTCGCTTACGCCGAGCGCTTGTAGCGCGATCCCAACTTCGCCATGTAGGCGCAGGACTCGTAGCCAGCGCTCGGCCTCATCCTCGGGAGTGCGAGCGAACGGCATCGCTGTGGATGCGATACCCAACACCATTGCCGCGTCTGGGGCGAACGCCGGCGCGGAGCTCACTGCGACACCCTCAGATCCGCTTGCCGCCTCACGTGGGATGTGTGCAGAAGCGCGACATTGTCGCGTCCCAGCGTGACCTCTGGCGGCCCGTCGCCGTGGCGCAACTTGAGGACGACGATGCCGGTGCGCTCGGCAACGACGCGCGCAGAGCGCACGAGCTCAGCGACCTCGCTGCGCTCGACCCCGCAGGCAAGGAGGAATCGCTCGGTTCGATCGCCCACGGCCCCTTCTCGGTCGAGCTCGAGCTCCTCGACGAGGATCGTCGGCGCGGCGGCGCCTCCCTCGACGTTCAGTAGGCACGCAGCCATGTCGTCGGGGCGCGCGTCGGTCTCTTCGGCCACCTGGTCGAGGAGCGCCGATGCTGTGGCCCGCGGCCCGAGCTCGGCAAGCGTGCGCGCGAGTCGCTCGGCGCCGAACAGCTCTCCCGCAACCCTTGCCTCCGTGACGCCGTCGGTGTGGAAGCAGACCTGTGAGCGACCCGGCACGGACACCACGGTCTGTCGAATCCCGGTCCGAAAGCCGGCTCCGATCGGTGGCGAGGAGGAGACGATGATCGGAGCGATCGAGCGCGAGCCAAGCACGATTGGTGGCGGATGACCGGCGCAGGCGTAGGTGAGGATGCGCTCACGCGGCTGATAGGTGGCCGCCACGACGGTGACAAATGACTCCCCAAGCTGGCGCTCGAGCACAGCTCCAGCCGTTTGGACTGCGGCGCGCGGCGAGAGACCGGCCTCAAGGTATGCCCGCAGCGTGAAGCGCACGAGCGCTGTTTGCGGTAGCGCCTGCCGTCCGTGTCCGGAGACATCGCCGACGATGACCGCCAGCTGACCATCCTCGAGCGCGAACACATCGTAGAAATCCCCGCCCGCTCCGGGACCGTCCGCCGGGCGGTAGGCCGTGGAGGTGCCCACCGGACCGAGCCGGGCGGGGGGCTCAGGGAGCAGCGCTGCCTGCAGCAGGCCTACGTCCTCGAGCAGCGCTCCACGCTGGTGCTCCAGCCGCCGTGCGCGCAGCGCGGCCAGACGCGAGCGTAGCGCCAGCGCCAGGGCGAGCGCGAGCAAGACGCCAATGAGGATCCACACGAACGTGGGTATGACGCCGACGATTCTGGTGATGGTCGTCACGATCGGCGACGGGCGTCGGCTGGACGCCGCGGGGCCATGCGCCGCTCTCTGTGCACGCCTCGCGCGCGCGGCGTGTGCGGGCGTGAACGGGATCGCGGCCACGGGAGCGATCGCACCCGGTGAGAGCGCGACCGGAGTTGCATGCCTTCTGGCGCCGCGGCTGCGGGCATGCCGAGGATCCCGTGCGGCACGCGGCGGGCCGCCGGCGAGCGCCGGGTGCGATCCCCCGGCGAGTTGTGGGGTCGTCGCTGCCGGCACAGAGGTGGCTGGCGCGGGAGTCGTAGATGTGGCTAGTGCAGGTGTCGTAGCTACGGGTGCCGAAGCTGTGGGCGTCGTAGCTCTCGACAGCGGTGGGATGGGGGCGCGGTCCGGCGCCGGCGAGGCAGCCGGGGCTTTGCCCGGAGCGGTCGACGGGGCTGAACGCGGGATTGAGGGGGTTGTATCCGCGGTCCCCGCCGCGTGATGTGGAACGGGAACGGGCGAGGTGGCCGAGCCGTGCGACCCGGCCGGATGGTGGGCGCTTTCCGGTCGCTGGCCGGGGCCAGCTGGCCCTATATGACCTGAACCCTGCTCTCCCCGGTGCTCTGAACCCTGTTCTCCGGAGCGTTCTGAACCCTGTTCTCCGGGGTGTTCTGGGCTCTCATGTCCTTCACGGCCCGGCGTCGGGTGGCCCCCACCGTGTACGGGACCTGGAGATTCGTCGTGACCCGGCTGCGAGCGCCCATCTGAGCCCGGACCCGGGGAATCCCCGTGTTCGGGGCCCGGTTGTGCGTTGTGAGGTGGCCCGGGCGAGGCGGCCGCCGGGCTGGAGTTGCCAGGTGGCTTTGGTACGCCCGCGCCGGTGGGCTTTGCATAGCCTGGCCTGGCCGCGGCAACCGTGGCGAACGCCAAGGCAAGGGCACAGCAAACGAAGAGGATGGTCGCTGCTGGACGCCGGCAGCGGGGAGGCGAAGGGTGTCTGGCGGTGTCGCTCACCATCGGCAGCCTGCGTCCGATCAGCCTGTCTTTGCGGTGTGTTCCCGCGTGTACGTGAGCGCATCGTCGACTGTCGAGAAGATCGCGAACATTCCGTCCAGCCCCGAAAACTCAAAGATCTTCAGCACGGTGCTCCGTTGGCAGACGATCGCCATCCGCACATCGACGCCGAGGCTCCGGTTGACGCCGACGAGCACGCCGAGCGCTGTCGAGTCCATGAAGGTGGTAAGCGAAAGGTCAACGACGAGCTCCTCGTGGCCCGCCTCGAGCGCATCGAGCAGCATCCACTTCAAGCGCGGGGCCGTGGCGAGGTCGAGTTCGCCCTCGATTGAGATCGCGCTCGTACGCTCGTCGAGCTCGCGCCTGACGATCCCAAACGGCCTTGAAGTCGGCTGTGAACGGTTGGAGATGTCGACTCGTTTGAGCATCGTGGTTCTGAAGCACGTGCCTGACGGTCGGTGCGCAGAACAAGCCGCGCAACCCAGCCTTGCGCGCTCGCGCATGCACGTGCAAGAGAATCCTCGCCACAAACAGATCCGCCCCTTATACCCAGGGTGGATCATCGAACAAACGTCCAGCGGAGCCACCTGGCGGTTGGGGCTCCAGCTCTCAACAGATCCGGGCGCTGTGCACGGCCATAGGAGGTGTTCCCACCAGGCGAAACACCATGTTGGCGGGATGTGCTTTCGTAACGCGCCCTGAGAGATTCGAACTCCCGACCTTCGGTTCCGTAGACCGACGCTCTATCCAGCTGAGCTAAGGGCGCAGAGCCGCCTAGTGTAGTGGCAGCATGCAGGCGCAGGCGGCCGACGACTCGCGGAGCTGAGCGGAGAGGGAGGGATTCGAACCCTCGAACGAGGTTAACCCCCGTTACGCGATTTCCAGTCGCGCCCATTCAACCGCTCTGGCACCTCTCCATGGCTCGCGATGCGCGGCGGCCCCTCAAGGCTACGACACACCGGGCTCGCGCGTTGCGAGGGCACGCACGCGACTGGCGCCGGCGGCGCGCGCGCCGAGCCACTGGTAGGCTCCCGCCTGCAGCACTCGCGAGCGTTCGCGAGCCACCGACACGACCCGGAGACCATCGATGCTTCTGCTTGCCAGCACTGCGACCACCAAGGACATCGGCCTGCTGGTGACCTTCCTCGGGATCGGCGTGGTCGTGAACGTGATCGTCGTGCTCATCGCGATCCAGGTTCGCGGCGAGCGCCACCAGAACCAGGAGCACCTGCCGAGTCAGCGGCAGCGGTAGTGTCTGCGCCGATGCGCGCGGTACAGATCAGCGAGCTGTCGGGCCCCGATGCGGTGCGCGTGGTGGACGCTCCGGAGCCGCAGGCCGGCCACATGCTGACTCCCGGCGAGGGCGTGCTGATCGACGTGGCCGCCGCCGGCGTGTCGTTTCCCGACGTGCTGCAAACGCGCGGGCTGTATCAGCTGAAACCCGAGCTTCCGTTCGTGCCGGGCGCGGAGGTCGCGGGCACCGTCGCGCAGGCACCCGCCGACAGTGGCCTGCAAGCGGGCGATCGCGTGATGGCGTTCACGGTGCTGGGCGGCATGGCCGAGCGAGCGGTGGCGCCGGCCTATCTCACCTTCGCGCTGCCCGAGCAGCTTGATTTCGCGCAGGGGGCATCGGTGATCCTCAACTACCACACGGTGTATTTCGCACTGGCGCTGCGCGGTCGCCTGAAGGAGGGCGAGCGCGTGCTCGTGCACGGCGCGGCGGGCGGAGTGGGCACCGCGGCGCTACAGGTCGCCAAGGCGCTGGGGGCGTGGACGATCGCGGTGGTGTCGACCGATGAGAAGGAGCGCATCGCGCGCGAGGCGGGCGCCGATGAGGTAGTGCGCTCGGACGGGCCGTGGCGCGAGCAGGCCGTGGAGCTGAGCAGCGGCGGCGTAGACGTGGTGCTCGACCCGGTCGGCGGCGACCGCTTCACCGACAGCCTGCGCTGCCTGCGCGAGGACGGACGCGTGCTGGTGGTGGGCTTCACCGAGGGGTCGATCCCCGAGGTGAAGGTCAACCGGCTGCTGCTGCGCAACGTGTCGGTCGTGGGCGCCGGTTGGGGCGCTTACGTCATGGGCAAGCCTGAGCGCAATCGCGCGATCGGCGAGGCCATCGCGAAGATGATCGACGAAGGGTTCATCAGACCGATTGTTGGGGCGCGCTTTGCGCTGGATCAGGCCGGTGACGCGTTGCGCGTCATCGATGAGCGTCGTGCCCTGGGCAAGGTCGTGCTGAGCGTCGATTGAGCGCTCAGGGTGTGACGATCGCAAAAGCGGGGTCACCCTCATCCAGGAGCCCGAGAAACTCGCCCAGCTTCGCCCCGTCGCCCTCGACGGCGATCGCGCCGCTTGAGAACAGCTCCACCCCGTCGCCCTCGCCGAGCAGCACCGCGTCAAACGCCGCCCGCGTGAGCGTCACCTTTGCGTGCGCCTCGTCGTCCAAGCGCCCCGCGACCGCACTGAGCGCGCCGTTTTCGACGGTGACGCTCCAGCACTCCTCCACGTCGGTGAAGTGCCACGCGAGCATGATCTGCAGCCCCCATGCGCGCGGGCCGTCCAGGCGCGCGCCCATCGCGTCCCACAATTGCTCGATCGACAATGCGCGCGCCACGTCGGCGCTCGCCACCCGCCGCCCCTTCGGCGCCGACGGCGGCCCGCCGCGCAGCTCGTGCGCGCCGACGAGATACAGGTTGCGCCACACCGCGCTCTCAGACTGATAGCCGAGCTGCTCGAGCGCCTCGGCGTGCAGCTTGCGCGCGGACTCGTTGCCGGGCTCGGCGAACACTGCATGCGAGCACAGCTCGGCAACCCAGCGATAGTCACCCCGCGCGTACGCCGCGCGCGCGTTTGCGAGCAACGCGTCGATCCCGCCAGCCAGGTGCACATAGCGCCGCGCCGCCTCCAGCGGCGGGTGCGGGTCCAGGTGCGCGGGGTTGCCGTCGAAGAAGCCGAGATAGCGCTGGTAGATCGCGCGCACGTTGTGGCTCACGGTGCCGTAGTAGCCGCGACAGGACCACGTGCGCGCGAGGCTAGGCGGCAGCTGCACCTCGGCGGCGATCTCGGTCGGCGTCAACCCGCGGTTGGCAAGGCGCAGGGTCTGGTCGTGCAGGTAGCGATACATGTCGCGATGGCGCGCGAGATGCTCGACCACCCTCTGTTTGCCCCAGCGCGGCCAGTGGTGCTGGGCGAACATGACATCGCTACGCACGCCAAACATCTCGATCGCCTCGCCCAGGTACTTCGACCAGCGCAGCGCGTCGCGCACAGGCGCGCCGCGCGGGGTGAGCACGTTGTGCATGCAGTGCACAGCGTTCTCCGCCACGCACAGCACCCCCCACTGAGGGAAGGCGAAGTTCATCTCCGCGGGCGCCTCGCTGTCAGGAACGAGTTGGAAGACGAAACGCACGCCATCGATCTCCTCCTCCTGACCGGTGATCGAAACCTCATTGGTGGGCGGGATCAAAGTGATGCTGCCGCTGGAGGTGGTCTTGCCGATGCCCGCATCCACCTGCCCGCGCGGGCCGCGCGCAAGGCTGGGCGCGAACATGTAGCCGGCGCGACGCGCCATCGCGCCGCCGGCGAGCACATTCTCCGAGACCGCGTGCTCCAGGAAGCCGGCGGGCGCCCACACGGGCACCTCCCCCGCGCTGACCTGCTGCTCGCTGACGACCCCCTTGACGCCGCCGAAGTGGTCGACGTGGCTGTGGGTGTAGATCACTGCGCTCACCGGCCGCTCGCCGCGATGGGCGCGATACAGGGCGAGCGCCGCCGCCGCGCACTCGGTTGAGATCAGCGGGTCGATCACGATCGTGCCACCGCGCCCCTCCACGAGGGTCATGTTGGAGATGTCATAGCCGCGCACCTGATAGATGCCGGGCACCACCTCGAACAGGCCGTGCGCGCCGTTGAGCTGGGCCATGCGCCAGAGGCTCGGGTGAACCGTGTCGGGCGCCTGCTCCTGTGCGCCCACGAACGCGTAGCTGTCCATGTCCCACACGGCTCGCCCGTGCGCGTCGCACAATACGAGGCCCGGGGCGCTGGCGATCAGCCCGCGCTGGGCATCCTCGAAGTCCTCGCGGTCCTCAAAAGGTAGGCCGTCGAGGGCGGCGGCCTGCAGCGCACGCGTGTGCTCGCTTGCGGGTCCGGGCTCGCTCACACAGACATTGTGCCAGTGGCGATGGCGAACGCGAGCGATGGCGAGGCACTCCTAACGCGCCGAGCCACCGACGGTGCACATGCACGGAGCGAGCGACCGCCGACCGAGGCGAATAGACAACAAAAACGGAGAGGGAGGGATTCGAACCCTCGATGGAGTTTGACCCCCATACTCGCTTAGCAGGCGAGTGCCTTCAGCCACTCGGCCACCTCTCCCAGAACTCGGGCCAGGCAGTTTAGACGGTCGGCGCTCAGTGTTTGTGGCGGTGGCGCTTGTGCTTCTTGGGCTTGCCGGCACGCACGATCGTGATCGACGTGGAGCTGATGTTGTTGCGCTCGTCGTAGGCCTTGGCCGTGAGCGTGTGCTTGCCCGGACTCAGCAGGCGCGCGCCGTACCAGACCATGTGGCCGCTGAGCGTGGTGGTTCCACCGTGAACATAGAAGCTGCGGATGATATGGCCTTCGTGGTACAGGGAGATCTGGTAGACCATCGAGCTGCTGTCGCTGGCGGTGACCGTGATCGGGAGCGTGTTGGAGTAGCGCGCCCCCGGCTTGGGGCTCAACAGCTTGATCGCGGGTCCCTGCTGAGCGGTGCCGCATTCTTCGCTCAGACGATCGCCGTTGCGGTCGTATTCGGCGAGCGCGCCGTAGGCGGGCTTCGGCGCGAGGTCGCCTTCGAGCAACCCGTAGCTACTGCGGGGGCTGCCGAACGGTTCTGTGTCCTGCAGACCGAACCAGATGCCCACCTGCACGTAGGGGTCCTGGGCGAGGCAGTGGTAGGCCTGCAGCAGGAAGGTGGCCTGCTGGGCGGGGGTCACACCGGCCGGCTTCTGACCGGCCCATGCACCCGAGTTGCACGTTTGCGTGTCGGTGCTCCAACCGAGCTCTGTCATCCAGATGGGGCTGTCGTCGCCATGGGCGAGCATCACTTCGTGGACCGTCCGGTAGCCCAGGAAGGACCAGCGGTTGATGCGCTGATCGGTGCGGCCGTTGCGCAGGATTTCATACGGGGAGTCGGTTTCGCAGATCGAGTCGGTGTGCACGCCGACCGCGTCGAAATAGCCCTTCGCCCCGTCGGCATAAAGCTGCGATAGAAATTCGTAGTCGTTGCCGGTCAACCCTCCCAGCACGACCGTCGCGCGCGGCTCGACCGACTTGACCGCGGGGTAGGCAGCCTTCAACAGCGCCGTGTAGGCGGCCGGTTCGGGCCCACTCGCCCACCACAGCGAAGCGTCCTCCTCGTTCCAAATCTCCCAGGCAGCCACATGCCCGCCAAAGCGTCTGACCATCTCGCCGAGGAAGTGGGCGTAGTCGGCAGGGTCACGCGGCGGCATCGTGGGATTGGTCGAGCCCGTCTCCCACTCGGGCGTGTCGACAACGTCGGCAATCACCTTCGTGCCCTTGGGAAGCGCGGCGATCCCCGCTTCAAGCGTTTTGATCTCCGGTTCGTTGAGTTGACCGCGGTTCGGTTCGAACACGTTCCAGGCGGCGAACACACGCACCCAACCCACTCCGAGCCCTGACACCTCGCCGACCGCTTGGGGGGAGAGCCCTTCCGGCCCGTTGATCACCACCCCCGTTTCCGCAGCCTGCGCGGGAGCGCCGGCAAGCGCGAACACCAGCGCCACGACGGCGCTCGGAGCGGCGATCGGTCGAAACAACCTCATGCCACTCCAGTCGGCAGCACGCCACTGAACCTCGACAGACAAGCGTCACGATCGACCGTTTGTCGAGTGCTCCCTCGACCGTCGCAGCGGATCTCACATTCGATATCTACGCTCTCGCGATGAGGCGACTCACCCTTGAGGATGAGGTAGATTGCCGATAGTTGGTCCTCTGGGCCGATTGATATCCAGCGTGCCCCAGTTATCGTGAAACGAGTGATCGAGTCGGCGAATGCGAGCAAGCGGGACGCCGAGCTTCCGCTGATCGGTCGTTTCCTTCCCGCGCCGCTCGCATCGAAGGTACCGGAGGTCATCCTCCTCTTCTGGGTGGTGAAGATCCTGACGACCGCCGGCGGGGAGGCCACGTCGGACTACCTGAAGACCTATGGCAACTTCGGGGGCGGCGGGATCGAGGTGCTCGTGATTGTCGTGGGGCTCCTGCTGCAGTTCGGCACCCGTCGCTACCGAGCGTTTGCGTACTGGTCCCTGGCCTTTGCGATCGCGATCACCGGGACCGGCGTCTCGGATTTCCTGCATCTCGATGTCCATATCCCCTACGCGGGGACGACCCTGCTGTGGGCGGTGGTCCTGGCCGCGATCTTCTGGCTTTGGCAGCGCAGCGAGGGCACGCTGTCGATCCACAGCATCACGACCCAGCGACGCGAGGCCTACTACTGGGCGACGGTGTTCGCGACCTTTGCCCTCGGGACCGCGCTTGGAGACTTCACCGCGACGTCGCTTCGCCTCGGCTACCTGGACTCGGGCATCCTCTTCACGGTCGTCATCCTGATTCCGGCGCTGGCGCACTGGCAATTTGGCCTGAACGGCATCGCCGCGTTTTGGATGTCATACATCGTCACGCGTCCACTCGGTGCGTCCTTCGCCGACTACATCAGCAAGCCCAAAAACGTCAGCGGGATCGACTTCGGCGACGGCCCCACGGCGATCGTGTTTGCCGTCGCCGTCTTCGTCCTGGTCTCCTACCTCGCGCTCGCCCGCCCGGACATCCAGAAGCCACTCCAAGCCTCCACGGCACGGACACGATCGACGTCTGCGCTACCCGACCTCCCTCTGGGCGAGCCCAAGCCCGAGATGGACTAGCGAAGCAACCATGACTCGGCACCCACGCCGGAATCCAGCGTGGTGGGTCAGCTATGTGAGGGCGTGATCAGCCCGGTCTCGTAGGCAAAGACGACGATCTGCACGCGGTCGCGCAGCCCGAGCTTTGCGAGGATGCGACCGACGTGGGACTTCACCGTGGCCTCGGAGAGCACGAGCTGCTCGGCGATCTCGGCGTTTGAAAGGCTGGCCGCGACCTGCAGCAGTACCTCACGCTCTCTGCTGGTCAATAGCGCCAGACGCTTGTCCTCGTCGTCCTCGGGTCGATCGGGGACGGGAAGGCGGTGAGCGTAGTTGGCGAGTAGCCGGCGCGTGACGCTGGGCGCGACGACCGCGTCGCCGCTTGCGACAGCGCGGATCGCGGAGAGCAGATCGCCGGGCGGCGCGTCCTTCAGGAGAAATCCGCTCGCCCCGGCGCGCAGCGCGGCGTACACGTATTCGTCGAGGTCGAACGTCGTCAAAATAATGATGCGCGCGCTGCTTCCGGCTTCGACGATCAGCCTCGTCGCTTGCACGCCGTCCATCTCGGGCATCCGCACGTCCATCAGCACGACGTCCGGCTTCAGCCTGCGCGTGGCATCGACGGCCTCCAGTCCGTTTGCCGCCTCGCCGACGATCGTGAGGTCCTCCTGGGTGTCCATCACCATGCGGAATCCCATCCGCATCAGCTCTTGGTCGTCGGCCAAAAGCAAGCGTGTGGTCATCGTGCGGCGGTCTCGACGTCCGGCCGCAGGCGCAGATGAACACGCCAGCCTCCATCCGGGCCAGGGCCGGCATCGAGCCTGCCGCCGTAGGCCGCGGCGCGCTCACGCATACCGTTGAGCCCTCGCCCGCTCCCTGGTCCTCGTGGCCCGATCCGCGCGGCGTCCTGTCCGGTGTCGGTGACCTCCAACTCGACGCTTCGCGCCTGGCAGCGCAGAGCCAGATGGGCGCTCGTAGGGCGCGCCGCGTGCTTGAGCGTGTTCGTCAGCGCCTCCTGGGCGACACGGAACACGGTGAGCTGAACGCCCTCTGGCAAATTGTGCGGGTCGCCGTGGAGATCCATCGTGACCGGGATGCCGGCAGCGTGGACCTGAGCCAGCAGGTCGTCGAGCCGATCCAGGCCCGGCTGAGGTGCAAGCGGCTGCTCGAGCGCGTCCTCACGCAGCACGCCGAGTAGCCGGCGCATTTCCAGAAGCGCCTGGCGGCCGGTCGCCGAGACTCTGTCGATCGCCTCGCTCGCGCGCTGCGGCGAGGATGTCATCGCGTAGCCGGCGCCATCGGCCAGCGAGATGATCACGCTGAGGTTGTGCGCGACGATGTCATGCATCTCGCGGGCGATACGCGCACGCTCGGCGGCGGCAGCGAGCCGCCCCTCGTGATCGCGCTCGACTTCCAGACGAGCGGCCCGTTCGTGGAGTGAGAGCAGCAGGGCGCGTCGTTGACGGATCGTGACGCCGAGGACTCCGGCGGCTGTGCCCAGGCCGGTCAGCCCGACCCAGATCTTCAGCGGCTCGGACGGCGACCAGCGCAGCGCGGCCATGATCGCGCCCGCCACGACCACCGCGGCCGCGAGCGCGACCTCCGCGAGATCGCATTCGAGCGCGACCCAGTAGAGGGAGATCAACACCGCGGCGTCGGCGAGCTGAGGCGCGGAGAGCAGCCACTGGGCGAACGCGACGAGCGCGACGAGCGCGAAGCACGCGCGGGCATCGCGCCGATGTAGGAGCAGAGGCGCGCAGAGCAGCACGCAGAAGACCACGGTGGCAGCGTGAAGCCGGTGCTGAGTCGCCAGCGCGAAGACGCTGAGCATCGCCACACCCGCCGCCGTGGCCAGATCCACGGCGAAGGGATGAGCCGCGACGCGACGAGCGTCGAGGTCGACGCGGGCCAGCCACCTCGACGCCAATTGATCTGCCTCGCGCCTCATATGCCCATATTGACGGCTCACAACGCAATTACGGACATCCGAGGGCTCCTCACCGGCAAGCACCATGTCACGCCCC
Organism: uncultured Solirubrobacterales bacterium; assembly: GCA_963831725.1. Classification (GTDB taxonomy): domain Bacteria; phylum Actinomycetota; class Thermoleophilia; order Solirubrobacterales; family Solirubrobacteraceae; genus Palsa-744. The sequence continues at coordinate 183,563 of CAWHRF010000006.1, forward strand.
ATACCTGACGATCTGCTCGCTGACGCACCGATCCAGCGCCGCGAGGCGTCAGTCGGCCTCCGGTAGGAGCTCCGGATGCGACCCCAGGTGCGGGTGCGGATGCTTGTAGTGCCTCGCGTCCTGCACGTCGACCTTGGTCGCGGCGACATATGCGACGAGCACGACGAAGACGATCAGCGCGAGGCCGCTGACGGTGCCGTCGCCGAGACCGAGGCCGGTGATCGCGTGCGGCTTTGAGAACCAGTCGGCGAAGGAGGCGCCGAGCGGCCGCGTGAGGATGTAGGCGAACCAGAACGCGAGGATCGGGTTCATGTTGAAGCGCCACCAGCCCACCGCCGGAATCGCGATGATCCCCGCGAACAGGATGACCGACCCGAAGAACCCCAGTTTCAGCGACGTCGCGGTCAGGTCGCCGGCGGCGGTGCCGAGCGCGAACGTCGCCAGCACGGCGGCCCAGTAATACCCCTCGCGGCGACGGGTCGTGATCGAGTGAATCGAGAGCGTGCCCTCGCTGCGATACCAGCGCCAGAACACCGCGGCCGTGACGAGCGCGAACAGCGGCGTGGTCGCCGCGTAGGGGATGCTCGCGCCGTCGTGGATGCCGTCGGCGGCCATCGTGCCAAAGATCGCGACCATCATTACCGCGAACCAGTACGCCGGCGCCCGGTATTCACGTTGGCGCAGCTGCAGCCAGATCGCGAACCACAGGCCGAAGATCCCGATCGCACCGGCGATCGGCACGCTGTGCTGGCCGAGGAAGTCCGACATCGACTCGCCCATGCCGGTCGTGAGCAGCTTCAGGACCCAGAAGATCATGGCGATCTCGGGAACCTTCGTCACAGCCGGCCGGGCCGTGTTAATGGGCTGGGCGGTTGCCGTCATGCGTCGCGGCGTACGAGCATGTACGCGGCGATCGCGAGCAGCACGATCGTGTACCCGCAGTACAGCGCGAACCCGCCCCACGGTGAGAGCGTGTGCGGGTCCGGGATGGCCTTGGCGATCGCCCCGCCCGCGCTGGAGGGCAGGTAGGGATTGACCGAGTTGCCGATTTCGCTCGGGAGGATGTCGACGATCCCAGGCAGCACGAACAGCAGACCGGCGAAGGTTGCGATCGCGCCCGCGGTGCTGCGGACGATCGTGCCGAGCGCGACGCAAAGGACGCCCGTCACGGTCATGAACAGCACCGTCCCGAGCAGCGTGCGCAGCGCCTGCGGATGGCCCAGTGTGACGTTGACATGATGCTCGGTGAAGATCGCCTGGGCGCCGAAGAACGCGACGAGGGCGCTCGCAAGCATCAACACGAACGTCACCGAGGCGAACACCGCGATCTTCGCCCACAGCACCGGCAGCCGTCTCGGAACCGCCATCAGGCTCGAGCGGATCATTCCAGTCGAGTACTCGCCGCTGATCACGAGCACCCCGAGTACGCCGATCGCCAGCTGGGCGAGGTGATAGCCGCCGAGACTGCGGTCGATCGAGTCGAACGTCGCCTGGTCGTGCGGGCTCAGATGAGACCAGCGACCCATCGAGACCGCCGCGATCAGCACGCCGAGCCCGGCCATCGCGACCACGGCGAACAGCAGCGACCACCGTGTCGAGCGCAGCGACCACAGCTTCGTCCACTCCGAGCGCAGCACGTTCGCCTGGGTCACGCGACCCGTGAACACGCGCCGCTCGGGCGCAGCGGCGGGCATTGTTTCGGTGGCGCTCATGCGACTGCCCGCACGTTCTCGGCCGTCTCGTTCCCCTCGCCGGCGCTCGCGTGGTACTCGACCGAGTCGCCGGTGAGGCTCATGAAAGCTTCCTCCAGCGAAGCCTGAAGCGGCGTGAGCTCAGAGATCACGATCCGTGCCTCGAGAGCGATCTCGCCGATCTGCTCGCCGGTGAGGCCGCTGACCTCCAGTAGACCCTCCTCGATGCCGTGCACCTCCACATCGCGCCGGGCCAGCGCGTCGCGCAGCTCGGTTGCATGAGGCGAGCGCACACGCACGTTGGCATCGAAGGAGGCGCGGCGCACGAACTCCGCGACGGAGGTATCGGCGATCAGGCGCCCGCGCCCGATCACGATCAGATGGTCGGCGGTCTGGGCCATCTCGCTCATCAGATGCGATGAGAGGAACACCGTGCGGCCTTCTGCGGCGAGACCCTTGAGCAGGTTGCGGATCCAGTGGATGCCCTCTGGATCGAGACCGTTGGCGGGCTCGTCGAGGATCACAGTGGCGGGGTCGCCCAACAACGCCGCTGCGACACCCAGACGCTGACCCATCCCTAGCGAAAAGCTGCCGACCCGTTTGCGCGCGACCTCACGCAAGCCGACCAGCTCGATCACCTCCTCCACGCGGCCACGCGGAATCCCGTGGGTCTGGGCCAGCGCGAGCAGGTGGTTGTAGGCCGAGCGCCCCGTGTGGATCGCGTGGGCCTCGAGCATCGCACCGACCTCATGCAGCGGCGCGGCCAGCTCACGGTAAGCGCGGTCGTTCACTGTCACCGTGCCACTCGTGGGCGCATCCAGCCCCAAGATCAACCGCATCGTGGTCGACTTACCCGCCCCATTGGGTCCCAGAAAACCAGTCACGATCCCGGGCGTAACGGAGAACGTGAGATCGTCCACGGCGACCTTCTCGCCGTACCGCTTGGTCACACCCCGAACGTCGATCACGCCATCACAGTACGGTGCCAAGCACGCCCGCACAACGCCCAGAAGGACCATCTTCCGCCTTACGCTCATGCGACTCGAGTCGCACGCGACCGCTACCAAGGTCGCATGCGAGCCGATCGCAGAGATACGAAACCCGCGCAGGGCGACGCCGCGAATCGACTAGCCTTCCTCCCCAGTCGCGCCGGGAAGGGTGGCAGAGCGGTTGAATGCACCGGTCTTGAAAATCATCCGGGCGAAAAGTCGTACCTTTTGCCAGCGCTCGGATTCTTGGCTTTCCTGAGCCGTTTCCCGCATGGTTGAGCCGCATTCGGCCGGTTGGCGGCTGCGGGTGTCCAGCCCCGCGGGACCGCTGTTAACCGCCTGTAACCGCACGATCCGCGCTCGGACTGGCGCGGATTTGGCGCAAGTCGGGCTAGGTTGGTTGAGGGTTTGCGCCGCGAGCTTCTGCCGGTTTTCGGTCCGGCGGCACGCAGACCATTCCTTCGCTGAACCCGCTGAGCGGCCCACCAAAACGTCAGCGGAAACGACAACGATGCCTGTGATTCACCACGACCCAGAGGTCAACGGGTGACCGCTTGCGAACACGGAGCAGACGCGAGCGTCATCAGCACGCGCGTATCCGCGCGAGCACGGAGGCAGGTCCCTACTCACGGCCGCCGCGAGGTTCGCAAATCGTCCTTTTCAGACGCGGGTTGAGCGTCTGGCGAGACTCCCGAAGCATTATGCGAATGCAGAAGCGAGCCGTCTGGAAGCCGGTAGGTGGCACACTGGCATGGTGCACACTGGCATGGTGCATTCGAGCCTGCGCGCTGGGCGCGTGACATTGCGGCCCTTGGAAGACGGCGAGGTTGACCGGCTCGCGGCCATTCTGATGCGCCCCGGCGTACGGGAGTGGTGGGACTCACTCGATGATCCCGAGCACACGCACGAGGGTCTTGACAACGACGGCGCTGCGTTTGCGATCGAAGTCGACGGTGCGCTGGCTGGGTGGCTTGGATACAACGAGGAGACCGATCCCGACCACCGCCACGCCAGCCTAGACATCTTTCTGGCGCCCGAGTATCAAGGCCAACGGTTGGGACCCGCTGCGCTGCGGCTCGCTGCGGAATGGTTCTTCTCTCAGCGCGGACACCATCGCCTCACGATCGACCCAGCGTGCGAGAACGGACGCGCGATTCGCGCATATACGCTGGTCGGCTTTCGCCCGGTCGGGGTAATGCGCCGCTACGAACGTGGCGCCGACGGCCGCTGGCACGACAACCTGCTAATGGACCTGCTCAGCGAAGAGTTGCGGGGTGACGACCAGCCCGTCGACCGAGGAGGACCGTGATGCGGAAGCTGATCTACTCGATGACTGTGTCGCTGGACGGCTACATCGCCGGACCCGATGGAGAGATCGATTGGTCGGTGCCCGACGGCTGTTCGTCAGCCCCGTCCTGCTCGGCGGCGGTACGCCCTACTTCCCGATCCTGGGTGAAAGGATCGACCTGGAGTTGGTCGAGACGAAGACGTTTGGCTCTCGCGTCGCCTACCTTCGCTACGGGGTCTCTTCCGCACGCTAGATTCAGCAAGCTGGCGTGCCGCTCCGCCCTCGCTACGCACGAATCTCGTCCGATGCGATGCCGCCGGGCGCGACCATGGGGCGCTCGCCTTCTGTGGCAAGCGGGAGCGACGTGGGTTGGACGCGCGTTCGGCACCACCGATGGACTCGGCCCCTAAAGCAGTATCAGCGCATGTCCGATCGAGGTCGGGTGGTGGCGCGAGCCCAACTCCCCGCGGGTCGGAAGCAGTCGTCAGTCTATATTGACAAACTGCCCACGTCAATCTAAACTGACGCCATGGACGTAGACGACCTGGCCGCGGCGGTCACCTCCGAGAACCCGGCAGTGGGCTTGCGTGCCGCCCTTGCGCTGCGCCGCTTGGCAGAGCGCGTCGAGGCCAACCAGGTTGCTGTGGCGCGGCGCCAGGGCTGGTCGTGGCAGCAGATCGGCGACGCGCTCGGCGTGACGCGCCAGTCAGTGCACACCAAGCACGGAAAGGAGCTCTGAGACGCAGATGAGCGGAGCATCGAAACGGCGCGAGGCCCCAGACGCGGGCGCGGCCGGCAAGGGCTCGCGCCGAGCCGGCGAGGAGTACCACCCGTGGTCGACCTATGTGCTCGCGCGTGAAGAAGCGCGACGCCGTGGCGATCGCAGGATCGGCACAGAGCTCGTATTGGTGGCGCTGCTGAACGAGCCGTTGGTCGCCGAGGCACTGGGCACAGATGCAGAGCATGCGCGCGCGGCGCTTGAGGCGATGGACAACGAAGCTCTGGCGGCGATCGGCATGGACCCGCCGCCCGCCGTGCCGCAGCTGCCGGCACTCGATCCAAACGCTGTGCCTGCGCGGCCGACGATCAGGATGGTGCTGCGCAAACACCTGCGGCTCACGCCTTGCGCGAAGAAAGTGCTCAGCGAGTCCTCCAGGTCGATGCGCCGCGGGCACTCGCATCCAGGCCCGCAGCATGTGCTCGCGGGGATCCTCGAGTTGCCGGCGCCGGACCCCGCGGTCGAGCTGCTGGCCGCGCTCGGTGTCGAGCGCGGCGCTGCCAGAGCGCGCCTGGCCGATCGCGATCGTGCTGAGGATGCCGATGCGTGAACTACTCTGCCAGCGTGAGCGATTGCTGCCTGCGGGCGAAGCGATGTGCGCGTGGCCGGCGTGGGGCAAGGCGATCCGCGCGTGAGCTGGCGCCCGACGAAGCGATGAGCGCGTGACGGCAATCGTTCGCGCAGAGTCGCTGTCGAAGCGCTTTGGCGGGCTGACAGCAGTCGAGGATCTGTCGTTCGAGCTCGCCGCGGGCACGATCACGGGCTTTCTGGGCCCCAACGGCGCAGGCAAGACGACGACGCTGCGGATGCTGCTCGGCTTGGCGGTGCCGACGAGTGGCCGCGCGCTCGTATTCGACCAGCTCTATGCACAGCTGCAACAGCCGGCGCTGCGGATCGGCGCGGTGCTCGAGGCAACTGACTTCCACCCTGGCCGCTCGGGCCGCGACCATCTGCGCACACTCGGCCTTACTGCCGGCCTACCCGACTCGCGCACTGACGAGGTGCTGGCGCTGGTGGAACTGAAGGACGCCGCCAAACGCCGCGTGAAGGGCTACTCGCTGGGCATGCGCCAGCGGCTAGGGCTTGCAGCGGCGCTGCTTGGCGATCCCGAGCTGCTGGTGCTGGACGAGCCGGCCAACGGCCTTGACCCCGAGGGCGTGCGCTGGCTGCGTGACTTCCTGCGCGCGTTTGCCTCTGGGGGGCGTACGGTGCTGATCTCGAGCCATGTGCTGGCAGAGGTCGCACAGACGGTCGACCAGGTGCTGATCATCAACCGCGGGCGGCTCGTTGTGGAGTCCTCGCTGGAGCAGCTGACAGCGCAGGTCGGCGGCGCGGTGCGCGTGCGCACGCCGGGCGTCGAGCAGCTGCGCCAAGCGCTCGAGCGCGAGCAGCTGCAGACGACGGCAAGCAACGAGCATGTGCTGCTCGTGCACGGCACCACCAGCGAGCACGTCGGCGACATCGCGCTCGCTGCAGGGGTGCCGGTGCATGAGCTCGTCACCGAAGGCTCCTCGCTGGAGCAGATCTTCCTCGAGCTGACCGGTGGAGACGGCAGCGCTGTCAGCGGTGCGACCCCGAGCGCCGCCGTCCCCCCCGAGGCGAAGCCGTGATCGCACAGGTCAAAGCAGAGCTCTTGAAGGTGCGCTCGACGCGCACCACGCTTGGCTTGGTGCTGGGGATGATCGCGCTGATCCTGCTGTTTGCGCTGCTGACGGGGCTGCTGAGCAAAATCAGCGGCCTGTCCACGACCGAAGACCAGCGCACGACGCTCAGCTTGGGCAGCAGTGCGGGGATCTTCTCGGCGCTTGCGGGCGTGCTGCTGGTGACCAGCGAGTTTCGCTTTGGCACGATCCGCCCGACGTTCCTGTTCACGCCTGTACGCTCGCGTGTGCTCGGCGCGAAGCTGATCGCGGGCCTGCTTGCGGGCCTCGTGTTCGGCGTTGTCGGCGAGGGCTTGGGCTTTGCGATCGGCTATCTGATCATCGACGCACGCGGCATCACGTTTGTGTTGAGCGGCGGCGAAGTCGCGCTGCTGCTGTTGGGGACGCTCGCTGCAACCGCCCTGTGGGCAGCGCTTGGCGTGGGCTTCGGCGCGATCGTGCGCAACCAGGTCGGCGCGGTGATCGGCCTGCTCGCTTGGGGCTTCATCGTTGACAACCTGCTGTTCGGCCTGGTCCCGTCGGTCGGTCGCTTCATGCCGACGCGCGCACAGGACGCGCTGATCGGGCTGAAGACCGAACACCTGCTTTCGCCTGCCGCCGGCGGCCTTGTGCTGGTTGCATGGGTGGTCGTGCTCGCGCTGATAGGCCTGCCGCTCCTCGCGCGCCGGGACGTCAGCTGAACGAGGCAGCCCGGCGCACCGACAGACCAGCGCCCCCACGCCGCAATACGCCTGGACGCTACCAACGACCAACGCATGGCTAGCGTGGAAGCGCGGCGGATCGTTACTGACCAAACCCCCTTAGCAATCGGTGGCCTTGTCAAAGGCCTTGCATACCTCAGCCAGCTTCTCGGGGCCGAGTTCAGTGATCCGCCTGGTTAGAAGTGACTTGCGTACAAGCCAGAGACGCAAGAGACGGGCTGACAGACCATGGACTCTGAAAGCAAGAACGGAGAAACTCGAAAAATAGCGCAGGGAGGCTTGGTTGCCCCGCGTACTCAGAGTCGATCAACGGGGGGTTCCCAACACCGAAAAGTGATGGCTAGAGAGGAATCTCGATAGAGAGCACGGGGGTCACTGTCGCGTGTTCGACCCGTGTCGCTTCCGCTTTTACGCAGGAGCAGGCGTCTCGATCAGCCTCGGCAGAGTGTCGCATCGGACGAGTTGATGTCGTCCGAGCGTCTGCTTTACGGACACTGCTTGCCATCGAGGGAGTCGCTGCCCTCCATGGTGCGGCGCTGCGTCGCTCCTCACGAGTTGGGCGGCGTGCCCTCTAGCAAGACCACTGGGGGATCGCCGCCGAACACCTGTGCCCAGCCGCCGCGCGTGTCCATGTACTCGCGAATCGCCGTAACCCGGCCGTCGGCAACCTCGTACGCGAAGCAGTAGTCGTTGACGTAAGGGCGACCGTTTGGAAGCGTCGCCGACATCCTGTGCTCGGCCAGCACCACGTCCCCCTCGCCGACCATCGACCGGGGCTCGAACGCCACATTTGCGAAGAACCGCGGGTAGTCGTAGGCCATGAATGCAACAATCGCATCACGGTCAAGGTCGTTGAGGCCCCGCGGCGGCCCCGCGTCATCGGCACTTCCCAACCCGAGCGCGATCTGCGTCGCATTGCCTGCAGGAGCCACCCAGACGACGTCGGGATGCAGCAACGCCGCGATGCGACCGGGGTCTCCCGTGGCGTAGGCCGCGTAGAGCGCCTGCACTGTCTGCTTCGCGGTCATCGCCTCAGCCTACCCAACGAGATGCAAAAGACTCGCGGGATTCGCCCATCTACACCGAATCAATGGGCAAGGGTCCTTTCAGACCACCATTAGGCAATCGGGGTTGTGTCCCTGCCCACGGGCAGGGACACAACCCGGCGCTGCGCTTTCCCGGGAGAGCGAGCGTCAACGCCTGAGCCGCGCAGACGACCGGATTAAACGAGCTGCGAAAGCCGGAGTCGGACCTTGGTTGGCCGTTCCTTTCCCCCAAGAGCGGAAGCCGGCTCCGGTCTTAAGCAAACGGCATTGCCGCTAGCCGATACTGCGCTCCGTGCCGAGCGGCCCACACCCGCGCCCCGTCCGGGAGGCAGCTACAGTTCCGGCCCGCATGGACGATGAGGAAATCGGCGAGCTGATCCTGAGCCGGCTGCGACAGCGCCGCGCCCAGCAAGCGGGGGACCGGACCGCGAGCGCGGCGGACCTCGCCACCTTCTTCAACGAGCCCGAACCCCGCATCCAGAACCGGCTCCGAGCGCTAGCCGACCAGGGCCTGATCAAGGAGTCCGCCGCCGCACCCGACCGCTGGATGATCGTCCTCGCCAGCGACCCCAGCGACGAGGACTGAGCCAGCCGCGAATCGACTAGCCTTGCTGTCTCCGCGCGTGGAAGGGTGGCAGAGCGGTTGAATGCACCGGTCTTGAAAACCGGCAGGCGGGCAACCCCCGCCTCGGGAGTTCGAATCTCCCCCCTTCCGTAGGGATCTCCTGCCGCCCGCCCGGCGCCTTCTGGCTGAAGAACGGTCGTGTGCTCGCGGGCATGAACGTCAACGTCCGGGACGTCGCGAAGACATTCAGCGACTCGTACGCTCTGAGCAGACGGTGCAAGGCCGGACGCCTTGCGAACTCCAAAGTGAGCCTTGGTGACCTAATCTCCTGACCTCGTGAAGCTCGTGATCGCCATCGTGCGCCCGGAGAAGGTCAACGACGTGCTGGAGGCCCTCTACCGTGCCGAGGTCGGCGGCATCTCGATGAGCCGCGTCCAGGGACACGGCGGCGAGCTGGATCGGGTCGAGACCTACCGCGGCACCACCGTGAAGATGGGGCTCTCCGAGAAGGTCCGCTTCGAGGTCGCGGTATCCGACGCGTTCGTGCAGCCGACGATCGACGCGTTTTGCGCCGGCGCGCGCACCGGTGAGGTCGGCGACGGCAAGATCTTCGTGCTCCCGCTGGAGCAGGCGGTCAGGATCCGCACCGGTGAGACCAACGAAGGCGCCGTGACGCCGCTGAGCAAATGATCGCGACCGCCGACCCGTCAATCAGGTGATCGCGATGACCGCTCTGACGGCGTCCCCGCACGTGAACGCGGGCGACACGGCATGGATGCTCGTGGCTACCGCGATGGTCCTGCTGATGACCCCCGCGCTCGGCCTGTTCTACGCGGGCCTCGTGCGCTCGAAGAACACGCTCAACACGTTCATGATGTCGATCGGCGCGATCGCGGTCGCCACGGTCACGTGGGCGCTCGTCGGCTATTCGCTCGCGTTCGCCAAGGGCAACGGGTTCGTCGGCGGGCTCGGCCACGCATTCCTGCACGGTGTCGCCTTCGCCCCGCGCGCCGGGACGGCGATCCCACAACTGCTGTTCTTCGCCTTCCAGGCGACGTTCTGCATCGTCACAGTCGCACTTGTCTCGGGAGCGGTCGTGGAGCGGATGCGGTTCGGCCCGTTCCTCGTGTTCGCTGCTCTGTGGTCGGTGCTCGTCTATGCGGTGCTCGCCCACTGGTCCTTCGGCGGAGGCTGGCTGCAGGCGCATGGGACACTCGACTTCGCCGGCGGCGTGCCGGTCGAGATGGGATCGGGCTTCTCCGCGCTTGCGGCCGCGCTCGTCGTCGGCGCACGCAAGGACTACGGGCGCCAGGCCCTTTTGCCGCACAACGCGGTCTACGTGCTGCTCGGCGCGGGCCTGTTGTGGTTCGGCTGGTTTGGCTTCAACGGCGGTAGCGGCTTCTCGACCGGGCACTCCAGCGTGCTCGCGTTCACGAACACGCTGCTCACCCCGGCGTGCACGCTCGCCGTTTGGTTCGTGCTCGACGCGCTGCGTGGCCGGAAGGTGACGGCGATCGGAGCGGCGACCGCGGTCATCGTCGGCTGCGTCGCGATCACCCCCGCGGGCGGGTACATCAGCCCGGGATGGGCGATGGGATTGGGTGCGCTTGCCGCGCTGCCGAGCTACGCGATCATTCTCTGGCGCCCGCGCACGCGTGTGGATGAGACGCTCGACGTGCTCGCCGCTCACGGCACGGCCGGACTTACCGGCATCCTGTTCATCGGCCTCGTCGCCCAGATCGCTTGGAATGGCAAGGCAAACGGGCTGCTCTACGGTAACGCGGCCCAGCTCGGCCACCAGGCCATCGCGGCGCTCGCCGGACCCGCATACGCGTTCACCGCAACGTTCCTGCTGCTGAGGCTGATCGGCTTGGTCATGCCGCTACGGGCCACTGAACACGAGGAGGCACTCGGCATGGACATCGTGCAGCACGGCGAGGAGGCCTACGCCACGGGCGAGGGCGCGATCCTCGTCTCGACCGAGGCCACACTGGAGGACGCGGTCGCGGTAGCGCAGCCCTGATCACTGCGGCCCGGGCCCCTGCAGGACGTGGTCGAGGACCCCGGCGAGCGCTTGGATGCGTGGCAGGTGCGCCCGGGTCAAGCTCTCCAGCTGCTGGCGGCCGTGATCGGTGAGCTCGAGGTGCATGCGACGGTGGTCGAGTGGGTCGCGCTCGCGGCGAATTAGCCCGGTGCTCTCGGCGCGCTGGGCGAGCTCGACGGCGCTGTGGTGGCGAATGTGCAGCGCCTGCGCGGCCTGACCGATCGTCGGCCCCGGAGTGGTGGGGTGTCCGCGGATGACGAGCAGCAGTTGATGTAGAGAGGGAGTAAGACCGGCGTTGTGGGCGCTCTGCTCGCTCCAGCGCAGGAACTCGCGTAGCTCGCTGCGGAAGGCGAGCAGCCGCTGATAGTCCTCGTCGAGTAGCGGTCGAGCGGCGGCGCGGGTCATGTTGTTGGCTCGTGGATGGGGAGCAGCTTGCCGGGCTCTGAGATCTTCCGGCGTGGGCCGAGTGGACGCTCGCGGTGGCGCTCCTCGATCAGCACACGCTCGTGGGCCTTGAGCAGGTCGAACTGGCTGACCAGACCCACCAGCCGCTGAGGGTTCTCCCGGTCTGTGACGGGCAGCACCCCGTGGCCGCTGGAGACCATTCTGTCGGCGACCTCACGCAAGGTCTCATCTGCAAAGGCGATCATCGGTTGGCGTGCGAGTTCGCCGGCTTTGATTGGGTTGGTGGACTGGTACGCGGCGATCACATCGGAGAATGCCAGCACACCGACGAGGCGCTCGTCGCTGTCGATCACCGGGTACAGGCGTTGGCGGCGCTCGGTGCTGCCCTCGGGCAGGCGCTCGTACAGCTCCTTGGTGGGCGTCTGTGGCTGCACGGTCAACACGTCGGTGCTCATCACGTCGCGTACGAGTAGGGCGTGCAGCGGGTCGATCTCGTACTCACGGGTGACGTGGTAGCCACGACGGGCGATCTTCTCCGTCAGGATCGAGCGCTTCAGTGTAAGGACGCTCACCAGATGCGCGATCGTACACGCGACCAGCAGCGCCAGCAATGCGTTCACGTCATGCGTGAGCTCGAGCGCGAACACGATGCTCGTGAACGGAGAGCGCATCACACCGGCCATCGCGGCGGCCATCCCGATCAGCGCCCAGGTGCCCTCCCCGGCACCTGGCAATACCGCGCCGAGTATCCCGCCCAGGGCTGCGCCGAGCATCAACAGCGGGGCAAGGATCCCACCGCTGGTATTGGACCCGAGCGCGATCGACCAGACCGCCAGCTTGACCACGAGCAGCACCGCCAACGCTCCGAGCGCGAGCTCTCCCGCGAGCTCCGCTCCGATCGTCGCGTAGCCCACGCCCAGCACTCTCGGATCGATCAGACCGCCGACGCCGACGAACACACCACCGATCGCCGGCCACCACGACCAGTGAAAAGGCAGCCGTCCGAACAAATCCTCCGCCCCGTACACACAGCACGTCATCACCCACGCCAGCCCTCCACAGGCAACACCCACCAGCACCGCCCCGAGCGTCACCGACACGCCCAAAGAGCCATGAGCGCCCATTGCAAACAGTGGAGCCGCGCGCAACAGCCCAGCACTCGCGAGCGCTTCCCGAACCGCCTCGGCCGAGCAGGCCGCGAGCGCTACCGGGATCATCGAGCGCGGACGCCACTCGAACAACAACAACTCCACCGCCAGCAGCACGGCCGCGACCGGCGTGGCGAACACGGCGGTCATGCCACCCGCCGCGCCGGCCACGAGCAGCGTTCGCCGCTGCGCCGCGGTCAGATGCAGGAGCTGCCCGACGATGCTCCCGAGCGCACCGCCGGTCACGATGATCGGCCCCTCCGCACCGAACGGACCGCCCGTGCCGATGCTCACGGCACTCGAGATCGGCTTCAGCACCGCCAACCTCGGCTCCATCCGGCTACCACGCAAGAGGATCGTTTCCATCGCCTCGGGAATCCCATGACCGCGAATCCGCTCAGAGCCGACCCGCGCCATCACACCCACGATCAACCCCCCGACCACAGGCACCAAGACACTCCAAACCCCCAACACATGGATATCCGGAGCCGTAAGACTGGTACTGACCGTGCCCGTATAGGCAAGATTCGTGATCAAGCCGATCAGGTCCAACAGCGCCAATGCAAGCAGCGCAACAGCCCCTCCGACCAGTACAGCCGCCGCGGCCAGCCCAAGCACCGACCGCGGCGTGGTGAAGTCCCCCAGCTCACGCTCACGGGCACCCGCCGGCCTCGCGTCCGCCGGAGCTATCGCGTCAGCGGGACACCGCTCAGCATGGCCACTGCTCGTCACATGCCAATTATATCGGGTAGCGATACTTCAGGAAATCAGCCACCCCCAAGGCGCTCTTGGGGCGGCGGGCTATTTCTTGCCCTTTTTCGTTTTCGTCGCCTTCTGCTGAGACAGATGGACGCCCTTGGTCTGCGTGCTGCTCGGGCCGGGGGAGGACTTGAGGATCGTGAGCGTGGCGCTGAGTTGCCCGTGAGCGGTCTTCAAGAGCGCCTTGCCCGCCGCGCCCAGCGTGAGCTTGACGGTCGCGGTCGTGCCCCACAGAACCGAGAAGCCGGCGGTCGCGATCGTCTCGGTCTTGGCCTTCTGCTTGCCCTTGCCCTTCGTCTTCGCCGTTAGGGTCAGCTTGCCGGCGCACGTAGCCGTGCCCGTGCAGGTCAGCTTGACCTGAGCCGCGCCGCCGCTCTGAACTGAGATCGCCGAAGAGACGAGCGAGACGCTGCCGGTGGCCGCCGTTGTGGCCGGATATGTCGTTGTGGCCGGCGTTGTGCTGCTCGCCGGTGGAGTGCTCGAGCCGCCGCCACCACCCGTAGTGGACCCGCTACCTCCGGTGGGCGTTTCCGACGTGGACGCCGGCGGGAGGGAGACTCCGAACACCGTTCCGGTCAGCTGTTCCAGGGTGGGTGTGGTGCCGCTGCGTTTGATGATGGCGGTGATGCACGGTGGGCTGCCCGGTTCGAAGTTCTGGTCGGAGACGGCTTCCCATTCCCCTTTGCCGTTGTTGGCCTGGGAGTTCCACCAATGCAAGATCGTGCCTCCGCCCAGTTCGCAGTCGCTGAAGCTGAGGCTTTCGAAGGTGTTCCCGGTGGAGAGGAAGACGTCGATGAACTTGCCGCTGCTTTCAAACTGCGGGGCGCCCACGGGGTCGGATGCGTACTGCCCCGTCGTGACGATACCTGTGCCGCCACTGGCCGTGGCCGTCAGCGGACCATCGCTGGCCTCGGCTGGAATGGACGGGTTGGTCGATGTTGCGGACGCGCTGTCAGTCAGCGATGCCGGGACCACGGTCCCCGTGACGGTCTGCGGTGAACCGCTCTCTTTGTAGTTGATGTCCAGTTCCTCTTCACATCCGGACAGAAGAGCGATGTCGGCACCTTTGGGCACGTTGCCGAAAGCACCGGAGAGGCTGCCCGTGGTGGAGACCAGCGTGAAGGTCTCGCCGAGTGGCGGCAGCGACGAACAGCTCGTCTGGAGATCAACCAGTCCGAGCCGCGAGCCACCCAGTTCGATCGTCCCGGTGGAGGCCAACTGCGAGATGCTCGTGTAGGCGGGCTCGGGCGCTGGCACTTCGTTCATGTAGAGGTCGATCTCGCTGGTTGAATTGAACGTTGCGCCGGGAGTTTCGAGCTTCCCCTCTGGTTCGTATGGGACACGCCTCAGATCCCCCACCTCCACGTCTGCGCCCGTGCTCGTCAGCGGCCCGATCTTTCCTTCTCCACCGAATCCGGCGTCGATCACATCGATCGGCTTGCGATCAACCGCATTTAGCTCGGGGTCAACAGCGGCCCCAAAGGGGGACTCTACGAGCTCAACATCGCCATTTTCAGATGCCGACTGGCCAGTCTTGGTGCCGGCGCCGGCGATGGTGAGGGGGCCGACCTCGTTGTCGACCCGATCCAGATTCAGTATGCCACCGTTCTTGACTTCGATCGCGAGCGGATCCCCCGCCGGTCCTGTCAAGGGTTTTTCGAGGTCGAGCTGGGCACTGCCGTAGGAATTAGCGCCACCGTTCCCAGTGATGCTCCAGCTCTGCTGTGCGTCAAGCGTAATCGGGAGCCCAATTGCGGCCCGAGACGGTTCGGCCGAGGTGGACATCGAGAGGCCACCCTCGCCGAGCGCGATACCTTCCCCGGCGAGATAGTAGTCGCCTTCGACCGCCAGCTTTTTGCCTTCGATTTCCAGCTTTTCGACGGTCAGGCCGGGGATGTTGTTGGTGCTGTCGCAAAATGGGGACATCGTTTGAGCCGGACATGACGCACTCGGAAAGTCGAGCGTGCCGACTGCGCCCGCAGGCACGCCTTCAGCCCAGTTGGCTTCATCCGACCAGCTTGTGGCGCCGACTCCGCCCGTGCCGCTCCACATGAAGTCCTCAGGGCTTGCCGCCGCGAACGCGGGTGTGAGCAGCAGCACGCCAGCTGTTATCAGAGGAGCGAGGACTGCCGGTCTGCGACGATGGATTGATCTTGTCACGGTTATCTCCTGGTGGGTGGCGAGCTACTTCTTGCCCTGCTTCGCTTTGGTCGCTTTCTGCTGGGCGAGATGGACGCTCTGGGTCTGCGTCACGGCCGGAGCCGGGGAGGACTTGAGGATCGTAAGCGTGGCGTTGAGGTGCCCGTGAGCGGCGCTTAGCGACGCCTTGCCCGCCGCGCCCAGCGCGAGCTTGACGGCCACAGTCTTGCCTGCCGCGATCGAGAAGCTGGTGGCCCCGATGGTCGTCGTCTTTGAGTGCTTCTTCTTACCCTTCTTGGTCGTGCTTTTGGCTGTGAGCGCCAACTTACCCTCGCACGTCGCTGTGCCCGTGCAGGTGAGCTTGACCACCGCCGCGCCGTTCCTCTGAACGGTGATGCTGGATCCATCAAGCGACACGCTGCCGGACGCCGCTGTCGTAGCCGGTGGAGACGTCAACGACGGCGACAGCGACGTGGACAATGCCGACGCCGGTGTGAACGACGTCAACGTGGATGCCGGCGCAAGGGCGACGCCGAACACCGTTCCGGTCAGCTGCTTCAGTGTGGGGCTCGTTCCTTCGGTGAGCGTGACGGTGATGCATTTCGTTACCGAGCTATATGCCTCATCGGAGACGGCATCCCATTCCCCTTTGCCATTGTTGGCTTCGGGGTTCAACCATTCCAAGCTAGTCCCGCCGCCCAGTTCGCAGTCGGTGAAGCTGAGGCTCTTGAAGGTGCTCCCCGTGGAGAGGAAGACATCGATGTACTTGCCACTGCTTTCGCTTCCAAACGCCGGGGTACCCACGGGAGCGGATTCGTACTGTCCCACCGTGACGGTGCCGGCACCTTCGCTGGCCGTGGCCGTCAGCGGACCGTCGGTGGCTGAGGCTTCGGTGGACGAGCCGGTCGGCGTACCGGACGCGCTGCTAATCAGTCCGGGCTCGTAGGCGGTGTTGAAGCTGACCGAGGATCTTCCACCGAGCTCGAGAGCGACCGACTGGGGATCGGTGCTGGTGAGGTAGGCGAAGTGCCCGTAGGCAATCCCAGGGTTCAAGGTGATCTTCAACCCGACCGACACTTCGTAGGTACCTGGCGGCAACGACTTGCTGCAGGTGGCCTGTTTGCCGCCTGTCACGCCCGCCTCTTCACCTTCCTCGACCTGGCAGGGGACCGGCGAGCCCGGGGTACCGTCGATCGGGGTGATCGTCGCCACCGTGCCGTCGACTTCTTCGTTCAGCCAATCAAACGATGACCCCCGAACACCGCCCAGGCCTTCGGCCGGTACTTCCGGCCCGCCCACGTTCACGGTCAGGGTGGGGAGTGGCTCAAGCTCGAACATGATCGTGCTGATGGGGCTGAATTCGGGTAGTCGGAGATGGCACACGGGCGCTTCGGACGGGCCACTCACCGACGTGCAGGTGCCGCTGAGGCCCGTGACGGTGTAGCCGGCCGGTGCGGTGAGCGTGATCGTATCTTCGACTTCCCTCGCCACTCCCTCGGTCCCCTCCTCTGCTATCAGCTGGCACGCGCCGGCACCATCCGTGGTGCAGGTGGAGGTGGCCGAGGCGGGCAGTTCCGGCTCACTGACCCCCCTCGGCGAGGTGCGGCCGTCGGGCGCCTCGCCCTGGGTGATGTCGGCGATGGCGCCGGCGACCGGGGTAGAGCCGGGCGCCTGAGCCTGCACGTTGAGCAGGGCGCCGTTGACCTCGAAGCATGTATCGCCGCATGGCTTGATCACGGCGTTCAGGGACTCAGAGGTGGCTTTGAAGCCTTCGTATTCGACCTGCACGACCCCCGGGGAGCTCGTCACTTCTTTGGCCGTCAACCCAATCGCATCCCCGCCGCTGACCCCATTGAGCCTGATCGCTTCGGACGGCTGCGGTTCGGTCGCCCATCTCACTTCTGGCTCGGGTTCTCCGGCGGGCACTTTGAGCAGTTCGGGATGCCCGCCGTTGTAGACGCCCATGATCGTCAGGCCCTCGGTTTCTCCGACGTAGAGCTCGACGCCGACACCGGAGGTATCGCGGGGAAGACCCGAGTCGACCGCGATCCCTTCGAGCTTGGGTTTGGCCGGCTCCACCGTGAAGTCGGGACCAGCGGTGGAGGTGCCGTTGGCGTCTTCGACGATCACTTCGTAAGAGCCGGCCGCGGCCGGGGCCGTGGTGGCCTTGATTTCTGTTTCGGAGACCACTTCCACCGAGCTCGCTTCGCTTCCGATCACGACTTCGGCGCCTTGCAGGAAGCCCGTGCCCTTGATCGTCACGGCGGTGCCGCCGGTGCTCGGGCCCGAGGATGGTTCTATGCTCGCGACCGTCGGCGGCGTCGTGTCGTTGCTCAGCAGCGCCAGGCTGAAATCTTCGCCGGTCGAGACGGCCTTGACCGTGACCCCGGACGGTGGACTCAGACTCACCGGCACCGGTTCGTCGCTGCTGGTCGTGGTGTCGTTGCCCAGCTGCCCGTACTGGTTCTCGCCCCAGGCCATGACCGTGCCGTTGCTCAGCCGTGCCAGGCTGTGAAACGCACCGATTAGGGCGAGTTCGCCGGCTGAGACTTCCGCGACCCCGCTCAACCCTTTCACTTCCACCGGGGTCCTGCTGCAGGGGTATGAGTCCTTGCAAGTTTCGGGGCCGGTGGTGGTGCCATCGCCCAGCTCTCCGAGATGGTTTGCACCCCATGCCATGACCTTGCCGTTTCTCAGCAGGGCCAGGCTTTGTTCGTAGCCGGTCGAGACGGCCTTGACCCCTGTCAGCAGGTTTCCATTGCCTGCCGAACAAGGCGCAGCCGCTCCCGCTTCGCAGACCGCCACCGGCACGTCGCTGGCGGTTTCGGTGCCGTTGCCCAGCATTCCATTGCCGTTATCGCCCCAGGCCATAACCGTGCCGTTGCTCAACCGCGCCAGACTGTTGGAGGCGCCGGCCGAGATGGCCGTGGCCCTGGCCCCGGACGGTAGGCTCACTTCCACCGGCACGTCGCTGCCGGTTTCGGTGCCGTTGCCCAAGTTCCCGCCCCAGGCCATGACCGAGCCGTTGCTCAGCAGCGCCAGGCTGGTGTTGTAGCCGGCTGAGACGGCCGTGACCGTGACCCCTGGCGGCAGGCTCAGACTCACCGCCACCGGAGTCAAGCTGCAGGACAATGAGACTCCGCATTTTTCGGGGCCGGTGGTGGTGCCGTCGCCCAGCTCTCCGTAGATGTTGACGCCCCAGGCCATGACCGTGCCGTTGCTCAACAGCGCCAGGCTGTATTCATTGCCGGCTGAGACGGCCGTGACCGTGACTCCGTGCGATAGGCTCAGGCTCACCGGCCCAGGCACGAGGCTTTCGGCGCCGCCGTTGCCCAGCTGGCCAGCGTCGTTGTCACCCCAGGATACGACCGTGCCGTTGCCCAGCAGGGCCAGGCCGTTGAGATAGCCGGCCGAGACGGCCGTGACCCCGTTCAGTCCTTTCACTTCCAGCGGTGTCTTGCTGCAGGGGTCGGTGTTGACGCCGGCGACGCATGCTTCAGGGCCGGTGATGCTGCCATCGCCCAGCGCGCCGCCGCCATTCGCGCCCCAGACCATGACCGTGCCGCCGGCCTCGGCCGACGCCGCAGGCGATCCGACCACCATCAACGCGCCGATCGCAAGCACTGCCACCAGGCACACCAGCCGAGCGAGGGACCTCGTCTTTCCATGGCTGGCGGTGTCGTCCATCACGTGCCTCCTGATCCGCTGACCCCACATCCGCTCACCGCGCACCACGCCAGTGAGCGAGCAGCTGGCGGATCGGCCCTGTGATGGGTCGTGCGCGGGAATGTTAGACCCCCACCGGCCCGTTAGCATCGGGCGAACGCCCTATCTTTAGGCGGGTGGGTGGGTGCGACGGATCAGCTCGCGACGGGAGTGGATGTCGAGCTTTGAGTAGACGTGCTGGAGGTGATGGCCGACCGTCTTCGGTGAGAGGTGGAGCGCCGCGGCGATCTGCGCGTTGGTCATGCCGTCCGCTGCACACGCGGCGACGCGCTGCTCTTGGGCGGTCAGCTCGCGGGAGCCAGAGGCGCGGCGGCGTCTGCCGCCGGCCGCCGCGAGCTCCGCGCGCGCCAGACGCGCGACGCGCTCGGCACCAGCTGCTTCGGCGAGCTCCAGCGAGCGAGCGATCGGCTCGCGCGCCAAGCGCGGCCTACCGCTGCGGCGCAGGTAGGCGCCGTGGTCGAGCAGCGCTTCGGCGTGGAAGATCGGCATTCCCAGCTCGGCGAAGATCTCAAGCGCCGCGTGGAACCTCCGATCGGCCTCCTCGGTACGACCCTCGGCCGCAGCCAGTCGGGCGCGGCCGAGCTCGAGAACAGCGCGCGGCCAGCGACAGGACAGCCGTTTGGTCAGCCCCTCGAGGTCCTCGACCAGCTCGCGGGCACGGTCGATCCGATCGGCGGCCAGATGCGCCTGGATCCCGACTGAGGCCCAGGGAACGACGCATGGCTCGCGCCAGCCGGTCAGCTGTGCGATCTCAGCGGCGTGCAGCATCCGCTGTGAGGCCTGCTCAGGCTCGCCGGCCTCCAGCAGGCTCCTTGCGTCAATCAAATCCAGCCACAGCGAGACCACCGCGTTGTACTGCGGCGGTATCCCGGCTTGCATCGTGCGGAGTGCCTGGATGTGAGGCAGGGCCTCGCCGTCGCGTCCGAGCTCGCTCAACAACACCGCCAGCGCAACATGCACCCACGGCAAGTTCGCCGGCAGGTCGCTGAGCGCCATCGCGCGCTGCATCAGCTCGAGCGCCTCGCGCGGGTGTCCCAGCCGGTGCACGGTGTCGGCGTGGGCGATCGCAAGCGCACCGATCAGCATCGGCGCGCCGCTCTGCACCGCCCGCGCGAACTCACGCTCGAACACCTCGGTCGCGTCAGCGAGGTTCTCGAGCAACTTGAACACGTTCAGCGCGTGAACCGCCATCGTGTATCCCCACCCGCCGCGGTCGCCGTCGCCGCGATCGGCCGAGATCTCGCGCGCGAGCAGCTCAGCCCCGACGGGGTCACCCCCGGTCAGCGACACGGACGCCTTGAGGAGCTCCAGCGGCCGGCGCGCCGGCGCAGCCTCGGGCAGAACCGCGAGCGCCCGCGAGATGATCTGAAGCGCCCATGGAATCGTCGAGGTGACGTGACAGGTCATCGCGGCGTCCATGAGCGTTGCGACCTCGCTCGCGCAGTCCAGCAGCGCCGCGGCGCTCGCCGCCTGCTCGTACAGTCGCTCGGCCTGTGCCGGGCGACCGGTCAGCATCGCAACGCGTCCCAGCAGCGCGAGCGTGTGCACCCGGACCGCGGGATCCAGATCGCCCCGCGCAAGCAGCCGCCCGCAAACACCCTCCACCGCCTCGACCTGGCCCCGAGCCGCAAGCGCCGATGCGTAGTCGAACAACAGCTCATCCGCCGGCTCCTCGCCGGCGAGCCCAAGCGCGTTCTGCAGATGCGCGACCGCCGCCGCGAGCGCTCCCTGCGCAAGCGCTGAGCGACCGGCGCGGGCCGCGACCTCGACCGCGAGCGGATCACCGACCAACCGCGCGAGCACCGCGTGCTCGGCGGCCACCGCGTCCGGCTCGCCTCTGTCGAGGAGCAGCCGGAAGGCCTCGGCGTGAGCGCGCTCGCGCTCAGAGGGCGCCTGGGCCTCCAGCAGCGCCTGCGCGAACAGCGGATGCATGAACGCCGCCCACCCCCCACCGAGATCGTCGAGCAAGCCCGCGCGCACCAGCTGCGCACGCGCCCCCTCAGCGCCCGCTTCCGCCAGCCCGGCGAGCGCACCGGCGAGCTCTGAGCGGAAACGCACACCGAGGATCGACGCCGCCTGCACATAGGCGAACGCGGCGCCACCCACGCCAACGAATCGCTCGAGCAGCAACGGCGCCCCAAGCCCATTCTCACCTGATGCCCTCGGCAGCAAGCCGCCGCTGCTCAGCGTCCACGCAGCAGCCTTCAACAGCAGCGGTGTGCCAGCGCATGCGCGCCACACGCCCTCGCCCTCAGCCGCATCCAGCACACGCGGCACGCCGCTCTGAAGCAGCGCCACGGACGCCTCGCGGCTGAGTGGCTGCAGCTCGAGCACACGCGCCTGGCCAGCACCAGCCAGCTCATATGCAAGCGCAGAAGCCTCATTTGGCTCAGCTCGCAACGAGCCGAGCACCATGATGCGACTGTCGCTGACGCGGCGAGCGAGGAAGCCAAGCAGCCCAAGCGAGTCCGGATCGGCCCAGTGCAGGTCATCGAGCACCAGCAGCAGCGGCGCATCGGCCGCCACATTCGCCAGCCACCGAAACATCCGGTACAGACGCGCCGAGGGATCCCCCAGGCGCTGCAACTCAAGAACATCATCCGCATCCGAGCCGCCGAGCTCCACCAGCGCCTGACCCACCAGCCCAAACGGCAGACCCGACTCCATCGGGCTCCCCACCGCCGAGCCCACCCTGAAGCCGGCCTGCAGCGCCGCGCGCCTGCCCGCTCGCATCAGCGACGTCTTGCCGATCCCTGCCGCCCCGGCCAACAACAGGACCGCGCCCCCGCCCTGCTCAACGGCCCCCAAAGTATCCATCATCACGCCGAGCGCGACATCACGCTCCAGCAACGACCCGTCCGCAGAATCGAGCGCGGGACCGTCAATCATGTAGCTCCACTCGACCACACAGCCATGGCTCGATCGCTCATCCTATGTGGATGAGCCTCCCTGAGCACAGTCGCGACGGCAGAAGAAGCCCAAGCCTTGATGACGGACGTAAAGCGACGCGGTCCCGGGCCACTTGAGGAACCTTCCCCGGCTCGCCCTTCGGCGTGTCGGTTTGGGTGGCGCGGCCTCACACCTCGATGGCCTCGCTCTTTGCGACTCGGTTCCGCGTCTAGGACAAAAGTAGGTTCGCGCGAGGTCGATTTCAAGCCCCTGGCCGTCGAAATTCCCGCACGTTGCAAAAGAAGCGCGTCGCCACGGTTCGTGCCACAGCCATACTCTACCGGCGTGCACTACGCCGCAAGATCGATCTCTCGGCGTGTAAAGACCGGACCCCGACTTCCGGTATCGCAGTTGTTGCCCCGATCGCGGGCGTCAGGGTAAGAAGTTGCGGGCCGCGGGACAGATCGCGCCGCTGGACAGCAAGCCAAAGCAGCCTTGACTCTCAAGTAGTGTTTGCCCGGACTGGCGCGAGTTGTGGCGCGAGCAGTCAGTTTTTGGCTCAACCATGCGGAGTTGCGTTAGTCTTGAAAACCGGCAGGCGGGCAACCCCCGTCTCGGGAGTTCGAATCTCCCCCCTTCCGTCTCGTGCCTACCCCTCTCCGTGCCCTCGCGGGATGGCCTCGCCGGTCGCGCGTTGCGCCGACTCTTTTCCGACTGTTGGGGTCAGTCGCACCATTTATCGTCAAAAACAGGCCCTTACTTTGTGCGCTACGCTACTTGCCTTATGGACAGCGTGGCGCGACGCGTGCTGGACATTGCCAGGAGCGTGCTGACCGAGCTTGACCTGGAGGTTTTGCTCGACAGAGTGCTCGAGTCCGCGCGCGAGCTGACCGGCGCTCGCTACGCGGCGCTGGGGGTGCTGGGCGAGTCGCGCACCGAACTCGAGCGGTTCCTCACGATCGGGATCGACGAGTCCGAACGCGAGGCGATCGGGGCTCTGCCGCGAGGCCGTGGCGTGCTGGGCGAGCTGATCGAGCACCCGACCGCGCTGCGACTCACCGCCATAAGCGAACACGCGCGCTCCTATGGCTTCCCGCACGGCCATCCGCCGATGCACAGCTTCCTGGGTGTGCCGATCCTGGTCGAGGGAACCCCGTTCGGCAACCTCTACCTGACAGAGAAGCAGCATGGCGAGCAGTTCACGCAGGCAGATGAAGAAGCCGCCGCGATGCTCTCTGAGCTGGCGGGGTTCGCGATCGATCACGCGCGCCGCTACACCGGCACCAGGAAGCACCGCGACGAGCTCGAACGGACCGTCGCGGCGCTTAACGCCACCACTCAGATCGCGCGCGCCGTCGGTGCGGAGACCGATCTTGAGGTGATCCTCGAGCTGGTGGCAAAGCGCGGGCGCGCGCTGGTCAACGCGCGCCTGCTCGTGATCGAGCTGGTGCAGCGCGGGCGGCTGGTGGTGTCGGCGGGCGCGGGCGAGCTGCCCGCCGGGCTGCTCGGCCGGCAGGTGCCGCTGGGCGACTCGGCCGCGAGCGCCGCGTTGCGCACGCGCCGCGCGCAACGCTTGCAGGAACCGCTGACACGGGCACGCTTTGACGAGCACGGGCTCGGCACACTCGGCGTGCAGGCCAAAGGCGGGCTGCTGGTGCCGCTCGTCTTCCAAAACCGCGCGTATGGCGTGCTCGTGGCGGTCGATCGCGCCCAGAACGGGCCTGAGTTCACGCTCGATGACGAGCGCCTGCTGGAAGCGTTTGCGGCCAGCGCCGCCACCGCTGTGGCCACCGCCCAGTCGGTCGCCTCAGAGCGCCGGCGCCAACGACTTGCCGCCGCTGAGGGCGAACGCCAGCACTGGGCGCGCGAGCTGCACGACGAGACGCTGCAGAGCCTCAGCGCGCTGCGCGTGGGCCTCTCGACAGCGAAGCGCTCGGGCAAGCCGCAGGCGCTCGAGAAGGCGGTGGCAAGCGCGATCGACCATCTGGAGGAAGGCATTACCAACCTGCGCGCGCTGATCACCGACATGCGCCCCGCCTCGCTTGACGAGCTGGGTGCCGCCGCGGCGATCCAGGCGCTTGGCGAACGAGCCGAGCGCTACGGTATCGACGTCGACGTGAGCATCGATCTCGCCGCCGAGGAGCCCCGCCACATTCCCGAGATCGAGACTGCGATGTACAGGATCGTGCAGGAGGCGCTCACCAACGCGGCCAAGCACGGCCAAGCCAAGCGAGCGGTGGTCGAGGTGCATGAGAATGAGACCGACATCACTGTCAGCGTGCGCGACGACGGACGCGGCTTCGATCCGAACGAACACACCGACGGCTACGGCCTGCTGGGCATGCACGAGCGTGTGCAGCTGCTCGACGGGGCCGTTGAAATCGACTCGGCGCCGGGCAAGGGAACCACGATCAAGGCAAGCTTCCCGATCCAGCGCATCGCCGACCCAGAGGCCGGATCGCGCTCTGTGGCCGCGCCGGGATAGCGGTCAGCCGAAGAACACCTGGGCGGTCTCGAACAGGCGCGGGTCGAGCAGCTTCGGCTCGGCGAGCGCGTCGGCCAAGCCGACCTCGACTATCTCGGCGCCTTGCAAAGCCACCATCTGACCGAAGCGCCCCGCCGCCACCGCATCCATTGCCGCGACGCCGAAGCGCGTGGCCAGCACGCGGTCATACGCGGTTGGGGTGCCACCGCGCTGCACGTGACCAAGGATCGTGGCGCGCGTCTCATAGCCTGTGATCGTCTCGATCCGGCTTGCCAGCTCCACGCCGATCCCGCCGAGACGCATGTGGCCGAACTCATCCGCGGGTGCGTCGGCGAGTGACATGCCCCCTCCCTCGCGCGGCGCGGCCCCCTCTGAGACGACCACGATCGAGAAGGTCACACCGCGCGCGTGGCGCCGGCCCAGGCGCGCGCACACCTCCTCGATGTCAAACGGATGCTCGGGCACGAGGATCGCGTCCGCCCCGCCCGCGATCCCCGCGTAGGCCGCGATCCAGCCGGCGTGGCGGCCCATCACCTCCACGATCATCACCCTGTTGTGGGACTCTGCGGTCGTGTGCAACCTGTCGATCGCATCGGTGGCGATCTGCACTGCGGTGTGAAAACCGAAGGTGAAATCGGTAGCGCCGATGTCGTTGTCGATCGTCTTCGGGACCCCGACGAGCCGCAACCCCGCCTCGCTCAAGCGCAGCGCCACACCGAGCGTGTCCTCGCCGCCGATCGGAATCAGCGCGTCCAGGCCCTCCTGTTCGAAAGTGCGCTCTATCCGCCGCGGCCCGTCGGTGCGAGCGGCAA
Organism: uncultured Solirubrobacterales bacterium; assembly: GCA_963831725.1. Classification (GTDB taxonomy): domain Bacteria; phylum Actinomycetota; class Thermoleophilia; order Solirubrobacterales; family Solirubrobacteraceae; genus Palsa-744. The sequence goes on from CAWHRF010000006.1 coordinate 208,689, forward strand.
ACGGGTTCGTGCGAGATGTCCCGAGGATCGTGCCTCCACGCGGCAGGATCCCCGCGGTGCTCTCGCGTGTGAGCTCGACGCTCTCCTGCTCGAGCACGCCCGCCCAGCCGTGGCGGAAACCGATGAAGCTGTGCTCGCCGAGCCCCACCCCGCGACGCACCACCGCGCGAATCACCGCGTTCAGGCCAGGGCAGTCGCCTCCACCGGTGAGTATCCCTATGCGCATTCGGGCTCGACGCTCCACCTTGGTTCAGTGCTTTTCCACAGCACATACGGGACTTTGCACGCTGGGCGGCGCTCGTATGTGAGCCTAGCCTTATTTTGATGCTCCCGGTACCACGCCTTGCGCCAGTGCCCGACCCATCCGCGCGAGATTCCGAGGAGAACGCCGCGGGCGCACCGATCAGGATCCTGCTGGCCGACGACCACGCCGCGATGCGCAAGAGCCTGCGCCTGCTGCTTGAGGGCGAAGCGGACATCGACGTGGTCGCCGAGACCGACAGCCTGCACTCGGCGATGGACCAAATGCACGCGCGCCACCCGGACGTGCTGGTGCTCGACCTGGGCATACCCAGCTGGGGCGCGAGCATAGAGGCGCTGAGCCACCTGAGCAAAGACGCACGCGACACTCGCATCGTGGTCCTCACGATGGACGACGATCCGGCATTCGCCCGGCGCGCGCTCGACAACGGCGCGCTGGGATTGGTGTTGAAGGAGATGGCCGACTCCGACCTGCCGGCGGCCGTGCGCAACGCCTCACGCGGGCGCGGCTATGTGAGTCCCATGCTGGCCGCGAAGCTCAACGGCGGCAAGTCCCCGCAGGCAGACAGGCTGACACCGCGCGAGCGCGAAGTGCTGCGGTTGATCGCGCTGGGACACACAAGCGTTGAGATCGCGGACAAGCTGGGGCTATCGCCGCGTACGATCGAGACACACCGGGCGCGCATCCACCGCAAGCTGGGACTCGCCACGCGCGCCGAACTCGTGCGCTACGCGCTGCAGCACGAGCTCCTGCGCGCGTAGAGGGTGCGCCGTGGCGCGCCGGAAACCACCCGCCGCGGGAATCCACCCGTCTGTCTCTACTCACCGGAGATCAGCCGCGCCGCACGTTCTATGTGGGGTCCGACCTGCTCGACGAGCTGGTCGACGGTGTAGGCGACCGACGGCACGGTGACCTCGATCGCGAGTGGATGCTCGCCGATCGGGCGCGCCACCAGCATGGCGATCGAACGCGCGCCCTGGATCATCTCTTCGTCGCTGACAAGCGTGCTGCGGGGGCTGGTGCGATCGAGCTCCGCCACGAGCGCGCGCTTGTCGACGATCGTGTGCGGGCCATGGCGCGTGAGCCGTATACCTGCCAGCGCCTCGCGGCGCTCGGCGTCGGAGAGACTCGCGAGCAGGACCTTCCCGAGTGCGGTGCAGTGCACCGGCACGCTCGCACCCACGCCCAGGTCGGCGTCGATCTCGTGCTGTCCTGGCCGGTGGGCGAACAGGCGATAGACATAGATCACGCGCCCGTTCTCGAGCACCCCCATGCTGACGGTATGGCCCGTCTGCGCCCGCAGCTCCTCTAGCACCGCACGCGCGTGGACCTGCTGGCGCACGGCGGCGATCGCCGCACCGCCCGGGCCCGCGGCGCGGGCGGACAGACGGTACTTGCGTTTGTTGTCCTGCTCGAGATAGCCAAGCGCCACGAGTGTCGTCGCATAGCGATGCGTGGTGGAGCGGCTGATCCCGACGATGTCCGACAGCGCGGCGATACCCAGCTCTTGACGCTCATTTGAGAAGGACTCGAGAATCGCGACCCCGAATTCCAGCGAGCGCGACATGCGCGGGTCGGGAGCCGCCTTGATCCGCGGCCGCGGAGCGCCATCGCGAGGCGCCGCTTTGCGCTTGTCCGCGCGCTTCTCGCCGGCATCGCGCTTGCCGGCATCGTCCTTGCCGGCATCGCGCTTGCCTGCATCCTCCTTGCCTGCGTCACCCTTGCCTGCGTCGCTCCCGCCGGCGCCGCGAATGTGCTCATCGTCCTCGTGCATCGCGATTTCACCTCATCGATCGAACCGCACCAAATTTGAGAATACAATCGTCTGTTGGTGAAAACGCTACATCATTGCCCGGCCGACACCACCCGCGCCCTCCGCGGCGGGAGACAGCAGGCCGGCGATCCTCGTGCGAGAGTCTCAGGCGGGTGCGTCAGGCTGAGGCGACGCGCGCGACGATCGCGCCGACCAGCTCGGCGAACGTCATCCCAGCCGCCTCGGCGGCGGCCGTCGTGATCCCGGTCTCGGTGAGACCGGGGATCGTGTTGATCTCGAGCACCCGCGGCACGTCGTGCTCGTCGAGGATCAAGTCGACCCGCGCGAAGTCGCGGCAGCCCATCAGCGTGTAGCTCTGCAGCGCAACCGACTCCACCCGCGCGCGCACCTGCTCGGAGAGCTCGGCCGGCACCTCCATGCGCAACTGGCCGATCGTGTAGTGGGCTTCGTAGCTGTAGAAGTTCTCGGGTGTGAACAGCTCGACGATCGGTAGCGCTCGCGGTGCCGCGCCGGGGTCGGCGGAGTCGAGCACCGTCACCGCCAGCTCGCGCCCCACCACGCGCTCTTCGACCAGCACGCGATCGCCGTAGCCGAATGCGCCGAGGATCGCGCTGGGAAGCTGGGCGGCGGCGGTGACGAACTTGATCCCGATCGCCGAGCCCTGCGCGACGGGCTTGACCACGGCGGGCAGGCGCAGCTCCTCCAGCAGCTTCGGAAACGTGTGGGCGCCCCCGAGCTCGCGAAAGGCGGTCTCGTTGAAGCTGTGAAAAGCGGGCGTGGGGATGCCGTGCAGGCGGAGCATCCGCTTGAACAGCATCTTGTCCATGCACAGCGCGCTCGATAGCGGATCGGAACCGGTGTAGGGCACCGCGAGCGTCTCCAGGAGATCCTGCAGGGTGCCGTCCTCCCCGCCACGACCGTGCATCGCCACGAACACGAACCGCGGCCGGCGCTCGATCACGCGCTCGACGAAATCCCCGTCCACGTCGAGCGCGTGGACCGCGTAGCCGAGCGTGCGCAGCGCGCGCTCCACGCGATGGCCGCTGCGCAAGCTGATCTCGCGCTCCAGCGAGCGGCCGCCCATCGCCACCAGGGCGGCCTCCCCACTCACCTCCGCCCTCCATCTGAAATAGAGGGCGGGGAGGGACGGTGGTTGGGCGCTTTGCTCACGCCTTCTCCCCCGCCTTCGAGCCACCGGCGGCACGAGCGGCGAGCAGGTTGGTGGCGAACACGGTGGTGGTGCGCAGCGTCTCGCGATGCTCGGCGAGCGCGAAGTCGATCAGCTCGTCCATGAGATCGACAAACGGCAGGCCCGCGGGCTCCCACAGGTAGAAGGAGAACGAGCCGGGGATCGTGTTGAGCTCGTTGATGTGCACGCGCCGCTCGGCGTCGATGAGGAAGTCCACGCGCGTGACCCCCGCGCAGCCGAACGCGGTGAAGGCGCGCGCGGCGAGGTCGCGCACCCGCGTGGTGAGCTCGTCCGACAGCGGCGCGGGGATCAGCCGCGAGGCGCCCTTCATCCCCTCGCCCTTGCCGTCGCTCATGTACTTGTCCTCGAATGACAGGAAGCTCGCGGCCGCCACAGGCTGCTCGCACACCGATGTGCGCGGCTCCACGCCGGGGCGGCCGATGACCGCACAGTTGACCTCGATGCCATCCTCGACGGCGGGTTCGAGCAGGCAGGTGCGGTCGAGCTCGAACACAAGCTCGAGCGCCTCGTGCAGCTCGGCATCGTCGGCGCAGCGACTGACGCCGACGCTCGACCCCAGCGACGCGGGCTTGACGTAGAGCGGGAAGCCGAGACGCTCGCGCGCCTGTGCGCGCACGGCGGGCCCGTCCCGCTCCCACTGCTCGCGGCGCAGCGCGAGATGCTCGAGCGCGGGCAACCCCGCCTGCGCGAGCACCGCCTTGGTGGTGACCTTGTCCATCGCGGCGGCCGCGGCGCCCACGGGCGGACCGACGTAGGGCAGCCGCGCGAGCTCCAGGGCGCCCTGCAGGCAGCCGTCCTCGCCCTGGGTGCCGTGCGTGGCGAGCACCACCACATCCAGCTCGATCGGCTCGCCCGAGGAGCGGCGGGAGCGCAACAGTCCCCCACCGCCGGGCGCGGCTTTCAGCAGACGGCCGTTGTGCAGGTCGAAGTGGACCTCCTCGGCGTCGGGGTCCCCGCCGTCCTGCTGGTACACGGACAGCTCCCGCAGCGCCTCGCCGGTGTACCAGCGGCCGCTGCGCGCGATGTAGATCGGCACAGGCGTGTGGCGCTCGCCGAGCACGCCCAGGGCCTGCAGCCCGGTGATGATCGAGACATCGTGCTCAACGGAGCGCCCGCCGAACGCGACGCCCACCCTCAATCCGCTTGGTGGCATATGGGCCCTAGCTTATGTGCCCGAGCCGCCGTACACCCCGGGCACGCCCCGCCGGGACCCCCGTACCCCCCGGACCCCCTGCGGGGGTCCGGCTCATGGAGTGGTGTTTGGAGCACCCCGGGCACGCCCCGCGGGACCCCGCAAGGGGTCCCCATCCCCAAAAAATCAGGCGGCCTGCGATGCGGCGCCCTCGGGTTCGGAGTAGGTGTCGGGGAGGTCGTTCTCGAACAGCACCACGTCGCCCGTGCGCGTGAGGCGGCCGAGCAGCTCGGTGGCCTGCGCGATGTCGCGCACCACGTGCACGCCGGCGGGATCCATGCCGGCGGCCGCGAGCCCCGCGGCGATCGGCTCGGTGCGGGCGGGGCCGACGAGGATCGCGATGTCGCACACCGCCCCGGCCTGCTCGCCGAAGCGGCGGTTGAGCTCTGCCTCCAGCTCGCCCAGCTCGACCATCCCGGGGGTGACCAGCAGGCGACGCGTGGCGGGGTGCTCGCGCAGGACCTCGAGCGCCGCGGCGGCGCCCTCGGGGTTGGAGTTGTAGGCGTCGTCGATCACCACCACCCCGGCGCGACGGTTGTGGATCGGCTGCAGGCGGTGCGGGGGCGCCTGCACCTGCGCGAGCCCCTCGGCGATGCGCGCGGGCTCGATCCCGAGCACGCGCCCGACCGCGGCGGCGGCGAGCAGGTTGAGCACGTTGTGGCGCCCGAGCAGCCCCGCCGACACCGCGACCGCCGGGCTGTGGGGGCCGTCGAGGTGGAGGTTGAACGTGGTGCGACCGTCGGCGAGCACCACGTCCCGCGCGATTACCTGCGCATTGTCGTCTTCGATCCCGAACAACGTCACGGGCACCGTGGCGCGCGCGGCAAGCTCCAGGCAGCGGGGATCGCCCGCGTTTGTGACGAAGTGGCCGTCTGCGGGCAGCGCGTCCAACAGCTCGCCCTTGGCGGCGGCGATCTGCTCGATCGAGCCGAGTCGCTCCAGGTGCATCGGCCCGATCGCGGTGATCACCCCCACCGTGGGGTGCACGAGCTCGCACAGCTCTGCGATGTCGCCGCGGCGGAACATCCCCATCTCCACCACGAACGCGCGATGGCGCCACTCGAGGTGCTCGTTGATCGTGCGGATCACCCCGAGGAAGCTGTTGTAGCTGTCGGGCGTCACAAGCGTGGGACGGTCGGCGGCGAGCACCGCGCCGACGCAGAACTTGGTGGTGGTCTTGCCGTAGCTGCCGGTGATCCCGATCGTGAGCGGCGCCCAGTCGCGCAGCAGATCGCGCGCGTGCTGCTCGTAGTGTCGGTTGATCGCATTTTGGATCGGGCGCAGCGCGATGTTGGCGCCCAGCAGCGTCCACGGTGCGAACGCGAGCAGTGCGAACGCGCACGCGAGCACCGCGATCAGACCCGCGAGCGTGAGTGTGGCCGCCGCGAGGGAGATCGCGATGAGCAGGAGCAGCAGCAGTGGCAGTAGCGCCGCGATCAGCAGGCGCAGCGCGCGGTCGGTGAACACCAGCGGCTTCACGGCGGGGCGGCGCCAGTCGCGCACGCCGAGCGCCGCGAGCGGAGCGCAGAGCAACAGCAGCGCCCCGCACACCCAGCCCGAGCGCGAGCCACTAACCGCCGCGACGGCGATCGCGGCGCCGTACAGCACTGCGACAGGGGCGAGCTCGCGTGGCGCAAACAGCTCGTGACGGCGGCGCAGCCACAACAGCAGACGCGCCGGCTCGTAGTGCTCCAGTTGAAACAGGTGCAGCAAGCGATGCTGGCGCCCAGCCAGTCGCGCCGCGACGACGAGCACCGCCACCACCGTGCACATCCCCTCGAACGCGTTCACGCCGCCCCGGCCTCCGGAGGCGAGATGAAATGCGTGACGATGCGTGCGAAGCGGGCGGCCTGATCTATGTAGCTGTAATGCCCGGCACCCTCGAGCACGACAAGTCCCGCGTCGGGGATCAGCTGCTCCATCAGACGACCGTCGGAGGGAGGCGTGTCGGTGTCGTCGGCGCCCCACACCAGCAGCGTGGGCACTGAGATGCGCGGCAGGTACTCGCGCAGGTCGCTGTTGACGAGCCGCACGAGCGTCGGGCGCATCTCCCCCGCGGCGGCGTAGTCGGTCGAGGCGACGCGACCTACGATGCGCGCTCGCAAGCGCTCGCCTGGCGCGCCGAGCCAGAGGGCGGCGTACTTCCCCAGCTTCGCCATCCCCACGCGGCGATACCAGCGCAGAGTGCGTTTGGGACGGATGCCCGCGGAATCGACCAGCACGAGTCGCGCGGCGCGGCGCGGTTCGGTGGCGGCCATCCTGATCGCAATGCGCCCGCCGTTGGAGTGGCCCACGATCGTGGGGCGCTCGATCCCCAGCGCATCCATGAACGCGGCAAGAAACTCCTGGTAGTCCTCCACCCCCCACGGCCGCGGCGGCGGCTCGCTCTGCCCGAATCCGGGGAGGTCCAGCGCATGCACCGCGGCCACCGGCGCGAGGCCCGCGACGATCGGCTGCACCGCCTCGATCGAGGCGCCCCAGCCGTGCAGCACGAGCACCGCGGGGCCCGAGCCACGGATCAGATAGCGGGTGCGCAGACCGCGCACGTCGATGAACTGGGCGTCAGGGCCGCTGGACACGCGCTAACGGTAGTGGGTGTCCCCGCCGGGTGGCTCGCCTCGCCCACCGGTGGCCCAACGGATGACCCGCCGCGCCCGTCGCACGAGCAGCGACTGCTCGCACAAAGCGTGCGAGACGTGCTAATCTTCATAAACTCGATCAAGAATCTGGAGATTGGCATGAGGACCGACATCCACCAACACCTCTGGACCGCGCCCCTGGTGGAGGCGCTGTCCCGTCGTCGCGAGCTGCCGTTCATCCGCCGCGAACACGGTCTCACGGTGCTGTTCCTCGCCGGCGAGCAGCCGTATGTGATCGATCTCGACGCCGAAGCCCCCGAGCGCAGAGCCGAGCTGGCGGCACGCGACGGGCTCGATCGCGCGCTGGTGTGCCTGTCGAGCCCCCTGGGCATCGAGACGCTCCCGCGCGAGGCGGGAGCGGAGCTGATCGACGCCTATCACGAGGGCGCGCTCGCGCTCGGCGAGCCATTTGGCGTGTGGGGCGCGGTCACGCTCGACCAGCCCGACCCCGACGACGTGAGCCGAGCGCTCGATCGCGGCTGCGTCGGCATCTCGCTGCCCGCCGGAGCGCTCGGCAGCGTGGACATGCTCGCGCGGCTGTCGCCCGTGCTCGCACGCATCCAGGCTCGCGGGGCCCCGCTGTTCGTGCACCCGGGACGCGGCACGCGCCGGCCGACGCACGAAAGCTCGCTTGGCGACCCGTTGTGGTGGCCGGCGCTCACGCACTACGTCGCAGAGATGCACGCCGCGTGGTTTCTGTTCGCGAGCGCCGCACGACGCGCGTTTCCCGAGCTGCGCGCAATCTTCGCGATGCTCGCCGGGCTCGCGCCGCTGCACACCGAGCGCCTGCGCGCGCGGGGCGGCCCGCTCACGCGCAAGGCCGACCCGATGATCCTCTACGACACCTCCTCCTACGGTCCGCAGGCGGTGGACCTGATGGAAAGGGTGGTCGGGGTCGACCAGCTCGTGTACGGCTCGGACCGCCCGGTCGTGGACCCCGACATCCACGGCGCGCGCGCGGCACTGGACTGGGAGCTGTTCGCGGAGAGCTCAGAGCGCGCCTTCGCACAGAAGCCCATGCGAGTGCTCGCGCGCGGCGCTCGCCCGAGGCGAGTCGCGGTGCTCGAGAAGGTGGGCACATGACACCCGCCTTCCCCCCGGTGCCCAGGCCCCAGGGACGCGACCTGTCCGCCGACGAGCTGGAGCGCTTCGTCTGCGAGCTGGCCGCGCGTCCCGAACTGTGGATCGACCTGGTCAAGCACGACCGCACCCAGCGTGTGTACGAGGAGATCCTCAGCGACGACCACGTGACCGCGTGGCTGATCTGCTGGATGGAGAATCACGACACCGGCTTTCACGATCACGACATCTCATCCGGCGCGGCCGCGGTCGTGAGCGGACGCGTGCGCGAGCAGCGCCTCACGCTCGACGGGCCACCCACCGACGCGGTGTTCAAGGCCGGGGGCAGCTTCAACTTCTCGCCCACCGACATCCACCGTGTGCGCCACACCGGCGACAGCCCGACCGTGACCCTGCACGCCTACTCCCCGCCGCTGCTCAGCATGGGCGCATATGTGGTCGAGGACGGCGGGCGCCTGAAGCGCCAAGAGGTGCCCTCCGGCGAGGAGCTGCGCCCGCTGGAGCCTGCCACGCCCGAGCCCGCCGGCTCACCTGGCGCGAGCCCAGCCTGATCCTGTAAACTCATAAAGACGGGATAGTTGCATGCGGTTGAGGAGGGGTTGAAATGCGAAAGCTGCTCATAAGATTGGTGTTGTGTTCCTTGGCGCTCGTGGCCCTAGGGCTTCCAGCCGTAGCCGCCGCGCGACCGGTGATCGCCGTGAAAGCGAAGATCGTGCCGATCCCCATCAACCCCGGCTCTTCCAGCAGCGCCACATATCCACACACCGGCAATATCCTCGGCGCCGGCGCGGCGCTGGAATCGGAACTCACGATCAGCGGCACCGAATACGGTGGCTACCCCTCGCCTGTGACCGGCATCGTGGTGGATCTGCCCCGCGGCGTGAAGCTGCATCCCCAAGGTTTCGCCACCTGCCCGCTCGCGACTCTTGAAAGCCACGAAGTGCAGAAGTGCCCGAAGACGTCGGTTGCCGGGTCCAAGGGCGAAGTGTCCGGCGTCGTCAGCTTCGGTGGCACACGCGTGCAGGAGAAACTGACGCTGCAGGCATTCTTCGCGCCCGGTGGCAGGCTCGCGTTCTACGCCGAAGGCACAAGCCCCGCGTCGATCGAAATCCTTACCACCGGTGGGTTTTCCCCGGCCATGCCCCCGTTCGGCCAGAAGTTCAGCGCCGAAGTGCCGCTCGTCATTACGGTGCCCGAAGCTCCCTATGGGTCGGCCCTCTCGCTCAAGGGCATCATCGGCGCCGCCTACAAGCAGGGCAAAAAGCTGATCCCCTACGGCACGGTGCCCAAGACCTGCCCCAAAGGTGGCTTCAAGGGCAAGGTCGAAGTGACGTTCCTCAGCGGCGAAACGGTCACGGCCGAACCGACCGTGCCCTGCCCTAAGCGGTAGGGACAGCCGGCTCGCACTGAGGATCCGAGGGAGCGCGTAGGTGTCGAGCGCGGCTGCGGCTTGAATCGCCGCGAGCGCCCGATCCGCTCGGGATCAGCCAGTGGTGACGATCACCTTGGCGATCTGTCGCCCAACATCCGAGTAGTAGTTGGTGTTGTCGTTGTTCCTCAGCCAGATCCTGCCGGTGCTCGAAGGAGCAAAATTCACCAGCGTGTCGCCAACGGCGACGAAACCGGGATTGGCGATCCCGCCCGGCCCTCCGGGCTGCGCAGAGACACCCACCGAGACTTCGGGAGCATTGACTGGAGTGCCGCCGATGAAGCCAATCAGCGAATCGACCTGGGCGTTCGCATCGACGCGGTAAGCACCCGGATAAACGGGCAACCCGTTCGCGTCCGAGTAGGGGAAATACTTGGGATTGCCGCTCCACTTGCCATCGCTGCGCGTGTCCGCCCACATGTGCTGTCCAGAGGCGATGGACAGACCGGTGTCAACCCACGGAGCATCGGCCGCGACGGTGACGACTTTCTGAGAGAGCACCGCCTGCCCGGCGGCGCTTATCGCTGTCGCGATTGCGGGATCCCTCCATGCGGCTTCCGCCTTTGGCGTCGTTTTGCGCAGCTGAGCCCTCAGCGCCGGCGAGAGCTTGGAGGGCGTCACCGCGCCCGCACGGATCTGCCTTGTGCCGACGCTGTTGGCAGGCAGTTGGGTCGCGGCGTAGGAGGTTCCGCCGAGCGCTATGAACAGCGCGACGATTGCCAGGTGGTGGTGTCTGAGATAGGTGAGCAAGCCTAGAAGCGTAACGAGCGGCATCGCGGGCTGCTGCCACCGACTCATACGCGGTCAGGCTGCGCCGGAGACGTGCTCGAGCACGTCTTTGAGCGTGTTGCAGTAGCCGGCGAACCGGCGCTCGAGGGTCATGCGCAGGAGGGGTTGAGCTAGCCGTATCGGTCCGCGAGGCTGTCCGTGAGCGGCGAATCGGGCGCGCCCGCCTCATCCTTCAGATGGACGCCCCGCGCCCCACATATCCGTCCCGCGGGGGACGACCGCGGGACGTCCGGAGGGGAGAGTGTCAACTCCGGCACACCACCAGGGAGTGACAGTGAACACGAGCGGCCCCCACCGTAACAGTCGATCGGCAGGACGCCGATCTCCCGAGCACCTCGAGCGCCGGCGATGGCTCGCCACCCTCGCAGTGCTGGCGACGATCCTGATCGCACCGGCAAGCACGCTCGCCGCGCCGCTCGGGTCGCCCGACTCCGCATACGGCAACGACCCGCCGTTCGCCAGGATCACCCCGCCGACCGGCTCGGGCTTTCCCTACGATCCGGGCGGAGTCCTCGCGCTGGAAAAAGGCGGATTGCTCGTCGCCGACGGCGACGACCTCGGAGTGACGAGGCTGACGCCTCAGACGCCGCTGAACGCGGGAGGCCTGCTCGACTCGACGTTCGGCAGCGGCGGAACGGCCGCGGTCAGGCCGGAGCTGATCGACAACTCCTCCGCCAACGCGGTCGCGGTGACGCCGAGTGGCGCCTACGTCGTGGCGGGCACGGCCGGCGGACGGCTGGCGGTCGCGGAGTTCACCAGCGCCGAACAAGGCGAGGAGGGCGCCGGCGCGTTGGACACGTCGTTCGCCTCGGAAGCGACGGTGCCGGGGGTGTTCGAGTTCAACCCCCCGGTTCAGGGCCAGGCTCCGGCGTCAACCTCGGGGCAGGATCTGGCCGTCGAGCCGAACGGCACGATCGTGGTGGTCGGAACCGAGCTGATCGGCACACCGAGCAAGCCGGCGATGATGGTGGAGCTGATCGCCGGCGACGGCAACTCGGCAACGACCTTCACCGGGCTGCAGGGAGACGGGCAGCCGACCACCGCCGCCGCGGTCGCGCTCGGCCCCGACGGCACGATCTACGTCGCGGGAACCGAGAACGTCGGCACCGCGAAAGCCAAGGCGGTTATCGCCAGGCTGGATGTCGGGGGGTTTCCCGCCCGCCTGCAGCTCGACACGAGCTTTGCCGGGAGCGGCGTGCTGACGAGCACGCTCGGCGGCACGAGCGCCCAGCTCGCCGCACTCGCGGTCGCGCCCGACGGCAGCGCCGTGATCGGCGGGCAGGTGGCCGGCGGCGCGAACGACGGCTACGTGGCGCGAGTCACCGCGTCGGGAACGCTCGACTCGAGCTTCGGCGCGGGCGGCGTCGTGAACCTCCACACGAGCGGCCTACAGTCGCCGATGTCCTTCGTCAGATCGATCGTGCTCGAGCCGAACGGCGCGCCGGTCATCGCCGGCGACACCGGTCAGACCGACATGACCGGCGGCGGCCTATTCGCCAACCCGACCTCATTCGTCGCGCAGCTCACGAGCACGGGTGCCATGGACACAAGCTTCAACTCGGGCGTCGCGCCGCCGGGCGCGATCTTCGAGCCGACGATCGTCGGCTACGAATCGGCAACCGTGACCGGTCTGGCGATGGACGAACAGGGCCGGCTGCTACTCGCTACCGACGCATCCTCAACCTCGCCATCGACGCCTGACGAGGGAGCGGTCGAGCGGTTCTTCGACTACGCCCCACCGACGGCGAGGTTCACGACCCCATCGATAATCGCCGGCGGCTCGACGACTCTGGATGCCACGACCTCGAGCGACGCTGTCGGGTCGATCGTCGACTACGCCTGGGATCTCGACGGGAGCGGCAAATACGCCACCGACGGCGGCGGCTCACCGACGCTCGAGCACACCTTCGCGACACCCGGGACGGTGGCCGTGTCCCTTCGCGTGACCAATGCGGCTGGGCAGACGAGCACCGAAACCCAGCAGGTGACCGTGCGCGCTCCCGGACCAGCCCAAAGGCCAGGGGCGACCCCGCGCGTCTTGCTGAGCACGCGATCGCTTGCGTTCTCAGCGGACATCAACGACTTCAACTTCACCTACATCGACAGCAACCCGCAGGTGGTGACCGTCACCAACGCGGGCACCGGACCGCTGAGCATCGCCGGCGCCGAAATCGCCAACTCGGCCGGCGGCTTCGCGATCCTCAACTTCTGTTTGCCGACGCTCGGCGGCGAAGGGTTCGCGACGACCTGCAAACAGAGCCAAGCACCGGCCGACAGCTGTAGCGCCACGACGCTGGCCCCCGGCGCCCAATGCTCGATCTACGTGCAGTACCAGGACGGAGGTCAGTACTCCAAGGCGACCGGCGACCTCGAGATCGACAGCAACGCGGCGACGAGCCCCGACCTCGTGTCGCTGACAGGCACCGCAACCTTTGTCCCGGATAACCCGACCGTCGGCCCGAGCCACTGCCCGGGCTCGATCAAAGGTCTTGGCGGCACCCTGCTGGGGTGCTGGACCGACGTCACAAGCGGGGGGAGCTCGAGCCCCTCCGAAGAAACCTGGGCCGCCTTCGGTCCGGTGACGATCGACGGACAGGTGACGCTGACGCCCACAAGCGCCGGCGACGAGCTGTTCTTCGCCAACGGCACCCTCTTTGCCACCCCGAGCGCGGGCCCGAGCGCCGCGCGATACTCGGTCGAGGTGTCAAGCCCGAAAATACCCGGCCCGATCGCGGTCGGGACCGCCGACCTCGGTCAGACCCCGTACGTGTGCCACTACACCGGCAAGGGCTGCGCCAACCCGCTGCCGATCGACCCCGACCACTACACGATTCACGACCTGGCGATCACCGGCGGCGAAGTCTCCTTCAGTGGAGGGGCTGTTCTGGAGGGTGGCGGCATCGGATGCGCGGGCGCCGCCAGCGTCGTCTACGCCCAGCTTCCCCATCTGTTCTCGGTCGCACCGGTCCCCGGCGCCGAGGCCCCGACCGTTACCTTCGAATTCGGCGGTTGCACCAATGCGAGCGAGCCGAGCGGGCCGCCAGGACAGGAGAACAACACCGGCCAGGCGAACCCCGTGACCTGCCCGGGAGAGGCCACCCCCACACCGAACTGCAACGGCCACACGGTTATCCCCGATCAGCCCCTGAGCGCCCGCTTCCACAAGGACGCCGCCGTGGGCGCACGCGCCACTTCGCCCGGCTTCGCGGGCCCGCGTGCGCACGCCGCCGATGCGCCCTCCCAGTCGGGCTCGGGCGCGTGTCCGGGCGACGACGTGGACTACAGCGACTCCGTGCCCGAGACGTTCGTCGGCGCGATGGACTTCGGCACGCCCTACCTCTGCTTTGACCCGGCCAGGCAGATCTGGACCGCGGGCGGCACGTTTGACATCCTCGGCGCAACCGTCAACACGGGCCCGCCGCCCGACTACGGGATCTCGTTCAACAGCGCCGGCAAGTTCGTCGGCGGCGGAATTCAGAACATCTCGATCGGCAACCCAGGCCTACCCCTCGCGCCACCTGTGTTCCTCAACTCGTTCGGCGGCTCCTACCACACCGACCCAACCCTGCTCACCGCCCACGCCACGGTCAACGTCGGCGACGTCCTCACGATCACCGGCGGCGCATTCGCCGTGTGGGCCAACCCGCACTACCCCTACAGCTATCCCACCGGCTGCGAAGGCACGGACTGCCCGCTGCCCGGGATCTCGCAGCTGGCGCTGGACACCTCGGGCAAGAGCGCCCTCACGGGGTTCGCGGCGGGCGCAAGTGGAAACGTCGACCTGGCGCTGCCGGTGATCGGCTCGATCCAGCTCGCCAGCGCCTACGTGTTCTACTACGCCCCGTCCTATTTCGAGTTCGCCGGCTGTCTCGGCGAATGCGATAGCGGTCTCTCGTTCCTGGGCGGCGCCATCACCGTCAACGGCAGTATCGACGGTCAGGTGAACACCGGCAACGGCAAGTACAACCTCAGCGGCAAGTTCGGCGCTTGTGTCAACTGGCCCGTCGTCGGCTCGACGTGCCTCGGAGTCAAGGGCGTGGTTTCCAGTGAGGGCATCGGCGGCTGCGTCACCGTCACCGTGGTCGGCTTCTCCGGAAGCGTCGACGCCACCTATCCGTGGGGCGGGAACCTCAGTGTCGGCTTCGGTTGCGAACTCGGCCCGGTCACCGTCGCGGTCACTGCCAACAACGCCGTCGCCTCGCGCGTCGCACACGTCGCGCAGGCCAACGGAGCGGTGACCCTGAAGCTCGCCGGCGGTGTCCCGAGCACCTCGATCTGGGTGAAGGGCGCCGGCGGCGTCCCGCCCGGGCTTACACTGAGCGGGCCGCAGGGCCAGCATCTCAGTGTGGCGGGCACCGCGAAGGGCGCCTACACGCACAACCTCGTGATCTGGCCCGAGCCGAAGCTCGGCGAGACCCTGATCGGGATCCTGCATCCGAGCCGCGGGCCGTGGACGATCACGCCGCTCCCCGGCTCCGCGCAGATCGCGCAGGTGTCCTACGCCAACGCACTGGCGCCCCCCAAGGTGGCGACAAGCGTCAGCGGCCGCGGACGGACCCGCACGCTCTCCTATCGAATTCGCCCGCGCGAGGGACAGCAGGTCACGTTCGCCGAGCGCTCGAACGCGGTGTTTCACATCCTCGGACAGGCGAGCGCAACCAGGGGGACGCTGCGCTTCACCCCGGCCTCGGGCCCAGCCGGTCATCGTCAGATCGAGGCATTGATCTCGGTGTCGGGCGTGCACGAGCCCCCAATCGTGGTCGGCGGGTACACCGCGCCCGGGCCATCGCGGGCGGGCAGGCCCGGTCGCGTACGCCTCACGCGTAGCGGGAGCACGCTGAAGATCGGCTGGGGTCGCGCGTCGGGCGCAAGCAGCTATCTGGCGACGGTCTCGCTCTCCGACGGTCGCCAGGCGTCCTTCAAGCGGCCCGCGGGCACGCTCACGCTGAGCGTGCCGATGGTGAGCCTCTCGACGAGCGCTCGCGTAAGGGTGATGGCGATGACCGCGGCCGGCACGGTCGGGCCGGCCGCTGTGGCGAGCGTCGCGGCGATCGGCCGCCCCGGAGCGGTGAGCGGGCTGAAGGCCGCTCACACCCGGCGCGGCGTGGCAATCGCATGGCGCCGTGCGCGCGCCGCGGCGCAGTATGTCGTGAGCGTGCGCGTCGCCCGCGGACCCGCCTACGCCCCGGACTTCGTGACCGCGCCACGATTCCTCTCCGTCAAGACGCTGGCGAAGCTGGCGGCCGGGACAGTCGCGACTGTCACCGTCACGCCACTCGGGCAGACCGGCAAGCCGGGGCCCGCGCGCAGCGTCCGCTACCGGGCGCGATGAGGCGGTTGCGGCCAACCGCGCCCGATCGAAGCGACGCGCCCACGATGCTCGCGCGTCCGGCTAGCGATCGGGCGTGACGAACCCGGACTCGTACGCAAGCACCACCGCCTGCACGCGGTCGCGCAGGTCGAGCTTCATCAGGATCCGTCCGACGTGCGTCTTGACCGTCGACTGCTCGACGACCAGCTCGCCGGCGATCTCGATGTTCGAGCGGCCCTGGGCGAGCAGTCGCAGGACGTCAAGCTCGCGCGGTGTCAGCTCGGCGAGGCGATCGGGGACGCCGTCGCCGGCTCGCGCGGCGCTGGCGAAGCGGAGGATCAGGCGACGCGTGACGGCGGGGTCGATCAGCGCGTCGCCGGCGGCGACGCTACGCACCGCCCAGCACAGCTGCTCGGGCGGCACGTCCTTGAGCAGGAAGCCGCTCGCACCCGCGCACAGCGCCTCGTAGACGTACTCGTCGACGTCAAAGGTCGTCAGGATCAGCACGCGGCTGCCGGTCTCGGCGACGATCCGCCGCGCGGCTGTGAGACCGTCCATGCCGGGCATGCGGATGTCGAGCAGCACCACGTCAGGGGAGCGCTTTTTGGCGAGGTCGATCGCGTCGAGACCTTCCGCGGCCTCGCCGACGACCGTCAGGTCGGGCTCGGTCTCGAGGATCGCGCGGAAGCCGGCACGGATCAGGCGCTCGTCGTCGACGATCAGCACTGAGATCTTCCGGGTGGGGACGTTGTCTGTGCGCATGGTGCTCGCTCTCCGTCCGTGGATGGAGAGCGCTGAAGCAATGATCATCCTCGAGACGGACGTAGCGCGCTCGCGCGCTCCTTACTCTGAGACCTCATCTGGAGCGTGCGTCGTTTGAGTTCTACGCCGCGGCTCGTAACAATGTCGCTCACGAAGGAGGTGTCTCCGATGCTCGGTGCAGTCAAAGATTGGTTCGGAAGGTCGTTGTTGGGGGTACGTAACGTCAACCGCGCGGACGCGCTGATCGCCCTCGTTTTGAGCGTGTTCGCGATCCTGCTTACGAGCGGGGTGGTGCACACCGGTCACGCGCACGGCGGGCTCTGGGCTTCGCTTGCGGTGCTGACGCTGACCGTGCCCGTGCTGTGGCGCCGACGCGCGCCGTTCGCCGCCGTGGCGACGATCGCGGCAGGCGCCCTGTTCAACGGGCTTGCGATCGGCTCGATGGTCCGCTGCGGCGCGGCGCTCCCGGCGCTCGCGCTCGTCAGCTTCTCGGTCGGGCTGCGCTGCGAGCGCCGCCGGGCGCTCGAGGGAGCCGCGCTGGGGATCGTCGCTGTTGTCGCTCTGGCACAGTGGGACCCGAACCTCACGATCGGCTTCGGCGCTCCCGGCTCGGTGTTCGTACTTGCGCTGTGGGGCGTGGGACGGCTCGTGCGCTCGCGCGAGGGAATGGTCGCGAGCCTGCGCGAACGGACCCGCGAGCTGGGCGAGCAGCGCGAGCGCACCGCGCAACTGGCTGTCGCGGCCGAGCGCGCGCGTGTCGCCGCGGGTGTCGACGGACTTCTGCAGGAGCGCATCGGCGCGATGGCGGGCGAAGCGGCACGAGGGCGCGAGGCGGTCGATGAGCAGCCCGAGGTCGCTCGCGAGACGTTGTCCACGATCGAGCACGAGGGTCGCGAGACGCTCACGCAGATGCGAGAGATCGTGGGGTCGCTGCGCGAAGACGCCCCGACCGAGCCCCAGCCGGGGCTCGCGGATCTCGACGGGCTGCTGGAGCGTGCCACCACGGCGGACGCGCGCCTGCGCATGATCGGCGATCGCCGAGCGCTCCCAGCGGGCCTCGAGCTGTCGGGCTACCGGATCGTCGAGCATCTGCTGGCGACCCTGCAAGACGCCCCGGAGGCCCGCGTGGACGTCACGTTGAGCGTCGTCGACGATGTGCTCGAGATCGCCGTCGCCGGCCCGGCGCGCGCCGGCGTCGATTCGCAGGCCGCCCTCGCGAGCGCACGCGAGTGGGCCACGTTGCACGGCGGCCGGCTGGAGGCTCAGACGCACGCGGGTCGCGCGCGGACGGTCGTGCGGTTGCCGCTCCTGACCGCGTATGCGTGATGCGCTGAGGAGCGCCGTGCGGCGCGCGGGCCCGCGGCTGGACGTCGCGATCGCACTGGCGATCGGCTGTGTGGGGGCGGTCGAGCTGCTGGCCGCCGGGGACGCGGACCGCGCTCTGACGGCCGGGTTCGCGGCGGCGCTCGCGGTCAGCTGCGCTGCGGTCGCGATCCGCCGGCGCGACCCGCTCGTCGCCGCGACCCTCACCGGCGCGGTGTGGTTCGTGCCCGGCATCGTGGTGGGGCCAACCTGGTCGAACGCCGCGCCGGGCACGCCGGCGCTCGTGATCGTGCTGCTGGCATACACGCTCGGAGCGCGCGAGCCGCACATGCGAGGGCTGATCGGCCTCGGGGCGCTGGTACTCGCCATGAGCGCCGGCGACTTCTCGGACCCTGTGCCGCCGTTCATGTTCACCGTGCCCGCGTGGATCGCCGGAGAGGCCGTGCAGGCGCGCACCCGCCTCACGGTCCAGCTCGCGGCGCGCGCGCGCGAGCTCGACGAGGAGCGTGAGGCGTTCGCGCTCGAGGCCGTGCGCTACGAGCGCACCCGGATCGCGCGCGAGCTGCACGACATCGTCGCGCACAGCCTCAGCATGATGGTCGTCCAGGCCGGCGCCGGTCAACGCCAGCTCGCGTCGAACCCCGCCCAGGCGGCGCAGTCGCTCGAACACGTGGGCGGTGCCGCTCGCCAGGCCGAGCTCGAGATCGGCCGGCTGCTCGAGCTGCTGGGCGAGGACTCGCCCCGCCGATCCGGCGGCGACCTGCGTCTGATCGACGAGCTCGTACGACAGGCCAGCGCCAGCGGGCTGCCCGTCACCTGCCGCTTCAGCGGAACGCATGACACGATGCCGCTCGACCTGTCCGACACCGCCTACAGGGTGGCTCAGGAGGGGCTCACAAACGCGCTCAAGCACGCACCCGGAGCGCCAGTGCGAATTACCGTCCACGCGGGCGAGCGCACCGCGCTGATCACGGTCGAGAACGGGCCCCCGCCCCATGGTGTGACCTCGGAACTGCAAAACACCGGGGGACAAAACGGCATCCGCGGCATGCGCGAGCGCGTGTGCGAGTGTGGCGGAACGCTTGATGCCGGACCCACCGCGAACGGCGGCTGGCACATCACGGCGCGCCTGCCGTAGGTGGACCCCGGGCATCTCCAAGCCGACGCGGGGACTCGAACCCCGGACCCTCTTCATTACGAGCGATCTTGGTCTGGGGATGGATCTGGCTTGCTCAAGCCATACATAGTCGGCCCAGGGCTCCTATACCGCGACTTCGGAGCGGACACGCCGATCGCCAAGATCGCGCCCGACGGCCTGATCTCCTACTTTGAGGAGCTGACTGCGGAGAAGGCGCTCGGCAAGAAGCCGCGCAAGCCGCTCCGAGAAGCCAAGACAGGAGCAAAATCGAAATGACACGCACTTCCAGATACCTCTGTGGCGTGCTGCCGACCTCCGCGGCCGTCGCGCTGGCGATCGCGGCGGCGAGCTCGACCGCACACGCAGCGACTTGCCAGGTCACACCGAAGGCCGTGGTCAAGCAGAACGCAGCAGCCGAGCGCCAGACGAAGAGACTCCTCGGGACCACCAGCTACACGCCGGTGATCCGGACCTTCACGCCGAAGCCGACTGCGACGAGGGGCTTCACCGGCTACGAGACGATCGTCGTCAAGTCGCCGAAGGGCACCAATTCGGTCGTGGGCTACTTTACGCAGAGCGGTGGCGAATCCTGCAGCGTGGTCGTCACCTCGGCAGGCGTGGCTCTAGACCGCAACGCCTACGTCGTGAAGCTGAAGTTCCCCAGTGAGCAGGGGAATCCCGGGAAGCTGAAAGTCACGCTCATCTCCCGCTGACACACGACCCCGCGGGTCCTTGGGGCGAGGCGAGAGGACGACGGTGAGGGCACCGCGGCGCGGCGTCCCGCTCGCGCAACTCGTGCGGGTGGTCCGACCGCCCGTCCGCGTTTGCGAATGACATTCATCGGGCACTACCGTGCATCCCAACTGGATGCACGAAACACTGGTCGAAAGGAACAGCGATGAGCCACCTTGAGAATCACGAGAGCCCCGCACGGCCGTGACGACGGGGCGTTCGCGAGCGCGCAGCCGGGCGCCTCTGAGCCCATAGCCAGCCGGGCGGCGCTCACTGCTCTCGCTGCCGGCGCACAGCATAAGGCCGTTGCTCCTACGCATGAAAGTCATGTCAAGGGAGCTTCGCTTTTTGCGAGGATTTGGGGCAGTGATGTGGGGGTGCATTCTCAGCCTGCTGCGCGTGATCCGTGGGGTGTAGTTGCTTTCACGACGTTGCGCACAGGGAGGCGCTCCAGCGCGTCGGCCATGGCGGTGGCGCCGTCGCTGCGGGCGAGAGCGTCGGCCATCGCGCGAGCACCCTGTTTGATTGACCGGTCTTCCAGGGCGCTGGCGATCACGCTGCGCAGCTTGCTGGGGGAGCTCTTCTTGCTGACCTTCACGCCGGCGCTCACGAACAGAACGCGGGCGGCGTTATCGGGCTGGTCGCGCGCATCTGGGATGCAGACGAGCGGAACACCATCGGCGAGCGCCGCGTTGACCGTCTGCCATCCCGCATGGGTGACCATGAGCGATGCGTGCGGGAGCACGGTTCGATGTGGCACGAAAGCCACGGTGCGCGCGTTGGCGGGGATGCGGAGGTGGCTGGCGTCGAGCGCGGGGCCCGCTGTCAGCAGCGCCCGGACCGGCAGCCCGGCGACGGCGTCAAGCACTCGCTGGGCGAGCGCGCCCTGATCCATGTAGCTGGTGCTGAAGCTGAGCAGCACGAGCGGATCGGTGTTCTCCTCGGGCCACGGCGACTCCCAGTCCTTCTGGAACGGCTCGAACGCGGGGCCCACGTAGTGGACGTTCGTGGGGAGCTGGGCTTTGCTTGAGAAGTCGAGCTCTGGCGCGGTCATCACGTAGACGGCCCGCGCACCGAGGACCTGGTCGCCCCAGTCCTTCAGCGGCGCGAGCCCATGTTCGGCACGGACACCGTTTAGCACGGACAGTCCGGGCGCCCAGAAGCGGCGGGTCATGCGATCGAACAGGCGATCGCGCACGGCACCCAACGGACCCGCCATTGGCGACAGGCCACTGAACAGCGGGGGTGCGCCGCGAGCCGGTAGTGGATAGGGGCAGTGAACGAGCGCGGCGGCTGGCACACCCGCGAGCTCAGCGGCGATCGCGGCAGCCGGTATGAGCCAGTCGAACACGACCACGTCGGCGCCCCAGCCCTCGAGCATCTCGATCGCATCGCGTGTCCCATCGGGCATTGGCGCGATCACGCCGTCGCGCAGTCGCTTCGCGGCGCCAAGCTGCGTGCGCGCCTCCCAGTCACGTACAGGGTCGGTCTCCGGGCGCGTGATGTCGAGGTCGGGCATCGCCCGCCGGAACTCGACGAACTCCGCCCCAGTGCTCTCGATCCGCTCGCGCGCGGCGCGGTGGGCGAGGACCCGCACCTTGTGACCGCGGTCGACGAGCTCACGTGTGAGCGCGAGCTGCGGTGGGGCGTTGCCGCTGAACGCTATGAGCGTCTGGAAGACTCGCATATACTTCATCTTAGTATGACCAATGTGAAAAAGTCAAGCGCCCCGCGCAAGGAACGCACCTATCGGATGACCGCCCGCGCCGATGCGGCCGCCGCGACCGGTGAGCGGCTACTCGCCGCGGCGTGGAAGCACTTCGGCACTCGACCGTATGAGGAGGTTCGCCTGCGCGAGATCGCCGCCGACGCGCTCGTCACCGAACAGACGCTCCTCGCGCGCTTTAACTCCAAGGACGAGTTGCTCACCGCGGCGTACAGATGGTGGGCGATGAACGAGATATCACGCCGCGACGCGGCTCCCGTGGGCCGCTTCCCCGAGGCCGTCGCCAACGTGTTCGACCACTACGAGGCCCACGGAACGGCGATTCTGCGAATGCTCTCCCAAGAGGACCGCATCCCCGCGGTCCGCTACCTCACCGACAGGGGCAGGGACTACCACCGCGATTGGGCGAGCAGGGTCTTCCAGCCGCTGCTCGCCGGCCTGCGGCGCGCATCCAGAGAGCGTCGGCTCACGGCCGTCGTCATCGCCACGGACGTGCTCGTGTGGAAGCTCCTGCGACTCGACATGCAGCTCAGCCGCCCCCAGGCCGAAGTGACTGTGGTTGAGATGATCGAGTCCTACTCGAGGCGATCGAGCTGAGGGAGCGTGAGAGAGCCGACGCCGGGACTCGAACCCTGGACCCCTCCATCTCAGCAACGGCCAGGCCCGCTCGTGGGGCGCAAGCTCCTTCACCCCTGCCGTCAAGCAAGCTGCACAGCGCCCCGAGCTCGTCCCGATCCTCGGTGCGACGCCCTACGCACTGCGCCGCGGCGGCATCTCCCTACGGCTTCGCGCCGAGGATCCTCAAACCGTCGCCAGCGAGTGTGGCACCAGCCTGCGGATGCTCAGCGATCACTACGCCTACACCATCGAAGACCTCGCCGACAAGGACCAAGACCTGTAGACGTCGAGTGGCGCGCGGCACGCGCCTCACATGCGGAGCTTTGCTCGCCCAAGCAGGCGTCGCGCGCTGGCGCGGTCCCTAAACCTCGACGTCCTCGGCGCATCCTCTCTGCATGGCTCAAAGCTCGGCGAGATCCATCGCCTCGCGCAAGCGGCAGATGATCTTCATGAGAACATCGTTGGCGTTCGTGCGCAGGCAGGGCGGTTAGTAATCTGCTCTATCTCATCCTTAGTAGTACGTTTATGCGAGAAGGAGCGGGTTTCGCCGGGGCGGCTTGACTCCCAGTCAGTCGCCAGCCAGCCGGCGCCAACTGGCCCCGCGACCAGTGCCGAGCGGTTCGATCTTGCCGGCCTTCTTGAGCACACCGAGCAGCTTGTTGATGTAGCCGTCGCTGACTCCAGGCGCTGCTTGCCGGACATCGGCGATCGTGAACTCGTCGACCATCAGCGAGTCGATGAAGGTCATGATCAGCGCCTTCTTCGAGCCGCGACCGCCGAGCGCGCCGGTGCGACCCTCGAACTCCCCATACGCAGCGATCAGGATCCCCAGAAAGTAGTCCGTCCACGGCCGAAGGTCGTGCTCGCCGCCGTGCCAGCCCACGGTGGACTGGCCAAGAGCCTCGTAGTAGGTCTCCTTGCTCGCGTCGATGATCTTCTCGAGACTGATGTAGCGCCCGACATCGTGCCCGACGATGTACAGCAGCCAGAGAGTGATTAGACGCGACATCCGGCCATTGCCATCGCGGAACGGGTGGATCACAGTGAAATCCAGGATGTACGCAGCGCAAAGAAGCAACGGCTCGTAGAGTCCGGCGTCGAGCGCGCGGCGGAACTCGTCGTGGAGACCCTGCATCGCCAGGGGTGTCAGGGCGGCGGAGACAGGCTTGAAGCGCACGATTCTCGTGCCGTCAGAGAGTTCTTCTTCAACCTCGTTATCCAGTCCCTTCCAGTGGCCAGCGTCGCGGGTGCCGACGTACTTGTAGAGGTAGCCGTGAAGCTGCTCGACATAGCGCGGCTCGAATGGGATGCTGGGGCCGTTGGCGTGGATCGTCGCGAGTACGTCTCGGTAGCCGGCGATCTCCTGCTCGGGGCGATTCCTTGGCTTCGCCTTCTCCGCGACGAGCGCTTCGATACGGGCTAGTGGGGCATGGATGTTCTCGATCGCGTTCGATGCCTCGGTGCTCTGGATCAACGCGACCTGGCGCAGCGTCTCAAGGCCGGACGGGTTCTGCTGACGGTAGAGCTCGGCCCGTCCACGGGACTCTGCGATCGTGGTCAGCGACGTTACGGTCGCAGGCGGTATTCCACCGAAGTGGCGCGACAGATCGGGGAAGCTACTCATTGTGTAAACGTACTACTAACCGCCGATTGGTAGTACGTTTAGCTTTGGGGGGAGGGGAGGTTCTCCGCACAGAAGACCTCCGACCAAGCCGACGCGGGGACTCGAACCCCGGACCCCTTCATTACGAGTGATCTGGTTCGGGAGGCTGGATCTGGCTTGTTCAAGCCATAACCCTGCCCAACCCGGCCCCTGCGTGCTACCAACGTGCTACCAGTGGCCAAAGCTCAAGGTCCAACCCAAGGCCATTGCAACAAGCCTCTGGCCCCTTACCAGCGGGGCGCTCCGATGCTACGTTTAGGCCATGACACGAGCCGAGCTACACCGTCTTGTTGACGAGCTACCCGAGGAGAGCGTGGACGCTGCCGGGGTGTTGTTGATACGTGCCAAAGACCCAGTGGTGGCGACCCTTGAGGCAGCCCCGTTTGACGATGAGCCCTACACCGGGGAGGATCGTGCGGCATCCGAGGAGGGCTGGGCGGCCTACCGGCGAGGCGAGGCGATCAACGTAGCCGAGTTGCGCGCGGAGTCCGAAGCTGACGCCTGAACTGCCGTCGTGGGACGCGGTGGTTGCACCCGCCGCCGCGAAGACTCTGCGCAAGCTCCCACGCAACGAACGTGAGCGCATCCTCGCCGCGATTGAACGGCTACCCGCCGGGGATGTGCGCAGTCTCAAGGGACGACCGGGCGAATGGCGTCTGCGCGTCGGTGACTGGCGAGCCATCATCTGCCTCGACCAAGAGGACCGCGTAATCGTGGTGACTGCCGTCAAGCCCCGTGGCGGTGCCTACGACCGTTGAAGGCCGGATCGAGCGGCGCAGATCTGCTCGTCGGCACTGATGGGGGATGCACCTCGAAGCTCCGCGATTACGTGGGCGTATGTTGAGAAGAGGACTTGGGGACCGTGGCCCATCATGTCGGCGATCTCCAGCGGGTTGCGCTGCTCGTGGAACAGGAGTGAGGCGAAGCTGTGGCGCAGGTCGTAGGGCACAGCTCCGGTATACGAGCGTTTGCTCTTGCCGTCGATCTTCGTCGTTGTGATCGTGCCGATGCCGACTGTCTCACAGGCGGGCTGCCAGACTCGCTGACGCCAGTTGCGGTACGCGGTGGGCGTCCACGGTTCCCCATCGTGGCCGGGGAAGATCAGACCAGCTTGGACGCCTTGGAGATCGTCTGCAAGCGCTGCAAGCAAAGAAACCGAGCGCGCCTTGTGAGTCTTCGTGTCGCCGGGACCGTCGAGCTTGAGCGCCCTCGTCACGGAGATGGTCTTGGTAGCCACGTCAGCGCCTTCCAGGGCCAACGCCTCGCCCGGCCTGAGGCCGCTGTAGGCGAGAACCGAGACGAGCCTCTTATCCGCCTCTGACTTCATTGCAGCACGCAGATGCTCGACTACATCGGGTGCGAGTGGTCGAATGACTCGCTTTCGTTTCGCGGAGGGCTTACGAACCGTCGAGACAGGGTTCGTTGGGATGCGATTCCACTCGACCGCCTTGGCGAGAACGCCGGAGAGGACAGCCAGAGTGCGCTTGATCGTGGGATCGCCTACACCTTCCGCGACCAACTCTGCCTTGAACTCCTGCACGATCTCCGGCTGGTGAGCGAGCCCAACAAGCTGCTGCTTACCCAGCTTCGGAAGGATATATCGGTTCCAGAGCACACGGCTTGTCGCCCGTGTCGCTGCGGCCAGCTCGACACTCGCGTACTTCTGGACGTACTCCACGCCGAACGATGCCAGCGTCTGATTGGACGCCTTGCGGACCTGCACGCCTCCGCGCTTCGCGTTCCTAACTGCGTCTTCAAATGCCTCAGCTTCCACCTTACGGTCAAAGGTCTTGCTGAGCGGACTGCGATTGCCCGGCTCACGGTAACGTACTCGATAGCGGTCCTTGCCGCGAGCCTTCACCTTTGTTATCGACATAGCTAACCTCGAACTTCGTCACCAACGGTAGTCGGCGGTGACAGGGATCGTGACGTTCTGGGTCACGGATTCGGAAGCTAGATAGCGATTTGCCTCCAGCCATCGCTTCAGATCGCCATATCTCACTCTCACGCTGCTACCGATCTTGTATGCGGGGAGCGATTCAGATGCAATCTCTCTCCTTATCGTGTCGGTGCTCATGCCGAGCATGTCGGCGACAGCCGCGACCGTGTAGAAGGCCGGTGTCTCCGGCTGGGTGTGGTCCTCGGCTTGCATAATTTGGGTCCAATCAGCTTCAGTCTTCATTGTGGCTCCTGTCTGTCTTTGGTTACTGTGTCTCGTGGTGGATCGAGCAGCTTGTAGAGGTTGCATATGCACGATTCAGTCGTTTGGACCTCTGCCTAACTCTTAGCCCTTAGCTCTTGCAAACGGAAAGGGCCAAAGGCCAAACAGCTAAAGGGCTCGGAGTGATGCCTGCCATTACTCGGGTATGGAGTCAGGTGCCTCCACTTCTTCTCGGAAAGAGCCGTGTGGGGTTCCCTTCTTCGCCCACCACCAGCAAGAAGCGCCCTTTTTCGTCTCGACGTAGCCATTTGTCGCTCTCTTGATAGTGGACAGTGCATACTCGGTGTTCAGATCTTCCGTGAGAGCCGGACGCCATTTGCCATCTTCCAGGTAGACGTCAACCACTTCCTTGATCTCAGCGTCCTTGGTCTGCTTGGACTCCCCGCCTTCTGCCGGATACATCAGATCCTCGAAAGTCACGTCGCTGGATACCGGGGTCGTGATGTACGGCTGTTGTGTTGGATAGCCGTCGATCTCTATGGTCTTCGTCCTGATCCCGAATTCAAGGCTCCCCGCATCCTTCCCTACATTGCGGCTTTCCGCAGGGCTTGTAATTACGCGACGACGCTCCTGTGGGGGGAGACCTGAGTCCTCTGGGTGCTCGGCAAACAGCAACCCGCTACGGGTCGTCTGTACAAATGCTGCACTCCCAGCTACCCAACTCGCGAATGACGAGCCATGCCCCTTTGGCGGATGGAGGCTGATTACACCGGCGATCTTGTTCTCCTGGCAAATAGACCTAAGTGGACCGAGAGCAGATCGAATGAAGCTTGCGCTGTAGCCCGACTCACTACCTTTCGTCTGTGGGAGGTGCTCCAGCGTCGAATCGATGTAGACAAGCTTCGCCTCGTGTCTTGCTATCTCCGTCTGTAGCAGGTCTATTCCGTCACGGATGTTCCAGTCGGACGGGTAGCGCAGGTGGAAGACCTTTGTCAGATCGGTGCCTGCGGCGGTCAAACGTGGACCCCACATGTCGGCGAGGCCGTCCTCGTTTGCCACCAACAGCGTCTTCATCGGTTCGCCCTGAAACTCGCCCTCCAACCCTCCGCGACTGAGACAACCGATTAGCCATGAGGCGAATAGTGACTTGCCGATCGAGGAGACTCCTGTCACGAGCGCCAAGTAGCCCAGCGGAACCCAAGGCTCCCAGAGCCATCGGAGTCTTTCGAGTGGCACATCGGCTGCCGAGACCGACCCGCTGCGCCAATGGCTCGTGAGCAAACTGGAGAGATATCGACCCTCGCTGACAAGCATCTGAGGTACCTGCGAGGGATCGTGCTTGTAGGTCTCTCCAATGGCCTTTAGACGCTCCCTCCCCTGATTCTTCATGAAGCGCTCACGGAGACGGTCGAGAAGGTCTCCGATAGCCGTCAGAGGCTCGGCAAGTTCGATATCGAACTCCTCAGCGAGAACCGAAGCTGTGGCGGGCTTGCCGTGCTGGCGGAAATGGTCGTCCTGCCATTCGAAGATCTTGCGTACCTCCTCATCGAGGATGAGATCAGACCTGATGCCTTCGCCCTTGATTACCATCCATGCTGCCGGACGAGGCAGGTGAGATAGAAAGTCTTCGTCCAGATCCAGTGCGTAAGTGGACGGTGTTTGGGATACGGATTTGCTCATAGTGGTTCCTCGTGGTCTTGGGTCTTTACCACTGTAATTGTAGGACATTTCAGCGAAATCCCAACCCCCAAAATGAAGGTTCCGACGTTCGTCTTCATTAGGTACAAACTTAGGTACAAGCCATGTGAAAATACGCATGCCGATTCCTGGATGGACCATATTATGCTCAGATAGGGGAGCCCTCATTGCGACGACGGACGACTTGACGGATATGGCAACTTGACGACACGCAAAAACGGTAAAAACCGTCAACTTAGTTGGTACTTTTCCCTGCGACCTATGTGAATATGGGTGTCAAGTTCATTTGGTCGTCTGGCGGGCTGTGGCAACTTGCGACCAGCACGACAGGCTGTTGTCCCTCTCACGTACGCGCCTGAATACGTGGCTTCCCGGAGGAGGTCTACAGGAGAAACGGGCAGTATGTGTTCAGAAGCTCAACTCTTCCGCGCGTACGGCGGCGTGTGTTGGGGCGAACAGACCGTGCTCCTGCTGTGCCAGACCGTCTGCCAGCAAGATGCTGAGTGCCATTTCGATTTCGTGCATTTCGGCCGGGTCAGCAGAATCGCGCTCGCACTCTTTCGCCACACCTTGGACCGATATGCCCTTCCGACCTTTGCTGACGAGTGTGTGGAGCACCACGGCCGCGAGTGGATCGAACTGGTGGGCCTGCGGGTCCTCGTCGTCGGGAATCTGATTGGATTGGTCTTGCATGGGAAGAACCTCATTTTCTTTCCGTGTAAGGCTCCGGCGTGGACTGCAATCCGCGTCGGAGCCGCTTGTGTGATGGCTAAACCTGCAACTGATCGAAGTACCTGGCGGGACGAGCCGCAAACACAAACGTCTGAAGGCGGTGAATGAGTCCAGCCCGATGGAGGCGAGCTACGCTGTCGCCGACCGCGAGCCGATCCCCAAGCGCTCGCGATAGCTCGTCTATCGACCAAAGAGGCTCGTCAGCGTCGAGCAAGAGTTCAAGCACCGCCCAATCAGTCGCATGGTCGTCGGCAACGACAGGTGAACGCTCCGTCATCTCGACACCCTCCGGCTAGCACCCTCGATATGGGCTTCTCCACAAAGACATGGGTCTGGGTGGTCTTGGGCATCGTTCTGATGCTGCCGCAGAGCCCTTTGTACGCCCTTCTGAGCCGCTTCCAGTCTTTCTTTGATGGATCGGTAAGGTCCAGAGTAATTCCCATTTAGGATGGCTCTGAGCCTCGAAGCCTCGGTACGACACGCCGGAGAGCAATAGCGGGCGTCGTCGTGGCGATTGACGAGCGGGTCTCCGCAGACGACGCATACACGCTCTTGGACTCCGGCCTGAAGGGTCGCAACGTTCGTAGCGCAGTTCATTCGAAGTCCCAAGCGTAGTCTCCGTGGCGATGTTCAGCACGATCTTCGAGTACCCGCTTCAGGGCTCTCAGCGGCGTCGCTGGCTCCTCCCACGCTCTGCCATCCATCGCCACTTGCGTCGTAGTGCGAGTAAGCCGGGAGACGGCGGCAATTGCCCCGCACGCCAAGCAAAGGATTATCCGCGCCGGGTCCGTCTCCGTGTCGTTGTGATACGCCAGGTTGACCACGACGGCCAGCTCGCTTGCACAGACCTCGCAGCAGCCGGTGTGGAGGTGCCATTCCAGTCCGACGGCGCTGGTTCTGAAGTACAGCCGACGCCAAGGCTTTAGATAGCGTGCCACAGCGCGTTCCCAAGGAGAAAACATCGGAGTCCGTGCTCAGTCCCCGGTGCGGTCGTTATCCATCCGCACGCGGAGTTTGGGCACAGGGCTAGCCATCGCTGACCGCAGCCAGATCCTCGACACTCCCAGCGAAGCGGTGAGCCGCACTTGCACTCTCGCTCGACCGGCACATCTGATGGACCGCTCATGTTGCGACCTCGGCGGTTATACGGCCTACTCTCGGCGAGGTAAGGGCGACCGATCTGACGCTCATTGCGTACCACGGTCCCGACCGCTTCGCAGGTACACCCGAACGATTCAGCGAACGAGCGATCTTGTCGTAGCTGAGACCATTACTCCGCATCCTCCTAATACGAGCAAGTACACGCTGCTCAGCAGCGTCGGGGATGAGGTAGTCACCGCTACGCTGAAATCCGTAAGGCAGACTTCCGTAGGCTCGACCCTGCGAGCGTAGCTCTCGAAGCGCTTCACTTGTCCTCTGTCCGATCAATCGACGCTCGAACTGTGCGAAGGTAGCCATAACGCTCGCCATCGCCTCTCCGGCGGGAGTCGTTGTGTCAACTGCACAATCGAGAGAGATCAGACCCCAGCCTTGCTTGCGAGCCGTTGCCATCACGGTCGCAAAGTCGAGCATTGACCTACTGAGGCGGTCGAGCTTTGCGACCACCAGAGCGTCGGCCTCGCTACGTTCAAGCATCGCCATTGCTGTCATAACTGCTGGGCGCTTGAAATCCCGCCCTGAGTAACCAGCGTCCTCAAGGACATCCACAAGATTCCAGTCGCGCCTCTCAACTTCAGCAAGGATCGCTGACCTCTGGGCAGCAAGCCCAGCACCACTCTCGCTCTGCTCATCGGTACTCACACGAACGTAACCCAGGACCCTCATTGACCCTCCGGGTAGTCTCGGTGCTCGGAAGACGGAACGGAAAGCGCATGGGGCTCCCCGAAGAAATCCGTCTTTCCCAGCATCCATGTATTGATGCCACCTGCCCACTCGAACCAAGCAATAATGATTGGTATTCCTACTGGCGCAACACCAAAGATTGCGACGAGGCCAAAGGGAATCACCACGACCCCAGTTGCCATGAACAAAAGCCACACAGCAAAGCGGGGAATAATCGCCCAGTTCGCCCGACTAACAAACTTGCCAAGGAAGGTAAGACTCGTAATCTTGAGCTTGAACCTCGCCATAGGCATCGGCGTAGGATACCACAGACTGCTTGCGCGTGCAACTATATTCGTGTGGTTTGGAATGCCCGACGCCGCCATCAAGCAATCTTCGATGTTACGAGCCGAGGCGCATAGTCACAACGGCGCGGCTCGGGCCGTCACACGTCGCGAGCATCGGCCCTTCGCCACTCGCCGACTGGTAGCTACATTGAAAGCGCTGTTCACCAGCAGCCTTACTCGTATAAAACCCACCGGCAGGAAACCGGCTGTTCGCGGCCCATTCTGTCTTGAAATGGGCCGCGACATCGTTCGCCGTAGAACATGTTGTCTGACTATTCGTGAGATCAGTTATGTGCGGGAACGGAGTCAGAGATTGAACACCTTGTTCCACCTGACAGTAATCCGCTCCTTTGGCAGTCGTACTTGCCGGTGGCACTGCTGTTGAGGGCATGTGTTCCTGCGTCGATGTCGTAGGTGCAGATTCGGTCGAAATACCTCCGGCGGAGGATGCAGCGTCGTCTTCAATTTCTGTTGTGCCGGTAGATGCAGCAGATTCCGGTCTCGGCCTATGACCCAAATCGCACGATTGGAGCGCCCCCACAATCCCCCCAATGCCTTTCAACGTTACAGGTATATAGCCTGGCCCTACGACGGAGGCATACATCTGAATCACGACACTGGGAGGCAAGCTTTTGGCCATCCATTTGATCCAGCAACCGCACACCGCTGAAGTGTCATCGGGTACCGCCGACGTATCAGTCCCTCCGCTTCCCTCAAGCATCGCGCTCGCCCCATATCGTTGACAATTCTCGCCGACGGCAAAGAGATCCGCAGTCTTCGTCTTTTCCCGACCCGATGGTTCGGAGCCAGCGTTGTGTGTGGCGTGCGTGCTTCCACCGCAACCAGCCAGTGCGATCACCACGGCACCCGTGACGGCAATGATGTCTATACGGCTCCAGGGGATGGCGACCATCGCTAGCTGCCCATCCAAGGCAAAATCACACCTGAGTTTTCGTTGTGAGCGCTGAGCACGATGACGAGGATCACAACGAGAACTACCGTGACCATGAGAAAGATGCTGCCCCACTTCGTCACCCACACCGCCCAGGAGTACGGTGTGTAGTCACCGAGTACGACCATCACAAAGAAGCTGGCACCGAGGAAGACCCAACCATGCGGAGTCAGAAGCATGACCGGCCATGCGACCGTCCCCAACACCTTCTGCCACGTTGGGACGTTCGGGCGGTTCTTCCAAACCGTGTCCACCACAGGCTCGGCCGCTACACCCGTGAACGAACGCACGGCGTAGCCGCCGCCGCTACCGATCCCCCGACCTATCCGCTCGCTGATCCCTGGGCGCATCTCAGATTGGGCCGTCGTGCCCTCGGGCGAAGCTGAAGCGCCAGGCAATCGGTGCCCACATGATCTACAGAACGCATCTAAGGGTGCGACCAGTTGCCCACACCCCAAGCAGAACCGCTCGTCTGTCACTGCCACGCTCGACCTCCGTTGCTCGATCCCATCTTGCGGAATGCAGGATACTTGAGTTGGACTCTATGGACCGTGGAGGGCTTCGACCGCGAGGGTGGCGGGCATGGCTCCACGATCCGATCCCCAAGTCGCCCTCGGGCAGGCCATCCGGCAGACCAGGCTCGCTCGCGGCCTCTCGCAAGAGCAGGTCGCCCACGGCGCTGACTTGCATCCGACTTGGCTCAGCCACATCGAGGGCGGCAGTAATCCGGCATGGGGCACCGTTCGCCGGATCGCTTCCTCCCTGGACGTCGAGGTGTCGGAGATCGCCCGACTGGCCGAGGAGATCGAAGCCAAGCTGTAGACGTTGGGCTGTAAGGCAACAGCAGCAGCGCGCACCTACCACACCCGCGCAATGGAATCCCTGTGGCCAAAGGCCTGCGAGGAGGCCTTAGCTGACTGCCGCGAGTCCTTGCTCCATCGTCTCGACGTCCCGCAAAGACAACTCCTCGTCGGGCGGTGCTGCTGCTCCCTCAAAATCGATCGCAGTCTCGCCAACGCTCGACTTTGACTCGCCCGGTTCACGAGGGATCTGTTTACCAATTGCCCTCTCGATCCGTTGAAGAAGCTGCTCAAATCGTGCCTCGTAGAATGAGTCGAAGTCGTCCGTGCGAAGGATTGACGGGTTGATGACGTGGGTCGTCAGGATCGCGTCCAAAGTTTGGGCATCGATCCCGTGCTGCTGTTCTATTGCGAAGAGATAGGCGCTAGGTGCGTACTTACCAATCTGTATGTTGGTGCGCTTAGAGAGGGGTGTCTTGTTGACGACCGAATCCATCACCGGGTTAGAGATCCCACGGTCTTTGAACCAGCCCCGTGGGAAGATGTGGTGGATGTCGATTTCGTCGTTGAAGTACGTCGCAAGCTGGATCGGATCGCCGGTACGGAAATCCTTCGCACCATCTCGCATGAGCAGTGCATACAAACCCTTGTAGGCCGCGCTCTGTCGGCTCCGCATTGTGTGTAGGCGACCAGGAGCGAAGCTGGCCTGCGAGACAGTATCCGGCTCCGGGGCTCCTTCGACCCAATGAACAACTTCGGGGAGGTCCTTGGCGAAGCGTGTCTCTGTAGCCGACCCATATAGCTCGCCGAAGACGCCACACCAGAACCACTGCCGGAGCTGCGCGCGAATGCCCTCCGCTTCGGCCTTCTGGCCAAGGACGGTGAAAATCGCAGCTAGGGGCACAAGCTGAGTACGGTATGGAAGATCCTTGGGAGTGAAGAAGAATTGGCTCACGAGAAGACGACCGGCGTCTTCATAGCCTCGAATTGCAACGTCTCTCCATGCTCTGTAGTTATCGAGGGTTAGCCGGAGGACATCTCGCCGCTTGCAACTTACCCCCGGGCCTCGGCTATCATCATCGCCAGCGAGCGGAGCGACTTCTTCATCCCATCGTCGCCTGGTGTCATAGGTCGCTAGCAAGGTGACGGTCTGCAAGAAGTCAGTGCTCCCTACCGCCTTGAGGAGGGGGTTCTTGTCCACCATCCCATCGTATATTCGCTTCCAGTCCTCCCGCAAATCGAAGTCATCGGCAGCGAAGGTAGCCGTCAATAGCTCGAAGACCGTCAGGGAGACTCCACCCGTGTTGACCTTCTCGAACACCTGGCAAACCGCATCCTTCGGTGATTCCTTTCCGAGGATGATCGTCGGTACAAGGTAGCCGTCGAAAGCCTTGAGAATCTGAGCGTCAAAACGATCCATCAACTCGTCCCGCTCATCCGTTTCGTCCGGTTCCCCGTATTTGGCGAAACCGCGAAGCCATCTCCGCAGCTCGGAATAATCACCGAAGACGAGGCACAGCGGAAAGAGACGATGTTCCCACTCAAGCTCGACCGTGCTGACGTCGAGCTTGATCTCGTGAAGCGTTCGCACCTGTCGATTCTCAGGGACGGAGACGATTGCTTCGTCACGATCACAGGAGGGATCGAGTGCCGCATCGATGTCGAGGTAATACCAGCGCTGGATCGGCTTCTTGCGATCATCCTGGGTTCGTACAACCTCACCGGAGGCGAGTACCTGATAGAGCGAGGTTATACGCTGCTGACCATCGAGGAGCATCCTTTCAGGCTCCGTCAGAGCGGGCGGCGCGCCTTGAATCGGGCGAGTCTTGAATCGGACGTCTGGATTCCCGGCCTGGAGGAGCATCAAAGTGCCGATGGGGTAGCTCAGCGAGACGCTTGCGAGCAGACTCTTGATCCGCTCATCGTCCCACACCCACTCCCGCTGAAACTCGGGAAGCTGGATGCTTCCGTCATGAACCTTCTCAAGCAGCTTCTTGAGGGTTTCCTTTGTGCTGTCGAAGGTCGTCGCAGCTTGCCCGATCTCCCCGACCATCGCGGGATTGTCGCACAAGAGTCCGATTGCGCACTTCGTCCGCCATAAGGAGCCGTTCGTGTCTTTACGTTCGCCCTTGCTCTGCGGAGAGCCAACCGGCGGCCCTCGCTACAGCTATCGCGCTGAGGCTCCTACGCAGACGGGCGATCCTCGAAGGCGGGCAACAGCTCCGGTGATTCCAGAATTAGCTGAACTACAGCGCGTCCGATGATGAAGACACGTGATAGACGCTGCACAGAACCCATGAACTCGAACATGAGGAAGACGTCACCGTCGAGATCCTCAAGGAGACTGAGCTTGTTGTGGTCTTTATGGAGGTAGCGACCATGAAGGAACACGTCGATCAGGACCTCCGGCGTCAGCTCCCGACCGCTCGGCGTAATCGTCAACGATCCCGCCTTGAGTGCGCGGGCCTTCAGCTTGCGAAGATTGCGAAGTTCCTCGATGGCCTGGCTACGCCGGGGCGATTCCTGCTCCTGTACGTGCTGGCCGAGAAGCTTGAGGATTGAGATGTAGCTCGTCCGCTCGTGGTCGTTGTAGAGGGAACGGAACAAACCTGCGACCGCTCGCGTAGCCTCGTCGCTCGGTCCTTCGAACGTGTCGCCCACGCCCGGCTCCGCGATGGTTACCGACAGCCTCGGACCTTTGAAGAAGCTGAGCGAGACGAGCGTCTCAACATCCTCCGCATAGGTCCTCAAACGCTTGACATCCTCTGGATTGAAAGGGCTGTAGACCTCAGCGGGTTCTTCGAGTGGCGATTCCCTGCGCATACCAGCAAGCGTAACGCTGGGTGAGTCATTTATACGCGGCCCAATCCAAGCGCCTAGCGAGCCTGCCCAACGGCGGTCGCTCAACGAAACCTACGGTCGCGCAGAAGGGAGTGCCGCGCGTATGCTTGCCACGGCGTGCGTCGTGTTGTAGGCGAGCGTCAGAGACTCGCTGCGAATCGCACTAGCTGCGCCTGCCTCATCCACGACGGACACGGAGCCATTGACAAGCACAATTGCTCCGCTCGTGAGCGCTGATGGATGGCTGTCAAGCTGCTCCGAAGTCTGCTGCAATAGATCGAACGAGACGCCTGACTTTCGAAGCTCCGCGACCACCTTGGCTCGCACTGCGTCCTCGACGCTAAATAGATTCGGGACCCCAGCACCACGGGAGGCTTGGACACTCGCTCGGAGGAGACCTCGTCCGAGCCAGCTATGCAGCGTCCGGTACTCCACGCCCACCGCCTCGGCCAACTCCGGGAGCGTCAAGAGTCTCGGCGCGACCATCTCCATAAGACCTCCGTTCTCGCTCTCGATGACCTAAACCTATCGGTCCCAGCGGATGGGGTGCAGGCCCTCCCACCAGCCCTAGGCGACCAAACCCGCATCTTGCGAGAAATGCCGTCCCCTGCCGTAGCCATCATCCAACTGCAAATGAATGAAGCGGCATGCAGTCCTGTCCGGAGCGGTCCCTATATTCCCGCGCAACCCAACCCTGCTCAGCAGGAGGAACGAGAGAAGCTCATGGACCAAAGGTTGAAGGCCGCTGTCGCGTTCGGCGTCAGCATCGCCGCTATGGCGCTCCTGGAAAAGGAAGCAAACCGGGAGGCAAGCAAGCTCGGACTACCTCACATCGTCGTCGGCCTCCTGGTGGCTGGCGTTGCCCACGAGATCTAGGAGGACCAATGACAGGACAGGTAGCGCTCATCCGTGAACAGGGCCAGGACTTCGCTGTCCTAGCCGTCAAGCCACACGTCATCACCAACTCCCAGCAGCGCCAAGAGGCGCTGGCACTCGCCGCGCGGGCGTTCGGCGTTCGCACAGCTCTGCTCGGAGAAGACGGACGCACCTGGGGGCCAACGGACATCGTTCGGTGGCTCTCCAACATCGACATCGGGAGACTGCCCTGGCGCGGATTCACGATCTAGTTCAGCGCCAGATCTGCTTCCGCTGGCAGCAAGTCTCGTGCTATCAATTTGCTACCGGCGGAAGCAGAAACGGGCCTATTGGGGCCGATTTGAAGCGAGGCAACCCAGGCCCGAGCCTGCCCCAGACCCCAGCATCCATGCGCTTTTGGTCCAAGCCGACGCGGGGACTCGAACCCCGGACCCCTTCATTACGAGTGAAGTGCTCTACCAGCTGAGCTACGTCGGCGCGGCTATGGATGCTAGCGACGCTGGGCGGGAGCGGCGGGGCCGCCGAGTGCTACACCACCGAGGCGGCCGCGCACGCTACAGCTCCGCGAGCGCCTGCAGCAGCGACTCGCCGTGACGCTCGCGGAAGGCGGGGCCGATTCCCTTGACCTCGAGCAGCTCCTCGAGGCTCGCGGGCCTGGCTCGCAGGACGCCTTCGAGCGTGGTGTTGGCGGCCACCGTGAACGCGGGCTTGCCTTCGCTGCGACCGAGACGCCATGCCTTGAGCTTCTCGAATTGGGCCTCGTCCACCGGGTCGAGCTCGATCTCCTCTGATCCATGTGCGCCGATAGCACCGGGTGTGCCCGCGCGCGCCGCCGTGCCTGCGATACCCGTGGCGCGCGCCTTGCGAGCCCGTGCGGGGACCGCCTGCGAGGCGGCCATCAGCTCGCGGTCGGGTTCGCACACGTCGCAGCAGCGCACTTCGGTCGCACACGGCTCGCGGTCGCCGAAGTGGTCGAGGATCTGCCGCCGGCGGCACGTGTCGGTGCTCGAGCTGTAGCGCTCGATCGAGCGATAGGAGTCCCAGCCGCGGTCCCGGGCTGCCTTGATCGCCTCGTATGCCTTGCGGGGGCTGCCTTCGCCGGTGAGCCGCACCAGCAGGCCTTCGGGGCCGCCCGGCGCCAGCTCGACCGCGCCGGCACGCTCGGCGATGGACAGCAGCACTCGCTCGCGCTCGCCCAGCTCCCCGTGGCCGATCGCGGAGACTCCCTCCACGGCGCGCGCGCGCAGGCTCCCGACATAGCGCTTGACGTCCTCCACGCTCGTGTCGCGCTCTTTGATGAACCGGATCAAGCGGCCGAGGTCCATCCTGGAGGCGAGCAGCAACGCCCGCCCGGGCCGCCCGTCGCGCCCGCCGCGTCCCGCCTCCTGGTAGTAGGCCTCGAGGCTCGTGGGCAGCGCCCAGTGCACGACCGTGCGCACGTCCGCCTTGTCGACGCCCATGCCAAATGCGTTGGTCGCCACCACCACCTCGGCTGCTCCGCTCATGAATGCCTCCTGGCTTGCGCGGCGCGCGTCCGGGGTCATACCCGCGTGGTAGCAAACGGCGTTGAGTCCGTGTTCGATGAGCAGCGCGCACACCTCGTCGGTGTGCTTGCGTGTGCCGCAATACACGATCGCCGGTCGCGCGTCCTCGCCGGCAAGCGCGTGCAGGAGCGTGGCGCGCTTGCGCGCGACCGCGCCCGCTCCCTCGAGGCTCACCACGTCGAAGGTGAGGTTGGGGCGG
>CAWHRF010000007.1:0-95673 GCA_963831725.1 uncultured Solirubrobacterales bacterium
CCGTGCCGGTGAGAGACTGACCCCCCTTCGCCGGTTGAGAATTGACCCGCCTGGGGCGGTGGCGGAGGCGCCCGGGGTCTGGTTAGCCTGGTTCGGTCGCTGTTACCGAGACCGGGAGAAGGAGCGTGCTGGACGTGGAGCGGTGGGCAGAGCTGCGCCGGGAGCACTTCGTTCGCGGGGTGTCGATCAAGGAGCTGATGCGCCGCACTGGGCTGGCTCGCAACACGATCCGGGTGGCGTTGCGCTCGGATGCCCCGCCGGGTTTTCGCTGTCCTGAGCGGCCGTCGAAGCTGGACCCGTTCAAGGCGGAGATCTGCGAGCAGCTGCGCTCGGACCACACGCTGACTGGGGTTCGGATTCGTGAGCTGATCGAGCCGCTGGGCTATGCGGGCGGCAAGTCGATCGTCGATGACTATTTGCGTGAGATGCGCCCGCTGTTCGCGCCGAAGCGCACGTTCCAGCGCACTGTTTATCGGCCTGGAGAGATCTGCCAGTTCGATCTGTGGCAGCCCAAGCGTGAGGTCCCAGTCGGCCATGGTCAGGCACGCAAGGGCTACGTCGTGGTTGCCTGCCTTGGCTATTCGAGGGTCGGTGCGGGCGCGCTGGCGTTCTCCAAGGAGGCACCGGATCTGCTCTGGGGCATCGCTCGCTGCTTGTGGTCGCTGGGAGGCTTGCCCTCGACGCTTGTGTGGGACAGGGAGGGCGCGCTGCACGCTCACCGCGGGCGCCCGACGGATGTTTATGCCGCGTTCTGTGGGCAGCTGAAGCTCGACTGGCATTTCTGCGGGAAGGGCGACCCCCAGGCCAAGGGTGCGGTCGAGAAGCTCCAGCAGTATTTCGAGACGAACTTCGAGCCCGCCAGGACGTTCGCTAACCCCCTGGACTTCCAGCTGCAGCTCGACGCGTGGTTTGAGAAGGCCAACGCACGGTTGCATCGCGGGCTGCGTGCGCGGCCCGTCGACCGGCTCGCCGAGGAGCACGAGGTGATGCGAGCCCTACCCGAGCAGCCCGATCTCGACCGGCGCTGGGTGACGCGTGTCCCGCCGGATCCTTATCTGCGTTTCGATACGAACGACTACTCGCTTGACCCGGGGTTCGTTGGCCGGCGCGTGGAGGCCCGGGTCTCCCAGCAGCGCCTGAGCGCGACGGTGCTCGATACCGGCGAGCTCGCCGCCAGCCATGACCGTTGCTTCGCTAAGCACCGCACGATCACGGCGCTCGAGCATGCTCGGGCCCTGAAGGCGCTACGTGTCGAGCGTGCTGGTCCGGAGATCGAGGTGCAGCAGCGCTCCCTGGATGTCTACGACGCGCTGATCGCATGAGCGAGAGCAGCGAGCTCGCGTTCCTGTTCAAGGCGCTGAAGGCCCCTGCGGCCGCTCAGGCGTTCGGGAAACTCGTCGAGCGAGCCCGTGCTGAGGAGTGGACCTACGAGAAGTTCACCCAGGCGCTGCTCTCGACCGAGCACCAGGCACGCGAGGCCCACGGCGCCGAGAGCCGCATCCGTCAAGCACGCTTCCCATTCCGCAAGACGCTCGAGGAGTTCGACTTCACCTTCCAGACCTCGATCAAGAAGCAGGTGATCGAGCATCTCGGGCAACTCGACTTCGTTCACGCCCGCGAGAACGTCGTGCTCCTCGGCCCGCCGGGGACCGGCAAGACCCACCTGTCGATCGCCTTGGGCATCCGCGCCTGCCTCGCCGGGGAAAGAGTGATCTTCCGCAGCGCCACCCAATGGGTCGCGCTGCTCACCGAGGCACAACGCAACGGAGACCTCGAGCAGCAGCTACGCAGCTTGGACCGCTACCCCCTCCTGGTCTGCGATGAGATCGGCTACATCCCGTTCGACCCGCAAGCCGCGAACCTGATGTTCATGCTCATCAGCCGTCGCTATGAGAAAGCAAGCCTGATCGTCAGCAGCAACAAGAACTTCTCCCTCTGGGGCGAGATCTTTGGCGACGACACCGTCGCCACCGCGATGATCGACCGCCTCGTCCACCACGCCGAAATCATCAGCCTCAAGGGCGAGAGCTATCGCCTGAAGAACCACGACCTCGGCAGCAGGCCACCCCGCCAGAGCCCCGAAGCGGCCTGACCAATCACCCGCGCCACCCCCGCCGAGGACCGCACAGGCGCCTACAGAGGCCCTCTCCTGGCGCCCGGCCGGCGAAACCACACAGGGGGGTCAATTCTCAACCGGCGCTACAGGGTCAATTCTCAATCGGCCTTGACAAGCTATACGCTCGACCAGGCGCTGGATCCTCTTGCTAACTCACCAGCAAGTCGTTGTGGTGTCATCCGGACACGAGCGGTCGATCGTCGCACCACTCTACTACTGGTTCGTCTACGGCTGCACGTAACAATCGGTCGCAACGGTAACACCAGCGCCTTGCTCGCCGAGGATGCGCTGGTGCTCGGGTTTACGGGCACGCCAGACTCGCCACAATGGTTGGATGGAGCCGGAACTGATGCACTGCTGGAGGTCGGCCCTGACGCAAACGTTCCACCCGAATTGGCCACAAGCCAGGCGAAGGCAGCCATCGACCGTCTTGGCGAACTCGGGCCGTCGCTCGAAGCTGTCGCTCATGCGCGGGCCGCCGGACTGCTCGACGCACACTGCCGGGTTCGTGATGCCGGTCGCGTAAAGGCCACGATTGCTGTTACACCTCAGCTTCCGGTGGATGTGCTCGGCGTATACGTGCTGCTTCCGATAGCTACGACCTGACAGACATGCAGATTCGCACCCGCGAAC
This sequence comes from uncultured Solirubrobacterales bacterium, assembly GCA_963831725.1. Lineage (GTDB taxonomy): Bacteria > Actinomycetota > Thermoleophilia > Solirubrobacterales > Solirubrobacteraceae > Palsa-744. Next base: position 2,750 of record CAWHRF010000007.1, read on the forward strand.
TCTTCCAAGCCATACACACGGAGGGTGGTCTTCTGCCACCTGATCTGCTGCGACGCCTTGCAGAGGCAGATCCCGAACTCGAAGGACTCACCGCCGACAGTTACCACCTTGATCCAGGAGACCGACTCGGCGAGGTGATCTCCCGCGGGTGGAATCGGCTCCTTGGCGCCTGGGCAGCGTTCGACGCTGCCCGGCGCAACTTGCCGGACGACGACACCGGTGGCCAACTCACGCGCAATCGATGGCTACACGTTGTCTTTGATGAGTTTGGTTACGGCAGGCTCGTCAGCCAGCCAGCTGTGGAGATCGACGACAAGAGCTACCCAGTCTTTACTGAATGGAACCACACACCGATCCACATGGTCGGCTGCAACGTTGCGCTGGACCGCCGGACCCCCGGTGTGCGTGGCGCGTCGGGTCAAAGCCCGCACAGCCTGGTGCAGGAGCTACTGAATCGCTCACCAGAGCGGCTTTGGGGAATGGTAAGCAACGGCTTGCGGCTGCGACTCGTACGCGACAACGTTGCTCTGACTCGCCAAGCGTATGTCGAGTTCGACCTCGAGGCGATGATGATCGGTGAAGCGTACTCAGATTTCGTGGTGATGTGGTTGGTTTGTCATCAATCACGGGTTGAGACTGAACGGCCAGACGAGTGCTGGCTCGAGTGCTGGAGCAAGATCGCGTCGGAACAGGGAGCCCGAGCGCTCGATGCGCTGCGGATAGGGGTCGAGGAAGCGATCGCGACCCTCGGCAGAGGCTTCCTTGCACACCCAGACAATCACCACCTTCACGAGGCTCTGCGCTCGGGCACGCTAGTGGCCCAAGACTACTACCGCCAGCTGCTGCGCTTGGTCTACCGCCTGCTGTTCCTGTTTGTGGCGGAGGACCGCGACGCGCTTCTCGATCCGGCTGCCGACGCAAGGACGCGCGAAAGGTTTCTCCGTCACTATTCGACTCAGCGGCTTCGCCGACTCGCAGATCGCCGCCGCGGCGGTCGACAGCACGACCTCTATACGGCATTGAGCACCGTAATGGAGCACCTCGGTAGTTCTAGTTGCCAGCCCTTGGCGTTGCCCGCACTCGGAAGCTACCTTTGGTCTCGAGAGGCGCTCGGACAGCTGGCCGACGCCACGGTGGCAAATTCTGAGCTTCTCTCCGCAATACGTGATCTCGCTTGGGTCGAGGAACACGGCGTTCGTCGCGTCGTGGACTTCCGTCACCTCGGGGCTGAGGAGCTCGGCTCGGTGTATGAGTCGTTGCTCGAGCTTCATCCTGAGCTGGATCGTGAAACTGCGACATTTACACTGGAGACGAGCAACGGTAACGATCGGAAGACGACGGGCAGCTATTACACACCCACGGATCTCATTACTGCGTTGCTTGATTCCGCGCTAGAGCCAATCCTTGACGAGGCTGCAAAAAGTGCTGATCCTGAGGCGGCGATACTCGAACTCACCATCTGCGATCCAGCCTGTGGGTCCGGTCACTTTCTGATCGCAGCTGCCAACAGGATAGGCAAGCGGCTCGCCGCTATTCGCACTGGTGATTCGGAGCCTTCACCCGAGGCGATGCGTCATGCGTTGCGCGATGTGACGGGTAGTTGCATTTATGGGGTTGACGTGAACCCGATGGCGGTTGAGCTGTGCAAGGTGTCACTGTGGATGGAGGCCCTCGATCCGGGCCAGCCCCTCTCCTTCCTCGACCACCGGATCGCGATCGGCAATAGCCTGCTCGGCAGCACCCCCGAGCTGATCGCTGCGGGCATCCCAGCCAGCGCGTTCAAACCGATCCTCGGCGACGACAGACGAAGCGTCACCGGGCTTCGCAAGCGCAACGAGGGAGAGCTGACGGGACAGCTGGCCGTGGACCTTACCGACGGCAACGTCAACACCGACGCTCACGTAATCGCTGCCAGGGCTACCTCGATCAGTGCCGTCGATGACCACTCCCTCACCGGCGTTCGCGAGCAGCAGCACCGCTTTGAGCAGATGCTGCATTCTACCGAGCTGCGCCGCGCCGCCCTCGCTGCCGACATCTGGTGCGCTGCGTTCGTCGTCGAGAAGCGCCCAGACACGACCGCGATCACGAATGACACCCTAGCGCGTGCGCTCAGCGACGGTGGGACCGCGCTCTCACCCGACGAGCTGGCCGTAGTGGGCCACGCAAAGCAGACGTACTCGTTCCTCCACTGGCACGTCGCGTTCCCGGCGGTGTGGGAGCGCGGCGGGTTCGATGTCGTGCTCGGCAACCCACCCTGGGACCAGGTGCAAGTAGACCCGCGAGAGTTCTTTGCGACGAACGCGCCCGAGATCGCCAAGGCTGCCAACACGAGCCAACGCGAGCGACTTATCCATGAGTTGAAAAATGACGATTCGTCGCTGGCGGTGGATTACGAGTCGGAACAGCGCCGTATAGGGAGTATTCAGCATTTCGTCCACTCCTCCGGGCGCTACCCAAATGGAGGTTCTGGTCGACTTAATACGGCTCCGCTGTTCATGGAGATAGCACTGTCGCTTGTCCATCCGGCTGGTCTCTCTGGCTTGGTGGTGCCCACCAGCATCGCCACAGACTCGTCCAACCAGCAGCTCTTCAGGGAGATGCTGGAGACGAAGCGCCTCAGGTCTCTTTATGACTTTGAGAATCGCGAACGTCTGTTCCCTGGGGTCCACAGGAGCGCGCGCTTCGCCCTGTTGGTTACCACCGGTCGGGAGCGCCGAGTTGATCACCCTGCGTTTATTTTTTTCGCGCATAGGGTGGAGGACTTCAACGACCAAGAGCGCATGCTCACACTCTCGATCGACCAGATTCGCCGGCTAAATCCCAACACATCCACTTGTCCCGTTATCAGATCGCGTAGAGACGCACGTATCCTGACAGGCATGTATGAACGGGTCCCAGTAATTCGCGACCAGGCGACGACGAACGGCGACCTGTGGAAGTTCTCGCAGCTAATCATGTTTCAAGCCAATGTCGACAGCAAATTGCTTAGAGACGAGTCCAGCCTGGCGTCCGAACGTGCCCTCATAGGCGACTATGTCGATGGGGAACCTAGTTATTTGCCGCTCTTTGAGGCAAAGATGCTCGGTATGTGGGATCACCGCGCAGCAAGTATCGTGCGAAGCCAAACGGCTACCGTTCGCCAGGGCCAGCCCCGCTATCTAGATGACGAGGCTCATTCGGACCCAAAGGTCGTCTCGCAGCCAAGGCACTGGGTACCAAGGTCCGAGGTCGACAGCCGCCTCCAGGGCAGATGGGATCGAGACTGGCTGCTGTGTGTGAAGGATGTCACGAGCGCATCTAATGAGCGCACCGCAATCGGCGCCGTGATCCCCCGCGTTGGGGTTGAGAGAAGCGCCCCCGTCTTGATGACCGGGCGGCCACTTGAGATCATCTGGCTAGCGGCGGCGCTTTTCTCCTTTGCTGGCGACTATGCCGCTCGGAACAAGATCGGCGGCACACATCTGACGTTGGCGTATCTCGAACAACTGCCGGTGCCGTCGCGCGAGCAGTTTGCGCAGGCTATGGCGCACCTCGGAGGAATTTCGGCGGCTAAATTCAGTGAAGAGTGCATCTTGGAGCTCACCTTCACGGCCAACGATCTGGCGCCGTTTGCGCGTGATCTCGGCTACGATGGTCCGCCGTTCCGCTGGGATCCGGACCGTCGCGCGCTGATTCGCGCGGAGCTCGACGCCGTGATGTTCCATCTCTACGGGATCGAGCGTGACGACGTCGAGTACATCATGGAGACTTTTCCGATCGTTCGCCGTCGCGACGAGGAGCGGTTCGACGAGTACCGCACGAAGCGCCTGATCCTTGAGCGTTATGATGCCATGGCTGCGGCAGCTGCCTCGGGAGCGACATATGAGACAAAGCTCGATCCACCGCCAGCTGATTCGCGCGTGGCGCATACGACTTCGTCGACCGACATAGGCGTTGTTATACCGCTTCCGTTCCGACGTGTCGATAATCCACCCGAGAGTGAGCGGTTTCAATCGGTTGTGCCAATCTATTCTCTCAAGGTTGCAGCCGGACTTTTCGGGCCGAGTGAAGCGGTGGAGCCGGAGGGCTGGGCGAGTCTGGGCGACGGCGGCAGCTTGAGGGTAGGGATGTTCGTTGCCGAGGTCAAAGGGCACTCAATGGAGCCTCGTATTCCCGACGGCGCATGGTGCCTGTTCGCCAGCCCGATCGCGACAGGGCCCAACAACGGCGACATCCTCCTTGTCGAGCACCATGAGATCAGCGATCCCGACACGGGTGGCAGCTATGCGGTAAAGCGTTACCACAGCAAGAATGTCTCTGACGACGAACTGTGGGAGAACAGAGAGATCACACTCGAACCGCTCAACCCGGACTACGAGCCGATTGTGTTGCGACCCGAGCATGATGACGAAGTGCGGGTGATCGCCGAATTCGTACGTGTAATCGGCTGATCACAGGATCGCGGCTGGAGGGGATCACGATGCCATGGTCCGCTGAGGTTCGCGGGGGATCTCCAGCGATTCATCTTCATGGGTGTGGAAAGCAAGCCATAGCGAAGGCGAGAGTCTCGTCCAAACCCCATGGCAAGATGAACCCCACGGTGCAGATCAACCCATGACCACAGCCACCGGCACCCAGAGCGACCTCTTCGCCTGGGCGAAAGACCTCGAGCGCGAGAACAAGCACATCGCCGAGATCAACGCCCAGCGAATGCGCAACCGCGGGTATCTCGTGTTCGCCACCGACCCCTCCAAGGGCGTCGACTCGGCCGAGTACCAGCAGGTCTACGCGACCGAGGCGCGCACGCCCAACCAGGCGATCGCAAAGGTCCGACCGCTGGCCGAGGGCCGCCGGCTGCAGGCGTTCCTGACCACTGGGAAGTACCGGGACGAGCTGGCGGACGCGCGGTGGGTGACGTAGCCACCGACGGCACTCCCACTACGGAGCGATCACGTGGCACGCTCTGTCGCGCAGGCTACGATCGCCCGCGTGCTCCCCGGGCTCGATGTCGCCGCCGTCCGTCACGAATCTGATTGACGAGATCGACCAAATCCGGGTCTGCTGGTGGATCTTCCAGGTCGTCGCAGCATTTGGGCTGCTCGTCACGAGCACGACCGATACCGCTGAGACCAGGGATGCCTTGCGCACCCTCCATATGAACGCCCTCATCCTCGGTGTGCTCGCCCACCCACGAGATCACGATTCTCTCGTCATCTCCGAACACCAGGTGCATCCGCCAGGCGGCGTAGAAGTGCCGCTCGCATACCCGGTGATCTGCACCCGTCTCGGTGCGCATACGGATCCCGCCTGCCTCGCACTCACGATGGCGGAGTTCCTCAACCACACGATCGAAGCGCTTCTTGGCCTCGCCGCGCAGTGCTTTGACGCGTTGGTCGCAGCGCCGCGCGACGGTGACGCTGAACCGTGGCGCCATCAGCCGAGCCGCATGATCCGATCAGAGATCCACGGTGTCGCCGGCGAGAGCGTCCTGCAAGCCCTCCCGCGCTCCCGGCTGCTCCAGCGCCCGCTGATCGGCCGCCTCCCGCAACAGTTGCGAGAAACGTCGCTCGTCCTTCGACAGCGCACGCAACCTGGCCAAGCGCTCCTTCAGCTGTTGAACGCTTGCGAACCTCACGCGCTGCGGCGAAGTGTCAGCGACGACATTCAGAAGGCCCTTGGCGATCCAGCTACGCACCGTCGGACGACTCACGCCCAACTCCTCTGCCACCTCGGGCACGGTAAGGGCGGGGGCATCCGCGCAGACCTTTCGCTTCGCCTGCTCGAGCTCACGCTCAACCACCGCGACGTCACCGTTGGAAAGCGCGTTGCTGGCACGCGTGATCGTGTCGTCCAGCGTCACGAAGCTGGCCACCAGCTCTCGATGCTCGCGCTTGGTCATGTCGCTCATCCTACCATCTTTCCTTCTAAAAAAGCCAAGAAAGGGAAAGTGATGAGGGTGCCTGATCGACCCCCGCTCAACCTGCGCTCCCGAGTTCCAAAACAAATTGGAACGATATTGGAACAATGGCACTGCACCCCGGCCGGGCCCGCCCACGAAAAAGCCCCGCTGTCGCGGGGCTTTTCCTCCATAGCGGGGGCAGGATTCGAACCTGCGACCTTCGGGTTATGAGCCCGACGAGCTACCAGACTGCTCCACCCCGCGTCGCTCCTCATGTTCTAGCAAAGATGGCACCACAGCAGTAGGCCTGGGCGCGCAAACCCGCAGGCCCCGGGCACACAATCCCAACCGCGCCCGGGCCCAACGCCCACCCAACGCCCACCCATGCGCCCAAGCTTCCCAGCGATGGTTGCCATACGATCCCGCGCGAATGCGCACGGCTGTTGTCGACATAGGCACCAACTCAACGCGCCTGCTCGTGGCGGATGTCGACGCAACCCAGAGCACTGTCACCGAACTGCACCGCGAGTCGCGCGTCACGCGCCTGGGCGACCGGGTCGACACGGGCGGCCGTCTCTCTGAGGAGGCGATCGCGCGCGTGTGCGCCACGCTCACTGACTATCGCGCCACGATCGACCGATTCGCGTGCGAGGCCAACCTCGCTGTGCTCACCTCCGCGGTGCGCGACGCGTCCAACGGAGCAGAGTTCACCGCGCGCGTGCGCGAGGAGTTCGGCCTGGACGCAAGGGTGCTGTCCGGTGACGAGGAGGCCCAGCTCACGTTCCTCGGCGCGATGAGCGACCGCGATGGCGGCTCTAGCGAGCCGACGGTGGTGATCGACATCGGCGGGGGCTCCACCGAGTTCATCGTGGGCACCGACCGCACCGCGAGCTTTCACGTGTCGGTGCAGGCGGGTGTGCTCAGGATGAGCGAGCGCCACATCCACAGCGATCCGCCGCCCCCGGCGGAGCTGCAGGACTTGGCTGCCGACACGCGGGCGATCTTCCGCGAGAGCCTGCCTCGCGCGCAACGCGACGCGGTGACAAACGCAATCGCGGTGGCCGGCACCGCGACTTCGGCGGCGGCGATCGACCAGGAGCTCGATCCCTACGATCCCGAGCGGGTGCACGGTTATCGGCTGTTGCGCGCGACGGTGCAGCTGCTGATCGCGCGCTTGGCCGACCTCAGCGAAGCGCAGCGCCGTGAGGTGGTGGGGTTGCATCCCGATCGCGCACCCACGATCGTGGCGGGGATGATCTTGCTGGATGAGGCGATGGGCTTGTTTGACCTGGATCTGGTGGAGGTCTCCGAGCACGACATTCTGCGCGGCGGCACGTTGCGTCTCGCGGGACTCGGCTAGACACGCGGCGGCGCCTGGACAAACGTTCGAGAGCGGGCGATCCGGTTAATCCGATCGTCCCCCGACGCCGAACAACGAGTATCGGCGTGGCGGCACGAGCTCTGTTGCGTGTTTCCGCACCGGTCCATAGGCCTTGGTCTGCGCCGAGCGATCGGCGGTCCCGCGATCCGGGTCAACCTAACCGGCTTTGAGGCGTGCACCCCTGCCTTCGTCTCGAGGCCAAGCCCCTGAGGAAGTCGCCCACCCGGGCGGCTTCCTTTTTGCGGGTCCCGCCGTGCACGCCGCCGACCCGGCAAGGCGCACTCGGAGGTGCGCTCAGGCGAGGTTCGACTTGCGCGGGTAGGCAACCGCGGGGTCGGTGAGCACGTTCACGAGCGCCGGCAAACCGGACGCGAATGCCCGCTCGAGCGCCGGGCCGACATCCTGGGGGCGCTCTACCAGCTCGCCGTGTCCGCCGAGCGCACGCACGACCTCGTCGTAGCGAGTGCCGGCGCGCAGGTCGGCGGCGACCGAATAGCCGTAGAGGAACTCCATCGGGTGCTTCTCGAGCGCCCAGATCCCGTTGTTGCCCATCACTCCCACCACGTTCACGCCGTGGCGCGCGAGCGTGTCGAACTCCATTCCCGAGAACCCAAACGCCCCGTCGCCGAGCAGCAGCACGACCTGGCGGTCGGGATGGGCGAGCTTGGCGGCGAGCGCATAGCCTGGTCCGGTCCCCAGGCAGCCGAACGGGCCGGGATCCAGCCAGCAGCCGGGCGCATAGCTGTCGATCACGCGACCGGCGTAGGACACGAAGTCGCCGCCGTCGCCGATCACGATCGCGTCGCGGTCTAGCACTCGCGCAAGCTCCGCGTACAGCCGCATCGGATGAAGCGGAGCGCGCGCATCGAAGAGCTCTGTGCGCTCGGCCTCGCGCCTCTCTGTCTCGGCACTTCGCAGGTCCGCGACCCACGAGGAGCTCGAAAGCGCCGCGCCGCCGGCCGCGGCGCTCAGCTCGCCAAGCGTGCGCGTGAGCTCTCCATACAGCTCGACCGTGGGCTCGCGCGGATGGGGGCGTTGCGGCTCGGCGACGTCGATTGCGACGATCGCGGTGTCAGCTCCGAATGCCCCGCCGAAGCCGAGCCGGAAGTCCATCGGCACGCCGATCACAAGCGCCACGTCGGCGTCTTTCAGCGCTTGCGAGCGGGTGCGCGAGAAGAACAGCTCGTGGTCGGCGGGCACGCAGCCTCGCGCGAGGCCGTTGAGGAACACAGGGATGCGCAGTGTCTCGGCCAGCTCCAGTAGCGCTTGCTCGCCGCGCCCCCAGTAGAGGTCGGTGCCCGCCATCACCACCGGACGCTCAGCCTCGCGCAGCAAGGCCGCGGCCCGTTGCAGGTCCCCGGCATCGGGTCCTTTCGCGCTCTGCGCGCGCTGTGGCTGAGGATCGGGCTCGGTGGCGCTCATGAACACGTAGTCGAGCGGGAAATCCAGGAACGTGGGCCCACCATGGGGCGCAAGCGCGAGCGCAAATGCCTCATCCACCAACCCGGGGATCTCCGCGGTGCTCTGGGCGGTGGTGGCGAGCTTGCACAGCGGACGCACGAACGGCACGTGGTCGATCTCCTGCAGCGACCCTTGCCCCCAGCGCAGCGTGGGCGCACGGCCACCGAGCACGAGCATCGGCGTGTGATTGGCTTGCGCGCTTGCGATTGCGCTCATCCCGTTGGTGACACCCGGCCCGGCGGTGAGCGCGCACACGCCCGGCTCGCGCGTGACCTTCGCCCAGCCCTCCGCCGCGAACGCCGCGGTCTGCTCGTGGCGTACGTCCACGATCTCGATGCCCTCCTCGCGGCAGCCGTCGTAGATCGAGAACAGGTGGCCGCCGGACAGCGTGAACAGCTTGCTCACGCCGTGTGCCTTCAGGCGCCGCGCGATCAGGCGTCCGCCGTGCAGCTCCTCGGTTCGATCGGCGCTCTCCTGCGTGCTTTGCGTGGACATCGCGCCCGCGACTCTACCCCAGGGTGTGCGCCTGCGTTGTCGTGGGTCCCGCGGCAAGGTCCATGCGGGCGGCGAATGGGATGGGGATCTGCTGGGCGTGCCCGTGATCGCAGCGCGCCTCGCGCCTGATCGCAGCACGCTGCGCGCCACCTCAGAGGCGCGCGCACGCGAGCGATGCGATGCCCGGGGTGGGACTCGAACCCACACGCCCTCGCGGACTATCGATTTTAAGTCGACGGCGTCTTCCAATTCCGCCACCCGGGCGAGCACTGCCACTCTAGTCCAGTCCGTAGTGCATCTGTCTAGCGTGGACGGCAAGCAAACATGCTGATTTTTCCTACCTCGCGGCAGTTTCCGATCTCTCGAAACTCGACACGGGCAGCATCGGTGGCAGGCCGCTTGCGCGATGGTGCAAGGCTGCATGCAAAGCAGCGTTTATCTGGCCTTTCCGGTGGGGAGCAATACTGCACATAGACCGCAACTACACCGTTGCTAGCGTGTCTATAGACGTGAAAGCAGCGAAAGGACCGCCGTGGAGGTCTCCGCACTAAAAGCCCCAGCAGCGCCCGGCCTCAGAAGCCCCTCGGCGTTGCTGCGCCTGCAGTCGGACGAGCGCCTGATCGCGATGATCCGCCGTGGCCAGCACGCGGCGTTTGAGACACTGTTCTCGCGCTACCAGTCGCGCTTGCTTGCTTTCTGCCGCCACATGCTCGGCTCCAAGGAGGACGCCGAGGACGTCCTGCAGGAGGTGTTCGCGGCCGCTTTCAATGCGATCCTCGCCGACGAGCGCGAGATCAACGTGCGCCCGTGGCTGTATCGGATCGCGCGCAACCGCTCGCTCAACCACCTGCGCAAGGCCAGCGCGATCGGTGTGGACTCGATGGACGTGCACTTCGCCGATAATGGCGTGTCGACCGCGGACAAGGTGATGCGTCGCGAGAGCTTCCGCCAGCTGATCGGCGACGTGCAGCAGCTTCCCGAGACCCAGCGCACCGCGCTGCTGTTGCGCGAGATCGACGCGCTCTCCTACGAGCAGATCTCAGACGCGATGGAGACCACGGTGCCGGCGGTCAAGTCGCTGTTGGTGCGCGCCCGCATCTCACTCGCCGAGGCCGCCGAGGCGCGCAAGCTGACCTGCGAGGAGGCGCGCATGGAGCTCGGCGAAGTCGCCGAGGGTCTGCTCAAGACGGGCCCGGCCGTGCGCCGCCATGTGCGCGACTGCGAGCGCTGCCGCGCGTTTCGCAAGCAGCTGAAGGACAACAACGTCGCACTCGCTGCGATCTTCCCGGTGGGGCCGCTGCTGCTGATCAAGAAGCTTGTGCTCACAAAGCTGGGGTCAACCGCCGGCGCAGGGGGCGCCCATGTGGCGGGCGCCGGCGGAGCGGGTGCTGCCGCGGGGGCGGGGGCAGCCACAAGCGCGAGCGCCGGCGGCGGCTTGTTGACCGCCGGCGCCGGCGCGCTCGCGACCAAGGCGGTGGCGGGACTGGCGGTCGCCGCGATCGTGACGGCGGGCACCGTCGAGGTGGACCACTCTGGCGCCTACCCACACCACCATCGCCACGCCACCGCGGCCGCGACGATCGCAAGCTCCGCACCTGCCGTTGCACCGGTGATCGTGCGCTCCAGCGCACAGCCCGCGAGCGTGTCGGTTGTTACCTTGGGGGCGAGGACGGCGACCGATAGATCGGTGCGCCGGCGCACCAAGAAAGCCAAGATCGCCGCTCCGAAGAGCACCGCGGGCACGGTCGTGAATGTTGCCGCAACAACCCCGAGCACAGTGGCGACCACGCCTCAACCGACCACGGTCAAGCCTCCGGCCCCGCCGGTGACAGAGGTGACGACCGACTCAACCGAGCTTCCCAGCACGCAGGCACAGGCTCCCTCGGGCGCTTCGGTGGAAACACCCACGCCGACAGTCACCGCCACGACCACCTCGCCGAGCGAAACGCCGGGCCCCACAACGGAAACCGCTCCTACAACCACGACCGAAGAAGCAACCGCGCCAACGCCCCCGCCCACACCGATCGAAACGTCGAGCAGCGGCAACCCCAGCTCGGGTGTCGTCCCTGTCAGCGCCAACCCCAGCCCGGGGATCGTCGCCGTCGGTCAATCTCAGCAGCCCTCCACGCCGGCGCCGGAAACACTGTCGACCGGCGGCACCCCCGCGGGCTAGCCGAACGAGAACGTCTTCAACGGCGTTTCGAGCACGCCGGAGCTTGCCACGGGCAGTGAGATCGTCGCCGGTTCGCTGCTGAGCATTTCGAGCACCACGCCTTCACGAACACCGTGGCCGTGCGGCAGCAGCATCACGTTGCGCCCGTACATCGTGCGCCCGTCCACAAGCGCGGTGTAGAGCACGTGATAGCCCGACAGCGTCGAGCTGATGCGAGTCTTGCCCTCGCCTTCGAGCCTGAAGTGCGACAGCCGGCCCGCAAGTGCGCGAGTGTAGCCACTGGCAAACAGCGGCAGCTCACCGCTCGCTTCGCCGCGATAGTGCGGGAGCGCCAGCGGCGCAACCGCATAGGAGTCATCGAGCAGCCCATGGGAGGTGCGCACCAGCGTCACATAGTCGCCCGGTTCCGTGGCGGTGCGATAGAGCCCCTTGTACTTGAAACTGAACGGCACCCGCCCGCCGTGGGAGTAGCCGGCGTCGAGCAGGCTCAGCACGACGCCGACGATCAGCGCGAGCAGACCGACACCGGCCGCGAGGGCGATTGCGCGCACGGTCGGTCGCGCCGAGCGCCAGCGCGGCTCCAGCAGCTTGCCAAGCGTCGGGCCGTACTGCGGCTTGAGTGGCACAGATGCCATCGGCGCGGGAACCCTCACTCGCCGATCGAGAACATCGACTCGAGGTCGTGCCTCGAGAACGCGGCGAACGCGACCATCGTCTGCGTGCGACCGACACCCGACAGCGCACCGATCCCGGCGGTGACCACCTCAGCGAGCTGCTCGTGGTCGGGAACCCTCACGATCGCGATGAAGTCCCACTGGCCGGTGACCGAGTAGGCCTCCGCGACTCCATCGACATCCGCGAGCTCGCCACCGAGCGTGGACAGCGCGTCACGCTCCGCTTCGATCAGGACCACCGCATGGGTCATCGTCATGGCCAAACGCCCACGGACGCGGAGGAGCGACGGACGCCGGTGGCACCGCCGTGCACATTCGGGCCGCTGTGCTCAGCTGCGATGCAATTCATGGCGAGTGGGTGTCGCCGGGCGCGAGCACGATCACCTGCGAGGAGCCCTGAGCCTCGACGTCGGCCTTGAACGCCTGCGCATCGGTCTCTATCGGCGGAAACGTGTCGTAGTGGCAGGGAATCGTCTGCTTGGCGCCAACCATCCGCGCCGCCTCGACCGCGTCGTGGCGGTCCATCGTGTAGTGCCCGCCGATGCACATCAGCGCCACGTCGATCTCGCCTGCCTGTTTGGCGTTGAGCGCGAGGTCGGAGAACAAACCCGTGTCGCCCAGATGGTAGATCGTCTTGCCGGCGAATTTCACGATCAGCCCGGCCGGCGTGTTGACGGTGCCCTTCGGTGTGGTCGAGGTGTGCCAAGCCGGCACCAGCTTGACCGAGCCCCACTCGAGCTCCACGGTGCCGCCGATGTTTGGATCGTGCACGTTCTCCAGGCCCTCCTCGCCGAGCTCGTTCGCTATCTCGACAATCCCCACCACGTGCGCACCTGTGCGCTTGGCGATCGCCACTGTGTCGCCGATGTGGTCGCCGTGACCGTGGGTCAGCAGGATCGCGTCCGGGCTCAGCTCCTCTGCAGCCACCGCTGCCTTGGGATTGCCAGTCAGAAACGGGTCGATCAGCACCGAGCGCTCGCCGTCGGAGAGCTCGAAAGCCGCGTGGCCGAGAAAGCGAATCTGCATGGTCAGTGCTCCTGTGTTGGTGTTTGATCGTGTTTGGAAGCCGCCGCGCTCGACTCTTGCCCGGCGGACTCTCCCCTGCTCGGCTCGTCCCTACCCTGCTCCTCACCGCCCGACTCGCGGACATGCTCGAGCTCGTGCGCCAGCTCGAAGCCGACCGCCACGCCTACGAACATGCCCAGCCGCGTTTGATCGGCCACGAGCGTGCTCACCGCGGTGGCCCGCTCGACCTCGTCGTGCTCGCCGACGACACGGTCGATCTCCGCCTGGTGCGCATCTCCGAACCAGCCTCCTTCGGCAAGCGCGCCCGCAAGCACGCGCTGGAGTGTCGGGGCAGCGTGCGTAACGACATCCTGGGCGTGCGCCAACCGTCCAGGCTCGACCAGCGCTGTGAGCGCTGCGTCCACCTCGGCGGCAGTGTAAGAACGGTCGGGCAAAGCGATTTCATCATAGGCCCCTGGGGACCGCCTGGCGGCGCCAGACGCCAGGCGCGATGCTCGGCACTCACGTGGAGTGCACGCGACTCACGCCAAGCCCGACCGTCAAGCCGAGCGCGGCGCCGACGATGCCCGCCAGCCAGCTCGCTTCCGGGCGCGCGTAGGGCATTACGAGCAGTACCGCCGCGATCGCGGCGGTACCGAGCAGATCGGCCTCGTAGTAGTCGTGGGCGCGGGCCGCTGCCACGTTAGGTGCCGCCCACGCGACGAGCAGCGCAAGCGCGCCGGCGTTTGCGCCGGTGACCACGGGCAGCGGGTAGACGGCCTCGGCCGCCAGCCCGCCGGTGATTCCGGCGCCGAGGAACAGCCCGAGCACAAGCAGCGAGCCGTGGCTGCGCTCCAGCAGACTCCCGAAGATCGCCACGGCGACCAGCGCCGAGAACATGAACAGGCCGGCGGAGAAGCCACTGGCGTAGACGAACTGGCTGCTGAGCAGCCTCCACCATTCGCCGTTCAGCGGACCTACGATCACGAGCTTGCCGATATTCACATACGCCCCTTGAGTCGCAATCCACAGGGCGCAGCTTGTGGCCACGATCGCAAGCGTCACGTATGGCGGCGCGTCCGCTCGCACTCCAGCGATCTCCCCGCGACGCAGGCGCCCGAGCGATGCTCGCCTGAGCAGTCCGCTGCTCGGATCGCGCAAGCGATCGCGTGGGAGCTTGGGAGCGCGACGACGCAGCCTGTGGCCACAGTAGGGGCACTCGGTGATGTACGGGCTGACCTCCGATCCACACTTCTTGCAAACCACGAACAGATCGGCACCGGAGGGCATCGACCCATTCTAAGAGCCACGCGAGTGCCACCGGCGATAGAGTGCAACGTGACCTCGCCAGCGACTTGCGAGCCCCCTGCGGGCACGTCCGCGGGGCGCTACCAGCAACTGCCAAAGGAAACCGATCGATGCAACTTGGCTACGAGAAGAAGCTCTACATCCTCGCGTTCGACCACCGCGGCTCCTTCCAGAAGAAGTTCTTCGGGATCGAGGGCGAACCGGACTCTGAGCAGACCGCGATGATCGCCGACGCCAAGCACCTCATATTCGAGGGGCTGCAGCGAGCGGTCGCAAGCGGCGCGGACGCGTCGGTGACGGGTGTGCTCGTTGACGAGCAGTTCGGCGGCTCGGTCCCCGAGGAAGCGCGCGCACAGGGATTGAAGCTCGCGATGCCCGCCGAGCGCTCAGGCCAGAACATGTTCGATTTTCAGTACGGAGATGAGTTCGGCGAGCACATCGAGCGCTTCGATCCGGACTTCACGAAGGTGCTCGTTCGCTACAACCCCGACGGCGAGGCGAGCGAAAACGCGGAGCAGCTGCAGAAGTTGAAGCGACTGTCCGACTGGCTGCATTCCAAGCAGCGCAAGTTCCTGTTCGAGCTGCTGGTGCCCGCCGAGGAGGCGCAGCTGCAGGAGGTCGACGGCAGCACCGAGCGCTACGACGCGGAGTTGCGTCCCGAGCTGATGCGCCGCACGATCGCGGAGATCCAGGATGCCGGCATTGAGGTGGACATCTGGAAGATCGAGGGCGTGGATGAGCGAGCGGACTGCGAAATGCTGGTCGCCCAAGCTCGCGCGGGTGGGCGCGACGGCGTCGTGTGCGTCGTGCTTGGCCGTGGCGCCGACGACGCGAAGGTCGACCATTGGCTCGACCAGGCGGCGCCGGTGGACGGCTTCGTCGGCTTCGCGATCGGCCGCTCGATCTGGTGGAACCCGCTGAAGCAGTATGTCGACGGCAAGATCGAACGCTCAGAGGGTGCACGCCAGATCGCCGAGAACTATCTGCGCTTCGTGAAGGTCTATGAGCGAGCCGAGGGCAGGGCTCCTGTTGCCTAGCAGGCTCAATCGGCGGTCTGAGGGGCCTACTCCGCGGTCCGGGAGACTCAACCGTTGGCCTGCGTGGCCTAACCGGCAATGCGGGAGGTCCTCGCGATGAAGATGCGTCAAAGCGCGACGGACATCGAGCGGGCGTTTGCCCGTGAGATCTCGATGGAGCGCCACCGTCGTGCGTCGCTACGACGCACGACCGAGCAGCGAGCGCTCAAGCGCGAGGTGCAGCGCCGCCACAAACGCGGCTCGGTTCGCTTTGTGCTGCTGGTGCTCACACTGATGTTGACCGCCGCGATCGTCACGGTCGTGATGTTCCGAACTCTGTATCTGCTGCTCGGCTAGGTACTGCTTGCCGCTCAGCCAGGTGCTGCTCAGCCAGGAGCGTCGCCCAGCTTGTCCAGTGCGTCATCCACCTCAGCGCGCACAGCGTCGCTGGGAGCTGAGCCGTCCGGCTCGCCCTCGCGCTGGATCTCAACGTAGATCTCGGTCCGAAACACCGGGATGTCGTGCGGAGCGTGGATGCCGATCCGCACCTTCTCGCCCACCACTGAAAGCACCGACACCTCGATGTCGTCGCCGATCATGATGCTCTGGTTGGGCTTGCGCGTCAGAACCAGCATCGGTTGCACCCTTCTCGTTGGCCATGGACATAGGACGAGATCGCCCCCGGTCCCGCCCTATCGGCAAGCATAGTCATCCGTCCCACTGAACGCGAGCGAGAGCTCGAAATGTTTGATCCGCGATTCAACGGAGCTCCACGGGCTCCTCGCCGGCAAGTGCATTTTGGACGTTCAGCGCGAGCAGAGAGAGCATGCGCTAGTCTCCCGGGCCGTCCATGGCTCGTAGATCACTGCGCCCGCACCTAAACCAGATTCGAAGCTGGGTACGCCAAGGCCGTACCGATGCTTGGGTAGCCCATCAGCTCGAAGTCACCGTCCAGGAGATCGAGCAGTTCAAGCGGCAAAACGACCTGCTCGGCGAGGACAGCCCAGTCGATGGCGCCGGCAGCGCGGATTCCTATCCCGAGGAGATCGACCTGCGCGCCGAGGATGACGAGCTGATCGCGGCGGAACTAGAGGCGGCGATGGAGGCCGAGCGCGTGAAGGCCGAGGAAAGGGCCGCCGAGAAGGAGCGCGCCGGCGCGGAGACCGACGAGGAGGATGCCTCACCCACCACTCGCCGGCGGCGCGGTCGCAGGGGTCGGCGCTCCTCCTCACGCGATGCGGAGCCACTGGAGGGCACGTTTGAGCACGGAGAAGAGGGCTACGGCCTGTGGCTGGACCCGGCCATCCAGGACAACCCGATCTACGCCGAGCATTGGGCCGGTCACCGGCCGGTGCAGGTCACTGTCGAGGAGGATCAGATAGTGATCCGCCGCACCGGCTCTGACGACTAGGAAGCTACCCCTCGGCGACGACCAGCCGTCCGCCGGCGTAGTCGACCGCCTCGCGCAGATAGCGGGCGAACGCGGCGTCGATCACGATCGCCGAATCCCACGCCCATGGGTCCTCGGGGGCGATGTCGATCGCCAGCTGCAAACACCACGAGGTGCCGCGTCCATAGAAATCGGCCAGTTCCTCGGCGGAGAAGCGCCCACCGAGCCGTTTGCGCAGCTCTGCGACCAGCGTGTCGACGATCCGTTGGAGCAGAGGCAGGCGCTCGGGAGGAGCCTGGGAGAGGCGTCGCTCGCCCTGCTGCCACTGATAGATCGCATTGTCGAACCCGGCCACGAGGGGCGAGGCTAGCAGCGCCGGCGCCTTCGCAGTCACGGATGGCCGCCGCGCGGGTCGCGCGGAGCGGGCGGGCCGGGCTCCTATCAGTTGGGCGGGAGTCCGCTCATGCTGTACACCTGCTCGCCCGGGCGGATCATCCCGAAGCGACGCGCCTCTTCTTGCACAGTGCCCGGACTTGCAAGCGTGGCGTGCTCGTCGCGCAGCGCTCGGTTCTGGCTCTCGAGCACGCTGACCTGCGCGCCGTCGCGCTTGGACTCCCTCCATGAGGAGAGCAGGCGGACCCCGGCGCTCAGGTAGAGATACACGAGCGCCACCATCACGCACAGCATCGCGATCCGCCCCAGGCGGTCCCAGCGTACGCGCGGTAGCGGGGTGCCGGAGCCGGCGCGCGAGCGGCCGGAAGCGCGGCGCACGCGCGGCGCACGAGACGCGGAGGTGGATGCAGCGGGCACACAGTCGCATTCGACCCCGCTCCCGAACCTCCTGCCAGTGAGTCGCGCCGGACGCGATCACGCTCTTCTGCTCTGCTTGCTGATGTGATGACGTGGCTGAGCTGCGCGCGAATGAGGTCGCGTCCGGCCTCCTGTACATACCGCGTCGGGAGATGCCCTAAACCGAGTACCACCCAAACCCGTTGACCCCCACACCAGTTATCGACCTCCACGCGAACCGTCGAGGTTCCGCGCGGACCCTTGACGAGACCGTGCAAACCTGCGGAGCCTTCACACAAACCTGCGAGGTCTTCAGCCGCGGAACACCGTGCGACCCGGGAACTCCGCGTCGGCGCCGAGCTGCTCCTCGATGCGCAACAGCTGGTTGTACTTCGCGACGCGATCCGAGCGCGCGGGAGCGCCGGTCTTGATCTGCCCACAGCCCGTGGCCACGGCGAGATCGGCGATCGTAACGTCCTCTGTCTCGCCAGAGCGGTGGCTCATCACAGCTGTGTAGCCGGCCTCGCGCGCCATCGCGATCGCCGCCAGCGTCTCGGTGAGGGTGCCGATCTGGTTGACCTTCACGAGGATCGAGTTGGCCACTCCGAGCTCGATCCCGCGCCGCAGGCGCTCGGTGTTGGTGACGAACACGTCGTCGCCGACCAGCTGCAGACGCTCGCCCACGCGATCGGTGAGGGTCTTCCAGCCCTCCCAGTCCTGCTCGTCCATGCCGTCCTCGATCGACACGATCGGATAGCCGGCGGCGAGCGTCGCCCAATAGTCGCTCAGCTCCGCGGCGGACAGTGTGCGACCCTCGTGCTCGAGCACGTATGCGCCGTCTTTGAAAAGCTCGCTGGTGGCAGGATCCAGTGCGATCGCCACGTCCGTGCCGGGCTCATAGCCGGCGGCCTCGATGCCGGCGACGAGCATCTTCAGCGCGTCCTCGTTGGACGCCAGATCGGGTGCGAAGCCACCCTCATCGCCCACCGCCGTGGATAGGCCGCGATCGTGCAGTGTGCGCTTCAGCGCGTGGTAGACCTCGGTGCCGACACGCAAACACTCGGAGAACGTGGGCGCGCCGCACGGCACGATCATGAACTCCTGGAAGTCCACCTTGTTGTCGGCGTGCGCACCGCCGTTGAGCACGTTCATCATCGGCACGGGCAGCACTCGCGCGGCCTCTCCCCCCAGGTAGCGCCACAGCGGCAGACCCTCCTCGGCTGCCTGCGCGTGGGCGGCCGCCAGCGAGACACCGAGAATCGCGTTGGCGCCCAGACGCGACTTGTTGGGAGTGCCGTCGAGGGCGACTAGCGCCTCGTCCAGCCCTGTCTGATCGGAAGCGTCCATACCCCTCACCGCATCTGCGATCTCCCCGTTCACGCCCGCCACGGCACGCGTGACGCCCTTACCGAGCCAGCGCTCGCCGCCGTCGCGCAGCTCGGTCGCCTCGAACTCGCCGGTGGATGCGCCTGAGGGGATCGCAGCGTGGCCGTGCCCGCCCGAGCGCAGCGCCACCTCCACCTCAACGGTCGGGTTGCCCCGGCTGTCGAGAATCTGGCGGGCGTGGACTCTCTCGATCTGGCTCATCGCTCTCCTTAGGTGCGTCGATTGTCTCGGGTCCTCGATCGATCCTCTCGCGAAATCGCTGGGACGCGGCGCGCAGGGCCAGCTCAGGATCGACATGCGCAAGGCGCGCCTCGTCGACGAGCGCAAACAGGCGCTCGCCGATCGCGTGAAAGGATTCCTTATCCTCGCTCGCGGTGTCTGCACGTCTATGCAGGCCCGCCGAGGCGGCCCTGCGTTGGACCTTGCGCGCGTACAGCAGCGCGGGGAGATTCTCGGGAACCTCTCCGAACACGCCGCGCTCGCGATCCGGCTCGGTCGCCTTGATCGCGTCCCAATTGCGCAGCACCTCAGCCGCGTCGGCCACCTCGGTGTCGGCGAACACGTGCGGATGGCGACGGATCAGCTTCTGGCGGCAATGCTCGGCCACTTGCGCGAAGTCCCCGGCACCTCGCTCCTCCAGCAGCAGCGAGAGGAACAGGACCTGGAAAAGCACGTCGCCCAGCTCGTCAAGCAGCTTTGCGTCCTCGCCACGGTTCGCCGCGTCGGCTAGCTCATAGGCCTCCTCGACGGTGTGTGGAACGATCGAGCGCTCGTCCTGTTCGCGATCCCACGGGCACTCGCGACGCAAACGACGCACGATCGCGTCGAGTGCCAGCAGCGCTTGTGAGGACTCAGACGTCGCGCTCTACGGCGTGGCGGTGCTGGTGGACCCCTTGGGGGCTTTGTAGCCCTTGCAGTCCTGCACCGAGTATTCGGCGCGGCATTCGGTGCGCGCGGTCCACGTCTTGCGGAAGTTCTTTACGAATTCGCTGAGCGCCTTCTGCTGGTTCTGAGCCTGGAGCTGCTGGGAGATGGTGGACTGCACCGAGGAGAGCGCCTGCTGGCTCCCGGGGGTCACCTTCGTGACTTCGTAGACGTAGTAGCCAAACGGCGTCTTGACCGGCCCGCCCAGCACTTTTACCTTCGCGCCGAACACCGCTTCGCTGAGCGCCTTCTCCTCTTGACCCTTGACCACGCCGGGAAGCGATCCACCGGCGGCCTTGCTGACCGGGTCGATCGACACCGCCTTTGCCACACTCGCGAAGCTCTTGCCGGATTCGATTTCTTTCTTGGCTTTTTCGGCCTGCGCCTGCGTCTTGGTGAGGATGATCAGGATGTTGCGCTTTTCGGGCTGGCCGTACTGCGATTTGTGCTGTTCGTAGTACGACTGGATTTCCTTCTGGCTCGGCTTTTTGCCGGCGTTCTTGGTGACCTTCTGCTGAATCTTCGTGGAGAGTTCGTCGAGCTTCACACGCAGCAGCAGGTCGGAAACTGTGTAACCCGTGCTTGCCAGGAACTTCTGGAAGTCGGCTTCGGTGGGGAACTGCTGGCTCTTGATCTTGTTGAACGCCTTGGTGACTTCCGCGTCGGAGACGTTGACGCCCTGTTCTTTGGCCTCGCCGATCAACCAGTTGGCGGAGATGAGGAAGCCGAGCGTCGTCTGCTTCAACGATGTGTACTGCTGTTCGCACTCGCTCTTGAGCGCCGCTGCCGTGGGCTTGGACTGACCCTTTGCGGGCTTCGGCGCGGTCGCTTCGAGGTGTGCGATGCAATTTTTGTAGGTGGGGGGGTCGGGCACAACCGCCTTGGGAGCCGCGGCACCGGTGGTGCTCGAAGCTGAGCTGGCGTTCGCGGCAACCGCCATCCAGTGGTTGAACGCGGCGGTCGACACCGGAGTGCCGTTGACGTTGACGACGGCGTTGCCGGGGATGCCCCCACCGCATGCGGTGAGCGTCACCCCTGTAAGCAAAACGGCGCCAAGCGCTGTCAGTTGACCGGTTAGTTTGGACACGACGCGGGCACTCTAGCGGAAACAACCCAAGCTGTGCTTAACGAGTTCCTTAAAGCTTGCTAAGCACCCTTCGGGATTTGATGCGCCCCCTGCGGGGGCGCTCGTTTGGAAAGGGTGGAGAGCCCCGCGGGACTCGATGCACACCTTGCGGGGGACGCTCGCTCGCTATGGCGGTTGGGGGCACCCGCTAAGCGGCCTCGCGAGTTATCGCGAGCAGCACGTCGGCGGCGCGCACTACCGTCGGGAAACGCTCCTCCCCCTCCTTGGGTACGCGCACCGAGACCTGCAAGCGTCCCGCTTCATACATCGCCTCGGGAAGCTCTTGGCGCAATCGCTTCGCGCGCACCGAGTCGAGCTCGATCGGCGTCACCGCGAGCCGGTCGCCGCGGAAGCTGACCGCCCGTGCGCCCGCTTGGCCGAACTTGATACGCGCTCGCTGCAAGGCGAGGAGGTTGCCGAGCGGCTCTGGCACCGGCCCGAAGCGATCCTCGAGCTCCTCGCGCAGACGTTCCACGTCGGCCACCTCTGCCGCCGAGGCGACGCGCCGATGGACCTCGATCTTGGCCTGCTCGTAGGGCACGTAGTCGGCAGGGACGTACGCGTTGACGTTGACATCGAGGCGCACCGGCTCCGCCGGCTCCCCGTCCGGCTCGCCCTCCTCCGATCCGGCCTGGCGAACCGCTTCATCGAGCATCTGCATGTACAGCTCGAAGCCGAGCGCCGCGACGTGACCCGATTGCTCGTCGCCGAGCAGGTTGCCCGCGCCGCGGATCTCCAGGTCGCGCATCGCCACCTTGAAGCCCGCGCCCAGCTCGGTGTAGTCCGACAGCGCCGAGAGGCGCTGGGCGGCGTCGGGCGTGAGCGTGGCGGCCGAGTCGTAGAGCAGATAGGCATACGCACGCTCGCGACTGCGCCCCACACGGCCGCGGATCTGGTAGAGCTGGGCCAGGCCGAACGCGTCGGCATGCTCGACGATCAGCGTGTTGGCTTGGGGGATGTCGATGCCCGACTCGATGATCGAGGTGCACACGAGCACGTCGGCGCCGCCCTGCAGGTAGTCCATCATCACCGCCTCGAGCTCCCCCTCGCCCATCTGGCCATGAGCGACGGCGAAGCGCACGCCAGGACACATCGCGCGCAGGCGCTCGGCTGTGTCCTCGATCGACTCGACGCGGTTGTGCATGAAGAATGCCTGGCCTTTGCGCGCGTGCTCGCGCAGGATCGCGCGCTTGACGAGCTCCTCCTCGTACTCGCCCACATATGTCTTGACGGGTCGCCGTCCCTCCGGGGGCGTCTCGATCACTGAGATCTCGCGCAAGCCCGCGAGCGACATCTGCAGCGTGCGCGGAATCGGAGTGGCGGACATCGAGATCACGTCCACCTTCAGCTTGAGCTGGCGCAGCAGCTCCTTCTGCTTGACCCCGAAGCGTTGCTCCTCATCGACGATCAAGAGGCCCAGCTCCTTGGCTCGCACATCGCGCGAGAGCACACGGTGCGTGCCGATCAGGATGTCCACGGCGCCACTGGAAAACCCGGCGAGCGCAGCCTTCTGCTCCGCGACGGAGCGAAAGCGCGAGACGTGCTCGACCGTGAACGGATAGTCGGCGAGGCGCTCGGAGAAGGTGCCGTAGTGCTGTTGGGCGAGGATCGTGGTGGGCACCAGCATCAGCACCTGCTTGCCCTCGCCGGCGGCCTTGAAGGCAGCCCGCAGCGCCACCTCTGTCTTGCCGTAGCCGACGTCTCCGCACACGAGCCGGTCCATCGGACGCGGCGCTTCCATGTCGGCCTTCACCAGTTCGATCGCTTCGAGCTGATCCGCGGTCTCTGTATAGGGGAAGCGCTCCTCGAACTCGCGCTGCCAGTCCGTGTCGGGTTCGAACGCATGGCCGGCACGACGGCGACGCTCTGCGTACAGGCTCAGCAGCTCGCCCGCCAGCTCCTGCGCGGCACGGCGCGCACGTGCCTTCATCGCCTCCCAGCGGGTGCCGCCCAGCTTCGACAGCGGTGGCCCGCCATCCCCACCGGCGCCCCCCACGTAGCGAGAGATCTTGGCGAGCTGGTCGGTGGGCACGAACACCTTGTCGTCGCCCTGGTATTCGAGGTACAGATAGTCGCGCGTGACCCCAGCCACGGTGCGGGTCTCAAAGCCGGCAAAACGCGCGACACCGTGGTCCTCGTGCACCACGATGTCGCCGGTCCGCAGCTCGGTGAACGAGCGCAACGCTCCACGTGACGATGGCCCACCCACCCGACCGCCGCCGTCGGCTCCCGGGCCCGCTCCGCGCTCGGCGCGGCGGCGGCGCAGCAGCCGGTGCTCGGGGAACACCGCGAGCTTCAGCGAGGGCGCCACGAAACCCTCGCGCAACGACGCGGCGGCAAATCGCAGCGATGGATCCAGCGGTGTGCGTGCCACGTCGATCTCGCCGTCGAGCCAGTCGGCCTTCAGGCGTCCGAGGTTGTAGGCGGCGCGCTCGCCTTCGCCGCGGCGTGGAAAGGCGACCACCGTGCGGTAACCGGAGCGCACCAGCTTCTCGAGCTCCGGCTCGGCTTCCGCGAGCGAGCGCGCGGCGGTGTCCGCGGCGGAGGCCCTCAGCTCGATCTCCTGGCCGCTCGACATCGAGGACAACCAGATGCGCGCGCGCGCGGACACGCTCGCGCTCACTTCCTCGGGGCTGACATACAGGTGGTGAGCATCCTCGTCGGCAAAGGCCGCGCACACGTCGCTCCAGTGATCGCCGAGCGCCGGCTCCAGCTCCTCCTCGGCCGCCACGATCAGTTCGGTCTGCTCGTCGATCAGCTCCAGCAGTGCGCCGAAGCGCTCGACGGGCAGCAGCTCGGCGATGTCGGGCCTGCCATCGGCGGGCTCGCCCTCGCCGGGCGTGAACGCTCCTGTGGCGGCAGCGATCTCGGCCAGCTCGCGGTGCTCGGGGGCGAGCTCGGCGGCGGGCGCGATCTCCACAGCCTCGACGTCCCCGAGCGAGCGCTGGGTGAACGTGGAGAACCAGCGCAGCGATTCGATCTCGATGTCGAACATGTCCACGCGCACCGCGTGCTCCTCGGTGGCGGGGAACACGTCGAGCAAGCCTCCGCGCAACGCGAACTGCCCACGCTCCTGCACCTGGTCGACACGCTCATAGCCGGCGCCCACCAGATCGGCCGCGCACTCGTCAAGGTCGAGCAACTCGCCGACGCGCAAGGTGAAGGAGTGGGGACGCAGCTTGGGGTCGGGCACCTTCTCGGAGAGGGCGACGGCCGAGACCACGACCACAGGGGGCTCCGAATCCGGGGGGTTGCCTCGCGCGGAGCCGGAAGCAGGCGCACCGTCCTCCTCGCCCCGGCCGTTGGCGGCTTGCCCGGCGGCATCGGACGATTCACCCCCGGGGGCGCAGGCGAGCAGCGCGTCGAGCGCCGCCACGCGCAGGCCGACGAGATGCGGCGGCGGGGTCAGGTGCGACTCGTAGGCGACGCCGCGCGAGGGATAGAAGCGCACCCGCCGCGGTGCGAGCCACGCGCGCAGGTCGCTTGCGAGGTCGCGTGCGGCACGATCGTCGCCGACGACCACGAGCGTCGGACGCTCGTTCCCGCTGTCGGCGAGCGCGGCGATCATGAACGGACGCAGCGAAGCCGACACGAATGCGTGGCCGCCATCGCGCGCGAGCTTCGCCGCGCTCGGATCCTGGTCGATCGTGCCCAGCAGCGAGCGCAGGGCCATCGCGTCAGCGCCCCTCTGCCAGCATTGGCCGCCGGGCGGCGCCGGCTGTCGGATCGGTGAGGTTCATCTCTACAGCTCTTGATCTAGCAGGACGCGCTCGACCGCCTCGCATGCTTGGTCGATCAGCGCTGCGACTTCGCTCGAGGACTCGCGGAAGCGGCCCAGCACGTAGGCCGAGACGATCTCGGGGTCGGTCGATTTGGGCCTGCCGACACCGACGCGCACGCGCATGAACTCGGCGCTGCCAAGCTCGCGCTTGAGCGACTTCAGACCGTTGTGTCCGGCGAGTCCGCCGCCTAGACGTGTGCGCACATCGCCGAATGGCAGGTCGATCTCGTCGTGGACGACGAGCACGTGGTCGAGCGCCACCTTCAGAGAGCCGCGTGCCGGACCGACTGAGCGCCCGACATCGTTCATGAACGTCTGCGGCCACAGCACCGCGACTCGTGGACCCTGCGACCCGTACCCCCGGCGTGGCGCAGGATCGCCGCCCCCCGCAGGTACGCTGCCCGCTGGGGGCACGCTGCCTGGCGGGGAAGCACCTGCGTAGTCGCGCACATCAAGCACCGCACGACCCTCGGCGATGCGTCCGCGAAAGCGGTCCTTGGCACGCGGAAGCGACCAGCGCTCGGCGAGACCGTCGGCCACCATGAAGCCGATGTTGTGCCGAGTGTCGGCGTGCTCGCGGCCGGGATTGCCGAGCCCGACGATCAGCCAGTCGGCCGGAGCGCCACCACCGAAAGGGCGCAGGAGCTACTCCCCAGAGCTTGAGGCGCCCTCCTCGGAGGACCCCTCGCCGCCTGCGGCGCCGGCCTCGCCGACGAGCTCGGTCTCAGATTCGATCTCGGCTTCCTCCTCGCTCTGCAGGCGAGGAGCCGAGACAGATGCGACCGTGGTCGCGAGATCGTCGAGCAGCGTGACACCCTCGGGGACGACAATCGCCTCCAGCACGAGCGTGTCGCCGATCTGCAACTCACCCAGCTCGTGGACGATCGACTCGGGGATCGCGGTCGGCAGCGCCTCGACATTCAACTCGCGTGTGAGCTGCTCGAGGATTCCACCTTCCTTGACGCCAGGCGTGTCCTCGACGCCGGTCAGCTCGAGAGGGACCACCGCGTGGATCGGCTTGTCCAGGCGCACTCGCAGGAGATCCACATGGGTTGTCTCACTCCGCACCGGATCGCGCTGGGCCTCCTTGAGCACCACGGGGGTTGCCTTGGCGCCGTCGATGCTGAGGTCGACCACCGCACCGGCGCCCGCGAGCGCAGCGCGCAATGCGCGTGCGTCGACGCTGAAGCTGACTGGGTCGACGTCGCCGCCGTAGAGCACCCCGGGCACACGTCCGGTGCGGCGCAAACGCCGCGCGGAGCGCGAGCCCTCAGGGGCGCGGCTGTCTACGTCGAGCTTTGTCGTGGTGGTGGCCATCGGAGCCCGAGGACTTTAGCAACCCGCTCGCAGCGGCCGAGCTCTCACCGGCGTCGCTCCATCGCCGGCGCCTCACCATCACCGGCGTCTCGCCATCACCGAGCGCCCCGAGTGGCGCCACGGCAACGCTCAGAACAGCTGGTTCTCGCCGCCGAACACTTCGCTGACCGAGTCGTCGGTGAAAATGCGACGAATCGAGTCGGTGAGCAGATCGGCGCATGGAAGCACGCGAATGTTGTCGGGCTTGTCGGCGCGCACCGGAATCGTGTCGGTCACGACGATCTCCTTCAGCGCCGAGCCCGCGAGGTTCTCGAACGCGTTGCCGGAGAGGACCGCGTGGGTGGCGGCGGCATACACGCTCGTGGCGCCGGCGTCCAGCACGGTGCGAGCCGCGGCCGTGAGGGTGCCGGCGGTGTCGATCATGTCGTCGACGATCACGGCAGTCTTCCCGCGCACATCGCCGATCACGTAGCCGATCTCGGCGACCTGCTGAGCGGGACGCTCCTTGTCGAGGATCGCCAGCTCGGCGCCGATGATCGAGGCGAATCGCTTGTTGAGCTTCACGCGACCCGCATCGGGGGCGACCACGACGAGGTCAGAGAGCCCGAGGTCTGTGAAGTACTGCGTGAGCATGAACAGCGCGGTCATGTGATCGACGGGCTTCTGGAAGAAACCCTGGATCTGGCCAGCGTGAAGGTCCATCGTGAGCACGCGATCGGCGCCGGCGGCCTCGATCATGCGAGCCACCAGACGCGCGGAGATCGGCTCGCGGGGAGCGGACTTCTTGTCCTGGCGGGAATAGCCGAACCATGGCGTGACCGCGATCACACGGTGAGCGGAGGCGCCGACAGCCGCGTCGATCATGAACAGCAGCTCCATCAGCGAGTCGTTGGCGGTGACGCCGGTGGCGGCGTTGCCGCAGGTGGACTGCACGATGAACACGTCCGCGCCGCGAATCGACTCCTCATAGCGGCAATAGACCTCACCGTTGGAGAACGTTTTGAGCGTCACCGGGCCGATGTCGACGCCCAGTTTCTCGGAGATGTCCACGGCGAGCTGCGGGTTGGCGCGCCCAGAGAAAAGCATCAGCCGCTTGTCGTAATCGATCGGCAGGCTCGTCGCGGGCTGCGTGCGCGTGTCGATCACGCTGCTCATCTCACCCGGGAGTGTAGAGGCAGAGCGCGACGAGGCGGCCGAACCATCGCTCACGACTCGCTCTCGCCTGCCTGCCCCCGTTCGCGGGGGGAGTTGTCGGGGGAGCCCTCGGGGGCATCGGCGGGGGCGCCGGCAGGGACGTCCGGCGGCCGGGGGATGCGTCGCTGGGCGTAGCCTTCGACGTTCTCCTGGCGGGCACGGGCGACCGCCAGCGAGCCGGGCGGCACGTCCGCGGTGACCACCGAGCCGGCGGCTGTATACGCGTCATCGCCGACCTCGACGGGCGCGACGAACGAGGTATCCACACCGCCTCGCACGCGCTCGCCGATCACGGTGCGGTGCTTGGCGCGACCGTCGTAGTTGGCGGTGATGGTGCCTGCACCGAGGTTCGTCTCGCGACCCACATCCGCGTCGCCGATGTAGGACAGGTGCGGGATCTTCGCGCCCTCCCCGACGTCCGAGTTCTTGATCTCCACGAACGTGCCCGCCTTTGAGCCCTCGCGCAGCAGGGCACCGGGGCGCAGGTAGGCGAACGGGCCGACGCTCACGCCCGCGTGGAGCGTTGCATCTGAGAGCCACGACACTCGCACGCACGCGCCGTCACCGATGCGCGAGTCGATCGCAGTCGTGGACGGTCCCACCACCGCGCGCGCGCCCACGACGGTGGAACCCTTCAGGGCGGTGCCGGGCTCGATCACAGTGTCCTGGCCGATCTCCACGTCGACGTCGACGACCGTGCTCGCCGGATCGACGATCGTGACGCCGCTGCGCATGTGGCACTCGGCGATCGCGCGCTGAGCCAGCGCACGGACATGAGCCAACGCCACGCGATCGTTGACGCCGAGCATCAAGCGCTCGTCTTCGATCACGTGGGCTGCAATCAGCGCACCGTCTGAGCGCAGCAGATCGAGGGCCTGCGGCAGATAGAACTCGCGCTGGGCGTTCTCGGCAGTGAGCCGCGGCAGCGCGCTGAGCAGCTCTGTGCCGCCGAACACGTATATGCCGGAGTTCACCTCACGGATCTCGAGCTCCGCATCGGTGGCGTCGCCCGGCTTCTTGGTCTCCACCACACGCGCCACCGAGCCGTCGGCGTCGCGCACCACCCGCCCGTAGCCGGTGGGGTCCTCCAGCACGGCGGTCGCCATCGTGGCGGCTGCCCCAGTGCTCGAGTGCGCCTGCACCAGCTCGACGATCGCCTCGGAGCTCACGAGCGGCACGTCGCCGCTGAGGATCACGACGGGCGCGTCGGGATCGATCAGCTCCGCCGCCGCCCGCACCGCCCCACCGGTGCCATCCGACTGCGCCTGGATCGCCAGCTCGATCCCCTCGGGCAGCACGGGCTCGATGGCACGAGCGGGCGAGTCAACGACTACGACACGCCCTGCGCCTGCGGCAAGCGCGGCACGTATCGGCCACAACACCATCGGGATACCGCACAGATCGTGCAGCACCTTGGGCGTGGCGGAGCGCATGCGTGTGCCCTGGCCGGCGGCCAGGATCACGACGGTTGGGGAGACGGACATGCTCAGACTCTATTTGGACGACGGGCTCGGCCTGTCTCGACCAACTGGGGGGCAGGGACTCGAACCCCGATTCTCAGGACCAAAACCTGATGTCCTGCCATTGGACGACCCCCCAAGGGGTTGATCTACATGGGAACTCTAACGGCAACCGACTCGTCGCCAAAGCTCATGGAGGGCGCGCCAACAGGCACGCCGGCAGCAACCTCCGGGACCGGCGCACCAGCGGGCGCGCCCCCGACGACCAGCAACGACACTCCGGCGAGCAAGCTCGAGATCAGCATGAACGTCCACGCGCCGGTGAAGTCCTGGGCTGTATGCGGAGTGCCGAGCACCGCGATCAGAATCGCGAAGCCGAGCGCCGAGCCGAGCTGGCGACCGGTCGTTTGCACACCGATCCCGGTTGCCAGGCGCGAGGGAGGCAGGGTCGCTGCCACCGCGCCGGTGAGCGAGGGGATCACGAGGCCGACGCCGAGGCCGCCGATCAGCATTCCCGGTAGGTAGTCGGTCGCGTAGTGGGGAGCCGCGCCGAGCCGCAAGATCCACCAGGCGCCGCCGAGCGCGAACAGCACGGCTCCGATCGCGCCGACCCGACCGGGACCGAAGCGGCGCCCGAGGCGCGCGCCGGGGACGGCGCTCAGCGCCGCCATCGAGGGCCCGGGCGAGATCATCAGCCCGGCTGTGAGGATCGGCTCGTGCCATATCCCTGTGAGGAACAGCACGGAGGCGAGCAGCATCGCGGCGAAGCCGACGAAGAACAGCAGCGAGCCGATCGTAGCGGCGCTGAAGGAGCGCACAGCGAGCATCGAGGGGTCGACAATCGGCGAGGGATGGCGCACGATGCGCCGCCCTACGAGCCCGAGCAGGACGAGCGAGAGTGCAAACAACGCAAGGATGCGCGCGCTCGTCCACCCCCATTCGCCACCCTGCACGATCGCCACGATCAGCGTGGCCACGCCTGCACTCAGCAAGCCCGCACCGAGGATGTCGGGGGGCTCGCTGTCAGGGTGGCGGATCTCGCGCAGCACGCGCCAGCCGGCAACCAGACCGACCAGACCAACGGGCACGTTCACGAGAAACACCCAGCGCCAGCCAACCTGCACCAGCAGTCCGCCGAGCGGTGGGCCGGCCGCGGCGGCGACCCCGCCCACCGCGGCCCACACGCCGATCGCGATGTGGCGCCGCTCAGGGGGAAACTCGGGCAGGAGCAGCCCGAGCGAGGAAGGCAACAGCAGCGCCGCGCCGAGGCCCTGCACAGCGCGTGCGCCCACGAGGAAGGGGATCGACGGAGCCGCGGCGCAGGCGGCGGAGGCAGCCACGAACAGCCCCACGCCCAGTAGGAACGCACGCTTGCGCCCGACGGCGTCCGACCAGCGTCCGGCGGCGATCAGAAAGGCCGCGAACACGATCGTGTAGGAGTTGAGGATCCACGACAGCGACCCCAGGCTCGTGCCGGGGAAGTCGAGCTGGATCTGGGGAAACGCGATGTTGACGATGAACACGTCGAGGCCGGCCATGAACACTCCGACCACGACCACCAGCAGGACCTTCCATCTGCGCTCCATCGTGCGCTCCTTCTCTCGGGGATCCCATGTCCAAATCGCCGTGCGATCGTCTGCGCGTCGACTTGGGAGCTGACCGGACAACGGGTCAGTTGCTTGACGAGACGCACGCTAGCAGGCAAAGTTGCGTGACGCAACTCAGGTGCTAGATTGTGGGAATGCTCGGCAACGACTATCGGGGCCAGAACTGCTCAATCGCGCGCGCGCTCGAGCTGGTGGGCGAGCGCTGGACGATCCTGGTGCTACGCGACGTGTTCCTCGGGGTGCGCCGCTTCGAGGCGCTCCAGCGCGACCTCGGCGTTGCGCGCAACGTACTCACGGCTCGACTCGAGCGCCTGGTCGCAGAGGGCATTCTCGAAAAGACGCCCTACCAGGAGTGTCCCGTGCGCTACGAGTACCGGCTGACCGACAAGGGTCAAGACCTGTGGCCGGCGATGGTCGAGCTGCAGCAGTGGGGCGACCGCCACGCCGCCCCCGAGGGGGGCCCACCGGTTGTGATCCGCCATCGCGACTGCGGCGGAACGCTCGGCGAGCGCCGCACCTGCACTCGTTGTGGCGAGCAACTCGAGCTAAGCGACGTGCGCGCCGAGACAGGACCGGGGGCGCGTGCCACCGGCGCAGGAAAGATCCCCTCTCCGCTGGCCGCGGCGCTCACCCGCCACTGAGCTCGCCCCACTCACCCGACCGCCCACCGCTCAGCCACACTCCCATCCGAACGCGACAACCGCACGCGGGACTTTGCATCGACGTTACAAATCAGACTCCTCCGCCTGCAACAATGCTTGCGATGCGGTGGGCAGGGGACGCGTTCACGCGGCGTAAAGGGGCTGGCATTGCGTTTGCGACGGCATGTGTCGTGCTGGGCGCGAGCGGTCCATCGGGCGTTGCCACCTCACGTGCGGCAGGGTCTGCGGCGCCGATCCCCCGGCCACGAACACGGTCGGTGGGTACCACCAAGACGACAGGCCACGGCTCCGCGACAGGCCACGACTCCACGACAAGCCACAGCCCCACGACAAGCCACAGCCCCACGACAAGCCACAGCCCCACGACAAGCCACAGCCCCACGACAAGCCACAGCCCCACGACGACCACGGCAAGCGGGCGCTGTCGCGGCGCGCTGACACTGCCGACCCGCTCCAACCTCACGCTGATCGACGGCGCCGTCACGTGCCTGATCGACCGCGAGCGCGCTCACTACCGTCTACCGGCGCTGCAACCCAATCCCGATCTCCATGGGATCGCCGCGAGTCTCGCGAGGGAAATGGCGCGCGCCGGCTACTTCGGCGACGACAGTGTGGCGGGTCAAACGCCGTGGCAGCGCATCGCCGAATCGACCTATGCGGTGGGCGCGCAGGTCGTGGCGGTCGCCCAGAACATCGGCTGGGGCACCGGCGGGCTTGCCACACCGCAGGGCGTGGTCGAAGAGTGGATGCGCTCGACCCCGCATCGCTTGATCATGCTCTCCGGCGGCTATCGCGACTTCGGGGTCGGCGCCGCGCCGATCGCGCCGTCGAGCTTGACCCACGAAAAGCCGGGCGCGACCTACACGGTCGAGTTCGCCGCGCGCGGGTGATCGACCGGCGCGATTCGACACCGGCGCGATTCACGACGGATGTTCAAGGGCCGCGAGCGACGCGCCGGGCGAACGCGACGGTCAGGAGCGCCGCGGCACACGGCCGCCGCGGGCGCCCGCCTCGGAGGCGGGGCCGCGGGCGGAGGAGATTCCCAGCACGCGCATCGCCTTCAGCCCCAAGCTCAGCTTCTCGCGACCGTCGCTGGAGCTGACGTCCAGGCCGGTCAGCTCGCGCACGCGCTCCAGGCGGTAGTAGACGGTGTGGCGGTGGGTGAACAGCCGCTGCGCGGTGCCCGCGACGTTGCCGTCGGCCTCCAGGAACGTCTCGAGCGTTTGCAGCAGCTCGGTCTCATACTGCTCGTCGTAGGCCACCAGCGGCTCGACCGTCTCGGCGTAGAAGCGCTGCAGCTCGCCCGGGTTCTCGGTCATCGTGCTGAGCAGCAGCCGATACGCGCCGGTCTGCTCGAAGGCGAGCAGCACGCCCTCCGGCGTGCCGCCCTCGGCGACGTTCGCGGCCAAGAGCGCCTCGCCCGCCGCGCGTGGCAGCTCGGCGGGGTCCTCGGCGATGCGGCTGCGCCCGAGCGCGAACGTGTAGCCCGACAGCGCACTGTCCATCTCGCGCAACACCGCTTCCGCGGCACGCGCCGCGACCTGCTCGTCTGCGCCTGGGAGCAACAGCAGGATCTCAACGCCCGCCGCCCCGTCGCGCTCGGAGAGCGCCGCGATCGACTTGCCGATCACCGCGCGCGCGCCGCGCTCGGCGACCGAGCGGGCACGAGCGCGCCAGCCCTCCTCGGTGGGCGCCTGCGGGTGGGCACGCGCGACGATCACGCTGGCGCCGTCCTGCAGGTCGAGCGACAGCTCGCGGGCACGCGCCAGCAGCTCCTCGCGCGAGAGTGGCTCGCGCCCGAGCGCGGCGCTCAAGAAATCGGCTGCCGCGGTCTCCGAGGCCACATCCGGCGCTCGCACGCGCTGCACCTCCGAGGCGATCATCGTCACCAGCAGCCGCTGCACCACCGGGCTCGGCTCGGCGCGCGCGCGCATGTGCAGCGAGCCCACGATCGCATCGGCGACCCGCAACGGCAGGCTCGTGACGCCGTCGGCGCCCGAGAGCAGCGAACGCTCGTCGGCGCTGGAGCGGGCGGCGACCGCGATCGTGGCGCCAGAGGCGTCGGTCACCGCGAGGCTCGCGTCAAGCGCGCGCGAGGCGGCGCGCACGACCTCGGGGAGCCCCGCCCCGGACTCGACCGCCTCGGTGACGGCATCCAGCCCGACTAGCTCGGACATCTGGGAATCCTCACGCTCAGCCCCAGAAGTACACGACGGCGAGCGCGACAAGCACACCGACGCCGACGAACACCGCGAGCACATACAGCGACAGGAAGGTCGCGGCGATGCGCTCCCACACGCGCGTGTAGGAGCCCCATGCGGGCACGAGAATCAGTCCCACATACAGCGCCAGCCCGAACACACCGGCGCACGCGGCTATGAGATCGGTGATGTCGGTGTTGCTCACGGCGCTCTCCGCTTCGATGGTGTCGCTGATCTGCGCGTGCGATCAGGAACCCGCATTGTTGCGTATGCGCCCGCTGTGTACGTCCGCGAAGGCGCTGTCCACTGACACCGCGGCCAGCGGCGGCGGCTCGCGACCCACAAGACCCGCCGCGGCGCGCTCGGCGCGCGCGAGACCGTTGGCGCGCGCATACAGCCCCACCACGCTCGGCCCCGAGCCGCTCACCAGCGCCGTCTCGGCGCCCGCCTCGCGCGACTGCTCGAGCGCGAGCGCGATCGCGGGACACAGCGCGATGGACGCCGCCTGGAGATCGTTGTGCAGCAGGCACGCATCGGCGGGCAGGGTCGAACCCAGCTCGAGCGCTCGGGCTAGCGCCTGGCGACGTTCTCCCAACACGAACGCATCGCGGCCGAGGCCGAGTCGATCCGCCTCGGCATACACCTCGGCGGTGGAGAGCCCCGATGCTTGGGCCAAGACCAGCACGCCCAGTGGCGAGACGGGATCGGGGAGTACCGCAAGCCGCTCACCGGCGCCCGTCGCAAGCCAGCGTCCGGGCGTCACCTGCGCGGGCACGTCCGCGCCGAGCTTTCCAGCGAGCACGTGCAGCAAGTCCATATCCCCCAAGCCGGAGGCCGCGTGCGCGAGGCGCAAGGTCGCCGCCGCGTCGGCCGAGCCGCCACCGAGCCCCGCGGCCACCGGGATGCGCTTGTCGATGCTCAGCCGCAGCGGCCCGTGCCGCCAGCCGGTCGCCTCGCGAAACAGCGCAAGCGCGCGTGCCGCGAGGTTCTCGCCCGCGACCCCCGCGCACACGACCTCGTCGTGCCGGGCGCCCTGGGCCTCTTCGAGCGTGAGCTCGTCGGCCAGCGAGATCGACTGCATCGCGCTCACGAGCTCGTGGCGGCCGTCCTCGCGCGTGGGGCCTACGAACAGGCCGAGGTTGATCTTCGCGGGCGCGCGCACGTGCAGGGGCAGGGCTCGCGCTTGCGGCGAGGGCGCGATCATAGCTCGAGCATCTTCGCCAGCTGCGCGAACTCGTGCGGAGCGAGCCGCTCGGCGCGCTCGTCCGCGGGGTGGCCGAGCGCCACCAGCGCCTCGCGGATCTGCTCGCGCGAGCGCTGCACGCCCGACAGCGCGAGCGAGCGCGCGAGCGTCTTGCGACGGTGGGCGAACGCGGCGCCCACCAGCGCGCGCACCGACGCGCTCGGCGCGGGACCGCGACGGCGCATCCCCACGAGCACCGAGTCGACGTTGGGCACGGGATGGAACACGGTGCGGGGGATCGCGCGCAGCACGCTCACCTCGCACGCGAGCTGCGCGATCGCCGAGGGGACGCCGTAGGCGCTGCTGCCGGGGCTCGCCGCGAGCCGCTCGCCGACCTCGCGCTGCACCATCGCGACCCACAGCTCGACGCTCGGGAGCTGCTCGATCGTGCGCAGCAGCGCACCCGCGGCCACGCCGTAGGGGAGGTTCGCGACGACCTTCGTGGGCGCCGGCACGAGCGTGGCGAGCTCGAGGGTCATCGCGTCCGCCCAGTGCACGCTCACGTTCGCGTGCGCATCGGTGGCGTCGAGCAGCGCCTCGCGCAGGCGCCGGTCGATCTCGACCACGTGCACGTGCGCGGCGCGCGTGGCGAGATGCTCTGAGAGCACGCCCAGCCCGCCGCCGATCTCGAGCACCACGTCGCCCGACCCCAGCTCGGCCGCGCGCTCGATCACGCCGAGGATGTTGGAGTCGATCAGGAAGTTCTGCCCCAGCTCGCGGTCGGGGCGGATCGCGAAGTGGCGCATGCGCCGCAGGCTCGGCTGCGCCGGCTCGTCGCGTGCCTCGACTGGAGGGCTCACCATCCAAACACGCGCGCGGCATTGCGCTCCACGGTGGCGTCCAGCTCGTCGAGCGAGACTCCGCGCAGCTCGGCGACGAACGCGGCGGTGTGCACCACATACGCGGGCTGGTTGCGGCGCTTGCGCACCGCCTGCGGGGTGAGGTACGGCGCGTCTGTCTCAACCAGCAAACGCTCCCCTGGCACCTGGCGCGCGGCCTCGGCGAGCGCTGCGGCGCTTTTGTAGGTGACGTTGCCTGCGAAGGAGATCGTGTAGCCGCGCTCCACGCACTCCTGCAGGCGATCGGGCATCGAGAAGCAGTGGATCACGACGCTTAGACCGTCGGCCTCGGCGGCAAGCTGTGCGAGCGTGTCCTCCTCAGCGTTTCTTGTATGGATTGTGAGCGGCGCGCCCGTGGTTCTTGCCAGCTCGATCTGGGCTGAGAACGCGCGTGCCTGGTCCTCCCTCGGCGTGTCCTCGCGGTAGTAGTCGAGCCCCGTCTCGCCGATCGCGATGCACCGCGGGTGCTCGGCGAGGGCCTGAAGCTCGGCCAGGTCGGCATCGTCGAAGCCGCTCGCCTCGTTGGGATGGCGCCCGATCGCCGCATACACCTGCGGGAACGCCTCGGCCGCCGCCAGCGCGGCGCGGCAGGAGGCGCCGTTAGTGCCCACGGTGAGCACGCGCGTGACCCCAGCCGCGACCGCCCGCTGCACCAGCTCGGCGTCGGGCTCCTCGCACAAGTACAGGTGGGTGTGGCTGTCGATCACGCTTCCAGGCTACCGGCGACCCGCGACGAAAATCGGCGAGGCCCTACGATGCGCGCGCGTCGCGTCCTGTGATCGTGTTGTGTATCTGCTTGCCTGTGGCGGTGAGCGTCCAGGCGTTCGGCTCGCCGCGGGCGGGGTCTCCACCCATGTTCTCGATCAATCCGAGCTTGTGCAAGCGCGCGAGCAGCTTCGATGCTTGGCCCTGATCGCCGATACCCGCTGCCTGCCCGACGATGCGGTTTGAGGAGCCGGGGTGCTCGGCGACAGCCATCAATACGCGCATCGTGCGGTAGGTGAAGCGCATCGGCAGATCCTGCAAGGGGTCCGTGCGCATTATCGGGCGCTTTCCCGAATGCTTAGGTGTTGGTCGTTCGATCTCCTTGCGCGCGGCCGCTGCCCCCAGGTAGGGCATCACGATCATGCCCATCAGCGGGTTCAAGAGGTCAAGCAGCGAATCGCCGTCGGAGTGCGCAACGCCGGCGCTCGGTGAGCGAGTTGACTTGGCGCTCGGTGCGACAGAGGACGACTGGGCTTCGGTGAAGCACGCGTGCAGCACCGACAACACACCACCAACGATGCCCTCCGCGGTCAATGGCGGAGGATCGATGCTCGTTTTGCCTTCGCTCTGTCCCTGCTGGATCACCAGGACGATCCGCGCGAGCACGTGCTGGCGACGCTCCAATGCCCTGGGACCGGCGGCGAGACTCTCAACGATCAACAACCGTCCACTCTCCGGATCGTAGTCCAGACACTCAAGCAGGGCGGTCAGCGCCGCGCGGATTCTCGCCCGCCACGAGCCTGGCTCGTCATACGCTGCGATCACGACCGTCGCAACATGTTCGAGCGCATCGTCGAACGCGGCGAGAAAACAATCCTCGCGATCCTCGAAGATCTCATAGAACGTACGCCGCGACACCCCCGAGCGACCGACGACATGCGCGACCGACACGTTCGCCGCGCCGCGTTGTGCGATCTCCTGCATCATCGCGGTCAACAATCGCGCACGCTGAATCTCAGAAACCTGCTTGCTTGCGCCCTTCAGGGTGTGCCCGCCAGAGTGCCCCCTACCTAGAGCACCCTCGCCCAGCTCGTCCCCATTGGACGCCGCCAGCTTCGCTTGTCCCCGAATGGGGGACGGCGCCTTCGCCTTGCCAGCCATCTCTCATTTCTTCTTCCCGTGCGTTTTCCCCTTGTGGTGCTTGCTTGACTTCTTGCCCTTCTTCTTTATCTTCGGGCAACCGGTCACACCGATCTTTGTGCTCTGGTGGATTTCGATGCCGTTTTGTGCTGTGAATGCTGTCGGCATCGCGAGTTTGCTCTTGCAGAGGTTGCCATTGGCGGCGAGCGCGGAGTATTTGCCTTGGGGCAGGTTCAGTTCGAAGCTGCCTACGGGAGCGTCGGGGATCGTGTGGAACGTGCTGCTCGTGATCCCAGCTTTGCTGATGAACGTTTCCCCGTGCAAGTCGAGCGTGACGCCATATCCTTGGAGGACGACCACGAGTTCGGGGAACTTCGCGCCACCGTAGGACACGAAATACGCTGGACCCGTCAAGGGCACCGGGATCAACGGCGTGATCGCAGTCGCATGCCCCACGATCGACGCTGCCTGACAACCAGCGGGATTAGCTTCGAATGTTTTCGCCGGACACGCCTTCTGCAACGTCGTCAAGCGGGACGGCAACTGCTTGGGCAAATCCACCTTGACCGACTTGATGTTCGCCTGCGACCCAAAAGGTGCTTTGGGATAAGTCAATTTCACGTTGAGACTCGCGCCATTGGCCCTAGAGGTTTTCCCTGACGCGGATACCGTCAATTTCGGAGCGAACTTCAGCACCGCACAGTTGGTGACCTGGAATGGCACATCGATAGTGTCCGTCGAGCCTTCGCTTGAGTGGATCGTGCCGGTGACTTGCATCTTGTTGCAGTTCGTTGGGTTGAACTGGAAGTTCCCGCGCGTCGTGATCGCGTTCACGTGCTGGATTTCCAAAGGTATCCCTTCGATGCCCGTTGGGATTGAATCTGGCGTACCCGGCGGGTTGCTCACAATCGTGATTGCCGCGGTAATCGGGCTCACTTCGATCTTCCCGCGCACGAGCACGCAATCGCAGGGATCCTCGCCTGCGGGGTTCGCGGTGTTGCGCTTCAGATCGAACGGGCCGGCCTTCGCAGGAACCTCAAACGTAATACCGAACGGTGCGCACTCCGGTTGCCCCACGGTACAAGGGCCGGTGCCGTTGTAGGGGCCGGTCAAATAGAACTTGCCTCCGGAGACCGTGTACGGTTGATTGCCGACACCGACGCTGATCGTCGTTTCGCCGATCAGACTGTTCGGACCGCACTCGCCGAGGTTCGCCTGCGGTTCTGGACACAGTTCGATGTTCGAGAGGATCCCCAACAAGCCCGGCGGCAGGTGCGCTTCCACCGACTGCAGGTTCTGTTCCCCGTCTTTGCGGGTCATCGTCAGCGTGAACGGACTGAACGCACCCGCGTTGACATTCGTCGCGCCACCCGCCAACGACGGGTTGAACGGCGGGCTCGCACCCGGGCACGGACCGCCGCCCGGACCGTGTTCGATATTGAACGAGGATTCCGCGGTCACAGGACCGTTGCCGTCCCATGGCACAAACGTCGCTGTCGTCGTGTAGGTCCCGCAACGCGACGGTGTCGCCAGCGGTGCGCGTTCCCCACCGAAGAAGTGCAGTTCGAGGTTTTCAAACGGCACGTCGGGAGTGTTCTTGAACGTCGTCACGATCTGGCCCGTAGCCGGATTCAACGACACTTCGCCCGCGAGCTTGATCAAGCTCCCCGAATAAGGATCTTCCGCAACGATATACATCGCTATCAAGCTCCCGAACGGATTGTTGTTCTGCGCCGCCAAATACACGGCGCCTTCCAGTTCGTGTTCGAGCAGCGGCGTCTTGATTTTCACCGTCCCGACCTTCGATCCGTTTGCACAGAAATTCACACCCGGATCCTCAGGGCTTGCCAGTTCCGACGTGAACGTGTTCCAGTTCACACCGGGTTCGTATGCTTTGTTCAGTTCTTCCTGGCCCTTGTAGCCGATCTGATCGCCTGGACTGCCGAGCGCGCCTTCCGGCAACGCGCTCGCATCGGACGAGCACGCTTCAAGACCTTCTGAACCAGACGGGTTGATCGCGACCCCTACGGGTAGCGCCACCGTCGTGTCGCGCAGCGCCGACTCCGCCAGACCGTTGGGGTTCAACGCGGCGGTCTGTGGGACGTGGACGTTCACCGCCAGTCCCGAGGACGTACTGGCGTTGCTGCTGTCCGGCGCGACGCTGATTTCCGCCGGGAACTTGAGCTTCGAGCAGCCCGTCAGCGAGACGGGCGTGCCCGCGGCGTTGTGCGTAACCGTGCTCTTCTTCACCCAGTTGCCCGGTTCTTCCCACGACTCGGCTTCGATCGTGGAGCTCAGGGGGCCGTGGCAGCCGGTCGGCATCGTCAGGAAGGCTTTGCTGCTGCCCGATCCCCTTTCGAAGAGGCCACCACTGGCGACTTCTTCTGTGCATCCCTCTTCGTACTTACCGCTACCGCCTTCCGGCACCTTCTTGCAGGGGAAAAGAACACCGGAGAGCACCGCCTTGCTACTGATGATAGGTGCCGACGTCGGCGCTTCCGTCACCGTCGCCTGCACGGGGTAATTGCCGCCCGCGAGAACGCCATTGTTGATATACAGCAGGGGCAACAAGAAATTGGTGCCGAGCGGCAAAGCCACGCCGCGCACGGGCGCCATGGCGTAAAGATGTTTCCTGAGCGACGGTTGACGATCCGCGTTTTCTGACCACTGCAGGATCAGCTTGCCCACGAGCGCTTCGAGTGGACATTCTTCTACCTCAAGTTCCTGTCCGGTGCAGTGCTGGGAGGGCGCATTGGGGTTGCCGACGAAGCCGGGGGGCAGATCGATCTTGACATTCCGCAAGACGCCGTTGGGCAGGCGAATGTACGGTGAGTCAGCGTTCGATTCCTCGCGCGCGAAGTGCGAGTTCAGCGTGAAGAGGTCTTCGAACTTGTACGGGTGCGAGCCCGCCTGCGTGTCGGGCGTGCCGTTTTCGTTTAGGAAACTGATTTCATAGCTCTTGATGCCGAAGCCGACGCCCTGAGTCGCGAGCAGACCGCTGGCCTCTCCCCCGCCGCTGGCGTTGCTCGCGACGATATGGAAGTGGTAGAGTTCGCCTGGTTCGAGGCCTTCGAGCTGCGCGGAGACTGCCACCGGACTGCTTCCCGCTCCGATCTCGGCCGGCGTCTGCTTGCAGGGCACGCTGTGGCTGTATTGGCCGTTGCCGATTTCGTTGGTGAGGCCGTATTCGAACTTGCATTCGCTGACGGCGGTGCCGCGCGGATCGACCGTGCCGCTCAGGCTCGCGGCTTCCTTGGTCACGTTCGTCGGTTCGCCGGCTGTCACGGCCGGGGCGTCGCTGGCGAAGACGTAGACCTTGCCGTCGGCCGGGTTTGAGACGTAGATTTGGCCGCTCGCGCCGTCCACGGCAATCCCGCCCTCGCCCGCGAAGCTCGAGAGCTGCAGCGAGCCGAAGCGCGCGACGAGCGTGCCAGCGGAGTAGTCGTTGAGATTCTGCGCGCTGTTGCGGTTCATCGCGCCCGTGTCCCACTCGGCCACGGAGGACTGATCGTCTGCGTAGAGGTGGCCGGTCGCGGGGTCGACGGCCACCGCGACGTCGCCCGCTTCGCCGCTGTCCACGCGGCCGAGCGGGGAGAGCTTCTGCCCGAACTTGGCCGTACACGAGCACGACGGTTCGTACATCGGGTAGTCATCGCCCGTGGCGGAGACGGCGAAGCCGTGGGCTTTGGAGGCCCCGATAAGGCCAGGAGAGCCATTAATCCAAAACTGCGTAGACAAAACCTGGCGAGCGATGAGATGATTCACGGCCGCGTCGTCGAATTCGTCGATCTGCAGGATTGCCAGGAGTGCCGATGCTCTGAGGTCGACGTGCACGGTGCCGCTTCCGTCGACGCCCAGCCCCAGCAGTTCGCCTTCGAAGCCGCCGATCTGGCTCAGGTACCTGCCTTCGGGGCTGAACTTGTCGATCACTCCGTGGCCGGAATCCATCACGTACAGGTCGCCGGCCGAGGGATCGAATTCTTCACAGGCCTTGCCGGTGAGCGCCGGGGTGTGCTGTACGCAAGCGTTATCGACCGCGATCGCCGCGGGGCTACCGTACACCGACGGGAACGAGAACGATCCACCCGGCGTGGCAGCACCGGTCAGGGCGTTTGAGCCGAGCGCCGCGAAGTCGAGCGGGTTACCGGACGCGTCGAACTTGTACACCATGTCCGTGCCGATGTCAGCGACATACACGTCCCCCGTCGATTCTTCCACCGCGATCCCGCTCGGGTTCGTGAACGAGCCGAAGCTGAACAGGACGGGATGGGTTTCGGCAAGCGCCGGGCACGCGCCCACTCCCAGCGCCACGATCGCAGCGACCACGAGCGAGAGTGCTGTTGGGATTCTCCTGGAGCGCGTCATCACTTACCCCTCCTGTTGGCATGGGCTGACTTCTTGGCCTTCTTCCCCGGCTTCCTCACACACTTGCCTTTCTTCTTGACAAGATCTTTCTTGCACTTCACGGGCTTTGCCTTGGGCTTCGCCTTCGGCTTGGTTTCCGGCGGCGCGATATTCCCCACACCCGAGAACGTCTGACTCGACGGCGCCCCATAAATCAAGGGCAGCGGCGAAACCGGCGTGCGACACGCATCGGCGGTCGTGCACGGCGGCGGGGAGGGGGGTTCGGCGAAGCCTCCGTCGACGCGCGCATCGTAGGTGACGAGCTGTCCTTCCTGGTTGTCCTGCGGCACGAGCTGCTGGTTCGAGCGGAAGAACACGTCATTGCCGCTTTCGCTCACGTCCTCCAGGGCCGTTTCGAAGGAACTCGTGCCGCTCGAGATCAGGTGCGCGCCGCCGCCCTCGTACTCGTAGACGTCGCGCTGACCATTCGTATCGGAGGGCACGAGCGCTTCCGTCGTTTCGAAGAACACCTGGCCGGCGTCCGTGAGCACATGCCGGTTCGGGAAGAGCCCGGCGTATTCTCCATAGGCTTCTCCACGCTGAGCCACACCGCCTCCTTCGACCTGAGGTTCGCCCGTGGGGTTGCACGAGGCGCAGGCGAGCTGCCCTGTGGCGGCGCTGTACAGGAAGAGCTCCGGGGCGGATTCGTTCGTGTCACGACCGGTGTCATAACCGGTCAGGCTATTCTTCGATTCGAACGCGAGCCATTTGCCGTCGGGCGAGGTCTGTTCGATTCCGAACCGGCTGTTTTCGACGCCGGTGGCGATGAACGTCGTCTTGTTGCCGTTCCACAGATACAGGTTTTCCTTCCCGGCTTCCGCGCCTTCGACGACGGTCTTGCCTTCACCGTTGGTGATATCCCTCGTGTTGGACGCCAGCACGCCCCTGGCGACGAAGTAGACGTATGAGCTGTCATGGCCGCCGAGCGGCGTGACGCGAAGCACGTCGGCGTGTTCGCTCCCCGCAGCGACCGTGAGATCCGTCAATTCGCATTTGCTCGCGCCTTCGCTCAGCGCGCACTCGTACAGGTCAGGCTCGCCCGCTTCTGCGGTCGAGCCGGCCGTGAGCTTGCTTTCGTCGAGGAAGAAAACCTTCGAACCGTCGGAGGTCGCGGCCCTGAAGGAGCCGCCACCGCTGGGGCCTGACCCACCCTGTTGTTCGTCGATCTGGACGGTGCGCTGCCCGTCGATACGGTCATAGAGAGCGCCACCGTAGGTGAAGAGGACGTGCGAACCGTCACTGGAGACCACACTTTCGTGTTCGCGCGTACCCGCTTGTGCCGCAAGCGATCCGGGGACCGCCGTGCCGTCCGGCAGCACGCTCACCAGCCGCAGCGCGCCTTCGTCCCATTCGTACAAGTTTTCCACGCCGTACTGCGCGCCTGCGGCCAGGGGCGAAGTCTCCGTGAAGAGCACATGACTGAGGTCCGCGGAGGCTGCCTGGAAGTGTGTGTCGGCCGGCGTCACACCCGGCGGCGTAACGTTGACAAGCTGATAAGTACCGGCCGTGTTCTCGCGCACCAGCAGGTTTTCATAGCCCACCGGTTCGCCACTCACGACCTGACGGCCTTCGGGATTGCACGATTCCGGGTCTTCTCGGGCGTTGTTGGACGCGGAAGCGCGTGACCCTCCGCCGGTTTGTATCACGTCCTTGGTGACCTGTTCCGAGTAGGCGTACACGAATTGGTAGCTCGCGCAGCCCACCCCGTCATAGGATTCGAGCGGCATGACGTCTTCCGCGATCCAGCCGCCCGCGCCACGCGTCGCCACGTATGCTTCGCCGGCGGTGGGCGCACCCGGACGCGGTTCCCGGAGGGTGAGCGTGAGCGCTTCGCCATTAGCGGCTGCCTTGCTCGAGTACGCCATACTCAGCACAGCATCGAACTGGGACGAGCTCGTGACCGGCGGCGTCACGAGCTCGTAGGCGCGGCAGTCGGGCAACCTCCCGGCGAAGCCGCCACGCATCTGTTCGTTGGGACACGCCGCCTGCTCAGCGGTCAGCGTGGTGAAGGTCTGGTCTGGGCCGTAGGCCGTTCCCAGTTCGTTGCTCGCCACGACACGGTAGTGGTAGGTGCTCCCGGGCGCGAGGCCGCTCGCAGCCGCCCACACCGCGTGCGATTCCAGTCCTTCACCGACGCTTCCTTCCGGGAAGGGGGTCGAGCTGCCATAGGCGCCGGTAGGGCCGTATTCGAAGCGGTAGCTCGTCTGAATGCCGCCAGGGTTCACGAGCGCGCCGAGCTTCGCTTCGGAGGTGCCGATTTCCGCGGTGAGCTCCCTGTGGACCACAGGCGCGACGGGAGGCCCGAAGATCCAGACGGTGCGTTTGGTGCCGTCGGTCACGTATACACGCCCGCTCGCTTCATCCACCGCGACCATGCTGTAGAAGCGATCCTGCGGCGAGGTATTTTCATGGGGCGAGGCGAAACTGCCGGCCCCCACATCAGCGAGCTGCCTGCCTTCCGAGCTGTACTCGACGAGATGGACACAGTACG
The DNA here is from genome assembly GCA_963831725.1 of uncultured Solirubrobacterales bacterium. Classification (GTDB taxonomy): domain Bacteria; phylum Actinomycetota; class Thermoleophilia; order Solirubrobacterales; family Solirubrobacteraceae; genus Palsa-744. The sequence continues at coordinate 46,800 of CAWHRF010000007.1, forward strand.
AGCCGATGACGCCGCACGGGTCCGCGCCGTTTTCGACGACCGCGAACACGTCCCCATGCCCGTCGAGTGCCATGGACCACACGCCTTCGCTCTCGATTTCCACGGGCTTGCCGTTCACTTCCACAGGCGCACCGCTGGAATCGAGCTCCACGATCCTGTTGTTGCCGGAGTCGGCCACCCACAAGTCGCCGGAGGAGTCGATCGCGACTGCAGTCGGTTCCTTCAGCGCGCCGGCACCGGAGCCCGTGAACGTCTTCAGCAGCGTGCCGCTCGGGCTGTACTCCAGCACCTCGTTTTCCGTAGGATTCGGCACGTACACGTTGCCGGCCGAGTCGACTGCAATCTGCACGACTGTGATGATGCCGTCGAAATTGCGTGCCGCCGGCACTTCAAACGGCGTTCCCACCGGCGCGCCCGTGTTGGGGTCGTAGACGGAGATCTTCGCGGGTTTGAATATGCCTTCTTCGCTGAGCACGTACAGGTCGCCGTTGGTGGGGTCAATGGCCGCACCGGAATAGAATTCTTCGGCGTACGACGACGGCAGTTCCTTGCCGGATGCTTCAAACGTTCTGATATGGCCGAAGCCCGTGCGTTCGTCGGTTGCGCTCAGATCGAAAAAGGAGGCCGTGAAGACATCGCCGCTGGCCTGATCGACCGCGACGCCGGGGCCTTCAGACGCGAACTTGCCGTAGGAGATGAGCTTCGGAGGTTCGGCTTGGGCGAGACCGGCAAGAAGCATGAGTGACGCGGCAACGCTCAACGCCAGCGCGGCGGGCAAGCGGCGAAGCGAACGCTCACCGGCGGCGCCACGCCCCGCAGCGAGCACACGCCACAGCCGGACAAGATTCCTCAATACAAACCGATGAGCACCCACGTTCACATCCCCTCCTCAAAGAGACCCGGACAAGACCTGACCGCCTGCCCCCGCATGGGGGAGCCCGGGCAGCACCCCCCATTCGGGGGGCAGGCAAAGACCGCCGCGGGCACACAACCCGCAGCGGTCAAAGAACAAGAAGCTGAAAGCGCGTCTACTACGCGCGAGAAATCAAGCCGGCCTATATGGCCGGCGGACCGCGAAGCAAATCCGCGGCGAGTGGGACTAGCGCCTAGAGACCGGCGATCCCAGAGAGAGAGAGAGAGAGAGAGAGAGACGTGTCAGCGACGCTGACACGTCCTATAGAGGACGCTCCAGCCGCACACGGACTCCCAAGCACGTTATTCCCCAATGAAACCACGCGAAAAACAACTCCCTCTCAATTGCGACCCGGTCCCTCTCCCAAGGGCCCTGCCAAACCATTTGGATGTCGACCACAGGGACCGACCCAAACCCGACCTTATGTTCACCCGCCAAACCCGAGGGGATGACAGACGCTGGCGCCAACATACCATCTCCGATCCTACATGTCAAGTCCCCTTGGTCTGCACCTCCAAGCTCTGCCGAACTCGACCGTCAGCCCTGGGTGCGCTGCAGCCAACGCTCAAAGAGCGGATCGACGATCGTGAAGCGTCTGTCGACCCGAAGCGCCTCCGATGAAGCATCGAATCCGCAATTGCGAGGGGGTTGAACCAGCTATTTCGAGGGGCCAACCATCCCCATGGTAAGCTTTTACCATGCATGTGTCAATCGACAAGGTCGGGCGGGTCGTGATACCGAAGCCACTGCGCGATCAACTGGGATTCTCGACTGACATGCCGCTGCAAGCGGAGGTGGTTGACGGTCACCTGGAGCTGTCAACGTCGCATGAGCCGGTGAAGCTTGTGGAGGGCCCACATGGTCCCTCGTTTGCCGCGACCGGCACGCCGATCACCGACGAGGATGTGCGCCACGCCCTCGAAGCGGTGCGTGAGCACAGGTGAGCAAGACAGCCGAGACCAGTAAGGCCCCAGACACAAGCATCACGATCGCCGCGCTACTCGTCGACCATCCGGCACACGAAGCCGCGGGCGAGGCGCTGGCCGGCTGTGCGACCACAATCGCGCACGTCGCGGCCGAGACCTACAGCGTCCTCACTCGACTGCCCCCACCACACCGCACCGAGGCCGAGACGGCCGCGACGGCGATCGAAGCACGTCTGCCATCCAAGCACGTCACGCTGAACGCAAGCGACCATGCGGGCGCGCCAGCGCGCCTGGCGGCGGCCGGCATCAGCGGCGGCGCCACCTACGATGGTCTGATCGCCCTCGCTGCGCTCGAGCACGACTTGGAACTGCTCTCGCGCGACCATCGCGCGGCACGAACCTACCGCGCACTCGGCGCGCGCTTCAAACTGATCGCATAGGCAAGCCGATCTCGAGCGAGACCTACCTTTCGAGCCCCGTGATCGTGTCGTGTACCTGCCTGCCGGTTGCGGTGAGCGTCCATGCGTTGGGCTCGCCGCGGGCGGGGTCTCCGCCCTGGTTCTCGATCAGGTCGAGCTTGTGCAGGCGCGCGAGCAGCTTCGAGGCCTGGCCCTGGTCGCCGATACCCGCTGCCTGCCCAACCATACGGTTGGACGATCCCGGCTGCTCGGCGACAGCCATCAATACGCGCATCGTGCGATAGGTGAAGCGCATCGGCAAATCCTGCAAAGGATCCGTGCGCACCATCGGGTGCTTCCCCGAATGCTTCGGTGTTGGCCGCTCGATCTCCTTACGCGCAGCTCCCGCTCCCAAGTAGGGCAACACGATCATGCCCATCAACGGATTCAAGAGGTCCAGCAGCGAACCCTCTTTGGCGTGCCCTGCACCGCTGCCCGGCGAGCGAGTCGACCTGGCGCTCGCTGCGGCAGAGGACGACTGTGCTTCGGTAAGGCGTGCGTGCAGGACCGACAACACACCCCCGACGACACCCTCCGCCGTCAAAGGCGTAGGACCTGTGCTCGTTTTGCCTTCGCTCTGTCCCTCCTGGATGACCGGGACGATCCGCGCGAGCACGCGCTGGCGGCGCTCCAATGCCTTCGGACCGGCGGCGAGACTCTCAACGATCAGCAACCGTCCGCTCGCGGGGTCGTAGTCCAGACACTCCAATAGCGCTGTGAGCGCCGTACGGATTCTCGCCCGCCACAACCCCGGCTCGTCATACGCTGCGACCACAACCGCTGCAACATGTTCGAGCGCATCGTCGAACGCGGCGAGAAAACAATCCTCGCAGTCCTCGAAGATCTCATAGAACGTGCGCCGCGACACCCCCGAACGACCGACGACATGCGCGACGCTCACGTTCGCCGCGCCGCGCTCTGAGATCTCCTGCATCATCGCAGTCAACATTCGCGCACGCTGAATCTCAGAAACCTGCTTGCTTGCGCCCTTCAGGGTGTGCCCGCCAGAGTGCCCCCTACCTAGAGTGCTCCCATCCAGCTCATGCCCGTTGGACGCCGCCAGTTTCGCTTGTCCCCGAACGGGGGACGGCGCCTTCGCCTTGCCAGCCATCTCTCATTTCTTCTTCCCGTGCGATTTCCCCTTGTGATGCTTGCTTGACTTCTTGCCCTTCTTCTTCACCTTCGGGCAACCGGTGACGCCGATCTTCGTACTCTCGTGGATTTCCGCCCCGTTCTGTGCGACGAACGCTGTCGGCATCGCCAGTTTGCTCTTACAAAGGTTCCCGTTGGCGGCGAGCGCCGAGTATTTGCCTTGCGGCAGCTTCAGTTCGAAACTGCCGACCGGTGCGTCGGGGATCGTGTGGAACGTGCTGCTCGTGATCCCCGCTTTGCTGATGAACGTTTCGCCGTGCAAATCGAGCGTCACGCCGTACCCCTGGAGGACGACCACGAGTTCGGGGAACTTCGCACCGCCATAAGACACGAAATACGCCGGACCCGTCAAAGGCACCGGGATCAACGGAGTGATCGCGGTCGCATGCCCCACGATCGACGCTGCCGAGCAACCGGCGGGGTTGGCTTCGAATGTTTTCGCCGGACACGCCTTCTGCAACGTCGTCAACCGCGACGGCAACTGCTTAGGCAAATCGACCTTGACGCTCCTGATGTTCGCCTGGCTTCCGAACGGTGCTTTGGGATAGGTCAGCTTCACGCTCAGGCTCGCACCATTCGCGCGTGATGTTTTCCCTGACGCGGAGACCGACAGTTTCGGGGCGAACTTCAGCACCGCACAATTGGTGACCTGGAATGGCACGTCGATAGTGTCTGTGGAGCCTTCGCTTGAGTGGATCGTCCCGGTGACCTGCATCTTGTTGCAGTTCGTCGGGTTGAACTGGAAGTCGCTACGCGTGGTGATCGCGTTCACGTGCTGGATTTCCAAGGGTATCCCTTCGATGCTCGTCGGGATCGAATCGGGAGTACCGGGCGGGTTGCTCGCGATCGTGATCGCCGCGGTAATCGGGTTCACTTCGATCTTGCCCCTGACGAGCACGCAATCGCAAGGATCCTCGCCTGCGGGATTAGCGGTGTTGCGCTTTAGATCGAACGGGCCGGCCTTCGCGGGAACCTCAAACGTGATACCAAACGGTGCGCACCCCGGTTGCCCCACGGTACAAGGACCGGTGCCGTTATAGGGGCCGGTCAAATAGAACTTGCCGCCGGAGACCGTGTACGGCTGATTACCGACACCGACGCTGATCGTCGTTTCGCCGATCAGACTGTTCGCAGGACACTCACCGAGGTTGGCCTGCGGTTCTCCGCACAATTCGATGTTCGAGAGGATCCCCAACAGTCCCGGCGGCAAATGTGCTTCCACCGACTGCAGATTCTGTTCGCCATCCTTACGAGTCATCGTCAGCGTGAACGGACTGAACGCGCCCGCGTTGACATTCGTCGCACCGCCCGTCAACGACGGGTTGAACGGCAGGCTCGCGCCCGGGCACGGACCACCACCCGGACCGTGTTCGATGTTGAACGACGATTCCGCTGGAACCGGGCCGTTGCCGTCCCACGGTATGAACGTCGCCGTCGTCGTGTACGTCCCGCAACGCGTGGGTGTGCTCAACGGTGCGCGTTCCCCGCCGAAGAAATGCAGTTCGAGGTTTTCAAACGGCACGTCGGGAGTGTTCTTGAACGTCGTCACGATCTGCCCCGTATCCGGGTTCAACGACACTTCACCCGCGAGCTTGATCAAACTCCCCGAATAAGGATCTTCCGCGACTATGTACATCGCGACGAGACTCCCGAACGGATTGGAGTTCTGCGCCGCCAGATACACAGAGCCTTCCACTTCGTGTTCCAAAAGCGGCGTCTTGATTTTTACCGTCCCGACCTTCGACCCATTCGGACAGAAGTTCACGCCCGGATCCTCAGGGCTCGCCAGTTCCGGCGTGAACGTGCTCCACTTCACACCCGGTTCGTATTCGGCGTTCAATTCTTCCTGGCCCTTATAGCCGATCTGATCGCCAGGACTGCCGAGCGCGCCTTCCGGCAACGCCCCCGCATCGGACGAACACGCTTCAAGGCCTTCGGCGCCCGCCGGGTTGATCGCCACACCCGAGGGCAGCGCCACCGTCGTATCCCTGAGCGAGGACTCCGCCAGACCGTTGGGGTTGAACGCCGCCGTTTGAGGGATGTGCACGCCGACCGTCAGCCCCGAGGACGTGCTGGCGTCGCTGCTGTCCGGCGCAACACTGATTTCCGGCGGGAACTTGAGCTTCGAGCAGCCCGTCAGCGCGACGGGCGTGCCCGCGGCGTTGTGCGTGACCGTGCTCGTCTTCGCCCAGTTGCCCGGTTCTTCCCACGAGTCGGCTTCCATCGTCGAGCGCAGGGGGCCGTGGCAGCCGGTCGGCAACGTCAGGAACGGTTTGCGGTTGACCCCTTCGCCCACGACACCGGAGACCACCAGCCTGCTCGTGATGACGGGTGCCGTCGTCGGCGCTTCCGTCACCGTCGCCTGCACGGGGTAATCGCCGCCGGCGAGCACCCCGTTGTTGATGTACAGGAGGGGCAGCAAGAAATTGGCGCCGAGCTGCAAAGCCACGCCGTGTGGGGGCACCATGTTGAAAACGAAATCCGAGAGGGCCCGTTGATGAGGCTGTGCTTTTGACCAGGTCAGGAACAGTTCGCCCACGATCGATTCGTGTGTACACTGACCACCGACACTTCGCAGTTCCTGTCCGGTGCACTTCTTGGAGGTCGCATTGGGGTCACCGACGAGGCCGGGGGGCAGATCGATCGTGACATTCCGCAAAACGCCGTCGGGCAGGCGAATGTACGGTGAGTCGGCGTTCGATTCGAAGCGCTTGAAGTGCGAGTTCAGTTCGAAGAAGTCGACGAACTGGTAGGGGTGCGAGCCCGCCTGCGTGTCAGGCGTGCCGTCTTCGTTCAGGAAACTGATTTCATAATTCTTGATACCGAAGCCGACGCCCTGCGTCGCGAGCATACCGCTGCTCTCCCCCGCGCCGTTGGCGTTGGTTGCGACGAGACGAAAATGGTAGAGTTCCCCGTGCAGGAGGCCTTCCAGCTGCGCGGAGACCGTCACAGGACTACTTCCCGCTCCTATCTCGCCCGGCGTCTGCTCGCAGGGCACACTGTGGTTGTAGGGACCGTTGCCGAATTCGTCGGTGAGACCGTATTCGAACTTGCATTCGCCGATGGCGGCGCCGCGCGGATCGACCGTGCCGCTCAGGCTCGCGGCTTCCCTGGTCACGTCCGTCGGTTCGCCGGCTATCACGGCCGGGGCATCGCTACCGAAAATGTAGACCTCGCCATTGACTGGGTTTGAGACGTAGATCTCACCGTTGACACCGTTGACAGCAATCCCGCCCTCGCCCGAGGAGCCCGAGAGCTGCAGCGAGCCGAAGCGCGCGACGAGCGCGCCAGCGGCTACTACCGCGCCGCTGCTGCCCTTCACGACGCTGTTGCGGTTCATCGCACCCGTGTCCCATTCGGCCACGGAGGACTGATCGTCTGCGTAGAGGTGACCGGTCACGGGGTCGACGGCCACCGCGACGTCGCCCGGTTCGCCGGCAGCGATTTCTTCGCCTGCGCCTTCCCCCCTGTCCACGCGGCCGAGGGGGGAGAGCTTCTGCCCGAACTTGAGCGTACACGAGCACGACGGTTCATAGATAGGATAGTCGTCGCCCGTGGCGGAAACGGCGAAGCCGTGGGCCTGGAGTTCTCTAGGCGTGCCCGGGAGGTTGCCGGCTTCGTTCTCCGGTTCCCGGTCCTGGCGAGCGATGAGACGATTCACGGCTGTGTCGTCGAATTCCTCGATCAGCAGTTTGTTGGACGCTCCTGTGCTCAGGTCGACGTGCACGGTGCCGCTCCCGTCGATGCCCAGCCCCAGCAGTTCGCCGTCGACGGAGCCAGTGGCCGGCGGGAAGCCGCCGATCTGGCTCAGGTACCTGCCTTCGGGGCTGAACTTGTCGATCACGCCGTTGCCGGCATCCATCACGTACAGATCACCGGCGGAAGGATCGAATTCTTCACAGGCCTTGCCGGTGAGCGCCGGGGTGTGCTGTACGCAAGCGTTATCGACCGCGATCGCCGCGGGACTGCCGTACAGCGAGGGGAACGAGAACGATCCACCCGGCGTTTCGCCGCCTGTCAGCGCGTTTGAGCCGAGCGCGACGAAGTCGAGCGGGTTGCCGGACACGTCGAACTTGTACACCGTGTCCGTGCCGAGGTCGGCCACGTACACGTCACCGTTAGATTCGTCGACCGCGATGCCATTTGGGTTGGTGAACGAACCGAATTCCCCTATTTGCGGGTGAGGTTCGGCTGCCGCGAGCGCCGCGGAGGCGCCCGCTGCCATCACGACGACCGTTGTGACCATCAGCGAGACTACTGTTGCGATTCTTTTATGGAGCATGATCACTTGCCTGTCCTCTTGTTGGCGTGGGCAGACTTCTTGGCCTTCTTCGCCGGCTTCCTCACACACTTGCCTTTCTTCTTGACAAAACCCTTCTTGCACTTCACGGGCTTTGCCTTGGGCTTCGCCTTCGGCTTGGCTTCGGGCGGCGCGAGGTTCCCCGCACCGGAGAACGTCTGGCTCGACGGCGCCCCGTAAATCAAGGGCTGCGGCGAAACCGGCGTGCGACACGCATCGGCCGTTGTGCACGCCGACGAGGAGGCAGGCGCCGGGAAACCACCCGCGACGCGCGCATCGTAGATGACGATCAATCCTTCCTGGTTGTCCTGCGGCACGAGCTGCTGGTTCGAGCGGAAGAACACGTCATCGCCGCTTTCGCTCACGCCCTCCAGGTTCGATTGGAAGGAGCTCGTGCCGCTCGAGATCGGGTACACGTGGCCACCCTCGTACTCGTAGACATCGAGCACGCCGTTCGTATCGGAGGGCACGAGCGCATCCGTCGTTTCGAAGAACACCTGGCCGGCGTCCGTGAGCACGTGTCGCGTCTGGAAGACTCCGAAGGTGGTTTCTTCGATGTCTGTCGCGGGCGGCGCTACGCCGCCTCCTGTGACCGGAGCTTCGCCCGTGGGGTTGCACGAGGCGCAGACGAGCTGCCCCGTGGGGGCGTTGTACAGGAACAGCTCCCTGACGAAGGCTACGCCGTTCGGCTCGACGTTGTCATAACCGGTCAGGCCCTTTTCCGATTCGAACGCGAGCCACTTGCCGTCGGGCGAGATTCGCCCGCCGACCTCCCCGCCGACGAACGGTTTGTCGGAGACGGCACCGGTGGCGATGTACGTCGTCTTTTCGCCGTTCCACAGATACAGGTTTTCCTTCCCGGCTTCCGCGCCTTCGACGACGGTCTTGCCTTCGCTGTTGGTGAATTCCCTCGTGTTGGACGCCAGCACGCCCTCGGCGACGAAGTAAACATAGGAGCTGTCATGGGAGCCGAGCGGCATGACGCGCAACACGTCGGCGTGTTCGCCCCCCGCAGCGACCGTGAGGTCGCTCAATTCGCATTTGCTCGCGCCTTCACTCAGCGCGCACTCATACAGGTCAGGTTCGCCCACTTCCGCGGTCGAGCCGGCCGTAAGTTTGCTTTCGTCGAGGAAGAAAACCTTCGAACCGTCGGAGGTCGCGGCCCTGAAGGAGCCGCCACCACCGGAGGCTGACCCACCCTGTTTTTCGTCGATCTGGACGGTGCGCTGCCCGTCAATGCGATCGTAGAGAGCGCCACCGTAGGTGAAGAGGACGTGCGAACCGTCGCTGGAAACCACACCTTCGTGTTCGGGCGCACCCGCTTTTGCCACAAGCGATCCGGGGACCGCCGTGCCGTCCGGCAGCACGCTCACCAGTCGCAGCGCGCCTTCGTCCCATTCGTACAAGTTTTCCACGCCGTACTGCGCGCCTGCGGCCAGGGGCGAGGTCTCCGTGAAGAACACATGGCTGAGATCGGCAGAGGAGGCCTGGAAGTGCGTGTCGGCCGGCGTCACGCCCGGCGGCGTGACGTTGACAAGCTGATAGGTCCCGGTCGCGTTGTCGCGCACCAGCAGATTTTCGTAGCCCACCGGTTCGCCACTCACGACCTGACGGCCTTCGGGGTTACACGATTCCGGGTCTTCGTGGGTGTTTGCGGACCCGGTAGAGCGTGACCCTCCGTTAGCCAGCATCACGTCCTTGGTGAGCTGATCCGAATACGCGTACACGGGTTGGAATTCCATGCAGCCCACCCCGTCATAGGATTCGAGCGGCATGATGTCTTCTGCAGTCCAGCCGCCTGCGCCACGCGTCGCCACGTAGTGTTCGCCGGCGGTGGGCGCGCCAGGCCGCGGTTCCCGGATGGAGAGCGTGACCGCTTCGCCATCTGTGGCGACCATGCTCGAATACGCCAATTCTTGTGCCGCATCGAATTGGGACGAGCTCTTGACCGGCGGCGTCACCAGCTCGTAGGCGCGGCAATCGGGCAACCTCGCAGCGAAGCCACCGCGCAGCTGTTCGTTGGGACACGCCGCCTGCTCGGCGCTCAGCGTGGTGAAGGTTTGATCGGGACCGTAGACCGTTCCCAGTTCGTTGGTCGCAACGACACGGTAGTGATAGGTGCTCCCGGGCGCGAGACTGCTTGCAGCCGCCCACACCGCGTGCGATTCCAGTCCTTCGCCGACGCTTCCTTCCGGGAAGGGGGTCGAGCTACCATAGGCGCCGGTAGGACCGTATTCGAAACGGTAGGTAGTCAGGATGCCACCGGGGTTCACGAGCGCTCCGAGCTTCACTTCGGAGACACCGACTTCGGAGGTGAGCTCCCTGTCGACCACCGGCGCGACGGGAGGCCCGAACACCCAGACGGTGTCTTGGAGGCCGTCGGTCACGTATACACGCCCGCTCGTTTCATTCACCGCGACCATGCTGTAGAAGCGTTCATTTGGGCCACCAGATTCGCCGAAATGGCCGGCTCCCACATCGGCGAGCTGTCTGCCTTCCGAGCTGTACTCGACGAGATGCAGGCAGGGCGAGGTCTTTTCGCCGCACGAGTCCGCGCTGTTATCGACGGTCGCGAACACGTCCCCATGCCCGTCGAGTGCCACAGACCGCACGCCTTCGCTCTCGATTTCCACGGGCTTGCCGTTTACTTCTACGGGCGCACCGCTGGAAGCGAGCTCCACGATCCTGTCGTTGCCGGAATCGGCCACCCACAGATTGCCGGACGAGTCGACCGCCACTCCGGTCGGTTCCTTCAGCGCACTGGCGCCGGAGCCCGTGAACGTCTTCAGCGGCGTACCAGTCGGGCTGTACTCGAGCACCTCGTTTTCTGGCACATTCGGCACGTACACGTTGCCGGCCGAGTCGGCTGCAATCTGGACGTCTGTGAAGAAGCCCCCGAGATTGCGTGACGCCGGCACTTCAAACGACGTTCCCACCAGCGCGCCCGTGTTGGGGTCATAGACGAAGACCATCGCGGGCGCGAAAAGGCCTTCTTCGCCGAGCACGTACACGTCGCCGTTGGTCGGGTTCACCGCGACACCCGAGTAGTGCGCAGACCCAAACGGGGACGGCGGGAGCAACTTGCCTGACGGATCGAGCTTGACCACCGTCGAGACACCAAGCCCTTCCGCGAAGAGGCCTGACACGAACAGGTCTCCAGAGCCTTCCACAGCGACGCCAATCGAGTGCGCCTCCTGCGTGTTGAACGATCCGTAGGAGACGAGCTTGGGAGGTTCGGCTTGGGCGACACCAGGGGAAAGCGCACCCTGAAGGGCACAAGCGAGCACGGCAGTGACACTCAGCGCGAGCATGGTGAAAGTGCGGCCGCGAGCGCGCTCACCCGCAGTGACTCGTCCAACGGCGAGGACACTGCACAGCCGGACAAAATTCCTCAACACAGACCGATGAGCACCCACGTTCACATCCCCTCCTCAAAGAGACCCGGACAACAAGACCCGACCGCCTGCCCCCGCATGGGGGAACCCGGGCAGCACAAGACCGCCGCGGGCACACGACCCGCAGCGGTCAAAGAACAAGAAGCTGAAAGCGCATCTACTACGCGCGAGAAATCAAGCCGGTCATCTTGACCGACGGGCCGCGGAGCGAATCCGCGGCGAGTGGGACTAGCGCCTAGAGACCGGCGATCCCAGAGAGAGAGAGAGAGAGAGACGTGTCAGCGACGCTGACACGTCCTATAAAGGACGCTCCAGCAGCACACGGACTCCCAAGCACGTTATTCCCCAATGAAACCACGCGAAAAACAACTCCCTCTCAATTACGACCCGGTCCCTCTCCCAAGGTCCCCGTCAAAACTGTTGGTGTCGACCACAGGGACCGACCCAAACCCGACCTTATGTCCGCCCGCCAAACCCGAGGGTATGACAGGCGCTGGCGCCAACATACCACCTCCGATCCTACATGTCAAGTCCCCCTGGTCAGGAGTCCGCCGAGAACAGCTCGAACGACCGTCCGGCGGTGAAATCACCGCTCACGAACGGTCCTCCGCGGGCGAGAACGACGCTGCGCACCGAATACCGTCCCAAGCACGAATTAGCGTCTCGGTATGGTCAAAGCACAAGCGAAGATCCCATCACCCGACGGCGGTCTGCCATCATGAGCAGCGTGGCCGAGCAAGCGCACGTAACGCTCAGCGGCGACATCAACGGCGCCTACGTCGTGACCGATCGACGGCCCAGCGGCGAGCTGACGCTTGTACCCGACACATCCGCGCAGGCGATCCTGAGCCGACTCGGCCACCAGCAGGCAACGCTGGGGGAGTTCGAAGCCGAGTACGGGCCGGTACGCCCGCCGGACGGCGAGGGCTGAGCCATGAACGCCGCGAGTCGCGGCAATGCCTGTGTCGCTTTTGACGAGGCGGCCTGGGAGGAGGACATGCGAGGCGCAACCCCGGGCGGGACGCCGCGCCAGCGTCTATCAACTGGCCCACCACAGGCTGCACGACACAGAGCACGACTGAGCAGAAACAAACCCGTCGCTCACACTGAGGACGAGAGGCCGGCTAATCCGCCGCCAGCGCCTTTGGAAACAGCGGCTCGAGCGTCTGCGCCTCGCAAATCGCCCCGGCGCCGAAGCGCGCCCCCGCAAGCGAGATGTCCGGCGCGCCGAGCGCCGCCAGCAGCTTCGCGGTCGCGTCGGGCAGGTAGGGCGCGAGCAGCACCGAGACGACGCGCAGGCCCTCGGCGAGCGTGCGCAGCACGCGGTCGAGGTCGCCGGCGCGCTCGGGGTCCTTGGCGAGCTGCCATGGCGCCTGCTCCTCCACATAGCGATTCAGGCGGCGCACGCGCTGCCAGATCTCATCGAGCGCGTTGGTGAGCTCCACACGATCGAGCAGCTCAGCCACACGCTCGCCCAACCCGGCGAAGTCGTCGTGTAGCAGTTGGTCGGGCTCCCCCACATCCACTGCCCCGTCGCGATAGCGCACGATCATCGTGAGCGTGCGGCTGGCGAGGTTTCCGTAGTCGTTGGCAAGCTCCGACTCGTAGCGCTGCTCGAAGGATGCGGTCGAGACCGAGCCGTCCTGGCCGAAGGGCACGTCGCGCAGCAGGTAGAAGCGCAGCGCGTCCGCGCCGAAGCGCTCGATCACCGCGAACGGGTCGAGCACGTTGCCCAGCGACTTGCTCATCTTCTCGCCGTCCATCAGCAGGTAGCCGTGCACGAACACGCGCCGCGGCAGCTCGATCCCAGCGGCCATCAACAGTGCGGGCCAGTACACCGTGTGAAAGCGCAGGATGTCCTTCGCGATCAGGTGCACATTGGCGGGCCAGAACTTGCCAACCCCATCGGACTGCTTGCCTGCACCCCTGAGGGTGTGTCCTTCAGGGTGCGACCCATGCGCGAGCGCCGGGGCATACGTGAGCGCCGAGTAGTAGTTGAGCAGCGCGTCAAACCACACGTAGAACACGTGCTCGGGGTCCCACGGCACGGGCACCCCCCACGTCAGCTTGTGGCGCGTCAGCGGCACATCGCGCAACCCCGACTTGACGAACGACAGCGCCTCGTTATAGCGGCTGCGCGGCGCCACGAACTCCGGATGCTCGGCATACAGGCGCTCGAGCGGCTCCTGGAAGCGCGAGAGCGCAAAGAAGTAGTTGTCCTCCTGCTCGCGCGTGAGCTTGACATGGTGGATCGGGCACAGCTCGCCCTCGTCCACTTCGTTCTCGGCCTTGAAGTCCGCGCACTTGGGGCAGTACCAGCCCTCGTAGGTGCCCATGTACACATACCCGTTCTCGCGCACCCGCGAGAGGATGTCCTGCACGACCTGCATGTGCTGAGGGTCGGTGGTGCGGATGAAGAAATCGTTTGTCGCCTCGATCTTCGGCGCCAGCGCACGGAAGCGCTCGGAGTTGCGGTCCGCGAGCTCCTGGGGCTCCACGCCAAGCGCGTGCGCAGCGTCGGCCACCGGCTCGCCATGCTCGTCGGTGCCCGTCAGGAAGAACACGTCCTCCCCCCGCTGGCGATGGTGGCGGGCCAGCACGTCCGCGGCAATCGTCGTGTACGCGTGGCCGAGATGCGGGGCCGCGTTGACGTAGTAGATCGGGGTGGTCACATAGAAGGAGGACATGCTCCTCGCAGGCTACTGGGCCGGCGTGCGCCGAGTTCCTTTCCAAGCGCGACGTACAGTGCGACATAGACGGCGCTAGACAAGCTAGACAGAGCTAGACCCTCGCCCATATTGCTGTGTCACTGTGATACTGTGTAGCACAGTGACAAACATCACCGTCTCCGTTCCAGAGGACGTCTACCGCGCAGCGCGGATCCGCGCGGCCGAGCGCGGCAGCTCCGTGAGCGGTCTCGTCGCCGAGTATCTGCGCTCGCTCTCCGAGCGCGAGGACGAGTTCGCGCGGCTCGAGGCGCAGCAGCTGAGCATTCAGGAACAGATTGGTCGCTTCAGCGCCCGCGACCGCCTTGATCGCGACGAGCTACACCGGCGTGCGGTTCGCTGACACCAACATCCTGCTCTACGCGATCTCGCGCGACCCCGAGGAGCAGACGAAGGCGACCAGAGCAAACGAGCTGCTCTCGACCAAGGACATCGGACTCTCGGTGCAGGTGCTGCAGGAGTTCTACGTGCAGGCTACGCGCGAGAGCAGAGCGGATCGCCTGACGCACGCGCAGGCCGCCACGCTCATCGACTCCTTCCGGCGCTTCCCCGTTCAGGAGACGACCCTCAGCATGGTGCTGTCGGCTCTCGCCACCCGGCAGCGATTCGACATCTCTTACTGGGACGCGGCGATCCTGGAGGCGGCCCGCGCGCTCGGCTGCGAAGTCGTGCTCTCCGAGGACCTCAGCGACGGCCAGGACTACGCCGGCGTGCGCGTCGAAAACCCTTTCAGCGACTGCTGAGCTGGCCGGCGGGCACCTGGATAGGCCAACCTTGGCGGTGGCTCAAGGGATAATTCAGCTTTTGGGTCCTGTCATCGTGTCGTGTACTTGTCGTCCTGTGGTGGTGAGGGTCCAGGCGTTGGGCTCGCCGCGGGCGGGGTCTCCGCCCTGGTTCTCGATCAGTCCGAGCTTGTGCAGGCGCGCGAGCAGCTTCGATGCTTGGCCCTGGTCGCCGATACCCGCTGTCTGCCCGACCATGCGGTTAGAGGAGCCGGGCCGCTCGGCTACGGCCATCAAAACGCGCATCGTGCGATAGGTGAAGCGCATCGGCAGGTCCTGCAAGGGGTCGGTACGCACTATCGGGTGCTTCCCCGAATGCTTGGGTGTTGGCCGCTCGATCTCCTTGCGCGCAGCAGTCGCTCCCAGGTAGGGCATCACGATCATGCCCATCAACGGGTTCAACAACTCCAGCAGCAAATCGCCGTCGAAGTGCCCAGCGCTGGTGCTCTGTGAAGGAGTTGACCTGGCGCTCGGTGAACGAGTTGGCGATGCGGTCTCGGCGAGGCGCGCGTGCAGAACCGACAGCACACCACCGACGACACCCTCCGCCGTCAACGGCGGAGGATCGGCGCTCGCTTTGCCTTCGCTCTGTCCCTCCTGGATAACCGGCACAATCCGGGCGAGCACATGCTGGCGACGCTCAAGTGCCCTGGGACCCCCGGCGAGGCTCTCAACGATCAGCAGGCGTCCGCTCGCGGGGTCATAGTCCAGGCACTCGAGCAACGCGGTCAGCGCCGCGCGCATTCTTGCCCGCCACGAGCCCGTCCCTTCATACGCCGCGACCACAACCGCCGCGACGTGCTCCAGCGCATCGTCAAACGCGGCGAGAAAACAATCCTCGCGATCCTCGAAGATCTCATAGAACGTGCGCCGCGACACTCCCGACCGGCCGACGACATGCGCGACCGACACGTTCGCCGCGCCGCGCTCTGCGATCTCCTGCATCATCGCGGTCAACAATCGCGCACGCTGAACCTCAGAGACCTGCCTATGCCCGCCAGGATGCCCCCTACCTAGAGTGCTCTCACCCAGCCCATGCCCATTGGACGCCGCCGGCTTCGACGGCGCCTTTGCCTTGCCAGCCATCTCTCATTTCTTCTTCCCGTGCGATTTCCCCTTGTGATGCTTGGAGGCCTTCTTGCCCTTCTTCTTCACCTTTGGGCAGCTTGTCACGCTGATCTTCGTGCTCTCATGGATCGTCGCCCCGTTCTGCGCGACGAACGCGGTCGGCATTGCCAGCTTGCTCTTACAAAGGTTGCCATTCGCGGCGAGCGCTGAGAACTTGCCCTCGGGCAGCGTCAGTTCGAAGCTGCCGACGGGGGCGTCGGGGATCGTGTGGAACGTCGAGCTCGTGATTCCCGCTTTGCTGATGAACGTTTCGCCGTGCAAATCGAGCGTCACGCCATAACCCTGCAAGACGACGACGAGTTCGGGGAACTTCGCACCACCGTAGCTCACGAAATACGCCGGTCCCGCGAGCGGCACCGGGATCAATGGTGTGATCGCAGTCGCATGCCCCACGATCGAGTCCGCCGGGCATCCGGCGGGGTTTGCTTCGAATGTTTTCGCCGGACACGCCTTCTGCAACGTCGTCAGACGGGAGGGCAACTGCTTTGGTAGGTCCACCTTGACGCTCTTGATGTTCGTCTGCGACCCGAAAGGTGCTTTGGGATACGTCAACTTCACGTTCAGGCTCGCACCATTCGCCCTCGATGTTTTCCCGGACGTCGAGACTTTGAACCCTGGTTTGAAGCCCAGCACCGCACAATTGGTGACCTGGAACGGAACGTCGATAGTGTCTGTCGAGCCTTCGCTCGAATGGATCGTCCCGCTGACTCCCATCTTGTTGCATTTCGTCGGGTTGAACTGGAAGTCCCCACGTGTCGTGGTCGCGTTCACGTGCTGGATTTCCAGGGGTATCCCTTCGATGCTCGTCGGGATCGAATCGGGGGTACCCGGCGGGTTGCTCGTGATCGTGATCGCGGCGGTTATCGGGTTCACTTCGATCTTGCCCCTGACGATCACGCAGTCGCAGGGGTCCTCGCCCGCGGGGTTCGCGGTGTTGCGCTTCAGATCAAACGGGCCGGCCTTCGCGGGAACCTCAAACGTGATGCCGAACGGTGCGCACCCCGACTGTCCCACAGTGCAAGGGCCAGTGCCGTTATAGGGGCCGGTCAAATAGAACTTGCCGCCCGAGACCGTGAACGGCTGATTACCGACACCGACGCTGATCGTCGATTCGCCGATCAGGCTGTTCGGAGGACACTCGCCGAGATTAGCTTGCGGTTCTGCGCACAGTTCGATGTTTGAGATGATCCCCAACAATCCCGGCGGCAGGTGCGCTTCCACGGACTGCAGGTTCTGTTCCCCGTTTTTGCGGGTCATCGTCAGTGTGAACGGACTGAACGCGCCCGCGTTGACATTCGTCGCGCCACCCGTCAGCGAGGGGGCAAACGGCAGGCTCGCACCGGGGCACGGGGCACCACCCGGACCGTGTTCGATATTGAATGAAGATTCCGAGGTCACAGGACCATTCTCGTCCCACGGCGTGAATACAGCCCTCGTCGTATACGTACCGCAACGCGAGGGTGTGCTCAACGGTGCGCGTTCACCACCGAAGAAATGCAGTTCGAGGTTTTCAAACGGCACGTCGGGCGTGTTCTTGAACGTCGTGACGATCTGCCCCGTACCCGGGTTCAATGACACTTCGCCCGCAAGCTTGATCAAGCTCCCCGAATAGGGATCTTCCGCGACTATGTACATCGCCACGAGACTCCCGAACGGATTGTTGTTCTGCGCCGCCAGATACACGACGCCTTCCAGTTCGTGTTCGAGCAGCGGCGTCTTGATCTTCACCGTCCCGACCTTCGACCCGTTCGGACAGAAGTTTACGCCCGGATCCTCAGGGCTCGCAACTTCCGGCGTGAACGTGCTCCACTTCACACCCGGTTCGTATTCGGCGTTCAGTTCTTCCTGGCCCTTATAGCCGATCTGATCGCCGGGACTGCCGAGCGCGCCTTCCGCCAACGCGCTCGCGTCAGACGAACACGCTTCAAGGCCTTCGGAACCCGACGGGTTGATCGCGACCCCTTCGGGCAGTGCCACCGTCGTGTCCCTGAGCGAGGACTCCGCCAGGCCAGCGGGGTTGAGCGCGGCGGTCTGTGGGACGTGGACGTTTACCGTCAGACCCGAGGACGTGCTGGCGTTGCTGCTGTCCGGCTCGACGCTGATTTCCGGCAGGAACTTGAGCTTCGAGCAGCCTGTCAGCGACACGGGCGTGCCTGCTGCGTTGTGCGTGACCGTACTCTTCTTAACCCAATGGCCCGGTTCTTCCCACGACTCGACCGCTATCGTCGAGCTCAGGGGACCATGGCAGCCGGTCGGCATCGTCAGGAAGGCTTTTGCCGCTGTCAGTTCCCTTTCGTATTCGCCTGCGCCCAAGGCGGCGGTTTCTGTGCACCCAGGGTAAATGTACTTACCGCTTCCCCGCGGCACCTTAACGCAGGGGGCAAGAACACCGAAGCTCATCAGCCTGCTCTTGATGACGGGTGCTGCCGGCGGCGCTTCCGTAACCGTCGCCTGCACGGGGTAATCCCCGCCGGCGAGCACACCGTTGTTAATATACAGCAGTGGTATGTAGAAATTGGTACCAAGCTGCAAAGCCACCCCGCGTGGGGACGTCATAGCGTAGACATAGTCTTCGAGGCCCTTTAGACGAGTCTGGTTTTCTGACCAGTTCAGGTGCAGTTCGCCCACGATCGATTCGGGTGGACACGAGGATTCCAAACCCCGACCACGCAGCTCCTGTCCGGTGCACTTCCTGGCGCTCGCATTGGGGTCGCCGACGAAGCCGGGGGGCAGACTGATTGTGAGATCCCGCAAGACGCCGTCGGGCACACGAAAGTACGGTGAGTCAGCGTTTGATTCCATGCGCTTGAAGTGCGAGTCCAATTCGAAGAGGTCGACGAACTGGTAGGGGTGCGAGCCCGCCTGCGTGTCGGGCGTGCCATTTTCGTTCAGGAAGCTGATTTCATAATTCTTGATGCCGAAACCGACGCCCTGCGTCGCGAGCATACCGCTGGTCTCACCCACGCCGTTGGCGTTGGTCGCGACGAGACGAAAGTGGTAGAGTTCGCCGGCCTGGAGGCCTTCCAGCTGCGCGGAGACCGCCACAGGACTACTTCCCGCTCCTATCTCGCCCGGCGTCTGCTTGCAGGGCACGCTGTGGTTGTAGGGACCGTTGCCGACTTCGTCGGTGGGGCCGTACTCGAACTCGCATTCGCTGACGGCGGCGCCGCGCGGATCGACCGTGCCGCTCAGGCTCGCGGCTTCCCTGGTCACGCCCGTCGGTTCGCTGACTGTCGCGGCCGGAGCGTCGCTGCCGAAGACGTAGACCTTGCCGTTGGCCGGGTTTGAAACGTACACGTCCCCTGTCACGCCGTCGACGGCGATCCCGCCCTGCCCCGAGGTCCCCGAAAGTTCGAGCGAGCCGAAACGCGCGACGAGCGTGCCAGCGGAGAAGTTGTTGATATGTTCCGCACTGTTGCGATTCATCGCACCCGTGTCCCACTCGGCCACGGAGGACTGATCGTCTGCGTAGAGGTGGCCGGTCGCGGGGTCGACAGCCACCGCGATATCGCCCGCTTCGCCGCTGTCCACGCGGCCAAGCGCGGAGAGCTTCTGCCCGAACTTGAGCGTACACGAGCACGACGGTTCATAGATCGGGTAGTCATCGCCCGTGGCGGAGACGGCGAAGCCGTGGGCCGGACGCTCTGAGGCCAGGCCAACGCCAACACTTGCGTTCCACGATACCCATTGCTGGCGAGCGATGAGCTGATTCACGGCCGCGCCGTCGAACTCCTCGATCAGCAGCCCTCCGGTCGAGCTGTTCGAGGTGGCGACGTGCACGGTGCCGCTCCCGTCGACACCCAGCCCCAGCAGTTCGCCTTCGGCGGAGCCGGCCGATGGCGCGAAGCCGCCGATCTGGCTCAGGTACCTGCCTTCGGGGCTGAACTTGTCGATCACGCCGTGACCGGCATCCATTACGTACAAGTCACCGGAGGAAGGGTCCGACGGGCTGCCCGAGTTATCGACCGCGATCGCCGCGGGGCTACCGTACAACGAGGGAAACGAGAATGATCCACCCAGCGTGGCGGTGCCACTCAGGGCGTTTGAGCCGAGCGCCGCGAAGTCGACCGGGTTGCCATTCGTGTCGAACTTGTACACCGTGTCGGTACCGATGTCGGCCACGTACACGTCGCCGGTCGCTTCGTCGACCGCTATGCCATTGGGATTGGTGAACGTGTCAGATTCGAAGGCGGTGTGCTCGATTGGGTGGGATTCACCGGCCGCGAGCGCCGGGGCGCCACCGAGCAAGAGCCACATGCCCACCACTGCAACGAGCGCCAAGCCCAACCGCGCCGAACGGTAACGGATCGCATCAAAAAAAGCGGTCCTCATTATCACTTACCCCCCTTGTGGAACTTGGCTTTTACTCGCGTCCTCCTTGCTGACGAGACACAATGCGCTCGCTTGTGCTTTTTGCGCTTGCACACCCTCTTCTTGAGCTTGACCTTCTTCTTCGGCTTCACTTCAGACGGCGGCGCTAGCTTGTCGGCGCCTTCGAAGGTCTGGCTCGCCGGCGCCCCGTAAATCGAGGGCTGCGGCAAGACCGGAGTGCGGCAGGCGTCGGCGGTCGTGCACGCCGGTGGCGTGGCGGGCGCCGGAAAGCCGCCCGCGACGCGCGCATCGTAGATGACGATCAGTCCTTCCTGGGTGTCCTGCGGCACGAGCGCCTGATCGGACCTGAAGAACACGTCATCGCCGCTTTCGCTCACACCCTCCAGGTTCGATTCGAAGGAGCTCGTGCCGCTCGATATCACGTACACGCGGCCGCCCTCGTACTCGTAGACGTCGAGCTGGCCGTTCGTATCGGAGGGCACGAGCCCTTCCCTCGTTTCGAAGAACACCTGGCCGGCGTCCGTGAGCAGGTACCGACTCAAGAACACTCCGTAGGTTTCTCCAATGTTCCCCGGGAACCGCGCCACACCGCCTCCTTCGACCGGAGGTTCGCCCGTGGGGTCGCATGAGGCGCAGGCGAGCTGCCCTGTGGCGGCGCTGTACAGGAAGAGCTCGCTGACGGCGGCTTCGTTCGCCGGCTCGACGTTGTCATAACCGGTAAGGCTTTCGTACGATTCGAACGCGAGCCACTTGCCGTCGGGCGAGGTCTGCTCGATGCCGGATCTCCCGTTGTAGAGAACGCCGGTGGCGATGAACGTCGTCTTTTCGCCGTTCCACAGATACAGGTTTTCCTTCCCAGCTTGTGCGCCTTCGACAACGGTCTTGCCTTCGCTGTTCGTGAACTCCCTCGTGTTGGACGCCAGCACGCCCTCGGCGACGAAATAAACGTAGGAGCTGTCATGGGGGCCGAGCGGCGTGACGCGCAGCACGTCGGCGTGTTCGCCCGCCCTGGCAACGGTGATGTCAGTCAATTCGCATTTGCTGCCGCCTTCAGGCAGCGCGCACTCGTACAAGTCAGGTTCGCCCACGGCCGCGGTCGAGTCGGCTGTGAGCTTGCTTTCATCGAGGAAGAAGATCTTCGAGCCGTCGGCGCTGGCGGCCGTAAAGGAGCCGCTACCGCTGGGGCCCGACCCACCCTGTTTTTCGTCGATCTGAACGGTGCGCTGCCCGTCGATGCGGTCAAAGAGAGCGCCATCGTAGGTGAAGAGGACGTGCAAGCCGTCGCTTGAGACCACACCTTCGTCGTGTTCGGATTTACTCGCTTTTGCCGCGAGCGATCCGGTGACCGCCGTGCCGTCCGGCAGCACGCTCACCAGCCGCAGCGCGCCTTCGTCCCATTCATACAGGTTTTCCACGCCGTACCGCGCGCCTTCGGCCAGGGGCGAGGTCTCCGTGAAGATCACGTGGCTGAGGTCCGCGGACGCGTCCTGGAAGTGCGCCTCGGCCGGCGTCACCCCCGGCGGCGTGACGTTGACAAGCTGGTAAACGCCGGTCGCGTTGTCGCGCACCAGCAGGTTTTCATAGCCCACCGGTTCGCCGCTCACGACCTGACGACCTTCCGGGTTGCACGATTCCGGGTCTTCGGGAAGGCCTCCGGCCGCGGTGGCGCTTGACGCTACACCAACTGACATCACGTCTTTGGTGAACCGATCCGAGTAGGCGTACACGGCTTGGTATCTCTGGCAGCCCAGCCCGTCATAAGATTCGAGCGGCATGATGTCTTCCGCAATCCAGCCGCCCGCGCCACGCGTCGCCACGTATGCTTCGCCGCCGGTGGGCGCCCCCGGCTGCGGCTCCGTGGTGCGTAGCGTGACCGCTTCGCCATCCGCGGCGACCGTGCTCGAGTACGCCAATTCCAACGCAGCATCGAACTGGGATGAGCTCTTGACCGGCGGCGTCACGAGCTCGTAGGCGCGGCAGTCGGGCAACCTCCCGGAGACGC
This sequence comes from uncultured Solirubrobacterales bacterium, assembly GCA_963831725.1. GTDB lineage: Bacteria > Actinomycetota > Thermoleophilia > Solirubrobacterales > Solirubrobacteraceae > Palsa-744. Next base: position 68,914 of record CAWHRF010000007.1, read on the forward strand.
CGCCGCGCAGCTGTTCGTTGGGACACGCCGCCTCCTCGGCGGTCAGCGTGGTGAACGTCTGATCGGGGCCGTAGACCGTTCCCAGTTCGTTGGTCGCCACGACACGGTAGTGGTAGGTGCTCCCAGGCACGAGGCCGCTTGCGGCCGCCCACACCGCGTGCGATTCCAATCCTTCGCCGACACTGCCTTCCGGGAAGGGGACCGAGCTGCCGTAGGCGCTTGTCGTGCCGAATTCGAAGCGGAAGGTCGTCTGGACCCCACCGGGGTTTACGAGCGCGCCTAGCTTGGCTTCGGAAGTGTCAACTTCAGCGACGAGCTCTTTGATGGCGCTCGGCGCAGTCGGTGGCCCGAAGACCCAGACGGTGTCTTTGAGGCCGTCGGTCACGTATACACGTCCGCTCGCTTCATTCACAGCGACCATGTCGTAGAAGTGGACGTGTCCGGCTTCATTGGGCACGCCGAAACTGCCGGCCCCCACGTCGGCGAGCTGGCTGCCTTCCGAGCTGTACTCGATGAGATGGGGGCAGGGCGAGCGGATTGCGCCACAAAGAGCGGCGTTGTTTTCGACGAGCGCGAACACGTCCCCATGTCCGTCAGGCGCCACGGACGACACGCCTTCGCTTTCGATTTCCACGGGCTTGCCGTTCACTTCTACGGGCGCACCGCTGGAATCGAGCTCCACGATCCTGTTGTTGCCGGCCACCCACAGATTGCCGGAGGAATCGATCGCGACCGCGGTCGGTTCCTTGAGCGTGCCGGCGCCGGAGCCCGTGAATGTCTTCAGCAGCGTGCCGCTCGAGCTGTACTCGAGCACATCGTTTGCTGGGGGATTCGGCACGTATACGTTGCCTGCCGAGTCGGCCGCAATCTGTACGTCTGTGAAGTAACCCTCGAAATTGCGTGGCGCCGGCACTTCAAACGGCGTGCCCACCGGCGCACCCGTGCTGGGGTCGTAGACGAAGATCTTCGCGGGCGCGAAAAAGCCTTCTTCGCCGAGCACGTACACATCGCCGTTCGTTGGGTTCACCGCAACACCCGAGTAGAACGCAGACCCAAACGCGCCCGGCGATAGCAAATTGCCCGAAGGATCGAGCTTGACCACCGTCGAGGGGGCAGGCCCTTCCACGAAGAGACTTGACACGAACAGGTCTCCAGAGCCTTCCACAGCGACGCCAACCGGGTACGCCTCGGCCGGCACGCTGAACAATCCGTAGGAGATGAGCTTGGGAGGTTCGGCTTGGGCGACGGCCGCACATAGCGCACCCTGAAGGGCACAAGCGAGCACGACAATGACGCTCAGCGCGAGCACGGTGAAAGTGCGGCCGCGAGCGCGCTCGCCCGTAGTGCCTCGTCCAACGGCGAGCACGCCCCACAACCCGGCCACACTCCTCAACAAAGACCGATAAGCACCCACGTTCACATCCCCTCCTCAAAGAGACCCGGACAACAAGACCCGACCGCCTGCACGGCGACCACGGAGGGCCTACCTCCATCTCCTGCACAGCACGGCAACAAACCCACCATCACTTCTTCTTCTTCTTTTTCTTGTGGGTCTTCTTGCGCTCATGGCGCACGGTCTTTGCGCAGCCTGTCACGCTGATCTTCGTGCTCTCATGGATTTCCGCGCCGTTCTGCGCGGTGAACGCTGTCGGCATCGCCAGCTTGCCCTTACACAGGTTGCCATTCGCGGCGAGCGCTGAGAACTTGCCCTCGGGCAGCGTCAGTTCGAAGCTGCCGACGGGGGCGTCGGGGATCGTGTGGAACGTGCTCGAGGTGATCCCCGCTTTGCTGATGAACGTTTCCCCATGCAGGTCGAGCGTCACGCCGTAGCCCTGCAGCACAACGATCAGTTCGGGGAACTTCGCGCCACCGTGGCTGACGAAGTACGCGGGACCTTCCAATGGCACTGGGATCAGCGGAGTGACCGCCTTGGCGTGCCCAACCCTAGAGTCCGCGGGACACGACGACGGATTGGCTTCGAATATCGCCGCTGTGCACGCCTTCTGAAGCGTCGTCAACCTAGAAGGCAACTGCTTGGGCAAATCCACCTTGACGCTCTTGACGTTCGCGTCCTTGCCGAACGAGCCAGCCGGATAAGTGAGCTTGACCACGAGACTCGCGCCCCGCGCCCTGGACGTTTTCCCGCTCGTGGAGACCGCGAACTTTGGTTCAAACTTCAGCACCGCACAGTTCGTCGCCTGGAACGGCACCGACAGCGCGTCAGTGGCGCCTTCGGTGCTGTCAAGGCTCCCGGTGATGCTGAGCGGATTGCAATCCGTCGGGTTAAACGTAAACCCACGACGGTTGATCGTCACGTTCACATGCTGGATCTCCAACTCGTCCCATGTCCTCCCATATCCCGTATTAGCCCATTCCAGTTCCAGGACACCGAGGACGGATTCAGCCGGACAGCCTTCATCCCCCCCGCCCCCGTTACTCACACCACCGCTGTGTTCGTCCAACTGCTTTAGCGTGCACTTCTTAGCCGTCGCGTTGGGGTCGCCGACCAAGCCGGGGGGCAAATCGACGGTGAGGTCCTTTATCGTCCCGTCGGGCTGAAGCACGTAGCGCGAGTCGGCATTGGCTTCGGCGGGCAGGTACCTCGTATTGAACTCGATGCTGTTGAACAGCTTGTACGGGTGCGAGCCGGCCTGGGTGTCCGGGGTGCCGTCCTGGTTCAGGAACGAGACTTCAAAGCCCTTGATGCCAAAGCCCGGGCCGACGGTCGCCAGCAGGTCGCTGCTGGTGCTCGAACCGCTTGCGTTGCCCGTATTCAGACGGAAATGATAGAGCAGGCCCGGCGTTAGACCAGCGATGTTCGCGGACACCGGGACCGGGCTGCTGCCAGCACCGATTTCGCCGGCGGCAGGCTTGCAGGACACGCTCTGGTCATAGGCGCCCTGGCTGGATTCGTCGGTGACCCCGTATTCGAACTCACACGAGGCGACAGCGGCGGCGCGAGGGTTCACCGTGCCGGTCAGCGTCGCCGTTTCCTTGGTCACGTTCGCCGCCGCGCCGACGGTGACCGCCGGTGTGTCGCTGCCGAAGTCATACACCTTCCCTTCGCCCGGGTTGCCTTCGCCCGGGTCAGCCACATAGATGTCCCCGCTGGCGCCGTTCACGGCGATCCCGCCCTGCCCCGATGAGCCAGAGAGCTGCAGCGAGCCGAAGCTCGAGACGAGCGTTCCCGAGCTTGCCAATTCGACGCCTTCGAGCCTGCTGCTCCCGTTTATCGCCCCGGTGTCCCACTCGGCGACGGAGGACTGGTCGTCGACATAGATATGGCCGGTCGCAGGATCGGCGGCGACCGCGACGTCGCCAGACCTGGCGTTGTCGACCTGCCCGAGCCCCGCCAGTTGCTGGCCGAGCTTCGCCATGCAGGAACAGCCTTCATAAAGCATAAAGTCATCGCCCGTCGGACCGACGGCGAAGCCATCGCCTTGCTGCCCTTGGCTAGGTAGACTGCCGGGCACGGCGTTCTTGTTCGCCTGTTCCGCCACGAGGTGGTTTGTGGCAGAGTTATCGAACACATCTACAACAGCGTTCCTTTGGGTTGCGGCGGGGTGGACGTGAATCCGAACGTTGCCGCTCGCGTCGACACCGAGCCCCAACAGTTCGTATTCGGACGAGCCGGTCGCCGGGGTGAATCCGGCGATCTGGCTTAGGTAGGCGCCGCTTGGACTGAACTTGTCGATCACGCCGTGGCCGGCATCCATCACATACAGGTCGCCGGCCGATGCGTCCGACGGGTTGTTCGAGTTGTCGACGGCGATCGCGGCGGGATTGCCGTATAGCGATGGGAATGAGAACGAGCCTGCCGGAGTTGCGCTGCCGGTCAGAGCGTTGGAGCCCAGCGTAGAGAAGTTCACGGGGTTGCCGTTGGCGTCGAACTTGTAAACAGTGTCCGTGCCGATGTCGGCGACATACACATCGCCAGTGGATTCGTCGATCGCGATGCCATTCGGATTTGAGAACGAGCCGAAGCTGGAGAGGCACGGATGGGATTCGCCGGGCAGGGGTGGGGGCAAGCATTGGGCGAGCGCCGGCGAGGCGCCCGCGGCCATCGCCACGATCATGGAGACGGCCAGCGAGAGCGCCACGGTGAAGGTCTTAGAACGCATGATCAGTGGCCTCTCTTCTTTGCATGGGCGGACTTCCCGGCTTTGCGCGTCGGCTTCCTGACGCATCTGCTCTTCAACTTGACCTTCTTCCTCACGAAGCCCCGATCGCACGTCAGGGCCTTGTGCTTGAGCTTGGCCGCGGGCGCCGGTGGGGACGGCGCGAGGTTCCCGGCGCCCGAGAACGTCTGGCTAGACGGCGCGCCGTAGATCGACGGTTGCGAAGAACCCGCGGCCCGGCACGAATCGGCAGTAGTACACGGCGGCGGTGAGACGGGCGCCGGGAAACCCCCGTCCATGCGCGCGTCGTAGATCACGCGCCCTTCTTCCTCTGAGTCCTGTGGCACGAGCGCCTGGCGCGTGAGAAAGAACACGTCGTCCCCGCTTTCGCTCGCGTCGAGGAATTTCGCTCGGCTGGAGCTGGTGCCGGAGGAGATCAACGACAGCCGGCCGTCCTCGTACTCGTAGACGTCCGTCTGGCCGTTCGTGTCGGAGGGTAGGAGCGCTTCGTTCGCCTCGAAGAAAAGGCGGCCGCCGTTTGAGATGTAGCGGGGGCTAAACCTCCCGAGGTTCAGCGATTCCGCCCCACCGTTGGAGTCCAGAGGTTGTTCGCCGGTCGGATTGCACGAGGCACAGGCGAGCTCGTTCGACGCCGCGTCGTAGAGGAAGAGCTCGTTGGCGGGAAGGCCGCCTTGCGCCGGCTCGTTGTCGTAGCCGGTCAGACTCTTGGACGCATCGAACGCGAACCAGGTCCCGTCCGGCGAGGCCTGGCTAGCGCCGGACGCGGACGCGATGAACGTCGTCGTGCCGCCACTCCACATGTACAGGTTTTCCTGCCCGGCCTGCGCTCTTTCGAGGACAACGTTGCCTTCGCTGTTCGTGTATTCCCTCGTGTTGCGCGCCAGCACGCCGCTCGCGACGAAGTACACGTGCGAGCTGTCCTTGGCGCCGAGCGGCGAGACGCGGATGACGCCGGCGTGTTCGCCGCCTTGAGCGACGGTCAGGTCGCTGAGGACGCACTTGCTCGCGCCTTCGGGCAACGCGCACTCGTAGAGGTCAGGTCCGGCGGTCGAGTCGGCCGTGAGCTGGCTGTCGTCGGTGAAGAAGATCTCGGTGCCGTCGGCGCTTGCCGCCTGGAAGGAGCCGCCGCCGCTCGAGCCGCCACCGCCCTGCGATTCGTCTACCTGGACGGTGCGTTCGCCGTCGATCCGCACATAAAGACTCCCGCCTGAGAGGAACAGGATGTGCGAGCCTTCGGCGGAGATCGCGTTTGTGCCGGCAATCGGTTCCGGCAGCGATCCCTGCGCCGGAGTGCCGTCCGGCAGCACCGTCAGCAGCCTGATGGCGCCCTCGTCCCATTCATACAGATCTTCAGCACCGGCCGGCGCGTTGGGCGTCAGCTGCGCGTGCTCGCTGAAGACCACATGGCTGAGGCCCGACGAGGCGCCCTGGAAATGCGCGTCGGCCGGTGTTACACCCGGCGGGGGAACATTAATCAGCTGGTAGGCGCCGGTGGCGCTGTCGCGCAGCAACAGGTTTTCATAGTCCAGCGGTTCGCCACTCACCACTTGTACGCCTTCCCCGTTACAAGCGCTGGTCGCACCGCTTGGGTTTGACGCGCGGCTGTCGCTACCGTTGATCACGACCGCTTGCGCCAGATCGTCTGAGTACGCCGTCACTAGGGAGGGTTCTTCGTTGCACCCCACCGCTGTATAGGAGTACAGCGGGATCATGTCTTCCGAAGTCCAGCCGCCCGCGCCGCGGGTGGCCACGTAGTCCTCGCCGCCCGCCGGCGCGCCAGGCAGCGGTTCCTGGGTGGTGAACGAGACCCGGTTACCGTCGCTGCTCGCCTGACTCTGACTGCCACTGCCCTGACGCGAGTCGAACTGGACTGAGGTCTTTGTGGGCGGAGTCACCAACTCGTAGGCACGGCAATCGGGCAGCCGGGCGGAGAAGCCGCTGCGGAGTTCTTCGTTGGGGCACGCGACCTGCGCGGAGGTCTCGGTCGTGAACGTCTGATCGGGGCCGACGGCGGTGCCGAGTTCGTTTGTCGCCACGACGCGATAGTGATAGGTCGTGCCCGGCGCGAGGCCGCTGGCCGCGGCCCAGACGGCGTGCGAAGCGATACCTTCGCCAACATTGCCTTCCGGAAACGGCGTCGTCTGACCATAGGCGGTGGTGGCGCCGTATTCGAAGCGGTAGGATGTCTCGATCCCGCCGGGGCTGACGAGCGCTCCCAGCTTCGCTTCAGACGTGGTCACTTCGGCGGTGAACTCGCTGTCGACCGCTGGCGTGGTGGGCGGCCCGAAGACCCAAACGAGTCCCTTGGCGCTGTCGGTCACGTACACGCGACCGCTCGACTCGTTCACCGCGACCGTGCTGGGCAGAATGATCCCTTCCCCTACGGGAACTTCGAAGTCGCCGGCGCCGATGTCGGCGAGCTGCGCACCGGAGGTGTTGTACTCCACGAGATGAGAGCACGGCGGTTGAAGCGAGCCGCAGAAGTCCGCTCTGTTCTTGACGAGCGCGAGCACATCCACGGCGCCTTCGTGTTCGTCCAGCGCGACGGCGCCCACACCTTCGCTCTTGATTTCGCCGATGAAGGCGCCGGTCGAGCCGAGCTCCTCGATCCGATTGTTACCGGCATCGGCGACCCACACGTCTCCCGATGGGGCGACCGCGACACCCGTCGGTTCCTTCAACGCGCCGGCGCCGGAGCCCGTGAACGTCTGTAGCAGCTTTCCGGTCGGGCTGTACTCCAGCACCTCGTTGTTGGGCACGACGGGCACATAGACATTGCCCGCGGAGTCCGTCGCTATCTGCACAAGCGTAAGGCCGCCAAAGTTGCCGGAGTCCGGTATCGGGAACGAGGACAGCGGCGCACCGCCGCTCGGGGCAAACGTTTCGATCGATACGCCTTCCGGGTTGACGGCGTACACATCGCCATTCGTCGGGTTCACCGCCACGCCACTGCGAAGTCCTTCCGCAAACGGCGAGGGCGGTGAGAGCAGCTTGCCGGAGGCATCGAACTTGTCGACGTGCCCAGAACTACTGAACGACTGGTTGGCGAAGCTCGCCACGTACACGTCCCCACTGGACGGATCGACCGCGACGCCGTCGGGCAGCACCGGACCTGCGCTGACGGTGCCGTAGGAGATGAGCTTGGGAGGTTCGGCCTGCGCTACCCCGCCAAAGAGCGAGAGCATGCAGGCCACGCTCAGCGCGAGCACAGTGGACGCACGGCGAAGCGGACGTTGACACGCAACGCCACCTCCCGCGGCGAGCACGCCACACAGCCCGCGAACCAGACTCCTCAACACAGACCGATGAGCACCCACGTTCACATCCCCTCCTCAAAGAGACCCGGACAACGAGACCCGACCGCCTGCCCCCGCATGGGGGAGCCCGGGCAGCACCCCCCATTCGGGGGGCAGGCAAATACCGTCGCGGGCAAACGACCCACGGCGGCAGAAGAACAAAAAGCTGAAAGCGCGCCTACAGCGCGCGAGTACCCTTGCGGGTGCGAAAAACCAAGCCGGGCCTTATACCCGGCGGGCCGCGCACTACCGGCGCGGCGAAGGGAGCTATGCCCTAGAAGGCAGCTGTCCCAGAGAGAGAGAGAGAGAGAGAGACGTGTCAGCGACGCTGACACGTCCTATAGAGGACGCTCTAGCGGCACACGGACTCCCGAGCACGTTATCCCCAAAAGAAACCACGCGAAAAACAACTCCCTCTCGTTGCGACCCGGTCCCTCTCCCAAGGGCCCTGCCAAACCATTTGGATGTCGACCACAGAGACCGACCCAAACCCGACCTTATGTCCGCCCGCCAAACCCAATGGGATGACAGGCGCTGGCGCCAACATACCATCTCCGATCCTACATGTCAAGTCCCCTTTTAGCGGGCGCGGCCCGAGCCCCCAGACGGGCCGGCTACTTGGCCGAGACGGCCTTCGGAAACACCTGCTGGCCGTGGTGGCGTGCAAACACGTCCGCCGCGATCGTCGTGTAGGCATGGCCGAGATGCGGGGCCGCGTTGACATAGTAGATCGGGGTTGTGACGTAGAAGGAGGACATGCTCCTCGCAGGCTACTGGGCGCCGGCCGCGAGGGGACGGGCCACGGCGAGCCGGAACGGGCCGTCGCCGAGTGCCTGCGCCACAAGCGAAAGATCGCCGGGGCTGTCGAGATGAGCTGCGTGCTCGCGCAAGTCATAGGCCGCATTCATAGCGGCGACGAGGTCGGCGGCATGGGCGTCGACAGCAACCTTGGCCTTGCGATGCTCGACCAACCAATGAGCGACATCCGGCCAGTGCCACAAACGCGTCTTGTTGTCCACGCAGGCGACCGGCGCGGGAAAGCCTCCGGGTCCACGTTCGGTATTCGACAGCAGTCGCACGTACTCGCGTGAGATCCCACTGCGTTCGGCAATGGCAGCCATCGTGACAAGCTCGTCGGGCTCGATGCGCACCACACGCAGGCCGGGCACCGCCGCCGTCACGTCGTGGATCGCACTCGCCAATGCCTCGCTGAAGCTCGCGGCCTCACGATCGAACGCTCCGTACTGAGCGCCGTCTCGCATGCCGAAAAGAGCATCGTCGCAACCAGCCTCATACAGCGCGTCGAACTGTCCGTCCCCCAGCACGTCCGCACCGCTGAAGAACAGGGTGAAGCTTTGAACTTGGGTGTTGGTGTTGGTGTTCATGTCTGAATTTTCTGCGACGTCGCGCCGTTCGATGCGTCCGGGCCGTGATCGCATCTCCTGACGGCCTCCCGAATTCGCTTGGCGATGTCGCCCGGTCGTCGCGGTGTGCCGGCAATCGCGACTTCGCAGTCCTGTCCACACGACAAGGTCCCCCAGCGATGGCCCGCTCCCTTGGCTTGCTTCAACTTCCAACCCACGCGTTGCGCATCCGCGACTGCCTTGCGAATCTCCTTGTCCGGGTGACGACCTGCTTTCGCCATCATCCTAGCATTTTGTTGGAGGTTGTCAACTCATTGCGAAACCCCTTCCCGGACCGTTCTGCTCCGGCCACGCGCCAAATCGGGAAACGGTCATACGTCATATCTCCTTATCCGGCGAGACACGAGGAGCGGGACACTGATGACGTGCGCGTCGAGAATCCGTTCAGCGGCTGCTGAGCCGCCCGGCAGGCGCCTGTAGAGGTCCACCTCGGCAGTGGCTCAGGGACAACTCAGCCTTCGAGCCCCGTGATCGTGTCGTGTACCTGCCGTCCTGTGGCGGTGAGCATCCACGCGTTGGGCTCGCCGCGGGCGGGATCTCCGCCCTGGTTCTCGATCAGATCGAGCTTGTGCAGGCGCGCGAGCAGCTTCGAGGCCTGACCCTGATCGCCGATACCCGCGCTCTGTCCGACCATGCGATTGGAGGAGCCCGGCCGCTCGGCGACCGCCATCAGCACACGCATCGTGCGGTAGGTGAAGCGCATCGGTAGATCCTGCAAGGGGTCGATGCGCATTATCGGGTGCTTTCCCGAATGTTTGGGGACTGGCCGTTCGATTTCCTTGCGCGCGGCGGCCTGCCCGAGATATGGCAGCACGATCATGCTCATCAACGGGTTCAACAACTCCAATAGCGAATCCTCGTCGGAGCGCCCAGTGTTCGCGCTCCGCGACGGAGCCGACCTGGTGTTCGGTGAGCCGGTTGACGATGAAACCTCGGTGAGCCGTGCGTGCAGGACAGACAGCACGCCCCCGGCGACACCCTCCGCCGTCAACGGCGGGGGCGCGCCGCCGGCCTTGGACTCGCGCCGGCCCTCTTCGAGCACAGCCACGATCCGTGCGAGCACGCGCCGGCGGCGCTCCAATGCCCTGGGACCGGCGGCGAGACTCTCCACGATCAGCAGACGTCCGCTCGCCGGATCGTAGTCCAAGCATTCAAGCAACGCCGTGAGTCCCGCGCGCACCCTCGCCCGCCACGAGCCCGACTGTTCATACGTCGCGACCACAACGGTCCCGACATGCTCGAGCGCATCGTCGAACGCGGCGAGGAAACAGTCCTCGCGATCCTCGAAGATCTCATAGAACGTACGTCGCGACACACCCGAACGCCCAACCACATGCGCTACCGACACGTTCGCCGCACCGCGCACTGCGATCTCCTGCATCATCGCGGTCAACATCCGCGCACGCTGAACCTCAGAAACCTGCTTACTTGCGCCCTCCAGGATGTGCCCGTCGTGGCGCTCTCGACCATTCAGGCGCTTGCCCGCCTGCCCCCCGTAAGGGGGGTTGGACGCCGCCAGCTTCGCTTCTCCCCGAACGGGGGGCGGTGTCTTCGCCTTCCCAGCCATCTCTCATTTCTTCTTCCCGTGCGATTTCCCCTTGTGATGCCTGCTTGACTTCTTGCTCTTCTTCTTTGACTTCGGACAGCCCGTCACGCCGATCTTCGTGCTCTGATGGATCACGGCGCCGTTCTGCGCCGTGAACGCTGTCGGCATCGCCAGTTTGCTCTTACAGAGGTTGCCGTTCGCCGCGAGCGCAGAGAACTTGCCCTCGGGCAGGTTTAGTTCGAAACTGCCGACAGGAGCGTCAGGGATCGTGTGGAACGTACTGCTCGTGATCCCGGCTTTGCTGATGAACGTTTCCCCATGCAGGTCAAGCGTCACGCCATACCCCTGCAACACGACCACGAGTTCGGGGAACTTCGCGCCACCATAGGACACGAAATACGCGGGACCCGTCAAAGGCACCGGGATCAACGGCGTGATCGCGGTCGCATGCCCCACGATCGAGTCCGCCGGACAACTCGCGGGGTTGGCTTCGAACGTTTTCGCCGGACACGCCTTCTGCAACGTCGTCAACCTCGACGGCAGCTGCTTGGGCAGATCCACCTTGACGCTCCTGATGTTCGCCTGCGACCCGAACGGCGCTTTGGGATACGTCAACTTCACGCTCAGGCTCGCACCGTTCGCGCGTGATGTTTTCCCTGACGCGGAAACCGCCAGTTTGGGAGCGAACTTCAGCACCGCACAGTTGGTGACTTGGAAGGGCACGTCGATGGTGTCTGTCGACCCTTCGCTCGAGTGGATCGTTCCGGTGACCTGCATCTTGTTGCAGTTCGTCGGGTTGAACTGGAAGTCCCCGCGCGTCGTGATCGCGTTCACATGCTGGATTTCCAGTGGTATCCCTTCGATGCTCGTCGGGATCGAATCGGGAGTACCGGGCGGGTTGCTGGTGATCGTGATCGCGGCGGTTATCGGATTGACTTCGATCTTGCCGCGGACGAGCACGCAATCGCAGGGATCCTCGCCCGCGGGGTTCGCGGTGTTGCGCTTCAGGTCGAACGGGCCGGCCTTCGCGGGAACCTCAAAGGTGATGCCGAACGGTGCGCACCCCGCTTGCCCCGCGGTACAAGGACCAGTGCCGTTATAAGGACCGGTGAGATAGAACTTGCCGCCGGAGACCGTGTACGGTTGATTACCCACACCGACGCTGATCGTCGTTTCGCCAATCAGACTGTTCGGAGGACACTCGCCGAGGTTGGCCTGCGGTTCGGGACATAGTTCGATGTTCGAGAGGATCCCCAACAGTCCCGGCGGCAAGTGCGCTTCCACCGACTGCAGGTTCTGTTCACCATCTTTACGGGTCATCGTCAGCGTGAACGGACTGAACGCACCCGCGTTGACATTCGTCGCACCGCCTGTCAACGACGGGCTGAACGGCAGGGCCGCACCGGGACACGGACCGCCGCCCGGGCCGTGATCGATCTTAAACGAGGATTCCGAAGTCACGGGGCCGTTGCCGTCCCACGGCGTGAACACCGCCGTAGTGGTATACGTCCCGCACCGCGAAGGTGTGCTCAGCGGTGCACGTTCCCCGCCGAAGAAATGCAGCTGCAGTTCTTCGAACGGGAGGTCCGGCGTGTTCTTGAACGTCGTGACGATCTGCCCCAGACCCTGACAGGACACACCATCGATCACCTGCCCCGCGGCTTCGCAGAGCTGCACTTCCCCGGTCAGCTTGATCGTGCTTCCCGAGATCGGGTCTTCGACCATCAAATACATCGCGACGAGACTGCCGAACGGGTTCGAGTTCTGCGTGGCGAGATATACAGCGCCTTCGAGTTCGTGTTCCAACAAAGGGGTCTCGATCTTGACCGTTCCGATCTTCGACCCGTTCGGACAGAAATTCGCGCCCGGCAGCAACGACGCGAGCGGCGTCGAGGTGAACAACGCTGTCTTCACACCAGGTTCGAATTCCGGGTTGAATTCTTCGAAGCCGTTGTCGTTCACGCCGCGGCCGATTTCAAAGCCGGCCAGGCCCTCCGAGCACGCTTCAAGACCGTTAGCACCCGACGGGTTGAGCGCGACCCCCGCCGGCAACGCTACCGTCGTATCGCGCAGCGCCGACTCGGCCAGACCTTCCGGGTTGAGCGCCGCCTTCTGCGAGACGTGCACGCCGACCGTCAACCCCGAAGACGTGCTCGCGTATGTGGTATCGGGAGCCACCGTGACCGTCGGTGGGAACTCCAGCTTCGAGCAGCCGGTCAAGCCCAGCGGTTCGCCTGCGGCGTCGACCGTAACGATGCTCCGTTTGATCTGAACGCCTGGTTCCTGATAAGAACTCACCGAGACCGACGAGTGCAACGGCCCGGTACAGCCGGTCGGCAGCGTCAGGAACGGTTTGAGAGTGTTGTCACCGCTGGCACTTCCTGCGATTTCGAGGTTGTTTTTGCCCACGACGCCGAACACGGTCAGCCGCGTGCTGACGATCGGCTCGATCGTTGGGATTTCAAGCGACGTGGCGCGCACGGGGTAGTCGCCGCCGGCGAGCACGCCGGCGTTTATCAGTGTGTTCGGGATGATGAACTGCGCACCGATCTGCACCGCGACCCCGTACGCGGGCACCATCAGATAGACGGGCTCTTTGATCGGCGCTTGATCGTGCGCGCCGAATCCTATTTCCAGTTCGCCGACCTGCGCTTCGGGCGGGCAATGCCCGCCGCCACCATCTTCCCCCTCGAACCCTTCCAGCTGGGTGAGCGTGCACTTCACCGTCGTGGCGTTCGGGTCGCCCACCAGCCCGGGCGGAAGTTCGACGACGATGTCCCGCACGTTACCGTCGGGCTCGATCGTGTACGCAGAGTCGGCGACGTCATCGACGCGGATCGCCCTCGTGTTGAGCGCAATGTTCGTGACCATCTTGTAGGGGTGTGAGCCGGCCTGCGTATCCGGAGTGCCGTCTTCGTTAAAGAACGAGACTTCGAACGTTTTCAGACCGAAGCCCGGGCCGGTCGTCACGAACCTACCGCTGCTTTGGCTCGTTCCTTCGGCGTTGCCCGCAACCAGACGAAAGTCATAGAGGAGGCCCGGCTGCAGCCCGCCGATGTCGGCCGTCACGGGCACTGGAGTAGTTCCCGACCCGATCTGAGCCGGTGTCTGGTCGCACGATGCGGTGTGGGCGAAAGTGGCTGCGGGAGTCGCCAGTTCCTCGCTTCCATGGTTTTCCGTGAAACCGATTGATTCGTATTCGAACTTACATTCGGTGACCGGACTGCCGTGCGGATTGACGGCGCCCTGCAGTGTGGCGCTCGTCTTCGACACGTTCGCCGCGGTCCCAACGGCCACTCCCGGGACAACGCTGCCGAACACATACACCTTGCCGTCCGCGGGATTGGAGACATAAACGTCCCCACTCGCGCCGTCCACGGCGATCCCCCCCTGACCCGAGGAGGACATGAGATCGAGCGAGCCAAAGCTCGACACCTGGGCGCCCACCGGCGCCGCTTCAGAGGAGAATTTACCACTCGAGTTTATGATGAAGTCTTCACCGTTCATCGCGCCGGTGTCCCACTCGACTACCGAGGCGCCGTCATCGACGTAAAGGTGACCGGTGGCCGGGTCAACCGCCGCCGCTATATCGGACGGGCCGCTGTCGACCCGCCCCAGCGAGCCGTTGTCCCCACCATACTTGTACAGGCAACCACACCCTTCTTCGAGAAGGTACGTGTCGCCTGAGGGATCGACCGCGAATACGCTGCGGGGATTTGCCACATCCCGGGCTATCCTGAGTGACTTGACAAACCTGTTAGCCGCAGAGTCGTCGAAGATGTCTCCATAGTATCCAGAAGAGTAGTACGTGGAGACTCGAACGTCGCCGGCGGCGTCGACCCCAATTCCGAGAAGTTCGGAGAAAGCTTCGGGAGTTGGGGCGATGATCTGGCCAAGATACGCGCCGCTGGAGCTGTACTTGTCGATCACGTGGTGACCGCCGTCCATCACGTACAGATCGCCAGCGGAGGGGTCTGAGGGGCTGGTCGAGTTGTCGATCGCGATCGCGGCCGCGGCGCCCATCGCTTCGGAAAACGAGAACGACCCCGCCGGCGTTCCGCTGCCCGTGAGCGCGTTGGAGCCAAGCGCGGAGAAGTCGACCGGACTGCCGGCGGCGTTGAACTTGTAGATGGTGTCGGTGTGAATGTCGGCAACGTACACATCGCCGCCCGCCTGGTCGATCGCGATACCGCTCGGGTTTGCGAACGAGCCAAAGCTGAACAGGAAGGGATGCGCTTCTCCGGCAAAGGCAGAGGTGGCCGCCACTCCCGCCGTCAAGAGCACGGCGAGCGCGAGCGAAGCTATCATTGCGATTCTTCTGGAGAGCATGATCACTTACCTGTCCTGTTGGCGTGGGCGGCCTTCTTGGCCCTCTTCTTTGACTTCTTCACACACTTGCCCCTCTTCTTGACTGCGCCCTTCTTGCACTTGAGCGGCTTTGACTTAGGTTTAGTCTTCGGCTTCACTTCGGCCGGCGGCGCGAGGTTCCCCGCACCCGAGAAGGTCTGGCTAGCAGGCGCGCCGTAGATCGAGGGTTGCGGCGAGACGGGCGTACGGCACGCGTCGGCCGTGGTGCACGGCGGCGGCGAGGCGACTTCCGGGAAGCCGCCATCGACGCGCGCGTCGTAAATGGCGAGCGATTCCGCGTTGGTGTCCTGCGGCACGAGCTCCTGAACGGTGAGGAAGAAGACACTGCCCCCGTCTTCGGTCGCGTCTAGGAGGAACGACCTGGTGGAGCCCGTGCCGGCCGATATCAGGTGTAGCCGGCCGTCCTCATACTCGTAGACGTCGAGCAAGCCGTCCGTATCCTGTGGCAGGAGCGCCTCGCGCGTCTGAAAGAAGACCTGCCCACCGTCGGAGAGGAAGTGCGGGGCGCCATCGTGGTTGCTTTCGATCGTCGCGCCACCTGTTTCTTCTCCTATCCCCTCCAGCGTCTTGGGTCCAGGACCCATGACCGGCGGTTCGCCACTCGGATTGCACGACGCGCAGGCCAAGCTGTTCGATGCAGCGTCGTAGAGGAAGATCTCCGGATCGGCTTCGCCGGTGCGCGCGTCCGTGTTGTCATAGCCCGTCAGGCTCTTGGTCGAGCGGAACGCGAGGAACAGCCCGTTAGGCGAAACGCGAGCGACTACATCCGACTCCGCGTCGTTACGGTTGACCGTCTTTATGAAGGTGAGCGTCCCGGCGTGGTAGAGATAGAGGTTCGGCTTGCCCGCCTGGGCTGTTTCTCCTTCGCCGTTCTGCTGGGCGCCGGTCAGCGCGCCCTGGGCGACGAAGTACGCGTAGGAGCCATCGGCGCTGATCCCGGGTGAGCCGGTTATGTCAGCGTGTTCGCCGGCTTTGCCGACAGTGAGGTCGCTCAACTTGCAGGCGCTTGCGCCTTCGGGCAGTTCGCATTCGTACAGGTCGGATTCGCCCAAAGCTGCCGTCGAATCGGCCGTCAGATTGGCTTCGTCCGTGAAGAACACGCGTGTCCCGTCGGCGCTGGCTTCGATGAAGCGCCCGCCACCCCCGGGGCCCGACACGTCTTGAGCTTCGTCGATTTGAACGGTGCGTTCGCCGTCGATGCGCACGTACAGGTTGCCGTTCGCGGTGAAGAACACGCGCGAACCGTCGGCGGATATGACGTGAGGATGCTGTTCCCATGCCGCCGCCAGCGCTCCCGCGGCGGCGGTACCGTCGGGCAGCACTGTCACCAGACTGCTGGCCCCGTTTGTGCTCCACTCGAACAGGTCGGGGACCCCGGGCGGCGCATCGGCGGTCAGGCGCGCGCTCTCGGTGAAAACGACGTGACTGAGATTGGCGGTGGCCGCGGCAAACCTGGCGGAACTGGGCGTGACGCCCGGCGGCGGAACGTTGATCAGCTGGTAGGTCGAGCCCGAGCCTTCTCGCATCAGCAGGTTTTCGACGCCGAGCGGTTCCCCCTTTACAACTTCCACGGCTTCGGACCCGCAGCCAGTGTTGGCGCCGTCGACGTACAAAACCGTCTTGGAGAGATCAGCCGAGTATGCCGACACCGCGCTGTCGGTATGGAACAAGGTGCATCGATCGCCCATATATGACTGCAACGGCAGCACGCTTTCCGAAGACCAGCCACTTTCGCCGCGCGTCGCGAGATATTCGACGCCACCTGACGAAGCTCCCGGCAGAACTTCGACCGCCAGGAAGGACATCCGATCGCCATCGCTCGATGCGAGATTGCCCCAGATCCCGCCACCGTCAGCGTATTCGCTGGTCTTGGCCCCGTCCGGCTGAGCGGAGAGCGGATTGGGAGTGCTGACGAGCTCATAGGCACGGCAGTCGGGCAAGTTTGCGGAAAAGCCGTTGCGGAGCTGTTCGTTGGGGCACGACCCCTGCGCTGCCGTCTCGGCGGTAAACGTCTGTTCAGCGCCGCCCGCTTCACCGAGTGCGTTCTTGACGACAATCCGGTAGTCGTATGTAGTTCCCGGTTCGAGTCCGCTCGCCGACGCCCACACCGTACGCGAAACGATCCCCTGCCCCACGTTGCCTTCGGGAAACGGGACTGAGATTGAGTGGTTAGGACCGGAGAAGCTTTCCCCATTGGCCTGAAATGCCGCTACCGTGAGATATTCGAACCGGTAGGAGGTCTCGAGCCCACCCGGATTTACATAAGCGCCGAGCTTCGCTTCGGAGGCGCCGACTTCAGCGGTGAGCTCCCGTTGGACGGTCGGCGCGGTCGGCGGCCCGAAGATGAACACCTGTTTTTTGATGCCGTCCGTCACATACACCCGGCCGCTCGACTCGTTCACCGCCACCATGCTGGGAAAGGCTGCTTCGTTGCTCCCGATCAAGCCGGCGCCGATGTCGGCCACCTGCGCGCCGCCGGAGTCGTACTCGACGAGGTGCGTGCACGGCGGTTGAAACGAGCCGCAGAAGTCCGCGCCATTATCAACGGTCGCAAACACATTTCCGTGCCCATCGAGCGCAACCGCCTGCACACCTTCGCTTTTGATCTCGCCGATAGACATGCCAGTCGGGCTGAGCTCCCCGATCCGGTTGTTGCCCGCGTCGGCGACCCACACGTTCCCGGAAGAATCGACCGCGACACCTGTCGGTTCCTTCAGCGCGCCGGAGCCCGAGCCCGTGAAGGTCTTCAGCAGCGTGCCGCTCGGGCTATACTCGAGCACCTCGTTTTCCGGGGGATTCGGCACATACACGTTGCCGGCCGAGTCGGCGGCAATCTGTACGTCTGTGAGGAAGCCGCTGAAGTTGCGTGACGCAGGCACTTCAAACGACGACAGCAACGCGCCCGTGTTGGGGTTGTAGACGAAGATCATCGCGGGCGTGGCCGGCGTGAGGAGGCCTCCTTCTTCGCCGAGCACGTACACATCGCCGTTCGTCGGGTTCACAGCCACGCCGGAGTAGTACGCCCCTCCAAATGGTGACGGCGAGAGCAGATTTCCCGATGCGTTGAACTTATCGACGTGCGACGGTTCGTCGGTTTCAATGTTAAGAAGGTTCGTCACATACACATTGCTGCTGGACTGATCGACAGCTACACCTGAAGGCAATGGGCTAGCCGCGAACGTGCCATAGGAGATCAACTTCGGCACTTCAGCCTGGGCGACAGCGGCGGAGAGGGCGAGCAGCGCGGCCACGCTCAGCGCGAGCGCGGCCAGACCGCGGAGGCGCGACCGCCGATCCGCAGCGCCGCTTCTCACGGTCGCCACTCCACACATCCGCATCAGACACATGCACACAGACCGATCAGCGCTCACGAGCAAACCCCCTCCTCAAAGAGACCCGGACAACAAGACCTGACCGCCTGCCCCCACGTGGGGGAGCCCGGGCAGCACCCCCCATTCGGGGGGCAGGCAAATACCGCCGCGGGCAAACGACCCACGAAGGCAGAAGAACAAGAAGCTGAAAGCGCGCCTACAGCACGCGAGTACACCCCAACGGGCGCAGGCCCATGCGGGTGCGAAAAACCAAGCCGGGTCTCATACCCGGCGGGCCGCGGAGCAAAGCCGCGGCGAGTGGGACTAGCGCCTAGAGGCCGGCGATCCCAGAGAGAGAGAGAGAGAGAGAGACGCGTCAGCGACGCTGACGCGTCCTATTACGCCAGCACCGTGAGCACACGGACTCCCAAGCACGTTATCCCCAAAAGAAACCACGCGAAAAACAACTCCCTCTCGTTGCGACCCGGTCCCTCTCCCAAGGTCCCCGTCAAAACTGTTAGTGGTCGACCACGAAGACCGACCCAAACCCGACCTTATGTTCACCCGCCAAACCCAAGGGGATGACAGACGCTGTTCGCAACCTACCACGCGCGATCCTACATGTCAAGTCCCCTTTGACGAATCGGTAAGCTCGCGGTACAGCTCGTTCGCGCCGACCCCGGTGAGCTTTGCAACGACCCCGGCCGCAGGCCGTGCGCGGGCCCCAGCGTCGACGAGCGTGCGCAGCGCTGCGAGCGCTAGCGCACGATCGGCGCTGCCGCGCGCCGAGGCGCCCACGACGAGCACGATCTCCCCGCGCGGCGCGTGCTCGGCGTAGTGCGCGGCCAACTCGGCGGCGCTGCCGCGCCGGACTTCCTCGTGCAGCTTGGTCAGCTCGCGGCACACGACCGCCGGGCGGCCCGGATCGCGCTCGGCAAGCACGCCCAGCGTGGCCGCCAGCCGCTGGGGCGACTCGAATGCAACCAGCGTCTCGGGCGTGTCGATCAACACCCGCTCGAGCTCCGCGCGCTTGCGCGGCAAAAAGCCCACGAAGCGCCAGCGCTCCGCCGGCAGGCCCGCGGCCACGATCGCCGTGGTCACGCTGCTCGCCCCCGGCAGAACTTCAACCGGCAGCTCGGCCTCGATGCAGGCCTGCACAAGCTTGTAGCCGGGATCGGACACGAGCGGCATCCCCGCGTCCGACACGAGCGCGACGAGCTCTCCGCCGGCGATGCGCCCCACCAGCTCGCCGGCGCGCTCGCGCTCGTTGTGCTCGTGATAGCTGACGAGCGTCCCCGCGATCTCATAGCGGTCGAGCAGCACGCGCGTGCGGCGCGTGTCCTCGCACGCGATCGCATCGGCCTCGCGCAGGATGTCGAGCACGCGCAGCGTCACGTCCCCCAGGTTGCCGATCGGCGTGGGACACACCACCAGCCGCCCTACTGCGCCATCCGGGGTGGTCATGCGAGCAATATAGGGTCCCGGCGCTCGCCGGCGAATCCTCATATCAGCCGACAACCATGGCACGAGCGCCCACGCCGGCCCACGCGCTCGCGCAAGGCTTGCGTGCAACGACCACACTCCCGTGACCCCCGACGATCCCAACGACAAGCCGCGCTACACGCGCTACCGCTCCGCACCGCGCCTTCCCGGCCGCCGCGAGGACGAGGCGTGGGAGAAGAACCTCGCGCTGAAGAAAGCGCCGCGCCGTCCGCGCAAGCCTGGCGAAGCAGGCGCTGGACGCGGTAGCGCCGGCGGACGCGGTGCAAGTGGCGGGATCGGCGCCGCAGCCGGCTGGCGCGAGCGCCTCACCCCCAAGCGCATCGTGCTCTATCTGCTCGGCCTGATCGCGGCATGGCTCGTGCTCTCTCTGGTCCTGTTTCTGATCAGCTCGCACTTCGAGCGCACTCCGCTGCCCTCCAACGTCGCGGGCGTGCTCGACCCCTCGGGCTTCCCGCTCACCTCGGCGAGCAACATCCTCGTGCTCGGCTCCGACCGCCGCCAGAAGGACTCGAAGGAACCGGGCGCGGAAACGACCGGCTTCGGGCGCTCGGACACGATCATGCTGATCCGCACCGGCGGCGGGCATGCGGCACGGTTGTCGATCCCGCGCGACACGGTCGTCGAAATCCCCGGGCATGGCCTTGAGAAGATCAACGCCGCGCACGAGTTCGGCGGCCCGGCCCTGTCGGTGTCGGTTATCAAGCACTGGCTCGACATCCCGATCAACCACGTGGTGGAAGTGAACTTCGAAAACTTCCCGCAGCTGATCGACGCGATGGGCGGGGTCACCTACACGGGCGGCTGCATCGTCTCCAACCTCGACGGCGGCGCGGCCGACGGCGGCTTCACGCTGCGCCTGAGCGCGGGCACCCACCACATCGACGGCAAGCAGGCGCTCGCAATCGCGCGCACGCGCGAGAACCTGTGCGCGCCGAACGAGACCGACATCCAGCGCGAGGAACACCAGCAGGCGCTGTTCAACGACATGAAGAGCCGGCTGCTCTCACCCTCGAGCTTCCTGCGCCTGCCGCTGATCGCGTGGAACGCGCCGCCGGCGATCATCTCCGACATGAGCGGCGTCGAACTGCTCGGGATGTTCGCGGCGCTGGCCGCCTCCGGCACGCCCCCCACGCACGTGCTCAAGCCGACCGGCCAGATCACGCTGCCCAGCGGCGAAGAAGGGCTCACCGTCTCAGAAGTTGCGCGCCGCGCAGACGTGGCACGGTTCATGGCCGGCTGAATCCAGCTGCTCGGGACAAGCGCCACGAGCGGAGCAGGTATTTGGCGAACGCGACCCCGCTCACCGCGCGGCGAACCGCTCGGCGCCTACTTCGCGGCCGCGACCGGCTTCGTCTCGGCTTTCTTCTCCGACTTGCCGGCAGACTCGGTTTTCTTGCTCTCGCCTGTGCCCTCTCGGGTGCTCTTGCCGGCGGAGTCGCCTTTGGCGGACGAGTCGCTCGCGGAAGAGGAGCCCGAGGAGCTCTCGCTCGCTGAGGACTCTCCCGAGGACCCCGAGGAAGACGAGTCGCTGGACGCCGCGTTCTCGCGCTGGCGCTTGCGCGTGCCGTAGTCGGTGTTGTAGAAGCCTTTGCCCTTGAAGTGCACCGCCGGGGCGTGCAGCACGCGCTCGACCGGCACACCCGTCTCGGGGTCCTTGGTGAGCGTGTCGTCGCTGAAAGACTGCTGCAGCTCGAACGTGCTGCCGTCGGGGCGCTTGTACTCATAGATGGGCATGCGCCTCGATTATAAGAGGCTGGCCGCTCTGTCAGCCGGCGAGCGGCAGGCGGAGGCGATCCGACGTTACTCAGCGAGCAGCAAGCTGGCCCGCTTGGGCGTCAGTCGGCGACAAGCGAGCGGGCGCACGCAATGCCCGCTTGGATCGACGCGCTGAAGTCGCGGTCGGGCTCTGAGATCATGCGTAGCGCGAAGCCGTCGCCGAGCGAGAACAGGATGTCCGCGACGGCGTCGGGCTCGGCGTGCAGGCGCAGCACGCCCTCGCGCTGCGCGGCGGCGAGCATCCCGGCCAGCCGCTCGCGCGTGCGCCGCAGCAGGCTCGCGTACTCGACCGCGATGTCGGCGTTGCGCTGCGAGAGCGTGAACAGCTCGAACACGAGCGTCACGAAGTCGGGGTCCTCCGCGATCGTCTCCTGCAGGTTCAGCGCCAGCAGCGCGACGAAATCGTCGGCTGTCTGCGCACCCGCAAGGCGTTTCTCGAGCGCCTCGATGCGCAGCTCGCAGTCGCGGCGCGCCGCCTCCACGAGCAGCTGCTCCTTGGTGCCGAAGTAGTAGTGCAGCAGCCCGCGCGAGACACCCGCCTCGCGCGAGACGTGGTCGAAGGTGGAGCCCGCGGCGCCGCGACGCGCGACGCTGTGGCGCATCGCCTCGACGATCCGCTGGGCCTTCTCGCCGGAGAGCGAGCGCGCGGCGGACCCCGTGGAGTCCGCGCGCTCGCGCAGTGCGGTTGCTGGCTCGCTCACGTTGCCTCCTTGCCTACGCGGTGTGCTCGCTCACGCGGCTGACACGTCAGCCGGCGCGGGGGTCTCCGCGGCGGGCATCGTGGTTGAGCTGTAGTCGAATTCCTCCTCGGCCCCGAACAGCAGGTCGAGCACCTTCGAGCGCAGATCCTCGCTGAGCGCGAACGCGAGCGCCGCACCGACGACCAGCAGCGCGAGCGTGCGGCCGAGACCGCCTTTGCGCTTCGGCTTCGACGGGGGCTGGCGAATCGCAAACGACGCGTCGCGCAGCGCGTGCGCCGCTTCGGAGAGCTCCTTCTGGAGCTTGCGATCCTCGAACAGCGCCTTGCTCGCGGGCTTGCCGTTGCTCATGCGCCCGTATGCGCTGCGTGCCGCGCCGTAGGCGAGCAGCAGGTTCTCGCGCAGCTGCTCGTCCTCGATCAGTCGCTTTAGGTAATCGTTGCTTCGCACCGCGTCACTCGCCTTGCCGATCCTGTCTTTTGCCGCCATTGCGCCACCGCCTCGCTGAGAGCTTTGCCGATCCTGTCCAATATACCCCCCACAATCGGAGCTATCCATCCGTTGTGAGGGAGTTGGCGGAGCGCACCGCGTCATAGCGGCGTCGCACGTCCGCGCGGTCGGCCGCCTCAGGCACCGACTCCTCGCTGGCGCGCAGGATCATCTCCGCCTGCTCGAGCAGCACCTCGCGCTGCTCGGCGGAGGTCGTGTAGGCCATCACCTTGGCGATCGCTTCGAGCTGGCGGATCATCACCGCCGGCATCCCGCGGCTGGCCTGACGGATCTTGTCGTGCGCGCGCTCGACCAGGCGACGGAAGCTCACGGGAATGGTGATCACGCGCACGTGGCCCGCGGCGTCGCGATGCACCGTGACCGGCCGCCAGCGGCTGGCGATCTTGCCCAGGCCGTCGCCCAGCCAGTCGATGCAGGCCAGCGCGGTGAAGGTGTCGTTGACGGCGGCCGACAATGCCCGAATCGCGATCTCCACAAGCTGATCCACCGCGAAGGACAGGTCCTGCGTGAGCGTGCGGTGCGGTCCGGTCGCATGGGCGCCGCCGAGCGCTCGCGCGACCCCGGGCGTGGCGGCGGCGGGCCACACGTTCGCCAGGGGCTCTCCCTCCACGACGAAGTGGCCCGGACGGTGCAGCAGGCGGATCACCGCGTGGCCGCGACTGGAGATGTCGATCAGCGTGCTCATGCTCACGTACTGCAGGTAGCCGCTGCCGGGCGCGCGCACGACACCGCTGTCCTCGTCCAGGCGCACCATCATCTCCGACAGCGACGGCCCCGCCTTCACGACGTCGGTGGCGGACTCCGCGACGTCGGCTTCGATCGCGTGCGCGAGGTCGCCGGCGATGCTTGCGATCACCTGCGGCAGCTGGATCGACTTGGCGATGTGGTCGATGAACACGACCAGCACCGCGACGTCTGCGACCACGAGCACCATCGTCACGGTGATCGACACGTGCGGGACGAATTCCCCGTGGGCGCCGGGACCGATCGACACGAGCGCGAGGATCGAGTAGACGAACGTCGCGACAAAGCTCCCGAGCGTGAGCTGCGTGATGCGATCGCGAATGAAATTGCGCAGCATGCGCGGCCCGAACTGGGTGGAGGCGAGCGTGAGCGTGACGATCGTGATCGAGAACACGAGCGTCACCACCGTGATCACGGCCGCCGCGATCGCGGTCAGGATCTGCCGCGCGGCGTCGGCGGTGCCGCTGATGACGAACGAGGGCAGATGCCACGTGCCGTCGTAGGCGGCTCGGTCGAGCGCGTAGGTGCCGGCGAACAGCGCCACCGCGAGCACGATCTTGAGCGTCGGCACCAGCCACAGGTTCGTGCGCAGCGCCTCGCGCCGCCACGCTGAGGGCAATGGAATCCGCGGTGTCATCGCGGTTCAGGATATGTGGCCCACAAGCGGCTGCGGTTCTCGGCGCAGAACCGCTGAAGACGATCCTTCAAAAGGATAGGAAGACATGGCCGCATGCGGCCATGTCCCTGACCGCACATGTGCGGTCAGGCCGGCCGGTACATGTACCGGCCGGAACAGCTAAATGTCACGCGTGCAGAGCCGCCTGTTCTTGCGCAGAGGGAAACGCCCACGCGGCGCGCGAGCGGCGCTCCTGGCGGAACACGAAGCGCAGTTGCTGAGGGGGTGCGAGCTGAGCCTCGGCGGGACGAAACGTTGCGCAGGGCTCCTGCACCTCCAGCGCACACAACAGGTTGCGCCTGAAGTAGCAATCGTCGCATGTGACCTTGCGCGTGGCTCGCCCACTCTGCTTCCTCGACACTGACTCCCCTTTGGTTCGCGGCTGGACTGATCGAGGGAGCATCAAAGCACCCCGCGCGCGACCGCTCAAGGGTCCGGCGACACCCTTCCCCGCAAACCGCGAGGAAAACCGATTCCTATCCGCAAATAGCCAAAATCTGGTCTCCCGCTTGTGACGATTGGCGCGACCGCCCCGCAATTTGGGAGATATTTGCGGAACCTGCGCCGGGAGACGTCATCATCCAAGACGATGCGCATCCTGTTGACCGGCGCCAGCGGCTTCATCGGCTCGGCGCTGCTGCCGCGCCTGCTCGAGCAGGGCCACGATGTGCGCGCGCTCGCACGCGACCGCGAGCGCGTTCGGCGAGCACTCGCGTATCGCAGCGACGTCGGTCTCGCCGAGGTGAGCCTCGACGACTTCGAGCTGGCGATCGGCGACACGCTCACCGGCACGGGCGTGCTGCGCGCGATGCGCGACGTGGATCTCGCCTATTACCTGATCCACTCGATGGAGCCATCCGAGAGTGGACCGTTCCCCGCTCGCGAGCGGATCTCCGCGCAGACATTCGCAAACGCCGCGCGCGCAGCCGGTGTCGAGCGTGCCGTGTACCTCGGCGGCCCGCGCTCCAGCTCGACCCATCTGAGCAGCAGATATGAGGTCGAGCGCATCCTGGTGGAGGCGATCCCCGATTCGGTGGCGCTGCGTGCCACGGTCGTGATCGGTGCGCGCTCTCGCTCCTTCCGTTTTCTCGTGCGCCTGGTCGAGCGCATGCCGGTGCTCGCACTGCCGGCGTGGCGGCGCTATCGGATTCAACCGATCGACGAGCGCGACATCGTTGAGATGCTGCTCGCGTGCGCCTGCGATGCATCGGTTGCTGGAGGCTCGTTCGACGCCGCCGGTCCCGACGTGCTCAGTTACGGTCAGATCGTGGAGCGCATCGCCGAGCTGATGATGCTCGGGCGTCCCAGTGTTGGATTCGGGATGACCCTCACCCCGATCGCCGCTCGCGTGGCAGCCTCGCTCGCCGGCGAGCGCGCCGAGCTGGTGCTGCCCCTGATGGAAAGTCTCACGGGCGATCTGCTGCCGGCGGGAGCGGACCCTGCCGAGATCCTGGGGGTGTCGCTGCACTCATTCGACTCAGCCGTCGAGCATGCGCTTTTTGAGTGGGAAAAGATCGAGCCGCTCGCGGCGCGATGAGCACCGTTACCGCTTCGATCGAGATCGCCGCCACACCCACGGCGGTATGGGATGTGGCGATGGACCCCGCGCGACTCGGCGACTGGGTCACGATTCACCGCGGGCTGCGCGATTGCGACAGCGGTCCGCCACATGTGGGCTACCGCATGAGTCAGCAGATCCACCTGAGGGGAGTGAGCGTCGACGTACATTGGACTCTTGTGGATTGCGAGCACGCCACGCGTGCGGTGTGGGAGGGGCGTGGACCCGCGCGCTCGCGCGCTCGCACCGAATATCGGCTGCGCGCGACCGATGGAGGGCACACTCACTTCGACTATCGCAACGAGTTCCATGCGCCGCTCGGCCCGCTTGGCGCGCTCGCCGGCCGTGCGCTCGTTGGCGGCATGCCCGAGCGCGAGGCCACAAATACGCTCGATCGCCTGCGCAAGCTGCTGGAGAGCTGACTCACAGGTTCCAAGTGGGCAGTCACTGCATTTTGCAGCCAACCCAACTTGGTAATTTGCTTGCATCTGGATGACAGCCGCACGAACCGAGTGGCAACTTGTGTAGAGTTAAGCTCAAACCCCGTGCGATCCGAATCCTCAGGTCGCATTCACTCCAGTGAACAGGACACAATCGTGACTGACTTTCTTGACGAGAAGCGCCGAGAGATCAACGACCGACTGGCGGAGCTCAAGCCGCTGATCGACGAGTACACCCGGCTGGAGGCAGCAGCCACGGCGCTGGCAGGTGTCGGTGGCTCAGCCCCTCGCGCAGCCGCCGCTCCCGCCACTTCTGCCGCCGCACCCGTCAAACGTGGCCCAGGCCGTCCGCGCGGTTCCAAGAGCCGCGCCACCGGCGCACGCCGTGGGCGTCCGCCCAAGGCAGCCACCGCAGCCGCGGCGACCAGCGCCCCCGCCGCAGCAGCCACGCCCCGTCGCCGTGCGGGACGTCGCAAGGGCAGTGGCACACGCGCCGCGCAAGCCCTGTCGTTCGTCAAGGGACAGCCCGGCATCACAATCCCCGAGCTGGCCGCCAAGATGAGCATCAAGCAGAACTACCTGTACCGCGTGCTTCCCGGTCTCGAGCAGGAAAAGAAGATTAAGAAGCAGGGCCGCGGTTGGCACCCCGCGTCCTAGTCTCGTCGTCCCTGGCGGCGTCCTCGGTCGCTCGTGTGCTTATTAGCACGCCACGCTCCCTGCGTCCTTGCCAGGAACAACGATCCGTCGGACGAGACTAGTGACAAGAACGCC
>CAWHRF010000008.1:0-102867 GCA_963831725.1 uncultured Solirubrobacterales bacterium
AACGGCCGGGGGTCGCGCAGTGCGACACCCGGCCGTTTTTCGTTAAGGGGTGTCTAGATCAGCCCCTGGCTCTGCACCGTGTCGCGCTCGCTTGTGAGCTCCGCCACCGAGGCGTCGATCTTCGAGCGTGAGAAGTCGTCCAGGTCGAGACCCTGCACGATCGACCACTCGCCGTTCGCACAGGTGCACGGGAAGCCGCTGATCAGACCCTCCGGCACACCGTAGGAGCCGTCGGAGGGAACGCCCATCGAGACCCAGCCGCCGGTGCCGCTCACCCAATCGCGCATGTGATCGATCGCGGCGCTCGCTGCCGACGCGGCGCTGGAGGCCCCGCGCGCCTCGATGATCGCAGCGCCGCGCTTGCCGACGTTCGGCAGGAAGTCGTTTTCGATCCAGGCCTGATCGTCGACCACCTTCGCCGCCTGCACACCCCCCACCTCGGCGTGAAACAGGTCTGGATACATGGTGGGCGAGTGGTTGCCCCACACACCCATCTTGCTCACGTCCGTGACCGGCGCCTGCACCTTGTTGGCGAGCTGTGCGATCGCACGGTTGTGATCGAGGCGCAGCATTGCGGTGAAGCGCTCTTGCGGGATGTCGGGCGCATTGTTCATCGCGATCAAACAGTTGGTGTTGGCGGGGTTGCCGACCACGAGCACCTTCACGTCCTCGGCGGCCTGCTCGTTCAGCGCCTTGCCCTGGACTGTGAAGATCTTGCCGTTCTCCGAGAGCAGCTCGGCGCGCTCCATGCCCTTCGTGCGCGGACGCGAGCCCACCAGCAGCGCGATGTTCACACCCTCAAACGCTTCGCCCGGATTGTCGTGCAGGTCCAGTCCCGCCAGCAGCGGAAACGCGCAGTCCACGATCTCCATCGCCACGCCCTCCAGGGCGCCCATCGCGGGTGGAATCTCCAGCAGGCGCAGATCGACGGGCTGGTCGGGGCCGAGCAGCTGCCCGCTCGCGATCCTGAACACGAGGCTGTAGCCGATCTGCCCGGCGGCGCCTGTAACGGTGACTCGTATTGGTTTGCTCACTTATTCATCTCCTGCTTGAGGTTGTCGTCGATCGAGGCAAGGAACTCCTGTGTGGTCTGCCACGACTGATCGGGGCCGATCAACAGCGCGAGATCCTTGGTCATCTTCCCTTCTTCCACGGTTTGCACACAAACGCGCTCGAGCGTGCCCGCGAACTCGCTCACCTCGGGCGTGTTGTCCATGCGCCCGCGCGCCGACAGTCCGCGCGTCCACGCGAAGATCGAGGCGATCGGGTTGGTGGAAGTGGGCTTGCCCTGCTGGTGGGCGCGATAGTGGCGGGTGACGGTGCCGTGCGCGGCCTCGGCCTCCACCGTCTTGCCGTCGGCGCTCATCAGCACGCTCGTCATCAGCCCGAGCGAGCCGAAGCCCTGAGCGACGGTGTCCGACTGCACGTCGCCGTCGTAGTTCTTGCACGCCCACACATACCCGCCTTCCCACTTCAGCGAAGCGGCCACCATGTCGTCGATCAGGCGGTGTTCGTATGAGATCCCCGCCGCCTCGAAGTCGCTCTTGAACTCGGACTCGTAGATCTCCTGAAAGAGGTCCTTGAAACGTCCGTCATAGCGCTTGAGGATCGTGTTCTTGGTCGACAGGTACACCGGGTAGCCGCGATCCAGGCCGTAGCGCAATGACGCGCGTGCGAAGTCGCGGATCGAAGCGTCGAGGTTGTACATCGCCATCGCGATGCCCCCGCCGGGGAAGTCATACACGTCCAGCTCGATCGGCTCGCCGGCATTCCCGTCGCCATCCGACTCGCCGGCGTTCCCTCCATCGCCCGAGCCGCTGCCGGCGGCGGGCGTGAATGTGAGTGTGAGCCGGCCGGGACCGGGAACAACCATGTCGGTGGCGCGATACTGGTCGCCAAACGCGTGACGGCCGATCACGATCGGCTTGGTCCAACCGGGCACCAGGCGCGGCACGTTTGAGATGACGATCGGCTCGCGAAAGATCACGCCGCCGAGGATGTTGCGGATGGTGCCGTTGGGCGAGCGATACATCTCCTTGAGCCCGAACTCCTTCACGCGCGCCTCGTCAGGTGTGATCGTGGCGCACTTCACACCGACCCCGTAGCGCTTGATCGCCTCGGCCGCTTCAACGGTGATCGCGTCCTCGGTCGCGTCGCGACTCTCGATCGAGAGGTCGTAGTACTTCAGGTCGATGTCCAGATAGGGCAGGATCAACTGCTCCTTGATGAACGACCAGATGATCCGCGTCATCTCATCGCCATCCAGCTCCACTACGGGGTTCTGCACCTTGATCTTGGCCATGTGTCGGTCCTCGGTGTTTGACGCGTTGGGGGGGTCCGTCCGGTTGGCGGGCGCCAACCGGACGGCGCGGCGAGGTAGCTGAGCCCTCCGCGCGGTCCGTGACGACCGGGTCGCGATGCTATCGCGCGGGGGTATGGCGGACAGCCACAGTGGAGAGGTAACCTTTCCGGTATGGCTACGGTCTCACAACCAGCCGAGACACCCTCTGGGGCGCACCCTGAAGGGCACAAGCAGGCGAGCACCGAGTGGCAGACCCACACCGTCGCAAACCAGGCGCCCCCTCTGCAGGGCGTGGACGTGTTCTCCAGCAACGTCCCGCTCGTGGAGGCCACCAAGCGCGAGGGCGCTTCCTGGGCGCTTCCCCGCGCGGCGGAGCTGGGCAAGATCGTCGGCGGCGAGCCACAGCAGCTGTGGGGGCGTTTGGCCA
Organism: uncultured Solirubrobacterales bacterium; assembly: GCA_963831725.1. Classification (GTDB taxonomy): domain Bacteria; phylum Actinomycetota; class Thermoleophilia; order Solirubrobacterales; family Solirubrobacteraceae; genus Palsa-744. The sequence continues at coordinate 2,730 of CAWHRF010000008.1, forward strand.
ACGAGAACAAGCCAGTACTGAAGACCCACGACCGCTACGGCAACCGCATCGACGAGGTCGAGTTCCACCCCGCCTGGCACAAGTTGATGAAGCTGGGTGTCGAGCACGAACTGCATGCGCTGCCTTGGCGCAGCAAGGAACCTGCCGCACACGCTGCGCGGGCGGCCCTGTATATGACCGCGATGCAGGCCGAGGCGGGCTTCTGCTGCCCGATCACGATGACTTTCGCAGTGATCCCCGCGCTGCGCGCCCAGCCGGAGCTGCTCGCCGGGTGGGAGCCGCTCGTGACCGCCACGACCTATGACCCGCGCATGGTCCATGCGAGCGAGAAGGGCTCGGCAATCGCCGGCATGGGGATGACCGAGAAGCAGGGCGGCTCGGATGTGAAAGCCAACATGAGCGTCGCGCGGCCGGTGGGGGCCGGCGGGCCCGGAGCCGAGTACCTGCTCACCGGCCACAAGTGGTTCTGCTCGGCGCCGATGTCAGACCTGTTTCTGGTGCTCGCCCAAACCGAGTCGCCCAGCGGGCAGTCCGAGGGCATCTCCTGCTTTCTGCTGCCGCGCGTGCTTCCCGACGGCAGCCGCAACGTGTTTGCGATCCAGCGCCTGAAGGACAAGCTCGGCAACCACTCCAACGCCTCCAGCGAGGTCGAATTCCACGACACCTGGGTGCGCATGGTGGGCGAGCCCGGCCGCGGCGTGCCCACGATCATCGAGATGGTCGGCCACACGCGCCTGGATTGCGCGATCGGTGGCGCCGCCGGAATGCGCCACGGCGTGGTGCAGGCCACCTGGCACGCCGCCCACCGCTCCGCGTTCGGCAAGCTCTTGATCGATCAGCCCCTGATGCGCAATGTGCTCGCCGACCTGTGCGTGGAGTCGGAGGCCGCCACGATGCTCGCGATGCGCCTCGCGCGCGCCTACGACGAAGCGGGGGAGGAGACGGGGTGGGTGGGACCGGATACACGCAGCGACGAGCTGTCGGACGCCCATCTGTTCAAGCGCCTGGCCACAGCGGTGGGCAAGTACTGGGTGTGCAAGCGCGCCCCCAACCACGCGTTCGAGTCGCTGGAGTGCCTAGGTGGCAACGGCTACGTGGAGGAGTCGGGCATGCCCCGCCTGTATCGCGAGGCGCCGCTCGCCTCGATCTGGGAGGGGTCGGGCAACGTGATGAGCCTCGACGTGCTGCGCGCGCTCGTGCGCACGCCCCGCTCGCTCGAGGTGTTCATGCACCAGGTCAAGCAGGCTCACGGCGCCGACGCGCGCCTGGACGAGCACGTGAAGCGGCTCGAGCGACAGTTCTCAGACCCCGCCACGCTGGAGACGCGTGCGCGCAAGATCGTGGAGAGCATGGCACTGGCGCTGCAGGGCTCGCTGCTGGTGCGCCACGCACCCGCGGCGGTGGCCGATGCGTTCTGCGCTTCACGACTCGGCGGCGAAGGGGGCCTGGAGTACGGCACGCTGCCGGCCGGCAGCGACTTCGAGGCGATCATCGAGCGCGGACGCCCGCAGGTTGATATGTAGAGTTTTTGTAATTCACTTTGGTAGCTACATACTGTAGTCACTATTGTGAATCCACAAAAAAGAGCATCCCCACGCGCCTTCACACGCCCCCAACTCAACCCCCCCGCACACCCTGAGCGCTCCCCAGCTCCAGCGCCCTAAGATCAACACATGGCCACAAGAGGACAAATGCGCCCGCGCGGCAGCATCCAACTGGCGCGCATCTTCGGGATCCGCGTGGGTGTGAGCGCGAGCTGGTTTCTCGTGTTGCTGTTCCTGATCTTCTTCCTCTCGCAGTACTTCCACGAAGTGCTCGGAGGCTCCACCAGCACCGCCTATGCGGTGGCCGTGGCCGGGGCGTTCGGCTACTTCGGCTCGCTGGTCCTGCACGAGCTTGGACATGCGCTCGTCTCGCGCCGCCTGGGCATCCCGATCCTGGGGATCGACCTGTGGTTCTTCGGCGGCATGGCGCGTCCCGTGCGCGAACCGGAGACCGCCGGCGAGGAATTCAAGGTCGCCGCGGCCGGCCCGGCGGTCACGCTTGCGATCGTGGTGGCGTGCGCCGTTGCGATCGTGCTGATAGCCGGCGGTGGCACTCACACCTCCGGCGGCAGCTCGCGGTCTGTCGAAGCGCTGCTGGGAAGCGAAGGCTCTACCACCGCCACGCCCGTGCTCGCCCTACTCGGCTGGCTGCTGTTCATCAACGCGCTGCTGCTCGTGTTCAACCTCGTGCCCGCATTCCCGCTCGACGGCGGGAGGATCGCGCGCGCGGCGATCTGGTGGCGCACCGGCGACCGCAACCGCGGCACGCGGATGACCGGCCGCGCCGGCCAGGGGTTCGCGATGGCGCTCGGGCTGATCGGCCTGCTCGTGCTGCTCGAGGGCGACAGCTTCGGGATATTCACGCTGCTGCTCGGCGTGATCCTCTATCAGGCGGCCGGCGGCGCGGTCATCCAGGGCGCGATCGGCCAGCGCATCCAGAGCGTGACGGTCGCCGACATCATGGAGCGCGAGCCCGTCGCGATTCCCACGGAGCTGAAGCTGCTCGACGCCCAGGAGCAGTTCTTCCTGCGCTACCGGCAACCGTGGTTTGCGGTGATCGACCACACGCGCCACTTCCTCGGGGTGGTGCGCGAACAGCGGATCGACGAGGAGATCGCCGCGGGACGTCCGGCGCTGGAGGTCGGCGACGTGCTCGAGCAGGACCTGCCGGTGCGCATCGACGAGCAGGAGCCGCTCGAGTCGCTGCTGCGCAACGAGGCGCTCGGGCGGCTCGGAGGGATGGTCGCCGTGGACGCCGACGGCGTGTTGCGCGGCATCGTGACAGTCGCGCAGATCCGCGCCGCGCTGAATCCCGCCGGTGGACGGTAGCTGGCGAGCCGGGCCCCTCGTTTTTGAATAGAGGGTGGCGCAGCCAGGCCTTGGCCTGGCGAGCCGGGCCCCTCGTTTTTGAATAGAGTCTCGCCCGACACACACCGTCCCTCCACGACCACTTCAGGGAGCCCATGCCGGCACATGACGTCTTGATCATCGGCGCAGGTCTCGCGGGCCAGCGCGCCGCACTCGCCGCCGCGGAGGCGGGCTCCAGCGTGGCGATCCTCAGCAAGGTTCACCCCGTGCGCTCCCACTCGGTGGCGGCCGCCGGCGGCATCAACGCCGCGATCAACGTCGCCGACGACTGGAAATCGCACGCGTATGACACCGTCAAGGGCTCGGACTTCCTCGGCGACCAGGACGCGATCGAGATCATGTGCTCGGAGGCGCCGCACGAGGTTATGCACCTGGAGCACATCGGGGTGACCTTCCATCGCAACGACTCCGGCGAACTGGACCTGCGCGCATTCGGTGGCGCTTCGATGAAGCGCACCGCGTATGTCGCCGACATCACCGGCCAGGCGATCCTGCACGTGCTGTACGAGCAGCTGATGAAGCACCACGAACAGGTCGAGCGCTACGAGGAGTGGTTTGTGACCTCGCTGCTGCGCGACGACGCGGGGGGCTGCTGTGGCGTGATCGCGCGCAACGTGCGCTCGGGGCAGATGGAGGCGTTGCAAGCCAAGAACGTGATCCTCGCCAGCGGCGGCGCCGGACAGGTGTACAGCCCCACCACCAACGCGCTGATCGTGACCGGCGACGGGATCGCCCAGGCCTATCGCGCGGGCGCGCCGCTGATGGACATGGAGATGGTGCAGTACCACCCGACGACGCTCGTGGAGAACGGCCTTCTGATCACCGAGGGTGCGCGCGGCGAGGGCGCGGTGCTGCTCAACTCCGAGGGCGAGCGCTTCATGGAACGCTACGCGCCCAACAAGCTCGATCTCGCCTCGCGCGACGTGGTCTCGCGCGCCGAGCAGACCGAGATCCTCGAGGGCCGCGGCGTGGGCGCGAACAAAGACGGGATCTACCTCGACATCACGAAGGTGCCGCGCAAGCGCACACTGGAGGCGCTGCGCGAGATCGTGAACATCGGCAAGGACTTCGCCGGCGTTGACATCACGCGCGAGCCGATCATGATCCGCCCCGGCCAGCACTACATCATGGGCGGGGTGAAGACCGACGTCAACGGCGCCACCTCGGTCGAGGGGCTGTATGCGGCCGGCGAGGTCGCGTGCGTGTCGGTGCACGGCGGCAACCGCCTCGGCGCCAACTCGCTGCTGGACACGCTCATCTTCGGGCGTCGCGCGGGTGAACACGCCGCCGCGCGGGCTGCGTCGATGGCGATGCCGCAGGTCTCCAACGCCCAGCTGTTCGAGGACGCGAAGACGATCGAATCGATCATCGCCCGTCCGCGCACGGGCCGGAGAGTGTCGGAGATCAAGCAGGAGCTGGGCGAGACGATGAACCAGTACGTGGCGGTGTATCGCGACCAGGAGGGTCTCGAGAAGGCCCAGGAGATCGTCAAGCGGTTGCAGGAGGAGGCAGAGAGCGCGTACATCGACGACAAAGGCACCGTTTTCAACCAGGACGTGCTGGGCGCGATCGAGCTTGGCTACATGCTCGACTGCGCCGAGGCGATCGTGCTGGCCGCGATCGAGCGCAAGGAGTCGCGTGGCGCGCAGTTCCGCACCGACTTCCCCGAGCGCGACGACGAGCAGTGGCTCAAGCACATCGACATCAGCCTGAACGGGGATGGGCCTGAGATCGGCTACTCGCCCGTGACGTTCACGCAGTGGCAGCCAGAGGAGAGGAAATACTGATGGCCGAAACGCACAAGCCGCCGGAGAAGTTCACGCTGCGTATGCGCCGCTATGACCCAGAGTCCGGGCAGGCGCCCTACTGGGACGAGCACACGGTCGAGCTGGAGCCTCACCGCTCGGTGCTTGAGGGGATATTGCAGGCGAAGGCCAAGTTCGACGGCTCGATCGGCATCCGCTGCTCGTGCCGCGCCGCGATCTGCGGCTCCTGCGGGGTGCGCATCAACGGCGAACCGGGGCTCGCGTGTCACACCCATCTGGATCATGCGCGCGCGTCGAGCAAGGACGGCACGATCGAGGTCGAGCCGATGGGCAACATGCCCGTGATCAAGGACATGATCGTGGACATGGACGCGGTGCACTGGAAGAAGGTGCAGCGCGTCACGCCGTGGCTGCTCAACGAGGGCCCCCAGCCCGAGCGCGAGCACATCGTGCCGCGCGAGTCGATGGTGGACATCACCCAATCGATGGCGTGCATCCAGTGCGGGGCGTGCGTGAGCGACTGCCTGGCGATGGAGGTCGATCCTGGCTTCATCGGCCCCGCCGCGCTGGCGAAGGCCTACCGTTTCGTGGGCGACCCGCGCGACGACGAGCAGCGCGAGCGACTGATCGACCTCGCGCAGGACCCGCAGGGGCTGTATGACTGCACGCACTGCTTCAAGTGCGTGGAGGCGTGCCCGAAGGGCGTCAATCCGATGGGCCAGATCATGCGCCTGCGCCGGATCGCGGGATCCGACCAGCACATCGTGGACCGCAACAACGGCCACCGCCACGAGCAGGCGATCACGACGCTGATCAAGGACTACGGACTGCTGCACGAGGCGGAGCTGATACCACGCTCCTACGGCGGCAACTCGTGGTTTGGCAAGTTCCACCCGGCCGCGGGCAAGGAGCTGCTCAGCTCGTTGCCAGTCGCGATCCGCGGAGTGATGAAACGCAAGATCAACCCGAAGATCGCGATCTTCGGCCACAAGATCGGAAAGCAGGATCTGAAGGCCGTGCAGAACATCTACGCGAAGGTCGAAAGCCGCCCCGAGCGCTACGAGCTGAACCTCTATGTAAGTGGGGAGGACGAATGAAGGTCGCCTACTGGCCCGGCTGCGTGAGCCGCGGCTTCACCCCGGAACTGCACGGCTCGATGGCGAAGGTCGCGCCGCTGCTCGACATCGAGCTGGTGGAGCTCGATCGCGCAAACTGCTGCGGCGCCGGCGTGATCGCCGAGCACAACCAGGAGCTGGCGGACACACTGAACGCGCGCACGTTCGCACTCGCCCAGCAGGTGGAGGGCGCGGAGCTGATGATGAACATCTGCTCGACCTGCCAGGGCGCCCAGGGCGAGTGCCAGGAGCGCCTGGACGCGAACGCCGAGTACCGGGCGCTGGTGAACTCCACGCTCTCCGACGAGGGGCTCACTTATGAGAAGGGCCTGACGAACAAGAACTTCCTGTGGCTGCTCGTCGAGGAGATCGGCCTTGAGAAGCTGCGCGGGATGGTCAAGCGCCCGCTCACGAACCTCAAAGTGGGGCCGTTTTACGGCTGCTACATCGTGCGCCCGCGCGACCGTTTGGGGATCGACGCGGAGCACCCACGCGATCATTACCTGGAGCAGCTGATCGAGGCGCTCGGCGGCACCGTGATCGAGTACGCGGGCATGCGCAAGTGCTGTGGCTTTCCGATCATCACGATGAACAAGGAGGCCTCGCTCAAGCAGGCCGGCCGCCACCTCGGCGACGCCGTGGATGCCGACGCCGACTGCCTGGTGACGCCCTGTCCGCTGTGCCATCTGAACCTCGACATGCAGCAGCCGCTTGCCGAAGGGGTCGTGGGGCGCGAGCTAAAGATGCCGGTGTTGCACCTCCCCCAGCTCGTCGGGCTGGCGCTGGGGCTGGAGCCGAAGGAGCTGGGGCTCTCCCGACACGTGGTGCGCCCCACCTCGGTGATCGACTGGTCGACGTCGGTGGTGGGCGCAGCCGCCTGAGGGACGCCTGTCCCCGGCATACGGGACATTACAGAAAGTCTGTTAGGATCGTCGATCATTACAGTCTTTCTGTTATGACTGCCACTCCGGAAAAGAACCCCTATAGACCGGGCGTGGGCGTGCGTCCGATGTATCTCGCCGGTCGTGATGCCCCGTTGCGTCGCTTCGACGCAATGCTCAGAGCCTCGCCGGAGCAGCAGGCAAACATGCGAGTCACCGGTTTGCGGGGAGTAGGCAAGACAGTCCTTCTCGAGGTGTTTGCCGAGCACGCCCAAGAGCACGGGTGGGAGCCCGCGTTGATGGAGCTGCAACCAGGACACAACACCGATGCGACGATCGCCGCATCGCTTCGATCTATGATGGAACGCGTTCGTCAGCGACTCTCACGACTCGCCAGGTTGCGCTCGATCGCGGGAAAAGCGTTGACTTCCACAACCCTTTCGATGAGTTGGGAAGACGTTTCGCTATCGATCTCATTCGGCTCAAAGAGCGAGGAAGATCTCGCACGAGAGCTGTTTGACACCGTTCAGCTCGCACTCGCCAAAGGACGTACCGGGTTGATTGTCCTTCTGGACGAGGCGCAGCTGATACGCGACGAGCGCGATCGCCACGGCGAGCACCCGCTCTCGCTCTTGATCGCACCGATAGTGGCCCTGCAACGCCGCGAACTTCCTCTAGGACTGGTGCTCTGCGGCCTGCCCACGCTCACCGGGAATCTGCAGAAGGCGCGCTCCTACAGCGAGCGTCTGTTCCGTGGTGAGGAGATCGACTCACTCACACCCGACGATGCGATAGAGGCGTTTACGCGACCGCTGGAAGAGACCGCACGCACGTCCGATGCGGCTCTTGCCAAGACAGTCGCGGCAGAAGTAGAGGGCTATCCGTATTTTCTGCAACTATGGGGATCGGAGCTTTGGGACGCCGCCGACTTGGCGAGCATGGATCGACTCACGCCCACGCTCCTGGACGAGTCCCGCCCGGAGATATACGGCCGCCTGGACCGCGACTTCTACGACCCACGCGTGGCGACACTCACCGCCGCTGAGCAAGACCTGCTCATCGCATCGGCGAAGTGTCCCTATCCGCCGCTGCGAGCGGCCGACCTCGGGCCGATGTCGAAGAAGACCCCGGGAAATGTGAACGTGCTGCTCGGCCGACTCACCGACGCCGGCGCGCTCTACCGAACGCGCAAGGGTGAGTACGCCTACACGGCACCCAAGTTCCGCGACTACCTGAGCCGACGAGCCGACCTCGAAACCATAGGCCTGACGTCGTGAAGATACTCACGGTCGTGGGCAACCGTCCGCAGTTCATCAAGGCCGCGGCCGTTTCGGGTCAGCTGCGCGCCGCGCACGAGGAGCTGCTGGTGCACACCGGCCAACACTACGACGATGTGCTGTCGAAGGTGTTCTTCACAGAGCTGGGGCTGCCTGAGCCCGAGCGCGAACTGGGGATCGGGGGCGGCTCGAACACCTCGCAGACCGCGCGCATGCTGGAGGCACTCGAGCCATTGCTCGCCGACGTGGCGCCCGACGCGGTGCTCGTTTACGGCGACACCAACTCGACGCTCGCCGGAGCGCTGGTGGCGGCCCAGCGGGGAGTGACAGGCCACCTCCTATTCACGCATAGCGGCAGAGCCGGGTAGGACGGCCATGCTAGTGATCGATCCGCCAGTAGATCGTGCTGGTGTCTGTGGTGAGGCTGGAATTGATCACGAAGCTTGTGCCGGCCGTGACAGTCCCCAGCGATAGCTCACCAATTGTCCCGCCGGCCACAACGCGAGAGAGCAGCACATTGTCGCCCGCCTGAATCTCGATCGTGTTCACGGTCACGGTGCCGGCAACAAGGACGGCCCGACCTTGAGATGCCCCGGTGCTAAATCGGTTCCCCGACTGACTCCCATTATTTGTGAGTTCCGATCCGGTCTCGATGGCGATTGGTGGCACTGGACTGGTGCAATGGATGATGTTGTCGAGTATGTTCACGTCGAACGCTTTTTTGCTGCCAGCCAAGCTGATCCCGGTTCCCTGGGGGTTCGTATTGCCTTTATAGGCCGCGGCGGCATTGGCCTGCTTGTTGGTCAGGATGTTCCCCTGGATCAAGACACCGGTGATGTTCTTTTCCGCGACCCCCGACCCGCTGATTCCCATGACGCCGCGCTCGTATCCCGTGACGTTGTTGTTAGCAAACAGCACGTCCGTTACGGGGATGGCGCCAACACTGTCAAGCTCAAGGACGATGCTGTTCCGGTAGACGCCGACGTAGAGGATACCTTCCCCCGTTGCGCCGGTGAAGGCCTTGCTTAGCGTGTAGGATATGCCGGGCACACACGCTTCAATATAGGTGACCTTTTCCACGCCGAGGATGCTCGCCGTGACGTACTTCCCAACGTTCGCGGAGCTGGCGTTGATGTCGGTGACGATCTTGGATTCTTTGGTAAACCCGGCGGCGTCGGCGGTGGGCGGATCGGCCGTAACGATGTTGTTGACCACCGTAAAGAACACCGGGCCGCCTTCCCACGTAGAACCGGTGACGCTGACCATCGAGATAGAGTCCGCTACGGCATTGTGTATGTGATTGCCGGCGACGAGTACCTGGCCACCGGATGGAGCCTGCCCATTCAGGTCGAACGTGACCTCATTCTGAAAGCCCGGGTTGTTGAGTCCGCCCGCGATAATCGTATTGTTGATGAACTTGATACGAGTGGGATTCTCCAAAAAGAAAGTCGTGGCCCCCCACCCGCTGACGAAGGTATCCCGGATCACTATATCCTGGCAGCCGCAGGATTCGCCTATGGAGATGAGATACATGTTTTTGAGAGTGGTCTCTGCGCCCGTGCCGACCCACGTCCCGCCAAAGATCGCGAAGTGCGAAAGCACGTTGGGGGTCGATCCTGACGGGTAGTTATAGAGGCCTTTGGCCGTCCAGCCGCCCGTGCCGCTGGTGTTATTGAAGGTGGCCCCGTAGCACCAGAGGTACACTCCGCTGGAGGCGTTGATTAGCCCGTGGAGGAACGTATAGCCACTAGGGAACAGTACGACGGAGATTTTGCCGCTAGCGGCGTATGCAGCACCGGCGGCCGTGACGGCTGCTTGGATGGCCGCAGTGTCGTTGGTGACACCGTCGCCTTTCGCGCCGTATGCAAGGACATTGAACGGGGCCGTGCTCGCGGCGCCCGGCGTCCAGGTATAGCCACCCGCCCCATTGGAAGCCGGTACCAATGCCGCGGTCGCGATGCCACTGCTGCTTACCACCGAAGTCGGCAGTTGCGTTTCGGGAAGCTTGCCGCTGCTGTTGAGCGTGGCGACACCGTTGGGTTCACCCTCGCTGCTCGATGCGACAGCTCCGACATCGGACGCTCCGAGTACTACCGCACCGGTCATGCCGTTGACGCTGGTGACTTCGCTCACGATCCCTCCTTCATGGGTTGCAACGACCGGTAGATTCTACTCTGGATATGCGACTTTGGAGAGCGGAGTGGACGATTGTGCTAGTGCAACTCGACAAGACTGACGGTGCGACTATCGCCGAACCCCGGCTATGTCGAGGTCGCCGTGCTCATGCACAGCGTGCGGTTTGACGGACTCCGATGGTGCGCAGAAGGAGGAGGCCCATGCCCCCCGGCTCATGCGCCTCGACCAGGAATCTCCGGGCAAGTAGTCTCCGATCCGTGAAGATCCTCACGGTCGTGGGTAACCGTCCGCAGTTCATCAAGGCTGCGGGGGTGTCGGGGCCTCCTCGCGCCGCGCACGAAGAGCTGCTGGTGCACACCGGCCAGCACTACGACGACGCGCTGTCGAAGGTGTTCTTTACTGAGCTGGGAATACCGGCGCACGAGCGCGAACTGGGGATCGGGGGGGCCGCTACGAGCGCGATCCCGCCCTGCACATGGCGTTCATGCTGCTCGGCTGCGCCGTGGTTTGCCGGTTGTGCAACCAGGCGATGGTGCGCTCAACGACCCAGCGCTCCTTGCCGAGGCCCGAGCCGTGCTTGGTGCTGCGCCTAGCGATCACGGGCTTCACCCCGCGTTTCCATAGCTCGCGACGGTACTTGTCGTGATCATAGCCTCGGTCGGCGAGAACCCGCTCGGCGCGCTGGCGGGGACGCCCGGGCTTGCCCGCGACGGGGCCGACACCGTCGATGAGCGGCAAGAGCTGGGTCACGTCGTTGCGATTACCGCCGGTCAGGGTGATCGCCAGCGGGATCCCGCCAGAGTCCGTGATCAGATGATGCTTGGAGCCCGTGCGGGCACGGTCAACCGGCGAAGGGCCGGTGTGGAGCCCCCCAAAAGCGCGCGAATATGGCTACCGTCAACAACAGCGGTGGACCAGTCGATCCGGCCAGCAGCATTCAACCGTCGCAGAAGCTCCCGATGCAGTCGCCCCCACACACCCACGGCCTGCCACTCAGCGAGCCTGCGGTGCGCAGTCGCCGGCGAGCAGCCCATCTCCGCCGGCAGATGCCGCCACGCGATCCCCGTAAACAGCACGAACACGATCGCGTTGAAGCACACACGATCGTCCACACGCGGACGCCCTCCACGCGGGTCCGGCGGATGCTCCGGCAGCAACGGCTCAACCGCATCCCAAAGCTCGTCGCGCACCCGCCAAACCGAGACCGCCACAGAACACCCCCATCCTCTGGTTATGTCACCCAGAAAGGTTCGACCCCCAACACCCAAGCCCTCCCCTCAGAGGTATTGAAACAACCTCTAAGCCTGTTCTCGACAGAGAAGGCGCGTTAATGCAGGCTGGGCTGTGCCAGCTCAGACCGATCGGGCCGGCGACCGAGCACAGGGGTTGGGAGAGTCTGGGCGGCCAGCGACCGCACCACTCGCTCAACGGCGGCCTCGACGGTTTCTTCACCGGAGCGCACCACGACATCCGGGCTCAACGGGTGCTCATAGGGGGCGCCCACGCCTGTCATACCGGCCAGCTCGCCCGATCTGGCTCGCGCATATAGACCCTTTGGGTCACGGCTCTCGCACAGGGCGAGAGGAGCGTCCACAAAGACTTCGATGAAGTGCAAACCGCCATCGGCGTGCAGCGTCGCGGCGTTCTGCCGATCGCGGGCATAAGGACTGACGAGGCTCACAAGCGCAATCGCGCCGGACTCGGCGAGAAGACTCGCCACATGAGCGGTGCGACGCACATTCTCCGTACGCGCGTCCTCATCGAAGCCCAGATCGGCGTTCAGGCCGTGCCGTAGATTGTCTCCGTCAAGCAGGAGAGCGTGGCGTCCCTCGATCACAAGACGCTCCTCGACAGCGCTCGCGATCGTGGACTTACCGGCCGCCGGCAGGCCGGTGAACCAGATCGTCGCGCCGGCATGGCCCAGCGCTTCCCAGCGCCGCTCGCGTGTCAACACGGGACGCTGCCAGACTACATTTGGACTGTGACCCGCCAGGGAAGACGTCACGACCCATAAACGCATGCACAGCGACTCGACTTGCGGACGATCGCACCATGGACTCGGACTCACGGACTCGGACTAATACGCACATGGACAATAGCGCGTGCATGAGTCCACGCGCGATGGAAGAACACGCTGTCCACGTAGTTACTCAGATATGAGATCCTCGATGAGAACCGCCCCCCTTGCCATGTCCCTGCTGATCGCCGGTTTGCTCGCGCTGCCACTCAACACGCATGCTGCCACACCCTCGCCTCCCAAGCCGCCACTGGCGCGTACGGGCGATGGGGCGGAAGCGAGCACCTCCTCGATCACGGTGCGTGGGGCCGTCGACCCGCGTGGGGTCGAAACAAATGCCTACGTCCAATACGGCACCACGGAAGGCTACGGTGCGCAAACCCAACCGAGCGCCGTCGGAGCCGGCACCCAGGAAGTCAAAATCGCTCAGACGATCTCAGGACTGCAGCCCGATACCATCTATCACTTCCGCGTGGTGGCAACCAGCTCAGCCGGAACGGCTGTCGGCGAAGATCGAACCATCGCAACAAAGAAGGTTCCGCTCACGCTCAAGATAGCCGCGAGCCCCCATCCCGATGTGTTCGGCGAACCGTTCTCTATCAGCGGCACGCTCTCCGGGTCGGAAAACGCAAATCATGCAATCGTCCTACAGGCGAACCCGTTTCCCTACCTGAGCGGCTTCAAGGATGTCCAGTCTGTCGAGCTCACAGACGCCGGCGGCAACTTTTCCTTTACATACTCGGATCTCACACAGAACACCGAGTTCCGTGTGGCGGCGCTCGGCTCGTCGCCGGCGCTCGCCACCCCTTCGGTCCTCAGCCAAGCGCTCATCGAGACGGTTGCGGTACGAGCCTCGATCCATGTGCACACCACCTCCCGAGCAGGCTTCATGCGGTTCGACGGCAGTGTGGCGCCGGCCTCGCCCGATGCGTATGTGGCGATTCAGTGGCTGCGCCCCGGACACAAACCGCGGGCCGTGGGCAGGACAACTCTCAGGAGCGTCAGTTCGAGCCTCTCGCGCTACAGCACCATAGTGCGCATACCTCACAACGGTCTATATCGCGCGTTCGTTGAGGTCCTCAGCGGCCGCCAGGTCTCACACTACAGCCGCAGCATTCGAGTCCGCTAGCGGCGGCTCACCCGACGAGTTGCTCGATGCCGGATGCGTCGATGGTGCGTCTGAGCCCGTCGCGGAGGGAGACTTCGGGCGTCCAGCCGAGCAGCTCGAGCGCGAGCGCGATGTCCGGCTTGCGCTGCTTGGGATCGTCGACCGGCAGCGCCTCGAACAAGATCTCCGAGCCGGCACCGGTGACCTCCTTGACCGCTTCGGCCAACTCGAGCAACGTGTACTCGTCCGGGTTGCCGATGTTCACGGGATTGTGGTAGCCAGACTCCGCCAGCGCGATCAACCCACGGATCAGGTCGCTGACGAAACAAAAAGAGCGCGTCTGCGAACCGTCGCCAAAGACGGTGAGCGGACGATCCGCCAAAGCCTGGCGCAGGAACGTCGGGATCGCACGACCGTCATGCGGACGCATGCGCGCACCATAAGTGTTGAAGATGCGCACGATCGCGGTATCCACCCCCTGCTGGCGGTGATAGGCCATCGTCAGCGCCTCGGCATAGCGCTTCGCCTCGTCATACACCCCACGCGGCCCGATCGGGTTGACATGCCCCCAATAGGTCTCCGCCTGCGGATGTTCCTTTGGATCGCCATACACCTCGCTGGTGGACGCGATCAAAAACCGTGCCCGCTTAGCCTTCGCCAACCCAAGCGTGTGATGCGTACCGTAAGAACCGACCTTCAGCGTGTGCAACGGCAAACGCAAATAGTCGATCGGCGAAGCAGGCGAAGCGAGGTGATAGACGAAATCGACCGGCTCATCGATCTCATACGGCTCGATGATGTCCACATTGACATTACGAAAGTTCTCGGGGTCGCGGATGTGCTCGATGTTGACGAGCGAGCCGGTCTCAAGATTATCGACACAGACCACACGATTCCCACGAGCCAGCAACTCATCGCACAAATGCGAACCCAGAAAGCCCGCACCACCAGTAACCAGACACGTTGGCATCAACGACCGTCCAGCGTGCAGGCGGGCCACAGGCGAGCTGTGATCGGGCTCATACGAGCGCAATGGCGTCCGCCACGGTGCCGCCATTGGGCGTTGGGGCGATATGGACCCGACATGCTGGAGAAACGGCGGATGGCCCCATGGACTTGCGTAGCGAGTGGGCGCCGTCGGCAATCACGGGCGCGTCCTCGGAAGCGGCGGGTTGCGGAGCCCGTTGCTTGGTGTCATGGCCGTTCGCCCGATCTTCATCTTCTCGGTCGTGCGCAGCGGATCAACGCTCGTTCAACGCATCCTCGCTGCCCACGAGGGCGTGGCGACCGTGTCCGAGCCGTGGCTGCTACTGCCGTACGCCTATACGGCGCGGCGCACCGGTGTGGACGCCGAGTACAACCACCAAGTGATGGTGCGCGCGGTGGACGATTTCTGCGAGGAGCTCCCAAATGGAAGGGAGGACTACCGACGCGAGATACGAGCCTGTGTCCTGCGTCTCTACGAAAAGGCGACCAGCGAAGATGCCCGCTACTTCGTCGACAAGACACCAACCTACTGCTTCGTGGCCGAGGAGATCATGAAGCTGTTCCCCGAAGGTAAGTTCGTATTCCTGTGGCGCAACCCGCTCAGCGTCGTGTCCTCGATCGTGGAGACCTGGCCACCATGGCACCCAACGCTGTTTCGTGAGGAACTGTTCACCGGCCTGCCGCGTTTGGTCGCCGCCTACACAGCCACCAGAGAGCACACGCACGCCGTTCGCTACGAGGATCTCCTTGGTGGCGAGGAGCGCCACTGGAGAGACTTGATGGCATACCTGGAGATCGAGTTCGATCCCGCCGCCCTCAGCCGCTTCGCAGAGACCGAGCTCAATGGCAGCATGGGCGATCCCACGGGGCCCAAGCGCTACTCCGCGCTCAGCTCCGAGCCACGTGAGAAGTGGAAGCAAACGCTCGCCAACCCCCTCCGTAGAGCGTGGAGCCACAGGTACCTGCGCTTCCTGGGAGACGAGCGCCTTGCCGAGATGGGCTATGACCGCGAGCAGATCGTCGCTGAACTCGACGCTCAGCCGATGAGCATCGATAGCCTTGCACCGGATCTCCTGCAGGTAGTCAAGGACATCGCGAAGGAGCCAATCCGTGCGCGCACACGCAAGCGTAAGATCGGCGGCCCCAACGTGATCCGTGAACTGCTGAGCAACTGAAGCGGCGAGCGTGCGCTTGGCCGCTGGACTCACGGAAGAACTTCCGCGGACATAGGGTTATTGAACCACGCTCCATCTTCTGTCCCGAACTTCTCAGAGGTGCAACTCCGTGAACCGACTCTCTGGCCACAAACGCCTGATCTCACTGCCGACGACGATCGCAACCCTGGCCTTGCTGTGCGCGGGCGCCACGCCCGCCGCCGCGGCATCCTCGATCGAAGGGGTGTGGTCCTTCAATGGTGGGGCCGTTGACATCCAGGGGCAAACCAACGGCATATTGACGGGCGTGGTGACCTCGCCAACAAAGTTCGCAAAATGCATACACCCGGTCGGAGAGGATATGTGGACCGACATGCGTCTGCAACCCGACGGCTCCTACTGGGGCTCTCACCAGTGGTTCCTCGAATCGTCGGCCGGGCAGTCCACGTGCGAAAAGAACGAAACGCCTGGACCTACCGCATGGCGCGTCCTGCAGAACTCCCAAGGGGAAACCCTCGTGCGAGTGTGCTTCAGCGAACCGGGTACCTCCCAGCCGACGATCGCGCCCAACGGCTCCTCGGCCGACGTGACCTGGGGATGCGTCGACTCGGCGTCGATCGCCCCGCTCCCGGTCATATCGGCCAAAGGGGGAAGTCAAACCCCGGGGCAGGGGGAGGTCGGCTTCCGCCAGACGGTGGTGCTCCCCAAAGCGAGACTTTGCGTCAAGCACAACACGCTCAGCATCAAGCTACACGAGCCCAAGTACGATCCGCTCGAGGAGGTCGTGATCAGAATCGACGGCAAGAGGAAGGTCGACCTGCGTGGCGTCAAGCAGCTCAAGAAAGCCATCGTGCTCAGGCACCTCCCCAATAGCTCCTACACGATCAAGGTGCTGGCCATCACGGTCCTCAAACAGCGCCTGTCGGGCAGCGTGAAGTATCGCGCCTGCTCCAAGGGCTCGACCGGAATCGCCCTGGGTCGTAGCAAGACCAGCACCAAACGCCACGACTCCTAGCGACACCACGCTCCCAGAGCGTCTGCGAACTATCGCTCAAGCGGGCAAAGTCGTAGAAAAGTTCCGTCTCGCGGGTCCAAAAAGCGGAAGAATCCCTCCATTCGCGGAGTTTGTTCTGGCGATGCGGACAACTTATGTCGCCTACGGCTTGCAGCTTCACTGCTCCTTCGAGCTCCCGGGAATGTCGGCGAGGTCGGATGCCGGGTTGCCGTCGCTCTCCGTCGAGCGCGTGGCGCCGGCGGAGCTGGACGGCACGTGGAGCGGCTCGGTCGGAGCGGCTGAGTGGCGTGGCGTGCTCGGAGATGGCTGCGCGCTCACGATCGAGCGTGGGGTTGACGGCGATCTGCTGTTCACCTACGACGCGGACCGTGCCCGCTTTCACCTCGACGCGACCAAGCTGATCCTCCTCTGCGCACCCGCCGAAGGGGGCCTGCATTGGCAGCAGGTCCTGCTGGGACGGATCCTGCCGAACGTCGGATTGGAGCGCGGCTACGAGGCGCTGCACGCCAGCGCTGTCGAGTCTCCCGAGGGTGTCGTGGCGGTGGTCGCACCAAGCGGAATGGGAAAGACCACCCTGGCCACAGAGCTGATGCGACGCGGATGGCCGCTGTTCGCCGACGACGTCCTCGTGCTGAGCACCGATGCCGGCTGTCTGCGCGCTCACCCTGGAGCACCACTCATGAACGTCGCCGTGCAGGGGATCGGCGATGGGGAGCGCGACGCGCTTGGTAGAACCCTCGCGGTGCTCGCGGGCGAGCGCTGGGTGGCAGCCGAGAACGCAAGCGAAGGCGACCGTCCCGTACGCATGGTCTGCCTGTTTCAACGAGGGCCGGGGCTCACGCTGGAGGCCCAGTGCCTGCTCCCCAATCCCCTCCCGCTCACCCCCTACATGCTCGGGCTGCCTGGTGATTCCGAGCGCGAACGCACCCGCTTCTCGCTGTTCGCCGACCTTGTGGACCGCGCTGAGCTGGTGAAGGTCACATGCTCCACCGACGATTCGCCCGCCAAGCTGGCGGATCTGCTCGAGAGCACGCTGCACTCGCCCGCGGCGCTTGCCGCCGGGGGCACGTCATGAAGGCACATGTGCACGAGGCCGAGCAACTTGCGCTTGCACGTTCATCTGGGGCACGTTTCGAGCAAACCAGGGTTGGCGCCTCCCAGGACGTCGCCGAGGCGTCGCTACATGCATTCGACGACGCCCCGACCCTGACGACAACCAACGGGGACGACACCCGTGCGTATCCGCTCGCCATTCGCAGAGTGAGCAAGCGATGGCGCGAGGATCTGCCGCCGGTGCTCGAGGGTCTCAACCTCACGCTTGAGCCTGGCACCAGAACTTGGGTGGGGGGTCGCAACGGCGCCGGGAAGACCACGATGTTGCGTGTCGCCGCGGGACTGATCGAGCCAGAGCAGGGTCGAGCCGAGGTGTGGGGCGTGAGCGCACACGAGAACCGTGCGCGCTACCAGCAGCTCGTTTCGTTCCTGCCAGCCGGCGACCGTGGTCTGTATGCACGGCTGACCGTGCGACGGCAATTGGAGTTCTGGGCGCGCATCGCGCTCGTGTCGCGCAAGAGTTTCGATCGCACCATCGAGCGCGCGATCGACACCTTCGAGCTGCGCGAGCTGGCCGACCGCCGCGTCGATCGTATGTCGATGGGCCAGCGTCAGCGCCTGCGCATAGCAATGACCTTCCTCGCCGAGCCGGAAATCGTGCTGCTCGACGAGCCCCTCACAAGCCTCGACGATGAGGGCGCACAGCTGTTGGAGAGTTCCATCGAGGAGCTGCTGGCACGCGACGGCGCCGTGTTGTGGTGCTCGCCGAGCGGAGAAAAGATGGACGCACAGTTCGATGCGCGCTGGATGCTCGAGCACGGAAGACTGGTGGCGGCATGAGTAGAGCGTTGCTGGCCTCCCACGCGTTCCTCGCGGTTCTGCGTCGCGACCTGCACGTCTACATGTCCTACCGCACTCGCATCGTCAGCCAACTGTTGACAGCCGTGTTCAGTCTCACCCTGTTCTATTACGTCTCGCGCCTGGTACACGTATCGGGCTTCGACTCCCCGAGCAGCTACTTCGGCTTCGTAGTAGTGGGAATCGCGCTAGTGAGCGTGATGTACTCGTGCTTCTCAGTGCCCGACCTGGTTCGCCAAGAGCTCGTGGCGGGCACGTTCGACCGGTTGCTGCTCTCGCCCTTCGGGGCCGTACGGAGCGTGATGGCGATGACACTCTTCCCGCTGCTCTACGCATTCATACTCGCCGCATTGACGCTTGGCATGGCCTGCGTGCTGTTCGGCTTGAGCCTCCACTGGTCGACAGTGCCGCTCAGCGTCCCGGTGATGTGCCTTGCGCTGCTTTCCTTCCTGCCGTTCGGACTGCTCTTCGCGGCCCTCACGATCGTGATTAAGCAGGGCGCCGTGGGGACAAGCTGGGTGATCGCGCTCATCTCGATCGTCGGCGGATTGTATTTTCCTGTCTCCCTATTGCCCCACTGGCTGCAGACGACCACGCAATTGCAGCCGTTCACCCCCGCGACCGAGGTCCTGCGTCACCTGCTAGTGAACAGTTCGCTGGGCGGACCCATATCGACGGCCCTATTGAAGCTGGTCGGGTTCGCGTGCATCCTGCTGCCAGCATCCATTTTTATCCTGTCCAGCGCCATTCGCTTCGGTCAGCGGCGCGGAACCATCATCGAGTACTAAGTCAGACTGCTCCGGAGGCTCACGCATGGCGCCAGACACAGTACCCCACACCGCGTTGCTCCCAACATCGAACATCAGCGTGCCCAGACACGTCGTGTATCGCAGCTTCCCCTCTGAAACCGTCGTGCTCAATCTGGAGACCGGCAAGTATCACGGTCTCAACGCCACAGCGGGGACGATGCTCGAGGCGCTGGAGAGCGCGGCCTGCGTAAGCGACGCCGCAGGCGTGCTCGCAAGTCGCTACGCCCAGCCCGAGGATGTGATCGAGCGGGACATGCGCGAGCTTTGCAACGTGCTGCTCGAGCGGGGGCTCATCGAGGTCGACGGTGGCCCCGCTCGCTGAGCGGATCAGCGTCGCGGATGGAAATCGCATGCCCTCACCGGTATCCGGTCTGCCCGCGCCCGACGGCTCGGCGAGCGGACCGCGCGACCTTCGCATGCCCCCGGACAGGCGCCTCAATCCACGCGAACGAACGAGCCTGATCCTCGAGATTCTCACCTCCTACCTGCGCGCGAGAAAGGTCCTTCGAGAGACCTCGATCGAGCCTGCCGTCGCGACCCTGCGCCGGCGCGCGCAAGCCGACGCACCGCACGGGACCGACACACCGCACGGAACCGACACGCTGCACGGAAAATACTTCGAGGCCGCCACGGAGACCCAGGCTCAACATACTTCGCCTGACGAAGAAGGGCCTGACCTCCGAACGCTCGCCGAAGCGCACAGGTTGGGCCGCGCGGTACGACTCACCCTCACCCTGTTGCCCGGCGACAAACGCTGTCTGGCGCGCTCGCTGGTACTGACACAGTTGCTCGCGAAGCGGAGAATCTCAGCAAGGCTCGTGATCGGCGCTCGTCCCGCGCCAAGCTTCCTCGCCCACGCGTGGGTCGAGCACGCTGGTCACCCGGTGTTGCCGATCGGCGACGGCTCCTTCGGGCGTCTGGTGGAGTTGTAGGGACATTGCGATCGCAATTCGATCGGAACGCCCCCAACGAAGATGCTCCGGCGCCGGGCGCACGTCCCGCGGCAACCGTGTTCGGGCTCGACGTGCATGCAGAGCAGCACGTGGCGTTGCTGGGCGAGTCGCGGGCGAGGCCGACCGGTCGCGACCTGCGCCTGCGCCTTGATGGCGGTTCACCACCCTGGCCAGTAACCGCCGCAGTGCTCTGTGACGAACGCGCGCCAGACGGGTCTGTGAGCTTTCGCATCGAGACGCACCCTGAGGGGGGATACCTGATTTGGGGACCCCGCTATGGCCATCATCTGCTTTCGGCGGACGGGCGCGATGCCCGTTGCTTTCCCGGCGACGGCCCAGATGAGGAATGGCAGCGATTGCTGATCGCGCAGGTGCTCCCGTTTGCGACACTTCTGCGCGGGTTCGAGGTGTTCCACGCAAGCGCGGTGGTCCTCGACGGTCACGCGATCGCCCTCATGGGCCCGTCAGGCGCGGGCAAGACGTCAGTGGCGTTGGAGCTGTGTCGCCTGGGCGCCAACTTCCTCGCCGACGATGTGCTCGCGCTGGAGATTGGCGAGGGAGCGCTCTTGGCCCATCCGGGGACCCCCGTCGCGGGGATCGATCGCGCCGAGAGGGAGCGCTTGCGCACCGCGGGACACCGCGATTCATCCGGGCGGCCGTTCGGGTCCGAGGTCCTCATGGCGAACGACCGTGAGCTGCTTGTACCCATGTCGGGCTCAAGCGCACCGATGCCGCTTGGTGCCCTGTTCTTTCTCGATCGACAGCAAGACGGTCCTGCTCGACCGTGCCCACGGCCGGTCGAGGACCCGCGAATGCTGCTCTCGGCGACGTTCAACTTCGTGCTCAGCGGCGCCGAGCGTTTGCATCGCCTGCTCGAGGTGTGCTCACTTGCCGCCGCGTGTCGCGTCGAGCGGATCAACGTGAATGCTTCGGTCGATGCCACCTGTGTGAGTGAGACGATCATCGAGCGTATGAGCGCCTCACCACGGAGCGCCTCACCACGATGAGCTGGCGTGCAGGCGTATTCAGCCCCGGTGGTCACCTCGACAGCTCACGACTTGCCAGCACCACCGAGGCCCGCGCCAATGAGGAGATCCTTCGGTGCGGACCGCTGCTGGTATCGGTCAGGCAACCGCCGCTCCTTGTAAGCCAAACACTGTGCCTGCTCGACGGCGTGATCGACAACAACCGCGACTTGGCGCGGGATCTCGGGTGCGCTTACTCAACAATCGAGGATCTGCTCGTGAGCGGCTATCGGCGCTGGGGCGCGGAGTTGCTACCCAAGCTGCGCGGTGACTTCGCGCTGCTGCTTTGGGACGAGGAGCAAGGAGAGGGACTCATCGCTCGCGATCAGCTGGGCGTACGCTCTGTTTTCCTGAGCGACGGCCCGGGCGGGGTCTACTTCGCCACGGAGCTCAACCGTCTACTTTCGCTGCTGCCGAGACGCCCCCCACCCGACCCCATCGGCGTGGCCCACTGGGTGGCGGTGAGCGGACGACCTGGTTCGGGAACCCTCTACACGGGGATCCGCCGCTTGGAACCCGGCGCGATACTGACCCTGGATCGCCGCGGCGCGCGCGAAGAGCACTACTGGACACCTCGCTTTGCCGAGCCCCTGAACGTGTCGGACTCCGAGTTGACTGCGCTTGTGCGCGATTCGATCGGGCAAGCCGTGCAACGACGCATCAGCCCGAGCGGCCTCACGGGGGTGATGATGAGCGGCGGATTGGACTCGGCGTCGGTCGCCGCGTTCGCCGCCACCCACGCACCGGGCCGAGTGGCCGCCTACTCGGCCGCTTTCCCTGAGCATCCGACGGTCGATGAGTCGGAGTTGATCGAAGGGCTCAGACGGACGTTCAACCTATCGGGCGCCACTGCCCAGGTGCGCGCCGGAGGTCTTGTGGCAAGTGCAGCCGAGACGGTGGATACGTGGCAGGTTCCGCTCGCAAGCTGGGGCTACTTCTGGGCCAAGCCGCTGCTGCGGGAGGCAGCCTCGGCCGGTGTGACCGTGATGCTCGGGGGCGATGGTGGCGATGAGCTGTTCGGAGCGCGCATCTGGCTGCTGGCGGACCTCCTGCGCGGCGGGCATTTGCGCCAAGCGTTCGCCTCGGCACGCGAGCTTCCGGGAGCGGGCGACCGACCACCGCGCCGCGCGGTCGCCAGAGTCGTACGCGACTGGGGGCTGGTCGGCGCCCTCCCATACACGCTCCACGGAACCCTGCGGCGGCTGCGCGCAGGGCGCGGGGCGCCAGAGTGGATGAAGCCTCAGGCAGCTCGCGATTTGATCGACTCTGACGATCCGCTCGCCTGGAAGCGCATGGACGGTCCCCACTGGTGGGCGCAAACCGCGCATCTGCTGACGCGTGTGGTCGAGGAGGCGGGCATATTCGAAAGTCATCGCCACAGTTCTGTGCGCGCCGGGCTGGAGGCTCGCCATCCGCTACTTGACCTGGACCTGCTCGAGCTGGGGTTGAGACAACCGCCGCTAGCGACCTTCGATCGCCACCTCGACAGGCCGGTGATGCGCTCGAGCGTAGCCGGTCTGCTGCCTGACACCGTGCGCCTGCGGCCGCACAAGGCGCTGTTCGACCCGCTCTTGGTGGACTCTCTGACGGGACCGGATCGAGCCGCCGTGCACCAGCTTCTCACCGACCCCAAAGCCGAGCTCGGCGCATATCTGGACATGAGCGCCGTGGGACACGCAATGCTGACGGATGGCGCCTCCACGGCCTCACCGTTCCAGTGGATGCAGCAACTGTGGCAACTGGTTACCATCGAGCTCTGGCTGCGAGCACAAAGCGATCCAGCCGCGGGCGGGCCAAGAAGCAAGTTGACGACCAGCGCCCCCTCCGTTAGCCTTCGCCATGCCTACGTTTGACGCCGCCGTGGGCGGGTAGAGCCCTAACGGGCCACAACCGGCGAGAGTGGCGGCTCGTACCTTTTTCCGCCTTGACCAAGCCGCGGGTTGCTTTAGTCTTTCTCTGGATGTAGAGCTGGTTCCGCGACTTTCGGAGCGGATCATCTATTGGAAAGGCAATAAATCGCATGGATGAGCAAGTGGTTATCTCCCGGGACTACGAGGCGCCTCGCGTCGTCGATTATGGGAGCCTCCAAGAGTTGACCGCAGCATGCGCTCTGGGAACCGGTGGCGACGCGTATAAGGCAGGTGGCGTAGCCGTCTATGGTGTGAGCAACCCAGCGTTCGGCTGCAAATCCAACCCTTGATCGAAGCGTAGATAGAGATAGAGCGTTGTACGAAACGGCCGCCCATCGGGCGGCCGTTTCGCGTTGGCGAACAGCTCCTTTCGCCTTGTCTTGACCGCAGCGCCTTGTCTTGACCGCGGCAAAGTCCGACCTTGCTTTCAGCGAAGGCGCAGTCCGCGCGAATACGGCTCGACGCGATCGCGCCCCTCGACCAGCGCTCGCCTCACCATCGGCCACGCCACGCGGCGACTCGTCGCGACCTCGCTCGCCTCCAACGGGCGATCTGAGGTCAGCGTCAGCTCGAGCGACGCGCCTGGGAGGACCTCTCGCAACCCCGATGTCCAACCGTCGCGACCGACACCGCCGCTTTCCATCGGAAGTTGAGCGCCATTGCAGATCAGAAGGCGCCGGTGCTCATCGGCCGATCCACGAGGCATGCGTATCTCAACGGCGCGCACGTCCCGCGGAACCTCGATCTTCACGCTGCGCGAGTACATATCGACTATCAGCCTGTCGGCGTCGCGTTTGACCGTGTAGCTCTGCCGAGCGATCGAACCGATCGAAGACCACCGCACAGCGCCGAGGCTGTTGACGTACTCCGACGCTCGCGCGAGCACGTCGATCCCCTCGACGAAGTCCCAATGATGGGCAAACAGGATCAAGGGCTGACCGAGCAGCGCGCGAAACACGAGGTCCTCCCATGCTTGATCCATCGGATAGCGCGGGATGATCGGAAGGCCGTCGTCCACTACATCGGTCGGAAACCACTTGACCAAAGCCCATGCCAGCGGCGAGGTCGACTGGCTCTTGATCCAGGGGCGTCCCCTGCCGATGCAGGCAGCCTCGAAGCCGAGCCTGAACATCGTCTTCAGGGTCATCGTCGAGCAGACCTCGTGGGGAGGCACCATCACCCGGTCGACAGCCACGCCCGAGCGACTTTCCAAGGCTTGCGTACGACGAAGAGCTTGAGCCAGCACGCCCTGTGCCTGCCGTTCGTCGGTGAGACGACCAAGCTCTTCGGTCGTGTGATCGTTGCCATGCACCAGCAGCGATAGGGCAGACCGGTTGTCGCGCATCAGCTGAGCAGTGCGCCGCCTCACAAGCCAGCCATCCAGGGGAACGGTGGCAAACGCGACGTGATAGGCGTGACGGGTTGCCTCGCCGGCAAGCCGCGCATAGTCGAGATACCCATATGAGGCTCGGTGCAGATTGGGATCGTCGATCACAAAAGCTGCCCGCAGAGGCCGCTCGTCGACATCCAGCTCACCGCAGAGTCGCCATAGGAAATGCACCACCGGCAAGAGCCCCATGAACCGACCGACGCGCAGGCATTCTCTGAGCGACTCCTGCTCGCCAAGCTCTTGCGGCACAAACGCGCTGTGGTGAGCCCACGCGTGCTCGCTTCGCGTCGACCACCACACGGGAACATCGGCAATCCTCGCGAGTACCGAATCGTCGTCCGAGGGTCGCTCTGAGCAGACGATCCCGGCGTCGTCCTCCCGCAATAGACGACCGCGCAACGGGTGAGCGAGCTGAGCGTCGCGGGTCATCCGCACTGACCGGCTCTCCCGTCCCCCCCCATCTCGTGCTTCGCCCAGCGTCAGCGTGGGGCAGCACACATGCGACGCCGCTGAGCACCGCGACGCCCGCGACCCACCTTCGCCGAAGATCAGCAGCCCATCGAGCCTGTCGAGCTCGGTCGGCTCGCGCGCCTGGAAGGTGACCGGGAGGACCTGCTCGAGCGCCTGCAGCAACCTCGCGTGCTCACGCGCGGCGACGACGCTCGTCACACCGATGAGCTTGCGCGAGTCCCCCGCCGAAGTATCCGACAGATTGCCGAGACCGCTCATCGCCGATCACCTTATGTCATAACGACAGGTGACAGCGAACCAAACAGCATCAAAAGTCCGTCGCGCGGACGGACGTTAGTGCCACGTGTCCAAGAGGATAATCGGCGGCAGCCCAGAGGGCTTTGAGGAGAATCCGCAGGGTAGCGTGGGACTGATCGCCGACTCGCAGGCGAATGAGGAGATCCTCGCGATTCTGCAGGGAGAACATCACTCGGTGGAGGTACTTGGCGGCCTGGAGGACTATGCGCCAAGCGAGGAGGCGACAGGCGAGTATCGCGCGATCGTCCTGTGGGCGGGCGACACGGTCGCATCGCTGTCCAAGTCGATCGAACGCCTGGTACATCACTTCGCTCCCACCCCACTGGTGGTCGTGTGCTCGGACCTGCATCGCTGGGACGTGCGCACGGCCCTCACCTGCGGAGCGGTTGGGGTGGTGGCCTATGAGAATCTCGACACAGCGCTTGGTCCGTGCCTGCTTGCGGTGGCAGCCGGCCAGGCCTGCGTTCCTCGCGGTCAATGGCGACAGGTCGAGCCGCCCGCGCTGTCAACACGTGAGAAGCAGATCCTCGGGCTGGTGGTGATGGGCTACATGAACAGTCAGATCGCCGAGCGTCTGTTTCTGGCCGAAAGCACGGTTAAGAGCCATCTCTCCTCCGCGTTCGGCAAGCTCGGCGTGCGCTCACGCAACGAGGCCGTGAATCTCATCATCGACCCAGAGCGCGGCCTCGGCATGGGGATCCTGTCCCTTGGCGGCGAGCCACTCGAGCCAACGTCGACCGGAGCGCAATGAACCCCGTGGATATGACAGACATACCTCTCACCGTCATGGACCACACCGATCCATCTCTCTTCGCGGAGCTGATGGCGACAGTCGAGAGCATCGCCGGCAAGGGAGCATTCACGGGCGGGGCGGCGGTTGAGCAGTTCGAGGCCGACTACGCACAGTGGTCTGAGGCCGCCCACGCGGTGGGAGTCTCCTCCGGCACCGAGGCGCTGGCCCTCACGTTTCGCGCGCTTGGGATCGGCCCTGGCGATGAGGTGGTGGTTCCGGCCAATTCGTTCATCGCAACCGCCGAGGCCGTGACCCTCGTCGGAGCGCGCCCACGGTTTGCCGATGTCGATCCGCTTACCCAGCTTGTGACCGTCGATACGCTTCAGCGCGCGCTCGCGCCGGCCGTGCGCTGCCTGGCGCCCGTTCACCTCTACGGACGCACGGTCGAGATGGCTCCAATCATGGAGCTGGCCGACTCGCATGACCTGCTGGTGGTCGAGGACACAGCCCAGGCCCACGGCGCACGCTACCGCGGTCAGCGGGTGGGAACCATTGGTCACGCGGGCACATTCTCCTTCTATCCAGCCAAGAATCTCGGCGCCTGGGGAGACGCCGGCGCTGTAGTCACCAACGATGAGGATCTCGCAGAACGCGTTCGACTGCTGCGCTCGCACGGCGAGAACCCTCGCTATCACCACCGTGTGCCCGGCACCACCGGACGCCTCGACGCGATCCAGGCGGCAATCCTGTCGGTCAAGCTTGGGCGGCTGGAGGAGCAAAACGAAGCTCGTCGGCTCGTCGCCGAGCGCCTGCGCGAGGCGTTGTCCGGCAACGAGCTGATCGTTGCGCCAGAGCCGGTAGATGCCGATTGCGACCACGTCTATCACCAGTTCGTGATACGCACGCCCGAGCGCGATGCCGTCAAGAGCTTCCTGGCCGATAGAGGCATAGCCAGCGCGATCCACTATCCGATCCCGATCCACCGCTCGCAGGCCTACGCGTCGATCGTCGAGGAGCCGGATGTGGCGCCATGTGCCAGCGCGCTGGCACACGAAATCCTCTCGTTGCCGATGTTCCCCGCCATGTCCGACGAGCAGGCCCGGCGAATCGGGGACGCATTGCGCGAATACGCCGGGCTCGCACGCGAGACAGCGACGACAACATCGGATTGAAGACCCAGGCCATGTCAACTTTCGCTTTCAAGGATGAAAAGCGCGAAGCGCCCGGTTCGCCCCTCACACTGGCAACCTACCGCTGCCTTGATCTTGCGATCGCCATGCTTGCGCTGGTCGTGTTCCTGCCGATCCTGCTGCTCGCCATCGTCGCGATCCGCATGGAAGGCGGCGGGCCGGCGATCTTCCGCCAACCGCGACTCGGTCGCCATAAGCGACTATTCACGGTCCACAAGTTCCGCACGATGCGCCAGGAAGCCGACCCGGAGATCCATCGAGCCTATGTCGAGGACCTGATCCACGGCTCGGAGAGGACTCATCCCGATGGAGAGGGACGCAATCTCTACAAGCTCGTCGACGACGTTCGCGTGACCCGCATCGGGCGGATGTTGCGCAAGAGCAGCCTCGATGAGCTACCCCAGCTCTACGACGTCCTGCGCGGACACATGTCGATTGTGGGCCCACGCCCGGTGATCCCCTACGAGGCCGAGCTGTACCCACAGAACTACGACCGTCGCTTCGCGCTCAAGCCGGGGCTCACAGGGCTATGGCAGGTCAATGGCCGCAACGAACGCACCTACCGCGAGATGGTGGCACTCGACGTCGCCTGGGTGGAACGGCACTCCGTCGCGCTCTACCTGTCGATCATCGTGAAGACCCCCTGGGTGCTGCTACGACGCCGCGGTGCGGCCTGAGCACGTCTCGGGCCGCTCACAGCGATCCCCAGAAGGACACCGGCGTGTCTGTTATGGCAAATGCCGGGTAGAAGTGTCCAAAACCGGTACCACTCTCACAGCAGGCAGACTCCTCCCCTCCCGTTGGTGTGAGTAAGAACCCACCGATCATGTCGAGCCCGCGAGGGTAGGGAGAGTGCAACGGTGATAACCACACCAATCGGAATTGCCGTGGTTGGCTACGGCTACTGGGGTCCGAACATCGTCCGCAACGTCCACGAGCGGCCAGAGTTTCGTTTGATGGGCCTGTGCGAGACAGACTCCGCGCGTGCAGAGGATTTCAAGCGACGCAACCCGGACGTGACGGTCGAGGCAGACCTGGACGCGCTGCTACTCGACCCACGAGTGCAGGCTGTGGCGATTGCCACCCCACCGCGAACGCACTACGACCTGGCACGCCGGGCGTTGCAAGCCGGCAAGCACGTGCTCGTGGAGAAGCCTCTCGCGACGAGCGTCGCCGAGGCCGAGGAGATGATCGAGCTCGCCGCGCGCCACGACCGCATCCTGATGCCAGGGCACACATTCGTGTACAGCCCGTCGGTCAACAAGGTGCGCGACCTGATCAATTCGGGCGAGCTGGGAGACGTGTACTTCATCACCTCCTCGCGCATGAACCTCGGGTTGTACCAGCGGGACGGTGTGATCAGCGACCTCGCCCCGCACGATCTCTCGATCTTGCTCTACTGGCTCGACCGGCCGGTCACGCAGATAGCCGCGGCCGGACAGAGCATCTTCCAGGAGGGTATTCCCGAGACGGCATTCCTGAATGTCAACTTCTCCGGCGGGGCGACCGCCAACGTGCAAATCTCCTGGCTCGCGCCACGCAAGATGCGCCACATGGTGGTGGTCGGATCGAGGAGGATGGTCCAGTACGAAGACACCTCCTCCGACGAGTCCGTGCGGATCTACGATCGCGGGCTCGACGTGTCGATGGTCGAGGCGCCCGCCACATTCGGCGAGTACCAGCTCACATACCGGAGTGGGGACATCGTCGTGCCGCGCATCGAAGCGGCCGAGCCACTCGGACTCGAGCTCGCCGACTTCGCGAACGCGATCCGCACAGGCGCCGAGCCACGATCCAACAGTCGGCTGGGACTCGAAATAGTGCGGGCGCTGGAGGCTGCGCACCTGTCGATGGACCGCGCGGGAGATCCGATCGAGCTGACAGGCGGCGAGGGGGCGACGTATGGCAACACCGTTTCAGCGTCGTTCGCCGGCAGCCCACGCACACGCGTCGCTGGCGGTATTCCAGCCGCCATATAGCGTCCGCTGGCGGACCCCCCAGGGCTGGGTCCGCCAGCAGCTGGCTCAGGGTCTGATCCAGCGGGATCTGACTGCAGCCTGAGACGAGACCTCTGAGCTACCCAGGATCGACTCAGCCGACGAGCGAGAAGGGCGCCGGGTGAGGGTCCACCAAGACACGCCCGCGAGCCGCGAACAGCAGGTCATCCAGCGTCAGGTCTTCGACTGAGCGAACGACCGCGAGCTTGCGCTTGTCGAGCTCATCCGCGATCAGCAACTGGTGATCGTCGACGTTCTCCCCGTGCGATCGCCTGCGAGGAACTAGCACCGGGGTCTTGCCGGCTTCGAGTGCGCTCACCGACGAGCCACATCCCGCGTGGGCGATGACCACGTCGGCGACCTCGATCGCCTCCTGGAGCTCGCCCGCCGGCAGTTGGCGGTGTGCGTGTATGGGCAGATCCGACACGTCGGTACAGCCGACCTGCCACAGCACCTCGGCATCGGGAGGCAGTACCGCCAGGGCCCGCTCCACAAGCGAGCGGAACTCATAGTCCTCCATCGTGCCAAGCGTGACGACCGCACGGCGAATCGTGCTGTCCTCGACGGATTCACCGAGGACGAATGTATCCAGCACCGAGCCCGCGTACCTCCAGGGCGGCCTCGCCCAGTCCTCATATTGTGCGTAAAGGTTGATCCCCGGCACGCGGCTGAGCAGACGACCGGTCACCGAGGGGTCCATCGCGCGAGCAGAGCACTCGATGTAGTGGCAAGCGGCGCCACGCGCGCGCCCAATCGGCAGAAACGACAGCGCGACGCCCGAACCGGCGCTGACAACGGTCGAGAACGGATGGCGTCCGCGGAAGAGGCGACGAGCCACAAGCATGTGGCGAAGCACGTTCTTGATGTCGCGCGGGCCGGTGTAGTCGACATACACGACCTCCTCGCCCGCCAGCATGGAGCGACTTTGGGGCGTGTCGAAGGTCACCCACACGCGATCCTCGTCAATCCCCTGCAGGCGCGGGAGCAGGCGATACAAGTCCGCGAGGTGGCCGCCGACGCTACTGACAAGCAGGGTGCTCATGCGAGCGCCGGCTCCGGCGCTGGGGATTGTGGATGCCCTGGAGCAAGCTCGCTCAGCAAGAGAGCGTGCAGCCGCTCGGCCTGAGTGTCGGTGTTGAACTCGCCGATCACCTTCTCCCTGGCGGCCAGCCCCATCTCGCGACGGAGCGTCGGATCAAGCAGTAGCCGCTCGAGCGCGTCGGCGAGCAGGTCCGCGCGTCCAGGGGCCACCAGCAGCCCGGTTCGGCCATCGTCGATGAGCTCGGAGATGCCAGTGATCCGCGTGCTGACGACTGGCGTTTCCATGGCCATCGCCTCCATCAGCACGCCGGGCACGCCCTCGGCGAAGCTCGGCAAACAGAACACCGAAGCGGCCGCGTAGAGAGCGCAGATGTCGTCCTGGCCGACAGCCCCGGGGAAGGATGTCCGCGAGGCGACCCCCAGCCGCTCCGCGAGCGCTTCGAAATCGGCGCGCGCGGCGCCTTCCCCGGCGAGCGTCAGCTCCACGTCGAGGCCGCGCTCGGCAAGCAATGCGACAGCTTCGAGCAATACGCCCTCCCCCTTCTCGGGCACCTGCCGGCCGATGAACAGGATCGAATGCTTGGTGCGCGCGGACGCATCGTCGCCGCGATCGGTGAACTGATCGATCGGGATCCCGACATGAACGACGTGGAGCTTGCTCCATTCCGAGGGGTCGCAGAGCGACATCAGCTGGCTGCGCGTGAAGTCGCTGATGCACACCACGAAGCGCGCACGCCGCAACTTCTCGGCGAGGCGGAAGTAACCGACGTCGAAGAACTCGGTGGGACCGTGCATCGTGAAGCTCCAGGACCACCGCCGCGCGGGCGTGACCGCCGTGCCCAGCTCCGCGGCAAGTAGCGCGACGTCAGCCGCGACGTTTGCGAGGTGCACGTGAATGTGGCGAATGCCGCGGCGTCGACACTGATTCCAGAGCACAACCGCCTCTCCGAAGTAGAAGACCTGCCATATGCTCCCACGCAATCCGGGGGGAGCGAGACGCAGAGCCTGGCGCAGGGTGTGAAGGTAAGCCCGAGGAGCTGTGACCGCCGCTCGCAGATGCGCACCGAGCAAACCCCGCAGTCGCGGCGGCTGGATCGCGAACGTGGTTTGAAACGCAACACGGTCGGCGTCTGTGAGCAGATGGTCGGCGCTTGCTCGACGAATCGAGAAAGTGTCGATCTCGACACCCAGCCTACGCAACGCTTCGACCTCGCGCAGCACGAAGGTGTGCGAGATCGCCGGATACTGCCCACAGAGATAGCCGAGCTTCACGTTCGAGCCGTCCTCACCCACGACTTCGGCCCCCGGCCGCCGAGCAACCGGGCATACAACAAGAGCTTGCGCGCGATCAACGCCGGCGCGACAAGTAGCGCGCGATACACCTGCACCGGCGCCCTCACCAGCCACAACCCCGCGAGCACGAACACGAGTTGAGCGGTAAGGGTCGCAAGCGAGAGCGAGAGTAGGCGTCTCGAGCCAAGCGCAGCTCCCGCTAGCGCAGACCCGACGCTACCCGCCGCGATCAACGACTGCGGCGGCACCAGGTGCTCTAGCGCGGCATGAACGCGCACGACATCGCCCCGTGCCAGCCCGGTACCCAGGAGCCTTGGGCTCCAGCGACGGATGAGCTGGAGCTTGCCCTGCTCCCATCGCGCCTGTTGATCGGAGCTCTGGCCGAACGAGACCGGCATCGCCGAGCTGATCCACGCCTCGGAGGCAAACTCGGCTCGCTCTCCGGCGTCAACCAAACGCATGTGATATTCAAAATCCTCAACCAAACCTGTAGCTGTCCAGGGGGTACGCTCGAGCAGCTCCGCGGTGAAGCCCATGCCCGTACCGAACAACCCGCACGACAGGCCGAGCCGCTGCTTGCCCATTGGCCTAACGGTGTCCATCAGGGCAAACGCCGCGTAGCGCAGCGCCGAGGCGTGGGAGGCGCTCGGGTTGCCAACCAGGTAGCGGACCTGCACCGCGCGCGCTCCGCGATGCATATGCGCGTCCATCGCACTCAACATGTTTGGGGATACGAGGCAGTCTGCGTCGAGGACCACGACGGCATCGAACTCGCCGTTCTCGGCCTGCAACCGCTGCAACGCCCATATCAGCGCAAAGCCCTTACCTTGTTTTGCGGAGTCGTTGCGCTCCCATACCTCCGCGCCGGCGTCTCGAGCGCGATCGGCCGTCCGATCGGTGCAGTTGTCGGCGATCACCAAGATGCGCATACCGTCGCCGGGATAGGAGGACGATGCGAGTGAGGCGAGCGTCGTCGATATTCCGGCCTGCTCGTCGTGCGCAGGGATCAGCACCACGAATCGCGTGCTCGATCCAGCTTGGGCGGCCCGCTGCACCGCCTGGCGGCGCGACGAGTCACGAGCAGCGAGCAGCAGTGCGAGTAGATAGGCGGTCGAGAGCGCGAGAGCGCTCTCGAAGACGAACAAAGTCCGGGCGATCGAGCGCAGGAGAGCCGACCGCCGCCGAAACCGGCGCGGATCGTGTGACTTCAGGTTTGATGTCGCGGATCGATGCATCAATTGCACACGTAGAGTGGCTCGTTCGCTTTCAACCCGTAGCGCACGGCACGCTCACCCAGACTTGACGCGTAGCGGTTCGTCTCGAGCTCGAATCCCGCCCCTCGCAAGCGCTCCTCGAAGTCCGCCCCATAGAACCTCACGTGATCGTTTTGGCCGAAGGCCTCGCGACGGGCCTCGGGCGTGACGATCGACGGATCTTCATAGGTGACTGGGCGGCTGTAGTCGACGGGAAACATGATGAGCGCCGTACCGCCGGGACGCAGCACCCGTCTGAGCTCGCTCATCGCCTTCCGATCCTCCTGCACGTGCTCGAGAACATGCGAGCAGATCACCAGGTCCACCGACTCGGACTCGAGTGGGATGTCGGTGATGTCCATCTTCACACCACCCCGTGGGGGATCGAGATCGACGAACACATGGTCCAGGTTCGGCATTTGACGGAAGCGCCGGACGAAGCAGTACTCGGCGGCAAAGTGCAAGACACGCAACCGCTTGGCCGCGATACCCAGTTCTTCGAGCATGTAGAGGATCAGCATTCGGTGGCGAGGCTCCGACATGCAGCGAGGACACAGTCCTTTGTCATAACCGAGTGAGATCCAGCGACTCGAGGTCTTCTCGCAGACGGGACACTCCACCTCCTCCCCGGAGAAGAATGCAGGCATGGCATGGGACCAGGCGGCACGCGCCATATACCGATAGCGCCGAGGCACTGCGGCTTGGATCTGTTCATACATGGCGTTTCACATCCTCAATTACGGTCTGGACAAGTCGGCCTCGTGGCGGACCCAAACGAGGGTCTATTGGGATTGAACGTGCGCGGGAGCGCGAAACAGACGGATCATCGCCAACCCATAACGACCCAGGACACGCACGGCGTGGCCCAGCGGGGAGCTCTCGACCCGTCCTCGAGTCGACTCTGGCGCATATTCGCGCAGCACCTCGCGCGGCGGGAGCACCTGCCGCCTGACAAACGCCGGCAATCCCCCTGGCGGTGCCAGCAGACCGTCGATCAAGCCCATGTCGGCGTAGATCTGAGGCTCACTGGCACGGGGATGCGGATCTGCGAGTCGAGTGGCTATGCGACCACGGAGGTTGATGTTCGTGCCGCGTCGGGTGATCAACTCAGCGGGCAATCCGACCGTCTTCTCCGCAACACTGACCGACGCCAGCAGCGCACGCTCCAGCGCGGGATAATCGCGCGCCAGTCCATCCAGCGCCGCAGGCTCCAAGCTCTGACCATAGACATCCCACCAAGCCCCGATGTCGACGGCGAGCCGCAGGCTCATGAACCCGTCGCGTGCGTAAAGCAGCAACAGTGCAGCAAGATCGTCGATCGGTGCGGGCCGCCAATTCCCGGAGAGCTCGCCGGACGGTGCCAGCAGGCGCTCCTCGGCGAAATTGCCCTCATAACAATGTATCCGCCAGTGCAACTCCACCGGCGGCAGTTCGTCGCGTTCGTGGCTGAGGGCGAAATGGAGCGATGGCAAACCATGGCGATCCACGTGATCGGTCGGAGCCGCGTATCCCATCTTCCGTACGACTGCAACCGCCGCGGCCAACCGATCCGGTGCGACCAGCAGGTCGACATCGGCGGCCAGACGCCGTCCGGGGTCGCCGTATAGAGATTCGCTGAGACGAGGACCCTTCAGGGGGGCGCTGCCGATGCCGGCTTCTGCAAGCCCGTCCTGGACACGGGCCGTGACCAAAGCCAGCAGCGCGCCCTGTCGACGCCCGGCGGCAAGCGCATCCTCGAGAGCCGATGAGAACTCGGGGGCAGGATCACCACCTATGAGCTCAGCCACACGCGGTCCGAGCGTGGGGAATAGACGACGTGAGCTCAGCAGCTCGGCAAACGCCTGCCAGTCCACCAGTGGTCCCAGCCGGCGCGCTCGTGGGTGGGCGGCCAGCCGGCGCGCGCTCGTGCCCGCGCTCAACAGGGTCAGCTGCTCCTCAATGCTGGGAGGAGGATTGTGGCGGGCACGCATGCTCAGCCGAGCCGGCGCCTGGGCCCATCGTCGCTACGTCCGCTGCTGTGCAATTCCATCTTCAACAGTTCGAGCTGGTTCCAGGGAAAGCCGGCGAGCAACTCTCTTGGGTTCAGGCCTGCGAAATAACCCTGTGAGCCGGCGTAGGGTTCGCTGTCCGTCGAGACCGGATCCTGCGCTTGGAAGGTCACGTTCGTACTACCGTCCCTGACGAATATCCCGTAGTGCTGAGCTGCTTCGGCGATCATTCGTGTTAGACGTGGGAGGTGAAGGGAGGCGATATCAAGATTGGGATCGAGCCTGAGATGAGCACCCTCCGGCAGCGCGAACGGCGATAGGTCGATCCCGTCGCTCCGTCGCGCCGGAGAAGCGTACACCCCACCGCGCACGTTGGGAATGGACATCGACAGGGCATGGTTGATCGTGCCGCGTTCGAGGTCTTCGAGGGTTATCAAGCCACCCACCAGCGATAGCGAGGAAGCTGAGGCGCCCCACCACGTCTTGGCCCCCGGCCATGCGGCAGGACCGTAGGCACCTTGGTCGGACGACGTCCCCCGCATCGCTCCACCCCATGTGGCCTGCCACGCACCGCCTTCACGTCTGAGGTGCCAGAATTCCCACAATCGGTCCGTGCTGGGTTGCCAGACCACGAGCAGCGCGTCGTGGCCAAGCGCCGGCTGAGCCGTGGGTGGCAATGGCACGGACTTCCAGGCGGCCTGCAATGCCGGTTCGGGGGCGTGATGAGCAAGCTTGACCGTTACCGTGGGCTGATTTGCGCCGACCGTGTAGACGGGCACACTGAATTCAGTGGTGTTGATCCATGGTCCCCGCTTGGCGAGCTGCTCTTCGGTCACCTCCCCGTCGAGTGCGGCCACGATCGCCGAGGAGCTCGGGTCTACCGGCTCTCCAGCCGCCTGGCGGTACCAGAAGCTCGATGGCGAGAAGAAGCGAAAGGGACTATTTCTACTCGTGTGGCCATTCGCGTAGTGGGCACTGTCGAGGCCACTGGCTTCCTTGTGACTGCCTGTCAGCGACAGGGTCGGTCGCGCCGGCGTCGTGGCGTCGGCGCCGCAGCCGAATAGCGTGAGGCACGTGCACATGAGCACGCACACAGAAGCCGGGAGCGTGCCGTGGAGAAGGTGTCTCATTGTCGGGAAGGATGGTTTGGGGACTTTGACAGCATGCCTGGTCGATCTAAAGACGCTGCAAGTACGAAGTCAGCTTGACGATGCGCAAGCACCGCACGGGAGAACAACGCTCCAGGGAGTGTCCGACTGACGCCCGCTATGGAAGATCATTGGCACCGACCAGTACCCTCGCGGCGGCGAGAATATTCGGGACCAGATGATCGGCGTTTATTGACGTTGGCCCATTTGGCCCCTCGGCTGAGATCATCACTGTCCTCACACCAGCCCGTCTGCCTGCTTCGATGTCATTGAGGGAGTCGCCCACGATCGCGGCGTGTGCGAAGTCCAACCCAGGGTGCTCTCTCTGGGCCTGGAGCAACATCCCCGGGGCGGGCTTACGGCAATCGCATGCACCGATTTGATGCGTGCACGCGTAGATCGCGTCGAGGAACGCACCCTCCGCAGCCAGCAAGCGTCGCAAACACTCGTGAATCGCGTGAAGGTCATCACGACTCATGAGACCCAGCGCCACGCCCCGCTGGTTGGTCACCACACCCGTCCACACGCCGGCCCGGTTGAGCGCCCGGACTGCTTCGGCTGCTCCCGGCACCAGCTCCAGACTGCCCGGGCGCTCGACGTACTCCCCTGCCGCGGGCTTGACGTTGAGCGTTCCGTCCCGATCGAGGAACACCCACCGGATTGCCGCGTCGCCCGACGACCCGGAAAGAGCGCGATCACTAGAGTGAGCACTGGACATTCGGTCCCACCCTAGACGCACCGACTCTCATCCGTTCTCACGCATGTACCCGAGCTCAGCCGGTACCGGGGGTTGACTGCGACCACTCGTTGAGCTCTTCACCGGGCAGTACTCACAAGATCGCAGAGCACGGACGCGTTGTTGTTGGTGGCAGCCATGGAGCCCGGCTCGTGATCATCTCCAAGACACCCTTGCGCGTGTCGTTTGTCGGTGGCGGCACCGACCTACCGGCGTTCTATGACGAGCACGGCGGCGCCGTCGTGTCCAGTGCGATCGATAAGTGGATACACGTGATCGTCGCCCCTCGCTTCGAGGGCGACTTGCGGATCAGCTACTCGAGGACCGAGATCGTTGCCTCCGCCGGCGAAGTAGAGCATGAGCTGGCTCGCGAGGCCCTACGCCTGACAGGGCTTCCGCGTGGGCTGGACGTGGTCACGCTGGCCGACGTTCCCTCCCAGGGCACCGGCCTGGGCTCCTCCAGCGCCGTGACGGTTGGGCTGTTGGGCGCCCTGTACGCATATCAAGGTGTGTTCCGATCGACGACCGAGCTGGCCGAGGAGGCATGTCGTATAGAGATCGACGTCCTCGGGAAGCCAATCGGTCGCCAGGATCAGTACGCCACGGCCAAGGGAGGCTTCAACTTCATCGAGTTCATGCCTCGCGGGGGTGGCGTGAGAGTCGAGCCGATCGTATGTCCCCCCCGGACACTGGAGCGTCTTCACCGCTCGCTCATGCTCTTCTACACCGGCCGCCAACGCGCGGCCTCGGATGTGCTCAGCGGACAGCGCGAGGCGATCATCCAGGGCGGCGCCACGGATGCTCTGCTCGCGATGCGCGACCTCGCCTATGAGATGCGCGAGGTTCTTGGCCGAGGCGATGTGGAGGGTATTGGAGCATTGCTCGACCGCAATTGGGAGCTGAAGCGATCTCTGGTTGACGGCCTGAGCGACGCCAAGGTGGACGGCTGGTATCGGGAAGCCAGGCAGGCGGGAGCCACTGGAGGCAAGCTGCTGGGAGCTGGGGCCGGCGGCTTCTTGCTGATCATGGCCGATCAGGAGCATCAACCGGCGGTGCGAGCGGCACTCGGTGACCTACGCGAGGTGCCATTTCACTTCGCGGAGCGCGGAACTCAGATTGTTCATCTGGAACGAAGCTCCGAGCTCCCATGATGGAGCAGCACATGGACCAGTATCTGGGTCGGCTGCGTGCAGCTGTCGGTGGACTGCCGCGTGATCGCATGAACGAACTGGGCGAGACGCTGCTGCGCGCCTACCGCAACAACAAGCAAGTATTTCTGCTTGGCAACGGAGGAAGCTCGTCAACCGCCAGCCACATGGCGGCGGACCTTGCGAAGAACACGATCGGACCCAACATGAAGCGGTTTCGGATCGTCAGCCTCAACGACAATGCCGCGATCATGACCGCCCTCGCCAACGATCTCGGCTACGAGAACGTCTTCTCGGAGCAGCTCACGAACCTCGTCCAGGCGGGCGACGTGCTGATCGTGGTCTCGGCAAGCGGTAACTCACCTAACGTCCTGAAGGCTATGCGCTATGCCTCCTCGCGCAGCGCCACAGTCGTTGGACTGCTTGGGTTCGACGGCGGAGTGGCGAGCGAGTTGGCAGACATACCTCTAACCGTGCCGTCAGATCATTACGGTGTCGTCGAGGACGTGCATCTCATCATCAACCACATCCTGGTTGATTACTTCAAGATTCGCTTGGCCGAGACACGGCCGTGCGCTGTATAGCCCGAGCACGGCGAGGAGGGCCACAGAGGGATGAACGCGATGATTCTGGCAGCGGGGCGCGGCATACGCTTGGGCGAGTTGGGGCAGGCGACGCCCAAGGTGCTCGTTGAGGTTGGCGGCGAGCCGCTGCTGAACCGCCAGATCCGTTACCTGAAGGATGGTGGAGTCCGGAAAATCGTGATCAACGCTCATCATCTTGCCGGTCAGATCGAGAGCTTCGTCGCGGCACACCCCTGCTCGGCTGACATCGAGGTGATATTCGAGCCTGAGCTGTTGGGCACAGCCGGCGGTGTGCGCAATGCGCTAACTCGGCTTGGCGAGGAAGCCTTCGTGGTGCTCTACGGAGACGTGATCGTGGACGAATCGCTGACCGCGGTGTCGGAGACCCATCGACGCACGGAAGCTTCCGCAACCCTCACGCTCTATGAGACCGACCAGGTTGAGGGCAAGGGAACCGTCCAGATTGGCCCCGACGGGGTGGTGGAAGCCTTTCGAGAGAAGACGACAAGATCAATTGAGGGTCAGGCCTATGTAAATGCGGGGCTTTACGTTGTCGAGCCGAGCCTCCTCAGTCAGCTACCGGCCGACGTTCCGCTGGATTTTGGCCACGATGTCTTTCCCGGAGCTTTGACTCAAGGGATGACTGTCGCCGCGCACATCTTGGCCAGGCCCGTAATCGACATCGGAACTCCTTCGGCGTTGCAACTCGCGCGTAGCGGACGAGGCTGAAGCCAAACAGATTCGCGCCTCACTTATCCAGCAAACCGGCCGCCACCTACGCGTCCTACGCGTCACAACATGTTTCGCGAGGATGACCTGAGTCAGGACCGTGTCCTAGTACTGAACGCGTTCCGCACCTCTACGAGACTTTTCGAGTATCCCCAAGGGCAGCGTCTGTGGACCACCCTCTCCACCCCCCACGGACTTTGAGAGCACGAATCGCAGGAAGTTACTCGCCGTCGTGGCCTCTGCTTCGGTAGTGCCAGGGAACTCTGAATATCTTGCCAGTGCGAGATCGTAAGAAAGACCACATAGCGGATACACTCGTTCTGGTTGGACGGTATCGGTGGTGACACCATTCCACGAGGATGCAGTGGTGGGTGGGAGGCCGCCCTTTTCGGGATCGGTAAATTCGGTCCTTTCGCAGGGACTATCCAGCGTACCCGGTGTCGCATATGAGACTGGCGCAGTGGTCCGCAGCCCATTGTTCTGGATCTCAGCAATGAACCGTTCGTGATACTCGCCACCACCACCTAGCTTGCTGCTGAATGACTTGCTCCCGATCGCCCAGTCCACGAGTCCGATGCTGCCCGGGGTTGCGACGACCAGATTTGCTATGGCTTCTTCACTGCCTTCGCTGGAATGCGTGACCGTTCCCGGCCATTCTGTGTTATCCGAGCCTTCTGCCAGTTCGCGCCATCCAAGCGTTCCCAGGATATTCTTTTCTTTGTCGATCAAGTAGAGGTATTTCTTAAGAGTCCATGCTGTGCCTGAGGCTTCATCGCTTACTACACGCGTGATCGGCGTGCTCCCCGTGCAGCCTTCTTCTGGCTTTACAAACCTGTTGCCACCGGGCCCGCCGAGGACTTCGTCCCAATCGTGGATCTTCCCACGCCAGATTTCCTCGAGCATCTTGCTGTCCAGGACGAAGTATCCAGGGACAGCATCGCTCGTCGGACGACAATGGGAGGGTAGGTGAACGATGATCGCGACCGCATAGCGTGATATCGGGATCGACTCCAGGGCGCTTATGCCGGGGGTGCTTGCGTGCGAGAGGATTTCTCCCCTCTGCGTCGCGTTCGGTGGCTCGTCTGTGCCAATGAACGCGTCTTCAATGCCAAAGTGGGCGGCATGACCGCCTACTCCCCACGCTTCGAGTCCAGTTTGGCCCCCTACAGTGAGATAGTTGACGCCGGGCTTGAGTTTGGCGCCCTGAGTGCCACTGCAAGCACGCAGACTTTTGTTGCTTGCAGAATTGAAGGCGTTGCCCCACAGGCTCTGCTGACCCTCCTGAAGTTCAGACCCGACACCCGTGATCGAGGACCCAGAGCACTGTTCTCCCAGTGACCCTGGAGACGCATTTGCCACGCTTGGCGCGATAGACAGCACGGTAGCTCCGACGAGTAGAAGACAAAACGTCACTATTCGACTGACAATAAGGCGAACCATCATGACGGAGCTACCTCTCTGTCATCTCAGGGCGAAGG
Organism: uncultured Solirubrobacterales bacterium; assembly: GCA_963831725.1. Classification (GTDB taxonomy): domain Bacteria; phylum Actinomycetota; class Thermoleophilia; order Solirubrobacterales; family Solirubrobacteraceae; genus Palsa-744. The sequence continues at coordinate 43,182 of CAWHRF010000008.1, forward strand.
CCAAAACACAGGTTTCGGTTGGAAGATAGCTCGATCACGCTGCCTTGTGGTGCGCACTCCCACGATCGCTACTTTATTAGCACCAACGCCGTCCTGAACCAGGCAAACATAAGTCGTGCGCTAAGCGCCAGCATGGTCTTTTAGACCCAAAGGCAGAAGCAATTCGACAGCTATTCCACCTTCGCAATGTGTCCGGGCCTCCTGGTCGGGAGACCCGGACACAGCATACCCACGCGCCCTCAGGGTACTAATCAATCAACTTCCCACGGCTCACCCCTCGACGGTGATGAACTTCTCTTCGCCCGCCGCCGGTGCCACATTGAAAGTCACTTCAACTTCGGCGTTATTGGTCGGCTTAACTTTGTATGCGCTTGGCGATTCTAGTTCTCCCGGCTGTTCCGCTTCTGCCTTTTGAATGGACACGCTCACAAGACGTGTAGCAAGACCGTGTTTGAGTGACCATTTTGTCTTTACGTTATTCCCAGTGATAGTAAAGGATGTTTTACGTACGACAACTTTGGTAGTGCCCGTGTTGACTTCTCCTTCAGTCGGCTTGGCGGGTACAGCAGCGGTTTCACTCACTTCCAGCTTGCCGTCGACCTTCAGTACATCGGTTTCGAAGTTCCCCAAGATCAACGGTTCTTCTGTGGGCGAATTATCTATATACAGCATATTTGATATGGATTTGGCGGCAGCACCGGCTTCCCAGCCGAGGAATACATTCCCATCGCCTTCTACATGCAGGCCCGAGTTCATGCCCAGTGCGGTGTCTCTCGACGTGCTAAATGCTTTGGTCGTGGGACTGCCAAGAGCATCTGTGCCTACTGCGGTATTTTCGCTACCTGTCTTATTTTCATCGTCCGCATTGAAACCTATATCGGTGTTTCTTTCCCCGCTGCTAATCGCCGCACCGGCTTCTCTACCAACCGCCGTGTTGCGCTTGCCGGTGATGGGTTCTTTATAAAAACCTTCGAGCGCAGAATTCCCTACAGCTGTATTTTCCGACGCGGTAGTTGCATAGAAAAGCGTATTATTACCTATAGCAACGTCATTATCAGCACTAGTTGCGCTGTACATCGAGGCATGACCGACTGCGGTATCTTTATCCGCTCCGGATGAAGTCGCAAGAGCTTCGTACCCGATAGCCGTATTCTCTTCGGCGGCCGTACTCGACTCCATGGCTTTGAACCCAAATACTGCGTTTTCCTTACCGCTGAGGTTGGCACTAAAGGCTTCCTTGCCAAGAACCGTATTGGATGAGGAACGCACCAAGCCAAGGTTTTCCAGTGCGCTGGGCACGGACGTCAGATCTTTTAGATTTTCAGACTTACGAGATATTCCGTTTCAGCACTTGCCGTCCCGCAACAAATTGCCAATATCGCCGTTACGCATACGCCGGCTGAAAGGACACGACGCACACCCGCCCATGCCCGCAACTTTGCTGTAGAGGCTTTGACCTTTGTTCTACTAGCCATCAGCTACCTCCTCCGAGATTTTTACCTTACCTATACCATCCGCACATCATGGATCTTCTCGCCTAGGTATCCCACGCGTAGCGCCATTTGAGGACCGTTATGCCACACCACTCCGCGGCCAGGGCGATGTAACTCCGCACTCAGATATCGTTTTGAGCCAAGATGCTACAGGGTCTATCGGGGCCCCAGTGAGGCATCAATACGCATATATTGACTTGCACGACCAGACTAGACCGGCGCACGATCATCGGTGTTACGATTTTGGTCTGATTCGCAAGCTACGCGGGCGGCGCTACCGTCAACCGGCTGCTCAAGCAGTCCCTGCTCCAGCGGGTTCACGCTCGAAGCCCTCTATCAACGCCTCATAGGTCTCACGCAGACCCTGCTCTAGGGGAACCTGCGCCTCCCAACCCAGCTCTCGCCGTGCTCGCGAAGGATCCATGCAGCTCCGCTGCAACTCCCCCTCCCGAAGAGGCATGAGCTCGGGCTCCACCTCAGAGCCCGACGCCGCCAGGAGGATGCCCCACAGCGTGTTGACGTCGGTCTCCACACCAGTTGCCACATTGAAGGTGCCCGCGTTACCGCTGGCGGCCCTGAGCGCGGTGACCACGTCCGCCACATGCACGTAGTCGCGCGTGGGCTTGCCAAAGCCGAAGATCTTCGGCGGGCGTCCCTCGTGCAGGTGGTAGCTGAAGATCGACACCACTCCCGCCTCACCGTGAGGACTTTGCCTAGGCCCGTACACGTTGCCCAGACGGCACACGGCGTGTGGGATGTCCGAGGATTTGGCCCAAGTCTGCAGATATGCCTCGCCGGCCCACTTAGAGGCGCCGTAGGGGGCAAGCGGTGCAGGAATGCGATCCTCGGGCGTGGGGATCGGCGCCTCATCGCCGTAGAGGGCGCCCCCGGTGGATGTGAACACCACCGGGGCGCGATGGCGGGCAGCCGCTTCCAGGACGTTCAATGTGCCTTGAACGTTCACGACGCAGTCGCGAGTGGGATCCGTCACCGAGACAGTTACGCTGGATTGGGCCGCGAGATGGAAGATCGCCGAGGGCGCCACGTCGTCAACCACTTCGTCGAAGGCCAGCCGGTCTGAGATGTCCACCTTGTGGAAACTCGCCGCCTCGTTCAACCGGTGCGCACTCCCGGACGACAGGTCATCGATCACCCAGACTTGCTTTCCATCTTGAAGCAGCGCATCTACGAGATGCGAGCCGATGAATCCGGCACCGCCCGTTACCAAGACATTACCGTCGTTCATCAGGACTGTCCTTGAGTTGAGAGTTGATTGGATGGGTGCGCTCCCCGCAATTGCACTTTGGGGAGACCGACCTTCGAGTGCCACACGAAGCCGCCAGCCGCGTGCAGCCCGCCACCGTGTGTCCCAGGGCTCTGAGCTGAACACGGGTCGTGCTCACACGCTCCACGTTGGAAAGTCCTTTCCCGTAAATGCGCGAAGACGCTGCACCTCATCGCCATAGACGCGCTCGAGCTCCTCACGCAGCGCGTCGTCCAACACCGGCGCCTCGACCGGGCGCCACAGCACGCGCTCCACAGACCTGCGGGCGGATCGCCGAAACGACTGCGGGATCCATCTCAGCAGCGGCGGAGAGACGGAGCCAAACAAGCGTGTATAGCTGACCGGATACGCACGGTGCTCGACCCCGGTGTTGAGCTCATCGTCGAAACGAGAGGACTCTATCGTCGTGTCGACGCCCAGAAACGAGAATATCTCGCTGAGCGTGGAGCGCCGGTCGGAGAGCAACTCGGCTTGATCGATGACCAGCATTCTGTCACTAGGGAAGTGGCGGAGATACAGATCGATTTGTGACATGTAGAGACTGGGTCCCAAATAGGGTGAGTAGGCATCCGACAAATCGCCCAGTGCTTCGTTTAGCGACCTTCGCTCCCCTTCCAGGGAAACACGATGCTGATACTGGGACACCGCTCGCGCCACCGGATCGCGTACCAGATATATGAATCTAGCGTCCGGCACGAGCGCCTTGATCCTTTCGGGTACCCCCGGGCGCCTTGGATGGTTGGTGTAGCCGACGGATGCCTCTCCCCTGACCGCCACTGCCGAGTCGAATAGTGCTTCATACTCCTCTTGACTCTCCACGCGATCAATGGGATACGGAATGCCGTTCGCCGGACCAGAGAAGAAATTTGGCTCCTTGATTGCGGACATCTGAATCTCGGGGTGCTGATCCAGATAGTGGTGCAGGCTGGTAGTCCCAGTCTTGGCCGCACCGATGATGAAGAGGTTGGGGAGACCCATGGTGTCTCTCAAGCCGATGCCCAAGCCGGATCGCCAGGCGGCAACGCCGAGGTGGTCGCCGGTCGCGCTCGCCACAACGCGGACGTACTACGACCCGTTGCAACGCCCGCCCACATCCAGAACAGCAACATCGGGAATGACGCCATATATGGATTGAAAAGGCTGACAACAAGGTAGAAGACGGTCACCGCAAGCAGTCCACGCTTCCACGGATGCAGATCGGGCGGCCCCTTGCTGAAGATTGCTCCACCCGCGCCCCACAGCAGAGCCACAAACCACAGCGAAGCGCCTACCAGCCCAAGCTCGACCGCGTATGACAGGTAGGTGTCGTGCAGGGGCTGCAATTCTTCGGATGTGCTGTAACCCAGCATGGGGTAGTCATCGGCTTGACGGAAGTATTCGATTTGGGCGCTGGTGAATTGACGCCAACCGAACCCGAACAGTGGCCTGGCTTGAATCATCTTCAACCCAGCCGTGGTTTGCGTCTCACGAGACCAGAGACTTGTGTTGTCGTTGACCCGAGTGGAAACCTTGTTCGATAGGGCGGGCGATACAAGCAGCGCACACCCGATAAGCAATGCGCAAGCTGCGGCGCCCGGCAACAACCAACGTCGCCCGACTCGCATCGTGAGGGCCGTCACGACAGTAGCCACCACTGCGGCGATCCAAACACCGCGCTCCAGCGTCAGGAAACATCCAATCGCGCAGGCGACCGCGACAACTGCGGCCAGGCAGCGCGCGCGGGTGCCACGCCACTGGCTGAAGGCGATCACAGCGGCCGCCGCACAGGCAAACGTTGCAAAGCCCTCCGCCACGGAGCTCTGGAAGGGACCGCCCGCCCTGGCTTCCGGCGCTTCCGCATCGGCGGTGAGGATGTAGTGGGGAAATACCAGGGCGTGCGGCCCCAGCGACTCGAAGATGGCTGTAAAGCCAAGATACACGCCAATCCCAACCAGCGTCGCGAGCAGCATGTTGCGTTCACGTTTTCCGGCGAAGACAGCCGGCGCTATCAAGAACATCAGGAACGGCACGACCCCAACCTGGTCGAATAGAGACAGTCCTCCGAGTTCGCTCGTCAGCGTACCCGACACCATCGCCGAGCCAAGCACGTACATGAGCAACAGGGCGAGCAACAGGTGCACGTTCCTAACCTGCAAGCGCGGCGTGTTCGCCAACCCCGGAGCGCGCAACAGAAAAGCAAGTACAACGAGAAGTATCGCCAGTCGGTCAAGCGCCAGGCCGCCGAGGCCCATCCTGTTCCAGCCACCGGAGAAGATTGAGAGCGCCACCGCCGCGCACACGATTACCGCCGGCGGAAGCTCCCACAATCTCCGCAGCACGAGTACGGCTGCGACAACGAGGAGAACGGCAGGCGCCACGCGGTAACCGTGAAGCAGGCTGGGCTCCTTGTAGTGGATTGCTCCCAACCCCACGAGCCCGACCAGCACCCAGGCATACCACGGGGGTCGCCACGTGACGCGCGCAGTCATCGCGCTGGGACGGATCGCTCCCCGTCTGGGCCGACCCGGGTGTAAGAGCTTGGGTCGGCGCGGAGCCGCTCGCGCAGCACGGCGACGAAGCAGCCGATCACGATACCGAGAAGCAGGCCGATGAAGCCGAACTGCTCAACCTTGGAGCTCTTGTTGCTGCTGGCGCTGGCAGCACCGGCAAGCAGAGAGACGAGTCCGTTACGGGGCGCTTGGCTTGACACTGTGGAGGTGTACGCCACTCCAAGCGCGCGGAACTTGGCGGCAGCGGCGTTCTTCTCGGCTTCCGCGTAGGCCAGCGCCTTTTTGGAGGCATCACGCTGATGACTGAGATGGGCGAGTTTTTCCACCGCGTCGTGCAATCGCACGGATGCTTCGCGGTATTCGGCAAGCAGCGATTCCGCCTCCGGGTTGGCGCTGTTGCTCTGGCCCTCATAGTTGACGACCGCGGCAGCCGCGACATTTGCGAGTTGCACGGCGCCGTGTTCGCTGGCGCCGGTGGCGATCACTCTGAACACGGGAGATTGAGGGATCGGCTCGGAGGAGAGTCGCGGGATCGCCGCGGCCGGCGCCAGATGGAGCTTGTGCTGAACGGCGACAAGCACAGGTTCTGCGGAAATCGAGCGGCTGAAGGCGGTGGCGAGCGAGGCAGAGGACTGGACGTAGCCGAAGAACCCTGGAGAGTTTGGATTGACCTGGCCCACCTGCAGGGTCGCCGAGGCGGTGTAGGTGACCTTGTGTGTCTTGCCGATCGCGATCCCGATCACGGCCGTAATGATCGCGATGAGCAGTACAAGCCACTTGTTGCGGGCGATCGCCGAGACGACGAAGCCGCTCGGAGGCTCAAAGGCGCCATGCACAGCTTCGCCCGGACGATCTAGCGCGTCTGGCATTGAGTCGGGGATCTGTGTTGAGTCGAGCATGGAAGCCTTGGGATGACCGGGACCAGCGGAATAGCTGTCCGGGTCGTCGGGGCCCGACGCTTTGCTGTCGCGTGGGACCTTGATCAAGCAATGAACGGGGGGCTTCCCCTCGAACTTTCGTCGTACTTCTGATCAGCCGGCGAGATGCGCAAAGTGCGGCCAGAGGGATAGATCCACCTCGGGAAACTCACGCGCCAGGCCGAGCACATCCTCACTGTAGGCGCACACCAGCGAAGCGGTGGTGTCCTGATCGAGCGTGGGCTTGCTCGCCTGATAGCCGGGCCGAGCTCCAAGGTCGGGATGGAACCCGGTGTCACGCAGCCCGAGGAACTCAAACGTCCGGCGTAGCTGCTCCACGGGCTCGAGCGTGCAGCGCTCGTATTGCAGCACCAGTATTTGCGAGCGATCGAAGTAAGCGAGCAGACCTGTGAGCTGAGCGTGATAGAAGCCACGCGCGAACGCATCCAGCGGAGCGAGTTGGCTGAGCGTGATACCAGATTCTCCGGCCAAGCGCGCGCCGTGCTGGAGACCCGACAGGTAGCGCTCGAGAGGATCGCGTACGAGCATCAGTAGCCGCGCACCGGGGGCCGTGGTCGCCAACAGCCTCGGCACCCACGGCGCACTCGAGTAGAGCGGAGTCCACTCGCCTGCCACGTGCTCCGCTTGTCTGGGAAAGTACTCGTGATAGCGAGTCGCTTCGGCCGCCGTAAAGCCACCCGCATAGAAGCGGTCGAAGTAGTGCAACTCCTTCGCGACGGGAGACGGCGTGACCTCGGGATGCGATGAGATAAGCCCGAACCATCGCGTCGTCCCACAGCGCTGAGCCCCGACACCAACGAAGTCCGGAGGGCCGATTCGGCAGGCAGGTGGGCATCGAGGCGGCGCCAGAGGACGACTCAGGTCCCCGTCATAGCTCTGTAGCGTGAGGCGGCGAACTCCCTTGTGTCCAGCCGCCCGAGCACTCTGCAACCAGGCCGGAGCGAGGCGCTCGTGATCGCCCGTCACGATGGAGAGTATGCGCCGGCGGGCGGGCATCGGCGGCACTATAGGCGGTCTCCAGGAGCCTGGCACGCTGCCATTGCCGAGGTGATCGAGCTGAACGGCAAATCGCGCGCCTGCCGCAAGCACGGGTCATGTCAATCGCGTTGATGGGTGCCGATGGCCGCACCAGAGAACCCACGCCCGGAGACAAGCCTGAGCAATGATCCCTCAGACGAGCCGCAGCATCGGCCGGCGGTAGCGGAAGGACAAAAAGCCGGCGCCAAGCGTGGGAGCTATCGCGCAGGGTTCATGTTCGGGTCGCTTAGCTTCCTATCGGTAACCGTCGTTGGGGTGGCGTCCATGGTCATCACCTCCCGTCTTTACGGTGTGCGAGTCGTCGGTCAGTACGCGCTCGTGTGGGCTCCGGTGGGAGCGCTTGCGCTGCTCTCCACAATCAAGGAGCAGCAGGCTCTCATCAAGGAGATAACCGGCCTGCCCCCGCGTCACCCACGTGTGAGCCAGCTCTTTGCCGCGGTCTTTACGTTCTCCGTGTCACTTACGGTTGTCGTGGCTGCGCTCGACGCCGTCGCCTGCTGGTTCGTCTTTCGCGGACCGCTCGGCGAGCCTGGTCTGCTCTTGCCGGTCTACGTCCAGATGGCGGGCTATGTGATCGTGATGAATACCGGCTGGAACATCGACTCGATCTTCTCAGCGTTCGTGGCCGGCCGCCAGCTCTTCTGGGTGCGTCTGCACGAAGTGCTCAGCTACCTCACTATCGCGATCGTCATCGGCCTGACTTGGCGGTCGGTATGGGGGCTTGTGATTGCGACAATCGGCGGCTGGCTCACGGCTCTGGTGCATCGCATGATCGCGGTGCGGCCGTTCGTTAGAACGCGTCTGAACCTCAGCGAATACCGCGCTGGTCTTCAGGTGCTCCCGGAGCTGTTGCGGTTTGGCCTGAAGGCAACTCCAGGCCAGCTTGCGCAGGGCATCAGCCAGCAAGGTGGCGTGTGGGCCGTCGGCATCGTCGCTCCGGTGGCCACGGTGGGCGCATACAGCCGCGCACAACTGATCCCGCAGCGACTCCAGCAGTCGAGCATGCGCATCACTGAAGTGCTCTACCCCACGCTCGTGGGACGACATACACAGGGCGACAAACACGGATTCGACAGGGCACTGATCGATTCCATCCGTTATGAAACGATTGGCATGTTGTTGATCGCGGCGGCGATCGGCGGCGCCGCTCACTCAGTGCTCGAAGTCTTCGGACCTGGCTTCAGCCGCGCAACCACCGCACTGGCGCTGCTCGCATTGTTCCCGGCGATGGCTTCGATCACTGTCACCCAGACCCAGGCTCTGTGGGCGATCAACCGACCAGGGCTCACCAGTGTGATCGCGATGGTGCGGATGGCGATTACGGTCGTCCTGCTGGTGATCCTCACGCCGAGACTCAACGTGACAGGCCCGGCGATCGCGCTGCTTGCCGGCTATGTAGTGGTCATCGCGCTGAGCGGATTCTCGCTGCGCCCTTCGCTGGCTCGCCCGCTGCATGCAACATGGCCACGACGAGAGCGCCTTGTGTTGCTGGTTGCTTATGCGGCTGGGTTCGCCGCCGCCCACGCGGTCGAACATGCCGTTCCGTCAACCTTCGGACTGTTGCTCGCGCTGATTGCCGGCACACTGGCCTTTGCGGGCGCATTTTCCCTCGGAGGCGGTATCAACCATCGCGATCGCAGGCGCCTGCTTGACGGTCTCGAGTTGGTCCGCGCTTACCGCACACGCGAAAGGGCTGCCCGACAATCGCCGGTCCCCATTGCGACACCAACAGCCGACGAGAAGCTATAGACGGTAGCGGGGCTAGCCCAAATTACTGTGACGCGCCTGCGGAGTGGCGTGAAGTGGACAGAACGTACACCGTCACACCTTGACATCACACATTGGAGCTGCCGACGATGATTCCCCGACTCTCGCTAATCGCTGTTGTGCAGTTCCATCTTGAGCAGTTGTAGTTCGTTCCAAGGGAAGGAAGCCAGGATCTTCGCCGGGGACTCGCCTCCGAAGTACCCGCTCGGTCCTGCATATGGATTGCTTGGGAGCGAGACCGGGTCCTGTGCGTTGAACTGCACGTTTCCGGCTCCATCCTTGACAAAGATTCCATAACGCTGCGCGGCTTCGGCGATCATCAACGTTAGGTGAGGTAGGTGCAATGTCGCGAGATCCAGTTTGGGATTCAACCGTAGGTGCGCACCCTCTGGCAACGCCAGCGGTTCGATGGACTTACCGTCGGTACGTTGCGCCGGCGAGGAATAGACACCGGCGCGCACGTTGGGTATCGCCACCGCCAAGGCATGTTCGATCCGCCCGTATTCGAGATCTTCGAGGGTGATAAGCCCGCCCACAATCGACATCGAGGACGCGGACACTCCCCACCATGTCTGTGCTCCCGGCCATGCTTCAGGTCCATAGACCCCGGAGCTGGACGACACTTCCTGCACCGCACCGCCCCAGGACGCTCCCCAACCTTTGGCGCCATGTGTCAATCTCCAGAATTCCCAAAGTCGATTTGTGCTCGGCTGCCACACAGCGAGATTGCCGTCGGTGCCCACCGAGGGTTCGGCCGAGGGCGGCAGGGGCACGGCGCTCCACGCCGAGGACAGCGCCGCTTCGGGCGCATGATGTTCGAGTTGCACCGGCACCGTCGGCTGGTCGGCGGGCACCGTGTATACAGGGACGCTGTAGCTGGTGGTGGTGATCCACGGTCCACTGCCCGCATGCTCCTCGGCCGCGACCATCGAATCGAATGCGCCCACCACCTCAGCCGAAGCGGGGTCCAGCGGAGCAGTTTCCGCCAGCGGCGCATTCCAGACGCTCAAGGATGAGAAGAAGCGAAATGGAGACGACGGCACCTCGGGTGACATTGGCTCCGCGGGAGGACTGAGGTCACCCCCCGAAGAGCCGGACCCGCCGGAGGACCCCGACCCTACACTCGAAGAGCCAGAGCTACCGTGGGTTTCTGGCGACTCGCCCGATTCTGGAGTTTCCTTCGGTTCCTTGAGCGATGAACCCGATCCTTCGGGGCTTGACACGCTTATCACGGTTGTTACGGGACCCGGCGTTTTCGAAACCACTGGTGTCGACCCTTCGACAATCGACGCACTGAAGGACGCGTGACGCTTTGTGGCGGGGTGTTTTGCAGATGTCCCCGCGGAGGACGTCCCTTTGCGTTGGGTGACCCGCTTCGTCGCACATCGACTAGAGCCAGCGTCAGGCTTACGCTTGACGCCGCGAGCTATGTGCGTGCGATCCGCACATTTCGCTCGCCTGGACGCGGTCCGTCCGGATCCAGCGTCACCGCGCGAGGGACCGGCGGAACGAGTCTTTGAGCGCTTCGGAAGCGACGCAACTCTCGCGGTGTAAGAGCTCGCAATCGCCAAACCGCAGACGCTCGCGAAAAACAGCGTAAAGGTGACGGCCAGCCGAGCGACGACCGCCTGTGTGTGATTTATATGCACTAAGCATCCTTGCCGGGTGGCCCATCCGTGGGCAACTGTGTTGAGTTGGGCTCACTGGGGGAGTGCTTGCCCACGACCGACTATCGGCCGATGTCCCTCGTGCGGGCAAATTGATGGCCCAAATTGGACGTTTGTCTGGCTCCCGCAAGTGCAAGTCCACTCGTGCGTTGTTCTGTTGCTGAGCTATGTCAGATATGGCGTCCTTGCCCAAAGTACGCCGCTCGAAGCGGCTCTCGACCGACCGCAATGGCGAGAGTCGGTCCAGCTTTGCGTGCTATACTTCCAACCATGTGAACATCTCACCGGCCGGCTGGAAAACCTCGCAATCCCAACAGTTGATACTCAGTCTGTTGCGGTCTGTTTCCAGTCAACATATCGTTGCTTTCGGCGTCGTATATCTGATAGCTTGGATCCCATCGCTTCTACGGTTGCAAGGGTCGTTGAGTCTGGGGGGTCTCGTCGCATACCTGCGAAGGTCCGTACCCCTGCTACGGGCCCTCCCACGCCATCCGCGTCCTTGACCAAGCGCGAAGTTTTCGAGCAGTTCCCCTACTGCATGATCGTCATCGACGACAGCGGTCGGATCGTGCTGCAAAACGCTCGGGCCACTCGGTTGATAGAAGCAGCGGGACTAGTGGAGAACGACTTCACGTGTTGTGCGCTACTTGGGTGCCGGCAGCCTGGAACCGTCTTGAGCGAAGCGTGCATCAGCCGACTTGCGATCGTCCGCGGCGAGCCCCTCCCGGAGATGAGGCTCGACGTACAGGTAGGCGAGCAGGTTGAGGGCTTTTGGGTGACAGCCGCCCCTTTTGGCGAGCACGCCTCGCAGGTACTCATCGAGCTCAGGCCAGGGATCGCGCGCGACCGCCGGCGCCGCACAGACCCACACTGGATGAAGGGGCCGAGCCTACGCATAAGGACGCTCGGACGCGTAACGATCGAGTCGAGTGAGGGTCCGATCGGCGGACAGTGGCTCGACCAGCGCACAGGGCAGTTGCTGAAGTATCTCGTTGCCGCACGTAACCGACCCGTCCACGCCGAAGAGATCGGCGAGAGCTTGTGGCCCGGGGCCGACTTCGCGATCGCAGGCAGCGTGCGCTACTACGTCCACGCGCTGCGACGCAAGTTGGAGCCGGAACGGGGCAAGCGTGCCCCCTCGGCATTCGTGACCTCTCGCGCGGGTGGATACTGTCTGGATCTGGAGCTGGTCAAGGTCGACGCCGACGAGTTCGAGAGCCACATTTTGGTCGGCCTGGCCGCGGCGAAGACAGACCGTGAGACTGCCGCCGAGGAGATAGAACTCGCGCTCGCGCTCTACAAGGGCGATTTCCTGCCCGATCTCCCATACGCTGAGTGGGCAATCGCCGAGCGTCAGCGTCTCCATGATCTCATGTGCACCGGCCTACGCACTCTGGCCGACATCCGCTTGGAGGGTGGTCTGATCGACAGCGCGATGAGCTGCCTCGAGAGACTTGCGGCGATGCAGCCTTACGATGAAGCTGTTCATCGTGAGTTGATAGAGCTCGACGTACTACGCGGGCGCCGTAGTGACGCGATCAGACGTTATGATGCCCTACGTGCTAGAACTCGTCGTGTCTTTGGACACAATCTCGACTTCACGCTCGCCGACATCAGGGTTCCTGAGCCGTAGCCGTGCGCACGAGCCCACCGGACAAAAGCTCTCCTTTTTTCGTACTAAGAACGCCTGCATTGGCGCGAGTGCTCGTCCAACTCACCCGTTGAATCAGTGTGGACGTCTTCCGTCGAGGGCCGATCGTGCCTAGATCATCACCCGCGAGGCAGGACGAGGACATCGACCGCCAGCGAAGCTTGCAGATGCATCTCAGCGAGTTTGCTTGGCAAGCGCTCGAAGAGGAATCTGCACGGCTCGACGTCACGATCGAGGAGCTTGTCGGCTTCTCCGTGCTCTATTACATCGCGGACGCCGACAGCGGGCGTATCGCGCGCCGCCTGCCCACAGGCCTCTAGCGAGCGCATCGCGCGCCGCCCGCCTACAGCCCCCTGACAGACGCATCGCGCGAGACGCACACCGCCGATCTTCCTCTCAGAGGCTTGCCGCCTTGCCCGTGAGCGGTCCGGTTGTCGCCGGAGCGGCCCCCCGAGAGATCAGCTCGGCCGTGAGCGCTCTGCGCCCACGGTGGTGCAGACCATGGATCGAGCCTTCGCTCTTACCCGTGCGCTCGGCGATCTCCACCGGCGAGAGCCCGACGAAGTGGCGCAGAACCAGTACCTCGCGCTGAGCGAACGGTAGCGTCGAGAGCGCGTCCCTCAGGTCGTTGATCGGCCGCTCCCCCGGAGTATCCCTGAATCCCCCGCTCAGGCTCGGCGAGCGCACCTCCTCCACAGGAACCAATCGCTGACGGCGCAGGTGATCGACCGCGACATTACGAGCGACACGGAGCATCCATGCGAAGAAGGGGACCTCGCGCTCCTGGTACTTGCCGATCACGTCGATCAGCTTGGCGAACACGTGCTGGGTCACGTCCTCGGCCTCGTGATGGTCGTGCACGATGCTACGCACGTAGCCATAGATGTTGTCGGCGTAGCGCGCGTAGAGGAAGCCAAGCGCCTCGCGGTCTCCTTCTTGGGCACGTTTGACCGCCCGCGACACCAATCGCCTCGCCGCCGCCTCATCCTCAGCCCCACCGGTAGTGCAGGCTGGCAATTCCGTTTCCGCCCCGTCCATGACAGATTCTGTCATGAGTGCACCTCCTTTTTGAAGTCGTCCCGTGCTTCGAGATGGGAGAAGACAGAACAGCTGTTGTGGGGGGATTAAACCGGGTGTTAGATGGCCGTTGGTCGATTTAAGTTGGTTATTTCTTTGAGATCATCGAGCTCAAATCCCGATAGTCAGGAACCTGGCCCATTTTTGCGTACTTATACGGCCTGTGGGCCCTGTACGTACATTCCGACAGCCAACAGCGCTGCCCTGAAAATCGCGCACCGAGCGATCTGCGCAAACCCCCGATATGCAGCTATCGGATGCGGGCCGAAGACGCCCTTAAGTACTTAAGGATCGACACGAAGGGGATCGACACGAAGGGCCGTAAGCCCGCCAGGGTGGAATTTTGGCGGAGACTTGCCCCAACCCATTGACTTCCGGTCGACCTTGAGTAGCTTGGGCTACCGAAAGAGTCGGTGGGCTGACTCGCTGCCATGACCTGAATCAGTCGCCTCGAGAGGGCTTGCGCCCGCAAACACGATAACTACGGAAGGTGTCGAATGTTCGAAGTAGGCAGATGCGAGCGTATGGTTAGACGTGAGCTAGCGGTCGCCCTTGGAGTCGCGACAATCATCGCATTGTCGCTGCTGGCGCCCGCATACGCCCATGCCAGCGGCTGCACCGACTCATGGAAGAACGCCGAAAGCGGCAGTTGGTTCACGGGCAGCAACTGGAGCAATGGTGCGCCGCCGACCTCCGAAGAAGAAGCTTGCATCACGGTCAACGGCACCTACACCGTCACGATGACCCAGAACAGCGGCACCGTCAGCGTGCAGTCGCTGACGGTGGGCGGCAGCTCCGGTACTCAGACGCTATCGGTGGGAAGCAGCTGCTCAGTAAACGCAGTGCTGGCGACTACCGCCGGGCTCACCACCGGCGGAAATGGCGTGGTCGTGCTCACCAACGGCGACGGTTGCGGCGACAGCGTGACGCTGACCGGACCGGTCGAGAACGCCGGCTCGATCGTCGTCGAACCGGAACACGGTGGCGCGCGAGCGCTGCAGGGCAGCCTCACCAACACCGGCTCCTTGAAGATCAACGCGAACACCTCCTACAATGGCGCAAGCTCTGCGCTGACCAACGAAGGCGCGATCGACGTCGCCGAAGGCAAGCAGCTTGCCGTCTCCAATAAGGGGTCGCTCACCAACGGCGGCAACGGCTCGATCACCGGCACGGGCAACGGCAACGTCTCCATGGGCTCGGAAACCTCCTTCACCGAGGGCGCCGGCACGACGAACGGCAAAGAACCGGTAATCGTCGACGACGGCTCACTCACCTACAACGCCGGCGGGGGCGCGGGCGCGATCTCGCTGCGCGGCTCCAGCTCGCTGAGCGGCAGCATCTCCGCCGGCCAGTCGCTTGCTGTCCAGAGCACGTGCGGCGAGAACGTCGTGGCCACCGTAGCGGCAGGCTTCAGCAACGGCGGGACCGTCACGCTCACCAACGGCGACGGTTGCGGCGACAACGCAACCCTGACCATGCCCAGCGGCACGCTGACCAACAGCGGCAAACTCGTCACCGAAGTGGACCACGGCGGCGCACGCACGCTACAGGCCAGCATCACGAACACGGGAGCGATCGAAATCGGTGCGAACACCGCCTACAACGGCACGGGCGCGGTGCTGACAAACGAAAAAAGCTTCTCAGTCGGCGAAGGCACCCAGTTCACCGTCACCAACAGCGGCTCGTTCACAAACGGTACCGGCGGCTCGATCGCGAGTTCCACCGGCGACATCTCCATGGGCTCGGGGACCACGTTCACCGAGGGCGCCGGCTCGATCAACGGCAAAAAGCCGGTGATCCTCGATGACGCGACGCTCGACTACACGGGCGCGGGCGCCGGCCCGATCTCACTGCGCGGCTCGAGCAAAGTCAGCGGCACGCTCACCAAAGAACAGGTGCTCTCGATCGAGAGCACCTGTAGCGAGAACGCAGTCGCGACCGCCGAAGGCGTGACTAACGGCGGCACGATCGCGCTCACCAACGGCGACGGCTGCGGGAACAACGCGACGCTGAGCATCCCCAGCGGCACGCTCACCAACAGCGGCAAGATCTCCACCGAACCAGAACACGGCGGCGCGCGCACGATACAAGGAAACCTCAAGAACACGGGCAAGCTCGCGATCAACGCGGCCACCGCCTACAACGGCGTGAACGCGCTGCTGATCAATGGCGGCGCGGTCGTACTGGCCGAAGGCAGGCAGCTCAACCTCTCGAGCGGCGCTTCGTTCACGAACGCCGCGGGCGGCAAGATCACAGCGAACCCCAGCTCCGATGTCTTCCTCACCGGCGGAACGTTCACCGAGGGACAGGGCACGACGGCAGGCACTAAGCCCGTGTTCATCGACGACGGCGCACTCGACTACACAGGCGAAGGCGAAAGCCGGATAGGAATTCGCGGCAACAGCACGCTGAGCGGCAACGTGGCGGCGGTCCAGTCGCTCATACTCGAAAGCACCTGTGGCGAGAACGCGCTCGTGACCACAGCAGCGAGCTACACCAACGCGGGCACGATCACGCTCACAAACGGTGACGGCTGCGGCAACAGCGCGACGCTCGACACCTCCGCCGGCACGCTCACCAACAGCGGCACGATCATCGCCCAGCCCGAACACGGCGGCTCACGCACACTGGACGGCGACATCACGAACACAAACACGATCACGCTCAACACGAGCACGAGCGACCCGACTAAAGAAGCCGTGGTACTGAACGAAGGTACGATCAACATCGCCAACGGA
Source organism: uncultured Solirubrobacterales bacterium (assembly GCA_963831725.1). Lineage (GTDB taxonomy): Bacteria > Actinomycetota > Thermoleophilia > Solirubrobacterales > Solirubrobacteraceae > Palsa-744. Next base: position 59,325 of record CAWHRF010000008.1, read on the forward strand.
GTCTCGTTCTCTCTCAGCAGCGACGCGACGATGACCAACGGCAAAGGCGGCACGATCGCGGGCTCCGGTAGCGGCGCATTGGTCCAGACGACCGGGACGTTCAACCAAGCCGCAGGCACAACGACCGGCAGTCAGCCGGTCGTCCTCGAAGGCGTGGCACTGAGCTACAGCGAACACGGGGGAGGCAAGATCGCATTGCGCGAGGCGAGTACCTTGGCCGGGACCGTCAGGACCGGCGAGACCCTCTCCCTTCAGAGCACATGCGGCGCAAACGCCGTCGTGACAGCCGCAGCGAGCTTCAACAACAACGGGACCCTCGAACTCACCAACGGCGACGGCTGCGGCAACAGCGCGACGCTCAACCTCAAAGGTGGGACGCTCACCAACAACGGCACGCTTGTCGTCGCCAATCCTCACGGTGGAGGTCGCGAGATCGAAGGCAACCTGGCCAACAACCTGATCCTCAGTCTGGCGGCCGGCCAAACGCTGCACCTCACGGGGACCTACACGCAGAGCACAGCCGGCAAGCTCAGGGTGTTCATTACGAGCGCGGGCAACTATGGCACGCTCTCGGTGTCCGGTGCGGCCTCGATCGCCGGGACGTTGACCCTGCGTCAGGTCGAACCGTTCAAGGCGAGCCTGGGACAGAACTATTCGGTCCTCAGTGCTGCCTCGCTGGCGGGGACGTTCGCTACCGAGAGCGAAGATCAGGTCAACTTCACCGGCCTCTATTACGAGCCGACGTACAGCACGACCGGGGTGACATTGACAGTCGCGCAGGCCACGCAGGTCCGCGCGCCGAACAGCGGGACTCCAGGCTCCTCTGTCACGCTGAGCGGCAGCGGCTATGTACCCGGCGACACGATAACCCCCGCATTCACCGACTCCAAAGGGACCAAGACGCTCTATCCGAGCGTGACCGTGAACTCGGGCGGGGAATTCTCGACCGAAGTAACGATTTCCCCCTCGGCGGCGCTCGGTGCGGGGACGATCAACACCACAAGCACCACCACGGGCGTTCACATCAACAACACGTTCAAAGTCCTCTAGTGACTTCGAGCGGCTGCGCCTTGCGCTTCTCGGCGGCCGAATGCCGCCGAGAAGCCGCTCGTTGCGGTTGAAGCGGTGTTTCGCCGGGCCGTTGCTCCGCCGGCAGCGGCGACGCGTCATCCCGGTGACATCACCGTTGGGGAGCGCGATCGCTCTTGATGAACATTTGTTTCACACGTGACAAGCAGAGGTATGAAATTCGTACATGATTTTCCAATAAGGGGGTCTCGCGTGAACTTTCGGTGAACCTCTGCCCGAGAGCCCCTCGCCCCCCGTTTATGTTGGCGATGGCCATGCGCAGAAAGCTGACATTCGTCGCGCTCCGGGGTAGCGACCTCCACCGATGCAGGCGCGCGCCTTGAGACACAAGTTGCGCCGTGCGAGCCTCGTGCTCGCGCTCGCCGCCCTGTCCTTCGCAACATACGCAAGCCAGGCGCACGCGGTGATCCAACCAGCCGTCACGATCGACGGCCCCAACGAGAGCATCGTCGGCTTCGGCGGCGTGGCGATGGCCCAGGACGGAACCGGCGGCCTGGTGTATCTCAAGCGCGTCGATGGGGTCGCGCACGTGTTTGTCGCCCGCTACATCGGAGGCCACTGGCAGGAACCGACCCAGATCGATGAAGGACAGCCATACGCGGCCAGCTGGCCGCGTATCGGGGCCGCCGACGGCGGCGAGCTGGAGGTTGTGTGGGCCACGCCGTTTGCCACCGAGCATGGTCTCCCTGTCGAGGAGCTACTCAGCTCAACGCTCGGCGCCGGCTCCTCCACCTGGGGACCGCCGATGATCGTCGACCCCGACATCGCCGCCGGCACCGGCACGAGCCCCGATCTCGCGATGAGCTCGACCGGCCGAGCCGACGTCGTCTACAGGGTTGTCAAGGACGAAGTCGGCGCGATCTCGAGCGTCCCGCTGCTACATCCGGGCGACGTCGTGGAGGAAGTGCGGGTGGCGCACTTCAACGGCGAGACCTGGTCGGATCTCGGCTCAATCAACCGCGACCCGGGGGTCTCGATGCGTCCTCCGACGCAGGAAAACGCTCCCCAGATTGCGATCGGGCCCACCGGCAACGGGATCGTCGTGTGGCAGGAGCCTGAAATCAACGGCATCGCGCGCATCTGGGCCAGACGTTTGTTCGGGAGCACCCTCAACTACGTGCTCCCCGTCAGCGCCACAAGCCTCGGTGGGGCGCCGCTTGAAAGCGAAGCCGACGCGCCCAGCGTCGCCTTCTCGCGACTGGGACAGGCCGAGGTCGCCTACCGGCAGGCCGCCGGAGCGGGCTTGCCGCTGCCGGGACCGCGCATCTTCCTGAACATCCTGCCCGACGGAGAATCGGCCAAATCAAGCGGCGCCGAATTCCAGGGCGCCCGGGTCGCCGACTCGTTCGTGCCAGGCGGATCGGCGGCCACGATCGGGATGCCCAGCATCGACATCGACGAAAAGCGCGAAATTCGCCTGCTGTACGACAGCAACGGCACTCCACGTGTCATCGAAGGCAACGGCCAGGGTCTCACCGGCGCGCTCTCGTTGGGTCCGCCGTTCGCCGGGCCCAGCCTGCCGGCGGCGAGCGTCATGAATCCCGCCGGCGGGGGTGTCTCAGCCTGGCCGAGTGTCGAGGGAAGCAACTCCGCGGTGGCGGTGCGCGAGGACTTTCCCGACGGCGCGGTGCAGACGGCGCTGGTGAGTGGCGGCGCGGGCGGGCCGATCGGCGAACTGTCGGTCGGGCGTTCAGGTCTCGGCGATGGGCTGATCGCTTTCGAGCAGGGTCCCGTGGGCAACACTGCGATCGTCGCCGCACAGGCCACCGCGCCACCGGCGGAACTAATCGTGAGCGCCCCGAACGGCTGGGTCAAGCCCTCCGGAGCCTTGATCTCCTGGGAACCGGCGCTCAGCGCCAACGGCCCGTTGAGCTACGACGTGGCGCTGGACGGACATCCATTTGCCGCCTCAGCGGGCGCGCTGTCGATGCATCTGAGCCCGCCCTGGCTAAGCAGCGGCGTCCATCGCGTTCAGCTACTGGCCACCGACGCCTACGGCCAGTCAACCCTGTCGGCCCCGGCGACCCTGAAGGTGGATGACACGCCACCGACGGTGACCATCACCCAGGCTCGCGGGAACGAGACGGTGGTCGTGCGCGTACGCGACGCCTATTCCGGAGTCGACAAGCAAGCGGTGAGAGTCGACTTCGGCGATGGGCACAGCGCGGGTGGACGCACCCGTCTGAGCCACCGTTACGCCCACCCCGGGATCTACCGCTTGATTGTTCACGTCCGCGACAAACTTGGCAACAGCGGCGTCGTACGCCGGCTTGTGAGCGTCGGATGAGACGAGCCCTCGGTCTCGCCGTACCAGCAACCCTGGTGTTGGGGATCGCGACAATGGCCTTGCCGGGCCCATGCTCCACGGCGCGAGCCGACGTGTTCGGTCCGATCTCGCTGCTCTCCCAGCGCGCGATCTCGCGAACGGGCTCAGGCGGGCAGCTTGTCGAAGAAGCGCAGCAGGCCGATTACGCCCACGACCCCGCCGTCTCTGGCAACGGCCTCTACGTCGCATTCGACGGATCGTTCGGCGGGATCTCGGGCGTATGGCGGCACGACCTGCAGACCGGCGTGGTCGAACGGGTCGACGCGTGCCCGGCCGAGCAGAGCTCGTGCATCGCGGAGCTGCCCTCGATCAGCGAAAACGGGCAGTACGTGAGCTTCACGACAACCGCACGGCTCACGTCGGGCGACAGGAACGGCGGCCCGGACGTATACGTGCGCGACATGGAAAAGGCGGTTCCCAAACCCCAGGCGATGGGCCAAGCGGTCGCGCCGAGCGAGGCTGAAATCGACGAATCCGGCGCTTTCATGCTTGCCTCGGCTGTCAACGGCTCAGAAGAAGGCTTGACCTACGAATTCCCGAACGCGAACACCGTCGAAGAAAAGACCTTCGACGAAGCGCACTATGGGTCGCTGGCAAGCGGGCGCTCGGCGCTGAGCGCCAACGGCGAAGAGGTTGTGTTCGTGACCACCGCTGCCTCCAACCTCGCAGGCCCGAAGACCCCGGCGCTGCAGGTGGCGGTTAGAGACCTAGCGAGCAAAACCACAGAGCTGGTCAGCGTCGCCTATGACCCGCAAACGGGGAGCCCGGTCGTGAACCCGTCAACCGACGCGCAGGAGCCGGTGTCAGCCGAAGAAGGCGGACGGACCTATGGTGCGGTCTACTCCCCGAGCCTACCTCCGCCGGGGTTCAACGCACCGGCCGCATATGCGCCCCAATCGCCGATCGGGGCGTCGATCAGCGCGGACGGCTCGACTGTCGCCTGGACGGGCCAAGACATCTCTCTGCAAGCGCCCGTGCTCTCCGCGGAAGCACTGCCTGCGATCTACTCCGAGCCGCTATGGCGACGTATCGCCGACGGGCCGGACGCGCCCACGCGGCGGATCACCGGAGGCTCAGACCCCGCCAATCCAGCCTGCGCGACCAGCGGCGAGACCGCGCTCCCCGAAGTGTTCTCCGCCACCGATCCCTGCCAGGGACCGTTCAGGACCGAAGCGCTGGGCGTGTGGATCGGCGGCACGGGCAACCCCGTGCCGCAGTTGAGTGGCAACGGAATGACCGTGGCGTTCCTGGCGAGCGCCCCGCCGGTTGAAGGGAACTTCGGCGGAGACGTGCTCGAGCGCGCAAGCGACATCTACGTGGTCAACATGACCGCGGGGCTCTCACGGGTGCAAGCGCTGACCGAGCTCACCGAGCTGGCGAGCGGAAACGCTCAGGAACCGGCCACCACCGCGCCAATCGTCGACCTGGGCATATCTCCGGGTGGCGAACAGGTCGCGTTCACGACCCAGCGCACCGTGTTCCCGCTCGGCTCGCCCGCCTATGTCAGTGCGCCCGCCGCCACTCCGGGCATGGTCGAACTGTTCGACGTCGATCTGGCCGACGACACACTCACGCGGGTCACGCGCAGCTTCGAAGGCGGTCCCAGCGAAGCTCCGCACCTCACCGAATCCTCGGGCCAGGACCCCTACGGCGACACCGACGGGGCGCTCTCGCCGTCCTTCTCCGACGACGGCGACACGCTCGTCTTCTCCTCGACCGCAGCGAACCTCGTCTACGGCGATGGCAACACGCCACCACAGACAGGCAGCTTGACGTTCGACGGCAGCGACGTCTTCGCCGTATCGCGTACCGTGTTCGACACGGCCGCGCCGTCGCAGGAAGTCTCGAGCCCGCCCGCCGGACCACCGCTGCTTCCAACCTGGCGCCTTGGCGTCAGCGCACTGTCACAGAAGAACGGGAACGTGCTGCTCGAGGTCGAGACGCCGGGCGCCGGGCAGTTGCACGCGGGCGCACAGAGTGCCGTGCGGGTGGCGGTGGGCCACTCGGCTCGCACCCGCCACGGTGCTCGCGAGCACCGTGTGTCGAGCGCGACCGTCCTCGCGCAGACGGTCGCCGCCACGAGCGCCTCCTCGCTTGGCGCGGGCCTGACGGCGATGACACTGAAGCTCGAGAAGCCCTACTCCGCGCTCGACGGCGAGCACGGCGGGTTGTCCGCGACCGTGACCGTCACCCTGCGGGCGCCAGGTCACGCGGCAACACACCAGAGCATCACCGTGACCTTCGTTCGCTCCAAGCGCTCGGCGCCGCGCAAAGGCAAAGCAGATGGCGCCGTCAAGCACCGCAAGACGTCAAGCAAGGCGGGCGGGTGATGAGCGCCACACCACGCGCGCTCACGCTCCTCACCGCGGCGCTCGCGGCGCTGTCGCTGGGCGCATGCGCCCGACTCGCACCGCCCGCCGGCGCTCGCGGGCTCGCCGACGACGGAGGGGCCTATTGGCAACTGGAACAGCCGATGCCCCCCGCCGCGCCCGCGGGAGTCACGGGATCCTCCACGCCGATCGGCCTGGGTCCGATCGGCGACATCGAGTTCTGGGCGCCGAACCGCGGCGTGCTGATCACGGCCGGCAACGGCAGCACGATCCCACCAGGGCTGTGGTCCTACAACGGCGAACAGTGGCACGAGCTTGCCAAGGTGTGCGGGGCAAGCGACGGGCGTATCGCCTGGGCGGGCCCTGAAGAATTCTGGGCGGTCTCCGACGGGCGCCCCGGTCAGGCCGACGAAGCAAACGGCACAACCCCGCCACTGGAAGACGACACCCTCTGTCGTTTCGCGCTCCCGCCCGGCGCCGCTCCCGCGACCGCCGAACTGGAGGTGCGAACCTCCTACGCCTCCCCGGCGTTCCAGTCGAACTCCTATCAACCGATGCAGGCAGCCGGCTGCATCGGCCCCTCGGACTGCTGGTTTGCCGGGGGTGCGCTGCCCGAACCACAGGTCGGCGCTTTCCAGTTGCACTGGAACGGAGAAACGCTGAGCGAGGAGCCCAGCCCACAGGGGCACGCGGTCGAGGACATGCGCCTCTACGGCGGACGCCTGTATGAGAGCCTGCGCATCGCGGCGAACGACAAGCTCACAGAACCCGAGCCCTCGCCCCCGCCGATCCTGCGCCGCGTCAACCCCGAGGGCGTGCAGCCGACGTTCGTGCCGCTGACCCCAGGGGTGCCGACCTACGCGCCCAAGGAGCTCCCGGAAGCGCTCGACTACCTGCGCCTCGGCGCCGACGCGGAATCGCTGTGGGGCGCCGCCGGTCCCGCTCCGAATGCACCCGCGAGCTCCACCCCGGCGCAGGTCACGGTGGTGCGCTATGCGAACGGGGCGTGGAGCCAGGTGCTCGGTCCCGTCGAACCCCCGCTCGTGAGCCCCTTCGCGGAAGAGGTCGTGAGCTCGATCGCCGCGGAACCCGGCGGCGAAAGCGCGTGGATCGCGCTCGAGCCGGAAAAGGAGTCAGTGGCGCGCAGCCCGGTCGCCACGGCCATCGTCGCACGCGTGTCGGCCGACGGGACCATCTCCGATGAGCAGACCCTGCCGTCCTCTGAAGAAATCGAAGCCGGCGTGGGACCGAAGGGCTCCGCCAAGCAGATCGTGTGCACCGCGCCACACGAATGCTGGCTGACCACCACGCAGGGATGGCTGTTCCATCTCAGTCCACACCTGGACGACGGCCACGAACTGCCGCTCGACTCCGATCCCGCGTTTGCGGGCCTGATCGCCTCCCGCCCAGCCGACGAAGGGCTTCCACAGGTGGCGCCCACCGCTCCGCCACTCGACGATTCGGGTTTGAGCGAAGAAAGGCCCGCCAAAGAACCGCTGCTCACAGAAGAAAAGCAGCCCGCCACACCGCTGGTAAAGGCAGCGCTGCTCTCCCACGAGCGCACGCGACTCGTGCACCGCGACACGCTCGAACTTCGCTTTCACCTGGCGGTGAAGGCCCGTGTTCGGTTGCTCGCGCAACGCCACAAGAAGGTGGTCGCGAGCACCTCGACGCGCACGCTCGGGGCCGGCACCCACAGTCTGCTGCTGCGTCTCGATCCGCGACGCTGGCCGACGAAACTGGAACTGCAGACGCATGCGCTGGCGCCACTGCCAGACGTATCCGGCGAAAGCTCGAGCGGTGCAAGCCCAGGCGCGGGACCCAACACGGTGACGACCTCAGCGGCGTTCCCCGACATGCGCACGGCGCCGGAAGTGGAGCTGTTGCGCTGATGGCCCGAAACCCACACACACGCCACCTGCGGCGACGTCGACTGCTCGCGCTCGCGGCCACCGGCGCTCTGCTGGGAGTCGGGGGCTATGCGCTGACGCCTGGCGCCACGCCACGTGCCGCAGGAGCGGGGAGCTCGGCCGGGGAACCCACGCCACAAACAGACGCATCGGTGCCAGCCTTCAAAGTGACGATGATCGGCGCCTCTCCGCTGGAGGCGCCCGCGGAGACGTGGGGAATCGGCGAAACCGACGAGAACGGCGCCTCAACGTGGGCGATCGTGCGCTACGCCGAAGGCTCGGGCTGGACGCTCGGCGCCAACCTGCTCGACGCCGCCGGACAACCGTTGAGCGGTTTCAAACCGGATGCGCCACGAAGGGGGAACGTGTCGACCACGAGCGTGCTCGCGGGACAGATGGCCGCGAACGGCAGCGGCGTGCTCGTCGGCAGCGTGCCGCTACCACCCGAACCCGGCAAGACGGCCTCGCCTGGGGTCGAACAAGTGGTGCTCGTGCGCAACCCTGGCGGAAGCTTCCAGCAGACGGCACCGGTGAACGAACCCAGCTCCGGTGGCAAAACCACGGCGCCGCTGCTGGGATCGGGGGAAGAGCTGTTCGGGGTGTCCCGCGCGCCTCTAATCGCACCGCTGGAAGAAGCCGGTGGCAGCGCGGGCGCCCTGGTTGTTCCTGTCAGCGAACAGGGCGGCGACATAGAAGGCGACGTCCTGCACTGGGACGGCAGTCACTGGACACGCGAGCCGATCGACATACCCAAGAGCAGCGAAAAAGATTTCCACGTGCTTGCGATCGGCGCAAGCTCTCCCACGAACGCGTGGCTGTTGGGGCAACTGTCCTCGAGCTCCGGCTATGCCGCGGGCGCTGTGGCGTTGTTCCACCGTGTGCCGGGCGGCGCCGAAGACCCGAGCTGGCAGCCAGTTGCTCCCAACACGGCGTCCTCATCCAAGCCGGGGGAACCGCTCACGGCACCGTTGCAGAAAGCCGCCCCCGCGCCGTTCACCGTGCCCGGCATCGGGGAGCCGCCAACCGTACAGACGCAGGTTCTCACGGTCACCAGCGAAGGAGTGTGGGTCGACGGAGAACGCTCGGACACCTCAACGTCGACCACCCTGTATTTCAAGCCGGAAGGCTCGGAAGTGGGCAACGTGCTCGCGACCTGGTGTCCCATCCCGGCCGGTGCGCCCGCGTGCACTCACGAACTGCCCGAACCACTGCCAACGGGGCCTTCGCGCAGCATCGCCTGGGCCAACCCCTCGACGCCTGAAGGGCTGGGCGAACGCGTCATCACGGGGTTCGCCGAAGGCGTGAGCCTGCGTCTGGAAGGCACGTCATTCACACGCGTGCTGGCGCTCGGAGGATCGCCGGCGCCCAACGATGTCGGCGGGACTTTCGGCGCCGCGTTCTCAAACCCACGCGAGGGCTGGCTGGGCCAGGCGCGACTGCCGGTGCACCTGACCCTGAACCCCGTGTCGAGCCGCCTCGAGCCATGGCCGACCGCGTTTCGCCACGCGCTGGTGGCGATCGCGCCGCAGCCCGGCACGCCGGTCGGCTCGCTCTCGAGCGAAGCGCTCGCGGTCGGCGATCAGGGCGAGGTGGCGCGCTACGAGCCCGGCAAGGGGTGGATGCCCGAAAGCCTCCTCGACCCCGGGGGGCGCGTGGAGACGCCGCGTCTGCGCGCGATCGCCTGGCCCACCCCCTCACGAGCCTACGCCGTCGGCGACCTTGGCCAGATGTGGCTGTGGCGCGCCGAAACGGGCCTGTGGGAACAGGACCCGGCGACCCCATTCAACTTCCGTGGCAACCTGCTCTCAATCGCGTTCGACCCGAGCAACCCGGAAGTCGGCTACGCCGTCGGGCAGGGCGGGCTGTTGCTTGGCTACGGCAAGACCTGGACTCAGGAAGAACTCCCCCCCCAGGTGAAGGAAGCGACCTTCACCTCGGTTGCGTTCGCGGGATCGGAGGCGATCGCCGCCTACCATTTGCTGCCCAATCCCGCGACCAACCACTACGTAGGCGGCCTGCTCGTCAACAACGGCAAAGGCTGGGAAATCGACATGGGCGCCGCGACCGCGATGGGCGAAAACATCCCCTGGGCGGTCGCCGGGCTGCCCGACGGCGGAGCGGCGTTTACGGCCGGCGAAGCGTCCGGGTCGGGCTTTGGCGGGCAGGTATATGAGCGCTCTGCTCCCGGAGCGCCGTGGCAACCAACCGCGACACCGCTGCCAGGCGGCACCGAGCCGGGCTCGCTCGTGCTGTTCCGTGAAAACAGCGAACTGCGTGCGATCGCCTCGGGCAGCGTTCCCAACACCTACTCCCTGGAAAGCGAACCCAAACCACCACCTGGCTTTCCGGCGAACCTGATCGCGCCCTACCCGCTCAGCGCCGAATACGGCGCCGGCCACATCGTGCGCCAGACCGCCACGGGTTGGAGCGATGAGGAGCACGAACTGAACAACGTGCAGGAACCCCCCGGCGACTACAGCGAATACGACATGGTCTACAGGCCCGACCCGATCTCCGCGGTACTCGTCAACCCGGCCGGCAGCGAAGGCTGGGCCGTCGGTGGCTTTGTCGATACCGAAGACAGCAACGGCGCTCTCGACACCGCCGACGTCGAGCGCTATCCCGCCGACGGGGTCACCCCGCCCGGCGTGGGAGTCGCGCCCGTGCTCACCAACTCCAATGACGCGACGTTTGCAATCGGCGGCGGCTCCCAGTGCGCCGCGCCCTGCGGCGCACTGGCCCGCGCGGCAATCGGCCCCGACGTGTGGCTGTCTTCGGCGCTCGCGCGTGCCGGGCAGATCCAGGGTGTGCAGGCGTTCCTGTACACCGGACCGCGGGTGACCACCGGCAGCGCGACGGTCGTCACGCAGGCGATCCCCTACCAGCGCGAGCTCGAACGCTACGCCCAGATCATGGGTTCGAGCCCGCTGCCGGCGTTTGTGGCCCTCTCGCCCACCGACCTCGACGGCGCCTCCAGCGAGGCCACTTTCGGGCAGGCATTCGCAGGATTCCCGAAGCCCGTGGGCAATGGCGCGGCGGAACCCGGTGGGGGACTCTCGGAAGTGGGGCACTCGAGCGAACAATGCGCGAGCACCCCCGGCTGTGAGGGCGCCTATTACGCGCTTCGCTCCAAACCGGTGGGCCCACGCAGCAGGACGGTGCGCACGATCATGCTCGACAACACCGCGGATGTAGACCCCGCCCAACAAAAGTGGCTACAGGAACAGCTGACACAAGCCGCAGGGCTCTCCGAACCTGCGATCGTGGTGGGCAACGCCGACCTGAAGGCACAAGTCGAAGCTCACGACGCGGCCGCGGTCACCGTTGCCCAGATCCTTGTCGGTGGCGATGCCTCCGCCTATTTCTACGACGCGCCCGAAGAGAACCTGAAGGAAACGCTGCGGGTCGGCAGCGGCACGATCCCCACCTTCGGCTCGGGCACGCTCGGCTACGTCAACCACATCGCCGAAAACACAGGCGCCTTCCTCGGGGCGAGCGGCTTTTTGCTCGCCGAAGTGGACCCAGAAGCCGAAGCGCGGAATCCGACCACCGGACAGTATCCGGTAAGCGTCAAGCTGATCCCCAACATCGCCGAACTCGCACTGGAAGCCCAGAATGGCACACTGCTGCGCCGCAGCCAGGTCGCTTCGTTCAGCGCGCTCGCGCGACGCCCGCGCGCGGGCAACCGCTCGCAGAACCAGGCGATCCGTCCCGACACCAGCCCTTACATTCCGATCCCCTCCAACTGTGTGGGCGCCGTCTGCGTAAATGGGCAACCCCCTTTGGCCCCCGAATACACGTTCGCCTCCTCCAACCCCAAAATAGGCAAGTTTGTCGAGCCGAACCTCGCCTCCGGCGAAAAGAACGCGGTGCTGCTGGAACACGAAGAACCGGTCGAAGACGCGCATTCCGGCCTGTTCTGCGCACTCAACGCGGGCACAACGATCGTGACAATCAGCGCCGGCGGCCTGTCGTCCTCACTACCGGTGACGGTACAGGCGGGCAGCGTGCGGCGTCCGTGCGGGACCGTCCCGGCTGGGGCTACCGCAGCGGCGAGCCAGAGCGCCTCTCCCACCCCGCCACCCGCGCCCACCCCGGCGCCCGCCGCGGCCGGCCCAACGCCCGCGACCGCGCCGCCGGCTCTGCTGGTTCCGCCCCCGCCTCCGCCGCTTCCCCTCACTGTGGAGCCACCGAGCGTACGCACCCCATTCTTTGTCCCGCCGGCGCCAGCGCTCCCACTGGCGGTTTTCGTCCCACCACCGATCGCCCCCGTCGGTCGTCCCGCACCCCCGACCGGGAGCTCCCCGGTGAGCTCCACGGTGCCGGTCAGCGAGACGGCGGTCGAGGAGACGCGCGAAGAGGAGGAGGCGATCGAGTCCGCCTCGGCAAACGCCAGCGCCTACGAACCCGCCGAACACGAGCCGATCCCCGAGTACCTGCTCGGTGTCGTGCTGCTCGCCGCGTTCGCAGGCGCGGCGACGCTGCGGCGCCCCGGTCGCGGCAAACGCGAACTGCGAGTCGCCCCCGCGACGCTCTCGACGCTGCGAGCGCAGCGGCGGATGGCCGAAAGGATGCGGCGCCGACGATGAGCTTTTCTCCTCTCAGAGTCCTCTACCCGTCGATCGCGGCCCAACGGCGCCGGCCCACGCGCTCGTCTCCCGTCGCCCCAGAACGGAGGTTGAACATGCGCGGATTGTCCAGCGCGCATCGATATCTGCTGGCAGCTTTCGCGATCTACCTTGTGGTCGTGTGCGTAGCGCCGACCCTCGCCCGCGGGGAAACCTATGGTCAGCTGGCCCGCTTTGGCACTACGGGCACCGGCCACGGAGAGTTCGACATCAGGAAAGGGGACAACGCGTTTGGCGTGGACCCGACCGACAACAGCGTGTACGTAGGTGACGAGCCGGGGGCGAAAAAAGGCGAATATCGCATTCAGAAGCTCACGTCCTCCGGTCAGTTCGTCGCCGAGACGGCGCTGTTCAAGCCGGCGGGGCACCTTGGTATCGAGGGCATCGCCGTCGATACCAAAGAAAAACGCATCTACGCCCTAGTGACGGAAACACGCAGCGCGAGCCTCACTGTCGATCCAAACGAACCTGCCGCCGGAACGCTCTACGCATTCTCGACCGAACCGGTCGGAGAAACGCTCGTGCCCGCACCCGGGACCACCGCAGAAGGCGTGCTCGCCGACCCAAGCGTGCTGGAATCGCAGTCCAACATCCCTGGCCGGGCGCTGCTCGATCCGAAAGGCATCGCGGTGGACCCGACCACGCACGAAGTGATTGTGCTGGGAGAGATAGACCAGGAAGTCGAAATGGGCAGCAAGGAATCATCGACCCTGGTCGCGCTTCAGCGGATTCTTCCCGACGGAACGTTGGGAAGGCGCTATGTGGACACCAACGAATTCTTCGGCCCCGAAATGACACCCAACTCGCCTGTCGTCTCGGCGAACGGCTCGGTGTTTGTGGTAGTCGGCCAGACCCAAGTATACGAAAATAAAGCGACAAAAAAAGAAGAGGAGGCCGACGAGCTAGCCCAGATACCGTCCGAATTCTCCTCTACGGAGCCTCCCGTGCCTTTTGGCCAGTTGATTCTACGTGGCGAACTGGAAAGTGAAATACAGCCGGTCGCCACTTTCCCTTCCGAAGAACAAGCAGAACATGGCGATGGCCTGTCGCTCACGACCGAAGGCCCGAATGGCGGTAGCGCATTTTTCGCACGGGCAGGTATTTTCGTGCGTCCTGGCGAAACCGGAGGCTCGTTCTACCCTGGCGCTCTTGCTTTCGACGGGTCGGCCGGCGCCGAGTTGGGCTGGACGGGGGGTCAAATAACGACTTCCAGTAAGAGTTGCACGATTGGCTTTGGTGGGGTGACCTATCCGGCGGTTGCGGCGGGAAGCGGCGGCGTGCTTTTCATGTTCGATCCCGCCAACGTGGTCGATCCCGCCTCTGAAATCGTCGTATTTGGACCCGGGGGCAGCGGGTGCCCAACAGCCCAGGCGACGGAACCGACCGCGGAAATCGACGGCAAAGCGCTTGTGCCCGCTGAAACCGTCTCAGCCGGAGTGCCCGTCACTTTCTCCTCGCAGATGACGCAGGCCAACGCGCTGAGCGTGGAATGGAGCTTTGGCGACGGGCAGAGCACAACGGTCGGCGCAGACGAGTATCAGCACACCGAAGTGACGCATTCCTTCGTGCGCGGAGGGGAACTGACGGTGACCGAGACGATCCACACCGACGACCTCGACACGCCCACGATCGTAAAGCACACGACGATCTCCGTCTCGACCACGGCTCCTCCGCCGACGGCGGTGCTCGAAGGACCGACGGAAGTGACCCTAGGTCCGACCGAACTCGAACGACTCGTGTACCTGCCGGGCGGAGAACTCGGCGTGGAAAAAGTAACCCAGGATGGGGTGGCGACGTTCAACGCGAGCGCCTCCACTGCCTCCACCGCGACGGGTCCAAATCAAATCGCCGAATACCACTGGGCATTCGGCGACGGCGAATCCAAGACCACGGATACCGACACCGTCGAACATGCCTACACGACGCCGAATAGCTACGTGGTGCAGCTGACCGTAACCGACGCTCTCGGGCACACAAGCGAACCTGTGGCGCTGACGGTCAAGGTTAAGGAACCACCGCCACCCGCATCCAAAGGAACGGGTGGCTCCAGTGCGCCGTCTGTGGGCACGACACCGGCACCCACCACAACCACCGGGCAAACCGCGACCACGACCAGCAAACAGAGCCCCACACCAACTCCCGACGCCCACCTTGTGAGCACGTCGATCACCGTCAGCTCGAGCGGAGCGGTCAACCTGGACGTGAGCTGTCCGACCGGTGAGATCGACTGCGCCGGTACAGTCACACTGCGGACACTCGACGCGGTCATTCTTCACGCGGCGGGGTCACACCCCAAGAAAAAGACGAAGGCAACCATTCTCACACTCGCCAACGGTGCTTTTACTGTCACCGGCGGAGACCAGAGGTCGTTTACGCTGCACCTCACATCGGAGGCCCGTGCGCTACTGGCAAGCGTGCACGTCGTGCGTGTGCAGGCGACGTTGATCGCACACGACCCCTCGGGCCACGTGCACACCACGCGTACAGACGTGACACTGCGGGCCTCAAAAGGCTCCCAGCAGCGCCGTAAGTAGTGGACCTCGATCTTCTCACGCCGATCTCGCCCTGCACGAGTAGGAAATATAGCCGATCTTTGCGTTATTCGGACTGGGCTGTGAAGAACCTGGGAACGATTGGTATGCAAAAAGTCCATGTCACACGCGCGCAACCTGGAGACTGGCGATCCATGGGAATGTGCCGTTCAGAGGGCAAGGAGGCCCTCTGAACTCAGCAATGGATCTGCCAGTTCAACCAGGAGGTAATGTCACAATGACGTCATTCTCTGCGCGCGGTTTCATAACCGGGTGCATACTCTCCGCGGCGGCCGTCATGGCGCTCGCGGCACCGGGCGCGGCCAGCGCGGCCACGATCGGCGAACAGTGCTCAGGCGGACCGCTCACAGGCGAGGGCTCCTCGCTGCAGAAGCTCGCGCAACAGACGGTGTGGGGTCCCGACTTCAACTCGTCAGCCAACGTAAAGGCCTGCAACGGCACACAGGGCTCCAAAGAAGTACCGACAGTCACCTACACGTCTGTGGGAAGCGGTGCCGGCATGGAAGCATGGGGCATCAACGGCCACGCGTTCGAAGGCTCGAACGGGTACGTGGGCACCGATGAACCGCCGGACGCAACGCAGAAGGCTGAAATCCAGTCGCACTCCAAACACCCCAAAGAAAACACGCTCGAGACGATTCCGGTGCTGCAGGGTTCGATAGCAATAGTCGTGCGTCTGCCCAAACTGTGCTCGGCGACGAGCATCTCAAACCCGGGCCGCCTGGTGCTCGACAACGTGACGTTGGAGAAGATATTCCGCGGCGTGGTCACCAAGTGGAGTGAAATCACCGAAAACGGTGACACAGTATCGGGCACGGGCTGCAACCCCGAAACGCCGATCACCCGCGTCGTGCGCGAGGACGAGTCGGGCACGACGTCGGCCTTCAAGAAGTACCTGGCCCTGATCTACGGCGAAGACAACGTCGTCGGCGAACTCGGCTGGCGCGGCATCTCCGAAGGCACGGAGAACACCACATGGCCCGGCACGGTCACACGTCCCGCTGAAAAAGGCGGCGGCGCGCTCGTGAAACTGGTCAGCGAAACACCGAGCAGCATCGGCTACGTGGTCATGGCGGAAGCCCGCAGCAACGGCAACTTCGCCGCACCCGTGGGCGGCAAGAACACCGCTCGCTTCTGGGTCCCGATCCAGAACAACGGCGTGGAACAGGAAGAAGAGACATACGCGGACCCGTCGACCAACGGCGACGCAAAAGAACTGGCGAACGCCAACTGCACGAACACCGTGTACACCAACGGCACGACCCCGTTCCCGCCGGCCAGCACCACCGAAGTGTGGAATGAAGTGACGACGAAGACCGAAGAGGCAAACTACCCGATCTGCGCCCTCACATATGACCTGGCATTCCACGAATACTCGCAGTACCCGGGCACGACGCTCGGCGAGGCGACGAGCGCGAACAACTACCTGCTGTTCGAGCTTGCCTCCGGTGGCGGTCAGGAACTCATCAAAAAACACGACTACCTTGCACTGCCCACGGCTCTGCAGGTCGAGGCACGCACGGGAGCTGAAAAAGTCAAGTTCTAGGTCACCTCTGTTGCAGTTGGATGTGACGTAGTAACTACGTAGCTCAGTCACGACGGCCGGGTCGCCACAAGGCGACCCGGCCGTTTGCTTGTGCTAACTGACACATTGCTGTTTCCGCACCGAACCGGTGCCATTTCATTTACAGCAATCTAACCCCGGCTGGGTCGCAACCGCGTTGACTTTGCGTCGTGGAAACGGAAACGAAGCGCAGTCGAACGCAGGCTGAGAGCACTACTCGCCTCGCGGGCGAAGCAGAGGCCGCGGCCTGTATTGCAACGGCCGCGCGCGAGCTGTCGCGAGGCCATGGGGAGTACACGATGACGTCCGCGGCCGTTCGTGCCATGAGGCAGGTACGTCGAGGCGACAGTGGCGCGCTTTCGTTTCTATACGTCCGCTACGCGGAGAACGTTTACAACCGCGCACGCACGGTCATAGACGACCATGAGGCGGCACTAGACATCACGCGCCGCGTGTTCGCCAGGCTGAAGGGCCTGCCCGAGCAAAACGACGGTCGGTATGACGAGCCGCCGACAGATCCCGCCGCGGATTCGGCGCGATCAGCGAATAGGACCCCGCCCGAGCGAGTCGTCTCGCATCGATGCTCGACGCGGGACGACTGCGCAAGCATTTAGTCTGCGACCGTGAAGATCCTCACGGTCGTCGGCAACCGCCCACAGTTCATCAAGGCCGCAGCCGTGTCCGGCCCGCTGCGCGCCGAGCACGAGGAGCTGCTGGTGCACACCGGACAGCACTACGACGACGCGCTGTCGAAGGTGTTCTTCACGGAGCTGGGACTGCCGGCGCCCGAGCGCGAGCTGGGGATCGGGGGCGGGTCGAACACCTCGCAGACCGCGCGCATGCTGGAGGCACTCGAGCCATTGCTCGCCGACGTGGCGCCCGACGCGGTGCTCGTGTACGGCGACACCAACTCCACACTCGCCGGAGCCCTCGCCGCGGCCCAGCAGGGCGTGCCTGTGGTGCACGTGGAGGCGGGCATGCGCTCCTTCGACCGTGCGATGCCCGAGGAGCTCAACCGCGTGCTCGTGGACCACATGAGCGAGCTGCTGCTGTGCTCCTCGGACGCGGCCGCCGAGAACCTTCGGGCAGAGTCAGCCCTTGGCGCGATCAAGGTGGTGGGGGATGTGATGATTGATGTTGCGTGCCAGTGGCAATCGGACGCCACCGCCACCAGCGAGGCTCTCGCCGCTTATGAGCTGGAGCCCGGGAAGTACCTGCTGCTCACCGCCCACCGCGCCGGCAATGTCGACGATCCCGAGCGCCTGCGGTTGCTCGTAGATGTCGTGGCCGCGTTGCCCGAACGCACCATATTCCCTGTGCATCCGCGTACCCGCGCACGGTTGCATGAGGCGGGCTTGCTGGCGGACTTGGAGATGCTCGATGGCGTGCTGCTGTGCGATCCGCTCGGCTACGTTGAGTTCGGCACGCTGCTGCGCGGCGCCCGTGCGGTGCTCACTGACTCCGGGGGCGTCCAGAAGGAGGCGTACCTTGCGGGGGTGCGCTGCATCACGCTGAGGCCCACCACCGAGTGGGTGGAGACGGTGAAGACCGGTTGGAACACGCTCGTGGATCTGGACTGCGAACGCGTGTTGCAATCACTGGAACGACCCGCTCCCCCAAATCATCCACAGCTGTATGGCGACGGGAAAGCTGCCGGACGTGCCGTGGCCGCGATTGGGAGACTCGCACAATGAGGGCCCGGCACAACCCGATCGATGGCTCGGCGCCGCGAGCCGTTGTCGAATCGACACGCACGCCCGAAGGACCGTGGTCGTGAGCGAGAAGCGCGCGCCCATCCGCGTCGGGGTGGTCGGTCTCGGCTACTGGGGCCCCAACCTGGCGCGCAACTTCGCTGCGATCGACGGGTGCGAGCTTGCGTGGCTGTGCGACGACTCCGCGCAGGTCCGCGAGAAGCTGGCGAGCGCATTCCCCGGTGTTCGGGCAAGCGAGACGCTCGATCAGCTGCTGGGCGACCCCTCGCTTGACGCGGTCGTGCTGGCCACTCCGGTGCCCACGCACGCCGAACTGGCGGCGCGAGTGCTAGGCGCCGGCAAGCACTGCTTCGTGGAGAAGCCGCTTGCCACCACGGTCGCCGATGCTCAGCGCGCTGTGAACGCCGCCGATGAGGCGGGGCGCATCCTGATGGTGGGCCACCTGCTCGAGTACCACCCTGCGGTCACGCGCCTGAAGGAGCTGGTGCAGGAGGACGAGCTGGGTTCGCTCTACTACGTGTACGGCAACCGCGTGAACCTCGGCAAGCTGCGCGCGGAGGAGAACGCGCTGTGGAGCCTCGGCGCGCACGACGTGTCGGTCGTGCTGCACCTGATCGGCGAAGAGCCCGCCGAGTGCTCCGCGCACGGGGAGTCGTATGTGCGCGAGGGCGTGCAGGACGTGGTGTTCTGCTATCTGCGCTTCCCCTCCGGGCAGGTCGCCCATCTGCACCTCTCCTGGCTTGACCCCCACAAGGAGCGGCGAATCACGGTTGTAGGCTCCAAGCGCATGGCGACCTTCGACGACATGCGCACCGAGGGCAAGCTGACCGTGTACGACAAGGGTTTTGACGAGGACGCCAACTCCTGGGGCGAATACATCACCCGTGCCGGGGAGAGCTTCTCCCCGCGCCTTGCCAACGCCGAGCCACTGCGCCTGGAGTGCGAGCACTTCATCGAGTGCATCCGCGATGGGCTGACGCCACGCTCGGACGGCCACAGTGGGCTGCGCGTGGTGCGCGTGCTCGAGGCGTTGCAGCGCTCACTTGAGGGGTACGCGTAAACGCTCAGTCTGGTTTGCGTAAACGCACAGAGCACCCTGCGTAAATGCACAATCTTGGCTAGAAAACGCCCGATCTACGCCAACGCCGGCGGGCGCGCCTGTCAGCGCGGAGCACCGGGCGTTGGGGTCGAGCGGGCGTGTTCAGCGAATCCGCACGGGCGCGCTGTAGGCAGACACGTGCGAGCCGTCTTTGACCACCACAAGCGCCTCGTAGGTGCCACGGTGGCGGATGCGCACGACGGTGCCAAAGCGCGAGCTGGTGTTGGTGCCAAGCGTGGCGAACGTGCCGCCCTGGTTGAGCGAGGGCGCGCCTGAGCGAACCCATTGGAAGCCAACGCTCGCGCCCACCTCAGCCGGGGTGATCGTGCCGTAGAAGCTGTAAAACAGGCCGCGACGGCGACGCTGCACGCGCCGTGCATGGAGTGTCACTCGCACTGCGATGCCCTCGACCACAACCGGGCTCGACACGTACGGGGGTGTGCTCGTCACGACGCGCAACTGCGCGTTTTCAAGCAGACCCAGCACCGGGAACGAGAAGCTCCCAGTGGGGCTGGTGACCTGCGGATTGCCGTACGCCTTGAAGCCCGCCAGATACGGAAACGGGTTGATCTGCAACTCGACAGCGCGACCGGCGGCGCCGGTTCCCAGAAGCGTGCCCTGCACCGCAAACGGGTCGCTGTAGAGCACCGGGTTGGGCGCCCCCGCGACCTGCAGGGACAGAGGGACCTTCGAGGTCCTGAACGTGTGGTCCGCCCCCGGCGTCGCGCCGCCAGCGCTGCTGGCGAGAATCCGGTAGTGGTAGGTGGTGTACGGCTGCAGTCCTCCGACCGCCTGGCTGACTTTGATCGTCGCGGTCCCATTGCCGGCCGATGCCGGCGTGGTTTGCGCGCCATAGCCGTCGGTCGTGCCGTACTGAAACACGTAGCTGGTGATCTGCCTTTTCGCGTTCACGGACCCATGCAAGATCGCCGAGGAGGAGCTCACGCTCGAGACACCCCCGGTCCCCACGCCCGGCGCGGGCGCCACCGCGGCCTGCGCCGCGGGGCAGATGGCTATCGCGCCGGCCGCCAGCAATGTGACAACGGCACCTCGTGCGACATTCGCAAGCAACATAACCCGCCCCCCGCCTGATTGCTAGTCATCTTCACATTCTTGGTTGGTAACTTCCCTGCATATGACGTACTAACCCCCAACCTCGCCAAAGTAGCGCCCGCACGAGTCGAAGACAGCACCAACACCGACCGACGGTGCAAGTGACTTTAGGAATCCTCGACTTGAGGCCAGTCGATCTGCTCGGACAGCTTGTCGGGTCCGAGATCGACTAGGCCACTGTGCCGCATGTCGCGATACTGACCGTCCGCCAGCTCGAGCCAATGCAACGTACGCGCCATCGGATCGACGATCAGAACCTCGTCAACATCATGGGCTGCGTAGAACGGAAGCTTGTCCCAGCTCTCATCGTCGGGCGAGAGGATCTCTACGACAAGCGCCGCCGTTGGGAGCCAGGTGCCAACTGCTCCTGGACGGTGCAAAGCGCCATCGGGCACTCGGAAATCCCGCTCAGAGTCACCGAGATTGAACTCGTGCATCGCCGACTCAAGACCTGCCTCGCGTGCAACGGGCCCCAGCAGCTCGGCGAGCTGCTGAGCGATACGCGCGTGCGCGAGGCTAGGTGCTGGGATCATGTGAAGCACACCCGCCCACACCTCATCCAAGCGATCGAGCCCCGAGCGGGCACGAAGCTCCAACAGTCCATCCATGCCGGCCGTGGATGGATCCAAGACCAAAGTACGCATATCCTCCGAGGGTATCAGCGATCCTTCGTCTCCCTGCTGAGAGCCGATGTCGAACGAGCCTGGTGCAACAAACGTAGGATCGAACATATGTTCCCAGGTAATGCGGACGAAACACAACATGCCTCCCACGAAGCACAACATGCGCTCGGCTATATGGCCGTGCATTCGCGTATGCCTCACGCCTTACGCGAAGACACCGTCACATGTGTTCACCCCCGACATCGGAGAAGGATCCTCTACCCCCCTTGCGAATAGCGCAGCGATCCGGGTGTCGTCAGCGACTCGCCGGTCTCGAGCAGCGTCTTCAGGCCGGAGAGGATCATCGGCCAGCCGCCATAGAGTTCCGCGTTGGCGCCCTCGCGCAGCTGGTCGTGGATGACGGTCAGCCGGCAGGAGTCTCCCACCGGTTCGATCTCCCATGTAACCCTGGAGGTTGCTTCGCTCTTGACGCCCTCGCCCCACAGGGCGTTGAAGCTCTGCACCAGCCGGCGCGGCCGATCGACCTCGAGGTTCTCGCCGGCGATGAGCGGCTCAGGCGCCGTAGCGTGAATCCCTGTGTAGCTGGAGCCCGGCGTCCAGTCTGACTCGACGCCCACGCCGAAGTTGTATCTGCTCCTTTGCTCGGGATCGACGATCGCCTCCCACAGCCGCTCGGGGGTCGTCTTGATGTAGATCTCAAACACCTTTTCCATCGCGTCCTCCTCAATCGTCTTCTTCAGAGCACCGAGCGTCGCGGCCCAAGGCTCTGCGTACTTGCTCACCCACCTGTCGTGAACGAGCCGGATCGGGACGGGGTTCAGGAAGTGCAGCTTCTCGCGGCCGTGCTTGCGTGCGACCACCAGGCCGGCCTGCTCGAGCACCTTCAGGTGCTTCATCACGCCAAAGCGGCTCATCGGCAAGCGCTGCTCGAGCGCGCTCAGCGTCTGCCCGTCTTGCTTGAACAGCTCGTCGAGCAAGCTCCTGCGCGTTGGGTCGGCAAGCGCCCTGAAGACCTCGTCCATGTCCAGCATCATAGGTGACTATATGGTCACATGTCAAGCGCCGCTGTGGCGATGTACCGTCAAGACGTTCGCGGATCGTTCCAGCCGAGTAAGGAGGGCATCATGTTTCACAACATCCTTGTCGCCATCGACGGCTCACCCGACGCCGAGGAGGCGCTTGCGCAGGCGATCGACTTGGCCGAGAGCCAGCATGCCCGCTTGACCATCTTCAGCTCTGTCGCCACGCCCGCCGCCGTCGCCTACACCGGCGTGAGCGGCGAGGTGGCGGCGAATCTCGCCCGCGACGCCGAAGCCGACACCGAGAAGCTCCTGCGCACGGCCGTCGAGCAGGTCCCCGACGGGGTATCGGTCAGCGTCGTGTCGAGCAACGGCCACGTGATGCCCGCCCTGTTGGAGCAGATCAAGACCGGCCACCACGACCTGCTGATCATGGGCTCGCGCGGACGCGGGGCGCTGCGCTCGGTGCTGCTCGGCAGTGTCAGCCACTACGTGCTGCACCACAGCCCCGTGCCGGTGCTGATCGTGCACGCGGAGTCCTCGCGGGAGCTCAAGGCCTCCACCGCGCCGTCGCATGAGGACGAGCAGCAGTTCGACACAGAGCAATAAACATAGGCCACCAAGCGCGCCCTCGCTCGGCACGCGCCCACCACACCAGGAGGAAGTGAAGGACGGCCTCCTATACGGAGGTCGACGATAGTTAGACCGACCTTATGACCTTATGCGGTAAAATTGGTAAAGGTCCGCTTTTCTTGACTTGAGGCGATATTGGCAGCATCGTCGCATGCACCACGAGGACTGCTATGAGGACACAGGGCGGATCCTCGACCTCGATGCGCACTTGTCTGAGCGTGGAGTGCTCCCCGGCGAGAACCGCGTGACGCAATAACTAGTGATGCGCCATATCCGGCGCATGATGCGCCGCGTATGGTGCATATAATGACCGGATGCCTCGTCAGCGCAGCAGCGACCTGTTCCCCACCGACCAACCGATCCCCGCCAGTCAGATGATCGGCCGCAGCTCTGACGTGCGCGAGATCGCCTCCACACTGGCAGGCGGATCGAGCATCATCCTGGCGGGCGCGCGGCGCACGGGCAAGACGAGCGTATGCGACGCCGTACTCGGGCGATTGCAGCGACGCGGCTACTACACGATCTCGATCGACCTCTTCCGGATCGCCACCACGGCAGAGTTCGCCGAGTCGCTGGTGGCTGCCACGCTCTCCAACCGCTCGGCCCTGCGGCGCGCCTTGCACCAGACCCGCCGAGCCGGGCGCTTTGTCGCCGACGCGCTTCAAACATCCGCCGTGCTGAAGTCGAAGGCCCAGCTCGGCGAGGAGATCGAGATCGCCTTCAATCCAGGCCTTGCCGCCCGCGACCCCGAGCGCTACCTCGACTACGCGCTCTCGCTTCCCGCCCGAATCGCCGCGGCCGATCGCAAGGATGCGATCGTCTTCTTCGATGAGTTCCAGGAGATCGCAAGCCCCCAGCAGCCCTACGGCGATGCGGACCGTCTCACCAAGCGAATGCGCGCGATCTTCCAGCGCTCCACGGGAGTCAGCTATCTCTTCGCGGGCAGCCTGGAGCATCTCATGCGAGACCTCTTCACCCCCTCCCAGCGTGCGCTCCACCAGTTCGGCGGCTTTCACGATCTGCGCCCGATCGAAGGCGACACTTGGCAAGCGGGCTTGAGCGAGCGCTTCCAGGCCGACGACTGCATCCTCGAGCCGGGCGCTCTCGCGACGATGGTCGACTACGGCGAGTTGCACCCCCGCACAACCATGCTCATCGCCCAGAAGACTCACCTGACCAGCGTCGAACTCGACACCCGGCGCATCGACATGCCCCTGGTCGACCAGGGGCTGCTCAGTGCCCTGGCAGCCGACCGGGTCAGCCACGAGCAGACAGTCGAGCGGATTCGCCGCCTGCACAAGCTCGGCCTGGCGGTCGCCGAGCGCCTGGCCCGTGGCGAGCAGGTCTATCCCGGCTTGCCGCGCGGAGCCGTACGCCGCGCCCTGGAATCCCTCCGCGACGCCGCCATCATCGAAAGCAAGGGCCGCGCAGACTGGAGATTCGCAAGCCCCCTCCTGCGTCGCTATATCGCCGGCATCGGCCTGTTCGAGTAGAGCGCATGTCCCCAATTCGGCGCATCATGCGCCGAATTGGGCGCATTGATGTTTAGCGCGGTAGACGGACACGGAGCTGACAAACTCAAAGGCGACCCGTGAGCCGCACACGCCCACAGCGATCCACGAGCATCGAGCCTCCGAGCAGGCACGCGCGATCCGCGCCCTTGATCGCCCTCGGGGCGGCGGGAGCGCTCGCCGCCCGAGCGTTTCTGGTCCGCGCCCTGCTATTCCAGTTCCGCCACGATGTGGCGGCGCTGAACGCGGGCGACTACGAGCCGACCCTCGCCAACTACGCCGATGACGCGGTCCTGCGCTTCAACGACGGCCCGCACCGGTGGGCCGGAGAGCACCGTGGAAAGCCCGCGATCGCCCGATTCTTGCGGAACTTCGTAAGCGCCGGCCTGCAGGGCCAGATAACCGAGCTGCTGATCGCTGGAGCGCCTTGGCGCATGACCGCGATCGCCCGCTTCGACGATCACGCCCACGACCCCGACGGCAAACAGGTCTACCGCAACCGCACCGTCCTGCTGATACGCACCCGCTGGGGTCGCATCGTGCACCACGAGGACTTCTACGAGGACACCGGGCGGATCCTCGATCTCGACGCGCACTTGTCCGAGCGCGGGGTGCAGCCCAGCGAGTAACCCGGCGCGCGCATGCGAGCGCCGGGCTTCCAAGCCCACGGCCATCCGGGTAGCACGGGATCATTACCGGATGTACCGGGGACCGACCACCGATCAGACCGTTAGGCTGCTGTCTTGCCGCAGACGCTGAGCCCTATCCCGACACCGCCACCGCCCGGTGGGATCCCCCCGGGTCAACTGCCGCCGGGACCGATGCCGCCGGAGCCGCCACGTCGTGGCTGGTGGATGGCCCGGCGTCTGCTGCTTGGCGCGCTAGGCATCGTCCTGTTCGCGGGTGCCGGCACCTACGTGCTGATTCGCAACGAGGTCAGCGACGTCGTCAAGGCGCTCGGCCAGAACAAGGCGGTGAAGGTCGCGCCGAAAGTGCTCGTTCCCACCGGCACGGGCCAGCCCGAGACGCTGCTGCTGGTTGGCAACGACGAACGCAAGCCCCCCAAGGACAACCCCAATGGCGCCGTGCTGCCGCACTCCAACGAGATGCTGCTGGTGCGGATCGACCCGAGCAAGCCGACGATCTCGATGCTCTCGATCCCCCGCGAGCTGCAGGTCACCTTCACAGCGCCCAACGGCGAAGTGGATCACCAACCGCATCAACTCCGCCTACACCTACGGCTACGAGGACGGCGGCGGCACCTCCGGCGGCGTCAAGCTGATGCTCGAAACGATCAAGAAAGTGCTCGGGATCACCGTCAACCACGTGTTCGTCACCGACTTCAAACGCTTCGAACACGCGGTCAACGAAATGGGCTGCGTGTACATGACCGTGGACAAGCGCTACTACCACAACAACGACGAACCGGGCGCAGAACAATATTTCGAAATCAACCTCGAGCCCGGCTATCAGCGCCTGTGCGGCAAGGAGGCGCTCGAATTCGTCGCCAACCGGCACGAAAGCACCTCACTGATCCGCGACGCCCGCGACCAGCGCTTCCTGCTGGACGCCAAGGCGCAGTTCGGCTCCACGCTCTTTGAAAAACGTGAAAAGTTCGAGAAGGTGCTTGGCAAGGCCGTGCAAACCGACCTGCACGGCGAAGAACAGGTGCTCCAGCTGCTGGAGCTGCTGGGCGAATCGGCCGGCAAGCCCGTGCGCCAGGTCCCCTTCCACGTCAACCTGCTGCCGACCTTCGACACAGCCTCGCCCCAGCAGCTGGAAGAAGCCGCGCACTCGTTCCTCGCCGGCACCGCCGCGATCCCCAAGCACAAGCTCAACGGTGCCGTGCGCTCGGCCAAGGGACACCATACAATCGCCTCCGCCGCGCGTTCGCTCACTCCCACCCCCAGCTCGACGATCGACGAAGCGCGCGCCCAGGCGCCAAGCCTGCCGTTCCCGCTGGAGGCCCCTCAGTTCCAGAAGACCACCGGCGAATCCTCCCCGGACGAACTGCTGCTCTACGGCATCCAGGGACCGCACGGCCACCGTCGCTATCCGTCATACGTGATCGTCGTGGACGACGGCGAACTGGGGCAGTACTACGACATCCAGGGCAGCGCCTGGACAGGTCTGCCGCTGTTGAGCGATCCGAGCCAGACCGTGAAGATCGGCTCGCGCACATACAGCCTCTTCTACGACGGCGAACACATAAAGACAGTCGCCTGGCGCGAAGGCAAGGGCATCTACTGGATCGAAAACACGCTCACCTACAGCCTCTCGCCGGAAACGATGGTGACGATCGCGCGCTACACGCGGCCCGTCGACAACCCCACAGGCCCAGCGCCCATACGCGCCCGACACGTGAACCTGAGCGGCATCGTCCTGCCCCCCCGCATGGAGCCAGCACCACCAGCCTCGCATCCAAGATCGAGGCCGCCCTCGGCCTGCTCAGTCTCGTCGTCGTGATCCTGCTCGCCGTGGGCGTGCTCGTGCGCCAGCGCGAGCTCAAACGCCTGCGTGAGCAAGTCTCCCAAGCGCTCGCGCTCGAGGCCCACCAACGCCGTGCCGGGCCCACCGCGCGCTAGCTCATTTCCACGTAACCGGTCGCTTCGGTGGGACTGCGCACGTTGGCGGCAACCTTGTTTTCGTAGTTGCCCTCGATCGTCTGGATCTGACCGCTCGGCAGCACGTCCCTGACGATCCCCACGTGTTCGTCGCCGAACACGATCAAGTCGCCGGGCTTGGGCACCACTCCAGGTCCGTTGGGAATCGCCCGCCCGGTGCTCTGCGCCCACGACCAGATATCCGAGACGGCCCCGAGCCCCTGCCCCTGGGAGCCCAGCGGCTCGCCCGCTTGGCGTGCGACCCACGAGGCGAAATACGCACACCACGGCGCCCCGGGATCGCGCCTTCGGTCGCGCTGCGATATTCGGCGATCGCCGGCGATTCGTTGGAGCCCGGGGGCTGCTCGGTCTGGCCGAGCTGGGTTTCGGCGATCGCCACGATCCGCGCGCCAGGCCCTTCGGCGCGAGGATGCCGGCGAGACCCCCGCCACGCCGCTTGCTCGAGCGAGCGCCGCGGCAAACGAGGATTCGCTCGTTGGAGGTCGATGCTTCCGCCCGTCGCGGGCGCTTCGGTGCCACCCGTCTGCGCGGTGCTCGATCCGCCGATCAGGATCGCCGGGTCGAGCAGCGCCTGTCTGATCGCGCTGACCTGCTCCAGCGTGGATTCGATCGACATCACCCGGGTATTCGGCAGCCACACGCCGCTGTTGAGCTCTTAAAGGAAACGGGCGGCCAATGGCCGCCCGTTTCCATCACCGTTCCCTCGATGAGCGATGACTACTGCAGGAGCTTCAAAACGGCCTGCGGTTCCGCATTGGCCTGCGACAGAATCGACACACCAGCCTGCTCGAGAACCTGGAGCTTCGTGAAGTTCGTCATTTCCGCCGCCATGTTCACGTCGGTGATCCCACTCACAGCAGAAGACAGGTTCTGGCTGTAGGTTTCCAGGTTCGACTCGGTGTACTGGATACGATCCTGGACCGAGCCGTATTCGCCGGCAAGCGCCGAGACCTTGTTGATGGCTTCGTCGATTTTCGTGATCGGTTCGGTGCCTGTGAGTTCGATCAGGCCTTTGAGTTCGGTGTTGAGGTCAACGGTTTTGACGCCGATGACTTCGCCGTCGTTGGCGCCGACCTGGAAGGAGATCGTCGTCGCTTTGCTGAGCAGATCGATGCCGTTGAACTGAGTCGTTTCACCGACGCGTTCAATCTCAGAGCTCAGCTGCGTCACCTCGGAGGTGATCGCCGCCTGATCCGCCGTCGAGGTCGTGCCGTTGGCGTACTGCACCGCGAGCTCGCGGACGCGCTGAAGCATCTGCTCGACATCGTTGAGCGAGCCCTGAGCCGTCTGCGCAAGCGAAACGGCGTCCTGGCTGTTCTGCGTGGCCTGATTGAGGCCGTTGACCTGACCCTCGAGGCTCTGGCTGATCGC
The DNA here is from genome assembly GCA_963831725.1 of uncultured Solirubrobacterales bacterium. GTDB lineage: Bacteria > Actinomycetota > Thermoleophilia > Solirubrobacterales > Solirubrobacteraceae > Palsa-744. The sequence goes on from CAWHRF010000008.1 coordinate 87,429, forward strand.
GTAGCCGGCGACGTCGTCGGCCGCCGAGTTGATCTTCAGGCCCGAGGACAGGCGCTGCATCGCTGTCGCCAGCGAGTTCTCGGTGCTGTTGAGGTTCCTGTTGGCATCCATCGCCGACAGGTTTGTGTTCACTGAAAGGGACATGCGTTCATCTCCTTGATGACGGTTTGTTGTCGGTCCCGAACCGACTCCGTGTCGGTTCTCTTGGGTTATCGCCGACAGGCGGCGAAACTTGAGCTGAATTCACTGCCGCTTGGACGATTCCCTGCCCCCGCAAGATTTCCTGCACTCGCTCACGTTCAAACGCGCACGTCGATGTGGGGGCGCCCGTCGTCCTCCTCGGGCCACTCCGACTGGATCTCTGGGAGCAGCTCGCGGCGCTTGCGCTCCTCGCGGTCCTTCGCCCGACGATCGCGCTCGCGAGTGACCCGCTCCAGTCGCTCCACGGGCGTTCTGCCCATCCGTGAGATCGCCGAGGCGCCGGGGGCGATCGGAGGGATCGGATCCATCTTCGGCTACCGGGCCCTCATGCGGCCCTTGCCTTCGGCCGCTCGGCGGACGCCGCGGGAGGCTCCTGTCGCCCTTCGGCCGCGTGGACGGCGGACAGCAGCTGCTGTTCGCGATTCTTGATCTCGAGCACCACCAGACGGCGCCACACGAACACCGCGCCCGCCCACACCGCCACATAGCAAACGCTGCCTGCCACCAGCGCGCGCAGCGCGGCCCCGGCGAGCGTGCCCGTCGGCAGCGACAGGTAGCCGGCGATCAGAAAGCCCGCCAGCCCGCCCCAGCCCTTCGCGCGCGCAACCGAGCGAGCCGCACGCGGGTGAGCGGCGACGCTTGGCGACCCCGAAGCATCGGCGGTACCCTCGGCAGACTTCGAGTCCGATCCCTTGGACTTCTTGCCCTTTGACTCCTTCGCCTTGGACTTCTTACCCGACGCCGTGGGCTTCGGCTCACCCTCAGGCTGTGCAGGCGGTGGAGCCGCGGCGGTATCGGCCGCGTCTGCCGGCGGCTCCTGCACGAGAGTTCCAGCGTCAGTTGCCATCGCGCTCATCGGCCTCCAGCATACGCCGCCTCTCGGCGCGTTCGGTGGCGAATATGAAGCGGACCAGGCGCCTGCGATTCAGCTCGCTCATCTCATTGAACGTGATGGCGCGATGCCCATTCACGTCGCTACGCACGACCCTACCCATCCCAACAACCGGCTCACTGCCCGCAGCCAGCGACAATTGAAACTCGACCTCCTCCCCGACCTCCAGCACGTCGGGGCCCGCGAGCAGCAATCCGCCACCCGCAAGCTCGACCGCGTAGGTTTGGACCTGGCGACGATCGCTGCCCACATACACGAGCACCGGCCGCTTGGCCCTCAGGCGCACGTATTCCCGCCGCTGGCTCACTGCAACAGCTTCGCCGCCAGCCCGGTCGGATCGATCCGGTTCAGTCGCCATCTTCCCGAGCGCTCATGATCGAGCGTGTACTCGGGCGCGAGGCCGAACGTGCATGCCGCCTCGACCGCCACCCCGATCTGGTCGGTCTCATCCGCGTGGGTCACCGCCAATGCGTTTGCGCCCAGCGGGCGCAGCGCCGCCACCAGCTGCGCTGCCGCCACCGCACCGAGCGTCGCCGGCAGCGCGATCACCACGCGCTCGGGCTTCAGCTCGCCCAGCAGGCCCGCGAGCTTGCGAATGCCCGAACGATCGCCAACCGACAGCGGGGGGGTGTCGACCACGAGCAACCCCTCGCTCCTGGCCTTGCGCAACGCCCGGATCGCGCGCGGCGCGTCGATCGATGTCGGCTTCATCAGATAGGGGCTGAGCAGCATCTCAAGCTCACCCTTGCCCGCGCCCCTCAAGAGCGTCGCGCAACTCGCCGGCAGCGTGGAGCCCTTGCGATAGGCACCCAGCAGCGCCGCGCAGCAGCTCGTCTTACCGGAGCCGCCGGGCCCCACGACGACGATCGCCGCGCCCCGAGTCGGTAGCGGCGCGCCAACCGGTATCCGCTGTGTGAGCGCGATGCGCACCGCCTGGCTCAAGCTCGCGCGCGGGGTCAGCGGGAGGACGTGCACGGCGGCCGCGTCGATCAGCTCGCCGGCGAAACGTTCGCTAATTCCCAGGGCGAGCAACCCGCCCTGGATGTTGGCGCGCGCGCGTGCGCGTGCCGGCGGCGGCGATGGCAATGACGGCGCGTTGCGTCGAGGAGGTTGCGTGGCCTGAATCGGGTCCGACCAGACCGTTGCACCAAAGCGGGCCGGCAGCGGCTCCTCAAAGCGCGCGCGCGCCGAATCGTGGTGTTGCGTCGACTCGTAGCGCGCTTGCGCCATCTCCTCAAAGCCGCCCGCGGACGCCTGCTCGAGCTCGAGCGCAAACGGATCCGAGGGATCGGCTGACTGCGGATCGTCAAATGGCGGGGTGTGGCCGATCGCTTCAGCATGTGGTTCGACGGGCCGCACGGGCGAGGGCTCAAGCGGCCCGGCTCGCGCCAGTTCGGCAAGACGCTCGGTCACATACGCGCCATCCGGGCGAAGCAGCGGAGGCTCGCGCTCATAAAACGGCGTGCGCGCGGTCTCCTGCTCACCTGTGTGCGCGAGCTCATCCCCAAACCCGTCGACAAACTCATGCCCACTCGTGTGCAGGGACGAACGCTCGGGAGCAAGCGGCTGCGCCTGCAGGTCATCTTCGTCATACAAGTCAACCCGCGGCCCACCCTCCATCGCTTCCAGCTCCACGAACGGACGCTGGAAGAATCCGGCCAGCCCACCGGTCAGGCCCTCGCGCCGGCGCAGGATGATCGCATCGGCGCCAAGCTCCTCCTGAATCTTGGGGATCAGCTCGTCGATCGTGCGCCCGCGGTAGGTGCGGATCGGTGTGTCGGCGGCGTCAGCGGACGCGCCCGCTGGGACTCGAGCCCTATTCATGCGTGGATGACCCCGATGGTCTCGACATTGATTCCCGGTGCGATCTCGTTGTAGGAGCAAACTGGAAGATGAGGCTGGGCTTGGGCGATCAGCCTACGCAGATGGCGGCGTATGCGCGCTGAGCACAACAACACCGGCCGCACGCCACGGCCGCTCGCGTGGTCGACCTGCGTGCGCAACGCCCCCACGATCGCCTGCGCTCGTGGGGGATCCATCGCCAGATACTCGCCGTCTGCCGTTTGGGTTATCGAGGTCGCGACCTCCTGCTCGATCGCGGGATCCAGAGTGATCGCTCGCAAGCGCAGCTCCTCGTCCAGGTGCGGAGCCGTGATCGCCCGGCCGAGCGCCTGGCGCGCGTACTCCGACAATAGATTTGTGTCTCGCGTTATTCGCGCCTTGTCGCCGATCGCCTCCACGATCGTGCCGAGATCGCGGATCGGCACGCCCTCTGAGAGCAGCAGCTGCAACACCCGCTGTATCTCCCCTAGCGAGAGCATCTCGGGCACGACCTCCTCCACGACCGCCGCGTTGGTCTCCTTGAGCTTGTCAAGCAGCGCGCGCACGTCCTGGCGCGTGAGCAGCTCGGCGGCGTGCGCGCGGATCGTCTCTGTCAGGTGGGTCACGATCACCGACTCGGCGTCTACGACCGTGTAGCCGAGCGCCTCCGCCTCGGCGCGTCCAGAGTCGTGCACCCACGTCGCGTCCAGGCCGAACGCGGGCTCGCGCGTGGGAATGCCCTGCAGCGTGGCGCTCGCGTCGCCCGGGTCCATCGCCAGCAGGTGCCCCGGCATGATCCGCCCGCGCGTGACCTCCGAGCCGCGCACCTTCAGCACATACTCGTGCGATTCCATGCCCAGCTCGTCGTGGATGCGCACCGGCGGGATCACGATCCCGAGATCGCCCGCGATCTGGCGGCGGATCATGCTCACGCGGCGCAGCAGCGAGCCGGGATGGTTGGGTCCTCCATTGACGAGCGGGACGAGGCCGAAGCCGATCGCAAGCTCCAGCGTGTCGACCCCCACCTCTGAGATCGGCTCCTGTCCTGGCAAGGGTGCCGCAAGCTGCGCGGCCTTCGCCTTTGCGGCCGTCTCGGCGGCCTCGCGGGCCTCGGGCATCCCGTTGCGCACAGCCCAGCCCACCAGCCCGAAGATCGCGGCGATGAACAGGAACGGCAGCTTCGGCAGGCCCGGGATCAGCGCAAACAAACCGATCGCCGCGGCCGCCACCATCGGCGCGCGGCGCTGGCTGAGGATCTGGTTGGCGATGTCGCTACCAAGGTCCCGGTCGGACGCCGCGCGCGTGACGATGATGCCCGTCGCAACCGAGATCAAGAGCGCGGGAATCTGGGCCGCCAGGCCGTCGCCGACGGTCAGCAGCGAATACTGATGGGTGGCTTCGCTGAAGCCGAGGCCGCGCTGAGCCATCCCGACGACGATCCCCCCGACGAGGTTGATCGCGGTGATGATGAGCGCAGCCATCGCGTCGCCCTTGACGAACTTCGACGCACCGTCCATCGCACCGTAGAAATCGGCCTCGCGCGCGATCTCCGAGCGCCGGGCGCGCGCCTGATCGTCTGTGATCAGCCCCGCGTTCAGGTCGGCGTCGATCGCCATCTGCTTGCCCGGCATCGCGTCCAGCGTGAAGCGCGCCCCAACCTCGGCGACGCGTCCGGCGCCGTTGGTGACGACCACGAACTGGATCACCACGAGGATCAGGAAGATCACCAGGCCCACGACCACGTTGCCGCCGACGACGAACTGCCCGAAGGATTTGACGACGCTGCCGGCGTCGCCGGTGGTGAGGATCAGGCGCGTGACCGACACGTTGATCGCCAGGCGGAACATCGTGGTCAGCAGTAGCAAGCTCGGGAAGGAGGCAAAGTCGAGCGCCTTGCCCAGATACATCGTGGCAACCACGATCGTGAGCGCCGCCGAGATGTTGAGCGTGATCAGCAGGTCCAGCAGCGCCGAGGGCAGCGGCACCACGAGCATGGTCACCACACACACCACCGCCACTGCGGCGAGCAGATCGGTGTGGCTCAACAGCCGCTTGACGCCAGGGAGGCTCATGAGAGGGGCTCCGCAGCGACTGCGCCCGAAGCGAACTCCACCGAGACCACACTGCGCGGATCGCGCATCGCATTCGGCACGCTCATGAGGCGAGCCTCTTGCGGCCGGCCATGCGATATACAAACGCAAGCACCTGTGCGACCGCCGCAAACAGTTCCTGCGGGATGATCTGGCCGATCTCAGTCGAGGAATGGAGCGCACGCGCCAGCGGTGGGTTGGCGATCACCGGCACGTCGTGTTCCTCGGCGACCCGTCTGATCTGCGCGGCGATCAGATCCTTGCCCTTGGCGACCACCTCCGGGGCTGTGCGCGAACCGTCGTACAGCAACGCGACGGCATAGTGGGTCGGGTTGGTCACGACCACGTCGGCTTTCGGCACCGCGGCCATCATGCGTGCGCGTGCGGCCTGCATCTGGCGGCGGCGCTGGGCCGCTTTGATCTCGGCCGAAACGCCGTACTGGCGCGTCTCGTCCTTGACCTGCTGCTTGGTCATCCGCAGCATCTGCTCGTGACGGCGACGCTTCCAGGCATAGTCGATCAATCCGATCAGCAGGTAGGCGAACGCGGCATGCTGGGCGATCGACAGCGCACTGCCTCCCAGCAGCACGCCGAGCGCGACGGGCGGCATACCCACCTTCGCCGCCAACGTGCCGAGTCCCGGCAGCAACGCAAGTGCCGCCACCGCTCCCACCACGGCGATCTTCGCGATCGCCTTCACCGCCTCGAAGACCGAGTTGGGGCTCAGCAGGTTGCGCAACCCCGACGCGGGGTTGATGCGATGGAAGTCGGGCTTCAGCGAGTGCGCGCTCGGCCTGAAGCCAACCTGCGCCACCCCCACGAGCACGCCCGCGACCATGCAGACGCCGGCGACCGGCGCCACCGCATATACGATCGTGGACAGTGACGAGTGCATCAACCCGTTCAGCCCGGCCGCGGTCGTGGCCTTGCCCGGGTGGGCGATCTCGCCGAGGATCCCGCGGAAGCTGTTGGCGGCGTCGACAACAATCCGCGAGCCCATCACGCTGAGCGCCAGCAAGCCGCCAACCAGCACCACCGAACCACCCAGATCGGGGCTGCGTGCGACCTGCCCCTTCTCCCGCGATCGCTTGCGGTGCTTGGGGGTCGCCTTCTCTGTGCGTTCCTCGCGGGGCATCGCTCAGGCCACGTGCAGCATCCCAAGCGCCGCACCCACGCTCACAGAGAGCTGATTGGAGATCCAGTTGGCGACAAACGGCAGCGAGGCGCCCGCCACCAGCAGCGCTACCGCGACCTTCGCGGGGAAGCCGACGGCAAACACGTTTAGCTGAGGCACCACGCGCGAGACCACGCCAAAGGCGACGTCGGTAATCAGCAGCGCTACCAGCACCGGCCCAGCGATCTCCAGGGCGGAGAGCAGCACACCGCCGAACACTTGCTCGGCGCCGCCCACCAGCGATTCGAGCTGGGGACCCTCGGTGAGCGGGACGAGCTGGAAGGTGCGGCTGATGCCGCGCAGCACCCATTCCTCACCGCCGATCACCAGGAAGATGAGCGTGCCCACGAGCGAGTAGAAGCGCGCCATCACCGCGGCGCTCTCGCCGCTCATCGGGTTGATCAGTTCGCCGTAGGAGAAGCCCGATACCACGTCGATCATCGCGCCGGCGGTTTCGACCGCGGCCATCAGCGCCGCGAGGCCAAACGCGAAGCCAAAGCCGACCAGCATTCCCTCGATCACAAGCTCGAACAACACCAGCGGATCGCTGGGCATGTGCTGGCCGTGCAGCGCGATCGGGGTCAGACCGATCGAGATGCCCACAGCGATGATCCCCCGCACCCGTGGGGGAACAAGCGAGGAGGAGAACAGCGGAGCGAGGAAAAACAGCGGCGTGACACGCGCGAGCACGAGGATGAAGCCGACCAGCTCGCCCGCGGCCAGTTTGCGCAGCAGCTCGTTCACGAACCCACCATCGTCGGGATCGAGGTGTAAAGCGCGGTCGTGTAGGCGACGAGCTGGCCAAGCATCCACGGCCCGAGCACGACCACGACCGCCGCGATGCCGACGATCTTGGGAATCAGTGTGAGGCTCTGCTCCTGGATCTGAGTGACGGCCTGCAAGATGCTGACAACCAGTCCCGCAACGAGCGCGACCAGCAGCAGCGGACCGGCAATCTTTAGCGACAAGCTCATCGCCTGGGCGGCGAGGTTGACGACGGTTTCTTGGTTCATCGCGTGAGCACGCTCTCAAGGTCGACGACGGTGTCGGAGGTCATTGCGAATAGGCGGCAGTGGGTGGGCATGAGTGGACGGGCTCCTAGGTGTGAAAGCTCTGAACGAGCGCCTTTATGACCAAATCCCAACCGTCTACCAGCACGAACAGCAGGATCTTGAACGGCAGTGAGATGAAGGTCGGCGGCAGCATGATCATCCCCATGCTCATCAGCGTGGCCGAGACGATCAGGTCGATGATCAGGAACGGCAGGAAGATCAAGAAGCCGATCTGAAACGCGATGTTGAGCTCTGAGACGATGAACGCGGGGATCAGCACCTCGGTGGGCACTTCGGCGCGAGTGTGGGGAACCTTGGATTTGGCGAGACTCACGAACAGCGAGATGTCCTGCACCCTGGTTTGACGGAACATGAATTCGCGCATCGGTTCCTCGGCACGCTCGAGCGCGGTGGTGGTGCTGATCTTGTTCGCCGCGAGCGGTTCGATCGAGTCGCGCTTGATCGCGCCGATCGTCGGCGCCATCACGAAGATCGTCAGGAACAACGCAATCCCGACGAGCACCTGGTTGGGAGGCTCGGTTGTAAGGCCGACGGCCGAACGGATGAAGCCGAGCACGATCAGGATCCGGCTGAAGCCGGTGACCGTGAACAGGATCGCCGGCACCAGCGTGAGGCCGCCGACCAGCAGCAGGATCTGGACGGCGTTGCTGGAGCTGAGGTTCAACGCCTGACCGTCCATTCGCGCAGGCGCTCGACCGCGCTGGAGGACGGCGAGGGCATCCGCATCGGGTCCGTTTGGCGCTCGCCCGATTCGAGCGTCCTGGAGAGCCGGGGCCTGTCTGGCGTGCTCGGTGGGAGCGCGGCCGCCGGCGGTCCGAGCGGCCGCTCGACGGTCGACTGACCACCCTGGGGGCCGGGCGGAGCGAGCAGGCCGAGGTTGATACGGCGTTTGCGCGACTGCAGGGGCTCCTCGGAGCTGAGCAAGCCCGCCTCGCGCGCCTGCTGCTCGGTGTAGCGGTGGATCGGCGTGAGGCCGTGCTCGCCGCTACCGACCAGGATGTAGTCGTTGCCCGCGCGCACGAGATGCAGCGTGCGCCCGGAGCCGAGCGTGAGCGCAGCCACGCTCGATAGGCCCGCGGTGGCCAGGCGCGGTTCGCGACCCGTCTTGACCTGGCGCAGGATCCATGCGAGCCCCCAGATCACCGCGATCACGATCGCGAGGCCCACGATCGTGCGCACGATGCTCGCCCCTCCTGAGCTCGTGTGCGAGCCGGTGGTGGACGTGTTGAGGTCGAGCGGCGTGTTTTCGCCGCCGGGCGCTTTCTTTGCAGATGCCGAGGGAGTGAAGGCAGAGGCCGGGCTGGCCCACAAAAGCAGGCAGCCCGAAAGCAACGCGGCCACCTGCGTGGCCGCCCGGGGAAGCGGGATCGTCTTAGTCATCGAGGGACGACTCCGAGGAAGAGTCGCCCCCGGTTATCGGCCCCGGTGGGAAGGTCTTGAGGCTTCCAGGTCGAAGGGCGAGATCCGCCCCGTGTCAGACAGTGCTCTGGACCAGCTCGGCGACCTGCACACCCCAGCCGCCGTCGGGCATGACGGCGAGACTGCCGTTGGCAAAGCACAGGCCGTTGACGAACAGCTCCACCGGCGCCTCGGCGGACTGATCCAGCTCCAGCACGTCCCCCGGCGCAAGCTCCAGGGCACCGCGCAAGGGGACATGAGTGCGGCCCAGCTCGGCCCACACGCGCACGAAGATGCTGCGCAGGATCGCTCGCCCCTCGGGGTTGTTGCGCGCACCGTCCACGTTCGCGCGCGCACGCTCCAGCTCGGCGCGCCCGAGCTTCGCGTAGGTATCGGCTCTGGTCGGGGCCTCGCTCGTGGAATGCAGCTTGATCGCGCGTCGCGTGCCGGAGCGCCCCGGACGCCCACGCCCGATCAGCACCCCCTCGGCGAACAGCCACACGCCATCCTCGGCGCGCCCCTCCAGCTGCACCAGCGCACCGGGCACCAGCTCGAGCATCCGCTCGATCGGCATCTGCGCCGAGCCGACCTCGGTGCGCAGCAACACCTGAGCGCCTCCGAGCCTGCGCCGCAGGGCATCGGGCCCGTGCACGTCGCTGAGCAGCGGCTCCTCAGCGGCTCCGCGAATGCGCTCGGCCACGGGCTCGATCGCCATCCACGGTATGAGCAGCGACATCGACGAGGACTGACCGTCGATCGTGCTCGCGAGCGTGATCGAGAACGTCGGCTCCCCCACAGGCGTGAGCACCCCCGCGTCGGCCTCCAGGTCGATCTCACCACAGCTCAGCTCGGGACCGCCGAGTTCGCCCCACGCGCTCGACAGCTCCGAGACGGCGCTCTCGAGCAAGCCCCTGACGAGCACCCAGTCGAGATCGGTCAGATGACGCTCGCTTGGAGCGTGCGCCGCGTCGCCGCCGAGCAGGCATTCCAGCGCCTGCAGCAACAGTGGCTGCTCGACGCTGAGCAGCATCTGGCGCTCGATCGAGGAGGCCTCGACCGCGACCGCGACCGCGTCGACCGCCAGCCGCGCCTTCGCGGCGGCCCAGGTGTGCTGGTCCACTCGCGCAACGTTGAGCTGCACCTCCGTTTTCAGCTCGTTTGTGAGCCAGCCGGCGAGCGCCTCGCAGAACTGGTCGACCCCGCCGGAGATCCGCCGGCGGATCTCGGTCGTGAACTTGGTCGGCTGGGAGAAGTCGAGCGTTCGTATGCGCCCGGCCTCGGGACCATCGAGCTGCTGCTCCGGCGGCGCGTCGTCCGCTGAGGCCTCCGCGCCGGAGGTCTGGCCCTTGGAAGCACCGGTGCGAGCCTTCGCGCCGGTGCGCTCGGACTTGGGAGCGGCCGCGCGCTTCTTCGAGCCCTGCGGCTCGTCTTTGGAGGCGCCGGCGCGACTCTTTGGACTCAACGATTTCCCTCTGTCAGCTCTCGCTTACCGCGGCCTCGACCGCGACCGGCTCGCCAGACCCCGGAGTGCAGGCGATGTCGTTGCCCTCGAGGATCTCGGTGACGCGCAGACCATACTGCTCGTCCACGACAACCACCTCGCCTCGTGCGATCGGCGTGCCGTTGACCAGCAGTTCGGCGGCTTCACCGGCCTGACGCTCGAGTGCGACGATCGAGCCGACGCGCAGATCGAGCGTCTCCCCGACGGTCATGTGCGTGCGGCCGATCTCCACGCTCAGCTCCATCGGTATGTCGCTGAGGCGGCTCAAATCCGGATCGGACTGCATATCCGCACCGGGTTGAGCGCTCTGATCGAACTGCTCGTACTCGATTGCCTCAGCCACTTTGCCTCCTATTGGACGGTGAATTCTGGAAAGAGCACTGCTTCGACTTTGACGTCTGTCTGCTTTTGGATCTCGTGCAGGATCTGGTGCTTGATCGCACTGCGACTCTGAGAGCCGATCAGCACTTCGCCGCTCTGGCCGGTCACCGCGTTGGTGACGATTTCGCGCACGACTGGTTCCTCGGGCAGAGTACCGGCCGTGCTTTCGGAACCCGATGAGCCGGCCCCCGCGGTGGCGCCGTCGCTCTGTCCGGGCGCCAGCTGAAGCGCGATAGTGAGCTTGGCGTAGCGCCCGTCGCTGAGGTTCAGGAGGAACGGTTGGGGCATCACGTAGATGGTCCCCTTGATCTTCTGGGTGACCACCGGCTTGGCCTTGGTCATCGTGTAGCCGGCGAACAGCAGGATCGGCACGATCGCCACGATCAGGATCTTCTTGTTTTTGAGCATTGTCTTTTGGGGGGAGGGGTTTGCGGGGTCGTGCTTGGTTATGGTTCGCTGCCGGAGTGGGTTTCGCCTTCTCCGCCGTAGATACGGCGCATCACGATCTCCACACGCCGGTTGCGGGCACGACCGGCCGGGGTCGCGTTGCTGCCAGCGGGCTGCTGGTCGGAGTTGCCGGTTGCCGTCAGCCTGCTCTGGGCGACGCCGTGTTCGCCCAGGAATTCCACGACCGAGCTGGCGCGTGCGGTGGACAGCTCCCAGTTGCTCGCGAACTGAGCGCTGTGGATCGGCACGTTGTCGGTGTTGCCTTCCACCTCGATCGGATGCGTCTCATCGATGTTGAGCAGCTGGGCGATCTCGCCGAGCAGCGCGTAGGACTTACTGTCGAGCGTGGCCTGCCCGGAGGGAAACAGAAGATCGTCGGTGAGCACCTTGATGACAAGGCCGCGCTGTTCGATCGACGTTTGCACGCTTTTGCTGAAACCGTGGGCGACGGCGTAGGCATCGAGCTCGCGCTTGATCTGGGCGAACTCGCTTTCCTCGCGCTGGGCGTTTGACTGCTGCTCGACGGCAGCCGCGGCGGCGCTGCGCATGCCCTGGGTGCCCGGCGCGGTGCTGTTCTGCAGGCTGCTTGTTCCCTCGGTGGAGACCGGCTCGATCGCCTGCAGTTCGAAGGTTGCGGGAACCTGGCTGGCATTGGCGGTCGAGCCCTGCTGGGCGATCGCTTTGCCGCCGGGGAGGATGTTGCCCGAGAAGGCCGCCTTCAGCGACTGCTGGAGGGTTTTGTACTTGGAGATGTTGACCGAGGAGATCGAGAACAACACCATGAACAGCGCCATCAGCAGCGTGATCATGTCGGCGTAGGTGAGCAGCCAGCGCTCCTCGCTCTCCTCGTGCGCACTGCCGCCGCGCCGGCGTCCGCGACCGTGCCCCCTGGACATCTCAGGCCGCCTTTGACTCTACGTCGAGCCGTGCCGGCGTGGGCTCCTCGTCTGTGGAGCGCTGGTCTGGTGGCAGGTAGGACATCAGCTTCTCGCTGACCAGTCGTGGGTTGTCGCCCGCCTGGATCGAGAGGATTCCCTCGAGCGTCATCATCCGCAGCTCGATCTCCTCGGCGGAGATCGCCTTCAAGCGGTTTGCGACCGGCAGGAAGACGACGTTGGCGGAGCCCACGCCCATCAAGGTCGCTATGAACGCCGCCGAGATAGAGGGTCCGAGTGTGGATGGCGCCGCCAGGTTCTGGAGCACGTGCACCAGGCCCAGGACGGTACCGATGATCCCCATCGTCGGCGCGAAGCCTCCCGCCTTCTCAAACGGGCCGGCCGAGGTCGCGTGACGTGCGGCCATCCCGTCCACCTCGGCCTCGAGGATCGTGTGGACCATCTCCGGGTCGGTTCCGTCAACGACCAGTTGCAAGGCGTTGCGTGTGAAACGGTCCTCGATCTCAGACAGCTGGGCGTCGAGTGCGAGCAGGCCCTCGCGGCGAGCCTTGTCGGCCAGCGACACCAGCAGATCGAGCTGCCCGCGCATGTCGGGGGGTTCAGCCGAGAACACCATCTTGTAGAGGCTCGGCACGCGCTTCATCGACTCCATGCCAACGCTGGCGAGCGTCACTCCGGCGGTACCGCCGAGGATGATCATGAGCGCGGGGATGTCGATGAACGAAGCGGGGCTGGTCCCACCCATCAGCGAGCTCATCAACAGGGAGCCGAAGGCCACCCCGATGCCAATGGCCGTAGAAGCTTTCATTGCTTCCCTACATCGGCGCTTGCGGAAAATCCTTGACAGCTGGTCGGGCTACTCCGGATCGTCCTCTACCGCGGACAATCGGCCTGACTCGCGATGGGCCGGCGGCGCTACTGGCTGACGCGGCGCTCGACGGCTCCTCAGGGCCTCGCTCAGCACGCTGGCGCGATAGGCATGGAGCGCCGCGGCCACCTCCTCGGGCGTCTCGGCCACCACGACCTTTGCGCCGGTGGCAAGCGCGATCACCGTGTCGGGGGTCGATTCGACCGTGACGATCATGTCCGGATTCAGTTGGAATGGCTCGTCGCTGTGGCCGAGCCGGTTGAGGGTGATCATCGCAACGCTCCCTTGGCGTTCCAGCTTACGGCCTAGGTCAACATGGACCAAATAGCGACGGGGTGGAACGGCGCATGCGGCACACCATCCCACCCCGTGCTCCTCGGAGTTGTCCTCTCTATTCGGACCCCCTTGTTCGCGCGGTAAAAGACCTACTGGGTCATCGTGACCAGGGTCCCCAGCATTTCGTCGGCTGTGGAGATCACACGCGAGTTGGCTTGGTAGCCGCGCTCGGCCGTGATCATGTTGGTCATCTCGGTCGCAAGATCGACGTTTGACATCTCGAGCTCCCCGCCGATCGTCGTGCCGAAGCCGGCCGTGTCGGGCGTGCCGACGATCGGCGTGCCCGAGTTGGCGGTCTGCCCCCACAGCGATCCACCTAGACGTTCAAGGCCCGCTTCGTTGGGGAAAGTCGCAAGCGAGATGTAGCCCGCTGTCACCCGTTGCTGGTAGGTCTTCGATTCGGGGTTCTCATCGGTGTAGCTGACCGCGCCGTTCTGGCCGATCGACACGTTGCTGGAGCCGGGCGGGACCCGTATGTAGCTTTCTTCCTTGCCCGCCGCATAGGTGGTGCCGGCTTCGGTTTCGGTGGCCACCGCGTTGTGTCCGATCACGTATTCGCCTGCTTCGGTCGTGAGGAATCCATCGGAGTTGGTCGTGAGGTCCCCCGCGCGCGTGTAGTTGACGTTGGCTGGAAGACCGCTCGTATAGGGTTCCTTTGCCGGCGGCGTCCCGGAGCCAACGCGCAGAAAGCCATTGCCCTCGATCGCGATGTCAAGGGGATTGTTGGTCGACTGGAACGATCCCTCTGTCATTTCGTTGCGGGTCGCGCTCACCTGTACTCCCAGGCCCACCTGCACAGGGTTTGAGCCGCCGTTGGTGGCCGTCGGCCCAGAGGCCCCGCGCAACACCTGGGTGAGCGATTCGGCGAATGTGACACTCGAGGCCTTGTAGCCCACGGTGTTGACGTTCGCCAGGTTGTTGGCCGTCTCATTCAGTAGTGCCTGATTCGCGTCAAGGCCGCTGATAGCGGCATACATTCCAGTCATCATGGTGACTGCCCTTCCTTTCGCGGCCTCCTCGATGAGGTCCAGCCGTTGTTGTTTGCAGCCACCGCGCTCATGCGATCACGGCACTGTCGATGTTGGTGAACACGTTGTCTTTCATGTGCTCGGATCCCACGGCTGTGATGACCGTGCGGTTGCTGACAGACACCACGAACGCGGTGCCGTCGACAAGAACCAGGGAGTCGCGCGAGCCCTTGCCGGCTGCGCGTCCCACTCCCTCAGACAGCCGCCCGAGCGTGGCGGAGTCAAGTTGGATGCCTCGCCGCTGCACACGCGCCAGCGCGTGGCGTGAGAATTGCAGTTGCTCCGAGCCTCCGGCTTGCTTTAGCGCATCGGCGAAAGATTGACCGGAGAGCGCCTCGCCGGGCGTGTCGCGCCCAGCGCCATCGGCGGGCTTTGCGGGGCCCGCCGGCTTGGCCGGCGGTGCGCTCAACCCCCCCGGGGGGATCAGTGCTGGGTTTGCGATCGGGTTCAACTGACTTCCGCGATGCTCGAGACCTTGACGCCGGGAATGCCTTCCACGGTGACGGTCGGCCCTGCCGTGCCTGACTGAACGCTCTGCACCAAGCCTGTGGCGGTCTTCCCGGTCGTCGGGTCGGTATAGGAAACTGTGTGTCCAATCAACTGGACTGCGCTTGACAGCTCGCTGGAGCTTGCGAGATTGGTCGTTTGCTCGAGCTGCGTGAACTGCGCGAGCTCTGTGACGTATTCGGTGCCGTTGCTGGGTTCCAGGGGATTCTGCGCTTGCAGCTGAGCGATCATCAGCTGCAGGAAACCGTTCTGCCCGAGCACGCCGTTCGGATTTTCCGGGTTTGTCGCGGCAGCAGAGCCCGTGGAGGAGCCTGCCGCCGCGGCTGCATGTGCGATGGGTGTTGTCATGGCAATCGATCCTTTCGTTTGTTCATGCCAGCACGTCGACGATTTCGCCCCGCGCGACACCGAGTGGACGAGTCCCGCCGCTTGACTCGCCGAGCCCTTCGTCCTCGGTGGCGGTTGATGTGGAGGCGTTCGATCCGTTTGTCTGCCCGCTGAAGCGTTCCCCCTGCTCGCGGGCTTGGGACTGTCCTGAGGAGCCGATGTCCAGCCGTAGCAGCGACACGCCGAGCGAGCTCAACGACTGGCGCAGCTCCGAGCCACCCTGGATGAGCGCCTGCGCGCCCGCCGCGGTGTCGGCGCTCACCCGCGCGCTCAGCCCCGCGCTGGTTTGGCTGAGACGGATGCTGATCTGCCCAAGCTCCTCGGGCTGGAGCTCGATCCGCGCCTGGGCGATCCCCTGCCGGGCGGCCATCGCCACCGTTGCATGGATCGCGTCGATCATTTCCTGCATCGGCACCCCCGAGGCGAGTAGCGGGGCGGT
>CAWHRF010000009.1:0-12602 GCA_963831725.1 uncultured Solirubrobacterales bacterium
TGCAACGGTCTGGTCGGACCCGATTCAGGCCACGCAACCTCCTCGACGCAACGCGCCGTCATTGCCATCGCCGCCGCCGGCACGCGCACGCGCGCGCGCCAACATCCAGGGCGGGTTGCTCGCCCTGGGAATTAGCGAACGTTTCGCCGGCGAGCTGATCGACGCGGCCGCCGTGCACGTCCTCCCGCTGACCCCGCGCGCGAGCTTGAGCCAGGCGGTGCGCATCGCGCTCACACAGCGGATACCGGTTGGCGCGCCGCTACCGACTCGGGGCGCGGCGATCGTCGTCGTGGGGCCCGGCGGCTCCGGTAAGACGAGCTGCTGCGCGGCGCTGCTGGGTGCCTATCGCAAGGGCTCCACGCTGCCGGCGAGTTGCGCGACGCTCTTGAGGGGCGCGGGCAAGGGTGAGCTTGAGATGCTGCTCAGCCCCTATCTGATGAAGCCGACATCGATCGACGCGCCGCGCGCGATCCGGGCGTTGCGCAAGGCCAGGAGCGAGGGGTTGCTCGTGGTCGACACCCCCCCGCTGTCGGTTGGCGATCGTTCGGGCATTCGCAAGCTCGCGGGCCTGCTGGGCGAGCTGAAGCCCGAGCGCGTGGTGATCGCGCTGCCGGCGACGCTCGGTGCGGTGGCGGCAGCGCAGCTGGTGGCGGCGCTGCGCCCGCTGGGCGCAAACGCATTGGCGGTGACCCACGCGGATGAGACCGACCAGATCGGGGTGGCGGTCGAGGCGGCATGCACGTTCGGCCTCGCGCCCGAGTACACGCTCGATCATGAGCGCTCGGGAAGATGGCGACTGAACCGGATCGATCCGACCGGGCTGGCGGCGAAGCTGTTGCAGTGAGCCAGCGGCGGGAATACGTGCGCCTGAGGGCCAAGCGGCCGGTGCTCGTGTATGTGGGCAGCGATCGTCGCCAGGTCCAAACCTACGCGGTCGAGCTTGCGGGTGGCGGATTGCTGCTCGCGGGCCCCGACGTGCTGGAGGTCGGGGAGGAGGTCGAGTTTCAATTGTCGCTGGCTGCGGGCAGTGAGCCGGTTGTTGGGATGGGTAGGGTCGTGCGTAGCGACGTGAATGGGCATCGCGCCATCACGTTCAATGAGATGAGCGAGCTGAATCGCAGGCGCCTGGTCCGCTTCATATTCGCCACCGAACGCGCCGAGAGGCGGCGTATGCTGGAGGCCGATGAGCGCGATGGCAACTGACGCTGGAACTCTCGTGCAGGAGCCGCCGGCAGACGCGGCCGATACCGCCGCGGCTCCACCGCCTGCACAGCCTGAGGGTGAGCCGAAGCCCACGGCGTCGGGTAAGAAGTCCAAGGCGAAGGAGTCAAAGGGCAAGAAGTCCAAGGGATCGGACTCGAAGTCTGCCGAGGGTACCGCCGATGCTTCGGGGTCGCCAAGCGTCGCCGCTCACCCGCGTGCGGCTCGCTCGGTTGCGCGCGCGAAGGGCTGGGGCGGGCTGGCGGGCTTTCTGATCGCCGGCTACCTGTCGCTGCCGACGGGCACGCTCGCCGGGGCCGCGCTGCGCGCGCTGGTGGCAGGCAGCGTTTGCTATGTGGCGGTGTGGGCGGGCGCGGTGTTCGTGTGGCGCCGTCTGGTGGTGCTCGAGATCAAGAATCGCGAACAGCAGCTGCTGTCCGCCGTCCACGCGGCCGAAGGGCGACAGGAGCCTCCCGCGGCGTCCGCCGAGCGGCCGAAGGCAAGGGCCGCATGAGGGCCCGGTAGCCGAAGATGGATCCGATCCCTCCGATCGCCCCCGGCGCCTCGGCGATCTCACGGATGGGCAGAGCGCCCGTGGAGGGATTGGAGCGGGTCACTCGCGAGCGCGATCGTCGGGCGAAGGACCGCGAGGAGCGCAAGCGCCGCGAGCTGCTCCCAGAGATCCAGTCGGAGTGGCCCGAGGAGGACGACGGGCGCCCCCACATCGACGTGCGCGTTTGAACGTGAGCGAGTGCAGGAAATCTTGCGGGGGCAGGGAATCGTCCAAGCGGCAGTGAATTCAGCTCAAGTTTCGCCGCCTGTCGGCGATAACCCAAGAGAACCGACACGGAGTCGGTTCGGGACCGACAACAAACCGTCATCAAGGAGATGAACGCATGTCCCTTTCAGTGAACACAAACCTGTCGGCGATGGATGCCAACAGGAACCTCAACAGCACCGAGAACTCGCTGGCGACAGCGATGCAGCGCCTGTCTTCGGGCCTGAAGATCAACTCGGCGGCCGACGACGTCGCCGGCTACGCGATCAGCCAGAGCCTCGAGGGTCAGGTCAACGGCCTCAATCAGGCCACGCAGAACAGCCAGGACGCCGTTTCGCTTGCGCAGACGGCTCAGGGCTCGCTCAACGATGTCGAGCAGATGCTTCAGCGCGTCCGCGAGCTCGCGGTGCAGTACGCCAACGGCACGACCTCGACGGCGGATCAGGCGGCGATCACCTCCGAGGTGACGCAGCTGAGCTCTGAGATTGAACGCGTCGGTGAAACGACTCAGTTCAACGGCATCGATCTGCTCAGCAAAGCGACGACGATCTCCTTCCAGGTCGGCGCCAACGACGGCGAAGTCATCGGCGTGAAAACCGTTGACCTCAACACCGAACTCAAAGGCCTGATCGAACTCACAGGCACCGAACCGATCACGAAAATCGACGAAGCCATCAACAAGGTCTCGGCGCTTGCCGGCGAATACGGCTCGGTCCAGGATCGTATCCAGTACACCGAGTCGAACCTGGAAACCTACAGCCAGAACCTGTCTTCTGCTGTGAGTGGGATCACCGACGTGAACATGGCGGCGGAAATGACGAACTTCACGAAGCTCCAGGTTCTCGAGCAGGCTGGTGTGTCGATTCTGTCGCAGGCCAATGCGGAACCGCAGGCCGTTTTGAAGCTCCTGCAGTAGTCATCGCTCATCGAGGGAACGGTGATGGAAACGGGCGGCCATTGGCCGCCCGTTTTCTTTAAGGGCCTATCCCTACGGTAGGACTTCGGTAGGTCGGCACGGCGGCAGCCTGCGCCGGCAGACCGGGCAGTGGTCTTACCGGCAGGCCAGGGTGGTCTTCAGCTCGCGCCGGGCTTGGCAGAGGCTGATCGGGCTGTCGCCGTCTGAGGGCAGGCGGCACCCGGCTCGGCACGTTGCAGACGGCAGCGTGACTGTCCAGGTCATGCAGGGGTGGGGTTGGTGAGCGCGAACGTGGTTGTGTGTCCTCGTGGAGGCTGTCGTATGGACGGCTCGCGAAGCTTGTAGTTGAGCAGGCGCGGCGAGTGAACGCGTCGCGCTTGTCCTGTCACGTTATGTGCCACAGCAACGCGCGCGGTTGACCACGTCGTTTGGCGTCCGCTCGCTGTGCTTCGATGTGATTTGCGATTAGTTCGCACAGTCGGAGTCCATATGTCAGTCGATCACGACGAGTAAGGGAGAACCGTTGTTTTCATTTCCATTATCCATGTCGATCTCTGGCGCGGGAGCACTGCTAGAGAGAGTACGGCGCCGAGTCGTCACTGTCACCCTGTGCACAGCCAGCATTTTTCTCGCTGGCACTGCCATCGCGCACGCCGAATCTGAATTCCTCCTGAAAGCGGAAAACCTAAAAGACCTCACCTCGCCTATCGCCGCATTGGAAAATCTTGGCCTGATACATCCAAAAGGTGATACCACGCTCGGCCAAGAAGCGTTCGTCTCCAATACAATAGGTCAATCTGACACCGCCATAGGCGCCAAAGCGATGAAATCAAATACAACTGGCAGCGAAGACACCGTCATAGGCAACGAAGCGGCCTCAACGGAGACTGGTGCGAGCAAAGACATCGCAATTGGCAACGCCGCGATGCGCAATGCCGAAACCGGCAGTGACGGGAACGTGGCCGTCGGGAACGTGGCGCTCTACGACGCGACCACCGCCACGGATGACGTCGCCATTGGCAACGATGCGATGTCCAGTTACTTCAAAGAACCAACGACCGGAGAACGCGATACTGCGGTGGGACACGAAGCGGCTGCGGGCCTGACCAGTGGGATCAGGGATACCGACGTCGGCTTTAATGCCGACGATGAAGACAGGACTGGCAGTGGCAACACCGCGATTGGCACACTAACGCTTGGCGCAGCCGCTGAACATCAGCCCGACAATCATTCGGAAGACACGGCGGTTGGGACATTCGCGGGAGAGCATGACGAAAGTGGCAACGGCAATGTATTTCTGGGCTATGAAGCGGGCGCTCAAATCAAAAGTGAATCAGATGTACTCTACATTGCTGATACACCAACGACAAGTCCTTTGATCTTTGGCAATTTTTCATCACATGTGGTGAAGATCAACGGCAAGCTGGAAGTAACCGAAACCGCGCAGGCGCCTGTCAAGCCGACCGAAGGAGAAGCGAATTCTGGCGCTACCGCGGTGGTCGATCGCAAAACGTCATTTGCGATCACCGGAAACGGCACGAAGACGAAATGGACCCTCAAACACGGTCTAGCCACGCGTTTGGTGAGCGTGACCGTACAGAAGTCCGAATCCGAATCACCCGGAGAACTGGAACAGTCAACGGTCTACAAAGTCAAGCCGATCAGCGGCGCAGAAGTCGAAATCACCTTCAACACAGCACCGGCGGCTGGAGAAGAGAAGTTCGTGACGGTGAGCGGCTGAACCATCGTGGACGCGCAGCCGTGGGAGCTCAGCTACTCGCGGCTGTCGCGTCCGCAATGACCACTGCCCCCGCCCCACGACCCGGCCTACGGGATCCCAGGATTGTGAGCAAGCAGCCGCGCGAGCGGGTCGCGCTTATCGGCGCCAGTGACGACCCACAGCCGCGCGCGAGCGCGGCCCGGGCGGGGCGCTGAGTCTCAGGGCCTACCGAGATAGGCCCTGAGAACTCAACTGCGGCGTGCGACTGCCGAATACCCGGGTGATGTCGATCGAATCCACGCTGGAGCAGGTCAGCGCGATCAGACAGGCGCTGCTTGACCCCGCGATGCTGATCGGCGGACCGAGCACTGCGCGGACGGGTGGCACCGAAGCGCCCGCGACGGGTGAAGCGTCGACCCCCGGCGGGGAATCCTCGTTTGCCGCGGCGCTGGCTCGGGCAAGCGGCGTAGCGGGAGTCTCGCCGGCATCTTCGCCCGAAGGGGCGGGCGCTCGCATCGTGGCGGTCGCCGAAACCCAGCTCGGCCAGACCGAGCAACCTCCCGGATCCAACGAATCGCCGGCGATCGCCGAATATCGCAGCGCAACCGAAGGTGCGGTCCCCGGAGCCCCGTGGTGCGCGTATTTCGCCTCGTGGGCCGCACGCCAGGCGGGCGAGGCGCTGGGTTCCCAGGGGCAGGGGCTCGGAGCCGTCTCGGATATCTGGTCGTGGGCGCAGAGCAGCGGGCGCGCGGTCCCCAACGGACCCGGGGTGGTGCCCAAGCCCGGCGACTTGATCGTGTTCGGCGACGAACACGTGGGGATCGTCAGGGACGTGCTTCCGAACGGCCAGGTCCAGACGATCGAGGGCAACTACGAAAACAAGGTTGCCGCCAATGTGCGCAGTCCCACCGAAGCGACCGGCTACGTGGAAATGAGCTAGCGCAGCGTTCCCGAAGTGACTTGTCGATTCGTGGCGTTGTGACGATCACTCGAACGCTTGGTTGTCGTCTAACTCGACAGTGTGGGCCGGGCGGCCGAGACGGCCGCTTGAGCTGCTGAACAGCAGTCGATCTCAGTACCCCGCCTCCCGAACGATCGACCAGTCTCCGTCCACGTAGGTCCAACCGTGCTGTGGGTCCAGTCAATCCTGCTCTTGTACGAGCAGGCTTCGCTGAGCTTGCCGAAGCAAGTCTAATCGTGGGGCGGGAGGATCACGGCTCGGTGACCTCCACTTGCAGCCCGGCTTCGGTCCAGGCGACGAGCCCGCCGTCGAGCACCTCGACGTTGTCGTAGCCCATGCTCTGCAGTGTCTGTGCGGCGAGCAGCGAGCGAGCGCTCGGGCTCTTCGTGCAGTAGAGGAGGATCCGCGCCGACGTGTCGTTGACGATGGCTGTGCTGGCCACCGGTGACGCCGGGTCAGCGCGCAGCTCGATCATGCCTCGCGGGATGTTCGTCGAGCGCGGGAGGTGGCCCTTCTGGAACTCGCCGGCCTCGCGGACGTCGATGATGAGATCGGGCGCGGCGTCCGGGGCCCGCCGCCTCAGCAGGCGAGATCTCGCGCGCCTCCGATCGAGCGGTGCCGACCATCTCCGCCAGGGTGCGTGCCATGATGCTCCTTCCTTCGTCGGGGGCGTGCGGTTACGCGCATCATCTCTCAAACTGCGCGGCCCAGGCAACAAGGCGGTCAAAAGCCCGCGCCACCGCCCGGCGCGTCACCACCGACGCCGGCTCCTACGACGCGGACTTCCTCGTCGTGGCCATGGGCGCCGACTACGACATGGACGCGACGCCGGGCCTCGAGGCGGGCGGCTTTGAGTACTACACCGTCGCCGGCACCGAGCGGCTACCCAACTCGCTGGCAGCCGTCGCTCCCGCCGGTCTGCACGCACATAACACTCGCTTAGTGATCCGACTGGAGTTCGCGCACATCCTCGCTGTCGACACGCTCGCTCCTGACGCTGACCGGGCCGCTGGCGCGGACTCTATGCGGAGGTGCTTGTCGTCCAGAGGGGGACACGGCCGACCGTGGATCCGGACGCTCGCATAGAGGCGCCCTCGAGCATCTTCACGGAGACGACGGGGCCTCGGGTTACGTGGAGGGCAGGACGACGCGAGACTTAGCAGGTTCGGGAATCCGCCGTGCCCATCACCGAACAACCTACTGGCGTTCTACGAGCGCCTTGAAGTTGTGGAGAGCTTGTTCGAGACTCTTGGCATTCATGCGCTTAGCGATGAGCGCATCGGCGATCTTGCCGAGCACGCCGCCCGGCAGCACGTAGTCGAACGTAGTTGTTAGGCGTGTTCCGTCGCCTTGCGGGATGAGCTCCCAGCGAGCGCGCCCCGACAACATGCCCTCCATCTGGAAGAGCTGCAGCTTCCCCGGCTGGTAGTCGAGGACCGTCTCGGTGATCGGCATCGAGATGCCGGCCGACTTCACCTTGAAGGCGACCTTGCCCCCTGCTTCGGGGAAAGGAGCGGCGATCTTTATCTCCGTCATGCCTGGATACCAGTCCGGCCACCGGCTGGCATCGCTCAAGAGCGCCATCGCCTCCTGCGGCGAGGCCTTGATCTGGACATTGCGTTGCACGATCGCCATCGTGGATCTCCTCACTCTCTCTTGGTCGCCACGCCTCCGTGACGTCGCCGGGCCAATCGGCCAGACCGGACAAGACCATAGACGAGCACCGGCGCTCTCGACAGATCGCCCCTTCTCGGAGAGCAGTAGCGCGAGGCCACGTTCGCGCCATGACCGCCAAGCAAGCGTGGAAGGCAGGGCGCGGCGCGTGCTCTCTTCTGCGCAAGCGGAAGCCAAGACACCGCTCGATCGCGTACTCGCCTTGGACGACGAGCGACACAGGCAACGCCGGGGTGTATACAGCGTCAGGTGAACGTTACAGCTTGCGTCCTCACGGCTTGCTCTTGAGCGTTTCCTGGACCTTGCTCGTTGCCTCGATCCAGTTGGGCAGTGCCGGGTCGATGTAGCCTGCGAGGGCGAGTAGATCCTCGTAGCGCTCGTCTGGGGCGTGGCTCCAGACGCGCTGGTGGTGGGCGAGCCGGTTGCGGAAGACGTGAAGGCGCGAAAGCGGAGCCTCGACGGTCTCGCGTCGCCGGTCGAGCGCATAGGGGAAGCCGGTGGCGAGATCGGGCCAGAGCACCGTCAGCTTCTTGGTGATCAGAAAGCGCCAGAAGCCGAAGCTCAACTCGCTTATCGTTTGCCCATCGCTCGCACGCTTGCCCTTCTGCTTCACGCGCTCGCGGGCGCCCGCGATATCCAGAAGCGCTCTGTTGGGCAACTCTCCCGCCGGATCGTCTAGCCATGACCCCGCTCGCCGAAGCCGGTAATGGCGTGCAGCGTTCCGATCATCAAGTGTGTTCCGCAGCGCCACCTCCAGATGACCCACTGGCTCCCAGAACGCGGCTGTTATCGCAGAGTTCCAGCGATACATCTCAACTGCGGCCGCAAAGTCTCCGTCGCAATGCGCGATGTAAGTGCTCAATCGTTCGGCGCTGAACAGCCGCTCGATATCCGACGGCGCGAGATGTGTGTGAGGGCTGGTCATTGGGGATCGCCTGCGCTAGGCTAAGGGGCGAAGACCCCGGAACGGTCCCTGTGCAGCCCTCGGGCAGGCCAAACCGCCGGGGTTTCGTTCGTTCCGGCCCGGTGACGTCCCTCCGCTTCGTCAAGCGACATTCGCCCGCCCGCCGGCAGTCTTGCCGAGCGATTCGACTTGAGATCGGTCGACTCCCACTCAGCGGGCTTAAGTTAGCCGCCGCAGGCGCCTGAGAACGCCCCAGCCGCCCGACGCCAACCCAGCGCACCGAACCCGACCAGCCGCCAACGCCACCCCGCGGGACAACGGCCAACCCACCATCACCCCGCCACAGGTTTACGCGACACCCACGACGACAAGCAGGCATGCAAGCAGATCATTACGATCGCCACGAATCGACAAGTCACTTCGGGAACGCTGCACTAGCGCGCGGTGGGCCCGGCACGGCGTTGGTGGGCCTCGAGCGCGAGCGCTTGGGTGACTTGCTCACGCAGGCGTTTGAGCTCGCGCTGGCGCACGAGCACGCCCACGGCGAGCAGGATCACGATGACGAGACTGAGCAGGCCGAGTGCCGCCTCGATCTTGGATGCGAGGCTGGTGGTGCTGGCTCCATGCGGGGGGGGTAGGACGATGCCGCTCAGGTTCACGTGCCGGGCGTGCACGGGCGCTGGGCCTGTGGGGTTGTCGACGGGCCGCGTGTAGCGCGCGATCGTCACCATCGTTTCCGGCGAGAGGCTGTAGGTGAGCGTGTTTTCGATCCAGTAGATGCCCTTGCCTTCGCGCCAGGCGACTGTCTTTATGTGTTCGCCGTCGTAGAAGAGGCTGTATGTGCGCGAGCCGATCTTCACGGTTTGGCTCGGATCGCCCAACAGCGGCAGACCTGTCCAGGCGCTGCCCTGGACGTCGTAGTACTGCCCCAGTTCGCCATCGTCCACGACGATCACGTATGACGGATAGCGACGGTGGCCGTGCGGTCCTTGGATGCCGTAGAGCAGCAGTTCGTCCGGAGAGGATTCGCCGGTGGTCTTCTGGAACTGAGGGGCCTCCAGCGGGAACGGCAGGCTTGGCGCCTGGGCGCGCGCTTCGTCGATCGTCGAGCTGGGGGTGGGGGTGAGCGAACGCGCGGCGGAGGCGATTGTATGGTGTCCCTTGGCCGAGCGCACGGCACCGTTGAGCTTGTGCTTGGGGATCGCGGCGGTGCCGGCGAGGAACGAGTGCGCGGCTTCCTCCAGCTGCTGGGGCGAGGCTGTGTCGAAGGTCGGCAGCAGGTTGACGTGGAAGGGGACCTGGCGCACGGGCTTGCCGGCCGATTCGCCCAGCAGCTCCAGCAGCTGGAGCACCTGTTCTTCGCCGTGCAGGTCGGTTTGCACGGCCTTGCCAAGCACCTTCTCGAACTTTTCACGTTTTTCAAAGAGCGTGGAGCCGAACTGCGCCTTGGCGTCCAGCAGGAAGCGCTGGTCGCGAGCGTCGCGGATCAGTGAGGTGCTTTCGTGCCGGTTGGCAACGAATTCGAGCGCCTCCTTGCCGCACAGGCGCTGATAGCCGGGCTCGAGGTTGATTTCGAAATATTGTTCTGCACCCGGTTCGTCGTTGTTGTGGTAGTAGCGCTTGTCCACGGTCATGTACACGCAGCCCATTTCGTTGACCGCGTGTTCGAAGCGTTTGAAGTCGGTGACGAACACGTGGTTGACGGTGATCCCGAGCACTTTCTTGATCGTTTCGAGCATCAGCTTGACGCCGCCGGAGGTGCCGCCGCCGTCCTCGTAGCCGAAGGTGTAGGCGGAGTTGATGCGGTTCGTTTCCAGTTCGCCGTTTGGCTTGGCGAAGGTGACCTGCAGCTCGCGGGGGATCGAGAGCATCGAGATCGTCGGCTTGCTCGGGTCGATCCGCACCAGCAGCATCTCGTTGGAGTGCGGCAGCACGGCGCCATTGGGGTTGTCCTTGGGGGGCTTGCGTTCGTCGTTGCCAACCAGCAGCAGCGTCTCGGGCTGGCCCGTGCCGGTGGGAACGAGCACTTTCGGCGCGACCTTCACCGCCTTGTTCTGGCCGAGCGCCTTGACGACGTCGCTCACCTCGTTGCGAATCAGCACGTAGGTGCCGGCACCCGCGAACAGGACGATGCCTAGCGCGCCAAGCAGCAGACGCCGGGCCATCCACCAGCCACGACGCGGCGGCTCCGGCGGCATCGGTCCCGGAGGCAGTTGACCCGGGGGGATCCCACCGGGCGGTGGCGGTGTCGGGATAGGGCTCAGCGTCTGCGGCAAGACAGCAGCCTAACGGTCTGATCGGTGGTCGGTCCCCGGTACATCCGGTAATGATCCCGTGCTACCCGGATGGCCGTGGGCTTGGAAGCCCGGCGCTCGCATGCGCGCGCCGGGTTACTCGCTGGGCTGCACCCCGCGCTCGGACAAGTGCGCGTCGAGATCGAGGATCCGCCCGGTGTCCTCGTAGAAGTCCTCGTGGTGCACGATGCGACCCCAGCGGGTGCGTATCAGCAGGACGGTGCGGTTGCGGTAGACCTGTTTGCCGTCGGGGTCGTGGGCGTGATCGTCGAAGCGGGCGATCGCGGTCATGCGCCAAGGCGCTCCAGCGATCAGCAGCTCGGTTATCTGGCCCTGCAGGCCGGCGCTTACGAAGTTCCGCAAGAATCGGGCGATCGCGGGCTTTCCACGGTGCTCTCCGGCCCACCGGTGCGGGCCGTCGTTGAAGCGCAGGACCGCGTCATCGGCGTAGTTGGCGAGGGTCGGCTCGTAGTCGCCCGCGTTCAGCGCCGCCACATCGTGGCGGAACTGGAATAGCAGGGCGCGGACCAGAAACGCTCGGGCGGCGAGCGCTCCCGCCGCCCCGAGGGCGATCAAGGGCGCGGATCGCGCGTGCCTGCTCGGAGGCTCGATGCTCGTGGATCGCTGTGGGCGTGTGCGGCTCACGGGTCGCCTTTGAGTTTGTCAGCTCCGTGTCCGTCTACCGCGCTAAACATCAATGCGCCCAATTCGGCGCATGATGCGCCGAATTGGGGACATGCGCTCTACTCGAACAGGCCGATGCCGGCGATATAGCGACGCAGGAGGGGGCTTGCGAATCTCCAGTCTGCGCGGCCCTTGCTTTCGATGATGGCGGCGTCGCGGAGGGATTCCAGGGCGCGGCGTACGGCTCCGCGCGGCAAGCCGGGATAGACCTGCTCGCCACGGGCCAGGCGCTCGGCGACCGCCAGGCCGAGCTTGTGCAGGCGGCGAATCCGCTCGACTGTCTGCTCGTGGCTGACCCGGTCGGCTGCCAGGGCACTGAGCAGCCCCTGGTCGACCAGGGGCATGTCGATGCGCCGGGTGTCGAGTTCGACGCTGGTCAGGTGAGTCTTCTGGGCGATGAGCATGGTTGTGCGGGGGTGCAACTCGCCGTAGTCGACCATCGTCGCGAGAGCGCCCGGCTCGAGGATGCAGTCGTCGGCCTGGAAGCGCTCGCTCAAGCCCGCTTGCCAAGTGTCGCCTTCGATCGGGCGCAGATCGTGAAAGCCGCCGAACTGGTGGAGCGCACGCTGGGAGGGGGTGAAGAGGTCTCGCATGAGATGCTCCAGGCTGCCCGCGAAGAGATAGCTGACTCCCGTGGAGCGCTGGAAGATCGCGCGCATTCGCTTGGTGAGACGGTCCGCATCGCCGTAGGGCTGCTGGGGGCTTGCGATCTCCTGGAACTCATCGAAGAAGACGATCGCATCCTTGCGATCGGCCGCGGCGATTCGGGCGGGAAGCGAGAGCGCGTAGTCGAGGTAGCGCTCGGGGTCGCGGGCGGCAAGGCCTGGATTGAAGGCGATCTCGATCTCCTCGCCGAGCTGGGCCTTCGACTTCAGCACGGCGGATGTTTGAAGCGCGTCGGCGACAAAGCGCCCGGCTCGGCGGGTCTGGTGCAAGGCGCGCCGCAGGGCCGAGCGGTTGGAGAGCGTGGCAGCCACCAGCGACTCGGCGAACTCTGCCGTGGTGGCGATCCGGAAGAGGTCGATCGAGATCGTGTAGTAGCCGCGTCGCTGCAATCGCCCGAGTACGGCGTCGCATACGCTCGTCTTGCCCGTGCGCCGCGCGCCCGCCAGGATGATGCTCGATCCGCCTGCCAGTGTGGAGGCGATCTCGCGCACGTCAGAGCTGCGGCCGATCATCTGACTGGCGGGGATCGGTTGGTCGGTGGGGAACAGGTCGCTGCTGCGCTGACGAGGCATCCGGTCATTATATGCACCATACGCGGCGCATCATGCGCCGGATATGGCGCATCACTAGTTATTGCGTCACGCGGTTCTCGCCGGGGAGCACTCCACGCTCAGACAAGTGCGCATCGAGGTCGAGGATCCGCCCTGTGTCCTCATAGCAGTCCTCGTGGTGCATGCGACGATGCTGCCAATATCGCCTCAAGTCAAGAAAAGCGGACCTTTACCAATTTTACCGCATAAGGTCA